>NZ_CP120442.1:0-3315905 GCF_051125215.1 Paraburkholderia sp. A3BS-1L | reverse complement strand
CGAGTTGCTGTGGTCGTTTTGTTTGCATGCATTGCGGTCGCCGCCGTTCGTGTCGCACAAATGCAACGAGGCCCTGACGGGGCGACACCAAATGCTCCGGACGCCCGCGCGGCAAGGGTTTTGCGGCAAGCAGGCGGGCCAGAGCGGCATGCAGGATTCTTGGGATAGGCGAGATTCTAACGCCGAAATCCCCTTCCCTGGAAGTTATCCACAGGGACGGATCAACGCATCGTGCAGCGGCCTGCTCAATTGGCGACAGAACGGCGGCAGTGGAAATTCGAACGTCGCGATCCTCTAACCTATTGACGACCAAAGAAAATCGGGATTAAATAGCGGGTTCCGCGAAAACCAATCCCTTGTACCACCGGCCATTGCTTTTTCCGCGATGCTCGCCGCGGTCAATTCTCAACAAGTGAGAGCAACATGAAACGTACTTACCAACCTTCCGTTACCCGCCGCAAGCGTACCCATGGCTTCCGCGTGCGTATGAAGACCGCCGGTGGCCGCAAAGTGATCAACGCGCGCCGTGCGAAGGGCCGCAAGCGCCTCGCCATCTAAGGCGTGCCGCTTTCCAGTTTTGTCGATAGCACCGCTATCAGCAGAATCGACCACCATCGAAGATAGCGGGCCTGACGTGAAACTGTCGGAAGAAGCGGACGACGCGCGCACCACCTTGTTGCGAACGCAGGCCGCTTTCCCGAAAGCCGCAAGGCTACTGAAAACGGATGAGTTCTCATCCGTTTTTCGTTTGCGCCCCTGGCGTCGCACCGAGCACTTCGTCGTGTACGGACGTCCCACCGGCAAGGATGCGCGGCTTGGGCTCGTGATCGGCAAGAAGTACGCGCCGCGCGCGGTCACGCGCAACCTGGTGCGCCGCATCGCCCGCGAGGCGTTTCGCGTGCGCCGCGCGCAGTTCGAAGGTTTCGACCTGCTGCTGCGTCTGCACACGAAATTCGATCGCAAGGCCATGCCGGGCGCCTCGTCGCCGCCGCTAAAGGCGTTGTGCCGTACCGAAATCGAGGCTTTGCTCGACAAGGCGGCTCGTGAAGCCGGAAAGCGCCGCATGCATGAGTCTGGGCCGCAAGTGGTCGATCGGCCCGCTGGCTCATGAACACGGCGCACGAAACCGGTAGTCCCGCTGTGCGGACCGCGCCCGACGGCACGGCCCGAGGTTCGTATTCCCATGCCGAGCCGTCCGGCCGCCACGCCATGCAAACGGTACTGATCGCTTTACTGCGCTTCTACAAGCTTGCCGTGAGTCCACTTCTCGGCAACCGGTGCCGCTTTTACCCTTCCTGTTCGGATTACGCGCGCGAAGCAATCCAGTATCATGGCGCCGCGCGTGGGACTTACCTTGCCGCGAAGCGGCTATGCCGCTGCCACCCGTTTTCGGCGGGCGGCGTCGACCTGGTCCCTCCTGCACCCCCGAAAAAGCGCTGACGCGCCACTCCATCGACACTGAGACAACGCATGGATATCAAACGCACCGTCCTATGGGTCATCTTCTTCATGTCAGCGGTCATGCTGTTCGACAACTGGCAGCGCGACCATGGACGCCAGTCGATGTTCTTCCCGAGCGCGACGCAAACCCAGCAGAACGCAGCCAGCGGCGCGACGCCGACGAGTCCGGTCAACGCGGGCAACGGTAGCGCCGCATCCGACCTGCCGGCCACGAGCGCAGGCCAGGCGCCTGCGACCACGGCCCAGCCTGCCGCAGCGGCCGCGCAGCTCGTGCACTTCCGCACCGATGTCTATGACGGCGAGATCGACACGCGCGGCGGCACGCTCACGAAGCTTTCGCTCGTGAAGGAAAGCGCCGACGGCAAGAGCCCCGATCAGTACATGACGCTGTTCGACCACACCAAGGATCACACGTACCTCGCACGTACGGGCCTGCTGGGTGGCGACTTCCCGAACCACAACGACGTGTACACGGCCATCAACGGCCCGCGCGAGCTGAGCGGCGACGCCAACTCGTTCCAGATCAGTCTCGAGTCGCCCGAGAAGGGCGGCGTGAAGGTCACCAAGACCTACACGTTCACGAAGGGCAGCTACGTGATCGGCGTGGACACGAAGGTTCAGAACGTCGGTGGCACGCCGGTCTCGCCCACGCTCTACATGGAGCTCGTGCGCGACAGCGAGCCGGTGGAAACGCCGCGCTTCTCGCATACCTTCATCGGCCCGGCGGTGTACTCGAACGAGCATCACTTCCAGAAGATCTCGTTTAGCGACATCGACAAGAACAAAGCCGACTATGTGAACAAGGCCGACAACGGCTGGATCGGCATGGTGCAGCACTACTTCGCGACCGCGTGGATTCCGCAGCAAGGCGTCAAGCGTGACATCTACGTCGAGAAGTTCGACACCAACCTCTACCGCGTGGGCGTGAAGCAGCCGCTCGGCACGATCGCGCCGGGCGCGACCGACAACGTGCAGGCACGCCTCTTCGCCGGTCCGGAAGAAGAACGCATGCTCGAAAGCATCGCGCCGGGTCTCGAACTCGTGAAGGACTACGGCTGGGTGACGATCATCGCCAAGCCGCTGTTCTGGCTGCTCGAGAAGATCCACAGCTATGTGGGCAACTGGGGCTGGGCAATCGTGCTGCTCACCCTGCTCATTAAGGCCGTGTTCTTCCCGCTCTCCGCCGCGAGCTACAAGTCGATGGCGCGCATGAAGGAGATCACGCCGCGCATGCAGGCGCTGCGCGAGCGCTTCAAGAGCGACCCGCAGAAGATGAACGCGGCGCTCATGGAGCTCTACAAGACCGAGAAGGTGAATCCGTTCGGCGGCTGTCTGCCGGTGGTAATCCAGATTCCGGTGTTCATCTCGCTGTACTGGGTGCTGCTCTCGTCGGTGGAAATGCGCGGCGCGCCGTGGATTCTCTGGATTCACGACCTCTCGCAGCAGGATCCGTTCTTCATCCTGCCGGTCCTGATGGCCGTTTCGATGTTCGTGCAGACCAAGCTGAACCCGACGCCGCCGGATCCCGTCCAGGCCAAGATGATGATGTTCATGCCGATCGCGTTCTCGGTCATGTTCTTCTTCTTCCCGGCCGGCCTCGTGCTCTACTACGTCGTGAACAACGTGCTGTCGATCGCACAGCAGTACTACATCACGCGCATGATGGGCAAAAGCAAGGCTGCTCCGAAGAAGGACGCTGCCTGAGCACAGGGGCGGCGCTGAACCGCCGCCCTCGCCTCACAACGTGGCGCGCAAAAAATGAAGCCGCCCGGCTCAAACCGGGCGGCTTTTTTGTTGCAAGCGCCACGAAAGCGCCTCTCGTATGCGGCGCTTTGTCTGCTTGCCGCGCCAAAGCGCGATCAGGCGATACTGATGGCTAGATCTTCTTGCCGGTGCCGTAAAACTGCGAAACCAGTTCTTCAACCAGGTAGCGGTGATGCACGCTCAACGCCTCGATCTTCGAAGCCAGTTCGAGCGTTTCTTCGGAAAGCGGATATTTCTCGTCGTGTTTGCGCGGCAAGGGAACGGCGCCCGTGACATTGCCCGGCGACGGTCCGTAATGGAGCCAATGCACATCCACGTCAAACCATTTTGCAAGCGTGTCCAGTTTGTCACTGGTGGGAATGGTGCGGCCGCTCAGCCACTTGTGAGCAGTTTGTGGAGACACAGGCTGCTCGCCGTGATGGCGGAGGTTGAACTTGTTGGCG
Organism: Paraburkholderia sp. A3BS-1L; assembly: GCF_051125215.1. NCBI lineage: Bacteria > Pseudomonadati > Pseudomonadota > Betaproteobacteria > Burkholderiales > Burkholderiaceae > Paraburkholderia > Paraburkholderia sp. A3BS-1L. The sequence goes on along the minus strand of NZ_CP120442.1, from coordinate 3,312,237 downwards.
AGGTCGGTGCTGCCACGCAGCTTTTCCGGAGCGCGCTTCATGGCGAACTTGAGACGTTCGGAAAAGGCGGCTTTTTCTTCGATGGTCGGCATGTTTCAAATTGTGCAACCAGCTTTCACCGAAGTTAGCAACCATTTGAGCTATACATAGCCCAAAAAGGCTACATATCGCCCGAAGATGCAGGCAGCGCAAGAATGTTGCGATATCGTTAGATACGCATTCCGCTCGGCCTTTTTGCTAGTCGTCAGGACCCTTGCTCTCAAGATGATCAGTTTTGTCCCAAGACAAATCTTATCTAAATTGAGATAAGAGCGGATTAGATCTTGGTGTAACCGGCGTGGGAGTTGCATGCGTGCCTCGCGTTACAATCCACGCACTTCTTCGGGCGCGGCTGCGCAACTTCGGCACGCCGCTTTCCGCGACACTTCGCCAGCCCTTCACAACCGCCCGCACATCGCAAGCCGCACTTAACCGGCTGTACCTAACCTCGTCGAATCACGTTGAACCAGTCCGCCATGCTCGCCGCCGATACCGATCCCATAGTCGCCATTGCCACCGCGCCCGGACGCGGCGGGATCGGCGTGGTGCGCATCTCGGCCGGCCGGGCTGGTGCCGCCGCCGCCGAAATGGTGATGCAGGCGCTGACCGGCCAGACCTTGAGTGCACGTCATGCGAGTTATGTGCCGTTCCTCGACGGCGCGGGCACGGTGCTCGACCGCGGCATTGCGCTCTACTTCCCGGCGCCGCATTCGTACACGGGCGAGCATGTGGTCGAATTGCAGGGCCACGGCGGCCCGATCGTGCTGCAACTCGTCCTGCAGCGCTGTATCGATGCGGGCCGCGCATTCGGCTTGCGCCTCGCCGAGCCCGGTGAGTTCACGCGCCGCGCGTTCCTCAATGACAAGCTCGATCTCGCCCAGGCCGAGGCCGTCGCCGATTTGATCGAAGCCAGCACCGAGGCTGCCGCCCGCTCGGCGGGCCGCTCGCTCGATGGCGCGTTCTCGCGCGACATCCACGCGCTCGTGGACGACGTCGTCACGCTGCGCATGCTCGTGGAAGCGACGCTCGATTTCCCCGAGGAAGAGATCGATTTCCTGGAGGCCGCCGACGCGCGCGGCAAGCTTTCGAAGATTCGGGCGCAGCTCGATCGTGTGCTTTCGGAGGCGCGCCAGGGCGCGCTGCTGCGCGAAGGGCTCGCGGTCGTGCTCGCGGGGCAGCCCAACGTGGGCAAGTCATCGCTGCTCAACGCGCTAGCGGGCGCCGAACTCGCGATCGTCACACCGGTTGCCGGCACGACACGAGACAAGATTTCGCAGACGATCCAGATCGAAGGCATTCCGCTGCACGTGATCGACACGGCGGGCCTGCGCGACACCGAAGACGAAGTCGAGAAGATCGGCATCGAGCGCACCTGGAGCGAGATCGGTCGAGCAGACGTGGTGCTGCACCTGCTCGACGCGCGTGTTGGCATGACCGCCGAAGACGATGCGATTGCCGGACGCTTTCCCGCAGGTGTGCCCGTCGTGCGCGTGCTCAACAAGACGGATCTGACCGGTGTTGCGCCCGAGGTGACCCAGCGCGAGGCGAACGATGGCAATGACGTGTGCGAGGTGCGCCTATCGGCAAAACAAGGTGACGGCGTTGCACTTCTGCGCGCCGAACTGCTGCGCATCGCGGGCTGGCAGGCCGATGCACAAAGCGTCTATCTCGCGCGCGAGCGCCATCTGATCGCGCTGCGTACGGCGCGTGAACATCTTGCGCAGGCCGCGGCGCACGCGGATCAGAACGCCCAGGCGCTCGATCTTTTTGCCGAAGAGCTGCGGCTCGCGCAAGAGTCGCTCAATTCGATCACTGGCGAGTTCACGTCCGATGATCTGCTTGGGGTGATTTTCAGCCGGTTTTGTATCGGAAAGTAACCCTCGTCTCCCGCTGCCCAAGGTCAACCCAATGAAACACGGCTCAATGAAACGCATTGTCGTATCGCTTTTTTCCGTGGCCATTGCAGCCGCGAGCGCATTCGCAGCGGCAGGCACATCTACGACCAGTGACGTCCCGAAGGAATCGTGCGCAATCGGATATGTCACCGGCGTGGGTGGATCACCGCAAAGCTTTCGCGAATACCAGTCGAGCGACAACAAATATCGCTATCTGGCTGACAATCCCATCCAGTGCCAGGTTTCCGAGGAAGGACGCACGTCCGGCTGCGTTGGCGTGGTCAGCCTGCGCAACGAGCGAGTGAGCGTGTATGACGACGGCGGCGACACGACAATGTCGGTGGTCACGCGCGTGGAACTCGAGCGCGGGACCTACCCCGTGATCATCGTCGTGCGCAAACAGGACGTTCGGTGCGAGGAATGAGCGCCGCGCGGGGTCGCCAACGCGTCATCCCACCGCTCATATCACTTTCGCGACCGAGTGGGCAAGCATTAACAGATCGTTGAACTGCGTAACCAGCTCGAAGCACACGAGGAACGCGAGCACTGAAGCCGGCCCCGGGTAGCGCATCGTCCAGCGCAGCACCGGCGCTGCGGTGCGCTCGCGCACGGGGTCGCGCGTCAAGACCCAGGTAATCACAATGCCGATCGCAGCGCCGGCCAGCAAGTCAGTCGGATAGTGAAAGCCGAGATACGCGCGCGGCAGGCAGATAAAGATCGCCGTATATAAAAGCGCCAACACGCCCACGATGCGCCAAACCAGAAAAATCCCCATGGCGATTGCGGCCCATAGCATGGCGTGGTCGCTCGGAAAGGAACTGAAGCCGGTCAGTCCGCTATCGCGCAACGATTCCATGGCGAAGTGCAGGTGCAAATCCTGATTGAAGATCGGTCGTTCCCGGAACGGCAGAAAATGCGCCATGGAACGGCCGACCGCAAGCGAGATCAAGCCACTCGCTATTGTCGCGAGCACCATTTCGCGCCGCCATTCGCGGCGCTCACCAGGCTGAAACCAGATCCACCACAGCAATGGGATCAGCAAAAAGCCCTTGAAAGTATAAAGCCCCGCAATTACCCGTATCGCGTGATCGGCGATAGCCGGGAGATGGATTTGTGTGAGAAAAGTCAGAATGACTAAATCAAAAGTATTCATTTATTGTGGGCCATTCCGCAGGTTTAATCATATGAATGCGGTCTGTCACTAAAATAAAGACACGCTATTTCGCCAAAAGCCGTCCAGGAAATAGCGCATCGTAAGTTCCCATAAAATTTGCAAGCGTAAAGAATCGAAAGCAAGTGTAAGCAGTAACGTGGAATCACGCAGCGTGCATAGAAACCGTCCGCCCTCGCCGCCCGCCGCGCGGGTTGTGTGGCTTCGTAAACTCCTGTCACAACTCGTTTCGTTTTCCAACGAGGCGCCCACCGACAATACGGGCATTGGGAGAAAACGATGAAGACAATCCGACTCTGCTGTGCAATCGCGCTGGCCATGGCGCTCGCGGGCCTCTCCGGCTGCGTTGTCGCCCCGCCTTATGCCTACGCACCGGCGCCCGCCTATGGATATGGCTATGCGCCCGGTTACTATGCAGCCCCGTCGGTCGATATTGGGGTCGGCTTTGGCGGCTATTATGGCCATGGCTGGCGACGCTAAGCACGCCACCGGCGCGGGTCCACGCTATGTCCCGACACCAGCCTGCCGATGATCCGTCGCGAGGGCTGGACACGCCGGCTGGCAAGGTTCGGCGAACTGGCCGTGCAAGCCTCCCCGCGCCCTATCCATTGTGATAGCTGTTCACACTTCGCCGGCGCATTAGAGTGGCAACAAGTGCCAAAAATGGAGCACCTTCAGGCAATGAGCGCTGTAGCCTGAGTGCGCCCGCCTCGCCTGCCCAGTCAAACCTGCTAGCCGCCTTCGCTGCGCCTGGCATCGCCGATTAACCTCGCCATGTAACCCGAGCATGGATTAGCCCGCCAGGGAGCGGGCTTTTTTCTTTTTGGGCGCGCGATGGCGATCCCACAGATAAATTCGCAGACAAAAAAATGCCGCGGCACAGGCCGCGGCCAAGAGCTTGCCACTACTGACTACAACTACACGGCGCGAGGGGACGTCGCCGCCAGATCATTGTCGCGGGTCGCCCAAAAGCCATCAACGATTACACCGCCGACCTGACAATCGTTAACGTTTATGCCCGTCGGATCTTCCGACCCTCGGTGCGCGCTTTCCCCGCCAAGTTGGAAATCGGCGGGATCTTGAAATTGCGTCTTGTTACCTGCATGTACGCCCACTTTCATCGGAGAATTCTGATCGTGGGAAGCCGCCCCTCCTTCATCGACGATCTCGCTCGCGACCTTTCGCCTGACAGCGCGCACCCCGTCGCCCCAAGCGACGACATCTTGCTTGACGCCTATTCGCGAACCGTCATCGGCGCGCTCGAGCGCGTCCAGCAATCCGTCGCTCATATCGCCGTCGAGCGCCGGACACCCGGTAGCGATTCCGCGCGCGGCGGCAGCGGCTCGGGCTTTTTATTCACGCCCGATGGCTATTTGCTCACCAACAGCCACGTCGTGCACCGCGCAAGTACGCTACGTGTCACGCTTGCCGACGGTGCGACCTACGAAGCCGATCTGGTCGGCGACGACCCGAGCACCGACCTCGCCGTGTTGCGCATCGGCGCGTCCGAGATTCTGCCGCACACCGAACTTGGCGACTCGGCGAAGCTGCGCGTCGGGCAGATCGCGATTGCCGTGGGTAGTCCGCTGGGGCTTGCGCAGACCGTCACCACCGGCGTGGTTTCCGCGCTCGGCCGCTCGTTGCGCTCGAACTCTGGACGCATGATTTATGACGTGATTCAGACTGACGCCGCGCTCAATCCCGGCAACTCCGGCGGGCCGCTCGTGAACTCTGCGGGCCAGGTGATCGGCGTGAACACCGCGATCATTCCCGGCGCGCAGGCCATCTGCTTTGCTACCGCGATCGACACCGCGAAATGGGTCATCACACAATTGTTTGCTCACGGGCGCGTGCGGCGCGCACACGTCGGCATTGCCGGCACCACGGCGCCGATCGCGCGCAAGGTTCAGCGTTATTTCGAACTCCAAACGACTAGCGGCGTGCGCGTGATGGAAATCGTCAAGGGGAGTCCGGCGGCTCTCGGCGGTCTGCGGGTGGACGATACGATCGTCGCGATCGACGGCGTGGCTGTCGACGGAATTGACGCGTTGCAGCGCTTACTCGACGCTTCGCGCATCGGGCGCGAGGCCGAATTCACGGTGATCCGGCTCACGCAAAAATTGAATTTGCAAATCACGCCCGTCGAACAAGCGCTTTTGGTGTAAGCGAAAGGCCGCTGCCGAAGAACGCGGCAGCGGCATTAATTTGGATGACGAACCATCTCACTTACCAGTCGGAAGATTGTCCGTAGTCGCCATAGTAGGGTGCCGGCGGTGCGGGCTGCGGCGGAGCACACGGCACATAGCGGCCAGAGTATTGATCGTAGCAGCTGCTCGGCGCAGGCGTGACAGCATAGACGGGAGCCGGCTGCGCATAGACCGGCGCGGCGACCGGGGCCGGTTCGGCATAGACCGGCGGCGGCTCATACGCGACTGCCGGCGCGCTGTTCATCGCGGCGCCCACCACTGCGCCGATCAGCGCGCCGCCGATCAGCGCCCCTACCACGTCACCGCCGCGGTCGTGCGCGCTGGCCGGGCCAGCCGCTGCCAGGCAGCCTGCCGTCACCAGTAGTACCGCTGCAATCTTTCGCATGTCGTTCTCCTCGAGAACCGTTCGAAAACATGCGTGCGATTGTGGGTGCGACGCGCGGATACAGGTGCTGCAAGTGGTAACGACGCATTACGTCGGCAATGAACGGCGCGGATACGCGTGCAGATTGGGAGGATTGGCAGCAGACGCAGGCACGCGCCGCGAACGGTTCGTCGCGATGTACACCGGGTCTGCCATGAGTGGGGTCAAGCGAGGACACGCGCGTGGCGCGCGCCCCATCTGTCCGGGATTCGACCCGGGCGGTAGTCCTGCCACTGGGGTCAGTGGTGCAGGATACTGCGCAGCGGATGACGCCAGTCGATATGAGGAGCCCCCGCTTCCACGCGCTGCCTATGCTCCTCGAGGATTTCGTCCGAAAACAGAAAAACGACAATGACGAGGGGAATAACCAGAAACGCGCCCAGTATTACGTGTTCGATCACGATAACCTCCTGGTTGTCAAGCGGTTGCAATTCCATTGTAGCTGGAAAGCTACAGCTTGCGCGAGAGGGGGTTATCGATTCTCTGAGCGAAGGTGGGCCGCCGCACGTTCAGGCCGCCGACTTCTTCCAGACAGCCGCGAAAAGCCCCGCGCCGATCAGCAACGAGCCGCCAGTACGATTGACGAGGCGCTGCACGCGCGGACTGCGCACCGCCTTGCGCGCAGCAGCCGCGAGCAGCGCGTAGCCGAACGCGTTGAGCGTGGCGAGCGCAAGGAACGTGGCCTCGAATATGACAATCTGCGGCATCGCAGCCGTATGCGGATCAATGAATTGCGGCACGAACGCGACAAAGAAAATGATGCTCTTCGGGTTGAGGGCGGTGACGGCATAGGCATGCGCGAAGATTCGGCCCGCGCGGGTTTCGGAGGTGTCGGGCGCGTCGGCGGTGGCAATCGGTGCGCGCCAGAGCTTGATGCCCAGATAGATCAGATAGGCGGCTCCGACCCACTTGAGCATCGAAAAAAGCGCTGCGGAGGCGGCGAGGATCACGCCGAGGCCAAGCATGGACGCCGTCATCGCGGTGAAGTCGCCGAGCGCGACGCCTGCGGTCGTCGCCAGCGCATAGCGGCGCCCATGGCCAAGCGCATACGAAACGACCAGCAAGACCGTGGGTCCGGGAATGGCGACGAGAATGGCCGACGCAATCGCGAAAGGCAACCAATGGGCGAGGGGCATAGGTTTCTCCAGTGAGGAAGCCCGATTTATCCACGAAGATCGCAGGGATGCAAGCGAAGGTGAGGGCACGCTTTACGCACTGGGTGCGAGAGAAAGCAATGTATTCCACGAGCCGCTGGCATCGTTTTTATTCTGCGTTTGATGACTAAATGGCTTTGCGCTCAAGCCTTCACGCCGCGACTTTATGTGCACTGCGTCATACATTTGAAAAGCGGATTGAAACGGTAATTTTGAGTACTTTGCACTGGCGCTGGCTCACGGTCGACTTGCAACTGCTGCGCTCGCACACAAGTTCTTCTTGCAGTCCTTTTGCGGTCTTCTAAATTTAAAAAAGTGTGCCGTGCGTAGAAGTTAAATACATAGCTAACCTGAGTATAAGCCTGCGGCGCTATACGGAATCGGAGTAAGCCGTAAAGTGCCAACTCTGATAAGACAGGAGACAACCATGAAAATGCTATTCGCGATGACCGCATTCGCTGCCGGTCTCCTTTGCGCCGTTTCCGCACAAGCGCAGGATTCCGCCTTGAAGCCGCAGCAAACCGTTCAACTCAAGCCCGGCTCGTATGGCTGCCTCTCGAAGGACAAGCTCGACGCGGTTTCCTTGCACGAGCAGGCCGGCGAGCATCAGCAGATGCAGGAATATTTCACCGATTATCGCTGCCTCTCCACGCCTGAGAATCAGTCGTTCCGCATCGTGCGCGTGGTTGGCCATGACGTCGAATTCGTCAATGCGGCGAACACCGACGACCAGGGCCTCTGGACCACCGACCGCTTCATCAAGCAGTAAATGTTGCGTAGCACCGGCGAGCCGCCCGCCATGAGCGGCTCACGCGCCCCGACTGGACCTTCGACCCAGTCGCTCGCCTGCGTTTAATCGGCTCGTCATTGGCCTGTCATCGGCCCATCCGCCTCGATCCCGTCATTGCATCGTCATTTTCGCGACCGACCATCGCGATGATCCAGCACGTCGCCGTCCGATGAATCCGGCACAGGATCTGCTGGAAACTCGCTATCATGTGCGGCTTTTGCGCGGCGCGGAATTCACACGGGATTCGCACCCATTCGATATGGCACTCAAATCGACCATCTATAAGGCAGAACTGCAGATCGCGGACATGGACCGGCATTACTACGCCGACCATGCGCTCACCATCGCATGTCATCCGTCCGAAACCGACGAGCGGATGATGGTGCGCATCGCCGCGTTCGCGCTGTTCGCCAGCGATCGTCTCGAATTCTGCAAGGGCCTGTCGGACACCGATGAGCCCTCGCTCTGGTGCAAGGACTACACCGGCGCGGTGCAGACCTGGATCGAAGTGGGGCAGCCCGACGAGCGTCGCATCGCCAAGGCAAGCGGGCGTGCCGAGGAGGTGATCGTGATCGCTTACGGCGGACGCACCTCGGATATCTGGTGGCAGGGCGTGCGCAGCAAGGTGGAGCGGCTGCGCAACGTGACGGTCTGGTCGCTGGGCGAGGGCGTGGCAGCGTCGCTCGGGGCTCTGGCGGAGCGGACCATGCGCCTTCAGTGCACCGTACAGGACCATGCGGCGTGGATCGGCAACACCGCGAGCGAACCCGTCGCGGTCGAATGGACCGTCCTCAAGGCGCCTGAAAACGTCTGATTGCGCGGCCCTCTCGCACGCGTGCTGCCTTTGTGGGGGTTGCCCGCGGGTCAATCAACGCACCGGCGGCCCTTTCAATTCGACCATGTTGCCCTCGGGATCGAACAGGTACAGCGACGGCCCGAAGCCTTCCGAGCCAAAACGCTCGACCACTTCGCCCGGGCGCGCGCCCATCTGCGTGAGCCAGGCCTTGAGCGCCTCGCCATCGAACGGTTCCACCCGCAGGCATAGATGATCCATGTTGCCGGCAGCGCCTGATGGCGTCGCGCCGCCGTCGCGGTCCAGCGCACCGCCGATCGCGGCGAGATCGACCAGCGAGCGGCCTGCGCGCAGCTGCACGAGCCCCAATTTTTTCTCCTCACGTTCGACGCGGCAGCCCAACACATCGCAATAAAAGCGCGTCATGGCGGCGAGATCGGCCGCGCGAATGACGACATGATCGATTTCGCGAATCTGGATAAGCATGGTTCTCCCCAAAACGGCGCGCGCGGGCGCAATCCACACAGTGTAGGGGAGGGAAATCAGGCGGAAAATGGCGAAGCGCGAGCGCTCGGATCGAGTCGGGCAGGGTGATGCGGTCCGCTGACGAATTCGCTGGACGAAAAAAAGCCCGCTACTGTGAGCGGGCTTAATCCATATCAGGAGGAGACATGGAGGAGACAGAAACTACTATACACAGCGATCTGACGCGGCGCAACAAGTTTTTAAGGGAAAACCCGCAATTGGGCCAAATTGTCGCAGTCACCGCCCCGCTTTTATGGCAGGCGGTTGCTGGCTGGGCATTCGCGGCTGGCAATCGGCAATCAGGCCAGATCTCCTGAACGACAGCGCAAGATCCGGCAGGCCGGCATGCATGGGAGCCGCTACAGTGGGTCCATCGAGTCCACCATTTCCGGGAGTCACGAAATGAACGCCATCCCGACCGCAGCTCACGGCGAGCTTGTCGCCGCCTTCGGGTCGGTCCCCGCACTGACTACCGACGACGAGCGCTGGGCCGCCATCGCGGCGCGCGACGCGCGTGCCGACGGCCAATTCTTCTACGCCGTGCGCACGACCGGTGTGTTCTGCCGCCCGTCCTGCGCGTCGCGCCTGCCGCGCCGCGAGAACGTGGCGTTCTTCGCCGATGCCGATGCCGCGCGCGCGGCCGGCTATCGTGAATGCAAGCGCTGCCGCCCCGGGGGCCTGCCGCGCGAGCTCGAGATCGTGCGCCGCGCCTGCGCTGCCCTCGACGCCGATCCCCAGGCCCGCCTCACGCTCGCGCAGCTCGGCGAGCTCGTGCACCTGAGCCCGTTCCATCTGCAGCGTCTTTTCAAGCGCGTGCTGGGCGTCTCGCCGCGCCAATACTTGGCGGCGCGCCGCGGCGCGGTGCTGCGCGACGCGCTCGCACAAGGCGCCGATGTCACGCGCGCGAGTGCCGACGCGGGCTTCAACTCGTCGTCGCGGCTCTACGAGAGCGTGGCGGGAGAGCTGGGCATGGCGCCGTCGGCGTTCCGCCGCAAGGGCGCGGGACTCACGATCCGCTATGCGGTCGCGGCCACGCCGCTCGGGCGCGTGCTCGTCGCGGCAACGGACAAGGGTATCTGCCGGATCGCGTTCGGCGACGATCCCGGCGCATTGAGCGCAAGCCTCGTGGCCGACTTCTCGAACGCACATTGCATCGAGGACACGGCAGGGCTCGCGCCGTTCGTCGCGCAGATCGACGCCTATCTGCATGGCCGCCGCGAGCACATCGAGCTGCCGCTCGACATTGCCGCGACGGCGTTCCAGCAGCGGGTCTGGGACGCGCTCCAGCGCATTCCGTACGGCGAGACGCGCAGCTATACGCAGATCGCCGAAACGCTCGGCGCGCCGCGCGCGGTACGCGCCGTGGCAAGCGCTTGCGCATCGAACCCGGTGGCGCTGGCGATTCCCTGTCACCGCGTCGTGCAAAAGGGCGGCGCGCTCGCCGGCTACCGCTGGGGACTCGCGCGCAAGGCCGCGCTGATCGACGCCGAAGCGCGTGCGGGCGAAGTCCTCGTCGCTGCCACGGCACAGGCCGGCGGCCCGCCTCCGCGCGACGCGAAACGAGACTCAAAGCGCGGCCGCGCCGACGCCACACCGGAGACCGCCGCTTGAGCGCCGTCCTGCCGAACGAACCACAACAGCCGCGAAGCGGCGGCCCGGATCCCGACGCCACCTTCGAGCTGCCGTTTCGCGCCCCCTACGACTGGCCGCGCATGCTGCGCTTTCTGGCGGGACGCGCGACGCCAGGCGTCGAAACCGTGGAAGACGGCGCGTGGCTGCGTGCAATCGACTTCCATGGCGTGAGCGGCACGCTCGCCGTACGCCGCCATGCGCGCAAGCACTGCCTCGTCGTCGAAGTCGACGGGCCAGTGAGCGCCCATGCAGCCGCATTGGCTGCGCCGCTGGCGCGCATCTTCGACGTGCGGACAAATCCGGCCGCGATCGGCGCGGGCTTCGCCGCCGATCCATGGCTCGCGCCGCTCGTCGCCGCCGCGCCGGGGCTGCGGGTGCCGGGGGCGTGGTCGGGCTTCGAACTCGTGGTGCGCGCGATCGTCGGCCAGCAAGTGAGCGTGAAGGCCGCGACGACCATCGTGGGCCGCCTCGTCGAGCGCGTGGGCAAACGTATCGAGGGCCACGCGCACGCGCGCACCGCATGGCGCTTTCCCACGCCTGCCGCATTGGCCGCCGCCGATCTTGCCGGGATCGGCATGCCGGGCAAACGGGTGGCCGCGCTCCAGGGGTTCGCGGCGGCCGTGGCGAGCGGGACGCTCGTTATCGAACGTCCCGCGGAACGTGCCCCGGAGCGCGCGCGTGCGCAAGGCGCCGCGCTTCGTGCCACCGGCAGCCGGCGCAGTCGCCATGACGAGCCCGCTGGCGATCCCGGGACTGCGCCCGCTGCAGAACATGCCACCGAACGCGCCACCCTCGACGCCATGCGCGCCGGATTGCTCGCACTGCCTGGCATCGGCCCCTGGACCGTCGAGTACGTGGCCATGCGCGCCTGGCGCGACGCCGATGCGTGGCCCGCCACCGACCTCGTGCTGATGCAGGCCATCGCCGCGCGCGACCCCGCGCTCGTGCGCCCCACGCAGCAGCGCGCGCGCACCGACGCATGGCGGCCCTGGCGCGCCTATGCCGCGATGCACCTGTGGAACGAGATCGCCGATCGGGCCGGCGCGGCGCGCGGCGGCTAGCAGACCACCCGCAAAGTCCCGCCCGAAGGGGGCCCAAGCAGGTCTTTCAGCGAGATGTTAAAGTGCCCGCTACCGAAAATCCCTTGCCGGCGGCACGTGCCGCACCGCGTCGCCGGCCAGAGCCCGACCCGCCCTTCAATGCCAGACACGACCTCTACACGCACGAACGACGTTCTCACGCAGCGCCTTTCCGTGCTGAGCGCCGGGCCGCATCGCGACGCGCTCACGCGCGGTCTGCGCGGCATCGAAAAGGAAAGCCTGCGGGTGACGCGCGACGGCCAGCTCGCCATGACGCCGCATTCGGCGGCGCTTGGCTCGGCGCTCACGCATCCGTCGCTCACGACCGACTACTCGGAAGCGCTGATCGAGATCATCACGCCGGCCGAGCACGACGCATCCATCACGCTCGAGAAGCTCGACGAGCTCCATCGCTTTGTCTACGCCACGCTCGCGCGCGACGGCGAGATGCTGTGGAACGAGTCGATGCCGGGCCTCCTGCCCGCCACCGACGACGGCATTCCCATTGCACGTTACGGCAGCTCGAACATCGGCCGCCTCAAGTACGTCTACCGCATGGGGCTCGCGCTGCGTTACGGCCGCACCATGCAATGCATCGCGGGCATCCACTACAACTATTCGCTTAACGAAGAGGTGTGGCGCGTGCTGCACGCGCACGACCAGTCCACGGCCACGCAGATCGACTATCAGTCGGAGCGCTACCTCGCGCTAATCCGCAATTTCCGCCGCACGAGCTGGCTGCTGATGTATCTGTTCGGCGCCTCGCCGGCGCTCGATGCGCGCTTCCTGCGCGGCCGCGCGCATGCGCTCGAAACCTTCGACGCCGACACGCTCTATCTGCCCTACGCGACGAGCCTGCGCATGAGCGACCTCGGCTACTCGAACACCACGGGCCAGTCGGCGCTGCACGCCGACTATGACACGCTGACGGGCTACCTCGACGCGCTCACGCAGGCGGTGAGCCAGCCGTATCCGCCGTACGAAGCCATCGGCACGCACCGCGACGGCGAATGGGTGCAGATCAACACCAACGTGTTGCAGATCGAAAACGAGTTCTATTCGACGATTCGCCCGAAGCGTGTCACGTATCCGGGCGAACGGCCGCTGCATGCGCTCGCCGCGCGCGGCGTGCAATACGTCGAAGTGCGCTGCATGGACATCGATCCGTTCGAGCCCACCGGCATTTCGCTCGAAGCCGCGCGTTTTCTCGACGCCTACCTGCTCACCTGCGCACTCGAAGAAAGCCCCCTGCTGCCGGCGGCCGACTACGCACAGGCGAACGAAAATTTCGGCCTCGTCACGAAGGAAGGGCGCCGCCCGGGCCTCGAGCTCAAACGCGGCAACGACACGGTCTCGCTGCAGGATTGGGCCGCCGAGCTGCTTTCGAAGATCGAGCGCAGTGCCGCCGTGCTGGACGCGCTGCGCGGTGGTGACGAGCATGCGCGCTCGCTTGCTGCACAGCGCGCGAAACTCGCCGATGCGTCGCTCACGCCCTCCGCTCGCGTGCTGGAAGCGATGCGCGGCAACCAGCAATCCTTCCTGCAATTTGCGCTCACGCAAAGCGAGCGCCATGCGGCGCATTTCCTCTCGCGTCCGCTTTCGCCCGAGGCGATGGCACAATTCGAGGCGCTCGCGCGCGAGTCGCTGGAAGACCAGGCCAAGCTCGAGCGCGAGGAGGTGGGCTCGTTCGACGCCTTCGTGACCGCGTATAGCCCCTACACGCTCAATCGCTACAGCGTTTAGCCCTGCGCTAGTGGAGTATTTTGGGCATTCCACTTGCTGGAAACACCAGCGTGCGGGCGCGGTCCAACAATGCATGGGCAGTACGCCCCGCCGACGCCACCGCGTGCCGACGACAAGATAACCGGGCCGCGCTCGACGCGAGCTCATACAGGGAGGAACCACACGATGAAACGAATCCTGCCGATCCTGTTCTGCGCGGCACTGACGGCCTGCGCGCCGCGCGGCCAGGTCAACCCCGACGTCATGCAGATCGCCACCGCGCCGCTCACGTGCAACGACAAGCCGCAGTGCGACATCTGGTGGCAACGTGCCCAGGACTGGGTGCGCGACCATTCGAAGTACGAAGTGCAAACCGTGACCGACACGCTGATCCAGACCGCCGGCCCCGGCGGCGGCAAGCGCGCGCTCGCCTACGAAATCACGCGGACCCACAACAGCGACGGCACGACCACCATCGGCTTTGCGGCCCATTGTGACAGTTCGCTCGGCTGCAAGCCCGATCCATGGGCGGCCGGCGCGGCCTTCAAGCAGTACGTGCGCACGGGCGTCGAACAGCCGATCCAGGGAATCAGCGGCGACGCGGAAAACCCTGACGCGTCCGGTGCGGATACGGGCGCCGCATCGTCGGCTGGGGCGCGCGCGGCGAATGAGTCCAAGTAAGCCCGGCTGGTTCGCACCGCGTGATAGCTCGTATTCCGAATCGAATCACTTCGATTGTGCATTTAAGCATTATCTGATTGGGTGACGTGTCGAGGGATCGTATTGTGGCTCTGCTTCGGCGTGCGCCGGACGACAGTACATTCCTCTTCCATCATTCGAATCGAAAATGAAAATGCGACTTCTGCCAGCCAGCGCACTGGCTGCCCTCATCGTCGTCGCGGCTGGTTGCACGACCGCGTCAGGCCCGACCTACAACCTCGACGTCGTGACGCTCGCCAACGGCTCGCAGGCGTATCGCGTACAGTGCTTGGGCCTGCTGGAAAGCTCGAAGGCCTGTATGAAGAAGGTCACCGAGATTTGCGGCAACAAGGAGCCGCTGCGAGTGTCCTCAACCGACCGCGCTGCGTCCGGATTCAAGGCCGAAAACGACCCGCGCGAAATCATGTTCGTTTGCCAGGCGCCGCAGCCCGCTGTCCAGACACCGCCGCCGCCTCCGCCGCCGGTCGTCGAAACGCAGCCGCGCACCATTACGCTCAGCGCCGACGCCAACTTCGAAATCAACAAGTACAACCTGCTGCCGGAAGGCAAGCAGGCACTCAACAAGTTCATCGCGGACAGCGACGGCGTGAACATCGGCACCGTCGTGATCAATGGCCACACCGATTCGACCGGTTCGAACGCGCTGAACGACCGCCTCTCGCTGCGCCGTGCGGAAACCGTCCGCAACTACCTGCAGTCGCATGGCCTGCATGCGGGCAAATACGAAGTGCACGGCTACGGCAAGTCGAAGCCGATCGCGAGCAACGCCACGGCCGACGGTCGCGCGCAGAATCGCCGCGTCGAGATTCAGACGAGCGGCATCACCGTCCGCTAATCCGAACTTTGAGCGCGCGGCGCGCGCAAGTCTTTGATTTGTCGCGGTTGCGCGTGTCCGGCGGAGTCGGTTACTGGGTACGCGCGGGGCTGATGTTGAGCAGGCGGAAGGCCTTTTCCTGAACAGGTGTGGGCCGCGTGGTCATCACGATCTTCGCCTCAGGGTTCAGAGGTGTGTGGCAGACGTTGTAGGCGAGCGTGGCCAGATCATCGAGCAGCGTGCGGAAGCTGTGGAGTGGCAAGCCGTCCTCACCCAGCCGGGTGGTGTCCTTGGATTTCGCCTGCTCCGAGCGTTGCGCCTTGGCGACTGGCGAAGCTCGGGCGGCGCGCGCGAGCTCGATGTATTCATCGTCAAACAGCATGGGCTTCAAGGTCTCGCGCATGTGCCATTCGACGTAGTAGGCGAGCGTGCACAGAAACACGTGAGCGCGCACGCGCTGGGCGTTCCAGTGGAATATGGGGCGCACCTGCAGGTCGACCGTCTTGAGCGAACGGAACGCACGCTCCACGACCGCCAGGCCCTTGTAGGCCGATACGGCCGCCTCGGCTGGCAGGTCCTGTTCGGGCAAGCTGGTGCGCACCACATATAGACCGTCGAGCGACGCTTCCTGCCGGATCTGTTCGGACTTGCGCGTCCACGTGAAGCCCTCGTCGGTAAAGCTCAGATCGAAGTGCTTGGCCATCTTGTAGTGGTCGATGACGCGGCCCACGCGCAAGGCAATCGTCTCCACGCCCTTCAGGCGGTTGCGGGCCCGCGTGGTCGCTGCGGCGATCTTCATCAACTCGGCTTCAGTGGCCTGCAGCAGCGCCTCGCGCTTGCGGCTGCGCTCCTCGGCCAGCAGCGGATTGCGGCACACGATGAGCCGCTCACCGGGAAACGACTCACTGGTCACCTCGAGCAGATTGCGCTCATCAAACAGCGACGGCTGGAAGGGCCCCTTCTCCTGGGCAAGCGCGCTCACCTGCGGCGCGCGCAGGCTGCTCACCCAGCCCAGGCCCGCCGGGCGCAATACCGTGTCAATACGCGCCTGCGTGAGCATGCCCCGGTCGCCCACCCAGGCGAGCTTGCCGATGCCAAAGCGCGTCTTGAGCTTCTCCACCTGAGAGGCCACGGTAGCCGGATCGGCGGTGTTGCCCGCGAAGACTTCGACGGCCACCGGACATCCATCAGGAGTGCAAACCAGCCCGAACACGATCTGCGGATCGTCGCGCTTGCCATCGCGGCTGTAGCCGTGGGCGGCGAGCTCGCAGCAGCGTCCGGTCACCCAGGTGGAGGTGAGGTCATAGAGCACCAGCGTGTTGCCGGCCAGATGTTTCCTGGCGAGCCGCTTCTCGATGCCTTCCTGGGCATCGCCGAGCCAGTCGAGCGCGGCGTAGATCTGCTCAAGGTCAACGTCGCCCAGACCGAGCAGCCGCGACAGCGAATGGGTGGCGGTTTCGTCGCGCAACATGCGATGGGTGGCGAGCTTGGAAGCCGGCGAGACCACCCGCGCCACCAGCAGTGCCATCACCACCGAGCGCAGCGCGGCAGGCGCCGATGCAAACCACTGCTCGGCGCCACAGGCGCGCGCGGCGCCGAGCGCCGCGGCCACGTGTCCGTGTGGCAGGCTGCGCTCGATCACGAAGGCCTCTTCAGCCGAGGGCACCGCGACGCCCCCGCGCAAGAGGACCTTCAAGCCCTCGATGACCTCGGCGGGAAGCGCCGAGAGGTTGGCGAGGGTGCGCTTCTTCACCTTGTTGCCATCGCGATACGACTCACGCAGCAGGATCGCGGGTGGGGAATTGCGGTTGGGAACGTGTTCGACGTACATGAACACTAATTCAAGCACAAAAACCGCTAAATACAATATAAAAATACTAATTTACATGGGTACACGATAGCCTCAAAAAATAGCCGAAACCCAGCACTGATAGGGGTTCCAGCTATTTGAGAAGGCAAAGCTCGGGCTAATACACCACGTTTATCACGGCAGCAACAGCACACGCCCGCGTTTGTCGCGGGCGTTCATCACGGGATCGCCAGTGGGCCATCAATGGCCCATTGCCGGTCCCGCTCCCTTTCTGGGCTTCGTAATCCAGACCAGCGCCGCAAGCACGACGAACATCGCGCATGAGATGCGGAAGAAGTCGTTGGTCGCCATCATGTAGCCCTGCGCCGTCACCACTTCATTGAGCTTCGCGGTCAGGCCCGGCCCTGCATAGCCGAGACTCGTCAACGCATTGCTGTATGCGCTGGTGTTGGGCGAATATACGCTCACGGACTCCGACAACACCGCGTGGTGATAAATCGCAGAGTTCTCCCAGAACGTCGTGCTCGCCGCCGTTCCAATCGCGCCCGACAGCGTGCGCAAGAAGTTGGACAGACCCGATGCGCTCGCGAGGCGCTCGTCGGAGATGCTCGACAGCGTGATGGTCGTCATCGGCACGAAGAAGCAGGCCACGCCGATGCCCTGCACGAGGCGTGGCAGGATCACCTGGTCGAACGGCACGTCGAGGGTGAACGTGGCGTTCCATAGCGAGACGCCCGCGAACACGACGAATGCGAAGCTCGCCACCATGCGCAGATCGAGCTTGTGCATATTGCGCCCGATCAGCGGCGAGAGCACGAGCGCGAGCAGCCCCACCGGCGCCGTCGCGAGGCCGGCGACGCCGGCCGTGTAGCCCATCACCGTTTGCAGCCAGAGCGGGAAGATCACGACCGAGCCGAAGAACGCCATGAAGCCGAACGAGATGATCAATGCGCCGAGCGCGAAGTTGCGGTCGCGAAAGAGCGAGAGATCGACGACCGGCTCTTTCTCGGTGGCCTCCCACGCAAGCATGAACGCCAGCGACACCGCCGCGATGATTGCGAGCGCAACGATGAACTTCGAGCTGAACCAGTCACGGTCCTTGCCGAGGTCGAGCATCATTTGCAGGCACGACACGCCGATCACGAGCAGCACGAGGCCCACAGCGTCGATGCGCTGTTTCGTGGTCTTCGTTTCGCGTCCGCGCAGCAGCAGGAACGCGCAAACCCCCGAGAAGAGCCCGATCGGCACGTTGATGTAGAAGATCCACGGCCATGTGTAGTTGTCCGTGATCCAGCCGCCCATGACCGGGCCGAAGATGGGCGCGACGATCACCGTCATGGCCCAGAGTCCCAGCGCAAGCCCACGTTTCTCGGGCGGGTAGGAGCGCATGAGGATCGTCTGCGAAAGCGGCACCATCGGACCGGAGACGAGGCCCTGCACGAGACGGAAGGCGATCAGCGTCTCGAAATTGGCGGCGAAACCGCAGGCCGCCGAGGCCAACGTGAACAGGATCACCGAAAGCGTGAAGAGCCGCACTTCGCCCACGCGCCGCGCGAGCCAGCCCGTGAGCGGCACGGCGATTGCCGAGGCGACCGAATACGAGGAGATCACCCAAGTGCCTTCGCTGTTGGCGACGCCGAGCGTGCCGGAAATGGTCGGCACGGCAACGTTGGCGATCGACGTGTCGAGCACCTCCATGAAAGTGCCGAGCGCGAGGCCCACGGTCAGCAGCGCGAGCTTTCCGCCCGAGAACGGCGCGGGCTCCGCGCTGGCAGGAGCGGGAGAGGGCGCGGCGGTGGATGCGTCCATTTTCAGGGTCCTTGCTCGGCTTCTTGCCGAAGTTTCCAGTTCGGGTGGCAGTCCATAAGTTAATGTCGCGGCATTGACTGCCCAGACAGTGATTTATCCGCAATGCGACACGATCGAGGCGAAATCTAGCTGGCGCCAAGGCGCCACGACACCGGCTTCACAGCTTGTGGCGATCTTCCTCGGCTGCGCTGAATGGCACATCCGCGCCGCCTTCGACATGACTGCATACCATCGACGTGTCCGCATCGTTCGCGATGAAACGTTGCAACAGGCTGACGAGCGTGGTCACTTCGTCGGCGGAAAAGCCGCGTAGCTGGTCGTTCACCACCGAGGCGACCAGATCCGGCAGCTGCTGCGCCGCATCACGCCCCAGCGGCGTGAGCGCCAGTTCGACCACACGGCGGTCCGCGTGACTGCGCTGGCGCACGAGAAAGCCTTTTTTCTCCAACCGGTCGAGCATGCGCGTCATCGATCCAGTGTCGTATGACAGCACGCGCGACATTTCATTGGGCGTGCGGGCGTGCTCGAACCACAGTAGGAGGATCACGCCGATCTGCGATGAGGTCAGCCCCAGCGGCGCGACGGCGCGGTCCATCCGCGCGGCCAGCACGTTTCGGGCCGTCGACAGGAAATAGCCCAGGCTCGGCACAACACCGACCTTGCCTGGTACGTACGCACCCTCGCTCATGGGAAGCCGCTCTCACGCATCTCGAAAACAGGCGAATTCTAGCCGGTTATATGCCTGCCTGGGCAGATAAATTGGGTGACGCGTCAGCCACCGATTCTCATGGTCGCTGCGTAAAAACAACAGCACATTTGGTGCGATGCAAAGTGTGTTGTGGTTTGATTGCATAGTCAATATTATGACAGGCAAGCACTTTATCTCCTCGTATTCCCCAATTCTCCTGTTGAATGCGCCATGCTGTACCTAAAAAACGCGCTCGGCGGCATCGGCCGCTCGGTTTCCTGCACTGCCAGGCTTGCTTTCACGCAAACCGGCGGCGCGGCGCGTTGGCGCAAGTTCGCGCTCTATGCAGCGATGTTCGTGCTGCCTGGCGGCTCGATCGCCGTCGCGCTGATGGTGTGGGCCGACCGACGCCGCGCCCAGCGAGACGGGGCGGGCACGTCCGTGGTGATGAGCGGCGTCATGCCGCCTGCAACGAGCCCAAGTGTGGTCGCGGCAAGCATGAATGCAGCAGCGGCCACCACGGCGGCAGCCAAAGCCGCCTGCTCCGGCGTCCAGGTTGCGTGCCGCGCCAACATCATGCGGGGTGCACATACGCGCGCAGGCCGCGCCGCGCTGCACGCCGTTCACGCGCTGGGTTGCTGGCGCCGTAACGACGCGTAATTTGCGACCGGCGTGCGGTAACACATCCTCATCCATTTCCGGCTTACCCTTGGAGGTTCCGCGCTGCGTGTGGCGCGTGCGCTACCATTGCCGCAACTTGCCAGCCCCTCGAACCGAGCCCGGCCCGCCGCATTGCCGCAGAGCGCACCACGCCGCGCGTCTTCGCGCACCAGCTGCGCGCGACTTTCACCCGGTTCGCCAGCCGCTTCGACAGGAATTCCTTGCATGTCTTGCCGTTTCGTCCCTCCCGGCCATCACGTTTCCCGCCGTAGCCGCGCCTGGCGCCTGGCGCCCAGGCCTGCCGTGCTGTGCGCGGTGGCAGCGCTCGCGTTCCAGTTGAGCGGTTGCGCCGTGGGCCCCGACTATCACAAGCCGGCTGCAGCAGTGCCCGAGTCGTACAAGGAAGCGCCCGAGGGCTGGAAGACTGCACAACCCGCCGATACCGCCGATCGCGGCCCCTGGTGGCTCATCTACGACGACGCGCAGCTCAACGGGCTGATGGATCAGCTCAACGCCAACAACCAGACCGTCGCGCAATACGCCGCCGCGTACCGCCAGGCGCGCGCATTGGTAGGCGAGGCGCGCGCGGCATATTTCCCGGTGGTGAGCGCCTCGTTTTCGGGCTCGCGCGCACGCTCCCCCGCGCGGGTTTCGAACTCTAGCAGCAACGGTTTTGCCGGCGGCGGATCGATCTCGAACAACGTCAACCTCGGCCTCGACGCGACCTGGGAACCGGATCTCTGGGGCAAGGTGAGCCGTACGGTCAGCGCGCAGGAAGCCGGCCAGCAGGGCGCCGCCGCCGATCTGGCCAACGCGCGCCTCTCGGCGCAGGCCACGCTCGCGCAAACCTGGTTCACGCTGCGCTCGCTCGACGCCCAGCAGAAGCTGCTCGATGACACCGTCGCGGCTTATCAGAAGTCGCTGCAGCTCACGCAGAACCAGTACGCGCAGGGCGTAGCGGGCCGCGCCGACGTCATCCAGGCGCAAACGCAATTGCAGTCCGCGCAAGCCGCCGCCATCGGCAATGGCGTGGCGCGCGCCCAAGACGAACACGCGATTGCCGTGCTGGTCGGCCAGCCGGCTTCGGCGTTCTCGATTCCGCCTTCACCGCTTATGGCCACCCCGCCCGCCGTGCCGGTCACGATGCCTTCGGCGTTGCTCGAGCGGCGTCCCGACATCGCCTCGGCGGAGCGCAAGGCGGCGGCCGCGAACGAGCAGATCGGCATAGCGATCTCCGCGTTCTTTCCCACGCTGACGCTCTCTGCCAGCGGCGGGTTCGAGAGCTCGGTGCTCTCGCAGCTGCTCTCCATGCCGTCGCGCTTCTGGGCGCTCGGGCCGTCGCTCGCGGCCACGGTGTTCGACGCGGGCCTGCGCCGCGCGCAGACCGAAGCGGCGCGCGCGTCCTATGACCAGCAAGTCGCGGCCTACCGGCAGACCGTGCTGGCCGCATTCCAGGACGTCGAGGACAACCTCGCGTCGCAGCGCATCCTCGCGCAGGAAATCGTCGTGCAGCAGCAGGCCGTGGAATCGGCTCAGCACGCACTGCGGATCGTCACGAACGAATACAAGGCCGGAACAACCGATTACCAGAACGTCCTGTCATCGCAGACGACGGCGTTCACGGCGCAGCAAAAGCTCGCGAGCATCGCGGGGCAGCGCATGGTGTCGTCGGTCGGGCTCGTGAAGGCGCTCGGCGGCGGCTGGGACGTCTCGCAGATGGCGCGCGAAACCGGCGGCGTAGCGGCGCCCGCGCCTGTCGCGGCATCGGACTCCGCGGTGCCGGGCGCGCCAGGCCAGGCGCCTTCGATGCGTGGCGCCGTGCAGGGTGCGGCAGCGCAGGGCGCTCAACCGCAGTAAGCCCGGTGGCGCGCTACACCTCGCGGATTCATGGCGTCAGCGCATGAAGGTCAGCGCCACAGCGCCGGTTCCCGTGGGCCGTCCCAGCAGATTCAGCAATCCCGCCAGATTCTCGCGCTGATCGGGCGTCGCGCTCGCGGTGCCATTGAACGACGCCGACGAGCGCGAAAACGTGCCATGCCCGTCGAGCAGCAACGGTCCTTGCTGCGTGCTCAGATCGAGCGTCGATGACGCGCCCTGCGCCTGAAGCACCGCCTCATACGAGCCGAGCGGCTTCACGAGCGAGACGCGTGAGCTCATGTCGCCGAGCGTGACGGTCAAGCGCCCGAATGCATCGGCGCCGAATACGCGCCAGGGACTCCACGCGAGCCGCACGTTGCCATCCAGATCTAGCGTGTTGAACGGCGCGCCGAGGCCCGCGAGCAGCGACGCGGGCACCGCGATCGCGCCCGACGTGACCGTCGCGCCGCGCAACGTCGCTTCGACGTCGACAGGGTCGGGCATGGCCTCGGTCTGGCGCATCTGCATGCGCACGCGGCCCGTGAGGAGCGCCCAGAACGACGTGCTCCATTCGATGCGGCCCGGCAGAAGCGTCGCGCCCTGCACGTCGCGGCCGGCGGCGAGCATGAGCGTGGCCGAGCCGTGCCAGAGCGAGCCTTGCGGATCGACGAGGTTGACATGGCCCTGGGTCGCGCGCGCGAACTGCGGCGCGATCCACGCGGCGGGCAGCCGCACGAGCAGCACCGCGCCTACGGACAACACGGCTACGAATAGCCAGGGCAACACGGCGCGCGCGCGCCGCATCCAATAAGACATGCGAGGAATCTCCTGTCGACCAGAGTTGGCGCTTTAGCTGTCGGCCGGAGCTAGTGCTTCAGCACTTACTCCGGGCCCATGCAAAGCGCCTTACTCTGGTCCCATGCTTCGCGGTCGACCGCGTTTCGCGCCTTAGCGCGCGTTCGCCGGCTGCAGCGACGCGGTCAAATCGACCTGGCCGTCGGCCTTCAGCGCCGTGATGTGAGCCTCGACCACCTGCACCTTGTACTGCTTGCGCACGTCGTCGAGCCAGGCCGCCCACGCCGGGAACGAGGCATTCTTCATCTGCACCTGCGCTGTCGTGCCGATCAATTGCACCTGCGCGTTCGGCATGCCGTGGTCGGAGAGTGATGCGGTCAGCGCATCCTTGAGCGCCTGGCCGCCAGGCGCGACGCTCGCCGCCGCGCCCGCGAGCGCACGCGCCTCGTCGGCCTGCGCGGTCATCTGCGCAAGCTGGCGCTTCATCGCGGGCAAGTTCTCGCGCAGGCGCGCGCGGCCGTCCGCCGCCGGTTGCCATAGCACCGAATAGCCGATTGCCACGACCAGCACCGCGCCGCCCCAGGTCAGCAGCATTTTTTCGCGCGCGGTGCGGACTTCCCAAAAGTTGCTCCACTGCTCGCTCAAGGTCTGCACCCATGCGCTGCTCGAACCGGTTGTCTTCACGATGCGCTCCTGATCGTCCATTTGCCGCTGCTGCTGTCCTGCGTGGCCGCGAGGCCATTGCGCGCAAGCCGCTTGCTCAAGTCGGCGTCGACATTGACGCCGGGCTTGAAGGTCACGTCGAGGCGCCGGTCGTGATAGTCGAGCGCTGCAATCGCATTCGCGGGCACCGGCCCGAGCGAGCGCGCGAAGGCGTCGGCGAGCGCGAGGAAATCGTCGGGCGAGGGCTCGCCCGCTGCCACGCGCAACTGGGAAAGCTGGCGCGCCATCTGCCCGGCGGGGTCGAGCACCACCGTCGTCTTCGGGAACGCGTTGAGCAGCAGCTCGGTCATCTGCGTGTTGATAGCGTCGCGCTGGCGCGCCAGCATCAGCCACTGCACGTTCGCACCGACGATCGCGACCACGAGCGAAGCCGCCACTAGCGCGAGCGGCACGCGCAGCCGGCGCAGCGTCGCGCGATCGAGACGCCACGGCTGCACCGCGAATTCGAACTGGCAGAGGTCGAACTTGCACGCGAGCGCGCGCTTCGCGAGCGTCTCGAAGCCAAGCGGCTGCGCACCGGGCAGCGCCGCCGCGAGCGCAGCTTTGTCGGCGGCGCTCGCGAATTCGCCTGGCACCCCCGTCAGCACGTAGCGCATGACGGGCGCGTCGCCGGCCAGCGCCGCCACGGTCGCGGCAAGATTTGCCGCCGGCACCGCAAAGCCTTCAGCCATCGCGCCGCGCACGATCGCGAGTTCGAGCAGCGCGCTGGACGCGCCTGCCACGGTGCTGGATACGGCCGCCGCCACGTCAGGCAGAAGCGCGGGCGCCGTCGACATGACCGGGCCGAATACGCAGGCCGTTACCGGGCTGCTTGCACTATCGGCGCCATCGGTACCATCGGCACTGCCTGCGCCGCCGGCAGCTTTGGCATGGTCGGCAACTTCCGTCGAGGCGGGCGGCATGGAGGGCTCGCCTGCGTACGCCGCGGCTTGCAGCGCCTGCGCAGCAGCAGCGCCGGTACCCCCCGCCGCATCGGGCAGGCTATCGGGCAAGCAGCGCGCCACCGGCACCGCGCGCAGGTTGCGGTGCCCCGCGCCCGTGAATCCTTCGATGAGGAAGCGGAACCACCCGCGGTCGACGGCCGCGACGGTCTGCATCCCGCCCGGCAGGCGCGCAGGATCCAGCGCGAGATGGCAAGTCTGCGGATCCTGGATCAGATGATCCTCGACGACGTTCGGCAGCGCCTGGCGCAGCCGCGGCCCCTTGAGCGGCGGCACCGTGGCGGCGACCATGAGCAGATCGCGCGCGGCGATCAGCAGCACGGTGGCCGACGCCTTCGGCAACAGGCCGAGCGCCGCCCGGCCCGCGCGCTGCGTCTGGCCCGCTTTGTCGAGCAGCACGAACGGCAGTTCGGGCAATTGCCATTCCTGCGAGTGGACCGCCGGATCGCGCGGCGGCATCAGGACGATCAGCGTGCTCAAACGCACCTCTTTTCGATGTTGGACGGGTACGATTTCATGGTTCGTCGCGCACGCGCACGATGCGCGTCGTATGGGTGAGCGGGTCGCGCCACACGAGCGTGGTGCGGTCCACGACGGCGCGCTCGTGCTGCACGCGCCCATGAACCACAAAATAGCTTGTATTGACGTCGCATTGCGTCGAGTCGACGCTGGTTTGTCCGGCCCCCGCGCCTTGCAGCGCGAGCTGCACATCGGCGAGGTTGTGGAAAAACACGGTCTGGCGCCGCGCCACGAACGCCTGCGCGCCGGACAGGCTCATGCCCTGCACGATCGCTGCGATCACCTCGGCGCTCGCCGTGTTCATGTTCACAGGCGTCGTGGTGGGCAGGACCGTCACGAACGGGCGCAGCCGCGCGACGATGTCGGGCGTGAAGCCCGGCACGTCGAGCAGCGCATCGGTGCTCGTCATGAGCAGCGGCGCGACGGCGCTGTTGGAGTCGGCATCGGAAAGGCCGGGGTTGTCGGTGAAGTTCGCACCGCCTCCCGTGCCGCCCGCGACTTGCTGAGCATTCGCGGCCGTGCCGGTGCTGCCCGCCGCCGTGGCGCCGGTCTGAAAGCGCGTGATCGAGTGGGCGAGCCCCGAGCGCAGGTAGACGGCCGCATTTTTTGCAAGCTGACCATCGATGCCAAGCAGCTGCAAGAGGCGCGCGAACGCCTGGATTTGCGCGAGATTCAGTTGCAGCGCGCCCGGCGCGGAGGTGGAAACGAGATTGCGCAGATTGAAGCGCGCCTGAGCGTCTTCGATGGAGCCGGAGAGCCAGGTGTCGGCGCCCTGTTCCGCGCGGGCTTCGCCAATCTGGCCGAGGAAGTCGGAAAGGCGCGTCTTCGCGACCGGCATGCCCCACGCGCCGCCCAGATAGGTCACGCCCGCCGAGGTGTCGCCCTCGGAGCGCAGCACGAGGCGCGTCCAGTCGAGCGCGGCGCGCGCGATCCACTGTCCTTGTGCGAGCAGCCGCTGATTTTCGATGCGGCGCACCTGCACCTGCTGGCGCCACAACATGCCCGAGACCAGAATCGCGGCGAGCGCGACCACCAGCAGCGCGCTGATGATCGCGGCGCCGCGCTGGCGACGCGCGGTAGCACGTACCGCGTTACAGGTAAGGAGGCGGGGAATTCGATGCTGTCGCACGCTCATTCCCCCACGAGAAAGACGCGCGTGACCGGCCGCGCAAGCGAGCGCGCGCTAACGCTCACCTCGAGCCCGGTCACCGCGCGCGGCACGGGCGCGTTGCCGAGTTGGGGCACCTTCACGCTGCTATTGTTCGTCGCGATCTGCGAGCGCACCTGGTTCATGTCCGAGGTCCAGCCCAACTTTTCCACGTAGAGCCGCGCGTCGATCGCGCCCACGCCCTGCATCATCGGCAAGGCGCTCCACGCATCGCTCTCGCCGCCACGCAGCGCGCGCCGCAAGTCGCCGAGATTGGCGAGCGGCGGCGACGCGTAGCGTACGACGCGCCCGTCGCTTACGCGGTAGCGCACCACCTGCAAACGCGGCGGCGCGCCGGGCGGCACCGCGAACGCGCGCACGATCTGCAGCGCGCCGCCGTCGACGGAGACCGCGGGCGCACCCGCTTCGTCGTCGCTGACGGCGTGGCGCGCGTCGATGCGCATCTGGTCGAACATCTGCGCAAACACGCGCTCTTCGGCCATCGAATGCGTGAGGACGTCGCGGCCGCGCACGATCTGGTCCAGGCCGCGCCACGACAAGATCGCGACCACCGCGAGAATAGCGATGGCAACGAGCAGTTCGATCAGCGTGAAGCCGGCGGCGCGGCGGGTGCGCAAAGCGCTGCGCGAAGTAGCGTGCCCGGCGGACGGCCCATGCCACCGCCCCGGCGGGACGCGCTTTCGGCGCATCGCGCGATCACAGCGACCGGTTCGTCTCATTGCCGAGCACCGTGACGAGTTGCGCGAGATTGCCGTCACGGCCCGGCGTCGTCACCGAGACCTCCACGCGGCGGAAAACGGGATTGGGCGTGGCCGTGACGTGCTGCGTGCAGGTCAGCTGCAAATTGCCTTGCGAGCAGTCGAAGCGGCGCTCGCCGACCTCGGGCCACGCGTGTGCGAGACGCAGTTGCGCGAGCGCGTTGTCGGCGCTCCAGCCCGCGAGCAGGCGCTGGTGCAGATCGGCTTCGCTCGCCGCGAGGCTACCCACGGCGCGCAACGAGGCCGCAAGCGCGATCGCCACGATGGCGAGCGCGACCAGCACTTCGATCATGGTGAAGCCGCGCGTCGCGGTGCGGGCGTCGCGACGAGGAACCAGGCGGGTGGCCTTGCGCATCTCAGCGGACCTCATACCGGCCCGCGCCGGTACCGACGATGGTGGCATGGCCCGCCGCCGAGAACAGCGTGATTTCGACGGGCTGCTCGACGGCCTCGGTGCCGAACACGAGGCGGCTCGCATGCAGGTCATCGCTGCCGGAGTAGGTAATCGATACGCCCGTCACGCCGCCTTCCCACTTGCGCGGACCGAGCAGATCATCGCGCAGCGGACGCCAGCCGTCCTCGGTATGCACGTCGAAGCGAAACCCGCCCTCGACCGGCTGCCACGCGATAGGGCGCGCACGCACCTGCGCCTCGTCGCCGGCGGATTCGAACAGCAGCGCGAGGCGCTGCGCCTCTTCGTTCAGATCGGTGCGCGGATTGCGTGTAAGCGAAAGCGACGCGAGCGACACCAGCAGCCCCGCGATCATCAGCACGACCAGCATTTCCAGCAGCGTGAAGCCTGCCGAACGGCTAGCCGAACGTGCGCGCGCCGCGCGCGGGGTGCGCATCGGCGTGCGGTCGCAACAGCGAAGGGGACGGGCGTGCATGGAGATGAAGAAAGCGAAGCTGGAGATGATCGGGAAACGGGGCCGCGAGCATGCATCCAGCCCCAGCGAGCCCCGGCAGACCTTGGTGGACCCGTCGGGATTCCATTGCCGGTTCGTAATCTATTCGTTGCCGGTTCGTCGCCGGCTCATGGCCTATTGCCAGGACCCGACGTCGGCGTCGTTGCCTTCGCCGCCGGGCTTGCCGTCGGAGCCATAGCTGAAGACGTCGATCTCGCCGTGCACACCCGGATTCAGGTACTGGTACGGATTGCCCCACGGATCGTTGGGCAGGCGCTCGAGATAGCCGCCGTCCTTCCAGTTGTTCGGCACCGGGTCGGTGGTGGGTTTTTGGACCAGCGCCTGGAGGCCCTGATCCTGAGTCGGATAGCGGCCATTGTCGAGCCGATAGAGCTTCATCGCCTGCATGACCGTACCGATGTCCTGGCGCGCGGCGACGCGGCGGGCTTCATCGGGACGGCTCATGATCTTCGGCACGATCAGCGCCGCGAGAATACCGAGGATCGCGATCACGACCATGATTTCGATCAGCGTGAAACCGCGCTGGCGACGTGCGCGCCGGCGTTCGATTTCGGCATGGCTGCGGGTCCATATGGACATAAGTGGCTTCCCTCCTGGCGAATGATCGTTGCGGCGCACCCTGTGCGCCCTGTTTCGTTGTTGCGCGCGAACCCGGATTCGCGGGTTCGCGCGCGCATGACGGGTCATTGTAATGTCACACGATGACGCCTTTGAGACCCGCACCCGCGGCTCCCGAGGCGCGCCATCAAAACGTTCACAATACTCCGTACAATGGAGCGCATGAACCCACTGCAAATCCGTCTTCTGTCACTCGCCGCGTTCGCGGTGTTCTGCGCCACGGCTGCGTGGTGGACGCTCGAAATCGCCGCAACGCGCGCCACCCCGGTGCAAGCCGCCGCCGCCCAGGCGCCCATTTCGGTCGCCGAGGCCGGCACGCTCTTTGGCGGCAAGCTCGAGCGCAACGTCGTGCAGGACATCCACCTGTTCGGCATCCTCGCGCTCAAGCAGGGCGCAGCGGCCATCGTGAGCTTCGGCGGCGACCCGGCCAAGGCCATCTCGCTCGGCGGCCTGATCGGCCCGGACGCGACGCTCGCCGAAGTGCGCGCACGCTCGATCATCGTCAACCGCCACGGCGTGCACTCCGAAGTCTTCCTGCCGGCCAATGCCGCCGGCCCCACCATCTACGTACGCTGACCGACTCCGCGCGCCGCGCTGCTTGCTGGCAAGCTTTTCTGCTAGCACCCGCCCGGCTCGCTGCGCGACTCACTGCACCAGATTGTTCAACTCGATGATCGGCAGCATCACCGCGAGCACGATCACCAGCACCACGCCCCCCATCGCCAGAATCAACAGCGGCTCGAGCAGGCTCGTGAGAAACATCGTGCGTCGCTCCAGTTCGCGCGCCTCGCCTTCGGCGGCGCGGTCGAGCATGGTCGTGACATCGCCGGTCGCCTCACCCGAGCGGATCAGGTGCACCAGCACGGGCGGAAACGTCTTCGTATTGCCCAGCGCGCGCGAGAGCGACGTGCCTTCGCGCACGCGCACGATGGCGTCGTCCACGTTCATGCGCATGGCGCGGTTCGAAAGCGTTTCGCCGGCCGCCTGCAGTGCGCGCAGGATCGGCACGCCCGCCGCGCTCAGAATGCCGAGCGTGCTCGCAAATCGCACCGTGTTGTAGCCGCGCACGAGCTTGCCCGCGAGCGGCGCCGTGAGGAGCCACCGGTCGAACGCGAGACGCGGCCCGGGCCGGCGCAAGGTCGCGCGCACGATCCACGCGACGATCGCCACCGCGATCAGCACGGCCCACCACCATTGCCGCACGAAGCCCGACAGCGCCATCATCACGATGGTCAGAAACGGCAGTTGCTGCTTGGTGCTCGCAAACACATTCACGACCTGCGGCACCACATAGCTCAGCAGGAACGTGACGATGCCGAACGCGATGATCGTGACGATCGTCGGGTAAGTGAAGGCCAGCACGATCTTCTGCTTGAGCGCGTTGCGCTGCTCGATGTAATCGGCGAGGCGCGAGAGCACGATGCCGAGCTTGCCGGTGTGCTCGCCCGCCGCGACGAGCGCGCGGTAGATGTCGGGAAAATCGCGCGGATGCTGCGCGAGCGCGTTGGCGAGCGAGTGGCCGCCCAGCACTTCTGCGCGGATCGCGGCCATCAGTTCGCGAATGTAGTCGCGCTCGGCCTGCTCGGTGAGCACCGCGAGCGCCTCGCCAAGCGGCAGCCCCGCCACCAGCAGGCTCGCGAGCTGGCGCGTGAGAATCGCCTGCTCGCGCTGCGAGAGACGCCGCCCGAGCGCGAGGCGCTGGGCGCGCGCGCCGCGCGTGCGGGTCGCCGCCGGCTCGACCACGAGCGGCGTGAGGCCCTGGCCGCGCAGTTGCGCACGCGCGCCGCGCGCGCTGTCCGCGTCGAGCACGCCCTTTTGCGCCTTGCCCGCGGCGTCGATCGCTTCGAAACGGAATGCCGGCATCGTCTTCCTTGCCTTCGCCTGAGCGCTTTACGCGCCGCCCGTCACGCGCAGCACTTCCTCTAGCGAGGTCGTGCCCGCGTCGAGCCAGCGCTCGCCGTCGTCGCGCAGCGTGCGCATGCCCTGCGCCCGGCCTGCGGTGAAGATCTCGGCGTCGGCGGCATTGCGGTGAATGAGGTTGCGGATCGGCTCGTCGATGGTGAGCAGCTCGTACACGCCGCGCCGGCCCGAATAGCCCGAATGGCCGCAGCGGTCGCAGCCAACCGGATGCCAGCGCTTGCGCCCATCGTCTTCGAGGCGTTCTTCCTTGCAATGCG
This sequence comes from Paraburkholderia sp. A3BS-1L, assembly GCF_051125215.1. Lineage (NCBI taxonomy): Bacteria > Pseudomonadati > Pseudomonadota > Betaproteobacteria > Burkholderiales > Burkholderiaceae > Paraburkholderia > Paraburkholderia sp. A3BS-1L. Next base: position 3,281,823 of record NZ_CP120442.1, on the reverse strand, counting down.
GGCACAGTTGCCGCACGAGACGCTGCGCGAGCACGCCAAGCAGCGACGAAGCCAGCAGATAAGGCTCCACCCCCATGTCGGTCAGGCGCGTGACCGCCGAGGCGGCGTCGTTGGTGTGCAGCGTGGCCAGCACGAGGTGGCCCGTGAGCGAGGCCTGCACGGCGATCTGCGCGGTTTCGAGGTCGCGGATTTCGCCGATCATGATGATGTCCGGATCCTGACGCAGGATCGAGCGCAGCGCGCGCGCGAAGGTCATGCCGATGCGCTCGTTCACCTGGGTCTGGCCGATGCCCGCGAGGTCGTACTCGATCGGGTCCTCGACGGTCATGATGTTGGTGGTCGTGGTCTCGAGCCGCGACATCGACGCATAGAGCGTGGTGGTCTTGCCCGAGCCGGTCGGCCCCGTCACGAGCACGATGCCGTGCGGCCTGGCAATCAGCTGGTCGAACTGCTTGAGCGTATCGGCGGCCATGCCGAGCGCTTCGAGATTCAGGCGCTGCGCGTCCTTTTCCAGCAGGCGCAGCACCGCGCGTTCGCCATGACCCGTGGGCAGCGTGGAAACGCGCACGTCCACGGGACGCCCGCCCACGCGCAGCGTGATGCGGCCGTCCTGCGGCAGACGTTTTTCGGCGATGTCGAGCTGCGCCATGATCTTGATACGCGAAATCAGCGCGCCGTGGAGCGCCTTCTTCGGCCGCACCACGTCGCGCAGCGTGCCGTCCACGCGAAAGCGCACCACCGAGGCATTCTCGAAGGGCTCGATATGAATATCGGAGGCCTGCTCGCGCGCCGCCTGGGTAAGCAGCGCGTTGATCATGCGGATGATCGGCGCGTCGTCTTCGGATTCGAGCAGGTCCTCCACCTCGGGAATGTCCTGCATCAGGCGCGAGAGGTCGACTTCGCCTTCCACTTCGCCCACCACCTGCGCCGCGCTGCCGTCCTGGCGCGCGTAGGCCTGGTTGATCGCCTGGGCCAGCTCGTCAGCGGGAATGCGCACGAGCGAAAACGCCCCGAAATTGCGCGCGATTTCGGCAATCGCGGCGCCCGTGGTGCGCTCGCTGATCCACACCTCCAGACCATCCGCGTGCTGCTGCGCGACGAGGATCTGGCCGCTGCGCGCGAAGCCGTACGGCACGAGCCGCGCGGCAACGGGCGAGGGGGCCTCGCGTGGCGTGGCGCTCTCGCGTGCGGCCGCTGGGGACGAGCGGGGCGTATCGGCCATGCTCAAGGCTGCACCCTCTGCCCGGTGAGCGGCTGTTGCACCGGCGACGATTGCACCGGCGCGTATGGCGCCGGGGCGCCTTGCTGCGGATAGGCCGGCTGCATCTGCGTGGCATTAACGGGGCCGGGGGCGGGGGCAGCGGTAGGCGCGGACGCCGTTCCCGCCGCCTGATCGCGCCGCATCTTGTCGAGATCGAACAGGTTCAGCGCCGATCCGCCTTCATTCGGTCCAACCGGCATCGGCGGCACCACCGGGTCGTCGCGGTCCTTGATCAGGTTGTTGTCGGACCGGTACGCGCCCGTCACGCCCTGAATGTAGTCGTAGCGGTTCGACGACACCGCCTGCGCCGTATTGCGATCGTTGATGATCACCGGGCGCAGGAACACCATCAGGTTGGTTTTCTGGCGCGTCTTGTTTTCCGAGCGGAACAGCTGGCCGATCCACGGGATGTCGCCCAGCAGCGGCACCTTGCTGTTGCTGACCTGATAGTTGTCCTGCATCAGGCCGCCGAGCACGATGATCTCGCCGTTGTCGGCGAGCACCGTCGACTGGATCGAACGCTTGGTGAAGTTCGGGCCAGCCGGATTGGTCGTGGCGTTGGTCGTGCCGGTCACGATCGCCGAATCTTCGGTGTAGAGCTGCAGCTTCAGGATGCCGCCGTCGGTGATCTGCGGCTTGATGTGCAGCGTCAAGCCGACGTCGACGCGATCATAGGTGTTGAACGCGGAACTCGTCGAGCCGCTCGTGAGGTTCGAATACGTGCCGGTCTGGATCGGCACGTTCGTGCCGACGACGATCTTCGCTTCCTGGTTGTCGAGCGTGATGAGGTTAGGCGTGGACAGCACGTTGGCGTCGCTCGTCTGCGAGAGCGCCTGCAGCAACGCGCCAAGTCCCTGGACGCCGAAGATATTGTGCACCCAGCCCACGTTCAGGCCCTGCTGGATGGTCGAGCCCGCGAGCGCGCCCGCCAGGCCGCCGGTAGCGGCGCTGGCCGCCGCTGCCGCCGTCAGGTTGATGATGCTGTTGCCGGAGCCGGTCGCAAGGTTGGTCCCGGCCACCACGTTGCTATTGCCGATCTGCCACTGAATGCCGAGATTGGCGTTGGTGTTCGAGTTGAGCTCGACGATCAGCGCCTCGATGTAGACCTGCGCACGCCGCGCGTCGAGCTGGTCGATCACGGCGCGCAGGTTGCGGTACACCGGGTCCGAAGCCGTGATGATCAGCGAGTTGGTCGCCGCGTCGGCCTGGATCATGCCGCCGGGCTGGTTCTCGTCGCCCTTGTCCTTGTCGCCGCCGAGGAACGGCGAATCGGCGTTGCTGCCGCCTGACGCGCCGCCCGTCAGCGAATTGCCCGACGACATGCCGCTGCTGCCGCCGAGCGAACTGGGCAGCGGCGGGGTGCCGGAAAGACCGGTCGACGTATTGCCGTAACCACCGCCACCACCGCCGGAACTGCCCGAATTCTGGTTGAACGAATTCGCGCTGTTGCCCGACGACGATTCGTTACCGCCTTTGCCCAGCATCCCGCGCAAGGTCTTGGCGAGCTGCACCGCGTCGGCGTTGCGCAGCGCAACGACGTGCATGTTGCCCGGCATGCTCGTCGGCGCGTCGAGCTGCTTCGCCAGTTGCACGGCGGCGGCGAGACGCTGTGCGTTCGAGGCGCGCAGCATCAGCGAGTTGGTGCGCGGGTCGGCCACGACCGAAACCTTCAGCGAAGGATCCGAGGCGCCGATCGAGCCCGGATCGAGCATCTTCGAAATTTGCGGCGCGATGTCGAGCGCGTTGGCGTTGCGCAGCGGCACCACCTGCACCTGCTGGCCCGCAGCCGTGTCCACGCCGGCGATGATCGCGGCGATGCGGCGCACGTTGTCCGCATAGTCGGTCACGACGAGCGAGTTGTTGCCCGGATACGCGGCGATCGTGTTGTTCGGCGAAATGAGCGGGCGCAGCACGGGCAGCAGGTTGTTCGCCGATTCGTGCTTGAGCGTGAACACCTGCGTGACCACCTGATCGCCGCGCGCCGCGGGCGTGTTGCCCACATAGGTCGGCACGCCCTGGAGCTTGGCGTCGGCCTCGGGCACGACCTTGAGGACGCCATGATCCTGCACGAGCGCGAAGCCCTGCATGCGCAGCGCCGATTGCAGCGTCTTGAGCGCCTGATCCTCTGGCACAGGGTTCTCGGAAACGAGATTGAGCTGCCCCTTCACGCGCGGGTCGACAATGATCGTTTTGCCAGTGGCCGCGCCGATGGCCTTCGCCACCTGATCGATATCGGCGTTGACGAAGTTAAGCGTGACCTGGGCGTGCGCGAGTTGCGCCGCCATCAGCCCGCTTAGGAGCAGCGCCTTGGCGACGCGACGCAAAGCCATACGATTTCTTCTCATGGGTATCAATTCGAGGCCAGGGACGGACGCCGCCGGCCAGTCGTACTTATCGTACTCAACGTGCTTGCTGTAGCCGCCGCATGATTTCAGGCCGGGCAGCCCGCCGGCTGCGGCCCCGCCGGCGCTCCTCCACCCGGCAATCGACGGCCAGCAAAAAGTGCAACAGTAGCAGCTTTTCGTGTCGAATTTGTCACAAAGAAATTGCGTCTGGGGATTTACTCTAACTTCCGCCTGCATGGGGACGCATACTGAAAGGATTGGAAGCCGCCCCTGGAAGGAAATCGCGCCGCCGCACGCCGGGCGGTCCGCGCCTCTGCCTCGCTCCCGGCCAGCGTGCCATTCGGCTGTATTGACGCGACTTCTTCCGCAGGTATGATACGGGCGATCCACTGCGCACCATGCCGGCAACACTCGACGCAAGCACGGGTTTCCCCCATATAGGGCAACGCAGGCCTGCGCTACGGCTTACCGCAACGTCTCTCGACTTTCCATGAAAAAGGTTGCATCCGCCACGACCGTCGCTGCCCTGATGCTCGCCGCCTTCGCGAGCACGCCGGCGCGCGCGGACTGTTTCGACGAGGCGGCCCGCTACCAGAAGGTCAATCCGCTCATTCTGCGCGCCATCGCCTGGCAGGAATCGCACAACACGCCCGACGCATTGCACAGGAATACGAATGGTTCGGTGGACTACGGGGTGATGCAGATCAACTCGATTCATCTGCCCACGCTCTCGCAATACGGCATTTCGTCCAGCACGCTCATGCAGCCGTGCAAGAACGTCTATATTGCCGCCTGGCATTTGCGCCAGAAGATGAACAAGTATGGCAACACCTGGGCTGCCGTGGGCGCCTATCACTCCGAGACACCGGCATTGCGCGACCGCTACGCACAACAGATCGCGGCGATCTTGCGCAAATGGAAGCTGATGCCCTGAGCGGCACGGTGCTGGCTACCCTGCCAGCGCAGGGCTGGGACGCGTACTGTCAGCGCATCGGGCGCGCATGGTGCAAAATGCAGGCTTGCGCCGCGCGGCCGCGCGCGGCCCGATTCCCGCCTTTCTTTATCCTCACACCGCAATGAATCAGCCGCCACTGCCCGTCACCGTGCTCTCCGGGTTTCTGGGCGCGGGCAAGACCACGTTGCTCAACCACGTCCTCGCGAACCGCGCCGGCCTGCGCGTAGCCGTGATCGTCAACGATCTCGCCGCCGTCAACATCGACGCCTCGCTCGTGCGCGACGCCGCCGCGCTCTCGCATGTCGAGGAGCGGCTCGTCGAGCTGTCCAACGGATGCATTTGCTGCACGCTGCGCGACGACCTGCTCGCCGAAATCCGGCGGCTGGCCGACCCCGCGCAAGCCGGCCAGCAGTTCGACGCCATCCTGATCGAGTCGACCGGCATCGCCGAGCCGATGCCCATCGCCGAAACCTTCACCTTCGCCGATGAAGACGGCACGACGCTCGCCGATATCGCACGGCTCGACACGATGGTGACGGTCGTGGACGCCTTCAACTTCCTGCGCGACTACGCAAGCGCCGATCCGCTCGCCGAGCGCGGCGTGGCGGCGAGCGACACCGACGACCGCACGATCGTCGAACTGCTGATCGAGCAGGTGGAATTCTGCGACGTGCTCGTGCTCAACAAAGCCGATCTCGTGAGCGCCGACGAACTCGCGCGCCTGCAGCGCATTCTCGCGCGCATCAATCCGCGCGCGGTGCAGGTAGTGAGCCGCCATGGCCAGGTGCCGCTTGCCGAGGTGCTCAACTCGGGCCGCTTCGACTTCGACGCTGCCGCGAGCGCGCCGGGCTGGCTAGCCTCGCTGCATGAGCACGATCACGACCATGACGACGGCAGCGCGTCCCACCACGCCCATAGCGAAGCCGATGAATACGGTATCGGCAATTTCGTCTATCGGGCGCGCAAGCCGTTCCATCCCGAGCGTCTGTGGGCGCTGCTCAACCAGGAGTGGAAGGGCGTGCTGCGCTCGAAGGGCTTCTTCTGGCTCGCGACGCGCAACGACGTGGCGGGCTCGCTGTCGCAGGCGGGCGGCGTTTGCCGCCATGGCCCGGCCGGCACCTGGTGGGCGGCGCAGCCGCGCGAGGACTGGCCGCAGGACGCCGAGCTCGAAAAGGAAATCGCGGCCGACTGGTTCGGCGACGCGAACGACACGCGCATCGGCGACCGGCGCCAGGAGCTGGTGATGATCGGCGTGGATCTCGACCGCGAAGCGTGGCAGGCAAAGCTCGATGCATGCCTTCTGACAGACGCCGAATATGCCGCGGGCGCCGACGCCTGGCAGGCGTATGCCGATCCGTTCCCATCGTGGGATTTCGACGATGAGCACGATCACGACCACGACGGCGAGGGAGAAATCGTCCACCGCCACGACTGAGCACGCCGGGTGCGCAAACCCGGCGGACGAAAAAAAACCCGCCAGGGGCGGGTGTCAACTTAAAGCGGCAATCTTTTAGCGCTTGTTGACGGCGTCCTTGAACGCCTTGCCAGCCGTGAACTTGACGGTCTTGGCTGCGGGAATCTTGATGGTTTCGCCGGTCTTCGGGTTGCGACCCGTGCGGGCTGCGCGCTTGCCCGAACCGAAGCTGCCGAAGCCGATCAGCTGGACCGCGTCGCCCTTCGACACAGCCTTCTTGACCACTTCGAGGAGCGTGTCCAGCGTTTCACCGGTTTGTGCCTTGCTAGCGCCCGTCTGTGCTGCGACGGCGTCGATCAGTTCCTGTTTATTCATTGAGAAGTTCCTTTCTGTGTTTAGGTTGACACGAACAGCGCGAACGCGCCGATTATACGGTCGCGTGCCGCGCCGTCGAGCAGCTACGGAGCCGGAGCACCCCGGCATGATTTCGTTGCGACGGCCATGCTGGCCCGCGACGTCCGCGCTGCCGCTTCCCTGGGCGGCGCTTGCTATGATAGCGCAGCGCAAACCCAATAACGACAAGGGTTTCGAAGATTTAGAGGGGTTTGCGCGAGTTTTGCGCGCCCGCCTGTATTTTTGCCGGCCGCCGCATGCAAAAAAGGGCACCGCGACAGCGCCGCACCAGCAAATTTGACGCTTCCGGCGTTGCGCGGCACCAACGCTTTGTGCCCGCAAACCCAATGCCCGTGGGCCTTTTCCGCCGCATCCCGCGCTTCGAGACCCGCCGTTTCCCGCCAACGCGAACGCCATGACTGCCACACTGATCCCCGCCACGCTCGCGTTTCGCGAAGACGGCAAGCCGTATTCGCCACGCTTCGGCGACGTCTATCACAGTACTTTCGGCGCCTTCGAGCAGGCCGAATATGTGTTTTTGCGTGGCAACGACCTGCCCGGGCGCTGGCAGGGCAAGCGCATTTTCACCGTGCTGGAGACGGGATTCGGCATGGGCGTGAACTTTCTGGCGACGTGGGCAGCGTGGCGCGATGCGCCCGCGCGCTGCGAGCGCCTGCATTTCGTCTCGGTGGAAAAGCATCCATTTTCGCGCGACGATCTGCGCGCGGCCCTCGACGCGATAGTTGCGCACGCACCGCACGCTTCCCCCGTTTCGGGCACATCGATCACACGCCTCGCGCGCGAACTCGTCGATGCCTGGCCGATGCTCGTACCCGGCACGCACCGGATCGATTTCGAAGGCGGACGTGTCACGCTCACGCTCGTATTCGGCGACGCGCTCGACGCGCTTCCCAAAATGTGGCTGCGCGCGGACGCCATCTATCTCGACGGCTTCGCCCCCGCGAAAAATCCCGAACTCTGGTCGCCGGCGATCTTCAAGGCGCTCGCACGCGTCGCCGGCGAAGAGGCGACCTTCGCAACCTGGAGCAGCGCGGGCGACGTCAAGCGCGCGCTCGAACAAAACGGCTTCGAATACCGCAAGACCGCGGGCTTCGGCACCAAGTGGACGATGCTGGTTGGCCGCTTCGCGCCACGCTGGCGCGTGCGGCGTTACGAACCGCCGCTGGCGCTGGAACTCGCCGAACGGCACGCGGTAGTGATCGGCGCCGGGCTCGCGGGCAGCGCGCTAGTCGAGCGACTCGCGGCGCGCGGCTGGCGTGTCACGCTGATCGAGCGGCACGCAGTGCCTGCCCGCGAGGCCTCGGGCAATCCCGCCGGCGTGTTTCATCCGCTCGTTTCGCGCGACGACAGCAGCGCGTCGCGCATCACGCGCGCCGGGTTTCTCTACGCATTGCGGCGCTGGGCCGCGCTCGACGCCGCCGCGCAAGCATGCGGGCAGGGTGCAATCGAGGCGCCGGTGCGCTCGCACGCAGGACTCCTGCATCTTGCCTCGGACGACGAATCTCGGGCCGTGGCCGCAGCGCTCGCATCGTTTGGCTATCCCGAGGAATTCGTGCGCGGCGTCGACCGCGCGGAGGCCGAATCGATTGCCGGCATCGCACTCGCGCACGGCGGCTGGTTCTATCAGCGCGGCGGCGCGATCGATCCGGCCTCGCTGTGCCGGGCGCAGCTTGCTGCCGCAAGCGCCTTTCCGGATGCGCGAATCGATTTGCGTTATGGCGTGCAAGTCGCGCGCATCGAGCGCGCTGGCGAAAACTGGCAAGTCTTCGATGAAAGCGGCGCGCTCGTCGCGCAGGCCGGCGCGGTGATCTTCGCGAACGCACACGATGCCGCGCGCGCAGCGGCGCTCGACTTCGCTCCCACCCGCAGCGTGCGCGGCCAGCTCACGCTGCTCGACGAAAGCCCGCTTGCGTCCTTGCGCGTGCCTGTGATCGGCGACGGCTACGCGGTGCCGCTGCCCGGCGGCGTGACGCTCACGGGCGCTACCTACGAAGTCGACGATACCGACACGACGCTGCGCGAAGCCGGCCACCTCGAGAATATCGAACGCGCCGCGCGCATGTTGCCGGGCCTGCATGCCACCGCGGCTGACGCCACGGCCGCCCCGGCCCTGGATTCCTCGCATCAGCGCGTCTGGCGAGGCCGCGTGGCCTTGCGCTGCGTCACAAGCGACCGTCTGCCCATGCTGGGCCAGCTCGGCGACGAAGCGGCGGCACGACGCGACGCACAGCGGCTTTCCGGCGCATGGCCGCTCGACCTGCCGCGCGTGCCCGGTCTGTACGGCGCGTTCGCGTTTGGTTCGCGCGGACTCGTGTGGGCAGCGCTAGGCGCCGAGCTCATCGCCTCGCAGCTCGAAGGCGAGCCGTGGCCCATCGAGCGGGAGCTTGCCGAGCAGGTCGATCCCGCACGCTTTCTCCAGCGCGCCCTGCGTCAGCGCAGCCTCTAGCCACGCGACAATTTCCTGACCAATACGGTTATTCACCCGAGCCTGTGGATAACCGCGCGAATTGTGGGTAAATCCATTGTGGACGCGATGTGGACGTAAACGGGGTAACCCGGCGACCCATGTTCATGGCCCAAAAGTTACTCTTCGATACCCGAGCGCATCTCACACATTTCGCGCGTGGTTGTCCGAATGCCAAGCTGATGATTCACATAGGTATACATAGGTTATCCACAGCAAAGTCACGCCTTTGTTAACTTCTACTACGTATACATACGGTAAACCGTAAACCCAAAGCTGGCGCCATCGGTCTGGAATACGCCCAACGCCCTACTGCGCTGCCTGGAACCGGCTTGCCGCTGCACTGGCGAAACGGTCATTTTTTCCTTATTGTCATAAAGTCCGCCGAAAACGGACGCATTTACCGGCTTCGCCGAGCTTTACCGGCGGAGCGGGACAATTGCAAAAAAGCTATGGCACAATCGCCGTTCTTTTCCGCGTCATGCGCCGCTACAGACGGCCGGCGCGTCCAAGGAACGGATGCCGCATGTCCTGAATCTGATTGCTCAGGAAGGTCGGCAGCGTTCGTTCACCCATTGCGGGCGCTGACACTCCACACAGGACGCGCCAGCGCCGGCTGCTCGCCGCATGAGCGGCGCCGGCGCAGAGGTTTCCCGCTGTTGTCCGTCGTGTCTGGCCGCTACCCTCATCAGGTTGCGAGCCTGCGCGCCTCGTCTGTCAGCGCATGCGGCTCGACCGTGTGCCGGGCGCGAAGTGTCAGGTGTTTGGCGCCGCGCGCGGTCCGATCCCATGCAAGATGTTCTGCCAAGGAGAAGCCACTACGATGAAGTCGGCGTTTTCGTTCTTTCCCGCCTGGCCGTTGCAGCCGGACGGCATATTCTGGGCAGGTCTCGCGCTGCTCGCCGCCGGCCTTGTCGGCGAGCTGTGCTATCGCGCCTGGCGGCTGCCGCGCATTTCGAGCTACGCCATCATCGGGCTGATTGCCGGTTCAGCGGGCTTCGGCGTAATCGGCGGCAATGCTGCCGATGCCTCGCGGCCGCTGCTCGATGTCGCGCTCGGCCTGTTGTTGTTCGAGCTAGGCAGCCGGCTGGACTTGCGCTGGATCCGCCGCAATCCCTGGATCATCCTGTCGAGCCTCGCCGAAGCTACGCTGACCTTCGTGCTCGTGCTCGTCGTGCTGCTATTTCTTTCTGTGCCGGCGATCGTCGCCATCGTCGTGGCTTCGATCGCCATGGCGACTTCGCCCGCGATGGTGATCCAGCTGAAGACCGAGTTGCGCGCCGAAGGCCAGGTCACGCAGCGCCTGCTCACGCTCACGGCGCTCAACAGCATGTATGCGGTCGTGATCGAAAAGCTCGCTTCGGGTTGGGTGCACCAGGAAATTTACGGCAACGTTTTCGCCACCATCCTGCAGCCGCTCTATCTGCTGGTGGGCTCGATCATCCTCGCGTATGTGCTCGCGCACGCCTGCATGATGTTCTACCGCCGCCTGAGCCCGCAGGACGAGCATTCGTTCGTCGCGTTGTTCGGCCTCGTGCTGCTGGCGATCGCCGTGGCGCATCTGCTCAAGCTCTCGACCATCCTGAGCCTGCTGGCCGCGGGCATCATCGTGAAGAATCTCGAGGTGCGGCCGCAATTGTGGCCGCAGCATTTCGGCACGGCCGGCTGGCTGCTCACGGTGATCCTCTTCGTGCTCACGCTAACCACTTTCGAGTGGCATTACATTCTCGTCGGCGGCGTGGCTGCGGCAGGGCTCATCGTCGCGCGGCTGGTGGCGAAACTCGTCGGCGTGCTGATCTTCGCGAAGCCGAGCGGGCTCGAATGGAAGCAGGGCGTCGCGCTCGGTCTTGCGCTCACGCCCATGTCCGCGCTCGCGCTCGTGCTTGTGGAGGACACCTACGATCTTTACCCGTCGTTCGATCCGCGCCTGCGCGCGATCATGATGTGCGCGATCGTGGTGCTGCAATTGCTCGGGCCGTGGCTCGTCTACCGCGCGCTCGCGCTTGTCGGCGAACGCGGCGAAGAATGAATGCGGCGGCCCTGGCCGCCACGAAACACTGCCCGCCGCGCCATGCGCCGACTGGATCGGCAGCGATGCCCGGCACGGCTGAAAGAGGGGATGTCATGTCACTGGAAACTTTTGTCGATTCGCAGCCGTTCACGTTCGGTGTCGAACTCGAAATGCAGGTCGTCAACACGCACGATTACGATCTGACCAAGGCGGGCAGCGACCTCATGCGCCTCATCAAGGATCAGGAGATCCCGGGCAACATCACGCCCGAGATCACCGAAAGCATGATCGAGCTCTCTACCGGCATCTGCACGCATCATGAGCAGGCCGTGGCCGACCTGCGCAAGATCCGCGACGTGCTGGTTGCGGCCGCCGACCGCCTGAACGTGGGCCTGTGCGGCGGCGGCACGCACGCGTTCCAGCAGTGGAGCGACCGGCGCATCGTCGATACGCCGCGCTTTCAGTATCTTTCGGAGCTGTACGGCTATCTCGCGAAGCAGTTCACGGTGTTCGGCCAGCACGTGCATATCGGCTGTCCGGATGCCGATAGCGCACTGTTCCTGCTGCATTCGCTTTCGCGCTTCATCCCGCACTTCATCGCGCTCTCGGCATCGTCGCCTTATGTGCAGGGTGTCGACACCGGATTTCATTCGGCACGGCTGAATTCCGTGTTCGCGTTCCCGCTTTCGGGCCGCGCGCCGTTCGTGCTCAGTTGGGAGGAGTTCAAGGAGTATTTCTCGAAGATGGTGCACACGGGCGTCGTCAACAGCATGAAAGACTTCTACTGGGACATTCGCCCGAAACCGGGCTTCGGCACGATCGAGGTGCGCGTCATGGACACGCCGCTGTCGGTCGAACGCGCGGCGGCGATCGCCTGCTATATCCAGACGCTCGCGCGCCATTTGCTGATCGATCGGCCGATCCAGCCACGCGAAGACGACTACCTCGTCTATACGTTCAATCGCTTCCAGGCATGCCGTTTCGGCCTTGCCGGGACTTGCGTCAATCCGCAGACGGGCGAGCGTCGCACCATCTCTGAAGACATTCTGGCCACGCTCGACAAGATTGCGCCGCATGGCGAGGCGCTCGGCTCCGAGCGCGCGCTTGCAGAAATCGGCACGATTGCGCGCGCCCAGACCAACGATGCGACCTGGCTGCGCGGCGTGGTCGCCGAGGAAAAGTCGCTGCACGAGGCGGTGCGGCAGCAATGTCTGCGCTGGCGCGCCTGAGCGCGTGTGCCGTCCGGGCAACGTCGGACCCCTAATAAGCACAGGACAAGAGGGCAGCTCGCGAGCTGCCCTCGCGTTTTTTGGCGCCCGCGATACTTTGTGCCGCGTAAAAAAAGATTTTTTTGTCCCAGGCAAGTTACCAGGGGGTTCTTATTTTTTTGATGCTCGCGCAAACGGAGTCAATCGTTGCTGACCAAGTGCGCCATTTCTTGTGAAGAAGCACCAAAATGCCTGAAAACTCAATGACCTGCGCAGTCGGCGAGCAGTTAGACTCCGCTTGCGCTGCAGGAAAAAATCAGGGATAACCAGGTATCGGTAGAGCCTGGAGTTGGGCAGCATCGAGTATCAATACACCGACAATGACACACTTACTAACCGGTTATCCACAATTCGCACTGGATAAGTTAGCTGTGCGATTCGCCACTCTCGCATAGAATATTGGTTTGCTGCGCGGGCGCGAGGTCGTGAAGGGCGCTTCGGGCCTGCGAGGCGAGAGATGGAATGCCTGTGTGCGGCGGGCGTTTTTTACGCCAGCGAAGCAGGATTTTTTTGAGATGGTGCGGCCGATCTCCAGGAGTATTCCCGGGCGTCGGGCGCGAACTTTCCCACAAGGTCGCCAGTAGTGTGGCGGCTGACGATGCAGCGCAAGCTGCCAAATAACCAGCGAAAGACTATGAGCGAAGGCGTATACGGAGAGCAGGCAGCCGGGCGGGTGACCCATAGCCTGCTGCGACTGAGCACGGCAATGCGGAGCCAGGCGTGGGACTGGGCCGAAGGGGCGGGACTCACGCCGACCCAGGGTGAAATTCTCGTGCTGCTGATGCAGCGCAAGGGGCCGATGCGCCTCGGCGAGATCGCCCGCGAGACGGCACTGACTGCCGCCACGACCAGCGATGCGGTGAGCACGCTTGAAACCAAGGGTCTCGTCGAAAAGCGCCGCGCGCTCGACGACGGCCGCGCGCTTGCGGTGCGTCTGACCGCGCGTGGCCGCACGGCGGCGAAAAAGGCCGCGCAATGGCCCGACTTCCTCTCGAAGGCCGTCGGCACGCTGCGCGCCGATGAGCAGGCGGCGGTCTACCGCACGCTGCTCAAGACAGTCTACGTGCTGGAGTCGCACGAAGCCATGCCGCAGCATCGCATGTGTCTGACCTGCTCGCACTTCGAGCCGAGCAAGAACCCGAAGAAGACGCCGCATCATTGCGGGCTGCTCAACATCGACATGTCCGACACCGACGTGCGTCTCGATTGCTCGGTGTACGCGCAAGCCGACGCGACGACGCAGAAAAAGAACTGGAAGATCTTCGCGGCATGATGGCTGTGCGGGCCGTGCGGCGTCACGTGACGCCGCGGGCCTGCGGCTGCCCTTTTGCCACGAGCGGCCAGAAGTGGCCAAAAGTATCCGGTTCGACCGTGCGCGAGGGCGTCCTCGCGCGTGATCGTTGCACGCAGGTGCGTGCTCCAGTGTGTGCTTATCGTGCGATGGCGGCATGCCTGCCGCACGCACGAGCTTGTGCATTGTGTAGCTGACCCAGGGATTTGCCGATGAATCGCGAAGTATTGGCCATCCGCCACGTATATTTCGAGGACCTCGGCAGTTTCGAGCGGGTGCTCGGCGATCGTGGCCGTCCGGTGCGTTATGTCGATGTGGGCTTTGCACGCGTCGGCGCGCTCAATCCCGTGTCGGCTTCGCTGATGGTGATCCTCGGCGGTCCCATCAACGCCTGCGACGACGCGCGCTATCCCACTCTCGCGCCCATTGCCGGGCTGATCGAACGGCGCATTGCCGCCGGCTTGCCCACGCTCGGCATTTGCCTTGGCGCCCAGCTCATTGCGCGCGTGCTCGGCGCGCGCGTCTATGCGTCCGGTCGTCAGGAAATCGGCTGGACGCCGCTTACGCTCACCGACGCGGGCCGTGCCTCGCCGCTTCGGCATGTGGATGGCGCCGCCACGTCGATGCTGCACTGGCATGGCGATACGTTCGATCTGCCGCAAGGCGCGACGCGTCTCGCCTCCACGCCGCTGTGCGAAAACCAGGCGTTCTCGTGGGGCTCGCACGTGCTCGGCCTGCAATGCCATCCTGAAGTGCGCGCCGACCGCTTCGAACCCTGGCTGATCGGCAATGCCGCCGAGATCGATGCTGCGGGCATCGACGTCAATCTGCTGCGCGCGCAGACCGCACAACGCGGCCCGACGCTCGAGGCGCAGGCGAGTCGCATGTTCGGCGAATGGCTCGACGCCGCCGATCATGCAGGCATCAACGCACCCGCGAAGTCGCCCTGAGGCACCCTGAAGCATCCTGAGGCGCCGTCAGCGCCTGTCAAAGGCGCGTGCTATTCTCGAACGCTCTCACCACCGTTCGCACTTTCTCCATGAGCAAGCTCTTCACTCCGCTCGAACTGCGTGGCGTGACGCTCGCCAATCGCATTGTCGTGTCGCCGATGTGTCAATACTCGGCAGTGCGAGGCGAGGCCACCGATTGGCACATGATCCACCTTGGCCATCTCGCGCTGTCGGGGGCGGCGATGCTGTGTATCGAAGCGACGGCTGTCGAGCCGGACGGCCGCATCACGCCAGCCGATCTCGGCCTCTGGGACGACGTGACTGAAGCCGCGCTCGAACCGGTGATTGCCGCCATCCGCCGCTATTCGCCGATTCGCATCGCCATGCAGATTTCGCACGCGGGGCGCAAGGCATCGAGCCATGTGCCCTGGGAGGGCGGTCAGCTGATTTCCGTGGCCGATGGCGGATGGTTGCCGCATGCGCCTTCCGATCTACCGCACAAGGACGAAGAAACGCCACCGCTCGCGCTCGACACGGCAGGCCTGAATCGAGTGCGTAATGCATTCGCGGCGACGGCGCGGCGGGCAGCGCGCCTCGGTATCGACGCGCTCGAAATTCACGCGGCGCATGGCTATCTGCTCCATCAATTCCTCTCGCCGATCGCCAACCGGCGCAGCGACGAGTACGGCGGCTCGCGCGAAAATCGCATGCGCTTTCCGCTCGAAGTGTTCGACGCGGTGCGCGCGGAATTCCCGCACGATCGCCCGGTTGGCGTGCGAGTGTCGGCGACCGATTGGGTCGACGGCGGCTGGAGCCCCGAGGACACGGTCGTGTTCGCGCAGGCGCTCAAGGCGCGTGGCGCGGACTGGATCGACGTATCGTCGGGCGGTGTTTCGCCGTTGCAGAAGATTCCGCTCGAGCCCGGCTATCAGGTGCCGTTCGCGCGCAAGGTCAAGCGGGAAACCGGCGCGAACACGATCGCGGTGGGACTCATCACCGACGCGCTGCAGGCCAATCAAATTCTGGAAGCGGGCGAAGCCGACATGATCGCGATGGCGCGCGCGATGCTTTACGATCCGCGCTGGCCATGGCACGCCGCCGCGCAGCTCGGCGCGAGCGTGAGTGCGCCGCCGCAGTACTGGCGCTCGCAGCCTCGCGAGCACAAAACGCTCTTCGGCGAGACGACGCTCGGTCAGCGTTGAACGTGCAGCGCGGAACACGACACAGGCAAGCGCCACGCGAGTTGAACGAACGAGGTGCGAACGTGTACGATGCCGGTTGCAGCGCGCCTATAGGGTCTTGAGGGTTTTCAGGGCCTTTCGATTGAACGCGTGCTCACGAGCGCGGCGCCGACAAGGCGCCGCGTTTGCGTGGCATGACTACACAAGGATTCTTCAATGAGTGTACGCAGGATCGTCGTGCGCCAATCGGGCGTGCACGGCAAGGGCGTATTTGCTGCCGGCGCAATCGAGGCCGGCGAACGGCTGATCGAGTACAAGGGCGAACGCATCTCGTGGAAGGAAGCATTGCGGCGTCATCCGCATAATCCCGACGAACCGAATCACACCTTCTATTTCGCGCTCGACGACGGCGATGTGATCGACGGCAAGGTCAATGGCAACAGCGCGCGCTGGATCAATCATTCGTGCGCGCCGAACTGCGAAGCCGAAGAAGTCGACGGTCACGTCTACATTCATGCGCTGCGCGATATAGCCGAGGGCGAAGAGCTTTTTTACGATTACGGTCTCGTGATCGACGAGAAGCAGACCAAGAAGCTCAAGCGCGAATACGAATGCCGCTGCGGCGCGCGCAAGTGCCGTGGCACGATGCTCGCGCCGCCCGAAGAGAAGGGCGGCAAGTCGAAGAAGGGCAAGAAAAAGAAGTAAGCGTGGCGCGCGGCTGGGCCGTGCGCGCGTGCATCGCCATGAATTGCCGATGTAAATATGGGCCGCAGATTTGAACTGCGGCCCATATTTTTTTGAAGTCAGTCAGCGACCGGCGTCCGGTGCGTCGGCTTCGCTTGCTTCGGCGTGCGCCGCGGCGGCGGCCGAATCCTTGATGCGTTTCGCTTCCTTGCCGTCGTTCGCATCGAGTGCCGGACGGTTCACGAGCGGCACGCGCACGATGAAACGCGCGCCGCCTTCCGGCGCGTCCTCATAATGCACGCTGCCGCGATGCAGCGTCATGATGTCGTGCACGATCGCAAGGCCAAGGCCCGCGCCGCTGTCCACGCCGCTCTCGGTTTGCCCGTCACCGCGGAAGAAGCGCTTGAAAAGATCGGCTTGCTGCGTTTGCGGCACACCGCGGCCATTGTCCTCGACCACGATTTCGGCCATCGGCATGCCATCGGCGCGCGTCTGCGTGACGGTCACGGTAATGCGTCCGCCGTCGGGGCGCGCGGGCGGCAGATACTTCAGTGCA
Organism: Paraburkholderia sp. A3BS-1L; assembly: GCF_051125215.1. NCBI lineage: Bacteria > Pseudomonadati > Pseudomonadota > Betaproteobacteria > Burkholderiales > Burkholderiaceae > Paraburkholderia > Paraburkholderia sp. A3BS-1L. The sequence continues at coordinate 3,265,029 of NZ_CP120442.1, read as the reverse complement.
TTGTCGAGCAGATTGGCGATCACTTCGTGCAGCAGCACGGGGTTGCCGCGCACCATCAGCGGCGTGTCGTTTTCGGGATCGTCGAGACGCTGGAAGCCGAGGTCGACCTGGCTCGCGAGCGCGCGCGGCACCCACTCGGCGCCGGTTTCAAATGCGAGCGCCGCCATGTCGATGTCGACGAAGCGCGCCGCCTGTTCGCCTGGCTCGGCACGCGCGAGCGAGAGCAACTGGTTGGAGAGCCGCACTGCGCGGTCGGCGGCGGCGCGCAATTCGCGCACGGCGTCGCTGACTTTCTGCGGCTCGCGCGCGTTCACGGCTTGCTCCGCATGCAGCTTCACGGCCGTGAGCGGCGTGCGCAGCTGATGCGCGGCGTCGGCGATGAATTTGCGCTGGGCGTCGAGCGCGGTCTTCAGGCGTCCGAGCAGTGCGTTGAGCGCGCCCGTGAGCGGACGAATTTCGACCGGCACGAAGGTTTCGTCGACGGGTTCGAGCGAGGTGTGCGTCTGCCGATTGAGCGAGTCGGCGAGATCGGTGAGCGGGTTGAGCTGCTGGTTCACCACGCGCCATACGATCGCCCAGCCAGCGAGCAGGAGCAGCAGCAGCGGCATCATGATTGCCACGAGGAATTCGGCGGCGATGCGAAAGCGGTGATGCACGGGCTGGCCCACTTCCACGACGATGGGATTGCCCTTGGCTTGCGGCACACGTACCTGCGCGACACGCACGCTCACGCCCTTGTAAAGGGTCTCGAACACATACGCATAGTGCATGCGGCGCACGTTGGTGCCTTGCAGCGGCAGGTCGTGGTCGCCGGCAATTTCGGTTTCGCCGTCGCTGATACGGTAGACGAGCTGCTCGACCGGGTCGGAGAACATCGCCTGTGCGAGCGGCGGCACGGTAATGGGTGCTTCAGGGCCGGCGATCTGGATCTGCCTTGAAATGGCGGTGGCAAGGTCGGCGAGCGAGCGGTCGACCACGTGCTGCGTGTATTGCCACGCGAGCCAATAGGCAATCAGGCCGCTCATCAGCGCGAGCAGCGAAAGTGGGGCGGCGAGGCGCCGCAATAGCGTGCGCCGCAGGCTCGTTGCGGCCGGTAGGGACATGGTCGGTTCGGGCGATGAAAGGTTACGCGCTCGGCAGGTTCGCGACGGGCGCGCCGCATGAATTGGAGCCCATTTTACGCGGGTGAGCGGGCCTGGGGCAGGCACGGGCCGAAGATGAGGGACGGAGCGAGGGCGGTGACGTGCTTCGCGGGTGAGCGGGCAGGTGTGCGGGTGCTCGCGCAACCGTGCAGTGCTCAGCAAGCCTGCGCAACGGCGCGCGGGGCGCCGCGGGCTTCAACCCATGCGTGGCGGGCTTAAAGCGCAAGCAAAGGAGTGATGGCGGCGCATGAGGGCATGCGCCGCCAATCGAGTGCCTGATGGCTCGCCGGGGCCTCAGGCGGCCTGGCGGATTTCCTGCAGCAGGTAACCGAAACCACGTACCGTGACGATCTCGACACGGCAGCTTTCGAGCTTTTTGCGCACGCGATGCACGTAGACTTCGATTGCGGTGTCGCCGAGATCGCCGCCGAAGTGCGTGAGGTGGTCCTGCAGTTGCGCCTTGCTCACGACGCGGCCATGACGCAGCAGCAGCATTTCGAGCACGGCAAACTCGCGCGGCGAGAGTTCGAGCGGCTTGTCGTCGTTGAAGATGCGGCGGTCGACGCCCGAGAGACGCACGCCGCCGAGCGAGACTTCAGGACGCGGCACGTCGCCGTGCGGGCCGCTGCGGCGCATCACGGCGCGAATGCGGGCTTCGAGTTCGGCCGGCTCGAACGGCTTGAGCATGTAGTCGTCGGCGCCCGAATTGAGGCCTTGCACACGGTCGTTCAACTCGTCGCGTGCGGTGAGCACGATGACAGGCGTGTGCCGGTTGCTCTGACGAAAGCGCGAAAGCAGCGTCATGCCGTCGATGCCCGGCAGGCCGAGGTCGAGAATCACGAGTTCGTGACGGTTTTGCGTGAGTGCCTGTTCGGCGAAGATGCCGTCGTGGACCATGTCGACCGTGAAGCCGGCTTGTTCGAGGCTAGACTGGATACCGCGTGCGATAGGGCGGTCGTCTTCGATCAGAAGGAGTCGCATGGGATTCGCTCAAATACAATGGGTTTAGCACTTACGCACGCAGTTCGCGTTTCGACTTCTGGCGCAACTGCTCGCCTTCGAGCGGCGACGAACTCGTGTTGTCGTTGGGCCAGGAAGTGCGTTCCAGACCGTATGCGCTGCTGATTGTACAGCGTCAGAACGTCTTCTCACCGGAACGTTTAGACCCTATGCAGGCGCTGCCTGGGAGTCTTACGTATCCTTCAAAAATGGCCTTCAAAGCTGAAGGTTTGGACGCCTGATACCCTGCATTATGCTTTCATTGCAGCGCTTATGCGTGCCGTGCGTCGTGCGGGTTTCCATCTAACGCGCGACGCACGCAAAGCGCTTACGCGATCTTCATTCAGGCCGAGGCGGCGAGGGGGCCGGGCGCGATCGAATCGATGAAGCGCGCGAGCTGGATGTCGCGCGTGGTGAGGCCGTCGGCCTCGTGGGTCGAAAGCGTGATTTCGACGCGGTTGTAGACGTTGAACCATTCGGGATGGTGATTCATTTCCTGCGCCTTGATGGCCACGCGCGTCATGAAGCCAAAGGCTTCGTTGAAGTCGGCGAAACGGAAATGACGCTGGATGGCGTCGCGGCCCGCGACGGCATGCCAGCCGCGGAGTTCGGCGAGCTGCGTGGCGCGCTCTTCGGATGTGAGTCGATTGATCATCGTGGCACCTGTCTGTGCTGGGTGTATTCCGGGCCCGGCAAACGCGCCAGGTCAATAGGCCATTTTTTCACGGATGGGCAACCTGCGCGAGCTAGCCGGACAGTGGTGCGGCAATTCGCGCGTCCGGTCGGATGGCGCGCTTAGACGTCGCCGTCGTCGAGCCAGCCTTCGCGCGTGCCGAGTGTGTAGACCGTGTCGCTGTGCAGCACGTCGCCAGCGGTGTAGGGCGCGGCGGCAATGAGCGGCGCGGGATCTGCTAGATGCGCGGCAATGCCCGTGCCCAGCGCGTCGAACAACTGCGCGAACGAGTCGATCACGAAATAGGTCTTCTGAAACGTGTCGATGCGATAACGCGTGCGCAGCACGCGCTCGAGGTCGAAGGCCAGCCGGTTGGGCGCGGCGCTTTCCACGCTGTAGAGCGATTCGCCCTTGCTCGACATAATGCCCGCGCCATAAATCTTCACGCCATGCGGCGCGTTTGCGTCGCCGCTTGTATCACCGCTTGTATCACCGCATGTCTCACGTATCAGGCCGAATTCCACCGTGTACCAATAGAGCCGCGCGAGCAGCGGCAACGCGTTTTCGTCTACGGCAAGCGCGGCTTGCCCGTAAGCGTGGATCCCATCGGCGAAAACGGGGTCGGTCAGCAGCGGCACATGGCCGAACAGATCGTGGAAGCAGTCCGGCTCTTGCAGGTAATCGATCTGGTCCGGGCGGCGCATCCACCAGGTGACCGGGAAGCGGCGGTGCGCCAGGTGCTCGAAGAAGATGCGCTCGGGCACGAGCCCCGGCACCGCCACGATGCGCCAGCCGGTCGCGGCCATCAGCCGTTCGCTCACAGCGTCGAACACCGGCACGTGCGCGACGTCCAGGCCAATGCGGTGTGCGCCTTCGATGAACGCCTCGCAGGCGCGGCCTTCGAGCAGCGCCGTCTGCCGCCGGTAGAGCTGGTCCCAGACGGCGTGATCGACTGCGTCGTAGCGTTCGAGCGGTTGGTCGATGGTGAAGTCGGGACGGGTCGTGAGGCCCGCGTCGAACTCCTCTTGCAGCTTCGCGGTGGCAGCGGCAGCCATGTTTGTAGCGCTCCGATAAAAATGCGGGTGAAGACGCAAGTGTAGAGCGGAGCAGGCGCGGCATGCGCGCATTAGAGGCAAGTAAGACGTTATATATGCAATAATCGAGCATTATTAAACCCATTAATGCGGATTTTTTTCATGCTCGAACTCGATCATTTCGACCTTGCGCTGCTCGATGTCTTGCAGCGCTTTGGCCGCGCCACGCATCAGCAACTGGGCGAGCAGGTGCCGCTTTCGCCTTCGCAGATCGGCAGGCGGCTGCAGCGGCTGGAGGCGTCGGGAGTGATCGACGGCTATCGCGTCGTGCTGCGGCCCGAAAAGCTGGGCTTGGGCGTGACCGCGTTCACGAGCCTGAAATTGAAGCATCACGGGGATTCGATCATCGAGCAGTTCCAGCAGCAGATCGACGTGCTGCCGGAGGTGCTCGAATGCCATGCCGTGGTGGGAGACGCCGACTATTTGCTGCGCATCGTGGCGCCGGATTTGAACGCGCTGTCGTCGTTTGTCATGAAGAAGCTGATGCGGGTGCCCGGCGTGGATAGCGTGCGCTCGAACATCGTGCTCACGACCTTCAAACGCAATGGTCCGCTGCCGCTCGGGCATCTGGAGCCCGGCGCGGCGGCGCCCTGAATCCGGCGCCGCGAGGCGTGCGCTGCCGGCCGCTCAGGCCGCCACGGCTGGCGCGTTGAGCAGATCGACGTAGGCCACGGCCACCAGATCGCTTTCATCCACGCCTAGCTGCCTGAACATTGCGTGGGCTTCGGCTTCGCCGCCTTGCTCGTCGTCCTCGGGGCCGAGCACCACTTCGAGCTCGACGAAGTCGCCCAGACCATCCACGCGGTCCAGATGGATGCGCGTGCGGCCCGCCAGATACACGTGGCGCTCCTTCGACACGATGCCGCGTGTCGTGAGCGCCGTGGCGAGCAGCGAGTGCATCGCCTCGGCATTGGTGACGGGGCTGCGCGTGTAGTACGAGGCTTTCGGGCCGTCACGGTCGTCGCGCTGATAGAAGATCAGCTCTGGCGGTGTGCCGTCGTCGAACTGGCGCAGCTTCAGGCGGCCGCGCGGCACATCATAGAAAAAATCCTGCTGGCGAAAGATCAGCGGCGCGTCGGGTGCGAGTTGGGCGGCGCGTTCGCGCAGAGCGTCGAAATGACGGGCGCGGGCTTTGATTTCGATGTTGCGGGCCATGCACGGCTCCTGTGGGACGGGAAACGATGGGCGAGGCCAGGAACGCGCCGCGCCTCCATGCCTGCATTCGCGCGCATCGGGTGTATCAGGTGGCCAGGGCGCGCAAAACGCGGAGCGAATTGCGAATCTAGCAAAACTTGTGTGACCGCGCTGTTACACCCGCGGTTTCACCCGCCTCTGTCGTGCACACGTTCATGAGCACGGCTCATATCGCCCATTGCGTTTCGATGGCCTTGAGCGCAGCCGCAATGGCCGGTTCGTCGCGGCGCGCGGCGAGCGTGATGAAAGTGAGTTCGGTGGGCACCGTCACGCCTTCGACGATGGTGAGCGCATGCGCGTGTGCTTCGGCGATCGCGGTGGGCTCGCGGGCCAGCGAGAGTCCCACGCCCGATTTCACGAGATCGAGCATCGACGGCTCCTGGTCCACCTCGGCGACTTTCACGGGCTTGGCGTGCGCGGCTTCGAAGAGTCCCGAGAGCAACCGGTTATGCGCCGACGCGGGCGGCGTCCAGATCCACGGCAGGGCCGCGAGCGCGCGCCAGTCGCGCGCGCCCTTGACGCGGTCTTTCCAGCCGGCGGGCGCGAGCACGCGGTATTGAAAGCGGGTGAGCGTGAGGGTGTGGAAGATGTCGGGATCGGGCGCGGGCTGGCCGATGTAATAGCCCACGTCCAGTTCGCGGGCGCGCACCTGGTCGAGCACCCAGCCCGACATGCCGTGACGCAGCGCCGTCTCGATCTGCGGCCAGGTTTCCACGAGCTGGCGCAGGAAGCCGCCGAGGCGCAGGAACGCGGGGTCGAGGATGGTGCCGATGCGCAGCCGGCCGCGCACCTCGTGGCGCAGCGCGGCGGCGGCGCGCTGTACGTCGCCGGCGGCGGCGAGTGCGCGCTCGGCGTGCGGCAGCAGCGCCTGGCCGTCGCGCGTGAGCACGAGGCCATGCGAGGTGCGGGTGAAAAGCGTGACGCCGAGCGTCTCCTGCAAATGCTTGATCTGCAGGCTCACGGCCGGCTGGGTCAGATGCAGATGCGTGGCCGCGCGCGTGAGATTGCCCTCTCGCGCGACCGTCACGAATGCGCGCAACAAGGTCAGGTCCATGCGCTGATATTAACTCGCCTTATATCTCTGTTGAGGATTAATCATTGGATCGCCGATGCCTTGCGCGATTACGCTAACTGGCAAAGAACAGGCGTTACGAGCACAAAAGCTCTGCACGGGATGGAACCTGGCACGAAGGCGCCAGGCCCCATCGACAGGAGACACCCAGCCATGGCCATACAAGAACGCGACGCACCCACGCGCCGCCTGGAAGGCGAATTCGATTATGTGATCGTCGGCGCCGGCTCGGCGGGCTGCGTGCTCGCCAACCGCCTCACGCAAGACCCCGATGTCTCGGTGCTGTTGATCGAGGCGGGCGGCAAGGACGACTATCACTGGATACATATCCCGGTCGGCTACCTGTACTGCATCGGCAATCCGCGCACGGACTGGCGCTACAAAACCGTTGCCGAGGAAGGCCTCAACGGCCGGGCGCTGTCGTATCCGCGTGGGCGCGTGCTGGGGGGATCGTCGTCGATCAACGGCATGATCTATATGCGCGGCCAGCGCGAGGACTATGACGAATGGGCGCGCGTGACCGGCGACTCGGGCTGGTCGTGGGATGCGGTGCTGCCCGTGTTTCGCAGCAGCGAGGATCACCACGGCGGCGCGAACGCGTATCACGGCGCAGGCGGCGAATGGCGCGTCGAGAGGCAGCGCCTGAAGTGGCGGATTCTCGAATCGTTCGCGCAAGCCGCGCAGGAGCAGGGCATTCCCGCTGTCGACGATTTCAATCGCGGCGACAGCGGCGGCCCGAACGGCGGCGTCGGCTATTTCGAGGTGAACCAGAAGCACGGCGTGCGCTGGAACACCTCGAAGGCCTTTCTGCGAGCGGCCATGAAGCGGCCCAATCTCACCGTGATTACGGGCGCGCTCACCGAGCGCATGATCTTCGAGGGCACGCGTTGCGTGGGCGTGGAATATCGCGGCGACGTTGCGTATTTCGCGCGTGCGCGCTGCGAAGTCATTCTGAGCGCGGGCGCGGTGAACTCGCCGCAATTGCTGGAGCGCTCCGGCGTGGGCGATGCGGCGCGGCTCGCGCGGCTCGGGGTGAGCGTCGTGAAGGATTTGCGCGGAGTAGGCGAAAACCTCCAGGACCATCTGCAACTGCGCATGGCGTTTCGCGTGAACGGCGTGCGCACCCTCAACACGGCCTCCGCGCACTGGTGGGGCAAGCTGATGATCGGCATGGAATATGCGCTGTTCCAGAGCGGTCCGATGTCGATGGCGCCCTCGCAGCTCGGCGCGTTCGCGAAGTCCGATCCAGGCAAGACGCGTCCCGACCTGCAGTATCACGTGCAGCCGCTTTCGCTCGATCGCTTTGGCGAGCCGCTGCATCGCTTCAACGCGTTCACGGCATCGGTCTGCAATTTGCAGCCCACATCGCGCGGCAGCATTCATGCAGTGTCGGCTAACCCCGAGGACGCGCCCGTGATTGCGCCGAACTATCTGTCCACCGAGGAAGACTTGCGCGTGGCTGCGAATGCCATGCGGCTTACGCGTCGCATAGCGGCCTCGGCTGCGCTCGCGGGTTATCGTCCGGAGGAAATTCTGCCGGGGTCCGCGTTCCAGAGCGAGGCGCAACTGCGCGAGGCGGCCGGCAACGTGGGCACGACGATTTTCCATCCGGTGGGCACCTGCCGCATGGGCCGCGCCGACGACCCGGACGCCGTGGTCGATGCGCGGCTGCGCGTGCGCGGCGTGCAGGGCTTGCGTGTCGTGGATGCATCGGTGATGCCGATCATCACCTCGGGCAACACGAATTCGCCCACGCTGATGATTGCGGAGCGCGCCGCGCAGATGCTGCGCGAAGACCGTCGGACAGGCGCATCCACGAACGTGCGCAATGAGGCGAGTGCGTCTGCGACACCTGCGTGACGCGCGTTTCGGACCACTATCCAGGACTTGCGCCGCGCAAGGCGGCGCAAGCGCTTTGCCACGTCTTGCGCGCAATCGCGGTGCATTCAAATCGATGTCATCACGATGCCTTCATGCTGCTATTTGCTATCAAATTGCGCGTTGAGAGAATGTGAACCGTGTTGCTCACCCGTAAGTGCAAATCCCAATGATTGCGCTGCATCATTGGCGAGACAATGGCGCGGAATGAGAGAGCGGGCAAACGCGCGCCCAAACATGGCGCGTCGTGCAAAGTCGGGCACTGCCCAGCACGAACGATCTGAAGTGTTACGCCTTACTTCGCGTGGAAGGGGACATGATTCTCGGCGACACGATTCTGGAGACACGCGGCCTCACGAAACAATTCAAAGGTTTCACGGCCGTCAACGGGGTGAACCTGCGGGTGTGCCGCGGTTCGATTCACGCGCTCATTGGACCGAATGGCGCGGGCAAGACCACTTGTTTCAACCTCCTAACTAAATTTCTGGTCCCGAGCTCGGGACGCATCGTCTTCAACGGCATCGACATTACCCATGAGCGGCCCGCGCAGATCGCGCGGCGCGGCATCATTCGCTCGTTTCAGATTTCGGCGGTGTTTCCGCATTTGACGGCGCTGCAGAACGTGCGTATCGGCCTGCAGCGCCAACTCGGCACCGCGTATCACTTCTGGAAGAGCGAGCGCACGCTCGCCGAACTCGACGATCGCGCGATGGATCTGCTCACCCAGGTGGGCCTCACCGATTTCGCCGACGTGCCGACCGTCGAACTCGCCTATGGACGCAAGCGCGCGCTCGAGATCGCGACCACGCTCGCGATGGAGCCCGAACTCATGCTGCTCGACGAGCCCACCCAGGGCATGGGTCACGAAGACGTGGACCGCGTCACGGCGCTCATCAAGAAGGTATCGAGCGGACGCACGATCCTGATGGTCGAGCACAACATGAACGTGATCGCCGGCATTTCCGACACCATTACGGTTCTGCAGCGCGGCGAGGTGCTGGCGGAGGGCAGCTACGCGGAAGTGTCGAAGAACCCGCTCGTGGCTGAAGCGTACATGGGCAGTGCCGACGCGGCGCTCGTGGGGGCGCACGCATGAGCACGGTGACGGAACATGGGCACGAAGCGGCCGTGAATGCGGCATCCGGCGAAAGCGCCCTCGAAATCGCGGGCCTGCAAACCTGGTATGGCGAATCGCACATCCTGCACGGCGTCGATTTTTCCGTGAAACGCGGTGAAGTCGTCACGCTGCTCGGGCGCAACGGTGCGGGGCGCACGACCACGCTGCGCGCGATCATGGGCCTCACGGGCCGGCGCACCGGGTCGATCCGCATTGGCGGGCGCGAGACCATTCATATGCCTACCTACCGCATCGCGCATTGCGGAGTGGGCTACTGCCCCGAGGAGCGCGGCATTTTCTCAAGCCTCTCGTGCGAGGAAAACCTGCTGCTGCCGCCCGCGATCGGCATGAAGGGCGCGAAGGGGATGTCGCTCGACGAGATCTACTCGATGTTCCCGAATCTCGCGGAACGCCGCAACAGCCAGGGTACGCGACTCTCGGGCGGCGAGCAGCAGATGCTCGCCGTGGCGCGCATCCTGCGCACGGGCGCGAACCTGCTGCTGCTCGACGAGATTTCCGAGGGCCTTGCGCCGGTCATCGTGCAGACGCTCGCACGCATGATCATCACGTTGAAGTCGCGCGGCTACACGATCGTGATGGTCGAGCAGAACTTCCGCTTCGCGGCGCCGCTCGCCGACCGTTTCTACGTGATGGAGCACGGGCGCATCGTCGAGCGCTTCGGCATTGCCGAGCTCGAAGGCAAGATGCCCGTGCTGCATGACCTGTTGGGGGTCTAGTTCCCATTTCTTTTGTCGCGTGCGGGCGCAGGACCGCGCCGCGCGATTCGTTTGCCTCCGGTGTTCATGGAGTGTTCCTGAATAACAACGCAACCAAATGAAGGAGACTGCAATGAAGAAAACCACGTTCGCGCGGCTTGCGGGCCTGTTTGCCGCCTCGGCTGCCGTGATGGCGTTCAGCGCAGGGACCGCGCAGGCCGCCAACGACGCGGTGAAGATCGGCTTCATCACCGACATGTCGGGCCTCTATGCGGACGACGACGGCCCGGGCGGCCTCGCCGCCATCAAGATGGCGGTGGCGGACTTCGGCGGCAAGGTGCTCGGCAAGCCAATCCAGGTGGTGTACGCCGACCATCAGAACAAGGCGGACATCGCGGCGTCGAAGGCGCGCGAATGGATGGACCGTGACGGGCTCGACCTGCTGCTCGGCGGCACGAACTCGGCGACCGCACTGGCAATGAACCAGGTCGCGCTCGAGAAGAAGCGCGTGTACATCAACACCGGCGCGGGCACCGATGCGCTGACGAACGAGCAGTGCACCCCGTACACGGTTCACTACGGCTACGACACGGTGGCGCTCGCGAAGGGCACGGGCCTCGCGGTGCTCAAGCAGGGCGGCAAGAGCTGGTTCTTCCTGACCGCCGATTACGCGTTTGGCAAGTCGCTCGAGAAGAACACCGCGGATGTCGTGAAGGCGAACGGTGGCCAGGTGCTCGGCGAAGTGCGCCATCCGCTCTCCGCGTCGGACTTCTCGTCGTTCCTGCTGCAGGCGCAGTCGTCGAAGGCGCAGATTCTCGGCCTCGCGAACGCGGGCGGCGATACGGTCAACGCGATCAAGGCCGCGAAGGAATTCGGCATCAACAAGACGATGAAGACCGCCGCGCTGCTGATGTTCCTGCCCGACGTGCACAGCCTCGGGCTCGACACCACGCAGGGCCTCGTGCTCACGACCGGCTGGTACTGGGACCAGAACGACGCGACGCGCAAGTGGGCGCAGCGCTACTACGACCAGACGAAGAAGATGCCGTCCGAGTTGCAGGCGGCCGATTATTCGGCAGTGACCTCGTATCTGAAGGCGGTGCAGGCGGCCGGCACGACCGATTCCGACAAGGTGATGGCCGAGCTCAAGAAGACGAAGATCGACGACATGTACACGAAGGGCGGCTACATTCGCGCGGATGGCGTGCTGATCCACGACATGTATCTGGTCGAGGTGAAGAAGCCGTCCGAATCGAAGAAGCCGTGGGACTACTACAAGGTCCTGCAGACGATTCCGGGCGAGCAGGCGTACACCACGAAGCAGGAGAGCAAATGCGCGCTGTGGAAGTAAGCGCCCTGGCGTTTTGTCGGACCCGAAGGGTGTGACGCAGGGGTGTCAGGCATGCTGCACGCGGCGCGGCGCAAGAGAAGCCCGCGCCGCGCGCTGCTTGTGTGCATAACCGTTGTTGGCATTCATGGCGGCTTTCATGACGATCTTTGGCATTCCGCTTCCGGCAATGCTGAGCCAGTTGTTGCTCGGGCTCGTGAACGGCTCGTTCTACGCGATCCTGAGCCTGGGCCTCGCGGTGATTTTCGGCATGCTCAACGTGATCAACTTCGCGCACGGCGCGTTGTTCATGCTGGGCGCGATGCTCACGTGGATGGGCCTCGCTTACTTCGACCTGCCGTACTGGGTGATGATCTTCGTCGCGCCCATTCTGGTGGGTCTCATCGGCGTCGTGATCGAGCGTTCGATGCTGCGCTGGCTTTATCGGCTCGATCATTTGTATGGACTCCTGCTGACCTTCGGGCTCACGCTCGTGGTGGAAGGCGTGTTCCGCTCGATCTACGGTTCCTCGGGGCAGCCGTATAACGTGCCCGACGCGCTTTCGGGCGCGACCAATCTCGGCTTCATGTATCTGCCCAACTATCGCGCGTGGGTCGTGGTCGCATCGCTGGCCGTGTGCTTCGCCACCTGGTTCGTGATCGAGAAGACGCGCCTTGGCGCCTATCTGCGCGCCGGCACCGAGAACCCCAAGCTCGTCGAGGCGTTCGGCATCAACGTGCCGCTCATGATCACGCTCACCTATGGCTTCGGCGTTGCGCTTGCCGCGTTCGCGGGCGTGCTGGCCGCGCCGGTCATCCAGGTCTCGCCGCTGATGGGCCAGCCGATGATCATCACGGTGTTCGCCGTGGTCGTGATCGGCGGCATGGGCTCGATCATGGGCTCGATCATCACGGGCCTCCTGCTCGGCGTGATCGAAGGCTTCACGCGCGTGTTCTGGCCTGAGGCTTCCGCTACCGTGGTGTTCGTGATCATGGCGATCGTGCTGCTGATTCGCCCCGCTGGCCTCTTCGGCAAGGAACGGTGATGCAAAGAAAAGTGCTTTATGGCGTCCTGCTGATCGGGCTGATCGTGGCGCCTTTCGTCGGCGCGTATCCGCTCTTCGTGATGAAGGTGCTGTGTTTCGCGCTGTTTGCCGCGGCGTTCAATCTGCTGATCGGCTATACGGGGCTGCTCTCGTTCGGGCATGCGATGTTCCTCGCGACGGCGGGCTATACCACTGGCTACACGATCCAGTCGCTCGGCTTCACGCCGGAGCTGGGCGTGCTGGCCGGCACGGTCGCGGGCACGGCGCTCGGGCTGATCGTGGGACTGTTCGCGATCCGCCGCCAGGGTATCTACTTCGCGATGGTCACGCTCGCGCTCGCGCAGATGGTGTACTTCGTGTACCTGCAGGCGCCGTTCACGCACGGCGAAGATGGCCTCCAGGGCGTGCCGCGCGGCAAGCTGTTCGGGCTCGTCTCGCTCGACTCCGATCTGACGCTGTACTATGTCGTGCTCGTGGTGATGGTGCTCGCGTTCATGTTGATCGTGCGGACCGTGCACTCGCCGTTCGGGCAGGTGCTGGGCGCGATCAAGGAGAACGAGCCGCGCGCCGTTTCGCTCGGCTACGACACCGATCGCTTCAAGCTGCTCGCGTTCGTGCTTTCGGCGGGCCTCGCGGGCCTCGCCGGGGCGCTCAAGGTGCTCGTGCTCGGCTTCGAGACGCTCGGCGACGCCTACTGGACCATGTCCGGTCTTGTGATCCTGATGACGCTCGTGGGCGGCATGGGCACGCTGTTCGGGCCGTTGCTCGGGGCGGCGTTGATCGTGGCGCTCGAAGACCGGCTCGGCGACATCGGCACCGCGCTCGCGCATCTGACGGGCGTGGATTGGTTCCGCTCGCTGGGCGAGTCGGCGACGATCGTGACCGGCCTCATCTTCATCGCGTGCGTGCTGGCGTTCCGGCGCGGCATCGTTGGCGAGATCGTCTCGCGCGTGCGGCCGTTGCGGGCTTGATAGAGCGGCGCAGCAAATGAACGTCCGGCTTCATGGTTTTTGGTCGGCGGCAATGAGACAATGGCACGCCAGAACGCCCGTGGAGCGCTCCCGCAGCGCTCGCGCGGTGCCCTTGCAGTTGCCCTCTTAAGGTGCCGCACTGCACCACTAGGGGTAAATGCTAGTTGCCCGATAGGGGGGGTGAAGTTTAAAGTCTTACCTAGTTCTGGTGCACCAAATTTGCAGGTGGAGAACGAGGAGACAACTGAGGCACAAAGTGCCCGGACAAGGAAGCGCTGTTGGATGGAAATCCAACAGCGCTTTTTATATTCGTGCGCCGTTTTTTGGCTGGCATACGTTCTCGCTTCCAGATTATCTTTTCCCTTCCGGTTTTTCTTCTTTTTCCTCTCGTTACCTCGGTATGGCGTTCGCCAATAATCGGCGCTTTTCGACGATTACGTCCGCATTCTTTCACGTTTCGAATTAAGCAAACGTTGCCGCAGCGAGCGTGAGCCCTGCCAGGCGTTGCATTCGCGCCGTAAGCCATTGGAAAGCGCTTGCTGCGCCAAACATCGCTCCGTTACACTCGCCATTCGCCGACCATGCGGTCAGCATTATCTGCCCGGATGGTTTTACGGATTCGCCGAAAATCCGGGGCAATAAAGAGAACGATTGTCGAAGGAGTCGAGATGCGGTTGGTTTGGCGTTGGATGAGCGCGGCTTGTGTCGCGACCGGGGTGCTCGCGGCGACCGCAGGTGCGGCGCAGGCGGACGTGAAGATCGGCGTGACGCTGTCGACCACGGGGCCGGCGGCATCGCTGGGGATTCCCGAGAGGAATACGGTCGCGCTGCTGCCGAAGGAAATCGCCGGCCAACGCGTCGCGTACATCGTGCTCGACGACGCCACCGATTCCACCCAGGCCGTGAAGAACGCGCGCAAGCTGACGAGCGAAGAGCACGTGGACGCGCTGCTCGGCTCGACCGTGGTGCCGAATTCGCTCGCGATGATCGACGTCGCTGCCGAAACGTCCACCCCGATGATCTCGATGGCCGCTGCGGCCACGATCGTCGAGCCGATGGATGCGAAGCGCGCTTGGGTTTTCAAGACGCCGCAGAACGATCAGTTGATGGCCGGCGCCATCGCGCAGCACATGGCCGCGCACGGCGTGAAGACGGTGGCCTTCATCGGCTTCTCGGACGCCTATGGCGAGAGCTGGTACAAGGAATTCAGCGCCGCTGCCGCGAAGCAGAGCATCAAGATCGTGGCGAACGAGCGCTTCGCGCGCAACGACGCTTCGGTCACGGGCCAGGCGCTCAAGATGATCTCGCAGCATCCCGACGCCGTGCTGATCGCCGGCGCGGGCACGCCGGCCGCGCTGCCGCAGAAGACGCTCAAGGAGCGTGGCTACGCGGGCAGGATCTATCAGACGCATGGCGTGGCGAACAACGATTTCCTGCGTGTGTGCGGCAAGGATTGCGAGGGCACCTATCTGCCGGCGGGGCCGCTGCTTGTGGCCGACCAGTTGCCGGCCTCGAATCCGGTCAGGCAATCGGCGCTCGCATACAAGGCGGCCTACGAAAAGGCCTATGGCCCGGGCTCGATCTCGACGTTCGGCGGTCATGCGTGGGACGCGGGCCTGTTGTTGCAGCACGCGATTCCGGTCGCGCTGAAGGCGGGCCAGCCGGGCACGAAGGCGTTCCGCGAGGCGCTGCGCAAGGCGCTTGAGGAGTCGCACGACGTTGCTGGCGCGCATGGCATCTTCAACATGAGCGCAAACGATCATGCGGGCCTCGATCAACGCGCGCGCGTGATGGTGCAGATTAGCGGCGGCAAGTGGAAGCTGGCCGGCGACTGAGTTTCACGAGGAACGCGCAAGCACAGCAAGCAAGAGACGAAAAAGGCACGCTCGAATCGAGGTGCCTTTTTTTTGTTGCCGATGCAACGAAGCGGGGCGGGCAGGGAAAACCATGCATCACATGCAGGACCCTGATTACTACACTCAGAGGCCAGCGCTGGATTTACGAAGATCATAGTAATTGGCGCCGGATGATTCGATAACACGCAGACAAAGCGTTTGGAGACGCGCAATGAAAACGAAAAAGTGGGTTTTGAGATCGATTAGCGCCGGACTCGCAGCGGCGCTGATGGGGGCGGCAGGCATGGCCGCCGCGCAGGTGAAGATCGGTGTGACGCTGTCAGCAACGGGGCCGGCTGCGTCGCTCGGCATTCCGGAGAAGAACACCGTGGCGCTGTTGCCCAAGGAGATCGCAGGCAAGAGCGTGCAGTACATCGTGCTCGACGACGCCTCCGACACGAGCAAGGCCGTGCAGAACACGCACAAGCTGATCGACGAGGATCACGTGGACGCGATCATCGGTTCGTCGGTGACGCCCAATTCGCTGGCGATGCTCGACGTCGTGATGCAAGGCAAGACGCCGATGATCTCGCTTGCGGCGTCGGCGGCCATCGTGCAGCCAATGGACGACAAGCGTAAATGGGCGTTCAAGACGCCGCAAAACGATGACCTGATGGCCAATGCGATCGCGGGCTATATGGAGAAGCATGGCGTGAAGACGGTGGGCTTCATCGGCTTCACGGATGCCTACGGCGAGAGCTGGTACAAGGAATTCGGCGCGGCGGCCGCGAAGCATAATCTCAAGGTTGTCGCAAACGAGCGCTATAACCGCGCGGATTCGTCGGTCACGGGGCAGGTGCTCAAGCTGATGTCGGCGAATCCTGACGCCGTGCTGATCGCAGGCTCGGGCACGCCGGCGGCGCTGCCCGCGACCACGCTCAAGGATCGCGGCTACAAGGGCAAGATCTATCAGACGCACGGCGTAGCGAACAACGACTTCCTGCGTGTGTGCGGCAAGGACTGCGAAGGCGAGATCCTGCCCGCGGGCCCGATTCTGGTTGCGGATCAACTGCCTGATTCGAACCCTGTGAAGACGTCGGCGCTAGCGTATAAGGCGGCCTACGAGAAGGCCTACGGCGCGGGCTCCGTGGCGACCTTCGGCGGCCACGCCTGGGACGCGGGCCAGATGCTCCAGCGCGCGATTCCGGTGGCGCTGAAGGCCGGGCAGCCCGGTACCGAGGCGTTCCGCGTGGCGCTGCGCGACGCGCTGGAAAACGTCAAGGAACTGCCGCTCTCGCACGGCATCATGAACACCACACCCACCAATCACAACGGCCTCGACGAGCGCGCGCGCGTGATTGTCGAGATCGTTAACGGCAAGTGGAAGTTGCAGGCCGAGTGAGCGCCGCGCACGATGTAGTGGCGTGACGCTGCGCGGCGTCACGTGAAACGCACGCCGCGCCCTCAACACTTGCGGTTCATTCCGGTCACTCACAATGGCTGCGCACCGCGTCTTCGCGGTGTCTCTTTTAAGGCGGCGCAGCCCGGCGGCTGCGCCGCGCGCTTTTCTTGCATCGCCGGTTTTTTCGACGTATCCGGCTTGTTCCTGGTTTCACGCGCTACACAAAGAGGGGTTATGGATTTATCGATCGCCGCGATCCTCGCGCAGGACGGCATCACCACCGGAGCGATCTACGCACTGCTTGCGCTCGCATTGGTGCTGGTGTTCTCCGTGACGCGGGTGATCTTCATTCCGCAGGGCGAGTTCGTCTCATACGGCGCGCTCACGCTGGCCGCGCTGCAATCGCAGAAGTTTCCCGCAACCTGCTGGCTGCTCGTTGCGCTGGGCGCCGCGTGCTTCGTGGTGGAGACTGCCGGGGTCGTGCGGCACGCCGAACGGCGCAAGCACGCGCCGCGCACGCTCGTGACGCTCGCGGGCAAGTATCTGCTGTTTCCTGTCGCGCTCTATGCGCTGACGCGCGGCGTAGCCGGGCAGCCGCTGCCCATGCTCGCGCAGATCGCGCTCACGCTCGCGATCGTCGTGCCGATGGGGCCGTTCGTTTACCGGCTCGCGTACGAGCCCATCGCCGAGGCGACCACGCTGCTGCTGCTGATCGTGGCCGTGGCCGTGCACTTCGCGATGGTGGGGCTCGGGCTCGTGATGTTCGGCGCCGAAGGTTCGCGCACGAACGCATTCACCGACGCAACGTTCAACGTCGGAAGCCTCTCGATTTCAGGGCAGAGCCTGTGGGTCATCGGCACTGCGGTGGTGCTGATCGTCTCGCTGTACTTCTATTTCGACCGCACGATCCCGGGCAAGGCGCTGCGCGCGACCTCGGTGAACCGGCTGGGCGCGCGCCTCGTGGGCATCGGCACGACCCAGGCCGGGCGGCTCGCGTTCACGCTCGCGGCAGGCCTGGGCGCGCTGTGCGGCGTGCTCGTGGCGCCGCTCACCACCATCTACTACGACTCGGGCTTCCTGATCGGTCTGAAGGGCTTCGTGGGCGCCATCATAGGCGGCCTCGTGAGTTATCCGCTTGCGGCTGCCGGCTCCGTGCTCGTGGGCCTGCTGGAGTCGTATTCGTCGTTCTGGGCAAGCTCCTACAAGGAAGTGATCGTGTTCACACTGATCATTCCCGTGCTGTTGTGGCGCAGTCTTTCCACGCCGCATGCCGAAGAGGAAGAGGAGTGACGCGATGAAACGACTCGTTTTGCACAACCGCTTCTTCTGGCTGTTCCTCGTGGTCATGTTCGCGCTGCCGGTGCTGCCAGGCCCCGTGCACGTGCCCGAGTACTGGATCACGCTGCTCAACTATATCGGCCTCTATTCGATCGTCGCCATCGGGCTCGTGCTGCTCACCGGCATCGGCGGGATGACGAGCTTCGGGCAGGCCGCGTTCGTCGGGCTCGGCGCCTATGCGACGGCTTTCCTGACCACGCAATACGGTGTCTCGCCGTGGCTGGCGTTGATCGTCGGCATCGTGATCACGGCGCTTGTCGCGCTCGTGCTGGGGCTCGTCACCATGCGGCTTTCCGGCCACTTCTTGCCGCTCGGCACCATCGCCTGGGGCCTCGCGCTGTTCTTCCTGTTCGGCAACCTTGAGATGCTCGGCAAGTACGACGGGATCAATGGCATTCCGGTACTCAACGTGCTCGGCATCAAGCTCGAATCGGGACGCCATATCTATTACCTGATCTGGGTGGTGGTGCTGGCGTCGGTCATCTCTGTTCAGAATCTGCTTAATAGCCGCACGGGCCGTGCCATCCGGGCCTTGCGCGGCGGTGGTTTGATGGCCGAGGCGATGGGCGTGAACACGGCGTGGATGCGCGTGGTGATCTTCGTTTACGCGGCGGTGCTCGCGGCGGTCTCCGGCTTCCTCTACGCCCATCTTCAACGTGCGGTGAACCCGACGCCCTTCGGCCTGAACCACGGCATCGAATACCTGTTCATGGCCGTGGTGGGCGGCGTGGCGCACGTCTGGGGCGCGGTCCTCGGTGCTGCGATCCTCACCGTGCTGCAAGACTGGCTGCAGACGCTGTTGCCGAAGCTGTTGGGCGAGAACGGTAACTTCGAGATCATCGTGTTCGGCATCTTGATGGTGCTGCTGCTGCAATATGCTCGGCGCGGCGTGTGGCCGTTCGTGGCGCGCTTCTTTCCGCGCGGGCCGCAGGCTCACGTGCCCGAGCATGCCGAGGCCTTGCCGCAGCGCAGCAAGCCAGCCGCGGGCGAAATGCTGCTGACCGTCGATAAGGCGCGCAAGCAGTTTGGCGGGCTCGTCGCCGTCAATGATGTGAGTTTCGAGGTGCGGGCGGGGCAGATCATCGGCTTGATCGGCCCGAACGGCGCGGGCAAATCGACCACCTTCAACCTCGTGACCGGCGTGCTGCAACCGACCAGCGGTGCGATTACGTTCCGCGGCGAGCGCATCGACAAGCTGACTTCACGTGAAATCGTCGCGCGCGGTATCGGGCGGACGTTCCAGCACGTCAAGCTGCTGCCGACGATGACCGTGCTGGAGAACGTGGCGATTGGCGCGCATCTGCGCGGCCATTCGGGTGTGCTGCGCAGCGTCGTAAAGCTCAATGCTGCGGAGGAAGGGCGTCTGATGAGCGAGGCGGCCAGGCAGATTCGCCGCGTCGGCCTCGAGCAGCACATGTACGACGAGGCCGGCAGCCTCGCGCTCGGCCAGCAGCGCATTCTGGAGATTGCGCGGGCGCTCTGCTGCGATCCGACCCTGCTGTTGCTCGACGAGCCCGCAGCCGGCTTGCGTTACAAGGAGAAGCAACAGTTGGCGGGTCTGCTACGCAGACTAAGAGAGGAGGGGATGAGCGTGCTGCTGGTCGAACACGACATGGATTTCGTGATGAACCTCACCGACCGCCTGGTCGTGATGGAGTTTGGCACGCGGATCGCGGAAGGATTGCCGGAAGACGTGCAGCAGGACCCGGCGGTGCTCGAGGCCTATCTGGGCGGGGTGGAGTGATGAGCGCACCTGTACTCGAAGTCTCTGGGCTCGCCGTCCGTTACGGCAAAATCGAGGCGCTGCACAAGGCCGCAATCAAGGTGGGCGCGGGGCAAATCGTCTCCGTGATTGGCCCCAATGGAGCTGGCAAGTCCACGCTGCTCAACGCCATCATGGGTTCGCTGCCCGTCACGGGCTATGCCAGCGGCCGGATCGCCTATCAGGGTGAGGAAATCGGCATGCTGCCGATCGAGCGACGCGTCGCTCGCGGCATGTGTCTCGTGCCCGAGAAGCGCGAGCTGTTTGCTTCAATGACCGTCGAAGACAACCTCGTGCTCGGCGCTTATCGGCGTAAGCGGGCAGGGGAGCGCAACTTTCTCGACCAACTCGATCACGTCTTTCAACTGTTTCCGCGTCTGAAGGAGCGGCGCGCCCAGGCTGCGGGCACGCTGTCGGGCGGCGAGCGCCAGATGCTCGCGGTCGGGCGTGCGCTAATGGGCAAGCCGGATCTGCTGATGCTCGATGAGCCTAGCCTCGGGCTTGCACCGCTGATCGTCAAGGAAATCTTCCATATCATCAGCGCCTTGCGACGGACGGGCGTGGCGACGCTTCTGATCGAACAGAACGCTCGCGCCGCGCTGCAGATTTCCGATTACGGCTACGTATTGGAAACCGGCGATCTGGCGCTCGAGGGGCCGGCGCAAGATCTGGCGCAGAATCCGCGGGTGATCGAGACTTACCTTGGTTTGGCTAAAAAGCAGGTCTGATCTCGTCAACCTCTGTAGAAATGGGCGGCGTGTTTCACGTGAAACACGCCGTTTTTTATTCGCGTGCGCTAACTGACTCTGCGGCTCTGCATGGGACCGGAGTTGAAGCACTAACTCCGGCCGACAAAAATTCGGGTGTGAACGACCTAAAACCCGAAACCGTTATAATTCGCGCATACCACTTTTTTCTGAGAAGGCTCACGCGGTCCATTCGTCCATGCGTGAGGTCCAGCCATGCTTTTTCCCACAGAATTTGACGTCATCGTCGTCGGCGGCGGTCACGCCGGCACCGAGGCTGCGCTTGCCGCCGCTCGCATGGGCGTCAAGACGCTCCTGCTCACGCACAACATCGAAACGCTCGGCCAAATGAGCTGCAATCCGTCGATCGGCGGCATTGGCAAAGGCCATCTGGTCAAGGAAGTCGACGCGCTAGGCGGTGCGATGGCCGCTGCCACCGACGAGGGCGGCATCCAGTTCCGCATTCTCAATTCGTCCAAAGGGCCGGCTGTGCGTGCGACACGTGCGCAGGCCGACCGTATCTTGTACAAGGCAGCGATCCGTCGGCGCCTCGAAAATCAGCCGAACCTGTGGCTGTTCCAGCAGGCGGTTGAGGATCTGATGGTTGAAGGCGACCGCGTTGTCGGGGCTGTGACGCAGGTGGGCATCCGCTTCCGCGCACGCGCGGTGGTGCTGACGGCGGGAACGTTCCTCGACGGCAAGATTCATGTGGGCCTGAACAACTACACAGGCGGCCGTGCCGGTGACCCGGCGGCGGTGACGCTGTCTGCACGCCTGAAAGAGCTGAAGCTGCCGCAAGGGCGCCTTAAAACGGGCACGCCGCCGCGCATTGATGGTCGCTCGATCGATTTTTCGATGCTCGAAGAGCAGCCAGGCGACCTCGATCCGGTGCCTGTGTTCTCGTTTCTGGGCAGGGCAGAGCAGCATCCGAAGCAGATTCCCTGCTGGGTTACACACACCAACGAACGTACGCACGACATTATTCGCGGCGGTCTCGACCGCTCGCCCATGTATACAGGCGTGATCGAAGGGGTGGGGCCACGCTATTGCCCGTCCATCGAAGACAAGATCCACCGATTTGCCTCGAAGGAATCGCATCAGATCTTCCTGGAGCCCGAAGGCCTGACGACGAACGAGTTCTACCCAAATGGGATCTCGACGAGTCTGCCGTTCGACGTTCAGCTGGAGCTCGTGCATTCGATGCGCGGGCTGGAGCATGCTCATATCCTGCGCCCCGGCTATGCGATCGAGTATGACTACTTCGATCCGCGCGGCCTGAAGGCATCGCTGGAAACGAAGGTGATTAGTGGTCTGTTCTTCGCGGGCCAGATTAATGGCACGACCGGCTACGAAGAGGCCGCAGCGCAAGGGCTGCTTGCGGGCATCAACGCAGGCTTGCAGGTGCAGGGTAAGGACGCGTGGTGTCCGCGCCGCGATCAAGCGTACCTCGGCGTGCTGGTCGACGACTTGGTGACACGCGGCGTTTCCGAGCCGTACCGCATGTTTACGAGCCGCGCGGAGTACCGTCTGAGCCTGCGCGAAGACAATGCCGATATGCGCCTGACGGAAATCGGCCGTGAACTTGGTGTTGTCGACGATATTCGCTGGGATGCATTCAGCCGCAAGCGCGACGCTGTTTCACGTGAAACAGAGCGCCTGAAGTCGACTTGGGTGAATCCGAAGACATTGGGCGCAGAAGAGGCAACGGCGCTCCTCGGCAAACCCATCGATCGCGAGTACAACCTCGCGGATCTGCTGCGCCGTCCTGGTGTGAGCTACGATGGCGTGTGCGGCCTGCGCGAAGGCGCCTGCGCGCCTGAGACACCGCTTGCTGACGACGAAATCCTGCTTGCCCAGATCGAGGAGCAGATCGAAATCGGCATCAAATATCAGGGCTATATCGATCGTCAGGCCGATGAGATCGAGCGCAACGGCGCTCACGAGAACACGCGTCTGCCGGACGGCATCGATTACGCTGAAGTTCGCGGTCTATCGTTCGAGGCGCGCCAGAAATTGAATCAATTCCGCCCCGAAACCATTGGCCAGGCGTCGCGCATCTCGGGCATCACGCCTGCCGCTATCTCTCTGCTGATGGTTCACCTGAAGCGCGGCCTGGGCCGCCGGCGCCAGAACCCGTCCGATCAGGGCGCGGACAACACGACGGTGGCTCAATGACGGGGCGCGCAAGGCAACCCGGCATCACGGATCGCGACGCGCTCGCACGGCTGCTGAAGGAGGGCGCGCAGGCGCTCTCCCTCGATTTGAGCGAGCGGCAGCACGAGCAGTTGCTGGACTATGTCGCATTGCTGGCGAAGTGGAACGCCGTCTATAACCTGACGGCGATCCGTGATCCGCGCCAGATGCTCATCCAGCATATCCTCGATTCGCTTTCGATCCTGCCGCATTTACCCAAATGCGCCGACGCCTCGGTGCTCGACGTTGGCTCGGGCGGCGGCTTGCCCGGCATCGTGCTCGCGGTTGCGCGTCCGGACTGGCAAGTCACCCTGAATGACATCGTGCAAAAGAAGTCGGCGTTCCAGTCGCAGGCCAAGGCTGAATTGGATCTTGCGAATCTGTCTGTGGTGACGGGGCGTGTTGAATCGCTGCGTCCTGGGATCGAAGTGCCAAAAAAATTCGATCTGATCGTCTCGCGGGCATTCGCGGAACTGGCCGATTTCGTTACACTGGCCCGTCACCTTGTTGCGGACGGTGGTGCGATCTGGGCGATGAAGGGCGTGAGGCCCGACACCGAGATCGAGCGCTTGCCAGACGGGGCGCGCACGCTGCAGACGATTCGTCTGACGGTACCGATGCTCGATGCGGAGCGGCATCTGACCGAAGTGGTGGTTAAGCCGACACAATAACGTGGTTCACTGGCGGAGATGGCCAGGCTCATACGGCCCAAGCCGAATGGCCCAGGCCGAATGACCGGATAGCGCGCCCAGCGGCATATACGCTATAACGTAAGCAAACTTTTTAAGGCAGTAAAAGGGACACACAAAAGATGGCAAAAATCTTCTGCGTTGCGAACCAGAAGGGCGGCGTCGGCAAGACGACGACAACGGTCAATCTCGCCGCGAGCCTCGCATCGCAGGGACAGCGTGTCCTTCTCATCGATCTCGACCCGCAGGGCAATGCCACGATGGGCAGCGGCATCGACAAGGCGGCGTGCGAGAACACGGTTTACGAAGTGCTGGTCGACGGCGTTTCGGTGCCGGAGGCGCGCACGCGGCCGGAGCAGGTGGGCTACGACGTTCTGCCGGCCAATCGCGAGCTCGCGGGTGCCGAAGTGGAACTGGTGACGGTCGAGCAGCGCGAGCGCCGCTTGCGGGCTGCGCTCGCCCAGGTCGACGACGAATACGATTTCGTGCTGATCGACTGCCCGCCGGCGTTGTCCTTGCTCACACTCAACGGACTGTGCGCGGCGCACGGTGTCGTGATTCCGATGCAGTGCGAGTACTTTGCGCTCGAGGGGTTGTCAGACCTCGTCAACACGATCAAGCAGGTGCACGCGAACATGAATCGCGACCTGAAGGTGATCGGTCTTTTGCGCGTGATGTTCGATCCGCGCATCACGCTGCAGCAACAGGTCTCTGAGCAACTGAAGGAGCACTTTGGCGATAAGGTGTTCGACGCGGTGATTCCGCGCAACGTGCGGCTTGCCGAAGCGCCTAGCTACGGCTTGCCGGGCGTGGTGTTCGATCGCGCGTCGCGCGGCGCGCAGGCTTATGTGCAATTCGGCGCGGAAATGATCGAGCGCGTACGCGCACTCTGACTCGGACTGGGGAAGCACGATGAACGCAGTAGCACGGAAGAAAGGACTGGGCCGAGGACTCGAAGCATTGCTCGGCGGCAGCGCGGACATTACCGAAGCGGTGAAGATCGAGGGCGCGCCCAATACGCTCGCGCTCACGCAGATGCAAGCCGGCAAATACCAGCCGCGCACGCGCATGGACGAAGGCGCGCTACAGGAACTCGCGGCGAGCATTCGTGCGCAAGGGCTGATGCAACCGATCCTGGTGCGCCCGGTTGGCCCCGAGCGCTACGAGATCATCGCGGGCGAGCGACGCTTCCGTGCGGCGCACATTGCCGGTCTCAAGGAAGTGCCGGTTCTCGTGAAGGATGTGCCCGACCAGGCCGCAGCCGCGATGGCGCTGATCGAGAACATCCAGCGCGAAGACCTCAATCCGCTTGAAGAGGCGCAGGGCATTCAGCGTCTGCTCGACGAGTTCAGTTTCACGCACGAGCAGGCCGCCGAATCGGTGGGGCGCTCGCGTAGCGCGGTGTCGAACCTGCTGCGTTTGCTGAATCTTGCTGCACCGGTGCAGACCATGCTGCTCGCAGGCGATCTCGACATGGGCCACGCGCGTGCGTTGCTCGCAGTCGATGCGGCCACACAGATCACGCTCGCCAATCAGGTGGTCAACAAGCGCATGTCGGTGCGTGAAACGGAAAAGCTCGTTTCGAACACCACCAAGGCCGCCCCCGCAGTGAAGGCGAAGGCCGCGCACGACGGCGGCCGCGACACGCGCCGTCTCGAAGATGAGCTGTCCGATTTGCTGGCTGCCACGGTCAAGATCAAGCTTGGCAGGAGAGGGCGCGGCCAGCTCACTGTCGATTTCGGCGACCTCGATGCGCTCGACGGTATTCTGCTTCGCCTGCGTGGCGAAGCTGCTGTTTGACTCCATGCTCATAGTCGTTTGCCGTGCGTGAATCCCATACTGCTTTGCGCGGCCCGTTAAGCGTGCTGCGCGGGCTCGGCGCGTTCGCGCTTGCCGAGCCGGTTTTGTCGATACTCGTCGTCGCGTTCGTCGCGTTGCAGATTTGCGCGCCGCGCGCATGGTCTTCGCTTCCCGCGCTGGTCGACTGGCAAACGGTGATGACGCTCGCCGGTCTGCTGATTCTCACCAAAGCGCTTGAATACTCAGGATTCCTGACTTGGGTGGCGCATAGGCTGGTGCGCCGGATTCGTTCCGAGCGCTCGCTCGCATTCCTTCTCGTTGCATTCGCAGCGTTGCTCTCGACGGTGGTGACGAACGACGTCGCGCTTTTTGTCGTGGTGCCGCTCGTGCTGTCGTTGCACCGACTTACGCCGCTGCCGCTAAAGCGGCTTGTCATCGTGATCGCGCTCGCCGTGAATGCGGGCTCGGTGCTCACGCCGCTAGGCAACCCGCAGAACCTGTTTCTTTGGCAACTTAGCGGTGCGTCATTTGGTCGCTTTGTTGCGTCGCTTGCGCCGCTCTGCGCGCTGTTGATGGCGCTGCTGTTCTTGCTCGCCGCGCTTCTTTTCAAGCCTAAGCCACTCGATTTGACGATCGACGTCGAACGCCATCAAGTCGATCGCGCGCTGGCAGGCGTTGCCGCATTACTTTTCGTAGCGTTCGTGCTGCTTGCAGACACGCATCGCGCGGGCATCGCATTGGGTGGCGTCGGAGTCGGTTTTCTCATCTGGCGCATGAAAATCGTGCTGAAGATCGACTGGCTTTTGCTGCTGATCTTCGTGCTGATGTTCATCGTGTTACGCAGTGCCGCCGCGCTGCCGTGGATTCACCACGCACTTGAGAATCTCGGATTGCAGACGCCACTACGCGCCTACGCAGCAGGCGCCATCCTCTCGCAGGGCATCAGCAACGTGCCTGCCGCCATCGTGCTCGCGGGTTTCACGCACGACTGGCGCGCGTTGGCGTTTGGCGTGAGCGTCGGCGGTTTCGGGTTTGCCATCGGTTCGCTGGCGAATTTGATTGCCGTGCGGCTTTCCGGCGTGCAAGGCGTGTGGCTGCCGTTCCATTTGATCTCTATCCCGTTCTGGGTAATCGCCGTTATCGGTGGTGGACTAGTGTTGTATTTTTTCTGACAGAAAAACCACAATGCAGCGACACAGTCATCTTTCCACGGTAAAATCGCGCCCCGTTTTGCTTGGCTCTCCTGACGTTCGCGCGTGACCTTACAGTTTCCGTTACCTGCGGCGTAATGGTGCGTTTTCCGCATGATGAAGTAGTATTTCATGCGTGTTATGAAACGGCCTAAAGTCTTGAATTGGCTGCAACTATCGCTTACAATCGCCCGGATTTATTTGGTTGGCGGGGCTGTAAGCGCGCTGCAAGAAACCGGGCGGAAGCCAAATATCCGGAATAACGCAATGGTGGGTCAGAGGCCAGACGAGGCGCCGCAGGCGCATGAAGGGCCCGATGGTCCACAACGCGGAGCCGAAGCATCCAGCGAAAAGCAGGGGGCAGGCCCGGACAGAGGACGAGCCGCTAGTGCGCGTGTTGATTCCACAACGGATCACAACGCACGATGGGATCAGCTAGACGCCGACCAGCAAGATAACAACGACATCGTTCCGCTCACCCGGGCCGAAGCCGAGCAGCTCTTCGGCGCACAGGTGAGCCGCCCGTCGCGCGTCACGCCGTTTCGTGTCGTAGCAGCGCAAGTGGCTTTGTCCCTGGTTGCCGCTTTGTTGTGGTGGCTGTTTTATAAGCCGCCGGGGGCGACTGCGCCGGACGCCGTAGCGCTGTCCGCGTTGCTGGGCGGAGCGATCTGCTGGATACCCGGAGCGCTGTTCGCGGCGCGCCTGAAGCAGTTGAGCAGGGCCGGCACGGTGATGAACTGGATGCTCGGCGAAGCATTCAAGATGGGGGCGACGATTGCGATGTTCGTTGCCATTGCGTTCTGGTATCGCGACGTGCAATGGATCCCGTTGCTCGTCACTTACCTGATCGTGCTGAAGACATACTGGATCGCGCTCGCGTGGCGCTGACCCGCAGCTGGCATCGCGCCGCCTTTCATGTGGAAGGCGTGGAGGCGAACAAGGCGGCAAGTGGTTGGCACATGTTGGAGTAAGACTCGATCCGAGGCGGTGCGTTCCCGCAACAGGTTGTTGCGCGGGAGTGGCCAAAACCGATTTTCGACAATTTGGGTGGTTTTAACGATATGGCAGCCAGCGAAGGAACGAGCGCTCCGGGTCCGTCCGAGTACATTGCGCACCACTTGCAGAACTTTGCCACTGGGCACCAGACGTCGATCGTCGATTTCCATGTCTGGAATCTCGACACGCTGTTCTGGTCGATCCTTTGTGGCCTCGTGACCATCCTCTTGCTGCGCCTCGCCGCGCGCAAGGCGACCCCGGGCGTGCCGGGCCGTTTCCAGTGCGCCATCGAAATGCTGGTGGAAATGGTCGAGGATCAGTCGAAGGCCATCGTCCACGGCAACCGTAAATTCATCGCACCGCTCGCGCTGACCGTGTTCGTCTGGGTCGCGCTCATGAACTCCCTCGACTTCATTCCCGTCGATCTGCCGACTCGCGTGATTGGCTGGCTCGGCCTGAGCGAAGTGTTCCCGCATCAGCGCATCGTCCCGACGGCCGACCTCAACGGCACGTTCGGCATCGCGCTCGGCGTGTTCGTGCTGATGATCTATTACAACCTCAAGATCAAGGGCGCAGGCGGCTTCGTGCACGAACTGCTGTCGGCCCCGTTCGGCGCGCATCCGGTCCTGTGGATCCCGAACCTTGCACTTAACATCATCGAGTTCGTCGCCAAGACGGTTTCGCTCGCCCTGCGGTTGTTCGGCAACATGTATGCAGGCGAACTGCTGTTCCTGCTGATCGCGCTGCTGGGCGGTCTGTGGAGCTTCGGCGCGGACACGACGGTGCTTGGCTTCATCGGCCACGTGATTGCGGGCAGCGTCTGGGCGATCTTCCACATCCTGATCGTTCTGCTGCAGGCGTTCATTTTCATGATGCTGACGCTGGTGTACATCGGCCAGGCACACGACAAGCACTAAGGGCTTGTCGAACCCAGAATTGCAGTTTTAAATCCCCAGTTCCAAAAAATCTCACAAAGGAGTGATCATGCAAGCTTTCATCGCCAACATCCAGGGTTTCACGGCCATCGGTATCGGCATCATCATCGGCCTGGGTGCAATCGGCGCCTGTATCGGTATCGGCCTGATGGGCGGCAAGTACATCGAAGCCTGCGCACGTCAGCCTGAACTGATGAACCCGCTGCAGACGAAGATGTTCCTGCTGGCTGGTCTGATCGACGCGGCGTTCCTGATTGGCGTGGGTGTTGCAATGCTGTTCGCGTTCGCTAACCCGCTGCTCTCGAAGCTCGCGGGCTAAGTTCCCTGGATGGTTGCGCCCGACCTATAACTATAGACGCGGGCGCAGGACGGAACGGGTGACGAGGCGCTGATCGAGTTTCACAACCGATGAGCGCCTTGCCGTTTCAACTCCCCGGAATAGCAACGTAAAAGGAAACACCGTGAATATCAACGCAACCCTGTTTGCGCAAATGGTCGTGTTCCTGATCCTCGCGTGGTTCACGATGAAGTTCGTGTGGCCGCCGTTGATCAACGCCCTCGACGAGCGCTCGAAGAAGATCGCTGACGGCCTCGCTGCCGCGGATAAGGGCAAGGCGGAACTCGAAGCCGCGCACAAGCGCGTTGGCGAAGAACTCGCTTCGGCCCGTAACGAGGGTCAAAGCCGCATCGCGGACGCAGAAAAGCGCGCATTGGCCGTCGCAGAAGAAATCAAGGCCCAGGCACAAGCCGAAGCGGCTCGCATCATCGCTCAAGCTAAGGCCGACGCCGACCAGCAGGTCGTGAAGGCACGCGAAGCGCTGCGCGCCGAAGTCGCGGCACTTGCCGTGCAAGGCGCCGAGCAGATCCTGAAGCGCGAAGTCGACCAGGCAGCACACGCCGACCTGCTGAATCAACTGAAAGCTGAGCTCTGATCATGGCCGAACTTGCAACCATCGCCCGCCCGTACGCAGAAGCGCTGTTTGGCGTGGCCGAAGCTGGTGACACCGCCGCCTGGTCCACGCTCGTCACGGAGCTGGCTCAGGTTGCGGCCTTGCCCGAGGTGCTGTCGGTCGCGACAAGCCCGAAAGTGAGCCATGCCCAGGTCGTGGAGCTGCTGCTTGCAGCGGTGAAGTCCCCGCTCAAGGATACGGCCGAGGCCAAGAATCTCGTGCAGATGCTGGTCGCGAACCACCGCCTGGAGCTGCTGCCGGAAATTCACGCACAGTTCGAAGCGCTCAAGAACGCCAAGGCCGGTGCGGCCGACGCGCTGATCGTGAGCGCATACCCGCTCGAAGGCGCGCAGTTGACCGACCTCGTCGCGAGTCTCGAACGCAAGTTCAAATGCAAGCTGAAGCCGGCAGTCGAAGTCGACAAGTCGCTAATCGGCGGCGTGCGCGTCACGGTCGGCGACGAAGTCCTCGATACCTCGGTCCGCGCGCGGCTCGCCAGCATGCAGGTGGCTTTGACCGCTTGAGCGCCCCGATAAATACATCGGGCGCAGCGGCTGGCACGCAACAGAATTGAACATCAGGAGCGAATAATGCAACTCAATCCCTCTGAGATCAGCGAGCTGATCAAGAGCCGGATCCAGGGCCTTGAAGCGAGCGCGGACGTTCGCAACCAGGGCACCGTGATCTCCGTGACCGACGGTATCGTGCGTATCCACGGCCTGTCGGACGTGATGCAGGGCGAAATGCTCGAATTCCCGGGCAACACCTTCGGCCTCGCGCTGAACCTCGAGCGCGACTCGGTCGGCGCCGTGATTCTGGGTGAGTACGAGCACATCTCGGAAGGCGACATCGTCAAGACGACGGGCCGCATTCTCGAAGTGCCGGTGGGTCCGGAACTGATCGGCCGCGTGGTCGATCCGCTCGGCAACCCGATCGACGGCAAGGGCCCGGTCAACGCCAAGATGACCGACGCAATCGAAAAGATTGCTCCGGGCGTGATCTGGCGTGAAGGCGTGTCGCAGCCGATGCAAACGGGCCTCAAGTCGATCGACTCGATGGTGCCGATCGGCCGTGGCCAGCGCGAGCTGATCATTGGCGACCGTCAGTGCGGCAAGACCGCGGTGGCCGTCGACACGATCATCAACCAGAAGGGCAAGGACCTCATCTGTATCTACGTCGCGATCGGCCAGAAGGCTTCGTCGATCCAGAACGTGGTGCGCAAGCTCGAAGAAACGGGCGCGATCGAGTACACGATCGTGGTCGCCGCTTCGGCTTCGGAATCGGCTGCGCTGCAGTACCTCGCGCCGTACGCCGGCTGCACGATGGGCGAATACTTCCGCGACCGCGGTCAAGACGCCCTGATCATTTACGACGACTTGACCAAGCAAGCTTGGGCATATCGCCAGATCTCGCTGCTGCTGCGCCGCCCGCCGGGCCGTGAAGCTTACCCGGGTGACGTGTTCTATCTGCACTCGCGTCTGCTCGAGCGCGCTGCACGCGTTTCGGCCGACTACGTCGAGAAGTTCACGAACGGCGAAGTCAAGGGCAAGACCGGTTCGCTGACGGCACTGCCGATCATCGAAACGCAAGCAGGCGACGTGACCGCATTCGTTCCGACGAACGTGATCTCGATTACCGACGGCCAGATCTTCCTGGAAACCGACCTCTTCAACGCAGGCATCCGCCCGGCTATTAACGCCGGCGTGTCGGTCTCGCGTGTGGGTGGTGCGGCACAGACCAAGGTCATCAAGAAGCTGTCGGGCGGTATCCGTACCGACCTCGCACAGTACCGTGAACTCGCGGCATTCGCCCAGTTCGCATCGGACCTCGACGAAGCAACCCGCAAGCAGCTCGAGCGCGGCCGCCGCGTGACGGAATTGCTCAAGCAGCCGCAATATCAGCCGCTGCAAGTGTGGGAGCTGGCTGTTTCGCTGTTCGCGGCGAACAACGGCTACCTCGACGACCTCGAAGTCAAGGACGTCTTGGCATTCGAGAAGGGCCTGCGCGAATACCTGAAGTCGAAGCACGCCGACCTCGTCGGCCGCATCGAGGACAAGAAGGACCTGTCGAAGGACGACGAGACCGCGCTCCACGCGGCGCTCAAGGACTTCAAGAAGTCCGGCGCATACTGATCCGTCCGGGAATCAACCACGATAAACGGACATTGAAGCGGCGCGGGTTCGCTGTAGTCAGGGCGCCCGCCCCGTTTCGATCAAGGAGCAAGCAATGGCTGGAATGAAGGAAATTCGCGGCAAGATCAAGAGCGTGCAAAACACGCGCAAGATCACCAAGGCGATGGAAATGGTCGCGGCGTCGAAGATGCGCCGTGCCCAGGAGCGCATGCGCGCCGCCCGCCCGTATGCCGACAAGGTCCGCGACATCGCTGCGCACATGAGCCGTGCGAACCCCGAGTATCGCCATCCGTTCATGACGGAAAACAACGATGCGAAGGTTGCCGGCGTGATTCTCGTCACGACCGACAAGGGTCTGTGCGGCGGGATGAACACCAACGTGCTGCGTGCGACGCTGCAGAAGTTCAAGGATCTGGAAGCATCGGGCACGTCGATCGAAGCAACGGCGATCGGCAGCAAGGGCCTCGGTTTCCTGAACCGTCTGCGCGCGAAGGTCGTCTCGAACGTCGTGCAACTCGGCGACACGCCGCACCTCGAGAAGCTGATTGGCGCGGTGAAGGTGCAACTCGACCAGTACTCGGAAGGCAAGCTCTCCGCGGTGTACCTGGCGTACACGCGCTTCGTCAATACGATGAAGCAGGAGCCGGTCATCGAGCAACTGCTGCCGCTGTCGAACGAGCGCCTCGAAGGCAACGACGACGGTACGACGCCGAAGTCGCAGTGGGACTACATCTACGAGCCGGACGCGCAAACCGTCGTGGACGAACTGCTGGTGCGTTATGTCGAAGCCCTGGTCTATCAGGCCGTGGCGGAAAACATGGCGTCGGAGCAGTCGGCCCGTATGGTCGCGATGAAGGCAGCGTCGGACAACGCGAAGACGGTCATCAACGAACTGCAGCTCTCGTACAACAAGAGCCGCCAGGCCGCGATTACGAAGGAACTTTCGGAAATCGTCGGCGGCGCCGCAGCGGTCTGACCGGGCACAAGCCGAACGCGAACCGCGCCGCTATGACTGGCGGCCGAGTGAAGAATTCAGGTATCTAAAGGAAAAGCGATGAGTACAACTGCTTTGGTAGAAGGCAAGATCGTACAGTGCATCGGCGCGGTGATCGACGTGGAATTCCCGCGCGAGAGCATGCCGAAGATCTACGACGCGCTGATTCTCGAAGGGTCGGAACTGACCCTCGAAGTACAGCAGCAGCTCGGCGACGGCGTCGTGCGCACCATTTGTCTGGGTGCGTCGGACGGCCTGCGCCGCGGCACCGTGGTCAAGAACACGGGCGAGCCCATCAGCGTGCCGGTCGGCAAGCCGACGCTCGGCCGCATCATGGACGTGCTGGGCCGCCCGATCGACGAAGCGGGCCCGATCGTCAGCGAGCACAAGCGCGCGATCCACCAGAAGGCACCGGCGTTCGACGAACTGTCGCCGTCCGCAGAGCTGCTCGAAACCGGCATCAAGGTTATCGACCTGATCTGCCCGTTCGCAAAGGGCGGCAAGGTCGGTCTGTTCGGCGGTGCTGGCGTGGGCAAGACCGTCAACATGATGGAGCTCATCAACAACATCGCGAAGGAACACGGCGGCTTCTCCGTGTTCGCGGGCGTGGGCGAGCGTACCCGTGAGGGCAACGACTTCTACCACGAAATGAAGGACTCGAACGTTCTGGACAAGGTCGCGCTGGTGTACGGCCAGATGAACGAGCCGCCGGGCAACCGTCTGCGCGTCGCGCTGACGGGTCTGACGATGGCCGAGCACTTCCGTGACGAAGGCCTCGACGTGCTGTTCTTCGTCGACAACATCTACCGCTTCACGCTGGCCGGTACCGAAGTGTCGGCACTGCTCGGCCGTATGCCTTCGGCAGTGGGTTATCAGCCGACGCTGGCAGAAGAGATGGGCAAGCTGCAAGAGCGCATCACGTCCACGAAGAAGGGCTCGATTACCTCGGTTCAGGCCGTGTACGTCCCTGCGGACGACTTGACCGACCCGTCGCCGGCTACGACCTTCGGCCACCTGGACGCAACCGTCGTGCTGTCGCGTGACATCGCCTCGCTGGGTATCTACCCGGCAGTCGACCCGCTCGACTCGACCTCGCGCCAGATCGACCCGAACGTGATCGGCGAAGAGCACTACTCGATCACGCGCGGCGTGCAGCAGACGCTCCAGCGCTACAAGGAACTGCGCGACATTATCGCGATTCTGGGCATGGACGAACTGTCGCCGGAAGACAAGCTGTCGGTCGCCCGCGCACGCAAGATCCAGCGTTTCCTCTCGCAGCCGTTCCACGTCGCGGAAGTCTTCACGGGCTCGCCGGGCAAGTACGTGCCGCTGAAGGAAACCATCCGCGGCTTCAAGATGATCGTGGGCGGCGAGTGCGATCACCTGCCGGAGCAGGCGTTCTACATGGTCGGCACGATCGACGAAGCCTTCGAAAAGGCCAAGAAGATCCAGTAAGGGTCGCGTTGCAGGCAACGAGGCGGAATGAGTTATCTCGTATAAGTGACGCGTTACTCAATCCGCCGCCGCAACTTTTTGACCCTAGGAGTCGACAGATATGGCAGCAACCATCAAGGTAGACGTCGTTAGCGCCGAAGAGAGCATCTTCGCCGGCCAGGCGAAGTTCGTCGCGCTTCCGGGCGAGGCGGGCGAGCTGGGCATTCTGCCGGGCCACACGCCGCTCATCACGCGGATTCGTCCGGGTGCGGTGCGCATCGTGGGCGCGGAAGGCGATGAAGAGTTCGTGTTCGTCGCCGGCGGCATTCTCGAAGTGCAGCCGGGCGCCGTGACGGTGCTCGCCGACACCGCGATCCGCGGCAAGGATCTCGATGAGGCGAAGGCCGGTGAGGCGCGCAAGCGCGCCGAAGAGGCACTGCAGAACGCAGGTTCGAACCTCGAGTACGCAACGGCGCAGGCGGAACTCGCCTACGCAGTCGCGCAGCTTGCGGCAATCCAGCGCCTGCGCAAGATGAATCAGCATTGATTCCGGCGCGCCCGCCCTGTGTGGCGGGCTGTGGCCGCGAACGAGAAGGGCTCCCACCGGGAGCCCTTTTTCATGGGTGAGCCGTTAGCCGCGGCCACTGTCGTTGAGCACCTCCACGCGCATCACGCCTTGGCGTTCGCTGAAGTAATGCGTATTGGAGAACAAATAGTCGCCCACCTGTACGTGCCTGAGGATCAGGTCACGGCCCGCCGGCGTGAGCTTCGGGTCGGCGAGCAGGGCGTCGAGGTCGGCTTCGGTGATGCGACGCTGGTTTTCGTCGTCGCGCCAGTCTTCACCCGCGCGCAGCGCGCCCTGCAGCTTGAACTCCGAGGTGAACAAACGCGAGCCGTCCGTCCGGTAGACGCTCATGCTGATCGGCCAGAGGCCTGCGTCGTACGCGTCCTGGGACACGATTTCGTGAATGAACACGTTGTTGCCGGAGGTGAAGCCGTCGAGCCGCAGCTTCCCGCTGGGACCCGTGACCCCGAGGCGCACGATGCCGCAGGAATTGCCGTTGTCGGCGCGCGGCAGTATGCCGAGATACGAATCGGTCGCGACAAACAGGATGCCAACCTTCTCGCTTTCTTGCGCACCAGGCGTGAATTGCTTTTCAATCTGGACTGACACCGACTTGTTGATGCCGACCACGTTGACTTCAGATGTCTGCGCGCCGATCTCGAAGGCGATTGCGCCATCCGTGTCGTCGATGGGCGCGCGGCGTTCGCCGTCGACGAGTGCAGTGAAGTCCCACCCGGTGCGCTGAAGGAACCGCAGCGAGACGCCGTCGTCGGCGCGCGCGATCACGAATTCATAGAGCCAGTACGAACCCGGGGCGAGTTGCAGCTCGATGGTGTCGGCGCCCACTATCATCAGGACACCTCCGATCAGCTTGTTCGTGTCCACGGCACCCTGGGCATCGGCGAGGGCGCTGTAATGCGTTCCAGCCGGCACCAAGCCGAACGCGTACTGGATCGTGCCATCAGGTTCGGAATAGCCATTGGCGTCGGAGCCCGGTACGCCGGCCCAGATTTTCTTCGAGAGTCGCAGCTTGCCTTTGCGCCCGTTGTTGTTGGTCACTTCCACGCGCATTACGCCCTGTCGCTGGTAGAAGTAGTTCTGGTTGGTGAACAGCCAGTCGCCGGCATGCACGTTCGCGCGGATCAACTCGCGTGCAGCGGGTGTGAATTTGGGGTTGTGCAGCAGAGCCGTCAGTTCTTCCTGCGTGACCTCGTGAGCGTCGGGAAAACCAGCGCTGTACCAGAATGCGCCATCGATGTTGTAGACGTCCATCTTATCGGGACGCACGCCGGCGTCGTAATACGCCTTGGGCACGATCTCGTGAATGAACACGTTGTTGCCCGACACAAAGCCGTCCAGGCGCAGCTTGCCATTGGCGCCCGTCACGCCGAGGCGGACCACAGCGGTGCCGTCGAAATTCGGCGAACCGGTTTGCGTGAGGCCGAGATACGAGCTCGTGCCGAAGAACAGAACGCCTTCGGTGCGGCCCGTGCCGCTGCTCATGCGCTTGTCGATTTCCACGCACAGCGCCTTGTTGATGCCGACGATGCGCACATCGGCTACGCCGGTGCCGATTTCGAACGCAATGGCACCGTCCTGATCGTCGACCGGTGAGGTGCGCTCGCCGTTCACGACGGCCGTGAAATCCCAGCCGGTGCGCTGACTGAACTGCAACGAGACGCCGTCGGCATTGCGGCCAATCACGAACTCGTAAAGCCAGTATTTGCCGGGGGCGAGCGCCAGTTTGACTTCATTCGCGCCAACCACCAACAGCACGCCGCCGATCAGCTTGCCGGCATCGACTGAGCCGTCCGGATTCGCGATGCTCGCGTAGTGCAGACCCTCGGGCACGACTCCGAAGGCGTACTGAATCGTATTGGAGGGATCGGAATATCCATTGGCGTCGGAGCCGGGCGCTCCGGCCCAAATTTTCTTGCTCAGACGAATGTGGCTGGATGTGTTGCTGGCGTTCATCGCTGCTCCTTTGAAGTTGAATTTCTGGACGCTTGATTAATTTGGACTGCAAATAAATTGGCGGAAACGAAAACATCGTTAAGTGTTTGCAAAGCAGAGCTCATTTCATTACAAATTGAAAGAAAAATCCATCGGGCGGGCGAGGCGTGCGATGCGAGAGCACCGCGCAGAGTCAAAAAATGGCTGGGTTTCTGATCCGGCGAGCAGGAGCGCAGCCCGAGGCGCCGCCATGGAGGCTGTCGGGCCACGGAAGAAAATCTACTTGACGTTTACGGAAAGGTAATGCGAAATCATGGCTTCGCAGCGGCTGGAGACGCGCTGCGGATCTGGTCCCCGCCCATGCGTTGCGGGTATTACTTGATGCTGCTGGCCGCGCGCACAGTGGCACAATGTTTTTCAAATCCATTTCAATCGGGAGCGAGATTCCCGGGGAGACAGCCATCATGGCCATCGACGCTGCCGGTGCGCGCGAAGCGCTCATCGCGCCGAAAGACGGGCTTTCCTACGTGCGTGGGAGGACCGACATACCGCTCTCCAATGCGACCATCGGTGCTTTTCTCAGCGAGACCGCGCAGCGCTTTCCTGAGCGCCCGGCGGTGGTGTTCCGCGAACAGGACATCCGCTGGACCTGGCGCGAGTTCGCAGAAGAAGTGGACGTGGTGGCGGCTGGTTTGCTGGCGCTTGGCGTGAGGGCGGGGGACCGGGTCGGCATCTGGTCGCCCAATCGCTTCGAGTGGCTGCTCACGCAATTCGCCACGGCGCGGATCGGCGCTGTGCTCGTCAACATCAATCCTGCCTATCGCCTCGCCGAACTCGAGTACGCCCTGAACAAGGTGAGCTGCAAAGCCATCATCGCCGCGGAAAGCTTCAAGACATCGAAGTATCTCGAAATGCTGCAAACGCTCGCGCCCGAGCTCGCGAGCGCAACCCCAGGCGACCTGCATGCGGCGAAGCTGCCTGAACTGCGTGCAGTGATCCGCATGTGCGATGCGGAAACCCCCGGCATGCTGAACTTCGGCGATCTGATCGAGCAAGGGCGGGAGCGGCTCGAACTCAACGGCCGTGCTGAACTCGATGCGATCGGCGCGACGCTCGATGCCAACGACGCCATCAACATTCAGTTCACGAGCGGCACCACGGGCAATCCGAAGGGTGCCACGCTCACGCATAGCAACGTGCTCAATAACGGGCGCTTCATCGCCATGGCGATGCGGCTCTCCGAAGAAGATTCGCTATGCATTCCGGTGCCGCTTTATCACTGCTTCGGCATGGTGCTGGCGGTGCTCGCGTGCGTGTCGGTGGGTGCGGCGATGGTGTTTCCGGGTGAGGCGTTCGACCCGCGCGCTACGCTCGAAGCGGTGTCGGAGGAGCGCTGCACCGCGCTGCACGGCGTGCCCACCATGTTCATCGCGGAGCTCGATCATCCCGACTTCGAGCGCTTCGACCTCTCGCGCTTGCGCACCGGCATCATGGCGGGATCGCCGTGTCCGATCGAAACAATGAAGCGCGTGGTCTCGAAGATGCACCTCGCCGAGATCACCATCGCGTACGGCATGACGGAGACGAGCCCGGTGTCGTTCCAGAGCGCGACGACCGACCCGTTCGACAAGCGCACGACCACAGTGGGGCGGATCCAGCCGCACCTGGAG
Source organism: Paraburkholderia sp. A3BS-1L (assembly GCF_051125215.1). NCBI lineage: Bacteria > Pseudomonadati > Pseudomonadota > Betaproteobacteria > Burkholderiales > Burkholderiaceae > Paraburkholderia > Paraburkholderia sp. A3BS-1L. Next base: position 3,227,217 of record NZ_CP120442.1, on the reverse strand, counting down.
GTGAAGATCGTCGATCCGCTCGGCAACATCGTGCCGGTGGGCCAGACGGGCGAGCTCTGCACGAAGGGCTACTCGGTGATGCGTGGCTACTGGGACGACGAAGCGAAGACAGCCGAAGCAATCGTCGATGGCTGGATGCACACGGGCGACCTCGCGACGATCGACGCTGAAGGCTATTGCAATATCGTCGGGCGCCTGAAAGACATGTTGATCAGGGGCGGAGAGAACATTTATCCGCGCGAGATCGAGGAGTTCTTGTTCCGCCATCCGAAGGTGCAGTCGGTGCAGGTGTTCGGTGTGCCCGATGCGAAGTATGGCGAAGAGGTGTGCGCGTGGATCGTGCTTCGCCAGGGCGAAGCCGCGACGCCCGAGGAGATCCAGGCGTTTTGCCAGGGGCAGATTGCGCACTACAAGATCCCGAAGTACATCCGTTTTGTCGACGAGATGCCGATGACGGTGACGGGCAAGGTGCAGAAGTTCGTGATGCGCTCGCGCATGATCGACGAACTTAAAATCAGCGAGCAAAAAACCGCTTGATGCCGTTATGTCGCGGCGGTTTCGCGGCACGCTGCCGCCGCGAAACCGCCAAAGGGACAAGCGCCATGAATGAACCGATGTTTTGCAGGCCGAACAAATTGGCTGGCCAATCGACGCGGTTGCGAATTAACCGTCCGGCTAACACGGCGAGCAATCAAATAAGAAATGCAGGCGAATGAGGTTTGTGCCCGCGATTATTCCCGCGATCGCACCAAATCGACGATAAAAGCGAGTGGGAAAGCAATAGACGAAAAAAAAGCGGGCCTGGAGCCCGCTAAAAACCACACGCTACGGGGTTAGCGCGAGGAGACCAAAGGAGGAGCCGGGTCTTGGAACGCAAAACGCCGGTTACGGCTCCAACAAGGATGCCCCTGACAGGGCTTCGGCTTGACGCCGACAGGCAGGTGTATTATGTCCGCTCACACTTGCACCGCGCCGCATCCGTGTTGAAACCGTTGAAGGCATTGTGGGCGAATTAATGAACCTTGGCGGTAACAAAGTGTTTCAGGTTGTAACGTCCGTCAGATAAGGCTTTGTGGGATTTTTTGCCGTCCCGAGCGTTTCATGAAAGTCATTTTTACCTGCGTTTTTTGGATGCTGTCAGACGCTGCGTGGACGCGAATTAGAGATGTTATTCCAAATGCATGAAGAATGCCGCGCTGTGTGGCCATTACCGGAAATCGGCTGCATAAAAACGCAAACCGCATATGCGGATCGAGTCGATATTTCCGGTTGAATCCATGCGTGCGGTGCAAGGATTGCTCATATGGCATTGCAACGAGTGGTTGCAACTCCTCATATGGATGGGCTAATGATGCCGCGCCGGGATGAGTCCCGGCGCAGTTTATTGCATCGTCACCTTACTTGAGCCATTTGTCGGAGATTGCCTGATACTCGCCGCTTGCGCGCGCAAGGTGCAGCCATTGATCGACATATTGCTGGAACACCACGTCGCCGCGCGGCACCATCCATGCTTTCTCGCCGTACTGGAATGGCTTGTCGGGGTGCACCGAGCACAGTCCCGGGTTGAGCTTCTGCTGCAACAGTGTTTCGGATGCGTCGGTGACCATGACGTCCGCCTTGCCGGCCAGGATCTGCTTGAAGATCGTTACGTTGTCCGGATAGACGGTGAGATTCGCGTGCGGGAAGAACTGCTTTGCGAAGCGTTCGTTCGTGCCGCCGGGATTCACGATCACGCGCGTGGCGGGCTGATCGATCTGCGCAACCGTTTGATATTTGCTCACGTCGTCGCAGCGCACGATAGGCGTCTTGCCGTCGACCTGGTACGCCTCGGTGAAGAATGCGCGCTTTTGCCGTTCGAGCGTGGTCGACACGCCACCCAAGGCGACGTCGCATTTCGCGAGGAAGTCGTTCATCAGGTTCGACCATGTCGTCTTCACGAACTCGGCCTTCACGCCCAGCGACTTCGCGAGCGACTCGGCCATATCGATGTCGATGCCCTCGAACGTGCCGTCCTGCTTGTAGAACGAATACGGTTTGTAGTCGCCCGTCGTGCACGCGCGCAGCGTGCCGCGCGAGAGCACTTGGTCGAGCCGCGAGGGCGTACTGGCGCTCTGCGTCGCCACGCCCGGCGTGGCCGTGCTCTGCGCAAATGCGTGCGGCGCTCCGGTGAGCCCGCCGACCAGCGCGGCGATGGCTGAGCAGGCAGCGGCGACCTTCTTATTGTTCATGCTGTGTGTCTCCTCTTCTAATGGCGGTTTCGATGTAATGGATCGGAAAGGCATCCGATCATAGCCTGCCCGCATTCATGCGTTAAGCGTGGGCTGACCTGGTTGGTCTCCGGTGGATGCGTGTGCGGCGCGCGGTCCGGAGCGCCTTATCCCGGCCATCAGCGTCATGTCGCGGCGGCGGCTCCGGTAGAATGGCCGTCTGCTTTCGAATCTCGCGCGACCAGCGCTTCCCGCCCGTGGCCCACACTCTTCTGAACGACACCTTTCTGCGCGCCTTGCTGCGTCAGCCGACCGAATACACGCCAATCTGGCTGATGCGCCAGGCGGGCCGCTATCTGCCGGAGTACAACGCCACGCGCAGCCGCGCGGGCAGCTTTCTCGGTCTCGCCAAGAATCCCGATTACGCGACCGAGGTGACGCTGCAGCCGCTCGATCGCTATCCGCTCGACGCCGCCATTCTGTTCTCTGACATCCTCACGATTCCCGATGCGATGGGTCTCGGCCTCTCGTTCCAGGCTGGCGAAGGTCCGAAGTTCGCACATCCGGTGCGCAGCGAAGAGGATGTCGCGAAGCTCGCGGTGCCCGACATCGGCGAGACGCTCGGCTATGTGACCGACGCAGTGCGCGAGATTCGCCGCGCGCTCACCGACGCGCAAGGTCGCCAGCGCGTGCCGCTCATCGGCTTCTCGGGCAGCCCGTGGACGCTTGCCTGCTACATGGTCGAGGGCGGCGGCTCGGACGATTTTCGCACCGTGAAGTCGATGCTGTACGCGCGCCCCGATCTGATGGAGCGCATTCTCGAAGTCAACGCGCAAGCCGTGGCCGCGTATCTCAATGCGCAGATCGAAGCCGGCGCGCAAGCCGTGATGATCTTCGACACCTGGGGCGGCGCGCTCGCGGACGGCATCTATCAACGCTTCTCGCTTGCATACATCAAGCGCGTGGTGGCGCAGCTCAAGCGCGAGCACGACGGCGAGCGCGTTCCGGTGATCACCTTCACGAAGGGCGGCGGCCTATGGCTCGACGAGATCGCCGAAACGGGTGTCGACGCGGTCGGCCTCGACTGGACCGTCAACCTCGGCCGTGCGCGCGAGCGCGTGGGCGATCGCGTGGCGCTTCAGGGCAACCTCGATCCGACCGTGCTGTTCGCCTCGCCGGCGGCGATTCGCGAGCAGGCGCGTGCGGTGCTCGAGAGCTACGGCGCTCAGCCGGGCCACGTCTTCAACCTTGGGCATGGCATTTCGCAGTTCACGCCGCCGGAGAGCGTCGCCGAACTCGTGGATGAAGTGCATGGCCATAGCCGCGCCATGCGCGCTGCGTCGGCCTGAATTTTGTTGCATTGCAACAAGCTGGGCTCCGGGCATCAGGGTCCAGCTTGATCCGCGACCGGCGCGAGAGGCCCTCCAGATGCCGTTGCGTTGCTGTCAAGACTTGACTTATACACACTTACCTCGTTGCGGCGCGCAAGAGGGAAAAATTGCCGCACAGCGTCAGCGGGGCTTGTGAACAATCAATCGAGACCTTGACAGGTAAGGCTTTCGGCGCTCCGCGACCCTTTGTGCGGTGTCTCACATAATGGGCCCGTCGTCTTCCGGGCAAAGCAGGGTGGCCAAGTTCTTAACAAAGTTATCCACAGGCGCAGCGACGAAAGCGCGATTGTTCTGCGGAATCCAAAACTTAGCGCAGAAAGTGAAGTTCTACTTTAACTTCGGACGTCGGTGCGCCAGCGCACAGTGTTTGCCTCGCCCACGTTGGGGCGGAGCATGATGCCGTGCTTCGTGCGCGTGGCGCTCGACCACCCGCTGCCTGCCCTCTACGACTACCGCTATCCGCCCGAGGCTCCGGCGCCGCATCCCGGCATGCTGGTGCGCGTACCGTTCGGCCGCCGCGACGTGGTGGGCTTGATCTGCGAAGTGAGCGCTCACAGTGACGTGCCTGCCAACAAGCTGCGCGATGTGAGCGCCGTGTGTGCGGATTTACCGCCGCTTTCGGCGCAGTGGCTCGCGCTCGCGGGCTTTGCCGCCGACTACTATCAGCGCGGGTTGGGGGAGGTCGCGCTGCCGGCGCTGCCACAGGCGCTGCGCGACCCGGCGCGCTGGCCGCGTTTGCTTGCGCCCGAGGAGCGTTACCGGCTGCTGCCGGCGGGACGCGAGGCGCTGCCCGACGCGTTGCCCGCGCGCGCCCAGGCATTGCGGCGGCTCGCGCAGGCCTTGGTGGATGCCAGCGAATTCGATCTCGCCGATGCCCGCTCGCTGCATCCGAAGGCGGCGGCCACACTCGAATCCTGGCGCGAAGCAGGCTGGGTCGAATACGAGTGCGTCGCGTTCGGTGGCGCAGGACGCTTGCCGGGCGGCGATGGCGGCGAAAGCCGCGCCGATCGCGCCAGCATCCCCTGCCATGCCGTTGTGGCTGCGGCCTTGCCCGTGCTGAGCGACGAACAGGCTGTCGCCGTCGAGACAATCCTCGACGCGCGCGGTTTTGCGCCGTTCCTGCTTCACGGCGTAACTGGCAGCGGCAAGACCGAGATTTATCTGCGCGCGCTGTCGGGCTTGCTCGAACGTGAGCCGGGCGCCCAGGCGCTCGTTCTCGTCCCCGAGATCAATCTCACGCCCCAGTTCGAGGCGGCATTTCGCACGCGTTTCGCGGGTGTGCTGCCCGACGACGCGATCGTCACGCTCCACAGCGGCCTCGCCGAGGGCGAGCGTGCACGCCATTGGCTGGCCGCGCACACGGGGCGCGCACGCATCGTGCTGGGCACGCGCCTCGCCGTGCTGGCCTCGCTGCCGCGCGTGGCCATGCTGGTGGTGGACGAGGAGCACGACCCCGCTTACAAGCAGCAGGAGGGGCTGCGCTATTCGGCGCGCGATCTGGCGGTCTGGCGTGCGAAGCAGTTGGGCGTGCCGGTCGTGCTGGGCTCGGCCACGCCGTCGCTCGAAAGCTGGTGGCAGGCGGAGCAGGGTCGCTATACGCGCCTCACGCTGTCACGCCGGGCCATCGCCGATGCGGTGCTGCCGGTCGTCAAGCTGATCGATCTCGAAGAAGAGCGCCGGCGCGGCCGCGCCTCGTTCGAGGGCCTTTCCGGCCCGTTGATCGCGGCGATGAAGGCGCGTCTCGAGCGCGGCGAGCAGAGTCTCGTGTTCCTGAACCGGCGCGGCTATGCCCCCGTGCTGTCGTGCGATGCCTGCGGCTGGGTGGCGGGCTGCCCGCGCTGCAGTGCCTATGTGGTGCTGCACAAGCCCGAGCGGGCGCTGCGCTGCCACCATTGCGGCTGGGAATCGCGCATTCCGCATTCGTGTCCCGACTGCGGCAACGTCGATATCGCGCCGATGGGGCGCGGCACGCAGCGCATCGAGGAAGCGTTGGCGAGCGCGGTTCCCGGTGCGCGGGTGTTGCGCATCGATGCCGATAGCACGCGCCGCAAGGGCAGCGCGCAGGCGCTGTTCTCCGACGTGCACGCCGGCGATGTCGACATCCTCGTGGGCACGCAGATGATCGCGAAGGGGCACGACTTCCAGCGCGTCTCGCTGGTGGGCGTGCTCAATGCCGACAACGCGCTGTTCTCGCACGATTTCCGCGCGAGCGAGCGGCTATTCGCGCAATTGATGCAGGTGAGCGGCCGCGCCGGACGCGCAGGGCTACCCGGCGAGGTGATCGTGCAGACGCGCTACCCGCGTCACGCGATCTATCACGCGCTGGCGCGCCACGATTATGTGGGCTTCGCGAATTCACAGATCGCCGAGCGTCGCGACGCGCATCTGCCGCCGTTCGTCTACCAGGCGTTGCTGCGCGCCGAAGGCCGCACGCTGGAAGCGGCGCTAGCGTTTCTCGCCGAAGCGGCGCAGGCGCTCGCGACGATACCGGCCGCGGAGCGCGTGACCGCGTACGACGCGGTGCCGCTCACGATCGTCAAGGTCATGAACGTGCATCGCGCGCAACTGCTCGTGGAAAGCCAGTCGCGCGGCGCGCTGCAGGCGACGCTGCGCGCGTGGCAACCCGCGCTGCGCGGCTTGCGGGGCGTGCTGCGCTGGAACCTGGAAGTCGATCCGCTGGATATCTGATCAGCGCCGCGCGGCCTGGTGCGCCTGTGCGCGCCGCTCTCGTCCGTCCGGGCCGGTTTGTGATACGCGCACCTTGCGCGTGGCCGGCGCCGTCGCGCCGCGAATGAACAACATGGCGCACAGCGCGCACATGCACCAGACACCCGCCACCACCAGCCACTTTTCCATTTTTCCACCTTCGCGCCGGATTCAATGATCGGCCCCTGTAATGGTTGTATAACGGCACGGCGGCGGAATCGATTAGGGTTCACCTGATTGTTGTTCGCCAGGGAAAATACCGAGTGCAGCCCGCGGGCCAATACTGGCCGGCGCTGGCCGCAAACCTTTACCCCACAAGGCTTCGCGGACGGTGCAACCATACTCGCCACAGGGTTGCACCTTTTTATTTGAAGGCGTACGATTCGGCCACTTTTTGGTCTTTCGCCGGTGCGGGTCGGCCGGCATGCGAAGGAAACATGGCTAGCACCACCCTTGGCGTCAAGGTCGACGACCTGCTCCGCTCGCGGCTCAAAGATGCCGCTACGCGCCTCGAGCGCACTCCGCACTGGCTCATCAAGCAAGCGATTTTTGCTTACCTCGAGAAGATCGAGCACGGCCAGTTGCCTCCCGAACTGAGCGGCCAGGTGAGCGCCGCCGATCTCGTCGATGGCGCAACCGGCGACGGCGACGAAGAGGCCGCATCGCATCCGTTCCTCGACTTCGCCCAGAACATTCAGCCGCAGTCGGTGCTTCGCGCAGCCATTACGGCCGCGTATCGCCGTCCTGAGCCTGAATGCGTGCCGTTCCTGATCGGCGAGGCGCGCCTGCCCGCGAACCTCACCGGCGACGTCACGAAGCTCGCCACGAAGCTCGTCGAGGCGTTGCGCGCCAAGGGCACCGGCGGCGGCGTCGAAGGCCTGATCCACGAGTTCTCGCTGTCGAGCCAGGAAGGCGTCGCGCTGATGTGCCTCGCCGAAGCGCTGCTGCGCATTCCCGACCGCGCCACGCGCGATGCGCTGATTCGCGACAAGATCAGCAAGGGTGACTGGAAATCGCACGTGGGCCACGCGCCCTCGCTGTTCGTGAACGCCGCGACGTGGGGCCTCATGATCACCGGCAAGCTGGTCACGACCAACAGCGAGACGGGCCTTTCCTCGGCGCTCACGCGCATGATCGGCAAGGGCGGCGAGCCGCTGATCCGCAAGGGCGTGGACATGGCCATGCGCCTGATGGGCGAGCAGTTCGTCACGGGCGAGAACATCTCCGAGGCGCTCGCCAACAGCCGCAAGTTCGAAGCGCGCGGCTTCCGCTACTCGTACGACATGCTCGGCGAGGCGGCCACCACCGAAGCCGACGCGCAGCGCTACTACGCCTCCTACGAGCAGGCCATCCACGCGATCGGCAAGGCCGCGGGCGGGCGCGGCATCTACGAAGGCCCGGGCATTTCGATCAAGCTCTCCGCGCTGCATCCGCGCTATTCGCGCGCGCAGCAGGAACGCACCATGAGCGAGCTGCTGCCGCGCGTGCGCGCGCTCGCCGTGCTGGCGCGCCGCTACGATATCGGCCTCAATATCGACGCCGAGGAAGCCGACCGCCTTGAGCTCTCGCTCGACCTGCTCGAAGCGCTGTGCTTCGACCCGGAACTGGCGGGCTGGAACGGCATCGGCTTCGTGGTGCAGGCTTACCAGAAGCGCTGCCCGTTCGTGATCGACTACATCGTCGATCTCGCGCGCCGCAGCCGTCACCGCATCATGGTGCGCCTCGTGAAGGGCGCGTACTGGGATACGGAAATCAAGCGCGCCCAGGTGGACGGCCTCGAGGGCTATCCGGTCTACACGCGCAAGATCTACACCGACGTGTCGTACATCGCCTGCGCGAAGCGGCTGCTCGGCGCGCCCGACGCGGTGTATCCGCAGTTCGCCACGCACAACGCCTACACGCTCTCGGCGATCTATCACCTCGCGGGCAATAACTACTATCCCGGCCAGTACGAGTTCCAGTGCCTGCACGGCATGGGCGAGCCGCTGTACGAGGAAGTCACGGGCCCGGTTTCGCAGGGCAAGCTCAACCGTCCGTGCCGCGTCTACGCGCCGGTCGGCACGCATGAAACGCTGCTTGCGTACCTCGTGCGCCGCCTGCTGGAAAACGGCGCGAACACCTCGTTCGTGAACCGCATCGCCGACGAAACCGTGCCGGTGAGCGAGCTGGTCGCGAACCCCATCGACGAAGCCGCGAAGGTCGTGCCGCCGGGCGCGCCGCACGCGAAGATTCCGCTGCCGCGCCATCTTTACGGCAGCGAGCGCCAGAATTCGATGGGCCTCGACCTCTCGAACGAGCATCGCCTCGCCTCGCTGTCTTCGGCGCTGCTCGCGAGCGCGCATCATCCTTGGCGCGCCGCGCCGATGCTCGCCGACGCCGACATCGCAGAAGGCGCTGCGCGTGACGTGCGCAATCCCGCCGATCATCGCGACCTTGTGGGAACCGTTGTGGAAGCAACGAGCGAGCACGTGAGCGCCGCGCTTGCGCACGCCGTCTCGACCGCGCCGATCTGGCAGGCTACGCCTGTGGAAGCGCGCGCGGATTGCCTCGCACGCGCTGCCGACTTGCTCGAAGCGCAGATGCACACGCTGATGGGCCTGATCGTGCGCGAGGCGGGCAAGTCGCTGCCCAACGCCGTGGCGGAAATCCGCGAGGCCATCGACTTCCTGCGCTATTACTCCACGCAGATTCGCGAAGAGTTCTCGAACGACACGCATCGTCCGCTCGGCCCGGTGGTGTGCATCAGCCCGTGGAACTTCCCGCTGGCGATCTTCATGGGCCAGGTGGCCGCCGCGCTCGCCGCGGGCAACACGGTGCTCGCGAAGCCCGCTGAACAGACGCCGCTGATCGCCGCACAGGCGGTGCGCATCCTGCGCGAAGCGGGCGTGCCGGCGGGCGCGGTGCAACTGCTGCCGGGCGATGGCGAGACCGTGGGCGCGGCGCTCGTCGCCGATCACCGCACGCGCGCCGTTATGTTCACGGGTTCGACCGAAGTCGCGCGCCTCATCAACAAGACGCTTTCGCAGCGTCTGGATTCGGATGGCCGTCCGATTCCGCTGATCGCCGAAACAGGCGGGCAGAACGCGATGATCGTCGACTCGTCGGCGCTGGCCGAGCAGGTCGTCGCCGACGTGCTGCAAAGCGCGTTCGACTCGGCGGGCCAGCGCTGCTCCGCGCTGCGCGTGCTGTGCCTGCAGGAAGACGTGGCCGAGCGCACGCTCGAAATGCTCACGGGCGCGATGAAGGAACTCGCGGTGGGCAACCCCGATCGTCTGTCGGTCGATGTGGGCCCGGTGATCGACATGGAAGCGAAGCGCGGCATCGACGCGCACATCGGCGCGATGCGCGAAAAGAGCCGCAAGGTCACGCAGATGCCGATGGCCGAGAGCTGCGCAGCGGGCACCTTCGTGCCGCCGACGCTGATCGAAATCGACAGCCTCGAGGAGCTCAAGCGCGAAGTGTTCGGACCGGTGCTGCATGTGATTCGCTATCGCCGCAGCCAGCTGGACAAGTTGCTCGAGCAGATCCGCGCGACGGGCTACGGCCTTACGCTCGGCATCCATACGCGCATCGACGAAACGATCGCGCATGTGATCGGCCGTGCGCACGTGGGCAATATCTACGTGAACCGCAACGTGATTGGCGCGGTGGTGGGCGTGCAGCCGTTCGGCGGCGAAGGGCTCTCGGGCACGGGTCCGAAGGCCGGTGGCGCGCTGTATCTCTCGCGTCTTCTGGCCAAGCGTCCGGCCGGGCTGCCGCAGTCGCTCGCGAAAGCGCTCGTGGTGGATGCGCCGCAGGCGGAAAACGGTGCGCCGCAATCGACCCACGCGACGCTTACGACGCTGCGCGACTGGCTCATCGCCGAACGCGAGCCCGCGCTCGCGGCGCGCTGCGACGGCTATCTGCAATACGTGCTGGCGGGCGCAACGGCGGTGCTGCCGGGGCCGACCGGCGAGCGCAATACCTACACGCTTTCGGCGCGCGGCACGGTGCTGTGCGTGGCGTCCACACCGACGGGCGCGCGTGCGCAGCTTGCGGTCGTGCTGGCCACGGGCAACCGCGCGCTGTTCCAGGGCACGGCGGGCGAAGCGCTCGTGAACGCGCTGCCGGCTGAGCTCAAGGCCCACGTTGCGGTGAAGAAGAGCGCCGACGCCGAATTCGACGCCGTGCTGTTCGAGGGCGACAGCGACGAACTGCTCGGCGTCGTGAAGGACGTGGCCAAGCGCGGCGGACCGATCGTCTCGGTGCAGGGCGTGGCGGCGCATGCGCTTGCCAATGGCGACGAAGACTACGCACTCGAACGTCTGCTTACGGAGCGTTCGGTGAGCGTGAATACCGCTGCGGCAGGCGGAAATGCGAATCTGATGACGATTGGCTAGACTTCACGGTCGCAAGAACCGTCCCCCAGGGACAAGGAAGCGGCAAGGCGAGACCCGAAGCCGCTCATTCGATACACCAGGTACCAAGGAGAAAACATGCAACACACCATGAAGCAGCTGGCAGGCGCAACGCTGGTTGCCGCACTGTCGCTGGCGGGGACGGCAAACGCGCAGCAAGCGCAGGACGTCAAGATCGGTTTCGCCGGCCCGATGACGGGCGCGCAAGCGCACTACGGCAAGGACTTCCAGAACGGCATCACGCTCGCGGTCGAGGACATGAACGCGACCAAGCCGGTGATCGGCGGCAAGCCGGTGCACTTCGTGCTGGACGCGGCCGACGACCAGGCCGACCCGCGCACGGGCACGACCGTCGCGCAAAAGCTCGTCGACGATGGCATCAAGGGCATGCTCGGCCACTTCAACTCGGGCACCACGATCCCTGCCTCGCGCATCTACGCGAACGCCGGCATCCCCGAGATCGCGATGGCGACGGCGCCGGAATACACGCAGCAAGGCTTCAAGACCACGTTCCGCATGATGACCTCGGACACCCAGCAGGGCTCGGTGGCGGGCACGTTCGCGGTGAAGAGCCTCGGCATGAAGAAGATTGCCGTGGTTGACGACCGCACGGCCTACGGCCAGGGTCTCGCCGACCAGTTCGCGAAGGCAGCGAAGGAAGCGGGCGGCACGATCATCGACCGCGAGTACACGAACGACAAGGCCGTGGACTTCAAGTCGATCCTGACCAAGCTGAAGGCGCAGAAGCCGGACCTGATCTACTACGGCGGCGCGGATTCGCAAGCGGCCCCGATGGTCAAGCAGATGAAGTCGCTGGGCATCACGGCGCCGCTGATGGGCGGCGAGATGGTGCACACGCCGACCTTCCTGAAGATCGCGGGTGACGCGGCGAACGGCACGGTGGCGTCGCTCGCCGGACTGCCGCTGGAAGAAATGCCGGGCGGCAAGGACTATGTCGCGAAGTACAAGAAGCGCTTTGGCGAAGACGTCCAGACCTACTCGCCGTACGCCTACGACGGCGCAATGGCGATGTTCGCAGCCATGAAGGCCGCGAACTCGACGGACCCGGCCAAGTACCTGCCGTTCCTCGCGAAGACCAACATGCCGGCAGTGACGACGAAGGAACTCGCGTACGACACGAAGGGCGACCTGAAGAATGGCGGCATCACGCTGTACAAGGTTGTCGACGGCAAGTGGACGACGCTGCAGAGCGTGGGCGGCAAGTAAGCGCTGCGCTCGCGGTTGATCCGCAAGTTGATGTAAGAAGCCCCGCAGGGTTGAAGCCTGCGGGGCTTTTTTATGCGCTCATCTTTTAAAGGTGAGTTTATTCAGGAATCCAAGCGATTCATTCTCCGCGCGCTTTCCTTCCCTGCTCGCGAATCTGCTCGAGCGACGCAGCAGGCGTGCTGGCCTCCTTCGTCACGCGAATCTCGATCAGCGCCGGCCTGCCTGCCTCGAGCGCGCGTTCCAGCGCCGGCGCGAACTGTGCTGTCGTCGTGACGATTTCGCCGTGCGCGCCGAACGATTGCGCAAATGCCGCAAAGTCGGGGTTCGTGAGCTGCGTGCCGTGCACGCGGTTCGGGTAGTTGCGCTCCTGATGCATGCGAATCGTGCCGTAATGTCCGTTGTTCACGACGATGAACACGACCGCGAGGCCGTATTGCATGGCCGTCGCCAGTTCGGGCGCGGACATCATGAAGCAGCCGTCGCCGGCGAGCGCGACCACGGCGCGCTCGGGGTAAAGCGACTTCGCCGCGATCGCGGCAGGCACGCCGTAGCCCATCGCGCCGCTGGTGGGTGCAAGCTGCGAGCGAAAATCGCGGTACGCAAAGTGCCGATGCAGCCAGGTCGCGTAATTGCCCGCGCCGTTCGTGACGATGGCGTCGTCGGGCAGGCGCGCGCGAAGCTGTTGCATGACTTCGCCCAGTTGCACATCGCCGGGCATGGGGCGCGGCGCGCGCCATGCGAGATACGCTTCGTGCGCGGCGTGGGCGGAGCCCGCCCACGCGGGTGCGGCGGGCGCTTTTAGCGCCGCGAGTTGCGCCGCCATCTCGACCAAACCCGAGACGATCGGCAGATCGGCGGCATAGACGCGGCCCAGCTCCTCCGCGCCCTGATGCACGTGGATGAGCGTCTGCTTCGTCTTCGGAATGTCGAGGAGCGCGTAGCCGCCGGTGGTGGCTTCGCCAAGGCGCGGGCCGAGCGCGAGCAGCACATCGGCCTCGCGGATGCGCGCGGCCAGCGCCGGATTGATGCCGAGCCCCACGTCGCCCGCATAGTTCGGGTGATCGTTGCTGAGCGTGTCCTGGAAGCGGAACGCAAGTCCCACCGGCAACTGCCATTGCTCGATGAAGCGCTGCAGGTCCGCGCACGCTTCGCGCGTCCAGCCATGGCCGCCCGCGATCACCAAGGGCTTCTTCGCCGCGGCGAGCAGCGTGCGCAGCCGTTCGATCTGTGCAGCCGACGGCGACGCCTGCACGCGTTGCGCGGCAGGCGCGATGTGCTGGGCTTGCGCTGCGGGAATCGCGCCGCTCAGCATGTCTTCGGGCAGCGCGAGCACGACCGGGCCGGGGCGCCCCGATGTCGCGACATGGAACGCGTGGCTCAAATACTCGGGTACACGGCGCGCGTCGTCGATCTGCGCGACCCACTTCGCCATTTGCCCGAACATGCGCCGGTAGTCGATCTCCTGAAACGCCTCGCGGTCCATCTGATCGCGCGCGACCTGGCCGATCAGCAGGATCATCGGCGAGGAGTCCTGAAAGGCCGTGTGGACGCCGATCGCCGCATGCGTCGCGCCGGGGCCGCGTGTGACGAGCGCGATGCCGGGCTTGCCGGTGAGCTTGCCGACCGCTTCCGCCATGTTGGCCGCCGCCGCTTCGTGGCGGCACACGAGGGTGTCGATGCGCGCGGTTTCGTCGGCGAGTGCATCGAGCACGGCGAGGTAGCTCTCGCCGGGCACGCAGAACACGCGCTCGACACCGTTGGCGACGAGCGCGTCCACGACGAGGCGCGCCCCGGTGACGGTCGCGGAATCGGAAACGCGGGCTGAATCGTCCGGCTGCTGCATCTGCATGATGATCAAGTCTCCTTCGTTCGTGATGTGAATACGTCCGAATCAAGTTTGAATTGCGCCGGAAGCCCGCGCATCAGCACTCGACGATGTTCACCGCGAGCCCGCCGCGCGACGTTTCCTTGTACTTCGTCTTCATGTCGGCGCCGGTCTCGCGCATCGTCTTGATGACGGAGTCGAGCGAGACGTAGTGCGCGCCGTCGCCGCGCAGCGCCATGCGCGCGGCGTTCACGGCTTTCACCGAGGCCATCGCGTTGCGCTCGATGCAGGGAATCTGCACCATGCCGCCCACCGGGTCGCAGGTGAGGCCGAGGTTGTGCTCCATGCCGATTTCGGCGGCGTTCTCCACCTGCTTGGGCGTGCCGCCGAGCACAGCGGCCAGCGCGCCCGCGGCCATCGAGCAGGCCACGCCCACTTCGCCCTGGCAGCCGACTTCCGCGCCCGAGATCGACGCGTTGAGCTTGTACAGAATCCCGATGGCCGCGGCCGTGAGCAGGAAGTCGATCACGCCTTGCTCGTTGGCGCCGGGCGTGAAGCGCACGTAGTAGTGGAGCACGGCGGGAATGATGCCTGCCGCGCCATTGGTGGGCGCGGTCACGACGCGTCCGCCGGCGGCGTTTTCCTCGTTCACGGCGATCGCGTAGAGGTTGATCCAGTCGATCATCGAGAGCGGGTCTTGCAGCGCGCGCTCGGGGTTGCCGGTGAGCGCCTTGTAGAGCTGCGCGGCGCGCCGCTTCACCTGGAACGGGCCGGGCAGCGTGCCGTCGGCGTCGGGGTTGTTGATGCCGCAGCCGCGCGACACGCACGATTGCATCACGTCCCAGATGCGCAGCAGGCCCGAGCGGATTTCCGCGTCGCTATGCCAGATGCGTTCGTTGTCGAGCATCAGCTGCGCGATGCTCTTGCCCGTCGATTGGCACATCGCGAGCATTTCGGCGCCCGTGCCGAACGGATGCGGCAGTTGCTGCGCGGCGGCCAGCACTTTGGTGTTGGCCGCGCCCGCGGTGACCACGAAGCCGCCGCCCACGGAGAGATAGGTGCTCTCGCGCAGCGTCGCGCCGCTCGCGTCGAGCGCGCGCAGCTTCATGCCGTTCGGATGCTCGGGCAGCGCCTGGCGATAAAAGGCGATGTGCTCCTTCTGCACGAACGGGACGACGTGGCTGCCGAGCAGCGCGAGCTGGCGCGAGACGCGCACGGTTTCGAGGCGCTCGGAGATGGTATCGGGGTTGACGGTGTCGGGCGCGTCGCCCATCAGGCCGAGCATCACGCCGCGGTCGGTGCCGTGGCCCTTGCCGGTCGCGCCGAGCGAGCCGTACAGCTCGACCTTCACGGAGGCGGTGGACGCGAGCAGTCCGTCGCGCTCGAGTCCTTCCGCGAACATCAGCGCCGCGCGCATCGGCCCTACGGTGTGCGAACTCGACGGCCCGATGCCGATTTTGAAGAGATCGAAAACGCTTACTGCCATGGGTACTGCTCCTGCTTCGTCTAGTCGGTTTCAATGAGTGCCGCGCACGCCTGATCTCGCTGCCCGCCGCACCCACCGCCACCACGGCGCGCTTGTCAGCGCGCCGGCAACGGCAGACAGACGGCCAGCCACGCCGGCGGCGTGGGCGCGAGACGCAGCGCGATTGGCGTATAGCGGCCGTCCAGTCGGGCGGCCAGGTGATACAGCTCGGCGGCGTTCTTCGGATCCCATGCGCCGGTGTAACCGGGCAACCCGGCTTCGCGGCGCCTGGCGTCGAACGGCACGCTCGAACGTACGAATTCCTCGTGGGTCTTCTCGCCCATCGCATAGGGCGTGAGCCAGTTCAGTGCGCTCGCGAGCGTCGCGCCGTTGGTTCCACGCTCGGGCAGCCAATTGCGGTTGTGCCGGCGCGCGGCGAGCGCGGCGGCCACCAGCGGCTCCAGGTCGTAGGTCACGTAGTGCAGCGCATCGCGCTCCGTGAAATCGAGCGTCGCGCCGTCGGGCGCGACGTTGTTGCCAATCTGCTCGATGAACAGCCGCTGCGCCGCCGCAATCAGCTTGCGGTTGTCGAGCGTGAACGCCGCCATCGCTATCAGTTTGACCCGGTGGCTTTGCCAGTTGTTCGCGAACGTGCCCGTGAGCGGGCGCGGCTGCTCGTCCACCTGCTTGATGTAGCCGTTCACGAATTTGTTCAGGAACACCATGGTGGCATTGCGCGTTTTCACGGGCAGCGCGCTCGCGGTCATGTCGTAGGCGAGAATCAGCCCGTCGAAGTGCGTTTCGTCGATGGGGTTGAAGCTCGGCTGATAGGTCGTGACCCACGCGAACAGAAAGCGGTCGACGAGTTTCAGGTAGCGGTCGTCGCTCGTGGCGCGCCAGGCGAGCGCCGCGTTGCGCATCAGGTCGAGTTCCTTCTCGGCCTCCACGCTCTGGTCGTAGATGCCCTCGTGCGGGAGTGTGCCTTCCGTGTGCAGCCGTGCCAGCGGATGCGGCACGTCGTTCACGTGCGCCTGCACCTCCGCCACGAGCGCTTTCACGCCCGGATCGGCGTTGGTGCGCTCGCTCGTCTGCAGCGCGGGCGCCGCGCAGAAGTTCATGGCCGCATGGGCGAGATTCGCCGCGCCCGGACCAGCAAGTCCCATGCCGAACAGCCAGGCCGTGACGAATGCCCGCGCGTGTCGGCCCGATGCACCGTTCGTGGCCCGCGTGGCTTGTGTTGCCGCCGGGGCATGCCCGGTCAAGGCCGTTCCCACCTTCCGCGCCATGCGCGACTCCCTGGTTCAAGGCTGACAGGTGTGTGATGTTAACGGTTTGGCGCGAGTTTGCGGGGGCAAATGTGCGGCGAGCAAAAACCGCCGCGGCTCCTCGCGGAGCGTGCGGCGGCTGCTGGTGTTGCATTGACTGAGCGATCGGGCGCGTTTTATTCGCCCTGGCCGGCGTTTTCGCTCGCATATTCGCTGATCGGCACGCACGAGCAGAACAGGTTGCGGTCGCCGTAGACGTTGTCGGCGCGGCCAACCGGCGGCCAGTACTTGCGCGCGACGAGCGACGCCACCGGATAGGCTGCCTGCTCGCGCGAGTAGCCGTGCTGCCACTCGTTGGCGACCACGACCGCTGCCGTATGCGGCGCGTGACGCAGCGGGTTGTCTTCCTTGTCCGCGCGGCCCTCTTCCACGGCGCGGATTTCCTCGCGGATTGCAACCATGGCGTCGATGAAGCGGTCGAGCTCTTCCTTCGACTCCGACTCGGTCGGCTCGACCATCAGCGTGCCCGGCACCGGGAAGCTCATGGTGGGCGCGTGGAAGCCGTAGTCCATCAGGCGCTTGGCGACGTCGTCCACGGTGATGCCGCTCGAATCCTTGACGGGGCGCAGATCGAGAATGCACTCGTGCGCGACCAGGCCGCCCGGGCCGCTGTAGAGCACCGGATAGTGCGGCGCGAGCTTCTTCGCGACGTAGTTCGCGTTGAGGATCGCCATTTCCGTTGCGGCGGTGAGGTTGGTCGCGCCCATCATCGCGATGTACATCCACGAGATCGGCAGGATCGAGGCCGAGCCGTAGGGCGCCGCGCTCACCGCGCCGATGCCGTTGCCCTGGTCGGTCGAGCGCTTGTAGCCCGAGGAAAGCTGGTTCGGCAGGAATTGCGCGAGGTGCGCGCCCACCGCCACTGGACCGACGCCGGGTCCGCCGCCGCCGTGCGGAATGCAGAAGGTCTTGTGCAGGTTCAGGTGCGAGACGTCGCCGCCGAACTGGCCGGGGGCCGCGAGGCCCACCATCGCGTTCATGTTCGCGCCGTCCACGTAGACCTGGCCGCCGTGCGCGTGCACGATCTCGCAGACTTCGCGCACGTTGCCTTCGAACACGCCGTGCGTCGACGGATACGTGATCATGATCGCCGCGAGCTTCGCAGCGTGCTGTTCGGCCTTGGCCTTGAGGTCGGCGAGATCGATGTTGCCCTGGGCGTCGCACGCGACCACCACGACCTGCATGCCGGCCATCTGCGCCGAAGCCGGATTGGTGCCGTGCGCCGAAGCGGGAATCAGGCAGACGTTGCGATGGCCTTCGCCGCGCGAAGCGTGGTACGCGTGGATGATGAGCAGGCCCGCGTACTCGCCCTGCGAGCCTGCGTTCGGCTGCAGCGAGACGGCGGCGTAGCCCGTGGCCGCCACCAGCATCTGCTCGAGCTGATCGACCATCTCGCGATAGCCGACGGTCTGCTCGGTGGGCGCGAACGGGTGGATGCGGCCGAACTCGGGCCACGTGACCGGCAGCATCTCCGAGGTGGCGTTGAGCTTCATCGTGCACGAGCCGAGCGGGATCATCGAGCGGTCGAGCGCGAGGTCCTTATCGGCGAGGCTGCGCAAATAGCGCAGCATTTCCGTTTCCGAATGATGGCAGTTGAAGATCGGATGCGTGAGGTACGTGCTCTCGCGCACGAGCGCGGCCGGGAACGTGGCCGCTTCCTGCGCCGCGAGTTGTGCGTCGAGCGCATCGACCGAGGGCGCTTCGTTTGTGAACGCGGCTTGCGCGAACACGGCGAGCAGATCGGCCAGATCGCCGCGCGTGGTGGTTTCGTCGACGGAAATGCCCACGCGCGTCTCGCTCACGCGGCGCAGGTTCATGCCGCGCGCGAGCGCCGCGTCGTGCAGCGCCTGGGTGCGCGCGCCTGCTTCGAACGTGAGCGTGTCGAAGAACGATTCGTTCACGAGCGTGTAGCCCAGTTGCTTGGCACCCGCCGCCAGAATGGCCGCGACGCGGTTCACGCGCTGCGCGATGCGTTTGAGGCCCTGCGGGCCGTGATAGACCGCGTACATGCTCGCCATGATCGCGAGCAGGGCCTGCGCCGTGCAGACGTTCGAAGTGGCCTTTTCACGGCGAATGTGTTGCTCGCGCGTTTGCAGCGCGAGGCGCAGCGCCGGGTTGCCCTGGGCGTCGACGGTCACGCCGACGAGACGGCCCGGCATCTGGCGCTTGAATTCGTCCTTCACCGCGAGATAGGCCGCGTGCGGGCCGCCGAAGCCCATCGGCACGCCAAAGCGCTGCGAGTTGCCCACGGCCACATCGGCGCCCCATTCGCCCGGCGGCGCGAGCACGGTGAGCGCGAGCAGGTCGGCGGCGGCGATGACCGAGCCGCCGGCTGCGTGGACGGCGGCGGCGAGTTCGCGGTAGTCGCGCACATCGCCGTTCACGCCAGGATACTGGAGCAGCACGCCGAACGCGCCTGCTTGCGCCGCCTCGGCGGCGGGACCGACCTTCACCTCGACGCCGATCGGCTTCGCACGCGTCTTCACCACTTCGATGGTTTGCGGCAGCACGTCGTCGGCGACGAAGAACACGTTCGACTTCGACTTGCCCACGCGCTGCACGAGCGTCATCGCTTCGGCGGCGGCGGTGGCCTCGTCGAGCAGCGACGCGTTCGAGATCGCGAGGCCCGTCAAGTCGACGATCATTTGCTGGAAGTTCAGCAGGGCTTCGAGGCGGCCCTGCGAGATTTCCGGCTGGTACGGCGTGTAGGCCGTGTACCAGGCCGGGTTTTCGAGCACGTTGCGCAGGATCACGGCCGGCGTGTGCGTGTCGTAGTAGCCCTGCCCGATATAGGAGCGGAACACCTGGTTCTTGTCCGCGAGCGCGCGCAGCGCGGCAAGCGCTTCGGCTTCCGAGCGCGGCTGCGAGAACGGCCCGAGCGGCAGCGTCTCGTTGCGGCGGATCTTCGCCGGAATCACCGCATCGATCAGCGCGGCGCGCGAGGCGAAGCCGAGCGCGTCGAGCATCGCCTGCTGGTCGGCCGAATCGGGGCCGATGTGGCGGGCGGCGAAAGCGTCATGCGCTTCGAGCGCAGCAAGCGAGAGCGGGGAGTTCATCAGACGATCCGGGTGTTCGAGCTTCATGGGGGTTCCGGGTTTTACTACCGGCACGGGCGGCGCGGGTTGAAGTGCGCGCCGTCCGCGCCGTTACGGTTAAGACAGGGTTGCCTGCTGAATGGCCGATCAGGCGCCGATGGCCTTTTCGTACGCAGCAGCGTCGATCAGCGCGTCGAGCTTGGCGTCGGCGGCCGGCTTGATCTTGAAGAGCCATGACTCGTACGGGGCGCCGTTCACCTGGTCCGGGGTGTCGACCAGCGCCGAGTTCGATTCGATGATCTCACCCGCGACCGGTGCGTAGATGTCCGAGGCGGCCTTGACCGACTCGATCACGGCAACCGCGTCGCCGGCGGTGACGGCGCGGCCCGCATCAGGCAGTTCGAGGAAGACGATGTCGCCGAGGGCTTCCTGCGCGTGGTCGGTGATGCCGACGGTCAGCGTGCCGTCGGCTTCGGTGCGGATCCATTCGTGCGATTCGGTGTATTTCAGATCGGCCGGGATGCTCATGGTTGCTCCAGTGCGTGGTTCGTTATGGCTTGAAAGAGGGGGGGCGTGCGTGGCGCGGATCCTCGCGGATCGCCTTGGCTCAAGCGGCGAGCACCTTGCCGTTGCGCACGAAGGGCAGTTTTACCACGCTTGCGGGCAGGGCCTTATCGCGGATCAACACCTGCACGACGTCGCCCGGCTGCACGCCCTGGGGCACGCGCGCGAAGGCGATCGATTCCTGCATCGTCGGCGAGAAGGTGCCGCTCGTGATTTCACCTTCGCCCTGCGGCGTGACGACTTTCTGGTGCGCGCGCAGCACACCGCCGGCCTTGCCGTTTTCCTTTTGCAGGATCAGGCCGACGAAGGCCATGCGCGAGCCGTTGGCTTCGAGCACGGGGCGGCCGACGAAGTCGCGCGGCTCCTTCATGTCGACGGTCCAGGCAAGGCCCGCGTCGAGCGGCGAGACGGTGTCGTCCATGTCCTGGCCGTAGAGATTCATGCCCGCTTCGAGGCGCAGCGTGTCGCGCGCGCCGAGGCCGCAGGGCTTCACGCCCTGGCGCTGCAGGGCATCCCAGAACTCGCCCACGGCGGCGGCGGGCAGCACGACTTCGAAGCCGTCCTCACCGGTGTAACCGGTGCGAGCGATCATCAATTCGCCGAACGGCGAGGCTTCGATCTTCGCGGCGTTGAAGGGCTTGAGCAGTTCGGTGGCGCTGCGCGAGGCGGGCGCGACTTGCCAGACCTTTTCGCGTGCGTTCGGGCCCTGCACGGCGACGATCGCGAGATCGCGGCGCGGCGTGACGGTGAGGCCGAAGCCGCCTTCGGCGTTGAGCTTCTCGAACCAGGCGATGTCTTTTTCGGCGGTGCCCGCGTTGACCACGGTGCGGAACGTATCTTCAGCAAAGTAATAGACGATCAGGTCGTCGATCACGCCGCCTTCGGGGTTCAGCATGCACGAGTAGAGCGCCTTGCCCGGCGTGACGAGCTTGGCCACGTTGTTGGCGAGCGCGCGGGCGAAGAACTCGCGCGTCTTCGCGCCCGAGAAGTCGACGACGCACATGTGCGAGACGTCGAACATGCCGGCATCGGTGCGCACGGCGCGATGCTCGTCGATCTGCGAGCCGTAGTTGACGGGCATGTCCCAGCCGCCGAAGTCGACCATGCGGGCATTGAGCGCGCGATGCGAGTCGTTCAGCGGGGTGCGTTTGAGTTCGGTCATGGGGCCTCAGGCGGTCACGAAAAATCGCGCGAAAACGAAAAAGGCCATGCAGGAAACGCCACAGGCCCAATGCCTGGGGTCGGTTCTTGCATGGCCCCTCTGTCCTCGATACCTGAGAGATTGCGCCGTGCTTGATGGTGCTCGATGGCGCGCGCCCCTTCGGTGGGCAGCCTGAACGCCAGGAGTTACGATCCTCCGCCGCCGTTCTACTACCGCTCTCCAGAGTTGCGGATTCGAAATTCACGCGCTGCGCTGGAAGGCGAGCGGGCGATTCGAAGGTCCGGCGCGCACGGTCCTTTTGCCTGAGAGTTTGTGGGTTGCCCCTTCGGCGGCGCCGCGCATTGCACCCGCTCGATGGCAGGGTGCGACAAACGGCGCGCTCTCCCGGCGCGCGCAGCGATTGTGCGCGACGCTTGGGCGGTGTGTCAATGCGGAAAAAATCGGGGCAGGCGGCGCGCGGCTGGCTGCACAGCGCGTCGCCTGAGGTGCCGGGTTACTCACCGATCGCGCGCGCCGCCGTATCCAGCTCCTGGTTCAGCACGTGTTGCTCGTCGGCGGAGATGCCGCCGCCGTGCTGGCTGGCCATGTCGTGCGCTTCGCCGCGGATCGTGTCGAGGCGGTGATGGAGCGCAGCCCCCTGGGGCGGCGGATAGTAGCCCTGATTCACGCGCATATCGATGCGGCGGCCCAGATTGTCGAGGCGTCCGTCGATCTGATGCAGGCGCTCCACGGCCACATCATGCGGGCTCGGGCCGGGATTCGGGGCCACCACCACGGTGGGGCGCGGGGCGGACTGGTTGACCACGCACGCAGCGAGCGTCGAGATGAGCGCGCCGGCGGCGGCGTAGCGGATGGCACGGTTCAAACGGGTCATTGAGACTCTCCTTGTTTGCAGCTTCTCGTCGTCGTTGCTGCATTTTTTTGCGTCGTACGTCCGCAAACGTGCCGCGCGCGCCGCCCGATGACCCGGGTGCGGCGCGCACTTGTAACGATTTGTTCAGACCTTTCAGCCGCGTCGGTGAAATGCAAGCTGCGAGGCGGGCGGCTCAAGCTGCACGCGTGAACGCAATCGTGCGGCCTTCGGCAGCGCTTTGCGTGGCGATCTCGATGATGCTCATCACGTCAATGGCATCCTGCGGGCTCACCGGGAATGGCTCGCCATCGCGGATCGCGGCCGCGAGCGCGCGATAGAGATCGGCGTAATTGCCGGCGGCGTTGGGCGCGGTGCGCTCGGCTTCCGTGCCATCGTCGGCCAGTGTGTGCAGGCGGCCCGCTTCGTTGCCTTCGCCGAAACCGGGCTGGCCCGGACGCAGCCCCGCCTTCAATTGATCTTCCTGCGTATCGAGCCCGTTCTTCAGGTAGCTGCCGCGCGTGCCATGAATCACGAAGCGCGGCGCGAACGCGGCCAGCGCGCTCGCGTGGAGCACGGCGTCATGGCCGGGGTAGCGCAGCATGAGATGCGCGTAGTCGGGCGCGCTGGCATTGTCGCGGCGCGCGTGGACGAACGCCGTGACTGCCTCGGGCGCACCGAACAGCGCGAGCGCCTGGTCGATCAGATGCGGCCCGAGGTCGTAGAGCAGGCCGCCGCCGCGCGTGGCGTCCTCGCGCCAGCGCTGGCGCACCTGCGGGCGGAAGCGGTCGAAATGCGATTCGAAGTGCGTGACGCGCCCCAGCGCGCCGTTCGCGAGCAGCTCGCGCACGGTGAGGAAGTCGCCGTCCCAGCGGCGGTTGTGGAACGGCGCGAACACGAGGCCACGCTGCTTCGCGATGGCCGCGAGCGTGCGCGCCTCTTCAGCGCTGAGCGTGACCGGCTTGTCGACGAGCACATGCTTGCCGCGCTCCAGCGTGCGGCGCGCGAGCTCGTAGTGCGTGTCGTTGGGCGTGGCGATCACTACGCATTCGATGGCGTCGAGCGAGAGCAGGGCGTCTAAGTCCGGGACGATCGCGGCGTCCGGGTAGTCGGCCTGCGCGCGCTCGGCCTGGCTCGTCGCGATGACGGCAAGCGTGGCGGCGCCGCTATGGGCGATCACGGGAGCGTGGAAGGTCTGGCCGGCGAAGCCGTAGCCCATCAGGCCGATTTGCAGGGGGGCAGTCATGAAGCGCGTCCTCTTTCCAGCAATGAAGCGGCGCGGCGCGAGCCGTCGCCGGGGGTGGCGGGAGCCCGTCATTGTGGCACGCGTAGCAGGGGCGACGCGTGAACGGCATCGGGGCCGCATCGATGTGAAGCCGCCTCGTGTTAACATCGCACCTCTCGCGTGAGAGGCCGCAGCGCTGTTGCGCGCGCCTCGCGCCATGCCGTGCCGGCCGCCGCGCTTTAAAGCCCTTGGGGCCTGAAGCCGCAGCGCCACGAAACGCACGCCTCCCAGCCGTACCACCTGTTTTTCCAATCCAGCAACGATGTCCGCAGGCCTGAATCCCGCCCAAAGCGAAGCGGTGCGCTATCTCGACGGTCCCTGTCTCGTGCTCGCCGGCGCGGGCAGCGGCAAGACGCGTGTGATCACGCAGAAAATCGCGCATCTGATCGAAGCGAAAGGCTTCGAGCCGCGCCATATCGCGGCCGTCACCTTCACCAACAAGGCCGCCGCCGAAATGCGCGAGCGCGTGGGCAAGCTGCTCGAAGGCAAGACGCTCACCACGCCCGGCAAGGAAGGCCGCAAGGTGCCGACCAACCAGTTGACGGTTTGCACGTTCCACTCGCTGGGCGTGCAGATCCTGCGCCAGGAAGCCGAGCACCTGGGCCTGAAGCCCCAGTTCTCCATCATGGACTCCGACGACTGCTTCTCCATGATTCAGGAGCAGGTGGGCTCGACGGATAAAGGCTTCATCCGCAAGATCCAGTCGATCATCTCGCTGTGGAAGAACGGCCTCGTGATGCCCGAGGAGGCGCTCGCCACCGCGTCGAACGAAGACGAGCACCAGGCCGCGATTGTCTACCGCAACTACGTGGCGACGCTGCACGCCTACCAGGCCGTCGATTTCGACGACCTGATTCGCCTGCCCACCGAGCTCTTCGCCAGCAACGAGCCGGTGCGCGAGCGCTGGCAAAACAAGCTGCGCTATCTGCTGATCGACGAGTACCAGGATACCAACACCTGCCAGTACGAGTTGCTCAAGCTGCTGGCGGGTCCGCGCGCCGCGTTCACGGCGGTGGGCGACGACGATCAGGCGATCTACGGCTGGCGCGGCGCGACGATCGAAAATCTCGCGCAGCTCGGCAAGGACTATCCGAAGCTGCACGTGGTCAAGCTCGAGCAGAACTACCGCTCGACGGTGCGCATTCTCACGGCGGCGAACAACGTCATTGCGAACAACCCTAAGCTGTTCGAAAAGAAGCTCTGGTCCGAGCACGGCATGGGCGACACCATCACGGTCACGCCCTGCAACGACGAAGAGCACGAAGCGGAATCGGTGGTGTTCCGCCTCTCCGCGCACAAGTTCGAGCGCCGCGCGCAGTTCCGCGACTACGCGATTCTTTATCGCGGCAACTTCCAGGCGCGCATCTTCGAACAGGTGCTGCGCCGCGAGCGCATTCCCTACGTGCTCTCGGGCGGGCAGTCGTTTTTCGACAAGGCGGAGATCAAGGACATCTGCGCGTACCTGCGCCTGATTGCCAACCACGACGACGATCCCGCGTTCATCCGCGCGATCACCACGCCGCGCCGCGGCGTGGGCAACACCACGCTCGAAGCGCTCGGCTCGTTCGCGGGGCAGGCGAAGGTTTCGTTGTTCGAGGCCGTCTACATGGGCGGCATCGAAGCGCGGCTTTCGGCGCGCCAGGTCGAGCCGATGCGCGTGTTCTGCGACTTCATGCAACGCCTCGCCGAGCGCGCGCATAAAGATCCGGCGACGGTCGTGCTCGACGACCTCATGGACGCGATCCACTACGAAGCGTATCTCTACGACGCGTTCGACGAGCGCCAGGCGCAGTCGAAGTGGCAGAACGTGCTCGAATTCCTCGAATGGCTCAAGCGCAAGGGCACGAAACCCGAACAGCAGATCGGCGAGGACAGCGAAGCCACCGGTTATGACAACACCGACGGTCTGGCCGACACCGGCAAGAACCTGATGGGCCTGATCCAGACCGTGGCGCTGATGTCGATGCTCGAAGGCAAGGAGGAAGACCCGGACGCGGTGCGCCTGTCGACCGTGCACGCGTCGAAGGGGCTCGAGTATCCGCATGTGTTCCTGGTGGGCGTGGAAGAGGGGATCATGCCGCACCGTGGCGGCTCCGAGGACGACGTGATCGACGACGCGCGCATCGAGGAAGAGCGCCGGCTCATGTACGTGGCGATCACGCGCGCGCAGCGCAGCCTGCATCTGAACTGGTGCAAGAAGCGCAAGCGGGCGCGCGAGACCGTGGTGTGCGAGGCGTCGCGCTTCATCCCCGAGATGGGACTCGACGACGCGCCGCCGCCCACCGCGGAAGAAGCGCCGATGTCGCCGAAGGACCGGCTCGCGAGCCTGAAGGCGTTGCTGCAGAAGGGCTGAGGGCGCGGGCTTCTTCGGCTGCGGGCGTGAAATGAAAAGGGCTGCATCGCATGCGATGCAGCCCTTTGTCGTTGTGCGCCATGCGGCTTGCGCCGCGTGCTGTCGTTGCGGCGGCATTCAGGCGACGACGCGCTTACTTTGCCGCGCTCACCATATAGTCGACGGCGGCCTTCACGTCGGCGTCGGAGGCGCTCGAACCGCCCTTGGGCGGCATCTGGCCCTTGCCGTGCAGCGCGTAGTTGTAGATCTTGTCCATCGGATCTTTCAGGCGCGGCGCCCAGTCGTCCTTGTTGCCGAACTTCGGCGCGCCGAGCACGCCAGCTGCGTGGCATGCCTGGCAGACCTGCTGATAGAGGGCCTTGCCCGCCTGCGAGGCGTCGGCGCTCTGGCCCGCGCCGCCTGCGGCCGGTGCGGAAGACGTTTGCCCGATCGCGGCGATCGCCGCTTTTGCGGCTGCGGCTTGCGCGTCGGCTGCTGCATTGGCGTCTGAGGCCGGCGCAGCGCTTGCGGCTGCCGCAGCCGGCGCAGGCTGCGGCGGATCCTGGAAGTTCGCACCGCCGTGGTTCGCCATGTAGACGATGGCCCGGCTGATCTCGTAATCGCTGTAATCGTCGGGGCTCGTGCCGCCGCGCGGGGGCATGGCGCCTTTGCCGGCGAGCGCCGTTTTCACGAGCGTATCGAAGCCTTGGGAGATGCGCGGCGCCCAGTCGCCCGAATTGCCGAACTTGGGCGCGCCTGCCGCGCCGCTCGCGTGACACGCGGAGCAGACGGCCTGATAGACCTGCTCGCCAGTCTTGTAGACGCGCGGCGCATTGGCGTCGTGCACCGACACCTGCGCGAGCGGCGCGATGCGCGCGGCGACCTGGTCGGTAGAGAGTTCATCGGTGCCCGCTCCGGTGCGCGTCGTGTTGTCGACGTAGTAGGCGAGCAGAATGATGATGACGATGGGGACGGCAAACCCGGCAATGACAGCGGCAATCAACTGCCCGGGCGTTTTGATCGGGGCTCCGTGGGGTGCTTCGCTCATGCTTGTCTCGACTCCCGTTGGTATTGTGGTGAGCGGTACAGCAGGACGGCAACAGCCTTGCGATAGATCAAGCACGGACGATTATAGACGCAAGGTTTCGCAGCGGGTTGCCGCAGGCGGGGGCTCTTCAGCGGGCGTTTACCCGAAGTGGTGCGGCGCAGCGGGGGGTGTTTGGGTAAATGGTGACGGATTGCAGGGGCGAGGCGTGGGGCTTATGGCTGGCGGGTACGCCAGTCAAGGCGCGCGCGGTGGACGCCGGCATCGAAACCGGGTATTCTCTCGGTCTCATTGCGGTGTCGCTATCCCCGTTTTCTTCGGGCTCCCGGCGGCAACTGCACCTCAATGCGCCCGTAGCTCAATGGATAGAGTACTGCCCTCCGAAGGCAGGGGTTGCTGGTTCGATCCCAGCCGGGCGCGCCAAGAAATGCATGAAAATACAATAGCTTAGCGATTGTCGATCGCCAGGACGTTTGGGATGGCTATACGACTTCGCGCGAACACACGGCTATGGAACGGACCGCAGCCAATGGTTCGCTCTGTATCGTGACGACGAAAAAATCGATGATGAAACGTTCGTCAACGGCGTGCGACGCGGCTCCTTCCGACTACATCCGATCGGTCCGATGCGACGTAGCGAAGGCTGCATTACGCTCGCCAATCCTGCCGGCTTTGCGCAACTGAGTAGCTACCTGCGCGAGAAGGTGCGACGCTGCCGATTCCGGATACAACTCTGAAAGCCTACGGCACGGTAGAGGTCCGCCAATGAAGTGGGTTCGTTACAGCGCGAACATTATTACGACGCTCGTACTCGGCTTCCTGCTCTCCCGCTGGATCGTTAGTTTGCCCTGCGAATTCTCGCCGCTATCGGCGTCGATCGCGTTCGTGATGCATGCGTTTGGCGTGGACACCGTCAAGAACGCAGATGACATTGAAACGACTGGCTTGCTGGTCATCATCGCCGCCGCGATGATCGTTGCTGCGCTGCTGGTGTGGCTTGCGAATGTCGCGCTGCGCCGTTGGCGCGCTTCGACATGAAAGACGCACTCCTCAACACCCCACCGAAGCGTCACTCAGCTTCGAATCCACCTCACTAGCCTCCCCGCCCGGCACGATACACGCCAAAAACGCATCGATCGCCGGACTCTGCCGCCGCGCCTTCAGGTAATAGACATACTCATCGATAGTCGTGTCCACGCCGCGCAGCGCAATCACCCGCAGATCCGGATGCCGCTCCGCCTCGCCGTGCGGAAAAATGCTGCCGCCTACGCCGTGCAGGATCGCTTCGCGAATCGCCTCGCGGCTGCCGATCTCCGCGACCGACGCCGGCGCGACACCGGCTTTCGCGAGGATCTCCTCGGTGCAGCGGCGCGTGACCGATCCTGCTTCGCGAATCAAAAGACGCACCTCGGCAAGGCGCGCGGCGTCGATCACGTCGAAGCGCGCAAGCGAATGACTGCGATGCACCACGAGCACGAGCGGATCGCTCGAAATCACGCGCCGCTCGAGCCCATCCGCGTCATTGCGCTGCGACGACACCGCGAGGTCGATGTGAAACTCGTGCAGCGCATTGAGAATGTCTTCCGAATTGCCGATCCGGCAGGTGAGCGCAATGGCCGGATGCGCCTTCGAGAAGCGGCCAATCGCTTCCATGATGTAATACGGCCCGGTTGCGCCTAGCCGCAATTGACCTTCGAACAGGCCACCGACGTTGCGCAGCATGATATCGGCCTGCGCTTCCAGGTCGATCATT
The DNA here is from genome assembly GCF_051125215.1 of Paraburkholderia sp. A3BS-1L. Lineage (NCBI taxonomy): Bacteria > Pseudomonadati > Pseudomonadota > Betaproteobacteria > Burkholderiales > Burkholderiaceae > Paraburkholderia > Paraburkholderia sp. A3BS-1L. Next base: position 3,198,648 of record NZ_CP120442.1, on the reverse strand, counting down.
TTCTCGACGAGCGGCAGGAGCGCGATGCCGGTTTCGGTGACCGCGAGGCGGCGTCCGCTGCGGTAGAACAACTCGACGCCGTATAGCTGCTCGATCTGACGGATCTGCGCGGCGATGGTCGGCTGACTCACGCCGAGGTGCCGCGCCGCACGCGTGATGCTGCCCTGACGGACCGTCGCGTGGAACGCCTTCAACTGATCGAACAAAATCCCATCCTCTTTTCCGGCTCGCCCGCGCGTCAGCGTAGCGAACCGATGTGTCCGTTGCATGACGCGCGCGGATGTCGAGTCGGCGCAAGCGCCCACCGGGTTTCGAGCAAAAAAGCTGAGGTGCACCGAAAGAAACCTGATGGAACCGGTCACTGCGAGGACATTCGTCGATGCGTTAATGAGCGCATTCGTCATCCACGGACCGATCCTCATGCGTCGAATCGATTCGCGCGCCGTCTGGGCGGCGCTTCTTTTTTCTCTTGCTCTCGCTGCGTGCGACGGCAGCGGCAGCGACGGCTCGTCGGCTTCGCCGAGCACGCGCAGTCAGCAATCTAGCCCGCAGAACAGCCAGCAAACTGGCTCGCCAAGCAGTCGGCACAGCAGTCAGCAAAACGGCCAGCAAATGGCGGGCGCCGACGCGAACCCGAACGCCGAAGACAAGCCACCGGGCGCGCCCGAGATGCACTGGGCGCCCGGCTCCGGCACGAGCAGCGCGCATTGATGCGCTGGCCGCATCCACGCTTTTCCCCAATTCCTCCCCCAATAACAGGATCTCCCATGTCGTCGAAAAACAGACGCGACTTTCTGCGCATCGCCGCCCAGTCGGCGGGCGCGATGGCTGCCTATGCGAGCTTTCCGCCCGCGATCCGCAAGGCGCTTGCCATGCCCGCCGCGACCCGCACCGGCACGATTCAGGACGTCGAGCACGTCGTGATCTTCATGCAGGAAAACCGCTCGTTCGACCATTACTTCGGCGGCCTGCGCGGTGTGCGCGGCTTCAACGATCCGCGTCCGCATCTGCTGCCCAGCGGCGCGCCGGTGTGGCAGCAGCCGCCCGCTTCGGTGCAGACCTCGCACTACCAATCGCGCGGCCTGAGTTCCACGGCGCCCTACGTGCTGCCGTTCTATCTCGATCCGAAGCAGACCACCGAATTCCAGCCCGGCACGAACCATGGCTGGAGCAGCGGCCACCTCGCGTGGAACAACGGCCAGTGGGACCAGTGGGTGAACCAGAAGCAGGACGTGCTGACGATGGGTTATCTGAAGCGCGAGGACGTGATGTACCACTACGCGCTCGCCGATGCGTTCACGATCTGCGACGCGTACCACTGCTCCGCGCACGCGGATACCGCGCCGAACCGCATCTACCTGTGGACCGGCACGATCGACCCTCGCAACATCTACGGCAATCCGCCGAACGGCCCGGGCATCGGCGAGCGCGACGACGTGAACGGCTACACGTGGACGACGTACGCCGAGCGTCTGGAGAACGCGAACATCAGCTGGAAGGTGTATCAGGGCGGTACTGGCATTCCGGGCGACCCGACCGACAACTACACCGATAACTCGCTGATGTTCTTCAAGAAGTTCCAGGTGAAGGAAGGCGCGAGCGGCCCGCTCGTCGACAAGGGCGCGACGGACCGCACGCTGGCTGGCTTCAAGGCCGATGTGCAGGCGAACCAGCTCCCGCAGGTGTCATGGATCGTCTCGCCATACAAGTACAGCGAGCACCCGTCCGCATCGCCCACCGATGGCGCGTTCTATATCAACATGGTCCTCGAGGCGCTGACCTCGAACCCGGACGTGTGGGCGAAGACCGCGTTCATCCTCAATTACGACGAGAACGACGGCCTGTTCGACCACGTCGTGCCGCCGGTGCCGCCGCTCGCAAGCGGGCCGAACGGCCAGGGGATGATGTCGTCGAGCCTGCTCTCGAACATCGGCGACGAGTATCTCGATCTCGGCCGGTATCCGCAGGAGATGGGTCCGCTGATCCCGGGCGCCGATCCCGGCGGCATCCAGCCGGTCGGTCTCGGACCGCGCGTGCCGCTGATCGTGATCTCGCCGTGGTCCAAGGGCGGCTGGGTGTGTTCGGAGACCTTCGATCACACCTCGGTGCTGCGTTTTCTCGAGGCGCGCTTCGGCGTGCAGGAGCCCAACATCAGCGCGTGGCGCCGTTCGGTTTGCGGCGACCTCACGTCGGCGTTCGACTTCTCCGGCAAGCCGGACACGTCGACGGTGAGCTTCGCGGTGCCCAAGCACATCCAGACGGCCGGTCAGGCGTACCAGGTGCCCGCGCAGCAGACCATGCCGGCGCAGGAGCCCGGCGCGCGTCCGGCGCGCGCGCTGCCGTATGAAGTGTTCGTGCACAGCCGGGTGAGCGGCCACGACGGCAATCTGTGGCTCGATTTCGCGAACACCGGCGCAGCGGGCGCGGCGTTCTACGTCTACGATCGCTTGAGCCCGGCCAATCCGCCGCGCCGCTATACGGTCGCAGCAAACGATCAGTTCGCCGATTACTGGAGCACTTCGATTGCGCAGGGTGCCTATCATCTCGCCGTCTACGGCCCGAACGGCTATCTGTGCGAATTCCAGGGCAACGTGCAAATCGCGGCCGATGGCCATCATGCGAGCCCGGAAGTGCGCATCGGCTACGACGTGCGCAATCGCCACATTTATCTTGAGCTGAGCAACAGCGGCACCGCCGCGTGCAGCGTGACCGTCGACAACGCGTACAGCAGCGCGCACTCGCGCCAGTACACGGTGCAAGCCGGGCAGACCATGCAGGACCACTGGGAACTGAGCTCGAGCCATGGCTGGTACGACCTGAACATCTCGGCGACGACGGTGGGCGGCGCGACGGACAAGGTCGTGCGCCGCTTCGCGGGCCACCTCGAGACGGGCCGGCCGAGCCAGAGCGATCCGGGGCCGGTGAAGCGCTGACCGGCGCAGGGTGCGGGGAATGCCGCGTGGCCGGTGCAATGCCGGCCACGCGGTTTTTCATTGAGGCGCAGATTTTGCGCGAGTGTCGGCACGATTCGTCACGATGGCCGGCCGCGCTGCGGCATCGCGCGAGCGGGCGTATGCTCAACGCTTTCTGCCCTCGCGCTACACCGGTCAACAAGGCAAAGGAAACGTCATGGAACTACGCAGAATCGGCACTTCGGCCTTGCAGGTCGCACCGCTCATGTTCGGCGGCAACGTATTCGGCTGGACCGCCGACGAAGCAACTTCGTTCTCGATTCTCGATGCGTTCACCGAAGCAGGCCTGAATTTCATCGATACCGCCGACGTCTACTCGGCCTGGGCGCCTGGCAACCAGGGCGGGGAATCGGAGACGCTCATCGGCAAATGGCTCGCGCAAAGCGGCAGGCGCGAAAAAGTGGTGATTGCAACCAAGGTGGCGAAGGACCCGCGCCGCCCCGGTCTCTCGGCTGCGAATATCGCGGCCGCCGTGGAGGATTCGCTGCGCCGCCTGCAGACCGACTATATCGATGTCTACTTCTCGCACGAGGACGATCAGAAGGTGCCGCTCGAAGAGACGCTCGGCGCGTATCAGCGCCTGATCGAGGCCGGCAAGGTGCGCGTGGTGGGCGCGTCGAATTACACGGGCGCGCGCCTCGAGGAAGCGCTTGCGCTGGCGCACAAGACCGGGCTGCCCGCGTACCAGATCGTCCAGCCCGAATACAACCTGTACGACCGCGCGGCTTACGAGGCCGATATCGAGCCGGTAGCGCTCGCGCAGAAGCTCGCGGTCGTGCCCTATTACAGTCTGGCGAGCGGTTTTCTGTCGGGCAAGTACCGTTCGCGCGAAGACCTTGCGAAGAGCACGCGCGGCTCGCGCGTCGAGCGCTATCTCGACCATCGGGGTGTGCGTATTCTCGCGGCGCTCGATTACGTGGCCGGGCGCCATGGCAGCTCGCTGGCGGCCGTGGCGCTCGCCTGGCTGATCGCGCGGCCCAGCATTACCGCGCCGATCGCGAGCGCGACGTCGCTCGAACAGCTCGACAGCCTCGTGGCGGCGGTGCGCCTGAAACTCGATCCGGCGGACATTCAGGCGCTCAACGACGCGAGCGCCTGAGCCTCGTTTGGGCCTCGTTTGAACCTGTCTGGGGTCCCCTGGCAGGCGCCAAAACGCGTATCCAGGACTCCTGAAGGTCGGTGGCGGGCCACCGGCGGTGCCCGCCACGCAAGTGCCTGAGTAGAATCAAGAAAGCCTGGTCACGCGAATCTTTTCCTGATATCATTGAGAGTGAATTGAGATCTTTGCCTGTTTTGTTGCCGTGTTCGTTACTGTTGGCGGCCGCAAACCGGCGGTCAGGTGTGTTGCATCAAGGTCGACCTGATCGCGTTCCGCTGTGAACCCCCTACTTCTCTTTTCCGGCCTCCGTGGCCGCCTTGCCTATCGTTGCGCCCCATCGTGGCGAACGACCGGAGGGCCGGTGCGTGAGTGGCATATGCCTGGTTTTTTGCCATTTGCGCCTTTGAACCGTATCAAGCGATTGAGTTAGGAAATACATGACGACGATTCTTCTGAAGGAAAACGAGCCGTTCGAAGTGGCCATCCGCCGCTTCCGCCGTGCAATCGAAAAAAACGGCCTGATCGCCGAGCTGCGTGAGCGTCAAGCTTACGAAAAGCCGACGGCCGTGCGCAAGCGCAAGAAGGCTGCTGCAGTCAAGCGCCTGCACAAGCGTCTGCGCAGCCAGATGCTGCCGAAGAAGCTCCACTAAGAGCACGCTTCAGCTTCCGCCTGACGGCGGCGCATGCTTCGCAAGAAGCTGCGCCGCCGTTTGCATTTCTGGCATCGGCTTGTGCATCGGCTCGATGGCGCCGTGCAGGCTCAGGCAGCATCCTGAAGCCGCTGCGGCGAAAGCCCGAACTGCGAGGCGATCGACAGTAGCCGGTCGTGCCACTCCCAGACGCCAAAAACATCGTGGACGTTTTGCAGGCAGCTCAGGAGATCGACGGTATTGGGATCGTAAATGTTGATATGGGCGCGCAGGAGCGCTTTCTTCAGCGCGGCGACACCCACGTCCATCCAGGCGGGCACCTCGTTCTCCGCGCGCGAAAGGTAACGCACGGGGATGCCTTCCATGGCGCTCATGTAGTCGCGCGCACGGATGAAGCTGCCGACCGGGCAGCCGCCGTAGTGGCACGAGCCGCCGCTATAACCGCCCCGATAGGCTCCGCCGCCGCTGGGCAGCAGCGCTGCGCGCCCTTGTCCATGGAGGTGCGCCACGGCGCGGTCGAAAATCTCCTGATGATTCAGGAAGTGCACGTTTTTCATTTCAGCCCCCCTGCGCGACGCACAGCGGTGAGGTCGTGCGGATGCGCTGCCACGCGCTTGGCGGCGGGTGTCTCCCCGTTGCTGGCGCCCCCGTGCTGCGTCTTCTGCCGACGCAACAACCACAGATACATCCGATATCCGTTATAACGGCGCGGGCAAAGAAAACCGTTGGGCCGCGCACCAAGGCAGGATGAAATCGCGCCGATTCGCCGTTCGCGCAACGCTTTATCAGGCGCTTTCTGCCGTGCGTGCCTTGCCCCGTGCCTTGGGCTTCGCGCCGCCAAGCACCGCGCAGGTTTTGCGGCACATGCAGTCGCGCTCGTGGTCGTTGACCATGCCCACGGCCTGCATGAACGCATAGCAGATGGTGGTGCCGACGAACTTGCAGCCGTACTTCTTGAGCGCCTTGCTGAGTGCGTCGGAGATTTCGGTGGACGTGGGCGCGTCGCGATACGAGATCAGGTCGTTCTGGATGGGGGTGTGGTCGACGAACGACCAGACGAATGCCGCCAGCGAGCCGTGTTCCGCCTGAATTTGCTGCACGGCGCGCGCATTGAGAATGGCGGCCTCGATCTTGGCGCGGTTGCGCACGATCGAGGCGTCCTGCATGAGCGCCTCTACGTGCTTCGGCGTGAAGCGCGCGACTTTCTCGACGTCGAAGTTGGCGAATGCGCGGCGATAACCTTCGCGCTTGTTGAGAATCGTCGACCACGACAGCCCCGCCTGCGCGCCTTCGAGCACGAGCATTTCATAGAGATGCCGGTCGTCGCGCGAGGGCACTCCCCACTCCTCGTCGTGGTATTGCACATACTGTGGCGACGCGCCAGCCGATACCCAGTTGCAGCGGTGTGTCACGGTGAATTCTCCTTGCGAGTAGCCCAGCAAGGATAGCGGATCGGCCGTGCGCCGCCATCTGGCCGTCCGGCCAATTGTGCGAAAGACGCCGAGCCGTTAGTCTCACGGCTCGATCCTCTTCAACTCACCGGTGCGCACGGCGCGGCAAACATCATGCAGAAATATTCCTGGTTGATCGGCGTGGATGGCGGCGGTACCGGCACGCGCGTCGCGCTGGGCGACCTCCATGGCGCGGAGCTCGCGCGTGCATCCGCCGGACCTTCCGGGCTCGGGCTCGGCATCGCACGCGCCTGGCAATCGATCGAAGAAGGCGCGTGCGCCGCTTTTACGCAAGCCGGGTTGACGTTCGACTGGTCGCGCTGCGTGCTCGGCTGCGGTCTGGCGGGTGTGAACAACCCCGACTGGCTGGCTGCATTTCGCGCGGCGGCGCCGCCCGTTGCGGGACTCGCGGTCGAGAGCGACGTCTATACGTCACTGCTCGGCGCGCATGGTGGCGAGCCGGGTGTGGTCGTGGCGCTCGGCACGGGCAGCATTGCCGCCGCGCTCGATGTACATGGCGTGTGCCGCATCGCTGGCGGTTTCGGCTTTCCGTCTGGCGACGAAGCGAGCGGCGCGTGGTTCGGCCTGCGCGCGATCGTGTGGGCGCAACAGTCGCTCGATGGCCGCGTCGCGCCCGATGCCTTCTCGCGTGCGTTGCTCGCCCATATTGGTGCAGCCGATCGCGAGAGTCTGATCGTCTGGCAATGCGCGGCCAATCAGACCGCTTATGCGAGCCTCGCGCCCGTGGTGCTCGCGTACCGCGATCACCCATTCGCGGCGAAGCTGCTGAGCGAAGCCGGCGAGGCCGTCGCGTGCCTGATTTCGGCGCTCGATCCCGAAGCCGCGTTGCCTGCGGCGCTGGCCGGCGGCCTCGCCCAGCCGCTGCGCGATTGGGTTCCGCAAGGGTTGCGCGAGCGCTTGCGCGCCCCCCTCGCCGATTCCGCCACAGGGGCCTTGATGCTTGCCCGGCGCGAGGGAGCGCGGCTCGGCGGTGGGTAGACGAGCGCAGTGGAGCCCGAAGCGCCCGCACGGACGCTCACCGCTGCGGCGCTCGGCGCCAGGTGCTAGCATTCAGGGTTTCCCCCCAGCCACCGAATCGCCATGTACAAGGTCATTGCAACCGATCTCGACGGAACGCTGCTCAACGCCGACCATCAACTGGATCCGTTCACGGTTGCCACGTTCAACAAGCTCAACGGGCAAGGCTTGCAGTTCATCATCGCGACCGGCCGCCATTATTGCGACGTGGCGAGCATTCGCGGCCTGCTCGGGGTTCCCGCGTATCTGATCACCTCGAACGGCGCGCGCGTGCATGGTCCGGACGACGCGCTGATCCACGCGAGCGACCTGCCCGAGCCGGTGGTTCACCGACTTGTCGCGCCGGACACGGTGGGTGCGCATGGCCGCTTAATCGTGAGTCTTTTCACGGACCGAGAGTGGTTCATCGACCGCGATGCGCCAGAACTGCTCGCTTACCATCAGGATTCGGGCTTCACCTACCGCGTGACCGAGAATCTGGGTGCGATCGGCGGTGCGGGCGTTGCCAAGGCGCTCTATATCGGCGACCCGGCCGACCTTGCTGAGGTTCAGCGCAGTCTCGAGCGCGAGTTTGGCGACGCGCTCTATATCACCTACTCCTTGCCCGATTGTCTCGAAGTGATGGTTGCCGGCGTGTCCAAGGGGCGCGCGCTGCGCGTCGTGCTCGACCGTCTGAATGTCGATGTCGCGCGGTGCGTAGCGTTCGGCGACAACATGAACGATATCGACCTGCTCGAAACGGCGGGCCATCCGTTCATGATGAACAACGCCAATCCCGACCTGATCGCGCGCCTGCCCCAGGTGCCGCGCATCGGCAATAACTTCGAAGCGGGCGTTGCCCATCACCTGCGCAAGCTCTTCGCGCTGGACGACGAGCTGGCGCGCTAGCTCACGCTAATCTGGCCGCCTGCGCTTATTGCGTGGGGGCAAGCGCCGCGCACGGGCATTCGTCCGAGCGGCCATCGAGCCCTTCGCGATCGTGGCTGAAGCGTGCGCGCGGCGCGTCTGCACTCCAGTCAATGCGTATCACATAGATGCTATCGAAATCCGTGCTCTTCCATTTGGGCACGTCGGACGCTTGCCCGCCGTGCTCGGCCACGATCTTGCGCACGAGCGTCTCGATTTCTCGATGTTCCCATCCGACCAGCAACGTGCGGCCGCGCCACGCCGGATCGAGCAGCGCTTTCTCTAGCGCATCGCTCTGGGCATAGCCAAACGGCGTCTGAATCGGCAGGCCGAACTGGATGGCCGTGGGCTCGACGGTCGCGAGCGGGCGCACATAGTAATAGTGTTGCCCGTGGTCGTCTTTCTGCTGGCCCGGGTCGGGCGCGTAGATCGCATCGGGCTTGCCGTACTTTGCGGCAATCACGGCGGGCAGCGCGAGCGCCCGGTTCAAGCCCTTGCAGTTGAGCTGGCCGAGCCCTTCGTCGGGCTTTTCGCCGTGACGCACGAACACCAGTGTTTCGATATCCTGCGCGTTTTCAGCGCACGCCGTGCCCGCACTCGCGAGCAAGCCGCTCGCGAGTGCGAACAGCGTTGCCAGCATCGCCGCTTTGCGCCTGATGCGACGAGGCGCGAATGCGGCGCGTACTCTCGATACGGCGAGGCGGTCCGGCGAATGTCCTGAACGCTTCATGCGGTGCGCCTCGAATTCGGGGTGATGGAATCGCCCGATTCTAGCAGCGCCGCTTGCCCCGCCTTGCGTGGCCATGACGGAGCGCAAACGCAACGCCCACGCAAAAGCGGGCGCCGAAGCGCCCGTGTGGCCAGACCGCGCGAGGCCTGTTATGCGTGCGCGCGAGCCGGCGCTTCAGCGACGGCTTCGCGGCGGCCCGCAATCATCGGATAGACGAGGCCGGCGATCGCCGCACCGATGATCGGCGCGACCCAGAACAGCCAGAGTTGCGAGATCGCCTCGCCACCCACGAAGAGCGCCGGGCCGGTCGAGCGCGCCGGGTTCACGGACGTATTGGTGACCGGGATCGAGATCAGGTGGATGAGCGTGAGGCACAGGCCGATGGCGATCGGCGCGAAGCCTGCGGGCGCGCGCTTGTCGGTCGAGCCGAGGATTACGAACAGGAAAAACGCCGTCATCACGACTTCGCAGACGAACGCCGCGACCAGCGTGTAGTGGCCCGGTGAATGATCGCCGTAGCCGTTGGTGGCGAAGCCGCTCGCGACGAGATCGAAACCCGGCTTGCCGGTGGCGATGCATGCGAGCGCGGCCGCGCCGAGCGTGGCGCCGATCACCTGCGCTACCACGTACGGCACGAGATCGCGTGCCGGAAAGCGGCCGGCGACCATGAGCCCGACGCTCACCGCGGGATTCAGATGGCAGCCCGAAATATGGCCGATGGCGAAGGCCATGGTGAGCACCGTCAGGCCGAACGCGAGCGCGACGCCCACGAAGCCGATGCCGAGCCCCTGCACCGGGCCGTCGAAATGAGCGGCAAGCACGGCGCTGCCGCAGCCGCCGAGCACGAGCCAGAAGGTGCCGAAGAACTCGGCAAGAAGTCGTTTGGATAAGTGCATTTCGCGATGCCTCGAAAAGGTCTTTGACGGGCGCCGAATAAAAAATGACGGCACCAGGAGAGGCCCGATTCTAGGGATTCGTGAAAAGCGCGGGTGTCAACGATTGTCAATTCCGAAGTAATTGCTCTTATTATTGCGGTAGATGCCTATCGAATGCCGCTTCCAGAGGGCAATCGTTAAATGCCACAATATCCCGATAAAACAGTATTAGCATCGATTGCTAATTCTGTTATTTGCGTCTAATCTCGTTTCGAGTCAGCTAGATTGACAATGAAGGGGAGAGACAAATGTCACAATATTCAGAACTCAAGGCGCAGATCGCCAAACTCCAGGCGCAGGCCGAAGATGCACGGCGCACCGAAATCGCGGACGTCATCGCAATGATCCGCGAGAAAATTGTCGAGTATGGTCTGTCTGCCCAGGACCTTGGCTTTGCGGCAGCGGCAAGGCGCGGACGCCCGCCCAAGAAGGCTCCGCTGCCCCCGCGCTATCAGGATCCCAAGACCGGCGCAACCTGGAGCGGGCGCGGAAAGCCGCCCAAATGGATCGCGGGCAAGAATCGCGAACGTTATTTGATCGCCTGACTGGACGTCATGCAAATGTCAGCTTGAGCAATGCCGCACGGCTACGCGTGCCACAAGAGACTGGCCACGCGCATTTGCGTATCCAGATAAAAAGAGCCGCATGTAACATGCGGCTCTTTTTTAGCGGCCAATAGTCGTGCTATTGCATTGTACGCAAACGATTCGCGCAGCCTTTTTTTGACTTTTTATCTTAATGTAAGGCGCTTGGCGCATTCATCCTGCGGCTGCAACACGGCGAAGCACCGGGCGACGCGTGGCTTCGATCAGCGCCGAATAGCTTTCGACATAATTACTGGCCATGGTGTGCGAGGTGAAGCGCTGCTCGAACTGTGCGCGAATGGCTTCGCGTGAAAGAGAATCAATATTCTGCAGCGCCCCCACGGCGCCCTGCACGTCTTCGCAGATAAAGCCGGTCACACCAGGATCGATCACTTCGGGCACAGAGCCGCGGTTGAACGCAACCACGGGCGTGCCGCATGCCATCGCCTCGATCATCACGAGGCCGAACGGCTCGGACCAGTCGATCGGGAACAGCAGTGCCTTCGCGCCGGAGAGGAACTCGGGTTTCTGCGCTTCGTTGATTTCGCCCACGAACTCCACGTGTGCCTGCGACAGCAACGGCTCGATCTCGGTCTTGAAGTAGTCCTGGTCGACTTTGTCCACCTTCGCGGCGATCTTCAGCGGCAGGCCCGAGAGCGCGGCGATCCTGATCGCGGTGTCCACGCGCTTTTCCGGGCAGATGCGGCCGAGGAATGCGAGGTACTCGGGCTTGCGGCTCGTTTGCGGCGTGAGCAGATTCTTCGGCAGGCCGTGATAGATCGTGTTCAGCCAGTTGGCCTGGGAGAGCGGCTGGCGCTGCGAATCCGAAATCGAAATGACAGGCGCCTCGGAGAACGAGTCGAACACCGGCTGCAGTTCGGGCAGGTCGAGACGGCCATGCAGTGTCGTCACGAACGGCGTATCGAGCGTCGAGAACAGCGGGAACGGCAGATAGTCGAGGTGAAAGTGCAGCACGTCGAACTCGTGCGCCATGCGGCGCACGCGCTCGAGCAGGACGATGTGCGGGGCGAGCGCGTCGCGGATCGTCGGGTCCAGACGCAGCGCGCGCGGCCATGCCGCTTCGAGTTTTGCCGTGGTGACCGAATCGCCGCTGGCGAACAGCGTCACGTCATGGCCGAGGTCGACCAGCGCTTCGGTCAGATAGGACACGACGCGCTCGGTGCCGCCATAAAGCTTGGGCGGAACGGCTTCGTAAAGTGGCGCGATTTGTGCGATTCGCATTGGCTAGATCTCCTTGGCAAATGCCGCGTGACGTGCGACTGACAGGGCAAGGTGCGCGGTCAGGTGTTTCGGTGTCGGGTTATCCCTGAGGTCGATTATGGACATTCGAATCGGCAATACGAGTTGTTTTGCAATCACTTAATGTTGTTACAGCGGGAAACACCGCCTGTAAGCACCCATTGCAAGCGTGACGCGCGAGAGCGCGGCATGCCGCAATTCGCGTGCCTGGCCGATCAATGTGGTCAGACCCCGTAAGGAGATTTATTACGCATCGGTGAAAAGGCTTTTATAATCGATAGAAGTTTGGCGAAAATATCTGAAAAGCATCATTCGAATCGCCTTCCGGCTTGTCCCCTTTTCCTTTGTCAGAAAAATTCCTACATAAAAAGGAAAGTTTTTCTTGCATCGCGTCGCGGCATTCGTCCGATTTCCATTTGTCAGCACCCTCGCCACAATGCGTGGACGACCACTCAACGGGCCGTTCGGCTTGTCGTGCGCCTGATGCCGAACGAGCAAACGTTTCCGTTACAGGCCTGACCAGCCGCTACGTTTCGAATTCGGGGGATTCCATGAGCGCGACGACGCCAAGCGACATGCTCAGCGAGATCAATGAAGTGAATCTGTCGTACCTGTTGCTCGCGCAACGGCTGCTGGGCGAGGACCGGGCCGCGGGCATGTTTCGCATGGGCATTTCGGAGCCGCTGGCCGACGTGCTGACCCGGCTCACGGCTGCGCAGACCGTGCGGCTCGCCGCCTCCAGCCAGCTCCTGTGCCGTTTCCGCTTCGACGAGCACGTCATCCTGAGCGCACTGGCCGAAAAGGGCAAAGCCGCGCAGATCCATTCGGCCATGCTCATGGCCGCTCAAAGCGCCGATCAGGCCGACTGAACCGGCGGCTCGCGCCCTTCCGGCTGTGCCGTTGCGCGCGGCATTCCAAACCGACCCTCAAACTCCGGCCTTCAAATCCGACCTTCAAACGTTTGCACGCGCGGAAAACGCGCGTCTGCCCGTTCTCAAAGTTTTTCGCGCCGGTGCCGTAAACCCAATCAAGGGCGCGGGCCGATGGCGGTTCGCGGCGCAATTTTCCAGTGAGGACCCGGCAGTGCTGATTATCGTGGGAACACTCGTGACGATCGTCTGCGTCTTCGGCGGCTACGCGCTGGAGGGCGGTCATCTGGCGGCGCTCATGCAGCCGATGGAGCTGTTGATGATTGGCGGCGCGGGTATCGGCGCGTTCATCCTTGGCAACGGCATGAAGACGATCAAGGCGACGCTGCGCGTCCTGCCTACGCTCTTCAAAGGCGCCAAGTACAACAAGGATGTGTACATGGAGCTGCTCGCGCTGCTCTACGTCCTGCTCGCGAAGGCGCGCAAGGAGGGCACGCTCACGCTCGAAGCCGATATCGACGATCCGCAGAAAAGCCCGATCTTCACGCAGTACCCGAAGATCCTGGCCGACCATCACATCGTCGAATTTCTCACCGACTACCTGCGGCTCATGGTCGGCGGCAACATGAATGCGTTCGAAATCGAAAGCCTCATGGACGAGGAGATCGAGACGCATCACGCCGAGGGCGAAGGGCCCGCGCACGCGCTCTCGAAGGTGGGCGACGCGATGCCGGCGTTCGGCATCGTCGCGGCGGTGATGGGCGTGGTGCACACCATGGCTTCCGCCGACAAGCCGCCTGCGGTGCTCGGCGAAATGATCGCCCAGGCGCTGGTGGGCACCTTCCTCGGCATTCTGCTTTCGTATGGCCTCATCGGCCCGCTCGCGAGCCTCGCCGAGCAGCGCGTGGCCGAGTCCACCAAGATGTTCCAGTGCATCAAGGTCACGATCCTCGCGAGCCTGAACGGCTACGCGCCGGCGATTGCCGTCGAGTTCGGCCGCAAGGTGCTGTACTCGACCGAGCGTCCGTCGTTCACGGAGCTCGAAGAGCACGTGCGCCGCGTGAAGGCGAAATAAATTCGACATGCGAATTGAAACGAGGGCGGCGGCAATCATGAAGCAACAGGTTCAGGCGATGAAGACGGGAGGCGGCCGATGAGCGCCAACAAGGATCGCGCCATCGTGGTGAAGCGCGTCGCGCCGAAAAAGGGCGGCCATCACGGCGGCGCATGGAAGCTCGCCTATGCGGACTTCATGACCGCGATGATGGCGTTCTTCCTGCTGATGTGGCTGCTTTCGTCGGCCTCGACGGTGCAGTTGCGCGGCATTGCCGACTACTTCAATCAGCCGCTCAAGGTCACCCTGTGGGGCGGCGATCGCAGCGCCGAGGATTCGAGCATCGTGAAGGGCGGCGGGCGCGATATCTCCTCGCAGGAGCAGGGCGTCACGCGCCGCAGCGATGGCGTCAGGGCGCACGCGGACCGCGCCGTCGCGCACGCCGACGACCAGGCGCAGAACAAGCTGCAAGGCTCGCTCGAGCGCCAGGAGCAGGTGCGCCTGCACGACCTGCAAGTCAAGCTGATGGCCGCCATCGAAGCGAACCCGGTGTTGCGCCAGTTCCGGCAGCAGATCCGCATCGACTCCACGCTGCAGGGCCTGCGCATCGAGATCGTCGATTCGCAGAAGCGGCCGATGTTCGCGACCGCGCACGATGTGGTCGAGCCGTATATGCGCGACATCCTGCAGGCGATCGGCAAGACGCTGAACGACGTGCCCAACCGCATCGTCGTGCAGGGCCACACCGACGCCGTGCCCTATGCGGGCGGCGAGCGCGGCTACAGCAACTGGGAGCTTTCGGCGGACCGCGCGAACGCGTCGCGCCGCGAGCTGATCGCGGGCGGCATGGACGAGTCGAAGGTGCTGCGCGTGCTGGGCCTCGCTTCCACGCAGAACCTGAACAAGGCCGATCCGCTCGATCCGGAGAACCGCCGCATCAGCATCATCGTGCTCAACCGGAAGTCGGAAGACGCGCTGACGCGCGACGACACCACGACCACCACGCTTTCCGACGACGCAGCGGGCTCGGGCAAGACGCTGTTGCCCGGACTCGTGCCGGGTTCGGGCGGCCCGGCGAATATGCCGGCCGCGCGGGTGCCGGCGCAGACGCCATTGCCCGGCACCGCGCCGGCCGGCGTGAAGCTCGCGCCGGTGACGCAGGCCGTGGCGCCGCCGTCGCCGGCCGAAGCACGGGAATAACGGCGGGGAATAACGAACGGCGCCAGCGCATGAGCAGCGCAGTGACCAGCAAAGCAGCGCGCGAACGAGGAAGGGATGATCAGAAATATTCTGGCAATCGACGATTCGGCGTCCATGCGGGAGATCCTGTGTGCGGCGTTCGGCTCGGCAGGTTACGAGGTGACGGTGGCCAACGACGGCGAAGACGGGCTCGAGCACGCGCTCGCGCAGCGTTTCGATCTGGTGCTCACCGATCTGTACATGCCGCGCATGGGCGGGCTCGACCTGATCAAGCGGCTGCGCGCGAACCCGTCGTATCAAGAAACGCCAATCCTGGTGCTGACCACGGAGTCGGACGAAGGCTTCAAGGCGGCGGTGCGCGACGCGGGCGCGACGGGCTGGATCGAAAAGCCGGTGGACCCCGAGCTGCTCGTCGACCTGGCGAGCGCGCTCGGCGAAGTTGACCAATGAGTGGACCAATGAGTGGACCAACGAGCGGGCCAATGAGCAACCCCATGAGCGGATACATGAAGTACGCACGCCAGCGCCACGCTCCGGCCACACACATCGCGGTGAAAGAGCAATGACTCTCGACATCACACAGTTCTATCAAACGTTCTTCGACGAGGCGGACGAGCTGCTCGCGCAGATGGAGCAGCTTCTCCTGAACCTGAACGTCGGCCAGCCCGATCCCGAGGATCTCGCGGCGATCTTTCGCGCGGCGCACTCGATCAAGGGCGGCGCGGCGACGTTCGGCTTCACGGCGCTCACCGAGACGACCCACATTCTGGAGTCGCTGCTCGATCGCGCGCGCAACCGCGAACTCGTGCTGCGCAAGGACATGATCGACACGTTCCTCGAAACGAAGGACGTGCTCTCCGATCAGCTCGCGGCCTACCGCGCGAGCACCGAGCCCGATGCGTCGGCGGCTGCTGCCGTGCGTGCGAAGCTCGAGCAGTTGTATGCGGAAAGCCGTGGCCTGGCCGCGCCGGCTGCTGCTGCGGCTGTGCCTGCGCCGGCTGCCGCGGTTGCTTCGGCCGCGCCCGCGGCCGCCGGCGATTCCGAAGAGGATCTCGACGCCGCGTTCGAAGCGAACCTGCCCGCGGCGATGGGCGGCGCGCCCGAGCATGTCGTGGATGAAGCGATAGCCGCCGCGCCGGCGGGAGCCGATGGTCCGCACCTGCGCATCACGCTGCGCCGCGTGGACGCGAAGGACCAGGCGCTGCTCGCCGAAGAGCTCGGCAATCTGGGCCGGATTCTCGGCCAGGTGAAGACCGGCGACGACCTCACGCTGTGGCTCGAAACCGATGTGCCCGCCGACGACATCGTCGCCGTGTGCTGCTTCGTGATCGACGAAAGCCAGATCGTGATCGGGCGCGGCACGCCCGTGGCCGCGCCCGCCGTGCAGTCGAGCGCGGTTGCCGCGCCCGCGGCGGTGCTCGAGCCAGAGCCGCAAGCGACGGCGGCACCGGCGCCGCTGCAAGTGCAAGCCGAAGCGCCCGCGCCCGCTGCAGCAACGCCGGCTGCGGCTCCTGCCGCGTCTGCTGCAGCCGCCGCACCTGCCGACAACGACCGCAAGCCGCGCGCGGCAGCCGCCGCATCGGCGGTATCGACCGAGGGCAGCTCGATTCGCGTAGGCGTGGAGAAGGTCGATCAGCTCATCAATCTGGTGGGCGAGCTCGTCATCACCCAGGCGATGCTCGCGGAAACCACCAGCAGCTTCGACCCGGCGCTGCACGACCGCCTCTTCAACGGCATGGCGCAACTCGAGCGCAATGCGCGCGACTTGCAGGAAGCGGTGATGTCGATCCGCATGATGCCGATGGACTACGTGTTCAGCCGCTTCCCGCGTCTCGTGCGCGACCTCGCCGCGAAGCTCGGCAAGCAAGTGGAGCTGGTCACGTTCGGCCAGGCGACCGAGCTCGACAAGAGCCTCATCGAACGCATCATCGACCCGCTCACGCACCTCGTGCGCAACTCGCTCGACCACGGCATCGAAACCGTGGAGGCGCGCCGCGCCGCGGGCAAGGACGGCACCGGCCAGCTCGTGCTCTCCGCCGCGCATCACGGCGGCAACATCGTGATCGAGGTGAGCGACGACGGCGCGGGCCTGCGCCGCGACAAGATTCTCGCGAAGGCGATCAAGCAGGGCATGCAGGTGAGCGAAACGATGACCGACGAAGAGGTCTGGAATCTCATCTTCATGCCGGGCTTCTCGACCGCCGACCAGGTCACGGACGTGTCGGGCCGCGGGGTGGGCATGGACGTGGTGAAGCGCAACATCCAGTCGATGGGCGGCCACGTGGAGATCACCTCGCACGCTGGCAAGGGCACCACGACGCGCATCGTGCTGCCGCTCACGCTGGCGATTCTCGACGGCATGTCGGTGAAGGTCGGCAGCGAGATCTTCATTTTGCCGCTGAACTTCGTGATGGAGTCGCTGCAGCCGCGCCACGAGGATATCTACACCGTCACCAACGGCGACCGCGTGGTGCGCGTGCGCGGCGAATATCTGCCGCTCGTGGCGCTGCACGACGTGTTCAACGTGGAAGGCGCGCGCACGGATCCCACCCAGGGCATCGTCACCATCATGGAGACCGAGGGCCGGCGCTTCGCGATGCTCATCGACGAGCTGGTGGGCCAGCAGCAGGTCGTGGTCAAAAACCTCGAAACGAACTATCGCAAGGTGCATGGCATCTCGGCGGCGACCATCCTCGGCGACGGCAGCGTCGCGCTGATCGTCGACGTGGCCGCGCTCAACCGCGAAACGCGTGCTTCGCACGGCGTGAGCGTGGGCGCGCATGCGGCCGCGAATGTGGCCAGAAATACGGCTAGAAATGCAGGGGCGTTTGCTGAATTCGCCTAAACGCACCGCAGTCCGGATCAACCAATCATTTCCCAACCGTTCAGGGGCTAACGTGGCAGAAGTCCAATCCATCCATGGCAGCGGCGCAGCAGGCGCCGCAGCCGGTGCGCACCGCCGCGACGCGCAGCAAGCCGATGCAGGCGGCCAGGAATTCCTCGTCTTCACGCTGGGCGCGGAAGAGTACGGCATCGACATTCTCAAGGTGCAGGAGATTCGCGGCTACGAGAGCGTGACGCGCATCGCGAACGCGCCCGAGTTCATCAAGGGCGTGATCAATCTGCGCGGCATCATCGTGCCGATCGTGGACATGCGCATCAAGTTTCATCTGGGCCGCGTCGAGTACGACCATCAGACCGTCGTGATCATCCTGAACGTCGCGCATCGCGTGGTGGGCATGGTGGTGGACGGCGTGTCCGACGTGCTCACGCTGCAAACGGACCAGATCATGCCCGCGCCCGAATTCGGCGCGACGCTCACGACCGAGTACCTCACGGGACTCGGCACCGTGGAAGGCCGCATGCTGATCCTGATGGACATCGAAAAGCTCATGACGAGCCGCGAGATGGCGCTGATCGAAACGCTCGGCGCTTAAAGGCGACCACGCGGCACCCACAACCGCAGCCCGCAAACGCCACACAGGACAGGAGCACACGAGATGTTGCACAGGTGGTCGATTCGCACGACGCTCACGGGCGTTGCGTTCATTTTGTTGGCACTGACGGGCCTCGTCGGCGCGCTCGGGCTGTACGCGCTCGGCAACGCGAGCGAGTCGCTCGCCACGATCGCGCGCGGCGACCTCGTCGCGATGCATGCGCTCAGCGATTCGTCGTCGTATCTGCTGCGCGCGCGCGTCTCGTTCGACCGCGCCAACTCGCTCAACGAAGCAGGTCAGGGCGACGAGGCGAAAAAGGTCGTCGAGCGCGCCGAATATCTGCTCGGCAAGTCCAACGAAGCGTGGAAGGCCTTCGAGGCCGCGTCCAAGCACGGCATCGAAGCAGCGGCGCTCGACACGCTCAACGCAAAGCACGCGACCTTGCTGCAAGAAGGCGTGCAGCCCGAACTCGCGGCGCTGCGCGCAAACGATATCGCCGCGTATCAGGCCATCGCCCGCACGAAGATCAGCCCGATGTTCGTCGACTACGACAACTCGGCCGCGCCGATCGCGCAGCAGTTGCAGGACGGCGCCCAGGCGCGCGAGCAAAACGCGCGCGCGCAAATCTCGCTCATGCGCACGCTGATCGCGGTGGCGATCGCAGTGGCGCTCGTGCTCGTGGTGGCGATCCGCTTCGCGCTGCGCGGCCTCATCGTGCAGCCGCTCGAAGATGCGGTGCAGGCGTTCGAGCGCATCGCGCACGGCGACCTCACCGAGCGCATCGACGTGTACAGCAAGAACGAGATCGGGCGTCTCTTCGCGGGCATCAAGCGCATGCAGGAAAGCCTCGTCACGCTGGTGTCCGCCGTGCACACGGGCGCGGGCTCCATCGACGTGGGCGCGCGCGAGATCGCCATGGGCAACACCGACCTCTCGCAGCGCACCGAGCAGCAGGCCGCCTCGCTGCAAGAGACGGCGTCGAGCATGGAGCAGCTCACCGGCACCGTGCGCCAGAACGCCGAGAACGCGCGCCAGGCGAGCCAGCTCGCCGTCAACGCGTCGGACATCGCCACGCGCGGCGGCGTGGTGGTGGGCGAAGTCGTCGACACGATGCAGGACATCGCCGCGAGCTCGGCGAAGATCGTGGACATCATCAGCGTGATCGAGGGCATTGCGTTCCAGACCAACATTCTCGCGCTCAATGCGGCCGTGGAAGCGGCGCGCGCGGGCGAGCAGGGGCGCGGCTTCGCGGTAGTCGCGGGCGAAGTGCGCAGCCTCGCGCAGCGCAGCGCGAGTGCGGCGAAGGAAATCAAGGAACTCATCAACGACTCGGCGCAGAAGGTGCAGAGCGGCTCGGACCTGGTGGGCCGCGCAGGCACGACGATGGAGGAAATCCTTCAGGCCGTGCGCCGCGTGACCGACATCATGGGAGAGATCAGCGCGGCTTCGGAGGAGCAGTCGGGCGGCATCGAGCAGGTGAATCGCGCCGTCACGCAGATGGACACCGTCACGCAGCAGAACGCGGCGCTGGTGGAAGAGGCGGCGGCTGCGGCGGCATCGCTCGAAGAGCAGACGCGCAATTTGCAGGC
Organism: Paraburkholderia sp. A3BS-1L; assembly: GCF_051125215.1. Lineage (NCBI taxonomy): Bacteria > Pseudomonadati > Pseudomonadota > Betaproteobacteria > Burkholderiales > Burkholderiaceae > Paraburkholderia > Paraburkholderia sp. A3BS-1L. The sequence continues at coordinate 3,178,874 of NZ_CP120442.1, read as the reverse complement.
CGTGCTGGGGACGTGGCGCACGAATGGGAGCGCTCATGCGGGCGGTCACGATGTGCAGGGGCGCGCAGCGGGCGCGCACGCCGTGAAGGTCGAGCCCAAAACGGCGCCGACGGCTGCTGCGGCGGTGAAGCACACGCCGCCGATGGCTGGCGGCACGGCGCGAGCGAGTTCCGGCGCGAAGCCGGCCAGCGCAGCGAAGCCGCAGTCCAAGCCGGCCGGCGCCGCGCGCGTCGAGCCGCAAGCGGCAGTCGCCACGGCGTCCGTGCAGGACGATGCCGACTGGGAAACGTTCTGAGCAACTCGTCCCGGCACGACTACGTGGAAATACGTTGAAACGAACAAGGCAATGCACATGAGCGCACAAGGACGGCAAGATTCGCACCGCGGGGCGGCCTGTGTGGCCCGCGCGGCAGCGCGGGCGCTGCACGCCGCGCGCGCGCCGGGCGCATTGCAGGCGGGCGTGGCCGCAGGAGCCGCAGCATGAAGGCGCGGCGTTTTTCCGGCGCCGCGCGCACGGACCGGGCCGAGCGCGTCGAGCGTGGCGATGCCGCGCGCGCGCCAGGCATGCCGGGCATCTCGGGAGAAGGCGGCTCACGCGATTTCGATTTCACCCCGGCGGACTTCGAGCGCATTCGCGCGCTGATCCACCGCCGCGCGGGCATTTCGCTTTCGGACCACAAGCGCGACATGGCATACAGCCGTCTCGCGCGGCGCTTGCGCGCGCTCGGGCACGAGAGCTTTCGCGCGTATCTCGACGACCTCGAGCAGCGCAACGACGCTAGCGAGTGGGAAGCGTTCACCAACGCGCTCACCACCAATCTCACGGCGTTCTTTCGCGAGGCGCATCACTTTCCGATCCTCGCCGATTTCGTTCAGCGCCGCTCGCAGGTTTCGGTGTGGTGCTCGGCGGCCTCGACGGGCGAGGAGCCGTACTCGATTGCGATGACGCTGGTCGAAGCGCTCGGCGAGCGCGCTGCACGCGAGGCGCGCGTGCTCGCCACCGATCTCGACACCCAGGTGCTCGCGAAGGCGCAAGCGGGCGTGTACGCATTCGATCAGGTGAAGCATCTCTCGCAGGAACGCCTGAAACGCTTCTTCCTCAAGGGCACGGGCGGGCATGCGGGGCTCGTGAAAGTGCGCCCGGAATTGCGGCAGATGATCCGCTTCGAGCAACTGAATCTCACCGATGCGGACTACGGCTTGCGCACGGCGTTCGACGCCATCTTCTGCCGCAATGTGATGATCTACTTCGACAAGCCGACCCAGGCCCAGGTGCTCGCGCGCTTCGAGCCGCTGATAAAGCCGGACGGCCTGCTGTTCGCGGGTCATTCGGAAAACTTCACGTACGTGACGCAGGCGTTCCGCCTGCGCGGTCAGACCGTGTACGAGCGCGCCGCGAGTGCAGGTGCGGCGGCGAGTTCGCGTCACGGCGCGAAGGCCGAACCGGTCGGAGCCATCGCATGAGCGCGCGCCTGCCGATCGCGGCCAACCGCTATTTCGACTCGCACTTCCAGCGTCCTGGCGTGAAGCTGCTGCCCAACGAATTTTTCACCACCGGCGAAGACATGGTGCTCGTCACCGTGCTCGGTTCGTGCGTGGCCGCCTGCATTCAGGACCGCACGGCGGGCATCGGCGGCATGAATCACTTCATGCTGCCCGACGACGGCGCCGATGCGGGGAATGGCGCCGGCGCGCTGCCGGCCGCTTCCGATGCGATGCGCTACGGCGCCTATGCGATGGAAGTGCTCATCAACGAGCTGATCAAGGCGGGCGGACGGCGCGAGCGCTTCGAAGCCAAGGTGTTTGGCGGCGCAGCCGTGCTCGCGGGCATGACGACCATGAATATCGGCGACCGCAACTCCGCGTTCGTGCGCCGCTATCTGGCCACCGAGAGCATCCGCATCGTCGCCGAGGACTTGCAGGGCTCGCACCCGCGCAAGGTCGCGTTCCTGCCGCGCACGGGCCAGGTCATGGTCAAGAAGCTGCGCCTCTCGCAGGAGTCGAGCGTGGCCGAGCGCGAGCAGCTACTCGCGCAGCAAACACCGGAAGCTCGGGCCGAACGGCTCGCGCGGGCCCGCGCGCGCGTGGAGCTGTTCGGCCTGCGCAGCGGCGGCGCGGCGAGTGCGGGCACTGCGCCGGGCACGGCTGCCGCGTTTTCATCATCGCCGCCGCCGGCGCGCGCGCGTATCGAGCTGTTCGGTGCAAGCGCGCCGGCGGTGCGGCCATCCGCTCAAGACAACGCCAGGACAGTGGAGGAGGCGTGAACACTGTGCAGAAAATCAAGGTTCTATGCGTCGACGACTCGGCGCTGATCCGCAGCCTGATGACGGAGATCATCAACGGCCAGCCGGACATGACCGTCGTCGCCACCGCGCCCGATCCGCTCGTGGCGCGCGAGCTCATCAAGCAGCACAACCCCGACGTGCTCACGCTCGACGTCGAGATGCCGCGCATGGACGGGCTCGACTTCCTCGAGAAGCTCATGCGCCTGCGGCCGATGCCGGTCGTGATGGTGTCCTCGCTCACCGAGCGCGGCAACGAAATCACGCTGCGCGCGCTGGAGCTGGGTGCGGTCGACTTCGTGACCAAGCCGAAGGTGGGCATTCGCGACGGCATGCTCGACTACGCCGAAAAGCTCGCCGACAAGATCCGCGCCGCTTCGCGCGCGCGCGTGCGTCCGGCGGCGCGCGCGCCGGCTGCCGGAACTGCCGCGGCGACGGCGGCTTCGGGCGCCGCCGCGCAGGCGGCCCATGCCGCCGGCGCTCATGGTGCTCACCCGCACGCGCCGCTTCACGCCGCGCCGATGCTCAACAATCCGCTCGTCTCCACCGAGAAGCTGGTGATCGTCGGGGCGTCGACGGGCGGCACCGAAGCCATCCGCGAAGTGCTCCAGCCGCTGCCGCCCGACGCGCCGGCCGTGCTCATCGCGCAGCACATGCCGCCGGGCTTCACGAAGTCGTTCGCGCAGCGCCTGAACGGCCTGTGCCGCATCACCGTGAAGGAAGCGGAGCACGGCGAGCGCGTGCTGCCCGGCCACGCCTACATCGCGCCGGGCCACGCGCATTTGCTGCTCGCGAGAAGCGGCGCGAACTACATCGCCCATCTGTCCGACGCGCCGCCGGTGAACCGGCATCGGCCGTCGGTGGACGTGCTGTTCCGCTCGGCGGCGCTGCACGCGGGCAAGAACGCGATCGGCGTGATTCTCACGGGCATGGGCCGTGACGGCGCGGCGGGCCTGCTGGAAATGCGCCAGGCGGGCGCGTTCACGCTGGCGCAGGACGAGGCGAGCTGCATCGTGTTCGGCATGCCGCGCGAGGCGATTGCGATGGGCGCCGCCGACGAGATCGCGCCGCTCGCCGAAATGAGCCGCCGCGTGATGCTGCGCCTCGCCAGCATGGGCGAGCGGGTGCAGCGCGTGTAGTACCTGCAGGGCATGCCGGGCGCGGGCTCGTGCATGTAGAGAAATTTTGGTTTAGAGGAAGGAAACGCGATGGATAAGGGAATGAAGATTCTGGTGGTGGACGACTTTCCGACGATGCGCCGGATCGTCCGCAACCTGCTCAAGGAGCTGGGCTATTCGAACGTCGATGAAGCCGAGGACGGCGCAGCGGGTCTCACGCGCCTGCGCAGCGGCGGCTACGATTTCGTGATTTCCGACTGGAACATGCCGAACCTGGACGGCCTCGCGATGCTCAAGGCGATCCGCGCCGACGCGGCGCTTTCGCACTTGCCGGTGCTGATGGTGACGGCGGAATCGAAGAAGGAAAACATCATCGCTGCGGCGCAGGCGGGCGCGAGCGGTTACGTGGTGAAGCCGTTCACGGCGGCGACACTCGATGAGAAGCTCAACAAGATTCTCGAAAAGATGGCGAAGGCCGGGAGCTGACGTGAACGAGTTCACCGACGTGCAGCCCGCCGTGCCGCCCGAAGGGCAACCCGAAGTGCCGTCCGCCGTGCCGCAGAGCGACGCCGAGACCGGCGAGCTCGCTTCGGACCGCATCCTCGCGCGCATCGGCCAGCTCACGCGCACGCTGCGCGACTCCATGCGCGAGCTCGGCCTCGACAAGCACGTGGAGCGCGCGGCCGAAGCCGTGCCCGACGCGCGCGACCGGCTGCGCTACGTCGCGAACATGACGGAGCAGGCCGCCGAGCGCGTGCTGTCCGCGATCGAGGTGGCCAAGCCGATGCAGGTGCAGCTCGAAAGCGATGCCAAAGAACTCTCGGCGCGCTGGGCCACGTGGTACGACGCGCCGATCGGCCGCGAGGAAGTGCGCGCGCTGATGGACGACACGCGCCAGTTTCTGGAAGGCGTGCCGCAGTCCACGTCGGCGACCAGCCAGCAGCTGCTCGAAATCATGCTCGCGCAGGACTTCCAGGACCTGACCGGTCAGGTGATCAAGAAGATCATGGACGTGGTCTATCTGATCGAGCAGCAACTGCTGACGGTGCTGGTCGAGAACATCGCGCCGGAGCGGCGCGAGCAGTTCGCGGCGAATGCCGCGCTGCTCGCGGAGACGGCCAGCGGCACGGGCAGCCCCGAGGCCCTCCTGAACGGCCCGCAGATCGATCCCGAGGGCAAGGCCGACGTGATGCAGGATCAGGCCCAGGTGGACGACCTGCTCGCGAGCCTCGGGTTCTAGCGGGAGGCGGCGGCCTCCTGCATCGCCTTTCAGGCTGCTTGCCGCTTGCATGGCCTCCCCCGGCCTGCACGACGGCGCGCCAGCCTGGTCGGACGGCTAGCTCCCGAATGTCATTTCGCGCAGGCATACTAGGGCCTGCTAACTCATTGCCGCCACGGCGCGCCGAGAAATGCGCGACCGGGAGAGGGAGGACCACCTTGTATCCGCACGCATCCACCGTTGCAACTGTGGCGCCGGCTACGCCGGGCGCGTCCAGTGCGCCTTCGACATCGCGTCTTGCCGTGGCGCTCGTGTGCGCAATCGGCATGTGGGGAATCGCGCAGCCGGCCAGCGCCGCGCTGGGCGGCGCGCCCATGAGCACGCCGCAGGGCGCGAGCGTCACGGTTCCGGATGCCGCCACCAGCCCGGCTGGACAGGGGGCTGCATCCGCGGTCGTGCGCCAGGCGGCGCCGGCCAGCGCGGCATCCCCGGCTTCCGCTGCCGGCAGCACGGCCGCGTCGTACACCGTGAAGCAGACCACGCTCGCGAACGGCATCGTCGTGCGCGAGTACGTCTCGCAGGCAGGCATGGTGTTCGGCGTGGCGTGGAACGGGCCGCAGCCGCCCGACCTCGCGACGCTGCTCGGCAACTATTTCCCGCAATACGTTTCCGGCGTGCAAGCCAATCGCGCGAGAGGCGTGCGTGGCCCCGGCGCGGTCGAGAGCAGCGGCCTCGTCGTGCACTCGGGCGGCCACATGGGCGCCTTCTCCGGCGAGGCGTGGCTGCCGCAGGCGCTGCCGGCCGGTGTCAGCACGTCCGACATCCAATAACGAACGGGAGGCCAAACGTGTCCATCCACGGAATCCCCGGCGCCTTCGTTCGCGCCCTGCGCGAGCCGCGTGCTTTTCTTTTTGCCGTGCTGTTCGCGCTGACAGCGGGCCTCGCCGCGTGCGGCGGCGGTGGTGGCGGCTCTGGCGGCTCCGGCGCAGGCTCCAGCGCCGGGGGCAGCGGCGACACCTCGTCGTTGCCCGCGGGTCCGCAGCAGCAGCCCATCGCCGCCACCGCCTCGAATACTGTGGCCGTGACCGTGAACCGGGGCATCACCGGCAATGTGCCCAATATCCCCACGGTGAGCGTGAAGATCTGCGTGCCGAACACCGGCACTTGCCAGATCGTCGACAATATTCAGGTAGACACGGCCTCGTTCGGACTGCGCGTGGTCAGCTCGGCGCTCGACAGCCTCAATAGCACGTTGCCGCTGACCACCAGCAACGGCGCGACGCTCGCCGAGTGCACGGGGTTCGCCGACGGCTACACCTGGGGCACGGTGCGAAGCGCCGACGTACAGATCGGCAGCGAGACGGCCGGCAACATTCCGATTCAGGTGATCGGCGATCTCGCCACGTCCACGGTCCCAACGAACTGTTCGAGCATCGGCCCGTCGCAGAACTCGGTGCAGGCGCTCGGCGCGAACGGCATTCTCGGCATCGGCGTCGCGCCGTGGGACTGCGGCTCGGGCTGCGCGAATTCCGTGCAGAACGGCTTCTATTACGCATGTCCCAACGGCACCACCAGCAACAACTGCGCGAACACGGCCGTCGCGCTGAACAACCAGGTGGCCAATCCCGTCGCGCACTTTCCCGTCGACAAAAACGGCGTGATCCTGCAGATGCCGCCCATCTCCAACAACGGCCAGGCCTCCGCCACGGGCACGCTGGTGTTCGGCATCGGCACGCAGTCGAACAACGCAATACCCACCTCGGTGCAGCGTTTCGCTACCGACGGGTCGGGCAACATGACCGGCACGTATAACGGCCACGCGGTGCGGTACGCGTTCCTCGACTCGGGCTCGAACGGCCTGTTCTTCGCCGATAGCGGCATTGCGCAGTGCGGCGGCAATCTCGGCACGTTCTACTGCCCGGCCAAGCCGCTCACGCTCAGCGCGACGCTCACCGACAAGAACAACGTGTCGAGCAACGTGAGCTTCAACGTGGTGAGCGCAGCGGCGCTGCTCAATAGCGGCTCCAATTTCGCGCTCAACGATCTCGCCGGCGCGTTCGGGTCGAACGCGAACCTCGACCTCGGCTTGCCGTTCTTCTACGGACGTTACGTGTATTACGGTTATGGCCAGGCGCCCTACGTCGCGTTCTGACGTGTTCTGACGCGCATTTGCCGCGCGTCCGCCGCTGCTGCGGCGGGCGCGCATGCCTGCCTCGCCCTGGCCCTCGTGCCGCCTTCGTACTGACCCTCGTGCCGCCCCCCGGCCACCCCATCTCCCGAACTACCCCGGTTTCCCCGTCCTGATCCGCCAATCGCCGCTTGCGCCCCGAGGCAATAATCGCTCTCACTGAAAAAGGGCGTGCGCCGTCACCGCAGGGGTGGCGGGTGTGCGTGCGCCGCGACCGGAGCATCCGTGGCAGAGGACAGCGACCTCGAAAAAACCGAATCAGCCACTCCCAAGCGCCTCGAAAAGGCGCGTGAGGAGGGGCAGGTCGCGCGTTCGCGGGAGCTTTCCACGTTCGCGCTGCTCTCGGCGGGGTGTTTCGGCGCGTGGATGCTGTCGGGCACCATCGGCGAGCATTTGCAGACGATGCTGCGCGGCGCGCTCACCTTCAACCACGCGGGCGCGTTCGAGACGAAGCGCATGCTCACGGGCGCCGGCGTGGCCGCGCGCGAAGGTCTCGTCGCGCTCTTGCCCGTGCTCCTGTTGACCGGCGCCGCCGCGCTGCTCGCGCCCATGGCGCTGGGCGGCTGGCTGTTCTCGACCAAATCCCTGGAGATGAAGTTCAGTCGCCTCAATCCGGTGTCGGGGCTTGGACGCATCTTCTCGGTGAACGGGCCGATCCAGCTTGGCATGTCGATCGCGAAGACGCTCGTGGTGGGCGGCATCGGCGGATCGGCGCTGTGGATGCGGCGCGACGAAATTCTCGGTCTCGCCATGCAGCCGCCGCCGCGCGCGTTCGCCGACGCCCTTCATCTGATTGCCGTGTGCTGCGGCACGACCGTCGCCGGCATGTTCGTGGTGGCCGCCATCGACGTGCCGTATCAGCTCTGGTCGTATCACCGCAAGCTGCGCATGACCAAGGAAGAAGTGAAGCGCGAGCACCGCGAGAATGAAGGCGACCCGCACGTGAAGGGCCGCATTCGCCAGCAGCAGCGCGCCATGGCGCGCCGCCGCATGATGGCGCAGGTGCCCAAGGCCGACGTGGTGGTGACCAATCCGACGCACTTCGCCGTCGCGCTCCAGTACGCCGACGGCGAAATGCGCGCGCCCAGGGTGGTCGCCAAGGGCGTGAACCTCGTGGCCGCGCGCATCCGCGAGCTCGCCGCCGAGCACAACGTGCCGCTGCTCGAAGCGCCGCCGCTGGCGCGCGCGCTCTATTACAACGTCGACATCAATCGCGAGATTCCCGGCCCGCTGTATGGCGCGGTCGCGCAGGTGCTCGCGTGGGTCTATCAGCTCAAGCGCTTTCGCGAGCACGGCGGCGATGTGCCGATGGCGCCCACCGACCTCGACGTGCCGCCGGAACTGGACAAGGGCGCGGTGAGCGACGAAGACGCCGCCGAGGAAGCGGACGAAGCGCTCTCGCCCGAGGAGCGCGCGGCCAGCGGCAGCGCACAAAACACCGCATCAAGCACAGCATCGAACCCCGCCCACGGCGCGAATCGCGATGACACGCGCAACGACGCCCGCAACGGCAACGAAGGAGCCACAGAATGAACGCCCGCACCGGTTTCCTCGCGCGGCGCCCGGACGTGCTGCAAGGCACGAATCTGCGCGCGCTCGCCGGACCGATCCTGATCTGCATGATCCTCGGCATGATGATCCTGCCGCTGCCGCCGTTCCTGCTGGATCTGCTGTTCACCTTCAACATCGCGCTATCGGTGATGGTGCTGCTCGTCAGCATGTACACCATGAAGCCGCTCGACTTCGCGGCGTTCCCGAGCGTGCTGCTGTTCTCCACGCTGTTGCGCCTCTCGCTGAACGTGGCCTCCACGCGCGTCGTGCTGCTCGAAGGCCACACCGGCCCCGACGCGGCCGGCAAAGTGATCGAATCGTTCGGCCACTTCCTCGTGGGCGGCAATTTCGCCGTGGGTATCGTGGTGTTCGTGATCCTCATGGTGATCAACTTCATGGTGATCACGAAGGGCGCGGGGCGGATCGCCGAAGTGTCGGCGCGCTTCACGCTCGACGCCATGCCCGGCAAGCAGATGGCGATCGACGCCGACTTGAACGCGGGCCTCATCAACGAGGAAGCCGCGCGCAAGCGCCGCACCGAGATCGCCCAGGAAGCCGAGTTCTACGGCTCGATGGACGGCGCGAGCAAGTTCGTGCGCGGCGACGCCATCGCGGGCCTCCTGATCATGGCGATCAACATCATCGGCGGGCTGATCGTGGGCGTGGTGCAGCACGGCATGCCGTTCGCCTCGGCGGGCGAGACCTATACGCTGCTGACGATCGGCGATGGTCTCGTCGCCCAGATTCCGTCGCTCGTGATCTCGACGGCCGCGGGCGTGATCGTCTCGCGCGTGGCGACCAATGAGGACATCGGCACGCAACTCACCGGCCAGCTGTTCACGAACCCGCGCGTGCTGATGATCACCGGCGCGATCATCCTCATGATGGGCATGATTCCGGGCATGCCGCACTTCGCATTCTTGCTGCTGGGCGGGGGCGCGATCCAGCTTGGCCGCGTGATGAAAAAGAGCGCCGAGGCGAAAAAGGCCAGCGCCGTGCTCGCGGACGTGCTGCCGGCTGCCGCCGCGCCCGTCGAGAACGCCGAGGCGAGCTGGGACGACGTGGCGCTCATCGACACGCTCGGGCTCGAAGTGGGCTACCGCATCATTCCGCTCGTCGACAAGAACACCGACGGCGAGCTGCTCAAGCGCATCAAGAGCATCCGCAAGAAGTTCGCGCAGGAAATCGGCTTCCTGCCGCCGGTCATTCACATCCGCGACAACCTGGAGTTGCGCCCGAACGCTTACCGCATCGCGCTAAAGGGCGTGGAAGTGGGCTCGGGCGAGGCGTTCCCGGGCCAGTGGCTCGCGATCAATCCGGGGCAGGTGAGCGCGGTGGTGCCCGGCACGCCGACCACCGACCCGGCGTTCGGGCTGCCCGCGATCTGGATCGATTCGAACATGCGCGAGCAGGCCCAGGTGTTCGGCTACACGGTGGTCGATTCGAGCACCGTGGTGGCGACGCACCTCAATCACCTCGTGGTGACGCACGCGGCCGAATTGCTGGGCCGCCGCGAAGTGCAGGCGCTGATCGAGCGCGTGCAGAAGGACACGCCCTCGCTCGTGGACGACCTCGTGCCAAAGGTGCTGGCGCTCACGACCTTGCAGAAGGTGCTGCAAAACCTGCTGGAAGAGGGCGTGCCGATCCGCGACATGCGCACGATCATGGAGTCGCTCGCGGAGCATGCGCCGCGCATGCCCGACGCACACGACCTCACGGCGGCGGTGCGCATCTCGCTGGGCCGCGCGATCACGCAGCAGTGGTTCCCCGGCAATGCGGACATGCAGGTGATGGGGCTCGACGCCAATCTCGAACGCGTGCTTTCGCAGACGCTGACCTCGGGACCGAACCCCGGGCTGGAGCCGGGTCTCGCGCATACGCTGCTCACGCAGACCGAAATGGCGATGGGACGTCAGCAGGCGTTGGGACTTGCGCCCGTGCTGCTCGTGCAGCATGCGCTGCGGCCGATGCTCTCGCGCTTTTTGCGCCGCAGTCTGCCGCAGTTGAAGGTGCTTTCGTATGCCGAGGTGCCGGATACGCGCAATGTGCGGGTGGTGAATGTGGTGGGGGCGGGGTGATGAGCTGAGGGGGCGAGGCGTCAAAACGCTTCGAGAAGATCCAGAGTCGATGTAACGCCGATTGGCGCCGGCGCTTCCAGCATTGCCTTGTGCAGCGTGAATTTGCGTTCGCGCTCGCTCGCGAGGTCGTCGAATCCCTGCTTGAGGGCATCAAAACCATAGGTCTTCAGGCTTGACGCTGACGACTTCTTCGCCAGCGCGGGATTTCACGATTTCAGCCAACTCGATATCTTCGAGCCGGTCGCAGATCGCTTCCCATTGGTCGCCAGCTCAGAAAAGACCAAATATGCGACTAACTGTGTCCACAATGCCGAGCGCACGAAGTCGCAGCCCAGAGCCTCAGGTTCCGGGCACTCGCCATCCCCCGAATTACCCACCTTTCCCCGCCCTGATCCACCGATCGTCGAGGGCTCACCTTCGAAATAATTCCAACATCGGAGAAGGGCCCGTGCGAGAGCGCAAGGCCCGCGGTAATCCAGACGCAAACGACGGGCGGCGCAGGCCGCTCACCTCACTCAGGGGCTTGGCTTGAACATTCGCAAATTCATCGGTGGCACCAGCCGCGACGCGTTGCGCCTCGTGCGCGAAGCGCTGGGTGCGGACGCCGTCGTATTGTCGAATCGCACGCTCGACGACGGCAGCGTCGAAATCGTCGCGCTCGCGGACCGCGACCTCGCAGCGCTCGCGCCGGCGGACGGCGGAGCGCCCTTTGGCGGTGCGCCCTTTGGCGGAGCGCCTCTCGGCGGCACATCGTCCGCCGGTGGTCAGGCGCAGGCTGGCGCGGGCTTCGCGGCGAAGCCGTCGCGCGCCGCGATCGGCGCACCGCCTGCCGCCAGCACTGCGGCGACCGCTGGCAACCCTTACGCAAGCGGCGGCATGCCCGACGTGTTCTCATCGGTGTTCGGCGCGAGCCCGGAGGTGGGCGCGGAGCGCGACGCCGCTGGGGCGGACGCCGCGGCACAAGGCGAAGCCGATGAAGGCAACCACGACAGCGACAGCGACGACACCGCCGTCTCTCTCGGACAAGCCACGCAGGCAAAGCTGAGCGCCGAAGCGTCCGAAGCCGCGGCAAAGCCGTTCTCCGCTTCGCGTGCCGCGGCGGGCCAGCAAGCCAGGCAACCCGCAGTCGAGTCCCAGGACGCACCGCGCACGATGGCCGAATCGAACCCCTGGCTGATCGACCACGCGCGCCGTATCGCGAATCAGCAAGCGAACCAGCAAGCGAACCGGGACACGGCCCAGCCGGGCATGACGCCGGCCGCCGCGATGGCGAAGGGCCTCGGCGTGGCCGCCGACCCCACGCATCGCGCCGATATCGACGCGAACACGCCCGAATGGGCGCGCCAGGCTGCGCACGTCGCGGCGCGCCGCGCGGCCCGCAGCATTGGCCAGAGCCCCGATGCGGCCGGCCCGGCGCCCGCCGCTCAAAGCGTTCAAAGCGCCCCTAACCCGGCCCAGGCCGCCCAGAGCGCACAACCCGCCGCGCCCAGCACCGCACAAACGGTGAGCGAAGCGATCCGCGCGCGCATCGAGCAGGTCGTCAACGAAACCGTGATGCACGAGCTCGCCTCCATGCGCGGCATGATGGAAGAGCAGTTCGCGGGTCTCCTGTGGGGCGAGCATCAGCGCCGCAACCCGATGCAGGGCGCGCTCACGAAGCAGCTTTTCGCGGCCGGCTTTTCGGCGCAGCTCGTGAAGATGGTGGTCGACCGCCTGCCCAGCGTGGAAACCGAAGAGGCCGGCATGGAGTGGGTTCAGTCGGTGCTCGAATCGAACCTGCCCGTGCTCGAGGACGAAGAAGCGCTCATGGAGCGCGGCGGCGTATTCGCGCTGATGGGCCCGACCGGCGTGGGCAAGACCACGACCACGGCGAAGCTCGCGGCGCGCTGCGTGATGCGCTTCGGCGCGAGCAAGGTCGCGCTGCTCACGACCGACAGCTACCGCATCGGCGGCCACGAGCAACTGCGCATCTTCGGCAAGATCCTCGGCGTCTCGGTGCATGCGGTGCGTGACGGCGCCGATCTGCAACTCGCGCTCACCGAGCTCAAGAACAAGCACATCGTGCTGATCGACACGATCGGCATGAGCCAGCGCGACCGCGCCGTGACCGACCAGATCGCCATGCTGTGCGGCACGGGGCGCCCGGTGCAGCGCCTGCTGCTGCTTTCGGCGACCAGCCACGGCGACACGCTCAACGAAGTCGTGCAGGCGTACCAGCACGGCCCGGACAACTCGCCGCTCGCGGGTTGCATCCTCACCAAGCTCGACGAAGCGACCAACCTCGGCAGCACGCTCGACACGGTGCTGCGCTACAAGCTGCCGGTGCACTACGTCTCCACGGGCCAGAAGGTGCCAGAGAACCTGTACGTGGCCACGCGCCGCTTTCTCGTGCGCAGCGCGTTCTGCGTGCCGCGCGATCGCTCGCCGTTCGTGCCGCACGAGGACGATATTCCCGCGCTGCTCTCCGCGCTCTCGACGCGCTCGGCCACGCAAGCTCCCGAGGTCCGGTTTGGATAAGTTCGTGATCGATCAGGCAGAAGGCCTGCGACGGCTGCTCGCGCGCGAAGGCTCGCGCGTGATCGCCGTGACCGGCGGCCACGGCGCACCCGGGCGCACGACCGTGGTGATCAATCTCGCGGCCGCGCTGATCGCGCTGGGCAAGGACGTGCTCGTGATCGACGAGTGCCTTGGTCCGCGCTCGGTCAGTGCGCAGCTCGGCGGCGGCATGCGCGGCGTGAGCAACGAAGCGCGCGGCAATGCCGCAAGCCTCGCAGGAAACTTCGCGCCGAATTTCGCGGCGGTGATGCGCGGCGAGATTGCGCTGGACCAGGCCGTGGCGCGGCATGCGCTGGGCTTCGGCGTGCTGGCCGCGCCGCGCGAGCAGTGCGTGGGGGCGCAGCTGGATGCGCCATTGAGCAAGCTGCTGGCCGGTCCCGCCGATTTCGTGCTGATCGACGCGCGGCTCGACGCCGAAGGTGCGCTCTCGCCGCTCGCCTTGCACGCGCACGACGTGCTGATCGTGATGCGCGTGACCGCGCAGGCGATCACCGACGCCTACGCCTGCATGAAGCGGCTGCATTTCGCGCATGCGATTGGGCAGTTCCGCGTGCTTGCGAACCACGTGGCGAGCGCCGCCGACGCGCAAGCCGCGCTCGAGAATCTCGCGGGAGTGGCGAGCCGCTACCTCGCGGTATCGCTGGAGCGCGCGGGCAGCGTTGCCGCCGATCCGCACATGCCGCGCGCGCTGCAACTGTCGCGCTGCATCGTCGATGCGTTTCCGTCGACGGCTGCCGCGCGAGATTTTCGCCACGTGGCGGCCGAACTGCCGCACTGGCCGCTGCGCCCCGCGCTGTTGGCATCGGCGGGCGCGCCGGCGAGTCCGGAGCAAGCGGCGAATTCATTCGTTTCATCCGCCACGGACGCCCCGTCCGCGAGCGCGACGGCCTATGCGGGATGGCGGGCGGATTCGCCCGTGCACGCGCATCGGCACGTGTGACGGACACAGGAAGGAGAGCCAGATGTATAACGCTCAAGGAAAGATTTCGCAGGCCGAAGTGCTCGCGAAGTACGCGCCGCTCGTGCGGCGGCTCGGATTGCAGCTCGTGGCGAAAATGCCCGCGAGCGTGGATCTCGACGACTTGATCCAGGCCGGCATGATCGGCTTGCTCGACGCTGCGAATCGCTACAAGGAAGATCAGGGCGCGCAGTTCGAGACCTACGCGAGCCAGCGCATTCGCGGCGCCATGCTCGACGAGCTGCGCAGCAACGACTGGCTGCCGCGCAGCCTGCGGCGCACCTCGCGCGAAGTGGAAAGCGCGGTGCATCAGGTGGAGCAGCGGCTTGGCCGCTCGGCGAGCGAGACGGAGATTGCCGAGCATCTGCAGATGCCGCTCGACGAGTACCAGAGCATGCTGCAGGACCTGCACGGCAGCCAGCTCATCTACTACGAAGACTTCGACCGCTCCGCCGACGACGAGCCGTTCCTCGACCGCTATCGCGTCGATCACTCGGACCCTCTCTCGGCGCTGCTCGACGAGAGCCTGCGCGGCGCGCTAGTCGAGGCGATCGAGCGGCTGCCCGAGCGCGAGAAACTGCTGATGTCGCTGTATTACGAGCGCGGCATGAACCTGCGCGAGATCGGCGCGGTGCTGGAGGTGAGCGAGTCGCGCGTGTGCCAGTTGCACAGCCAGGCGGTGGCACGCTTGCGGGCGCGGCTGCGCGAGATGTCATGGGCGGGGACGGAGCATTAGTCGGGCGTAGTGGCGAGGGGTTTCAAACCCTACATGGATGTGTACATCGCGTCATGATGACAACCGCTTCGAGAAGTCCGTCATCAAGCCGGAAACGACTGCGCCGGCCATGGGGTTCGTGATGCTGCAGCGCGCCGTGACGCGCGCTGAGTTCGCTCAGATGCCAAGTGTGAGCGACGTGCTGGCGCGTCGGATTACACGCACGCTGCTCGACTTTGGATCGCTGAATGCGTCTTCGCCGCGAGGCGATCTTTCCTTTGGACTGCCCTTGAAGAGCCTTCCGTTTCTGTTTCCAGTGCTTTGGCCGGAGGTTGATCAGGGGTGAAATGTTTTTTATGGTTTTTGCTGATTTGTGGGGAAGTCGTTTCGCGACCCACTGCTGACAGTCGACCACCAAGCGTTGAAAGGCAGGTATAGGGGCTCAGCAGTCCGTCTATCGTGGCTTTGCACACAGGCAAACCGACGAACATCCCGGTGAAACGCCCAAACCTTGTTCATTGACACATATCAACCGCGTCTGCCGCCACTCGCTCATCATCAGCTATCGAAACAGGGCATGCTGGGGGCGAGTTATGAAAGGACGCATATTCGTCATTGGCGCCTCATTGAGCGGGATTAACGCGCTTTCGCGGCTGATCGCGCTACTTCCCGAGAATTTCCCATCTTCAGTATTTATCACGCAGCATGTGGGCGCTCACAGCCCGGGCATGCTGCCCCAGATTCTCAGCAACGCGGGACGACTGAAGGCCATACATCCCAAGAACACCGAGCTAATCGAGCCGGGGCGAATCTATGTGGCGCCACCGGATCGCCATATGCTTGTGCAGCGAGGATATATACGCCTGTCTCATGGCCCTCAGGAAAATCACACACGGCCCGCTATCGATCCGCTTTTCCGGTCGGCGGCCATCTCTTATGGCCCAGCCGTGGTGGGAGTCGTATTGACCGGACAGCTTGACGACGGTATGGCTGGCTTGCTTGCAGTCAAGGACAGGGGCGGCACCGCCATTGTGCAGGAGCCTTCCGAAGCAACAGCGGCCTCGATGCCTAAAAGCGCTCTCGCCCACGTCAAAGTGGATTACTGCTGCAAATTGGCAGAGATGGCAGCACTTTTCGTTCGTCTCGCCAATGACGACCCGGAGCCCAATGAGGACCGTAATCTCGATGAACTTATCGATATCGAAAACCGGATCGCCGAGGGTATCTTCGATCTTCAGGACTGGTGGAAGCTCGAAGGGATGAGCAGTCCATGTGGTCTGAATTGTCCTATTTGTCGAAGCGCCCTTTACGAGCTGCGCGACAAACGAATGATGCGATTCAGATGCCGCGCGGGACATGCTTTTTCCGCAGAAAGTCTCCTTGCGGAACAAGCTGACTCCAGGGAGACACAGCTCTCGGCTCTGTTCGGTTCGCTTACCGAAGAAGCGACGCTTGCGAAGCGCCTGAGAGACGCGCCTGTCTACAAGGAGCGCATCGACTTGACTGCGAGCCTGAACAGCAAGATCCAAGGCATAGAAGTGGAGTCCACACAGGTTTGTGAATGGCTACGCGCGCTAACTAATCTGGTAGAGCCCGATCCCGACGGAGGATTCTGACCTGCGGGAACGCCCGTCTGCAGGCTGTAAGATGTCGGCTTGAGCGGCGTAAAGCGGCCGCCTGAGGCAGCCTCGGCCGACCACAGCCCATCCCGGAGCGCGCGTTATTTCCAAAAAGTCAGAGCAGAATTTTCCATCACCGCCGACAGCACCAGATCCACTGTCCTCGCAGTTAGCACCCGGAAACAAAAAAGCCGAAGCCCCCGTGCTTCGGCTTTTCAATTCCCCACGCAACTGCCAACCACGCGAGGAACAAGGGCCAGTTACAGCCCGAACGCCGGCAGGCGTCCATCCGGCCCGTACAGCATCGACGTGCCGTTGCCGGTTTCGCCCCGCAAAATCGCGAGCGCCCGGCGATTATGTTCCATGCGGGTGCGAACCATCATGCCGATCGTCAGGTTCTGCCGGCGCGCGCGCTCGGTCGAGCCCAAGAGCCGCGCCCACTGGCCCGCGAGCCGCGCGTCGCCGTCGCAGGCCATCTCGATGCCCTTGCGTCCGGCCGGCAGGCCGAGCCCGGCCAGTTGCGCGTCGCGCACCTTCTCGAGCCCCGCCATGCGCTGCGTGAGCGTCGTCTTCTGTTCGACGATCTGCGGCAGCGCATCGATGCCGTCCGCCGTCGTGAGCGCCTTCTCCTCGAAGGCGAGCAGCGAGGCGAACGCCTCAACCGCGGCGTGTTCGTCGATCAATGTGGCGAGAAGCGCGTCTTTCATCCGGGACCACCTGAAAATGCGGGTTGCGGGACGGCCTGGCGCCCGCGCCCTGCGATTTAGCCGCCCGAGGCCGGCTTGAGCAGGCCGCGCGCGGTTTCGATAATGCCGTCGGCGATCTTGCCGGCGTCGATCTGCAGCGTGCCGTTCTTGATGGCGTCCTTGATCGACTGGACCTGGCCCATGTCGATGTCGGCGGCGCCGCTCGCCGCGAGCGAGCGCAGCGAAGAGGACAGCGACGAAAGACTCACGTTGGCGTCTGCGCTAGTACCCGCTCCGATGGCGCTCGATGCCGCGCCGGCCGATGCCGTGCCGCCCGCGCCTGGCGCGCTCGCGGATTCGCCTTGCTGCGTGCGCGCCGGGCCATCCTGGAGCGAACGCGCGTCATTGCGGTTGGAGGTGTCGATTTTCACGATTGGGCTTCCTGATCCGTATGGCCTTGATAACGGCAACGCTGCGCGCGAACTTTAGCGCGAAAGTCCTGCCGTTACATGCTGTTACGTGTCCTTGCCCACATGGCCGCCGCACCGCATTTTTTACCGGACCGGCAATCCTGCCTTAAATCTGCACCTGCACCGTGGCGGCATCTTTCACGACGCCGCTGATGATCTGCCCGCCGGCCGTGCGCACGCGCACCATCTGGCCTGGCGCGGCGTTATTGAGCACGCTGCCTTCGGCGGAAATCGTGAAGTTCGAGCCCACCGCGACCACCTTGACCGTCTGGCCGATCACCACCGACGAGGCGCTGCGCAGCATGTCGGTGCGCAGCGGCAAGCCTGCCGTGATGCGCGCGAGCGCGACCGCGCCGTTGGCCTGCGTAGGGTCGGTGATGATGGTCTGCGGCAGGCTTGCGAGGTCGCCTTCGCGCGGCATGAAGTCGGCGGCGGAGAGCGTCTGGCCGGCGTCGATCTGGCGGGCGGCCACGTAATAGGTGATGTCGACGGCCACGCGCCCCACCACATAGAGTGTCCACGGTTTCGCGCCGACGCAGCGCACGCCCACCGTCGTGCGGCCCCACATGCGCGCGCCCGGCGGCATGAACGGTTCGAGCGCGGCGCAAGCGGCGAGGCCGCGCGGAAACACCGGCCCGACGCTCACGCTCACCTTGCCCGGCAAGCCCGCGGCCTGCTGCTGGAGGAAGGCGACCACGGTGGCGCGAATGCGTTCGCCGTCCTCCTGGCCCGGCGGCAGTTGCGCGCTCTGCCCATAGGCCGCGGCGCTCGCGACTGCGGCGGGCGTGGTGGGCGCGGAACGGGCGGCGGTTACAGCCGGCGCACGCGTGACCGGCACGGTGGAGAGCTTCGCGGCGGCAGCCGGCGCGGCCGTTTCGACGACGACCGGGGCGACCGCGCTAGACGGCCTGACGACATTCACGCGCTGCAATCCGCCCGTGCCTGCGTTGCCGCTCATGGCGGCAGCCGGATATGCAGACGCATTCGCAGATGCATTCGCCGCTGGCACGCGCATGGGTTGAACGGCGCGCGCGAGCGCGGGGCGCGGCGTGGCCGCGCCGGCGGTGTTAGGTGCGCCCGGCGCGGGAATCGTGACGATCTCGGGCGTGGCGGCTTCGCCCGCGCGGCCGCGCTCGCCGGGCCCGGGGATCGCGATCATGCCCGGCTGGTTTTGCGCTTGCGCGAAATCCTGCTGCGGATCTTGCTGCGCGCTTTGCGTGCGGCGAGCGAGCATGGCTGCGTTCTGGGCGTAAGCGTTAGCGCTCGCGCTGGCGTTTGCCGCAGCGCCCCTCGAACCCGCGCCGCCGCCCTGCGCGAGCATCGCGCTCATCCGCGCGGCGTCCGAGCCCGCGCGGTCGCCGGGGCCCGCGATATAGATCTGCTGCCCAGCCGCTTCGGCTTCGCTTTGTGCGTGCGCGGCGCCGCTCACGGCCAGCGCCGCAAGCACGAGCGCAAGCGCACGCGAGATCGAACGGCGCTGCGCGCGGCGCGCCTCAGCCTCGCGGCGCGCGCCGCGCACACGAAGGGGGGCTTTGTGCGGCATCGTCGTTCTCCATTCATTGCATTGACACGCCTCGCATTCTAGGCGGCGGCCCTCGCGTGCTTGCGTCGAATAGAGGGGGCCTTTACCGGCTATTCGTCCGATTGGTTCTTGTCAGGCGCGCCTAACATTCGTCTCCATGCGTAAAGGCCTGCGGGCCTCGCCCAGTTGCCGGATGCGCGATGCATGCACCGGCGCAGCCCCTCAACTCGAGTCACGGAGAACGCCCGATGCTGGACAAACTCGATGCCGAATTCGCCTTTGGCCGCGAAGCGCTCGATGTACGCGCAACGCGCCAGGCGTTGCTGTCCTCGAACATCGCGAATGCCGATACCCCTGGCTACCGGGCGCGCGACGTCGACTTCTCGGCCTCCCTCGCGGGCGCGCTCAGGCAAGCGGGTGCGGCCACGCCGGGCATCGCTGCTGCGGGCGTCGCTGGCGGCGCGAGCGGCAACTTCCGGCCGCTCGCCCTGGCGCAGCCGGCGGGCGTGACGAGCGGCATGTCGATGGCCGCGACCGAGGCGGGCCATATGGCCGGCAACACGAAGCTGATCCCGACCGGCGGCCAGGCGGACACCTACACGAGCCCGGTGATGTACCGCAACCCGACGCAGCCCGCGCTCGACGGCAATACGGTCGACCTCGACACCGAGCGCGTGCAGTTCGCCGACAACGCGCTGCATTTCGAATCGGGCATGACGGTGCTTTCGCAGCAGATCAAGACCATGCTCTCGGCGATCCAGTCGGGTTCGAACTGAACGAACCGAGTGAACTGAAGGACAACGAAACCATGCCATCCCTGATGAACATTTTCAGCGTTGCGGGCTCCGCCATGTCGGCGCAATCGCAGCGGCTGAACGTGACGGCGTCCAATCTCGCCAACGCCGACAGCACGACCGGCCCCGACGGCCAGCCCTACAAGGCCAAGCAGGTCGTGTTCGCGGTCGACCCGCTCGGCGGCGCGCGCACGGCTTCGGGCCAGCAGGTGGGCGGCGTGAAGGTGACCGGCGTGGTCGACGACCCCACGCCCATGAAGCAGAGCTACCAGCCCGACAACCCCGCGGCGGACGCCAACGGCTACGTCTCGATGCCGAACGTGGACCCGGTGCAGGAGATGGTGAACATGATTTCGGCGTCGCGCTCGTATCAGGCCAACATCGAGACGCTGAACACCGCGAAGACGCTGATGCTCAAGACCCTGACCATCGGCACCTGAGACAGCGGCGCCTGAACCAGCAGCCCCGCGCACTAAACGGCAACACCGCGCAACATCGAGCCAGCAACGTCAAGCGAGGAGAACGCGTTGACCTCCAGCAACACCACCATCGGCGGCAGCACCGCCACCGTGTCGCAGCAACTGCTCGACACCATGAATCCCACGGCGGCTGCGTCGGGCAAATCCTCGGCCAGCGGCACGGGCAGCACGAGCGGCACCGACTTGCAGAACACCTTTTTGCAGTTGCTCGTCACGCAGTTGCAGAACCAGGACCCGACCAATCCGATGGACAGCTCGCAGATGACCTCGCAGCTCGCGCAGATCAACACGGTCACGGGCATCCAGCAGCTCAACACGTCGCTCTCGTCGCTTTCGACGCAGCTCTCGGCGGGCCAGAACGCGCAGGCCGCGCTGCTGATCGGCTCGACCGTGCTCGCGCCCGGCAGCAGCATGACGGTGACGAGCGGCGCAGCGCCGCAACTGGGCGTGACGCTGCCCGCGGCCGCCTCGGACGTGAAGCTCACGATCACCAACTCGGCGGGCCAGGTCGTCAATACGCTCGATCTCGGCGCGCAGTCGGCGGGCACCATCCCCGTTACCTGGAACGGCACCGACACCGCAGGCAACGCAGTGGCCGACGGCGCCTACACGGTGAGCGCGAGCGCGATCGTCAACGGCCAGGCCGGCACGGCCACCGCGCTCGTCGCGAGCAAGGTGCAGGGCGTGATCCAGCAATCGGACGGCGGCGCGGGCCTCTCGCTCGCCAACGGCAAAACGGTCTCGCTCTCGGGCGTGGCCGGCATTCTCTGAACCAGACAAGATTTAAGCGGAGTCGACACTCATGGGCTACCAGCAAGGATTGAGCGGCCTCGCCGCAGCGTCGAACGACCTCGACGTCATCGGCAACAACATCGCCAACGCGAACACGGTGGGCTTCAAGCAGAGCACCGCGCAGTTCGCCGACGTCTACGCGAACACCGTCGCCACCGCGGTCAATACGCAGATCGGCCTGGGCGCGGCGCTCTCGCAAGTGCAGCAGAACTTCTCGCAAGGCACGATCACCACGACCGGCCAGGCGCTCGACGTCGCCATCAACGGCAACGGCTTCTACCAGATGTCGAATAACGGCACGGTCACGTACTCGCGCAACGGCGTGTTCCAGCTCAACAAGGACGGCTACATCACCGATGCCTCGGGTCTCCAGCTGATGGGCTATGGCGCGGGCACGAACGGCGTGGTGAACACGGCGCAGACGGTGCCGCTCCAGGTGCCGACGACCAATATCTCGCCGGTCATGACCACCAGCGTCACCGCGCAGCTGAACCTGAACGCGCAGTCCACCGCGCCTGCCGCGACGCCGTTCGACGCCACCAACTCGAACACCTACAACTATTCGACGTCGATCACGGCATACGACTCGCTGGGCGGCACGCAGCAGGTCAACATGTATTTCGTGAAGGGCGGCCTCGACGCGAGCGGCAACCAGCAGTGGAATGTCTACGCGGGCACGGCGGGCGCGGTGTCGTCGACGGCCGCGGGCACGATGACCTTCGACAATGCCGGCAAGCTTCTCTCCACGGCCGATTCGACGGGCACTGCCACCACGCTCGGCGATATTCCCATCACGATCAACCCGACCGACGGCTCGAAGACCAACCAGGCGATCACGCTGAACTTCTCGGGCACGACGCAGTACGGCAGCGCCAACGGCGTGAACAACCTCGGGCAGGACGGCTATGCGAGCGGCACGTTGTCGAACTTCACGATCGGCGCGGACGGCACCATCACCGGCAACTACTCGAACGGCCAGACCAAGACGCTCGGCCAGGTCGTGCTCGCCAACTTCAACAATCCGAACGGCCTGTTGAACCTCGGCGGCAACCAGTTCCAGCAAACGGCCGCCTCGGGCGTGCCGCAGGTCTCCACGCCCGGCAGCACCAACCACGGCACGCTCACCGGCGGCGCGATGGAGTCGTCGAACGTCGACCTCACGAACCAGCT
The DNA here is from genome assembly GCF_051125215.1 of Paraburkholderia sp. A3BS-1L. NCBI lineage: Bacteria > Pseudomonadati > Pseudomonadota > Betaproteobacteria > Burkholderiales > Burkholderiaceae > Paraburkholderia > Paraburkholderia sp. A3BS-1L. Next base: position 3,156,677 of record NZ_CP120442.1, on the reverse strand, counting down.
CGTCGACCTGATCACGGCGCAGCGCAACTACCAGGCGAACGCGCAGACCATCAAGACGCAGCAGACCGTCGACCAGACGCTGCTGCAGATGTAAGCCGCGCAGGCACCTCTAACGCACCGGGCACATCATGGACCGACTGATCTACACCGCGATGACGGGCGCCAGCCAGGCGCTCGAGCAGCAGGCCGTAGTTGCGAACAACCTCGCAAACGTTTCGACCACGGGCTTTCGCGCGCAGCTCGCGAATTTCCGCTCCGTGCCGATGTCGTTCGGCGACGGCTCGAGCGTGAACAACACGACCACGCGCACCTTCGTGCTGTCGTCCACGCCCGGCGCGGACATGACGCCCGGCGCGATCTCGCGCACCGGCAACCCGCTCGACATCGCCATCCAGGGCTCGGGCTTCATCTCCGTGCTGACGCCGGACGGCAACGAGGCCTACACGCGCGCGGGCAATCTGCACGTCGACGAGAACGGCCAGCTCGTGACCGCCGCGAATGACCAGGTGATCGGCGGCGGCGGCCCGATCGCGGTGCCGCCGGGCTCGGCGGTGACGATCGGCCAGGACGGCACGGTTTCGGCGATCGCGCCGGGCAGCCCAGCGAGCGCCATCGCCATGATCGACCAGATCAAGTTCGTGAACCCGCCCGCGGGCTCGCTCACGCGCGGCGACGACGGCCTCTTTCGCACCGCCGACGGCAACCCCGCCGACGCCGACCCGAGCGTGCAGATCGCCACGGAGTCGCTCGAAGGCAGCAACGTGAGCCCGGTGGCGGCGATGGTCTCGATGATCGACAACGCGCGCCAGTTCCAGATGCAGACCAAGCTGCTGCAAACCGCCGACCAGAACGAACAGAGCGCGAACCAGCTGCTCAACTTCAGCTAAGCCCCAGGCCTTTAAGCCTTCCCGGAGAAAGACACCGTGAACCGATCGCTCTACATCGCCGCCACTGGCATGAACGCGCAGCAGGCGCAAATGGACGTGATCTCCAACAACCTCGCGAACGTGAGCACCAATGGCTTCAAGGGCTCGCGCGCGGTGTTCGAGGACCTCATGTACCAGACGCTGCGCCAGCCCGGCGCGAACTCCACGCAGACCACCGAGCTGCCCTCGGGCAGCCAGGTGGGCACGGGCGTGCAGCAGGTCGCCACCGAGCGCCTCTACACCCAGGGCAACCTGCAGCAGACCGGCAACTCGAAGGACGTGGCCATCAACGGCGCGGGCTTTCTGCAGGTGCAGATGCCCGACGGCACCACGGCCTACACGCGCGATGGCTCGTTTCAGACCAACTCGCAGGGCCAGCTCGTGACGTCGAGCGGCTATCCGGTGCTGCCCACCATCACGGTGCCCGCCAACGCCACCTCGCTCACCATCGGCAGCGACGGCGTGGTGACCGTCACCACGCCCGGCTCGTCGAACAACACCACGGTCGGCTCGCTGCAACTGGCCATGTTCATCAACCCGGCCGGCTTGCAGAGCAACGGCCAGAACCTGCTCTCGGAAACCGCCTCGTCGGGCGCGCCCACGGTGACCACGCCGGGCCTCAATGGCTCGGGCACGCTCAATCAGGGCTATGTGGAAGCCTCGAACGTGAACGTGGTGCAAGAGCTCGTGAACATGATCGAGACGCAGCGCGCCTACGAGATCAACAGCAAGGCGGTCACGACCTCCGACCAGATGCTGCAGACGCTGAGCCAGATGCAGGTTTGAGCATGAGCCCGTCCGTACCAAACCTCGCTCGGCAGCACGCGGCGCACACGAATGCGCGAGCGGGGCTGCACACCGCCGTGGCGGCCATCGCGCTCGCCACGCTGGCGGGCTGCGCCTATATTCCGAACCGGCAGCCGATCACCCAGCAGCCGATGACGGCCGTGCCGCCGTCGCCGCCGGTCAACAGCTCGCCGGGGTCGATCTACAACCCCGGCTACGTGGGACGGCCGCTGTTCGAGGATCAGCGCCCGCGCAATATCGGCGACATTCTCACCATCGTCATTTCCGAAAACATCAACGCGACCAAGTCCTCGGGCGCCAACACCAAGCGCGGCGGCAGCACGAACCTGGCCGCGCCGGTTGCGGGCTTCGCTCCGGGCTTCTTCACGCGCATGAATCTCACGGCGTCGGGCGCGAACCAGTTCGACGCAACGGGCGGCGCCAACGCATCGAACACCTTCACGGGCGTGATCACCGTGACCGTGACGAACGTGCTGCCCAACGGCAACCTCGTGGTCTCCGGCGAGAAGCAGATGCTGATCAACCAGGGCAACGAATACGTGCGCTTCTCCGGCGTGGTGAACCCGAACACCGTGGCCGGCGACAACTCCGTGCTCTCGACCGATGTGGCCGACGCGAAGATCGAATACTCCGCGAAAGGCGTGATCGACGAAGCCGAGACCATGGGCTGGCTGCAACGCTTTTTCCTGAATATCGCGCCATGGTAAAGATCCGCTTCCGCCACACGCGCCGCTCGCGCGCGAAGGACCTGCTCACCGCACTGGGCTTCGTGGTCGGCCTCATCTTCGCGTGCGGCGCGCTGCTGGCTTACGCCGTGCCCGCGCATGCCGAGCGCGTGAAAGACCTCGTGTCGATCACCGGCGTGCGCGACAACCCGCTGATCGGCTATGGCCTCGTGGTGGGCCTCGACGGCACCGGCGACCAGACCACCCAGGCGCCGTTCACGACCCAGACGCTCGCGAACATGCTCGCGAACCTCGGAATCTCGATCAACAACACGTCGAGCGCGACGGGCTCCTCGCAGACGCTCAACAACATGCAGCTGAAGAACGTCGCGGCCGTGATCGTGACCGCCACGCTGCCGCCGTTCGCGCGGCCCGGCGAGCAGATCGACGTGACGGTGTCCTCGCTCGCCAATGCCAAGAGCATTCGCGGCGGCACGCTGCTGCTCACGCCGCTCAAGGGCGCCGACGGCCAGGTCTACGCCATCGCGCAGGGCAACGTGGCGGTGGGCGGCGCGGGCGCGTCGGCCAACGGCAGCAAGGTGCAGGTGAACCAGCTCGCGGCGGGCCGCATCTCGGGCGGCGCGACCGTGGAGCGCGCGGTGCCGTCGCCGGTCGCGCAAGGCGGCGTCTTGCAGATGGAAGTCAACGACATGGACTACGACACGACGCAGCGCATCGTGGCGGCGGTCAACAACCTGTTCGGCCAGGGCACGGCGGCGGCCGTGGACGGCCGCACGATCCAGGTGCGCGGTCCAGTCGATCCCGCACAGCAGGTGAGCTTCATCGCGCAGATCCAGAATCTCGACGTGCGCCCGGCGCAGCCCGCGGCCAAGGTGATTCTCAACGCGCGCACCGGCTCGATCGTGATGAACCAGATGGTCACGCTCGACAGTTGCGCGGTGGCGCACGGCAATCTCTCGGTGGTCGTGAACACGCAGACGGCGGTGAGCCAGCCCGGCGCGTTCTCGAACGGCCAGACGGTGGCGGCGCGCCAGTCGCAGATCCAGTTGAAGCAGGACAACGGATCGCTCAAGCTAGTGACGGCGGGCGCCAATCTCGCGGAAGTCGTGAAAGCGCTCAACGCGCTGGGCGCGACGCCCGCGGATCTCATGTCGATCCTGCAGGCGATGAAGGCGGCAGGCGCGCTGCGCGCCGATCTTCAGATCATCTAGGAGCGAACATGGACAACGCGAATCTCGGCACCAGCCTCGACCTCACCAACCGCTTCGCGCTGGACGTGCAGGGCTTCGACTCGATGCGCGCCGCCGCCAATGCCTCGCCGCAGCAGGGCGTGAAGATGGCCGCGAAGCAGTTCGACGCCGTGTTCACGCAGATGATGCTCAAAAGCATGCGCGACGCGACGCCCGACGACGGCCCGCTCGACTCGAAGGACGGCGCGCAGTTCGTCTCGATGATGGACCAGCAGCTCGCGCAGCAGATGTCGAACAAGGGCATCGGCGTGGCGAACGCCATGATCAAGCAGCTCATGCGCAGCATGGGCGGCGATGCAGGCGGCGTGGGTGGCGCGGGTGGAGTCGGCGGCGGCGCGGGCGGCATTTCCGGCGCCATGTCGGGAATGTCGGGCGCGGGCGGCAGCGGCAACGAAGGCAACATGGCGATGCTCAACGCGCTGGGCCGCGCCTACGGCAACGCCGCCGCGAACGGCGCGCTCGGCCGCTCGCAGGGCTGGAACGCCAACAGCGCGCTCACGCCGCCGATGCACGGCAACGGCGACGAAAAGGTGGACGCCTTCGTGAACAAGCTCGCGAACGGCGCGCAGCAGGCGAGCGCGGCCACCGGCATCCCGGCGCGCTTCATCGTCGGCCAGGCGGCGCTGGAGTCGGGCTGGGGCAAGCGCGAGATCATGAAGGCCGACGGTTCGACGAGCTACAACGTGTTCGGCATCAAGGCCACCAAGGACTGGACCGGCAAGACCGTCTCGACCATGACGACCGAGTACGTGAACGGCGCGCCGCACCGCGTGGTGGAGAAGTTCCGCGCCTACGACTCCTATGACGACGCGATGGCCGATTACGCGAGCATGCTCAAGAACAATCCGCGCTACGCCTCGGTGATCAACAACTCGCACAGCGCGGAAAGCTTCGCGCACGGCATGCAGCGCGCGGGCTACGCGACTGACCCGCACTACGCAAAAAAGCTCATGTCGATCATGCAGCAGATGGTCTGATCGGGTGTTCGTGAGCTCAAACGCGGAATATTTGCACGGCGCCCCTAAATTTCCGGCCGCGGCTGCCGCTAATGCAGGCGAGATCCAAAAAAATCTGGGGCGGGGATAACCGCCAGGACGGCGCGCGGCGGTTCAGCCCACGGCGCGCCGGCATGTCCACGAAATTCCGCCAGGCCGATGAATACCGTTCAGTCGAATCAACAGGAAGCTCACGAAGGCGAAGTCCCCGACTATGGCCGGCGCAACCCGCTGGAAGTCGGCGTGCAGTTGCGCAACCTCGCCAATCGCGGCGACTTCCTGACCTTGCAATACGGCGCGGGCCAACTGGTCACGCGCATCCTCGAAGTGAACACGCGCGAGCGCAACTTCGTGTTCGACTGGGGCGCCCTCCCCGAGCAGAACCGCGACGTGCTCGCGAGCGCGCGCTGCCAGTTCCACGCCTCGCCCGACGGCGTGCGGGTGGAATTCGCCACCGCCACGCCGCGCGAGACCGAATTCGAAGGCCGCCCCGCCTTCGAGGCCGATTTCCCCGAGGTGCTCTATTACATTCAGCGCCGCGAGTACTTCCGCGTCGATACGCCGGTGCTGGAGCCCTGCCTGTGCCGGGGCGCAATGCCCGCCGACGGTGAGCGCTTCCAGTTCGAGGTGCACGACCTCTCGCTCGGCGGCATCGGCCTGCGCACGACCGACGAGCGCGCGGCGAACTTCGAAATGGGCCTGACGATCGCGAACGTCGAGCTCGACTTGCGCTCGCACGGCACGCTGCGCGTGGATCTCGCGCTCGCGGTGCTGCGCTTCATCGACTTGCCCAACGGCGACCGGCGCTATCACCTCGGCTTCCGATTCGTGGCGCTGCCGGGCGCGGCGGAGAACAGCCTCCAGCGCTACATCACGCAGCTCGAAATGAAGCGTCGCGCGTTCCAGCGCGCCTGAGCTTCGCGACGGGGCTGCGGGCCGCAGGTGCTCACGCACATGCTCATGCAGGCGCTCAATTTTCGCGCCTCGCTGCCGTTATTACATGGGTTCATCCACGCGGCCCAACGACCCATCGCCCCATCGACGGGGTGCCGGAAAGGCCGCTCCTGAGGATCAAGCATGTCCAACATCTTCTCGATCGGGCTTTCCGGGTTGCAGGCGGCCCAGGTCGGAATTGCCACCGCCGGCGAGAACATCAGCAATTCGTCGACCACCGGCTACAACGTGGAAACTGCGGTCTACCAGGAAGCGGCCGGCCAGTACACGGGCTCGGGCTACCTGGGCGGCGGCGTGACCACGGCCACGGTGCAGCGCGCCTATAGCCAGTACCTCACGAGCGCATTGAATGCCGCGCAATCCAGCAACAGCGCGCTCACCGCGTCGTACACGCTTGCCACGCAGCTCTCGAACCTCGTGGGCAGCCCGACTTCGGGCATCGCCACGTCGATCACGACGTTCTTCTCGGGACTGCAGAACGTTTCGAACTCGCCCGCGAGCACGGCCACGCGCCAGACCGCGCTGTCCGACGCGCAGTCGCTCGCCGACCAGATCAACGCCGCCGGCCAGCAATACGACGCGATGCGCCAGAGCGTGAACACGCAGTTGTCGAACGCGGTCACGCAGATCAACACCTACACGCAGCAAATCGCGCAGCTCAACACGCAGATCTCGATGGCGAGCAGCGCCGGCCAGCCGCCGAACCAGTTGCTCGACCAGCGCGACCTCGCGATGACGAACCTCTCGCAGCTCGTGGGCGTGCAGGTCGTGCAGAACAGCAGCGGCTATAGCGTGTTTCTCGGCAACGGCCAGCCGCTCGTGGTGAGCGGGCAGAACTACAACCTGGGCACGCAGTCCTCCAACTCGAACCCCGCGGAAATGACCGTGGCCTGGCAAGGGCTGCCGGGCTCGACCACCCAGGCGCAGCCGCTTTCCAGCGCGGCATTGCAGGGCGGCACCGTGGGTGGCCTCGTCTCGTTCATGCAGAACACGCTGGATCCGGCGCAGGCGCAGCTGGGCGCGATCGCCACGAGCTTCGCCGCCCAGGTGAACCAGCAAAATGCGCTCGGCCTCACGCTCGGCGGCGCTCCGGGCGGCGCGCTGTTTACCGTGGGCGGGCCGGTCGTCACGGCCAATCTCGGCAACAACCCCAGCAGCACCGGCGCGGTCTCGGCCACGCTGACCAACGCCGCGAACCCGCCCACCGACAACTACACGCTCTCGTATTCGAGCGCGGCGGGCGGCACCTGGACGCTCACCGACACGACCACCAACACGGTGCTCGGCTCGACCACCACCCAGCCGAGCCAGAGCAAGCCGTTCGCGCCCGCCGGCAGCGGCCTGTCGATCACGTCGACGGGCACCATGAACGACGGCGACGCGTTCTCGATCCAGCCGACCGCGGGCGCGCTCGACAGCTTCGCCGTCGCGACGAGCGACCCATCGCTGATCGCGGCGGCCTCGCCGGTGCTGGTCGCGGCGGGCGGCACCAACACGGGCACGGCCAGCGTCACGCAGGGCACGGTCAGCGCGGGCTATGCGGTGGCTTCGCCGGGCCTGCAACTGAGCTATGCGGCCTCGGGCTCGGGCACCGGCACGCTCTCGGGATTTCCGGTGGGCTCGACGGTCTCCGTCACCGTGCCGGGCTCGAGCACGCCCACGCCGTACACGATCACGAGCAGCACCACGACGATCCCCTACGACTCGAGCACGGGCGCGACCATCGCCATCAGCGGCGACGCCAGCGGCACGGCCAACAACGTCAGCTTCACGATGACGGGCGCGCCCGCGGACGGCGACACCTTCACCGTCGCGCCGAACACGAGCGGTGCGCAGGACGGCCGCAACGCGCTCGCGCTCGCGAACCTCACTTCGGGCACGGTGTTCGCCGGTTCGCAGACGCTCACCAACGCGTACTCGAACTACGTGAACACGATCGGCAACACGGCGAGCCAGTTGAAGGCGTCGAGCACCTCGCAGCAATCGCTCGTCACGCAGCTCACCTCGCAGCAGCAGTCCGTGCAGGGCGTGAACCTCGACGAAGAGGCCGCCAAACTGCTGCAGTTTCAGCAGCTCTACCAGGCCAACAGCAAGGTGATCCAGACGGCGGCTTCGCTGTTCCAGACCCTGCTCGGCATCTTCCAGTGAGGCGCTGACCCATGCGTATCGCGACTTCCCAGTTTTATTCGTCCAGCGTGGCGACGATGGAGAACCAGCAATCGCAGCTGCTCCAGACGCAACAGCAGATCTCGACTGGCGTATCGCTCTCGACGCCGGCCGACAACCCGCTCGGCGCGGCCCAGGCCGTGCAGCTCTCGGCCACCAGCGCGACGCTCACGCAGTACGCGTCGAACCAGAACATGGCGCTGTCCTCGCTGCAGCTCGAGGACTCGACGCTCGGCAGCGTGACGACCACGCTGCAGGCCATCGGCCAGCAGGTTCAGTCGGCGATCAACGGCTCGCTCAACGACGCCGACCGCCAGGCGCTCGCCAAGCAATTGCAGGGCGAACGCAGCCAGCTGCTCACCCTCGCCAACACCACCGATGGTCAGGGGAACTATCTGTTCTCGGGGTTCAAGAGCACGTCGCAGGTGTTCACCAACGCCACGGGCGGCGGCGTGACGTATAACGGCGACTTCGGCCAGCGCCTGGTCCAGGTGGGCGGCTCGCGCCAGATCTCGGTGAGCGACACGGGCGCGGCGGTGTTCCTGAGCGTCTCGGCAGCGGGCTCGCAGGCCGTGGCCGGGGGCAGCATGCAGAACACGGGCACCGGAACCATCAGCGGCGTCACGGTGACCGATCCGACCCAGGCCACCAATGGCCATCCGCTGTCGATCCAGTTCGGTACCGACGCCACCTCCGGCGCGCTCACGTATTCGGTGATGGATAACTCGACCAATCCGCCGGCGACGCTCGCGCTGAATCAGCCCTACACGGATGGCGCGCCGATCGACCTCGGCGCCGCCGGCAAGATCGGCATGAACGTGACGATTTCGGGCACGCCCGTGGCCGGCGATACGTTCTCGGTCACGCCGGCCACGGCGCCGCAGAACAGCAGCGTGTTCAGCACCATCGACAGCGTGATCGCCGCGCTGCAAACGCCGGTGAACGGCAGCCCGGCGGCGGGCGCCAATCTCACGAATGCGCTGCAAAGCGGCTTCACCGCGATCGGCAATTCGATCTCGAACGTGGTCACGATCCAGGCGTCGGTGGGCGGCAGAGAGCAGGAAGTGAAGGCGCTGCAAACGGTGACGTCGACGAATGCGTTGCAGGTGACGTCCAATCTCAGCGATCTCACGAGCACCGACATGACCGCAGCGATTGCTCAGTACACGCAACTTTCCAATGCGCTGACCGCTTCTCAGAAGAGTTTTGCTGCGACTCAGAATCTTTCGCTATTCCAGTACATCAATCCCTGACGGGCATTGCCAGGAGCGGTTTCCTGAATCAAAAAGCGGAGGTGCGCGTTCGGTGCACCTCCGCTTTTTTTATCTCTGAGCCCGGGTTCTTTTAAGGGTCATCTTACGTATCACTTTCTTTCGACCCAATAGAATCCTCGCTCTGCTTACGTTTACTTACATTTCTCAGATGCGCTTATATAAGCAGTCCGAAGAGACCCCGGCGTGGGAATAGACCATAGCGCCCCGTCCGGGTAATGAAAAGAACTCGTTACAAGGTCAGGAAATGAGCTACAACAAGTCCATTCGCCACCGACGCTCCCGAACGCCCCATCAGCCCGCATTCCGGCTCGCGATCATGCCTGCCATGCTGACTGCGGCTCCAGGCTATGCGAACGGCGCCGGTGCGGTCGAAGGCGGGGTCGTCGCGGCGGGTATCGGCACCATCGCCACACAGGGCGCCAAAACGACGATCAACCAGGCCACCGACAGGATGGTCGTCAACTGGAACAACTTCGACATCGCCCGTGACCAGAGCGTGGCGTTCAACCAGCCCAGCGCGACCTCGGCGGTGCTCAACCGCGTGACGACAGCGGCGGCGCCCACCCAGATCGACGGTGCGCTGACGGCGAACGGCCGGGTGTTCGTGGTCAACCCCTCGGGCGTGATGTTCGGCAAGACGTCGCAGGTGAACGTGGGCAGTCTGGTGGCGTCGACGCTCAACGTCGACAGCCAGAAGTTCATGGACGGCGGCGAACCCGTCACCGGCATCATGAACCTGTCCGCGAACGGCGGCCAGGGCGTCGTCTCGAACGACGGTCAGATCAACGCGCGCGAAGCCGTCGTGCTGCTCGGCGCGCAGGCGACCAACCAGGGCACGATTCGCGCGAAGGACATCACGCTCGGCGCCGCCGACGGCGTGGCCATGCAGATGAACGGCTCGGGCTTCAAGGTCATGCTCGGGCGCGAAGCGCAGAACGCGCTCGCGGCCCATCAAGGCCGATGGTTCGGGCACAGGCAACCTGAACCAGAACGCGAACCTGGAAGCGACGAAAGGTTCGGTCAACCTCGCCGGCACTAACGTCACGCAAAAGCTCGGCGTCAACACCTATGCCGGCAACGGCATGAATATCGGCACCAGCGGAACGCTCCAGGCAGGGCTGCTGAGCGGCAAGACCGTCTCGGTCGAGGGTGACAGCGTCTTCCTGCTGCGCGACGTGAATGCCGACGGCGATATAGTTGCTCACGCAACTAATCGCGTTTGCACGCCCGCCGACGCGGGATGCAAGACCGGCACGAAGGGCGTGATCCAGTTGGGCAACATCACCAGCCGCAACGGTGGCGTCTTGCTGGCCGTCGATCCGGGCGTCTCGATCGATCCGGCGACCGGCATCCCGACGATCGCCTATACCGGCATGATCGGCCAGTACCCGACGACGCAGACTCGCGCGGCCACCGACATCGTGCTGCGCGGGGTTGCTGTCATCGCGGGCAACAACACGGCGGGCAAGTCGATCACGGTGGAAGCCGCGGCCCCGACGTATCTGGGCACGCTGTCGGCGCCGACGATCAACCTGCCCACGCCGATCACCATTAGCGGCCAGTAACGGGCAGCAGTGGCGGCATCGATTGCCGGGCGCACTCTCCCGGTGATCGCGCCGACGATCAACCGCCCGTCTCCAGCCGGCTTTGGCGCCAATTGGCCGGCTCATACGACAAGGGGGAGGCACGCGTTGCCTCTCCTTCCCTGATTGGCCTTCCCACACCCTTTCGCGTTCCGGCGCCGCCGGCATGTCTTGCGGATTGGGTCGCGCCGATTTGCACCCCTGATTTTCTTCGCACCTTGAAAGCCTCCAACCGGTACCGGCACCTTTGCCATCGCCTCGGCCCTGCCTGTTTGCCGCTGCTCGGCCTGACGGCGTGACATGTTTCCGCACAAGCCTTCGAACTCCCCAACGCCGGCGCGTTGATCCGGCAGAACGCCGATACGACGCGCGGCATCGAAGGCGAGTCCGGCGGCGAGCGCGCGAGCGCGTTGCCGCCGTCGACGCCGGCCCAGACGCCGCCCGCCGAGGGCGAGTTCAGCTTCGTCGTCAACGCATTCACCTTCGATGGCGCACTTTCCTACGCGGAGCAGCAGCGCGTCGACGCCTTCCTCGCGCCGTGGCGCGGGCGCAGCGTGACGCTCGCACAATTGCATGCGCTGCGCGACGAACTGACAACGGTGCTGTACAACGGCGGCGATACACTCGTGCGCGTGACGCTGCCGCCGCAGACCGTCACGGCAGGCGTGGTGCGCTTCGGCATCGAGCGCGCCCATGTGGAATCGGTCGCCGTGAAGAATGGTTCGAAGGTACATGCCCGGCCTCGGCGACCAGTTGCAGGCGACCGTCTACTTCACGCCGCGTTTCATGCAGACGAGCTCGGGCGAAGAAGGGCGAACGCGCCTCGGCCGGCTGTCCTACGACATGCTGACCGGCTTGGGCGCGAGCCGGGCGGGCATTGCGTACTCGCATGTCGATTACAAGCTTGGCGAGGAATTCAGCGGCCTCGGCACGGGGAGCGCCGACGTTGCCAGCGTATATGGCTCTTCGCCGGTGATCCGCACCGCCAATGCGAGTCTCGACCTCGGCGCGAGCATGGAGGCGTGGTTCACGACCGACGAGCGGCTCGACAACATCCTCGTGAGCCGGCAACGCAACTACGTTGCGTCGATGCGGGCCGACGGCAACTACTACGGCAAGTGGGGCGAGCGCCGCAACGCGACGCAGTACAGCTTCGTCACGAGCTATGGCACGACCACGCAGAAGGAATACGACTACAGCAGCGCCAACCCCGAGTATGTGGACCGCCGGTTCAATTCCCTGAAGATCGAACCGTCCGCGACTTTCATTCAGGCGCTGACATCGACCACGCAAGCGACGCTCTCGGTGCATGGCCAATGGGCGAGCCGCAGCCTGAACGGTTCGCAGCGGCTCGGCCTGGGTGGACCGACGGCCGTGCGCGCGTACGACCAGAACACCGCGTCTGTCGACGACGGCGTGATTGCTTCCGTTGGCGTGAGCCAGTTCATCCCGCCGCTGCCGGGCGTCGCGTTGCAGGTTTTCTATGACGACGCGCGCGGCCGGATCCGCAGCGATGGCGCCATGACGGGGGCGTCGGTGCACTTGCAGGGTTACGGGATTGGTGCGAGCTATACGGGCAAGCGCGTGTCGGCGCAGATCAGCTACGCGATGCGCGCGGGACCCGCGCCCGAGCATGCGGCGCGTCAGCAGACGTGGGTGACGGTTACGGCGGCGATTTAGGGAGGCCGCACGGTGTTGCAGAACCTCACGGCACTGGCCGCAACCCCGCCGCGACCCGCCCCATCTGCTCGACCCCGCCATCGAAAAGCCGCGCGAAGTACGGAATCAAATTCGGCATCATCAGCTGAATCAGCAGCAAGCCCACCAGCATCGTGAGCGCAAATCCAATCTGAAAGATCCCGATCTGCGGCGCGGCGCGATTCAAAATGCCGAGCGAGATATTCGTGATGAGCAACGCCACCACCACCGGCAGCGAGAGCAGCAGCCCGGCATTGAACACCGTCGCGCCCCAGCTCACGATCAGCCGGTAGCCATTGCCGGAAAGCACGTTCGCCGACACCGGCACGCTATGAAACGTCTCCACCAGCGCGGCAATCATCTGCAAATGCCCGTCGAAGACGAGAAACGCGAGCATCGCCATGATGTTGAGCCACGACGAAAGCGCAGGCGTAGAAGTATTGGCCTGCGGATCGAAGAATGACGCAAAGCCCAGCCCCATCCCCAGCCCCATCAAATCGCCGGCCGCCGTCACCACCGCGAACACGATCTGCATCGTAAAGCCCAGTGCCGCGCCGATCAGAAACTGATTAACCAGAATCCACACGCCCTCAGCCGAAAACACCGAGACCTGCGGCATGGACTGAAGCGTGGGTGCAACGATCAGCGTCGTGAACGCCGCAAGCCCGATCTTCACGCGCGTGGGCACGGAGCGATGGCCCACCAGCGGCGCGGCGGCCACCAGCGCGAGAATGCGCGTGAACGGCCAGAGGAACGCGGTGAGCCAGAGATTGAGCTGAGCGTAGGTGACGGTGAACATCGGCGGGCGTCTGCGAACGCAGGAAAGCGTGCGGGAATATGACCGCTCAGCTCGCGAGCGCCGGAATGCTCGCGAACATGCGATGCATGTAGTCGAGCATCGTCGTGAGCATCCACGGTCCGGCAATCACGAGCGTCACCGCAATCGCGATGAGCTTGGGAATGAACGAGAGCGTGCTTTCGTTGATTTGCGTGGCCGCCTGGAACAGGCTCACCACGAGACCCACCGCGAGCGACACGAGCAACAGCGGCGCGGCCAGCAGCAGCGCCACGTACATGGCTTCGTGCGAAAGGGTCAAGACGGTTTCGGGCGTCATGGCGAACTCCTCAGGTGAAGCTTTGCGCGAGCGAGCCGATCAGCAGCTGCCAGCCGTCCACGAGCACGAACAGCATGAGCTTGAATGGCAGCGAGATAGTTGCGGGCGAAACCATCATCATGCCCATCGACATGAGCACGCTCGCCACCACCATGTCGATGATCAGAAACGGAATGAAGATCGTGAAGCCGATCTGGAAGCCGGTCTTCAATTCGCTCGTGACGAACGAGGGCACGAGCAGCGTGAGCGGCACGTCCTCGGGGCCCTGCATGGGCGCTGCGTGCGAGATGCGCGCAAACAGCGCGAGGTCGGATTCGCGGGTCTGGCGCAGCATGAAGGTCTTGAAGGGCGCGACGCCGTGCGTCACGGCTTCGTCCATCGGCAGCGTGCCGGCGGCGAATGGCTTGTAGCCGTCGTTGTACGCCTTGTCGAGCACAGGCGACATCACGAACAGCGTGAGAAACAGCGCGAGGCCCACGAGCACCTGGTTGGGCGGCGTGGTGGTCGTGCCGAGCGCCTGGCGCAGCAGCGAGAGCACGATGATGATGCGCGTGAAGCTCGTCATCATCAGCACCATCGCGGGCAGGAACGACAGCATCGTGAGCAGCAGCATGGTCTGCACGCTCAGCGAATACGTGGTGCCGCCGTTCGGGCCCGGGCTCGTGTTGAAGGCGGGCAGGCCTTGCGGCTGCGCCAGGGCCTGTGCGTGCGCGAGGTGCGGCAGCAGCAGCGCTGCGGCGCCCGCACCGAGCACGAGCGCAACGGGCAATGCCGCGCGCGCGAGGCTCACGATCGAGGACGTGTGCGCGCGAGTGCGCGCGCCGGGAAGGGTGCTGCCGTGCATTACTGCGCTCCGCCGTCGTGACGCTTGAAACGTTTGCCTGCTTCGTGTTTCAACGCGTCACGAAAGCGTTGTCCGAAGTTGCCTTGAAGGGCGAGGGGGGCACCGGTGCCGGCAGCGGCCGGCAGTTCGCCCGCGGGCATCGTGTGCAGGAGCCGCACATTGCCGGGCGCGGCGCCCAGCACGAGCCAGATGTCGCCGATCTCGACCACGGCCACGCGCTCCTTGCCGCCGAGCGAGGCGCCGCCCACGGTCTTCACGAGTGCGCTCTTCGGACCATGCTGGAGCCCGAGACGCCGCGCGAGCCATGCGCAGCCGAATACCACGCCGATCACGAGCAGCAGGCCGAACACGGTTTGCAGCACCGCGCCGAAGCCGAGCGAGGGCGCTGCGCTGCCCACGATCACCGCCGATGCGCCCGACGCCGAGCGCGCGGCTTCGTTCACGGCCTGGTTGACGGTCTGCAAGTCGGCGGCTCGCGCGGGCATGGCGGCGAGCCATGCGCATGCGCTTGCCAGCGCGCAGCCGGATGCGGCAAGGCGTTTCATCGATTGAGCTTCCGGATGCGCTCGGAGGGCGTGATGATGTCGGTCAGGCGGATGCCGAACTTGTCGTTCACCACCACCACTTCGCCCTGGGCGATGAGGCAGCCGTTCACGAGCACGTCCATGGGCTCGCCGGCGAGGCCATCGAGCTCCACCACCGAGCCCTGCGCGAGCTGCAGCAGGTTGCGGATGGCGATCTTGGTGCGGCCCAGTTCGACGGTCATCTGGACGGGGATGTCCAGGATCATGTCGATGTCGTTGCGCGTCGCGCCCGAATCGACCTTCGAGAGCGGCTGGAACACGGCGGCGGGCTGCGCGGCCACTTCGTGGCTTTCGTGGCCGTTCTGCTCGGCGAGCGCGGCGGCCCAGTCGTCCATCGAGTCCATTGACTCCATTGCACCGGCCGCATCGGCCGCGGGGGCCGGGTCGCGCACGGGCTCGCTGCCTTGCATGGCGTTCACGTCACTCATATCCACCTTCCTTCATCGTGTCGGCTGCGCTGATCATCTTCTGGACCCGCAACGCGTATTGACCATTGAAAATTCCGTAGCCGCATTCCATCACCGGCACGCCGTCCACCTTGGCGACGATGTGCTCGGGAATGTTGATCGGCAGCACGTCGCCTTTTTTCATGTTCAGGATCTGCTCGAACGTGACCGGCACTTGCGCGAGATCCGCGGTGAGCTCCACTTCGGCGGCCTGCACTTGCTGCGAAAGCACGCGCACCCAGCGGCGGTCCACGTCGAGCACCTCGCCTTGCAGCGGCGAGGAGAGCACGTCGCGGATCGGCTCGATCATCGAGTAGGGCATGCAGATGTGCAGCGTGCCGCCGGTCGAGCCGAACTCGATCGAGAACTGCGTGACGATCACGATTTCGTTGGGCGTCGCGACGTTGGCGAACTGCGTGTGCATTTCCGAGCGCACGTATTCGAACGTGAGCGGGCGCACGCTTTTCCATGCGGTGGTGTAGTGATCGAACACGAGGTTGAGCAGCTTGCTGATGATGCGCTGCTCGGTCTGCGTGAAGTCGCGGCCTTCGACGCGCGTGTGAAAGCGCCCGTCGCCGCCGAACAGGTTGTCCACCACGAAGAACACGAGGTTCGGGTCGAACACGAACAGCGACGTGCCGCGCAGCGGCTTCACGTGCACGAGGTTCAGGTTCGTCGGGATCGGCAGGTTGCGCGTGAATTCGCTGTACTTCTGCACGCGCACGGGGCCCACGGAAATCTCGGCGGTGCGGCGCATGAAGTTGAAAATGCCCACGCGCAGCAGCCGCGCAAAACGCTCGTTGATGATTTCGAGCCCGGGCATGCGCCCGCGCACGATGCGTTCCTGCGTCGCGATGTTGTACGGCCGCACGCCGGGTTTTTCGGTCTGGGCGGCCTCGGTTTCGATCTCGCCGGTGACGCCCTTGAGGAGGGCGTCGACCTCCTCCTGCGACATGAACTCGTCGTGACCCATGCTCATGATGCAAGGCTCCGGATTGGCTGCGCGATATCCGCGATACCCGCGCGGGCGCGCATGGCATGCAGGCGAACGCGCGGGTTCATGTACGTGTCCATGCTGGGCTTACTGCACGACGAATTCGGTGAACAGCACGTCTTCGACGTGACCGGCGGTGCCGCGCGAATCGGACGGCTGGGCGATGAGCGCGGCGAGCTCGGTCGCGAGCGCGCGCTTGCCGTCGAGCGGCGCGAGATCGGCCGGGTGCTTGTTCGAGAGCGCGAGCAGCAGGCGGCTGCGGATCTCGGGCATGT
Source organism: Paraburkholderia sp. A3BS-1L (assembly GCF_051125215.1). NCBI lineage: Bacteria > Pseudomonadati > Pseudomonadota > Betaproteobacteria > Burkholderiales > Burkholderiaceae > Paraburkholderia > Paraburkholderia sp. A3BS-1L. The sequence goes on along the minus strand of NZ_CP120442.1, from coordinate 3,140,080 downwards.
GCGCGACGAGCGCGTCCTGGGTCGCCTGGCTGTCGAGCTTGAGCGTGAGGCCGATGCGCAGGTAGTGCGTCTCGCCGTCGTCGGATTGCAGGTTGACGGTCATCGGCTCGAGCGCGTAGTAGACGGGCACGGCGGGCGGCGGGGGCGCGCTCGCGGCTGCCGGGGCGCTCGCCGCGTGGCGCGACATGAAGAACCAGACGCCGCCGCCCGCCGCGCCGGCGGCAAGCACTGCGATGAGCACGATGAGAAGGATGCGCTTCAGCGGTCCGGGTTGCGCGCCCTGGGGCGCGGCTTGCTGGGTTGCGGTCGTGGTCGCCATGTCGGTCGTGAGCCTGGGTGAGTCGTGATCGTGCTGATCATGCTGTTGTCGGGGCCGGGTGGCGCTTCGTTGCCGATCGCCATGATCGCCATGGCGCGCGCGCATTCATCCCGGCAGCCTGCATTGTTCCGGCTTTTGCGCTGCGGCGATGGGAGGAATAGACGGGGGATTTGCGGCTATCTCGTGGCTTTGTTGCGCGAGCGTGGCCTGGTGGGACGAGGCGTGGGGGTGCCGAGGCGCCGACGCATCGACGCCTCTCTCTGCACCGCTTTTGCTGCTTGCGACTGCGGGAATGTCTCAGGCAAACGTGTCGATCAAGCCCACGCTGCGCTGCGTGACCGTGGCGGCGGCGCTGGTTGCGCCGTCCGCGCCGCCGGCCGCGCCGATGCCCGCCACGCCAGCCGAACCCGACGCACGCGCGCCGCGCGAGCCCGATCCGCTGCCGCCGTCCTGTTGCGCCTGCTGGTTCATCTGGCGCGAGAAGCCGTCACTCACGCTCGCGCTGCCGAGGCCGATGCCGTTCTGCTGCATCTGTTCGCGCAGCTTCGGCAGCGCGGCCTCCACGGCCTCGCGCACCTGCTGATGCTGCGACACGAAGAGCGCGTGCGCATGGTTGTCGGCGACTTGCAGCACGACCTGCAATGGCCCGAGGTCCTTGGGATTGAGCGTGAGCTCCGCCGATTGCTGGTGGGCGTTCGAGAGGAACACCACCTTCTGGTTGAGCGCGTCCTCCCAGCCCGGCGTGCCCACCTGCGGGGCCAGCGTGGCGGAAGCCGCCGCCGCTGCGGCGGGGTTGGCGCTCGCGCTCTGGGCGGCCTGCGCCGCCTGGGCCTGAGCCGCGGCGGCTGCGGCCGCCTGGGTGGCGGCGAGGGCGTCGGTCGCGCTGCTCGATACCACGGGTTGCTGCGCGGACGTTGCCTGCTGCTGCGCCGTTGCGGCCAGCGTGGCATTGGCGTTTTGCGCGGCTGCGTCCTGCGGCGCGGCGGCCACGGACTTGGCGGCGGTGTCGGCGGCGTTTTTGTCGTCGAGGCCGGCGCCCAGGGTTTTGGCCTTCGCCTGCGTGCTCATGTGCGCCGCAAAGCTGCCAGCTATCGTCGAATTGGCCGGGGTCGTGGCGGCGCCCTCGGTTGCGCCCGCAACCTGCGTGTTCAGCCTGGCCGCGCCGCCGCGCAGCGTCGCGAGCGCGGCGTGCAGCGCGTCGCTGACCGATTTCGGGTCGCTGCTGGCGGTACTCGTGCCGTCGCCCGCCGCGCCGCCCGTGATGCTTGCACCGTTCGCGTCGGTGCTCGTGCCCGCGGCTCCGGCGGCCGTCGAGGCGACGCTCGCGAGCGCGGCCTCGGCGGCCTGCGCGGTGGCATCGCCGTTGCTCAGCGCCTGCTGCGCCGTCTGCATGGCCTGTTGGGCTTGCTGCGCCTGAATCTGTGCCGCAGCGGCCTGCGAGCCGGCGGCTTCGGCCTGCTTCTGGCGCACGAGGGCGTTGTCGGCGCGGTGATCGACGCTCGGTGCGTGCGCAGCGCCGTTACCGGCCTGCTGCGCGGGCTGGGACGCTTGCGCGGATGACGTGGGCGGCGCGGATTGAGCAGACTGCGTCGTTGCGCTCGCGCCGCCGTGAGCGGTCGAAGCCGTGGACGCCGCGCCCGCCGAAGCGTGCGCCCCTTGCTGAGGCGAACTGGCCTGGACAACCGGGCGTGGCGCGCCGCCCCGCGCGTTCTGCGCGGCAATGCTTTGCTGGAGCGTTTGCGCGAAGCCCCGGCTCGCGAGGTCGGAAGCGCTCGCGGCGGCGCCATTGCCGGCGCTGCTCGGCGCGCCCGTGGCCGCATCCACGGCGGCGCCGAGCAACGAACTGACTGCGGATAGAAGCGACATGCTGCTTGCTCTCTTGAACGTGATCCGGACGCGCCGGCGTCACTAGTAAATCACCAATAAGTCACTAAACAGGTCACCAATTTCACGAATGCGCGTTGCGCATGCGCAGCGCGCGGGCGGCGTGCTCGTCGGCGTCGCGCTGTTCGCGGCGGGCGTCCTTGCGCGCCTGGACCTCCTCGTGGCGCGATTGCAGCACCTCGTACGAGCCGAGCTTCTGCTTGCTGCGCTGCCAGTCGGGCTTGGCCGCCTCCACGCGCTGCGTGGCCTGCTCGAGCAGGCGGCGCTGCTGGTCGATGGCGGTGTCGAGCGTGTCGATGAACGCCTGGAAGTTGCGCACATTGCCGGCGGCCATGCCCGCGCGCGCCGACTCGGTGAAGCGCGCGTGATACTCGTCGCGGTAATCGATCAGCGACTTCAGCTGCTTTTCGATTTCCACGCGCTCGCGCTGCACGCGCCCGAGCTTTTGCGTTGCGGTGTCGACATCGTCCTGCGCGAGCCCGATGAGTGTTTGCAGTGCGGTCTGCTTCGTCATGTCCTGGCTCCCTGGCCGTTGCCCTGTGCATTGCCTGAAGTGTTGCCAATCAGCGCGCCGAGCATCTCGACGCTTTGTTCGTAGTTCGCGGTTTCGCGAAAGCCCTGCTGAAGAAACGCCTCGATGCGCGGATACAGCGCGATGGCGCGGTCGAGCACGGCGTCGCGCCCGCTCACGTAAGCGCCCACGTTGATGAGATCGCGGTTGCGCTGGTAGCGCGAGAGCATCTGCTTGAATGCGCGCGTGCGGTTCAGATGCGGCTCGTCGATGAGCGCGGTCATCGCGCGGCTGATCGACGCCTCGATGTCGATGGCCGGATAGTGGCCCGCCTCCGCGAGCGTGCGCGAGAGCACGATGTGGCCGTCGAGAATCGCGCGCGCGGAGTCGGCGATCGGGTCCTGCTGGTCGTCGCCTTCGGTGAGCACGGTGTAGAACGCGGTGATCGAGCCGCCGCCTTCGGGGCCGTTGCCGGTGCGCTCGACGAGCGCGGGCAGCTTCGCGAACACCGAAGGCGGATAGCCCTTGGTCGCGGGCGGCTCGCCGATCGCGAGCGCGATCTCGCGCTGCGCCATCGCGTAGCGCGTGAGCGAATCCATCAGCAGCAGCACGTGCTTGCCCTGGTCGCGGAAGTATTCGGCGAGCGTGGTCGTGTACGCGGCGGCCTGCATGCGCAGGAGCGGCGAGACGTCGGCGGGCGCGGCCACCACGACCGAGCGCGCGAGGCCGTCCTCGCCGAGAATCTGCTCGATGAATTCCTTCACTTCGCGGCCGCGCTCGCCAATCAGGCCGATCACGATCACTTCCGCGCTGGTGGCGCGCGCCATGGTGCCGAGCAGCACCGACTTGCCGACGCCCGAGCCGGCAAAGAGGCCCATGCGCTGGCCGCGCCCGACCGTGAGCAGCGCGTTGATCGCGCGCACGCCCACGTCGAGCACCTTGTGGATCGGCTCGCGGTTCAGCGGGTTGATGACGGGCGCGGTGAGCGGCGCATCGGCTTCGGCATTCAATGCGCCCAGGCCGTCGAGCGGGCGGCCCGAGGCGTCGAGCACGCGCCCGAGCAGCCCCCAGCCCACCGGCAGGCGCTTGGCCCCCGACATCGGGTCGGCAATCGGCGCGCTCTCGAGCGGCCAGACGCGCGCGCCGGGCAACAGGCCCGCCACTTCCGTGGTGGGCATGAGAAAGAGCTTGTCGCCCGCGAAGCCCACCACCTCGGCCTCGGCCATCGGCAGCGAACTGCCCGGCGGCAGTTCGATCATGACTTCGGCGCCCACGGCGAGGCGCAGCCCCACGGCTTCGAGCACGAGGCCCGCCGCGCGCGTGAGGCGGCCGCAGCCGCGCAGCGGCAAGGCCAGTGCGTTGCGCGCGCGCACGCTCGCGAGATGGGCGTTCCAGGCGGCCAGGTGGAGGTTGGCCGGGTCGTAGCTGGGCGGCGGGGTGCAGGCCGCGCGCTGGTCGGCGGCTGGTTCACGCGGGCCGCTTTGGCTCGCCGATGGATTGTCGTGGCCGGCATCGGCGCCGTTCCACGCTGGGCTGGAGGCATCGGCTGCATTGTCTGCATCGGCAGCATTGGTCGCGTTGGCGATGGCTGCCTCGACGGCGTCGAGCGTCGCGGCCGCTTGAGCGGCTGCATCGGCGCCATGCTGGCTTGCTTGCGCGCCGTCGTCCACCAGCACGCCGCGCACTTGCGCCGGGTCATGCGCGCCGGGCCCGAACGATGCGAGCGCAAGCTCCTGCTCGAGCGGCGTGAGGCCGCCCGTGTGGATCGTCTGGTGCGGGCTGGGATTCATCGTGCTCACCACGGCCGCGCCTTGCCGAGCGCCAGCGCCACACGCTCCCAGCGCGTGCCGATGGCCGCATCCGCTTCGCCGCTCGCCGCCTGCGCGCGGCAGCCGCCGCGCTCGAGCGCGGCATCGGTGCGCACGGACCAGCCGCGCGCCTGCAGTTCTTCCATCAGATACGCCTCCACCACCGGCAGATCGGCGGGACTCACCACGAGTTGCGGCGAGCCCGTGAGCTGCGGCTCGTGCGCGAGCACCTCGCGCGCCGCGGCGACGAGCGCGGTCGGGTCGTGCTGCACGTGCTGGCGCACCACCTGCTGCGCGATGTCGAGCGCGAGCTCGACGAGCGTGTCGGCCACGCCCGCTTCGGCCGTTTGCAGCGCCTCGGCAAAGCGTTGCGCGAGCTGCGCCAGTTGCCGCGCCTGGACGCGCGCTTCTTCGCGCCCCTGCTCGAAGCCCTGCTTGTGGCCCTGTTCGTAGCCGGCCTGATAGCCGAGCGCCTGGCCCGCCACGTGACCCGACTTCAGGCCTTCCTGATGGGCGTTCTCGCGAATGCGCAGCAATTGCGCCTCGAAAGCGGCGGTTTCGTCGGGCGTGGGCGGCGGCGGAGGCGGGGGCGGCGGGTCGAACGACGCCATCTCCCAGCGCTGGTACGCCGAGGGCGCGCGCCGCTGCTGCCGCGTGCCCGTTTGCGTTTGCGTTGCTTCGTCAGACATACGCGTCTTCCGCCTTTCCGCCGATCACGATCTGACCGCTTTCGGCAAGGTTGCGAACGATCTGAAGGATACGCCGTTGCTGTGCTTCGACCTCCGAAACACGTACAGGGCCGCGCGCGTCGAGGTCCTCGGCGAGCAGTTCGGCGGCGCGCTGCGACATGTTCGAGAGGAACTTGGTGCGCAGCGCGGGCGGCGCGCCCTTGAGCGAGATGATGAGCGACTCCGACTCCACTTCCTTGAGCAGCAACTGGATCGCGCGGTCTTCGAGATCGAGCAGGTTCTCGAAAACAAACATCTGGTCGATGATCTTCTGGGCCAGCTCGGCGTCGTACTGGCGCACGTTTTCGATCACGCCTTCCTCGTGCTGGCTCGTCATGAAGTTGAGGATCTCGGCGGCCGTGCGGATGCCGCCCATCGGGCTGCGCTTCAGGTTGTCGCTGCCCGAGAGCAGGCCCGTGAGCACGTCGTCGAGCTCGCGCAGCGCCTGCGGCTGGATACCGTCGAGCGTCGCGATGCGCAGCAGCACGTCGTTGCGCAGGCGCTCGCTGAAGCACGAGGCGATCTCCGAGGCCTGGTCGCGGTCCAGATGCACGAGGATCGTGGCGATGATCTGCGGATGCTCGTTCTTGATGAGCTCGGCGACCGACCCCGAATCCATCCACTTGAGACCTTCGATGCCGCTCGTGTCGCCGCCTTGCAGGATGCGGTCGATCACGGCGCCGGCCTTGTCCTCGCCGAGCGCCTTGGTGAGCACGCTGCGGATGTAGTCGTTCGAGTCGAGCGAAAGCGCGCTGTGCTGCTCGGCTTCCTTCACGAACTCCTGCAGCACGGCGTCGATCTCTTCGCGCTTGACGTTCTTGAGCGCGGCCATGGCGGCGCCGATCTTCTGCACCTCGCGCGGGCCGAGGAACTTGAAGACCTGCGCGGCCTCTTCCTCGCCGATCGACATGAGCAGCAGTGCGCTCTTGGTGGCTCCTTCAGCGTTCATCGTTCACCCAGTTCTTGACCACGGTTGCGACGATCTTCGGATCCTGGCGCGCAATGCTGCGCGCGAATTCGAGGTTGCGTTCGAACTTGTGCTTGTCGTTTTCGAGCGCGAGCAGGGCGGGATCCGCTTCGGCGTCTGCCGCGCCTTCGAGCTTGTCCGCGCTGGGCAGGCCGTCGAGCAGCATCGGCTCGTCCATGCCCGCGAGCGCGGGCAGGGCGGCGGCCGGCGCGGGCGGCGGGAAGGCCCGGCGCAGCGCCGGCTTGACCATCACGAAGTAGAGGAACAGCGCCACCACGCCGATGCCAAGCCAGGTCGCGACTTGCTTCGCGAGCGCGAGCATGTCGGGCTGGCGCCACCACGGCAGGTTCGCGTTCGGATCGACTTCGGTCTGGAAGGCGGTGTTCACCACGTTCACCGAGTCGCCGCGCTTCGCGTCGTAGCCCATCGAGTCCTTCACGAGCTGCTCGACCTGAGCGAGCTTTTGCGCGTCGAGCGGCTGCAGCGTGGCGTGCCCCTTCGCGTCCACCTTCTGCTGATAGTTCACAACCACCGCCACCGAGAGCCGCTTGATGCTGCCCGGCGCCTGGCTGAAGTGGCGCACGGTCTTGTCGAGCTCGTAGTTCGTGGTGGTGTCGCGATGATCCGAGACCGGCGTGGCGCTGGGCGCGCCGTTCGCACCCGCCGCGGGTGCGGTGATGGGCGCGGAAGCGGGCTGCGGCGGCGTGTTCGAGAGCGCGCCCGGCACGCCGCCGGCGCTCGACTGCTGCGAATCGGTGGCGATGCTCTGCTGCTGGCTGCGGATCGCGGCTTGCTGCGGGCTGCCGTTGGGCGCGTAGTTTTCCGAAGTCTGCTCGAGCTTCGAGAAGTCGAGGTCGGCGCTCACCTGCGAGCGCGCATTGCCGGCGCCGAAGAGGGGCGCGAGGATCGCGTCGATGCGCGCCTGGGTGTCGTGCTCGACCTGGCGCACGTACTTGAGCTGCGAGGCGTCGAGGCCGGCGCTCGCGGCGCTCTGCGTGAGCAGGTTGCCGTCCTGGTCGGCCACGGTCACATTGCGCACCGGCAGATCGGGCACGGCCGAGGCGACCATGTGCGTGATGGCGGCCACCTGGCCTTCATCGAGCACGCGGCCGGGGTACAGGTTGACGAGCACCGAGGCCGTGGGCGCTTCGCGCTCGCGCACGAACACCGAGGGCTTCGGAATCGCCAGATGCACGCGCGCGGACTTCACGCTCTGGATCGATTGAATCGTTTGCTCGAGCTCGCCTTCGAGGGCGCGCTGGTAGTTCACCTGCTCGGCGAACTGGCTGATGCCGAACTTCTGGTTGTCCATCAGCTCGAAGCCCACCGAGCCGCTCTTGGGCAGGCCCTGCTGGGCGAGACGCAGGCGCATTTCGCCCACCTGCTCGGACGGCACGAGAATCGCGCCGCCGCCTTCCGAGAGCTTGTACGGCACGTTGGCGGCTTGCAGCGCCGTAATGATCGCGCCGCCGTCGCGGTCCGAGAGATTGCTGTAGAGCACCTTGTAGTCGGGCGCGCGCGACCACAGGATCAGGCCCGCGACCACGGCGACGAGCACCGCCACCGCCACGATGAGCGGCGCGCGCGGGTTGCCGCGCACATTGCGCAGCGAAGAAAGCGAACCGAGGCGCTGCGCCAGGCCGCCGCCCAGGTCCTCCCCGAGCCCGCCTGCCGCGCCCGCCGCGCCGGCCGCGGCCACGCCCGGAGCGGCGCCGCTGGTGGCGAGGCCCACCCGGGCATCGGGGTTGATCAACGAGTTGGCAGACGAATCCATGCGACGGGTTTCTCCGGGAGGCTGGCTGTTCCCGCTTGCGCGGCATGCGCGCGGCGGAAACTTTCACGACAGCGATTATCCGCACCCGCCGGCAAGCCGATTGCGCGAATAGAGCCGGGTTTTCCCCCTAGTTTCGAGGCTGCCGGAAATGGCGAATTGCTATGCTCCTTCCCAGATTCGGCGCGCTGTATGCCATCCGCGTACAACTCGCAGGTGAGCTGCACGTCACCTGCATGGGCGCCGGATTCGCCGGGCGGCGGCATCCGCCCTCGCACGATCCCTCTTTATTCGTGGAGCAAACATGACCGTGCCAGTCAACCCACTCACGTCGGCCCTTGCGCAGATGCAGTCCATGGCCGCCCAGGCGGCAAGCGATACTAGCGCCGCCGACGTCGGCTCGGGCGCGGCCACCGCGGGCGGCTTCGCCGCGGCGCTCAAGTCGTCCATCGACAAGATCAGCGCCGATCAGCAAAAGGCCGTGGGCGAGTCCCAGGCGTTCGAGCTCGGGGCCGGCAACGTTTCGCTCAACGACGTCATGGTCGACATGCAGAAGGCCAATGTCGGCTTCCAGTTCGGCCTGCAGGTGCGCAACAAGCTCGTTGCGGCCTACACGGACATCATGCAGATCCAGGTCTAGCGGCCAGCCAGGGGTGAGTGACTGGCCGCCGGTGTCGCGCCTGCGTACTTTCAAAGACATTAAAGCTTCTCCCGCGCCGTTCCGATAACACGGCTATACCCGGCACGCGCCACGCAAGGCAAAGGGCCGGATGCACCGTATCCATAGCCGAACGTTCGAAGGAGAAGCGCCGATGTTTTCCCCTGCACAGTCTGGAGCCAACGCTTATGCACGCGTGGGTGTCGAAACAGGGGTCATGGGCGCGAGTCCGCACAAGCTGATCGCGCTCCTGTACGAAGGCGCGCGCAAGGCGATTGCGCAAGCCCGCATGCATCTGCAAATGGGCAATGTGGGCCCGCGCGGCGAGGCGATTGGCAAGGCCATCCGGATTGTCGAAAGCGGGCTTCAGCTGGCGTTGAACGTCGAGGCGGGCGGAGAAGTCGCGCAGCGCCTGAACGCACTTTACGGTTACATGACGCGACGCCTGCTCGAAGCGAACATTCAACAGAGCGAATCCATGCTGGTCGAAGTCGACGGCCTGCTGGCGACGCTCGAGGAAGCCTGGTTGGGGATTGCGCCGGAAGTGGAGCGGATGGCGAGAGAGTCGTCCGCGCCCGTGCCCGGTTCATTGACGAGATGAATTCGAAAGCAGACTACTTTGCCCGCTACGAGGCGATTGCGGCGGTCTCGGAGCAGATGCTCCATGCCGCGCGCGGCGCAAGCTGGAACGAGCTGATCAGCCTTCAGGAGGAGTACCGGCGCCTGGTGGACGCGCTCAGGAACGCCGATTTCGGCATCCGGCTCACCGCCGCCGAGCGCACGCGCAAGTACGAACTGATCCGGCAGATCCTCGCCGATGACGCCGCGATCCGCGACCTTGCGAGCCCGTGCATGGCGCGCCTGGCGGCGCTCTTTCAGGGCACCGCGCAGCCGTCGCGGGTGTTGCAGGAGCTGTACGGCGCGCCCTAGGGCCGGGTCGCGCGAGGCCTCCGATGCCGTCGGGGCGCCTGTGCGCGGCGAACCAAAGCCGATTGGCGCGAAGCAGCACGCACGGCACAAGCACGAGCCGACACGCTCGCGCACGAATATTGACAGCGCCGCGTCGCCGCATGGGACGCGCGGCGCACAACCTGGCCCGTGCGGGCCACGCTCCGCATGAACGGAATCGATACGAGCGCTGCGGCGCTGCTCGCGAGCCGCATAGGCGCACTGGGCGCGGCGGGCTCCCAGGGCAGCGCGGGCGCCGCGCAGGCAGGCGTTTCCGCGCTCACCGGCGGCGCGGCCGCGCTGGCCGATCCGCGCAACGCCGGCTCGCCGCAGGCATCGGCGCAAACGGTGCTTTCCGCCGTCGCGCTCGCGCTTGACGCGATCATCCGCTCGGGCGGCGAGGCCACGCCCGCCGTGGTCGGGCGTGCGCCGATCTGGGCCGATCCGGCGGCTGCCGGCCAGGCGATGGCGGCAGACACTGGCTCGCTGCCGCTGCCGGGCCTCGCGAATCCCACTGCCCAGACGGGGGCCACGGACCCGGCACAAGCCCAAGTCCAGGCGCTGGAGGCCGCGCTGCTTGCCGACCTGGAGGCCTCGACGGCTGAGGCGGCGCAGGCTGGACTGCCAGGCAGCGCGCAAGACGCCGAAGGTGCTGCCGGTGCGAGTAGTGCTGCGGCTGCGAATGCAGCTGAAAGTGGCGGCATGAGCGCCGGCACGGGCGGCGCCCAAGGCGCCGCGCCGTCCTCGCCGCCGCAGGGCGCACAAGGCACGCAGGGCGCGCAAGCGGCCCAGCGCGCCGCACCCGCCATGCAATCCGGCCCGGTTGCCGCGCTGGCGGCCACGCTTGCGCAGACGGTGGCGTCGAGCGGGCTCTTCTACGAATCGCATCTCGCCCAATGGCTGCGCGGCCAGCGCACGCCCGGAGAGCTCGCCGATGAACCGCAGAACCGCCTGACCGGCGGCAGCGCGCAGTTGCCGCTCGAGTTTGCGGTCGACCGGAATCTCGCCGCCGACGACATCGCCGACGTGCTGTGGACCGATCTGCCCAGCGCCACCCAGCAAGGCGCGCGGGCGGGCAGCACGGCCAACGCCGGGGGGACAGCGGCCTCAAGCGCGCGCGGCGAAGCCAATGCCGCTGGGCTCGCCGAGGAAGGGGAGCGCGCCGGCGGCAGCACGGTAGCCGCGCTCGCCGATGCGCTGCTGCCCGCCGCCCGCACGCTCGCCGGGGCCGGCGCGGGAGTGGGCGTGCACGGCGCGTTGCTGCCGCTCGTGCGTCAACAACTCGACTTGCTCGCGACCGGGGAATTTCGCTGGACCGGCGAGGCATGGCCGGGCGTGCGGCTCGACTGGAGCATCCAGCCGGACGACGACGAGCGCCACGCCCGGCAAGATCCGCGCGCGGGGCGCGCTGCCGACGAAGACGAAACGCCATGGCGCACGCGTCTCACGCTGGCACTGCCGGCGCTGGGCACCGTCGACGCGGAGCTTGCGCTCACGGGCTCGACGCTCGCGGTGCGCGTGCAGGCGAGCCCGGGCGGCGCGCAGCGCCTCAGCGCGCACAGCGAGGCGCTGCGCGGGCGGCTCGAAGCGCTGGGGCTCGCGCTCGCGGGGCTGTCGATCCGCGAGATCGGCGGCATGAACGGCATGGGTGGCGCAGCAGGCGTGGACGGCATGTGGGCCGCCGGTGCGTATGCGCGTGCCGCTGAGGCCACGCATGCGGCATCGCCGGCGCACGCGGCCGATGCGCCGCACGCCACGGACTCGACAGATTGGGAGCTCGGATGAGCCGCACGCATCGCAGAAGCGCCGCCGCACTCGCCTACGACGACCCGGTCGCGCGTGACGGCGCGCCGCGCGTGGTCGCGAAAGGCTACGGGCTCGTGGCCGAGATGATCGTACAGCGCGCGAAGGAAGCGGGACTCTACGTGCACGAAGCGCCGGAGATGGTCTCGCTGCTGATGCAGGTGGATCTGGATTCGCAGATCCCGCCGCAGCTTTATCAGGCCGTGGCGGAACTGCTTGCGTGGCTGCATGGGCTCGAGGCGGCGGAAAGCGAGGCGCAACACGCTGCGCAAACGGAACAGGCGGCACAAGCGACCCAAGCGACCCAAGCGACCCAAGCGACCCAAGCGACCCAAGCGGCGACCCAGACGGCGTCGCGATCGCGGCTGCCGGACGCCAAGTCGCTCGCGGGCAACCCGTTGCGCCTGCCCGCGCTGCCGCGCTAGCGGTGTTTGCGGCATGCGCCCCGCCAGGACTTCAAGCTAGAACTTCAACATCGCCTTGATCAGCAACCCAAACCGCTTGCCGTAAGGCGGCGCGATTAGCCGCCGCGCGTTCAGCCGCGCCTGCGTGAACACGGGCTTCATCTGCGAGAACGTGGCGAAGCCCTCGTAGCCGTGATACGCGCCCATGCCGCTCGGGCCGACGCCGCCGAACGGCAGCCCCTCGGCCGCGATATGCATGAGCGTCTCATTCACCGACATGCCGCCCGCCACGGTCTCGCGCGTCACGCGCTCGACGGTGCGCACATCGTCGGCGTAGAGGTAGAGCGCGAGCGGCCGCGGGCGCGCATTCACGTAGTGGATCGCTGCGTCGAGCGAGTCGTAAGGCACGAGCGGCAACAGCGGCCCGAAGATCTCCTCCTGCATCAGCTGCGTGTGCTCGCCCGCGCCCGTCACGATCACGGGCGCGAAACGCCGCGTGGCGGCGTCGCGCGGACCGAGTTCATGCAGTTGCGCGCCTTCGGCGCGCGCTTCGTCGGCGAGGCGTTCGAGCCGCTCGTAGTGGCGCGCCGAGATGATCGACGTGTAGTCGCGGTTGTTCGCGAAGTCGGGGTAGAGCTCGCCAAAGCGCGTGCGTGCCCGGGCGATGAAGGCGTCCTCGCTGCCGCGCGGCAGCAGCACGTAGTCGGGCGCGATGCAGGTTTGCCCCGCGTTCAGCGTCTTGCCGAGCAGCAGGCTGTCGACGGCATAGTCGAAGCGCGCGTGCTCGCCGATCAGCACGGGCGACTTGCCGCCCAGCTCCAGCGTGACCGGCGTGAGGTTCGCGGCGGCCGCGCGCATCACTTCGTGGCCCACGCGCGTCGAGCCCGTGAACAGCAAGTGGTCGAACGGCAGCGACGTGAACGCCGCGCCCACGGCGGCGTCGCCGTTCACGACCGCCACATGGTCGCGCGCAAAGGTCTGGCTCATCAGCTCTTCGAACAGCGCCGAGGTGCGCGGCGTAAGCTCCGGCATCTTGATCATCGCGCGGTTGCCCGCCGCGAGCGCGCACACGAGCGGGCTCGCGCCGAGCAGCAGCGGATAGTTCCACGGCACGACGATGCCCGCCACCCCGAGCGGCTGCGGCACCACGCGTGCGCGGCCCGGCGCGAGCCATTTGCCGACGCTGCGGCGCTGCGGGCGCATCCAGCGCGCACCGTGCTTGAGCGCGGCGTCGATTTCCTGCTTGAGCACCATGAACTCGGCCAGCGCGACCTCGGCTTTCGAGCGCTGGCCGAAGTCCGTGTTCATCGCCTCGGCCAGCGCGTCCTGGTGGGCGAACAGCACGTCGCGCAGCGCCCGCAGGTTGCGCGCACGCTCGCTCCACGCCGGAAACGGCGCGCGCAGATACGCCGCGCGCTGCGCGGCGAGCAAGGCATGCAGCGATTCACGCGGATTGTCGCCCGCGGAACCCGGCGTGCCGCGGCTGAGCTCGCCACCGCTGTCGTTGCCGTCGTGACGCGCGAGTGCTGCGGGCAAATCCTGTTTCATGGTCGGTCCTGGTGGAAGGGCACTGCGGCCTTTCATGGTAGTCGCGCGCGTGCTGCCTGCACGCTCCGACGATTAGAGGAAAGGTTCTGACATAAAAGCTGACCCAATCCGACAACGCTTCCTACAATGCGCGAAAAAGCGAAATCGAACGAGCGTGCATCGAGCGTGCTTTCTGCGCGTTTTGCATGCCACGCCGCATCCAGGGAGGAGGCATGCAATACGACTACGTCATCGTAGGCGGCGGCTCGGGCGGCGCAGCGCTGGCCGGGCGGCTGGCGGCGCATTGTCCCGAGGCGAGCATCGCGCTCGTCGAAGCGGGGCCGCACACGGCGCGCAACCCGTTCGTCAACATGCCGATGGGCGTTGCGGCGCTGGTGCCGCGGCGCTCGAAGAACAACTACGCCTACGAGACCGTGCCCCAGCCGGGTCTGGCGGGCCGTCGCGGCTATCAGCCGCGCGGACGCGGCTTCGGCGGCTCCAGCGCCATCAACGCGATGATCTACACGCGCGGCCATCCGCTCGATTACGACGAATGGGCCCAGTTGGGCTGCGCGGGGTGGGCGTGGGACGACGTGCTGCCGTACTTCCTGCGCGCCGAGGACAATGCGCGCGGCGCGAGCGCCTGGCACGGCGCGGGCGGCCCGCTCGCGGTGTCCGATCTGCGCGAGCGCAATCCGGTGGCGGAGCGCTTCGTGCAGGCTGCGCGCGAGGCCGGCTTTCCCGCCAACGACGACTTCAACGGCGCCCAGCAGGAGGGCGTGGGCTTCTACCAGGTGACGCAGCGCGGCGGCGAGCGCTGCACGGTGGCGCGCGCCTATTTGTATGACACACAGGGCAGGCACCCGAATCTCCATCTGATCGCCGATGCCATCGCGCTGCGCGTCAGGTTCGATGGCACGCGCGCAAGCGGCGTCGAAGTGGCGCGCGGCGCACGCACCGAAACGCTCGAAGCGCGCGCCGAGGTGATTCTCGCGGCGGGCGCGTTCAATTCGCCGCAGCTGCTGATGTGTTCGGGCATCGGCCCGGGAGAGCCACTGCGCGCGCAGGGCATCGCGGTGCGCCACGACGCGCCCGAGGTGGGCCGCAACCTGATCGACCATATCGACTTCACGTTCAACAAGCGCGTGCATTCGAGCGAGACCGTGGGTTATTCGCTGCGCGGCCTCGCACGAATGGTGCCCGGGCTCGTGCGCTACTCGCGCGGGCGGCGCGGCATGTTCACGACCAACGTGGCGGAGGCGGGCGGCTTCCTGAAGAGCCGCCCGGAGCTCGAGCGGCCCGATTTGCAACTGCACTTTTGCACCGCGCTCGTCGACGACCATAGCCGCCGCCTGCACTGGGGCCACGGCTACTCGCTGCATGTGTGCGTGCTGCGCCCGGTGAGCCGCGGCACGGTCACGCTCGCGAGCGCCGATGCGCGCGTCGCGCCCGTGATCGATCCGCGCTTTTTCTCCGATGCGCGCGATCTCGATCTGCTGGTGCAAGGCGCGCGTCTCGCGCGGCGCATTCTCGACGCGCCCGCGCTCGCGCAAATGGGCGGCCGCGAGCTTTATACGCATGCGCATCAGAGCGACGCCGAACTGCGTGCGGCCATCGCGGCGCACGCCGACACGATCTATCACCCCGTCGCCACCTGCCGCATGGGCGGCGACGCGCGCTCGGTCGTCGATGCGCAGTTGCGCGTGCGCGGCGTGACGCATTTGCGCATCGCCGACGCCTCGATCATGCCGACGCTGATCGGCGGCAACACCAACGCGCCGACGGTGATGATCGGCGAGCGCGCCGCCGATTTCATCGCCGCGAGCCGGCGCGCCGACACGACAACGCACAGCCCAACCGTCATCGCCTGACTGCTGGCTTCCGGCTCTCCTGCACGTTTGCGAGCGGGTACGCGGCTCATCGGAACGAGGCGCAATGCGCCTCGTTTCGGCCTCGCCTTGACGAAGCCCCGCGCAATCGAAAGGTTTTCGTCAAAGAGTGTGCGGGGCACGGGTTCGCCCCATTTTCGAGATTTCGGACTCCCTATAATCGCCCCCGACTTGGGCGTGTCAGCTGGCGCGTCCGCGAACTGGAGAACCCGCCTCGATGAGCATCAACGTCTTTCAACTGCTGGAAACGGTTCTGAGCGACGATGTCGTGCGCACACTCGCTGGCCGCTTCGGCCTCGCGCCCGATCTCACGCGCAAGGTTGCGAGCGCCGCCGCTCCGGCCATCGTCGCCGCGATCATGCAGCGCGGCAGCACGGCCGAAGGCGCGCGCGGCCTCTTTTCCACCATCATGTCGCCGGACGTCAACGCGCAGATCGGCAAGCAACTGCCCGACCTGCTCGCGAGCACCTCGGGCGTGAGCCTGCTCGAAACCGCGGGCCGCGAGCTGATCCAGAAGGCCGCGGGCGTCAATGTCGGCGCGCTCGCCGACGCCGTGGCCGTGCAAACCGGCGCGGCGCAGTCGACGGTCTTCTCGCTGACCGGCGTGGTCGGCGCGGCGATCATGGGCATTCTGAAGCATCACTTCACGGCCTCGCAGGGCGTGGTCGGACAATTGCCCACGCTGCTCGGCCATCAACTCTCGTCGGTCAACGCGAGCCTCACCGACCGTCTCGCGCAAGCCGTGGGCCTCGGCTCGGCGGCGGCCTTCGCGGATTCGATCATCGCGCGTCTGAAAGACGTTTCGGCGCACCTGAGCCATCCGGAGCCGGTCGTGCGGCCGGTTCCGGCTGCCGTGCCGCCGCAGACGGTCGTGCACCCCGAGCCGCAGGCCAAGCCCGGCGCGCGCGGACATTCGTGGCTGTGGTGGCTGTTGGCCGCGATCGCCGTGATCATCGCGTTCTTCGCGCTGCGCTCGTGCCAGCGCGACAACGCCGAGGACACCACCCAGACCGGAGCGACCCAGGCCGCTTCGGACGTCGCGCCGGCGGCGGAAGCCGCATCGGACGCGAGCGCCGCTGTCGTGACGGGTGCGGCTTCGCAGGCATCGGATGCCGCCGCGGCCGCTGCCGGGGCAACTTCGTCGGCGAGCGAGGCCGCCCCTGCGCCCACGCAGGATTCGCACCTCTCGTTCACGGTCGACAAGGCCGGCGTGCCGACCATCACCGCGACCGTGGGCACGCAGGAAGAGAAAACCCAGCTCATCGACGCGCTCACGAAGCAGCTCGGCGAAGGCAAGTTCAACGCCAACGTGACCGTCGATGCCGCAACGAAGCCTGCCGCGTGGCTTGCGCATCTCGACGGCCTGCTGCCGCTGTTCGCGCTGCCCGGCGCCGAAGTGAAGATCGACGGCTCGCACGTCGAGCTGAGCGGCGCGGCGGCGGACGCCAAACTGGGCTGGCTCGACAAGCTCAAGGCGCTGTTCGGCACCGGCTTCGACATCGGCGTGTTCAACGTGCAGAAGGCCGTGGCCGACGCCACGCAGTCATTCCGCGACGCGGTGAAGGGGCTGTTCGGTCCGGATGCCTCGTGTGCTTCGGCCGACGTCGTGAAGGTGCTCAACCTGCAAGTGGTGAACTTCGCAACCGGCAGCACGATCATCCCGGCAACGGCTGGCGAGGATCTGCGCCAGTCGGCCAAGGTGCTCAACGCATGCGCGAAGGAAGGCAAGCCGGTCAAGCTCGAAGTGGCGGGCTATTCGGATAACGTCGGCGACAAGGCGGGCAATCTCGCGCTCTCCAAACGGCGCGCGCAGGCCGTGCGCACCTGGCTGGTCGCGCAAGGCGTGAATGCCTCGACGCTCACGGCCGAGGGTTACGGCGAGGCCCATCCCATCGACAGCAACGACACCGAGAGCGGACGTTTTCGCAACCGCCGCATCGAGTTCGTGGCACAGCAGTAGGCGGTAAGGCGTAAGCAGCACGCAGTAAGCGCAAAGCGCGTTACGCGGCGCGCAGTGCGGGGAGACCACCCATAAGAAAACGCGTAAAGAGCCATCCGGCGCGAGCCGGATGGCTCTTTTTCACGGGCGTGCCTCGTCGGCGGGTTTTTCCAGGCCGGGCGGACGCACGAAGTCGTCGAGGAACGTCGATGGCTTGCCGTATTCCTCGCGCGCAACGCCCAGCCACGCGCGCGCGGCATGCGAAAGATAGCCGTTGCGCTTCCAGCCGATGGCCATGTCCCATGCGATCTGCGGGTCGGTGACGGGCAGGCAGGTGAAGCGCGCCGCGTCGAGGCGGCGCACATAAGGCGCAGGCAGCAGCGCGATGCCCACGCCGGCGAGCACGAGCGCCGCCATCAGGTCCCAGTGGCCGCTGCGGCCCACGATTTGCGGCGTGAAGCCCGCCGTGCGGCAGGCGGCGAGCACGACATCGTTCAGCGCGAGGCTCTCGCCGTAGAACACGAACGGCTCGCGGGCGAGGTCGGCGAGCGGCACGCCCGGCGCGCCGTCCCAGCGCGAGCCGCGCGGCGCGACCAGCCACAGGAGTTCGTGCGACATCGGCAGCACGTCGATCTGGTCGGGGTCGACCGGCAGCAGCACACCCCCCAGTTCGAGCTCCCCCGAGATGAGCGCGGCCTCGATTGCGCGCGAGCCTTGTTCGAACAGCTTGAGTTCGATCTTCGGATAACGCTGGCGGAACGCGGCAATGGCGGGCGTGAACAGCGACCCGCCCATCGGCGGAATGCCGATGGTGAGTTCGCCGCGCCCGAGCGTGCCCAGATCGGCGAGTTCGGCTTGCAGGCGCGCTTGCGCGGCGAGCACGTCCTGGCCGCGCTGATAGACGATGCGTCCGGCGTCGGTGAGCACCATCTGGCGCGCGTCGCGCAGCAGCAGCGGGGTGCCGGTCTCGTCCTCCAGCGTCTTCACCATCTTGCTGATGGTGGGCTGGGTCA
Organism: Paraburkholderia sp. A3BS-1L; assembly: GCF_051125215.1. Lineage (NCBI taxonomy): Bacteria > Pseudomonadati > Pseudomonadota > Betaproteobacteria > Burkholderiales > Burkholderiaceae > Paraburkholderia > Paraburkholderia sp. A3BS-1L. The sequence goes on along the minus strand of NZ_CP120442.1, from coordinate 3,121,911 downwards.
CGTGCAATTGTTCGGCGGCGATCGTGAAGCTCTGCTGCCGCACGACTTCGATGAAATAACGAAGCGCGCGCAATTCCATGGTCTTGCCTCCTCATGTCTGCCGGTGCACGTCAGCGTATCGCATTCCATTATGGAATGTATTCAATAATGTTAAGTCATTTTATTTATGCGGTTGAGAGTCATATACTGACTTCCATTGCACTGTCACTTAGGGTTTGCCATGATCGCACCGAACACTTCTGCACGGACCGCGCCGACGGGCGGACTCGTACGTACCGGCCGGATTGCTGCGCAGGCGGCGCTGCTCTGCGGGGTCTGGGTCGCCGCCGATGCGCTCGTGCGCGCGGCGCACTTGCCCGTGCCGGGCGGGGTGGTGGGTCTGGTGCTGCTGCTCGCGCTGCTCTTTTGCGGCGGCGTGACGCCGCGCTGGGTGAAGGCGGGCGCGGACTGGCTGCTCTCGGACATGCTGCTGTTCTTCATCCCCGCCGCCGTGGCGGCGGTGCAATACGGCGGCCTCTTTCGCGCCGACGGCTGGCGCCTCGCGCTCGTGGTGATCGGCGGCACGCTGATGGTGATGGTGGCCGTGGCTTTCGCGGTGGAACAGGCCGCGCGGCTGGAGCGCCGCCTCGCGCTGCGCCGCGTGCATCACGCGCGCCAGACCCGGCACGCGGCCTGAGCGTCCGCACAGGCGTCTGCATGAGCGTCTTGATGTCCCACCAGCAAGGATGACCCCGTCATGACCCAGTTCTACACATCCCTGTTCGCCGACGATGCCTCGCGGCTGATCGCCGCCGGCTGCTTCATCGTCACGGTCGTGCTCTATTTCGCCTCGAAGGCGCTGTACGCGCGCTTTCGCACGCCGTGGCTCACGCCGGTCGTCGCGGTGCCGGCCGTGCTCGCGGCGATCGTGCTGCTGCTCCATATTCCGTATCCGGTCTACTTCCAGGACACGCGCTGGCTCATGTGGCTGCTCGGCCCGGCCACCGTGGCGTTCGCCGTGCCGATCCACGAATACCGCGCTCTGCTCAAGCGTCACTGGATCTCGCTGGCCGTGGGCGTGACGGTGGGCATCGCAGTGGGCGTGGGCGGCTCGCTCGCGCTCGCCAAGCTGCTGCACCTGTCGCCCGAATTGCAGCGCAGCCTGATGACGCGCTCGGTTTCCACGCCGTTCGCGCTCGCGGTCTCCGACAAGATTCACGCGCCGCGCGACCTCACCGCGCTCTTCGTGATCGCAACCGGCGTGTGCGGGATGTTGTTCGGCGAACTGGTGCTCGGCCTCGTGCCGCTGCGCACGCGGCTCGCGCGCGGCGCACTGTTCGGCGCGGCGGCGCACGGCGTGGGCACCGCGAAGGCGCGCGAACTGGGCAGCGAGGAAGGCGTGGTGTCGAGCCTTACGATGATGATCGCGGGCGTGGTGATGGTGCTGCTCGCGCCGGCGCTCGGCTTCCTGCCGGTTTAGGCGCGCCGCCTTTTCCCCGGTGCAGGGGGGAGAGGGACCTGGGCGGACCGCGGCGTGGCGGCCGCCCAGCATTCGCGATTTCGCGACCCGCCTATGATCCGGGGTATTGCCGTAAATTGCTGCGAATCGCCGCGGATCATGCGGCTCATTGCCGCCTAAAGCCGATAGCCTAAAGCCGCCGCCGCCCATGTCCCCGATTTCGATCATCATCCCGTGCTTCGACGGCGCCGCCACGCTGGCGCGCGCGCTCGAGAGCTGCCGCGAGCAACCGGAGGCCACTCATATTTTCGTCGTCGACGACGGCTCGACCGACGCTTCCGCCTCCATCGCCCGCGCGCATGCCCTGCGCGACCCGCGCGTGCACCTACTGCAGACGGCGAGCAACGGCGGCGCGGCGCGTGCGCGCAACTGGGCGGCGCTGCACACGGCCACGCCGCTCCTCGCGTTTCTCGACGCCGACGACGAATACCTGCCCGGCGCGCTCGCCGCCGCCCATGCGCATCTGGAGCAGCATCCGCGCGAAGCGGCGATCCGGCTCGACATCGACTATGTGGGCTTTCCCGCGCGGCTGACGACCCATCCGGACTTCGAGAAGTACGCGGACGTGCTCAGCAACACGGTGCCGAGCAGCCTCGTGATCCGCCGCAGCGCCTTTCTCGCGCTGGGCGGCTTCCCGATGGACGAGTTCTTCCGCCGGCACGGCGGCGAAGACGGCGCGTTCTCGTGGGCGCTTCGCGAGATTTTCGGGCAGCGCCGCTTCACGGGCCACAAGCAGGTGCGCATGCATTACCACGACGGCATTCATGCGGAGCGCTTCCTGAACATCCAGATGGGCTTCGCCCAGGCGGCCCCGGCCGCGACAGCCGAAACGGTGCGCTGCTCGCAGGCCTTTCTCGACGCGGCGCTCGCGAGCGTCCGGCAGATGCGCGCACTGGATCTCGCCCACTCCGCTGGCTGAATCCGCTGATTCCACGCGCGGCGTGCTGGGGTGCTAAACGCCTGGTCACGCGCGAGCCATCCAATTGGCCGTCTCGTTTTGCTACAATCACGCCTCGCCTTCGAGGAGCGTTGCGACGGATTTTCTGTGATCCGCCAGGCTCGAAGGTGCTCAATCCGGTTGGCTCCTCGAGGAGCAATCGCACTGAAAACGGCGCTCACGTCTTTAATTTCTAGTCACTTTTAGAAAGGAGGGCGTGATGAACGCCGCAGTTCCGCACAATCAAGCCAACGATTTCGTCGTCGCCGATATGGCGCTTGCCGGCTGGGGCCGCAAGGAACTCGACATCGCCGAAACCGAAATGCCCGGTCTCGTGCAAATCCGCGAAGAGTACAAGGCGCAGCAGCCGCTCAAGGGCGCGCGCATCGCCGGTTCGCTGCACATGACGATCCAGACCGGCGTGCTGATCGAGACCCTGAAGGCGCTCGGCGCCGAAGTGCGCTGGGCCTCGTGCAACATCTTCTCGACCCAGGACCACGCCGCCGCCGCCATCGCCAACGGCGGCACGCCCGTGTTCGCGTTCAAGGGCGAATCGCTCGACGAATACTGGGAGTTCTCGCACCGCATTTTCGAATGGCCGAACGGCGAGTTCGCCAACATGATCCTCGACGACGGCGGCGACGCCACGCTGCTGCTGATCCTCGGCTCCAAGGCTGAAAAGGACCGCTCGGTCATCGCCAAGCCCACCAATGAAGAGGAAGTGGCGCTCTACAAGTCGATCGCCGCGCACCTCGACATCGACCCGACGTGGTACTCGAAGCGCCTTTCGCAGATCAAGGGCGTGACCGAAGAAACCACGACCGGCGTGCACCGCCTGTACCAGATGGAGAAGGAAGGCCGTCTGCCGTTCCCGGCGATCAACGTGAACGACTCGGTCACCAAGTCGAAGTTCGACAACCTGTACGGCTGCCGCGAGTCGCTCGTGGATGGCATCAAGCGCGCCACCGACGTGATGATCGCGGGCAAGATCGCGGTCGTGGCCGGCTACGGCGACGTGGGCAAGGGCTGCGCGCAATCGCTGCGCGGCCTGGGCGCCACGGTGTGGGTCACGGAAATCGATCCGATCTGCGCACTGCAGGCGGCGATGGAAGGCTACCGCGTCGTGACGATGGAATACGCCGCCGACAAGGCCGACATCTTCGTGACGGCCACCGGCAACTACCATGTGATCGGCCATGACCACATGAAGGCGATGCGCCACAACGCGATCGTCTGCAATATCGGTCACTTCGACTCGGAAATCGATGTCGCTTCCACGCGCCAGTACCAGTGGGACAACATCAAGCCGCAGGTCGACCACATCATCTTCCCGGACGGCAAGCGCGTGATCCTGCTGGCCGAAGGCCGCCTCGTGAACCTCGGCTGCGCCACGGGCCACCCGTCGTTCGTGATGTCGAACTCGTTCACGAACCAGACGCTCGCGCAGATCGAACTGTTCACGCAGGGCGAGAAGTACGAGAACAAGGTTTATGTGCTGCCCAAGCACCTCGACGAAAAGGTCGCGCGCCTGCACCTCGCGCGCATCGGCGCGAACCTCTCCGTGCTGTCCGACGATCAGGCCGCGTATATCGGTGTCGACAAGAACGGTCCGTTCAAGCCGAACCACTATCGTTACTAAGCGATACAAAGCGGGTTGTGGCTTTAAGCCCGCTTTAAGCGCCCCGATCGAAGCTGTGTCAACGCCCGTGCGCCATGCCACGGGCGGCACACATCACAACGACGCAAAAGGAGTTCCCATGACCGTGCTGCTGACCTGGGTGATCAACGCGCTCGCGCTCCTGATCATCACCTGGCTCGTTCCGTCGATCCACGTGCGCAGCTTCGGCACCGCGCTGATCATCGCGCTCGTGCTCGGCCTCATCAACGCTATCCTGCGTCCGGTGCTCATCATCCTCACGCTGCCCGTGACCGTCCTCACGCTCGGCCTGTTCATTCTCGTGGTGAATGCGCTGTGCTTCTGGCTCGCGGCGTCGCTGCTCAAGGGCTTCGAGGTGTCGGGCTTCTGGTCGGCGTTCTTCGGCTCGATCCTCTACAGCATCGTCTCCTGGCTGCTCTCGGCGCTGATTTTCGGCAACCGCAGCCTCGGCTGATGCATGCACGGGCCGCAGCCTCGCGCTGCGGCTCGCTTAACACCCAAGCGATCATGAAACCGATCGAACTCTCATTCGAATTTTTTCCGCCGAAGACCCCGGACGGCATCGAAAAGCTGCGCGCCACGCGCGCGCAACTGCTCACGCTCAAGCCGCGCTTCGTCTCGGTCACCTTCGGCGCGGGCGGCTCCACGCAGCAAGGCACGCTCGACACCATCGTCGAGATCGCCAAGGAAGGCGTCGATGCGGCACCGCACCTTTCGTGCATCGGCTCGTCGAAGGACAGCCTGCGCGAGATCCTGCGCCAGTACCGCTCGCACGGCATCCGCCACATCGTGGCGCTGCGCGGCGACCTGCCTTCGGGCATGGGCGCAGTGGGCGAGCTGCGCTATGCGTCGGAGCTCGTGGCGTTCATCCGCGAGGAAACCGGCGACGCGTTTCACATCGAAGTGGCCGGCTATCCCGAGTACCACCCGCAGTCGCGCTCGCCGCGCCACGACCTCGAGGCGTTCGCGAAGAAGGTGAAGGCCGGCGCGGACTCGGCCATCACGCAGTACTTCTTCAACGGCGACGCGTACTTCCGCTTCGTGGAAGACGCGAAGAAGCTCGGCGTGGACGTGCCCATCGTGCCCGGCATCATGCCGATCACGAACTACACGCAGCTCATGCGCTTCTCGGAAATGTGCGGCGCGGAAGTGCCGCGCTGGGTGGCGCGTCGCCTCGAGAGTTTCGGCGACGACCGCGAGTCGATCCGCGCGTTCGGCCTCGACGTGGTGACGGACCTGTGCCGTCGTCTGGTCGAAGGCGGCGCGCCGGGGCTGCACTTCTACACGCTCAATGCGGCGGGCGCGACCAAGGCGATCTGCGAACGGCTCGATTTGTGAGCGCATGAGGCGTCCTTCAGTTCTGGCCTGCCGCCTGCGTGCGGCGCCATGCAAACCGCGCGGCATCCTTTACCGGGTGCTGCGCGGTTTTTTTATGTGCAGCCGTGCCGGCTAGCGCTCGTGATCTGCGTCAAAGGCCGTGGATGGCGCGGTGCCGATAATCGAGGGTTTTTACCCGCGTGATCACGCCATGGCATGCGTCGTGCGCGGCAGGCCTTTGCGCATGACGACTTCCATTCCCGAAACCCCTTCGCAAGCCGGCACTTTCGCCGATGCGCTCGCCGCGTGGCGTGCCGGCGCGCTGGACGAGGCACGCGCGCGCTGCGGGCGGCTGATCGCGGCCAATGCGCGCGATGGCGACGCCTTGCATCTCGCCGGCATCCTCGAAACGGCGCGCGACCGGCTCGCGGCGCGCGCGCTGATCGAGCGCGCGCTCGCGGTGCGCGAAGACCCCTACTTTCTCGTGAGCCTCGGGCTCACCCATGACGCGGCCACCGAAGCGCAAGGCGCATTCGCGGCGCTCGAACGCGCGCTCGCGCTCAAGCCCGATTTTTCGATCGCGCTGAACAACCTCGCGAACCTCCATGTGAGCCAGGGCGACTTCCCGCGCGCGCTCGCAGCCTTCGAGCGTGCACTCGCGCTCGCTCCCGACAACGCAGGGGCGCACTACAACTACGGCAGCACCCTGTTGGCGAGCGGCGAAGCAGCACGCGCGGAGGCGCCGCTGCGCCGCGCGGTCGCGCTGGACCCGGGGTCCGTGAACGCGTGGAACAATCTCGCAAACGTCCTGATCGCGCTCAGGCGCACGGGCGAGGCGCAGGCAGTGCTCGAGCACGCCCGCACGCTCACGCCCGAATCGTCCAATGTGCTCACGAATCTCGGCTGCCTGCTGCGGGCCTGCGGCCGCGAGGCCGAGGCCCAGGTGGTATTGGAGCGCGCGCTCGAACTCGCGCCCGACGACGCGTCGGCGTGGAACAACCTCGGCAATGTGTTCGTGGATCTTTCGCGCATCGACGACGCACATGCGTGCTTCACGCGCGCCCTCGAACTGAAGCCGGCTTTCGCCAACGCGTGGAGCAATCTGGGCAACGCGCACAAGTACGCGGGCGCGATCGAGGCGGCGCTCGCGTGCTATCGCGAAGCGCTCGCACGCGAGCCCGGCAACATCGGCGCGCACAGCAACGCCGTCTATGGGCTGATGTTCGCGACCGAGGACGGCCGCGCGATCCGCGCCGCTGCCGAGCAGCTCTCGCGGCAGCACGAAGCGGCCTTGCTCGCGCAACCAGTTGCGCATGCGACCACGCCCGATGCGGGACGGCGGCTGCGCATCGGCTATGTCTCGCCGGACTTTCGCAACCACTGCCAGATGCTGTTCACGACGCCGCTGTTCCAGCATCACGATCACGCGGCGTTCGAGATCGTCTGCTATTCGAGCGTCACGCAACCCGACGAGGTGACGGCGCGCCTCGCCGCCCACGCAGATCGCTGGCGCGACGTGCGCGAGCTCGACAATGCGCGGCTCGCGCAGCAGATTCACGACGATCGCATCGACATCCTCGTGGACCTGACGATGCACATGAACGGCGCGCGCCGTCTCATGTTCGCGCGGCGGCCCGCGCCGGTGCAGGTGGCGTGGCTCGCTTACCCGGGCACCACGGGCAGCGCGGCCATCGGCTGGCGGCTCACCGATCCGTGGCTCGACCCGCCCGGTGCGCCGGGCGTGGACGATCAGTACACCGAGCGCTCGCTGCGCCTGCCCGACTCGTTCTGGTGCTACGACGCGCTCGCGCCCGGCATCGAGGTCAATGGCTTGCCGATGCTGGCCAAGGGGCACGACGGCGCCATCACGTTCGGCTGCCTGAACACCCCCTGCAAGCTCACCGACGCCACCTTCGCGCTCTGGTCGGGCGTGTTCGCGGCGCTGCCCACGGCGCGGCTCGTGCTGATGGCGCCGCCCGGCGCCGCGCGCGAGCGGCTCCTGGCGCGCCTCGCGGCCCATGGCGTCGATGCGGCGCGCGTGCGCTTCGTGGGCTTTCAGCCGCGTGAGGACTATCTGCTCACCTGGGCGCAAGTCGATCTCGCGCTCGACACGTTTCCCTACAACGGCCATACCACGAGCCTCGATGCGCTCTGGATGGGCGTGCCCGTGCCCACGCGCGTGGGCCGCTCGGCGGCGGCCCGCGCGGGCCTTTCGCTGCTCGCCAACCTGGGGCTGGCGCAGTTGGCCGCGCATACCGATGCCGCCTATGTCGAACTCGTGGTCGCGCTCGCGCGCGATCCGGCACGCCTCGCCGCGCTGCGCGCGAGCCTGCGCCCGCGCATGGCGGCCTCGCCGCTGATGGACGGAGAACGCTTCGCGCGCAACATGGAAGCCGCGTACCGCCTCATGTGGCGCGACTGGTGCGCTCGCGCGCAGGCGGTGAACGACGGTTGATACTGCCGCCGAAAGCCAGTCGAAGCCGAACCTGGACAGCGCGCCAGCGCCAGCATCCGCGCCGGCGGCCAGGGAAACTGCAAGCGAAATGACGGCGCGCTATCGTGCTTCAGCGGACCGGCGCGGGCACAAGTGGGACACAGGCGGGACACAAGCGGGAGATGAGAAGAACATGAGCGGCCACGGCCTGCGGATTGCCCGGGAAGCCGCCCGCAGCAAGCCTGTCAACCAGGCATTTCCTGCGTGATGGTCATTTTGGCCGGCTTGTGAGCGCAGGCGGTGCTCAAGTAAGATCGCGCTACGCTGGCTCAGGCCGGCACCGAACTGGAGGAAACATGAAAGAAAACAATCTGTTGCGTGCCGCGCGAATGACGTCGCTCGTGGCGCTCGCAGCGGCATCGATTGCGGGGGCCACCGTCGCGCACGCCGCGGGCAGCATCCCGAACAAGACGCTCGTGTACTGCTCGGAAGGCAGCCCCGCTGGCTTCGACTCCGCCCAATACACGACGGGCGTCGACTTCACCGCGGCCACGTTCACCGTCTACAACCGCCTCGTCGAGTTCGAGCGCGGCGGCACCAAGGTCGAACCGGGTCTCGCACAATCGTGGGATGTTTCCCCTGATGGCAAGACCTACACGTTCCATCTGCGCCATGGCGTGAAGTTCCAGACCACGGCGTACTTCAAGCCCACGCGCGAATTCAACGCCGACGACGTCGTGTTCACGTTCGACCGCATGCTCAACACGAACAACGCGTTCCGCAAGGCGTACCCGGTGTCGTTCCCGTACTTCACCGACATGGGCCTGGATAAACTCATCGCGAAGGTCGAGAAGGTCGACCCGTACACGGTGAAGTTCACGCTCAACGAACCGAACGCGCCGTTCATCCAGAACATGGCGATGGAGTTCGCCTCGATTCTCTCGGCTGAATACGCGGATCAACTGATGAAGGCCGGCAAGGCCGCCGACATCAATCAGTACCCGGTCGGCACGGGGCCGTTCATCTTCAAGAGCTATACGAAGGACGCGACCATCCGTTTCGATGGCAATCCTGACTATTGGAAGCCGGGCGCGGTGAAGCTCTCGAAGCTGATCTTCTCGATCACGCCCGATGCGAGCGTGCGCGTGCAGAAGTTGAAGCGCGACGAATGCCAGGTGATGAGCTATCCGCGTCCCGCCGACATCGCGCCGCTGAAGGCCGACCCGAACATCGCGATGCCTTCGCAGCCGGGCTTCAACCTCGGCTACCTGTCGTACAACGTCGAGCACAAGCCGATGGACAAGCTCGAAGTGCGTCAGGCGCTCGACATGGCGATCAACAAGAAGGCGATCATCGAGTCGGTGTATCAAGGCGCGGGCCAGGCCGCGACCAACCCGATGCCGCCCACGCAATGGTCCTACGACAAGACGCTGAAGGCGCAGCCGTACGATCCGGCGAAGGCCAAGGCGCTGCTCGCGAAGGCCGGCTTGTCCAACGGCTTCGAGATGACGCTCTGGGCCATGCCCGTGCAGCGCGCCTACAACCCGAATGCACGCCTGATGGCCGAGATGATCCAGGCCGACTGGGCCAAGATCGGCGTGAAGGCGAAGATCGTCACGTACGAGTGGGGCGAGTACATCAAGCGCGCGCACGCGGGCGAGGACGACTCGATGCTGATCGGCTGGACGGGCGACAACGGCGACCCCGACAACTGGCTCGGCACGCTGCTCGGCTGCGAGGCCGTGAACGGCAACAACTTCAGCAAGTGGTGCTACAAGCCGTTCGACGAGCTGGTCCAGAAGGGCCGCCAGAGCTCGGCGCAGGCGGTGCGCACGAATCTCTACATTCAGGCGCAGCAGATCTTCGCGCAGCAACTGCCGTTCTCGCCGATCGCCCACTCGACCGTCTATCAGCCGGTCAGCAAGAAGGTGACCGACATGCGCATCGAGCCGCTCGGCTATGCGCGCTTCGACGGCGTCGGCATGCAGTAACGTCTATCGGGTAGTTTTTCGCGCAGCCTTCACACACACGGAAGGCCCGCGAAAATGGTCCGGCGACCGGGGTCACGAGCCCCTGTCGCCGGTTGCGTTTCATTTCAGGCTTTAAGGGGGAACGTCACATGTTCCGCTTCGTATTGCGCCGCATCGGCATGGTGATACCCACCTTCATCGGTATTACGCTGCTTGCGTTCGCGCTCATCCACCTGATTCCGGGCGACCCCATCGAAGTGATGATGGGCGAGCGCGGCGTCGATCCCCAAATGCACGCCGAGGCCATGCACCGCCTCGGGCTCGACGAGCCGCTGCCGATGCAGTACGTGCACTATGTGTGGCGCGCGCTGCACGGCAACCTCGGCACGTCGATCATCACCAACACCAGTGTGATGGGCGAGTTCCTCGCGCGCTTTCCGGCCACCGTCGAACTTTCGCTGTGCGCGCTCATCTTCGCGCTCGCCATGGGCCTGCCCGCCGGCGTGTTCGCGGCCCTGAGGCGCGGCACCGTCGTTGATCACGGCGTGATGGGCACCGCGCTCACCGGCTATTCGATGCCGATCTTCTGGTGGGGCCTCATTCTCATCATGGTGTTTTCGTCGAAGCTCGGCTGGACGCCGGTGTCGGGACGCATCGCCGTCGAATACGACATTCCGCACGTCACCGGCTTCATGCTGATCGATTCGCTGCTGCCAGGCACCGACGAAGGCGCGTTCAAGTCGGTGCTCTCGCATCTGATCCTGCCCGCCATCGTGCTCGGCACGATTCCGCTGGCCGTGGTCGCGCGCATGACGCGCTCGTCCATGCTCGAAGTGCTGCGCGAGGACTACATCCGCACCGCGCGCGCCAAGGGCCTCTCGCCCGTGCGCGTGATCGTCGTGCACGCGCTGCGCAACGCGCTGATTCCCGTGGTGACCGTGATCGGTTTGCAGGTCGGCACGCTGCTGGCCGGGGCGGTGCTCACCGAGACGCTGTTCTCGTGGCCCGGCATCGGCAAATGGCTGATCGACGCGATCAGCCGGCGCGACTACCCGGTGGTGCAGGGCGGCATTCTCATGATCGCGACGCTCGTGATCGTCGTGAACCTGTTCGTCGATTTGCTGTACGGCGTGCTCAATCCGCGCATTCGACATACGAGGTAATCACGCCATGACGATGCAAACCCTTCAATCCATTCATCGAACCGTGGAGGCATGATGGCTGACATTCAGAACAGCGTGCCCCGCGCCGTCACGCCGCCCTCGGGCCGCGCGCTCGTGCTGCGCGAATTCTGGGCGAACTTCTCGCGCAACAAGGGCGCCGTGGGCGCCGGCATCATCGTGCTCGCGCTGATCGTCATCGCGGTCCTCGCGCCGCTGATCGCGCCGCACAGCCCCGTCGAGCAGTACCGCGATTTCGTGAAGATCCCGCCCGCCTGGCTCGACGGCGGCAACTGGAAGTTCATTCTGGGCACCGACGAAGCGGGCCGCGACATCCTCTCGCGCCTGATGTACGGTGCGCGGCTCTCGCTGTGGATCGGCTGCGTCTCGGTGATGCTCGCGCTGATTCCGGGCGTCGTGCTCGGGCTCGTGGCCGCGTTCTTCGAGAAGTGGGCCGACACGCCGATCATGCGTCTGATGGACGTGCTGCTCGCGCTGCCTTCGCTGCTGCTCGCGGTGGCGGTGGTCGCGATCATCGGCCCGGGCCTCACGAACACCATGTTCGCGATCGCCATCGTCGCGCTGCCCGGTTATGTGCGTCTGACACGCGGCTCGGCGCTCGGCGAACTGCACAAGGAGTACGTGACCGCCTCGCGCGTGGCCGGCGCCGGCACGCTGCGGCTGATGTTCTCGCAGGTGCTGCCCAACTGCACCGCGCCGCTGATCGTGCAGGCGACGCTCGGCTTCAGCTCGGCGATTCTCGATGCTGCGGCGCTGGGCTTTCTCGGCCTCGGCGTGCAGCCGCCCGCTGCGGAGTGGGGCGCGATGCTCGCTTCGGCGCGCGACTATATCGACAGCGCCTGGTGGATCGTCACGATGCCCGGCCTTTCCATCCTGATCTCGGTGCTCGCGATCAATCTGCTCGGCGACGGGCTGCGCGATGCACTCGATCCCAAGCTCAAGCGGATGGCCTGAATGAAAACGACCCCCACGCTCCTTACAGTCGCTGCCCCCCGCGGGGGCGTCAGTCCTCTTGGGGCGGCCCGGCGAGGACTGACATGACGAAAGAACTACTGAACATCCGCAATCTGGCGGTGAACTTCAACGGCTTGCCCGCCGTCGACCGCGTGAATCTCTCGGTGGCGCCGGGCGAAGTGCTCGGCATCGTCGGCGAATCGGGCTCGGGCAAGAGCGTGACGATGATGGCGCTGATGGGCCTCATCGATGCGCCCGGCAAGGTGAGCGCCGACTCCATCACCTTCGATGGCCGCGACCTGCTCAACGCCACCGGCAAGGAGCGCCGCCGCATCGTGGGCAAGGACATCGCCATGGTGTTCCAGGACGCGCTCACGAGCCTGAATCCGAGCTACACGGTCGGCTATCAGATCAAGGAAGTGCTCAAGCTGCATGAGGGCCTGCGCGGTTCCGCGCTCCATGCGCGCGCCTTGGAATTGCTCGACCAGGTGGGCATTCCCGACGCGAAGAACCGCATCGACAACTTCCCGCACCAGATGTCGGGCGGCATGAACCAGCGCGTGATGATCGCGATGGCCGTGGCCTGCAACCCGAAGCTCCTGATCGCCGACGAGCCCACCACGGCGCTCGACGTGACCATCCAGGCGCAGATCATGGCGCTGCTCGTGCAGTTGCAGAAGGAGCGCGGCATGGCGCTCGTGCTGATCTCGCACGATCTGGCCGTGGTCTCCGAAGTCGCGCAGCGCGTGGCCGTGATGTACGCGGGCGAGATCATCGAGACCAACCGCGTGCCCGATATCTTCGCCAAGCCGCACCATCCGTACACGGAGGCGCTGCTCGCCGCGATCCCCGAGCACAACAAGGGGGCCATGCGTCTGGCCGCGCTGCCCGGCATGGTGCCCGGCCGCGACGACCGGCCGGGCGGATGCCTGTTCGCGCCGCGCTGCAAGTACGTGGTGGACGGCTGCATGAAGGCGCGGCCGGCGCTCGATCCAGTCGCCGATCGCGCCGACCAGAGCGCCGGCTACGCGCAGGTGCGCTGCATCAAGCCGCTGAACGTGGCCCTGACTCAATCCAACGGAGGCGCGCGATGAACGCAGTCCGGCAATCCGCGGCTCGCGAGGATGACAAAGTACTCGTCGCGGACAACCTCAAGAAGCACTACAGCGTGAAGCGCGGCATGTTCGGCACGGGCACCGTGAAGGCGCTCAATGGCGTGTCGTTCTCGCTCACGCGCGGGCGCACGCTCGCGGTGGTGGGCGAGTCGGGCTGCGGCAAGTCCACGCTCGCGCGCCAGCTCACGATGATCGAGCCGCCCACCTCGGGCAAGCTGACCATCGACGGCGAGGACGTCGCGCACGCGAGCCACGAGAAGATCGCCGCGCTGCGCCGCCGCGTGCAGATGGTGTTCCAGAACCCGTTCGCCTCGCTCAATCCGCGCAAGACCGTCGAGCAGACGCTCGGCGAGCCGCTCGCGATCAACACCAAGCTCACGGCGAGCGAGCGCGCCGACCGCATCGCGCACATGATGCGCATCGTGGGCCTGCGGCCCGAGCATGCGAAGCGCTATCCGCACATGTTCTCGGGCGGCCAGCGTCAGCGTGTCGCCATTGCGCGCGCGATGATCCTCGACCCGCAGATCGTGGTGGCCGACGAGCCGGTGTCCGCGCTCGACGTGTCGATCCAGGCGCAGATCCTCAATCTGTTCATGGATCTGCAGGAGCAGTTCCGCACCAGCTACGTGTTCATTTCGCACAACCTGGCCGTGGTCGAGCATATCGCCGACGACGTGATGGTGATGTACCTGGGCGGCGTGGCCGAGCTTGGCGACAAGCACACGGTGATCGGGCGGCCGCGCCATCCGTACACGCGCTCGCTGCTTTCGGCGACGCCCGCGATCTTCGAAGCGGACCGGCGCGTGAAGATCAAGCTGGAGGGCGAGCTGCCTTCGCCGCTGAACCCGCCTTCGGGCTGCACTTTCCATCAGCGTTGTCCGTATGCGGTCGAACGGTGCCGCAAGGAAGTGCCGGTTTTACGCGAAGTGGATGGGCGTCAGGTATCCTGCCATCGTGCTGAGGAGGTGGGGGAAGAAGATGGGCGGCCCATGCCGGCCTGAAGTAACGGCGGCGCGCCGGTTTGCGCGCCGCAAGCCAAAGGGCGGCCGTCGCGCCGCATCGACGATGCAAAACCGGGGCCGCCTGCGGGCGGGCGGCGCGCTTTCACGGGGGCTTGCGCGAGCAATTGCAGCTGCGTTCGCCGCTGCGTTCGCGCGGGCGCGCTCATGGCTGCGCGCGGCGCTGGCAACGGCGCTTGCGCTGGCCGTTGCGCTCGGGCCGTCGCTCGACCGGCCGCTGCGCGCGTTCCTGCCCAGCGCGTATGCGGCCGCCACCGTCGCCAATGTCCCCGGCGTGCATCCTGCCGTTCCCGCGCCAGGCCAGCCTTCGGGCGGCGGCCTGCCGGGCTTCCACTCGCCGCCGCCCATGCCGAGCTACGCATCGGGTACGACGGCGGGCGGTCCGGTGCGCACGCAGCCGGCACGCATGCCGTTCTATGTCGCCACGCGCGGCACCACCACCATTTATCTGCTCGGCACGCTGCACGTGGGCGACCCCGCCGACTATCCGCCGAACCAGCCGTTCCGTGCGCCGATCCTCGCGGCGCTCAACGCCTCGCCCACGCTTGCGCTCGAACTTTCGCCCGATGACCTGCTCGTCTCGCAGGACGACGTCTCGAAATATGGCGTGTGCCGCAAGCCCTGCCTGCAACAACTGCTGCCCGATCCGCTCTGGGCGAAGCTCGCGGCGCGCTTGCGCGGCAATCCCGAGGCGCTCGCCGAGATCCGCAAGATGAAGCCGTGGCTCGCCTCGCTGCTGGTGGAAACCTACGATTCGCTGAGCGCGGGTTTGCAGACCGAGTACGGTACCGAGGCGCAGCTGCAGAACGTGTACCTGCGCCTGAAGGGGCGGCGCGTGGTTGGGCTGGAAACGCTGGCTGAGCAGATGCGCGCGTTCACTCACCTCACGCTTGCGCAGCAGCGCGAGATGCTCGCGCAGGATCTCGCGCAAACGCCCGCGCAAAACGTCGCAGACGTGCAGACGCTGTTGCGGCTGTGGCGCCTCGGCGACGCCGACGCAATCGCGGCCTGGGATGCCGCCCACACCGAAAAGCTCGCGCACGACCCGCGCGTGGCGGCGTCGGTGGATAACCGCATCGTCTACGAGCGCAACCGCCGCTTCGTCGCGCGCATGCAACTGTATACCGCGCCCAACAAGCCGCTCTTCGTGGCAGTCGGCGCGCTGCACCTGGGCGGACGCAACGGCGTGCTCCAGTTGCTGCGGCAGCGCGGCTTCACCGTTGATCCGGGCTGAGGTCCAGCTCTTCGTTGATGGGCAACCCGGTTGCCTTGCGCGCTTTCTGCGCGGACTTGCGCGCGCCTGCGCTGCTTGCGCCGCTTTTGCCGCTTGCGCCACTGGTGCCTGTCACGCGCCCGGGTTTTTCGGCGAGCGCCTCGCGCAGTTCTTCGAGCGCCGGTTGCCAGTTACCCACTTCGCGCTGGCGGAACAGCCGCGCCGTGGGGTACCACGGCGAGTCCGCGCGCTTTTCGAGCCAGCGCCATTCGCCGTTCGCGGGCACGAGGATCCAGACCGGCTTGCCAAGCGCGCCGGCCAGATGCGCGACCGAGGTATCCACGGCAATCACGAGATCGAGATTCATGATGAGCGCGGCCGTGTCTCCGAAGTCGCGCAGATCGTCGCTGAAGTCATGGACCGGTGCGCCGCCGGCCAGCGCCGCAAGCTGCGCGCGGGCCGCTTCGCCCTTTTGCAGCGAGAACCAGCTGATTTTCTCCAGCGTGAAGAGCGGCTGGAATGCCGCCAGCGCCACCGAGCGGTTGTGGTCGTTATAGAAGCCGGGATTGCCGCCCCAGACGAGGCCGATGTTGCGGTAGCCAGCGGGCTTGCGCAAGCGGCCGGGCGTGCTTGCCGCGCCGGTCGCATGGGTCGCATTAGTCGCACCGGTTGGTTTGGCGACTGCTTCTAGCGCGGCCAGCGGGGCCGGGGGCGGGGCTTTGCCGGCCTGGCGCGCGAGGTCCGCGAGCATCGCGGCCTGCACGCGCGGCTTCCACGCCTGAATGTCGACGTCGCGTGCAAAGAGATAGGGCACCGTGGCCGGAACCGTGTGGAGTTCGGTGCCGCACGCGGACGGGGCACTCATCACGTATAGCCAGTAGTCGTAGTCGCCTGCGGGCGTGCCGGTCCAGGCGCGGTGCACGCCCGGCACCGACTGCGCGAGCAACTGCAGGGTCTGCGGCACGCAGACGTCCACGCTTGCGCCGCGCGCGGCAAGCACGCTCGCGTAGCGCACGAACTGGATCTGGTCGCCGAAGCCCTGCTCGTGCACGAGCAAGAGGCGCTTGCCGTCGAGCGGCTCGCCTTGCCACTCGGCGATGCCTTCGATGTCGAACGGCGCGTAATCGCAGGCGCGCCAGCGCCGAGCATACTCGGCCCAGCCTTCGCGATACTCGCCGCGCTTGAGCTTGAGCCAGACGAGGTTCTGGCGCGCGTCGGCGTTTTGCGGGTCGATCTCGATCGCGCGCTGGTAGTAGGGCGCTTCCTCGTCGTTGCGCCCTTGCGCGCCCAGCGAAGCGCCGAGGCACACGAGATTCGCCGCGTTCGGCTCCAGCTCCACGGCCCTGCGATAGCACGTTTCCGCGGCCCGATAGTCGCCGGTCTGGCCGAGCGTGGTGCCGAGATTCACCCAGGCGGCCGCGTAGCCGGGCGCCAGCTCGACGGCCTGGCGGTAGTGAACGATGGCGGCAGCGTCGTCGCCGAGTGCGCGCTGCGCGTTGCCGAGGTTGAAGTGAATGGCGGCGTCGGCGGGCGCGAGCGCAAGCGCTTCGCGATAGCAGGCGAGCGCCTCCTCGCCGCGCGCGAGCTTCGCGAGCACGCTGCCCAGGTTCACCTGCGCGTTCACGGACTCCGGCGCCAGCGCGAGCGCCGCACGGCAGTGGCGCTCGGCTCCCGCGAGGTCGCCCGCTTCGCGCAGCGCGAGCCCGAGGTTGTTGTGCGCATCGGCGAATCCGGGTACGAGGCGCAGCGCCTCGCGCAGGTTGTGCGCCGCTTCCTCGTGCTGGCCGAGCGAGAGCGCGGCGAGTCCGCGATTGCTCCAGCAGACCGCGTCGTTGGGCGCGTGCGCGAGCGCGCGATCCATGAGCGCGAGTGCGCCACGATGGTCGCCGAGCTGGTGGCGCGCCACGCCCCAGTAATGCAAGGCGTCGGCATGGGTCGAATCGCGCTCGACCAGCGCGCGATAGATCGCTTGTGCTTCGTCAAGACGCCCCGCGCCGTGGGCTGCGAGTGCGGCGGCAAGGCGCGCACCGGAATCGGCATGTTCGGCGTGTTCGTCAGGCGGGGAGGAATCAGCGGAAGCGGAGGAACCGTCGGCGTTCGAAGTCATGGGCATGTGAGGCCGATCCGGCGCGCGGGCGATGGGCGCGCATCTGACTGGAATTGGAGAGAACCGTACAAAGTAGGGATCTGGCCCTGCCGCTTCGATAAGAAAATTCCGAAAGCGCTGCGGCCGGTGACGAAACACCCTGTGCGGCCCACGAGGCGAACACGGCTTTAGTGGGAATTCGATTTCGGTTCACATGAGGCGGCCCTACCATCCAGCTTTTCAGCTTTTGTCTGGCCAGGAGCGCAACATGACGAATTCACCGAAGGCCAGGACCGACGCGCCTGGCAAGCCTGGTGTGCCGATGGCACCTGTCGTTAGCGTCATCACGCCCACCGGGGGGCGCGAGGCCATGCTGCCGCATGCTTACCAGTCGTTCGCGCGTCAGGATCTGGCGGCCTGCGAATGGATCGTGGTAGACGACAGCGAGCGGCCCAGCGCATTCATGCAGAATCTCGGCGACGCGCGCGTGGTGTATCGCCACGTGCCGCAGCGCATGAGCGTCGGTGCCAAGCGCAATCTCGCGGTGGCGCTCGCACGCGCCGAAGTCATCGCCCATTTCGATGACTGCGAATACTACGCCCCCGACTATCTGCGCGTCATGTGCGCGCAGTTGAGCGAGCGCCGCGCCGATTTCGTCAAGCTCAGCGCATTCTTTCTGTATAGCCGCGTGTACGACCAGCTCGCCTGGTGGGACTTGCTGCACAAGAACGGGCTGCATTTTCACTGGAGCCCGCGACCGATGACGGCGCTCAACTTTCCCGCCGACCACCGGGCGTTCGCCGACAACCATTCCGGCTACGGCTTCAGCTACGTCTACACGAAGCGCCTGTGGGCCGCCGGCCCGTTCGAGTCGGGTTCGTCCAATGAGGACGGCGAGTTTCTGCATGCCGCGCTCGGACGCGGCGCGAACCTCGCGCACTTTGCCGACGACATCGGCTTGTGCCTGCACGTCCTTCACGCGCACAGCGCCACGGCGGGCTTTCCGCAGTACCTCCTGCCCGAAGCGCTCGTGACGCGGCATTTCCCGCACCTTGCGCAGTTCGTCGAGACGCTGCGCAAAGCGCCGCCCGGACCCGCCTAGAACCCGAGCACGTACAGCAGCACGATATTGGCCGCCAGAATGCCGAGCCCCGTGGGCACCTGCACGCGGATCACCGCGTTCTTGTCGGGCAACTCCAGCAGCGCGGCGGGCACGATGTTGAAGTTCGCGGCCATGGGCGTCATGAGCGTGCCGCAGTAGCCCGAGAACATGCCGATGGCCGCCATCATCGCCGGGTTCACGTGGAAGGCGCCCACCAGCACGGGCACGCCCACGCCGCCCGTCATTACCGGGAATGCCGCGAAGCCGTTGCCCATGATCACGGTGAAGAGCGCCATACCGATGCAGTAGACCGCCACGGCCACGAAGCGCAGGTCCATGTTGATGTACGACGTAGTCACATGCGCGACCGCCTTGCCCACGCCCGCGTCCGAGAACACGAGACCGAGCATGCCGAGCATTTGCGGCAGCACGGCGGCCCACGAGAGCGCGTCGACGAGACGGCGCGTCTCCTGCATCGATTGGCCGACGCTGTCGCGCGTGATGATGCAGGCGATCACGAGCGCGAGCACGCAGCCAATGCCGAAGCCGATCAGCGTGACGTTTTTCGGATCGATGAGCGGCGTGGCCCCCACCACGAGATGGCTGGCCGCGAAGGTGAGCACGACGGTGACAGCGGGAATGGTGAGCGCGGGCACGAAGAGCTTGTTGCCGAGGCGCTTCGCGCTCGCGAGCCGCGTTTCGAGGGGGAGCACCTTCGGCTTGCCGCCGGTCACGCCGCCGAAGCCGGCGATCACCGCCATGGCGAGTGCGAGCGCGCCCACGAGTTCGGCGGGAAGGTGGTCGCCGACGAGAAAGATCAGCGCATAGAGGATCCAGAAGCCGCCTGCGGTGAGGCGGCGCGGATGCTCGCGGTCGAGCACGATCATGCCGCCGACGATCAGCAGCACAATGCCGAGCAGCCAGTAGAGCCAGTTGAGGGTGATGGTCATGCCTCGTCTCCTTGCTGCCGGCTCGTGGCGTCGCGCTGCGCGCCGCGCCGGGTGCCGCCCAACTCGCGCTCGAGCTTGCGGTCGAGCAGCCACAGCCGCGCGCCGTGAATCAGGAACGCGCAGATCGCAGTGGGAATGCCCCAGAACGCGACGTGGATCGGCTCGACCGCGACGCCCGCTTCCTTGAGCAGCGTGACCATCAGCACGATCGCGCCGAACGCCACGAAAATGTCCTCGCCGAAGAAGAGGCCCACGTTGTCGGTCGCGGCGGACCAGGCGCGCAGCTTGTAGCGCACCGTGTCGGGAAGCTTGCCGAAGCGATTTTCGGAGGCGCCTTCGGCCATCGGCGCGATCAGCGGACGCACCATCTGCGGATGCCCGCCGAGCCCCGTGAGCCCGACTGCGGCGGTGATCTCGCGCACGAACAGGTAGACGATCAACAGACGCCCGGCCGTCGCGGCCTTGATGTTGCCGATCCAGATTTGCGCGCGCTCGCGCAGGCCGTGGCGCTCCGAAAGCCCGATCACGGCGAGCGGCAGCAGGATGATGAGCGGCAGGTTGCGGGTCTTGATGAAGCCAGTGCCGATGGCCGCGAGGATCTTGCCGGGCGGGAACCCGGCGCCGAAGCCGGTGACGATGGCCGCCGCCGCGACGATCAGCATCGGATTGAAGCGCAATACAAAGCCGACGATGATGACGGCCACTCCGATGAGCGGCCATAAATTGACAGTGCTCTGCATCTCTTTGTCTCCAGTTTTTGTGCGTCGTTATTGCCGCGACCCGCTGCGTCATGTGCAGCGAGTCGCGGTGATGAAACGCCGTGCGACGCGTGTAGCGCGGCGCGGCGCTCTGACTGCCCGGCTCTTGTCGGCCCTGTTCTTGCTTCGGTAATGCTTGAATCCGTTTACCTGCAGTGCGCTCAGGCCTCGGCGACGCCCGCCGCGCGCACGCCGATGCCGGCGTCATCGAGCGCCGCCCGGATGCGCCGCGCGAACGCGAGCGCATGCGGCCCGTCGCCGTGCAGGCAGATGGTCTGGGCGTTGAGCGGCACCCACGCGCCGTCCACGGACTGCACGCGCTGCTCGCGGATCATCGCGAGCGTGCGCGCGAGCACGGCGTCTTCGTCGTCGAGCAGCGCGCCCGGTTCGCTGCGCGGCACGAGCGAGCCATCGGCGCGGTAGCCGCGGTCGGCGAACACTTCTTCCACGGCCACGAGGCCCGCTTCGCGCACGGCGGCGACGAGCCCGCTGCCCGCGAGCGCGAACACCGTCACCGATGGATCGAAGTCGTGCACGGCCGAGACGATCGCGTCGGCGATCTTCGGGTCGCGCGCGGCCTGGTTGTAGAGCGCGCCGTGCGGTTTCATGTGCGCGATGCGGCCGCCTTCCGCCTGGGCGATTGCCGAGAGCGCGCCCAGCTGGTAGAGCACGCCCGCGTAGATTTCCTCGGCGGGCAGGTTCATCTCTTTGCGGCCGAAGTTCTCGGGGTCGTTGAAGCTCGGGTGCGCGCCGATCGACACGCCTTTGTCCACCGCCCAGCGCACGCATTCGCGCATGGCGTTGGCGCCGCCCGCGTGCCAGCCGCACGCGATGTTGGCCGAGCTCACGAGGTCGAGCAGCGCCTCGTCGGAGCCGCAGCCTTCGCCGAGATCGGCGTTCAGATCGATGGTCGTCATGGTGATTCTCTCCGTATTGCTGCGCGCCCTGTGTCGCTGCGCGTCTTGCTTCAATGCCGTGTCGCGGCTGTCGCGGTCCGCGTCATGCGCCTGAGCCCTGTGCGGACGCCGCCCGCATGCGGCGGCTCGCGTGGCGCTCGTCCTGCATGGCGATCGCGGTATCGATCTGCCGCAGATAGGCGCGTTCCTCCTCGAGCGCGCGGCGCGCGATGGCCGGCGTCGTCTCGATGAAGCGCACGCCCGTCGTGAGCCGCACCTGGGCGAGCTTCCACAGATCGGCGCGGATTACGGCGCCGATCTTCGGATAGCCGCCCGTGGTCTGCGCATCGCTCATCAGCACGATGGGCTGACCGTTCGGCGGCACCTGGATCGTGCCCGGCAGCACCGCGTGCGAGAGCAGGTCGGCGGGCGTTTCGCGCGCGAGCGGCGTGCCTTCGAGCCGATAACCCATGCGGTTGCTGTTAGGCGTGACTTGCCATTCGTCGGACCAGAAGGCGCGCTGCGCCTCGGGCGTGAAGCTGTCGTACTCGGGACCGTGCAGCACGCGCACGGGGACGGCCCACAGCATGCCGTCCGGATGGCGGCCGCGCCTCGGCGGCACTTCGTCCGGGTACGCGAAGCCGCATTGCGACGGCGCTTTCACGCCGAACGGCGGCGCGCCCGCGGCAAGCGAGGCGCGCTCGCCGCCCGCCGCGAACGAGGCTCCCGTGGCGAGGCGGTCGCCGTCCTTGAGCGCGCGGCCCGCGAGCCCGCCGAACCCGGCGGCGAGGTCGGTGCTGCGCGAGCCGAGCATCGGCAGCACGTCGATGCCGCCCGCGACGCACACATAGGCGCGCATGCCGCGCTTCGCGCCATTGAGCACGAGCGTTTCGCCGGCCGCGACCGGCAGGCTCCACCACGACCATACCGGCTTGCCGTCGAGCGTCGCGCCAAAGTCGGTGCCGGTGATGGCCACGCGCGTCGCGCGCGCAAAGCGCAGCGCCACCGGGCCGAAGGTGATTTCGAGCCCCGCCGCGTCGTGCCGGTTGCCGACGAGGCGGTTGCCCACTTCGAGCGCGAGCGTATCGAGCGCGCCGCCGGTGGCGACGCCGAGATGCCGGTAGCCCGGCCGGCCGAGATCCTGAACCGTGGTGAGCAGACCTGCGCGCAGCACTTCGATCATGCGTGGGTCTCCTCGGGGATGGCTTCGTTGATGCTCTCGATGGCGAAGCGCACGCGGTCGCCCGGCATGAGCAGCGTGGGCGGATTGCGCGCGGGATCGAAGAGGGTGAGCGCGGTGCGGCCGATCAGCTGCCAGCCGCCGGGCGCCTGCGCCGGATAGATGCCGGTCTGCTCGCCGCCAATGCCGACTGACCCGGTGGGGACGGCGAGCCGCGGCGCACGCCTGCGCGGCGTGTGAAGCGCGGCGTCGAGTCCGCCGAGATAGGCGAAGCCCGGTTGAAAGCCGAGGAAGAACACGGTGTAGATGCCTGCCGCATGACGCGCGGCGACGTCGGCAGGCGCGAGCCCGGTGTGCTGCGCGACCGCGCCGAGATCGGGGCCCGCGGCGCCGCCGTAGCTCACCGGGATCTCGACTTCGCGGCCCTCGAAGGCGGCTTCGGGCGCGCCCTCGGCGTCGTGCCATGCCGTTTCCAGCGCGGCGGCGAGTGCGTTGGCGCGGGTGGAAAGCGCATCGAAGGTGATCGTCAGATTGTTCATGCCGGGCACCACTTCGCGCACGGCGTCCCAGCCGCGCACCTGCGCGGCCACGGCCCAGATGCGGCGCTGGACCTCCAGCGTGGCGGGCGGCGAGGCCTCGCAGACGAGCGCCTCGTCGCCGAGGAAGTAAATACGGGGAACAGGATGGCTCATCGTCTCAAGCGGTTGCAGGCGGTTCAGGCTCCGGCGTCGTGGCCGGCGTCCGATTTTGTCAGGATACATTCTCGACAATTTATCGATAAATTATCAATAAGCGTTTCTGCCAGGCGCGACGCGCGCGCGACATCACTACACTGGCGGCACACCGTTTCGACCACAGGGTTGAGTCATGTCGCGTCAGCCGACCAAGATCGTTTCGTCCGAGCATCTCGTCTCCGAGGCGAGCGCAGAGCTCTCCGAGCTCGAGTACGCGCTCATCATGGCAAGCAATGCATTCAATCGCTGGATGGTGCGCTGCATGTCGGCGGCCGGCGCGAAGGACATGACGCCGGTCGAGGTCTCGCTGCTCCATCACGTGGGTCATCGCGAGCGCCGCAAGAAGCTCGCCGATATTTGCTTCGTGCTCAATATCGAGGATACGCACGTCGCCACTTACGCGCTCAAGAAGCTGGTCGCGCGCGGTCTCGTCGAGAGCGAGAAAAGCGGCAAGGAAGTGTTCTTTTCGGTGACGCCGGCGGGGCGCGATCTATGCATGCGCTATCGCGACGTGCGCGAGAGCTGCCTGATCGCCACGCTCAAGGAAAGCGGCCTCACCAATGAGCAGATCGGCGACGCGGCGCAGTTGATGCGCAATGCGTCCGGACTTTACGACACGGCGGCGCGCGCCGCGGCGTCGCTTTGAGCACGTGCCGCGGCACGACGCGCAACGCATGCACAACGCATGCACAACTCGACACGCAGCTCAGCGCGCCGCGAGACGCCCCACGAGATGCGCGCCGGCTTCGGTGACCACGGCGTCGAGCGGCAGATCGTGCGCGCCGCGCTCGGGCACGCCGTCGTCGATGCGGCACGCTTCATACGCGATGCCCACCGTGAGCGGCAACGCCGCGCCGGGCCAGGCAGCGAGCGTGCGGTCGTAATAGCCGCCGCCGTACCCGAGCCGGTAGCCGTCGCGGTCGAACCCCATGCAGGGCACGAGCAGCAGATCGGGCAGCGCCGCCTCGGCGGACTCCGGTTCGGGAATGCCGTGATGACCCTCGCGCATCGGCGCGCCCGGGGACCAGAAATAGAACTGCAGCGGCGCGTAGCGCTCGGCAATGACGGGCAGCGCGGCGCGACGCGACGCGTCGGCGGCGAGCCACGAGGCAATCCATTCCCGTGCATCGAACTCGCCCGGCAACGGCCAGTAAAAGCCGATCGAACGCGGCGCGAGACGGCCGACGAGGGCATCGAGATGCGCGCTCAGCGCCGCGTTGGCCAGCGCGTCGGCAGACGCCTCAAGACGGGCTGTGCGAAGTCGTAAACGCCACGCCTTTTTGGATGGGGCCGCAGGGTTGCATGCTATGCTTGGGTTCACCTCGCGCTCCAGAAATAACGATGTCCAAACGCTTTGTCCGAGTATATCGCGCGGCCGGTCTTGCACTGGCAGCCGTGGCACTCGTCGCGTGCAGCACGGCCTCTGCCGTGCGGCCGGTTGCCCTCGCTCCGGGCGCTGAGCTTTCAAGCGACGACCAAATCTTCATCCAGCTTCGCGAGGCCGCGCGCAATAACGATGCCGCGCGCGCCGCGCAGCTCGCCGCGACGATTCCGGATTATCCTGCGCCGTCGTACCTCGAATACTTCCAGTTGAAGCCACAACTGTTCGATTCGCAGGGCCATGCGCGCGTGGACGCGCCCGACGCGGCGGTGCTGTCGTTCCTGCAGCGCCACGACGGCGAGGCCATCGCCGACCGTCTGCGCAACGACTATCTGACCGTGCTCGGCGCGCGCCACGACTGGGCGAACTTCGACCAGCAGTATGCGCGCTTCGTGCTCAACGACGACACGCAGGTGAAGTGCTACGCGCTGGAGTCGCGTGCGGCGCGCGGCGAAAACGTCGCCAGCGATGCACGCGCGCTGCTGGTCGAGCCGCGCTATTACGGCGACGGCTGCGTCGACCTCATCACGGCGCTCGCCATCAAAGGCCAGTTCACCAGCGACGATGTCTGGCAGCAGATCCGCCTCGCCTACGAACAGAACCAGACCTCGACGGGCGCGAAGCTGCTCGACGGCCTCGCGCAGCGCCCCGACCCTACCGCGTTCAGCCAGGCGGTCAGCACGCCGCCGCTCACACTCGCGCGCGGCGTGAGCGCCGATCCGCAATCGCATCAGCTCGCGCTGCTCGCGGTCACCCTGATGGCGCGCAACGACCCCGCCATGGCGGCCGCTACTTTCGCGCAGGTCGCGCCTTCGCTCACCTCGCCCGAGCGTGCAATCGGCTGGGGCACGATCGGCTATCAGGGCGCGCTCAAGCGCATGCCGGCCGCGCTCGACTGGTATCGCCTATCGGCCAACGCGCCGCTCTCGAATCCCGCCTACGAATGGCGCACGCGCGCCGCGCTGCTCGGCGGCGACTGGACCATGGTCCGCTGGTCGATCGAGCAGATGCCCGCGGCATTGCGCTCGCAACCCGCATGGGTCTACTGGCACGCGCGCGCGCTCAAGCAGGCCGGCGAGACGAATCAGGCAAACCAGGAGTTCGCGTCGATCTCGGCAGGCTATAACTTCTACGGCCAGCTTGCGACCGAGGAACTGGGTCAGAAGATCACCATCCCGCCGAAGACCTCGGTCAGCGACGCCGACATCGCCCAGGTTGCGCAGACGCCGGGCTTCGCGCTCGCGCAACGCTTTTACGCGCTGAACCTGCGGCTCGAAGGCAATCGCGAATGGAACTGGCCGCTGCGCGGCATGAGCGATCGCCAGTTGCTGGCCGTCGCCGAATACGCGAAGCGCATCCGGTTGCTCGATCGCACCGTCAACACGGCCGACCGCACGCAGACCGAGCACGACTTCTCGCTGCGCTATCTCGCGCCGTTCCGCGACGTGGTGGAGCGCGACGCGCAAAGCAATGGCCTCGACGTCGAATGGGCCTATGGGCTGATTCGCCAGGAGTCGCGCTTCATTCTCAATGCGAAGTCGGGCGTGGGCGCGAGCGGCCTCATGCAGATCATGCCGGCCACGGCGCAGATGGTGGCCAAGAAGATCGGCCTCGGCCCGCTCTCGCGCGACCAGCTCAACGATCTGGACACCAATATCCTGCTCGGAACGAACTATTTGTCGATGATCTACAATCAGTTCGACGGTTCCGCCGTGCTCGCCACCGCGGGCTACAACGCCGGACCGGGCCGCCCGCGCCAGTGGCGCGCAAACATGCCCCGCGGCGTCGAGGGCGCAATCTTCGCGGAAACCATTCCGTTCCAGGAAACCCGCGATTACGTGAAAAACGTGTTGTCGAACACGGTCTACTACGCGGCGCTGTTCGAGGGCCGTCCGCAATCGCTGAAGACGCGTCTCGGCTTTATCTCGCCGCTGCAGTAAACGTCGCGCGGCACGGCTTTTGCGAGCCTCGCCGCCGCACGAACCCCGGCGCCTCGCGCCGGTGCGCGCACGAGAGTGCGCGAGGAGGTCGAGGATGAGACATCAAGCCATCGCGGTCATCGGCGGTTCGGGATTCATCGGCAGCCATCTCGTCAATGCGCTCGTCGAGGCAGGCAAGGATGTGCGCGTGGCCACCCGGCGGCGCGCCAATGCCAGCCATCTCACCGTGCTTCCCATCGACGTGGTCGAAGCCGACGTGAGCGATCCGGTCGCGCTCGCGGGCTTCGTCGAAAATGCCGATGCCGTCATCAATCTCATCGGCACGCTCAACGGCGGCCACGGCACGCCCTACGGCCCGGGCTTCGCGAAGCTGCATGTCGAACTGCCCACGAAGATCGTCGCCGCCTGCGAGAGCAAGGGCGTGCACCGCTTGATCCACGTGAGTGCGATTGGCGCGGATCCGCGCGGGCCGAGCATGTATCTGCGCTCGAAAGGCGACGGCGAAAAAGCCGTGCACGCGGCCACCGCGCTTGCCACGACGATCCTGCGCCCGTCCGTGGTGTTCGGTCCGGACGACACGTTCCTCAATCGCTTCGCCGTGCTGCAAAAGCTTTTCCCGGTGATCCCGCTCGGCATGCCCGATGCGAAGTTCCAGCCCGTCTATGTGGGCGACGTGTCGAAAGCGATCGTCAACGTACTCGATCTCGACGCCGCGAGCGGGCACACTTATGAACTCGGCGGTCCGACGGTCTACACGCTAGAGCAACTGGTGCAGTACTGCGGCGAAGTCGTGGGCCGTCACGCGCGCATCGTGCGCTTGCCCAATGCGTTCGCGCGCTTGCAGGCGCTTTCGTTCGAGATGGCGCCCGGCGTGCCGGTGCTCACGCGCGATAATCTCGATTCGATGAAAGTCGACAGCGTGCTCGCCGGGCCGCTCGCACCCGAACTGGGCGTGGAGCCCGCGAGCATCGAGACGATCGCGCCGCTCTATCTCGCCGACGCCTCGCTGCGCTCGCGCCTGAACCTCTTTCGCACGAGCGCGCATCGATAGCGTCCGAAGCCGCACGAACGAACGCAATACGCAACACCTGCGCCACGCATCACGAAGCCGGGCACGGCGCGTGGCGCGTCCAACCTTGACTCTTTATTCAACGGTAAAACGGTCCATATGAAACTCGTCATTGGAGACAAGAACTACTCGTCGTGGTCGATGCGTCCCTGGGTGCTGATGACGCATTTCGGCATTCCGTTCGAAGAGGTGCTGATCGAACTCGGCGAACCCGAAACCAAAGCGTCGATTCTGGCGTTTTCGGCGTCGGGCAAGGTGCCTTGCCTCGTCACCGACGAGGGTTTCGCCGTGTGGGACACGCTTGCCATCGCCGAAACGCTCGCGGAGCGCTTTCCCCAGCACGCGCTGTGGCCGCGCGACGCCAACGCGCGTGCGCGCGCCCGCAGCGTGAGCGCCGAGATGCATTCGAGCTTCACGGACTTGCGCTCGACCATGCCGATGGCGATCCGCACATCGAATCCGGGCGCGGGTGCTACGCCCGGCACGCTCGCGGACATCGCGCGCATCGACGCGCTGTGGAACGCCTGTCTCGACGCCAGCGGCGGCTCGTTCCTGTTCGGTGAATTCAGTATCGCCGATGCGATGTACGCGCCCGTTGTGATGCGCTTCAACAGCTACGCCCCCGCGCTCTCGCCCAAAGCGGCCGCCTATGCGGCGCGCGTGAGCGCCGAGCCCGCCGTTGCGGCATGGATCGAAGCCGCGCGCAAGGAAACCCACCGTATCGAGCACGACGAACCCGACGCATGAAGATTTACGTGGTAGGCGGCGCGATCCGCGACGACATGCTGGGCCTGCCCGTGCGCGACCGCGACTACGTGGTCGTGGGCGCGACACCCGAGCAGATGGCGGCGCAGGGCTATCGCCCAGTGGGCAAGGACTTTCCGGTGTTCCTGCATCCGCAGACGCAGGAGGAGTACGCGCTCGCGCGCACTGAGCGCAAGACGGCCGCGGGCTATCACGGCTTCCAGTTCTTCTATGCGCCCGACGTCACGCTCGAGGAAGATCTCGCGCGGCGCGACCTCACCATCAATGCGATGGCGCGCGAGGTTCAGCCCGGCGGCGTGCTGACCGGGCGCGTGGTCGATCCATTTGGCGGTGCGAACGATTTGCGCGCGCGGGTATTCCGTCATGTGAGCGACGCGTTTCTCGAAGACCCGGTGCGCATCCTGCGCATCGCGCGCTTCGCGGCGCGCTTCGCCGACTTCACGGTCGCGCCCGAGACCATGGCGCTCATGCAGTCGATGGTGGCCTCGGGCGAAGTCGATGCGCTCGTGCCCGAGCGCGTCTGGCAGGAAGTCTCGCGCGGGCTCATGGAAAACAAGCCCTCGCGCATGTTCGCGGTGCTGCGCGAATGCGGCGCGCTCGCGCGCGTGCTGCCCGAGGTGGACAGCCTCTTCGGCGTGCCGCAGCGCGCCGACTATCACCCCGAAGTCGATACCGGCATCCACGTGATGATGGTGATCGATCATGCCGCTGCGCAGGGCTATGTGCTGACGGTGCGCTTCGCGGCGCTCACGCACGATCTCGGCAAGGCGACCACGCCCGAAGACATGCTGCCGCGCCACATCGGCCACGAAGGGCGCAGCGTCGATCTGTTGAAGCCGCTCTGCGACCGGCTGCGCGTGCCCAACGAATGCCGCGACCTCGCGCTGCTCGTCGCGCGCGAGCACGGCAACGTGCATCGCGTGATGGACATGGGCGCGGCCGCGCTCGTGCGCATGCTCGAGCGCAGCGACGCGCTGCGCAAGCCCGCGCGCTTTGCCGAGGCGCTGCAGGCCTGCGAGGCCGATTTGCGCGGGCGCCTGAACTGGGAGAACGCGCCATATCCGCAGGCGGAGCGGCTGCGCGTGGCGCTTGCCGCGGCGCGCAGCGTGGACGCGGGCGCGATCGCGCGGGCGATTACCGAGGCGGGCGCGGACAAAAACGCCGCGGAGAAGATCAAGGAAGCGGTGCACCGCGCGCGCGTTGGCGCGGTGGAGGAGGCGCTGAAGACTGGCTGACGCAGCGCGTCGTGGCGGTGTTCGAAACGGCGCACCTGTGCGCCGTTTTTCCGTTCAGCGCGTGCTCAAAGCGCACGCACGATAAACGAAAGCGCCATCGAAAGCACGAGCGTCGACATGAACGGCAGCGGATATTCGCGGCCGAAGATGCGCAGCGTGACATCGCCGGGCAGCCGGCCAATGCCGAGCTTCCTGAGCCACGGCTGGGCGCTGGAGAGAATCGCCACGGCGATGAAGGTGGTGATGAACCAGCGGATCATGAGCGCTCAGAGTGTGTGGCTGCGGTCGCCGCGCGCGAATGCGGCGATGGTCGCGTCGATGCCGCGCGAGAACGCGATCACCTTGAAGAGCTCGCCCATCTCCGCTTCCGAGACGAGCTTCTGCACCGCGTTCGCGGCTGGCAGAAAGCGCGCGGCGTCGCGCGGATCGATCTCGCCGAGCACTTCGGTGATGCCCGCGTTCATCAGAAAACGCGCCTGCGAGGTGTAGCCGAGCAGGTCCGCGCCCGCTTCGACGCCGGCTTGCGCGATGCCGCTGAATTCCACGTGCGCCGTGATGTCCTGCAAGCCGGGGTAGAGGAACGGGTCGCCGTGCGCGCGGTGGCGGTAGTGGCACATCAGCGTGCCTTGCACGCGCTGCGCATGGTAGTACTCGCCATGCGGAAAACCGTAGTCGATGAAGAACGCCGCGCCGCGCGCGAGCATCGTGCAGATCGTGCGCGTGAAGGCCAGCGCAGCCTCGTGCGTTTCCGTCACGTAGTCTTCGCTGCCGTCGATCTGCGCCAGCACGCTGCCGGGTACGCTCTGCGCCCAGCCCGCATCGAGCCCGCTCATGGCCGGGCGGTCCGAGAACTGGAGCGCGCCGCCGCCGTTCGCCTCCATGTTCACGCTCACGCCGCGCTCGTGCCACACGGCGTCCTTGCGCGCGAAGAGGCGCACCGGCATTGCGTCGAGCACTTCGTTGCCGATCACCACGCCTTCGAAGCGCGCGGGCAGCGCGTCGAGCCATTGCACGCGCGAAGCCAGATGCGGCGCAAGCTCGGCGATGGTCTCGCGCTGGCGCTCGCGCAACTCGCCCGAGAGGTCGACGATGGCATACGAATCAAATGCGACACCTAGCGCTTCGAGCGCGAGCATCACGCCCGCCGCGAGCCGCCCCGTGCCCGCGCCGAACTCCATCAGCGCATGCGTGCCGCTGGCCGCGAGCGCTTCGCCCACGGCGCGCGCGAGCGTGGCTGCGAACAGCGGCGACATTTCGGGCGCGGTCACGAAGTCGCTGCCGTCGTCGGCCAGCAGGCCGAACTTGCGCGAGCCGCCGCTGTAATAGCCGAGCCCCGGCGCGTAAAGCGCGCGCTCCATGTAGCGGTCGAACGGCAGCCAGCCGCCCGCTGCGGCAATTTCCGCGCGCACGGTTGCGGCGAGCGCCTCGGACTGTGCGAGCGCGATCGGCTCGGGAACAGGTAAACTAGCGGGTTCGTGAGCTTTCGGATTCATCCCGGCATTGTAAATGAGCGAAACATCGGGCATCCGCCGGTCTGGCGGGGATTCGGGGGGCCCAACAAAGGGGGGCCAGCCAAAGGGCGCCTTTTCATCCGACCCCGCATCGAGCGCGAGCCAGCCGCCGGGATCGTCTCCGCATTCTGGCGCAGCCGCTGCCGCGCGTGTGATCCTCGTGACGGGCGGCGCGCGCCGCATCGGCCGCGCATTTTCGCTGGGCTTTGCCGAACGCGGATGGGACGTGGCGGTGCATTACGGCGGCTCGCGGGCCGAGGCCGATGACGTCGTCGCGCAGATCCGCGCCATGGGCCGCCGCGCGGTCGCGCTGCATGCCGATCTGGCGGACGAGGCCCAGGTGGCGCGCCTCGTGCCGGATTGCGCCGCGGCGCTCGGCCTGCCCGCGTGCGTGCTGAACAACGCGTCGCGCTTCGAGGAAGACACGGCGCGCGATGCCGGCTACGCGAGGCTGCAGCATCTCATGGCGATCAACGTGGGTGCGCCGCTGGTGCTGGCGCGCACGCTGTGGGCGGCGACGCCCGAAGCCGCGCTGCAGGACGAATCGTTGCGCACCTGCGTGATCAACGTGCTGGACCAGAAGCTGTACAACATGAATCCCGACTACCTGTCGTACACGCTGTCCAAGGCCGCCCTGCAGAACGCCACCGTCGCGCTGGCCCAGGCGCTCGCGCCGAAGATGCGCGTAGTGGGTCTCGCGCCGGGCCTCACGCTGCAATCGGGCGACCAGACGCCGGAGAGCTTCGCCGCCGCGCACAAGGTCACGCCGCTCGGGCGCGCGTCGCGCCCCGGCGATCTCGTGGAGGCCGCGCTGTATCTCGCCCAGGCCTCGGGCGTGACCGGCACGACGCTGGTGGTCGATGGCGGCCAGCATCTCGTGCCGCTGCCGCGCGATGTAATGTTTTTGACTGGCGAACAGGCGCAGGGCTGAGGTGCACCTGTTCGGGCGGCGAACCGCGCTGCGGGCGCGTTTCGCGATCGACGCCCAACAATGCAACTAAATGCATAAACCGCGATGGCTGCGAAAACATTCCATCGCGGCCCGGATTCCGCAACGCACCTGCGATGCAATCGCACGAAGGCTTTGCAACCCTGGCTTTGTAAGCCTGTAACCCGTTTGACCCGTGTGGCGCGCAGCGCCCGCGCACGTGCAAGAACATGCACGCTTTTATCGACTGGAACGAACATGTCCGCTGTACTCCTGCATCCCCGGCTTGCCGATTGCCGCCGGCTTTTCTTGCGCAACTACGAAGTGCACATCAACATCGGCGTGCATGACTTCGAAAAACGCGGTGAACAGCGCGTCATCATCAACGTCGACCTGTTCGTTCCGCTTTCGTCGACCACGCCGCGCGAAGACAAGCTGCGCGAAGTCGTCGATTACGACTTCATGCGCGCGACCGTTGCTGCACGCGTGGGCCAGGGCCATATCCATCTGCAGGAGACCCTCTGCGACGACCTCGCCGCCGCGCTGCTCTCGCACGAGCAGGTGCGCGCCGTGTGCGTGTCGACCCAGAAACCCGACGTGTACCCGGACTGCGACGCGGTGGGCGTCGAGGTCTTTCGCATCAAGGAGGACTGATTCATGAACGCCCCCGAAACGCCGATTATCGATACATCGGCTGACGCTTCCGCCGAGGAAAGCGGCCGCCGCGCGCTCACGCGCCGCGAGCAGAAGGAAGCCTACGAGAACAACAAGCTGTTCAAGCGCATCGTGCGCCAGGTCGGCCAGGCGATCGGCGACTACAACATGATCGAGAACGGCGACAAGGTGATGGTGTGCCTGTCCGGCGGCAAGGACAGCTATGCGCTGCTCGATGTCCTGATGCGCCTGCGCGAGCGCGCGCCGATCGACTTCGAGATCGTCGCGGTGAACCTCGACCAGAAACAGCCCGGCTTTCCCGAGCACGTGCTGCCCGAATATCTCGACAAGGTGGGCGTGCCGTACCACATCGAGAATCAGGACACCTACAGCATCGTCAAGCGCCTCGTGCCCGAGGGCAAGACCACCTGCTCGCTGTGCTCGCGCCTGCGCCGGGGCATTCTGTACCGCGTGGCGGGCGAGCTCGGCGCGACCAAGATCGCGCTCGGCCACCATCGCGACGACATCCTCCAGACGCTGCTGCTGAACCTGTTCTACGGCGGCAAGCTCAAGGGCATGCCGCCCAAGCTGCAGTCCGACGACGGCAAGAACATCGTGATCCGGCCGCTCGCCTACGTGAAGGAAACCGATCTCGAAAAGTACGCCGAACTGCGCGAATTCCCGATCATTCCGTGCAACCTGTGCGGCAGCCAGCCCAACCTCAAGCGCGCGGAAATGAAAGCGCTGATTCGCGAGTGGGACAAGCGCTTCCCGGGCCGCGTCGAGAACATGTTCAATGCGCTCGGCAATGTCGTGCCTTCGCACCTGATGGACGCTTCGCTGTTCGGCTTCAAGGACCTGCGCGCGACGGGCGTGGCCGATCCGGCAGGCGATATCGCGTTCGACGAAGAGCCGTGCTCGACCGATTCGTCCGAGATGCCCGGCAGCGGCGGCGCGACCCTCAAGTTCACGCCGCTCGACGAACTCTGAAGCCTGGCGCGGGCGCGCAGCATCCGCGCCGATCGCGGAATCGATTCGACCCCAAGGCGGCCCGGCAGGGCCGTCTTTTTTTGCGTCTGTTGCGCAGGTGTAAAAGAGTGTTCGATGGTGCGGCAAAGGCCCGCCGGCAGGCGGCGTTGGGGATACCCCCCATGCTAAAATCGACCGCTTCTTCCCTCTCAAAGTCACCGATGCAATGAACATCGTGATCCTCGCGGCAGGCATGGGCAAACGCATGCACTCCGCACTGCCGAAAGTACTCCATCCTCTCGCAGGCAAGCCGCTTCTCTCGCACGTCATCGACACCGCCCGCAGCCTTGCGCCCACGCGCCTCGTGGTCGTAATCGGCCATGGCGGCGAGGCCGTGCGCGCGGCCGTGTCCGCGCCCGACGTGCAGTTCGCCGTGCAGGAGCAGCAGCACGGCACCGGCCATGCGCTCGCGCAGGCGCTACCGCTGCTCGACGCCAATCAGCCCACGCTCGTGCTCTACGGCGACGTGCCGCTCACGCGCACCTCCACGCTCAAGCGCCTGACCGACGCCGCGGCCAAGGCGGGCGACAAGGCGGGCTACGGCATCCTCACCGTGACCCTCGACGATCCCACCGGCTACGGGCGCATCGTGCGCGGCGCGACCGGCGAGGTGCTGCGCATCGTCGAGCAGAAGGATGCGAACGACGACGAGCGCCTCATCGACGAGATCAACACCGGCATCGTCGTGACGCCCACCGCGCCGCTGGCGGGCTGGCTCGCGTCGCTCGGCAACGACAACGCGCAGGGCGAGTACTACCTCACCGACGTCGTGGAAGCGGCCATTGCCGCCGGCCATCCGGTCGTGACCGCGCAGCCCGAGGCCGAATGGGAAACGCTCGGCGTGAACAGCAAGCAGCAGCTCGCCGAACTCGAGCGCGTGTACCAGCGCAACGCCGCCGACGCATTGCTGGGGGCCGGCGTCACGCTCGCGGACCCAGCGCGCTTCGACCTGCGCGGCTCGATCAGCTGCGGGCGCGACGTGTTCATCGATGTGAACTGCGTGTTCGAGGGCGCGGTCACGCTCGCCGACAACGTGCGCATCGGCCCGAACTGCGTGATCCGCGATGCCGTGATTGGCGCGGGCACGCGCGTGGATGCCTATACGCATATCGAGAGCGCCACGGTGGGCGCGCAGGCCGTGCTTGGGCCCTACGCGCGCCTGCGTCCGGGCGCACAGCTCGCCGACGAGGTGCACGTGGGCAACTTCGTCGAGGTGAAGAACGCGAACATCGGCCTGGGCTCGAAGGCCAATCACCTGAGCTACGTGGGCGACGCCGACGTGGGCGCAGGCGTGAACATCGGCGCGGGTACCATCACCTGCAATTACGACGGCGCGAACAAGCACCGTACCGTGCTTGAAGACCATGTGTTCGTGGGCTCCGATACGCAGCTCGTCGCGCCGGTGCGCGTGGGCCGCGGCGTGACCATCGCGGCCGGCACGACCGTCTGGAAGGACGTGCCCGCAGACACGCTCGTGCTCAACGAAAAAACCCAGATCGCGAAAACCGGCTACGTTCGGCCGGTGAAGAACAAGCGCTGATAGACAACTGAACGGCGGAACATCGCGGGCGCAGTGACTCCATCGGGCGCCCCGTCTCTCATTGCAAAGGATCGAACTCCATGTGCGGCATCGTCGGCGCAGTTGCGCTTCGTAATATCGTCCCCGTTCTCATCGAAGGCCTGCGGCGGCTCGAATACCGCGGCTACGACTCGTGCGGCGTGGCCATCGTCACGGCCGCAGGCCCGCAGCGCATGCGCAGCGTCGCGCGCGTGGCCGAGCTCGACGACCAGGTGCGCGAAGCGCGCTTCGAAGGCGTCACGGGCATTGCGCACACGCGCTGGGCCACGCACGGCGCACCCACGGTGAACAACGCGCACCCGATCTTCTCGCGCAACACGCTCGCAATCGTGCACAACGGCATCATCGAGAACTACGAGTCGCTGCGCGAGACGCTGCGCGGCAAGGGCTACGAGTTCGTCTCGCAGACCGACACCGAAGTCATCGCGCACCTCATTCACAGCCTCTACAAGGGCGATCTGTTCGCCGCCGTGCGCGAGGCGGTGCAGCAGCTCGCGGGCGCCTATGCGATCGGCGTGGTGCACAAGGACCAGCCGCACACCGTGGTGGGCGCGCGCGCGGGCTCGCCGCTCGTGGTGGGCCATGGCGAGGGCGGCAACTTCATCGCCTCGGACGCGCTCGCGATCGCGGGCAGCGCGACGAGCATCAGCTATCTGGAAGAAGGCGATGTGTGCGAGATCACGCTCGAGGGCGTGCGCATCGTCGACCGCGCGGGCAAGCCCGCCGAGCGCGCGGCGCGCGACGTGCAGGCCTATAGCGGCGCGGTCGAGCTGGGCCCGTATCGCCACTACATGCAAAAGGAGATCTTCGAGCAGCCGCGCGCGATCTCCGACACGATTCCCGCCGATGCCGCCTTCGATCCCGTGCAGTTCGGCGAAAACGCGGGCGAGGTGTTCAGGGGCATCGACAGCATCCTGATTCTCGCGTGCGGCACGAGCTACTATGCGGGCCTGACCGCGAAGTACTGGCTCGAGTCAGTCGCGAAGATCCGTACCGAAGTGGAGATCGCAAGCGAGTACCGCTACCGCGAGTCGGTGCCCAATCCGCGCGCGCTGGTGGTGACGATCTCGCAGTCGGGCGAAACCGCGGACACGCTCGCGGCGCTCAAGCACGCGCAGTCGCTGGGCATGGAGCACACGCTGGCGGTCTGCAATGTAGCGACGAGCGCGATGGTGCGCCTCACGGAGCTCAAGTTCCTCACGCATGCGGGGCGCGAGATTGGCGTGGCGTCGACGAAAGCGTTCACGACGCAGCTGGTGGGCCTGTTCGTTCTCGCAGTGACGCTGGGCAAGCTGCGCGGCCACGTGAATGCTCAGCAGGAGGATGCGTACCTGAAGGCGCTGCGCCACCTGCCGGCGGCTCTCAATGGCGTGCTGGCGCTGGAGCCGCAGATCATCGCGTGGTCGCAGGAGTTCGCGCGCAAGGAAAACGCGCTGTTCCTCGGGCGCGGGCTGCATTACCCGATCGCGCTCGAAGGCGCGCTCAAGCTCAAGGAGATCTCGTATATCCACGCCGAGGCGTATCCGGCCGGCGAGTTGAAGCACGGGCCGCTCGCGCTGGTGACGGAGGCGATGCCGGTCGTGACGGTGGCGCCGAACGACGCGCTGCTGGAGAAGCTCAAGTCGAACATGCAGGAAGTGCGCGCGCGCGGCGGCCATCTGTACGTGTTCGCCGACGCGGATACGCATATCGCCAGCGAAGACGGCATCCACGTGATCCGCATGCCGGAACACTACGGTCTGCTCTCGCCGATCCTGCACGTGGTGCCGCTGCAACTGCTCGCGTATCACACGGCCTGCACGCGCGGCACGGATGTGGACAAGCCGCGCAATCTCGCGAAGTCGGTGACGGTGGAATAAGCGCGTGGAATGAGCGGTGACGTGTCGCTGACACGTCCATCACGAGGCCGGATGCTCAACGAGTGTCCGGCCTTTTTTTACGTGCGGCGATTTGAGATCCCGCTTCACATTTGACGGAAGGCGTCAGTGCGTCACCTGAAGTCTTTCAAGACAGTAATCTTCGCGTCGCGTCGCGTAGAATCGCTCGGGGTCCTGAGAGTCCTGGTAATGGACCCGTGAATGATTGCGGAGAACGGTGGTGAAATCACGCGTAGGGGTGAAGCGCCTGATCGGATATGGATCCGTGCTGATTGCCGGCATGGGTATCGTCATAGCGGCCACGGTATCGGGCGAGGGCCGTCAGGATGACGTCGATGCAGCCATCGACACGACTCGCACCCTGGCTACGGCAAAGCCCGTACCTGTGGCGCGGGCTGTCGCGGAGGCGACCGTGGCCCCGCCGAGCGCCGCCGCATCTTCCATGACCATGCCGGACGCGATCCGTGCCATCCAGAATGCGGCCACGACGAAGTGGACCGCCAATGGAACTCAGGAGCCCCACGCAGGCGAAACTTCGCCGGCGCTGCCCGACGGATTCTCTTTCGATACCGCAGCTACCCCGGCCTCCGCCCCAAGGATCTGCACCACGGCAAAGCGGATCATCTGCGCCGACAAGACCACCTATGTGGCTACGGCCTATATCAACGGGGCGCCGCAGTTTTCTTTCCCCTTCCGCCCCGGCGATGGGCGAGGCGGCAGCTTCGCCACCGGGGACGGCCATGGGCGAATCGACTGGAAATCGCGCCATCACGTCTCCAGTCTTTATGGCACCCCCATGCCCTATGCGATGTTTATCGCTTGGGACAAGGATTCGCGCAGAGGCCAGGTATTTCACCTCTCCTATGATTTCCAGCGCGAGGGTTATGACGGCTTTAGCCACGGCTGCATGGGCGTCGGCTCCGAGGCCGTGATGCAACGGATGTGGGAAACCTTCAAACCGGGCGACAAAGTCTACACATACCGCAGTTGATGCAGCGGCTTAATTGTCGTCGTCTTCGCGATGGTGCTTGTACCAGCCGCGATGACGGCCGTGGTCGCGCCAGCGGTGGTCCCAGTCGTCATCTTCGCTGTAACCATAGCCGTAGCCATAGGCGGGCGCAGCGTAGGCCACAGGGGCCTGCTCGTAGACCACCTCCGGCGGCGCCGCGTAGACCGGCGCCGGGACGCCCAGCATCACGCTCAGGTCGGTATGCGCCGACGCCTCGCCGCACGCCGCCGCCAGTGCCACGCCGAGAGCGGAAAGAATCAGTGCGCGTTTCATGGTGCTTCCTCGTCTTTTGTATCGTGTGTCCGGGCGCAGCGAGGCGCCCGCGGATGCCCGGATACTAGACACTGGAATCGCTCCAAGGTGAAACGGCATGCGCTCTGCTGTAACCGTCTGTAAAAAAACCGGTTGTGCCCCGTTTGCTCCCACCGGTCCCGCCGCCTCCTGACGAAAGCCCGAATGCACGGTCATAATGGCTCCGATCGAATTCAGGAGATGAAAGTGGCCGATTTTGAGCAAGTCCGGCAACGACCGGGTCAGCAACGCGCGCAGCAGGCGCGCTTGCCTCGCCTGTATGTGTTCTCGGGCGCGGGGCTCTCGGCGGAAAGCGGCATTTCGACGTTCCGCACCGGCGACGGTATCTGGACGCATGCGAGCATCGACGAGGTCTGCAATTACCACACGTGGCGCCGCAACCGGCCCGCGGTATTTCGCTTCTACAACCAGCGCATCGCCGAATGCTCGGGCGCGCGCCCGAACGAAGCCCACCGCCTGCTCGCGCAGTGGCAAAACACGTGGGGCACCGAGCGCGTGCATCTCGTCACGCAGAACATCGACGACATGCTCGAGCAGGCCGGCGCGCGCCAGATCACGCATCTGCACGGCGACATGATCTCGCTGCTCTGCACCGACTGCGACTACCGCTTTCCGAGCGTCGGGGCGAAGCTCGATCCGGGCGCGGCCTGTCCGTCGTGCGGCCAGGTGGACAGCGTGAAGCCGGGCGTCGTGTTCTTCAACGAGGCCGCGCCCGAATATCAGACGCTCTGGCGCATTCAGCAGGCCATGACCGACGACGATCTGTTCATCGCCGTTGGCACGGCGTTCGAAGTCATTCCGCCCGAGCGGCTGCTGCCGCCCACGCGCTACGGCTGTTACGCGCGCAATATGCTCGTCGACCCCGCGCCGCAGCGCACCGAGTTTTTCGGCGTGGTCGAGCAGGAGCCTGCGACTGTCGGCTTGAGCAAGCTCGAACCCGCCATCGAGCAGATGATGGAAGGCAGCTGACGCAGCCGCGATCTGGATCGCCACGAGGGCGTGCTGGCTGAACGGCTGCACGCCCTTTTTGTTGCTTGCACTTACGAAGGTTCCACGAACCATGAACATATCGAAGCAGATCGTCGGTTATCTGCGTTCGCGCTCGCTCGTGCTCGCGAGCATCGAAACCGGCACCGCCGGAGCCATCACGGGCATGCTCGCCGATGCGGCAGGCGCTGTCGGGTGCCTGGATATCGGCGTCGTCGCGCATACGCACGCGGCTTTGGCGGGGTTGCCCGGCGCAGCGGGCAGGGCGAAGCCCGATGAGCCGCTTGCCCGTGCGCTGGCCGAAGCGTTGCTCGCGCAACGCGCCGGACATGCGAATGTTGTACTTGCAAGCATTGGATGGCCGGCGCCGGAGCAGGAGGGCAGGGCGAGCGTTGCGCATTGCTTTGCATGGGCGTGCATGCAGGGGGACCAGGTGGTGTCCGCGAGCGAGACCGTGCTCTTTTCGGGGCGTCGCCCGGAGCTCCGGCGTTCTGTTGCGCGTCGTGCGTTGCTGGGACTGCCGCGCTTTGTCGAGGCGTATGCATGCTGAGGCCGCATCTGACGGCGCGCGTTATTCAATAAGAGTTATGAATTTATATATGTATACGTAGTAATAGTTAACAAGCCCTGGCATTTCCTGTGGATAACGCGGTATTTCTTATTCGGTTCAATTCGATGCAATCCGGACAGGCATGCGGACAATTTCTGTATGCATTTCGAACTGCGCGGATAACTTTTTGGCCTTTGATGAACAGCCGGGAGTTATCAAGAAGTGATCCACAGATCATTCGCCAGGTCATCCCCAGCTTGTCCAGAGCCTGGAGTGGATAACCTGGGGGGCGACGTGATATCCACACCATCGTTGAAGGCAAAAAAAACGCCGCCCGAAGGCGACGCTGTTTGGCGATGAAGATTCGCAGGCCAGTGCGGGAAACCGCATTAATCCGATGAATCGAGCAGACGAAACCGGCGTACGCTTTTTAGCACGTACTCACGCGGATTCGGTCGCTTGGGGCTCGCGCGCATCGACGCGTTCGCGCGCGGTTGGCAGCAACTGGCAGGCAAGCAGCCCTGCGAGCATCAGCGCGCAACCCACGAGCGCGCGAGTGCTAAGCGTCTCGCCAAGCGCGATCCAGCCCGCGAGCGCCGCGAACACGCCTTCCATGCTGAAGATCACCGCGGCGTGCGAGGGCGCCGCGTCGCGTTGCGCGACTACCTGGATCGTGTAGCCCACGCCCACGGAGAGCGCGCCGCCATAGAGAATGGCGGGCGCCGCGCGGACGATGCCGGCGAAATGCATGGGCTCGATCGCCACGCCGATGACGAGACAAACCAGCCCGCAGACGACGAACTGCACGATCGAGAGCAAGAGCGGGTCATGGCGCGGCGCGTAATGGCCCACGAGCATCACCTGAATGGAGATGACGAGCGCGCAGCCGAGCTGATACCAGTCGCCGTACATGATCGAAAAATGCTCGTTGATGCTCAGCAGATAGAGTCCGGCCGTCGCGAGAGCCGCGCCGATCCATGTGCCGGGGCCGGTGCGATGACGCAGCAGCACGCCCAGCATGGGCACGATGACGACATAGAGCGAGCTGATGAACCCGGCATTGGCGATCTTCGTATAGCGCAAGCCGATTTGCTGCGACGAGATGGCCACGGCGAGCACGAGCCCGAGCACCGCACCGGAGCGCAGCAGCGCGGTATCGATTCGGGGCTTGTAAACGTGGTCGGCCTGGTCGAGTCCCTGGCGCATGTGCTGCAGCCGGTACATCACGACGACAAATGCCGATACGACACCGGCCCCGAGCAGGAACCGCAGGCCGGTGAAGAGGAATGGGCCGATGGTATCGAGGCTCAGTCGTTGGGCGACGAACGCGGAGCCCCAAATCATGGCGGCGGCCAACATCAGAAGATTGGCGCGCAGGTGGTGACTGGCGGGATTCAAGCGGGATTTCAAGCGGGGAATTCTCGATTCTGGTGTGACTCTGCCATGGAGGCAGATCCGCAAGGTGAACATCCGTGCGAAACCTCGATCGTATCCGAATTGAAAGCAAAATGTCTCACCGAAAATACACTGGTCCAATTACGGATGACAAACGGCCTACGCTGCGTGATACTGCTTCGCGCGAATCGCCCGCCCAGATCGGCCAGCGGGCCGTTTCGCCGTATTGCAATGCTCAATTCACAACGTGCCGGTCATACCAGGTTTGGGGAACAACAGATGAAAAAGATTCTCGCCTCGCTCATCGCAGCATCCGTCGCACTGATTTCGGCTCAGGCTTTTGCTCAGGAAGCATCGGGTGCCGCTGCAGCAGCACCCGCAGCCAGCGCTCCGGCCAAGGCCAAGACCAAGAAGCAACACAAGACGCTCAAGCACCACGGCAAGCGCGCTCCGGTTGAGGAAGCTGCTTCGGCCGCCGGCACGAGCGGCAAGGGCACGGCGAACTAAAGCATTCGTCGGGCCGCGCGGCAACGGGCGCGGCAGATGGAAAGAAAAAAGCCAGGGCACGTGCCCTGGCTTTTTTGTCCCCGTTTGGGGTGCTTTATATGGCGCTTATTTCACGCGTCATGCGCGAGCCCGGCTTCGAGCAATTCCGTCAAAAGACCGGTCATGCCCTGCGGATGGCTTTGTGCGCGAACTTTCAGCTTTTCCACCAGATCGGCGTTGAGCTTGCACGCAAACGGCACGAGGCCGGCGGCCTGATCGAGCTTGCGCTGCTCGCGGCGGTCGAGCGCCGCTGGCGCCGAGTCCTTGCCGAAGCGGTCGGGGCCGGCTTTGTGAGTCGATTGCATCAGTTTGAGCGCCTTGTTTTTTTCAAGGTCGAATTTCTTCATGGCCATGGGTTCGGCTCCGAGTTTGGGCAGTGGCGCGCATTGTACGCAAACGCCCGCGCGCGTCCATCGCGGCGGGGCGCATCAAGGTGCCGCGCTGCCGTTGTGATTGCCGTTGCCGACGTTGGTGTTGTCACGCACCTCGTCGATCAGCGCACGCATGCGCTGCCAGTGCGAACCCTCCCAGAATACCCGCTCGCAGACGTCGCAAGTGACGAAGCGCGTATGCCGCTCGAACACGCCGGCGGGCACGCGCGAGCGCACCTCGGCGCGCGCGATGTGGCGCAGCGGGGCGTTGCATGCGAGGCAGAGCCGGAACGGCCGCACGCTCGCAGCGAGATCGAGCCGCTCGAAGAGTTCGTGGAGCTGCGCGCGCGGCTTGAGCGCGCGCACGTAGCAGCCGTGCGTGATGCTGCGCCGCTTGAGCAGCTCGCGGTCGCGTGTAAGGACGATGCGGTGTTCGGTCAGGGCGAGCGATTCGATGGCGTCGTCGGCGAAATGGTTGTCGTAAAGCGTGTCGAATCCCACTAGCCGCAATAGCTGCGCGAGGCCGCCCAGATGGGCGTCGGCGATGAAGCGCAGCTCCCGCAGCGGGCTTGCGCGCACGCGCAGCAAGGGCCGGATGTCGAGCGCCTCGAACTTCGGATAGACGGCCACGCGGTCGCCATCCGCGAGCGGATGATCGAATCCCACCGATTCGCCGTTCACGAGGATCAGTTCCACTTCGGTGTGCGGCACTCCGAGCGCCTCGATCATGTGCTTCGCCGTGGCATCGCGCGCGCACGCGCAGCTGAACGCGCGCCGGCGCAGCGGCCGCGCGAGAAAATCGTTCAGCTCCTCGTAGAAGCGGAAAGTGGCGGTGACCATGGCGCCAGTATCGCACCGGCGCGTGCGCCGGGTGGTGCCCGGATGTGCTGCAAGATGCACTGCGGCGGCGGGCGTACTGTGTTCTACTCGCGTTTTTCACCACGAGGAGCAGGCGATGGATATCGGCTTTATCGGCCTTGGAGAAATGGGGGCCGTGATGGTCGCGAACTTGCTGAAGGCCGGGCACACGGTGCGCGTCTGGAACCGCACGCCGGCGAAGGCGCAGGCGCTGGCCGACGCGGGCGCGCGCGTGGTCGCGTCCCCGGCCGAGGCGTTCGGCGGCGACGCCGTGATGTCCATGCTCGCCGACGACGCGGCGCTGCGCGAAGTGTTTGACGCCGCGCTGCTCGCGCACGCGCCTCGCGGTCTCGTGCACGTGAACATGGCGACGATTTCGGTCGCGCTTGCCGAGACGCTCGCGCGCGAGCACGCGGAATTGGGCCTTCACTATGTAGCGGCACCCGTGCTCGGCCGGCCCGACGTCGCCGCGGCAGCGAAGTTGACGATCATCGCGGCGGGCGCCGCCGAAGCCATCGACCGCGTGCAACCGCTCTTCGACGCCATCGGCCAGAAGACCTGGCGCATCGGCGCGCTGCCGCAACAGGCGAACGTGATGAAGCTGGCCGCGAACTTCATGCTGGCGGCGGCAGTGGAGGCGCTCGGCGAGGCGGCGGCGCTGCTGGGCGGCCACGGCGTGGCGATGCGCGATTTCCTCGACGTGGTCACGGGCGGGCCGTTTCCGGGACCCGTTTACGCGGGCTATGGCGGCATGATCGCGGAGGGTCGCTACGAGCCGGCGCAGTTCAAGGCGCGCCTCGGCCTGAAGGATGTGCGGCTCGCGCTGGAGGCCGCCGACGCGGTCGCGACGCCGCTGCCCGTCGCGAGCGTGCTGCGCGACAGTTTGCTCGATGCCGTTGCACACGGCGACGGAGAAAGCGATTTCGCGGTGCTCGGCAAGGTTGCGGCGCGCCGGGCGGGGCGTGCTTGATCGGCGCGGTCAAAATCCTCGGGGCTCGCGCGCTGACGCACACAGCGAGGACCGGCGCGGGGGGATAATGTGGGACGAATAAGGCGCTTGGACAAGGGTTGACGGCAAGGCTCCGCGCCACGCGAGCGTACGGGGAACGATGCAAATCAGTGGAACCAGTGGGAATGGAGACGGCGGATGGAGACGCGCATCCTGATCGCCGATCATGACGAGAAGTCGCTGGCAGGGCTCGGCACGTTGCTGGCCGACCTGCACTACGCGACCGCCATGGCGAAAACACTCGACGCCGCCGCCGAAGCCGCTGCGCGTTTCGTGCCGGACGTGGCGATCGTCGCGCTGTCGCTCGCACCCGATGGCGAGCCGGCCGCTCTCGTGCAGCGTCTGCGGGAAGCCTGCGGTGCGCGTGCGCCGCTTTTGATCGCGCTGAGCGGCTGGGGCGAGTCGCGCCACCGCGACGAAGCGCTTGCTGCCGGCTTCGACGTGCATCTGGTGCGCCCGGTGGGACTCGACCAGTTGACGTTCATTCTCTCGATGGTTT
This sequence comes from Paraburkholderia sp. A3BS-1L, assembly GCF_051125215.1. Taxonomy (NCBI): domain Bacteria; kingdom Pseudomonadati; phylum Pseudomonadota; class Betaproteobacteria; order Burkholderiales; family Burkholderiaceae; genus Paraburkholderia; species Paraburkholderia sp. A3BS-1L. The sequence continues at coordinate 3,077,406 of NZ_CP120442.1, read as the reverse complement.
CCCAGTAGCGGCTGCCGGGGTTTCTCACGGACATCCCGGACCGCTCCTGCAGGCCGTGGGCACGCCGCGCGGACCTGTGGATTCCTATCCGGGTAATCCTGATCGTCATTTTTGTTGTTTATTAGCAACGTTCAGGGTCCATACTACTTTACATGTTGCATCGCACCAAGTAGTTCGATATACTTGTTTCTGTCTCCTCCATGTCTCCTCTGATATGGATTCAGCCCGCCAACCATGGCGGGCTTTTTTTTTTGCCTGTGCATTTCGCACAACGCCTGCACAAACAAAAAGACCCGGCATTTCGCAGTGCCGGGTCTTTTGCTGTTATCCGCCGCCGGGGATGCTGGATGGCTTGCCGCAGCCTCAGCCCTTCAGCCCGGTGTCCTCGGCCGCGCCGATCGCAAGGTTCATGCACTGAATCGCCGCGCCCGAAGCGCCCTTGCCCAGATTGTCCAGACGCGCGACGGTGACGAACTGCTCGTCGTTGCCGAACACGAACAGGTCGACGCGGTTGGTGTCGTTATTCGCCTGGACATCGAGCGCGCCCGAGTCCAGATTGGCCTCGGCGTCGAACGGCATCACGCGCACGAATTTTTCGCCGCGGTAGTACTCGGCGTAGAGCGCCAGCACGTCTTCGGGCTTGGCGCGGCGCGCGAGTTGCTGCGGCGAATAATAGGTCGTGACCGCGAGTCCCTTGTAGAACGGGCCCACGATCGGCGTGAACACGGGCGCGCTTGTCAGGCCGCCGTGAAACGCCATTTCCGGCAGATGCTTGTGCGTGAGGCCGAGCGCGTAGGGGCGCGGGCTCATGAGCTTCGCGTTGCCGCCGGCTTCGTACTCCGCGATCATCTTCTTGCCGCCGCCGCTGTAACCGGTGAGCGAGTAGGCGTGCGCCGCGAAATCGGGTGCCACGAGCCCAGCCTCGACGAGCGGGCGCATGGCCAGCACGAATGCCGACGCGTGGCAGCCCGGCACGGCGATGCGCCTGGCGCTGCGTACGCGCTCGCGCTGCGCGCGGGTCAGCTCGGGCAGGCCGTAGGCCCAGTCGGCATGGGTGCGGAAGGCCGTGCTCGCGTCGATGAGCACCGTGCGCTCGTTTTCGACCAGCGACGCCGACTCGCGCGAGGCGACGTCGGGCAGGCACAGGAAGGTCACGTCGGACGCGTTGATGAGGCGGCGGCGTTCCTCGACGTCCTTGCGCTTTGCCTCGTCGATCCGCAGGATCTCGACGTCGGCGCGCTGCGACAGGTATTCGAAAATCTTCAGGCCGGTCGTGCCTTCCTGTCCGTCGACAAAAACTTTCGTGCTCATCTCGGTCTCTCTGAAACTCGGGGATTGCGGGCGCTACCCGCCGCGCCAGCGAGGGTAGCCGCGCGGCGCTCACTCATGCGGCGCCGGAACGGTATTTTAAGACCGTTGGCCGCCCGACGTGCGGCGGCCGCCGGAAAAAAATCGGGAGGAACCCGTATCAAGCCGTGGCGGCCCGCCCGGCCAGCCAGCGGGCCGTAACGGCGGCGATGCGCGCGCCGAACGCCCGGGCGGTTTCGAGATCGCCGGCGGGCGGCGCTTCATCGGGCGAGGCGTCGGCGGGCGATTGCGCGAGCAGGCCCGTGAATCCCCCCACGAAGTTCAGGTCGTTGCGGGTGGCCGCCTTCGTGTTCGAGGGCATCATGCCGGTGCCCGACCAGATCATGCTGTGCTGCATCGCGAGCGTCACGAAATACTGGATGGTGGAGAACTTGTCGCCGTTCATCGTGGCGGAGTTCGTGAAGCCCGCAGCGATCTTGTCCTTCCATTTTTGCGTGAATCAGGCTTTAGAGCTTGCGTCGGCGAACTTCTTGAAGTCGGCGGACGGCCCGCCCATATAGGTCGGCGCGCCGAACACGATGGCGTCGGCGGCGTCGAGCTCGGCCCAGCCGGCATCGTCGATCTCGGCGACCGCGAGCAGCTTCGCATCTGCGCCCGCGCTTTGCAGCCCGGCGAACACGGCCTCGGCAAGTTTTTTTGTGTGGCCGTAGCCGCTGTGATACGCAATGACGATTCGAGACATGTACGACTCCAGCAGAAAGGTTGAACGACGAAAGGGGCGCTGGGGTTGCGCCGGGACTTCACGTGACATTCTGGTCGCTGCGATTCGTCCGGACTACGCACAAACCGTGCGACAGGCGTATATTTCAGCGCCCATACATAACAGTTATCCGCGCGCTGCCGAGCGCGGCGCCGTGAATCTGGTGATCGAACGCCATCGCGGGCCCGTCTGCGGAGAGCGCGAGTTTGTCGACCCCAAGTGCGTAGACGGTCACGATATAGCGGTGCGGCTTGCCCGGCGGCGGGCACGGGCCGCCGTAGCCGGTGCTGCCGAAGTCGTTGCGCGCCTCGAGCGCGCCGAGCTTTGTTATGGTGCCCGAGGCGCTGGCGTTTTCGGCCAGCGCATTCACGCGCGCCGGAATGTTGGCGACGGCCCAGTGCCACCATCCGCGGCCCGGCGCATCGGGATCGAAAACCGTGACCGCATAGCTGCGCGTGCCTGCCGGCGGATTGCGCCACGCCAATTGCGGCGACCGATTCGCGCCCGTGCAGCCGTTGTCGTTGAACACCTGCGGCGCGGCAACCCGTCCGCCGTCGCGAAAGTCCGCACTGCTGAGCGCAAACGTGCCTTGCGCGTGTGCATTCGCGCATGCCAGCGCGACGAGAGTAAGGCCTGCGCCGATGGCGCGCAAAGACCTGGCGGACAGCAACGGGGAACATGCGCGTGCATGGGTGCATGGAGCTAGCATGGAAGCAGTTCTCCTGTATGTTGGTTAAAGACGCATGACACACTGCCGACGGGGTGTTTAGAATTGTGTGCCACACTGAACTTCGTTCAATAATAAGGCGTTAAGCTAACGCGTTTTGGCCGTCTGAAGGTCGCGCGCGCGCGAAAATCGGCTATAGTCGCCTGCTTTCCTGCCCACGCAAAAGACGATGTTTCGGCAACGAGCGGTTTCTCGGGCAACTGGCCGACCACAAAGAAAGATGACCAGGACGGTCTCCACGGAGGGGTAATGCAGCAGCCAATCAGGGTCGTAGTCGCGGACGATCATCCGGTGATCTTGTTCGGCGCCGAGCATGCGCTACTTAAGTTCCCGGGTATTCAGATCGTCGGCCGTGCCCGTCAGTCCACCGAACTGATCAAGGCGCTGCAGACCACGCCATGCGACGTGCTCGTCACGGACCTCGCCATGCCGGGCGGCCAGTACGGCGACGGCCTGCCGCTCATCGGCTATTTGCGCCGCAATTTCCCGAATATTCCCATCGTCGTCCTGACGATGCTCGAAAACGCGGCGCTCCTGAAGCGGCTGGGCGAACTCGGCGTGATCGCGGTGGTTCACAAGTCCGACGACCTGAGCCATATCGGACTCGCCGTGCAGCATGTGAGCCGTAATCTCGAATACATGAGCCCGCAGGTGAAGGTGGCGCTCGAATCATTGCGCATCAACAGCGGCGGCAAGAACGAGGAAGTCATCCTGTCGAAGCGGGAACTCGAAGTGGTGCGGCTTTTTGTTTCGGGCATGACGATCAAGGAAATTTCCGAGAAGCTCAATCGCAGCATCAAAACGATCAGCACTCAGAAGAACACGGCCATGCGCAAGCTCGGGCTCGATCGCGACTCGGAACTGTTTCAGTACGCACAGAGCAACGGCCTGCTCAATCTTTCATCGCATGCGCCTGACGACGGCGTGACTGGCGAAGCCGCGTCCTGAGCGCGCGCCGCCGCATGATGTTTTGCGCGGCGCATGAAAAAAGCCCATCTGCCTTTCGACAGATGGCTTTTTTGTTTGTGAGCGGTGCGCGCGGCGGACGAGTCGCGCGCACCGCTCGCAGACTTATTGCGGCGCCGAGGTCGCGCCGCCATGCGCCGCCGACCATTCGGCGGGAGCGTGGAGGAATTTCTCGACTTCGTCGAGCGTCTTCGTTTCGAAGTAGCCCGATTCCTTGGCGACGCGCAGCACGTCCCACCACGTGGCGAGCGCGTGCAGGTCGACGTCGATGTCTTTCAGGACCGAGACGCTTTCCTTGAAAATGTTGTAGTGGAACAGCACGAAGCAGTGGTTCACCTGCGCGCCGGCGGTGCGCAGCGCGTTGATGAAGTTGATCTTGCTGCGGCTGTCGGTGGTCAGGTCCTCGACCAGCAGCACGCGCTGGCCTTCGGTGAGCAGACCTTCGATTTGCGCGTTGCGGCCAAAGCCCTTCGGCTTCTTGCGCACGTACTGCATCGGCACCATCAGGCGGTCCGAGAGCCACGCCGCGAACGGAATGCCCGCGGTTTCGCCGCCGGCCACGGCGTCGATCTGCTCGTAGCCGACGTCGCGCAGAATGGTGGCCTCAGCCATTTCCATCAAGCCGCGGCGCACGCGCGGATACGAGATCAGCCTGCGGCAGTCGATATAGACCGGGCTCGCCCAGCCGGAAGTGAAGATGAAGGGTTTTTCGGCGTTGAAGTGCACGGCCTTCACTTCGAGCAGCATTTTCGCGGTTGCGTCCGAGATCGTCTGGCGATCGTAGCCTGTCATGGGCGAATCCTTGGATAGATGAATGCGGAGGAGGGCGGGCGCTGGGCCCGGTGGCGCTGGCACGGCGAGTCTGCGCGGCATGCAGCGGAACTCGCGATGCACGGCCCGGATGGCGTCGATCGTCAGAGGTTTGGCTTCTGGCGACTCGCTCGCTCCGGACGGCTTTTCTTGCGCGCGTAGGCGGGTATTTTACCCGACTTGACCTTCGCCGACGAGTCGCGCTGACAGCGCACGCCGGCTTTATAGGGTGGGATGGGGTGCGCCCGGGGAGTGCGCCGGCCACGTCGCTCTGGTTGTGGCTGCGCGGGCACGCCAGTAAACTCACGCCGGTTTTCGTCTGGCCCGCGCCTTGCAAAGGATTGTCCGAATGACTGCCGCCTCCCGTCCTGAACCGAATCCCGGACCCCCTTCCGGGTCGTCGGAACTCTCGCCCGCCGATACCGCCATCGCGCCCGCCGCCGTCCCGCATACAGCAGGCGAAGCCCTGCATGCGGCGCCCGTGGGCGGCCACGCCGTGCGCGCGCTGATTGCCTCGGTGCTCGGCTACGCCATGGACGGTTTCGACTTGCTGATGCTCGGCTTCATGCTGCCCGCCATCAGCGCCGATCTGCATCTCTCGGGCGCGCAGGCCGGCTCGCTCGTCACATGGACGCTGGTGGGCGCAGTGGTGGGCGGCATCGTGTTCGGGCTGCTTTCTGACCGCTTCGGGCGCGTGCGCGTGCTGACCTGGACGATTCTGGTGTTCGCCGTCTTCACCGGGCTGTGCGCGCTTTCGCGCGGCTATGCCGATTTGCTGGTCTACCGGACGATCGCCGGCATCGGGCTCGGCGGCGAGTTCGGCATCGGCATGGCGCTGGTTGCCGAGGCCTGGCCCGACCGGCTGCGCGCGCGAGCGTCGTCGTATGTCGGGCTGGGCTGGCAGGTGGGCGTGCTCGCCGCGGCGCTACTCACGCCGTGGCTCTTGCCGCTGATCGGCTGGCGCGGCATGTTTGCGATCGGCCTGTTACCCGCCGTGGTGTCGTTCGTCGTGCGCCGGAGCGTGGAAGAACCCGAGTTGTTCGTGGCCCATCGGGCGCGTGTTGAGCGGATGCAGGCCCAGGCGCCTGCACGCGAGCGCGGCGCATGGCTGCGCGCGCTCCGGCTGCTGGTCGCCGACGCCCGCACGGCGCGCGCGAGTCTTGGCGTGACGGTGCTCTGCTCGGTGCAGAACTTTGGCTACTACGGGCTCATGATCTGGCTGCCCGCCTATCTTTCGAAGTCCTTTGGCTATTCGCTCACGAAGTCCGGCCTCTGGACCGCTGCGACCGTCGCGGGCATGGCGCTCGGAATCTGGCTTTTCGGCGTGGCGGCCGACCGCTTCGGGCGCCGGCCCACGTTCCTGTTCTATCAGGTGGGAGCGGTGGCGATGGTGTACGTCTACACCCATCTGAGCACGCCGTTCGCGCTGCTGATCGGCGGGGCGGCCATGGGCGTGTTTGTGAACGGCATGATCGGCGGCTATGGCGCGCTCATTTCGGAGCTCTATCCGACGGCCGCGCGCGCCACCGCCCAGAACGTCCTGTTCAACATCGGCCGGGCGGTGGGCGGCTTCGGGCCGCTGGCGGTCGGCGCGATGGCGGCCCGCTACTCATTCACGGCGGCGCTCGGCATGCTCGCGGCGATTTACGTGCTGGACATTCTCGCGACGCTTTTCCTGATTCCCGAACGGCGCGGCGCAGCGCTCGAATAAGCGCTGAAGTTCGCGAAGACGGTATATCGAGATGGGGCGCGATGTCACTCGAGTGTCTTGATGGCGTGCGTATGGGGCTTGATGCGAGGTCTGATGCGGGGCCCGATGCAACCTGATGCCGGGCGATGTGTCGCAAGCGTGACAGTGACTCCAGCGCGCTACAAATTCCCGGTATCAGTCTTTGCCCCGACTCGCTGCGAACATGGTGGGGTGTACACTATTCCCCCGCCATTTCGCCCGCGCCGTTTCGCCTATGGTCCGGGTCTGCCGCCGCCGCGTTGTTTGTTGCATGTGCGCAGGACCTGCCATCGCCGAGAGCCTGAGCGTCGCGCGATCCGGCGGGCCTACGAACATAAAATTTCACTCGTCTCTCACGTCCTGGCAGGCCCGAAAATGGATGAACAACTGAAGCAAAGCGCGCTCGCGTATCACCAGAATCCGAAGCCCGGCAAGATTTCGGTCACGCCTACCAAACCGCTCTCCAACCAGCTCGATCTCTCGCTCGCGTATTCGCCGGGCGTGGCCGCGGCTTGCGAGGCGATCCACGCCGATCCCCTCGATGCGCAGAAGTACACGTCGCGCGCCAACCTCGTCGGCGTCGTGACCAACGGCACGGCCGTGCTCGGTCTCGGCAACATCGGCCCGCTTGCGGCCAAGCCCGTGATGGAAGGCAAGGGCTGCCTGTTCAAGAAGTTCGCCGGCATCGACGTGTTCGACATCGAGCTCGACGAGAACGATCCGGACAAGCTCGTCGAAGCCATCGCCATGCTCGAGCCCACGCTCGGCGGCATCAACCTCGAGGACATCAAGGCGCCCGAGTGCTTCTACATCGAGCAGAAGCTGCGCGAGCGCATGAAGATCCCCGTCTTCCACGACGACCAGCATGGCACGGCCATCATCGCTTCGGCAGCCATCCTCAACGGCCTGAAGGTCGTGGGCAAGGAACTGGGCAGCGTGAAGCTCGTGTGCTCGGGCGCGGGCGCGGCGGCCATCGCCTGTCTGGATCTGCTCGTGAAGCTGGGTCTGAAGAAAGAGAACATCCTCGTTGCCGACTCGAAGGGCGTGATCTACGAAGGCCGCGGCAATCTCGATCCGTCCAAGGCGCGTTACGCCGCCAACACGCAAGCGCGCACGCTCGGCGACGCCACCAAGGGCGCCGACGTGTTCCTCGGCTGCTCGGGCGCGGGCGTGCTCAAGCCCGAGATGGTCAAGGAAATGGGCGACAAGCCGCTGATCCTGGCACTCGCGAACCCGGAGCCGGAAATCCGCCCGGAAGAAGCGAAGAAGGTGCGTCCGGACGCGATCATCGCCACGGGCCGTTCGGACTATCCGAACCAGGTCAACAACGTGCTGTGCTTCCCGTTCATCTTCCGCGGCGCGCTCGACGTGGGCGCGACCACCATCACGGAAGAGATGAAGCTCGCATGCGTGCGCGCGATCGCGGAACTCGCCGAGGAAACCGACCAGGGCGACGAAGTGGCCAAGGCCTATGAAGGCCACACGCTCGAATTCGGTCCGGAATATCTGATTCCGAAGCCCTTCGATCCGCGCCTCATCATCAAGATCGCGCCGGCAGTTGCACAGGCCGCGATGGAGTCGGGCGTGGCCACGCGCCCGATCGCCGACATGGACGCCTACCGCGAGCAGCTCGGCGCGACCGTCTACCGCTCGGGCATGGTGATGCGTCCGGTGTTTGCGGCGGCCAAGGCCAACTGCGCGCGCATCGTGTTCGCCGAGGGCGAGGACGAGCGCGTGCTGCGCGCCGCGCAGTTCGTGCTCACCGAAAAGATTGCGAAGCCCATCATCGTGGGCCGTCCTTCGGTGGTCGAGATGCGCCTGAAGAAGATGGGCTCGAAGCTGCGCCCGGGCACCGACTTCGAGATCGTCGATCCCGAAGACGATCCGCGCTTCCAGAAGAGCTGGCAGGCGTACCACGAGCTTGGTGCGCGCCATGGCATCACGCCCGACGTCGCGAAAGCGTCGATGCGCAAGTTCAACACGCTGATCGGCGCGATCCTCGTGCATCTGGGCGACGCGGACGGCATGATCTGCGGTCTGATGAACAGCTTCGACTATCACCTCAAGTACATCGAGCAGGTGCTGGGCAAGGCGGCCGACGCCGACAACTATGCAGCGATGAATCTGCTGATGCTGCCGGGCCGGAACCTCTTCATCAGCGACACCTACGTGAACGAGGTGCCGAGCGCCGAGCAACTCGCCGACATGACGATCCTGGCTGCGCGCGAGATCGAGAAGTTCGGCATTACGCCGAAGGTGGCGCTGCTGTCGAGCTCGAACTTCGGCAGCGTGCGTTCGTCGACCTCGCAGCGCATGCAGGCCGCGCGCGAGCTGATCGCGCAACGCGCGCCGCAACTCGAAGTCGATGGGGAAATGCACGGCGATGCGGCGCTCTCCGAACTGATCCGCAAGCAGTCGTTCCCGGGCACCACGCTCTCGGGCGAGGCGAACCTGCTGATCATGCCGAACGTGGAAGCGGCGAACATCGCGTACAACCTGCTGAAGGTGGTGGGCGGCGAAGGCGTGACGGTGGGCCCGTTCCTGCTGGGCGCGTCCAAGCCCGTGCACATTCTCACGCCGGCGGCGACGGTGCGACGCATCATCAACATGACGGCCGTGGCTTCTGCGAATGCCGCGGTGAACAAGGCCGCGCGCTAAGCGGGGTTTTGCGGGTTAGCCGAGGCTGGCGGCGTGCTGTCGGCCTCGTGCGATGAGAAGGGCGCTTCGCTTTTGGCGGAGCGCCCTTCGTTTTTTACGGCTTTGAATTTGCGATCAAGCCACGATCAAGCCACGATCAAGCCGCGTGGCGCGCTGTCCCGTTCTCCGGCGAACGCCACTTCGCGAGCAGCGTTGCCCACTTCGCGCGCGTGGCCTTGAGGTTGTTCTCCTTCACGTGGCCGTAGCCGCGAATCGCGTCGGGCAGATTCGCCAGTTCGATCGCGAGCGGGAGGTTCACCTCGCTCAACCCGCCGATGATTTCGCGCACGAGCGCTTCGTACTCGCCGATCAGTGCGCGCTCGTGGCGGCGCTCCTCGGTGCGGCCGAACGGATCGAGCGCCGTGCCGCGCAAGAACTTGAGCTTCGCGAGCACGCGCAGGGCCGTGAACATGCGCGGGCCGTACTGCTTCTTCACCAGATGGCCCTTTCCGTCGTGCTTCGCGAACGACGGCGGCGCGAGATGGAAGTTGAGCTTCCAGTCGCCCTCGAAGCTCGCCTTGAGTTTCTCGACGAACGCCGGATCGGCGTAAAGGCGCGCGACCTCGTACTCGTCCTTGTACGCCATCAGCTTGTGCAGGTTTTTCGCGACGGATTCGGTCAGCGGTTGCTCGTTCGGGCCGGCATCGGCGCGTTCGAGCTTCGCTTCGGCGCGGCGCACCTCGTCGACGAACGCCAGATAGCGCTGCGCATAGGCCTCGTTCTGATACGCGGCGAGATAGCGCGCGCGCTTTTCGATGAGCGTGTCGAGCGACCTGGGCGTGTGCAGCGAAACGATTTTCGCACCGCCGGCATCGGCGCCCGGCGCGGGCGATTTCACGAGCCGGTCCACGGCCTCGCGGTCGTGCGCGACGCGCCGGCCCCATTCGAACGCGGCGAGATTCTTTTCGACCTGCACCGCATTCAACTCGATCGCGCGCGTGAGCGACTCGTGCATGAGCGGCAGCCAGCCGCGCTGCCACGCGTAGCCAAGCACGAACGGGTTGGTGTAGATCGCATCGCCGAGCAGGGCGAGCGCATAGCGGTTCGCATCGACGGTGGCGACGTTGTCGGCGCCGGCCGCCGCACGCACGTCGGCTTCGGTGCTGGAGCCCGGGAATCGCCACTGCGGGTTCTTGATGAACTCGGCGGTGGGCGTGGGTGCGCTGTTGAGCACGACGTGCGTCTGACCTTCCTGCATGCGCGAAACGCAGTCGTCGCTGGCCGTCACGATGGCGTCGCAGCCGATCACGAGCCCCGCCTCGCCCATGGCGATGCGCGTCGCGTGGATGTCCGCGGGGCGGTTGGCGATCTGCACGTGGCTCATCACCGCGCCGCCCTTTTGCGCGAGGCCGGTGACGTCGAGCACGGTTACGCCCTTTGCTTCGAGGTGCGCGGCCATGCCGAGCAGCGCGCCGATCGTCACCACGCCGGTGCCGCCCACCCCCGTCACGAGCACGCCATAGGGCTGGCCGATCGCGGGCACCTCGGGCCTCGGCACGGGCGGCATCGCGTCGCTCACCACGGTGTTCGATTTCGGCTTGCGCAACTGGCCGCCTTCGACCGTGACAAAGCTCGGGCAGAAGCCCTTCACGCACGAGAAGTCCTTGTTGCAGGTGGACTGGTTGATCTTGCGCTTGGTGCCGTATTCGGTGTCGAGCGGCTCGACGCTCAAGCAATTCGATTGCACGGAGCAATCGCCACAGCCTTCGCAGACCGCTTCGTTGATGACGACGCGTTTCGCCGGATCGGGATACGTGCCGCGTTTGCGGCGGCGGCGCTTCTCGGTTGCGCAGGTCTGGTCGTAGATCAGGATGGTGGTGCCGGCAATCTCGCGCAGCTCGCGCTGGATCGCGTCGAGCTGATCGCGATGGTGGATCGTCACGCCTGGTGCGAGTGTGGTGACGCCCTGATACTTCTCGGGCTCGTCGGTCACGATCACGATCTTCGCCGCGCCTTCGGAGGCGAGCTGATGTGTGATCTGCGGCACGGTGAGCACGCCGTCCACGGGTTGGCCGCCCGTCATGGCGACCGCGTCGTTGTAGAGGATCTTGTAGGTGATGTTTGCCTTCGAGGCGATCGCCGCGCGGATCGCGAGCAGGCCCGAGTGGAAGTAGGTGCCGTCGCCGAGGTTCGCGAACACATGCTTGTCGTTCGTGAACGGCGCCTGGCCGACCCACGCCACGCCTTCGCCGCCCATCTGGCTGAAGGTGCTCGTGCTGCGGTCCATCCACACGGTCATGTAGTGGCAGCCGATGCCGGCCATCGCGCGCGAGCCTTCGGGCACATTGGTCGACGTGTTGTGCGGGCAGCCCGAGCAGAACCACGGCTTGCGCTCGACCTGCACGCGCGGCTTCGCGAGCGCTTTTTCCTTCGCTTCGATCACCGCGATGCGCGACGCGATGCGCGCGCGCACGTCGGAGGGCAGATCGAGCTTGTCGAGGCGCGTGGCGATAGCCTTGGCGATGATCGCGGGCGACAGCTCGTAGTGCGCGGGCAGCAGCCAGTTGCCCATCGGCACCGACCATTCGCCGCCGGCGCCATCCTTTTCGTCGAACTTGCCGTACACGCGCGGACGCTGCGCGTCCGGCCAGTTGTACAACTCTTCCTTGATCGCGTACTCGAGAATCTGGCGCTTTTCCTCGACCACGAGAATCTCTTCGAGCCCGCGCGCGAACGCATGCGCGCCCTGGGCTTCGAGCGGCCACACGCAGCCCACCTTGTAGAGCCGGATGCCGATGCGCGAGCAGGTTTCATCGTCGAGGCCGAGGTCGGTGAGCGCCTGGCGCACGTCGAGATAGGCCTTGCCGCCGGTAATGATGCCAAAGCGCGCGTGCGGCGAATCGATCTCGATGCGATCGAGCTTGTTGGCCCGCACGTAGGCGAGGCCCGCGTACCACTTGTAGTCGAGCAGCCGCGCCTCCTGCACGAGCGGCGGATCGGGCCAGCGGATGTTCAGGCCGCCCTCGGGCATCGCGAAGTCTTCGGGCAGGACGATGCGGGTGCGATGCGGATCGATCTCCACCGATGCCGACGATTCGACCACGTCGGTCACGCACTTCATCGCGACCCAGAGACCCGAGTAGCGGCTCATTGCCCAGCCGTGCAGCCCGAAGTCGAGATACTCCTGCACGTTCGAGGGGAACAGCACCGGCAGTCCGCAGGCCTTGAAGATGTGTTCGGACTGGTGCGCGAGCGTGGACGACTTGGCGGCATGGTCGTCGCCGGCGAGCACGAGCACGCCGCCGTGGGGCGACGAGCCGGCGGAATTGCCGTGCTTGAAGACGTCGCCGCAGCGGTCGACGCCGGGGCCCTTGCCGTACCACATGGAAAACACGCCGTCGTATTTCGCCGATGGGTACAGGTTCACCTGCTGCGAACCCCATACGGCGGTCGCGGCGAGGTCTTCATTGACGCCGGGTTGAAATACGATTTGATGGGCGGCGAGATGCTGCTTCGCCTTCCAGAGCGACTGATCGAGACCGCCCAGGGGCGAGCCGCGATAGCCTGAAATGAACCCCGCGGTATTGAGACCGGCGGCCTTGTCGCGTTCCTGCTGCAGCATCGGCAGACGGACCAGCGCCTGGATGCCGCTCATGTACGCGCGGCCGCGTTCGAGGGTGTATTTGTCGTCGAGCGTGACGGAAGCGAGTGCGGCTTCGAGCGAAGCGCGCTGACCGGCTTCTAGCGGGGCATTCATTATGTGTCTTCCTCCATCGAACCAATCCGTTCAATCCGTTGTGGGATCGCCAGAACTTCGGGGGACCTTGGCGTCTTGTGGACGCGTTGGCCGAGGCTCGCCATCGTGGCTTCTTTTGAGCGATGGTAGCACTCGGGCAAACCCGCCGCCCCCACGGGAAACCCTGCATGAATCGTGCGCGTCACCGGGCTCTGTCGGGCCGAATTCAGTGGCCGGGTAAGGACGCTGAAAGGCCTGAAGGGGCCGTGTAACAAAGGATGCGTCGGAGTTGGGCGCGAGGTAACGGCATGTAAAAGTTGCACCGCAGCGGGCGATTCTTGAATATCCTCTCTCACTCCCTCATTTGTGCAAACCGCGACGCGCCCGAGAAATTCAGGGTGCGAACGTGCCATTGCGCAGTGAAAGGTTGTTTCAAAATAGGAGTACCGCATGAACAATCGACATATCCAGACCTTCCTGATGGTCTCGGCCGCGTTCTTCGCCATGAGCGCGCCCCTGCATTCGAACGCCAGCACGAAAAGCGGCGCGAATGCATCGACGTCGTGCGCGCAGTACACGCTGTGTGCAAAGGCTGACTCGAACACCACGCCGGCTGTGAAGGTCGGGCCGAGCGTCAAACGTTGATCCCGATGCCGCGCTGATCCGCGCAGCATTCCATTCATCCGAATCCGTTGCGGGGTGTGCGGCGGCGGATTCCAAAACTAAAAAGGGCGAAGATCATGCGATCTTCGCCCTTTTTGCATACTGAAGCGTGGAATTTCGTCAGGCTCAGGCCTTGTCTTTCACCACGCCGCGGCGGATCTGGTCGAGTTCGATCGATTCGAACAGCGCCTTGAAGTTGCCCTCGCCGAAGCCCTGATTCCCCTTGCGCTGAATGATCTCGAAGAAGATCGGCCCAATCTGGTTCTCGGTGAAAATCTGCAGCAGCAGGTCTTCAGGCATCCCGTCGATCAGGATCTTGCGCTTCTTGAGTTCGTCCAGCGGCTCGCCGTGATTCGGAATGCGGCGGTCCACAAGTTCGTAATAGGTATCGATCGTATCGAGCAGCGCGATCTGCGAGGCGCGCAGGCCATCCACCGTACGGTAGATGTCATTGGTGCCGAGCGCGATGTGCTGGATGCCTTCGCCGTGGTACGCGTCGAGATATTCCTGGATCTGGCCGGCCGTCTCGCCGCCTTCCTCATTGATCGGAATGCGGATCTTGCCGCAGGGCGAGGTCATTGCCTTCGACTTCACGCCCGTCACCTTGCCTTCGATGTCGAAGTAACGGATTTCGCGGAAGTTGAAGAGGCGCTCGTAGAACTCCGCCCATTCGTTCATGCGGCCGCGATGCACGTTGTGCGTGAGGTGGTCGATGTAGGTGAGGCCATGTCCCGTCGGGTTTTGCTCGGCGCCCGGAATCGGCTCGAAGTCGACGTCATAGATGCTGATGTCGCCGATGCTGCCCGGCGCCGCGCCGTTCTTGCCGCGCCAGCGGTCGACGAAATAGATCAGCGAGTCGCCGATGCCCTTGATCGCCGGGATGTTCAGCTCCATCGGGCCGGTCTTGTTGTCGAAGCCCCAGGCGCCCAGTTCGAGCGCGTGCTTGTACGCCTTGGCGGCGTCTTGCACGCGGAACGCAATCGCGCAGATCGACGGGCCATGCAGGCGCGCGAAACGCTGTGCGAACGAATCCGGCTCGCCGTTGACGATGAAGTTGATGTCGCCCTGGCGGTAAAGCGTCACGTCCTTGTGCCGATGGCGCGCAACGGCGGTGAAGCCCATGCGTTCGAACAACTTGCCGAGCGCCTTGGGATCCGGCGCGGTGTATTCGATGAACTCGAAGCCGTCGGTGCCGACGGGGTTCTCCCAATGAGGGACTTGCATGGCTGTCTCCTTGCCGATCGCGGAATGGTGATTTCGTGCGGCAAAGTGTAGCTGTCCAGATTGGGCAAAAGCTTGCGAGTTGAGTCTGTCAGCCAGTGATTTGCGCTATAAACTGCCATTATCGATACATGAGATGGCAGAAAATGGCGAGCATTGAATTAGACGCGATCGACCGGCGGATTCTGGCGATTCTTCAGGAGAATGGTCGGCTCTCGAATCAGGAAATTGCCGAGCGTGTGAATCTCTCTCCAAGCCCATGCTTGCGGCGTATTCGGCGGCTCGAGGAGATCGGCGTGATACGGAGTTATGTGGCGTTGCTCGACGCGCAGAAGCTCGGGCTCGACCTGCTGGCCTACGTGAACGTGCGGCTGGAAAAGCGCGGGCCCACAGCGGCGGGGCGTGAAGGTGTCACCCACGCGGAGCTCTTTCGGGCGGCGGTGCAGACCTGGCCGGAAGTGGTGGCGTGCCACGCAATGACGGGCGACATGGATTTCCTGCTGCGCGTACAGGTTGAGGACATGGCGCATTTCTCTCGCTTCGTGCAGGACCAGTTGCTGCATCACTCGTCCGTGATCGACGTGAAGTCGAGCTTCTCGCTTCAGACTTTCAAGGAGACGACGGCGTTGCCGATCCTTTGAGCCTTTGCGCGCCGATTCCACCCCGCAGATGGTGAAAAAGCGGCCGAAGCCGCTTTTTCCGATCTACTTCACCCAACGGGGCAGGAGTCACGCCGCAACCGCTTGCGGGAGGATCGTCTCGATCAGTCTGGACGCCTGGCGAGCCTGGCGCTTGAGCGCGTAGTCGAACACCGCCGCTTGCTCTTGAAGCATTTCCGCGATGATGCTGCTCTGATCGGCGGGTTTGAGCGAGAGGTACGCATCGGCTTCGCCGTAGGCGTACTCGATCTTCATGCCTGACTTCTTCGCGATATGCATCATGGTCGAGTTGCGCGACAGACAGTGCATATAGAGCGTCGTGACGTGCGTGTTGCGGCTGCGAATAGCGGCGCGCTCGAACAGCTTCGTGCCGATGCCCTGGCCGCGCGCCGATTCGAGCACGGAGACGCCGAACTCGGCCGTGCGGCCGTTGCCGTCTGCAGGCAGATAGGCCAGATGGCCGACGCCCATGAGTTGCAGCTGATGGTCGAACACGCCAAAGACGGTATCGCGGGTGAAGTCCATCGAGCGGACGTAGTTTTCGATCACGTGGTCCGGTGCTGCCTGGCCGAAGCGCAGGAGGCGGTCCTCGGTGTCGAGCGCGAGGAAGTGGGTCAGCAAGCGCTCGCGATCGGCGGAGGTGAGGACGCGCACCATGGCCGGCGAATGACCGGACGACAGCGAGCGGCCGGACGGCAGGATGGGCTCGTTGGTTGGGGTCGGATGCTGGGTCATGATGGGTTCTCCTTAGAATGCGAGGTGCAGCGCATGCATGATGCGATGCAAAACGGATTCTAGCGGAAACCCTGGGTGCGATCTAGGGAAAACCCGTATTTTTGGTCTGAGGGTTGCGTCTAATTTTTCTGAATTCAGTCGTAATCTATTGATTTTTAACGGATATTATTTTTGGATAATTTGACGAATCAACGATTGTGTCGGCATGTCTTGTTGCGTTGCATCAATCCGATCTAAAAAACCGCGGCTGGTCAGGCGGCCTTCAGACCGTGGTCGATCATCTCAATGACCTGCTCCGCGAAGTCCCGGTAGCCCATGCGTCCGCCCGGCTTGAGCCAGGTGAACGTCCAGTTGATCATGCCGAACACCATCATGGTCAGCGAGGTCTGGTTCTCTGTAGTGACGTGGTCCGGATAGGCGCGCGCGAGCTGGCGTGTGAACGCGGCGACCACGTCGCGCTGGCGGTTCAGGACGATCTCGCGCTGTGCGTCGACGAGATACTTCACGTCGTTGAGCAGCGCCACATGGCGGCTGTGCGAGGTCTCGTATTCGGCGAGGAATGCGCGGATCAGCTCGGCGAACGTCTCGCGCTCGTCCAGGCCCCGCCGCTGGCTGGCGCCTTCGACCTCCGCGATGATCAACATCAGTCGCTTCGTGTAGCGGTCGAGCAGATCGAAGAGGATGGCTTCCTTGCTCTCGTAATAGTGATAGAGGCGCGCTTTCGAGGTCCCGCTCGCCGCTGCGAGATCGGACATCGATGTGCTCGGGTAGCTCGTCTGTGCGAACTTGGCTGCCGCGAGCTCGAGAATCTGGTCGCGTTGCGTTTCGTGGTCGGGCGCTCGGGTGCGTGCCATGGGAGTTCAGCGGGAAAGGAAAAGATGGACTGCGGTGTAAGAGAGCGAGGGGTGCGCGGCGCGCGAGTGGTGGGCGGCAGCGTCGGCGCCGGCTTCAGCGACGCCTGGGCATGCGGCGCACATGTCGTCGCGCAGACGCAATTCGCCTGCTGCGGCCAGTTCGCGCAGGCGCCATAGCACCAGCGGCTCGCCAACCTTGAAGCCCGCGCCGCGGCGCGCGAGCGCTGCGCCGAGCGTGTCGCATGCGAGCCAAGGGGCGCCAGCTGCGCCAGGCATGGCATGCGCATCCTCAAGGGTGGCCGCGCCAAGGATCTCGAGGATTCGGGCATCCAGATCGGCCCACGTGCCGCTCGTGAACGTATTGTTGCGCCACCGGCGCGTTTCGCCGTTGGCGAATTTCGCTTCCTGCCACTCGAGCGCGAGCCGGGTGATGCGCAGCACCGAAATCGGCGCGGCGTCCGGAAGATGCGCAAGGAGGCGTGCGGCAGCGGCGCTGGGCGGCCCGCTCAGGTCGTCGGCTGCGAGGCGCACCTCGTTCAGCCGCTGCGGCGCGGTGCGCAGCCGGTAGCAGATGCGCCGCAGCGCGAGTTGGTCGGCGGCGTCGGGCGTGTGCCAGATCACCACGTGAGAATCGGCGGCCTCCAGGGCCGCAAGCGCCACGCAGTCGTCCTGCACGAGCGTCTCGCGCATACCGCCAAGGCGCTGCCAGAACGCCGCGCGCTGTGCGGCACCCGGGTCGCCGGCCTCGTCGATGTCGCGCAGCGGCCCGACCGTCAGGTCGTCGGCCAGTGCGATCACGTGCCCGGCCGTGCCCGCTGCGGGGGCGGCTTCGCTGCCGCGCGAAGCTTCATGGGCCAGGAGGGCCTGGCGCAGCGCAGCCGCTGCCGGCTCGCCGTGGATGAGGTGGATCGTGGTCATCGACAACTCGTTGCGCTCGGGGCGAACGCCGAAGGCGCCCGAAAGCGCGCCAAAGACAAAAGGGCCGCCCGCGAGTGTGCAGCGTTGCGCTGCAACACCGGCGGGCGGCCCCTAGTGTAAGCGGATCGCCTGAGGGCCGAAAGCGTGGCGTTAATCTAAGGCTTATTCGCCAATCCTGATGACGCTGGACCGTGTGGCGGGGCGCGAACAGGCCCCGCCGCTTTCATCAACGCTCGTCGAAGCTCACCACCACGCGCTCGCTGACCGGATGGCACTGGCAGGTGAGCACGAACCCATCCCGGACTTCCTGCTCTTCGAGCGTGTAGTTCTTGTCCATCTTCACTTCGCCGTCCAGCACCTTCGCGCGGCAGGTGCAGCACACGCCGCCCTTGCAAGCGTAGGGCAGCGCGAGCCCCGCCTTCAGGCCGACATCGAGCAGGCTCACGCCCTCGTAGGGCAGACGCAGCTTGCGCTTCTTGCCATCGATGACGATCTCCAGGTCGGCGGCCGGTGTGCTTTCGGTGATCTCGACCGCCGGCACGCCCGCTTGCGGCAGAGGCGAGCCGAAGCGCTCGACATGCACCTTCTGCTGCGGCACGCCCGCCGCCTTGAGCGCGGCTTCGGCGGCGTCCATCATCGGCGCCGGGCCGCAGATGAACGCCTCGTCGATTTCGTCGGCCGGCAGCAGCGTCGCCAGGAACTCCGCGCATTTGGCCTGATCGAGCACGCCGTTGAAGAGCTCGACGTCCTGGATGTCGTCGGAAAGCACGTGATAAAGCCGGAAGCGGTCCATGTAACGGTTCTTCAGGTCCTCCAGCTCTTCGGCGAACATGATCTGGTCGACGCTGCGATTGCCGTACACCAGCGAAAACGCGCTGCGCGGCTCCGTTTCCAGCGTTGTCTTGATGATAGCGAGCACCGGCGTGATGCCCGAGCCACCCGAGAACGCCACATAGTGCTTGCCGTGCTCGGCGTTCAGGTGCGTGAAGAAGCGGCCATCGGGCGTCATCACGTCGATTTCGTGGCCCGGCGCAAGCTGCTCGAACGCGAAGTTCGAGAAGCGGCCGCCGCGCACGCGCTTAATGCCGATGCGCAGCTCGCCGTCGCGGTCGTAGTCGGTCACGCCGACGCAGATCGAGTACGAGCGGCGCGTTTCCTCGCCTTCGATGTGGGTCTTGAGCGTGACGAACTGCCCCTGGGTGAAGCGATACGCGTCGCGCAGCTCCGGTGGGACTTCGAAAGCGACAGAGACCGCGTCCGCGGTTTCGGGCCGCACTTCGCGGATGCGCAGCGAATGGAATTGCGGAGTGGCCATATCAGTACGGTTTGAAGTAGTCGAAGGGTTCGCGGCAGTCGATGCAGCGGTACAGCGCCTTGCACGCGGTCGAGCCGAATTGCGCGAGGCGCTCGGTATGGTGCGAGCCGCAGTGCGGGCAGGCGGGCGCGGGCAGCGGCTTCGGCATGAACGTGATCGGCTGCTCGCCGGCGGCCGCGCCGCTGCCGCAGTTACCCGTGGGCGGCGCGATGCCGTAGGCGCGCAGCTTCTCGCGCGCTGCGTCGGTGATCCAGTCGGTGGTCCATGCCGGCGTAAGGGTGGTCGCGATGCGGTACGGCGCGAGCTTTGCGATATCGAGCGCGTGCGCGACGTCTTCGGCGATCTGCGACATCGCCGGGCAGCCCGAATACGTGGGCGTGATGACCACTTCGATCTGGCCGTCGGCGGCGCGGCGCACGTCGCGCAGGATGCCCAGTTCGCGGATCGACACGACCGGGATCTCCGGATCTGGCACCGATTCCAGCACTTCCCAGGCGCGTTCGAGCGCGTGATCTGCTGTCGCTTGCATCGTGACTTCCTCTTCAGGCGTGGGTGCGAGAGCGGCTTACCAGCGCGCGTCGGGATGCTGGCGCGCGAGGCTCTGCATCTCGGCGAGCACGTAGCCCATGTGTTCCGAGTGCTCGCCGAGCTTGCCAGTCGTGATGTGCTTCACAGGCGCGGGCATGGTGAGCGTCGCCTCTTCGAGCGCGGCTTCCACATCGGCGCGCCACGCGGCTTCGAACTGCGCCGTGAGCGGCGCGATGCCGGCTTCGGCGACAGCCGTTTCCACGGCGTCGGTGCTGAAGAACTCGCGCGTGTACGGCATCAGCCAGTCGAGCGCGGCCTGGGCGCGGCCGTGCGACTCCTCCGTGCCGTCGCCAAAGCGGATCAGCCACTCGCGCGCATGATGGACGTGGTAGCGCGTTTCCTTGATCGAGCGCTCGGCGATCGCGGCCAGCTGCGGGTCGGCGGAGCGCAGCAGCGCGGTCCACAGATGGGCCATCAGCGAGGCGTAGAGGAAGTTGCGCACGATCGTCACAGCGTAATCGTTGGACGAATGCGTGGTGCCGACGAGCGGTCCGAAGTGCGGCAGTTCTGCGAGCGTGTAATTCGCGAATTCGCGCTCGGCGCGGAAGTAGGCGTAATCGTCCTCGGTGCGTTCGCGGCCGTTGAGCGTCTTTTCGAGCGTGGCGGCGTGCGTGTAGAGCATGCGTGCCTGGCCGATCAGGTCGAGACTCATGTTGGCGAGCGCGATGTCTTCTTCGAGAATCGGACCGTGGCCGCACCATTCCGTGTTGCGCTGACCGAGGATCAGTGCCGTATCGGCGAGGCGCAGCACATATGCCAGATGTTCTTGCGTGGGCGTCGTCATGTTGGCGCTCTTACATGTGGTTGACTTCGTCAGGCAGCGTGTAGAAGGTCGGGTGGCGATAGATCTTGTCGCCGGCCGGCTCGAAGAGTTCGGCCTTCTCGCCCGGATCCGAAGCCGTGATCGCCGACGACGGCACCACCCAGATACTCACGCCTTCCTGACGACGCGTGTAGACGTCGCGCGCCATGCGCAGCGCCATCGACGCGTCGCTGGCGTGCAGGCTGCCGCAGTGCTTGTGGTCGAGGCCCTGTTTGCTGCGCACGAACACTTCCCAGATTGGCCATTCCTTGTTCATCGTGGATCTCCTTGCTTCCTGTGTATGGGTTATGCGGCGTGCTTTTCGGCGCGTTGACGCTGCTTTTCGGCGTGGGCGAGGGCGGCTTCGCGTACCCACGCGCCTTCGTTGTGCGCTTTGACGCGTGTGCCGAGACGCTCGCGATTGCACGGACCGTCGCCGTTCACGACGCGCCAGAATTCCTCCCAGTCGATCGTGCCGTAATCGTAGTGGCCGCGTGCCTCGTTCCATTTCAGATCGGGGTCGGGCAGCGTGACGCCGAGCACCTTGGCCTGCTCGACCGTGGCATCGACGAACTTCTGGCGCAGATCGTCGTTGGAGATGCGCTTGATCCCCCATTTGGCGGACTGGTTGCTGTGGACCGAATCGGCGTCGCTCGGGCCGAACATCATCAGCACCGGCCACCACCAGCGGTTCACCGCCTGCTGGACCAGCTCGCGCTGCGCTTCGGTGCCTTGCATCATGGCGAGCAGGGCGTCGAAGCCCTGGCGCTGGTGGAACGACTCTTCCTTGCAGATGCGGATCATCGCGCGTGCATATGGGCCGTAGGTGCAGCGGCACAGCGGGATCTGGTTCATGATCGCGGCGCCGTCGACGAGCCAGCCGATTACGCCGACATCGGCCCACGTGGGCGTCGGGTAATTGAAGATGCTCGAATACTTGGCCTTGCCGGCGTGGAGCGCATCGACCAACTGGTCGCGCGAAACGCCGAGCGTTTCCGCCGCGCTATAGAGATAGAGGCCGTGGCCCGCTTCGTCTTGCACTTTGGCGAGCAGGATGGCCTTGCGCTTGAGGCTCGGCGCGCGCGAGATCCAGTTGCCTTCCGGCAGCATGCCGACCACTTCCGAGTGCGCGTGCTGCGAAATCTGGCGCACGAGCGTCTTGCGATAGGCTTCGGGCATCCAGTCCTGCGGCTCGATCTTGCCGTCCGCGGCCATGATGGCGTCGAATTGCGCCTGCTCTGGCGAGGCCGCGTCCGCATCGAGCGGGGCGACATTGCCGGGAATGTCGAGGGATTGCGTGTACATGAAGACGCTCTCGTCGGTGTTGGGTATGGCGCAGTATAAACCAACCGACCGGTCGGTAAATCAATTTTTTGCGCTTTGTCAAAAGGAGCCCGGGTCTCGAGTGAACGTCGGATGCTCCGCTACTGAGTTTTAGCGGATGGAAGGCCGGGCCAGGCGAATTTAGCGCGTGGCTTGCGCTGCCGTCGGGCACTGCTTTTGTCGGGAGGATGGAAGGTCGCGGGCCGGGCTATGCGGCACAATGAGCGCTTTGCCCGTTACTCCCCCTCGCTCCCGGATGAAGATTTCCCTCGTCACCACCGCGGCTGGTTCCGCGCTGCTCGCCGCACTCGCCTGTTCCACGCCCCTTTTTGCCGAACAGCCTTCTGGCGCCCCATGGGTGACGAGCTGGGCGACGCCGCTTCAGGCCATTCCGCAACGCGATGCGCTGCCGCCGCTCTATCGTGCGCCGGACGTTGCTGGCCGGACAGTCAGGCAGATCGTCTATCCGACGCTCGGTGGCGAGGTGGCTCGCGTGCATATCAGCAATCTCTATGGACGCACGCCGCTGGTGATTGAGGCAATGGCGATTGCGCCTTCTGCCGGGGGCGCGGCAGTCGGCGAGGCCGGAACGGTGCGAGTGACGTTTGGCGGGCGGACGTCGGTGTCATTGCCGCCCGGCGCCGATCTCGATAGCGATCCGGTTCGAATTGGCCTGAAGCGCGGCGCGCCGTATGCGGTCAGCACCTACATGGGAGCGCAGCAGAAGATGGTCGCCTGGCATCGGGTAGCAAATCAGTTGAATTATGTGTCCCGGCCCGGCGACCACGTGGCTGATCCGTCTATTGGCGCGTTCACGCAGCGCTTCACGCAATACGCGTGGGTAACGGGGCTGGCGGTCGAGGCGCCGGGGGCGTTGACGATTGCCGCGATCGGCGACTCCATCACCGACGGCATGCGATCCTCGCTCAATGAAAACCGGCGTTGGCCCGATGCGCTGGCGCGCCGTCTCGCTCGCGAGCAGGGCGCCAATTTGGCCGTGATCGACATGGGGATCAGCGGCAACCGTCTATTGAGCGACTCGCCGTGCTATGGCGAGGCACTCGAGCGCCGCTTCGGGCGCGACGCGCTGCGTCCGGGCGTGAGGACGGCTGTCCTGCTAATCGGCATCAACGACATCAACTTCCAGGCGATGCCGGCGCGTTCTGGCCTCGACTGCGATTCTCCGCATACGCACGTGAATGCCGATGATCTGATCGCCGGGTATCGGCGTGTGATTGCGGCGGCGCACGCGCGTGGCGTACGCATTCTCGGCGCGACGCTCACGCCCGCAGCACTGCCGCCGGAGCGCGAAGCGATCCGTGCGAAAGTGAACGAGTGGATCCGCACGAGTCATGCATTCGACGGCGTGGTGGACTTCGATGCGGCGCTGCGCAACCCGGCTGATCCGCTGCGCCTGCGCAGCGAATACGACAGCGGCGACCATATACACCCGAGCGACGCGGGCTACGCCGCGATGGCGAATGCCGTGTCACTGGCCGCGCTGGTCGGGAAGTGAGAAATTTACCCGGAGGGGCTTGCGCATCGGTTTCGCTAGCGCTAAGATTCGCCCCCTTCGCCCGCTGAAGTCCGGCAGCGAAGCCTGCCGCGAGAAACGGCGGGGCGTGAAGTCATCAGTTTTTAAACGGCGACGTTAAAAAAGATGTTGACGAAACGCGAAAGAGTCTGCATAATCTCGTTTCTCTGCTGCTGACGCAGCAACGCAGAAAGCGCCGGGTGGTTTGAAGTAGTTCCGGTGTCTTGTGCGACGCGATCTTTAAAAATTTACAGCCGATAAGTGTGGGCGCTTGATGGGTTTCGTGACCTGGTGATTCTTTCGGGGATGACCGGGAGTAGCGAAAGTATCAAGAGTCTCACACAAAAGTAAGTCAGGTTTTTGAATTTATTCAGAACCTGTCAGCTTTGAGTGAGCGACCTGTCTCGAGAGGGACAGAAAACAGTAACAGGTATTGAACTGAAGAGTTTGATCCTGGCTCAGATTGAACGCTGGCGGCATGCCTTACACATGCAAGTCGAACGGCAGCACGGGTGCTTGCACCTGGTGGCGAGTGGCGAACGGGTGAGTAATACATCGGAACATGTCCAGTAGTGGGGGATAGCCCGGCGAAAGCCGGATTAATACCGCATACGATCTTAGGATGAAAGCGGGGGATCGCAAGACCTCGCGCTATTGGGGTGGCCGATGGCGGATTAGCTAGTTGGTGGGGTAAAGGCTCACCAAGGCGACGATCCGTAGCTGGTCTGAGAGGACGACCAGCCACACTGGGACTGAGACACGGCCCAGACTCCTACGGGAGGCAGCAGTGGGGAATTTTGGACAATGGGCGCAAGCCTGATCCAGCAATGCCGCGTGTGTGAAGAAGGCCTTCGGGTTGTAAAGCACTTTTGTCCGGAAAGAAAACCTCTGGGTTAATACCCCGGGGGGATGACGGTACCGGAAGAATAAGCACCGGCTAACTACGTGCCAGCAGCCGCGGTAATACGTAGGGTGCAAGCGTTAATCGGAATTACTGGGCGTAAAGCGTGCGCAGGCGGTGATGCAAGACCGATGTGAAATCCCCGGGCTTAACCTGGGAACTGCATTGGTGACTGCATCGCTAGAGTATGGCAGAGGGGGGTAGAATTCCACGTGTAGCAGTGAAATGCGTAGAGATGTGGAGGAATACCGATGGCGAAGGCAGCCCCCTGGGCCAATACTGACGCTCATGCACGAAAGCGTGGGGAGCAAACAGGATTAGATACCCTGGTAGTCCACGCCCTAAACGATGTCAACTGGTTGTCGGGCCTTCATTGGCTTGGTAACGTAGCTAACGCGTGAAGTTGACCGCCTGGGGAGTACGGTCGCAAGATTAAAACTCAAAGGAATTGACGGGGACCCGCACAAGCGGTGGATGATGTGGATTAATTCGATGCAACGCGAAAAACCTTACCTACCCTTGACATGGACGGAATCCTGGTGAGAGCCGGGAGTGCCCGAAAGGGAGCCGTCACACAGGTGCTGCATGGCTGTCGTCAGCTCGTGTCGTGAGATGTTGGGTTAAGTCCCGCAACGAGCGCAACCCTTGTCCCCAGTTGCTACGCAAGAGCACTCCGGGGAGACTGCCGGTGACAAACCGGAGGAAGGTGGGGATGACGTCAAGTCCTCATGGCCCTTATGGGTAGGGCTTCACACGTCATACAATGGTCGGAACAGAGGGTTGCCAAGCCGCGAGGTGGAGCCAATCCCAGAAAACCGATCGTAGTCCGGATCGCAGTCTGCAACTCGACTGCGTGAAGCTGGAATCGCTAGTAATCGCGGATCAGCATGCCGCGGTGAATACGTTCCCGGGTCTTGTACACACCGCCCGTCACACCATGGGAGTGGGTTTTGCCAGAAGTGGCTAGTCTAACCGCAAGGAGGACGGTCACCACGGCAGGATTCATGACTGGGGTGAAGTCGTAACAAGGTAGCCGTATCGGAAGGTGCGGCTGGATCACCTCCTTTCCAGAGCTCATTGCGAAGTTCATTGAAGCGCTCACACTTGTCGGCTGTAGAAAAGACAGACTCAGGGGTCTGTAGCTCAGTCGGTTAGAGCACCGTCTTGATAAGGCGGGGGTCGATGGTTCGAATCCATCCAGACCCACCAATTTGTCTGCGCGGTGGCTGACTGGTAACCCCCTTGAGTATGCATGACTGGGGGATTAGCTCAGCTGGGAGAGCACCTGCTTTGCAAGCAGGGGGTCGTCGGTTCGATCCCGTCATCCTCCACCAATCCCTAATGCACAGCATCCTGCAGGAGCAGTTAAATGCAGGGAGTTTTGCATTGGCGATTGAGCCAGTCAGAGCGGTATGTGAAAACGTATCGGCTGTCGTTCTTTAACAATCAGGAAGAAGTAGTAAAGAGATTTATCTGAAACACACTTAGAGATGGGTGTGGAGTAGGTGAATCAGGGTTGTGATTGTATCGATGTATTTTTAAGTTCCTCGAAAGAGGGCTTTGGAATACGGCACAACGCGAAAACTCAGCCTGTAGCGAGTGAGTCGAGAGACGCACCCGTTATAGGGTCAAGCGAACAAGTGCATGTGGTGGATGCCTTGGCGATCACAGGCGATGAAGGACGCGGTAGCCTGCGAAAAGCTCCGGGGAGCTGGCAAACAAGCTTTGATCCGGAGATGTCCGAATGGGGAAACCCACTCCGAATGGAGTATCCGTGACTGAATACATAGGTCACGTGAAGCGAACGCGGCGAACTGAAACATCTAAGTAGCCGCAGGAAAAGAAATCAACCGAGATTCCCAGAGTAGTGGCGAGCGAAATGGGATCAGCCTGCATTCTTTATCTGTACCGTTAGTCGAACGCTCTGGAAAGTGCGGCCATAGCAGGTGATAGCCCTGTAGACGAAAACGGAATGGAAGAACTAGGGATGCGACAAGTAGGGCGGGACACGTGAAATCCTGTCTGAAGATGGGGGGACCATCCTCCAAGGCTAAATACTCGTGATCGACCGATAGTGAACCAGTACCGTGAGGGAAAGGCGAAAAGAACCCCGGGAGGGGAGTGAAACAGATCCTGAAACCGCATGCATACAAACAGTCGGAGCCTCGCAAGGGGTGACGGCGTACCTTTTGTATAATGGGTCAGCGACTTACATTCAGTGGCAAGCTTAACCGAATAGGGCAGGCGTAGCGAAAGCGAGTCCGAACAGGGCGATTAGTCGCTGGGTGTAGACCCGAAACCAGGTGATCTATCCATGGCCAGGTTGAAGGCACGGTAACACGTGCTGGAGGACCGAACCCACTAACGTTGAAAAGTTAGGGGATGAGCTGTGGATAGGGGTGAAAGGCTAAACAAACCTGGAAATAGCTGGTTCTCTCCGAAAACTATTTAGGTAGTGCCTCGTGTATCACCTTCGGGGGTAGAGCACTGTCATGGTTGATGGGTCCATTGCGGATTACGTCGCCATAGCAAACTCCGAATACCGAAGAGTGCAATCACGGGAGACAGACATCGGGTGCTAACGTCCGGTGTCAAGAGGGAAACAACCCAGACCGCCAGCTAAGGTCCCCAAATATGGCTAAGTGGGAAACGAAGTGGGAAGGCTAAAACAGTCAGGAGGTTGGCTTAGAAGCAGCCACCCTTTAAAGAAAGCGTAATAGCTCACTGATCGAGTCGTCCTGCGCGGAAGATGTAACGGGGCTAAGCCATATACCGAAGCTGCGGATGCACATTTATGTGCATGGTAGGAGAGCGTTCTGTAAGCCTGCGAAGGTGCACTGGAAAGTGTGCTGGAGGTATCAGAAGTGCGAATGCTGACATGAGTAGCGATAAAGGGGGTGAAAGGCCCCCTCGCCGTAAGCCCAAGGTTTCCTACGCAACGTTCATCGGCGTAGGGTGAGTCGGCCCCTAAGGCGAGGCAGAAATGCGTAGCTGATGGGAAGCAGGTCAATATTCCTGCACTAGTGTTGAATGCGATGGGGGGACGGATCGCGGAAGGTTGTCCGGGTGTTGGAAGTCCCGGTCGCTGCATTGGAGAAGGCGCTTTGGCAAATCCGGGCGCGTAATTCAAGGGTGTGGCGCGAGCTTCTTCGGAAGCGAAGCAACTGGAAGGGGTTCCAGGAAAAGCCTCTAAGCTTCAGTTCAACATTAACCGTACCGCAAACCGACACAGGTGGGCGAGATGAGTATTCTAAGGCGCTTGAGAGAACTCGGGAGAAGGAACTCGGCAAATTGGTACCGTAACTTCGGGATAAGGTACGCCCTGGTAGCTTGAGGAGCCTGCGCTCCGAGGGTGAAGGGGTTGCAATAAACTGGTGGCTGCGACTGTTTAATAAAAACACAGCACTCTGCAAACACGAAAGTGGACGTATAGGGTGTGACGCCTGCCCGGTGCCGGAAGATTAAATGATGGGGTGCAAGCTCTTGATTGAAGTCCCGGTAAACGGCGGCCGTAACTATAACGGTCCTAAGGTAGCGAAATTCCTTGTCGGGTAAGTTCCGACCTGCACGAATGGCGTAACGATGGCCACACTGTCTCCTCCCGAGACTCAGCGAAGTTGAAGTGTTTGTGATGATGCAATCTCCCCGCGGCTAGACGGAAAGACCCCATGAACCTTTACTGTAGCTTTGCATTGGACTTTGAACCGGTTTGTGTAGGATAGGTGGGAGGCTGTGAAGTGTGGACGCCAGTCTGCATGGAGCCGTCCTTGAAATACCACCCTGATCTGTTTGAGGTTCTAACCTTGGCCCGTGATCCGGGTCGGGGACAGTGCATGGTAGGCAGTTTGACTGGGGCGGTCTCCTCCCAAAGTGTAACGGAGGAGTACGAAGGTACGCTAGGTACGGTCGGAAATCGTGCTGATAGTGCAATGGCATAAGCGTGCTTGACTGCGAGACTGACAAGTCGAGCAGGTGCGAAAGCAGGTCATAGTGATCCGGTGGTTCTGTATGGAAGGGCCATCGCTCAACGGATAAAAGGTACTCTGGGGATAACAGGCTGATACCGCCCAAGAGTTCATATCGACGGCGGTGTTTGGCACCTCGATGTCGGCTCATCTCATCCTGGGGCTGTAGCCGGTCCCAAGGGTATGGCTGTTCGCCATTTAAAGAGGTACGTGAGCTGGGTTTAAAACGTCGTGAGACAGTTTGGTCCCTATCTGCCGTGGGCGCTGGAAGTTTGAGGGGGCCTGCTCCTAGTACGAGAGGACCGGAGTGGACGAACCTCTGGTGTACCGGTTGTCACGCCAGTGGCATTGCCGGGTAGCTATGTTCGGAAGAGATAACCGCTGAAAGCATCTAAGCGGGAAACTCGCCTCAAGATGAGACTTCCCCGGGGACTTGATCCCCTTGAAGGGTCGTTCGAGACCAGGACGTTGATAGGTCAGGTGTGGAAGCGCAGTAATGCGTTAAGCTAACTGATACTAATTGCCCGTAAGGCTTGATCCTATAACAGGTGTGTCTTCCTCCCGGTGTGGAGTGAAGGACGCGCAGGTTGAGAGATCGGTGTTGTGCCGGAAACAACACAACCCCAAGAAACAGCACCTCTTTACGCTTCTTCCCGATTGGCTGTGGCGCCAGGTTCACCCAAACCCGTGCGACGCAGCAACCCGTCATGCCTGATGACCATAGCGAGCTGGTCCCACCCCTTCCCATCCCGAACAGGACCGTGAAACAGCTCCACGCCGATGATAGTGCGGATTGCCCGTGTGAAAGTAGGTAATCGTCAGGCTCCTTATTGCGAAACCCCGGCCCTAAAAAGCCGGGGTTTTTGCTTTTCCGCTCTCCCTATAAGTGAGAGCGTTGTGGGTTCAGCGCCGAATAAAGTGCTTGACACGGTTCGGATGTTCCCCCACAATCATCAGTTCTCTACGGAGGGGTGCCCGAGTGGCTAAAGGGGGCAGACTGTAAATCTGTTGGCTTACGCCTACGTTGGTTCGAATCCAACCTCCTCCACCAGAATTCAGTTGTAGTTAGTGTCGGGAATTGACGAAGAGTCGGCAAATCCTTGCGGGTGTAGCTCAATGGTAGAGCAGAAGCCTTCCAAGCTTACGACGAGGGTTCGATTCCCTTCACCCGCTCCAGCGAAGTATTAAGCGGTTTTAGAGCAGTTTTCGCCCATGTGGCTCAGTGGTAGAGCACTCCCTTGGTAAGGGAGAGGTCGGCAGTTCGATCCTGCCCATGGGCACCAGCCGGTATCTAGCAGGCCTCCAGAGGCCTCGCATCGAGCAGGCAGCAGCAACCAGTGATTGTTTGCGCGCCCCGCGCAACG
The DNA here is from genome assembly GCF_051125215.1 of Paraburkholderia sp. A3BS-1L. NCBI lineage: Bacteria > Pseudomonadati > Pseudomonadota > Betaproteobacteria > Burkholderiales > Burkholderiaceae > Paraburkholderia > Paraburkholderia sp. A3BS-1L. Next base: position 3,047,891 of record NZ_CP120442.1, on the reverse strand, counting down.
TACGGAAAAATCCTCTTAGGAGTCGAAAATGGCCAAGGGTAAGTTTGAGCGGACCAAGCCGCACGTGAACGTGGGCACGATCGGTCACGTTGACCACGGCAAGACCACGCTGACGGCAGCGATCACGACGGTTCTGACCAAGAAGTTCGGCGGTGAGGCCAAGGCGTACGACCAGATCGACGCAGCACCGGAAGAAAAGGCACGTGGTATTACCATCAACACCGCGCACGTCGAGTACGAAACGGCTAACCGCCACTACGCACACGTCGACTGCCCGGGCCACGCTGACTACGTGAAGAACATGATCACGGGCGCGGCACAGATGGACGGCGCAATCCTGGTGTGCTCGGCCGCTGACGGCCCGATGCCGCAAACGCGTGAGCACATCCTGCTCGCCCGTCAGGTTGGCGTGCCTTACATCATCGTGTTCCTGAACAAGTGCGACATGGTCGACGACGCCGAGCTGCTCGAGCTCGTCGAAATGGAAGTGCGCGAACTCCTGTCGAAGTACGACTTCCCGGGCGACGACACACCGATCATCAAGGGTTCGGCCAAGCTGGCGCTCGAAGGCGACACGGGCGAGCTGGGTGAAGTGGCGATCATGAACCTGGCCGACGCACTGGACACGTACATCCCGACGCCGGAGCGTGCGGTTGACGGCGCGTTCCTGATGCCGGTGGAAGACGTGTTCTCGATCTCGGGTCGCGGCACGGTGGTGACGGGTCGCGTCGAGCGCGGCATCGTCAAGGTCGGCGAGGAAATCGAAATCGTCGGTATCAAGCCGACGGTGAAGACGACCTGCACGGGCGTGGAAATGTTCCGCAAGCTGCTCGACCAGGGCCAGGCAGGCGACAACGTCGGTATCCTGCTGCGCGGCACGAAGCGTGAAGACGTGGAGCGTGGCCAGGTTCTGGCCAAGCCGGGTTCGATCACGCCGCACACGCACTTCACGGCTGAAGTGTACGTGCTGAGCAAGGATGAAGGCGGCCGCCACACGCCGTTCTTCAACAACTACCGTCCGCAGTTCTACTTCCGTACGACGGACGTGACGGGCTCGATCGAGCTGCCGAAGGACAAGGAAATGGTCATGCCGGGCGACAACGTGTCGATCACGGTGAAGCTGATCGCTCCGATCGCGATGGAAGAAGGTCTGCGCTTCGCAATCCGCGAAGGCGGCCGTACCGTCGGCGCCGGCGTGGTTGCCAAGATCATCGAGTAAGTTTCTGCCAGTCTCGTTGATCGATTAAGTGGTTTCGGGGTTGGCGATGCGGCCAACCCCAAAATGGTTTAGGGGTATAGCTCAACTGGCAGAGCGTCGGTCTCCAAAACCGAAGGTTGGGGGTTCGATTCCCTCTGCCCCTGCCAACTTCTCGCGCTTCGGCGCGTTGTGCTTTAAGGTGTTATGGCGAATCCTTCCGTCGAAACTGTTAATACTTCCAGCGACAAGCTGATGCTTGTGGTAGGTGTATTGTTGGTTGTGGCCGGGTTCGTAGGGTTCTACTGGCTCGGTAGCCAGGAATGGTATGTCCGCGGTGCAGCGCTCGCAGTGGGCGTGATCGCGGGGGTGGTAGTCGGTCTTCTCTCCGCGCCCGGCAAGAGCTTCATCGCGTTTGCCAAAGACTCGTACAAGGAAGTTCGCAAGGTCGTCTGGCCGACTCGCAAAGAGGCCACGCAAACGACTTTGGTGGTCTTCGGTTTTGTGCTGGTAATGGCCATCTTCCTCTGGGTTTGCGATAAATCCATTGAGTGGGTGATTTTCTCGGCGATTCTGGGTTGGAAATGATATGAGCGATACACCGGCATCCCCGAGCGGAAAGCGTTGGTATGTGGTGCACGCCTACTCCGGCATGGAGAAGAGCGTGCAACGTGCGCTTCAGGAGCGCATTGATCGGGCCGGCATGCAGGACAAGTTTGGTCAGATCCTCGTTCCGACTGAAGAAGTGGTCGAGGTGAAGGGTGGTCACAAATCAGTGACCGAGCGTCGTTTCTTCCCGGGCTATGTCCTGGTTGAAATGGAAATGACGGACGAAACGTGGCACCTCGTGAAAAACACGGCAAAGGTGACCGGTTTTGTCGGCGGGGCGCGCAATCGCCCGAGTCCGATTTCGCCGCGCGAAGTCGAAAAGATCATGTCGCAGATGCAGGAAGGCGTTGAGAAGCCGCGCCCCAAGACCCTGTTCGAAGTCGGCGAGATGGTCCGCGTGAAGGAAGGTCCTTTCACGGACTTCAACGGCAGCGTCGAAGAAGTCAATTACGAAAAATCGCGCGTCCGGGTCTCCGTCACAATTTTTGGTCGCGCCACACCAGTCGAACTCGAATTCGGCCAAGTCGAAAAGCTGTAAATCGAACACGACGGATCGCATCCCTGATGCGGTCCGTTTTTCCGCGCTTACGGTCCGCGTTATGGCCGTAGAGGAGCGCCAGTAGTCCAGCGCAGCGGTTGTGTGCGGTAGTTGGCACAGCGAAGATTGCGGCGAAAGCGCGCTATCACTCACCTGAACGCTCACGCGTTCCAATGAGGTTTTTTCAACATGGCAAAGAAAATCATTGGCTTTATCAAGCTGCAGATTCCTGCAGGTAAAGCCAACCCGTCGCCGCCGGTCGGTCCGGCACTGGGCCAGCGCGGCCTGAACATCATGGAGTTCTGCAAGGCGTTCAACGCGCAGACTCAAGCGATGGAACCGGGTCTGCCGATTCCGGTCGTCATCACGGCATTTGCGGACAAGAGCTTCACGTTCGTCCTGAAGACGCCGCCGGCTACGGTCCTGATCAAGAAGGCAGCGAAGGTCGACAAGGGTTCGGCCAAGCCGCACACCGACAAGGTCGCTACGATCACGCGCGCGCAAGCCGAAGAAATCGCCAAGACCAAGATGCCGGACCTCACGGCAGCCGATATGGATGCAGCGGTCCGCACGATCGCTGGTAGCGCCCGCTCGATGGGCATCGTCGTGGAGGGCGTGTAAATGGCTAAGGTTTCGAAGCGTCAAAAGGCACTCGCAGCCAAGATCGACCGCCAGAAGCAGTACCCGATCGGCGACGCACTGTCGCTCGTGAAGGAATGCGCTACGGCGAAGTTCGACGAGTCGATCGACGTTGCAGTTCAGCTCGGCATCGATGCGAAGAAGTCGGACCAGGTCGTTCGCGGTTCGGTCGTGCTGCCCGCAGGTACGGGTAAGTCGGTTCGCGTCGCTGTGTTCGCACAAGGCGAAAAGGCTGAGCAAGCCAAGGCTGCCGGTGCAGAGATCGTCGGCATGGAAGACCTCGCCGAGCAGATCAAGGGCGGCAACCTGAATTTCGACATCGTGATCGCTTCGCCGGACACGATGCGCGTCGTCGGTACGCTCGGTCAGATCCTCGGCCCGCGCGGCCTGATGCCGAACCCGAAGGTCGGCACCGTGACGCCGGACGTCGCTACCGCGGTCAAGAACGCGAAGGCAGGTCAGGTGCAATTCCGTGTCGACAAGGCCGGTATCATTCACGCGACCATCGGCCGTGCATCGTTCGAGCCGACCGCGCTGCGCAGCAACCTGGACGCGCTCCTCGAAGCGCTGACCAAGGCGAAGCCGGCAACGAGCAAGGGTGTGTACCTGCGCAAGATCGCTGTCTCGAGCACGATGGGCGTCGGCGTTCGCGTCGATCAGTCGTCGCTGGCAGCCTGATTGCCGCAATAAGCGTCGCAACAGTTTTGCCGCGCTGAGGTCTGGAACGAAGTTTGCTGCGGATCGCAGCGCGGATTTAAAGGGCTTTGGGCGGTTGTGAGGTGGCAGTTTGCATCGCACGACCGGTTGTCAAAGACCGTTGGTGGAGGCGCAGTCGTTGGGTGCTTCCTTAATGCAGGCCAACGCAGATGGCGAACCCGAAAAAGTTTTGAAGTGTTGATGTGAGCAGGGCAGGCGGCAACGCCTGACGATGCAAGCTGATTTACTCCGGACTGGTCGGTCGCCGTTGTTGAATGCGGCACTTGGCGCGAGAGCGTTGGGTGTCGAATCTGGAGGTTAACCGTGCCACTGAACAAAGAAGGTAAGCAGGCCGTCGTGGCTGAAGTCTCCGCGCAAGTCGCGAAGGCTCAGACCATGGTGCTGGCCGAGTATCGTGGAATCGCGGTTGGCGATCTGACCAAGCTGCGCGCGAAAGCGCGTGAGCAGCAGGTGTACCTGCGCGTGTTGAAGAACACGCTGGCGCGTCGCGCTGTCGAAGGTACCCCGTTTGCTCCGCTGGCAGAGCAGATGACTGGCCCCCTGATCTACGGCATCTCGGAAGATGCAATTGCTGCTGCGAAGGTCGTCAACGACTTCGCAAAGAGCAATGACAAGTTGGTCATCAAGGCTGGTTCCTACGAAGGCAATGTGATGGACGTGGCAGGCGTGCAAGCGCTGGCCAACATCCCGAGCCGCGAAGAACTGCTCTCGAAGCTGCTGTTCGTTATGCAAGCTCCTGTCTCCGGCTTCGCGCGTGCTCTCGCCGCGCTGGCAGAGAAGAAGCAAGCAGAAGCTGCCTGATTTCAGGCAGTCGAACAAGCAAGAGCGAGCGAAGATCGCTAGCTGTTTCCGAATTCAAATCTGGAGTAATTTCAAATGGCAATCGCAAAAGAAGACATCCTCGAAGCCGTTGGCTCGATGTCGGTTCTCGAACTGAACGAACTGGTCAAGGCATTCGAAGAGAAGTTTGGCGTGTCGGCAGCTGCTGTGGCAGTCGCTGGCCCGGCAGGAGGCGGCGCTGCTGCTGCTGCTGAAGAGCAGACCGAATTCACGGTCAACCTGCTCGAAGCTGGCGCAAACAAGGTTTCGGTCATTAAGGCCGTTCGTGAACTGACGGGTCTCGGCCTGAAGGAAGCGAAGGACCTGGTCGACGGCGCACCGAAGCCCGTGAAGGAAGCGGTGCCCAAGGCTGCTGCTGAAGAAGCGAAGAAGAAGCTGGAAGAAGCCGGCGCGAAGGCTGAAATCAAGTAAGTTTCAGCGCGCTGTGCGAAGGCTGGCGGTTTTTACACCGCCGGCCTTTTTGTGCTTTGTGGGAACTGCGTTTTTGTGCTCGATTTTTGAGAACTGGAGGCAGGATGCGGGACCTAGAAGCCAAAGAAAAACGTCTTTCGCCGGGTGAAAACCTCAAGGCGCACGACGCTTCTCTTTGTCTTCTGAAGCGACTGCAGAAGGCAAGTTTGGTCGGGCAGCGGGCAAGTTATGACAAGCCGGTATCCGCTGCCGTCAGCCAGCGGTTGGTAGAGGCCAACCACCAAGCTTCCAGGGCTCGCGCAGCCATCGGGTCTCAGTCGGTGAACACTCGGGTCGTCCTACCCGCCGTGATTCGGAGATCGTATGCAATATTCCTTCACCGAGAAGAAGCGTATTCGCAAGAGTTTCGCGAAACGCCCCATCGTTCACCAAGTTCCTTTCCTGCTGGCTACCCAGCTTGAATCATTCAGCACGTTTCTGCAAGCAGAAACGGCGACCGCACAACGCAAACCGGAAGGTCTGCAGGCTGCGTTTTCGTCTGTTTTTCCCATTGTTTCCCATAACGGCTTTGCTCGTCTAGAGTTCGTGAGCTACATGCTCTCGCCGCCGGCATTCAACATCAAGGAATGCCAGCAGCGGGGCCTCACGTACTGTTCGGCGCTGCGTGCCAAGGTGCGTCTCGTTCTGCTCGACAAGGAATCGCCGAGCAAGCCAGTCGTGAAGGAAGTGAAGGAGCAGGAAGTGTACATGGGCGAAATTCCGCTCATGACGCCGACGGGCTCGTTCGTCATCAACGGCACCGAGCGTGTCATCGTCTCGCAGCTGCACCGCTCGCCTGGCGTGTTCTTCGAGCACGACAAGGGCAAGACGCACAGCTCGGGCAAGCTGCTGTTCTCGGCACGTATCATTCCTTATCGCGGTTCGTGGCTCGATTTCGAGTTCGACCCGAAGGACGTGCTGTACTTCCGCGTCGACCGTCGCCGCAAGATGCCGGTCACGATCCTGCTGAAGGCCATCGGCCTCACGCCGGAACAGATCCTCGCGAACTTCTTCGTGTTCGACAACTTCTCGCTGATGCCGGAAGGCGCGCAGATGGAGTTCGTGCCGGAGCGTCTGCGTGGTGAAGTCGCGCGCTTCGACATTAGCGATCGCGAAGGCAAGGTCATTGTCCAGAAGGACAAGCGGATCAACGCGAAGCACATCCGCGACCTCGAAAACGCGAAGACCACGTTTATTTCGGTTCCCGAAGATTATCTGCTCGGCCGCGTGCTCGCGAAGAACGTTGTCGACGGCGACACGGGCGAAGTCATCGCGAACGCGAACGACGAAGTCACAGAAAGCGTGCTCGACAAGCTGCGCGAAGCGAAGATCAAGGACATCCAGACGCTCTACACGAACGATCTGGATCAGGGGCCGTACATCTCGTCGACGCTGCGTATCGACGAAACCGCCGACAAGATGGCTGCGCGCATCGCGATCTACCGCATGATGCGTCCGGGCGAGCCGCCGACCGAAGAAGCGGTCGAGGCGCTGTTCAACCGCCTGTTCTACAGCGAAGAAGCGTACGACCTCTCGAAGGTGGGTCGTATGAAGTTCAACCGCCGCGTCGGCCGTGACGAAATCGTCGGTCCGATGACGCTGCAGGACGACGACATCCTCGCGACCATCAAGATCCTCGTCGAGCTGCGCAACGGCAAGGGCGAAGTGGACGACATCGACCACTTGGGCAACCGTCGCGTGCGTTGCGTGGGCGAACTCGCGGAGAACCAGTTCCGCGCGGGTCTCGTGCGCGTCGAGCGCGCAGTGAAGGAACGCCTCGGCCAGGCCGAAAGCGAAAACCTGATGCCGCACGACCTGATCAACTCGAAGCCGATTTCGTCGGCGATTCGGGAGTTCTTCGGCTCGTCGCAGCTGTCGCAGTTCATGGACCAGACCAACCCGCTTTCGGAAATCACGCACAAGCGTCGTGTTTCCGCACTGGGCCCGGGCGGTCTGACGCGTGAGCGCGCAGGCTTCGAAGTCCGCGACGTGCACCCGACCCACTACGGCCGCGTGTGTCCGATTGAGACGCCGGAAGGTCCGAACATTGGTCTGATCAACTCGCTCGCTCTGTACGCGCACCTGAACGAATACGGCTTCCTCGAAACGCCGTATCGCAAGGTGCAGGACGGCAAGGTGACCGACCAGATCGACTATCTGTCGGCGATCGAAGAAGGCCGTTACGTGATCGCTCAGGCGAACGCGGCGGTGGCCGACGACGGCACGCTGACCGACGAACTCGTCTCGTCGCGTGAAGCGGGCGAAACGCTGATGGTCACGCCGGACCGCATCCAGTACATGGACGTGGCGCCGTCGCAGATCGTCTCGGTGGCTGCATCGCTGATCCCGTTCCTCGAGCACGACGACGCGAACCGTGCACTGATGGGCTCGAACATGCAGCGTCAGGCCGTGCCTTGCCTGCGTCCGGAAAAGCCGGTCGTCGGTACGGGTATCGAGCGCACCGTTGCGGTCGACTCGGGTACGACGGTTCAGGCGCTGCGTGGCGGCGTGGTCGACTACGTCGACGCAGGCCGTATCGTGATTCGCGTGAACGATGATGAAGCGGTCGCCGGTGAAGTCGGCGTGGACATCTACAACCTCATCAAGTACACGCGTTCGAACCAGAACACGAACATCAACCAGCGTCCGATCGTGAAGATGGGCGACAAGGTTGCGCGCGGCGACGTGCTGGCTGACGGCGCATCGACCGATCTGGGAGAGCTCGCGCTCGGCCAGAACATGCTGATCGCGTTCATGCCGTGGAACGGCTACAACTTCGAAGACTCGATCCTGATCTCGGAGAAGGTGGTTGCCGACGATCGCTACACGTCGATCCACATCGAAGAACTGAATGTCGTTGCTCGCGACACGAAGCTCGGACCGGAAGAAATCACGCGCGACATCTCGAACCTCGCGGAAGTGCAACTTGGCCGTCTCGACGAGTCGGGCATCGTGTACATCGGCGCGGAAGTCGAAGCGGGCGACGTGCTCGTGGGCAAGGTCACGCCGAAGGGCGAAACCCAGCTCACGCCGGAAGAAAAGCTGCTGCGCGCGATCTTCGGCGAGAAGGCTTCGGACGTGAAGGATACGTCGCTGCGCGTGCCCTCGGGCATGAGCGGCACGGTCATCGACGTGCAGGTGTTCACGCGCGAAGGCATCACGCGTGACAAGCGTGCGCAACAGATCATCGACGATGAACTGAAGCGCTATCGCCTCGACCTGAACGACCAGCTGCGCATCGTCGAAGGCGACGCGTTCCAGCGTCTCGCCCGCATGCTCGACGGCAAGGTCGCCAATGGCGGTCCGAAAAAGCTCGCGAAGGGCACGAAGATCGACCAGGCTTACCTGGAAGACCTCGACCACTACCACTGGTTCGACATCCGCCTCGCGGACGAAGAAGCAGCGGCGCAGCTCGAAGCCATCAAGAACTCGATCGAAGAAAAGCGTCACCAGTTCGATCTGGCGTTCGAAGAGAAGCGCAAGAAGCTCACGCAAGGCGACGAACTGCCGCCGGGCGTGCTGAAGATGGTCAAGGTGTACCTTGCGGTGAAGCGCCGTCTGCAGCCTGGCGACAAGATGGCAGGCCGTCACGGTAACAAGGGTGTGGTGTCGAAGATCGTCCCGATCGAAGACATGCCGTACATGGCCGATGGCCGTCCCGCAGACGTCGTGCTGAACCCGCTCGGCGTACCGTCACGGATGAACGTGGGTCAGGTTCTCGAAGTGCACCTCGGGTGGGCCGCGAAGGGTCTGGGCTGGCGTATTGGCGAAATGCTTGCGCGTCAGACGAAGATTGCAGAGCTGCGTGAGTTCCTCACGAAGATCTACAACGAGTCGGGCCACAAGGAAGACCTCGACAGCTTCAGCGACGACGAAATCCTCGAACTCGCGAAGAACCTGCGCGAAGGCGTACCGTTCGCAACGCCGGTGTTCGACGGTGCGACCGAAGAGGAAATGGGCAAGATGCTCGATCTGGCGTTCCCGGACGAAATCGCCCAAAACCTCGGCATGACGCCGTCGAAGAACCAGGTGCGTCTGTACGACGGCCGCACGGGCGAAATGTTCGAGCGCACGGTGACCGTGGGCTACATGCACTACCTGAAGCTGCACCATCTTGTCGACGACAAGATGCACGCGCGTTCGACGGGTCCGTACTCGCTCGTCACGCAGCAGCCGCTGGGTGGTAAGGCGCAATTCGGTGGTCAGCGCTTCGGTGAAATGGAAGTGTGGGCGCTCGAAGCGTATGGCGCTTCGTATGTGCTGCAGGAAATGTTGACGGTGAAGTCCGATGACGTGACGGGCCGGACGAAGGTGTACGAGAACCTCGTCAAGGGCGACCACGTGATCGACGCGGGCATGCCGGAATCCTTCAATGTGCTGGTGAAGGAAATCCGCTCGCTCGGCATCGACATCGACCTCGACCGCAACTAATCGGACTACGGAGAGAAGGCAATGAAAGCTCTGCTCGATCTATTCAAGCAAGTCCAACAAGAAGAAGTTTTTGACGCGATCAAGATCGGTCTGGCCTCGCCGGACAAGATCCGTTCGTGGTCGTTCGGCGAAGTGAAGAAGCCGGAAACCATCAACTACCGCACGTTCAAGCCGGAGCGGGATGGTCTGTTTTGCGCGAAGATCTTCGGGCCGATCAAGGACTACGAGTGCCTGTGCGGCAAGTACAAGCGCCTGAAGCACCGTGGCGTGATCTGCGAGAAGTGCGGCGTGGAAGTCACGCTGGCGAAGGTGCGCCGCGAACGCATGGGCCACATCGAGCTGGCCTCGCCGGTCGCGCACATCTGGTTCCTGAAGTCGCTGCCGTCGCGTCTGGGCATGGTGCTCGACATGACGCTGCGTGATATCGAGCGCGTGCTGTACTTCGAAGCGTACGTGGTGATCGAACCGGGCATGACGCCGCTGAAGGCGCGTCAGATCATGACCGAAGAGGATTACTACAACAAGGTCGAGGAATACGGCGACGAATTCCGTGCCGAAATGGGCGCGGAAGGCGTGCGTGAACTCCTGCGCGCGATCAACATCGACGAGCAGGTCGAAACGCTGCGCACCGAGCTGAAGAACACCGGCTCGGAAGCGAAGATCAAGAAGTACGCCAAGCGCCTGAAAGTGCTCGAGGCCTTCCAGCGTTCGGGCATCAAGCCCGAATGGATGGTGCTCGAAGTGCTGCCGGTGCTGCCGCCCGAACTGCGTCCGCTCGTGCCGCTGGACGGTGGCCGCTTCGCGACCTCGGACCTGAACGACCTGTATCGCCGCGTCATCAACCGTAACAACCGTCTGAAGCGTCTGCTCGAGCTGAAGGCGCCGGAGATCATCGTCCGCAACGAAAAGCGGATGCTCCAGGAAGCGGTTGACTCGCTGCTCGACAACGGCCGTCGCGGCAAGGCGATGACGGGCGCGAACAAGCGTCCGCTGAAGTCGCTCGCCGACATGATCAAGGGTAAGGGCGGCCGCTTCCGTCAGAACCTGCTGGGCAAGCGCGTGGACTACTCGGGCCGTTCGGTCATCGTGGTGGGTCCGACGCTCAAGCTGCACCAGTGCGGTCTGCCGAAGCTGATGGCGCTCGAACTCTTCAAGCCGTTCATCTTCAACAAGCTGGAAACGATGGGCGTCGCCACGACCATCAAGGCTGCGAAGAAGGAAGTCGAGAACCAGACGCCGGTGGTGTGGGACATTCTGGAAGAGGTGATCCGCGAACATCCGGTCATGCTCAACCGTGCGCCTACGCTGCACCGTCTTGGCATTCAGGCTTTCGAGCCGGTGCTGATCGAAGGTAAGGCAATCCAGCTGCACCCGCTCGTTTGCGCGGCGTTCAACGCCGACTTCGACGGTGACCAGATGGCCGTTCACGTTCCGCTGTCGCTCGAAGCGCAGATGGAAGCGCGCACGCTCATGCTCGCGTCGAACAACGTCCTGTTCCCGGCCAACGGCGATCCGTCGATCGTGCCGTCGCAGGATATCGTGCTGGGCCTGTACTATGCCACGCGTGAAGCGATCAACGGCAAGGGCGAAGGCATGACGTTCACGGGCGTGTCGGAAGTGCTCCGCGCGTACGAGAACAAGGAAGTCGAACTGGCCTCGCGCGTGAACGTGCGTATTACCGAAATGGTCCACAACGAGGACAAGTCGGAAGGCGCACCGGCATTTGTGCCGAAGATCTCGTTGTACGCGACCACGGTTGGCCGCGCGATCCTGTCGGAAATCCTGCCGCCGGGCCTGCCGTTCTCGGTGCTGAACAAGCCGCTGAAGAAGAAAGAAATTTCGCGTCTGATCAACACCGCATTCCGCAAGTGCGGTCTGCGCGAAACGGTGATCTTCGCCGACCAGCTGATGCAGTCGGGCTTCCGCCTGGCTACGCGCGCCGGTATTTCGATCTGCGTGGACGACATGCTCGTGCCGCCGCAGAAGGAAACCATCGTCGGCGAAGCCGCGAAGAAGGTGAAGGAGTACGACCGTCAGTACATGTCGGGTCTCGTCACCGCGCAGGAACGCTACAACAACGTGGTCGACATCTGGTCGAACACGTCGGAAGCGGTCGGCAAGGCGATGATGGAGCAGCTCGCGACCGAACCGGTCATCGACCGTGACGGCAAGGAAACGCGTCAGGAATCGTTCAACTCGATCTACATGATGGCCGACTCGGGCGCGCGGGGTTCCGCGACCCAGATTCGCCAGCTGGCGGGTATGCGCGGCCTGATGGCAAAGCCGGACGGCTCGATTATCGAAACGCCGATTACCGCGAACTTCCGCGAAGGTCTGAACGTGTTGCAGTACTTCATCTCGACCCACGGTGCACGTAAGGGTCTTGCTGATACGGCACTGAAGACCGCGAACTCGGGTTACCTGACGCGTCGTCTCGTCGACGTCACGCAGGATCTCGTGGTCGTCGAGGACGACTGCGGCACGTCGAACGGCGTGGCGATGAAGGCTCTCGTGGAAGGCGGTGAAGTCGTCGAAGCGCTGCGCGACCGTATTCTCGGCCGTGTGGCGGTGGCGGACGTCGTCAATCCGGAAACGCAGGAAACGATCTACGCTTCGGGCGACCTGCTCGACGAAGACGCGGTCGAAACGATCGAAAGCCTCGGCATCGACGAAGTGCGCGTGCGCACGCCGCTCACCTGCGAAACGCGCTATGGCCTGTGCGCCTCGTGCTACGGCCGCGACCTCGGCCGCGGCTCGCGCGTGAACGTCGGCGAAGCCGTCGGCGTGATCGCGGCACAGTCGATCGGCGAACCGGGCACGCAGCTCACGATGCGTACGTTCCACATCGGTGGTGCGGCATCGCGTGCGGCAGTGGCCTCGTCGGTGGAAGCCAAGTCGAACGGTACGCTGCGCTTCACGGCGACGATGCGTTACGTCACGAGCGCGAAGGGCGAGCAGATCGTCATCTCGCGTTCGGGCGAAGCCATCATCGCCGACGATCACGGCCGCGAGCGCGAGCGTCACAAGGTGCCGTACGGCGCGACGCTGCTGCAGCTCGACGGTGCCGCGATCAAGGCCGGCACGCAGCTCGCCACGTGGGATCCGCTCACGCGTCCGATCATCACCGAGTACGGCGGTACGGTGAAGTTCGAGAACGTCGAAGAAGGCGTGACCGTGGCCAAGCAGATCGACGACGTCACGGGTCTGTCGACCCTCGTCGTGATCGACGCGAAGCGCCGCGGTTCGCAAGCGGCGAAGAGCGTGCGTCCGCAGGTCAAGCTGATCGACGCGAACGGCGACGAAGTGAAGATCCCGGGCACGGAGCATTCGGTGCAGATCGGCTTCCAGGTCGGCGCGCTGATCACCGTGAAGGATGGTCAGCAGGTTCAGGTGGGTGAAGTGCTCGCACGTATCCCGACCGAAGCGCAGAAGACGCGTGACATTACCGGTGGTCTGCCGCGTGTGGCGGAACTGTTCGAAGCACGGTCGCCGAAGGACGCCGGTATCCTGGCGGAAGTCACGGGTACGACGTCGTTCGGTAAGGACACGAAGGGCAAGCAGCGTCTCGTCATCACGGACCTCGAGGGCAACCAGCACGAGTTCCTGATCGCGAAGGAAAAGCAGGTGCTGGTCCACGACGGTCAGGTCGTCAACAAGGGCGAAATGATCGTGGACGGCCCGGCCGATCCGCACGACATCCTGCGTCTGCAGGGTATCGAGGCGCTGTCGCGCTACATCGTGGACGAAGTGCAGGACGTGTACCGTCTGCAGGGCGTGAAGATCAACGACAAGCACATCGAAGTGATCGTGCGTCAGATGCTGCGCCGCGTGCAGATCACCGACAACGGCGATACGCGCTTCATCCCTGGCGAACAAGTCGAGCGTTCGGACATGCTCGACGAGAACGACAAGATGATCGCGGAAGACAAGCGTCCGGCAACGTACGAGAACGTGCTGCTCGGTATCACGAAGGCATCGCTCTCGACCGACTCGTTCATCTCGGCGGCGTCGTTCCAGGAAACGACCCGCGTGCTGACCGAAGCGGCGATCATGGGCAAGCGCGACGATCTGCGTGGCCTGAAGGAAAACGTGATCGTCGGCCGTCTGATTCCGGCTGGTACGGGCCTCGCGTTCCACAAGGCGCGCCGCGCGAAGGAATCGTCGGATCGCGAGCGTTTCGACCAGATTGCAGCGGAAGAAGCGTTCGAGTTCGGTACGCCGGAAACCCCGGCTGCAGAACAGCCGGAGCAGCCGCACACGACGGACGAGTAAGCTTCTGGCGAACATGTTTCGCCATTGGCTGAAACTGTCGGATGAAATCCGCCCGGTTCAACCGGGCGGATTTTTTTTGCCCGCTAGAACCGGGGCGCGACGCCCTATCATGTTTGCTGTCCCGTCACGCGGATTCCCGGCACGGACGGGCCACCCATGCTAATGTGGCGCCTCGCGCGGCCCGCGCGTCCGTGGGACGGGCTTTGTCGTGTAACTTTCACCCATTCCGGAGGCGTGAATCATGTGGGTTGTAGGCGTTGGTCTGATTTTGAATCTGGTGGCGTCGGTCGGCATCTTCTCGTATTTGCTGCACCACGTCGGCATCCAGCCTGCTGCAACTTTCTTTGCAATCTTCCTGGTCGTCTGGGCATTCATCATCATCGGATTCATCATGCAGGTCGCAGGAAAGGTGCGGACCGGCGCGCTGCTGATTTGCATTGGCTCGCTGGTTTTTGTGCCTGTGGGTTTTGTTGCGATTATTGGCAGCATTCGAGTCGCGCGCAGGCGCCCAGTCTGAGTACATAACTTGCTCTCGGTGTCGCGCTCGTGTGGCATCGAGTGATTATCCGAATCTGGCGCGTAGTAAATATATCGGCGTCCTTAATAAAAGAATGTTTGCTACAATATTTGCCGTCATTTATGACGTATCTTGTTTCTCTGAATATTAAATCAATTGATTCCGCCATCTTTTAATTATTCTCTTTATTCCCTCGTTACGGATTGATGGCAGAACTCGCTTTCTCCTGTCTGAATTACGTGCTCAGGTGTACGTTAATTTCTGCATTGGTGTGGAGACATCCGGGGTGAATTCCTAAGTAAGAGCGTGTTCTTTAGGGACAATTTTCTGTTGAGGAAAATCAAGTCACGAGACAAATCGCAGGAAATTTAAAACTCCTTATTTTCTTATAAGCATCTAACGACTAAAGTTGCGCAACGCTGTAGTTCACGCCAGATGAAGCGCGCATGCTTCCAGATGGCAGATTTTTGAGCATTGAGCCGGGAAGCGCCCTGCGATAAGAACGCGACAACGACCAAACAATGCTGGCGGTCACCGCAGCCTAAAATCAAATAAAGCGTACGGGGTATATCGTTAGATATGCGAATTGGTATAGACATCGTTGAAACGGGACGAATCGCGCAAGCGATCGAACGCAGCGGCGAAGCATTCGTCGGGCGTTTGATTTCTGCGCAGGAAATGCTTGAGCACGCCGATCCCGCTAACGTCGAGCGCCTCGCCGGAATTTGGGCTGCCAAGGAGGCTGCGGTGAAAGCACTCGGAACAGGCTTTCGCAATGGCATCACCTTTCACGATATAAAAATCCTTCACGATCCGCTTGGCAAGCCATATTTCGAATTTTCGGGCGAATTCGACAGGGTAATGCGGCTCGAAAATCTGAAGACATCAATTTTGACAATCTCGCATTGCAGATCACATGCAGTCGCGGCGGCTGTGCTCGATTAATAAACCTGCAAAAAATTATGGCCATTTATTCAGAACTTGAAGGTAAGACCGTGGTTGTAACGGGCGCCAGTGGTGACCTCGGTTTGGCGATTTGTCGCAAGTACCTCGCGCTCGGCAGCAATGTGATCGCGCTCTACAACAACACGAAGGCCAGTCTCGACGAACTCGCGGCCGAACCGGCAAGGGCAGGGCGATTGACCATCGCGAAATGCGATGTCGCAAACCGTGACGACGTCGAGCGCTTGCGCGGCGAGCTGGAGCAGCGCCTCGAAGCCATCGACGTTCTCGTCAATAACGCCGGCATCAACAAGGACAACCTGGTTTCCACGATGACGTTCGAGGAGTTCGACGAGGTGGTTCGCGTCAATCTCCATGGAACGTTCAACATGACCCAGGGGATGCTGAGGCTGATGAGGCACGCGACGCAAGCCAGCATCGTGAACGTGACGTCCGTTGCGGGGGTGACGGCGAGCTTCGGGCAGTCCAACTACAGTGCCGCCAAGGCGGGCATTTCCGGCTTCACGCGCTCGATTGCGAAAGAGCTCGCATCAAAGGGGATCCGGGTCAATGCCATTGCTCCTGGCATGATCGAATCCCAGATGGTCAAGAAGGTGCCGCGCCACATCGTCCGCACCATTTCCGATGCGATTCCATTGAACCGTTTCGGGCGTCCAGAAGAGATTGCCGAGGTGGTCGCATTTCTCAGTTCCAACGCCGCAAGCTACATCGTCGGGCAGACGCTGGTGGCCGACGGTGGCCTTGTAATGCGCTAATTTGCGGAAATTTTCATGTCTAAACTAGATCGTAGTCTGATTCCCGCGCAGCAGCTGTTTGAGATCGGCGTGTGGCGATCCCCGATATTCATGGTGGACCGTATTGCCGATATCGTGGTCGGCCCCAAGCCGAGCATCACTGCTGTCAAGCACGTCACCTTCAACGAGTCCTATATTGCCGGCCACTTTACCGACAATCCGGTCATGCCCGGCGTGATGATCGCGGAGATCTTTGGTCAGGCAGGCGAATACTGCGCCTTCTTCAACGACGTCTGCGCGGCATACGAGACGGAGACGGGGCGTGCCGCCAAGCGTTTCGAAGACGTTGCCGAAATAATTAGCACACCAGAAGGTAAGCGCATCATAAAAGAGCAAAAATCCCAGGTGATCGGGTTTCTGGCTGCGCAGAACGTCAAGTTCAGAAGGGTGGTCTATCCGGGTTACACGATCTATGCCGAGTGCCGGCTGGCGCTTACCGATACCCAGGGTTTCAATCATTTCAACGTGGAGGCGCGCGTCGGGCGCCACGTCGTTGTAGAGGGAACCACTATCAATTTCCGGACCTACCGGGACAAGCTCGGTAGCAATGTTGCTGCCGGAATCTCACGATAAAGAGCGAAAAGAAATGACCAATTCAACGATCCTGGACGATGTCGAGCGACGCAAGGCTGTGCTCGAAAAACTCAAGGCGGGGCTGATCCAGCGTCTCAATCTTCCGCAGACCGTCGAGCAGATCGACGACGACACGCCGCTGTTCGGCAGCGGCCTGCGTCTCGACTCGGTCGATGCAACCGAAGTGTTCGTGCTGCTCGACGAATCCTTTGGCATCCGCGTGTCGGAGGGCGACGAGCCTTCCTATCTGCGAAGCATCAATACGCTTGCGTCGTTCATTCTGGAGCGCAGCAAAAACGCACAAGCTAACGCAGCCTGACGAAAGTCCGATCCAAACTCGACACGAAGAGACGAGCAAGCTATGACGAGCCTGAAAGACATGCATATCAGCGACGGCGCAAAGATGGGCGTGCGCAATGGTGTTGAAATCCCGCTGAGTTATGGCGATACCGCGCGCGAAATCGCTGCCGCCCGCGGTTATTTGACGGACAACCTCATGCTGGGCGCGCAGGCGTCGGTCAGCAAGGGGCAGCGCTGGCGTCATTTGAACATGGCCAAGGCGGCGGCCATCCGCTCGTATGAGAACGTCGGCGATCCTTTTTCAATCGACCGGACCGGCGCGCGCACCGATATTGCCATTGGCCTGCGCTACACCGATTCCGAGCGTACGGAATACGGCATCGAGTACTACGGCCAGAGCCAGGGTTATAGCCGCAACGAATGGAAGAGCTACTTCGATACGGTCACGTTTATCAACGGCGGCTACGCGCCGTTCGTGGTGGCCTTTGCAATCTTGCTGGTGATTGTGTGCGCTTTCATGATTGGCTTTGCGTCCCGGTCAAGACGCGCCACGTTGACGGGTGAATTGTTGATGGGCAAGGCGGATGAGCGGTTCATTCAGCTCGCCGGGGCGACGAGCCGCTGGTTGGGCATGTCCGCAATCGGGCGCTATACGCTCTATCTCTTGTCGACGGTCATCTGGGCGGCGCTCGTGTGCGCGGCATTCGAGAAGTGGGCGCCGGGGGCGGGCTTCGTGCCGCTTTATTGTGTTGCACTCGTGCCGCTGATGATCATGTATGCCGGCGAGCGTTGCGTGTCGATGCATCGCGATCTGATCGAGGCTCGGGACGGCGAGCGTCGTGTGCTGTTGACGTTCAAGGACGTGAAACTGGCATTGCCCACGGATTAGCGTTGCCCGCGTGCGCAGCGGGCCGCGTCGGGCCGCGCGGCAGTCCGCCCCCACTGCCGTTTGGCCAATGTCGCGGAGATTGGCGGTCGGGGCGGGTAGGGGTTGGTAAAATGCGGCAACCCCGCCTCATCACGTGTGCCGCCTACATGTCCCGCTCCCTCGAAATTCTCAACGAAGTCTTCGGTTATCCCGCCTTTAGAGGGCAGCAAGCCGAGATCGTCGAGCATGTCGCGGCGGGCGGCGATTCCCTCGTGCTCATGCCCACGGGCGGCGGCAAGTCCCTCTGCTACCAGATCCCGGCACTCGTGCGCCACGAAGCGGGTCACGGCGCCGGCATCGTGGTGTCGCCGCTCATCGCGCTCATGCAGGACCAGGTGGCCGCGCTCACCGAAGTGGGCGTGCGCGCCGCGTATCTGAATTCCACGCTCACCGGCGCCGAGGCCGCCGCCACCGAGCGCGCGCTGCGCGAGGGCGACATCGATTTGCTCTATGTCGCTCCCGAGCGGCTCATGACGGCGCGCTTTCTCGATCTGCTCGAGCGCGCGCGCATCGGCCTCTTTGCCATCGACGAAGCGCACTGCGTGTCGCAGTGGGGGCACGACTTCCGGCCCGAGTACATTCAGCTCTCGATCCTGCACGAGCGTTTCCCCGACGTGCCGCGCATCGCGCTTACCGCCACCGCGGATGCGATCACGCGCGACGAGATTGTGCATCGTCTCGCGCTCGACGACGCCCGTATCTTCGTGTCGAGCTTCGACCGGCCGAATATCCGCTACCGCATCGTCGAGAAGGACAACGCGCGCACGCAGCTGCTCGACTTCATCCGTGCGGAGCACACACGGGCCGACGGCACGACCGATGCGGGCGTCGTCTACTGCCTCTCGCGCCGCAAGGTGGAAGAGACCGCGGAGTGGCTGAAGGGGCAGGGCGTGCGCGCCTTGCCGTACCACGCCGGCATGGAGTTCGAGGTACGCCAGAAGCACCAGGAACTCTTCCAGCGCGAGGAAGGCGTGGTCATGTGCGCAACCATTGCGTTCGGCATGGGCATCGACAAGCCGGACGTGCGTTTCGTCGCGCACCTCGACCTGCCCAAGAGCGTGGAAGGCTATTACCAGGAAACCGGCCGTGCGGGCCGCGACGGGCTGGCGGCCAATGCGTGGATGGCCTATGGTCTCGGCGACGTGGTGCAGCAACGCAAGATGATCGACGAGTCCGACGCCGACGATCAGCACAAGCGCGTCCAGACGGGCAAGCTCGATGCGCTGCTCGGCCTGTGCGAAACCGCCACGTGCCGGCGCGTGCGCCTGCTCGCGTACTTCGGCGAAGCGAGCAAGCCCTGCGGCAACTGCGACACCTGCATCGAGCCGCCGGCCACGTGGGACGCCACGCGCGAGGCGCAGATGGCGCTTTCGTGCGTATTTCGCGCGCAGCGCGCGAGCGGTTTCAACTTCGGCGCAGGCCATTTGATCGACATTCTGCGCGGCAACCGCAACGAGAAGATCATGCAGCGCGGGCACGAGAAAATTTCGACGTTCGGCATCGGCTCGGCGCTCTCGGAAGCCGAATGGCGCGCCATTTTTCGCCAGCTGGTGGCGTTCGGCTATCTCACCGTCGATCACGACGGTTTTGGCGCGCTCGTGCTCACGGAGGCAAGCAAGCCCGTGCTCAAGGGCGAGCAGCACGTCACGATGCGCCGCTATGTGAAGCCCACACGCACGCGCACCTCGTCGAGCCGCACCAGCGAGCGCGCTGATCCGACCCTTGGCATGAGTCAGCGCCAGCGCGCGCGCTGGGAGCGCCTGCGGTTGTGGCGCACCGATACCGCGAAGAGCGAGGGTGTGCCTGCCTACGTGATCTTTCACGACGCCACGCTGGCGGAGATCGCGCGCAACGGCCCCGAGTCGGTCGACGAGTTGCGTGATATTCCGGGCATCGGCGCGCGCAAGCTCGAACGCTTCGGCGAGGAGCTGGTCGAGGTCGTCGGCGACGATTGAGCGCGCTGGCGGGGCGGCGCGTTCGTGCTGTGTCACGTGATTGCCACATTCTCCGTCCCCCGAAATGTCGCAAGCCGTTGACTCGCTTGGTATTTTCGGAATATCATGCTGGGTTCCGGTTTCTGGGATGCTTGCGCGCGTCGGTTAGTTTGACTAATTCGTCGGCTGAGCAACGCATAAAGTGCCTGTCATTTTCAGGTTCTGGAGTTCGATACGCATGGTTTTCCGCTTTGCCCGGAAATAAATGCGTCGATTTTGTTCAATTTCAGGAATAAACAATGCCAACCATCAATCAACTGGTTCGCAAAGGCCGCGCTTCGGAAGCTACGAAGAGCAAGTCGCCGGCCCTGCAGGACTGCCCGCAGCGTCGCGGCGTGTGCACCCGTGTGTACACGACGACGCCGAAGAAGCCGAACTCGGCACTTCGTAAGGTCGCCAAGGTTCGTCTGACGAACGGCTTCGAAGTCATTTCGTACATCGGCGGTGAAGGCCACAACCTGCAGGAGCACTCGGTTGTGCTGATCCGCGGCGGCCGTGTGAAGGACTTGCCGGGTGTGCGCTACCACATGGTTCGCGGCTCGCTGGATACCCAGGGCGTCAAGGATCGTAAGCAGGCTCGTTCGAAGTACGGCGCAAAGCGCGCGAAGGCTGCGAAGTAAGAGTCAAGTGTCGTCGTGCTCGCGAGAGTGCCGGCGATAAAAGCGACAGGTGCCGGATTGGCCGGTGCTGTCGAGTAAGTGGTCACCCGACCAGGCTGGTAAGTCGTGAGATGAATCGGGTTAGTTGGTGGCCGCGGAGCGTTGGGTTCAATCCACGCTTCAACTGAAAAGTTAAAGGAAGAAACATGCCGCGTCGTCGCGAAGTCCCCAAGCGGGAAGTGTTGCCGGATCCGAAGTTCGGCAACGTTGATGTAGCCAAGTTCATGAACGTGCTGATGCTCTCCGGCAAGAAGTCGGTTGCCGAGCGTATCGTGTACGGCGCTTTCGAACAGATCCAGACCAAGGGTGGCAAGGACCCGCTGGAAGTGTTCACTGTTGCGCTCAACAACGTGAAGCCGGTGGTGGAAGTGAAGAGCCGCCGCGTTGGTGGTGCGAACTATCAGGTTCCGGTCGAAGTGCGCCCCTCGCGTCGTATGGCATTGGCGATGCGTTGGCTGCGTGAAGCCGCGAAGAAGCGTAGCGAGAAGTCGATGGCCCTGCGTCTGGCAGGTGAACTCTCCGAAGCGGCCGAAGGCCGTGGCGGCGCGATGAAGAAGCGCGACGAAGTTCACCGGATGGCAGAAGCGAACAAGGCGTTCTCGCACTTCCGCTTCTAAGAGAAAGCCCCTACCGGGGTTTGCTCAAAAAGCGGAAAAAATCCGGGCGGGTGCGCTTATCGAGCGCCTCGCCCGTTTGTGTTCAGACGCGTTGGGATCACCCGGTCGGGATCGATCCGGCGCGCACCTCCCCATAGAGGATCAAAGTGGCTCGCAAGACTCCTATCGAGCGCTACCGCAATATCGGTATTAGCGCTCACATCGACGCCGGCAAGACGACGACGACCGAGCGCATTCTGTTTTACACCGGCGTGAACCACAAGATTGGTGAAGTTCACGACGGCGCTGCGACCATGGACTGGATGGAGCAGGAGCAGGAGCGTGGCATCACGATTACCTCCGCTGCTACGACCGCGTTCTGGAAGGGCATGGGCGGTAACTACCCCGAGCACCGCATCAACATCATCGACACCCCGGGCCACGTCGACTTCACGATTGAAGTCGAGCGCTCGATGCGCGTGCTCGACGGCGCGTGCATGGTCTACTGCGCAGTGGGCGGCGTGCAGCCGCAGTCGGAAACGGTGTGGCGCCAGGCGAACAAGTACAAGGTGCCCCGTCTCGCGTTCGTCAACAAGATGGACCGTACCGGCGCGAACTTCTTCAAGGTCTACGACCAGCTGAAGAACCGCCTCAAGGCGAACCCGGTTCCGGTCGTGGTGCCGATCGGCGCGGAAGAAAACTTCAAGGGCGTCGTCGACCTCCTGAAGATGAAGGCGATCATTTGGGACGAGGCCTCGCAAGGCACGAAGTTCGACTACGTCGACATCCCGGCTGAACTCGTTGACACGTGCAACGAGTGGCGCGAAAAGATGATCGAATCGGCTGCTGAAGCCAGCGAAGAGCTGATGGAAAAGTACCTCGGCGGCGAAGAGCTGTCGGAAGCCGAAGTCGTCAAGGCACTGCGCGACCGTACGATCGCGTGCGAAATCCAGCCGATGCTGTGCGGCACCGCGTTCAAGAACAAGGGCGTGCAGCGCATGCTCGACGCCGTGATCGACTTCCTGCCGTCGCCGGTGGACATTCCCCCGGTCAAGGGCGAGCTCGAAAACGGTGAAACGGCCGAGCGCCGCGCAGCCGACGACGAGAAGTTCTCGGCACTCGCGTTCAAGATCATGACCGACCCGTTCGTCGGCCAGCTGATCTTCTTCCGCGCGTACTCGGGCATCGTCAACTCGGGCGACACCGTGCTGAACTCGACCAAGGGCAAGAAGGAACGCCTCGGCCGTATTCTGCAGATGCACGCGAACAACCGCGAAGAAATCAAGGAAGTTCGCGCTGGCGACATCGCCGCCGCGGTCGGCCTGAAGGAAGCGACCACGGGCGACACGCTGTGCGACCCGGCGCACCCGATCGTTCTGGAACGCATGGTGTTCCCGGAGCCGGTGATTTCGCAGGCCGTCGAGCCGAAGACCAAGGCTGACCAGGAAAAGATGGGCCTCGCCCTGAACCGCCTGGCGCAGGAAGACCCGTCGTTCCGCGTCCAGACGGACGAAGAATCGGGCCAGACCATCATTTCGGGCATGGGCGAGCTCCACCTCGAAATTCTGGTCGACCGCATGAAGCGTGAATTCAACGTGGAAGCGACCGTCGGCAAGCCGCAGGTTGCCTACCGCGAAACGATCCGCGCAACGGCGAAAGACGTGGACGGCAAGTTCGTCAAGCAGTCGGGTGGTCGCGGCCAGTACGGTCACGCGGTCATCACGCTCGAGCCGAACGAGCAGGGCAAGGGCTACGAGTTCCTGGACGAGATCAAGGGCGGTGTGATTCCTCGCGAATTCATCCCCGCGGTCGACAAGGGTATCCAGGACACGCTGAAGGCTGGCGTGCTGGCGGGCTTCCCGGTCGTCGACGTCAAGGTTCACCTGACGTTCGGTTCGTACCACGACGTGGACTCGAATGAAAACGCGTTCCGCATGGCCGGTTCGATGGCGTTCAAGGAAGCCATGCGCAAGGCGCAGCCGGTCATCCTCGAACCGATGATGGCTGTCGAAGTCGAAACGCCGGAAGACTACATGGGCAACGTGATGGGCGACCTGTCGGGCCGTCGCGGTATCGTCCAGGGCATGGAAGACATGGTTGGCGGCGGCAAGATCGTTCGCGCCGAAGTGCCGCTGTCGGAAATGTTCGGCTACTCGACGTCGCTGCGCTCGCTCACGCAGGGTCGCGCAACGTACACGATGGAATTCAAGCACTACGCAGAAGCACCGCGTAACGTGGCCGACGCGATCATCAGCGCGAAGGCGAAGTAAGCATCGGCGCTCATTTGAGCACGCAGTGGGCCAGACATGGGTCTGGCTCACTTTGCACAAGTCACCGATTCATCACTTTTTTGAAAGAAGAGAAACATGGCAAAAGGTAAATTCGAACGGACCAAGCCGCACGTGAACGTGGGCACGATCGGTCACGTTGACCACGGCAAGACCACGCTGACGGCAGCGATCACGACGGTTCTGACCAAGAAGTTCGGCGGTGAAGCCAAGGCGTACGACCAGATCGACGCAGCACCGGAAGAAAAGGCACGTGGTATTACCATCAACACCGCGCACGTCGAGTACGAAACGGCTAACCGCCACTACGCACACGTCGACTGCCCGGGCCACGCTGACTACGTGAAGAACATGATCACGGGCGCGGCACAGATGGACGGCGCAATCCTGGTGTGCTCGGCCGCTGACGGCCCGATGCCGCAAACGCGTGAGCACATCCTGCTCGCCCGTCAGGTTGGCGTGCCTTACATCATCGTGTTCCTGAACAAGTGCGACATGGTCGACGACGCCGAGCTGCTCGAGCTCGTCGAAATGGAAGTGCGCGAACTCCTGTCGAAGTACGACTTCCCGGGCGACGACACACCGATCATCAAGGGTTCGGCCAAGCTGGCGCTCGAAGGCGACACGGGCGAGCTGGGTGAAGTGGCGATCATGAACCTGGCCGACGCACTGGACACGTACATCCCGACGCCGGAGCGTGCGGTTGACGGCGCGTTCCTGATGCCGGTGGAAGACGTGTTCTCGATCTCGGGTCGCGGCACGGTGGTGACGGGTCGCGTCGAGCGCGGCATCGTCAAGGTCGGCGAGGAAATCGAAATCGTCGGTATCAAGCCGACGGTGAAGACGACCTGCACGGGCGTGGAAATGTTCCGCAAGCTGCTCGACCAGGGCCAGGCAGGCGACAACGTCGGTATCCTGCTGCGCGGCACGAAGCGTGAAGACGTGGAGCGTGGCCAGGTTCTGGCCAAGCCGGGTTCGATCACGCCGCACACGCACTTCACGGCTGAAGTGTACGTGCTGAGCAAGGATGAAGGCGGCCGCCACACGCCGTTCTTCAACAACTACCGTCCGCAGTTCTACTTCCGTACGACGGACGTGACGGGCTCGATCGAGCTGCCGAAGGACAAGGAAATGGTCATGCCGGGCGACAACGTGTCGATCACGGTGAAGCTGATCGCTCCGATCGCGATGGAAGAAGGTCTGCGCTTCGCAATCCGCGAAGGCGGCCGTACCGTCGGCGCCGGCGTGGTTGCCAAGATCATCGAGTAAATCGAGTAGAATACTCGGCTTGCTGTAAGCAGTAGTAGTTGAGGTACTTGGACCGGCCTGCGGCTCTCCGCCGCAGGCCGGTCCTGCGCTCTTTATATCGTCTGGCGGCGCAAGTCCGCCTCGCTCTTTTCAAGGAATTGCCATGCAGAACCAAAAAATCCGTATTCGCCTGAAGGCCTTCGACTATCGCCTGATCGATCAATCGGCTGCTGAAATCGTCGAAACGGCGAAGCGGACGGGTGCAATCGTTCGCGGTCCGGTGCCGCTGCCGACGCGCATCCAGCGTTTCGACATCCTGCGTTCGCCGCATGTCAACAAGACCTCGCGCGACCAGCTCGAAATCCGCACCCACCTGCGTCTGATGGACATCGTCGACCCGACGGACAAGACCGTCGACGCGCTGATGAAGCTGGACCTGCCGGCTGGCGTGGACGTCGAAATCAAGCTGCAGTAAAAGTCTCGAGCGCGGCCAGGATAGCCTGATCGTGCTAAGTCTTTGATTGCTTGCGGAAATCGTGGGAGGACGTTATACTTGACGTCTTTTCGCGCATTTGCGCAAAAAATCGGTGTGATTTTTCGGGCCTTTACCCTGAAAACACGCCGGTACTTTGTAAATTAGCCCCGACCAATCGCAGTCGGGAATGGAGAAAACGATGAGCCTTGGACTCGTAGGTCGCAAGGTTGGCATGACGCGTATCTTCACGGCTGACGGGGATTCGATTCCCGTGACCGTGCTGGACGTGTCCGACAACCGCGTGACGCAGATCAAGACTGTTGAAACCGACGGCTACACGGCCGTTCAGGTTGCGTTCGGTACGCGCCGTGCATCGCGCGTGACGAAGCCGCTCGCAGGTCATCTCGCCAAAGCTGGCGTTCAAGCCGGTGAAATCCTCAGGGAATTCCAGATCGACGCCGCCAAGGCTGCCGAACTGTCCGCTGGCGCCGTGATCGGTGTGGAACTCTTCACGGAAGGCCAAAAGATCGACGTGCAAGGCACCTCGATCGGTAAGGGCTACGCCGGTACCATCAAGCGTTACAACTTCAGCTCCGGCCGTGCTTCGCACGGTAACTCGCGCTCGCACAACGTGCCGGGTTCGATCGGTATGGCGCAGGATCCGGGCCGCGTGTTTCCGGGTAAGCGCATGACCGGTCACATGGGCGACGAGACCGTAACGGTGCAAAACCTCGAAATCGCCCGTATCGACGCAGAGCGCAAGCTGCTGCTGGTCAAGGGTGCCGTGCCGGGTGCTAAGGGCGGCAAGGTTTTCGTGACGCCGGCCGTCAAGGCGCGCGCCAAGAAAGGAGCGCAATAATGGAACTGAAGCTCCTGAACGCTAATGGTCAAGAAGGTGCTGCAGTCAATGCGTCGGACGTCGTGTTCGGCCGTGACTACAACGAAGCACTGATTCACCAGATCGTTGTCGCCTACCAGGCGAACGCGCGCAGCGGTAACCGCGCGCAGAAGGATCGTGAGCAAGTCAAGCACACCACCAAGAAGCCGTGGCGCCAGAAGGGTACGGGCCGTGCTCGTGCCGGTATGTCGTCGAGCCCGCTGTGGCGTGGCGGTGGCCGCATCTTCCCGAATTCGCCGGAAGAAAACTTCTCGCACAAGGTCAACAAGAAGATGCATCGCGCAGGCCTCTGCTCGATCTTCTCGCAGCTGGCCCGCGAAGGCCGCATCTCGGTCGTCGAAGAGCTCTCGCTCGAAGCGCCCAAGACGAAGCTGCTGGCCGAAAAGTTCAAGGCCATGGGTCTCGAATCCGTGCTGGTCATCACCGACACGGTCGACGAGAACCTGTATCTCGCGTCGCGCAACCTGCCCCACGTGGCAGTCGTTGAGCCGCGTTTTGCCGACCCGCTCTCGCTGATCTACTTCAAGAAGATCCTGATCACGAAGGCAGCGGTCGCCCAGATCGAGGAGTTGCTGTCATGAGCGAGATTCGCAAGAACGATCATCGTTTGATGCAGGTCCTGCTCGCACCGGTGATCTCCGAAAAGGCGACGCTGGTTGCGGAGAAGAACGAACAAGTCGTCTTCGAAGTCGCGCCGGACGCGAACAAGCAGGAAGTCAAGGCTGCTGTCGAGCTGCTGTTCAAGGTGGAAGTCGAGTCCGTCAATGTGCTGGTCCAGAAGGGCAAAGCCAAGCGCTTTGGCCGCTTCAACGGCAAGCGCAAGGACGTGAAGAAGGCGTATGTCTGCCTGAAGCCCGGCCAGGAAATCAACTTTGAAGCGGAGGCCAAGTAATCATGGCAATCGTGAAAGTTAAGCCGACCTCGCCGGGTCGCCGCGCGATGGTGAAGATCGTCAACAAGGATCTGCACAAGGGCGCGCCGTACGCACCGCTGCTCGAAAAGCAATCCGTGAAGGCGGGTCGTAACAACAACGGTCACATCACGACGCGTCACCAGGGTGGCGGTCACAAGCAGCACTACCGTGTGATCGATTTCCGTCGTACGAAGGATGGCGTCCCCGCGAAGGTGGAGCGTCTCGAGTATGACCCGAACCGTAGCGCGAATATTGCGCTGGTTCTGTACGCAGACGGCGAGCGCCGCTACATCATTGCGCCGAAGGGCGTGACGGTTGGCACGCCGCTGATGTCGGGCTCGGAAGCGCCGATCAAGGCAGGCAACACGCTGCCGATCCGCAATATCCCGGTCGGTACGACGATCCACTGCATCGAAATGCTGCCGGGCAAGGGCGCGCAGATCGCGCGTTCGGCTGGTACGTCGGCCATGCTGCTGGCACGTGAAGGCGTCTACGCGCAGGTTCGTCTGCGTTCGGGCGAAATCCGTCGCGTGCACGTTGAATGCCGTGCAACGATCGGTGAAGTCGGCAACGAAGAGCACAGCCTCCGTCAAATCGGTAAGGCTGGCGCGAACCGCTGGCGCGGTATCCGCCCGACGGTCCGTGGCGTTGCAATGAACCCGGTCGACCACCCGCACGGTGGTGGCGAAGGCAAGACTGCGGCTGGTCGCGACCCGGTGAGCCCGTGGGGCACGCCGACGAAGGGCTATCGCACCCGCAGCAACAAGCGCACGACGAGCATGATCGTCCAGCGCCGTCACAAGCGTTAAGGAGTAGGCAATGGCACGTTCTATTAAGAAAGGTCCGTTCTGCGACGCCCATTTGCTGAAGAAGGTTGAGGCGGCTGCAGCTACGCGCGACAAGAAACCGATCAAGACCTGGTCGCGTCGTTCGACGATCCTGCCGGACTTCATCGGCCTGACGATCGCCGTGCACAACGGCCGTCAACACGTTCCGGTGTATGTCACGGAAAACATGGTCGGCCACAAGCTTGGCGAGTTCGCACTGACCCGTACGTTCAAGGGTCACGCGGCCGACAAGAAGGCCAAGAAATAAGGGGCAATCAAGATGGAAGTGAAGGCAATTCATCGCGGTGCCCGCATCTCGGCGCAGAAGACGCGCCTTGTGGCTGACCAGATCCGCGGTCTGCCGGTCGACAAGGCTCTGAACGTTCTGACGTTCTCGCCGAAGAAAGCGGCTGGCATCGTGAAAAAGGTTGTGCTCTCGGCTATCGCCAATGCGGAACACAACGAAGGCGCCGATATCGACGAGCTCAAGATCAAGAGCATCTACGTCGACAAGGCTGCTTCGCTGAAGCGTTTCACCGCACGCGCAAAGGGTCGCGGTAACCGCATCGAGAAGCAATCCTGTCACATCACTGTGACGGTCGGGAATTAAGGAGCCATACGATGGGACAGAAAATTCATCCGACTGGCTTCCGTTTGGCCGTCAGCCGCAATTGGGCTTCGCGTTGGTACGCGAACAACAACAATTTCGCGGCGATGTTGAAGGAAGACATCGGTGTTCGTGAATACCTGAAGAAGAAGCTGAAGAACGCTTCGGTGGGCCGTGTTGTGATCGAGCGCCCGGCTAAGAACGCTCGCATCACGATTTACAGCTCGCGCCCGGGTGTGGTGATCGGCAAGAAGGGTGAGGACATCGAACTCCTCAAGGCCGAACTCCAGAAGCGCATGGGCGTTCCGGTTCACGTGAACATCGAAGAAATTCGCAAGCCGGAAACCGACGCGCAGCTGATCGCCGACTCGATCACGCAGCAGCTCGAGCGCCGCATCATGTTCCGTCGCGCAATGAAGCGCGCGATGCAGAACGCGATGCGTCTGGGTGCCCAGGGCATCAAGATCATGAGCGCCGGCCGTCTGAACGGTATCGAAATCGCACGTACCGAGTGGTACCGCGAAGGTCGAGTGCCGCTTCACACGCTGCGTGCTGACATCGACTACGCAACCTCGGAAGCGAAGACGACGTACGGCATCATCGGCGTGAAGGTTTGGGTCTACAAGGGCGACACGCTCGGCCGCAACGACGCACCGGTGGTGGAAGAAGTCGCCGAAGAAAAGCGTCCGCGCCGCAATGCGCGTCCGGGCGATCGTCGTCCGCGCCGTGATGGCGAAGGCGCACCGGGTGCCCGTCGTGGCGCACCGCGCCGTGGCGACGGCAAGAGTGGAGAATAACGATGCTGCAACCGAAACGCAGGAAGTATCGCAAAGAGCAGAAGGGTCGTAACACCGGTATCGCAACGCGCGGCAACGCGGTTTCGTTCGGTGAATACGGTCTGAAGGCTATCGGTCGTGGTCGCCTGACCGCGCGTCAGATTGAAGCAGCGCGTCGTGCAATGACGCGTCACATCAAGCGTGGCGGCCGCATCTGGATCCGTATCTTCCCGGACAAGCCGATCTCGCAAAAGCCGGCGGAAGTGCGTATGGGTAACGGTAAGGGTAACCCTGAGTACTACGTCGCTGAGATCCAGCCGGGCAAGATGCTGTACGAAATGGATGGTGTGTCCGAAGAACTGGCCCGTGAAGCCTTCCGTCTGGCTGCAGCCAAGCTGCCGCTGAAGACGGTCTTCATGGTTCGCCAGCTCGGCGCCT
This sequence comes from Paraburkholderia sp. A3BS-1L, assembly GCF_051125215.1. Classification (NCBI taxonomy): domain Bacteria; kingdom Pseudomonadati; phylum Pseudomonadota; class Betaproteobacteria; order Burkholderiales; family Burkholderiaceae; genus Paraburkholderia; species Paraburkholderia sp. A3BS-1L. The sequence continues at coordinate 3,018,406 of NZ_CP120442.1, read as the reverse complement.
AAGGAGTGAATGATGAAGGCTTCTGAACTTCACCAGAAAGACCAGGCCGCGCTCAACCAAGAGTTGTCGGACCTGCTTAAGGCGCAATTCGGCCTGCGCATGCAACTCGCGACCCAGCAGCTCACGAACACGAGCCAGCTGAAGAAGGTTCGTCGCGACATCGCACGTGTGCGGACCGTCCTGACTGAGAAGGCGAACCAGAAATGAACGAAAGCGTGAAAACCTCGCTTAAGCGGACGCTGGTCGGCAAGGTCGTCAGCAACAAGATGGACAAGACGGTCACCGTCCTGGTCGAGCGCCGCGTCAAGCACCCGATCTACGGCAAGTACGTCGTGCAGTCGAAGAAGTACCACGCTCACGACGAATCGAACACGTACAACGAGGGTGACCTCGTTGAAATCCAGGAAACCCGTCCGATTTCGAAGACGAAGGCCTGGACCGTGTCGAAGCTGATCGAAGCAGCACGCGTCATCTAAGAGCCGTTTCAGATGATGCAGTACCTCGGGGGCCCTCCCCGGGGTAGAGAAGTTGTTGAAATCGCTAAAGATTTCGCTTGCGAGACCAAGATTATCGAGTTATAGTCTTGGTCTTCCCTCTTTATGGGTTCGTTGTTGGCAAAGCAACGGGCGAAAGTAGTGGGGGAGGTGGTTCGGGCGCCAGTCCGGATCTGCAAGATTCACCGGAATGCGATGGCCGGTTTCGTTTGCCGTCGCTGCTGTTCTAACCCAAGCAGCTGAGCGGTCGTTCTAGTGGCGGCGCGGCTGACGGGACCAAGACTGACCGGATGTGCCATGGTGGCGCAACCGGATTAAGTTGGGAAAGATAAACCATGATCCAGACCGAAACTCGGCTTGAAGTAGCCGACAACACGGGTGCGCGTGAAGTCATGTGCATCAAGGTGCTCGGCGGCTCGAAGCGTCGTTATGCCAGCATTGGCGACATCATCAAGGTGAGCGTCAAGGAAGCAACGCCGCGCGGGCGCGTGAAGAAGGGCGAAATCTACAACGCTGTTGTGGTTCGCACCGCCAAGGGCGTGCGCCGTCAAGACGGCTCGCTGATCAAGTTCGATGGCAACGCCGCCGTGCTTTTGAATACCAAGCTTGAGCCGATCGGCACCCGCATTTTCGGGCCGGTTACGCGTGAGCTGCGTAGCGAACGATTCATGAAGATCGTTTCGCTGGCGCCGGAAGTGCTGTAAGGAGTCGCGATGAACAAGATTCGCAAGGGTGACGAAGTTATCGTCATTACCGGCAAAGACAAGGGCAAGCGCGGTGTCGTGGTCGCCATCGGTGAAGAGCGCGTTACTGTCGAAGGCATCAACATTGCGAAGAAGCATGTGAAGCCGAACCCCATGAAGGGTACGACGGGTGGCGTGGAAGCCAAGGCAATGCCGCTGGCTATCTCGAACGTCGCATTGGTCGACGCGAACGGCAAGCCGTCGCGCGTGGGCATCAAGGTCGAAGGGGACAAGAAGGTTCGTTTCCTGAAGACGACCGGTGCTGTCCTGAGCGCCTGACGCTGCGGAGTAAAAAATGGCACGTTTGCAAGAATTTTATAAAGAGAAGGTCGTCCCCGGCCTGATCGAGAAGTTCGGTTACAAGTCGGTCATGGAAGTGCCGCGCCTCACGAAGATCACCCTGAACATGGGTGTGGGTGAGGCCGTCGCTGACAAGAAGGTCCTCGAGCACGCCATTGGCGACCTCACGAAGATCGCCGGCCAGAAGCCTGTTGTGACGAAGTCGCGCAAGGCAATCGCCGGCTTCAAGATCCGTGAAGGTTATCCGATCGGCACGATGGTTACGCTGCGTGGCAATGCCATGTACGAATTCCTGGACCGTTTCGTGACGGTTGCGCTCCCCCGCGTGCGCGACTTCCGTGGTGTGTCGGGCAAGGCGTTCGACGGCCGTGGTAACTACAACATCGGTGTGAAAGAGCAGATCATTTTCCCCGAAATCGACTATGACAAGATCGACGCGCTGCGTGGGCTGAACATCAGCATCACGACGACCGCGAAGACCGATGAAGAAGCAAAGGCACTGCTCGCCGGCTTCAAGTTCCCGTTCAGAAACTGAGGTTACCGTGGCTAAACTGGCACTGATTGAACGTGAAAAGAAGCGCGCTCGTCTGGCAGCGAAGTTCGCGCCGAAGCGCGCAGCGCTGAAGGCGATCATCGACGACCAAAGCAAGTCGGAAGAAGAGCGCTACGCAGCTCGCCTCGAACTGCAACAACTGCCGCGCAACTCGAACCCGACCCGCAAGCGTAACCGCTGCGCGATCACGGGTCGTCCGCGTGGTACGTTCCGCAAATTCGGTCTCGCACGTAACAAGATTCGTGAAATCGCGTTCCGTGGTGAGATCCCTGGCATCACCAAGGCGAGCTGGTAATAGGAGAAACATAAATGAGCATGAGTGATCCTATCGCCGATATGCTGACTCGCATCCGCAATGCGCAGATGGTCGAGAAGGTTTCGGTTGCTATGCCCTCGTCGAAAGTGAAGATTGCCATTGCGCAGGTTCTGAAGGACGAAGGTTATATCGACGACTTCGCGGTGAAAACCGAAGGTGCGAAGTCGGAATTGAACATCGCGTTGAAGTACTACGCTGGCCGTCCCGTTATCGAGCGCATCGAACGCGTTTCGAAGCCGGGCCTGCGCGTGTACCGCGGCCGCAACGACATCCCGCAGGTCATGAATGGCCTGGGCGTTGCAATCGTGTCGACGCCGAAGGGTGTGATGACGGACCGCAAGGCGCGCGCTACTGGCGTCGGCGGCGAAGTTATCTGCTACGTCGCTTAAGACCTAAGGAGAAGAAACATGTCTCGAGTAGGTAAGAGCCCGGTCGCGCTGCAAGGCGCAGAAGCGACGCTCAGCGACGAGAAGATTACCGTCAAGGGCGCGCTGGGTACGATTTCGCAAGCTGCGAACCGCCTCGTGAAGGTGGTGAGCGAAGACGGTCAGCTCAAGTTTGAGCCGACGGACGACAGCCGCGAAGCCAATGCGATGTCGGGCACGATGCGCGCGATCGTCGCGAACATGGTGCAAGGCGTGACGAAGGGTTTTGAGCGCAAGCTGACGCTGGTTGGCGTTGGTTACCGTGCTCAAGCGCAAGGCGACAAGCTGAACCTGTCGCTGGGTTTCTCGCACCCCGTGGTGCACCAGATGCCGGAAGGCGTCAAGGCTGAAACCCCGTCGCAAACGGAAATCGTGATCAAGGGGATCGACAAGCAGAAAGTTGGCCAAACCGCTGCCGAAGTGCGCGGTTATCGCCCGCCGGAGCCCTACAAGGGCAAGGGTGTGCGTTACGCCAACGAGGTTGTGATCCTCAAAGAAACGAAGAAGAAGTAAGGGTGCGCAATCATGGATAAGACTCAATCTCGCCTGCGCCGCGCTCGTCAGACGCGTCTCAAGATCGCTGAGCTGCAGGTCGCGCGCCTGGCCGTGCATCGCACGAACACGCACATCTATGCGCAAGTGTTCTCGCCCTGCGGCACCAAGGTGCTGGCCAGCGCGTCGACGCTTGAAGCCGAAGTGCGTGCGCAACTGGCTGACCAGTCGGGCAAGGGCGGCAACGTCGCCGCTGCCTCGCTGATCGGCAAGCGTATTGCAGAAAAGGCTAAGGCCGCCGGCATCGAATCCGTCGCCTTTGACCGCTCGGGTTTCCGCTATCACGGCCGCGTCAAGGCGCTGGCTGATGCTGCGCGCGAAGCCGGGCTCAAGTTCTAAGGAAGGAATTCGTCATGGCAAAGATGCAAGCGAAAGTTCAGGCTGACGAACGCGACGACGGCCTTCGCGAAAAAATGATTTCGGTCAACCGCGTGACCAAGGTCGTGAAGGGTGGCCGTATTCTCGGCTTCGCCGCACTGACCGTGGTTGGCGATGGTGATGGCCGCGTCGGTATGGGCAAGGGCAAGTCGAAGGAAGTGCCGGTTGCTGTCCAGAAGGCGATGGAACAAGCTCGTCGCAACATGTTCAAGGTGCCCCTGAAGAACGGCACCCTGCAACACGAAGTGCACGGCAAGCATGGCGCATCGGTCGTCCTCCTCGCTCCGGCGAAGGCAGGTACGGGCGTGATCGCCGGCGGCCCGATGCGTGCCGTGTTCGACGTGATGGGCGTGCAGAACGTCGTGGCCAAGAGCCACGGTTCGACGAATCCGTACAACCTCGTTCGTGCGACGCTGGACGGCCTGCGCAAGCAGTCGACCCCGGCTGACATCGCGGCGAAGCGCGGCAAGTCCGTCGAAGACATTCTGGGCTAAGGGTGGGCACCATGTCTGAAAAAACTGTCAAGGTTCAGCTCGTCAAGAGCCTGATTGGGACCCGCGAATCGCACCGTGCCACCGTGCGCGGTCTCGGCCTGCGTCGCCTGAACTCGGTTTCCGAGCTGCAGGACACGCCGGCAGTGCGCGGCATGATCAACAAGGTCTCGTACCTCGTCAAGGTCATCGCTTAAGCGCACTCGGACCAAAAGACTCCAGGAGTTGAAAATGGAATTGAATAACCTGAAGCCGGCAGAAGGCGCGAAGCACGCAAAGCGTCGCGTCGGTCGCGGCATCGGCTCTGGCCTCGGCAAGACCGCTGGCCGTGGTCACAAGGGTCAGAAATCGCGTTCGGGCGGCTTCCACAAGGTCGGCTTCGAAGGCGGTCAAATGCCGCTGCAACGTCGTCTGCCCAAGCGTGGCTTCACCTCGTTGACGAAGGAATTCGTTGGTGAAGTGCGCCTCGCGGATATCGAGAAGCTGCCGGTCGACGAAATCGATCTGCTGGCTCTCAAGCAGGCAGGCCTCGTTGGCGAAATGACCCGCAGCGCGAAGATCATCGCTACTGGCGAGATCAAGCGCAAGGTCGTGGTCAAGGGCCTGGGTGCGACGAAGAATGCGCGTGCTGCGATCGAAGCAGCAGGCGGTTCTTTTGCCGAGTGATTGTGGGTGGTGCGTGCGGGCTTGCCCGCCGTCACTAACATCTGCATCGGAGAAGCTACTTGGCTAACAGCCCGAGTCTCGCAAAAACCGGTCGCAGCGCTCCGAAGTTCGGCGACCTGCGCCGGCGTGCAATGTTCTTGCTGCTGGCGTTGGTCGTTTATCGGATCGGAGCGCACATTCCGGTTCCCGGTATCGACCCGGACCAACTGGCGAAGCTCTTCCAGAGCCAGTCAGGCGGCATCCTGGGCATGTTCAACATGTTCTCGGGTGGCGCGCTGTCTCGCTTCACGATCTTCGCGCTGGGTGTGATGCCGTATATCTCGGCGTCGATCATCTTGCAGCTGATGGCGATCGTCTCGCCGCAGCTCGAGGCGCTGAAGAAGGAAGGGCAGGCTGGACAACGCAAGATCACGCAGTACACGCGGGTCTTCACGGTGGTGCTGGCAACCTTTCAGGCTTTCGGCATCGCGGTCGCGCTGGAAAACCAGCCTGGCCTCGTGATCGATCCGGGCATGGTGTTCCGCCTGACGACGGTGGTGACGCTCGTGACGGGCACGATGTTCTTGATGTGGCTTGGTGAGCAGATCACGGAACGCGGGCTTGGCAACGGCATTTCGATCATCATCTTCGGCGGGATCGCAGCGGGTTTCCCGAATGCGATTGGTGGTCTCTTCGAACTGGTTCGCACCGGCTCGATGGGTCCCATCTCGGCGATCATCATCGTGGTGCTGATCGCAGCCGTGACGTATCTGGTGGTGTTCATCGAACGCGGCCAGCGCAAGATCCTCGTGAACTATGCGAAGCGTCAGGTTGGCAACAAGATTTACGGTGGGCAGTCGTCGCACCTGCCGCTCAAGCTGAACATGTCGGGCGTGATTCCGCCGATCTTCGCGTCGTCGATCATCCTGTTCCCGGCAACCATCCTGAACTGGTTCAGTTCGGGGTCGCGGACCGGCTGGTTCGCGGACACGCTGCACAACGTGGCCGAAGCTCTCAAGCCTGGTCAGCCTGTGTACGTGTTGCTGTACGCGTTGGCGATCGTCTTCTTCTGCTTCTTCTACACCGCTCTGGTGTTCAACAGCAGGGAAACGGCCGACAACCTGAAAAAGAGTGGCGCGTTCGTACCTGGCATCCGCCCGGGCGATCAGACGGCTCGCTATATCGACCGCATCCTCACGCGTCTGACGCTGGCCGGTGCGATCTATATCGTGTTCGTTTGCCTGCTGCCCGAGTTTCTGGTGCTGCGCTGGAATGTGCCGTTTTATTTTGGTGGTACGTCGCTGCTGATCATTGTCGTCGTCACAATGGACTTCATGGCGCAGGTGCAGTCGTACGTGATGTCGCAACAATATGAATCGCTGCTCAAGAAGGCCAACTTCAAGGGCGGCGGCGTCCCGATGCGTTGAAAGGACCTATGGCCAAAGACGATGTAATCCAGATGCAGGGTGAGGTCATCGAAAACCTCCCCAACGCAACCTTCCGGGTGAAGCTGGAAAACGGCCATGTCGTTCTCGGGCATATTTCCGGAAAAATGCGGATGCACTACATCCGCATTCTCCCGGGCGACAAGGTGACGGTTGAGTTGACGCCTTACGATCTGTCGCGTGCGCGGATCGTGTTCCGGGCGAAGTGATTTAGAAAAAGGGTAATATCATGAAAGTGATGGCATCGGTAAAGCGCATTTGCCGCAACTGCAAAATCATCAAGCGCAACGGCGTCGTTCGCGTGATCTGCAGCTCGGACCCGCGCCACAAGCAGCGTCAAGGCTGATTAGCGCGCTTGCGCTTTTTGTTTGAGGAAAAACAATGGCTCGTATTGCAGGGGTTAACATCCCGAACCACCAGCACACTGAAATCGGCCTGACGGCAATTTTCGGTGTTGGCCGCACGCGTTCGCGCAACATCTGCGTTGCCGCGGGTGTGCCGTTCAACAAGAAGGTCAAGGACCTGGACGACGCGGATCTCGAAAAGCTGCGTGAGGAAGTGGGCAAGTTTGTCGTCGAAGGCGATCTGCGCCGTGAAGTGACGATGAACATCAAGCGCCTGATGGACCTCGGCTGCTACCGCGGCGTGCGCCATCGCAAGGGCCTGCCCCTGCGTGGCCAGCGCACGCGCACCAACGCACGTACGCGCAAGGGTCCGCGCCGCGCAGCACAGTCGCTGAAGAAGTAAGCGGAACTGACAGTTACAGGAAAACGTAATGGCTAAGGCTTCGAACAACTCCGCGGCGCAACGCGTTCGCAAGAAGGTCAAGAAGAACGTCGCCGAGGGCGTGGTTCACGTTCACGCGTCGTTCAACAACACCATCATCACGATCACCGATCGTCAAGGCAACGCGCTTGCCTGGGCAACCTCGGGCGGTCAGGGCTTCAAGGGCTCGCGCAAGTCGACTCCCTTCGCAGCTCAGGTCGCAGCCGAGTCGGCTGGCCGTGTCGCGATGGAATACGGCGTCAAGAACCTCGAAGTGCGTATCAAGGGCCCCGGCCCTGGCCGCGAATCGGCGGTGCGCGCGCTGCATGGTCTTGGCATCAAGATCACCGCGATCTCCGACGTGACGCCGGTCCCGCACAACGGCTGCCGTCCGCCGAAGCGCCGCCGCATCTAAGGCGTCGCTTGAGCCGAACGCCTGAGCCGCCGGAAACGGCGACCCAGGCTCTCGGCGTTATTGAATTGACTAAGCCCACCGTTCGGTTCAAAGAGCCGGACTAGCGTGAAACCGCGGGTTCGCCCATTCAGGTTTCGCGTGATCAATTATCGAAGGAAAGCAACGTGGCACGTTATATCGGCCCGAAGGCCAAGCTGTCCCGCCGTGAAGGCACCGACCTCTTCCTGAAGAGCGCACGCCGCTCGCTCGCCGACAAGTGCAAGCTCGACAGCAAGCCGGGTCAGCACGGCCGCACCTCGGGCGCCCGCACGTCCGACTACGGCACGCAGCTTCGCGAAAAGCAAAAAGTGAAGCGCATCTACGGCGTGCTCGAGCGCCAGTTCCGCCGCTACTTCGCGGAAGCTGACCGTATCAAGGGCAACACCGGCGAAAACCTGCTCAAGCTGCTCGAATCGCGTCTCGACAACGTCGTGTACCGCATGGGCTTCGCATCGACCCGCGCTGAAGCGCGTCAGCTCGTGAGCCACAAGGCTCTCACGCTGAACGGCGTCGTCGCGAACATCCCGTCGATGCAAGTGAAGGCAGGCGACGTCGTCGCAATTCGCGAAAAGGCGAAGAAGCAGGCGCGTATCGTCGAAGCGCTGTCGCTCGCTGAGCAAGGCGGCATGGCAGGTTGGGTGTCGGTCGACGCGAAGAAGTTCGAAGGCACGTTCAAGGGCATGCCTGAGCGCAGCGACATCGCTGGCGACATCAACGAAAGCCTGATCGTCGAATTGTATTCGCGTTAATCGGATTGACGGCCGGGGTAGCCTCTGTGCTTCGCGCAGGAGGTGGCCTCGGCTGTTTTTTTCAGGTTGTTGCCATCTCAGCCTTATCGGTGTAACGAGCCGAGGGTATTGAAAAGGAAAACCTATGCAAACCAGTTTGTTGAAACCCAAGATCATCGCTGTGGAATCGCTCGGCGAGAACCACGCGAAAGTGGTCATGGAGCCGTTCGAACGCGGTTATGGCCACACCTTGGGTAACGCGCTCCGGCGCGTGCTGCTGTCGTCGATGGTGGGCTATGCGCCGACCGAAGTGACGATCGCAGGCGTCGTGCACGAATACTCGACGCTCGATGGTGTGCAAGAGGACGTGGTCAACCTGCTGCTGAACCTGAAGGGCGTGGTGTTCAAGCTGCATAACCGTGACGAAGTGACGGTTACGCTGCGCAAGGAAGGCGAAGGCGTTGTCACCGCTGGCGACATCGAACTCTCGCACGACTGCGAAGTCATCAACCCGGAACACGTGGTTGCGCATCTGACGAAGGGCGGCAAGCTCGACGTGCAGATCAAGATCGAGAAGGGCCGTGGCTATGTGCCGGGCAACGTGCGCCGCTACGGCGACGAGTCGGCCAAGATCATCGGCCGCATCGTGCTGGACGCGTCGTTCTCGCCGGTTCGCCGCGTGAGCTACGCCGTCGAGAGCGCGCGTGTCGAGCAGCGTACCGACCTCGACAAGCTCGTGATGAACATCGAAACCAACGGCGTGATCTCGCCTGAGGAAGCGATTCGCCAGTCGGCGCGCATCCTCGTGGATCAGCTGTCGGTGTTCGCGGCTCTGGAAGGCACGGAAACGGCAGCGGAAGCCCCGTCGCGCGCGCCGCAGATCGACCCGATCCTGCTGCGTCCGGTGGACGATCTCGAACTCACGGTTCGCTCGGCGAACTGCCTGAAGGCCGAGAACATCTACTACATCGGCGACCTGATCCAGCGTACCGAGAACGAGCTGCTCAAGACCCCGAACCTGGGTCGCAAGTCGCTCAACGAGATCAAGGAAGTGCTCGCTTCGCGCGGTCTCACGCTCGGCATGAAGCTCGAAAACTGGCCGCCGGCTGGTCTCGACAAGTAATGTAAGTGGCACGGACGCGGATTTTCCTTTAAAATCCGCGTCTTGCTTTTTTCTGTACCGGCCCGTGCCCGAGTTTGATGCTCTGGCGATAGAAGAGCTGGACCAAAACTTTGTTTCAAGGAAATTGAAATGCGTCACCGTCATGGTCTGCGGAAACTGAACCGCACGAGCAGCCACCGTCTGGCAATGCTCCGTAACATGTCCAACTCGCTCATCGAGCACGAAGTCATCAAGACGACGCTGCCGAAGGCGAAGGAACTCCGTAAAGTGGTCGAGCCCCTCATCACGCTCGGCAAGAAGCCCTCGCTGGCGAACCGTCGTCTGGCGTTCAACCGCCTGCGCGATCGTGACTCGGTCACGAAGCTGTTCGACGTGCTCGGTCCGCGTTTCGCGAACCGTCCGGGTGGCTACCTGCGCATCCTGAAGTTCGGTTTCCGTGTTGGCGACAACGCACCGATGGCTCTGGTCGAACTGCTCGACCGTCCGGAAGTCGCGGAAGAGAACGTCCAGGAAGCGGAATAAGCTTTCGGTCGCCTGGTCCCCGGATCAAGCGGCGTGCGAAAAAGCCAGGCCTAGCCTGGCTTTTTTGTTTTCAGCAGTGGATTAAACGGCTCGGGAATGTGTTTGCTGTATGTCACCGCTGTGTCGTCGCTTCGCATGCTTACGGCGCATGAGCGAAGCCAGTTGACGCCGGTGGTACGATAACGTTCTGCCTCAGGCGCCCCCGGCTCTCGCGCCGTGGGGGCGGGGCACCATGACGGAGCTTGTCGTGACCCTCAATGTAATCTTGATGTTGACCACCTTGCCCGACGAGGACGCCGCCGAAAAGCTGTCGTCGACGGCGCTCGAAGCCCATCTCGCGGCCTGTGTGACGCGGCTTGGCCCGGTCCATTCGCAGTACCACTGGCAGGGCAGGATCGAGTCCAGCGACGAGGTGCAGCTTCTTTTCAAGACGAGTCTCGCGCGCGCGGCCGAGCTCGAACAGTTCATCCAGACCCAGCATCCTTACGAGACGCCCGAGATTCTCTCGTGGCAGGTCACGGCGTCGAACGCCTATGGCCAATGGGTCAATGCCGAGACACAGCGTCCCATTCATGTTTAAGCGTTTCGATCGGCGCTTGCGCGCCGTGCCGTACACCTCGTTTCTGGCTTTCCTCGCACTCGTCGGTTGCGTGCTGCCGCTCTTGTTCGGTGCAGCGCCCGCCCGCGCCGACGACGACTTCCTGCCGCCCGATCAGGCCTTCACGTTCAGTGCGAGCGAGGAGCCGGGCGTCGTCGATGTTCACTTCAAGATTGCCGATGGCTATTACATGTACCGCGAGCGCTTTGCATTTGCGACGCGCAACGATACGGCCACGCTCGGCGATGCACAGATTCCTCCAGGGCATGTGAAGTTCGATACAACGTTCAACAAGAACGTCGAGACCTATCGCAAGGAACTTACGATCCGCGTGCCCGTGAAGCAGGCGCGCGGGGCATTCGATCTTGCGGTGACGTCCCAGGGATGCGCCGACGCCGGCATCTGCTATCCGCCGGCGGAGCATGTCTATCACGTGAGCGGCGCGGCGCTTCAAGCCGCGGCCGGCGGGCAGAGTGCGGCGGCCACCGTTGCGCCGGCCACTTCGGCCACGCCTTCGGCACCGGCGGACAACGCACGGCAGTCGTGGTACGAACGCGCGACGAGCGCGGACTATGCGCAATCGCTGCTGCAAGGCGGTGGCTTTTTCGGCGTAGTCGGTTTGTATTTTCTCGCGGGCATCGTGCTCAGCCTGCTGCCCTGCTCGTATCCGATGATTCCGATCCTCTCGGCCATCATCGTGGGCGAGGGCGCGCAGGTGACGCGCGCACGCGGTTTCGCGTTGTCGTTCGTCTACGTGCTCGGCATGGCGCTGGTCTACACGGTGCTCGGCATTGCCGCGGCGCTGATCGGGCAAAGCCTTGGGGCGTGGTTGCAGAACCCGTGGGTGCTCGGCGTGTTCGCCGGGCTGCTGACCGCCTTTGCGCTCATGCTGATCGCCGGCTACGACCTCGCATTGCCGCAGCGCTGGCAGGATGGTGCATCTCGCGCGTCTCAGGGCCGCTCGGGCGGCAAGTTCGTGGCTGTTGCCGTGATGGGCGCGCTGTCCGCCCTGGTGGTGGGCGCCTGCATGACCGCGCCGCTCTTCGCCGTGCTCGCGTTCATCGCGCACACAGGCAACGCCGTTCTCGGCGGCGCCGCGCTTTTCGCAATGGGCATCGGCCTTGGCGTGCCGCTCATGATCATCGGGCTCGGCGCAGGCACGCTGCTGCCGCGCGCGGGCACGTGGATGGATGGCGTGAAGGTCTTCTTCGGCATCGCGCTGCTCGCAGCCGCGCTGTGGATCGTATGGCCTGTGCTGGGCGCGAGCGCGCAAATGCTGCTGGCTGCGCTCTGGCTCCTGCTCGCCGCCGCCGGGCTTGGACTTTTTACGCCGAATGCGGGCGGCTCCAATGTCTGGCGGCGTCTGGGGCGCGGCGTAGGCGCGGCGTTCGCGATCTGGGCCGCTACGCTCATCGTCGGTCTTTCGGCTGGCTCGACCGATCCGCTGCGCCCGCTCGCCGTGCTGGCCGCACGCGCGGGCGGCGCTGCAGGCAACGACGCGGCGCGGGTGGCCGAGGCCGATGCACTGACCTTCGCCCCGGTGCGCTCGTCGGCGCAACTCGACGCGATGCTCAAGACGGCGGGCAAGCCCTCGATGCTCGACTTCTACGCAGACTGGTGCGTGAGTTGCAAGGAGATGGAGAGCCTCACGTTCAGCGATTCGCGCGTGCAGGCGCGCCTCGCGCAACTCGGTCTGCTGCGCGCCGACGTGACGGCCAATAACCGCGACGATCAGGCGCTGCTCAAGCGCTTTGGCTTGTTCGGCCCGCCGGGCATCATTTTCTTCGATGCAAGCGGTCAGGAGGTGCTGCGCGTGGTGGGCTACGAAAACGCGGATAAATTCCTCGCCCGGCTCGATCGCGTGGTGGCGCAGGGACAGACGCCGGCGCCTTCGGCCAAGTCCGTGCAATCGGTGCTTTCGACGCTCACGGGCAGATCGTAAGCACACCGCACGACGCATCGAGCATTCGCGCAAACAAAAAGGCACGTCGCGAGACGTGCCTTTTTTCATGCGTCAAGCGCGAATCCGCGCGGCGCTTATTTCTGCGCGCGCAACAGGCGAGCGGCGTCGAGCGCGAAGTACGTGAGAATGCCGTCGGCGCCCGCGCGCTTGAACGCGAGCAGCGACTCCATCATCACTTTGTCGTGGTCAAGCCAGCCGTTTTGCGCTGCAGCCTTGAGCATCGCGTATTCGCCGCTCACCTGGTACACGTAGGTCGGGAAGCGGAACTCGTCCTTCACGCGGCGCACGATGTCGAGATACGGCATACCGGGCTTGACCATCACCATGTCGGCGCCTTCTTCGATGTCGAGGCGCACTTCGCGCAGCGCTTCGTCCGAGTTCGACGGGTCCATCTGGTAGGTCATCTTGTTGCCCTTGCCCAGATTCGACGCGGAGCCCACGGCATCGCGGAACGGTCCGTAGAACGCCGAAGCATACTTCGCCGAGTACGCCATGATGCGCGTATGGATGTGGTTCTCGCTCTCGAGCATCTCGCGGATCGCGCCGATGCGGCCGTCCATCATGTCCGAAGGCGCGACGATATCGACGCCCGCTTCAGCCTGCGCGCGTGCCTGAGCGACAAGGATCTCGATGGTTTCGTCGTTGATGACGTAGCCGTTTTCGTCGATCACGCCGTCCTGGCCGTGGCTCGTGTACGGGTCGAGCGCGACGTCGCATAGCACGCCGAGTTCGGGAAAGCGCTTCTTGAGCTCGCGCACGGCGCGCGGAATCGTGCCGTCGGGGTTGGTCGCTTCGATGCCGTCGGGTGTCTTCAGCGCCGGATCGACGGCGGGGAAGAGCGAGAGCACCGGAATGCCCAGTTCGACGCATTGCTCGGCCACGCCCATGAGCAGATCGACCGAAACGCGCTCGACGCCGGGCATCGACGGCACGGCTTCGCGCACGTTGGTTCCAGCGACCACGAATACGGGGTAGATCAGGTCATTGGTGGTGAGGAGGTTTTCGCGCATCAGGCGGCGCGAGAAGTCGTCGCGGCGCATGCGGCGCGGACGATGATGCGGATAGAAGCTCATGTCGGCAGGGATATCTTGAAACGGGGCGCGCCTTGGCGCACAGGAAACTTTTCAGGACAATGGTATATCATACCGATCGAGCGAGGCGCCTGGCGCCGGACTCCCCGCTTCTCCTCCCTGAGCGGGTGCCTGTCGTTTTTCGATAAGGCTGTTTAGCCCGCCGGCATTTACGGCGGGTTTTTTTATGTGCCGCCGAAATTGAGCAATGCCGGTACGCCGGCGAGGACGTGCGGCGTCGCACGTCCCGTTATGTGGCTAACGCACATTCGTGCACCGAACGTGGCAAGCGAAGCGTCGGCCTGGCTTCGCGTGCGAGCGCGCCGGCCTTAAACCTCGCCGGATTTGACCTCGGGCGCGATCCAGCTTTCGATGACCGCGTGCGCCTCGTCGAGCCCCACGCGCTTGAGCGCGGAAAAGAGCTGTGCGCTCAGCTTCCCTTCATAACCCAGCTTGCGGTACTCGTCGAAGGCCTTGTTCGTCGTGCGCAGTGCGAGAACGCTTTCTTGGCGCGTCAATTTGTCGCATTTCGTCAGAAGCGCGTGGACGGGCTTTCCGGTCGGCGCGAACCACTCGATCATGCGCCGGTCCAGTTCGGTGAGCGGCCGGCGCGCATCCATCATCAGCACGAGGCCGGCGAGTTGGGCGCGCGTTTGCAGATAGAGCGAGAGCAGTTGCTCCCAATGCGCCTTCGCGGCTTCCGGCACTTCGGCATAGCCGTACCCCGGCAAGTCGACCAGATAGCCTGTGGGATCGTCGGCGCTGCCCACGCCGAAATAGTTGATGTGCTGCGTGCGGCCAGGGGTCTTCGACGCGAAGGCGAGGCGCTTCTGGTTGCACAGCAGATTGATTGCCGTGGATTTGCCCGCGTTCGAGCGGCCGGCGAACGCGACTTCGGGCCGTGCCGTAGCGGGCAGGTCGCGCAGATGATTCACCGTCGTGAAGAAACGGGCTTGGTGCAGCAGGAAGGCCATCGGTAGGACCACAAGTGAAGTAGCGAGGCGGGCGGGACCGCCCAAGCCCGGAGGTGCCGGGAACGATCTGAAGATATCGGGGGGAGGCCCGACTGGCGCCGTGGCGCCTTGCGCGCTATTGTACAATGCGACGGTTTACTGAATACCGGGAAGGCCAGCGCGGAGCTTTTCGGGTAGATCGGTCGCTGTCGTGTATTTGCAGAACCTGATTCCCACAAGACGAAACAAGGTGCGCGAATGAATCGATTGGGCAAGTCCTTGAAGGTACTCCAATTTGCGATAGGTGCGACAGCAGCAGGTCTCGTAGCAAGTGTTTCGATGATGGCGACGGCAGCCGAGTCGGCGCCGGCCAAGCCCGATCTGGCCCGGGGGCAGGCCATCGCGGGGCAGGTCTGCGCCGCCTGTCATGGCGCCGATGGCAACAGCAGCGGCGGCGCCTATCCCAAGCTCGCCGGTCAGCACGCCGAGTATCTCGTCAAGCAGCTCAAGGATTTCAAGCCACAGCCCGGTGGCAAGCCCCCTGTGCGTAATAATCCAATTATGGTTGGCTTTGCCAGCGCGCTTAACGATCAGGATATGATCAACGTTGCGGCGTGGTTCGCATCGCAGACGCCCAAGCCCGGCACCGCCCACGACGCGAAGACCGTGCCGGTCGGCCAGAAGATCTGGCGCGCCGGTATCGCGGACAAAGGCGTGCCTGCATGCGCCGGGTGCCACGGACCCACGGGGCAGGGCATTCCGGTTCAGTACCCGCGGCTGTCGGGCCAATGGTCGGAGTACATCGTCGCGCAGTTGCAGGCGTTCCAGCAGCGCACGCGCAACAACAACGAGCCGATGCGTGAAATCTCGCACCGTCTCTCGGACGACGAGATCAAGGCTGTCGCCGACTACGCAGCCGGCCTGCACTGATCCCGGCGTCGCGCCGGGCAGTCCAAGAACAAGAAAAGGGTGTGGGCGCCGCATGGATGCGGCGGTCCCGCACCCTTTTTTGCTGTAATGCGCTGACGAAAAGCGCAGTGAGAAGTGCCATGAGAAGCGGAGTTTGAATGAGCGTCACCACGCAGGGTCTGCAGTTGAATATCCGCCAGAGAGCGGTCAGAAGCACCATCGAGCTGCTCAGCTCGATGCGCTTTGCCATCGCGCTGCTCGTGGTGCTGTCCATTGCGAGCATTATCGGCACGGTGCTCACGCAGGACGACCCGTATCCCAACTACGTCAATCAGTTCGGCCCGTTCTGGGCCGACATCTTCCGCGCCCTGAGCCTCTACACCGTATATAGCGCGTGGTGGTTCATGACCATCCTCGGCTTTCTCGTGGTGTCGATCTCGCTGTGCGTGATCCGTAACGCGCCGAAGATGATTGCCGACACGAAGAGCTGGAAGGACAAAGTCCGCGAAGGCAGCCTGCGCGCGTTCCACCACAAGGGCGAGTTCGTGCTCGAGGGCGGCTCGCGCGCGCAGACCGCCGCGACGCTAGGCAAGCTCGCGCAGCGCCTCGGCTACAAGTTCGTCACGCGCGAAAGCGAGGGCGCGACGCTCATCGCCGCCAAGCGCGGCGCCCTCGCGAAAATCGGCTATATTTTTGCCCACCTCGCCATCGTGGTGATCTGCATTGGCGGCCTGCTCGACAGCAATCTGCCGATCAAATTCCAGATGTGGCTCTTCAACAAGACGCCCATCCAGAGCAATGCCGTCATCAACGACATTCCGCCCGAGCATCGGCTTTCCACCGCGAACCCGACGTTCCGCGGCTACGCGTGGGTGCCCGAGGGCCAGTACGTCTCCACGGCCATCCTGAACCAGCCCAACGGCTCGCTAATCCAGGATCTGCCGTTCTCGATCCAGCTCAACAAGTTCATCGTCGATTACTACTCGACCGGGATGCCCAAGCTCTTCGCGAGCGACATCGTCGTGATCGATCACAAGACCGGCCAGCGCATTCCGGCGCGTATCGAGGTCAACGAGCCGTTCGAGTACGACGGCGTGTCGATCTACCAGTCGAGCTTCCAGGACGGCGGCTCGCAGATGCACATGACCGCGTGGCCCATGGCCGGCGCGAGCGCGAAGAGCTTTCCGTTCGAAGGCACCATCGGCAATTCGGCGAAGCTTGCGCTGCCCGCGGGCCAGAGCGTGCCGGGCGTGGATGGCCAGACCATCGAATTCGCCGACTTCCGCGCGATAAACGTCGAGAACATTTCGAACGGCAGCGGCCAGACCGACGTGCGCGGCGTCGCGCATCAGACCCTCAAGGAAGCGTTCGACGAGCGCCTCGGTTCCGGCGCGAAGAGCTCGAAGCCGATCGATCTGCACAACGTCGGCCCCTCGGTGCAGTACAAGGTGCGTGACAAGGACGGCCAGGCGCGCGAGTACAACAACTACATGCTGCCCGTCGACGTGGGCGGCGCGCGGATATTCCTCGCGGGCATGCGCGAGAACCCCGACGAGCCGTTCCGTTACCTGCGCATTCCGGCCGACAGCGGCGGCACGATGAAGGAATGGATGCTGCTGCGCGCCGCGTTCGAGGATCCGGCGCTGCGCGAGCAGGCCGCGCAACGCTTCGCCGCGCGCTCGGTCCCCGATGCGAACCGCGAGTTGCAGCAGCATCTGCAAGAAAGCGCTTCGCGCGTCCTGACCCTTTTCGCGGGCGCCGATCCTTCGGCGCAAGGCACGTCCGAGGCGCAAAAGGGCGGCTTCCAGGCCGTGGCGATCTTTATCGACAAGTCTGTGCCCAAGGGCCAGCAGGAAAAGGCCGCCGGGCTGCTGCTGCGCATGCTCGAAGGCGCGACGTGGGACCTTTGGCAGCTCGCGCGCACGCGGGCCGGCGAGCCTGTGCTCACGCCTGACGCGCAATCGACGCGCTTCGTCCAGGACTCGATCAATGCGGTTTCGGACAGCTTCCTGTACGGGGCGCCTGTCTATCTACAGCTTGATTCATTCAAGCAGGTGCAAGCTTCGGTATTTCAGCTGACGCGCGCGCCAGGCAAGAAAGTCGTGTATCTTGGCAGCCTGTTGCTCGTACTTGGCATCTTCTCGATGTTCTATGTGCGCGAGCGACGTCTGTGGTTCTGGCTGAAGGACCGGAGCGGGGCCAACGGCGGGGGTGTCGACGTCATCATGGCGATGTCGACCGCGCGCCGCACCCTCGACTTCGAGAAAGAGTTTGCCCGTACCCGCGAAGCGGTCTCCCGAGCCTTGGGTGCGAAACCCGAGGCCACCGGCGCCGGCAGCAGCGGGACGGACCGTACCCCTTGATCCACGCGCCACTCATGCGATTCACGCGACTCACGTGATTGATGCGATCCACGGAAACTCACGATCGACACCGGTAAGCCCATGGACTTGACTCAAGTAACTTCTTCCGCGCAAACCCGCCGCGCCGACCGCGCGGCAGCGGCTGCGCCGCACGATGCGGCGCTTGCGCACGATCCCCACGCGGACGCGTTCTTCGACGAACGCTCCTTCCTGCGCCGTCTCACGGCACTCGACTGGCTGTTCGCGCTGGCCCTGGTGTTGGGCGCGGGCTTCGCGCTGTCGCGCTATCACGCGCACATGAACTATTACGACAAGCTGGTGCTGTGCGGCACGGTGCCGGCGCTCGTCGTGCTGGGCTGGCGCTGGAAGCCGGCGCGTCTGTTGATGGCGGGCATTGCGGTGCTGTCGGTCGGCGCGATCCAGATTTATCAGGGCGACCTCGCGCGCGCCGACCAGGCGTTCTTCCTCAAGTACTTCCTGTCGAGCCAGTCGGCCATCCTGTGGATGAGCGCGCTGTTCGTGCTAGCGACGTTCTTCTATTGGGTCGGTCTGCTTTCGCGCTCGCCCACGGGTGGCGCGATCGGCACGAAGCTCACGTGGACGGCGGTGCTGATCGGCTTCGTCGGCCTGATGGTGCGCTGGTACGAGTCGTATCTGATCGGCGCCGACGTCGGCCATATTCCCATCTCGAACCTCTACGAAGTGTTCGTGCTGTTCAGCCTCATCACGGCGCTGTTCTATCTGTATTACGAAAAGCACTACAACACGCGCGCGCTCGGCGCATTCGTGCTGCTCGTGATCAGCGCGGCCGTGGGCTTCCTGATGTGGTACTCGATCTCGCGCGACGCGCAGCAGATCCAGCCGCTCGTGCCCGCGCTGCAAAGCTGGTGGATGAAGATTCACGTGCCGGCGAACTTCATCGGCTACGGCAGCTTCGCGCTTTCGGCGATGGTGGGCGTGGCCTACATCATGAAAGAGCGCGGCATGCTGGCGGACCGCCTGCCCGCGCTCGACGTGCTCGACGACGTCATGTACAAGTCGATCGCGGTCGGCTTTGCGTTCTTCACCATCGCGACCATTCTTGGCGCGCTATGGGCGGCGCAGGCGTGGGGCGGCTACTGGAGCTGGGACCCGAAGGAAACGTGGGCGCTGATCGTGTGGCTCAACTACGCGGCATGGCTCCACATGCGTCTCATGAAGGGCTTGCGCGGCGGCGTGGCCGCGTGGTGGGCGCTAACGGGCCTGCTCGTCACGACCTTCGCGTTCCTCGGCGTGAACATGTTCCTCTCGGGCCTGCACAGCTACGGCAAGCTGTAACGCCCGGTAACGCCCGGGAGCACATGATGTTGGCGGACGGTGTAACCGCCGCCGTCCGCCCAGCGAACTAACCGTCGGAAGCCTCGCGCTCCGGCGGTTTTTTATTTGCGGGGCGGAAGAATTGCGGATCGCGTGCGTTTGCCCGGTAGTGGAGGGCTCGCAACGGCGCGCGGGCGCGGCGGGGCCGAGTGGGTCCATTCGACAGGAGCAACATCATGTGGATCAAGCGCAGCAGCAGGATCATCCTCAACGGCGACGACATTGCCGCGAGCGAGATCACGCCGCAAAAGGTGTATGAACAGCGCCGCCGTTTGCTGCAGGCGGCCGGAGCGGCAGCGCTCGGCGGCGTGGCGGGCCTGTTCGGCGCGCGCGATGCGTTCGCGGAATACGCGTCGCCGGATGCGAAGGCGCTCAAGCTGGCCGCGAAGACCAACACGAAGTTCGTCGCGCTCGACAAGGTCACGCCCTACAAGGACATCACGACCTATAACAACTTCTACGAGTTCGGCACCGACAAGGGCGACCCGGCGGAAAACGCGCATACGCTGCGGCCGCGCCCCTGGAAGGTGAGCGTGGAGGGCGAGGTGAAGAACGCGAAAGTCTACGACATCGACGAGATTCTCAAGCTCGCGCCGCTCGAGGAGCGCGTGTACAGGCACCGCTGCGTGGAGGGCTGGTCGATTGTGGTTCCGTGGATCGGCGTGTCGCTTGCGGAGTTGATTCGCCGCGCGCAGCCCACCGGCAACGCGAAGTACGTGCAGTTCATCACGCTCGCCGACCGCTCGCAGATGCCCGGCCTCGCCGATCCGATCCTCGATTGGCCGTACTCCGAAGGACTGCGCATGGACGAGGCGATGAACCCACTCACGTTGCTCACCGTGGGGCTCTACGGACAGGTGCTGCCGAACCAGAATGGTGCGCCGCTGCGCGTGGTGGTGCCGTGGAAGTACGGTTTCAAGAGCGCGAAGTCGCTCGTGAAGATCCGCTTCGTGGAAAAGCGGCCGCCCACGAGTTGGAACACTTACGCCGCCAACGAATACGGCTTCTATTCGAACGTCAATCCGAACGTCGATCACCCGCGCTGGAGTCAGGCGACGGAGCGGCGCATCGGCGAGGACGGTTTTTTCGCGCCCAAGCGCAAGACGCTCATGTTCAACGGTTACGGCGATCTGGTGGCGTCGATGTATCAGGGCATGGATCTGCGCAAGAACTTCTGAGCCGAGAGACGGTAATGGAGCATCCGATGGAATCAACGACCGTTTCTCCGCGCACCGGTGCGGCGACCGCGCGCGCGGCGCGGGCGTTGCCCGCGGCCACCGGTCCGCGCTGGCTGCCGTGGGCCAAGGGCGTGGTGTTCGTCGCGGCGTGGTATCCGCTTGCGCGGCTGGTGTTCTTCGGCGTCACGGACCGGC
Organism: Paraburkholderia sp. A3BS-1L; assembly: GCF_051125215.1. NCBI lineage: Bacteria > Pseudomonadati > Pseudomonadota > Betaproteobacteria > Burkholderiales > Burkholderiaceae > Paraburkholderia > Paraburkholderia sp. A3BS-1L. Next base: position 2,997,887 of record NZ_CP120442.1, on the reverse strand, counting down.
TCGGCGCGAACCCGATCGAGTTCATCACGCGCTCGACGGGCCTATGGACGCTCGTGTTCCTTTGCATCACGCTCGCGGTCACGCCGTTGCGCCGCCTTACGGGCTTCAATGCGCTGATACGCTTTCGGCGCATGCTCGGGCTCTACGCGTTCTTTTACGCCGCGCTGCATTTCACCACTTATATCTGGTTCGACAAGTGGTTTGACGTGGCCGCGATGCTCAAGGACGTCGGCAAGCGGCCCTTCATCACGGTGGGCTTCACGGCGTTCGTATTGCTGATTCCGCTCGCCATCACCTCGACGCGCGCGATGGCGCGCAAGCTCGGGCGTCGCTGGCAGACGCTGCACCGGCTGGTGTACGCGATCGGCGTGCTCGCGATCCTGCACTTCTGGTGGATGAAGGCGGGCAAGCACGATCTCGCGTTGCCGAAGCTCTATGGCGCGATTATGGTCGTGCTGCTCGGCTGGCGGATCGGCGCGTGGCTGCTTGCGCGCTGGAAGACGCGGCCGGTGACGTCGCGCTAACCGCTTGTCTCGCTTTCCCTCGCGCGGGCAATAAAAAAGCGACGCACGAGAGGCGTCGCTTTTTGCATTCAATGCCGGCACTTTGCGCCCGACACGGTGCTCAATCCGGCAGCAGATGCTCGCCGGCGAACAGTTGCTGCACCGTCTCGCGCTCGCGCGCGACGTGCGCGCGCGCGCCGTCGACCAGGACTTCGGCCGCGCGCGGACGCGTGTTGTAGTTGGAGCTCATCACGAAGCCATAGGCGCCCGCCGAGCGGATCGCGAGCACGTCGCCGGCCTCGATCGCGAGCGTGCGCGAACGGCCGAGCCAGTCCCCGCTCTCGCACACGGGGCCGACGATGTCCCAGGTCTGCGCGGAGTCAGCGCGCTCGGTGACCGGCTCGATGGCGTGATACGCCTCGTACATGGCTGGACGCGCGAGATCGTTCATCGCAGCGTCGACGATCGCGAAGTTTTTCTCCACACCGGGCTTCAGGAATTCGACGGTCGTGAGCAGGATGCCTGCATTGCCGACCAGCGAGCGGCCCGGCTCGAAGTACACCTCGCGGGTCCTGCCGGTCTTCGCCCCGTGGGCCTCGATGCGATCGAGCACGGTGCGCACGAATGCGCCGACATCGGGCGGTGTTTCATCATCGTAGCGAATGCCGAGGCCGCCGCCCACGTCGATGTGATGGATGTGCACGCCATCCGACTCGATCTGGTCGACGAGCTCGAGCACCTTGTCGATGGCGTCGAGATACGGTGCGACTTCGGTGATCTGCGAGCCGATATGGCAGTCGATGCCGACCACGTCCAGATTCGGCATGGCTGCCGCCGCGCGGTAGGTCGCGCGCGCCTCGTCGAACGCGACGCCGAACTTGTTCGACTTCAGGCCCGTGGAGATGTACGGATGCGTCTTCGCGTCGACGTCCGGGTTCACGCGCAGCGAAACCGGCGCCTTCTTGCCCAGTTCGCCAGCGACGGCGTTCAGACGGTCGAGCTCGGGAATCGACTCGACATTGAAGCACTTCACGCCTGCTTCCAGCGCCAAGCGCATTTCGTCAGGATGCTTGCCCACGCCCGAGAACACCGTGTTTGCCGCTTTGCCGCCCGCTGCCAGCACACGGGCGAGTTCGCCGCCCGAGACGATGTCGAAGCCCGCGCCTTCGCGCGCGAACACGTTGAGCACCGCGAGGTTGCTGTTCGCCTTGACTGCGAAGTGCACCGTGGCGCGGCGGCCCGCGCACGCGTCGGCGTAGGCGTGCCATGCAGCAGTGAGCGCCGCGCGCGAGTAGACGTAGAGTGGAGTGCCGTACTGCGCGGCGAGGTCGGCGGCGGACACGCCTTCGACGAAGAGCGTGCCGTTGTCACGGTGAAAGGCGCGATGAAAAGCGGGCTGGGTCATGCGGGCGTCTGATTGAAGTCGGTGCGGGTTTGCGGCTTACTGAACCGGGGTTGCGGCGGAAGCAGGTTGCAAATCGGGCTGCGCGCCGCTGGCGGGCACGGATTTGAGTTCGGCATCCGGGGACAGCGAAAGCGGCGTGCCCGATGTGTCGGGAAGCTCGCCGGCTTGCGCGCCCGATGCCGGTATGCCCGACGCCGGTATGCCCGATGCGGGCCGCACGGTGGCGGGCGTCGGCCGTGCGTTGTCGCCGGTTTGCGTCTCGAAATTCGGCTTCTGCGGGAGCGGTGGCACCGTGGGCATGTAGAGCGGCCCTCTCTGGCCGCAGCCTGCCAACGAAAGCGCGGCTACAGCGCCGATCGCGAAAGCAGCTAGAATTGCGCCGGGCGTCGATACGCGGGGCGTCGATACGCGGGATGCCGGTGCGCGCATCCTGGAATTGACACGCATAATTGTCCCTGAATGATTAACCGGTGGAGTTTAGCATGCCAGATAGTGACTACCTGAGCCGCGCGGAGGCCGTGCTGGCGGCGGTGGAGCGCGTCGCCGACGAGGCCGAGGCCGATATCGAACTCGAGCGCAGCGGCAACGTTTTGACACTCGAATTCGAGAATCGCACGAAGATCATCGTGAATCTGCAGCCGCCGATGCGCGAGATCTGGATCGCGGCGAAAGCGGGCGGCTTTCATTATCGTTTTATCGATGGCGAATGGCGCGACACACGCACGGGCACTGAGTTCTTTTCGGCGCTCACGGCCTACGCGAGCGAGCAGGCGGGCGAGCCTGTCACGTTCAAGCCGTGACGTCGCCATGATGCCGCTTTGAATGCCGCTGCGAATCTCGCGGTGAAGCGGTCGAGCGGCGAAGTGGTCAGGCGCTCAACGTGAAAACGGGCACCCTCGGGTGCCCGTTCTTCATGGTGCTGAGCGTGCTCAATGGCCGCGGAACAGATTCATGATGTCTTCCTTCTCCTTGGCGTTGACCTGCTCGGGCGCCGAACCTGCGCCTGCCTGACCGCCCATGCCCGCGGCGCCGCTCGTCTGGGCGTCGAGCGCGGCCTGGCTGATGCCGACCGTCGAGACGAAGCCGTGGCCCGGCGTGGCGTCGGCGTAATAAAGCTCGTCGCCGAGGGTGACGATGCCATCGGGCATCGGCATCTTGTATTCGGGCACGCCGTTGAGCGCCTTCTGCATGTATTCGATCCACACGGGCAGCGCGAGGCCGCCGCCGGTTTCCTTGTCGCCGAGGCTGCGCGGATTGTCGTAGCCGATCCATGCGATGGCCGCGAGCGTGTGCTGATAGCCCGCGAACCAGGCGTCGCGCGAGTCGTTGGTCGTGCCGGTCTTGCCGCCGAGGTCGGTGCGCTTGAGGACGTTCGACTTCGCGCCCGTGCCGCGCTGGGCCACGCTCTGCAGCAGGCTGTTCATGATGTACGCGTTGCGCGGGTCGATCGCGCGCGGCGCGTTCTGGCCTGCCACGAGCGGCTGCGCCTGCGCGACCACCATGCCGCGCTGATCGGTGACTTCGGCGATCAGGTACGGATTCACGCGATAGCCGCCGTTGGCGAACACCGAATACCCGCCCGCCATTTGCAGCGGCGTGACGAGACCCGCGCCGAGCGCCATGGGCAGATAGGCGGGATGGCGCTCGGCGTCGAAGCCGAAGTGCGTGATGTATTGCTGTGCGTACTTCGTGCCGATGTGGTTGAGGATGCGGATCGACACGAGGTTCTTCGACTTCATGAGCGCGGTGCGCATGGTCATCGGGCCGTCGAAGCCGCCGCCGTAGTTCTTCGGCTCCCACGCCTGGCCGCCCGTTTCGGCGGCGCTGAAGAAGAGCGGCGCGTCGTTGATGATGGTGGCCGGCCCGAGCCCCTTGTCAAGCGAGGCCGAATAGATGAACGGCTTGAAGCTCGAGCCCGGCTGGCGCCATGCCTGGGTGACGTGGTTGAACTTGTTCTTGTTGAAGTCGAAGCCGCCCACCAGGGCGCGGATCGCGCCGTCTTGCGGCACGACCGAGACGAACGCGCCTTCAATCTGCGGCAACTGTGTGATCGACCATTCGCCGGCGCTGCTTCCCGCGCTGTTTGCGGAGCTGTTAGCGGCGTTATGTCCGGCGCTATTGCGCATGATACGGATGATGGCGCCCGGGCGAATGCGCTGGTTCGGCTGCGCGCGCGCGCTCAGGTTGTATTGCGCGAAGCGCAGGCCGTCGCCGGTGATGGTGGCCGTGTTGCCGTCCATGAGGGTCGCCTGCACCTGCTTCGGGCTCGCCGAGGTGACCACGGCCGCGACGAGCTCGCCGTTGTCGGGGTGCTCGAGCAGCGCGTCGTCGATGGCCTGCTCGCGGTCGTCCGCGTCGGCGGGCAGTTCGATGAACGCTTCGGGCCCGCGATAGCCGCGCCGCCGCTCGTAATCGAGCAAGCCCTTGCGCAGCACGCGATAGGCGACATCCTGATCGGCCGAATCGATGGTCGTGACGACGCTCAGTCCGCGCGTGTACGCCTCTTCGTGATACTGGGCGTACATCATCTGGCGCACCATCTCCGCTACATACTCGGCGTGCACGCTGAATTCCTTGCCCGCACCCTTGACGACGAGCGGCTGCTGCGCGGCTGCATCGAATTGCTGCTGGGTGATGTAGTGCAGTTCCAGCATGCGCTCGAGGATGTACTCCTGGCGCACCTTGGCGCGCTTCGGATTGACGACCGGGTTGTACGCCGAGGGCGCCTTGGGCAGACCCGCGAGCATCGCGCATTCGGCGAGCGTGAGATCTTTCAGATCCTTTCCGAAGTACACGCGCGCGGCGCTCGCGAAGCCGTAGGCGCGCTGTCCCAGATAGATCTGATTCATGTACACCTCGAGAATCTGATCCTTGGAGAGCTTCGACTCGATCTTGTAGGCGAGCAGCATCTCGTAGATCTTGCGTGTGTAGGTCTTCTCGCTCGACAGGAAGAAGTTGCGCGCCACCTGCATGGTGATCGTGCTCGCGCCCTGCGAGGCGTGGCCATTGGTGAGCGCGACGAAGCCCGCGCGCGCGATGCCCGTGAGGTCGACGCCGCCGTGCTCGTAGAAGCGCGCGTCTTCGATCGCGAGGATCGCTTTCTTGAGGTTATCGGGCACGTCCTGGATATGGACGATATCGCGCCGTTCCTCGCCGAATTCGCCGATCAGCACGTGGTCGCGCGTATAGATGCGCAACGGCACCTTCGGCCGATAGTCGGTGAGCGCGTCGAGCGACGGCAGGTTCGGGGTAGCGACGATGAGCGCATAGCCGAGCACGAGCGCCGCACTGGCGGCCGCGCCCACGATCAGCACGGCAGTGCCGATGAGCAGCTTGAGCCACCACGGCCGCTTGCGTTTGGGCGGCGCGGGCGGCGTGGACGGCGGAACGGATGAGGGAGGCAGAGCTTCGTGCATACGGACACCGGAAAAACAGTCCCGCGATTATAGCCGCCTGCCCAGGCGCGCTTTCGGAATGCTTACGCCGGATGGGCGAGGCCGGGTGGGAGCGAGGCGAGCGGGACGGCCACGCGGCATAGACGCACTCTAGCCGTGTCTCGCATGTGCGAGAAGATCGTATGACGGTCGCAGTCGGTTGTATTCGGTTGTACCGGTCGACACGAAGCCACGGCATGCACGGATTGGCCATCCGGACGAGTGTGCGCGGCAAGCGCCGCTTCGCACAATTTCCCCCTGAGCGCGTCACGAATGGTTCGCGGCGCGACGCACATGGGAGGAATGCGATGAGCTTGCTCAATCCGCTGTTGCTGGGTGCGCGCCGCTTTGCTGCGGGCGTCGATGTGGGCGCGCGTGGCGTCACGCTGGTTGTTCTGAGTCAGCGGGTGTTCGGCGGCGGGCCGTTGCGCATCGAATGGCTGGGCCGTGCGCCGCTTGCGCGCGAGGCGCTCTCGGGCGCCGAGATCGTCAATCGTCAGGCGCTGGCAGGCGCGCTGCAGGAGGTGTTCGGCGCGCTGCCATCCGCTTGTGCGCAGGCCACTCTGCGTTGCTCGATGGCGCTGCCCGCCGGCGCGACGCTGCTGGCATCCATGCCGCTCTCGCGGTTGGCGTCTGTGGAGGGGAGCAGCCGCACCGGCGGGATGGACCGGCCGGACATTTCAGGCCTTTACGCCGAGCTCGAGCCGCTCGTGCTCGCCGAGGCGGAGCGCGTGTCGGGTGTCGAGCGCGCCGAGCTGGCGGTGGATTGGCGTGTGGGCCCGCTTGCACTGGAGTGCGGCGTAGCGTCCGCGCACGAAACCCAGGTGACGATTGCGGCCACGGCGCGTGCCCATCTGGAGGCGCGCATCGAATGCGCGGCGATGGCGGGCGTCACGCTATGCGCCGTAGACGACGAGGCGCATGCGGCACTGCGCGCGATGCGTCATGCCGCTGAGTTCGAGTTGTCGCCGCACGAGGCGTGGGTGGCGTTGTGGATCGGCGCGGACGGCGTGCACGGCTGGTTCGTTGCCGAAGAGACCGTTGTGCGAACCATGCGTTTTCCGGCGCTGGAGCACGCCGATCTGGTCGAAGCGCTGCGCGATCTGGCGGGCGACGGGCAAACCGGCTGCACGTTCGTGGCCGGCGACCTCGGCTTGCTGCACGGTGCGCATCTTTCGCTCGCCGATATCGGCGATGTGCTCGGCACTCCTGTGCTGCCGTTCGAGTGCGCGCCGCTCGCAGACATTGAACACCCACTCGACGCCAATCTGCTGCACGACCCGTCGTGTGCCGTCGCGTTCGGCCTCGCCATGCGCGGGGTGAGCGAATGAGCTTGCGAGCGGGTAGCGTGCGCGAGCAGAGCGCCGTGCCGGGAGCGTGGAGCGGTGGATTCAACTTGCTGCCATGGCGGCCCGCCGCGATGCGGCGTTTGCGCCGTCGCCGCGCGTTCGAGTGGCTGGCGGCGTTGACCGTAGGCTGTGCATGCGGCAGCGCCGTAGCCGGATGGCAAATGTTCGAGCGCACGCGAATCGAGGTGCGCAGCGAGGCGGTAGAGCAACAATTCGCACGGTTGGCGGTGCCGCTGGAGCTTGCGCGCAAGCTCGAACGCGAAGCCGAGAGGCGCCGCGCCGCGCGTTCCGAAGCGCAGCAGCGGGCGAAGCCGCTTTCACACGTGTTTGCGCTCATAGATGCGTTGTCGGGGGCGCGCACGGTGGGCGTGACCCTCGAGCAGCTTGCGCAACGCGCCGAAGAATCGGAGTTGCACGCAAGCGCGACCGACGAGGCGGCAGCCGCGGCATGGCTCGCAAGCCTGCACGCGATCCCGGGAGTCGAGGCCGTCGACGTGCGCGAATTGAAGCGTGCACAGGAGCCTGGGCTCATGCGCGAGCGCGTTCCGCCTGGTGCGTCGCGCGGCATGGTGCCAGCCCGTGCGCCGATTCGTGTGGCCGTGCGGCTGATGTGGAAAGGCGCGGCGGCGAAGGCGGCCAGCACGGCGCGTAGCGTGAGCGCGAAGGAGGCGAAATGATGGCCGCGCTGGCGATGCGCGCCCGCCCGTTTGGGCGCGAAAGCACGCACGGCGGCGTGTTCTCCACGCGCTTGCGCGGCTGGCGGCCCATACACGCGTGGAGCGGCCGGCGCCGCGCCGTGGTCGCTGCGGTGCTTGGTGTGCTCGCTATGTGTCTGGTGAGCGGCGCGTGTGTGGTCCTGGACGTGGGCGGCGTGCAGGCGACGCAATCAGCGCTTGCCGATGCCCATGCGCGACTCGCGGGCGCGCGGCAAACACTGGCGCGCCTGCCGCCTTTGCAGCGCGACGCGCAAGACGGGCCGCAGCGCGAGCGCGAGGGCAGCGCCGCCGGTGATATTCGCGGCATCTCGCAGCTCGCGGCGCAGGCCGGGCTCGTGCTGATCGCGCTCGAGCCAGCGGCTTCGGGCAGTGCCCCGGCACCGGCGTTCCGCACGACGAAGCTGGTCGCGCTGGGTAGCTTCGGGCAATTGTCGGCCTTCCTCGGCGGACTAGCGACGTTGCCCGAGCTTGTGGTGCCCAGCGAACTCTCAGTCAGGCGCAGCGGAGGCAGCCTCGCGATCTCGGCCGTGCTGCAGGTGTTCGACGGACTGCCCGCTGCTGCCTTTGTGCGCAATGGCGACGAAGGCGGCACGCTTGCCGATCCGTTCGGAAGTGGGTTCCCCGGCGTTCAGGGCGCTGCGGGGATACAGGGCGACGCTGCGATGCGTTTGTCCGGCATGCTGGTGGAGCGCGGGCGAGCCGTTGCACTGGTTGAAACCGCCGAAGGCACGGTGGCCGTGCAGACCGGCGCCACGCTTGCGGGCGCACGGGTGTCGAGCGTGGATCCGGTGCGCATCGTGCTCTCGCTCGATGGCGCGACGCATACCTTGGGCTGGGCGGAGGACACCAAATGAAATCCCGGCAATCGGTGTGTTCTGACGAAAGCCGGCTTCGGGCCCCGGAGCGCCTCACGATCCATTGGCTGAGCTGCGTGCTTGCATCGATGGCGCAGGCAGTGCCCATCGCACAGGGCGCTGTGCCGCCACCGCTGCCGGCGTGGCGCCAGGCTGCCGCGCCGGTGGCGCGTTATGAGGCGCCGCCGCTGCCGCCACAACCACCGCTCGGTGCTGGCGGAACGGGCGGGGAGTCCGCTGCTCCGCCAGGCTGGGTCGCGAATCCGTTCGCGCCCGAAAACGGCGCAGATAATGCTTCGCTACCCGGTGCTGCCGAGGGTGAGGGCGGCGATCCAGTAGCGCAGCGTGCAGCAGTGCCGGCTGCGCCCGAGGCGCCGCCACCGCTCGAAGGGCCACCCGTGCCGCTGCGTCCACCTGCCCGCTTGAGCGGCGCAGCATCGGACGATGATGGCCTGCCGCCCGATCGCCCGATTTCGCTCAATTTTCAGCGCGCGGAGCTCACGGCTGTGCTGCACGCGTTCGCGCAGTTCACGAAGCTGAACATCGTTGCGAGCGAGCGCGTGCGTGGCCAGGTCACGCTGCGGCTCGATCGTGTGCCATGGCGTGCCGCATTCGATCTGCTGCTCGTGTCGAACGGCCTCGCCATGGAGCGCACAGGCCGTGTGCTCTGGGTCGCGCCTGCGGCAGACATGGCGGCGCGTGAGCGGCAGCTATTCGAAGCGCACGCGCGCGCCGCCGAACTGGAGCCGCTTGCGAGCCGCACGTTCGAGCTTCAGTACGCGCGCGCCGAGGACCTGCGCCGGCTCCTCACCGGCTCGGGCACGCAGCGCGCGCTCTCGAAGCGGGGCGCTGCCGTGGCGGACACGCGCACGAATCTGCTGTTCATCACGGATTTGCCGGCGCGTCTCGACCAGATCGCGCCGCTCATCCAGCGCCTCGATGCGCCCGCGCGCCAGGTGCTGATCGAGGCGCGCATCGTCGAAGGCGACGAAGGTCTGTCGCGCGAGCTGGGCGTGCGGCTCGGGCTCTATCCGACCAATCCCGATGGCGTCCCGCGCGGGCTGCACGGCGATGCGGTCGGCGCGGTCTACGACTTGCCTGCAGGGCCGCTCTCCGGTTTCGACGCCGCCCAACTCGGCCTCACGCTGCTGGCCGCGCGCGCGACCCGCCTGCTCGACATCGAGTTGAGCGCGCTAGAAGCCGAAGGGCGAGGGCGCGTGGTATCCAGTCCACGCGTCGTGACCGCTGACCGCACCAAGGCTGTCGTCGAGCAGGGCACCGAGTTGCCGTATCAGGCGAAAGTCGGACAGGGCGTCTCGGGCGTGCAATTTCGCCGCGCCACGCTGAAGCTGGAGGTCGAGCCGCAGATCACGCCGGATGGCCGCGTGATTCTCGATCTCGACGTGGCCAAGGACAGCGTGGGCGAGCAAACCGCCGCAGGGCCGGCGATTCACACCAAGCACGTGCAGACGCGGGTGGAGATCGAGGACGGCGGAACGGTCTCGATTGGCGGCATCGATGCGACCGATGACCGGGACGATGTGACGCGGGTGCCGCTCCTGGGCAAAATACCGTTATTGGGCGCGCTTTTTTCGCATCGCGCGCATCGTGACCGACGCAGCGAACTGGTGGTGTTCATCACGCCGCGCGTGGTCAGCGGAGATTGAACGATGCGCGCGGGCGTAAGATGCTGGGTTTGGTCTCAGATTAATGCAGCGCCGCGAGGACTCCCGAAAAGGGCCGGACCGTGGGCGCTGCAGGCTCGACAACGCGGCCGCTTTGCCAGTAAGCTGCGGCACCAACCTTTCGTAGGAAACGCTGCAAGTGCGGGACGCAAACGCCAATGTATTTTTCGTAGGGCTCATGGGCGCCGGCAAGACGACCGTGGGCCGGGCGGTCGCGCGTCGGCTTGAGCGTCCGTTTTTCGACTCCGATCACGAGATCGAGGCGCGCACGGGCGCGCGCATTCCGGTGATCTTCGAGCTGGAAGGCGAAGCGGGCTTTCGCGAGCGCGAGGCGCACGTGATCGACGACCTCAGCGCGCGCGAAGGCATCGTGCTGGCGACGGGCGGCGGCGCGGTGCTGCGGCCCGAGAACCGCGCGGCGCTCAAGGAGCGGGGTTTCGTGGTCTATTTGCGCGCGAATCCGCACGACCTCTGGCTGCGCACGCGCCGCGACAAGAACCGGCCGCTCCTGCAGACCGAAGACCCCAAGGGGCGGCTCGAAGCGCTTTACGCGCAGCGCGATCCGCTTTATCGCGAGGTCGCCGACTTCGTGATCGAGACCGGCCGCCCGTCCGTGAACGGCCTCGTCAACATGGTGTTGATGCAGCTCGACATGGCCGGCGTCGCTCGAACCCCGGCGAGCGAGTAGGGCGTTCCTGCTCGTGTCACCCACCCTGAACGAATGCCTCGCATGATTACCGTCAACGTCGAACTGGGCGACCGCGCCTACCCCATCCACATCGGCACCGACCTCATTGGCCAGACGGCGCTGTTCGCGCCACATATCGCCGGCAAGTCGGTGACCATCGTGACCAACACGGTCGTAGAGCCGCTTTATGGCGACCAGTTGCGCGCTGCGCTCGCGCCGCTCGGCAAGGACGTCCACACGGTCGTGCTGCCCGATGGCGAGGCGTACAAGAACTGGGAAACACTCAACTTGATCTTCGACGCGCTGCTTACCGCGCGCGCCGACCGCAAGACCACGCTGATCGCGCTGGGCGGCGGCGTGACCGGCGACATGACGGGCTTCGCGGCCGCCTGCTATATGCGCGGCGTGCCGTTCATCCAGGTGCCCACGACGCTGCTCTCGCAGGTCGATTCGTCGGTGGGCGGCAAGACCGGCATCAACCATCCGCTCGGCAAGAACATGATCGGCGCGTTCTATCAGCCGCAGGCCGTGATTGCCGATATCGGCGCGCTGCGCACGCTGCCGGCGCGTGAACTCGCGGCGGGCGTGGCCGAGGTCATCAAGACCGGGGCGATCGCGGACGCCGAATTCTTCGAATGGATCGAGGCGAACGTGGCGGCGCTCAACCGCTGCGAGCCGGAGGCGCTCGCGCATGCGGTGAAGCGCTCGTGCGAGATCAAGGCATCGGTGGTGGCCGCCGACGAGCGCGAAGGCGGCTTGCGCGCGATCCTGAATTTCGGGCATACGTTCGGCCATGCGATTGAAGCGGGCCTCGGCTATGGTGAGTGGCTGCACGGCGAGGCCGTGGGCTGCGGCATGGTGATGGCGGCTGATCTTTCGGTGCGTCTCGGCATGCTCGACGAAGCGTCGCGCGAGCGGCTGGTGCGCGTGGTGAAGGCGGCGAATCTGCCCATCGTGGCCCCGGCGCTGGGCGCGGCGCGCTATGTCGATCTCATGCAGGTCGACAAGAAAGCCGAGGGCGGCGCGATCAAGTTCATTCTGCTCGAGCGCTTCGGGAAGACGCATATCGGCCGCGCGCCCGACGAAGCCGTGCAGGCGACGCTGGCCGCCGCCGTGAAGGGCTGATTCAAGGGCCTGAAGCTGGCGGCCTGAGCTTGCGCGGCCCGTGCCCGAGAGGCCGCGGCCGCCCCAGATGCGATCCTTGCGGAGGAACCGTTGAGCGACACCCGCAGCGACATTAGAGGCGAACATCCCGGTGAGCGCGCAGGTCCGGACGGCGTTCACGCGCCGGGCGTTGTCGGTGTGCCCGTCGATCTCGAAGCGGGACTCGCGTCCTACGCGGCACGTTCCGCGCAATCGCGTGGCCGCCGGTTCGCCGAGCCGCCGCCCGCCGCGCGCAGCGAGTTTCAACGCGACCGCGACCGCATCGTCCATTCCACAGCGTTCCGGCGGCTCGAATACAAAACTCAGGTGTTCGTGAACCACGAGGGCGATCTCTTTCGCACGCGGCTCACGCACAGCCTCGAAGTCGCGCAGATCGCCCGCTCGGTCGCTCGCAATCTGCGCGTGAACGAGGATCTCGTCGAGGCCATCTCGCTCGCGCACGACCTCGGCCATACGCCGTTCGGCCATGCGGGCCAGGACGCGCTCAACGAATGTATGCGCGGGCACGGCGGCTTCGAGCACAACTTGCAGAGCCTCGCCGTCGTTGACGAGCTCGAGGAGCACTACGGCGCGTTCGACGGCCTGAATCTGTGCTTCGAGACACGCGAAGGCATCCTCAAGCACTGCTCGCGCGAGCACGCGCGGCAGCTCGGCGAACTGGGCGAGCGTTTCCTGCTCGGGCGCCAGCCTTCGCTCGAAGCGCAGATCGCCAACATCGCGGACGAAATCGCCTACAACAATCACGACGTGGACGACGGGCTGCGTTCGGGGCTCCTCACCATCGAGCAGCTCGCCGAGGTCGACCTCTGGCAAATGCACTACGAAGCCGCGCGCGCCGAGTACCCGCAAATAGAGGGGCGGCGCCTCGTGCATGAGATCGTGCGGCGCATCATCAACACGCTGATCGTCGACTTGATCGACGAGACGAGCCGCAATCTCGCGAGGCTCGCGCCGCAATCGCTGGGCGATGTGCGCGCTGCGCCGCCCATCGTCGCGCACAGTGAGCGTGTTGCAGCCCAGGCCGCCGCGCTCAAGCGGTTTCTGTACCGTAACCTGTACCGGCATTACCGCGTGATGCGCATGGCGAACAAGGCGCAGCGCATCGTGAAGGGTCTTTTCGAGGCGTTTTCCGACGATCCGCGCTTGCTGCCCCCCGCGTACCAAACCCATGACGAAGCCTCGCAACCGCGCCAGATCGCGCACTACATCGCGGGCATGACCGACCGTTATGCCCTCAAGGAATACCGGCGCCTCTTCGTCGTGTCCGACGAGGTTTGAGCGCCCCTGTCTTGAATCCGGAGTCCAGACGATGAATAACTGGCCGTATCCGCGCGTTGCCGCGCACCGCGGCGGCGGTACGCTCGCACCTGAGAACACGCTGGCGGGCCTGTGCGTCGGCGCCGGGTTCGGACACACGATGGTGGAGTTCGACGCCAAACTGTCGGCCGACAACGTAGCGTTCCTGCTGCACGACGACACCGTCGAGCGCACCTCGAACGGGCGCGGCGCGGCGGCGCAACTGCGCTATGCGCAGATTGCGGCGTTCGATGCGGGCAGCTGGTGCGATTCGCGCTTCGAAGGCGAGCACATGCCGACGCTCGCCGAGGTGGCGCAGTGCTGCCGCGAGGAAGGCCTGGCGGCGAATGTGGAGATCAAGCCGTGTCCGGGGCGGGAGGCGGAGACGGGCCGTATCGTCGGAGCGGAGACGGCGCGGCTGTGGCGGGCGTCGGGGCAAGACAGGTCCGCAGTACAGCCGCTGCTTTCCTCATTTTCGCCCGAGGCGCTCGCGGCGGCGCGCGATGCCGCTCCGGATCTGGCGTGCGGCCTGCTCGTCGAGCGCGTGCCCGACGACTGGCGCGAGCAGACGGCCGCACTCGGTTGCGTTTCGCTGCATGCGAGTCACCGGCATCTCGACGAGGGACTGGTTCACCGCATCAAGAAAGCCGGCCTTTATATTCTCGCCTACACGGTGAACGACCTCGAGCGCGCGCGGCTACTCGTGAGCTGGGGCGTGGACACCATCTGTACTGACCGCATCGACCTGATCGGGCCGCACGCGCTCGACGGATAGCACGGTTTCAGGCACGCCTGAGGGGTGCCGGGCCGGTCGCAAGCCCATCGGTGCGCAACCCCGGGCGAGCTTGCGGCGCGCAGTGCGACTTCAGCGCAGGCGCGAAAGCAGCGCGCCTGCGACCAGCGCGACGCCGCCTACGATGGCGAGGGCTTGCCACGGGTTGGCATGCACGTAGTCGTCGGCCTGGGCCATGGCTGCGTCGGTGCGTTCGCGCGCGGAAGCGCGTGCAACTTCCAGGCGCTCGCGTGCCGAATCCAGACGCTTGCGAATGTCGGCGCGCAGCGCGGTAGCGTCGGCTTGCGTGCCTTCACCCAGCGTCGTTTCCAGTTCGGCGAGCAAATCCCGCAGTTCTTCGGCGATGTCGGCGGCCGCGTTGCGGCCGTGGCGCGCCATGCGGCGCGCATGGCGGCCCGTGCGCGTCCAGGATTCTCCGATGGCGTCTCGCGTGTTTGGAAATGCGCTCATGAATGACTCCGTCGTTTAAAAACACAGGGGGCCCGCCGTGCCTGCGTCCTAAAAGCGAGGCGCAGCGGGCGGAGGGCTTCAAGTATTGCGCATTTCGGGTGCCCGACGCGCCCAGGTGTACAGGCGGGATTACGCTTAGGCTCGCCGGCAAGACCCGCCTGGCGGGGCTTCGCGGCCCGCGAGCGGGGGCTGGAGAGCAAATCGGCGCATCTTGTTTGCGACAAATGATTACGGGGACAGCACGGATTTTCCGAGAGGCATAGAATCAAGAAAAGCCAATCGAGATGTAGGAGATAGTCGCCGTTGATGTAGGAGGCGCCGCCCTCCGTCGGTTACCGTGAGGGCAGGACGGAGAGCAGAGCCAGGAAGGCTGGCGCGGGGTGTTCCGAAGCGCGCGGGCGCTCAGAAGTTGTAGCCGACCTTCAGGAAGGTGACGAGCGGATTCAGGTGGATCTTGGCTTCGGAGCGTCGTTGGGTGCCCAACTGGTTGGCGACGGTGGTATCGAACGTGGCGATCACACTGACCGGGATGTACGAGAGCGAGAAGCCAGCGAACCAGTGCTTCGTGAAGTTGTAGTTGAAGCCCACATTAAATACGGGCGCCCAGGAACGATCCGTCGAAACACTGGTCGGACCCCCAAGTACGCCTTGCTCGAATGTGGGGTTCGTGATTTTCGCGTCGGTGAACCACACATACGTGAAACCGATGCCGGCGTAAGGACGGAATTTTGCTTCAGGCGTGTTGAAGTAGTACTTGAGCAGCAGTGCCGGGCTCCACAGGCGCGCTTCGCCAACCTTGCCGAACTGGTTGAAGCTGCCGCCGCCGTAGAGATCGAACTTCGGCGGAATGCCCAATTCGGCTTCAGTTGCGATGTGGTCGGTAACGAAGTAGCCGAAGGAGAGACCCAGTGTGTCGGACGAGCTAATGCTGGCGCCTGTGTTCGGAATGGCGAGGTTGACGGGCCTGCCTCCCGCGCTGTCGATTTTGAGCGGGTCGCTGCTGTCCTGCGGCGCGAAGTGGAACCATCCGGTTGTAACGTAGAAGGTGTTGGCCGATTGTGCGTAAGCCCCCGACACGCAGGCGAGTGCGGCGGTGGCTGCCAGCGCCTGTTTTAATTTCATATATGTGCTCCTCCATGAAAGGCCCGCTCATTATGAACACAACGTTTGCAACAAACCATACACGACCGTTAGAGCTTTTTCCCTAAGCGCCGCGAGCGTTCCGCTCAAGCCGGCATGCCCGCGAAAATGAGTGCTGGCGCGGCTTGGCGGGCATGCGGGTATTCACTAACGTACCAGGAAAATCGAGCATGGCACGGCTTGCACGTCTTTATGTTCCCGACCAGCCGCAGCATGTGATTCTGCGCGGACTGGACCAGCAGCCCGCGTTCGTCGACGACCAGGATTACGAACTGTTCATCGACTGCCTGAAGGCGGCGGCGCGCGATCATCATCTGGCGGTTCACGCCTGGGTTTTGATGCCCGGTGCGGTGCAACTGCTCGTCACGCCCTCTGACGAATCGAGCCTTCCCAAGGCGATGCAGGCGGTCGGCAGACGCTACGTGGCGCATTTCAACCGCCGCTATGCCCGGCGCGGCACGCTCTGGGAGGGGCGTTATCGCGCCACGGTCATCGAGGGCGAGCGTTTCTTCCTGCTCGCGAGCCGCGTCGTCGAGCTCGCGCCGGTGCGCAATCACCTCGTGACGGCAGCGGAAGACTACCGATGGTCGAGTTATCGACATCACATCGGACTCACGGTGGATAGCCTCATTACCGACCACCCGCTGTACTGGGCGCTCGGCAACACGCCGTTCGAGCGCCAGCGCGCCTATCGCGAACTCTGCGAGCAGCCGTTCGACGAGCGCGAGACCACGCAATTGATGCAGGCCACGCTCAAAGGCTGGGTGCTCGGTAGCGATACCTATCGCGAGTGGGCTTCGCGCTCGGCGAACCGGCGCGTCTCGCCGCTGCCGCGCGGTCGGCCGCGCAAGGTGCGCGAGACGCCCGCCGCGTCTGCAGCGGCCGGCGCGCCGGCCGCCAGTGCGGTTGGCGCAGCAGCCACCGCGGCCGCGGGCGGCAGCGCAGGGGCGCCGAACGTGTCACAGTCCCATGCTGGCGGGCAATCGAACCCCAATTATTCGCCGCCTGCTGGCGGGAATCCCGATGCGCATTCGGGAGGCCATGGCGGCACGCACGCGGGGAGTGGTTCCGGCGCAACGCCAGGGGCAAATACGGGTGGTGCGGGGGGGCATTCGGCGGGTTCGGCGTCGTCTGGCTCGGGCAGCGGCTCCGGTTCATCGCCGGTTCATCATGAGCGCAAGCCCGGCACAGGAACGCACTAATCCGCTTCCAGATCAAGGGGTTACCAGAAAAACGGCATCTTCGGGTGCCGTTTTATTTCGTCCGAATTAAATATGACCCCAATAAAATACGTGTGCGATGCACCATCTTGATAATTGGGGATCAATCATTAGGTTTTATTTGCATGTTCTTGATTCGTTGCGTATATTCGCCTTTCGGCTCTCCTGGACGCACAACGCGGGAAGCCAACATCGCCCGCGCAACGCCGTACAGCGGTCACGCAAGCGGCGGGAAACTAAAAAGTACGGAATCAACGGCCATCCCCTGGCCCCTCTTGGACGGTGTCCCCATGAACGATCACCTGCAGCGCGCCGCGGTGCCCGCCGCGCAAGGTCTGTATGACCCGCAAAACGAACACGACGCGTGTGGCGTCGGCTTCGTCGCCCATATCAAGGGCAAGAAGAGCCACGAAATCATTCAGCAAGGTCTGAAGATTCTCGAAAACCTCGACCACCGGGGCGCCGTGGGCGCGGATCCGCTGATGGGCGACGGTGCGGGCATCCTGATCCAGATTCCGGACGCGTTCTATCGCGAAGAGATGGCGCGCCAGGGCGTGACGCTGCCGCCGTCCGGCGAATACGGCGTCGGCATGATCTTCCTGCCGAAGGAGCACGCCTCGCGTCTCGCGTGCGAGCAGGAACTCGAGCGCACCGTGCGCGCCGAAGGCCAGGTCGTGCTGGGCTGGCGTGACGTGCCGGTCGACCATGCGATGCCGATCTCGCCCACCGTGAAGGCGAGCGAGCCGCTGATCCGCCAGATCTTCATCGGCCGCGGCAAGGACGTGATGGTCACCGACGCACTCGAGCGCAAGCTCTATGTGATCCGCAAGACTGCGAGCCACCGTATCCAGGCGCTCAAGCTCAAGCACGGCAAGGAATACTTCGTGCCGTCGTGCTCGGCGCGCACGATCGTCTACAAGGGCCTGCTGCTCGCGGGCCAGGTGGGCGTGTACTACCGCGACCTGCAAGACGAGCGCGTGGTCTCGGCGCTCGCACTCGTGCACCAGCGCTTCTCCACGAACACCTTCCCGGCGTGGGAGCTGGCTCACCCGTACCGCATGATCGCCCACAACGGTGAAATCAACACCGTGAAGGGCAATGTGAACTGGCTGAACGCCCGTACTGGCGCGATCGCCTCGCACGTGCTCGGCGACGACCTGCCCAAGCTCTGGCCGCTGATCTACCCGGGCCAGTCGGACACGGCTTCGTTCGACAACTGTCTCGAACTGCTGGTGATGGCAGGCTACCCGCTCGTCCACGCGATGATGATGATGATCCCGGAAGCCTGGGAACAGCACACGCTGATGGACGAGAACCGCAAGGCGTTCTACGAGTACCACGCCGCGATGATGGAGCCGTGGGACGGCCCCGCCGCGATCGCCTTCACCGACGGCCGCCAGATCGGCGCGACGCTCGACCGTAACGGCCTGCGTCCGGCGCGCTACATCGTCACGGATGATGATCTCGTCATCATGGCCTCGGAAGCCGGCACGCTGCCGATCCCCGAGTCGAAGATCGTCAAGAAGTGGCGCCTGCAGCCGGGCAAGATGTTCCTGATCGACATGGAGCACGGCCGCATCATCGACGACAAGGAACTCAAGGACAACCTCGCCAACGCGAAGCCCTACAAGAGCTGGATCGACGCCGTGCGCATCAAGCTCGACGAGATCGAGCCGAAGGCGGAAGACGTCGCCACGGCGCGCGCCGAAGCCGCTGCGCTGCTCGACCGTCAGCAGGCGTTCGGCTACACGCAGGAAGACCTCAAGTTCCTGATGGCGCCGATGGCGGCATCGGGTGAAGAGGCTGTCGGCTCGATGGGCAACGACTCGCCGCTGGCGGTCATGTCCAACAAGAACAAGACGCTCTACAACTACTTCAAGCAGCTGTTCGCGCAGGTCACCAACCCGCCGATCGACCCGATCCGCGAAAACATGGTGATGTCGCTCGTGTCGTTCATCGGCCCGAAGCCGAACCTGCTCGACACCAACAACATCAACCCGCCGATGCGTCTCGAAGTGTCGCAGCCGGTGCTCGACTTCAAGGACATTGCGAAGATCCGCGCGATCGAGCAGTACACGGGCGGCAAGTTCAGCAGCTACGAGCTGAACATCTGCTATCCGGTGGCCTGGGGCAAGGAAGGCATCGAGGCGCGTCTCGCGTCGCTGTGCGCGGAAGCCGTCGACGCGGTCAAGTCGGGCTACAACATCCTGATCGTCTCGGACCGCCGCGCGGACCGCGGCAATGTCGCGATTCCGGCGCTGCTCGCCACCTCGGCAATCCACTCCCACCTCGTGCAGCACGGTCTGCGCACGAGCACGGGTCTCGTTGTGGAAACAGGTTCGGCGCGCGAGACGCACCACTTCGCGCTGCTCGCCGGTTTTGGCGCGGAAGCCGTGCACCCGTACCTCGCGATGGAAACGCTCGCGCAGATGGCGCAGGGCCTGAAGGGCGACCTGTCGGCGGATAAGGCCGTCTACAACTTCACCAAGGCAGTGGGCAAGGGCCTGCTCAAGGTGATGTCGAAGATGGGCATCTCCACGTACATGTCGTACACGGGCGCGCAGATTTTCGAAGCGGTCGGCCTCGCGGACGACCTCGTGCAGAAGTACTTCAAGGGCACGGCATCGAAGGTGGGCGGCATTGGCCTGTTCGAAGTGGCAGAGGAAGCGATCCGCCTGCACCACGACGCATTCGGCGACAACCCGGTGCTCGCGAACATGCTCGACGCGGGCGGCGAGTACGCGTACCGCGTGCGCGGCGAAGACCACATGTGGACGCCGGACGCGATCGCCAAGCTCCAGCACTCGGCGCGCAGCAACTCGTACCAGACGTACAAGGAGTACGCGCATCTGATCAACGACCAGACGAAGCGTCACATGACGTTCCGCGGCCTGTTCGAGTTCCGCCTCGACCCGGCGCGCGCGATCTCGATCGACGACGTCGAGCCCGCCAAGGAAATCGTCAAGCGCTTTGCAACGGGCGCGATGTCGCTCGGCTCGATCTCGACCGAAGCGCACGCCACGCTCGCCGTCGCGATGAACCGCATCGGCGGCAAGTCGAACACGGGTGAAGGCGGCGAAGACGAGAAGCGCTACCGCAACGAACTGCGCGGCATTCCGATCAAGAACGGCGACACGATGCGCTCGATCATCGGCTCCGAAGTCGTGACGGACATCCCGCTGAAGGATGGCGACTCGCTGCGCTCGAAGATCAAGCAGGTTGCGTCGGGCCGCTTCGGCGTGTCGGCGGAGTACCTGTCGTCGGCGGACCAGATCCAGATCAAGATGGCGCAGGGCGCGAAGCCGGGCGAAGGCGGTCAGCTGCCGGGCCACAAGGTTTCGGAATACATCGGCAAGCTGCGTTACTCGGTGCCGGGCGTGGGCCTGATTTCGCCGCCGCCGCACCACGACATCTACTCGATCGAAGACCTCGCGCAGCTGATTCACGATCTGAAGAACGTGAATCCGGTTTCGTCGATCTCGGTGAAGCTGGTGTCGGAAGTGGGTGTGGGCACGGTCGCGGCCGGCGTGGCGAAGGCCAAGGCCGATCACGTCGTGATCGCCGGCCATGATGGCGGCACGGGCGCTTCGCCGCTCTCGTCGGTCAAGCATGCGGGCACGCCGTGGGAGCTCGGCCTCGCCGAAACCCAGCAAACCCTGGTGCTGAACCAGCTGCGCGGCCGTATCCGCGTGCAGGCCGACGGCCAGATGAAGACGGGCCGCGACGTGGTGATCGGCGCGCTGCTCGGCGCGGATGAATTCGGCTTCGCGACGGCGCCGCTCGTCGTCGAGGGCTGCATCATGATGCGCAAGTGCCACCTGAACACCTGCCCGGTCGGCGTCGCGACGCAAGATCCGGTGCTGCGTGCGAAGTTCTCGGGCCAGCCC
The DNA here is from genome assembly GCF_051125215.1 of Paraburkholderia sp. A3BS-1L. Lineage (NCBI taxonomy): Bacteria > Pseudomonadati > Pseudomonadota > Betaproteobacteria > Burkholderiales > Burkholderiaceae > Paraburkholderia > Paraburkholderia sp. A3BS-1L. The sequence goes on along the minus strand of NZ_CP120442.1, from coordinate 2,977,303 downwards.
GAGCACGTCGTGAACTTCTTCTTCTTCGTTGCCGAAGAAGTGCGCGAAATCATGGCGCAACTGGGCATCCGCAAGTTCGACGATCTGGTCGGCCGCGCCGATCTGCTCGACACCCGCAAGGGCGTGGAGCACTGGAAGGCGAAGGGTCTCGACTTCTCGCGCGTGTTCTACCAGCCGCAAGTGGGCGCCGAAGTCGCGCGTATGCACGTGGAATCGCAAGACCACGGTCTGGACCGCGCGCTCGATCACACGCTGATCGAGAAGGCGAAGGCCGCGATCGAAAGCGGCGAGCACGTCTCGTTCATCCAGCCGGTGCGCAACGTGAACCGCACGGTGGGCGCGATGCTCTCGGGCGTGGTTGCGAAGAAGTACGGTCACGACGGTCTGCCCGACGACTCGATCCATATCCAGCTGAAGGGCACGGCGGGCCAGAGCTTCGGCGCGTTCCTCGCACGCGGCATCACGCTGGATCTGGTCGGCGACGGTAACGACTATGTAGGCAAGGGCCTGTCGGGTGGCCGGATCATCATCCGTCCGACCAACGACTTCCGTGGCAAGTCCGAAGAAAACATCATCTGCGGCAACACGGTGCTGTACGGCGCACTCGAAGGCGAAGCCTTCCTGCGCGGCGTGGCGGGCGAGCGCTTCGCGGTGCGCAACTCGGGCGCGACGGCCGTTGTGGAAGGCACGGGCGACCATGGCTGCGAATACATGACGGGCGGAACGGTGGTCGTGCTCGGCGAGACGGGCCGCAACTTCGCGGCAGGCATGTCGGGCGGCGTGGCTTATGTCTACGACCCGGAAGGCACGTTCGCCGGCAAGTGCAACAAGTCGATGGTCGCGCTCGACCCGGTCCTGCAACAGGCCGAACAGGAACGCACCGTGGACCGCGCGCTGTGGCACGCGCGCGAAACCGACGAAGTGCTGCTCAAGGGACTCGTCGAGCGTCACTTCCAGTTCACCGGCTCGCCGCGTGCGAAGGCGCTGCTGGAAAACTGGGATGCGGCGCGCCGCCAGTTCGTGAAGGTGTTCCCGACGGAATACAAGCGCGCACTGGGCGAGCTCGGCGCGAAGAAGGCGAACCAGGAAGAGCTGGCCGCTTAGTTTTCGCGACGACGACGCCAAGACGAAGGAGCGCCCGCCGCGCGACATGAGTTACGACAACTCGCGCGGCGGCGGGCGCGGTCCCCTCACCGAATTAGATAGAGATAGACGAGAACCAAATGGGCAAGGCAACCGGTTTTCTCGAGTTCGAGCGCCAGCATGAGGCGTACGAAGCACCACTCACGCGCGTGAAGCACTACAAGGAATTCGTCGCGGCGCTCTCCGACGCCGACGCGAAGGTCCAGGGCGCGCGCTGCATGGACTGCGGCATCCCGTTCTGCAACAACGGCTGCCCGGTCAACAACATCATTCCGGACTTCAACGATCTCGTGTTCCGCCAGGATTGGAAGAGCGCGATCGAAGTCCTGCACTCGACCAACAACTTCCCCGAGTTCACGGGCCGCATCTGCCCGGCGCCGTGCGAAGCGGCGTGCACGCTCGGCATCAACAACGATCCTGTAGGCATCAAGTCGATCGAGCACGCGATCATCGACAAGGCCTGGGCTGAAGGCTGGGTCGCGCCGCAAGTCGCGAAGCACAAGACGGGCAAGAAAGTGGCTGTGGTCGGCTCGGGCCCCGCAGGCCTCGCCGTCGCGCAGCAGCTCGCGCGCGCCGGCCACGATGTGACCGTGTTCGAGAAGAACGACCGCATCGGCGGCCTGCTGCGCTACGGCATCCCCGACTTCAAGCTGGAGAAGTGGCTGATCGACCGCCGCATGCGCCAGATGGAAGCCGAAGGCGTGACGTTCCGCACCAACGTGTTCATCGGCAAGGGCGAATTGCCGGCGCACATTGGCAATACGGCCAAGCAGACCATCACGCCCGCCGAACTGAAGGAACAGTTCGACGCCGTGGTGATCGCGGGCGGTTCGGAAACGCCGCGCGATCTGCCGGTGCCGGGCCGCGAGCTGGAAGGCGTTTACTACGCGATGGAGTTCCTGCCGCAGCAGAACAAGGTCAACGCGGGCGACAAGCTGCCGGACCAACTGCTGGCCAAGGGCAAGCACGTAGTCGTGATCGGCGGCGGCGATACGGGCTCCGATTGCGTGGGCACCTCGAACCGCCACGGCGCGAAGAGCGTCACGCAGTTCGAGCTGCTGCCGCAGCCGCCCGAGGAAGAGAACAAGCCGCTCGTGTGGCCGTACTGGCCGGTCAAGCTGCGCACCTCGTCGTCGCATGAGGAAGGCTGCTCGCGCGACTGGGCGGTCGCTACCAAGCGCCTCGAAGGCAAGAACGGCAAGGTCGAGAAGCTGATCGCGGCGCGCGTCGAGTGGAAGGACGGCAAGATGGTCGAAGTGCCGGGTTCGGAGTTCGAAATGAAGGCCGATCTCGTGCTGCTCGCGATGGGCTTCACGCAGCCGGTCTCGCCGGTGCTCGAAGCGTTCGGCGTCGAGAAGGACGCGCGCGGCAACGTGCGCGCCGCGACCGAAGGCGAGAAGGCGTACTACACGTCGGTCGACAAGGTCTTCACCGCCGGCGACATGCGCCGCGGCCAGTCGCTCGTGGTGTGGGCGATCCGTGAGGGCCGTCAGTGCGCACGCTCCGTCGACGCGTTCCTGATGGGCAGCTCGGAGCTGCCGCGCTGAGATGGGTTGAGTAGATTCAAGCCGGCGAGCGATCCTCGCTGGCCGCAGTGGGCAACACGCAGTAAACACCGTCAAGCCGGGCCGCCTGTAAGGGTGGTCCGGCTTTTTTTCGCTGGCTTCCGTCGAGGTGGGCCGTCGCTGCGCGGGCCGGCGCAAGCGCATAAGGCCAGCAAACACTGGCAGGCGCGCTACCATGGGGCGGTTTTCCTCATCCCGAGGCCTGCCGATCATGTCCGAAGCCCGCGAGACCGATCAATGGCGGCGCTGCTTCGTCGCGCTCGCGCCCGATGCGCCTTCGCGCGACGCACTCGCCGCGCTCGACGTGCCGCCCAACGCGCGCCGGGTGCCGTATGCGCAGTTGCATCTCACGGTGGCGTTCATTGGCGCGATGTCGTTCGCGCAGGGCGAGTCGCTCGCGGCGCGCCTCGCCGAGCGTACGGTGCCGCCTTTGTCTCCATTCCCGCCCGCGTCCGTCACCAGGATCGAGTGCTGGCCGGGGCGTGCGCAGCCGCGCTTGATGGTGGCCGTGCTGGCCATGTCCGATGCGTTCACGGCGCTCGACTGGCGGGTGCGCTCCCTGATGGGCGAGGTGGGCTTGCCGCTCGATGCGCGCGCGTTCCGGCCGCACATCACGCTGGCGCGTTTTGCGCGCGACGCGCGCGGTGGGCCGCATGAGAACGGAGCGCCGGCGCTGCCGCCGTTGCGGTTTACTTCGCTCGTGCTGTATTCGAGCACGCTCGCGCGGCAGGGCGCGCGTTATGAGGCGCTCGCGAGCGTGGCGGTCTAACCCGCTCGACGCCGCAATTAGCGTCGATACCGCTCCAGCGTCAACCCATCGAGATCGATCTCGGGCTTGCGTCCGGCGATCAGATCGGCGACCACACGTCCCGAGCCCATCGACATCGCCCAGCCGGTCGAGCCGTGGCCGACATTGAGCCACAGCCCTTGAACGCCGGAACGGCCGAGCAGCGGCGCGCCGTCGGGGACCATCGGCCGGCGTCCGACCCAGAACTGCGCGGAAGAAGGCGTGGCCGCGTGCGGAAACCAGTCGTCGAGCACTTTCATGAGCGTTTGCAGCGCCTGCTCGCGCAGCGTCGTGCGGTGATCGCCGAGCTCCGCGGTGCCGGCCACGCGAAGGTAGGGCCCGAAGCGCGTGATGGCGGTCTTGAGCGATTCGTCCATGAGTGCGGCGCGCGGGGCTTTCTGCTCGTCGACCACGGGCAGCGTGGCCGAGTAGCCCTTCACCGGATACAGCGGCACCCGCACGCCGAACGGCGCGACGAGCGCCGCGCTTTCCACGCCGAGCGCCACTACGACGGCGTCCGCCGCGAGCGTTTGCGGCTCGGTATCGGCTACCTCGTTCAAGTCCGCGGGGCGCAGCACTTCGGCGGGCGCGCGGCGTTGCTCGCGGCGCTGCTCCCGCAGCTCGCGGCGGTTGTTCGCCGTGCGCCGCCCGGGCACGGGCCGCACGCGCACGCCGCTCACCCGGCCACCGATGGCTTCGAGTGCGAGCACTTCGGTGTCGAAAACGAACTTCACGCCGCTCGTCTCGCACACGGCACGCAGTTCGCGCGTGAAGCGTGCGCAGTCGCCGGCCTCGTCGTCGGGCAGATAGATGCCGGCCACGGGTTTCAAGCTCGACCACGCGAGGCCCGGCTCGATCTGCGCGCAGCCTGCGGCGTCCAGTTCGCGATAGGCGATGCCCGCGTCGCGCAGCACGCCCAGCGCCGGTTGGGCGAGTTCGACGTCGTAGTCGCTGCGAAAGATCTGAAGGTAGCCCTGGCTGCGCCCATATTCGAACGCATGCTGCGCGCGAAACGCGTGCAGGCACGCGCGGCTGTAGTAGGCGATGCGCTGCATGCGCTGCTTGTTCATGCGAAAGCGCTCGAGGTCGCACTCGCGCAGCCAGCGCGCGATCCAGCGCCATTGCGCGGCATCGAGCGTGGGCCGGAAAATCAGCGGCGAAGCGGGCTTGAGCAGGTACTTGACGAGCTTGGCCGGCATGCCCGGCGCGGCCCAGGGGGTGACGTACCCCGGCGCGATCACGCCGGCGTTGCCAAAGCTCGTGCCGAGCGCGACGCCCGGCTCGCGCTCGATCACCGTGACGTCGCAGCCCCGTTCGCTCAGGTAATACGCAGTGGCGACGCCGATCACACCGGCGCCGAGGACAATCGTTTTCATGCCGGTCGTAGTGAGTGGGGCGGGAACGGACGGTGTTGCACCACGTTCGCGCTCATTGTGCAGTGGGGTCCGCCGAAGGACGGGCAGACTCGCTGCCGGTCGCAGTTGCGGGATCGTCGGTCAGCGCCTTGCCCTTCGTTTCTGGCAGGCACAGCGCGGAGACGATCACGAGCAGATAGCCCGCGCCGGCCACCGCGCCGATCGCTTTCACGAGTGCCGTGGTCTGCGCGAGCGTGCCCACGAGGATCGGGAAGAACGAGCCGAGGCCGCGCCCGAGGTTGTAGCAGAAGCCCTGGCCCGAGCCGCGGATCGCATTCGGATAGAGCTCGGAAAGATAGGCGCCCACGCCCGCGAAGATCCCCTGCACGACAATGCCGAGCGGAAAGCCGAGCAGCAGCATGGCGGTGTCGGTGATCGGCAGCATCGTGTAGGCCATGCCGAGCGCGAACGAGCCGATGGCGAACAGGATGAAGGATGCGCGCCGGCCGATCTTGTCGCACAGAATGGCCCCGACGATATAGCCCGTGAACGAACCGACGATCAGCACGACCAGATAGCCGCTCGTGTTGAATACCGACAGATGGCGCACGGTTTTCAGATAGGTGGGAAGCCAGGTGGTGATCGCGTAGTAGCCGCCCAGCATGCCGGTGCACAGTGCGCTGCCGAGCAGCGTCGTGGCGAGGTGCGCGGGCGCGAAGATCTGCAGGAAATGGCCGTGCGTTTCGCCGCGCTCGCGTGCGCGGCGCGTTTGCAGGAACACTTCGGGGTCGCTCACGTTGCGGCGCACGTAGAAAATCCACAGTGCGGGCACGATGCCGATCCAGAAGCACGCGCGCCATGCGTACTGCTCGGGCAGCAGCGCGAAGAACGCCCAGTAGAGAATGGCGGCGGCGCCCCAGCCGAACGACCAACTGCTCTGCACGGTGCCCACCGCTTTCGCACGGTGTTGCGGCGAGCGGATCGTCTCGGCCATCATGATCGTCACGACCGACCATTCGCCGCCGAAGCCGATGCCCTGCAGCGTGCGCGTGGCGAGCAGTTGCCAGAACGAATGCGTGAAACCGGACAGAAATGTAAAGAGCGCGAAGGTGGCGATGGTCCACTGGAGCACGCGCACGCGGCCGTAGCGGTCGGCGAGGATGCCCGCGAGCCAGCCGCCGAGCGCCGAGGAGATCAGCGAGCTCGTCGCGATCATGCCGGCCTCGCTCTTGGTCATGCCCCAGGCGGCGATGAGCGTCGGGATCAGGAACGAGTAGATCATGAAGTCGAACGCGTCGACCGCATAGCCGCCGAAGCCGGCGTAGAGCGTGCGCCGCTCGCGCTCGTTCAGCTCCCTGAACCACTGGAAAGATCCCATTGTGCCGTCCCCATATTTGTTGTGCGCGCAACGACCCATGAAGCTGTGAAGCGGTGAGTCGCGCATGCGGTGTCCGGCGGGGCGGGCATCGCAGCAGGCGCTCGAACGGCGCTATTTTACGGTGCGAAAGGCATTCGCGGGCAGGGGAGTTGAAGGTCGGGGCGTGCGGTGGGGCAAGTGATGCCTGCCTGGGCGCCTCGCCCGGGGGGCTTCGGGGCGGTGTGCGAAGCCCGTTGCGCCGGGCCTCAGCCCAGCGTCAGGCCGCCGTCGACGTGGATCGTCTGGCCGGTGATATGGCGTGCGGCGTCGGACAGCAAAAAGGCGATGAGCTCGGCGATGTCGGCGGGTTCGGCCACGCGGCCAAGCGGCGTGGCCTCGGCGGCGCGCGCCCAGGCCGGCGCGTTTTTGGGCGACGGGCCCGCGTCCTTGCGGGTGTAGCCGGGCGCCACGCAGTTCACGGTCACGCCGTGTGGCGCGAGTTCGGCGGCGGCGCTCCTGGCGAGCGATTCGAGCGCGGCCTTGGCGGCCGCAGTGGCGGCGAACGGCGCATCGGCGCGGTAGCGGTGCGCGACGAACGAGCTGAGCGCCACCACGCGGGCGTGCGCCGAGCGCACCAGCGCAGGCCGAGCCTCGCGCACCAGCGCCGCGAATGCGGCGGGCATCGAGGCGAAGGTGGCGGCGAGCGTGTCGGGCTCGAGAGCCGTGAGCGCCTGACGCTGCGCGTGGCCCGCATTGGCGACCAGTTGATCGAGCGCCGAAAAGCGCGCGAGCGTTGTTTCGACGAGCTGCTCGGTTGCGCCTGCAACGGCCAGATCGGCGCAGGCCGTCGCGCAGGCCGCGCCTTGCGCTTCGCATGCTGCGGCAACGGCGGCGAGGCGCGCTCGCGCCGCGTCATCGGCGCCGCGCGCGTGCAGCATCAGCGCGACGCCGGGCGCGGCCAGGCGCCGCGCGAGCGCTGCGCCAATGCCGGAGCCTGCGCCCGTGATCAGGACGACGCGCGTGTTGGTATCGCCGCTCACGCCGCGACCCGCTCCTCAGGCGTGCGCTCGATCTCGAGCGTCTCGGGATGGTATGCCGCGAGCGACTCGCGGTGCGCCACGCTCACGATCGCCGATTTCGGCAGTCGTTCCATGAAGAGCTTGTAGAGACGGCTTTCGTTGTCGGGGTCGAGCGCGCTCGTTGCTTCGTCGAGGAACAGATAGTCGGGCTTGTGCAGCAGCACGCGCGCGCCCGCAAGCCGCTGCTGCTCGCCCGGCGAGAGCACGCGGGTCCAGTGCGCGGACTCGTGCAGGCGATCCACGTAGTCTTCGAGACGGCATGCGCATAGCGCTTCGCGACAGTCTTCGTCGCTGTAGTCGTCGGCGGGCGAGGGGTAGGTGAGTGCGGCCTTGAGCGTACCGATCGGCAGATAGCTCTGCTGCGGGATGAACATCATGCGCGCGTCGACGGGCGCGTCGATCGAGCCCTCGCCGAACGGCCAGAGGCCCGCGAGTGCGCGGATCAGCGTGCTCTTGCCCGCGCCCGAGGGGCCGCGCACGAGCCAGCGCGAGCCGGGCTTGATGGCGATGTCGCGCACCTCGGAGAGCGGCGTGCCGTTGGGCAGCGCGAGCTTGAGATGCGTGGTCGAGAGGGCGTTGTTGTCGACGTAATGCAGATTGATGCCGCCGTGCTCGGTGGCCGGCGAGACACTTTCCTTCAGGCGCGGCGAGTGCACCACGCGCACGAATTCGCGCAGACGGTTCACGGTGGCGCGCCATTCGACGAGGGTGGAGTAACTGTTGATGAACCACGAGAACGAGTCGCTCACGGTGCCGAATGCACTCGAAATCTGCATCAGCACGCCGAAGGTGAAGGCGCCCGCGAAGTAGCGCGGCGAGGCCACGACGATCGGAAAGATGATGGCGATCTGACCGTAAAAGCTCAGCACGAAGGTGAGGCGCTTCGTGTACTTCATCACGCGCCACCAGTTGTCGCGGATGTGGTGGAACAGGCCCTGCGCGTTGCTGCGCTCGGTGTCCATGCCGTCGTAGAGCGCGATCTGCTCGGCGTTTTCGCGCAGGCGAATCAGGCCGAAGCGGAAGTCCGCCTCCACTTTCTGCTGCTGGTAATTGATCGACACGAGCGGATGGCCGACCTTCTGGATCACGAGCGAACCGAACACTGCGTAGAGCGCGGCGGCCCACACCATGTAACCCGGAATCGTAATGGGCGTGCCGCCCACCGCGAACGTGAGCGCGCCCGCGAGCGACCACAGGATCATGATGAAGGAGACCAGCGTGACGACAGTGGAGAGCAGGTCGAGCGTGAGCGAGAGCGTGGTGGTGGCGAACGACTGGAGGTCGTCGCTGATCCGCTGGTCGGGGTTGTCGGCGAGGCGGTCGCGCTCGATGCGGTAGAACGCGCCCTGGCCGAGCCATTCGTTCAGGAAGCGCGTGGTGAGCCACTGGCGCCAGCGAAACCCGAGCATCTGGCGCAGATACCGCCCGTACACCGCGAGGATGATGAACCCGAACGCCAGCGCGGTGAAGATCATCAGCAGATGCGGGAACTGTTTGGCATCCTTGTTTTGCAGCGCGTTGTAGAAGTCGCGGTTCCAGTCGTTGAGCTGCACGTTGATCCACACGACGGTGAGATTCATCGCGATGATCGCCACCAGCAGGCCCCAGGCGACCCAGCGTTCCTCGGACACCCAGTAGGGCTTGATCAGACTCCAGGCCGTGATCTTGTGATGCTCGTTCTGATCCGGCGTGGCGCGGGGAGTGAGGTTGGTCATGTGCGTCCTGATGTTGTGCCGGCCCGCGGCCGGAATAGACGATACCCGCCGCACGCAGCGCCGGGGCGCAGCGATTGTGTCCCGAAGCGCTTAAGCAAGACTTAATCGCCAGCGCGCGGCGTCCGGGCGACTGGGGTGCGACATTGTCTCACCGCCCGTGCGAGCTGGGCGATTCACCGCGGTTTGGGCATTGTGCCAGAGCGGAAATGGCCGGCCGTCCCGTGGTGGTTTGCGGCGTGCGCGGCTTTTGTGGTCTAATGACCGCTGACGAAACAGGGGTGCTTCACTGGTATACCGCAGTGAGGCTGAGAGAGACCCTTCGCACCCGATCCGGGTAATACCGGCGCGGGAAGTTTCCGGAAAGTCTTGCTGGCGTCATGATTGATGAGTTCGACCGGTCGGTTCGATTCGGCCGGGTTCATTCAGGCGTCCAGATTCCCGCCGGGCAGCACGTGCCGCGCATGTCGGGTTTTGCGCTTCACGTCGTTTGCACGGCCGGCCTTGCCAGCCGGTTTCGTCCTTGGGTACGCATGCTTGTTTGCCGTACGGAAAGGATACGATGACCGTCTCTTCTACACCTTATTCTGATCATTCCCCGGTTTTTGCCGGTGCTTGCGCGTCTGCGTCCGCGATGCCCGATTTCGCCGTGCTCGGCGGCGGGCTATGCGGACGTCTCGTGGCATGGCGTCTTGCGGGCGCGGGGCATCGCGTGGCGCTCTATGAGCGCGGCGGGCCCGAGGGCGGCGAGTCGGCCGCCTGGATCGCGGCGGCGATGCTCGCGCCGCTGGCCGAGGCCGCCGTCGCCGAACTGTTGATCACCGAGTTGGGCATGGCCTCGCTCGAGACCTGGCCGCGCATTCTCGCCGAGTTGCCCGAGCCGGTGTTTTTCCAGCGCAACGGCACGCTCGTGGTCTGGCACCACGCCGATCGCACCGAGGCGCCGCTGTTCGAGCGCCGCGTGCGCGCGAACGCGCCGCGTGCGCTGGCCGACGCCAATTTCACGACGCTGGCGGCCGCGCAGATCGACGCCGCGGAACCGGCGCTCGCCGGGCGCTTCGCGCGCGGCTGGCTGCTGGCCGGCGAAGGCCAGCTCGACAACCGCCAGGCGCTGGCGGCGCTGGCAGCGGGTCTCGCGCAGCGCGGCGTGCAAACGCACTGGCATACGAGCGTGGATGACGCGAACCTGCCGCGCGCGCGCGTGACGATCGATTGCCGGGGCCTCGGCGCCAAGCCCGCGCTGCCGGCGCTGCGCGGCATTCGCGGTGAGGTGGCGCGCGTGCATGCGCCGGGCATCGGCCTCAGGCGGCCCGTTCGGCTGCTGCATCCGCGCTATCCGCTCTATATCGCACCGAAGCAGGACGATGTCTATGTGATCGGAGCGACCGAGATCGAGGGCGAGGACCGCTCGCCCGTGAGCGTGCGCTCGGCGCTCGAATTGCTGAGCGCGGCGTTCGCCGTGCATCCGGCCTTTGGCGAGGCGCGCATTCTCGAATTGAATTCGCAGTGCCGTCCGACGTTGCCCGATCATCGTCCCGCGCTCATCTGGGACGGTGGGCGGGACGACGGCCGGGGGAGCGGCACGACGCTGCGCGTGAACGGACTCTATCGCCACGGCTTCATGATCGCGCCCGCCGTGGCCGACGAAGCGGTGCGCGTGGCCGAGGCGCTGCTGGCGGGCCAGCTCGCCGATGCCGACGCCTTCGAGTCGCTGCGTCGCGAGTCGCGCTGGGCGTCGATGCTGCACGCGCCGCAGGGTGCCCACGAGCCCGCTTGAACCGCGGCGGCTCGAGCGCGCTCGGGAGCCGATCGCAAGCGAAAGCCGCGAGCGCGACACCACAAACAGGAGCCGAGGCGCACGGTTCGCGCCTTGCCGGAAACAACGTAGTCAGACGAATTGCCATGGATATTCAGATCAACCAGAAGCCGCTCACGCTGCCCGAAGGCGCGACCGTCGCCGATGCGCTCGCCGCCTTCGGCGCGCGTCCGCCGTTTGCCGTCGCCGTGAACGGCGATTTCGTCACGCGCACCCAGCACGGTGCGCGCACGCTTTCGGCGGGCGACCGCCTCGACGTCGTCAGCCCGGTGGCCGGCGGCTGATCGCACACGCGATCCCGCCGCTTTGCTCGCTTTGCGCGCGCCGCCCGTCCGCCGCCACCTGCCCAGGATTCAAGCCATGACCCATCATCAGACCGCCGATGCACTTACGCTGTACGGCGAAACCTTCGCGAGCCGCGTGCTGCTCGGCACCTCGCGCTATCCGTCGCTGCAAGCGCTCTCCGATTCGATGGAGGCCGCGCGCCCCGGCATGATCACCGTCGCGCTGCGGCGCCAGATGAATGACGGCACGGCGGAAGCCGGTTTCTTCGATCTGCTCAAGCGCCACGGCGTGCCGTTCCTGCCGAACACGGCGGGCTGCCTCACGGTCAACGAGGCGATCACTACTGCGCACATGGCGCGCGAAGTCTTCGAGACCGACTGGATCAAGCTCGAACTGATCGGCGACGACTACACGCTCCAGCCCGACCCGGTGGGCCTGATCGAAGCCGCCGCGCGCCTCGTGAAGGACGGCTTCAAGGTGCTGCCGTACTGCACCGAAGACCTCGTGATCGGCCGGCGCCTCCTCGATGCGGGCTGCGAGGCGTTGATGCCGTGGGGTGCGCCCATCGGCACGGGCAAGGGCGTGATCAATCCGTATGGCCTGCGCGTGCTGCGCGAGCGGCTGCCCGACGTGCCGCTGATCGTCGATGCGGGTCTCGGCCTGCCGTCGCATGCGGCGCAAGTGATGGAGTGGGGCTTCGACGGCGTGCTGTTGAACACGGCCGTGGCGCAGGCCACGCACCCCGAGGCGATGGCGCGCGCATTCGCGCTGGGCGTCGAGGCGGGCCGCACCGCGTTCCTCGCCGGACCGATGGCCGAGCGCGAGGCGGCCGTGGCGAGCACGCCCGTGGTCGGCATGCCGTTCTGGCATCAGGATGGAGGCGAGCAATGACCCAAACGCTGCGAATCAAGGATCGCGAGCTGTTCTGGCCGCCCGCGGACGAACTCACCGAAACGGCGGAGCGCATTCGCGCCCGCCTCGGCGACTGGCAGCCCACGCACGCGCCGTGGCGCCTGTGCCTGACGCCGCCCGACACGCCCAATGGCGGCGACCTGATCGTCGTGACCGACGCCGCGCCGCATCTCGCGAACATCGCGCGCTGGATGACCAATGGCGCGGGCGTGATCGAGGCGGCCGGCACGCCCTCGGCGGGCCGCGCCACGCTGCATCTGGGCGGCGAGCGCTACGCACTCGAAGGCACGCTCGCGGAGGACTGGATCCCGGCGCTGGCGGCGTTTCTCGACTGCGGCTTCGATCCGCACGATGCGCTCGTGCTGGCGCTCGCCTGGCGCGACGGCGACGAGCAGCAGGACGACGCATGGCCGATCGACATCGCCCGTTTTCCGCGCGTGCTCGGCCTGCCCGATGCGCCCGCGCAGCCGTTCGCGCCGTGCCCCGCGAAGCTCGGCCTCTATCCCGTGCTGCCGACCGCCGACTGGGTCGAGCGCGTGCTCGATTACGGCGTGAAGACCGTGCAGCTGCGCAGCAAGCAGCCGAAGTCGCCGGAACTCACGCGCGAGATCGAGCGCTGCGTCGCGGCGGGCCGCAAGCATGACGCGCAGCTCTTCATCAACGACCACTGGCAGGCGGCGATGGCCGCGGGCGCGTACGGCGTGCATCTGGGCCAGGAAGATCTGCGCAAGGCGGATCTGAACGCGCTTGCCGCATCGGGCATCCGCCTCGGTCTGTCGACGCACGGCTATTTCGAGATGCTCACCGCGCTGCATTTCCGGCCGAGCTACATCGCGTGCGGCGCCGTGTTCGCCACCACGACCAAGACCATGCCGACGGCCCCGCAAGGGCTCGCGCGTCTGGCGCGCTACGTGCAACTGCTCGACGGCGTGGTGCCGATGGTCGCCATCGGCGGCATCGACTTTGCCGCGCTGCCCGCGGTACTCGCAACCGGCGCGCCCAGCGCGGCGGTCGTGCGCGCCGTCACCGAGGCCGCCGACCCGGCTGCCGCGGTTGCTGCGTTGCGCAACGCGTTTACGCAATAATTAGCCCGCTTCGCCGCTGGCCGCACGCCGGATTCGTTCCGGGCCGGCCGGCGCGCAAGCGCGAGCCGTGGCGTCCTCGGGGATGCCCGACTTGCATCAAGGGGCTTGGGCGTGCCACGGCAGCATTCGTACGATGGCCCTATAATCCCGCCTTCGTATAAATGGACTGCCTGCTACGTGCCCTCGAACTCTGAGACCCTTCTGGAGCTGCGCGACGTCGACTTCGGCTACGGCGACCGGCTCGTCCTGTCCGGCCTGAACATGCGCTTTCGGCGCGGTCAGGTGGTTGCGGTCATGGGCGGCTCGGGCGGCGGCAAGACCACGGTGCTGCGGCTGATCGGCGGCCTCGTGCGCGCCCAGCGCGGGCAGGTGCTGTTTCAGGGTCAGGACATCGGCGCGCAATCACGCGACAGCCTTTACGCGCTGCGCCGGAAAATGGGCATGTTGTTCCAGTTCGGCGCGCTCTTCACCGACATGTCGGTGTTCGAAAACGTTGCGTTTGCGCTGCGCGAACACACCGATCTCCCCGAAGAGCTGATCCGCGACCTCGTGCTCATGAAGCTCAACGCGGTGGGCCTGCGCGGCGCGCGCGACCTCGCGCCTTCGGAGATTTCGGGCGGCATGGCGCGGCGCGTGGCGCTGGCGCGCGCAATCGCGCTCGACCCTGAGCTCATGATGTACGACGAGCCGTTTGCTGGTCTCGACCCCATTTCACTCGGCATCACCGCGAACCTGATCCGTACCTTGAACGACGCGCTCGGCGCCACGTCGATCCTCGTCACGCATGACGTGCCCGAATCGTTCGCGATTGCCGATTACGTCTATTTCCTCGCGAACGGCCACGTGCAGGCGGAGGGCACGCCCGCCGAGCTGCGCGCCTCGACCGACCCGATCGTGCGTCAGTTCATCGACGGCGCGCCTGACGGCCCGTTCCGCTTTCACTACCCGACGGACGTGCCGCTCGACGCGGACTTCGGCGTCGGCGGAGGCCGCTCATGATCGGCGCCATCAGTTCGCTCGGCCGCGCGGTCCTCGACTCGATCTCGCGTGCGGGCCATGCCACGCGCTTTTTCATGCGCCTCGTGCTGGAATTCTTCCCGCTGCTGCGCCGTCCGCGCCTTGTCACGAAGCAGATCCACTTCGTCGGCAATTATTCGCTGCTGATCATCGCGGTGTCGGGCCTGTTCGTGGGCTTCGTGCTGGGCCTGCAGGGCTACTACACGCTCAACCGCTACGGCTCCGAGCAGGCGCTCGGGCTGCTGGTTGCGCTCTCGCTCGTGCGCGAGCTCGGCCCCGTCGTCACGGCGCTGCTGTTCGCGGGCCGCGCGGGCACCTCGCTCACGGCCGAAATCGGCCTCATGAAGGCGGGCGAGCAACTTACGGCTATGGAAATGATGGCGGTCGACCCGGTGCGCGTCGTGGTCGCGCCGCGCATGTGGGCGGGCGTGGTCGCCATGCCCATTCTGGCGGCCATCTTCAGCGCGGTCGGCATTCTGGGCGGCTACGTGGTGGGCGTGCTGCTGATCGGCGTGGACGCGGGCGCGTTCTGGTCGCAGATGCAAGGCGGCGTGGATGTCTGGGCAGACGTGGGCAATGGCGTGATCAAGAGCATCGTGTTCGGCTTCGCCGTCACGTTCACCGCGCTGTATCAGGGCTACGAGGCAAAGCCCACGCCCGAAGGCGTGTCGCGCGCGACCACGAGGACGGTCGTGTACGCGTCGCTCGCGGTGCTGGGCCTCGACTTCCTGCTCACCGCGCTGATGTTCAGCTAAGGATGGAGCGCGGGCGCCTCGTGCATGGCGCCGCCGCAACGGATTCTGATTGGAATGACGATGAAAAAGACTGCTCTCGACTTCTGGGTCGGCCTGTTCGTGGTGCTGGGCTTCATTGCGCTGCTGTTTCTCGCGCTGAAGGCCGGCAACATGAGCTCGCTTTCGTTCCAGCCGACCTACCCGGTCAAGCTCAAGTTCGACAATATCGGCGGACTCAAGCCGCGCGCGCCTGTGAAGAGCGCAGGCGTGACCGTGGGCCGGGTGGCGTCCATCGGCTTCGATACGAACACCTATCAGGCGCTCGTCACCATCAACATCGATCAGCAGTATCAGTTTCCGAAGGACTCGTCGGCGAAGATCCTGACCTCGGGCCTGCTCGGTGAGCAGTACATCGGGCTGGAGCCGGGCGGCGACACGGAAATGCTCAAGGCCGGCGACACCCTCTCCATGACTCAATCGGCGATCGTGCTCGAAAACCTGATCGGCCAGTTCCTCTACAGCAAGGCTGCCGATTCGGGGGCTTCGAAATCGGGTAACAACGCGGGCAACAGCGCCGGCAACAGCGCGGGCAACAGCGCCGCTGCGCCCGTGCCGGCCCCCGCGAACGGGGCTGGCGGCGAGCACGCCGCTCCCGCGCCGGCACCCGCGTCTGCGCCGGCTGGCTCGGGCGCGGCAGCGCAATAAGGAGAATAAAAAATGACGATCCCTCGCATGCGCACCCTCACGGCCGGGGCCGTGGCGCTCGCGCTGACGGCGTGTTCGACGGTGCAGACGCCGTCGAAGGACGATCCCTGGGAAGGCTTCAACCGCTCGATCTACACCTTCAACGACACAGTCGATCAGTACGCGCTCAAGCCGGTTGCAAAGGGCTACGTGAAAGTCACGCCGCAGCCGGTACGCGACAGCGTGACGAACTTCTTCGCGAACATCGGCGATGTCTACAACGCGGCCAATAATCTGCTGCAGTTGAAGATCGCCGATGGGGTCGAGGACGTCATGCGGATCGTGATCAACACGGTCTTCGGCGTGGGCGGCCTGTTCGACGTGGCGTCGCTCGCCAAGCTGCCCAAGCACAACCAGGACTTCGGTCTCACGCTCGGCCATTACGGTGTGCCGGCCGGCCCGTATCTGGTGCTGCCGCTGTTCGGTCCGAGCACCGTGCGCGACGGCGTGGGGATGGTGGGCAACTACTTCATCAATCCGCTTACGTACGTGAATCCGCCGGCGCTTTCGTGGGGTCTTTACGGTCTGGACGTGGTGAGCGCGCGCGCGAACCTGTTGGGCGCGAGCGATCTGCTCGAAGGCGCGGCCATCGACAAGTATTCGTTTATTCGCAACGCCTATTTGCAGCGCCGCCAGTACCTGCTCTCCGACGGTCATACGTCGAGCAATCTGCCCGATTACGGCGATGGCGCGCCACTGCCGAACTACGGCGAGCCCGATGAGGGTGCGGCCGTGCCCGCATCGGGCACGGCGGCGGCGGTTCCGGCATCGGGCGCTGCGCGTGCCGCAGTGCCGACGGCAGCCAGCATGGCGCCGGCCAGCCCCGACGGCGCGACACCAGCGCCCGCGACGCCGGCATCAGGTGCCGCGGCACCGGCGGGCGCATCCGGCGCCGCGGTGCCGGGCGAACAGTTCGTTCCGCCGGCGCGCATTGGCATTGGCGCGCCGGGTCTGCTGCGCCTGCATTGATTGGGCCAGGCGGTCCTTGTCCCGGCCCTTAAATCTGACGTAACAAGCTGAAACGCTTGTCGCAGTTTCTTGGCACTCTTTGACTCGGTGCCTTGATGCTCGCGTGATATCGTTGACCTCCAACGGGGCGTTGTTCCCCAACTTGCAGGACTCGCTATGAAGAAATTCTTTCTGTTCCCGATTTTCGCCATGTTTTTTGCGTTTGCCGGCGCAGCGTCCGCGCAAACGGTCGACACCAACAACCCTGACGCCATGATGAAGTCGGTCACGCAGCAGGTGATGGACCAGATCAAGGGCGACAAGTCGATCCAGTCCGGCGACATCAACAAGATCACGGAGCTCGTGAACGAGAAGATCCTGCCGTACACGGACTTCCGCCGCACGACGCAGCTCGCCATGGGCCGCAACTGGCGCACGGCCACGCCCGAGCAGCAGCAACAGGTCACCGAGCAGTTCAAGACGCTCCTGATCCGCACGTACTCAGGCGCGCTTGCCCAGGTGCGCGATCAGCAGATCGAGTACAAGCCGTTCCGTGCGAGCCCGGACGATACCGATGTCGTGGTCCGTTCGACGGTCATGAACAACGGCCAGCCGATCGAGCTCGACTACCGTCTGTACAAGACGCCGCAAGGCTGGCGCGTGTATGACATCAACGTGCTCGGCGCATGGCTGATCCAGGCCTACCAGCAGCAGTTCCAGGAGAAGATCCAGCAGGGCGGCGTGCAGGGCCTCATCAGCTTCCTCACGCAGCGTAACCAGCAACTCGCCGCCGGCAAGGCCGCTTCGTGAGCGAGCGCTTCGCCACCGGCGCCACGCTGAATCTCGAGAGTGCGAATGCCACGCTCTCGGCGGGCCTCGCGCAGATCGCGGCAGGCGCCGGCGCCGTCGATTGCGCGTCGCTCACGCAGTTCGATTCATCGGCGCTCGCCGTGCTGATCGCATGGCAGCGCGCCGCGCGCGAGCGTGGCCTCACCCTCAGCGTTCTGAATCTCCCCACCGCGCTCGCGTCCCTCGCGCGCGCTTACGGCGTCGACTCGCTCCTCCACGAGCGACATTGACGCGCGGCGGCCACGCGGCCACGCCGGTCGAGCGCCGCTTTGGCGCGCGAACCCAGTTGCCGCAGGCCGCCGCTTCCATCTTCAAGTCCAGACCGGGCCCAGGCCGGGCTCTCCGACTTGGCCTATAATCAAACGTTTTTTGGGCGTTGCCCCGGTTTTCGGGAGCTTCGAAGGCGGCATAAACCGTCCCCAATTCTGGTCTTCCCCGCAGCGTAGATGCACTATCAGCCGCGCCGTTCACGACGGGCGGCGCCTGAGTCATGCCAGCCATAGAAATCCGCAACGTCAAAAAGCGCTACAAAGAGCTCCAGGCGCTCAAGGGCGTCAGCTTCACCGTAGAAGAGGGCGAGTTCTTCGGGCTGCTCGGCCCGAACGGCGCGGGCAAGACGACGCTCATCAGCTGTCTCGCAGGCCTCGCGCGCGCCGACGAGGGCTCGATCACCGTGCGCGGTCACGACGTGGTGAGCGATTACCGCAACGCGCGCCGCAATCTCGGCGTGGTGCCGCAGGAACTGGTGTTCGATCCGTTTTTCACGGTGCGCGAGACGCTGCGCATCCAGTCCGGTTATTTTGGCCTGCGCAACAATGATGCGTGGATCGACGAGATCATGGCCAATCTCGACCTCACCGAAAAAGCCGATGTGAACATGCGTGCGCTGTCGGGCGGCATGAAGCGCCGCGTGCTGGTCGCGCAGGCACTGGTGCACCGGCCGC
Source organism: Paraburkholderia sp. A3BS-1L (assembly GCF_051125215.1). NCBI lineage: Bacteria > Pseudomonadati > Pseudomonadota > Betaproteobacteria > Burkholderiales > Burkholderiaceae > Paraburkholderia > Paraburkholderia sp. A3BS-1L. The sequence goes on along the minus strand of NZ_CP120442.1, from coordinate 2,958,971 downwards.
CCGTGATCGTGCTCGACGAACCCACCGCCGGCGTGGACGTCGAGCTGCGCCAGACGCTCTGGAAGTTCATTGCGCGCCTGAACCGCGAAGGTCACACCATCGTGCTCACCACGCACTATCTGGAAGAGGCGGAAGAGCTGTGCGACCGCATCGCCATGCTGCGGCGTGGCGAGGTGGTGGCGCTCGAGCGCACCAGTACGCTGCTGCAGCGCTTCGCGGGCACGCAGTTGTTCGTGCGCTTTTCTGAAGGCGTGCTGCCCACCGAACTGCGCGCGCTCGAAGTGGATACGTCGAATCTGCCGAATGGCCGCGAGCGCCAGCATCTGTTGCGCCTCGCCAGCTACGATGAAGTCGAGCGCATCTTGTCGCTGTGCCGCGCGAACGGCTGCAAACTGGAAGAAGTGGAAGTGCGCAAAGCCGATCTGGAGGATGTCTTCGTGCAGGTGATGAACGGCCCTGAGGTCATCGAGGGGCTGGCATGAGCGGCTTTCGTACCCTGTTCTACAAGGAAGTGCTGCGTTTCTGGAAGGTCTCTTTCCAGACCGTGCTCGCGCCGGTCATCACCGCGCTGCTGTATCTGACGATCTTCGGCCACGCGCTGCGCGGCCACGTGGAGGTGTATCCGGGCGTCGAATACACGAGCTTCCTGATTCCCGGCCTCGTGATGATGAGCGTGCTGCAAAACGCTTTCGCCAATTCGTCTTCGTCGCTCATTCAATCGAAGATCACGGGCAATCTCGTATTCGTACTATTGCCGCCGCTGGCCGCCTGGGAGATGTTTGGAGCTTACGTGCTCGCTTCGATCGTGCGCGGCCTCGCCGTTGGCGCGGGCGTGTTCGTCGTGACGATCTGGTTCATTCCGATGAGCTTTTCCGCGCCGCTCTACATCATCGCGTTCGCGGTGCTCGGCTCGGCGATCCTCGGCACGCTCGGCCTGATCGCCGGGATCTGGGCCGAGAAGTTCGACCAGCTCGCGGCGTTTCAGAACTTTCTTATCATGCCGCTCACGTTCCTTTCGGGCGTGTTCTATTCGACACATACGCTGCCGCTGGTCTGGCGCGAGGTGTCGCGGCTGAACCCGTTCTTCTACATGATCGACGGCTTCCGCTACGGTTTTTTCGGCTTGTCCGACATTAACCCGCTCGCAAGTCTCGCGATTGTTTTCGTCTTTTTCGTGGTGCTGGCCACGCTGGCGATGCGTCTGCTCGCAAGCGGCTACAAGCTGCGCCACTAAATGCAATTGAGGCAGGAGCCACCCACCATGTTGCCGACTCCGGAACAGGTCAAGCAGTACATCTCGGCAGGGCTCGCGTGCGAGCATCTCGAAGTCGAGGGCGACGGTCAGCACTTCTTCGCGACGATCGTATCGCCCGCGTTCGAAGGCAAGCGCCTGATCCAGCGCCATCAGCTCGTCTATGCGGCGCTCGGCGAGCGCATGCGCGAGGAAATCCACGCGCTCAGCATGAAGACGCTCACGCCCGCCGAATGGCAGAACGCATAATCTGGAATCTCAGTGCGAATTACCCAGGACAATGGCGCCGCCGCGAGCGGCGCCGCACCACATGACGCGACGCCGCAAGCCGGCCGCACCGATCAGGAAACCTCAGGCATGGACAAACTCGTCATCGTCGGCGGGCAGCAGCTCGCAGGGGAAGTGACCGTTTCGGGTGCGAAGAACGCGGCGCTCCCCATTCTCTGCGCGGGCCTGCTGAGCGCGGAACCCGTCCATCTCGACAACGTGCCCGACCTCCAGGACGTGCGCACCACGCTCAAGCTGCTGAACCAGATGGGCGTGCGCACCGGGCACGATGGCAACCGCGTGCAGCTCGACGCCTCGAAGGTCGACAACCTCGTCGCGCCGTATGAGCTCGTGAAAACCATGCGCGCGTCGATTCTCGTGCTCGGGCCGCTCGTCGCGCGCTTCGGCGAGGCGAAGGTGTCGCTGCCCGGCGGCTGCGCGATTGGCGCGCGCCCCGTGGATCAGCACATCAAGGGCCTCCAGGCGATGGGCGCCGAGATCAATATCGAGCACGGCTTCATCGAGGCGCGCGCGAAGCGCCTGAAGGGCGCGCGCATCGTCACCGACATGATCACGGTCACCGGCACGGAAAACCTGCTGATGGCCGCCGTGCTCGCCGAGGGCGAGACGGTGATCGAGAACGCCGCGCGCGAGCCCGAAGTGGGCGACCTCGCACACCTGCTCGTGGCGATGGGTGCGCAGATCGAAGGCATCGGCACCGACCGCCTCGTGATCCAGGGCGTGGACCAGCTCCACGGCGCGCAGCACACGGTCATTCCCGACCGCATCGAGGCCGGCACGTTCCTGTGCGCGGTGGCCGCCGCGGGCGGCGATGTCATGCTGCGCCGCGTGCGTCCGGGCATCCTCGACGCCGTTACCGACAAACTGCGCGAAGCGGGCGTGACGATCGAAGAGGGCGACGACTGGATGCGCGTGCGCATGCACGAGCGCGCGCGCGCCGTGAATCTGCGCACCGCCGAATACCCGGCCTTCCCGACCGACATGCAGGCGCAGTTCATGGCGCTCAACGCGATCGCGGACGGCACCTCGCAGGTCGTGGAAACGATCTTCGAGAATCGCTTCATGCACGTGCAGGAACTGAACCGCCTCGGCGCGAGCATCACGATCGACGGCAAGACGGCGCTGGTCTCCGGCGTCGAGAAGCTGTCGGGCGCGAAGGTCATGGCGACCGATCTGCGCGCCTCGGCGAGCCTCGTGATCGCGGGCCTGTGCGCCGACGGCGAGACGCTCATCGACCGCATCTATCACCTCGACCGCGGCTACGACCGCATGGAAGAGAAGCTCACCAGAATCGGCGCGAACGTGAAGCGCATCAAGGGGAACGCGGCATGAGCACGGTCGAGTCCAAGCCCACGCCGGCCGCCGCCTCCGGCGCGCCGCTCACGCTGGCGCTCTCGAAGGGCCGCATCTTCGAAGAGACGATGCCGTTGCTCGCGGCCGCGGGCGTGGAGGTGACCGAAGACCCGGAAACCTCGCGCAAGCTGATCCTGCCGACGACCGACCCGAACCTGCGCGTGATCATCGTGCGCGCGACCGACGTGCCCACCTACGTGGAGTACGGCGCGGCCGACTTTGGCGTGGCGGGCAAGGACGTGCTGCTCGAACACGGCGGCGACGGGCTCTATCAGCCGATCGATCTCGACATCGCGCGCTGCCGCCTCTCGGTGGCCGTGAAGTCGGGCTTCGACTACGCGAACGCCGTGCGCCAGGGCGCGCGCCTGCGCGTGGCCACCAAGTACACGGAATCGGCGCGCCAGCACTTCGCGGCCAAGGGCGTGCACGTCGACCTCATCAAGCTTTACGGCTCGATGGAGCTCGCGCCGCTCGTCGGCCTCGCCGACGCGATCGTCGACCTCGTCAGCACGGGCGGCACGCTGCGTGCGAACAACCTGGTCGAGGTCGAAGAGATCATGCAGATCTCTTCGCGCCTCGTCGTGAATCAGGCGGCGCTCAAGTTGAAGCGCGCCGCGCTGCGGCCGATTCTCGACGCGTTCGAACGCGCGTCGCGCGCATAACCCGCGCATTACCCGCATATAACCGTTCCGGATGGATATCAGCATGGCTATCACGATGCGCAAACTCGATTCGAGCGCCGAAGGTTTCAAGGCGGCGCTGCATGGCGTGCTCGCCTTCGAGGCGAGCGAAGACGAGGCCATCGAGCGCTCAGTCGCGCAAATTCTCGCCGATGTGAAGGCGCGCGGCGACGCCGCCGTGCTCGATTACACGAACCGCTTCGATCGCCTGAGCGCTGCCAGCGTCGATGCGCTGGAGTTGCCGATCAGCGAGCTCGAGGCGGCGCTGGAAAGTCTCGAGCCCAAGCAGCGCGCGGCGCTCGAGGCGGCGGCCGCGCGCGTGCGCGGCTACCACGAGAAGCAGCGCATCGAGTGCGGCTCGCATAGCTGGCAATACACCGAAGCCGACGGCACCGTGCTCGGCCAGAAGGTCACGCCGCTCGACCGCGTGGGTCTCTACGTGCCGGGCGGCAAGGCCGCGTATCCGTCTTCCGTGCTGATGAACGCGATTCCCGCGCGGGTCGCGGGCGTGCGCGAGATCATCATGGTCGTGCCCACGCCCGATGGCGTGAAGAATCCGCTCGTGCTGGCGGCGGCGCTGCTCGGCGGCGTCGACCGCGTGTTCACCATCGGCGGCGCGCAGGCTGTGGGCGCGCTCGCTTACGGCACCCGCACCATTCCGCCCGTCGACAAGATCTGCGGCCCGGGCAATGCCTATGTGGCCTCGGCCAAGCGCCGCGTGTTCGGCACGGTCGGCATCGACATGATCGCCGGACCCTCCGAGATTCTCGTGCTGTGCGACGGCACGACCGATCCGCGCTGGGTCGCGATGGACCTGTTCTCGCAGGCCGAGCACGACGAACTCGCGCAATCCATCCTGCTGTGCCCGGACGAAGCGTTCATCAAGCGCGTGGAAGACGCCATCAACGAGCTTTTACCCGCCATGCCGCGCGCCGAAGTCATCGCGACGTCTCTCACGAACCGCGGCGCGCTCGTGAAGGTGCGCGACATGGCCGAAGCCTGCGCAATCGCCAACGACATCGCGCCCGAGCACCTCGAAATCTCTGCGCTCGATGCGCAGAAGTGGGGCGCCGAAATCCGCCACGCGGGCGCGATCTTCCTCGGCCGCTACACGAGCGAAAGCCTCGGCGACTACTGCGCGGGGCCGAATCACGTGCTGCCTACGTCTCGTACCGCACGTTTCTCGTCGCCGCTCGGCGTCTATGATTTCATCAAGCGATCGAGCGTGATCGAGGTGAGCGCGGAGGGCGCGCAGACGCTCGGCGAGATCGCCGCGGAACTCGCCTACGGCGAAGGCCTCCAGGCCCACGCGCGCAGCGCCGAGTACCGCATGAAGCAGGTCTGAAGCGGTACCAGAATCAAAACAGCGCGGCATGCATGAGTTTCATGCGTGCCGCACCCCCGAGGAGACGTGCGCAAGCATCGGCTTGAAATACGCTCGCCTGAGCCCGATGTTTGGAACACCGAAGTAACCCGCGCGCGCCATAGCTGGCCGTTCGTGCCGGCTGCGCGCCTCGCGCGCGCCAATCGACAATGACAACACCACAAGACATCATCCGCTCCGACGTGCTCGCCATGACGAGCTACCCGGTTCCCGACGCCACCGGCTTCGTGAAGCTCGACGCCATGGAGAACCCGTACACGTTGCCGGTCGCTCTGGCGGCGCAACTTGGCGAGCATCTCGCGGGCATCGCGCTGAACCGCTATCCGGCTCCGCGCCCCGAGGCGCTCATGGCGAAGCTCAAGGCCGCGATGCATGTGCCGCCCGGCTGCGACGTGCTGCTCGGCAACGGCTCGGACGAGATCATCAGCATGGTCACGGTGGCGTGCGCGAAGCCGGGCGCGAAGGTGCTCGCGCCGGTGCCGGGCTTCGTGATGTACGCGATGTCGGCGAAATTTGCGCAGGTGGATTTTGTCGGCGTGCCGCTCAAGGCCGACTTCACGCTCGATTGCGATGCCATGCTGGTCGCCATCGCCGAACACCAGCCGGCCATGATCTGGCTGGCGTACCCGAACAACCCGACCGGCACGCTGTTCGCGGACGCCGACATCGAGCGCATTATCGAGGCTGCCAATGCAGCCGGCGGGCTCGTCGTGATCGACGAGGCTTATCAGCCGTTCGCGCAGGCGAGCTGGATGCCGCGCGCGGGCGCGTTCGACAACGTGGTCGTGATGCGCACGATGTCCAAGCTCGGGCTGGCGGGCATCCGTCTGGGCTACCTCGCGGGCCGTACTGCATGGCTCAACGAATTCGACAAGGTGCGCCCGCCGTATAACGTAAATGTGCTCACCCAGGCCGCCGCCGATTTCCTGCTCGAACATCTCGACGTGCTCGACACGCAGGCGGCCCAATTGCGCGCAGACCGGGCGCAATTGGCTGCCGACGTTGCAAAGTTGCCGGGCGCCGAAGTGTTCGAAAGCGCCGGCAATTTCCTGCTTGTGCGCGTGCCCGATGCCTCCGCCGTGTTCGATACCCTGCTGACGGCGCGGGTTTTAGTCAAAAACGTGAGTAAAATGCATCCATTGCTGGCGAATTGCGTACGCCTGACCGTCGGGACCCCCGACGAAAACGCGCGCTTGCTCGCCGCCCTTAAGCTCGTGCTCAAGTAATCCGATCTCACCGGCCTGAAGCGCACAGTGTCACGAGCGCTCCGGGCTTTCGTTCCATGAACCCTCCGTTACGGGCTGTTTGAAGGAAATTGCCATGCGCGTCGCGCAAGTCGTTCGCAACACCAGCGAAACGCAAATCAGCGTGAAACTCAATCTGGACGGCACCGGCGAGCAGAAGCTCGCGACCGGTGTGCCGTTTCTCGACCACATGCTCGACCAGATCGCGCGACACGGTCTGATCGATCTGGAAATCGAGGCGCATGGCGATACCCATATCGACGACCACCATACGGTGGAAGACGTCGGCATCACGCTCGGTCAGGCAGTCGCGCAGGCCATCGGCGACAAGAAGGGCATCCGCCGCTACGGCCACGCCTATGTGCCGCTCGACGAGGCGCTCTCGCGCGTGGTGATCGACTTTTCGGGCCGTCCGGGCCTCGAGTTCCACGTGCCGTTCACGCGCGCGCGCATCGGCACGTTCGACGTCGACCTGTCGATCGAATTCTTCCGCGGCTTCGTCAACCACGCGGGCGTGACGCTCCACATCGACAATCTGCGCGGCCTGAACGCGCATCACCAGATGGAAACCGTGTTCAAGGCCTTCGGCCGCGCGCTGCGCCAGGCTTCCGAGCTCGATGAGCGCCAGGCGGGCAAGATTCCGTCTACCAAGGGCAGCTTGTAAGCGGTATCCGAGATGAAAACTTCAATTGCGATTGTGGATTATGGGATGGGCAACCTTCGTTCGGTGGCCCAGGCATTGAAACAGGCTGCGCCGGAAGCCGACGTGCAGATCGTCGAGCGCCCGGAGGCGATTCGCGCGGCTGACCGCGTCGTGCTGCCGGGCCAGGGCGCGATGCCTGACTGCATGCGCAGTCTCGCGGAATCGGGCTTGCAGGACGCCGTGCTCGAAGCCTCGCGCACCAAGCCGCTGATGGGCGTGTGCGTGGGCGAGCAGATGCTGTTCGACTGGAGCGCCGAAGGGGACACGAAGGGTCTCGGCCTGCTGCCGGGCAAGGTCGTGCGCTTCGAGCTCGAAGGGCGGCTTCAGGACGACGGCTCGCGCTTCAAGGTGCCGCAGATGGGCTGGAACCGCGTGCGCCAGTCGCGCGCTCACGCGCTGTGGGACGGCGTGCCCGACGAGAGCTTCTTTTATTTCGTGCACAGCTATTATGTGGTTCCGGCCGATCCGGCTCACACCGTAGGCGAAACGCCTTACGGCGCGGACTTTACCTCGGCGGTGGCGCGAGATAACATCTTCGCCACCCAATTCCACCCGGAAAAGAGCGCTGCGGCGGGCTTGCGCGTCTATCGCAACTTCGTTCACTGGAACCCCTGATTCACGGACGGCGCTGTTGGTTCGAAGCGCCCGGCCGGAGGGCCTGCGTGCAAGCATCGCCCAAAGCCGATTTGCATCAGCAAGGCTGCCGAAAGAGTTGTACTAAACTAGCGAAACGGCGTCGGATCGGGGTTCTTCCCGGCCGTTGCCGGCTGATTCCAACCACATTCCCAGATATCACCCGATTGCTATGCTGCTGATTCCGGCCATCGATCTCAAAGACGGTCACTGCGTTCGCCTTAAACAAGGCGATATGGACCAGGCGACGATTTTTTCCGAGGAACCGGCGGCCATGGCCCGACATTGGGTCGAGCGCGGCGCGCGGCGTTTGCACCTCGTCGACCTGAACGGCGCGTTCGCCGGCAAGCCGAAGAACGAGGACGCGATTCGCGAGATCATCCGCGAAGTCGGCGACGAGATCCCCGTGCAGCTTGGCGGCGGCATCCGCGACCTCGACACCATCGAGCGCTATCTCGACGACGGCCTCTCATACGTGATCATCGGCACGGCCGCGGTGAAGAACCCGGGCTTCCTGCAGGAAGCGTGCACGGCGTTCGGGGGCCATATCATCGTCGGGCTCGACGCGAAGGACGGCAAGGTTGCCACCGACGGCTGGAGCAAGCTCACGGGCCACGAAGTGGTCGATCTCGCGCGCAAGTTCGAAGACTACGGCGCCGAGTCGATCATCTACACCGACATCGGCCGCGACGGCATGCTCCAGGGCATCAACATCGAAGCGACGGTGCGCCTCGCGCGCGCGGTGAAGATTCCGGTGATCGCGAGCGGCGGCCTGTCGAATCTCGCCGACATCGACGCGCTGTGCGAAGTCGAGGACGAAGGCATCGAAGGCGTAATCTGCGGCCGCGCGATCTACTCGGGCGATCTCGATTTCGCCCAGGCGCAAACGCACGCAGACAGCCTGCGTGAGTCTGACGACGCTTAAGGACGACGCTTGATGCGTCGCGTGGACGGCCTCCCGGGTGGAGGTCGGATCCACTTTGGGTTCTCGGTGCGACCGGCAAGGGGCGGCAAGTCCGTTCCCGAAGATACGGCCTCCGGCTAATTTCGCGATAACCGCTATCGCGCGACTATAGGCGTAGCTGCTGCGGTTTCGGCGCGCCTGGCAACATCGGCAAGATCATGGCTCTACCCAAACGCATCATTCCCTGTCTCGACGTGACCGCCGGGCGGGTCGTCAAGGGCGTCAACTTCGTCGAGCTGCGCGATGCGGGCGACCCCGTCGAAATCGCGCGCCGCTACGACGACCAGGGCGCCGACGAACTCACTTTTCTCGACATCACGGCCACTTCGGACCAGCGCGACCTGATTCTGCCGATCATCGAAGCGGTGGCCTCGCAGGTCTTCATTCCGCTGACCGTGGGCGGCGGCGTGCGCGCCGTCACCGACGTGCGGCGGCTGCTTAACGCCGGCGCCGACAAGGTCAGCATGAACTCGTCGGCCGTCGCCAATCCGCAGCTCGTGCGCGATGCGGCCGACAAATACGGCTCGCAGTGCATCGTCGTCGCCATCGACGCGAAGCGTACTTCAGCACCGGGCGAACCCGCGCGCTGGGAAGTGTTCACGCACGGCGGCCGCAAGGCCACGGGCATCGACGCCGTCGAATGGGCGCGCAAGATGGCTGAGCTGGGCGCGGGCGAAATCCTGCTCACGAGCATGGACCGCGACGGCACCAAGAGCGGCTTCGATCTCGCCCTCACGAGCGCGGTGTCCGACGCCGTGCCGATTCCCGTGATCGCCTCGGGCGGCGTGGGCGGCCTGCAGGATCTCGCGGACGGCATCGTCAAGGGTCATGCCGACGCCGTGCTGGCGGCGAGCATCTTCCACTATGGCGAGCACACCGTGGGCGAGGCCAAGCGCTTCATGGCCGAGCAGGGCATTTCGGTGAGGATGTGACGCCATGAGCAACGCTGAAACGAACGATTTTGCGAAGGCTGGCTGGCTCGACAAGGTTAATTGGGACGCCAACGGCCTCGTGCCCGTGATCGCCCAGGAGGCCACGACGGGCGACGTGCTGATGTTCGCGTGGATGAACCGGGAAGCGCTCGCCAGGACGGTCGAACTGCGCCGCGCGGTGTATTTTTCGCGCTCGCGCCAGCGCCTGTGGTTCAAGGGCGAGGAGTCGGGCCATGTGCAGCACGTTCACGACATCCGCCTCGACTGCGACGAAGACGTCGTGCTGCTCAAGGTCGAGCAAGTGTCGAGCATCGCGTGCCACACCGGCCGTCACTCGTGCTTTTTCCAGCAATTCGAAGGCACCGCCGACGAAGGCCGCTGGGTCGCTGTCGATCCGGTGCTGAAAGACCCCGAACACATCTACAAATGACGCAATTGAACACCAACGACACCCTGCTGCGCCTTGCCGCGGTGATCGATAGCCGCAAGGGCGGCGACCCCGACGCTTCCTACGTCGCGCGCCTGTTCCACAAGGGCGATGACGCCGTGCTCAAGAAGGTCGGCGAAGAGGCTACCGAAGTCGTGCTCGCCGCCAAGGACGTGCGCCAGGGCGGCGCGCCGAAGGCGCTGGTTGGGGAAATGGCTGATCTGTGGTTCCATTGCCTCGTCGCGCTTTCGCATTTCGAGCTGAGCCCCGCCGACGTGCTGGCGGAACTGGAGCGCCGCGAAGGGCTCTCGGGTCTCGAAGAAAAGGCCCTGCGCAAGAGCCGCGAGCGCGAAGAAAACGGCGACTGATGCTGCGAGATTGAATTCAGGCCCCGGATTCGAGTCGAATTTTTGGGCCGGGCCATCAGTGGCCCTCGCCCATGAGATGCACGCGAGTCGTGCTCGACAGGGAGATGCCACATATGTCCACCCCCGGCGGCTATCCGCCTCCTGCTTACCGAACCCCGGAGCGCGATCCGCTCGACGCGGATCGTCTGCGCAGCCTGCGCACGCTCACGCACGTCCTCTACGGGCTTTATGCGTTCTACTGGCTCACCGGCGGCGTCACCGTGCTGGTGGCGATCATCATCAATTACATCAAGCGCGACGAAGCGGCGGGCACACCCTACGAGCAGCACTTCACGTGGCAGATCCGCACGTTCTGGCTCGGGCTTGCAGGACATCTGATCGGTATTGCGCTCTTTTTCGTGTTGATCGGCATTCCAATTTTGTGGGCTGTCGCGATCTGGACGTTGTACCGTATCATCAAAGGCTGGCTGTATCTGCACGACAACAAGCCGTTGTCCGACCCGCGCGCGTGGTTTTGACGCGGTAGCGCCGGGTCTCAGAGCGAAACCCGGCACGCTTTCTCTCCGTACGGCTGCCCAGGAACACTATGAGTCACGACCGCAGCACCTGTCTCTTTTGCAAGATCGCCGACGGCCTGATCCCGAGCACGCGCGTCTATGAAGACGACGAGTTCGTCGCGTTCCGTGACATCCGGCCGGCGGCACAAACTCACGTGCTGGTCATCCCGCGAAAACATATACCCACCCTTGCTGACTGCGGTGAAAACGACGCTGCGCTGCTTGGTAGAATGTTTGTGCTGGTGGCACAGCTGGCGAGAGAGCTGGGCGTGTCCTATACAGGGGGCGAGACGGGCTATCGCACCGTGGTCAACACGGGGCCCGGAGGCGGGCAGGAAGTCTATCACCTGCATGCGCATCTGCTGGCCGGACCGCGTCCGTGGCAGCGCATGGGATAGCGCGCCTGCGTGCCGGTACGGCAGAATCCCCAAGAGTGGTTGAAAAAGGGACGCATTGCCACGCAGCCGAAATAGCTTACAGGTAGCATACCGGGCGGCATTGCCGGACAACCCGCCTGAGACCGGAATCCACGGCGCTGCGCCGGACCGGTCGATAGTCGCGAGTGTCATGAAGCGCGTTCACGCGCCAATGTTTATTCGCTGCGCATGAGGCGCGGCAACGGGGTTAAGGAGAGTTTTGATCATGGGTTCGTTGAGCATCTGGCATTGGCTGATCGTGTTGTTGATCGTGGCGCTCGTCTTCGGCACGAAGAAGCTGCGCAATATCGGTAGCGATCTGGGCGGTGCGGTGAAGGGTTTCAAGGAAGGCATGCGCGAGGGCGAAGAGTCCGGCGCTGATGCGCAAAAGCGCGAACTGCCAAAGAGCGGCGGCACGGTCGATGTCGACGCCAAGGACAAGACCCCGCGTTCGAACGACTTCCGCTAAGCGCGGCAGCCGTTATTTCCCGCCCCAAGGCTGACGGAAAGCTTCATTCATGCTCGATCTGGGTCTAACCAAGATGGCGCTGATCGGCGTCGTCGCGCTGGTCGTTCTCGGGCCGGAGCGTCTGCCGCGCGTTGCGCGCACGGCAGGCGCGCTGTTCGGGCGCGCGCAGCGCTATGTCAACGACGTCAAGGCGGAAGTCACGCGCGAGATCGAACTGGACGAGTTGCGCCGCATGAAGGGCGAGTTCGAGCAGGCTGCGCAAAACGTCGAGAACACCGTTCACGAGAACCTGCGCAAGCACGAAACCGAGCTGAACGACGCCTGGAACGCGGGCACGGGTGGCGCCTTCAGCACAGCGGGCAGCGCCGATCCGGTTGGGGCCGGCGTGACCGGCGGTACGGGGGCTTCGGGCGGCACCTCGTGGCGCTCGGGCGGCGCGAATGCGGCAGGCGTCAAACGCAAGAACTGGCGCGTGAAGCAAACGGCTACGCCGGTCTGGTACAAGCGCGCGACGCTGCGGCGCACGCGCGTGCAATCGGGCGCGGCGCGCGTCGCGCAGCACACACCGGCCAGCTTGCGCCGGCCCACGCGTTTTCTCTGATGCCCCGCTACCGCAGTCGAGTTTGAATTTGTCTATCTCCAACCCCCGAGGGCCGGTGTGAGCGACCCCCAACAAACACAAGACGAGGGCGCTGAAGAGACCTTCATCTCGCACCTCGTCGAACTGCGCGACCGCATCATTCGCGCGGGCATTTCCGTGATCGTCGTGTTCGTCGGGCTCGTGTACTGGGCGCCGGACATCTTCAGGCTGCTCGCCCGCCCGCTGATGCAGAACTTGCCGCGTGACGGCAAGATGATCGTCACCGACGTGACCGGCTCGTTTTTCGTGCCGATGAAGGTGACGATGCTGGTCGCCTTCGTGATCGCGCTGCCGTTCGTGCTTTATCAGATCTGGGCGTTCGTCGCGCCAGGCCTCTACCAGCACGAAAAGAAGCTGGTCGCGCCACTGGTGGGGAGCAGCTACACGCTGTTCCTGTGCGGCATGGCATTCGCGTATTTCGTCGTGTTTCCCACCATCTTCCGGGTGATGGCGCATTACAACGCGCCGCTCGGCGCGGAGATGACGACGGATATTGACAATTACCTGAGCTTCGTACTCACGATGTTCATCGCTTTTGGCGTGACCTTCGAGGTGCCGATCATCGTCGTGCTGCTCGTGCGCATGGGAGTGCTGACGGTGAAGAAGCTCAAGGAGATTCGTCCTTACGTGATCGTTGGGGCGTTCATCGTTGCCGCGGTCGTTACGCCGCCGGACGTGTTTTCGCAGCTCATTCTCGCAGTGCCGCTGATCGTGCTGTATGAAGCGGGGATTATTGCGGCGCGGCTTTTCGTCGGGACGGGCGAGAAGAGCGCCACCGACGAGAGCGAGGCGGCGAGCGAGTCCTGAGCCAGTCATGGAGCAAGAAAGAAAGGCCGCGAACGGTACCGTTCGCGGCCTTTCTTTCTTGCGTTTGCCGGCTGCGTGCGAGCCGTCAACCGCCGTCGTCGCCTTCGTCGTCCTGATTCTGCTGCTTGGGCGGCGGCGGGCGCTTGCCGATCGTCACGTTCAGGTCCATGTCCTTGTTCTTGCGCACGAGGTGAACCTTGGCGGCGGTGCCCGGCTTGATCTGGGCGATGACGTTCAACAGGCGCGTGGTGTCGGTGATGTCCTCGCCGTTCACCGCAGTCAGGACATCGCCGGGCTTAATGCCGGCCCTGTCGGCGGGGCCGCCCTGGAGCACGCCCGCGACGATCGCGCCTTGCTTCTGGTTCAGCCCGAACGACTCGGCGATCTCGGGCGTCACGTCCTGCGGCTCCACGCCGATCCAGCCGCGCGTGACCGTGCCCGTCGTGATGATGCTCTCCAGCACGCTGCGCGCGGTGGAGACGGGAATGGCGAAGCCGATGCCGAGCGAGCCGCCCGAGCGCGAATAAATGGCCGTGTTGATGCCGAGCAGGTTGCCGTTCACGTCGACGAGCGCGCCGCCCGAGTTGCCCGGGTTGATGGGCGCGTCGGTCTGGATGAAGTTCTCGAACGTGTTGATGCCAAGATGGTTGCGCCCGAGCGCGCTGATGATGCCCATCGTGACCGTCTGACCCACGCCGAACGGGTTGCCGATGGCGAGCACGACGTCGCCCACGCGCGCCCGTTCCATGCGCCCGAGCGTGATGGTGGGCAGATTCGGCAGATTGATTTTGAGCACGGCGATATCGGTTTCCGGATCGATGCCGATCACCTTCGCATTGGTGGTGCGGCCGTCGGAAAGCGCGATTTCGATCTGATCCGCGCCGTCGATCACGTGCTGGTTCGTTAGAATGTAACCGTCCGGACTGACAATCACACCCGAGCCGAGGTTCGCGGCGGGCTGTTCCTGCTGTTTTCGGTTGGTATTGGGTTTGCCGAAGAAGTAGCGAAATAGTGGGTCGTTCTGGCGCGGATCGGGGGGCAGCGACCCGTCCTTGCTCGAGAACACGTTGACGACCGCCGGCATCGCCTTCTGGGCCGCATCGGCATAGGAATTCTGCGCGGGGCTGCCGCTGATGCCCGGCGCCACTTCCCGCAATGCGACGATCGGCTCCGCGAGCTGCTTGCCGAGTTGCCCCTGATGCTCGAGCCATTGCGGCTTGAGCGTCGCGATGATGAACATCAACGCCAGCAGGACCGTCACCGCTTGGGCGAAGAACAGCCAAAAGCGTCTAAGCATCTGAAGATTAGAGGATTATATGGATCGGATCGAACTGGAATTGTATCTGAACAATCTTCTGGAATCCGCGCGGTTCAAGGACTACTGCCCGAACGGCCTGCAGGTGGAGGGGCGGCGTCGCGTTGAGAAGATCGCGACCGGCGTGACCGCCTCGCTCTCCTTCCTCGAAGCCGCGCTGGAGTGGGGCGCCGACGCCGTGCTGGTCCACCATGGCTACTTCTGGCGCAACGAGCCGCCGCAGATCACGGGACGCAAGCACCGCCGCCTCAAGGCGCTACTGGCGAACGACCTCAATCTCTTCGCCTATCATCTGCCACTCGACAGCCACCCTGAACTGGGCAATAACGCACAGTTGGGCGCCAAACTCGGCTGGATCGGCGAAAAACGCTTCGGTGACCAGGATCTCGGGTGGATGACCACGCTGCCCATGCCCATCACGCTCGCGCATTTCTCGGCGCAAGTCGAGCAGACGCTCGGCCGCGCACCGCTCGTGCTCGGCGACCCCGACTGGGAACTGCGCCACGTGGCCTGGTGCACCGGGGCGGCGCAAGGCCTCTTCGACGCTGCGATCGACGCGGGCGCCGACGTCTTCCTGACCGGCGAGATCTCGGAGCCCACGACTCACACCTCGGCCGAAAGCGGTGTGGCGTTCCTCGCCGCGGGCCACCATGCCACTGAGCGCTTTGGCGTGCAGGCGGTCGGCGCGCACCTCGCCGAGGCATTCGACATCGAACATCTCTTCATCGATATCCACAATCCTGTCTAGCCAGAAAATGGCCCCATTTTCTGGGGGAAAACCCCGAGTTATCAAGGACTTCGCCCGGTTTTTGGCGCACGCCCCTTGTAAATGCCAACTCCATTCGAGCAAACTAGCGTTCGGCAGCACCGCGGGTTTGCTGGCGTGACGGATAAATCCAACTCAGAAGTGGGGCGATGTGATGCGAGACAATGAGAACGACCGCGTCGACGGCAGCCGCCGTACCTGGCTGATTGCGACGTCCGTAGCAAGTGGCATTGGAGGCGTAGCCACTGTCGTACCTTTCGTAGCTTCGTTTGCACCATCCGAAAAGGCCCGCGCGGCCGGCGCGCCGGTTGAAGTCGACATCAGCGGACTTGAAGCCGGCACGATGATGACCGTGGCGTGGCGCGGCAAGCCCGTGTGGATCCTCAAGCGCACCGAGCGCATGATGGCCGACTGCAAGAAGGCCGATCCCGAACTGGCGGACCCGCACTCCGAGCATCCGTTCTCCATGCCGATGCCGGATTACTGCAAGAACGAATACCGCTCGCGCGCGGAGCATCAGAACATTCTCGTGGCCGTTGCCGTGTGCACTCATCTGGGCTGCACGCCCACGCCGCGCTTCCAGGAAGGCCCGCAGGCCAACCTGCCAGACGACTGGCCCGGCGGCTTCCTGTGCCCGTGCCACGGCTCGACCTACGATCTCGCCGGCCGCGTGTTCAAAAACAAGCCCGCGCCGCAGAACCTCGATATCCCCCGGTACATGTTCACGTCTCCGACGCAGATCGTGATCGGCAAGGACGAGAAAGGAGAAGCGTGATGGCGACGGGACACGAAAAAGAGATTACGGCAACGGACGCTTCCTCGGGACTCGTCGGCTGGATCGACAAGCGCTTTCCAATGACGTCGACCTGGAAAGCGCATCTCTCCGAGTACTACGCGCCAAAAAACTTCAACTTCTGGTACTTCTTCGGCTCGCTCGCGCTGCTGGTGCTGGTGAACCAGATCGTCACCGGCATTTTCCTCACCATGAACTACAAGCCCGATTCGACGCTCGCGTTCGCGTCGGTCGAGTACATCATGCGCGAGGTGCCGTGGGGCTGGCTGATCCGCTACATGCACTCCACGGGCGCATCGATGTTCTTCGTGGTCGTGTATCTGCACATGTTCCGCGGGCTTCTGTACGGTTCTTACCGCAAGCCGCGCGAACTCGTCTGGATCTTCGGCTGCGCGATCTTCCTGTGCCTGATGGCCGAAGCGTTCTTCGGCTATCTGCTGCCATGGGGCCAGATGTCGTTCTGGGGCGCACAGGTGATCGTGAACCTGTTCTCGGCGATTCCGTTCATCGGCCCGGACCTGTCGCTCTGGATTCGCGGCGACTACGTGGTCTCCGACGTCACGCTCAACCGCTTCTTCGCGTTCCACGTGATCGCGATTCCGCTCGTGCTGATCGGGCTCGTGATCGCGCACATCGTGGCGCTGCATGAAGTGGGCTCGAACAACCCCGATGGCGTCGAGATCAAGGAGAAAAAGGACGCGGACGGCATTCCGCTCGACGGTATCCCGTTCCATCCGTACTACTCCGTGCACGACTTCATGGGCGTGTGCATCTTCCTGATGATCTTCGCGGCCATCGTGTTCTTCGCGCCGGAGATGGGCGGATACTTCCTCGAAGCCAACAACTTCGTGCCCGCCAACGCACTGCAGACGCCGCCCGAAATCGCGCCGGTCTGGTACTTCACTGCGTTCTACGCGATGCTGCGCGCCACGACCGACCCGTTCAAGATCGTTCTGATGATCGTGATTGCGCTGCTAGGCCTGCTCGCGCTAGTGCGTGCGCGCGGCAGGTGGAAGGGCGGGCTGCCGGTGCTGGCGATTCTCGTGATCCTCGCGATGTACTTCACCGAGTCGAAGTTCTGGGGCGTCGTGGTGATGGGCACGGCGGTCGTCTCGCTCTTCTTCCTGCCGTGGCTCGACCGCGCGCCGGTGAAGTCGATCCGCTACCGGCCGCTGTTCCACAAAGTCTTTCTTGCGATTTTCGTGCTCGCGTTCCTGACGCTCGGGTTTCTCGGAACCCGACCGCCCTCGCCGGCGGCGACGCTGATCGCCCAGATCTGCGCGCTCGTCTATTTCGCGTTTTTCCTCGGCATGCCGTTCTGGACGACGCTTGGCACCTTCAAGCAGCCGCCCGAGCGCGTGCGGTTCAAGCCCCATTAATCAGCGAGCGAGGAAGACACGATGATGAAATCTCTCTTTTCGACGCTCGCAAGGGCGACGGGCGCGGGCATTGCCGGCGTTGCGCTGGCATGCGCGCTGGGATTCGGGGCGGGATCGGTGGCGGCGCAGGAAAACATTCCGCTCGACCACGCACCCGATAACGGGGAAAATCTTGCTTCGCTGCAACATGGCGCGCAATTGTTTGTAAACTATTGCCTGAATTGCCATAGTGCGAACTTGATGCGCTACAGCCGGCTGGAAGCGATCGGCATCCCGCAGAAGCAAATCGAAGATAATCTCCTTTTCACGACGGATAAAGTCGGCAACACGATGTCCATCGCGTTGCGCCCGGACGACGCCAAGGCATGGTTCGGCGTGGCGCCGCCGGACCTCTCCGTGGAGGCGCGCGCGAAGGGACGCGACTGGCTGTACACGTATCTGCGCAGCTTCTACCGCGACGATACGCGGCCGACCGGCTGGAACAATCTGGCGTTCGAAAACGTGAGCATGCCCAACGTGCTCTGGCAATTGCAGGGCGTTCGCAGGGCGAAGTTCGAAGACATTGTGGAAGAGGAAACGGGGGAGAAGGTCCACCGTTTTGTGGGGTACCAACAGATCACGCCCGGGAAGCTTTCGCCGGTAGATTATGATTCTGCCGTGGCCGATCTTGTTGCATACCTTGGCTGGATGGCCGAGCCAGAGCAGAAAACCCGCAAGCAGCTCGGGGTCTGGGTGCTCCTGTTCCTCGGCGTTCTGAGCTTTTTCGCGTGGCGACTGAACGCTGCGTACTGGAAAGATATCAAATAATCACGTCCTGACCGACGTGGGGCCGGTGCGACGAGACACCGCCTGATGGTTCAGCGACCGTCAGACGGTGTTTTTGCCTGCCGGCCTTTTGGGTTTATTGAGGAAATGTAAATCATGATGGTTCTGTACTCCGGCACTACCTGCCCGTTCTCCCAGCGCTGCCGGCTGGTGTTGTTCGAAAAGGGCATGGACTTCGAAATCCGCGACGTCGACCTGTTCAACAAACCGGAAGACATCGCCGTGATGAATCCGTACGGTCAGGTGCCGATTCTGGTCGAACGCGACCTGATTCTGTACGAATCGAACATCATCAACGAGTACATTGACGAGCGCTTCCCGCACCCGCAGCTTATGCCTGCCGATCCGGTTCAGCGTGCACGCGCACGCCTGTTCCTGCTCAACTTCGAGAAGGAACTGTTCGTGCACGTGAGCACGCTCGAAAACGAGAAGGGCAAGGCCGCCGAGAAGAACCACGAGAAGGCGCGCCTCGCGATCCGCGACCGCCTCACGCAGCTCGCGCCGATCTTCCTGAAGAACAAGTACATGCTGGGCGAAGAGTTCTCGATGCTCGACGTCGCGATCGCGCCGCTTCTGTGGCGTCTGGATCACTACGGCATCGAACTGTCGAAGAACGCCGCGCCGCTCATGAAGTACGCCGAGCGTATTTTCAGCCGTCCGGCCTATATCGAAGCGCTGACGCCTTCGGAAAAGGTGATGCGTCGCTAAGCCGGTGTTGTAACTGGAGGCGGTGGGCGCCGGGTGATTGTTTGGCTGCCGGGTGCGCCGCCTCGTCAGAGGATTGTTGATGCAAGAGATTTCCACCAAGCCGTATCTGCTGCGCGCGCTGTACGAGTGGTGCACCGACAACGGCTTCACGCCGCACATTGCGGTGCGGGTCGACAACCGCACGCGCGTGCCGCGCCAGTTCGTGCGCGACGGCGAGATCGTGCTGAACATCAGCTTCGAGGCCACGAGCCAGTTGCAGATGGGCAACGAGATGGTCGAGTTCCACGCCCGTTTTTCCGGCAAGTCGCACAAGATCGAGGTGCCCGTGTCGAACGTGCTCGCGATCTACGCGCGCGAGAACGGCCAGGGCATGGCGTTTCCGGTCGACGCGCCGCCGGGCGATGCCGACGACGTGCTGCCGTCCGCACAGGAAGGGCATGACGAGGAGGCGGCGCCGGTTGCTGCCGATGCGGCGCGTGAAGCCGAGGCGCCAGAGCCGGCTGTGTCTGCCGCCGAGAAGGACAAAGGCGACGACGGCGCCGCGAAGGGCGGAAAGGGCCACCTCAAGATCGTGAAATGAGGTAGAATCGCGGGCTACGCCGGCTTAGCTCATCTGGTAGAGCAGTTGATTTGTAATCATCAGGTGGCGGGTTCGAGTCCTGCAGCCGGCACCATATGCATCGAAAAGGGTTATCGCGTCATGAGCGGTAACCCTTTTTGTTTTGGGCTTGGATCGAGCCGCTATCGCTTCCAGCCGCGGCATTCCACCCGCCCGATCTCTTCCCTCCCCAACCCATACGCCGCATAAAGCGCCAAATCGATCTCGCGCTCGAGCACTTCGCATTGCGCCTCCTCACCCGATTGTTTTAACCGTAGCAACGCATCTACCAAGCGCACGATTTTCGCGCGCACGGCCTCATCGGCGGGCACCGGCAAAGCGTCGATCATCGCCCTGGTGAACGCCACGCCGCCGTTATAGCTCGACGCCCCATGGCGTGCGCGCGTGACAAATCCCGCGAGCGGGCAGTTGAGCACCGCAGCCGCGAATTTCAGCAGGTTCTCGTCGTTGGAGCACAGGATCAGAGTCGTCTTGCCCGGGATCGTGTCGCCAGCGAGATCGAGCGTTGCGTGCAGATGCGTGAGGCCTTTCACGATCACCTTTTTCGCGTTCGCCTTCGCGCCGTAGCTGTTCGCGAATGTCGCTGCGAAACGCGGACGCTCGACCACGGGCTGCGCGTAGCGGCGTCCGAGATAGGTCATCGGCTTGCTGTTCCAGCGCGAGGCGTAGCGGCCCAGCGTGCCGGTGTTGACCACGCGGTAGTGACGGCGCGCATCGAAGCCGTCTTGCGCTTCGTCGATCAATGGCGCGAGCCGGTAAGCGTCCGCCGTCGCGCAGGCGTTCTCGCAGCGCAGCAGCGAGCCCAGTGTCGGATGCGCGCGGGTGAGCCGCCGTACGAACACATAGTGCGGCGAGAGCAGCGCATCGAGCGCCCATGGCGCTTCGAGCTCGCGTTTGCGCACGCGCGCGAGCGGCGTGAGCGTCGTACCTTCGAGGCGCGCCGTCTCGACGTGGTCCGTGCCGGATTTGCGATACACCGTCACGATCGAATCGATCTGCGCGCGCTCGAATACTTCGCGCCCCAGCGCGACGATGCGCGCGATTTTGTCGAGGTGGTGCGAACGGAACGCAGAGCCGAACGGCTTCGCGAGCCACTTGTCGGGTGTGAGAAAGGCCATGGTGCCGTGCTGGGCGGTCAGCGCGAGCCCCAGTTCCATGAAGACGATGTAGAGGTCCCAGTTGCCGCGTGCGCTCGGCCAGCGCTGTGCGAGCGCTTCGCGCAGGGGCTTCTGGCCTTCGTTGATCATGCGTTCGGAGTCGATGTATGGCGGGTTGGCAATGACGGCATCGAAGCCAGCGACGGTGTCGTGCGTCGAGTCGAGCGCGATGGGGTTCAGCACGGCATTGCCTTGTTTCAGATGGGCCCTGAGATCCGGCAGCGTGGCGAAAACGCCTTCGTCGTCGTACCCGGCGTGCGCCAGTAGTTCAAACGCGAGGCGAAGGCGCGCGAGACCGAGCGCCTGGTCGTCGATATCCACGCCGAAGAGATTGTGTTCGACGATCGCGCGCTTCTCGCGATAAAGCGCAGCGTCGATGCGTTGCCGCTGCGCAGGCGTTTCGTCGTGAGCGCGTGCGATGACGAGTCGGTCCGCCACTGCCTCGATGCGCAGTCCGGCGAGCGCAGGATCATCCTGATCGTCGAACAAGCCGAGGCGCAACTTTACCGCGAGCAATTCGTCGAGCGCGGAGACGAGCAGATGTCCGGTTCCAACGGCCGGATCACACACGCGCAGCGCAGCGAGGATCGTGCGTGCCTCTTCGCGATCGGCAATTGATTTGGATACCTGATCGATAGTCGTGCAACGCCAGCCCTTGACGCGGTTGAAACGCCCTGGCACCGCACCTGTAATGGCCTCGCGCGCGAGAAACGTGGCGACGCTCTCCGGCGTGTACCACGCGCCATCGCGATAGCCATTGAGTCTTTCGAAGACGAGCCCGAGCGTTGCGGCGTCGATGCTCTTTACGTTCGAGCGCGCGTCAAACCCAAACTCGAACCCATCGAGGAAGTCGAGCAGATCAGCGACCGTATTGCGCGCATGTGGGGGCAGCGCGGAATCGAGCGAGCCGAGCGTGACCGCATGCTTCGCGAGATCGGCGGGCTCGAACGTGGAGCCGTCAAAGCATGGCAGATGCGGATAGCGGCGCGGCGACCCGGCTTCAGCCGAGCCGCCGCCAAGCACTTCGCGGCAGAGCGCATCGAGCTCGGCGTACGTGGCGATGCGTTCGCTGCGCAGGAAGGCGTAATCGGGATCGCGTTCGTGCAGCATCAGCAGCCGCACCTCCAGCAGCTTGAGGAACATGACGCGGCCGATCCAGGCGATGCAAAGCCGCAGCGCCGTGCGAAAGACGAGGGCTTCTCGATCCGGCGAGCAAGCAGGGGCGTGCGAGTTCGTCATGTTCGGCGCCGGCGCTTCGCGTGCCGCCATGCCGGCGATCGCCAGCTCGACAAGCGCGCCGGGCCTGCGTTCATCCGGCGCGCAGCGCGCAACGACGGCCTTGCCGCTCGCCACGGTTTCCTGCAAGCCGGCGATCCGCAGCAGCCCCGCGTAAAAATCCGCGTCGAGTCCGGCGCGATCGGTGCGCCTTGCGCGCGCGCTTCGCTGATCGGCGCAGTCTGCGCGTTTTGCACGACTCGGTTGATTCGTCTCTGGCATGTTCTGGTTGTGTGCCCCTGCGCGGATCGCCCTCATTTTACTGACCGCGCTCGGCTGTTCGTTTGCGTCGTTCGTTTGCGTCGATCATTCCTGCCGTTCGTCCTGGCCCGTCCGGTCAGGTCGACGCCAGCGCGGCGCTGCGCGATGATGCCGTCATGCCGGGACGATGGGCGTCCCGGCGCTGCGCATGGCTGTGCTCTGCTATATGATGGCGCCGCATATCGAGGCGCGCCGTCATGGCGGGCCGTCAAGCATTCGAATCCTATGACCGACTTTCCCACCTTGAGCTGGCCTGACACCGATGGCCCGCGCACCGTCCGCTGGCGTTCGGAGGCTGGCGTGCCGACGCCGAAGCGCGTTGTGGTTGCCGACGACAGCACCACGGCCGACGCAGCCTATCGTCTTGCCTGCGAAGGCACCGCGCTGCTATGGCGCGGCGACTACCAGAATGCGCGGCAGCTCCTGCAGGCCATGGCGCGCCGCGCCGAACGTACTGCGGGCAAGCCGCGCAAGGGCTCCGCTGCGCCGAAGCCGGCGGCCACGCCGCTCGAAGCGTTTCATTTGCACCGTCAGGCGCAGGCGCAGCGCGCACGCACGCTTGGCATGATGCTGCTTCCGCTCGAAGGCGACTATTCGATTCCGCTGCGCCGCGCGCCCGACGTCAGGCTCGCGTGCGAGCAGGCATGGGGTGCGCCTGACGGCGAGCCGTCGGTGGTGTCGCTGCGCGAGGTGCTCGGCTTGATCGGCGCATACGAGTGGCGCAAGAAGGGCGTGGAGATTCCCGCGCTGGGGGGCGCGCGCATTCACCCGTACTACGGCGTTTTTTCGCCGGTGCGCGGCGAGTATCTCGATCTGGTCGCGCGCGTGCCGTTGCCGTCGCTCGAGCGGGCATTCGACATCGGCACGGGTACGGGCGTGATTGCCGCCGTGCTGGCTGCGCGCGGCGTGACGCAGGTGATCGCCACCGATCAGGATGCCCGGGCGCTCGCTTGCGCGCGAGAGAATCTTGCCCAGCTTGGCTACGGCGATCGTGTGGAAGTCGTCGAGGCCGACCTGTTCCCGCCGGGTCGCGCGCCGCTCGTGGTCTGCAATCCGCCCTGGGTGCCGGCGCGGCCGGCGTCGCCGATCGAATACGCGGTGTTCGATCCGGACAGCCGCATGCTGCGCGGCTTTCTCGCAGGTTTGAAGGATCATCTGGAGCCGGGCGGCGAGGGCTGGCTGATCCTCTCCGATTTTGCCGAGCATCTTGGCTTGCGCACACGCGAGGCGTTGATGGAGATGATCGCGCAGGCCGGTCTCGAGGTGGCCGGGCGCGAAGACATCCGGCCGCGCCATCCCAAGGCGAGCGATCCCGCCGATCCGCTACATCGGGCGCGCGCGGCGGAAATTACATCGCTGTGGCGACTGAAGGTGAGTGCGGGGTCGTAAAGGTCGGCGCGGGCAAATCGGGCAAGCCCGCCGCGTGCCGATTCGGACATCAAAAGAAAGGTGGCCCGGCGTGGTGCCGGGCCTGGTTGCGGCAGGCGGTAGTGCCTGCCCGAATGCTGTTTCAGCGGCGGCTGGCCAAGGCCTGCCGCGCCAGGTTGGCTAACCTGGATAGGCCTCGTCGACTCTCAGGCCGGCCAGCTTGAAGATCACCCTGAGCGTTTGCGGCTTGATGTCCCTGCGTGCCGCCAGAGCGGACATCACGAAATCGAGCACTTTGGCGTACTTCAGCAGGATCAGGCAGTTCTCGAGATCCGCCGCGCCATCGCGCATTTCCTCGGCAAGCCGCAGCATCTCGACTGAGATATCGCGGGCCATTTCCAGTTCCAGTTGCTGCTTTTCCGTCCACTCGGGCACTTCTACGAGCTTGGCAAGCAGCGCCTGAAATTTTTGCTCCGCATTACCGTCCGGTATCGTGTTCATTGCATGCCCCATGCAGGGTCGCGCAGCACCGTGCGTCATCGCGCAGCGGGGTCTGCGCCGTACCTGTGTCATCGCTTCCTGTGAACCCGGAGCGATCTCCCATGCGCGCATTCCCGGTCCTTGGCCGGTGAGTCGCGCCCCAAATTGGTCCTTTGTGGACGGCGGCGGTTCGGCGCTGCCGCGTCTCTTTTAATCAACCCCTCCCTGCCGTCCGGACGTGGGTCAGCGATCCGGACGCAACAACCTTCCAACTGTGGGGCTATCGGGCCGTCCCCTCTGGTCCGCAGCCTCTTTGAGCTTTTTCCGTAAAATGTCAGATCTACTCACCGCGTTCCGTCGCCTGCCGCACGTTTCGTGGCAATTGACGCCTCTCTTTTGTGCCGACCCGATGTCAAGCAAGACTTACGAAATCCGTCCGAACCAGTCGATCGAACTCCTGAAGGAGCTTCATATCCTGACACGCGACGGCAAGATGAACCAGGACAGCCGCCGCAAGCTGAAGCAGGTCTATCACCTGTTCCAGTTCATCGAGCCGCTGCTCAAGGACCTCAAGCAGGATGGCCGCGACGTTACGCTCGTCGACCACGGCGCGGGCAAGTCGTACCTGGGTTTTATCCTGTATGACCTCTTTTTCAAGGAGCTGCACGACAACTCGCGCATCTTCGGCATCGAGACGCGCGACGAGCTGGTGCAGCGTTCTCGCGAACTCGCGCAGCGGCTCGGCTTTCCCGGTATGTCGTTTCTCAATCTTTCGGTGGCCGATTCAATTACTTCCACGCAGCTGCCGCCGACGGTCGACATCGTCACGGCATTGCACGCGTGCGATACCGCCACCGACGACGCCCTGCGCTTCGCGCTCAAGAAGCACGCGCGCTATATCGTCGTGGTGCCGTGCTGCCAGGCCGAAGTGGCGGGCGTGCTGCGCCGGAACAAAGGCAAGTCACTGGGTCAGGCGCTCACCGAAATCTGGCGCCATCCGCTGCATACGCGCGAGTTCGGCAGCCAGATCACCAATGTGCTGCGTTGCCTGCAACTGGAGGCGCATGGTTATCAGGTGAGCGTGACGGAACTGGTGGGCTGGGAGCACTCGATGAAGAACGAGCTCATCATCGCGCAGTACAAGAATCTGCCGCGACGCCGTCCTTCGGAGCGGCTCAACGAGATTCTCGACACCTTCGGGCTTGCGGAGCTGCGCGAGCGCTATTTCGTCGATGGCGCCGATGCGGGCGAGCCGGCTGGCGTGTCGAGCGCCGGGTAGTACATTGACCGCCCCTTAACCGCTCAAGCGGGCGGCGCGGTTCAATCTTCGTTGCGCTTCGCCATCCACGCGCGCCAGCCTTCGAGGCCGAGGCGCCGCAGCGTTTCCTGATTGCGTTCGTAGATGTCGGCGGCGTCGGGAAATGCGTCCACGGCGCGCTCGATGCTGGCCTCGCGCAACAGGTGCAGGATTGGATACGGCGCGCGGTTCGTGTAGTTCTCGATGTCATCGGGCTCGGTGCCCTCGAACCGATAGTCGGGATGGAAGCTCGCGATCTGCAGCGTACCTTCAAGACGCAGCTGCGCGAGCAGCATGTCGGCGAAGTGCAGCGCGTCGTTGTAGTCGAGGAAGTCGGCGAATGCATGCGGGAGGATTAGCAGGGTCGTGTCGAGCTGCTCGGGCGCGGCATCCGCAAGCGTGCGCAGTTCGGTTTCCAGGTCGGCCAGCACGCCTTCCAGATCGGTCGCCTCGCTGATCGCGTAGCGGATCTGGCCCTTCACATGCACGCTTTTCGCGAACGGGCAGAGGTTCAGGCCGATCACGGCGCGCGTCAGCCAGTGGCGGGTGGCGGTGAGAATTTCGGCGTTTTCGGGCTGGGCGCCCGTGGAGCGGGGAGCGGGGGTATCGGTCATGGCGGCATTCTACTGGCGTGTCAGCGGGACCCGTGCGGCGGGCGACACGCCGCGTCGATCAGCAACTTCGCCATGCGCGGTGCGGCGAGGATCGGCCCGCAGCCAGGTCCGTAGGTCTGGCTTGCCGCGTAGACGCCTTCGATCAGCAGCGCGAGTTCGTCGGCGAGCGCCGCGGGGTCGGCCGCGTTGGCGGCGTGCGCGAGTTCGTTCAGCCGCGCGATCAGCTTCGACTTGTTGCCGGCCACGCTCTGCCGTGCCGGATGCATGGCGTCCGGAAACTCCGCCGAGACGTTGACGAACGGGCAGCCACGGTAATCGGCCGCGGAGGCGCGCTGGGCGAGATCCTCGAAATACTGGACCAATTGCTTCGCGGGATCGCCGGGATGCTTCGCGATGCTCGCATCGAAGCGCTCGAAGAAGCGCTCGTCGCAGCGCTTCAGATACGCGACCACCAGATCGTCCTTCGACGAGAACTGCCGGTACAGGCTCATCTTGTTCACGCCCGCGCGTTCGACCACGGCTTCGATGCCAACCGCGCGCACGCCTTCCCGATAGAACAATTCGTCCGCCGCGCGCAGCAGATGCTCCTGGGCTCGCGGCCCGGCCGTCTGGGTGCGGGTGCGGCCCGCGCGCGGCGCGCCGGGCGTGGCGGAGGCGGTTGGAGCAGCATCTTCACGCTTGGGCTGGTTGGACATTTTAGGCATCTCGTCATCGGAGTTACGCTTGACATGTTACCGAGCGGTCACTACTATCGCAACACACTTGTGACCGACCGGTAACAATCGGCGCGACCCACAGGCGAGCAGGCAGACAAAAATGTCAACGAAGCTGGCTCCAGACGGAGCAAGAGGAGCATCGATGAACTGGGCAGCGAGGATGGTCGGCGGACGTTTCCACTATGGATGGATCGTCGTGGCGGTGGTGTTTCTCGTGTTGCTGGCGGCGGCCGGCACGCGCGCGACGCCGAGCGTGATGATGGTGCCGCTCGAGCACCAATTCGGCTGGAGCCGCGCGACGATCTCGCTGGCGATTTCGATAAACATCGCGCTGTACGGGCTCATGGGGCCGTTCGCAGCGGCAGCGATGCAGCGCTTCGGCGTGCGGCCCACGCTGCTGGCGGCGCTCGGCACGATGGCGGCGGGCGTGGCGCTTTCCGCGCTGATGACGCATCCGTGGCAGATGATTCTGATCTGGGGCGTGATGGTGGGCGGCGCGACAGGCGTGGCGGCGCTCTCGCTTTCGGCGACCGTGGTGACGCGCTGGTTCACCACTCATCGCGGCCTCGCGATGGGCGTGCTCACCGCGAGCTCGGCCACTGGACAACTCGTGTTCCTGCCTTTTCTCGCGGCGATTGCGCAAAAGCACGGCTGGCAGCCCGTGGTGCTGGTGGTTGCGGTGGCGGCCGCCGTCGTGCTGCCGCTCGTGGCGTTCCTCTTGCCGGAGCGGCCGGCCAGCATGCAGCTGCGCCCGTACGGCGAGCCGCATGACGCGCCTGTCGTGCCGCCGGCGCCGCAACAAAATCCGATCAAGCTCGCGTTCGGCGCTCTCACGTCGGCTAGCCGCACGCGCGACTTCTGGCTGCTCTTTTTCAGCTTCTTCATCTGCGGTGCGAGCACGAACGGCTATGTCGGCACGCACCTCATCGCGATGTGCGGCGACTATGGCATGACGGAAGTGCAGGGCGCTTCGCTGCTCGCGACGATGGGCATCTTCGATCTTTTCGGCACCACGCTTTCGGGCTGGCTCTCCGATCGATTCAACGCCCGCGTGCTGCTGTTCTGGTACTACGGGTTGCGCGGCCTGTCGCTCATTTATCTGCCGCACGCTTTCGGCATCGACTTCTTTGGACTGCCGATCTTCGCCGTGTTCTACGGGCTCGACTGGATCGCGACCGTGCCGCCGACCGTGCGTCTTGCCACCGATGTCTACGGCAAGGAGCGCGCGCCGATCATCTTCGGCTGGGTGGTCGCCGGCCACCAGCTGGGTGCGGCGTTCGCGGCCTTCGGCGCGGGGCTGCTGCGCTCGAGCCTCGGCACGTACACAGTGGCCTCGATGATCTCGGGCGGCCTGTGCCTGATCGCTTCGTTTCTCGTGCTGCGCATCAATCGCGGACCGCGGGCGGTCGGGGTGCAGACGGCTTGAGTGGCGCAACCGGTTGAAGTACACCCGAACCCCCCAACTTTTTTGCCTGAGCGCGTTTCACTGGGCGCAGGTATGCTGTTGGCCTCGGGCGAGCGCCCTCAACCCTCAAGGACAGACAAGGCATGACGAAGCACAAACCCGCACCGACAGCCGTGCCCATCCACGAACTGATCGCCGGCCGCTGGAGCCCGCGTGCGTATTCGAGCGAGCCGGTTTCGCGCGAGGCGCTGCACGCCGTGATCGAGGCCGCGCGTTGGGCGCCGTCGGGCTACAACTTGCAGCCGTGGCGCTTCATCGTATTCGACCGCTCGGCCGATGAAGTCGCGTTCAAGCGCGCTTTCTCGACGCTCGTGCCGTTCAACCAGCAATGGAACGCGCCCGCGCCGATCCTGATCGCGGTGACGGCGCAGACGCTCAACGCGAAGGGCGAGGTGAACCGCACGGCGCAGTATGACGCGGGTGCGGCGGCCATGTCGCTGGTGCTCCAGGCCCACGCGCTGGGACTGGCCGCGCACCAGATGAGCGGCTTCGACGTGAACGCATTCCGCAAGGAGTTCGCGCTGCCGAACGACGTGGAGCCGCTCGCGTTCATCTCGATCGGCCATTACGGCGACGCCGAGAAGCTCGACCCGGTGCTGCGCGACCGCGAAAAGGCGGAGCGCACGCGCTCGGCGGTGGGCGAGATCGCCTACGCGAATGCCTGGAAGCAGCCCTTCAAGGGATGATGCGGCCCGAGGCGTAGCGTAGGCCACCGCCCGGCGCAGCAAGGGCGGCAGCGAAAAAAACAGCAGTGAACGAAACGCGCGGCGCAGCCCGCGCGTTTTTTCTTGCGGGGACGCATCACCGCCCTTCGGTTGCCCCGTGCCGCGCTTTCGTGATACAAAGCCGGTCCTCCCAGCCTTCCTCCTTGCGCGCGCCCGCTGCGCGTCATTGCCATGACCCCGTTTTGCGCAATCGACTTCGGTACTTCCAATTCGGCCGTGGCGTTGCCAGGCGCCATGCCCGGCGACGCCATGCGCCTCGCGCCTGTTGAGGGCGCGCACACCACGCTGCCCACCTCGGTGTTCTTCAATATCGACGAGCACACGCGCGAATTCGGCCGCGCGGCGCTGACCTCGTATATCGATGGCTTCGACGGGCGCCTCATGCGCTCGATGAAGAGCATCCTCGGCTCCCCGCTCGCGGAGAGCACGACCGATCTCGGCGACGGCAGCGCGATTCGCTACACGGAAATCATCGCGATTTTTCTGGAGCACCTGAAGCGCAGCGCCGAGCGTTGTGCGGGGGCGCCCATTACGCGCGCAGTGCTGGGCCGCCCGGTATTTTTCGTCGACGAAGACCCGCGCGCCGACCAGCTCGCGCAGGACCAGCTCGAAGCGGCGGCGCGTGCAGTGGGCTTTACGGAGATCGAGTTCCAGTACGAGCCGATTGCGGCGGCGTTCGACTACGAGTCGCGCCTGACCGAAGAGGGCTTGGTGCTGGTGGCGGACATCGGCGGCGGCACCTCGGATTTTTCTCTCGTGCGCGTCGGGCCGCAGCGCATGACGCAACTCGAGCGTAAAGGCGACGTGCTCGCCCACCACGGCGTGCACGTCGCCGGCACGGATTTCGACCGCCGCGTGGAGCTCGCGACGATCCTGCGCGAACTCGGCTATCAGTCGCTCGACCCGGAGGGCCGCGAGGTGCCTAACCGCGTCTATTTCGATCTCGCGACCTGGCATCTCATCAACACGGTCTATCCGCCCAAGCGGATGACCGAGCTCAAGCTCATGCGTCACCTCTATGGCAACAGCGTGCACCACGACCGCCTGATGCGCGTGGTCGAGTGGCGTCTGGGCCATGCGCTGATGGCGCATGCGGAAGAGGCGAAGATCGGGGTGTCGGCGGGCGGGGAGACGATGATCGATCTGGAGCAGGTGGAAGCCGATCTGCGCCTCGCATTCGACGACGTGCAGCTGATCGATGCCGGCCGCGAGGAAACGCGCCGAATCGTGCAGGCCGCGCGCGATACCGTGCAGGCGGCCGGCGTGGCGCCGGGCGCGGTCAACGCGCTCTATTTCACGGGCGGCTCCACCGGCCTGCTGTTCCTGACTCAGGCGCTCGCCGAGGCCTTCCCGCAGGCGCAGCCCGTGTTCGGCGACCGCCTCGCCAGCGTGGCGACGGGGCTGGGCATCCACGCGCAGCGCCTGTTCGGCTGAATCGCGCGGTGGCAGCGCACTGGCGTTTCACCGCGAAATTCATCGACAAAACGACCAGGCAACAAAAAACCCCACTTTCCAGAGGAAGCGTGGGGTTTTTCGGTAAGCTTGCTGGTCAGGGCTAGAGGTTGGAGCCCCGACACTCAGAGCGGGTACTTAGACCGGCTTGATGTTTGCAGCTTGCTTGCCCTTAGGGCCCGTACGGACTTCGAATTGAACCTTTTGGTTCTCTTGCAGCGTCTTGAAGCCGTCGACCTTGATTTCCGAGAAGTGCGCGAACAGATCTTCGCCGCCGCCGTCCGGGGTGATAAAGCCAAAGCCCTTAGCGTCATTGAACCACTTGACGGTACCGGTTTCCATAATACTTTCCTAAAAATGAATGAAGGCCGAGGCCAAAGAGGTGCACGAAAATCAAGGAAGGGGTATGGGACCAGCCGGAGTACCGTTGATGGGCGAACTACGAAAGACCTATTCACACTCGCCGCTTGAAATCCTGCTCGGACTTTATACGGCTAATTGGCAGCAAGGTCAACCAGGGTCCAGGCTAATTCGACATATTTTTACGCCGGGGTCGAAACGAAGCCTTACAAAGCTTGCTAAGTGACTGTTTTTTTTGTAGGGCCGTAGAGATTTCCGAGGCGTTTTTCTGGTGCAACCGTTAAACTACGCGCCGCGAATGGGTTGCGCTTAAAGGTGCAATCCAGTCGTACGCAGGTGCGACCGCTGTCGAAACCCGCCCGCACAACAGACGGGACAAGCGGCGTCGAACTGCTCTTGAAACAGGAGAAGACGTGAAAAGTTCAATTCAACGGAACATCGGCCCGTTCGCGCTGATGTTTACCGGCCTCGGGTCGATCATCGGTTCGGGCTGGCTGTTCGGCGCGTGGAAGGCAGCCAAGATTGCCGGTCCCGCCGCCATTTGTGCCTGGATCATCGGCGCCGTGGTCATTCTGGCGATTGCACTCACCTACGCCGAGCTTGGCGCGATGTTCCCCGAATCGGGCGGCATGGTGCGCTATGCGCGCTACTCGCACGGCGCGCTGGTGGGCTTCATCAGCGCCTGGGCCAACTGGATCGCCATTGTCTCGGTGATTCCGATCGAAGCCGAGGCCTCGATCCAGTACATGAGCACCTGGCCCTATCCATGGGCGCACGCGCTGTTCGTGAACGGTGAGCTGACCTCATCGGGCTTGTTCCTCTCCGCGCTGCTCGTGATCATTTACTTCATGCTCAACTACTGGGGCGTGAAGCTCTTCGCGCGCGCCAACAGCGCCATCACGATCTTCAAGTTCATCATTCCGGGTCTCACGATCGCGGGCCTGATGGCGACCGGCTTCCACCACGAGAACTTCGGCCAGTCGACCGACTTCGCGCCGTATGGCTGGTCGGCGGTGTTCACGGCCGTGGCAACCAGCGGCATCGTGTTCGCGTTCAACGGCTTCCAGAGCCCGATCAACCTCGCCGGTGAGGCACGCAACCCTTCGAAGAGCGTGCCGTTCGCGGTGATCGGCTCGATCCTCTGCGCGCTCGTGATCTATGTGCTGCTGCAGGTTGCCTATATCGGCGCGGTCAGCCCGGACGACGTGATGAAGGGTTGGAACACCTTCAACTTCAAGTCGCCGTTCGCTGAACTCGCGATTGCGCTGAACCTGAACTGGCTCGCGATCCTGCTCTACGTGGACGCGTTCGTGAGCCCGAGCGGCACCGGCACGACCTACATGGCCACGACCTCGCGCATGATCTACGCGATGGAGCGCAACGGCACGATGCCCAAGATGTTCGGCAACGTGCACCCGTTCTACGGCGTGCCGCGTCAGGCGATGTGGTTCAACCTGCTCGTCTCGTTCATCTTCATGTTCTTCTTCCGCGGCTGGAGCTCGCTCGCGGCGGTGATCTCGGTGGCGACCGTCATTTCGTATCTCACCGGCCCGATCGCGCTGATGGCGCTCAAGCGCGCTGCTCCGGAGCTCCAGCGTCCGCTTTCCGTGCCGTTCATGAAGGTCATCGCGCCGTTCGCGTTCGTGTGCGCGTCGATGATCCTGTACTGGGCGAAGTGGCCGCTGACCGGCGAAATCATCCTTCTGATGATCGTCGCGCTGCCGGTGTACTTCTACTATCAGGGCAAGACGGGCTTCGACGGCTGGGGCCAGGATCTGAAGGCCGCATGGTGGCTGTGCGCATACCTGCCGGCGATGGCACTCCTGTCGCTGATCGGCAGCAAGCAGTTCGGCGGCCTCAACGTCCTGCCCTATGGCTGGGACATGCTGGTGGTCGCGATCGTCTCGCTCGGCTTCTACTACTGGGGCGTGAACTCGGGTTATCGCACGCCGTACCTGAAGGAGCGTGACGAGCACGATGAAGTGCTCGAGGGCATCGGCGCGCACTAAGCGTATTGCGCGATGCAAGACCCACACAAGGCCCGCCTGAAGCGATTCAGGCGGGCCTTGTTGCTTGATGCGGCGGCACTGACGCTACTGGACGGCCGAACCGAATACGTAGTTCGTCATCGCGAGCGCGCGCTGATAGGTGCCGAGCGACTGGACGCCCAGTGTGTAGTCGTCATCGGCGGCGCCGAGCGCGGCGAAGACTGGCAGCAGATGCTCATCGGTCGGGTGCATGAGCACTGCATGCGGCGCCTGATTGCGGTAATCGAGCAGGGCGTCGATGTCGCGCGCGGCGAGGCGCGCTTCGAACCAGTCGGTGAATTCGGTCACGCGCGGATCGGCGTCTTCGGGGCGCGCCGAGAAGTCCGCCGCGCGCAGGTTGTGCGTGATCTGGCCGGAGCCAATCACCATCACGCCTTCATCACGCAGTTCCCGCAGGGCGCGGCCGAGCGCGAAGTGGTGAGCGGCGTCGGCGTGCGGCTGGATCGAGAGCTGCGCGACGGGCACGTCGGCATCGGGGAACATCAGCAACATGGGCACCCAGGCGCCGTGATCGAGGCCGTGCACCTCTTCGTCCACGGGGACACCCCGTGCACGCAGCAGCGCCGCCGCACGCTGCGCGGTCTCGGGCGCGCCGGGCGCGGGGTACTGGATCTCGTAGAGCGCGCGCGGAAAGCCATAAAAGTCGTGGATGGTTTCGGGCCGCTGGGCCGTGCTCACGACGGGCTTGAGCGTGTTCCAGTGCGCGGAGAGTATCAACACGGACTTCGGACGCGGCAGATGTTGCGCGAGCGTCGTAAAGCCGCCGGACGGCAGCGAAGGGTCGATCGGCAGCGTGGGCGCGCCGTGCGAGAGGAATAAGGTAGGCGTACGGGTGGTCATGATCGCTGGCCGCGCGCAGCGGCCGGAAAGTGTCGAATTACGATCAATATAAGACTCAACCCGCGCGAATTAAACGGGGCGAAAGGGAATTGATTGTGTCGCCCATGTTGATAATCGACGAGGCGGGCGAAAATCAGTCCGCAGCGCCGCGCAAGCCGGGCCAGGCCGGCGAGAGCGCCGGGCCTAGCGCGAAC
This sequence comes from Paraburkholderia sp. A3BS-1L, assembly GCF_051125215.1. Lineage (NCBI taxonomy): Bacteria > Pseudomonadati > Pseudomonadota > Betaproteobacteria > Burkholderiales > Burkholderiaceae > Paraburkholderia > Paraburkholderia sp. A3BS-1L. The sequence continues at coordinate 2,925,197 of NZ_CP120442.1, read as the reverse complement.
AGATCGAGCACGCGCGCGACCGTGTGATCGACCATTTCGTCGATGCTGGCAGGCTGGTTGTAGAACGCCGGCAGCGGCGGAAAGATCACGCCGCCCATCTCGGTCACGGCGGTCATGTTGCGCAGATGCGCGAGATTGAGCGGCGTCTCGCGCACGAGCAGCACGAGGCGTCGGCGCTCCTTGAGCGTGACGTCGGCGGCGCGGGCGATCAGGTTGTCGGAGAGGCCGTGCGCGATGCTCGCGAGCGTCTTCATCGAGCAGGGCGCGACGATCATGCCGTCGGTCGCGAACGAGCCCGAGGCAATCGTGGCGCCCACGTCGCGCACCGAATGCACGACATCGGCGCGGGCGTGGAGGTCGTCTTTCGTGAGCTGCAGCTCGTGCTGGATGTTGAGCCAGCCGGCCGACGAAATCAGCAGATGCGTTTCGACGCCGCCAAGACGGCGCAGTGTGTCAAGCATGCGCACGCCGTAGATCGCGCCCGTGGCGCCCGTGATCGCGACGATCAGGCGGCGGGAGGGCGGGGCAATAGATGCAGTAGGCGTGGGGTTCACGAAAGGCGGGGCGCGAGAAAACGCGAAGGCGGGGCCAGCGATGGGAGCAAACAAGGCGGCGGGCTTGCGCCGCGCCGCCTCGCTTCAAACGGCTTTACGCCGCGGTGAACAGCTGCTGCAGTTCGCCGTTCTGGTACATCTCCATCATGATGTCCGAACCGCCGATGAATTCGCCCTTCACATAAAGCTGCGGAATGGTCGGCCAGTTCGAGAATTCCTTGATGCCCTGGCGGACTTCGTCGTCCTCGAGCACGTTGACGGTCTTGAACTGCTCGACGCCGCAGGCTTTCAGGATCTGCACTGCGCGGCCGGAGAAGCCGCACATCGGAAACTGCGCGTTGCCCTTCATGAAGAGGACGACGGCGTTTTCGTCGACGATCTGCTTGATGCGCTGTTGGGTGTCCATGTCTGACCTTGGGATAAATGGGTGCCGAAAACAATGAGTGCAGAACGAAATGATAGCGGATTTCGCCTGCGCGGGCCGGGCATGCCCTGGCGCGTATTGCCCGATCGCGGCTAGTTCACGAGGCGTGCGCCGCTGATGCGTTCGATGCCAGCCAGATCGGCTTGTGAGTGAACATCGGCGAAACCTTGCGCTTCGAGCAGCGCACGCACCGCCGCCGCCTGATCGTAGCCGTGCTCCATCCAAAGCACGCCGCCCGGCGCGAGGTGCGCCGGCGCGCCGGCGACGATCGTGCGCAGCGCCGTGAGGCCGTCGGCTTCGTCGGTGAGGGCGCCGCGCGGCTCGAAGCGCAGGTCGCCTTGCGCGAGATGCGGGTCGCCGCTCGCGATATAGGGCGGATTGCTCACGATGACATCGAAGCGCAATGCAGGATCGAGCGCGTCGTACCAGCTGGCGGCCACGAAGGTGAGCGCGCCGCCCGGGCGCCGGGCGGCGAGCAGCTTCGCGGCGTTGCGCGCGGCCACGTCGAGCGCGGCCTGCGAGCGGTCGACGGCCCACACGCGCGCATCGGGCCGCGCCGAGGCGATGGTCACCGCGATCGCGCCGCTGCCCGTGCCCAGATCGAGCACGCGCGGCTGCGCGAGACCTTCCATGGCGGCCAGGGCCGTTTCCACGAGCAGCTCGGTTTCGGGGCGCGGAATCAGCACGTCGGGCGTGACGTCGAAGTTCAGGCCGTAGAACTCGCGCGCGCCCACGATCTGCGCGATGGGTTCGCCCTGAACGCGGCGCGCTTCGAGTGCGCGATAAGCGTCGATCTGCGCGGCTTCGAGTGGACGCTCGCCGCGCGTGATCAGCTCCGTGCGGCGCCAGCCGAGCACGTGCATGAGCAGCACGCGCGTCTCGAGCGCGGCGAGGGGCGAGGCGCGCAGCAGGGCATCGGCGGTGACTATTGGTTCGCTCACGATAAACGCGCGCTCAATCGGCGTCGCCGAGCGAGGCCAGCTGCTCGGCCTGATGCTCGGAAACCAGTGCGCCGATCAGCTCGTCGAGATCGCCGTCCATGATTGCTTCGAGACGATAGAGTGTCAGGTTGATGCGGTGATCGGTGAGGCGCCCTTGCGGAAAGTTGTAGGTGCGGATGCGCTCCGAGCGGTCGCCCGAGCCCACGAGGCTCTTGCGCGTGGCCGCTTCCTTCGCGTGCTGCTCCTGGTATTGCTTGTCCTTGATGCGCGCCGCGAGCACCTTGAGCGCGCGGTCCTTGTTCTTGTGCTGCGAGCGGTCGTCCTGGCACTCGACCACGATGCCGGTCGGCAGGTGCGTCACGCGCACGGCCGAATCCGTCTTGTTGATGTGCTGACCGCCCGCGCCGGAGGCGCGGAACGTGTCGATGCGCAGATCGGCGGGATTGATCTCGACCTCGCCGATCTCGTCGGCTTCGGGCATCACCGCGACCGTGCACGCCGAGGTGTGGATGCGGCCCTGCGTTTCGGTGGCCGGCACGCGTTGCACGCGATGCCCGCCCGACTCGAACTTGAGCTTCGAATAGGCGGCTTCGCCCGCGATGCGCACGATCACTTCCTTGTAGCCGCCGAGGTCCGACTCGCTCGCCGACATCATCTCGATCTGCCAGCGATTGCGTTCCGCGTAGCGCAGGTACATGCGCAGCAGGTCGCCCGCGAACAGCGCCGACTCGTCGCCGCCCGTGCCCGCGCGGATTTCGAGGAAGACGTTACGATCGTCGTTGGGGTCCTTCGGCAGGAGCATCATCTGCAGCTCGTGCTGCAATCGCGCCATGCGCTCGCGTGCGGCTTTCACCTCGTCTTCGGCGAAGTCGCGCATCGATGCATCGGCGAGCAGCTCTTTCGCGGCCGCTTCGTCGGCGAGCGCAGCCCGCCATTGTGCGTAATGCTCGACCACCGGCCCCAATTCCGCGTGCTCGCGTGTGAGCTTGCGGTACTGGTCGCGGTTCGACGTCACGTCGGGACGGCTCAACAGGTCGTTCAGCTCGGCCAGGCGGGTAGTCAGCTGGTCGAGCTTCGATTGCATGCTCGTTTTCATCGGGCGGTGCGGAGCGGGCTCCGGAAAGGACTGCGGGAAAGGGGCGGCGGGCCGGGGGCCCAGGCTTCGGGATGCATGCCGCGCGAGGCGCGGCGGGCGGCGAGAGCCGCTAACGGCCGGAAGCGTCTTCCGGGGCGTCGGACGCGTTCGCAGTGTTCGAATCTGCGGCTTCGGACGATGATGCAGCATCACCGCTCCTGGCGGGCTGGCCATGGCGGTAGAAGCCGCTCATCAACTCGATGAGCGAATCGCGGTTTTCGCCGCTCGACGTGTTGAGCGCGTGCGTCGGGCCGTGAATCAGCTTGTTGGTGAGCGACTGCGACAGCGCTTCGAGCACGGCCGCGGGGTCGTCGCCGCGCGCGAGCAGCTTGCGCGCGCGCTCGAGTTCGGCGCGGCGCAGGGCGTCGGCCTGGGTGTGCATGTGGCGGATGACCGGCACGATGCTGCGCGTGTCGAGCCACTGCATGAAGTTCGCGACGCGCGTTTCGATGATGGTCTCGGCCTGCGCCACGGCGGCCTGGCGCGAGGCGTTGCCTTCGCGCACGATCGTGCCGAGGTCGTCGACGGTATAGAGGAACACGTCTTCGAGCTCGCCGACTTCGGGTTCGATGTCGCGCGGCACCGCGAGGTCGACCATGAAGATCGGTCGATGGCGGCGCGCCTTCACGGCACGCTCGACGGCGCCCAGGCCGATGATCGGCAGCGTGGACGCCGTGCACGAGACGATGATGTCAAACTCGTGCATGCGCGCGGGCAGGTCCGAGAGCGGAATTGCATGACCGCCGAAGCGTTCGGCGACAGTGCGCCCGCGTTCGGCGGTGCGGTTCGCCACCACGAGTTCGCGCGGCTGCTGCGCGGCGAAGTGCGCGGCGCACAGTTCGATCATCTCGCCCGCGCCGATGAACAGCACGCGCTGGTTGGCGATCTTGTCGAAGATGCGCTGCGCGAGGCGCACGGCGGCGGCGGCGAGCGAAACCGACTGCGCGCCGATCTCGGTCGTGCTGCGCACTTCCTTGGCTACCGCGAAGGTGCGCTGGAACAGCTGGTTCAAATAGGTGCCGAGCGCGCCGGCCTCGGTGGCGGTGCGCACCGCGGTCTTCATCTGGCCGACGATCTGCGTTTCGCCGAGCACCATCGAATCGAGCCCCGACGCCACTCGGAACGCATGGCGCACGGCCTCGGACTGCGGCAGCGTGTAGACGTGGGGCGCGAGTTCCTCGGTGCGGATGCCGTGGTAGTGCGAGAGCCATTCCACAGCGGAATCGCGCGAGCTTTGCGCGTCGGTCGCGCAATAGAGTTCTGTGCGGTTGCAGGTGGAGAGGATGGCGGCTTCGGGGGCGTTCAGGCTGCGCCGCCCGCCGGACCACGCGTCCTTGAACATCGCGAGGGCCGGTTTGATCTGTTCGAGCGGAAACGCCACGCGTTCGCGCAAGGCGACGGGCGCGGTGTGGTGATTGATTCCGATCGTTAGAAGCTGCATACCGTGGGGCGAAGATTTTGCCGGATATTATAACTTTTCCGGGCTTCTGACATTCGCGTCGGCAAAGTCAGCGTCCTCCTCGTTTGTTATAGGTAACCGCTCAAGCTGGTAGCCGTAACCATACAACGTTGTCAGACGCCAGCCGTGTTCGGGTCCGAGCTGCAATTTGCTGCGCAGCCGCGAAGCATGCGTATCGAGCGTGCGCGACCGAACGTCGCGGTTCAGATTCCAGACGGTTTCAAGAATGCGCGCCCGGGAAACGGGGCGCGATGCGTTGGTGAACAGCAGCAGCGCGAAGCGGAACTCCTTCGGCGTGAGCGTGACGGTCTGGCCCCTGAACGACACTTCGTAGCGCGCGGAGTCGAACAGATAATCGCCGAAGCCATGGCGCGCGCGATTGCGCGGACGGCGCACGCCCGCACGGCGCAGCAAGGCGTCGATGCGCGCGAGCATTTCGGGACCGCGCACGGGCTTGGCGATGCAGTCGTCGGCGCCCGCTTGCAGGCTCGCGACGATTTCGCTTTCGTGCGGAGAAGCCATCAGCACGATGGCGGGCAGGCCAGGCAGCAGACGGCGCGCGCGCGGGATGAGTTCGTCGCCGCCGAGGTCGCCGCACCATGAAGCGGCCATCAGCAGATCGAAGGCGTCATCTTCGAGCGCTTCGACGAGCGGAGCGCTCTGGGGAAAGTGCCGGCACGCATGGCCGCCCGAAATGAGCAATCGCTCGATGATTTCGGCCTGGCGCGCATCGGGTTCGACAAGTGCAATTCGCATAGGGGAGTCCAGCCGCCGAGGGCTGGGTGCGCTTGCCTTGCGCCATCCCGCCCCCTACACTCAACCGCTACGCGGGAAGCGCCGAGTCGACCGTTTCCAGTAAAAATACTGTTGTTAATGAGGCACAAGAATGCTATCCGCCGCGTCGTCACTGTCCTATCGGACTCTTCTGAAAATTCTTAGGATTGGGCTCTGATGGGCTGGGCAGGCATCGTCGTGCTCAGTCTTGTCGTCGGCTTCGCGGGGTGGTTTTTGCATCCGCTGCGGCGGGTGTCCGGGCCCTCGGGCAGCGGGCTCGCACTCGCCGTCGCGGCGGCGCTCGCGGGCGCCGCGCTGGCGAAGGCGGCGGGGCGCGCCACCGGACTCTTCTATGATGGCGAACTGCTCGAATGGCCGGTTTGCACGGCTGTCGCGGTTGTCCTTGTGGCTGGGCTGGTCGCGCTGCGCGCGCGGCGCTAACCTGCCGCTCATCCGTCGCTAACGGAGCATCAAGGTCGTACCAAGCCGAAATACCCGCCAGAATGATCCACCGTCTTCGCAATAGAGCGCTCTCACAAGGCGCGCTTCTCTTACTCGCAGGTGAAAAACATGAACGCCCGACTTCCCGAAACGTCCACGATTCCCGAACGCATCGCCGCACTGCGCGCCGCGATGGCGAGCGCGGGCGTCGACGCCGCGCTGGTGCCGTCCGCTGACCCGCACCTCTCCGAATACCTGCCGCGCCGCTGGCAGGGGCGCGAATGGCTCTCGGGCTTCACGGGTTCGGTGGGCACGCTCGTTGTGACGAAGGATTTCGCGGGCGTGTGGGTGGACAGCCGCTACTGGGTGCAAGCCGAGCAGCAACTCGCGGGCACGGGCATCCAGCTCATGAAGATGATGGGCGGCCAACAGAGCGCGCCGCACATCGACTGGCTCGCGCAGACCGTGCCGGCTGGCGGCACGGTCGCGGTGGACGGCGCGGTGCTTGGCGTGGCGTCGGCGCGCGCGCTGGCCGAAGCGCTCGACGCACGCGGCGTGAAGCTGCGCACCGATCTCGACCTGCTCGACGCTGTCTGGAGCGGTCGTCCTTCGCTGCCGCTAGAACCGGTCTACGAGCACGTCGCGCCGCATGCGGACGCGCAGCGCGCGGGCAAGCTCGCTCAGGTGCGCGCCGCGATGCAGGACAAGGGCGCGCAGTGGCATTTCATTTCGACGCTCGATGACCTCGCGTGGCTCTTCAACCTGCGCGGCGCCGACGTGAACTACAACCCCGTGTTCGTCGCGCACGCGCTGATCGGGCCCGATCGGGCGACGCTGTTCGTCGCCGATGGCAAGGTGCCGGCCGAGCTCGCACAATCGCTCGCGCGCGACAACGTGCGCGTCGCGCCCTACGCGCACGCCGCCGATGCGCTGGCGGCGCTGCCCGCGGGCGAATCGTTGCTGATCGACCCGCGCCGCGTGACGTTCGGGCTGCTGCAGGCGGTGTCCTCGGCAGTGAAGCGCGTGGAGGCGATCAACCCGAGTACGTTCTTCAAGTCGCGCAAGACCGCCGCCGAAGCCGAGCACGTGCGCGCGACGATGGAGCAGGACGGCGCCGCGCTCGCCGAATTCTTCGCGTGGTTCGAGGCGGCGCTGGGCCGCGAGACCATCACCGAGCTCACCATCGACGAAAAGCTCACCGCCGCGCGTCAGCGCCGGCCGGGCTTCGTTTCGCTCTCGTTCGCCACGATTGCGGGCTTCAACGCAAACGGCGCGATGCCGCACTACCGCGCCACGCCCGAGTCGCACAGCGTGATCGAAGGCAACGGCCTGCTCCTGATCGACTCGGGCGGCCAGTACCTGGATGGCACGACTGACATCACGCGCGTGGTGCCCATCGGCACGCCGAGCGCCGAGCAAAAGCGCGACTTCACGATCGTGCTCAAGGGCACGATGGCGCTCTCGCGCGCGCAGTTTCCGCGCGGCATCCGCTCGCCGATGCTCGACGCGATCGCGCGCGCGCCGATCTGGGAAGCGGGCGCCGACTACGGCCACGGCACGGGCCACGGCGTGGGCTATTTCCTGAACGTGCACGAAGGCCCGCAGGTCATCTCGCACTACGCGCCGGCCGAGCCGTGGACCGCGATGGAGGAAGGCATGATCACCTCGGTCGAGCCGGGCCTCTACCGGCCGGGCAAGTGGGGCGTGCGCATCGAGAACCTCGTCTTGAACCAGAGCGCCGGGACCACCGAATTCGGCGATTTCCTGAAGTTCGAAACGCTCACGCTGTGCCCGATCGACACGCGCTGCATCGACCTCACGCTCCTGCGCGATGACGAGCGCGAGTGGCTCAACGCATATCACCAAACGGTGCGCGCGCGCATCGCGCCGCATGTTTCGGGCGACGCGCTCGCGTGGCTCGAAAGGCGCACGCAGCCGATCTGATCGGCGACACCATCACGTGGAAGTCAGGCGGAAATCACGCGGAATTCAACCCGGAGCGCAAAGGCATGGCAATCAAGGCAGTGGTGTTCGACTTCGGCGGGGTGCTGGTGGACTGGAGCCCCGAGTATCTATACCGCAAGCTGATTCCCGACGATGACGAACGCCGCTGGTTTCTCACCCACGTTTGCGCGATGGACTGGGTGGTGCGCCAGGACGGCGGCGAGCCGATCGCCGCAGGCACCGAAGCGCTCGTCGCGCGATTTCCGGGGCACGAAGCGCTCATTCGCGCGTTCTATGAGCGCTGGCACGAGATGATCGGCGGGCTGCTCGAAGGCGGCGTGGCGACCTTCGAGCGGCTGGAAGCGGCCAACGTGCCGATCTTCGGGCTCACGAACTGGTCGGCGGAGACGTTTCCGTGGGCGTGGGAGCGCTTCGGCATTCTGCGGCGCTGCCGCGATATCGTCGTCTCGGGGCGCGTGAAGCTCGTGAAGCCCGATCCGGCGATCTTCCACGAAATGTTCCGCCGCATCGAGGTGCAGTTGCCGGGCGTAACGGCCGGCGAACTCGTCTTCATCGACGACAATGCGCACAACATCGAGGCCGCCACCGCGCTTGGCTGGCACGGCGTGCATCACACGAGCAGCTCGACCACCGACGCGAAGCTGCGCGAACTCGGCCTGCCGGTCTGATTGAGTCCGATTAGGTCTGATGGAGTCTGGTTGCTCGCGCACCAGCAAAAACGGCAGCCCGAGGGCTGCCGTTTGCGTTTTCAGGAGGGCGGCGTTGAAATGCTTGCGCCGACCGGACCTGCTTAGCGGCTGATCGGCTTGTAGCGCAGACGCTTCGGACGCGCCGCCTCTTCGCCGAGGCGCTTGATCTTGTCGGCCTCGTACTCCTGATAGTTGCCGTCGAAGAAGGTGACCTGCGAGTCGCCTTCGAACGCGAGGATGTGCGTGGCGATACGGTCGAGGAACCAGCGATCGTGCGAGATCACCATCACCGAGCCCGCGAATTCGAGCAAGGCGTCTTCGAGCGCGCGCAGCGTTTCGACGTCGAGGTCGTTCGACGGTTCGTCGAGCAGCAGGACGTTGCCGCCCGAAATCAGCGTCTTCGCGAGATGCAGACGGCCGCGCTCGCCACCCGAGAGGTTGCCGACGATCTTCTGCTGGTCGCCGCCCTTGAAGTTGAAGCGGCCGATGTAGGCGCGCGACGGCGTTTCGTACTTGCCCACCGTGAGCACGTCCGCGCCACCCGAGATTTCCTCGAACACGGTCTTGTCGGAAGCCAGCGCGTCGCGGCTCTGGTCCACGTAGGCGAGCTTGACGGTCGGGCCTTGCACGATTTCTCCCGAATCCGGCTGCTCCTTGCCCGTGAGCATGCGGAACAGCGTCGACTTGCCGGCGCCGTTCGGCCCGATGATGCCGACGATCGCGCCTGCCGGAATCTTGAAACTGAGGTTATCGATGAGCAGCCGGTCGCCGTAAGATTTGCTGACGTTCTTGAACTCGATGACTTCGTTGCCCAGACGCTCGCCCGCCGGAATGAAGATTTCCTGCGTTTCGTTGCGCTTCTGGTAATCCGCGCTCGACAGTTCCTCGAAACGCGCGATACGCGCCTTCGACTTCGCCTGACGGCCCTTGGGGTTCTGGCGCACCCACTCCAGTTCCTTCTTGATGGCCTTCTGGCGCGCCGATTCCGACGCTTCTTCCTGCTTCAGGCGCTCTTCCTTCTGGTCGAGCCAGCTCGAGTAGTTGCCCTTCCAGGGAATGCCGTGGCCGCGGTCGAGCTCGAGAATCCACTCGGCGGCGTTGTCGAGGAAGTAGCGGTCGTGGGTCACGGCGACCACGGTGCCGGGGAAGCGCGTGAGGAACTGCTCGAGCCATTCGACCGATTCGGCGTCGAGGTGGTTGGTCGGCTCGTCGAGCAGCAGCATGTCGGGCTTTTCGAGCAGCAGCTTGCACAGCGCCACGCGGCGCTTCTCGCCGCCCGAGAGATTGCCGATCTTCGCGTCCCATGCCGGCAGGCGCAGTGCGTCGGCGGCGATTTCGATCTGCTGCTCCGCGCTGCCGTCGGTGGTCGCGAGGATCGCCTCGTACTTCGCCTGCTCGGCGGCGAGCGCGTCGAAGTCGGCGTCCGGCTCCGCGTAGGCGGCGTAGATCTCGTCGAGCTTCTTCTGCGCGTTGAACACGTCGCCCAGACCTTCCTCGACCGCTTCGCGCACGGTCTTTTCCGGATCGAGCTGCGGCTCCTGCGGCAGATAGCCGATGTTGAGGTTGGGCATCGGCGTGGCTTCGCCTTCGATGTCCTTGTCGACGCCGGCCATGATCTTGATGAGCGTGGACTTGCCCGAGCCGTTCAGGCCGAGCAGGCCAATTTTCGCGCCGGGGAAGAACGACAGCGAGATGTCCTTCAGGATCTGGCGCTTGGGCGGCACGATCTTGCCGACCCGGTTCATGGTGAAGACGTATTGGGCCATGGGAGTGTCTTTGGAAACGGGAAAAGGGGCCTTGTGCTTGACCGGCGCTTAGACGTTGAACAGGAAATTCATCACGTCGCCGTCGTGCACGACATATTCCTTGCCTTCGGCGCGCATCTTGCCGGCTTCCTTCGCGCCGGTTTCGCCTTTGTACTGGATGAAGTCGTTGAACGCGATGGTCTGCGCGCGGATGAAGCCGCGCTCGAAGTCGGTATGGATCACGCCGGCCGCCTGCGGCGCGGTGTCGCCCACATGGATCGTCCACGCGCGCACTTCCTTCACGCCCGCCGTGAAGTACGTCTGCAGGCCGAGCAGCTTGAAGCCCGCGCGGATCACGCGGTCGAGGCCCGGCTCGTCCATGCCCATGTCGGCGAGGAACGCGGCCTTGTCTTCGTCTTCCAGGTCGGCGATTTCGGCTTCGATCGCGGCGCACACGGCCACCACCGGCGAGCCTTCGGCTTCGGCGTGCTTGCGCACGGCCTCCAGATACGGATTGTTCTCGAAGCCGTCGTCCTTCACGTTCGCGACGTACATGGTCTTCTTCGCGGTGATCAGGCAGAACGGCTTGAGCAGCGCCTGTTCGTCCTCGTTCAGGTCGAGCGCGCGCACGGGCTTCGCCTGGTCGAGCTGCGCGCGGACCTTTTCCAGCACGGCCACGAGCTTCGCCGCTTCCTTGTCGTTGCCCGACTTGGCGGCCTTCGAGTAGCGCGTGAGCGCCTTTTCGACGGTGCCGAGGTCGGCGAGCGCGAGCTCGGTGTTGATGACTTCGATGTCGGCGAGCGGATCGACCTTGCCCGCGACGTGGATCACGTTTTCGTCCTCGAAGCAGCGCACGACGTGCGTGATGGCGTCCGTTTCGCGGATGTTCGCGAGGAACTGGTTGCCGAGGCCTTCGCCTTTGCTCGCGCCGGCGACCAGACCCGCGATGTCGACGAATTCGACCACGGCCGGCACCACGCGCTCGGGCTTGACGATCTCGGAGAGCGCCTTCAGGCGCGGATCCGGCACTTCGACCACGCCGACGTTGGGCTCGATCGTGCAGAACGGGTAGTTTTCAGCCGCGATGCCGGCCTTGGTCAGCGCGTTGAACAGAGTGGACTTGCCGACGTTAGGCAAGCCGACGATGCCGCATTTGAGGCTCATGGAAAACCTTTTTTTGAATCAGTTGGTTACGGCAGGTCGTCGTAGTGTTTGCTGTCCGGCGAGGGCCGGAACGCGACAGCCGCAAGGTGAATTCGGGGACGAGTCAAAGCGTACGCGTCCGGTGGCGGACCGGCGATTTTGCGCGGACTTTGAGCTCGAAAAGTGGCAATTGTAACCCGTTCGCGGGCGTTGATTGGCGCGCTCGCATGGGAAGCGCCGACGGGCTTTGGCTGCCGGCAAAGGCCGGGCGAACACCAGGCAAACGCTTCCCCAAAAGCCGTGCGCTCATTCGGCGAAGAGGTCCGGGCCGAACACTTCATAGTGGATCCGGGCTTCGCGGACGCCCAGCTCCTTGAGCGCGTCGTGCTGCATCCGCATGAACGGGATCGGCCCGCAGATGTAGTAATCGGCGTCCGGCAGCAGGATCGCGTCCTTGATCGTCTTGACGTCCACGAACCCCGCATGATCGAAGTCCCGGCCCGCGGCGTCCTGCGGCAGCGGGTTGTCGTAGAACACGATCAGGCTGAAATTGGCATAGGTTCTGGCAGCTTCGCGCAGCCGGTCGCGCATCGCGTGCACGCCGCTGTTGCGCGCGCCGTGCACGAACACCACGCGCCGTTGCGGGTCCTGGATCGCACGCTTGAGCATGCTGATCATCGGCGTCAATCCAACGCCGCCGCTGATCAGCACGATCGGCGTCTTCGCGTTCACGTCGATATGGAAGCTGCCGTAGGGCGCGGCCAGTTTGATCTCGTCTCCGACATTGACGTGATCGTGAAGCAGGCACGAGACATAGCCCGGAGGATTGGGGTCGCCGCTTTCGCGCTTCACCGAGATGCGGTAGCTGTGCCCGTTCGGCATGTCCGAGAGGCTGTACTGGCGAATCTGCTGCAAGCCCAGGGACGGCACGGTCACGGCGACGCTGACGTACTGGCCGGGCTCGAAATTCACGACCGGCTGGCCATCGGTGGGTTCGAGGATGAACGAGGTGATCACGCTGCTTTCGGGGCGCTTTTCGCGCACGACGAAGGTGCGCCAGCCGGTCCACCCGCCCAGCTGGCCGGAGGAGCGTTCGTAGAGCTCGCTTTCGAGGCCCATCAGCACGTCGGCGAGATTGCCGTAGGCCTGCGCCCAGGCGGAAATGATGTCGTCGGTGGCGGCGGCGCCCAGCACGTCCTTGATCGCGGCCAGCAGGTGCTCCCCGACGATGGGGTAGTGCTCGGGCCTCACGCCGAGACTCGCGTGCTTGTTGGCGATGTTCTTCAGCACGGCCGCGAGGCTGCCGGGGTCTTCGATGTTCTCCGCATAGGCGTAGACCGCGCGGGCCAGCGCCTGCTGCTGCTGGCCCTGTTCCTGGTGCGCCATGTTGAACACGTTCTTCAGCTCCGGATGGGCTTCGAACAGGCGCTTATAGAAGCGCGTGATGATGTCGTAGCCGTGATCGGCCAAAACCGGTGCGGTGGCCTTGACGATGTCCTTCGTCTTTTGGGTCAGCATGGTGTTTGTCTCTCCGTGGCAAGGTGCGGGCGGCGCTCAGTGGATGAAGCCTAGCAAGAAACTCTCATGATGCAGGGACTTCTGGTTGCAGGTGACAGCCGAGATCATCGAGGCGTTTGAGCAGGCGCTGAATGGTCTTGGTGGTGTCGTGTCGGGAGAAGTAATCGCGGCCGAGGTCGGCATACTCGACGCCATCGCGCAGCATGTGCCAGGCAGCTGTGAGCATGGAGGCGGCAACCGCCAGGATTGCCTTTTTGGGGCCACGTCGGGCCTTGATGCGCAGGAACTGCGCGTGCAGATAACTGTTTTGGACGCGCACCGCGGCCCATGCGGCGCTCACCAGCGAGGTCTTGAGCCAGGTGCCGCCCTTGCGTACCCGCGTGCTGCGGCGCTTGCCGGCACTTTCGTCGTTACGGGGACACAGGCCGGCCCAGGAGATCAGGTGGGGTGCATCGGGGAAACGTGTCATGTCGGCACCGACCTCAGCCAGGATCACCTGGGCCGTCACGTCACTTATCCCCGGCATCGTGGTGAGCAGGCGCACACATTGCCGGATTGGCGCCAGGGCTTTTCCCACTTCGGCATCCAGCTCGGCGAGCGTGTGCTCAAGCGCATTGATCACATCGAGATGCAGCTTGAGCAGGGTCCGGTGATGCGCAGTAATGCGTCCGCGCAGCGCCTCGCGGAGTTCGGATGTTTTCCTGCGGGCGCGGCCTAGAGCCAGTGCGGCCAAGCGTCCGGGGTCGGCCTCGCCCGCGATGATGGCCGACAGCATGTTCCGCCCGCTGGCGCCGAGTACGTTTGACAGCACACTGCCCAGCTTGAGGTTGGCATCTTCGAGTACTTTCTGGATGCGCAGGCTGTGTTGGGCGACCTCGCGCACCAGCTGCTTGCGCGTGCGGGTGAGATCCCGCAGCTCCTGGGTGGCCACCGGCGGCACAAAGCTTGCGCGAATGAGTCCGTGTGCCAGCAGGTCGGCGATCCACATGGCGTCATTGACGTCGGTCTTGCGTCCGGGCACGTTGCGGATGTGCTGTGCGTTGGCCAGTACCAGCTCGAAGTGCGCTTCGAGAATGTGCCAGACTGGTTTCCAGTACACCCCCGTTGCCTCCATGGCGACATGCGTCACTGAATGTTTGCCCAGCCAGTCCGAGAGCGCGAGCAGGCCGCTGGTTGTACTGGCAAAGCTGCGTACTTCATGGTGTTCGGGTGCCGAGACGCACCGCACGCTGGCCACAATCGTGTCCTTGTGCACGTCCAGGCCCGCACAGCGGGGATGAAGAATGTCCATGGGAACTCCTGCCGGATGGTTGGCGGCAGCAGCAGTCCTCGTTATCGAACTCTAGCAATCGTGCTTCGGGGCAAACCTCGCCCGCGGTCACAATTCGGGGTGCGCGCAGGACTGCGGGTCCAACTAGGCAACGGGCTCAGGGCACCAGGCAAGAGCCGACCTCGATCACCGCCGCGTCCACATACTACGCTGGCCCACTTCACACGAAAATCTGTTTCATCCCTCGGGGTCGGCCCCGCCAGATGGGCAACTAGGCAGTGGTTTGGATATCGGCAAGGCGGGTCGAGTCGGGGCCGTGCCGCGACACCTCTCCGACAACCGCTGCGACGCCGCACCGCGCCCTTGCCACGCCGCAATTCACGGCGCAATCGACTGCCCATCCGGCCCTGTCAGATTACCCCCCGCGGCTATAATGCGCGGATGAATTCGACCAACCAGACCTTTGACGTCGCCGTGATTGGCGGCGGGCTCGTCGGCAAGGCGGCGGCGCTCGCGCTGACCCAAGGGGGCTTGCGCGTGGCGCTGCTCGCGCAGCCGTGCGCACCGCTGCCCGCCGGCGCCGTTTTCGATGCGCGCGTCTATGCTTTCTCGCGCAGCTCGCATGCGCTGTTCGAGCGGCTGCGGGTCTGGCAGGCGGTCGATGCCGCACGCCTCACGCCGGTCTACGACATGCGCGTGTTCGGCGACGCCGCCGCGGAACTGCATTTTTCCGCATACCAGGCGTCGGTCGCGCAACTCGCGTGGATCGCGGAGTCGTCGCTGGTGGAGCGCGCACTCGATGCGGCGCTCCATTTCCAGCCCAATCTCACGTGGATCGACTCGCGTGCGCAGACGCTCGACGTGACGCCCGACGCGGCCGTGATCGGTCTTGCGAATGGCCGCACGATCGAGGCCGATCTCGCCGTGGGCGCCGATGGCGCCCATTCGTGGGTGCGTGCGCAGATCGGCTCGAAGGTCGAGCGGCGCGATTACCGGCAGACTGGCGTGGTCGCCAACTTCCGCGCGGAACGCCCGCATGGCGAATGTGCTTACCAATGGTTCCGGGACGGCGAGATCGTCGCGCTGCTGCCGTTGCCGGACCAGCATGTTTCGCTGGTCTGGTCGGCGCAAACGGAGCACGCCGATGAACTGCTCAAGCTCGATCCTCAACAGCTTGCCGCCGAAGTCGAGCGCGTGACGCAGCGGCTGCACGGCGCGCTCGAATGCGTGACGCCCGCGCGCGGCTTCCCGCTCGCCCTGCAGACCGTCGATCGCCTGGTCGCGCCGCGTGTCGCGCTGGTTGGCGACGCCGCGCACCTGATTCACCCGCTCGCGGGCCAGGGCGTGAACCTGGGGCTGCGCGACGTGGCGGCGCTCGTCGACGTCATCGCGAAAAAAGAAGCATTCCGCGACCTCGGCGACCTCGTGCTGCTGCGCCGCTACGAGCGCGGCCGCCGCGAAGATATCCAGAAGCTCGTGATCGCCACCGATGGCCTGCAGCGGCTCTTTTCGGTGCCCGGCACGCTCGCTCGCGCGTTGCGCAACACGGGGATGGCGTTCGTCGGCGCGCAGCCGCTCGTCAAGCGCTGGCTGGTGGCGTCGGCGCTCGGTTGAGCGTTGCGGCATCGCGAACGCCCGCCGGCGGTGCTCCCGCGGGTATTTCGCTTGCTCCCGCGCCGGGCAGCTTAGAATAAAGGTCTCTGGCCACGGGCCATGTCGGGATCGAATTTCATCCGGAACGCTTCGTGCGCCACTTGCGCGAAGCATCCCAGAATCAGGAAAGCATCACATGCAAAAGCCTATCCGCATTGCCGCGTTTGCACTCGCGGCGGCCATTTCGGTGCTCGGCTGCTCGGCGCAGGCCGACCAGACCACCGACAAAATCAAGGCCACGCTGCAATCGCGCCTCGGCGTGGACGGCGGCGACATCAAGAGCATCAACAAGGCGCCGGTGGCCGGCCTCTACGAGGTGAACCTCGGCACGCAGATCATCTACAGCGACGCCAACGGCGATTACGTGCTCACGGGCGACCTCGTCGATACCAAGGCGCGCCGCAATCTCACCGAAGCGCGCCTTGCCGAGCTCAACAAGGTCGACTTCTCGAAGCTGCCGCTCGAGAACGCGGTGAAGGTCGTGAAGGGCAACGGCAAGCGCCAGATCGCGGTGTTCTCCGATCCGAACTGCCCGTACTGCCATCAGCTCGAAAGCACGCTCAAGTCGATCGACAACGTGACGGTCTACACCTTCCTGTACCCCGTGCTGTCCGAAGACTCCACGGCGAAGTCGAAGTCGATCTGGTGCTCGACCGACCGTGCGAAGGCGTGGGAGTCGTGGATGGTCGACCGTAAGGCGCCCACCGCAGCGGGCACTTGCAACACCGCGGCTATCGACAGCAATCTCAAGCTCGGCGCAAAGATGAACGTGACCGGCACGCCCACCGTGATCCTCGCAGACGGCACCCGCCTGCCGGGAGCGGTCAGCGCCGACCGGCTCGAAAGCGCTCTCGGCGCCGCGCGCTGAAGCCCTGACCGAATCCGCCGGCCGCTTTTGCGGCCGGTGCCTTTTTTGCCCACTGTTTTTTTCGCGTGCCTGTGGTTGCCGCGTGCGAGCCCGCCGCGCGGCGCTCGCTGCAATCACTGCGATCGCTAACCTAATCCGTCACTGTTCCCGCCGATGAAGCCGATCCGATACACCATCGTCCCGAAGAACCCCGCCGCGCACCTGTTCGAAGTGACGCTCACCATCGAGGATCCCGCGCCGGACGGCCAGTGCTTCATGCTGCCCGTGTGGATTCCCGGCAGCTACATGGTGCGCGAGTTCGCGCGCAACATCGTCACGATGCGCGCGACCAATGACGCGGGCCGCAAGGTGCGCATCGGCAAGACCGACAAGCACACGTGGCAGGCGGCGCCCGTGAAGGGTGCGCTCACGCTGCGCTACGAAGTCTATGCTTGGGATCTGTCGGTGCGGGCCGCGCACCTCGACGATACGGTCGGCTTTTTCAACGGCACGAGTGTGTTTCTCGCGGCGCGCGGCCATGAAGGCGCGCAGCACGTGGTCGACATCCAGCGTCCCGACGGCCACGCGTATCGCCACTGGCGCGTCGCCACTGCGCTCCCGGAGGCGCGCGGGACCAAGCGCTACGGCTTTGGCGAATACACGGCGTCGGGCTACGACGAGCTGATCGATCACCCTGTCACGCTGGGCGAATTCACGCTCGCGAGCTTCAAGGCGCATGGCGTGCCGCACGACATCGTGATTGCGGGCCGCGTGGTGGCGCTCGACACCGAACGCCTCTCCGCCGACCTGAAGAAGATCTGCGAGGCGCAGATCGCGCTGTTCGAGCCGCGCACGAAGCGCGCGCCGATGGAGCGCTACGTGTTCATGACGCAGGCCGTGAGCGACGGCTATGGCGGGCTCGAGCACCGCGCGTCCACGGCGCTCATCTGCAACCGCACCGATCTGCCCGTCAAGGGCAAGGCCGAGATGTCCGAGGGCTACCGGACCTATCTGGGCCTGTGCAGCCACGAGTACTTCCACACGTGGAACGTGAAGCGCATCAAGCCCGCCAAGTTCGCGCCGTACGATCTCACGCGCGAGGACTACACCTCGCTGCTGTGGCTTTTCGAAGGCTTCACCTCCTACTACGACGACCTGATGCTGGTGCGCAGCGGCCTCATTTCCGTCGATGAATATTTCGGCCTCCTTGGCAAGACCGTCGGCGGCGTGCTGCGTGGCGCGGGGCGCCTGAAGCAGAGCGTGGCCGAAAGCTCGTTCGACGCGTGGATCAAGTACTACCGCCAGGACGAGAACGCATCGAATGCGATCGTGAGCTACTACACCAAGGGCTCGCTGGTGGCGCTCGCGTTCGATCTCGCCATCCGCACGGAAACCAGCGGACGCAAGTCGCTCGACGATGTGATGCGCCTTCTGTGGCAACGCTACGGCCGCGACTTCTATCGCGGCAAACCGGTGGGCGTGGGCGAGGACGACGTCGAGGCGCTGATCGCTGAAGCAACGGGCGTGGAGCTCGGCGGCCTATTCGCCGACGCCGTGCGCGGCACGCGCGACTTGCCGCTCGCCGCGCTATTCGAGGGGCTGGGCGTGACGCTCGATGGCGGGCCCGAGCGTCACGCGAAGCCATCGCTGGGCGCGCGCCTGCGCGGCAGCGCCGAGGCCACGCTCGCGGTCGTCTACGAAGGCGGCGCGGCGCAAAAGGCCGGGCTTTCGGCCGGCGACGCGCTCGTGGCGCTCGACGGCCTGCGCGTCACGTGCGCGAATCTCGACACGCTGCTCGCACGCTACCAGCCGGGCGCCAAGGTGGAAATCCACGCGTTCCGCCGCGATGAGCTGCGCGTTGCGCGCCTGACGCTCGACGCACCCGAGATCGCGCGCTACAAGCTCACGGTCACCGACAAGCGTCCGGCGCCGCGCGCGCTGCGCGAGCGCTGGCTGGCGGCCTGAATGGAGGCCGCAATAGCGGCTTGAACGGACAGGGAGCGGGCGCCCGGCCTGCTTCGAAAAGGAAGGCGACAAGGCGATCCGGCCCCGTCGCCTTTCTTTTTGGGTTTTCGGGATTGTTCTATCGCTGCAACAATCCGTCATCGGCGGACTACTTTTTCGGGGCGCGGCAAAAAAACACAATGCCTTCACTCGCGCAACGTTGCGCAACCGACACCCGAAGGAGTCACCATGACCACCATCCTGCAAATCAATTCCGCCGCCCGCTCGCAAGGCGCCCAGTCGACGCTGCTCGTCAACGAGTTGACGAACAAGCTCCAGCAATCGAACCCGGGTGCGAAGGTCGTCGCGCGCAACCTGCAAGCCGAACCGCTGCCGCACCTCGACGACGCCGTGCTCGGCGCGTTCTTCACGCCGGCCGAGCAGCGTACGCCGGAGCAGCAAGCCATCGCCGCGCGCAGCGAAGCGCTGATCGCCGAACTGCAAGCCGCGGACGTCATCGTGATTGGCGCGCCGATGTACAACTTCGGCATTTCGTCGCAACTGAAGACCTACTTCGACTGGATTGCACGCGCAGGCATCACGTTCCAATACACCGCGAACGGCCCCGTGGGCCTCGTCACGGGAAAGAAGGTGTACGTGGTTTCGGCACGTGGCGGCAAGTACCACGGCACGCCGAACGACAGCCAGACGCCGTACCTCAAGTCGTTCCTCGGTTTCCTCGGCATGACCGACGTGAGCTTCATCTACGCCGAAGGCCTGAACATGGGCCCGGACGCCGCCGGCGCAGCGCTCGCCAGCGCACGTGAAGCGATCGCGGCGGCCTGAGCGGCTGCTGTGAAGCGATGACGATGCGGTGCTTCATGGCGCCGTATCGCATGCGGTCAAGCAAAAACGCCACGAAGCGCGCTTCGTGGCGTTTTCCATTGTGCGTGCGGCGTGCTTTGCTGCTTCAGGCGAGCACTTCAGCCGTGTCCGGCAAGCGCCAGTCGATCGGCGTGCGGCCGTGCGCGCTCAGGTAGGCGTTGGCTTGCGCGAAATGTCCGCAGCCGAGGAAGCCGCGATGCGCCGAAAGTGGCGACGGATGCGGCGCTTCCAGCACGCAATGCTCGCCCGCGCCGAGGAGCGCGCGCTTGTTCTGCGCGTGCGCGCCCCACAGCATGAACACGAGATGTTCGTGGCGTGCGGCGATCTCGCGGATCAGCGTGTCGGTGCAGCGCTCCCAGCCGCGCTTCGCGTGGCTCGCGGCGTTCGCGCGCTCGACAGTGAGCACCGTGTTGAGCAGCAGCACGCCCTGGCGCGCCCATGCATCGAGACAGCCGTGAGCGGGCGCCTCGATGCCGAGGCTCGCCGCGATCTCCTTGAAGATGTTGCGCAGCGAGGGCGGGGTGCGCACCGCAGGCGGCACCGAGAACGCAAGGCCGTGCGCTTGCGGCGTGCCGCGGTCGTCGCCGTGGTAGGGGTCCTGGCCGAGAATGACCACTTTCACTTCGTCGGGCGAGGTGAGGCGCAACGCGCGAAACACATCGGCGGGATAGACGGTCTTGCCGGCGGCGCGTTCGTCGTCGACGAAACGGCACAGCGGCGCGTACGCATCGCTTTCGATGAACGGCGCGAGCAGCTCGCGCCAGGCCGCGGGCAGCGCGGCGAACTGGTCTTCGAGACGCGCGATCGCGGCGTTCGATGGCGGGTTGCCGGTGGGCGTGGCGGGGGAGTGGCTGGCGGGCATGGGCGCTGTTGCTGGTGCGGGTGCGGGGAATTCGTCGTCGTCGAAGAGCGAGAAGATCGTGATCTGGCGCGGGTCGACTTCGGGCGCGGATGTTTCGTCGAGCGTGGCCAATGCCGCTGCGGGCGGCGTGTCGTCGAACAGCGAGGTTTGCACCGGCGCCACGGCGCGCGTGTGTTTCGTGGAGGTCATGGGCGGCAAGTGTCGCAAGAATCGCGCTGCGATTCAATCCGGCTCGACGTGTGAAAGGCCTGGCGGCAGGCTCGGAGGTTCGTGTTGCAACTAACAGCGATGAAGTCGCGATGAAGTCGCGATGAATTCGCGGAGATTCGGCGGCGTCGCGCGCCGCCCCGCGTACGCGCCTCAGCCTTCGCGCAACTTGTAGCCGCGCTGGGCCTTGCTGATATCGTCGGGCGCGAGTCCCGGCAGCACCTTCGCCAGCTCTGCAGCAAGCGTGTGCAACGCGGCTTCGTCGCCGTCCTTCAGTTCCAGCTCGATTTCGCAGATGGGCGTGTGGCGCGTTTCGCCGTTCACGTTCGCCGTGACCTCGCCCTGATCGATGGCCGCTTCCACCTGTGTGCCATCGACTTGCAAGGTCCACAGCGTACGCGTGAAATCGGTGCGAAAGAGAGAGATCAGATTCGCCGCCGCGTCGGAGAGCGCCGTCGATACGCCCGCTTCGTCGCACTCGCGCAGCAACTTGTCGATCTCGAGCGCTTCGCCCGCCACCGGCATTTCCCACTCATGCCGCGCATGGAGGCCGTTTTGCGCCACGCCCACAGTCTTGAACGTCTGGAGCCAGCCTTCGGGCGCGCGGCGCAGCCGCAGCGCGCTTTTCGCGCGCGCGAGCACGAGCGACGGCGTGTCGAAGTAGATGTTCTCCAGCCGCACCACGCGGCCTGGTGCGCCGGCGCGCGCCTCGAAGAGACGCCGCGCCGCGTCCACCTGGTCGCGCGGCAGCGCGAGCTTGATTTCGCGTTCGATGGCCATCGTCGCTGGTTACCTGTTTGTTGCCTGAATTTTGCCTGGACGCAATCAGAAGAACATGCGTGCAAGTTCCGCGCCGGGATGTTCCGCGCGCATGAACGCCTCGCCCACGAGGAACGTATGCACCGAAAGCTCGCGCATCTTCTCGACATCGGCACGCGAGAGAATGCCCGACTCGGTCACGACGATGCGGTCTTCAGGCACATCGTCGAGCATGCCGATGGTGGTTTGCAGCGTGGTCTCGAAGGTGCGCAGATTGCGGTTGTTGATGCCGATGAGCGGCGTCTTCAGCGTGAGCGCGTGTTCGAGCTCTTCGCGATCGTGCACTTCGACGAGCACCGCGAGGCCCAGCGAATGCGCGAGCGCTTCGAGATCGCGCATCTGGCCGGGCTCGAGCGCGGCGGCGATCAGCAGGATCGCATCGGCGCCCATCGCGCGCGCTTCGACGACCTGATACGGGTCGACGATGAAATCCTTGCGCAGCACCGGTAGGTTGCACGCGGCGCGCGCGGCTTCCAGATACGCCACGCTGCCCTGGAAGAATTGCACATCGGTGAGCACGGAAAGGCACGCCGCACCGCCTTCTGCGTAAGAGCGCGCGATTTCGGCGGGCTGGAAGTTTTCGCGCAGCACGCCCTTCGAGGGACTCGCCTTTTTCACTTCGGCGATCACGGCGGCCAGGCCGTTAGCGTGCTTCGCGCGCAGGGCGCCGACGAAGTCGCGAAGATCGCGCGCGCTCGCCTCCAGACGCAGTTCTTCGAGCGGTGCGCTCTGCTCGGCGGCGCGCACTTCTTCGCGCTTCACCGCAATGATTTTTTCGAGGATGTCGCTCATGATGTTCGGGCAAAAACAGTGATGGATCAGCGTTTGAACTGTTGCGTGAAGCGTACCAGTTCGTCGACCTTCGCGCGGGCGCGGCCGCTGGCGAGGGTTTCGCGCGCGAGCGCGATGCCGTCGGCGATCGAACTCACGACGTTGGCCGAATAGAGCGCCGTTCCCGCATTGAGCGTGACGATCTCGCGCGCCGTGCCAGGCTCGTTCGAGAGCGCGCCAAGCAGCATGGCCTTCGATTCGTCGGCGTTTTCCACCTTGAGCGAGCGGTTCGAGACCATCTGCATGCCGAAGTCTTCGGGGTGGATCTCGTACTCGCGAATCTCGCCGTCCTTCAGTTCGCCCACGAGCGTGGCCGCGCCGAGCGAGACTTCGTCCATGCCGTCCTTGCCGTACACCACGAGCACGTGCTTGGCGCCCAGACGCTGCATCACGCGCACCTGGATGCCGACGAGGTCCGGGTGAAACACGCCCATCAGCTGATTGGGCGCGCCGGCCGGATTCGTGAGCGGCCCGAGGATGTTGAAGATCGTGCGCACGCCCAGTTCGCGGCGCACGGCGGCGATGTTCTTCATCGCCGGATGATGGTTGGGCGCGAACATGAAGCCCATGCCCGTTTCGGCGATCGACGCGGCCACCTGGTCAGGCTGCAGGTCGATGTTCACTCCGAGCGCTTCGAGCACGTCCGCGCTGCCCGACTTGCTCGACACGCCGCGGTTGCCGTGCTTGGCAACCTTCGCGCCCGCCGCCGCCACGACGAACATCGAGGCCGTGGAAATATTGAAGGTGTGCGAACCATCGCCGCCGGTGCCGACGATATCGATGAAGTTCGAGTTGTCCTGCACCTCGACGTGATTCGCGAATTCGCGCATGACCGTGGCGGCTGCAGCGATCTCGCCGATGGTTTCCTTCTTCACGCGCAGGCCGGTGATGATGGCGGCCGAAAGCACGGGCGAAAGCTCGCCGCGCATGATGAGGCGCATGAGGTGGAGCATCTCGTCGTGGAAAATCTCGCGATGCTCGATCGTGCGTTGCAGCGCTTCCTGCGGGGTAATCATGATGGTCGCCTCCGGGTCAAGCGCTCTTGGTCTGTTTCAGGAAATTCTCGAAGAGGGCATGGCCGTGCTCCGAGAGGATCGACTCAGGATGGAACTGCACGCCTTCCACGGCAAGCTCGCGATGACGCACGCCCATGATTTCGCCGTCGTCGGTCCAGGCCGACACTTCGAGGCAGTCGGGCAGCGACTCGCGCTCGATCGCGAGCGAGTGGTAGCGCGTCACGTTGAAGTGCTTCGGCAGGTCGGCGAATACGCCTTTGCAGTCGGTTTCGATCTGGCTCACCTTGCCGTGCATGATGGTCTTCGCACGCACGACGCGCCCGCCGAATGCTTCGCCGATGGCCTGGTGGCCGAGGCACACGCCGAGAATCGGCGTCTTGCCCGCGAATTCGCGCAGCACGTCGAGCGTGATGCCTGCGTGCTGCGGGTTGCTCGGTCCGGGCGACAGGCAGATGCGCTCGGGGTTGAGCTTCCTGATCTCGTCGATGGTGATTTCGTCGTTGCGGTACGTGCGGACGTCTTCGCCAAGCTCGCCGAAGTACTGGACGATGTTGTAGGTAAACGAATCGTAGTTGTCGATCATGAGCAACATGGTCTTGTCTCCGCTCAGAAGTCGCTGTCGAGGCCGTCCTGCACCTGCTCGGCGGCGCGCAGCACGGCGCGCGCCTTGTTTTCGGTTTCCTGCCATTCGGACTCGGGCACCGAATCGGCGACTACGCCCGCCGCGGCCTGCACATACAGATTGCCGTTGTGGATGAGGCCGGTGCGGATCGCAATCGCGAGATCCATCTCGCCGTTGAACGAGAGATAGCCGACCGCGCCGCCGTAGAGACCGCGCTTCACCGGCTCGAGTTCGTCGATGAGCTCCATCGCGCGCACCTTGGGCGCGCCCGAGAGCGTGCCGGCCGGGAAGGTCGCGCGCAGCACGTCGAAGTTGTTCATGCCGGGCTTGAGCTTGCCCTCCACCGAACTCACGATGTGCTGCACGTGCGAGTATTTTTCGATGACCATCTTGTCGGTCACGGCCACCGAGCCGATCTCGGCGATGCGGCCCACGTCGTTGCGTGCGAGGTCGATCAGCATGACGTGCTCGGCGATCTCCTTCGGATCGTTGAGCAGCTCGGTCGCGAGCTCCGCATCGCGCTCGGGCGTGTTGCCGCGCGGCCGCGTGCCCGCGAGCGGACGGATCGTCACGATGCGGTCTTCGCCGCGCTGCTCCTGGCGCACCAGAATCTCCGGCGAGGCGCCCACCACGTGGAAGTCGCCGAAGTTGTAGTAGTACATGTACGGCGACGGGTTCAGCGAGCGCAGCGCGCGATAAAGCGAAAGCGGATTGTCGCGATACGGCTTGCTGATGCGCTGGCCCACCTGCACCTGCATCAGCTCGCCCGCCGCGATGTATTCCTTCGCCTTGCGCACGGCGGCGAGGTAGTCGTCCTTCTTGAACTCGCGATACGTCTCGGTGCGCACGCTCGCCGAAGTCACCGGCGGCTGCACGGTCGTGCGCAGGCGCTGCTTGAGCTCGCGCAGGCGGTGCTTGGCCTTCGTGTAGGCCTCGGGCGTTTGCGGATCGGCGTAGACGATCAGATAGAGCTTGCCCGCGAGATTGTCGATGACGGCGACTTCCTCGGTCAGCAGCAACTGGATGTCGGGCAAGCCGAGGTCGTCGGGCGGGCAGGTCTCGGCGAGCTTCTTCTCGATGTAGCGCACCGCGTCGTAGCCGAAGTAGCCCGCGAGGCCGCCGCAGAAGCGCGGCAGGCCGGGGCGCTGCGCGACCTTGAAGCGCGCCTGGTATTGCGCGATGAATTCGAGCGGGTCGCCGTCGTGCGTCTCGGTCACCTGGCCGTCGCGTACGACTTCCGAGACGCCGTTGCGGGTGCGGATCAGCGAGCGCGCGGGCAGACCGATGAACGAGTAGCGCCCGAAGCGCTCGCCGCCCACCACGGACTCCAGCAGGAACGAGTTGGCGCCGCCGCGCTCGGGCTGTGCGAGCTTCAGATACAGCGAGAGCGGCGTTTCGAGATCGGCCAGCGCTTCGGCGATCAGCGGGATGCGGTTGTAGCCCTCATTGGCGAGGGACTGAAATTCGAGTTCGGTCATGTTCCGATCCTGTGCGTGCTGCCGGTCGCGACTTCGGGTGCGGGCCCAGTGCGGCTCAAAAAGGGGCGCGGCGTGTGCGCGATGGCGTCTGTTTTGAGTGCTCGATTGCGCTGGCGCTCGTTAGTGGCTCGCTTGTTGCTGATGCTGCCGGGCATCGCTAAAACGCTTGCCAGGCCGGTTGCAGCATTGCGGCGACGGGGCGGACGTAGGCGTTAGCGTGCCCTGGCAGGCGGGTTGCGTCGAGGACAAGTCGAGTGCGACTCGGGATGACGAAACCACACGCAAGGACAGCGAAAGACCACGACTGGACCAGCCGACGGGCTACTGCAACAGTTTAGAGTCGAGACACGCGCGAAACGCGCAGCGAAGTAAAAAACGGAGCTGAAGAAAACGCTTGCGCGCGACTTCAGCGAACCTCGAGGGAGGTTAGCGCGACCAGCGACGCCAGGGCCAGGCTCCCCGGTCGATGCTGCTCAGACTCCGTTTTTTATTCAGAAACATGAGGGTAAGGTGACTGTAAGTACTGGACTCAGGTCAGAAGATTGTGTGCCGCGACAGCCTTGGCGGCGTCGAGCAGCGAGGCAACTATACCATCCGACTCAATTTTTTGTACAGGCTGACCGTGGTTGTAGCCGTACGGCACCGTGAGCGTGGCCATGCCCGCCGCGCGGCCCGCAAGCGCATCGTTCTCCGAATCGCCGATAGCGACCGCCGCCTGGGGCGCCACGCTCAGACGCTCGCACGCCGTGAACATGGGCAGCGGATCGGGCTTTTTCCTGGGCAGGCTGTCGCCGCCTAGCACGACCTCGAAGTACTGCGCGAGGCCGTATTGCTCGAGCAGCTCCACGGCGAAGCGGTGCGGCTTGTTGGTCACGCACGCGAGCTTGATGCCCGCGTCGCGCAGCGCGGCAAGACCCGCTTCCACGTCCGGATAGAGCCGCGTGTGGCGGCCGTTGATCTTTGCGTACTCGTCCTGGTAGAGCGCGAGCGCCTCGTCGAAGCGCGCTTCGACGTGGTCGGCATGAAAGCGCGGCGCGAGCACGCTGCGGATCAGATGCTCCGAGCCCTTGCCCACGTAGCCCATCACTTCCTCGCGCGTGGTTTCCTCGGCATCGAGTTGCGCGAGCATGCCGTTCAGGCCCGCCGCGAAATCGTCGGCGGTGTCGACCATGGTGCCGTCGAGGTCGATCAGCGCCGCTTCGATGCGCGGCGCCTTGAAGTGGATCGTCGGCGCGTTCATTGCGCGTTGCCGGCGCTCACGCTTGCAAGCTGCGCGCGCATCTGGTCGATCACGGCCTTGTAGTCGGGCTTGCCGAAGATCGCCGAGCCGGCCACGAACGCATCCGCGCCCGCCGCCGCGATTTCGGCGATGTTCTCGACTTTCACGCCGCCGTCGACTTCGAGATGAATCTCGCGGCCCGTGCGCGCGGTATAGGCATCGATTTTCGCGCGCGCCTCGCGCAGCTTGTTGAGCGCCTCGGGAATGAACGATTGGCCGCCGAAGCCCGGGTTCACCGACATGATGAGGATGAGGTCGAGCTTGTCCATCACGTGATCGAGGTAGTTCAGCGGCGTGGCCGGGTTGAACACGAGGCCGGCCTTGCAGCCATGGTCGCGGATCAGCGAGAGCGTGCGGTCGATGTGGTCCGAGCCTTCCGGATGGAAGCTGATCAGGTTCGCCCCGGCCTTGGCGAAGTCGGGCACGATGCGGTCGACCGGGCGCACCATCAGATGCACGTCGATGGGCACGTTCACGTGCGGACGGATCGCCTCGCACACGAGCGGGCCGATGGTGAGGTTCGGCACGTAATGGTTGTCCATTACGTCGAAGTGGATCCAGTCGGCGCCGGCTTCGACGACGTTGCGGACTTCCTCGCCAAGACGCGCGAAGTCGGCGGAGAGGATGCTGGGGGCGATGCGGAATTGCGTCATGGCGGCAATCGGAAAACTGGCGGAAAAACCGTATTTTACCGTCAGGCACAGGGGCCGTTGGTCGCAGCGCGCGTAGTTTTGATGGCGTTTCCCTTGCCGCTGGCCGCCTTGTTGGCCGTCCGGCCAAGGCGGACCTCGCGGCGCGGGCGGTGGCCCGTGCAGCGCGTAGCGGGTTGCGGGTGCTGCCTGCATCAAGCAGAATGCACCTCCATAGGGCCCGCTTGACGGGACCCGCGCCCGGAGGCGCCGAGGGCGCTTTCACAACGATGGCAATGCGCGCTGCGCACGGCCGACGACCGTAATACCGGCCCACGCGGCCCGGCACCTGGAACAAGGATGAGCCAGTACGAATTCAGCGTGACCTCGCAGGTGCGCTATCTGCCCGAAGAGTCGGACCCGGAGCGCCGGCAATATGCCTTCGCGTACACGCTGACCATACGCAATACCGGACAGGTGAGCGCACAACTCATCGCGCGGCACTGGGTCATCACCGACAGTGAAAATCAGGTGCAGGAAGTGAAGGGGCTCGGCGTCGTCGGGCATCAGCCGCTGCTGAAGCCGGGCGAGCACTTCGAATACACGAGCTGGGCGGTGATTGCGACGCCGGTGGGCACCATGCGCGGGGATTACTTCTGCGTGGCGGAGGACGGCGAGCGCTTCGAAGCGCCCGTGTCCGAGTTCATCCTGCGCATGCCGCGCACGCTGCACTGAACCTCTCCTTGAACCGTTATCCGTAACCCGTTATCCGTATCGGCTAGTCCCGCGAATCGTGCGGGGCGCGCTTCTTTCTGCCCGATGCGGTCCACATTACGATGAAAATCAACAGGAATAGCGCGAGCAGCGCCTCCAGCCCAAATATGAGCATCGGGTATTCGTCGAGCAGATCTGACATGGTGGCATCCATCGAAAGCAATGATTTTAGGCGGCAGGCGAGACTCGAGCGGGCTCTTGGCAGAGCGTCCGCGTTGGCGTCAGATTGTGCGCCAGAATCGGCGCGCCGGTCTGGCGTGATGTCGGGATTAACGGCCGCACGCGAACGGGCCCGCCGTTTTTTCGCGATTCGTGTGAAAGGCGGGGCGACTCGGCTCGAGGTGCGATCCGGTGGCCGGTTTTGCGGCTGGCTGGGTGCGCTTTCTCTCGCTGCACTGCTCGCGGCGTGCGGCGGCCCGAGCTACGTGAGCACCACGGCGCCCAAGGGCACGCCGACGCTGCCCGGGCAGATCGCGGCCGCGCGCCTCACGGCGGTGGCCTGGCAGCAGGTGCCGGGCTGGCAGGACGATTCGTTGATCGGCGCCGCGGCAGCGCTGCGCCAGAACTGCACGCGCCTCGGGCGTGAGCCGCGCTGGCAGCGCGCCTGTGCGGCGGCCTCGCAGCTGGACGATCTCGACGCCGCCAGTGCCCGCCTGTTCTTCGAGACGTACTTCACACCCTATCAATTCGCCAACAACGACGGCACGCTCGACGGCCTGGTGACCGGCTACTACGAGCCGTTGCTGCACGGCTCGCGCACGCGCCACGGCGTCTATCAGACGGCGCTGTATCGCTGGCCCGCCGGCTATCGCGCGGGCGCCGCGCTGCCGGCGCGCGCGCAATTGGAGCGCACGGGCATTCTCAACGGCAACGAGCTCGTCTGGGTCGACGATCCCATCGAAGCGTTCTTCCTGCAGGTGCAAGGGTCGGGTCGCATCGTCATGGAAGATGGCAGTGTGATGCGCGTGGGCTTTGGCGGCACCAACAATCAGCCCTACAAGTCGATCGGCCGCTGGCTGCTCGATCGCGGCGAGCTCACGCCCGCGCAGGCTACCATGCAGGGCATCAAGGCGTGGGCGCGCGCGAACCCGACGCGCGTGGACGCGCTGCTCGACACCAACCCGCGCTTCGTGTTCTTCCGCGAAATGCCGTCCAACGAAGGCGCGCCGCACGGCGGCGCCGACGGCCCGATTGGCGCGCTGGGCGTGCCCCTCACGCCGGAGCGCTCGATTGCGGTCGACCCGGCGTCGATCCCACTCGGCACGCCGGTCTTTCTGCAGACTACCCGCCCGCTCACGAACACGCCGCTCAACCGGCTCGTGTTCGCGCAGGATACCGGCACGGCCATCAAGGGCGGCGTGCGCGCCGACTACTTCTGGGGCCTTGGCGACGATGCCGGCGATCTGGCCGGCAAGATGAAGCAGGACGGCCGCATGTGGCTGCTGTTCCCGAACTCGTAGGCCGAACCCGTGAGCATCCCGCACGAAGCACAAACGTGAAAAAGCCGGCGATCTGAGCAGACGCCGGCTTTTTCGTTTCCCTGCCTGGGGGCGGCCTGTTTCGGCTGCTTACTTCGGCCGCTTGTCGATCACGCGCCTGGCCTTGCCAACGGAGCGCTCGATGCCGTTCACTTCCAGCACATTCACCTTCGCGGTCACGCCGATCAGCGATTTGATGTCGTACGCAAGCTGCTTGCTCGCAGCGTCGAGCGCGCCATAGTCGGGTGCGGTTTCGGGGCACGGCTCGCAATTGAGCGTCATCACGTCCATCGGACCTTCCTTGGTCAGAACGATCTGATAGTGCGGCGCCAGCGCATGCTGCTTGAGCAGCAGTTCCTCGATTTGCGTCGGGAACACGTTTACGCCGCGGATGATGAGCATGTCGTCCGAGCGGCCCGTGATCTTTTCCATGCGGCGCATGGTGCGCGCCGTGCCTGGCAACAGTCGCGTGAGGTCGCGCGTGCGATAGCGGATGATGGGCAGCGCCTCTTTCGTGAGCGAAGTGAAGACCAGTTCGCCGAACTCGCCGTCGGGCAGTACTTCGCCGGTATCGGGGTCGATGATCTCGGGGTAAAAGTGATCTTCCCAGATCGTCGGGCCGTCCTTGGTCTCCGCGCACTCGGAGGCCACGCCGGGTCCCATCACTTCGGATAGACCGTAGATGTCGACGGCCGTGATGCCCATGCGCTGTTCGATGGCGGCGCGCATGTCGTTGGTCCATGGTTCCGCGCCGAAAATGCCGATGCGCAGCGAGCATGTGGCCGGATCAATGCCTTGCCGCTCCATTTCGTCGGCGATGGCGAGCATGTAGCTCGGCGTGACCATGATGATGTCAGGGCGGAAGTCCTGAATCAGCTGGACCTGCTTTTCGGTCTGGCCGCCGCCGAACGGAATCACCGTGAGTCCTGCGCGCTCCGCGCCGTAGTGTGCGCCGAGACCGCCCGTGAAGAGGCCGTAGCCATAGCTGATGTGTACCTTGTCGCCGCGCCGCGCGCCTGCCGCGCGCACCGAGCGCGCGACCAGGTTGGCCCAGGTGTCGATGTCGCGCGCCGTGTAGGCCACGACTGTCGGCTTGCCTGTCGTGCCCGACGACGCATGAATGCGCGAGATCTGGTCCTGCGGCACAGCGAACATCCCGAACGGATAGCTGTCGCGCAAGTCCTTCTTTGTCGTGAACGGGAAGCGCGCGAGGTCGGCGAGCGACTTCAGGTCGGACGGATGCACGCCGGCTTCGTCGAACTTGCGCCGGTACACGGGCGAATGCTCGTACGCGTGGTTGAGCGACCATTTCAGCCGTTCGAGCTGAAGCGCCGCGAGTTCGTCGCGGCTGGCCGTTTCAATGGGCTCGAGCGGCAGCGGGGTAGTCATCGATGTCTCCTCAAACTTCGCAAATGGAATTCGGTTCGTGCGTTTGTGCAGATACAGGCGCGCTGTGTTACCCGGCGGCGGGAATCACGTTGCCGCGAATCTGGGCGGACTTGCCTCTGAACATGGCGACGGTTTCGCCTGCGCGGTTCGTTACGCGGATGTCGTAAATGCCGTTGCGCCCGGAAAGCACCTGCTCGACGGCTTCGGCGGTGAGCACGTCGTCGGGTTGGACCGGGCGCAGGAACTCGATCGAGCAACCCGCGGCGACGGTGTTCACGTTGTAGGTATTGCAGGCGAACGCGAAGGTCGAGTCCGCGAGCGTGAAGATCAGGCCGCCGTGACAGATCTGATGGCCATTGAGGAACTCGAGACGCACGGCCATGCGCAAGCGTGCGTAGCCCGCGCGCACTTCGAGCAGTTCCATGCCGAGCGCCCGGCTGCAGCCGTCGGCCGCGTACATGGCTTGCGCGGTGGCGCGGGCGAGTTCGTCGGGCGTCATGTCGGCGAGCGCAGCGGTTTGCGGGGATGTCGATGCATTCATGTCAACGACCCTCGAAGCGCGGCGCGCGTTTCTCGATGAAGGCTTGCACGCCCTCGGCGTAGTCATGCGACGCGCCCAGTTCGCGCTGCAGATCGCGCTCGAGATCGAGTTGCGCATCGAGCGTGTTCGTGGCCGAAGCGCGCAACGCTTCGCGTGTGGCGACGACGGCGCGCGTGGGCTGCTTCGCGAGATGCGCGGCAAGCGTCGCGGCGGTCGCTGCGAGTTCGGTGTCGTCCGTTACTTGCCAGACGAGGCCCCAGTTTTCGGCCTTTTCGGCGCTGAGCTTGTCGCCCGTCATGGCGAGGCCGAGCGCGCGCGCCATGCCCACGCGTTTGGGCAGGAACCACGTGCCGCCCGAGTCGGGCACGAGGCCGATCTTCACGAACGCCTGAATGAAGCTGGCGGAGCGCGCGGCGAGCACGAGATCGCAAGCGAAGGCGAGATTCGCGCCCGCGCCGGCGGCGGTGCCGTTGACGGCCGCAATGACGGGCATCGGCAGTGTCTGGATGCGCCTTATCAACGGGTTGAAATGTTCTTCGATGAGCGCGCCGAGGTCGGTCATCGCGCCTGGCGTGAAATCGAGGTCGGCGAGATCCTGGCCTGCGCAGAAGCCGCGGCCCGCGCCGGTCAGCACGAGCGCGCGCGCGCCGGCGGCGGTGACTTCGTCGAGCGCCGCCGCGAGTTCGCGGTGCATGGCGCGAGTGAAGCTGTTGAGCTTGTCCGGTCGGTTCAGCGTGATCGTGGCCACGCGCGTGGATGTGTCGATTTCGACGCGGATTGCTTCGTAGGGCATTGGTTGTCTCCTTGTCGACCAGAGTTGGCGCTTTAGCGCCTTACTCTGGTCCCACGCCAAGCTGGCTCCTTCTCTACTCGGGCCGCCGCGCGCGTTGCCCGGCGGGTGGCTGCGCTGGCTTTCAGCGCGCTGCTCAGACGCGCTCGATCGCCAGTGCAATGCCCTGGCCAACGCCGATGCACATCGTGCAAAGCGCGTAGCGCCCCTGGGTGCGTTCAAGTTGATGCAGCGCAGTTGTGACGAGCCGCGCACCCGAAGCGCCGAGCGGATGGCCCAGCGCAATCGCACCGCCGTTCGGGTTCACGCGTGGATCGTCGTCGGCGACGCCGAGCGCGCGCAGCACTGCGAGGCCTTGCGACGCGAATGCTTCGTTGAGTTCGATCACGTCGAACTGGTCGAGCGTCATGCCCAGTTGCTTGAGCAGCTTTTGCGTGGCGGGCGCGGGGCCGAAGCCCATGATGCGCGGCGCGACGCCGGCCGTCGCCATGCCGAGCACGCGCGCGCGGCGGCGCAGGCTGTACTGGTTTGCGGCTTCTTCATTTGCGAGCAGCAGGGCGCAGGCGCCGTCGTTGACGCCCGATGCGTTGCCGGCCGTGACCGTGCCGTCGGGTTTCACCACGCCCTTGAGCTTGCCGAGCGCTTCGAGCGATGTTTCGCGCGGATGCTCGTCGAGCGTCACGCGCACCGGATCGCCTTTCTTCTGCGCGATCTCGACGGCGACGATTTCCTGCGCGAGCGTGCCGTCTTTCTGCGCCCGAGCGGCTTTCTGCTGACTGCGCAGCGCGAATGCGTCCTGATCGGCGCGGCTGATGTTGAACTCGACCGCGACGTTTTCCGCCGTTTCTGGCATCGAATCGATGCCATATTGCTGCTTCATCAGCTTGTTCACGAAACGCCAGCCGATGGTGGTGTCGTAGATGGCGGCATCGCGCGAGAAGGCCGATGCGGCCTTGCCCATTACGAACGGCGCGCGCGTCATGCTTTCCACGCCGCCCGCGATCATCAGCCGCGCTTCTCCGGCCTTGATGGCGCGCGCCGCGCTACCGACTGCGTCGAGGCCCGAGCCGCACAGGCGGTTGAGCGTGCCGCCGGGCACAACCGTAGGCAGGCCCGCGAGCAGCGCGGCCATGCGGGCGACATTGCGGTTGTCTTCGCCGGCCTGGTTGGCGCAGCCGTAAAGCACGTCGTCGATGGCGTTCCAGTCCACGCCGGGATTGCGCTCGACTAGCGCGCGAATGGGTACGGCGGCGAGGTCGTCGGCGCGTACGTCTTTCAGGGCGCCGCCGTAGCGGCCAAACGGAGTGCGAATCGCGTCGCAGATATAGGCTTCGGTCATCTCGGATTCCTGCGGCATGAGCGTGGAAGTGCGCTCATGCCTTGCATGCTAGAGGGACGGGGAGTGAGGCGCTATTCGGCCAAACCGCATAAGTCGTTTAGCCGACTGCAACCGGAGCCGCTTTCGGTTCAACATGGACGCGGCTTTGAACCACTCGGAAACGGTTCGCCACGAATGCGGCGTCGGCGAGTGCCGCGTTCGCGGCCGGGTTTGCGCCGGTGCCGTGAAAATCCGAGAAAGCCGCGGATTGATTTACGAACACGCCGCCCGTCAGGTTGATCGAGAGCGCCACGCCGCCGGTGATCGCGGCTTCGTGGGCGGCTTCGATCACGGCGTCATCGGTGCTGTACACCGAGAGCGTGAGCGCGCCATGGTCGCGTGCGGTCGTGCCGGCCAGTTCGAGCGATTGCGCGGTCGAATCGGTGGCGATCACGAACGAGATCGGGCCGAACCATTCGCGCGTGAACGAGGCGGCGTCGCGCGCGGCGTCGAGCGCGAGCACGAGCGGCGTGCGTACGCGCGCGCCGGCGAATTGCGGGTGCTCGAGCGTCTGGCTGTCGGCGAGCACGGTGCCCAGCTTGCGCGCTTCGTCGATGCGCGCCGTGACCCCTTCGTTCTGGATGGCGCCGAGCACTTCCACGGCGCGGGCGGGATCGGCCACGAACTTCTGCACGGCGCCCGCGATCGCCTGCGCGACGGTTTCGAAGCTCAGATTGCCTTCGGCGGTCTGAATGCCGGTGCGCGGCACATAGATGTTCTGCGGCGCCGTGCACATCTGGCCCGAATAGAGCGAGAGCGAGAACGCAATGTTGCGCGCGGCGGCCTTCAGGTCGGTCACGGAATCGATCACGATCTGGTTCACACCGGCCTTTTCGGTGTAAACCTGCGCCTGGTGCGCGTGCTGTTCGAGCCAGTCGCCGTTCTGCGTGCTGCCGGTGAAGTCGATCAGCTTGATTTCGGGGCGCAGGGCGAGTTGTTGAACGAGCGCGCCGTCGTTGGGATCGGTTGCGAGCAGCGTGACCACGTTCGGATCGAAACCGGCTTCGCGCAGCACTTCGCGCGCAATGCGCACGGTGACGGCAAGCGGCAGGATCGCACCCGGATGCGGCTTGACGATCACCGTATTGCCCGTCGCCAGATCGGCGAACAGACCAGGATAGCCGTTCCAGGTTGGGAACGTGCAGCAGCCGAGCACGAGACCGATGCCGCGCGGCACGACGGTAAAGCGCTTTTGCATCGCAAGCGGCGGGTTCTTGCCTTGCGGCTTTTCCCAATGCGCGTCGGCGGGAATGCGGCGCAACTGGTCCCAGGCGTAGGTAACGGCTTCGAGCGCGCGGTCCTGAGCATGCGGGCCGCCCGCCTGGAAGGCCATCATGAACGCCTGGCCAGTCGTGTGCATCACGCTGAAGGCGATTTCGAAGCTCGCGCGGTTCAGGCGATCCAGAATTTCGAGGCTCACGCCCGCCCATGCCTGAGGGCCGGCGGCGCGCCATTCGCGCTGCGCCTTTTGCGCGGCTGCGATCAGTTGATCGGGCGTCGACTTCGGGTAACGGGCGCCAAGCGCGAAACCGAACGGCGAGGTCTCGCTGCCCACGGTTTCACCGGTGCCCGGTTGGTCGAGTTCGAAGGTGCGATTGAGATGAGCCTTGAATGCGGCTTCTCCGTCTGCGGCGGCAGATTCCCCGTACACTTTGGGGCTCGGCATTTCGGCGAACGGACTCCAGTAGCCGCGCGTCTCGATGGCGGCAAGCGCTTTTTGCAGCACGGCTTCGTGCTTGGCGAACAACGGATGTGTCATGGCGCAACGTTGATTGAGAGGTTGGAGGAGGTCCGTGCCAATTAATTGACCGACCGGTTGGTTGGCGAATGTTAGCATTAGTCAAACTTCGGCGTGAAAAATTTTTTTAGGGACTTTTCTTTGATGGAAGGAGGGCGTATGGGGTACGAAAACATCCTGGTCGAAACGCGCGGCAAAGTCGGCCTGATCACATTGAACCGCCCGAAGGCGCTCAACGCACTGAACGATGCGTTGATGGACGAAGTCGGCGCAGCGCTCAAGGCGTTCGACGCCGATGAGGGGGTTGGCGCAATCGTCATTACCGGCAGCGAGAAGGCGTTCGCGGCGGGGGCTGACATCGGCATGATGGCGAGCTACAGCTTCATGGATGTCTACAAGGGCGACTACATTACGCGCAATTGGGAGACGATCCGCTCGATCCGCAAGCCGGTCATTGCGGCTGTTGCGGGCTTTGCACTGGGCGGTGGCTGTGAACTGGCGATGATGTGCGACATCATCTTTGCGGCGGACACTGCAAAGTTTGGGCAGCCTGAAATCAAGTTGGGCGTGATTCCTGGCGCGGGCGGTACGCAACGTCTACCGCGTGCGGTATCGAAGGCCAAAGCGATGGATTTGTGCCTGACCGCCCGCATGATGGATGCAGCGGAAGCTGAGCGTGCGGGGTTGGTGTCTCGTGTGATTCCTGCAGCGGACCTCCTGAACGAGGCGCTCGCTGCAGCCGCTACCATTAGCGAGTACTCGCTGCCTGCCGTCATGATGGTCAAGGAGGCGGTGAATCGTGCATACGAAACCACGCTCGCGGAGGGGGTGCACTTCGAGCGCCGCATGTTCCACTCGCTTTTTGCGACCGAGGATCAGAAGGAAGGGATGGCGGCCTTCGTGGAAAAGCGCAAGCCCGTGTTCACGAACAAGTAAGTCACACAAGTAACTCACGATCTGGTGACTGTCATTGGCCGCGAGCCAGTGGCGGTCGTTGGCGGCGGGGGAAATTTTCGCCCGCCTCTTGCGGAGCGGCCTTGGGCGCGCTAAGATTCGCCCCCTTCGCCCGCTGAAGTCCGGCAGCGAAGCCTGCCGCGAGAAACGGCGGGGCGTGAAGTCATCAGTTTTTAAACGGCGACGTTAAAAAAGATGTTGACGAAACGCGAAAGAGTCTGCATAATCTCGTTTCTCTGCTGCTGACGCAGCAACGCAGAAAGCGCCGGGTGGTTTGAAGTAGTTCCGGTGTCTTGTGCGACGCGATCTTTAAAAATTTACAGCCGATAAGTGTGGGCGCTTGATGGGTTTCGTGACCTGGTGATTCTTTCGGGGATGACCGGGAGTAGCGAAAGTATCAAGAGTCTCACACAAAAGTAAGTCAGGTTTTTGAATTTATTCAGAACCTGTCAGCTTTGAGTGAGCGACCTGTCTCGAGAGGGACAGAAAACAGTAACAGGTATTGAACTGAAGAGTTTGATCCTGGCTCAGATTGAACGCTGGCGGCATGCCTTACACATGCAAGTCGAACGGCAGCACGGGTGCTTGCACCTGGTGGCGAGTGGCGAACGGGTGAGTAATACATCGGAACATGTCCAGTAGTGGGGGATAGCCCGGCGAAAGCCGGATTAATACCGCATACGATCTTAGGATGAAAGCGGGGGATCGCAAGACCTCGCGCTATTGGGGTGGCCGATGGCGGATTAGCTAGTTGGTGGGGTAAAGGCTCACCAAGGCGACGATCCGTAGCTGGTCTGAGAGGACGACCAGCCACACTGGGACTGAGACACGGCCCAGACTCCTACGGGAGGCAGCAGTGGGGAATTTTGGACAATGGGCGCAAGCCTGATCCAGCAATGCCGCGTGTGTGAAGAAGGCCTTCGGGTTGTAAAGCACTTTTGTCCGGAAAGAAAACCTCTGGGTTAATACCCCGGGGGGATGACGGTACCGGAAGAATAAGCACCGGCTAACTACGTGCCAGCAGCCGCGGTAATACGTAGGGTGCAAGCGTTAATCGGAATTACTGGGCGTAAAGCGTGCGCAGGCGGTGATGCAAGACCGATGTGAAATCCCCGGGCTTAACCTGGGAACTGCATTGGTGACTGCATCGCTAGAGTATGGCAGAGGGGGGTAGAATTCCACGTGTAGCAGTGAAATGCGTAGAGATGTGGAGGAATACCGATGGCGAAGGCAGCCCCCTGGGCCAATACTGACGCTCATGCACGAAAGCGTGGGGAGCAAACAGGATTAGATACCCTGGTAGTCCACGCCCTAAACGATGTCAACTGGTTGTCGGGCCTTCATTGGCTTGGTAACGTAGCTAACGCGTGAAGTTGACCGCCTGGGGAGTACGGTCGCAAGATTAAAACTCAAAGGAATTGACGGGGACCCGCACAAGCGGTGGATGATGTGGATTAATTCGATGCAACGCGAAAAACCTTACCTACCCTTGACATGGACGGAATCCTGGTGAGAGCCGGGAGTGCCCGAAAGGGAGCCGTCACACAGGTGCTGCATGGCTGTCGTCAGCTCGTGTCGTGAGATGTTGGGTTAAGTCCCGCAACGAGCGCAACCCTTGTCCCCAGTTGCTACGCAAGAGCACTCCGGGGAGACTGCCGGTGACAAACCGGAGGAAGGTGGGGATGACGTCAAGTCCTCATGGCCCTTATGGGTAGGGCTTCACACGTCATACAATGGTCGGAACAGAGGGTTGCCAAGCCGCGAGGTGGAGCCAATCCCAGAAAACCGATCGTAGTCCGGATCGCAGTCTGCAACTCGACTGCGTGAAGCTGGAATCGCTAGTAATCGCGGATCAGCATGCCGCGGTGAATACGTTCCCGGGTCTTGTACACACCGCCCGTCACACCATGGGAGTGGGTTTTGCCAGAAGTGGCTAGTCTAACCGCAAGGAGGACGGTCACCACGGCAGGATTCATGACTGGGGTGAAGTCGTAACAAGGTAGCCGTATCGGAAGGTGCGGCTGGATCACCTCCTTTCCAGAGCTCATTGCGAAGTTCATTGAAGCGCTCACACTTGTCGGCTGTAGAAAAGACAGACTCAGGGGTCTGTAGCTCAGTCGGTTAGAGCACCGTCTTGATAAGGCGGGGGTCGATGGTTCGAATCCATCCAGACCCACCAATTTGTCTGCGCGGTGGCTGACTGGTAACCCCCTTGAGTATGCATGACTGGGGGATTAGCTCAGCTGGGAGAGCACCTGCTTTGCAAGCAGGGGGTCGTCGGTTCGATCCCGTCATCCTCCACCAATCCCTAATGCACAGCATCCTGCAGGAGCAGTTAAATGCAGGGAGTTTTGCATTGGCGATTGAGCCAGTCAGAGCGGTATGTGAAAACGTATCGGCTGTCGTTCTTTAACAATCAGGAAGAAGTAGTAAAGAGATTTATCTGAAACACACTTAGAGATGGGTGTGGAGTAGGTGAATCAGGGTTGTGATTGTATCGATGTATTTTTAAGTTCCTCGAAAGAGGGCTTTGGAATACGGCACAACGCGAAAACTCAGCCTGTAGCGAGTGAGTCGAGAGACGCACCCGTTATAGGGTCAAGCGAACAAGTGCATGTGGTGGATGCCTTGGCGATCACAGGCGATGAAGGACGCGGTAGCCTGCGAAAAGCTCCGGGGAGCTGGCAAACAAGCTTTGATCCGGAGATGTCCGAATGGGGAAACCCACTCCGAATGGAGTATCCGTGACTGAATACATAGGTCACGTGAAGCGAACGCGGCGAACTGAAACATCTAAGTAGCCGCAGGAAAAGAAATCAACCGAGATTCCCAGAGTAGTGGCGAGCGAAATGGGATCAGCCTGCATTCTTTATCTGTACCGTTAGTCGAACGCTCTGGAAAGTGCGGCCATAGCAGGTGATAGCCCTGTAGACGAAAACGGAATGGAAGAACTAGGGATGCGACAAGTAGGGCGGGACACGTGAAATCCTGTCTGAAGATGGGGGGACCATCCTCCAAGGCTAAATACTCGTGATCGACCGATAGTGAACCAGTACCGTGAGGGAAAGGCGAAAAGAACCCCGGGAGGGGAGTGAAACAGATCCTGAAACCGCATGCATACAAACAGTCGGAGCCTCGCAAGGGGTGACGGCGTACCTTTTGTATAATGGGTCAGCGACTTACATTCAGTGGCAAGCTTAACCGAATAGGGCAGGCGTAGCGAAAGCGAGTCCGAACAGGGCGATTAGTCGCTGGGTGTAGACCCGAAACCAGGTGATCTATCCATGGCCAGGTTGAAGGCACGGTAACACGTGCTGGAGGACCGAACCCACTAACGTTGAAAAGTTAGGGGATGAGCTGTGGATAGGGGTGAAAGGCTAAACAAACCTGGAAATAGCTGGTTCTCTCCGAAAACTATTTAGGTAGTGCCTCGTGTATCACCTTCGGGGGTAGAGCACTGTCATGGTTGATGGGTCCATTGCGGATTACGTCGCCATAGCAAACTCCGAATACCGAAGAGTGCAATCACGGGAGACAGACATCGGGTGCTAACGTCCGGTGTCAAGAGGGAAACAACCCAGACCGCCAGCTAAGGTCCCCAAATATGGCTAAGTGGGAAACGAAGTGGGAAGGCTAAAACAGTCAGGAGGTTGGCTTAGAAGCAGCCACCCTTTAAAGAAAGCGTAATAGCTCACTGATCGAGTCGTCCTGCGCGGAAGATGTAACGGGGCTAAGCCATATACCGAAGCTGCGGATGCACATTTATGTGCATGGTAGGAGAGCGTTCTGTAAGCCTGCGAAGGTGCACTGGAAAGTGTGCTGGAGGTATCAGAAGTGCGAATGCTGACATGAGTAGCGATAAAGGGGGTGAAAGGCCCCCTCGCCGTAAGCCCAAGGTTTCCTACGCAACGTTCATCGGCGTAGGGTGAGTCGGCCCCTAAGGCGAGGCAGAAATGCGTAGCTGATGGGAAGCAGGTCAATATTCCTGCACTAGTGTTGAATGCGATGGGGGGACGGATCGCGGAAGGTTGTCCGGGTGTTGGAAGTCCCGGTCGCTGCATTGGAGAAGGCGCTTTGGCAAATCCGGGCGCGTAATTCAAGGGTGTGGCGCGAGCTTCTTCGGAAGCGAAGCAACTGGAAGGGGTTCCAGGAAAAGCCTCTAAGCTTCAGTTCAACATTAACCGTACCGCAAACCGACACAGGTGGGCGAGATGAGTATTCTAAGGCGCTTGAGAGAACTCGGGAGAAGGAACTCGGCAAATTGGTACCGTAACTTCGGGATAAGGTACGCCCTGGTAGCTTGAGGAGCCTGCGCTCCGAGGGTGAAGGGGTTGCAATAAACTGGTGGCTGCGACTGTTTAATAAAAACACAGCACTCTGCAAACACGAAAGTGGACGTATAGGGTGTGACGCCTGCCCGGTGCCGGAAGATTAAATGATGGGGTGCAAGCTCTTGATTGAAGTCCCGGTAAACGGCGGCCGTAACTATAACGGTCCTAAGGTAGCGAAATTCCTTGTCGGGTAAGTTCCGACCTGCACGAATGGCGTAACGATGGCCACACTGTCTCCTCCCGAGACTCAGCGAAGTTGAAGTGTTTGTGATGATGCAATCTCCCCGCGGCTAGACGGAAAGACCCCATGAACCTTTACTGTAGCTTTGCATTGGACTTTGAACCGGTTTGTGTAGGATAGGTGGGAGGCTGTGAAGTGTGGACGCCAGTCTGCATGGAGCCGTCCTTGAAATACCACCCTGATCTGTTTGAGGTTCTAACCTTGGCCCGTGATCCGGGTCGGGGACAGTGCATGGTAGGCAGTTTGACTGGGGCGGTCTCCTCCCAAAGTGTAACGGAGGAGTACGAAGGTACGCTAGGTACGGTCGGAAATCGTGCTGATAGTGCAATGGCATAAGCGTGCTTGACTGCGAGACTGACAAGTCGAGCAGGTGCGAAAGCAGGTCATAGTGATCCGGTGGTTCTGTATGGAAGGGCCATCGCTCAACGGATAAAAGGTACTCTGGGGATAACAGGCTGATACCGCCCAAGAGTTCATATCGACGGCGGTGTTTGGCACCTCGATGTCGGCTCATCTCATCCTGGGGCTGTAGCCGGTCCCAAGGGTATGGCTGTTCGCCATTTAAAGAGGTACGTGAGCTGGGTTTAAAACGTCGTGAGACAGTTTGGTCCCTATCTGCCGTGGGCGCTGGAAGTTTGAGGGGGCCTGCTCCTAGTACGAGAGGACCGGAGTGGACGAACCTCTGGTGTACCGGTTGTCACGCCAGTGGCATTGCCGGGTAGCTATGTTCGGAAGAGATAACCGCTGAAAGCATCTAAGCGGGAAACTCGCCTCAAGATGAGACTTCCCCGGGGACTTGATCCCCTTGAAGGGTCGTTCGAGACCAGGACGTTGATAGGTCAGGTGTGGAAGCGCAGTAATGCGTTAAGCTAACTGATACTAATTGCCCGTAAGGCTTGATCCTATAACAGGTGTGTCTTCCTCCCGGTGTGGAGTGAAGGACGCGCAGGTTGAGAGATCGGTGTTGTGCCGGAAACAACACAACCCCAAGAAACAGCACCTCTTTACGCTTCTTCCCGATTGGCTGTGGCGCCAGGTTCACCCAAACCCGTGCGACGCAGCAACCCGTCATGCCTGATGACCATAGCGAGCTGGTCCCACCCCTTCCCATCCCGAACAGGACCGTGAAACAGCTCCACGCCGATGATAGTGCGGATTGCCCGTGTGAAAGTAGGTAATCGTCAGGCTCCCCATGCAGTATGTCCAGAACCCCGGTGACTCCGAATGAGCGCCGGGGTTCTGGCGTTTGCGTGCGTGGAAATACGCAGCCAAACCCACAAGTCTCGCACATAACAAAAAGCCGACCCGTGAACCTCGCAGGCCGGCTTTTTCGTTGAAGCCGCCGCGAATCCCTACTTCTGGGCCAAAAATTTCGTCGCGAGATGTACCCAGTACGATGCGCCAACCGGTAGCAACTGATCGTTGAAGTCGTAGCTGGCATTGTGCAGCATGCATGGTCCCGCGCCGTGGCCCGCGTCGCGGTGCCCGCCGTCACCGTTGCCAAGGAACGCGTAGCAGCCCGGTTTCTCCAGCAACATGAACGAGAAGTCCTCGGCGCCCATGGTGGGCTCGATACCGTCGTCTACGCGATCGGGGCCCACGACTTCCTTCATTACCTGCGCGGCGAATTGCGCCTCTGCGCTGCTGTTCACCGTCGGTGGATAGTTGCGATGGAACGTGACGTCGACCGTACACTCGTAGGCCTCTGCCGTGCTCTCCGCTATCTTGCGTAGACGGGTCTCGATAAGGTCGAGTGTTTCCGTTGTGAAGGTGCGTGCCGTCCCCGCAATCCATGCCGTGTTCGGCACCACATTCACGGCATCGCCGGCGTGAATCTGCGTAATCGATAGTACTGCTGTATCGATCGGCTTCTTGTTGCGCGTGATGATGCTTTGCAGTCCATTGGCAATTTGCACCGCAGTGAAGACCGGATCACGTCCGTTGTGCGGCAGCGCGGCATGCGATCCCACGCCTTTGATTTCGATGCGAAACTCGTTGCTGGACGCCATGATCGGCCCCTCGGTCACGCCGAAGTATCCCGCCGGCATGCCAGGCCAGTTGTGTATGCCGAACACGGCGTCCACGGGAAAGCGCGTGAACAGCCCATCGTCGATCATGGCTTTCGCACCCGCACCGCCTTCCTCCGCGGGTTGGAAGATGAACACGATGGTGCCGTCGAATTGACCGTGCTTTGCGAGATGTTGCGCTGCACCGAGCAGCATCGCCGTGTGGCCGTCGTGGCCGCACGCATGCATCTTCCCTTCGTTGTGAGAGCGATGCTCGAATGTGTTCAACTCTTGAATGGGCAGAGCGTCCATATCGGCGCGCAGGCCAATGGATCGTGCGCCGCTGCCTCTTTTTAGCACGCCGACAACCCCCGTTTTGCCCAGCCCCCGATGCACCTCGATTCCCCATTCGGCAAGCTTCGATGCAACCAGCTCGGCCGTTTGGGTTTCTTCGTAGCGCAGTTCCGGGTGGGCGTGGATCGCTCGTCGTAGGCCCTGGATTTCGCCTTGGGCGGCCTGGATTTCCGGGATCAGTTTCATGGCGGACAGTGCTCGGGAAAGTGGGCGCCCACGCTCTCAATTCGAGGCGGGCCTGGACGGACCATTCTACGCCGAACCTTTTTTTTCGCGGCAACCGCCCGGGTGTGCGCAGGTTACGCGTGCCGGACATAATAAAATTGCGGTATCGACCTTACCTCCCATCGACGGATTCCTCATGAACGCCCGAGCCGAATTTGCCCGCGCAGTCTGTCCCCACGACTGCCCCGACACCTGCGCGATGCGCGTGACCGTCGAGAACGGCAAGGCCATCAAGGTGAGCGGCGACCCCGATCATCCGCCGACGCAAGGAGTGCTCTGCACGAAAGTGACCCGTTACGCCGAACGTGTGCATCACCCGAAGCGCCTCACGCAACCGATGAAGCGCGTCGGTCGCAAGGGCGAAGGGCGCTTCGAGCCGATCAGCTGGGACGAGGCATGCGCGATCGCCGCCGCCCGGCTTGGTGAAATTGCGCAGCGCGCGCCCGAAGCGATCCTGCCGTATAGCTATGCAGGAACGATGGGCCTCGTGCAGGGCGACAGTATTGCACAGCGCTTTTTCCACAAGGTCGGGGCGTCGCGGCTCGATCGCACGATCTGTGCAGCGGCGGG
Source organism: Paraburkholderia sp. A3BS-1L (assembly GCF_051125215.1). Lineage (NCBI taxonomy): Bacteria > Pseudomonadati > Pseudomonadota > Betaproteobacteria > Burkholderiales > Burkholderiaceae > Paraburkholderia > Paraburkholderia sp. A3BS-1L. Next base: position 2,881,298 of record NZ_CP120442.1, on the reverse strand, counting down.
CGCAGCGGGTCTGCGCTACACGTATGGATCGAGCTTGGGCATGCTCACCGAGCATTTCGCCGAGAGCGAAGTGATCCTGATCTGGGGCGCGAATCCGATCGCCTCGAACCTGCATTTCTGGACGCGCGCGCAGGAAGCCAAACGCAATGGCGCGAAGCTGATCGCGATCGACCCGTATCGTTCGCTCACGGCGGAGAAGTGCCACCAGCACATCGCGCTGAAGCCCGGCACCGACGGTGCGCTCGCGCTCGGCATGATGCACGTGCTGATCATGGAAGACCGTCTCGATCACGACTACATCGCAGCGCATACGCATGGCTTCGAACAACTGAAGGCGCGCGCACTTGGCTATACGCCTGCGCGTGTCGCACAGATCTGCGGCATCGAGGAGCAGACCGTCATCGATCTCGCACGCCTCTACGCTTCTACGCGCAAGGCGGCGATCCGCATGAATTATGGTCTTCAGCGCGTGCGTGGCGGCGGCAACGCGGTACGTGCCATCGCGTGTCTGCCGGCGCTGACTGGCGCATGGCGCGAGCGGGCGGGAGGCATGCTGCTGTCGTCGTCGGGTTGGGCGCCGATCGATGCAAATGCGCTGCAGCGTCCCGATCTGATTCCTGGCTGGCCCAAGCATCAGCCGCGCGTCGTTAACATGAACCAGATCGGCGACGCGCTCACCCATGCGGGCGACACAGCGTTCGGTCCGAAGATCGAGGCGATCGTCGTGTATAACTCGAACCCGGTGGCGGTCGCGCCGGACTCGACGAAAGTCGCTGCCGGCTTTGCGCGCGAAGATCTGTTCACGATCGTGCTCGAGCAATTCCAGACCGACACGGCCGACTATGCCGACTTGCTGTTGCCCGCCACGACCCAGTTCGAGCACCTCGACGTTCATAAGTCCTACGGCCATACGTATGTGATGGCCAATCTGCCGGCTATCGCACCGGTGGGTGAGGCGCGTCCGAACACTGAGATCTTCCGCTCGATTGCGCGCGCAATGGGCCTGAGCGAACCGGCGCTTTTCGAGAGCGACGAGGAAGTGGCCGCGCGCGCGTTCGACTGGAGCGATCCCGCGCTCGCCGGCGCCAATTGGGCGAGGCTCAAGCAGGATGGCTGGGTGAAGCTGAATATCACCGATGCGCCGTTTGCCAACGGCGGCTTTCGCACGCCCACGGGCAAGTGCGAGTTCTACAGCGAGGCGCTCGCGAAGGCCGGCCTCGATCCAGTGCCCGACTACCTGCCGCCGTACGAATCGGCGGACGGCGCGCCCGAGTTGGCCGCCCGCTATCCGCTCGCGATGATCTCGCCGCCCGCTCGTAACTTTCTCAACAGTACCTTCGTGAATGTCGAGAGCTTGCGGGCGACAGAAGGCGAGCCGCACCTCGATCTCCATCCCACCGACGCCGCCCGACGCGCCATCGCCGACGGCGACCAGGTGCGTATCTTCAACGACCGTGGGTCGATGCAAGCGCGTGCTCGTGTTTCCGACCGTGCGCGCGAAGGCCTCGTGGTGGGGCTGTCGATCTGGTGGAAGAAGCTTGCACCGGACGGCCGCAACGCGAACGAAGTGACGAGCCAGGCGCTCACCGATCTGGGCGGCTCGGCCACGTTTTATGACTGCCTCGTGGAAGTCGAACGCGTGTAAACCCTGAAAAAATACCGCCTAAAAAGCGCTCGCAGTAGTTCGAGGGGACTTTCTAACTCGCTGATTCGAGGAAGAAAAACGCCTGCTGCATGCTACGATCAGCGTTTTAGCACGACCATTCGAAAATATTCAGGAGGAGACGCCGCATGGATAAAGTCTGGCTGAAATCATACCCACCCGGCGTACCCGCGGAAATCGACGCCAGCCAATATGCGTCCATTACGGCGCTGCTCACGGAGAGCTTCAACGCCAACCGCTCGAAGCCCGCGTTCGCGTGCATGGGCAAGTCGATCACGTACGGCCAGCTCGACGAACTTTCGACGCGGCTCGCCGCATGGCTTCAGTCGCGGGGTATCGCGCCCGGCGCGCGCATCGCGATCATGATGCCCAACGTGCTGCAGTACCCGATCGTGCTGGCCGCCATCCTGCGCGCAGGCTATATCGTCGTGAACGTGAATCCACTCTACACGCCGCGCGAGCTGGAGCATCAACTCAAGGACAGCGGCGCCGAAGCCATCGTCATCCTCGAGAATTTCGCGGTCACGCTGCAGGCGGTCGTCGCCCGGACGCGCGTCAAGCACATCGTGGTGGCGTCGATGGGCGATCTGCTCGGCGCGGCGAAGGGCTTCATCGTGAACTACGTCGTGCGCAACGTGAAGAAGATGGTGCCTGCCTGGAGCCTGCCGGGTCATGTGAGCTTCAACGACGCGCTCTCGGCCGGCGCGCGCATCACGTTCAAGCCTGTCGAGCAGAAGCCCGAAGACATCGCGTTCCTCCAGTACACGGGCGGCACGACCGGCGTGTCGAAAGGCGCTACGCTGCTGCATCGCAACCTCATCGCGAACGTGCTGCAATCGGCGGCGTGGACCGAGCCCGCGCTTGCGCGCCTGCCAGCCGGCACTCAGCCGGTGACGGTCGCGGCGCTGCCGCTTTATCACGTGTTCGCGCTTACTGTCTGCGGCCTGTTGACGATGCGCACGGGCGGCCTCGCCATACTGATCCCGAACCCGCGCGATATCGCGGGCATGATCAAGGAACTGCACGGCTATTCGATCACGACCTTCCCTGCGGTCAATACGCTCTACAACGCGATCCTCAATCACCCCGATTTCGACAAGCTCGACTTCTCGCATCTGCTGGTGGCCAACGGCGGCGGCATGGCGGTGCAGGAAGCCGTGGCGAAGCGCTGGTACGAGCGCACGCATACGCCGATCGTCGAAGGCTATGGCCTTTCGGAAACCTCGCCTTGCGTGACCTGCAATCCGACCAACGCGACCGAGTACACGGGCACGATCGGCTTGCCGATGCCGTCGACTGAAATCTCGATTCGCGATGACGATGGCAATGAGCTGCCCATCGGCGAAGCGGGCGAGATCTGCATTCGCGGTCCGCAGGTGATGGCGGGCTACTGGCAGCGCCCGGAAGAGACGGCCAAGGTCATGACCGCCGACGGCTTCTTCAAGTCCGGCGACGTGGGGGTGATGAGCGATCGCGGCTACGTGAAGCTCGTCGACCGCAAGAAGGACATGATTCTCGTGTCGGGCTTCAACGTCTATCCGAACGAAATCGAAGATGTGGTGGCCAAGCTGCCGGGCGTGTTCGAAGTGGCGGCAGTGGGGGTGCCCGACGCAAATTCCGGTGAGGCAGTGAAGCTCTATATCGTGAAGAAGGACCCGGCGCTTACCGACAAGGACGTCTTCGAGTACTGCAAGGCGCAGCTCACCGGATACAAGCGACCGAAATCCATCGAGTTCCGCACTGACCTGCCCAAGAGTAACGTCGGCAAGATTTTGCGGCGCGAGTTGCGCGACGCGCGCGTGTAATCTCTCTGCCGACTGAGCGGCACTGAAGGGCCTGCCCGCGAGGGCGGGCCCTTTTCTGTTGGCGGGCCGGCAAGCATGCCGGGCGTAGGCCGCACCAAAGAAAAAAGGCGCCCGCAGGCGCCTTCGAGACTGAAACAGCTGTTCTTATTAGAACTTGTGACGGATACCGATGCGAGCCGTGAGCTGGTTGTTGTTGCTCGACGGGGTCAGGCCGTTGATCGAGGCAACGGCGTTGTGACCAGTCGAGTCCGTGCCCGTAGCGTGCTGGTACACGCCGACCACGTAGACGTCGGTACGCTTGGACAGGAAGTAGTCCGCGCCGAGTGCGTACTGGAAGTACTGAGCGCCGTCGTTCTTGGTGCCGTTCGCGTAGGTCACGCTGCCGCCGTCGGTCCAGTCGAACGCGAAGCCAGCCAGCAGGGCCGGCGTGAACTGGTACTTGAAGTTCGCTTCGACGTTGTTGAACGTGGCATTTTCGCCGCGCTGGTAAGCCGGGCCGGCCTTGACGATCGCAGCCGTCTGGAACGAGTCGAGGTTGCGGAAGCTGACGTTCGAGTACGTCAGGCCGAAGGTTGCTGCACCGAACGTATAAGCGCCGCCTGCACCGATCGACTGATAGGTGTTGGCCGACTGATAGCCGCCGTAGACGGGCGTGCTGACCGGCGCCTTGGCGTCGGTGGCCGAGCCGCCGTTGTTGAACAGGCCGCCGTTTGCTGCCGGCGTGCGTGCGTTCAGGTAACCGGCTGCCAGCACGAGCGGGCCGTTGCTGTAGTTCGCGCCGAGCGACCAGATCTGGTTGTGCGTGAAGTCGCCTGCGGTGTTGCCGAAGCTGTACGTACCCGTGAAGGTCAGGCCAGCGTAGTTGGCGCTGGTGTACTTGACGGTGTTGTTCGTACGGTAGGCGTTGTTGAAGTTGTCGAGGTCACCCGGGTGGGCGCCGATGTAACCGGCCCACTGGTCGCCGGCTTCGAGCGGACCCACGTTGTCGACGAGCGCGTCGTACTGGCGGCCCATCGTGACCCTGCCGTAACTATCGCTGCTCAAGCCGACATAGGCTTGACGACCGAACATCAGGCCGCCTTGGCCGAGTCCGCCGCTGTTCACGTCGAAGCCGTTTTCGAGCACGAAGACCGCTTTCAGGCCACCGCCGAGGTCTTCAGCACCACGCAGACCGAAGCGGCTGCCTTGCAACCCACCGCTCGAGAGGTTGTACAGGTGCTTGCCACCCGCGTTCGTGTTGATGTTGAAACCTTCATCGATGATGCCGTACAGCGTGACGCTGCTTTGAGCGTGCGCCACGCCCGCAAACGCGCCCAGCGCAGCGAGCGCGAGAAGCGACTTCTTCATTGAATGATCTCCAGTGTTTTACGACTTTTATGCGTCTTGTCAGCGAGGCCGATTTATTGTCTAGCGGGGGGCCTGGCCATCCAACTTCGCGAGAAGTTGCCCGGTAATGTAGCAAACCGTTCATGCCCGACAAAGGAAAAGCCAGGCGGCACGTAAGTACCTGTTTCGTTTACACAACATGGTCTAAAATATGCGCCTGAAATCGGCTCTGCCCCGGATTGACGGCGCGAGGCGAGTTCCTGTAGTGATTTGGAACGTCCGGTCGGTCGGGTTTGTGCGCTTACGCTTTGCGTCCAGGCGCAGCGGTTTGCGGTAGATACGAAGGGAGGTTGGATGACGTTTGACGAATTGATTACCGAGTTCGATCGGGGGCTGCGCTCGATCACCGGAGTGTCGCGCATGTCGCGACCCATGCCGCAGCCGTCAGCCGATGCAGCCGATCTTCCGGCCGCCGCCGCGGATTTGTCCGCGTCGCCCGCAGCGTCTGGCGAACTCACGCCCGTCGAGCGTGCTCATGCGGCCGGCCTCATGCGCGTGAATCACGTGGGCGAGGTGTGCGCCCAGGCGCTTTATCAGGCGCAAAAGCTTTCCGCTCGCTCCCCCACGCTCAAGGCTGCGTTCGAGCAGGCCGCGCGCGAGGAGGAAGACCACCTCGCGTGGACTGCGCGCCGCCTCGAAGCACTCGACTCGCGCCCGAGCCTGCTCAATCCGCTCTGGTACGCCGGAGCGTTGGCCATCGGCCTCGCGGCAGGACGTCTTGGCGACAAGATCAGCCTTGGCTTCATGGCCGAAACCGAGCGCCAGGTGGAGCATCATCTGGACAGCCATCTCGATGCGCTGCCGCCCGCCGACCTCGAATCGCGAGCGATCGTAGAGCAAATGCGCGCCGACGAGATCGCTCATGCGAAATCGGCCACGGATCTGGGCGGCGTTGATCTGCCGCTGCCCGTGCGCTCGCTGATGCGCGTGGCGTCGAAAATCATGACCCGCACGGCGTACTACGTTTGATATGCTCCAACGGGCCGGTTTTCTGACCGGTCCGTGCAAGTCCCTGGATTTTCACCGCCTTCACTCGTCCGGATTAATCCCCGCCAAGTCCCCGCACCATCGCGGTTTTTTCCGCGCATTTCACGTATCACCTTCACAACCTTCGTTAGCCCTTTCATTCATAACGGTTTTTGGTTTTTTGTCTGACTTGAACAAGCGCTGCTAAGTCCTTGTTCTAGCGGATAAATTTCGTCAAAAATCGCGTCCGCCACCTTGACCCTCGTAGGTCGTTCCTCTAAAGTGGGAGACAGTGTGAGAAAGTGTATTTTTGTGTGATTTCAGAAGCGCATTCGGGTAAATTTCCTGAGATTTAGATGGGCGGCGATCGGCGCCGCATGAGGGGGAGCAAATTGTTCCAGGGGGCGTCGGCGCTGACACTCGATGCGAAAGGACGGATGTCGATTCCGTCGCGCTATCGGGATGCGCTGCAACAACAGGCAGAAGGACGGGTGACGATCACCAAGCACCCGGACGGCTGCCTGTTGCTATTTCCGCGCCCCGAATGGGAAGTGTTCCGCGCGAAAGTCGCGGCATTGCCGATGGACGCGCACTGGTGGCGCCGCATTTTTCTCGGCAACGCCTCCGACGTCGATCTCGACAGCGCGGGACGCGTGCTCGTCTCGCCTGAATTGCGTCTGGCAGCAGGAATGGAAAAGGAAGTCATGCTGCTTGGCATGGGTAGTCATTTTGAGTTGTGGGATGCGCAGACCTACGCCGCCAAGGAACAGGCGGCGATGGCACAGGGCATGCCCGACGCCTTGAAGAATTTCACGTTCTGATCGCGGTTTAAAACGCTATGGCATCTGCGATGGGACAGGGATTGCAGCATCGCACGGTGCTGCTCGATGAAGCGGTCGATGCGCTCGTGACGCGCGCGGACGGCGTCTATGTGGACGGCACGTTCGGGCGCGGCGGCCATAGTCGCGCGATCCTCGGCCGGCTTTCCGAAGCCGGGCGTCTGATCGCGTTCGACAAGGATCCGCTCGCGATCGCCACGGCTGAACAGGTGGGCGACGCGCGGTTCTCGATCGTGCACGAGAGTTTTGCTTCACTGCGCGACGCCATGGCGGCGCGTGGGGTAGGGCGTGTGTCGGGTGTGTTGCTGGATCTCGGCGTGTCGTCGCCGCAAATCGACGACCCGGAGCGGGGTTTCAGCTTCCGCGCCAATGGTCCGCTCGACATGCGGATGGACCCGACGCGCGGCGAGTCCGCTGCCGATTGGCTCGCGCGGGCCACGTTGCAGGAACTGACGGAGGTGATTCGAGATTATGGGGAAGAACGGTTTGCTTTTCAGATTGCAAAGGCGCTTGTTGCTCGCCGGGCAGAGTCCGACCGTCTCGGGCCTCTCGACAGCACGGGCGAGCTTGCCCAAATCGTGGCTAACGCCGTCAAAACCCGTGAGAAGGGTAAGGATCCGGCAACCCGCACCTTTCAGGCTATACGGATTCACGTCAATCAAGAGCTTGCGGAGCTGCAAGTCGTTCTAGAAGCAGCCATGTCGTTGCTGGAGCAGGGGGGGCGGCTCGTGGTCATCAGCTTTCATTCGCTGGAAGACCGTATCGTGAAGCGGTTCATGCAGGCGCACTCCACGGCGCCTGCGGTCGATCGCCGTCTACCGATTCGTGCCGTCGACCTGCCCAGCCCGCCCTTGAAGCTGGTCGGGCGCGTGTTCGCGAGCGACGAGGAAGTCGCCGCCAACCCCCGTGCCCGCTCGGCCGTGATGCGCATTGCGGAGCGCGTCACGCCATGAACCGTCTGAATATTTTCCTGCTGATCGTCGTGATGGGGTGCGCGCTGTCGGTCGTCAACTCCACCAATCAGCAGCGTCAGATGTTTTTCCAGTTGCAACGCGCGCAGTCGCAGGAGCGGCAGCTTCAGCAGGACTACGCGCAGCTTCAATATCAGCAGAGCGCGCTTTCGCGGACGTCGCGCGTCGAACAAATCGCTACCGATTCGCTCAAGATGCAGCCCGTCACGACCGGACGCACGCAATATCTGACACTCGCACCGGGCGCGGCCAGCGCCGCGGATGCGCCGGTGCCTACGTCCGCGCCTGCCCAGGGCGCGGCCGCCACGAAGGGCCGCCGTGGGGGTACGCGATGAAAAAAGGCAATAACCGCAAGAGCGTCGCCTTTACCCCGAACCCCATTCTCTCGGTGCGCCTGCCGATGTGGCGCTCGAAGTTCGTCGTGTTCATGCTGTTCATGGCGTTCGTCGCGCTGGCCGTGCGTGCGTTCTGGATTCAGGGGCCCGGCAACGCGTTCTATCAGAAGCAGGGCGAGAGCCGCTATCAGCGCACGATCGAGCTACCCGCCACGCGCGGCCAGATTCTCGACCGCAACGGCCTCGTGCTCGCCACGAGCCTGCCCGTGCGCGCGATCTGGGCGATCCCCGAAGACGTGCCTGACGATCTCGGCGCCGACAAGCTCACGCAGCTCGGCGCGCTGCTGAACATGTCCACCAAAGAACTGCGCAGCAAGCTCTCGGGCGACAAGACCTTCGTCTACGTGAAGCGCCAGGTACCGATCGACGTTGCGCAAAAAGTGGTGGCGCTCGACATTCCCGGTATCTATCAGCGCAACGAGTACAAGCGCTTCTATCCCGAAGGCCAGGTCACCGCTCACCTGATCGGCTTCACCAATGTCGAAGATGAAGGCCAGGAGGGCGTCGAGCTCTCCGACCAGAAGATTCTCGCGGGCACTTCCGGGATTCGCCACGTCATCAAGGACCGCGTGGGGCATATCGTCGAGGACGTGGACGAGACGGTCGTGCCGCATAACGGGCAGGACGTCGAACTGTCGATCGACAGCAAGATCCAGTACATCGCCTATTCGAACCTGAAGGCGGCGGTGGAGAAGACTCATGCCAAGGCAGGCGCGGCGATGGTGGTGGACGTGCGCACCGGTGAAGTGCTCGCACTCGTGAACTATCCCACTTACAACCCGAACGACCGCTCGCGCCTCACGGGCGAGCAGCTGCGCAACCGCATCCTGACCGACGTGTTCGAGCCGGGCTCGATCATGAAGCCGTTCACGATCTCGCTGGCCCTCGATTTGCATCGCGTCTCGCCGACTACACTGGTGGATACGGGTGGGGGCAAATTCACACTCGATGGCGCCACCATCACCGACGACGCCGGGTTCGGCGTGCTGACGGTGGGCGGCGTGATCCAGAAGTCGTCGAACATCGGCGCGACCAAGATCGCGATGACGCTCCGGCCCGAAGAGATGTGGAACATGTACACCAGCATCGGTCTCGGGCAAGCGCCGAAGGTCGGGTTTCCCGGCGCGGCGGCGGGCCGTCTGCGTCCGTGGAAAAGCTGGCGCCGCATCGAGCAGGCGACCATGTCGTACGGCTATGGCCTGTCGGTCTCGCTGTTCCAGCTCGCGCGCGCGTACACGGCCATTGCGCACGACGGCCAGATCCTGCCGGTGACGATCTTCCGCCACCCCGGCGACGACCAGCCCGTGATCGGCACGCAGGTCTTCGCGCCCACCACGGCGCGCGAAGTGCGCACGATGCTCGAGAGCGTAGTGTCGAAGGACGGCACCTCGCCCGACGCGGCGGTGCCCGGTTACCGCGTGGGCGGCAAGTCCGGCACGGCGTACAAGCATGGTCCGCATGGCTATGACCGCTCGAAGTACCGCGCGTCGTTCGTCGGCATGGCGCCGATGCCGAATCCGCGCATCGTCGTCGCGGTGTCGGTGGATGAGCCGACGGTCGGCAGCCACTTCGGTGGCGCGGTCTCGGGCCCGGTGTTCTCAGGCATCGTCGGCGACACGCTGCGCACGCTCAACGTGCCGCCCGACATGCCGGTCAAGCAGCTCGTGGTGTCCGATGACAGCGCTTCGGCGCCTGCCGTCGCCAATGCAGCATCCGCGCCGGCCGCTTCCGTGAAGCGCACTGCGAACGTGCCGGCAAGCAAGAGTCCTGTCGGCGCGCGTCATATGACTGTCGCTGACAACGCGAAAAACCGTCCCGGAGTGGTCCGATGAGCGCCCCGCGCACCCAGCATCCCGCGCACCGGCAGATCGCGGACGCGCTCACGTGGCTGCGCGCGCGCGTGGCGCCCGAAGCCAACCTGCACGCCGACACGCGCTCGCTCAAGGCCGGCGACGTGTTTCTCGCCTATGCCGTCGAAGGCGCCGACAACCGCCAGCATATCGAAAGCGCGCTCGCGAAAGGCGCGGCGGCGATCGTCTATCAGCCGGAGGGCTATGCGGGTTCGTTTGACGGGGCTCAGGCGCAAAACGCGCTCGCCGTGCCGCAGCTGGACGTGCTTGCGGGCGAGATCGCGAGCGGCTGGTACGGCAACCCGAGCGACGCCATGCTCGTGGTCGGCGTGACCGGCACGAACGGCAAGACTTCGTGCAGCCAGTGGGTTGCCTCGGCGCTCACCGCGATCGGCCAGAAGTGCGCCATCGTCGGCACGCTCGGCAGCGGCTTTCCGGGCCAGCTCGCGCATACCGGTTTCACGACGCCCGACGCACCGCAGTTGCAGCGCTCGCTCGCGCAGCTGCGCGAGAAGGGCGCGCAGGCCGTGGCGATGGAAGTCTCGTCGCACGCGCTGCATCAGGGCCGCGTGAACGGTACCTCGTTCAACATCGCGGTTTTCACGAATCTCACGCAGGACCACCTCGACTATCACCGCACCTTCGAAGCCTACGAGGCCGCGAAGGCGCGTCTGTTCGCGTGGCCTGGCCTGCACGCGGCGGTGATCAACGCGGATGACGCGGCAGGCCGGCGTCTTCTGGCCGCTACGCGCGGCACGCTGCGCACGATCGCCTACGGCGTGGCGACGCCTGCCGCCGATCTGCCCGCCGCCGATGCATGGTTGCGCGCAGCCGACGTGCGTGCGACCGGCACGGGCACGGCGTTCCATCTGGAAACATCGGACTGGGGCGAGGCGAATGTCGAAGTGCAAACGCTCGGCCTCTTTAACGTGAGCAACCTGCTGGGCGTGCTCGGCGCGCTGCTCGCGGCGAATGTGCCGCTCGTCGCGTCGCTCAACGAACTCTCGAAGCTGCAGCCGGTGAACGGCCGCATGGAGCGCCTCGGCGGGCGCATCGATCAGGACGAACCGCTCGTCGTGATCGATTACGCGCATACGCCCGATGCGCTCGAAAAGACGCTCGCCGCGCTGCGCCCGATCGCGGCGGCGCGCGGCGGCCAGCTCGTCTGCATGTTCGGCTGCGGCGGTGATCGCGACGCCACCAAGCGTCCGCTGATGGGCGCGATCGCCGAGCGTCTGGCCGATCAGGTCGTCGTGACAAGCGACAACCCGCGCAGCGAATCGCCGGCGGCGATCATCGACCAGATCGCGGGCGGCATGCGCGAGCCCGCAAAGGCGCGCCGCATCGAGGACCGCGCGAGCGCGATTCTGCAGGCGGTGCGCGGCGCAGCAAAGGAAGACGTCGTCGTGCTGGCCGGCAAGGGGCACGAGGCAACTCAGGAAATCATGGGCAAGAAGCGCGCGTTCTCGGATCAGGATCACGCGCGGCTTGCTCTCGCAGCCCGTCCGACTTCGGATCGGCATGGGCGCGGAGGCGGTGAATGACCATGCTTACCCTGCGCGAAGCAGCGGCGCTGATTCCCGGCGCGAGCGTTCTCGGCGACGAGAACGCAACGTTCGAGCGCATTGCAACCGACAGCCGCACGGCTGGCCCCGGCGATCTCTTCGTCGCGCTCAAGGGCGACCGTTTCGACGCGCACGACTTCCTGTCCGAAGTGGCGGGACGCCATGTGAGCGCGGCGCTCGTGTCGCGCAGCCCTGGCGACTGGCGCATGCCGGCGCTGCGCGTGGACGACACGCGCACGGCGCTCGGCGCGCTCGCGCTTGGTTGGCGCCGCCGCTTCACGATGCCGCTCGTCGCCGTCACGGGCAGCAACGGCAAGACCACGGTCAAGGAGATGATCGCGTCGATCTTCGCGGTGGCCGTGGGCGAAGACGCGCGGCTCGCGACCGCGGGCAACCTGAACAACGATATCGGCGTGCCGCTCACGCTGTTGCGCCTCAATGCCGCGCACAAGCTGGCGGTAGTCGAGCTCGGCATGAATCATCCGAACGAGACGGAATTGCTCGCGAAGTTCGCCGAGCCCACCGTCGCGGTCGTGAACAACGCGCAGCGCGAGCACCAGGAATTCATGGCGACAGTCGAAGCCGTTGCACTCGAGCACGCAAGCGTGATCCATGCGCTCAAGCCGGAAGGCACTGCGGTGTTTCCCGCTGACGACGCCTACGCGGGCATCTGGCGCGTGGCGGCCACGGGGTCGAAGGTGCTCGATTTCGCGCTGCATACGGATGAGCGTGCGGTCGAAGCGGCGGTGACGGGCAAGCTCGTGGCGAATGTTGGCAACAGCGTGGGCGCAAACCGGCTCGCGATCGCCACGCCTGAAGGCCATCTCGAAGTGGAGCTGCAAGTGCTCGGCGCGCACAACGCGCACAACGCGCTCGCGGCCACCGCTGCGGCGCTGGCAGCGGGTGTTTCGCTCGATGCGATCCGCCGCGGCCTCGAAGCGTTCCAGCCGGTGAAAGGCCGCTTGCAGGTCAAACGCGCAGCGCTTGGGGAACTCGCGGGCGCGCTCGTGATCGATGACACCTACAACGCGAACCCCGACTCCGTGCGTGCGGCCGTGGACGTGCTGGCCTCGCATGCTTCGCCGCGGGTGCTGGTGCTCGGCGACATGGGTGAAGTCGGCGAAGACGGTCCCGCGTTCCACCGCGAAGTGGGCGCATACGCGAAGGAGCACGGCATCGACGCGCTCTATACGCTCGGCGAAGCCGCGCGCGACATCTCGGCGGCATTCGGCGCGAACGCGCTGCATGCCGCCGGCGTGCCCGAGCTGGTTCGCGCGCTGGCCGGCGCCGGTTACGGCGCGGGTGCAACGATCCTCGTGAAAGGCTCGCGCTTCATGCAGATGGAGCGCGTGGTGGCCGCCCTCACGAATCCGCAACTTTGCGCACCGGACGCGGCGTCCGGCGCGCACTGAAATTCGAAGGAATACAAGGCATGCTACTGGCGCTGGCGCAATGGCTGCAGAATGACGCAAGCTTCTTGCGCGTGTTCAGTTATCTGACGTTCCGTGCGGTGATGGCCACCATCACCGCGATGGCGATCGGGCTTTTCCTCGGCCCCTGGGTCATCCGTAAGCTCACCGAAATGAAGGTCGGTCAAGCGGTGCGCACCGACGGCCCGCAGACTCACCTCGTGAAGTCGGGCACGCCCACCATGGGCGGCGTGCTCATCCTGCTGGGCATCGCCGTGGCCACGCTGCTGTGGGGCGATCTCACGAACCGCTTCATCTGGATCGTGATGCTCGTGACCTTCGGCTTTGGCGCGATCGGCTGGGTCGACGATTATCGCAAGGTCGTCTACAAGGACCCGCGCGGCATGTCCTCGCGCGAGAAGTACTTCTGGCAATCGGTGATCGGTCTGTTCGCGGCGGTGTACCTCGCGTTCAGCGTGTCCGAGGCGAGCAATGTGCGCGTGTTCGACCTCTTCATGGCGTGGGTGCGCAGCGGCCTCTCGATGGGCCTGCCCGCGCGCGCGGACCTCTTGCTGCCGTTCCTCAAGTCGATCAGCTATCCGCTCGGCGTATGGGGCTTCATCGCGCTCACGTATTTCGTGATCGTCGGCGCGAGCAATGCCGTGAACCTCACCGATGGCCTCGACGGCCTCGTGATCATGCCGGTCGTGCTCGTGGGCGCGTCGCTCGGCGTGTTCGCCTACGTGATGGGCAGCTCGGTCTACTCGAAGTATCTGCTGTTCCCGCACATTCCCGGCGCGGGCGAACTGCTGATTTTCTGCTCGGCGATGGGCGGGGCAGGGCTCGCGTTCCTCTGGTTCAACACATATCCGGCGCAAGTGTTCATGGGCGACGTGGGCGCGCTCGCGCTCGGGGGCGCGCTCGGCACCATCGCCGTGATCGTGCGCCAGGAAATCGTGCTCTTCATCATGGGCGGTATTTTCGTGGCCGAAACGCTCTCCGTGATGCTGCAGGTCACCTGGTTCAAGTACACGAAGAAACGCTATGGCGAAGGGCGCCGCATCTTCAAGATGGCGCCGCTGCATCACCATTTCGAGCTGTCCGGCTGGAAAGAGACGCAGGTGGTCGTGCGCTTCTGGGTCATCACGCTGATGCTGTGCCTGATCGGCCTGTCGACTTTGAAGCTGCGTTGATCGGCACTCCATCAAGGTAAGAAAGGGAAGCAAGCGATGTTTGGCGAGAAGTTTCGGGATCGGCAAAAGCCGATGGTGCTCGTGCTGGGGCTCGGCGAATCGGGTCTGGCCATGGCGCGCTGGTGCGCGCGCCATGGCTGTCGCCTGCGCGTCGCCGATACGCGCGAAGCGCCAGCAAATTTGCCCGAACTCGCCGCGCGCGGCATCGACGCGGACTTCGTCGGCGGCCCGTTCTCCACGGCGCTGCTCGATGGTGTCGAACTCGTCGCCATCAGCCCTGGCCTCTCGCCGCTCTCCGCCGACCTCGTGCCGCTGATCGCCGCCGCGCGCGAACGCGCCATCGACGTCTGGGGCGAACTCGAACTCTTCGCGCAGGCGCTGCGCCATCTCGGCGAGAGCGGTTACGCACCGAAGGTGCTCGCCATCACGGGCACCAACGGCAAGACCACCACCACGAGCCTGACGGGCATGCTCTGCGAGCGCGCGGGCAAGACCGTGGCAGTGGCCGGCAACATCAGCCCGGCGATGCTCGACAAGCTCGCTGAGGCCATCGACAACACGGCGCTGCCCGACGTCTGGGTGCTCGAGCTTTCGAGCTTCCAGCTGGAAACGGCGCACAGCTTCGCGCCCGACGCGGCGGCAGTCCTCAATATCACGCAGGACCATCTCGACTGGCACGGCGGCATCGACGCCTACGCGGCCGCGAAGGGCCGCATCTTCGGCCCGCAGACCACACGCGTGCTCAACCGCGACGACGCGCGCGTGATGTCGCTCGCGAGCGTGCAACAGAGCGGCGACGCGAAGGTCGTGACCTTCGGTCTCGACGAGCCGCGGCGCGAGGGCGACTATGGCATCTCGCGCGACAACGGCATGTTGTGGCTCGTGGCGGCGCACGACCGCGACGCTACGGACGAGCCTGTCTCCGCACGCCGGCGCAAGCAGCTCGACGCCGCGCCCGTGCATCTCACGATGAAGCGCCTGATGCCCGCAGACGCGCTGCGCATCCGCGGCCTGCACAACGCGGCGAACGCGCTCGCGGCATTCGCGCTCGCACGCGCGATCGATCTGGCGCCGGCGGCGCTTTTGCACGGTCTGCGCGAGTATCGCGGCGAGCCGCATCGCGTGGAGCTGATCGCGTCGATCGACGGCATCGACTACGTGGACGACAGCAAGGGCACCAACGTCGGCGCGACGGTAGCCGCACTCGACGGCCTCGCGCAGCGCGCCGTGCTGATCGCGGGCGGCGACGGCAAGGGGCAGGATTTCGAGCCGCTCGCGGCACCCGTGGCGCGCTGGTGCCGCGCGGTGATGCTGATCGGCCGCGATGCACCGCAGATTCGCGCGGCGCTCGAAAGCACGGGCGTCGCGCTCACCGACCACGCCACGCTGGAAGACGCCACGCGCGCGGCCACGGCACTCGCCGAACCGGGCGACGTCGTGCTGCTTTCGCCGGCGTGCGCGAGCTTCGACATGTTCAAGGGCTATGCCCATCGCGCAGCGGTATTCCGCGACACGGTGGAAGACATCGCCGCAGAACGGGGGACGATGATATGAGCTGGTCCGAACGTTTCGGCGTGCGCCTGTCGCGCGATGCAGTGGGCAGCGCATCCGCCGGCGGCACCCCTGTTGGCACATCGGGCGGAGCTGCGGGAGGCACGGCGGGCAGCGGTGCGCGCTCGCGCGGCATTTCGAGTGCCGTCAGCGGCGTGCGCCCGGCGCGCTCGCGCATGCTCGACTACGATTACTCGCTGCTGTGGGCCGTGATCGCGCTGCTCGGTCTCGGCGTCGTGATGGTCTACTCGGCCTCGATCGCGATGCCCGATTCGCCGAAGTACGCGCAGTATCACGACTACGCATTTCTGGTGCGCCACCTCGTCTCGCTCACGGTTGCCGCGATTGGGGCACTCGTGACGTTCCGCATTCCCATCTCCACGTGGGACCGCTACGCGCCGAAGCTCTTCCTCGTCGCCCTGGTGATGCTCGTGATCGTGTTGATTCCGCACGTCGGCAAGGGCGTGAACGGCGCGCGGCGCTGGATTCCGCTCGGCGTCACGAACATGCAGCCTTCGGAAATCATGAAGCTCGCGGTGACGATCTACGCCGCGAACTACACGGTGCGCAAGCAGGAATACATGCACAGCTTCGCCAAGGGCTTCTTGCCGATGGCGTTCGCGGTGGGCGTGGTGGGCGCGCTGCTGCTGCTCGAGCCGGACATGGGCGCGTTCATGGTGATCGCCGCGATCGCGATGGGCGTGCTGTTCCTCGGTGGTGTGAACGGCAAGCTGTTCGGCGGCCTCGTGGCCACGGCGATCGGTACGTTCACGTTGCTGGTGTGGGCGTCGCCGTGGCGCCGCGAGCGGATTTTCGCGTACCTCGATCCGTGGGACGAGCGCTATGCGCAAGGCAAGGCTTACCAGCTCACGCACTCGCTGATCGCGTTCGGGCGTGGCGAATGGTTCGGCGTAGGGCTGGGCGGCAGCGTCGAGAAGCTCAACTACCTGCCCGAAGCGCACACCGACTTCATTCTCGCCGTGATCGGCGAGGAACTCGGCTTCGTGGGCGTGCTGGTCGTGATCCTGCTGTTCTACTGGATCGTGCGCCGCTCGTTCGAGATCGGCCGCCAGGCGCTCGCGCTCGACCGCACGTTCGCCGGGCTCATCGCGAAGGGCCTTGGCGTGTGGTTCGGCGCGCAGGCGTTCATCAACATGGGCGTGAACCTCGGGCTGCTGCCGACCAAGGGTCTTACGTTGCCGTTCGTGAGCTATGGCGGCTCGGGCATTTTGCTCAACTGTATTGCGGTTGCCGTGCTGCTTCGCGTGGATTATGAAAATCGTGTGCTGATGCGTGGGGGGAAGGTATGACCCCCATGCAACAGCGCACGATTTCGGCGAAGGCGCGAAGCGCCGTAGCCAAAACGGATTTTTCGTCATTCATGCTGATGCGTGGGGGGAAGGTATGACCGCAGCAACGCGCACGCTCATGGTGATGGCCGGCGGCACCGGGGGACACGTGTTCCCGGGGCTCGCTGTCGCGCATCGCATGGAGCAGTGGGGCTGGCGCGTAGTGTGGCTCGGCAATCCCGCGGGCATGGAGGCGACGCTCGTGCCCAAGCACGGCATTCCGATGGAATACGTGCGCTTTGGCGGCGTGCGCGGCAAGGGCATCAAGACCAAGCTGATGCTGCCGTTAAACATGCTGCGCGCGTGCAAGCAAAGCCTCGCGGCGCTGCGTCGTGTGAAGCCCGACGTCGTGCTAGGCATGGGCGGTTACATCACGTTCCCGGCGGGCGTGATGAGCGCGTTGTCCGGCCGTCCGCTCGTGCTGCACGAACAGAATTCCATCGCGGGCCTCGCAAACAAGGTGCTCGCGAAGCTCGCGAAGCGTGTGCTCGTGGCGTTCCCTGGGGCGTTGCCGCACGCCGAGTGGACCGGCAATCCGATCCGCGCGGAACTCGAGCACGTGGTGCAGCCGCAGGTGCGCTACGCGCAGCGCAGCGGTCCGCTGCGCGTGCTGGTGGTGGGCGGCAGCCTCGGTGCAGCCGCGCTCAACGAAGTCGTGCCGCGCGCGCTTGCGCAACTGGCGCCGGCCGAGCGTCCGCACGTAGTGCATCAGGCGGGCGCAAAGCATATCGATGCATTGCGTCAGAACTACATCAACGCCGGAATCGAACCCGGTGACACGGTGCAACTCGTGCCGTTCATCGACGACATGGCAAGCGCTTACGAAAACGCGGATCTCGTGATCTGCCGCTCGGGCGCAATGACGGTGGCCGAGATCGCGGCCGTGGGCGTGGCGGCGCTGTTCGTGCCGTTTCCCTACGCGGTCGACGACCACCAGACCACCAACGCGGCGTTTCTCGCGCAACAGGACGCCGCCCGCGTGGTGCAGCAACGCGAGCTTTCGGTAGAGGCGCTCGCGGACTGGCTCAAGCAGCAAACCCGAGCATCGCTCGCAGACATGGCCGGGCGCGCTCGCGCGCTCGCAAAACCCGACGCCGCCGATCAGGTCGCGCGCATCTGCGCAGCCGTGGCGGGCGCCAGTCCGGGAGGAAAGTAATGAAACACATCGTCAAACATATTCATTTCGTTGGTATCGGCGGCGCGGGCATGAGCGGGATCGCCGAGGTGCTCGTCAATCTCGGCTATCACGTGAGTGGCTCTGACCTCGCGAAGAACGCGGTCACCGACCGCCTCGCCGCGCTCGGCGCGCGCATCGCGATCGGCCACGCCGAAGAGAACATCGAAGGCGCGAACGCAGTGGTCGTTTCCACGGCAGTGCGCAGCGACAATCCCGAAGTGCTGGCGGCGCGCCATCGCCGCATTCCGATCGTGCCGCGCGCGGTCATGCTCGCGGAGCTGATGCGCCTGAAGCAGGGCATCGCGATCGCGGGCACGCACGGCAAGACCACCACCACGTCGCTCGTCGCGAGCGTGCTGGCCGCGGGCGGACTCGACCCGACCTTCGTGATCGGCGGGCGCCTGATTAGCGCGGGCGCCAATGCGCGCCTCGGCACGGGCGACTTCATCGTCGCGGAAGCCGACGAATCGGACGCCTCGTTCCTGAATCTGTTCCCGGTGATCGAAGTCATCACGAACATCGACGCCGACCACATGGACACCTACGGGCACGACTTCGCGCGCCTGAAGCAGGCGTTCATCGAATTCACGCACCGTCTGCCGTTTTATGGCATCGCGGTGCTGTGTGTCGACGACCCTAACGTGAAGGAAATCCTGCCGTTCGTCTCGAAGCCGATCATCCGCTACGGCTTCGCGCCCGACGCCCAGGTGCGCGCGGTCAACGTGGTCGCGCGCGACGGCAAGATGTACTTCACGGCGATGCGTGAAGACGCGCCATCGATCGACATCGTGCTGAACCTTCCGGGTACGCACAATGTCCAGAACGCGCTGGCTGCGATTGCGATCGCGACCGAGCTCGAAGTGAAGGACGCGGACATCCAGCGCGCGCTCGCCGAATTCAACGGCGTGGGCCGGCGCTTCCAGCGCTATGGAGAAATTCCGGTCAATGGCGGCGGCAACTACACGTTGATCGACGACTACGGCCACCACCCGGTGGAAATGGCCGCGACTATCGCAGCGGCGCGCGGCGCGTTCCCTGAGCGCCGGCTCGTGCTGGCGTTCCAGCCGCACCGCTACACGCGCACGCGCGACTGCTTCGAAGATTTCGTGCGTGTGCTCTCGACCGTCGACGCGCTCGTGCTGACCGACGTGTACGCAGCAGGCGAAGCGCCTATCGTGGCCGCCGATGGCCGCGCGCTGGCACGCGCGATTCGCGTGGCGGGCAAGGTCGAGCCGGTGTTCGTGGAAACAGTGGATGAAGTGCCGGACGCGCTGGCCGCGGTGGTCCGCGACGGCGACGTGGTGATTACGATGGGTGCGGGTTCGATCGGCGGCGTGCCGGGCCGGATCGCACAACCGGAACAGAAGGCGTGAGTGAAATGAGCAGCATCGATCCGAAGCAATTTGGCAAAGTGGCAGTCCTGTTCGGCGGCGTGTCCGCGGAGCGCGAGGTGTCGCTCAAGTCCGGCACGCTGGTGCTTCAGGCGCTCAAGAGTGCTGGCATCGACGCGCATCCGTTCGATCCGTCCGAGCGGCCGCTGTCGGCGCTCAAGGATGAAGGCTTCGTGCGCGCGTTCAACGCGCTGCACGGCGGCTATGGCGAGAACGGTCAGATCCAGGGCGCGCTCGACTTCTACGGCATCCGCTATACGGGTACGGGCGTGCTCGGCTCGGCGCTCGGCCTCGACAAGTTCCGCAGCAAGCTCGTGTGGCAGCAACTGGGCATTCCCACGCCGCCGTTCGTCGCGGTGCTGCGCGGCGACGACTACGCCGCTCGCGCACCGGAGCTCGTCGCGAAGCTCGGCTTGCCGCTATTCGTGAAGCCCGCGAGCGAAGGCTCGAGCGTCGCGGTCATCAAGGTGAAGCAGGCCGAAGCCCTCGTGCCCGCGATCGAAGAAGCCGCGAAGCACGACAAGATCGTGCTGGTGGAGAAGAGCATCGAAGGCGGTGGCGAGTACACCGCGTGCGTGGCCGGCGATCTCGACCTGCCGATCATCAAGATCGTGCCGGCGGGCGAGTTCTACGACTACGACGCGAAGTACATCCTGGACACCACGCAGTATCTGATTCCCTGCGGCGTCGCGCCCGAGAAAGAAGCGGAGCTCAAGAAGCTCGCGCGCCGCGCGTTCGACGTGCTCGGCTGCACCGACTGGGGCCGAGCAGATTTCATGATGGACGGCGCGGGCAATCCGTATTTCCTGGAAGTGAACACGGCGCCGGGCATGACCGATCACTCGCTGCCGCCGAAGGCCGCGCGTGCGGTGGGCATCGAGTATCGCGATCTCGTGGTGCGGGTGCTTGCGCTCACGCTCGAGGATTGAACCGCTGAATAACCTCTGACCAACGAATTGCAGTCCGCGCATTGAATCGACAATCTCGACATGTGGAATAACGTACGCCAGCTCAATCTCGCCGCCAACGCGTTGCACGCGCTGCTCGTGCTCGCGCTCGTGGCGGCTGGCGGCTACTGGCTCGTGCAGCGCCCGAACTTTGCGCTGCGCGAGATCCGCATCGAGGGCGACACCGAGCACATCAACGAACCGACGGTGCGCGCGAGCGTGGTCGGGCGCCTGAAGGGCAACTTCTTCACGGTGAACCTGGATACCGCGCGCGCCGCGTTCGAGCAGATGCCTTGGGTGCGCCACGCGAGCGTGCGCCGCGTCTGGCCGAATGCGCTCGCAGTGAGCCTCGAAGAGTACAAGCCGCTCGGCACGTGGGGCAGCGACCAGCTCGTGAGCGTCGACGGCGAACTCTTCACCGCGAACCAGGGCGAGCTCGACCAGGACCTGCCCGCGTTCGACGGCCCGGATGGCACCGCACCTGAAGTGGTGGCGCGTTATCGCGACTTCCAGAAGTGGTTCACGCCGCTCGGCATCGAGCCTGAAGAGGTGACGCTTTCGCCGCGTTACGCGTGGAGCGTGAAGCTCTCGAACGGCATGCAGGTCGAACTCGGGCGAGAGCGCAATGCCACCACGCTCGCCGAGCGCACGCATCGGCTTATTGTGGCATGGACGCCGCTCACGCAACGTTGGGGGAAAGATATCGAATATGCGGACTTGCGCTATCCGAACGGTTTCGCCATTCGAGCGGCCGGCATGCGCTTCATTAGCGACACGCCGCCCTCAGGCAAGAAGTAACAGCACATCACACGCAACGAGCACGATATGAGTAAAGACTATAAGGATCTGCTGGTCAGCCTCGACATCGGGACGTCGAAGGTGGTGGCCGTCGTCGCCGAAATGAAGGGCGATGGCCACTACGAAGTGATCGGCCTCGGCCAGAGCGAATCGAAGGGTCTCAAGAAGGGCGTGGTGGTGAACATCGAGGCCACGGTGCAGTCTATCCAGCGTGCGCTCGAAGAAGCGGAACTCATGGCCGACTGCAAGATCACTAATGTGTTCACCGGCATCGCGGGCAGCCATATTCGCAGCTTCAATTCGAGTGGGATGGTCGCCATCAAGGAGAAGGAAGTCACGCAGACCGACGTCGCGCGCGTGATCGAAACGGCGAAGGCGATCAACATCCCGACCGACCAGCAGGTGCTGCATATCCTCACGCAGGAATTCATCATCGACGGTCAGGAAGATGTGCGCGAGCCGATCGGCATGAGCGGCATCCGCCTCGAAGTGAAGGTGCACATCGTCACGGGTGCGGTGAGCGCGGCGCAGAACATCGTGAAGTGCGTGCGCCGATGCGGTCTCGAAGTGAACGATCTGGTTTTGCAGCCGCTGGCTTCGTCGCTGGCGGTGCTCACCGACGACGAGAAGGAACTCGGCGTGGTGCTGGTGGATGTGGGCGGCGGCACGACCGACATCGCGATTTTCAGCGAAGGCGCGATTCGCCATACCGCGGTGATTCCGATCGCGGGCGATCAGGTGACGAGCGACATCGCCATGGCGCTGCGCACGCCCACGCCCGACGCGGAAGACATCAAGGTGGGCTACGGCATCGCCAAGCAGGCGCTCGCCGATCCCGACGAAATGATCGAAGTGCCGGGGCTCGGCGAGCGCGGTCCGCGCACGCTGTCGCGCCAGGCGCTGGCGGCCGTGATCGAGCCGCGCGTGGAAGAGCTGTTCTCGCTCGTGCAGCAGGTGGTGCGCGAGTCGGGCTATGAAGAGTTGTTGAGTTCGGGCGTCGTGCTCACGGGCGGCGCTGCGATGATGCCGGGCATGGTGGAACTCGGCGAGGACATCTTCTTGAAGCCGGTGCGCATTGGCGTGCCGGAGTACGCGGGCGGTCTCGCCGACGTCGTGCGCAATCCGCGCTATTCGACGGCGATGGGGCTGCTCGTCGAGGGCCGCGCGCAACGTATGCGTGGTCGCAAGGTCGCCGTGCAGTCGGGGTCGATGGGCCAGGTTTTCTCTCGCATGAAAGACTGGTTCCTCGGCAACTTCTGACGCAGTGGCTGACGCAACGGATAAAGCAGTTCGCGTACGCGAAGGGTAAGAGCAGAGACCGAATTAGCGCTGGTGCCGGCGGCTGGCGCGCAGGAATGGGTTGCCCGATCCACTCCTGAATAACGGCCGAGGTGCGGATATCTTTTTCTTGACGGAGGCAACATGGAATTCCAGATGCTGGAAACGGAAACCAACGGCACCATCATCAAGGTGGTGGGCGTCGGTGGCGCTGGCGGCAATGCCGTGCAGCACATGATCAACCGCGGCGTGCAAGGCGTCGACTTCATTGTGATGAACACGGACGCTCAGGCGCTCTCGCGTTCGCGCGCGTCTGCCGTGATCCAGCTGGGCAACACGGGTCTGGGCGCTGGCGCGAAGCCCGAGATGGGCCGCGCGGCAGCGGAAGAAGCACGCGAGCGCATCGCCGACGCACTGCGTGGCGCGCACATGGTGTTCATCACCGCGGGCATGGGTGGCGGCACGGGTACGGGCGCAGCACCGGTGGTCGCGCAGATCGCCAAGGAAATGGGCATTCTGACCGTTGGCGTCGTGAGCAAGCCGTTCGAATTCGAAGGCGGCAAGCGCATGCGCGTGGCAGAAGCCGGCTCGCAGCAACTGGAGGATCACGTCGACTCGCTGATCGTCGTCCTGAACGACAAGCTGTTCGACGTGATGGGCGATGACGCCGAAATGGATAAGTGCTTCCAGTGCGCGGACGACGTTCTGAACAACGCGGTTGCAGGCATCGCCGAAATCATCAATGTGGATGGCCTCGTGAACGTCGACTTCGAAGACGTGAAGACGGTCATGGGCGAGCAGGGCAAGGCGATGATGGGCACGGCCACGGTGGCCGGCGTCGATCGCGCGCGCCTCGCGGCGGAACAGGCCGTGGCGAGCCCGCTGCTCGAAGGCGTCGATCTGTCGGGTGCGCGCGGCGTGCTGGTCAACATCACGTCGAGCCGTTCGCTGCGCCTGTCGGAAACGCGTGAAGTGATGAACACCATCAAGAGCTACGCGGCCGACGACGCCACGGTGATCTTCGGCGCGGTGTACGACGACGCGATGGGCGATGCGCTGCGCGTGACGGTGGTGGCCACGGGCCTCGGGCGTGCAGCGAACAAGCAGCAGGCAGCGCCGATGACGTTGCTGCGCACCGGCACGGACAATCAGCCCGTTGCCGCTGTCCAGCACTCCTACGCGCCGCAGCAAGGCCAGACCGCCGATTACGGCGCGCTCGACACGCCGGCAGTCTGGCGCACGTCGCGCGACACCGCGGCTTCGCACGTTCAGGCGCTGCAGGAAAAGGGCGTCGACACGTACGATATCCCGGCGTTCCTGCGCAAGCAGGCCGACTAAGGCGCGCTGCGAGCGCAATTCTGCTGCGGTGCGGCGCCAAGCGGTATAGGTGCGCCCGCCCGCAGACGGAATGGCCGGCATGGTGCTGCAATGAAGGCGAGGAAGTGCCTCGGCGCCGCATCCGCGAGGATGCGAGGCAGGGCTGCCTGTCCGCTGCGTTTTGACGTGCGGCAAGTAGTGCAGGCATTCTCAGCCGGTAGCACAATGACGAGGTTTTTGGCGCGAGGTGTTCAACCGGGCGCCAACCGGGTCGCGAGCGTGCCGGAGCCGCATCGATGTGAAGGACGAGTCATGATCAAAGTGGGTGATACGCTGCCCGACGCAACGCTCTTCGAATTCATCGAAGACGAGCGTTCGGGCTGCACGCTAGGGCCGAACAGCATCGGCGTGCGCGAGCAGACGGCGGGCAAGCGCGTGGTGATCTTCGGATTGCCGGGTGCCTTTACGCCGACTTGTTCGGCAAAGCATGTGCCAGGTTATGTCGAGCAGTACGACGCGCTTCGCGCGGCGGGCGTCGACGAAATCTGGTGCGTGTCCGTCAACGACGCGTTCGTGATGGGCGCGTGGGGGCGCGATCAGCGGACCTCGGGCAAGGTACGCATGATGGCGGACGGCAGCGCGGCGTTCACCCGGGCGCTCGGTCTGGAGCAGGATTTGTCGGCGCGTGGCATGGGGGTCCGTTCCCAGCGCTACGCCATGGTGGTCGACGGCGGCGTAGTCAAGACGCTGAATGTCGAGGCACCCGGCAAGTTCGAAGTCAGCGATGCCGCGAGCATATTGGCCGCATTGAGCCTAACGTGAGCGCATTTGCCGCGTCTTCGTTGCCTTGGTGCAACGGGCCGGCGGCGCAAATGTGACGGGCAATTACCGCAAGCCGTGCGGGCCGCTGGCCGGGAACGCCTCCGTTCCGGTCATCGGCCCGTCTTGCAATCCGTGAGCGTAACAACGGGAAACAGATTGTCACGCCTGGGGTAACGACGGATTCCACAGACTTGGAGTATAATTCGTGCTATGAATTAAAAAGTCCCGATTGGGATTTTCAATGAGCAGAAAATTATGTTGAAGCAGCGAACCATCAAATCGATCGTGAAGACGGTCGGCATCGGCCTGCACTCGGGCCGCAAGGTCGATCTGACGCTACGTCCGGCGGCGCCGGATACGGGCATCGTGTTTTCGCGCGTGGATTTGCCGACACCGGTGGATATTCCCGCATCGGCGATGTCGATCGGCGACACGCGCCTCGCTTCCGTGCTGCAGAAAGACGGCGCACGCGTTTCGACCGTTGAGCACCTGATGTCCGCGTGTGCGGGCCTTGGTATCGACAACCTCTATATCGACGTCACGGCGGAAGAAATTCCGATCATGGACGGCAGCGCATCGTCGTTTGTGTTCCTGATCCAGTCGGCTGGCATCGAAGAACAGAACGCGCCCAAGAAGTTCATCAAGGTGAAGAAGCCCGTGGAAGTGCGCGACGGCGACAAGTTTGCCCGCCTGGACCCGTATTTCGGCTTCAAGCTGAAGTTCACCATCGACTTCCGCCATCCGGCCGTCGACAAGACGGGCCAGGCGCTCGAAGTCGATTTCGCGAATACCTCGTACGTGCGCGAGATCGCGCGTGCGCGTACCTTCGGCTTCGCGCATGAGGTCGAGACGATGCGCGAGCTGGGCCTTGCGCGCGGCGGCAGCATGGACAACGCGATCGTGCTGGACGAATACCGCATCCTCAACAACGACGGCCTGCGCTACGACGACGAGTTCGTGAAGCACAAGATGCTCGACGCCATCGGCGACCTGTATGTGGTAGGTCATCCGCTGCTGGCTTCGTACGATGCGTACAAGTCGGGCCATGGCCTGAACAACCTGTTGCTGCGCGAGCTGCTCGCGCATGAGGACGCTTACGAGATCGTTACGTTCGGCGACGCGCAGAAAGCGCCGCGCGGCTTTGGTTACGAGGCGCAAACGGCGTTTGCCTGATGTTTTTGTAACGTTTGCCCGATTCGCGCGGGGGTGTTGGCACCGGCCGCGCAAAAAAAGGTGGCTTGATGCCACCTTTTTTGTTTTCTCTTCGGCTTGCTCAACGTCGTTTCAAATGACGTGCGGCCATCTTCGCGAGCGCTTCTTGCAGCGGGGACGGCGGCAGGTTCTCACTGAGCGCGGCGAGCGCGGCTGCGCCCGCCGGCGTCATGCGCGCCTGCTTCGGCAAAGGCGCGTCTTTTACCGCCTGCGGGCGCACGCGGATGCGCACGCCGTCCAACGCCCAGCCGCGCGTCTGCAAATCGGCCACGAGGCGCGGCTCGAGGTGCCGCAGTCGGGCAGCCAGCGCGTTGTGCGCCGCGAACAGGGCGAGCTTGCCGTCCTTGATGAAACCGGGTTCCACGCTCGCGGCCAGATAGTCGGGCAGCAGCGCGTCGAGATCGCGCTGGATGGCCGCGATCTGCTCGACGCCGGCGCGCAGCGGGGCGAATGCATCGGTGCGGCTCAGAACTTCGGCGAGCGGCTGCGGCGTGCGTGGCGAGGCAAATTTGCGCGACTTACCCGGCCTGGCAGCAGGGCCTGACGCAGCCGTAGTACCTGAAGTACGCACAGGAGCGGCGGCTGCGGCATCCGGCCTTGAAAACGGCGAGAAACGGCTCATGTGAGGAGAAGATAGGGCGCGCGGGCTGCGCGGTGTGATTGCCATTGTAGCCTGCGCACTTTGCCCTAACGCGCCTTGCCGCCATTTGGCCAGGTCCCGCCTGGCCACAAGCTGACGAGCCATGCGGGACGAATGCGCCTGCCGGCTGCGCCGGGGGCTCGCGGGGCGCGCCAGCGCGGGCGTTGCGCGCGGCATCCTTCAAGCGGCCGACACCGGCGGTGACCAGGGTGCGTGCTAAAATGCCCGATTCGAATCCACCAATTTGGGCTTAAGCCGCCGAGGTCCTTCCGATCCGGGTGCGTGGCGCGAGAATCGTTTGCAAACCCGGCGTATTCCGGGGGCTGAACCAGCCGCAAGCGCCGCAAGCGAACTGCGCAGGAATCCCGACCGAAGCCGCGACGCAGACACCGATCCGATGACCACCGGTTTCTTACAGAAAATCTTTGGCAGCCGCAATCAGCGCCTGATCAAGCAATACCAGAAGAAGGTCGCGGCGATCAACGCGCTCGAACCGACGATCGAGCAATACACCGACGAGCAACTGCGCGCAAAAACGGCCGAGTTCCGCGAGCGTGTGGCCAATGGCACGTCGCTCGACGAGCTGCTGCCCGAAGCGTTCGCGGTTTGCCGCGAGGCCAGCAAGCGCGTGCTGAAAATGCGCCACTTCGACGTGCAGCTGATCGGCGGCATGGTGCTGCATTACGGCAAGATCGCTGAAATGCGCACCGGCGAAGGCAAGACGCTCGTCGCCACGCTGCCCGTGTATCTGAATGCGTTGTCAGGGCGCGGCGTGCACGTGGTCACGGTGAACGACTACCTCGCCCAGCGCGACGCCGAGTGGATGGCGCGTCTGTACAACTTCCTCGGGCTGTCCGTCGGCATCAATCTGTCGCAGATGGACCACGCCATGAAGCAGGAGGCGTACGCTTCAGACATCACCTACGGCACGAACAACGAGTTCGGCTTCGACTATCTGCGCGACAACATGGTCTACGAGACCGAGGCGCGCGTGCAGCGCGCGCTGAACTTCGCCGTAGTCGACGAAGTGGACTCGATCCTGATCGACGAAGCGCGCACGCCGCTCATCATCTCGGGCCAGGCCGAAGATCACACCGAGCTCTACGTGCGCATGAACGCGCTGCCGCCGCTGCTCGAGCGCCAGATCGGCGAAGAGAAGGCCGACGGCACGGGCGTCGAAAAGCCGGGCGACTACACGCTCGACGAAAAGGCGCGCCAGGTGTTCCTCACGGAATCGGGCCACGAGAAGGCCGAGCGCCTGCTCGCCGAATGGGGGCTGATCGGCCAGGGCGAGAGCCTCTATGCCGCGCAGAACATCACGCTGATGCACCACGTGTACGCCGCGCTGCGCGCGCACACGCTGTTCTTCAAGGATCAGCACTACGTGGTGCAGAACGGCGAAGTGGTCATCGTCGACGAATTCACGGGTCGCCTGATGTCGGGCCGCCGCTGGTCGGACGGTCTGCACCAGGCCGTGGAAGCGAAGGAGCACGTGAAGATCCAGAGCGAGAACCAGACGCTCGCCTCAATCACGTTCCAGAACTACTTCCGCATGTACGCGAAGCTTTCGGGCATGACCGGCACGGCCGACACCGAGGCGTACGAATTCAACGAGATCTACGGGCTCGAAACGGTCGTGATCCCGACCAATCGCCCGCCCAAGCGGATCGACAAGCAGGACCAGATCTACAAGACCGCGAAGGAGCGCTATGACGCGGTGATCCGCGACATTCGCGAATGCCACGAGCGCGGTCAGCCGGTGCTGGTCGGCACGACCTCGATCGAGAACTCCGAGTTGCTCGCCGACTTGCTCGTGAAGGCCGGTCTGCCGCACGAGGTGCTCAACGCGAAGCAGCACGCACGCGAAGCAGCCATCGTGGCCGAAGCGGGGCGCCCGAAACGCATCACGATCGCCACCAACATGGCGGGCCGCGGCACCGACATCGTGCTGGGCGGCAACGCGGAAAAGCAGGCCGCGTTCATCGAAGCCGACGAAACCATTCCCGCCGACGAAAAAGCGCGCCGCATCCAGCAGCTCCACGACGAGTGGCAGGCGCTGCACGATCAGGTGAAGGCCGCAGGCGGCCTGCACATCATCGGCACCGAGCGCCACGAGTCGCGCCGTATCGACAACCAGTTGCGCGGCCGCGCGGGCCGCCAGGGTGACCCGGGTTCGTCGCGCTTCTATCTGTCGCTCGAAGACCCGCTGCTGCGCATTTTCGCCGGCGACCGCGTGCGCGCGATCATGGACCGTCTCAAGATGCCCGAAGGCGAGGCGATCGAGGCGGGCATCGTGACGCGCTCGATCGAGTCGGCACAGCGCAAGGTCGAAGCGCGCAACTTCGATATCCGCAAGCAGCTGCTCGAATACGACGACGTGTCGAACGACCAGCGCAAGGTGATCTACCAGCAGCGCAACGAGTTGCTCGAAGCGAACGACATCACCGAAACCATCGGCGCGATGCGTCATGGCGTGATCACCGACATCGTGCGCCAGTTCGTGCCGCAGGGCAGCATCGAAGAGCAGTGGGACGTGCCCGAGCTCGAAGAAGTGCTGCGCAACGAGTGGCAGCTCGACCTCGCGATTCAGGAGATGATCAACGAGTCGTCGTCGATCGACGCCGATGAGATTCTCGAAGCCGTGCTCGCCGCCGCCGACGAAGCCTACGAGCAGAAGGTCGCGCTCGTGGGCCGCGAATCGTTCAGCGCGTTCGAGCGCTCGGTCATGCTGCAGACGCTCGACCGCAGCTGGCGCGAGCACCTCGCGGCGCTCGACCACCTGCGCCAGGGCATTCATCTGCGCGGCTATGCGCAGAAGAACCCGAAGCAGGAGTACAAGCGCGAGGCGTTCGAGCTGTTCGCCGCGATGCTCGACGCCGTGAAGACGGAAGTCACGCGCATCGTCATGAACGTGCAGATCCAGTCGCCGCAGCAACTCGAAGAAGCTGCCGAGCAAATCGAAGAGCGTGCCGGTCATCTGGAGAACGTCGAATTCCGCCATGCCGAATTCGCCGAAGCCGACGCGGCGCCCGCGGTCGCCGGGCCCGTGGCGGCGGACGCCGCAGCGGCCATGGTCGGCGCGGCCATGACTCATGCGCACGCCGCCATGCCGGACGGCCAGGACGTGCCGAAGGTCGGCCGCAACGATCCGTGCCCGTGCGGCAGCGGCAAGAAGTACAAGCAGTGCCACGGCAAGATCTCGTGATGGGCGCGGCGGCGCGTGTGCATTTTTTGCACGGCGTGCGCCGCTCGCCGCATGACGCGGTTTGACCGTTGACTCCGGTGGCCCGCGCTTTTTGGCGGGCCTTGTGTTTTGAATCCCGAATGCCGGCCCGGCTGACAGACGCCATGGCCGGCATTGCCATTTCGACAGGTCGCCACCATGGCTGTCAATTTCCCCTCGATCGATCCCGCACAACTTCATCCGGTCGCCGGCGTGACGCTCGGCTGGGCGGAAGCCAATATCCGCAAGCCCAACCGCAAGGACGTATTGGTGATTTCCGTCGATGAAGGCGCGAGCGTCGCGGGCGTGTTCACGCTCAACCGCTTCTGCGCCGCGCCGGTGACGGTCTGCCGCGAACATCTCGCGAAGGTGCGCGCGGGTGACAAGGGGATCAGGGCGCTGGTCATCAACACCGGCAACGCGAACGCCGGCACCGGCGAGCCGGGCCTCGTGAACGCGCGCGAAACTTGCGACGAGCTCGCGCGCCTCGCGGGTATCGAGCCTTCCCAGGTGCTGCCGTTCTCGACCGGCGTGATTCTGGAGCCGCTGCCGATCGAGCGCCTGAAGGCCGGCTTGCCCGCCGCGCTCGCGAACCGCAAGGCCGCGAACTGGTACGACGCCGCTCAGGCAATCATGACGACCGACACGCTGCCGAAGGCCGCGTCGCGCCAGGTCACGATCGACGGCCATACGGTCACGCTCACCGGCATCAGCAAGGGCGCGGGCATGATCAAGCCCAATATGGCGACCATGCTCGGCTTCCTCGCGTTCGACGCGAACGTCGCGCAGCCCGTGCTCGACGAACTCGTGAAGTACGTGGCCGATCGCTCGTTCAACTGCATCACGATCGACGGCGATACATCGACCAACGACTCGTTCATCCTGATCGCCTCGGGCAAGTCGAGCCTGCCCGCGATCACCTCGACGGACTCGCCCGCCTACGGCGCGCTGCGCGAGGCCGTGACCGAAACCGCGCAGACGCTTTCGCAGCTGATCGTGCGCGATGGCGAAGGCGCGACCAAGTTCATGACCGTGCAGGTGGAAGGCGGCAAGGACGTGGCCGAATGCCGCCAGATCGCCTATGCGATCGGCCACTCGCCGCTCGTGAAGACCGCGTTCTACGCATCGGATCCCAATCTGGGCCGCATTCTGGCCGCGATCGGCTATGCGGGGGTGACGGATCTGGATGTCGAAAAGATCGACCTCTACCTCGATGATGTGCTCGTCGCCAGGGCCGGCGGGCGCAACCCCGACTACCGCGAGGAAGATGGCCAGCGCGTGATGAAGAAGAGCGAAATTCTGATTCGCGTGCTGCTTGGCCGGGGCGATGCGCAGGCCACCGTGTGGACCTGTGATCTGTCGCACGACTATGTGAGCATCAACGCCGACTATCGTTCCTGATTCGATTTCCATGGACAAGCTCGAACAGTTTCTGACCCGTGCCGAAGCGCTGCTCGGCCGCCTCGAAGCCGTGCTGCCGCCGACTGCACCCGAAGTCGACTGGAACGCGGCAGTCGCATTTCGCTGGCGCAAGCGCCAGGGGCGTGGATACTTGCAGCCGGTGCCGGCCATCTCGACGATCTCGCTCGACGATCTGCAGAACATTGATCGGCAGAAGGGTCTCATCGACCGCAACACGCGCCAGTTCGTGCAGAAGAAGCCCGCGAACAACGTGCTGCTGACGGGCGCGCGCGGCACCGGCAAGTCGTCCCTCATCAAGGCTTGCCTGAACGCATATGCGCAAGACGGCCTGCGCCTGATCGAAGTCGACAAGGATGATCTGCACGATCTCGGCGATATCGTCGATTTGATCTCGATGCGCCCCGAGCGCTTCATCGTGTTCTGCGACGACCTCTCGTTCGAAGAGGGCGAGTCGGGCTACAAGGCGCTGAAGGTGGCGCTGGATGGCTCCGTGGCCGCCCAGGGCGACAACGTGCTGATCTACGCGACCTCGAACCGCCGCCACTTGCTGCCCGAGTACATGAGCGACAACGAGTCGTACAAGCACATGCCCGACGGCGAGATTCATCCGGGCGAAGTGGTGGAAGAGAAGATCTCGCTTTCCGAGCGCTTCGGCCTGTGGGTGAGCTTCTATCCGTTCAAGCAGGACGACTACCTGACGATCGTTGGCCACTGGCTGCGCCACTTCGGTTGCGGCGACGCCGAAGTCGAATCGGCGCGCGGCGATGCGCTCGTCTGGGCGCTGGAGCGCGGTTCGCGCTCGGGCCGCGTGGCGTGGCAGTTCGCGCGCGACTGGTCGGGCAAGAAGGCGCAAGAGGCATGAGCGATCAGACGAAGGATCCGGCGCGCCCGGTAACGGAGGTTGCCGTGGGCGTGCTGGTGCAACCCGACGGCCGTTATCTGCTGGCCCAGCGTCCCGAAGGAAAGCCTTACGCGGGCTATTGGGAGTTCCCGGGCGGCAAGCTCGAAAAGGGCGAATCCGTCGAGGCCGCGCTTGCGCGCGAACTGCACGAGGAACTGGGTATCGACGTGAAAGCGTGCCATTTGTGGCACACGCTCGAGCACGACTACCCGCACGCTTACGTGCGGCTCTACTTCTGCAAGGTAACGGAGTGGAGCGGCGAGCCGCATGGCCGCGAGGGCCAGGCGTTCGTCTGGCAATCGCTGCCCGCGAGCGTCGAGCCACTCTTGCCGGCGACTATTCCTGTGCTGGAATGGCTGGCGGCCGAGTAAGCCCGCTTCTCCAGTCGACGGCCAGAACGACAAAAGCCGCTGCGCAAACAACGTGCAGCGGCTTTTTTTGCGCCCTGCGCGGGCGCGGCGCTTTCATGAACCTGGCGACGGGGCCCGCCCGGGCTTACTGGCGCGTGTCCGTGGGCGGGGCTTCGTCGTCCGGCGGCGTATCGTCCTCGTTGCCGCCGATCCGGTACTTTTCGGCAGCCCACGCGCCAAGATCGATCTGTTTGCAGCGTTCGGAACAGAACGGGCGGAAGCGGTTTTCCGGCACCCAGCGGACATCTTTGCCGCAGGTCGGGCATTTGACGACAGTGATCATTCGTTAGATGGGCAAGAACAGCAAAAACAGCGCGCTTCACCAAGCGCGCAATTCATTCACAGGCTGCACAGCGTGAGCTGAAACGGCACATCCTGATCAACGGCGCGCGGACGCAAATTGCCGTCCTGCACGGTAAAGCGCACCCAGAGCATGTACTTGTTGGCGCTCGCTTCGGGAATGAAGTGCAATTCCGGTGCCACGCGAACCTGCATCAATTGATACGTGCGGCCGGACAGCATTTGCTGATAGCTGCCTTGCATCGCCATGACCTTCGATGCCTGGCCGGACTCGCGCGCAAGGCGCAGCACGATGCTCGCGGCGTCGCGCAGCGGCAAAAGGGGCGTGACCCACTTGGCGATGTCCTGGCGGCGCTGGTCGGCATGCAATTGCTGCCAGGCGTAATACGAAGGCAGGTCGAACTTGCAGGTGCCGCCCGGAATGATCGCGCGGCTGCGGATGCTGGTGAGCCATTCGTTGTCCGCGAGATGCTGGCCGGTTTTGCCCTGCATCTGTGTGAGGCCCGCGAGTGTTTGCTCGATTTCGCCAAGGACGGCTTCGAGCGCGTTCTGTTCGATGCCGGGATTGCCGCGGAACGGTGCGAGCGTCTGACGTTGCCTTTCGAGTTCCTTCATGAGGTCCGACTTGAGGTCGGCGCGGCCCGCGACTTCCGCGATTTCGAAGAGCGTCGTGAGCGCAACGTGATGTTCCCTCGGATCCTCCTGGGTCAGGAAAAACGTGAAACGCTCGAAGAGATCTTCGAGGCGCAGCAGCGTCCGGATTCGCTCGTTGAAGGGATACTCGTAAAGAATCAAGCGGGCTCGCCTCGGACGTGGTCGGTGAAGGATTGCAGCACATTCTAATGCCGGGAGTCTGTGGTCGCAATCGCGCGCCGTCCGTGCAAGCGCCCGATCCAGCGCATTTTTCCGACGAATGGGCATGGCTTGAGCCGCGAAACGCCGAGCCCCGCTGCATTGCGCGACGCGTGCGCTTTGGCGAGTGCTTTTACCCTTCTTTACCCTTCGTTACGCACGCGAAAGTACGAGGTAGCGCTGATGCAGTATTTCGACGTCCTGCGCGAGCGTTTCCAGCGTGGCGCCGTCGTTGACGATTACGTCGTCGGCGGCCGCGAGGCGCGCTTCGCGCGTGGCCTGGCGTGCGATGATCGCGAGCACTTGTTCGCGCGTGAAGCCGTTGCGGTTCATCACGCGCGCGATTTGCGTTTCCACGCTGCAATCCACGGCCAGAACGCGATCGACACGCGTTTTCCAGCTGCCGGACTCGACGAGCAGCGGCACCACCACGATTACATAAGGCCCTTTGGCCTCGCGCGTCTCGCGTTCAGTTTCCGCGCGGATCAGCGGATGCGTAATCGCCTCGAGCCGCTTGCGCGCCGATTCATCGCCGAACACGAGCGCGCGCATGCGTGCTCGGTCCATGGAGCCGTCTGCTGCGACGAATTCGGGGCCGAATTGCGAGGCGATCGAGGGCATCGCGATGCCGTGCGGCGCGGTGATGCGGTGCGCGATTACGTCCGTATCGACCAGCGGCACGCCGCGCGCAGCGAACAGGTCAGCGACGGTGGATTTGCCGCTGCCGATGCCTCCAGTCAAGCCAACCGCAATCATCGATTCATTCCTCTACACAAATACAGCATAAAGCGGCGTGCCCGCAAACAACGTGACGAGTGCGCCGGCGGCGAGATACGGCCCGAAGGGCAGCGGCTCCTCGAAGCGCATGCGTCCGCTCAAGGTGGCGGCGAGGCCCACCACGGCGCCGGTCACCGCGGCGATCACGACGATCTGAGGCAACGCGGCCCAGCCAAGCCAGGCGCCGAGTGCGGCGAGCAGCTTGAAGTCGCCGTGGCCCATGCCGTCGATGCCGCGCAGCAGGCGGAACAGCCAATAGACGCACCAGAGCGCGAGGTAGCCCGCTATCGCGCCAATCACGGCGGCGTGCAGATCGGAGAAGGTCCCGGCAAGATTCACGAGCAGCCCGGCCCAGATGAGCGGCAGGGTGATCGCGTCGGGCAGCAGATGATGTTCGAGGTCGATGGCGCTCGTCGCAACGAGCGACGCGCACAACGCGAATGCAGCAAGTGCCTTGCCCGTGGGGCCAAACGCAAGCAACGCAGAGGCGGCACACGCCGCGCCGGCGAGTTCGATCAGCGGGTAGCGCAGGCTCACGCGTGTGCCGCACTGCGAACAGCGGCCGCGCAGCGCGAGCCAGCTCAGGACGGGGATGTTCTCCCACGCGCGCAACACGTGACCGCAATGCGGGCAAGCGCTGCGTGGCAGCCACAGGTTGTAGCGCGCAGGCAGTCCGTCGTTTGGGTTGCAGTCCATGCAGGGCTCGTCGCTCGCGGATGCCTGGCCGAATGCTTCGGCGGCGTCCGCGCGCCACGCGCGCTCGAGCATGATCGGCAGTCGATGCACGACCACATTCAGGAAGCTGCCGACAACAAGGCCGATCACGATCGCGAAGCCCATCAGTACGCCCGGCGGCAGTGTGCCAAGCGTTGCAGCGAAGGATGCGGTTGAATCGACGGACGCGATCGATGCAAACGGCGCGACAGGCACAGTCGAATCCATCATGGAAGATGAAGGCGCGGCGACGACGGCAGACGAAAGGAGGGCTGGCATGGGCGGAGGACCGTAATCTGGCAGCGATGCTACACCACGTTGCCGAGTTGGATGATGGGAAGATACATCGCGACGACGAGGCCCCCGACCAGCGCGCCAAGCACCACGATCACGAGCGGCTCGCACAGGCTCGCGACGAGCGCGATCTTTTCGTCCACCTGACGGTCTGCGAGCGCGGCCACGTCGAGCAGCATGGCGTCGAGCGCACCCGATTCCTCTGCGACGGCAACGGGCTGGATCACGTCGGCCGGAAAGCAGCCTGCTGAACGCATGGCCGAGGCGAGGCGCTCGCCATGCCGCAGCCGCGCGCTGATACCCCCGCTTGCGTGGTCGAAGAAGGCGTTGCCGCTTGCATGCGCGAGCGAGTCGAAGGCATCGGCTAGCGGCGTGCC
Organism: Paraburkholderia sp. A3BS-1L; assembly: GCF_051125215.1. Lineage (NCBI taxonomy): Bacteria > Pseudomonadati > Pseudomonadota > Betaproteobacteria > Burkholderiales > Burkholderiaceae > Paraburkholderia > Paraburkholderia sp. A3BS-1L. The sequence goes on along the minus strand of NZ_CP120442.1, from coordinate 2,845,504 downwards.
TGCGGCAAGCAGCGTGCCAAGCGCACGGCTCCAGGGTGCGGCGCACAGCGTGGTGAGCAGCGCGCCCACGAGCGGCAGGGCGAGCACGATGCGCCCGAACGTGAGGCGCGACGCTTCGGAGCGCCGCAACAGCGCGTGCAGCGCGAAGATGGCGCTGGCGGCACCGATGGCGGCGGGCCCGCTCCCGCGCGCGGCGGCGGCCGAGAGCATCAGCACGAATTGCGTTGGGGCGGGCAGCGCCGCGCCGAAACCGTCGAAGATCTGCTTGAAGGTAGGGACGACCCAGACCAGCAGCGCCGTCGTAATGGCAAGCGCGAGCAGCAGCACCGCGACCGGGTAGGTAAGCGCCGCGCGCACCTTGGCGCGCTGCGTTGCAGCGCGCTCGCGATCGTCGGCAATGCGGGCGAGCACCGCAGCGAGTGCGCCGGAAGCCTCGCCGACGGCAACGAGCTGGCAGTAGAGCGCACCGAACCGGGAAGGGTGTTGCGCGAGCGAGTCGGAAAAGCGCATGCCTGCAGTGATCTCGCGCGCGAGCGCGGCGGCGATGCGGGGCAGGCCGCGCGGCCCCGGCGCCTGGGCGAGCAGTTCGAGTGCGTTTGCGAGCGGCAAGCCGGCGCGCAGCAGGCTGGCGAGCTGACGCGTGAAGCGCGTGATGTCCGCCCGGCTCGCGCGCGGCTGCGGGGCTGGGCCGCGCCGCTCGAGCGCGGTCGCGGTGATGCGCTCGCGCCGGAGCGCGCCGCGTGCCGCCGCCGCGTCGAAAGCGATCAACGTGCCGCTTCGCACCGTGCCTGCGGCGTCGAGGCCGCGCCATGCGAAGCGCCAGTCGGACGGCGGCGGTGTGGGCTTCATGATGGAGTGTCCGTTGCGCAGAGCGCTTCGGCGAGGCTTGTCGTGCCGTCGCGCACACGTGCGAGCGCCGCGTCGCGCAGCGTAGCGACGCCTTCCGCGCGAGCCTGGCGCGCGATCTCGTGCGCACTGCGTTGCGCGACGATCAATTCGCGCATGGCAGTGCTGACCGGCATCACCTCATGAATGCCAATGCGTCCCCGGTAGCCGATGCCATGACACGCCTCGCAGCCGCGCGCGACAAAGGGTTGGGCTTCGTTCTGCGTGTCGTCGCCCTGGCTGCAAGCGAGGCCGGCTGCATCAAGCGCCGCCGCCGATTCATCGGCTCTCGCGCGGCATTGCGGACACAGGCGCCGCACGAGCCGCTGTGCCGTGACGAGCCGCAACGCAGCGGCGAGGTTATATGGCTCCACGCCGATGTCGATGAGCCGCGCTACCGCAGCGGGCGCATCGTTGGTATGGAGGGTCGAGAGCACGAGATGCCCGGTCTGTGCTGCCTTGACAGCGACGCTGGCGGTTTCTTCATCGCGAATCTCGCCGATCATGATGACGTCCGGATCCTGGCGCAGCAGCGCGCGCAGCGCCAGTGCGAAGGTGAGCCCGGCCTTCTCGCGCACATTGACCTGATTGATGCCCGCGAGCTGAATTTCCGCAGGATCCTCGACGGAGCAAAGATTGCGCGAGGCATTGTTGAGCATCTGGAGAAAGCAATAGAGCGATAGCGTCTTGCCGCTGCCGGTCGGACCTGTGACCAGCACGAGGCCGTGCGGCGCACTGATTGCCGCATCGAGCGTTTGCTGCTGCGTTTTGTCGAGGCCGAGCGCTGCGAGCGAGAGATCGACAGGCAAGGCTTCGAGCCGGCGCAGCACGAGCTTTTCCCCATGCAGCGTAGGCAATGAGTTCACCCGGTAGTCTTCGTGCGCCTGTGTTGCGCCGCGCGGCGCGAGCCGCAGGCGCCCGTCCTGGGGAATGCGGCGCTCGGCGATGTCCATGCGCGCGAGCACCTTGATGCGCGTGACGAACGCGTCACGCAGGTGCGCAGGAGGTCGCGCGGTTTCGTGCAATACGCCATCGATGCGCAGGCGGATGCGCCAGCCGTGTTCTAGCGGCTCCACATGCAGATCGGAGGCGTTGCGCCGTGCGGCTTCGCGCAGCGTTTCGGAGAGCAGGCGCACGGCCGGCGCGTCGTCGGGTGCCGCGGAGGTTTGCATGGTGAAGCCGGCTCGTGCGGTGCCGACAGAGGCCGCGCCATCGGAGGCGAGCGCTGAGCAGACCCGCGCAGTGCCTTGTGCGATGAAACGATCAGGAATGGAAAACATCGGTTGCCGGCCAGAAGCCGCCGTGAGCGAGAGACGGCTTCATCATCGGCTGGCGCAGGAGTGCGCGCCATTCAGCCGAACGGCTAGCGTCCCGGCAGCAGCTTCCTGGCTTTTTTCAGCGCGCCCGCGCCTTTATTCGGCTTCGTGCCCGGTTTGAAGAGCTTGACCGTGCGCACTGCCTGATCGTCGCTGCGCAGCACTTCGAGCTTCACGTCACCGATCTGCACGCACACGTCGCCCTCGGGAATCTCTTCGAGTACTTCGAGGATGAGGCCGTTGAGCGTTTTGGGTCCATCCGTCGGCAGCTTGATATGCAGCCAGCGATTGAGTTCGCGCAGGGGCATGCTGCCCGGCACGATGCACTCGCCCTGATCGTTCCAGCCGCCGCGCCCCGTGCCGCTGCGCGGCATGGTGGTCGTGAACTCGCCGATCAGCTCTTCGATGATGTCCTCGGGCGTGACGAGCCCTTCCATCTCGCCATATTCGTTCACAACGAGCGCGATGCGATGACGGCTTTCCTGGAAGTACTGAAGTTGCTGGAACACGGGCGTGCCGGTCGGCACGAAGTACGGCTCGGCGAGCAGCTCGCGCAGGGTCTCCCGCTCGAAGTCCTGGTTGTGCAGCGCGGCCAGCGTCTTGCGCACGTGCAGCACGCCGAGCACGCGGTCGATGTCGCCTTGATAGACGACGAGCTTGTTGTGATAGCAGGTTTCGAGTTGATGCAGGATGTCTTCGAGCGGCGCGTCGTAGTCGAGTGCCTCGATGCGCCGGCGCGGGATCATCACGTCGTTGACGGTGATGTTCTCCAGATCGAACAGGTTCAGGAGGATGCTGCGGTGCTTGGTGGGCATGAAGCTGCCCGACTCCAGCACGATGGTGCGCAACTCTTCGGTCGACAGCCGCTGCTCGTGCGCTTTGCTCGTGTTGATGTGCAGCACGCGCAGGATGGCGTTCGCGAACATGTTCACGAACCAGATGACCGGCTTGGTCACGCGCATGAGCGGCGCGATCAGCAGGCTCGCCGGCAGCGCGATTTTCTCTGGGAAGGTGGCGCCGACGATCTTCGGCGTGATCTCCGCGAAGACGATGATGAGGAACGCCACGATGCCGGTGGCGACCGAGAGCACGAGATTGTCGTGGCCGAACGTGTGCAGGGCGATCGAGGTGGTCAGGACCGGGATGATGGTGTTAAAGAGGTTATTGCCGATCAGGATGACCGAGAGCAGCAGGTCCGTGCGTGCGAGCAGGTTTTGCGTGGTCTTGGCGCCTAGCGCGCCGTGGTTCGCCAGATATTTCAGCCGATGGCGGTTGAGTGCCATCATCGCCGTTTCGGAGATGGAGAAGAAGCTGGAGCAGATGAGCAGGACGAAAATGGCGCAAATCTGCGCCCATAAAGGGAGGTGGTCCACGCTTCGAGACTGTGAGGGGAGAGGATGGGGAAACTATAGCAGAGGGGTGCCGCTGCACTGGCGCGCCGGGCCCCGCGTTGGCCGTGGGGATAAGGCTTCCGAACGCGGGCCCGAAGTGTGCCTGATCGCGAGCAGGCGTCTTTGTGGCAGACGAAAAAAAAGACCGTGCAACAAGTGCACGGTCTTTTTCTGAAAACTGGTCGGGGTGAGAGGATTCGAACCTCCGGCCTCTACGTCCCGAACGTAGCGCTCTACCAGGCTAAGCTACACCCCGTTTCAATCACCCTTCAAACTTGCTTCGTCTTAGTCTTATTAAGACTGGCGCGTCGTCGAGTAAGAACATAATTCTAGCAGGCTATCTTTGTAAATGGAAGGGGGGAATGACGAAATTGCTGCTGCGGCAGCCTGGGCTTCGGCCTTCGCGCATTGCAGCGTATGGTCGAGCGCGCCCGAACGCGTGATGGCCGCGAAAATTTCGTCGAAGCGCGTCGTGCCGCCTTGCTCGATTGCCTCGCGCGCGAGCGCCGCTTCAGCGGCCGTGCCGTGCTCGATCAACCAGATGAGCGGCAGCGTGGGCTTGCCTTCGCGCAGGTCGTCGCCAGCGTTCTTGCCCATCGATTCCGGAGTGCCGGTGTAGTCGAGCCAGTCGTCCATGATCTGGAACGCCGTGCCGATGCGCCGGCCATATTCGGCAGCGGCTTCTTCCGTGCGCGCATCCGTCCCCGAAAGCACCGCGCCCAGTTGCGCCGCGGCTTCGAAGAGCTTGGCGGTCTTGTAGCGGATCACTTGCATGTAGCGGCCGGTGTCGACGTCGGCGTCATGCATGTTCAGGAGCTGCAGCACCTCGCCTTCGGAGATAATCGTCGTGGCCGCCGAGAGGATCTCCATCACGCGCATTTTGCCCACGCCCACCATCATCTCGAACGAGCGCGAATACAGGTAGTCGCCCACCAGCACGCTGGCGGCGTTGCCGAACAGGGCGTTGGCCGTCTGGCGGCCGCGCCGCAGGTCGGATTCGTCGACGACGTCGTCGTGCAGCAACGTGGCCGTGTGGATGAACTCGACGACAGCCGCGAGCGTATGGCGATGGGCACCACGGTCACCGAGCGCGCCGGCCACGAGCAGCAGCAGGGCCGGACGCAGCCGCTTGCCTCCGGCACCGATGATGTACTCGGAGATCTGGTTGATCAGCATCACCTCGGACGCCAGACTCTGCCGGATGACACGGTTGACCTGCTCCATGTCACTGGCAACGGGCGCGAGCAGGGTGGCTGCGCTGGGGGAATGGGTGGCGGTGGACGACATGATGGCAAATAGAGGTAGTGCCGCGGATTATAAGGCGAATCGGCGCTGCGCCGGACGCTGCCCTGGCGTTTGGCCAGGGTTTCCTCGATGCTTCCCTCTATTCGATCCAGGTTCGGCCGCAGAGACGAGGTGTCAATACCTTTTGACCGTGCGGCTAACTCTATGTATAATCGAGAGTTTCTGGGCGCGCAGTGCGTCCGGGATTATTGAAGAGTGAGGTTCTCAATGTACGCGGTCATAAAAACCGGCGGCAAGCAGTACAAGGTTGCCGTTGGCGAAAAACTCAAAGTAGAACAGATACCGGCTGACATTGACGCAGAAATCACGCTCGACCAGGTTCTCGCAGTGGGCGAAGGCGAATCGATTCAGTTCGGTACGCCGCTGGTCAGTGGGGCTTCCGTCAAGGCCACCGTTGTGTCGCACGGTCGTCACGCCAAAGTGACCATCTTCAAGATGCGTCGCCGGAAGCACTACCAGAAGCATGGCGGCCACCGCCAGAACTACACCGAACTGCGCATCGACGCGATCAACGCGTAAGCGCACGCAGGTAAAGGAGCAAACAAATGGCACACAAAAAGGCAGGCGGGTCGTCACGTAACGGCCGCGACTCAGAGTCGAAACGACTTGGCGTCAAGGTGTACGGCGGCCAGGCAATCCTCGCCGGCGGCATCATCGTTCGCCAGCGCGGCACGCGCATGCACCCGGGCCTGAACGTCGGCATCGGCAAGGATCACACGCTCTTCGCGTTGGTCGACGGCCACGTCTCGTTCACGACCAAGGGCGCAATGAACAAGCACACGGTCAACGTCGTCCCGGCAGCGGCCTAAGTACTAGCCGCTCGCAATCGACGCAAGGAAGGCCCCGCGAAGTTTGCGGGGCTTTTTGTTTATGTGCTTGCCCGGGGGCGCGCTCGACCCGGTTCGGCCGGGTTGACCGGTCGCGCTGGCCGTTCGGCCAGGTTGGCCGGTGAGGCCGCCGCGGGCAAAATAACGACATTCACGGGACGGAGTAACTCATGAAGTTCATTGACGAAGCGAAGATCGAAGTCATCGCCGGCGATGGGGGCGATGGCAGCGCGTCGATGCGGCGCGAGAAGTTCGTCCCGTTTGGCGGGCCGGACGGCGGTGACGGCGGGCGAGGCGGCAGCGTCTATGCAATCGCTGACCGCAACATCAATACGCTGATCGACTACCGCTATACGAAAAAGCATCTGGCACGCAACGGCGAAAACGGCCGCGGCTCGGACTGTTATGGCAAGGGCGGCGACGACATCACGCTGCGCATGCCCATCGGCACGACTATCACCGACCTCGACACAGGCGAGCTGATCGCCGACTTGACCGAGCACGACCAGCGCGTGATCGTCGCAAAGGGCGGCGCGGGCGGCCTCGGCAACCTGCATTTCAAGTCGTCCACGAATCGCGCGCCGCGCCAGAAGACCGACGGCAAGCCCGGCGAGCGCCGCATGCTCAAGCTCGAGCTCAAAGTGCTGGCCGACGTAGGCCTGCTCGGCATGCCGAATGCGGGCAAGTCCACGTTCATTTCCTCGGTGTCCAACGCGAAGCCGAAGATCGCCGACTACCCGTTCACCACGCTCGCGCCGAATCTGGGTGTAGTGCGCGTGGGCCCAAGCAAGAGCTTCGTGATCGCCGACATTCCGGGCCTGATCGAAGGCGCCGCCGAGGGCGCGGGCCTTGGCCATCAGTTCCTGCGCCATCTGCAGCGCACCAATCTGCTGCTGCATCTTGTCGATCTCGCACCGTTCGACGAAACCGTCGACCCGGTTGCCGAGGCAAAGGCGATCGTCGAAGAGTTGCGCAAGTACGACGAACTGCTCTATGAGAAGCCGCGCTGGCTCGTGCTGAACAAGCTCGACATGGTGCCCGAGGAAGAGCGCGCGGCGCGCATCGCCGACTTCGTGAAGCGTTTCGAATGGGACGGCCCGGTTTTCGAAATTTCGGCGCTGACTGGGCAGGGTTGTGAGAATCTTTGCTATGCGGTGTATGACTACACCGCAGCGCATTCGGACGCGCGCCGCGCTGCCGAGGCCGAAGACCTCGCTTCCGACGTGCGCTTTCGCGAGGGTCGCCAGGGCGATCAGGGCGCAGCGCAGCCGCAGGAATAAACCGCCGTACCCGCCGGCGCGCAGGCCGCGCCGGCGGCTTCAAGATAACTTCGCGCATCATCAGTCATTTGGGGAGACAGCGCAGCATGCGTTCCGTCATCGCCGATTCCCGGCGTCTGGTAGTGAAAGTCGGTTCGAGCCTGGTCACGAACGATGGTCGTGGGCTCGATCACGCGGCCATCGGCCGCTGGGCCGAGCAAATCGCGGCGTTGCGCGAACAAGGCAAGGAAGTCGTGCTCGTGAGTTCCGGCTCGATCGCCGAAGGCATGCAGCGTCTTGGCTGGACGAAGCGTCCACGCGAAATTGACGAGTTGCAGGCCGCTGCCGCGGTCGGCCAAATGGGGCTCGTGCAAGTCTATGAGAGCCGTTTTGCCGAGCATGGTATCCGCACGGCGCAGATTCTGCTCACGCATGCCGACCTCGCGGACCGCGAACGCTATCTGAACGCGCGTTCCACACTGCTCACGTTGCTGCGCCTCGGCGTGGTGCCGATCATCAATGAGAACGACACCGTGGTCACCGACGAAATCAAGTTCGGCGACAACGACACGCTCGGCGCGCTGGTGGCGAACCTGATCGAAGGCGACGCGCTCATCATTCTCACCGACCAGAGCGGCCTCTATACCGCCGATCCGCGCAAGGATCCGTCCGCCACACTCGTGCAGGAAGCCGATGCGGGCAAGCCGGAGCTCGAGGCGATGGCTGGCGGCGCGGGTTCGAGCATCGGCCGCGGCGGCATGCTCACGAAGATTCTCGCGGCCAAGCGCGCGGCGAACAGCGGGGCGAACACCGTGATCGCGAGCGGGCGCGAGGCCGAAGTGCTGGTGCGGCTGGCCTCGGGCGAGGCGATCGGCACGCAACTCATCGCGCGCACCGCGCGCATGGCCGCGCGCAAGCAATGGATGGCCGATCATCTGCAGGTTCGCGGCCACGTGGTGATCGACGACGGCGCCGTGCAGAAGCTCAAGGCGGACGGCAAGAGTCTTTTGCCCATCGGCGTGGTTGGTGTGCAGGGCGCTTTCGCGCGCGGCGAAGTGATTGCCTGTCTGAATGGCGAGGGCCGGGAAGTCGCGCGCGGCCTCACCAATTACAGCAGCGCCGAAACAAAGCTCATCCAGCGGCATCCGAGCGGCGAGATCGAGAGCGTTCTCGGCTACATGCTCGAGCCGGAGCTCATTCATCGAGACAATCTCGTACTGATCTGAAGGCGCTTGCTCCAGTCCGATGGCTGGGGCGTGCTCGAGATGACAAAAAGCCGCAGCGGTCGTCAACCGTTGCGGCTTTTTTCATGTTCATGGCGAACGGAGGCCTGAGCGGCCCCGGTGTCAGCGCACGAGCGTCGACTGGGTGCGTCCGTAGCGAATGTTCTCGACGATCGTCGACGCCTTCCCGACCGGCATCTTGTTCGCGCAGAAGTAGTCCTGATAAAGCGCCGAGTGATAGGCGTTGAGCGTGCCATTCTCGATGCGCGACCAGTCGTTCGCCACGGTCTGGTCCCAGCCGTTGTGATCGGCGTCCAGGCTCGCGTAGAGGCGCCACTCGTAGGTATCGCAGCGGATCCCTTCGTAGTTGACGTTGCGTGCGCCAGTCGGGCTCGTGATGACGATGGTGTAGCGCACGACGCCGTCGGTGCCCACGGTGAGCGATGCCGGATCGATCGAGAACTTGAGCGGCGTATTGTTCGAGACGACGAAGCCGAGAAGCGGCGTGTTGGCCTGCGGCAGCGCCGGCAGTCCTTCGAGCTTGTTTTCCTGCCAATTGCCTTTGCGATCGAGCAGGTAGACGAAAGCGCTGTCGTCCTTGTTGGAGGGGGTAGAGCTGCCGCAGCCGGCCAGCAGGACGCTGCTTGCGGCCGCGGCGCACACCGCGGCAAGAGCCAATCGTTTCAAATTGATTTCCTTCGATGCACCGGCGCCGCGCGCAGGAATGCGCGGTGCCGGTGTTGCCAGTTCGGGCGTTGAGTACGACGTTGCGAGCGGGTCGTTTTACCTTTGCTCGCCCGGCGCAGGCTCGATCATACTCTCCGCCGTGCCGCAATCGCCTTCGAGCGCCGTGTGGCTGGCGGCGTCGGCCAGCGACGGCTCGAGTTGCACCGCTTCGGCGTGCGCGGACGTGACGATGCGCGGGTAGCGCACCTCGTGGCCGTGCACACCGCCGCCCCGCGCGGGGCGCGGCATGACCGGGCGCCGCAGGAAGCGCGATAGCTCGGTCAGGGCGAGCTGATAGACATCGCGCTTGAACTCGATGACCGCTTCGAGCGGCACCCAGTATTCGTTCCAGCGCCATGCGTCGAACTCGGGATGCTCCGTCGCCCGCAGGCAGATATCGCAATCGCGCCCGACCATGCGAAGCAAAAACCAGATCTGCTTTTGCCCTCGATAATGGCCGCGCACCTCGCGCTTGATGAACTTGTCCGGCACCTCATAACGCAGCCAGTCGCGTGTGCGACCGATAATTTTGACGTGCTCCGGATGCAGCCCGGTTTCTTCGTGCAACTCCCGATACATCGCCTGCATGGGGGTTTCACCATACTTGATGCCCCCTTGCGGAAACTGCCAGGAATGTTCGCGTAACCGTTTGCCCCAAAACACTTCGTTTCGTGCGTTCAAGAGGATGATGCCGACGTTCGGGCGAAACCCCTCACGATCCAGCATACAACCACCTTCGAATCCTTTAAAATTGCTTTGATTATAAACAGATAACGGCCCTTCCGCACCCGATGGCCATTCGCGCCCCAGAACATTGGATCGTTTCGCGAGGCGCGCGCAAACCGTGTTGGCCGCGAGCGCGTCCGGTGTCATCCGCGCGGCGCCCGCGGCCTTGTCATAATGTCGGGTCTGTGAACTCCACCGTTGGACTCTTTCGGGCGGCCTATCGTCGGGCCGCCGCCTTTGGAAAACTCTGAATGAAAGCCTCCCGTTTCTTTATCGGCACCCTGAAGGAAGCGCCGGCTGACGCCGAAGTTGTCAGCCACAAGTTGATGGTCCGCGCGGGCATGATTCGCCGCGTTGCGGGCGGCATCTACAACTACCTGCCGATCGGCCTGCGCTCGATTCGCAAGGTCGAGCAGATCGTGCGCGAGGAAATGAACCGCGCCGGCGCAATCGAGCTGCTCATGCCGGCCGTGCAGCCGGCCGAGCTCTGGCAGGAGTCGGGGCGCTGGGAGCAATACGGGCCGGAACTGCTGCGCTTCAAGGACCGCAAGCAAAGCGATTTCGTCATGGGGCCGACGCACGAGGAGGTCGTCACCGACATCGCGCGTGGCCAGATCAAGAGCTATCGCCAGTTGCCGGTGAACTTCTACCAGGTCCAGACCAAGTTCCGCGACGAAATCCGTCCCCGTTTCGGCGTGATGCGCGGCCGCGAGTTCATCATGAAGGACGCGTATTCGTTCGATAAGGACGTCGACGGCCTGAAGCTTTCGTATCAGAAGATGTATGACGCTTACGTGCGCATCTTCACGCGCCTGGGCCTGCATTTCCGCGCGGTCGCGGCCGACAACGGCTCGATCGGCGGCAGCGGCTCGCACGAATTCCACGTGATCGCGGAAACCGGCGAAGACGACATCGCATACTGCCCGACCTCCGAGTTCGCGGCCAACGTGGAAGCGGCAGAAGCGCTGCCGCTCGTCGCCACGCGCGGCGCGGCTACCGAGCCGCTCACGAAGACCCCGACGCCGGGCGCGGCGAAATGCGAGGCGGTTGCCGAGATGCTCGACATTCCGCTCGAACGCACCATCAAGTCGATCGTGCTCGCGACGGACAACGAAGGCGCCGAACCCACGATCTGGCTGCTGATGCTGCGCGGCGACCACTCGCTCAACGAGATCAAGGCGGGCAAGCTCGAAGGCCTCGCGGGCTTCCGCTTTGCGACCGAAGCCGAGATCGTCGAGTGGTTCGGCACGCCGCCGGGCTACCTCGGGCCGCTCAACACGAAGAAGCCCGTGAAGGTGGTCGCCGACCGGACGGTCGCGAACATGAGCGACTTCGTGGTGGGCACGAACGAAGTCGACTTCCACACCACGGGCGTGAACTGGGGCCGCGATTTGCCGGAGCCGGTCGTCGCCGATATCCGCAACGTGCAGAAGGGCGATCCCTCGCCGGACGGCAAGGGCGTGCTCGACATCTGCCGCGGCATCGAAGTGGGACACGTGTTCCAGCTCGGCACCAAGTACTCCGACGCAATGGGTGCGACCTGCCTCGCCGAAAACGGCAAGCCCGCACCGATGCAGATGGGCTGCTACGGCATCGGCATCACGCGTATTCTGGGCGCGGCGATCGAGCAGAACTTCGACGAGAAGGGCATCATCTGGCCGGAATCGATCGCGCCGTTCCAGGTCGTCGTATGCCCGATGGGCATGGACCGCAGCGAGCTCGTGCGCGAGCACGCCGAGCGCGTCTACGACGAACTGCTCAAGGCCGGCGTGGACGTGATCCTCGACGACCGTGGCGAGCGTCCGGGCGTGATGTTCGCCGACTGGGAGCTGATCGGCGTGCCGCATCGTCTCGTGATCGGCGAGCGTGGCCTGAAGGAAGGCAAGATCGAGTACCAGGGCCGCCGCGACACCGAAGCCACGTTGCTGCCGGCCGAAGAGGCCGCGCAGTCAGTGGTGCAGAAGATCCAGGCCGCACTCGCGGTTTGATGCGCCCCGGTCTGGCGCGACCCGATGTCGATGTCTATTGCTAACTGAGCCAAAGGAGCGTCGCGAGCGTGGAATACAGCTTCATGTCCGCGACGGTCCTGCTGCTGCTCATTACCGATCCGCTCGGCAACATCCCGCTTTTCATCGGGTGCCTGCATCACGTGGCGCGGGAGCGCCGGGCGATCGTGATCCTGCGCGAGGTGGCGATCGCGTTCGTAATCCTGCTCGTCTTCATGGTGGCCGGCAATGCCTTCCTGAGGATGATGGGGCTCACGGACACGTCGCTGCGCATCGGCGGCGGCATCGTCCTGTTTCTGATCGCGCTGCGCATGATTTTCCCGCATCCGGGCGGCCCGTTCGGCGGCAGCGACAAGGGCGGCGAGCCGCTCATCGTGCCGCTTGCGATTCCCGCGCTTGCGGGGCCTTCGGCGCTCGCCACGGTCATGCTGCTCACGTCGCAGGCGCCGGGCAAGCTGTTCGAGTGGATCGGCGCGCTGGTCGTGACGATGGCGATCTGCGCGATCGTGCTGCTGCTCGCGGAGCGTATTCAGCAATGGCTCGGCGAACGCGTGGTGACGGCTTTCGAGCGGCTGATGGGCCTCGTGCTCGTGGCGATTTCGGTGGAGATGATTCTCGCGGGGATCAGCACGTTCGTGCATCACCTTTGACGCGGTTACCTGGTCGTTGATCGCGCCGAAGAGCAAAAAAGCAGCCCGTGGGCTGCTTTTTTCATGGTGCTGGCCTCATGCGCACCAGCAAGCCGATGTCGCGTTTCAAGCGCCTTCGGTCAGCGCGCGGATGGTCGGCAGATTGCGCCAGTAGCCCTTCGCGTCCATGCCGCAGCCGAACACATAGCGGTCCGGCACCGAAAAGCCGCAGTAATCCGGATGCAGCGGCTTGGCCTTCGAGAGAATTTTTTCGCACAGCACAGCCGAGAGAAAACGCTTCGCGCCCATGTCCATGATGCGGTCGCGGATCGCGGCCATCGTCTCGCCTTCGTCGAGGATGTCGTCCAGCACGAGCACGACGCGGTCCTTCACCGACTCGCGCGGCGCCACGCGCCACTGCATTTCCGCGCTGCCCTTGATGGCGTTGCGGTAGCGCGTGAGGTGGATGTAGTCGAATTCGAGCGGGAAGTCGAGGCGCGGCAACAGCATGCCGGTGAACACGGCAGCGCCGCCCATCACCGACAGCACGAGCGGAAAGTCCTCGCTGACCTCGGCGCGGATGGCGTCGGCCATCCGGCCGATCGACGCATTGACTTCGCCTTCCGTAACGATTTCTTCGGAGTGGCGGAAAATGTGGAGGGCTTCTTCGCGATTCATGACTGTGGTGAGGCTCTAGTTGTAGCTATTGTCCATCAACGCATGCCGGGCATCATGCCCTTCATGCCGCGCATCATTTTCTGCAGATTGCCGCCCTTGAGCTTCTTCATCATGGTGCGCATCTGGTCGTATTGGTTCAGCAGGCGGTTGACCTCCTGGACCTGCACGCCCGCGCCGGCCGCGATGCGGCGCTTGCGCGTGGCCTTGATGAGTTCGGGCTTGGCGCGCTCGGCGGCGGTCATCGAGTTGATGATGCCTTCCATGCGGCGCATCTGCTTCTCGGCCTGGCCCATGTCGGCGCCCGAGGCGGCCTGCTGGAACTGCGCGGGCAGCTTGTCCATGAGCGACGAGAGGCCGCCCATCTTCTTCATCTGCGAGAGCTGCGCGCGGAAGTCGTTGAGGTCGAAGTCGCCGCCTTTCTTGACCTTGTCGGCGAGCTTCTGTGCGGCTTGAACATCGACGCCGCGCTGCGCTTCCTCGACGAGCGCGAGAATGTCGCCCATGCCGAGGATCCGGTTCGCCATGCGCTCCGGGTAGAACACTTCGAGGCCGTCGAGCTTTTCCGCGACGCCGACGAACTTGATCGGCTTGCCCGTGATGTGGCGCACGGAAAGCGCCGCGCCGCCGCGCGAGTCGCCGTCGAGCTTGGTGAGCACGACGCCGGTGAGCGGCAGGGCGTCGTTGAACGCCTTCGCGGTGTTGACCGCATCCTGGCCGAGCATCGCGTCGACCACGAAGAGCGTTTCAGCCGGCTTGAGCGAGGCGTGCAGCGCGGCGATCTCGTTCATCATCGCCTCGTCGATGCCGAGGCGGCCGGCCGTGTCGACGAGCAGCACGTCGTGATAGTGGCGCTTGGCCCAGTCGACGGCCGCATTGGCGATGTCGACCGGCTTTTGATCGGGCTGCGAAGGGAAGAAGTCGGCGCCGACCTGTTCCGTCACCGTCTTCAACTGCGCGATGGCGGCAGGACGGTAGACGTCGCAAGAAACGGTGAGGACCTTCTTCTTGTACTTCTCGCGCAGGAGCTTGGCAAGCTTGCCGACCGTGGTGGTCTTGCCGGCGCCTTGCAGACCCGCCATCAGGATGACCGCGGGCGGCGTGACGGCGAGATCGAGCTCGGCGGCCTTGCCTTCGTAATCGCCGCCGATCACGGCGGTCAGCTCGCGCTGCACCACGCCGACGAGCGCCTGGCCCGGCGAGAGGCTGGCGAGCACTTCCTCGCCGAGCGCCTTCTCCTTCACCTTGGCGATGAATGCGCGCACGACGGGCAGCGCCACGTCCGCTTCCAGCAGCGCGAGGCGTACTTCGCGCAGCATTTCCTGCGTGTTGGCCTCGGTCAGCCGGGCCTCGCCGCGCAGCGTCTTGACGACGTGCGCCATCCGTTGAGTGAGATTGTCGAGCATGGGGAGCGGTGAGCAGTGCGGCCCGGCGCACGCGCGCGAAAGCGGGAATCGATGGCGATTCGTCGCGATCCGTCGCGGAGAGGGGGCCTATAGTAAACTTCGAACATGGATATTGTACTGTATGCCCTCACCGTGCTCCTGTACGGCGGTTTGTGTGCCGCCGACTGGCGGGCATTGCGCCGCGCGAGCACCGCGCCGCTCTTCGGCAGCGTGCCGCCGGTGGCGGTTGCCGCCGGCGCGCCGGGTGTTGCCGGTGCTTCGAGCGTCTCCTCGGGGAGTTCGGGCGCTTCGCACGATGGTGCGCCGCGCGCGCGCAGTTTCGGCCCGCTTTCTCGCGCGCTGCTTTTCGTGGCGCTCGCGGCACATGGCGTACTGCTGCACATGACGATCTTCCCTGCCCATGAAATGGTGTTCGGCTTCGCGTTCGCGTTGTCGGCCATGTTCTGGCTCGGCGCGGGGATCTACTGGATCGAGAGCTTTTTCTTCGCACTCGACGGGCTGCGCTTGCTGCTGCTGCCGCTGGCCGCCGTGGCGGCGATTCTGCCGCTCGTGTTCGGCGGCGTGCGCGTGCTGCCTTACGCGGCTGCGCCCATGTTCAAGCTGCACTTCGTCATCGCCAATGTCGCCTACGGACTCTTCGCGATTGCCGCGCTGCACGCAGTGCTGATGCTCGCGGTCGAGCGCCGTCTGCACGCGCTCAAGGGTGCGGGTTTCCAGCGCAACGGCGGCAATCGCGCTGGTCATCGCGCAGGTAACCGCAGCGCCGGATGGCTCTCGAACTGGATCGAGACGCTGCCGCCGCTCCTCACGATGGAGAAACTGCTGTTCCGTCTGATCGGCGCGGGTTTCGTGCTGCTCACGGCCACGCTGGTCTCGGGCATCGTGTTCAGCGAGCAACTGTTCGATCGTCCGCTTTCACTCGACCATAAGACGGTGTTCGCGATTCTCTCGTGGCTGATGTTCGGCTCGCTGCTCACCGCGCGCAAGATTTCCGGCTGGCGCGGCCGCGCCGCGCTGCGCTGGGTGATCGCGTCGTTCGTCGCGCTCCTGCTCGCCTATGTGGGTAGCCGCTTCGTGTTCGAGGTGCTGCTGCATCGTCCCATCGTCTGACGCGAGGCTCAGTGCTTCGCTACTGGCGTACATCACACGCTGATTCCATGAGACAGATTCTTCTTCTTATCCTGCTGTTCATCGTTGGGCAGTGGTTCTTCAAGTCGCTGCGCAATTCGCAGCATTCGCGTCCAGGCGCCGATCCGCGACAGGGCGGGGCAGGCGGTGCTTGGCGCGCGGGCAATGGCAACGGCGCTGCTGGCGGTCCTTTCGGTGCGAATGGCGCGGGCGCTGGCAACGCGTCCGGCAATCGCACTGGCAACGGCGCGTTGCCCGAGCCGATGGTCCGCTGCGCGGAGTGCGGCGTTCATGCGCCGCGCAGCGAGTCGGTGAGCGTGGGCGCGCAAACCTTCTGCTGCGCCGAGCATGCGCGTGCGTACGACGCGCGCAAGACCCGTCAGAATCGTCCCGCGCGATGAGCGCGACCCCGTCGTCCGCGGAGCCCGGGTTCGCCGTCGATGCGCAGGGCTGGGTTGCCGGCGCGCGCCGTCTGCCGACGTTCAACTTCGAGGCGCGTCCTGCGGGTGCGGTCCCCACGTTGATCGTGGTGCACAACATCAGCTTGCCGCCCGACACCTTTGGCGGCCCGGAGATCGCGGACCTGTTCCTCAATCGTCTCGATTGCGATGCGCATCCGTATTTCGATGCACATCTGCGCGGCGTGCGTGTTTCCGCGCACTTCGTGATTCATCGCGACGGCATGCTCGAGCAATTCGTCTCGTGCGCCGAACGCGCATGGCACGCGGGGCTGTCCAGCTTCCTCGGACGCGAGCGTTGCAATGACTTCTCGATCGGCATCGAACTCGAGGGCAGCGATACGCGTGCGTTCGAGCCCGCGCAATATGCGACGCTCGCGCCGCTCGTCAGGGCACTGGCGGCTCACTATCCAATCGATGCGCTAGCGGGACATTCTGATATTGCGCCGGGCCGGAAAACGGATCCCGGCCCGCATTTCGACTGGGCGCGCTTGCAGCGCGAGACGCAACTCGACGACACCTTCTTCCCCTATATCCACCCGCGCGCAGAGAGCGACCAACACGACGCGTCGTCGTGACCCACCCGGGGCACAACGTTAGACCCGCGACCTGCACACAAAACAGGCATTCGGCAGGCGCGCAGCGAGGGTGTACGCGCGCTGCTCGAAGACCACTTGCCGGTGCGCCCGGCGGTAACGCCCGCGCTGTCTGGGCTGGCGTCTTGTCAAGATGGGACCATTAAAAAAAGGCGTTTGACCCGTCTGGAACTTCTACTATACTTCGTACCCGAAGCACGGCTTTACACCATATGTTGTGTTTTTCTGCGGCGCCCCGCTCTGACGAGCATGGCGCCGCACGCATTAGCGGCGTACGAAAAATTGTGCGGTGCAACTGGTGCAAGAAGCCGGCAGCACCGCCTGCAATCGAGAGTAAAGGTACAGCCAATGATCGCGACATACACGATGAAGACCGAAGCAATCCGTGACTCATCTGCCTTGCCGCATCCGGCAGCCTCGCCAGGCTGGCTTTTCTTCTCCGCCCAATCGACTGCGCACACGGGGGCGCGGCGTCCGATTTAACTCGCGAAAACCCTTCGCTCAATTCCAGGACCAGGAGCTTTGCACATGCAAACGACCGATAACGTCTCGACCCAGTACGAAGGCGCGCCTGCTGCGCGCACGCTGGGTGGCCAGCCGCAGGACGGCCAGGCCGGCGCGACGCAGTTCGCCGACCATAAGGTGATCCGCCGTAACGGCAGCGTGGTGGGCTTCGAGCCGTCGAAGATCGCCCTCGCGATGACCAAGGCATTCCTGGCCGTCAATGGCGGGCAGGGCGCTGCTTCGGCGCGCGTTCGCGAACTCGTCGAGCAGCTCACGCAGAACGTCGTGCGCGCACTTGTGCGCAGCCGTCCGAATGGCGGCACGTTCCACATCGAAGACATCCAGGACCAGGTCGAGCTCGCGCTCATGCGCGGCGGCGAGCACAACGTCGCGCGCGCCTACGTGCTGTATCGCGAGAAGCGCAACCAGGAGCGCGCGCATGCGCCGGAAGCGGCAGCCGCAGCGCCTGGCATCAACGTCACCGACAACGGCGTGACGCGTCCGCTTGACATGCACGCGCTGCGCGCGCTGATCGTCTCGGCTTGCGACGGTCTCGGTGATGCAGTGAACGCCGACCCGATCGTCGCGGAAACGGTGAAGAACCTGTACGACGGGGTGCCGATGTCGCAGGTCTACGACTCGGCGATTCTCGCTGCGCGCACGATGATCGAAAAGGATCCGGCGTATAGCCAGGTCACCTCGCGCATTCTGCTGCACACGATCCGTCGCGAAATTCTCGAAGAGGAAGTCACGCAAGCCGACATGGGCTGGCGTTACGCGGAGTATTTCCCGCAGTTCATCAAGCGCGGCGTCGAAGCTGGCCTGCTCGACGACAAGCTCCAGCAGTTCGACCTGAAGCGTCTGGGCAATGCGCTCGACGCGAGCCGCGACCTGCAGTTCGGCTACCTCGGCCTGCAGACGCTGTACGACCGCTACTTCCTGCACGTGCACGGCACGCGCATCGAAATGCCGCAGGCATTCTTCATGCGTGTCGCGATGGGCCTCTCGCTCAACGAGATCGACCGCGAAGCGCGCGCGATCGAGTTCTACAACGTGCTCTCGTCGTTCGACTTCATGTCGTCCACGCCCACGCTGTTCAACTCGGGCACGCACCGCTCGCAACTCTCGTCGTGCTACCTCACGACGGTCGCCGACGACCTCGACGGCATCTATGAAGCGCTCAAGGACAACGCGCTGCTCTCGAAGTTTGCCGGCGGCCTCGGCAACGACTGGACGCGCGTGCGCGCGCTCGGCTCGCACATCAAGGGCACCAACGGCAAGTCGCAAGGCGTCGTGCCGTTCCTGAAGGTCGTGAACGACACCGCCGTGGCCGTGAACCAGGGCGGCAAGCGCAAGGGCGCGGTGTGCGCGTACCTGGAATCGTGGCACCTCGACATCGAAGAGTTCCTCGAGCTGCGCAAGAACACCGGCGACGACCGCCGCCGCACCCACGACATGAACACGGCGAACTGGATTCCCGACCTGTTCATGAAGCGCGTGATGGAAGGCGGCGAGTGGACGCTGTTCTCGCCCTCGACCTGCCCGGACCTGCACGACAAGTTCGGCATCGAGTTCGAGCAGGCTTACACGGCTTACGAAGAGAAGGTCGCGCGCGGCGAGATCAAGCTGTTCAAGAAGATCCCGGCAGCGCAAATGTGGCGCAAGATGCTCGGCATGCTGTTCGAAACGGGCCATCCGTGGATCACGTTCAAGGATCCGTGCAACATCCGTTCGCCGCAGCAGCACGTGGGCGTCGTCCACTCGTCGAACCTGTGCACGGAAATCACGCTGAACACCAGCGACAGCGAAATCGCCGTGTGCAACCTGGGCTCGGTGAACCTCGTCGCGCACATGGTCGAACAGGCCGACGGCACGTTCGCGCTCGACCACGACAAGCTCAAGCGCACCATCAGCGTGGCGATGCGCATGCTCGACAACGTCATCGACATCAACTACTACGCGGTGTCGAAGGCGCGTAACTCGAACCTGAAGCACCGTCCGGTGGGTATGGGCATCATGGGCTTCCAGGACTGCCTGCACGTGCTGCGCACGCCGTTTGCTTCGCAAGAGGCCGTGGAGTTCGCCGACCGCTCGATGGAAGCCGTCTGCTACTACGCGTACTGGGCGTCGACGGAGCTGGCAGCCGAGCGCGGCCGCTACTCGACGTATCGCGGCTCGCTGTGGGATCGTGGCATCCTCCCGCAGGACACGCTCAAGCTGCTCGCCGAGCAGCGCGGCGGCTACGTCGAAGTCGACTCGAGCGAGTCGATGGACTGGGCCTCGCTGCGCGAGCGCATCGCGACGCACGGCATGCGCAACTCGAACTGCATCGCGATCGCACCTACGGCCACCATCTCGAACATCATCGGCGTGTCGCCGTGCATCGAGCCGACGTTCCAGAACCTCTACGTGAAGTCGAACCTCTCGGGCGAATTCACCGTGGTGAACGACTACCTCGTGCGCGACCTGAAGGCACGCGGCCTGTGGGACGAAGTCATGGTCGCCGACCTGAAGTACTTCGACGGCATGCTCTCGCGCATCGACCGCATCCCGGCCGACCTGCGCGCGGTGTACGCGACGGCGTTCGAAGTCGACCCGACGTGGCTCGTCGAAGCGGCTTCGCGTCGCCAGAAGTGGATTGACCAGGCGCAGTCGCTGAACATCTTCATGGCGGGTGCATCGGGCAAGAAGCTCGACGAGATCTACAAGCTCGCCTGGATCCGCGGCCTGAAGACCACGTACTACCTGCGCACGATGGCGGCCACGCACGTCGAGAAGTCGACGGTCGCGCACGGCGCGCTCAACGCAGTGCCGACCGGCGGCAACGGCGGCGGTGCGGGTAGCTCAGGCGGCGCTGGCTTCGGCGCGGCAGGCGGTGCTGGCAACGGCACGGGCTCGAGCGTGATGCAGGCGGCTGCGGCAGCAGAGGCGGCACCCGAAGCGGAAGGTCCGGTGTGCATGATGCGCCCGGGCGATCCCGGCTTTGAAGAGTGCGAGGCTTGCCAATAAAGCGGCAGCGCGCGATGCAACGTCGCGCACATGCAGCAGGGCCGCAAGCACGGCAGCATCAGTAGTCGGTAGTAAACAGTAGGTAGTCGATGTAACGGTCAGCGCGCGCAATGTGCGCTGACCGACTCTCCTGGCGACGCGCGGCACGCGCGTTGCGAAGCGCGAAGCTGACGCAAACGCGGGATGCAACGAGATGCACATGCGAGAAGCAAGAAGCGCTAACAGGAAGGAATCCCTGGAGTTTCGCGCGCGAGCGAACGGCGCGCTGCGAACCGACTTTCACACACGCTCGCGATGTCGCGAAGACCCACGATCAGCCTCGCATGGACATGATCGTCGCGACGAACACGCGATGCTTGAGCGCCGTTCATGCGATGCGAACGACACGATGCAATAACAAAGTGTTGTATCGAGGTCGCAACGCGAATCGAAAACAGGATTTTTCGTGTGCGAACCCTTTTATCGCGCATGAAAAGATGGTACAAACCGATCTAAATTGATGGTGACATTTATGCTCAACTGGGATGACGAGATCACGGCCGTAACTCCGTCGAGCGGTGCGCAGCAAAACGCAATGCGCAACCTCGCGGGAGTGGCTGTCTCTGTTCCGGATGCACAGATTGCGCAGCTCAATCTGCATTCCACTCCTCAGTCCTCTTCGGCGCACAACATCTTCGCCGCCGACTTCGCAGTCGCACCGCCGCCGCAAGCACCGGTCTCGGCAGAAGCCCGCGTGAATGTCGCCGACAAGCGCATCATCAACGGCCAGACCGACGTGAACCAGTTGGTCCCGTTCAAGTACAAGTGGGCCTGGGAGAAGTACCTGTCCGGCTGCGCGAACCACTGGATGCCGCAGGAAATCAACATGTCGCGCGACATCGCCCTGTGGAAAGACCCGAATGGTCTGACCGAGGACGAGCGCCGCATCGTCAAGCGTAACCTCGGCTTCTTTGTGACCGCCGACTCCCTCGCCGCCAATAACATCGTGCTCGGCACCTACCGGCACATCACGGCGCCCGAATGCCGCCAGTTCCTGCTGCGGCAGGCGTTCGAAGAGGCGATCCATACGCACGCGTACCAGTACATCGTCGAGTCGCTGGGCCTGGACGAAGGCGAGATCTTCAACGCGTACCACGAGGTCAAGTCGATCCGCGACAAGGACGAGTTCCTGATCCCGTTCATTCATACGCTCACGGATCCGTCGTTCAAGACCGGCACGCTCGAAGCGGACCAGAAGCTGCTCAAGTCGCTGATTGTGTTCGCCTGCATCATGGAAGGCCTGTTTTTCTATGTAGGCTTCACGCAGATTCTCGCGCTCGGTCGCCAGAACAAGATGACCGGTGCTGCAGAGCAGTATCAGTACATCCTGCGCGACGAGTCGATGCACTGCAACTTCGGTATCGATCTGATCAACCAGATCAAGCTCGAGAATCCGCAGCTGTGGACTCCGGCGTTCCGCGCGGAGATTACCGAGTTGTTCAAGCATGCGGTCGACCTCGAGTACCGTTACGCGGAAGACACCATGCCGCGCGGCGTGCTGGGCCTGAACGCATCGATGTTCAAGAGCTATCTGCGCTTCATCTGCAATCGCCGTTGCCAGCAGATCGGTCTCGATACGCTGTTCCCGAACGAAGAGAACCCGTTCCCGTGGATGAGCGAGATGATCGACTTGAAGAAGGAACGCAACTTCTTCGAGACGCGTGTGATCGAATATCAGACCGGCGGTGCGCTGTCCTGGGAATAACCCGGGCGCACCCGGAGCCAAGTCTTTTGGGGTTGCCGCCAGGCGCCATATGAGCGCCTCGGCCGGCGGATGATTAGGAGCAGGAACGCCTGATGCAAAGCGTGCCCGGAGCCTTGGCGGCTCACCGATATGACCGGCACTTTGCGAACCCTTCAGTGGGATGGGCAAACTTCCCCCCGGAAAAGGGCGTGGGTCGTATGACCTGCGCTTTCAACGAACGTTGGCCGGCGTCGGTATCCGACGCCGGATCGATCTGGCGCGCGGTGCCTCATGGCACGGTGCGCCTTACCGCATTCATTAGCGTAAGCGCGCGGGATCAGCGTACGCCGATGAATAGCCCGCTTCGTAGTGTGCGCCGTGAGAAGCGTTCGCGGGAAGCGGGTTTTGACGAAGGGTGTAGTTTGAACTGACTCTCATCTGAACCTGAAGGAGAAAAAAATGGCAACTGCCAAGAAAAAGCCGGCGGCCAAGAAAGCCGCAGTGAAGAAGGTTGCAGCGAAGAAGGCAGCGCCGGCCAAGAAGGCCGCAGCGAAGAAAGTCGCGGTGAAGAAGGTTGCAGCTAAGAAAGTCGCAGTGAAGAAGGTCGCAGCGAAGAAGGCCGCACCGGCGAAGAAGGCTGCAGCGAAGAAAGTCGCGGTGAAGAAGGTTGCGGCGAAGAAGGCAGCACCGGCGAAAAAGGCCGCTGCAAAGAAGGTTGCAGCGAAGAAAGTCGCCGTGAAGAAGGTTGCAGCGAAGAAGGCAGCACCCGCGAAGAAGGCCGCAGCGAAGAAAGTCGCGGTGAAGAAGGTTGCTGCCAAGAAGGCGCCTGCGAAGAAGGCTGCTGCCAAGAAGGCCGCGCCTGCGAAGAAGGCTGCTGCCAAGAAGGCTGCGCCTGCGAAGAAGGCCGCTGCCAAGAAGGCTGCACCTGCGAAGAAGGCCGCCGCGAAGAAGGCAGCCAAGAAGGCACCTGCGAAGGCGGCCGCTGCTGCACCTGCTGCCCCTGCTGCGCAACCGGCTGCGCCCGCAGCAACGGTCAAGACTGCCCTGAACCCGGCCGCAGCATGGCCGTTCCCGACCGGCAGCCGTCCGTAAGTAGTACGAGCCGAAGCGCACGAGAGTCAGTCAATACGCGCGCTTCGGTGGCAGGGCCGGGCGCTGTGTCTGCGGATGCATCTGCGCAGGCGCAAATGCCGGGCCCGCTCCCAGTCCCGTCGTCGGTTTGTCCGCGACGGGATTTTTTTCGTCCATGGCTTTTGTTCACTCGCCGCGTCAAGGCGCGCTGAGTGCCGGCAACGCCGTTTGGCGCGGGCATGAAAAAAGGCGCATGCACAGGGGAGCACATGCGCCTGAGGTTCCGCAGGAAGGCGCAAGACGCCGCTGCGGTACAGGGGAAACCGGTTAATCAGTGCGTCACGCGCGTGACGCCTCCGCTCGAGACCAGGCGCACCCGCTCGCCAGCTTGAAAGACCTCGCCGGTGGCGGCCTGGGTGATGGCGCGATAGTCGCCGTTATCGAGGCGCACCGTGATCTCGAGGCCGTTGTGCATCGCAACGCCGTTCTCGACGGCGTTGCCGGCCACTGCACCCGCGATGCCTCCGATGATGCCCGTGATGATCGAGCCTGTGCCACCGCCAATCTGGCTGCCCGCCACGGCGCCAAGCGCGCCGCCGCCCACTGCGCCGATTCCGCTCGGCTGGCCGTTGTTGGAACTGATCTTCACCGCGCGCACGCTTTCGACCGTGGCCATGCGCACCGTGGCTTCGCGTTGCGCCTGGGAGGCGGTGTAGACATCAGCGGAACTGCTGTTATAAGCACAGCCCGACAGGGCGAGCGAGCCCGCAATCATGACGGCGACGATCACACGACTTGTTGTTTTCATTTCCCGTAACTCCAAAGAGCGCCGCCGGTGACGAAGGAGGCGGCGCCCGGATTCAGAGCGGCAGTTCGTAGTCGAACGCCGCCTTGAACCGTTCCTTGATTTGCGCCCGCGAGGGCGCGTAGTTCTGCGGTCCGAGATGCTCGATTTTCAGCGCGCCCATGAGGCTGGCAAGACGTCCCGTGGTGGCCCAGCCGAGGTTGTTCTGGATGCCGTAGAGCAGACCGCCGCGGAAGGCGTCGCCGCAACCCGTGGGGTCGAGCACTCGTTCGGCACGCACCGATGGAATTTCTTCGATGCCGCCGCCGTGGTAGATCTGCGAACCGTGCTCGCCGCGCGTGACGATGAGTGCATCGACATGGCTCGCGATCTCTTCGAGCGACCAGCCAGTGCGATGACTGACCAAATTCGCTTCGTAGTCGTTGACCGTCACATAGGTCGCAAGTTCAATAGCGCGTCGAAGCGACGCACCGTCGAAGAGCGGTAGTCCTTGACCCGGATCGAAGACAAATGGAATGCCCGCATGCGCGAACTGCTCCACGTGCTGGACCATGCCGTCGAAGCCGTCCGGCGCGACGATGCCGAGCTTGATCCCAGGCGCTTCGTCGGCGCGGTTCAGGTGCGATTGCATCATCGCGCCCGGGTGGAAGGCCGTGATCTGGTTGTTCTCGAGATCGGTCGTGATCATCGCCTGTGCCGACCACGTGTCGGGCAGCACGCGCACGTGCGCTTTCGAGAGGCCGAGCGTGTCGAGGCGTTCGAGATAAGGTTGCGCATCGGCGCCACCGAGCGTCGCCATGATGCGCGCGTCGCCGCCAAGCAGATGCAGCGAGTAAGCGATATTGCCCGCGCAGCCGCCGAATTCGCGGCGCATCGTCGGCACGAGAAAGCTCACGTTCAGAATGTGCACCTGCTCAGGCAGGATGTGTTCCCGAAAGCGGCCTTCGAAAGTCATGATGTTGTCGTAGGCGAGCGAGCCGCAGATCAGCGTAGCCAAGGCAGGGATTCCTGTAATGCGTTGGGTGGAGACGGCGGCGCGCCGTGAGCGGTATTGAGCCGGCATGGTGCCGGGGCGGTGTCCAGCTCGCGCGCGCCGCGAGGGGTATTACTTCAGTGCAGCAAGTGCGGCGTCGTAGTTCGGCTCGTTCTTGATTTCGCTGACGCGCTCTGCGTAGACGACGTTGTCGTTCGCGTCGATGACCACCACGGCGCGCGCCGTGAGGCCCGTCAGCGGGCCGCTCGTGACGTCCACGCCGTAGGCTTGCGCGAACTCGTGGCCGCGGAAGGTCGATGCCGTGACGACATTTTCGATGCCTTCGGTCGTGCAAAAGCGCGCAGCGGCGAACGGCAGATCCGCCGAGATCACGACGACGGCCGTGTTGTCGAGCTTGGCTGCGGCTTCGTTGAACTTGCGCGTGGAGGTGGCGCAAACCGGCGTGTCGAGGCTCGGCACGATGTTCAGCACCTTGCGCTTGCCGGCGAAATCAGCGAGCGAGACGGCATTGAGGTCGCGGCCGACGAGCGAGAATGCAGGGGCCTTCTGGCCGGCCGTCGGGAATGTGCCGGCGACGTCGATCGGGTTACCGCCTAGCGTGACTTGACTCATGATGTGTTCTCCGAATGTAGTGCTGTAGTGGTGAAGAGCGCGCCCGGCGTGGCCGGGCGCAGGAAACGCGCGCCGGCGCGAAAGTGAGCGCCGGCGCGGAATTCAGGGGTAGAAGATTTCGATGCGGAAGTTCGACGCCACGACGTTGCCGGTGTCGAGCCGCACGATCATCGTCTGCGTGCTGTGCGGGGCCATGCCGGCCTCGATGCGCGTGCCGGGCGGCGCGTAGTCCTGCGGCCACAGCACGCGGCGCAGAACGATGTTGTTCTGGCGGTCGAGCAACGTGAGCTCCATGGCCGGCCAGGCGAGCGCCACGTCGAAGCGGTTGTGCAGCGGAACCTTCAGCTCCAGGTGATGCGGATCGTCTACCTGGCGCAGATCGGATGGCCGGACCTGCAGGCCGTCGATGTCGCGCGGTGGCCGCAGCTTGCATCCGAGCTCTGCGCAGGCCTGTTGATAGTACGGCTGCGACGCGGGCCAGTAGACCATGACGGTTTCGCGCATCCACCACGCGAGCTGCGCGGCGAGCGTCGCGAGCAGCGCGAGGGCGATCAATACGCCCACGATGCGCCAGCCCGTATGGCGTTTCACACGAACGGGCGCTTCCCGCGTGACCGCGAAGGGTTCGCCGCTGGGGTTGGGTTCGAGCGCAGTGAACGCGGGGGTAGCCGACGAACCAGCCGGCGCGCGCCGCAGCACGGGCTCGGGGTCGGCATGGCGGCTGTGAATGGCGTCATTCGCCGAAAGGGTCGGCTCGACGGGACCGGATGCAGCGGGTTGTCGGCCATGCGTTGCGCCATGCCCGGCGCCAGGCGAAAGCGTGGGCTCGGCGTCGCGGGCGATGCGCATTTCGACATCGCGTGCCGGGGCCAGGCCTGCACGCGGCAGGTGGCTGCCGTTGTATTGCAGGCTAGGGTCGAGATTGCTGTCCGCGCGCGGCGCCCATGGATCCCAGCCACGGCCCGAGAAGTTTGGCGCTCGAGGCGAGGTGGATTCCCCGGACGGGGCCGCTGGCTCGCCTTGCGGCGGCCGATCGGGAGTTTGCGCGACTTGAGCAGCCGCGGCCTGCTGGGCGGATGGTGCGGCGAGGCTAGCGGCGATATCGGCCGCGACAGGCGTGGCCTGGGCGAAATCGCCGCTTTCGGGCAGCTCGTACAGGCTACCCGACGCATCGAACGCTTCCTGACAATGCCCGCAGCGCACGAGACCGCGACGCGCGGCGAGGTGTGCGGGCTGGATACGGAAGACGGTTTCGCAGAAGGGACAGCGCGTTGCCAGAAGCATGTGTGCCGTGGAACCGGAGGGTTGGCGATACTCGCATTCTACTGGCAATCCACGGCGGCCTACGACTTCGCGCCTTGCTCGTGGGGCGCGAACAGGTTTTACGCGCGTCGCGTGCCGGCGAGGCAGACCCAGCCTTCGTGCTCGCGCCAGACCGAGATGTCGATCCAGCGTGCGTAGACTTGCGCCACTTCGTCGGCCTGACGCGCGAGGATGCCGGAGAGCGCAAGCCGTCCGCCCGGCTTCACGCGCGACGACAGCATCGACGCCATCAGCTTGAGCGGATTCGAAAGAATGTTGGCGACCACGATGTCGAACTCGCCCGCCGGGCAGTCGTCGGGCAGGCCGTAGGTGACGTCGGCGCGATTGCGCTCGCTGTTCTGGCGTGCCGATTCGACCGCCTGCGGGTCGATGTCGATGCCGATCACGGGGTTCGCGCCGCACTTCTTCGCGAGGATCGCGAGGATGCCCGAGCCGCAGCCGTAGTCGAGCAGCGAATTGCCGGGCTGCACGTGCTGCTCGAGCCACTCCATGCACAGCCGCGTGGTGGGATGGCTGCCGGTGCCGAACGCGAGGCCCGGATCGAGCTCGAGCACGAGCGCGTCAGGGTCGGGGGCGTCGTGCCACGAGGGCACGACCCAGATGCGCTGGCCGATCTGGATCGGATCGAACTGCGATTGGGTGAGCCGCACCCAGTCCTGCTCCTCGACTTCGCGCAGCGAGAACCTCGGCGTTTCAGCGAGACCGACCTCGTTCGCGGCAGCCACGAGCAGCACGGCGGGATCCTGATCGTTGCCGATCAGCGCGATAACGCGCGAATGCTGCCAAGCGGTGCGCTCGGGCGTGAGGCCCGGCTCGCCGAAGAGCGGCTGCTCGTCGGGCGTGTCGGCGTCGGCGTCTTCCACCGACACCGAGAGGGCGCCAAGCTCGATCAGCGCGTCGGAGAGTTCTTCCGCGCGATTGCGATCCAGCTCGACGATCAGTTCCCGGTAGCTCATGAATTACGCTTCGTCCTTCTTCACAGCCTGACGTTCGGCCAGACGGCTTTCGAGGTAGTGAATGCTCGTGCCGCCTTCGACGAACTTCGCGTCGAGCATGAGCTCGCGGTGCAGCGGAATGTTGGTCAGGATGCCTTCGACCACCATTTCCGAGAGCGCGATGCGCATGCGCTGAATGGCTTGCTCGCGCGTGGTGCCGTAGGTGATCAGCTTGCCGATCATCGAATCATAGTTCGGCGGCACGAAATAACCATTGTAGGCGTGGGAATCCACGCGCACGCCCGGACCACCCGGCATGTGCCACGACGTGAGGCGTCCCGGCGAAGGCGTGAACTTGAACGGATCCTCCGCGTTGATACGGCACTCGATCGCGTGGCCCTTCAACTGGATGTCACGCTGGCGGAACGAGAGCTTTTCGCCCGCGGCGATGCGGATCTGCTCCTGCACGATGTCGATGCCGGTGATCAGCTCCGTGACCGGGTGCTCGACCTGCACGCGCGTGTTCATCTCGATGAAGTAGAACTCGCCGTTTTCGTAGAGGAATTCGAACGTGCCCGCGCCGAGGTAGCCCATCTTCTTGCAGGCGTCGGCGCAACGGTCGCCGATGCGATCGAGCAGGCGGCGCGCGATGCCCGGCGCCGGCGCTTCCTCGATCACCTTCTGGTGGCGGCGCTGCATCGAGCAGTCGCGCTCGCCGAGCCACACGGCGTTCTTGAACGAATCGGCAAGCACCTGAATCTCGATGTGACGCGGATTCTCGAGGTACTTCTCCATGTAGACCTGCGGGTTGCCGAACGCACGGCCCGCTTCCTCGCGGGTCATGTTGACCGCGTTCACGAGCGCCGCTTCGGTGTGCACCACGCGCATGCCGCGCCCGCCGCCGCCGCCCGCCGCCTTGATGATGACGGGGTAGCCGATCGCGCGCGCGATCTTCACGATTTCCTTCGGATCTTCGGGCAGCGCGCCTTCCGAGCCCGGCACGCACGGCACGCCGGTCTTGATCATGGTCTGCTTGGCCGTGACCTTGTCGCCCATCATGCGGATCGTTTCCGGGCGCGGGCCGATGAACGTGAAGCCAGATTGCTCGACACGCTCGGCGAAGTCCGCGTTCTCGGAGAGGAAGCCGTAGCCGGGGTGGATTGCTTCGGCGTCGGTGACTTCGGCCGCGCTGATGAGCGCCGGCATGTTCAGATAGCTCAGGTTCGAAGGCGCCGGGCCGATGCAGACCGCCTCGTCGGCGAGCTTCACGTACTTGGCTTCCTTGTCGGCTTCCGAATAGACAACGACCGTCTTGACGCCGAGCTCGCGGCACGCGCGCTGGATGCGCAGCGCGATTTCGCCACGGTTGGCAATGAGGATTTTTTCAAACATGGTGGGTATTCGCCCTCGCGCCTTAGGCGATCACGAAGAGCGGCTGGCCGTATTCGACCGCCTGGCCGTTTTCGACGAGGATTTCCTTGACGACGCCGGCTGCGTCCGATTCGATCTCGTTGAGCAGCTTCATCGCTTCGATGATGCACAGCGTCTGGCCTTCCTTGACCGTGTCGCCCACTTGCACGAACGGATCGGCGCCCGGCGACGGTGCGCGGTAGAACGTGCCGACCATCGGCGAGGTCACGACGTGGCCCTGCGGCAAGGCCGGTGCGGCCGCGGCGGGCGCGCCGGCTTCGGGTGCGGGGGCCGGAGCGGCAGCGAACGGGGCTCCGGCGAGGGGGGGGGCATATTGCGCCGCGCTCGGCTGCACGTAAACCGGCGGCGCATTCTTGACGATGCGCACCTTGCCTTCGCCCTCGGTGACTTCGAGCTCCGAGATGCCCGATTCGGAGACGAGGTCGATCAGAGTCTTCAGCTTACGTAGATCCATGGTGCAGCCCCCTTGCTATGCATGCGTGAGGTGCCGGCGCGCGCGCGGCACGGGATTGGTGTTGTCTTGCAGAATGCGTTGGTTTCTCGCCGCCGGTGTCACGCGGCCGAGCCGGCGGCGAGCCGGTCGAGCGCGTATTCGAGCGCGTAGAGATAACCCTTCCAGCCGAGGCCGCAGATGACGCCCTCGGCCTGGTCGGAAAAATACGAGTGGTGCCGGAAGGCTTCGCGGCGGTGCACGTTCGAGAGATGAACCTCGACGAACGGAATGCCGACGCCTGCCAGCGCGTCCCGGATCGCCACGCTCGTGTGCGTGTACGCCGCCGGGTTGATCAGGATGAAATCCGTGTGCTCGCTGCGGGCCGCCTGAATGCGGTCCACCAGTGCGCCTTCGTGGTTGCTCTGAAAAGTTGCCAGCTCCACACCCGCATCGGCGGCACGG
This sequence comes from Paraburkholderia sp. A3BS-1L, assembly GCF_051125215.1. Classification (NCBI taxonomy): domain Bacteria; kingdom Pseudomonadati; phylum Pseudomonadota; class Betaproteobacteria; order Burkholderiales; family Burkholderiaceae; genus Paraburkholderia; species Paraburkholderia sp. A3BS-1L. Next base: position 2,815,646 of record NZ_CP120442.1, on the reverse strand, counting down.
TCGGCAAGCGCCTGATCGATCTGTGGCAGCGTCACGCGCCCATAGACCTCGGGTTCCCGTGTGCCGAGAAGATTGAGGTTGGGGCCGTGCAGAACCAGCAGTCGCGTCATGGTGGCTTCTTTTTCCGTGGAATTGCGCGAACTTTAGCGCTGATTAGAGAAATTTGTCTAGTTTTCCATACGATCGATATGGCCCCGAGCGCGGTTTGCAAGACGCGCAACGGCCGATCTCCCGCTAATTTCCCTGAATTCCGCAGCAAAAAGTGCTGTACGCCCGTTAAGCCCCGGTCAATTATTCCGCGGCAATTGCAGCGCGTCAGAGTGTATCAAGCGTGTGACGCAGCTCGTCCATCCTGATTTGGCCTAATTTTGTTGCACGTACCGTGCCGTTCGCGTCGATTACGACCGTGTAAGGCAAGCCGCCTGCTGCATTGCCGAACGCACGCGCCACATCGGCGCCGCCGAATCCGGCGATGTAGATCGGGTAATCGACTGGCACTTTCTTGAGGAAATTCTGGATGTTCGCGGCGGAGTCGACGCCGAGGCCGACGAACTGGATGCCTTTCCTGGCGTACTCGCGCTGCAGCGCGGAGAGCTCGGGCATCTCTTCGACACAAGGCCCGCACCACGACGCCCAGAAGTTGATCACGATCGTGCGGCCCTTATACATGGAGAGCGATTGGGGTTTGCCGTCGGGCGTGGTCACGGCAGCGGTCCACAACTGGCCGACCGCATTGGGCTTGCCGGCGACCGATGCCGCATCGGCTAAGCCGGTGTTGCCGCTGTTTGCATAATGTCCCGCCAGGATGCCGCCGCCGGCTGCCACCGCCGCCACTGCGACGCCGGCCAGAATCCGCTTCATGTTCATTGCTGCGTTTAAGCTCTATATGAGTCAGGTGGTGGAAGAGGTGGCACCGCTTTCGTTAATCAGCGCCTGGAGCGCCTGCGCATTCGCGCGCGGCAGACGCCCGCGGGCGTCGGCGCGCACCGCGCCGCGCAGGTCGTCGGTATTGTAGAGCGCAATATGGATGCCCACCGGCTCCTCGTTTCGCGACGGCTGCCACATGAAACTGAACGTTTCCACGTAGCCGCGCGCGGCGAAATGGCGCGTTTCCGAGACGTCATACTGCACATTCGCATTCAGAAGCCAGATTGCGACATCCTTCGCGTTGTCGCAGAAAATCTGCAGATGGATATCCGAGTGCTCGCCGGCCGTGCCGTTGAGCACCGCGCCGGTGAGGAACGGATTGAACGATTCAAGCCGCCGCATCCACTCGAGCGCGATTTCGCGCAGGCGCCGCAGTATCGCCGGCTGGTGATCGCCCTGAAAGAGGGCCTGATATTCGCGGATCTCGTCTTCGATCTGGTCGTTGTCGGGTAGCCAGGCGCCTTCGATGCGCGCGTCCCCCGCAACCTGCCGCGCGGCTTTGCGTTTGGCGGTGGCGTAGTCGAGCCCGTCCTCGGCAATCATCCTTGCTGCCGCGATGGCGATTTCCTCGCGCACGCGCTGGGGATCGAAATGTGATCTGCGAACCATGCGCTCATCATACTAGAGATCGTATGGCCTCCTGTTCGGCTTCCGGCGCCGGGTGCGCCGGCGGCAGCGGCGAAAAAGCCGCAAGGCGTCGGGTACAATAGCGATCTTTGCTCCGGCGGCCTTGCGCCGCCGTTCTGCCTTGCCCACGCCGGCAAACCGCCTGGCTCCGCTTTAACCCACTAACCGTTCACGACGCCCGCGTGGCGCGACAGGCTTATGCACATCCATATCCTCGGCATCTGCGGCACGTTCATGGGCGGTCTTGCCGTGCTCGCGCGCAGTGCGGGCCATACGGTGACTGGCTGCGACGCAGGCGTGTACCCGCCGATGAGCACCCAGCTCGAAGCGCAGGGTATTCGCCTGATCGAGGGTTACGACGCAAGCCAGACAGAACTCAATCCCGATCTTTATGTGATCGGCAACGTGGTTTCGCGCGGCAACCCGCTGATGGAGGAGATCCTCAATCGCGGCCTGCCGTACACCTCGGGGCCGCAGTGGCTCGGCGAGCACGTGCTGCGCGACAGGTGGGTGCTCGCCGTGGCGGGCACGCACGGCAAGACAACCACGAGCTCGATGCTCGCGTGGCTGCTCGAAGACGCCGGCTTGAACCCCGGCTTTCTGATCGGCGGCGTGCCGCTGAACTTCGGCATCTCGGCGCGCCTCACCGATTCGAGCTTCTTCGTGATCGAAGCCGACGAGTACGACACGGCGTTCTTCGACAAGCGTTCGAAGTTCGTCCATTACCGTCCGCGCACAGCAGTGCTGAACAATCTCGAATTCGATCACGCAGACATCTTCCCCGATCTGGCCGCCATCGAGACACAGTTCCACCATCTCGTGCGCACCATTCCGGGTGTGGGCCGCGTCGTCTCGAACGGGCGCGAAGACGCGCTCGAACGCGTGCTTTCGCGCGGCGTGTGGAGCGACGTAGAGCGCTTCGGCGTGCAGGGCGGTTGGCAGGCGCTGCCCGCTGAGGACGGGACGCCGCTCGATGAACGCTTCGCGGTCTATCACAACAGCGAGCGCGCGGGCGTGGTCGACTGGCAGATCCAGGGCGAGCACAACCGCATGAACGCGCTCGCGGCCATCGCCGCCGCGCGCAGCGTGGGCGTGCCGCCCGCGCAGGCTGCGGCCTCGCTGTCGACCTTCCGCAACGTCAAGCGCCGCATGGAAGTGCGCGGCAGCGTCGACGGCGTGACGGTTTATGACGACTTCGCGCACCATCCCACGGCGATCGAAACGACGATCGCCGGGTTGCGCACGCGCATCGGCAATGGGGAAGACGGCAAGCGCACGCGCATTCTTGCCGTGCTCGAGCCGCGCTCGAACACAATGAAGCTCGGCGTGATGAAGGCGCAACTGCCTGGCAGTCTCGCCGACGCCGACCTCGTGTTCGGCTACGGCGCGCCGAGCGGCAAGGACGCGCTCGGCTGGGATCTTGCGGGGGCGCTCGCGCCGCTGGGCGAGAAGGCACAGGCGTACCACGATCTCGACGTGCTCGTGAAGGCCGTGGTGTCGGCCGCCCGCCCTGGCGACCAGCTGCTCGTGATGAGCAACGGCGGGTTTGGCGGCGTGCATCAGAAGCTGCTCGATGCGCTCTCGGCGCGGGGCGCGGCGTGATTGTCTATCTGCACGGGTTTCGCTCGTCGCCGCAATCGTTCAAGGCGCGCTTGCTGGACGCGCGCCTTGAAGCGCTTGGGCGTGGTCGCGAATGGCTGTGCCCGACGCTGCCGGTGTCGCCGGTCGAGACCGTGGCGCTCGTCGAGCGCGAGATCGCGGCGCGTGCGCAAGCCGGCGAGCGCATTACGCTGATCGGCAGTTCGCTTGGCGGTTTCTTCGCCACGCATCTGGCCGAAAAGCATGGCTGGCGCGCTGTGCTGCTCAATCCGGCCGTGGTGCCGGACCGCGACCTGTCGAAGTATCTCGGCGAGCAGCCGCTCTGGCACGGCGGCGGCAGCATCGTCGTGGAGCCGCGCCATCTGGAAGAACTGCGCGCGCTGGCCGTTGCCGCGGTGACCGAGCCCCAGCGCTACTATCTGGTCGCCGCAACCGGCGACGAAGTGCTCGATTACCGCGAGATGCTCGCTCATTATCCGGGCGCCAAAACGCGCTTGATCGAAGGCAGCGACCACGGCATCAGCGAATTCGCCGATTACGTCGACGACGTGATCCAGTTCTGCGACGCACCTTGATGCGTCGCTTACGTTCGCGCCGCGCGCGAACGCCTATATGTATACAGCGGCACCGCCAGGGCGCGCCGCGCCCGCGGTCCGGCAAGTTTGAACGAGAGTGTTGAGTGAACGTTTTCTTTGAGGAATCGGGCAGTTTCAAGGCGGGCAGCGTGCTGTCGCGCCAGGGCGATGCGTTTCAGGTCGAGTTGCCAGGTGGGCGGCGCGCCAAGGTGCGCGCGAAAGACGTGCTGATCGAATTCGAGAAGCCCGCCGCCGGCGACCTGTTGGAGCAGGCGGACGCCGCTGCACAGGACATCGACCTCGATTTCCTGTGGGAATGCGCGCCCGCCGAGGAGTTCGCCTATACGACGCTCGCCGCCGAGTACTTCGGCGAGACCTACGGCCCGGTCGAGCGTGCCGCGCTCGTGCTGCGCCTGCACGGCTCGCCCGTGTACTTCCGCCGCAAGGGCCGCGGCCAGTATCAGCGCGCGCCCGAAGAGCAACTGAAGATGGCGCTCGCGTCGCTCGAGCGCAAGCGTCAGCAGGCGCTCGTGCAGGCCGGCTACGAAGAGGACCTCAAGGCGGGCAAGCTGCCCGAGGCGCTCAAGGACAAGGCGCTGGGTCTGCTCACGAAACCCGACAAGAACTCGATCGAATACAAGGCGCTCGAAGCGGCCGCCGCTGCGCGCGGCATTTCGATGCCGCGCCTGATGCTCGAATGCGGCGGCATTGCCTCGCCGCGCGCGCTGCATGAGGCGCGCTTTCTGGCCGAATTCTTCCCGCACGGCACCGGCTTCCCGGGCGTGGCGGTGGGTGCGCTGCCCGACGACCTGCCCGATGCGGCCGAGCACGTGCAGGCGTTCTCGATCGACGATGTCACCACGACCGAAATCGACGACGCCTTCTCGATCGAGCATCTCGCCGATGGCCGCGTGCGCATCGGCATCCACATCGCGGCGCCTGCACTGGGCATCAAGCGCGGCGATACCGCCGATATGGTTGCGCGCACGCGCCTGTCGACGGTGTACATGCCCGGCGACAAGATCACCATGCTGCCCGACGATTTCGTCGACGCCTTCACGCTGAAGGAGGGCGGCATGCGCCCGGCGCTCTCGCTCTACTGCATCGTGAACCGCGAGACGCAGGAGATCGTCGCCACGGAAACGCGCGCCGAGCGCGTGTTCGTGAAGAGCAACCTGCGCCACAACACGCTCGACGAGGTCGTGACCGAAGAGACGCTGGCCGCGGGCACGGGCGACTATCCGCATAAAGACGACATTGCCGTGCTGTGGCCGTTCGCGCAGGCGCTGTTCGAGAAGCGTCAGCAGGCGCGCGCGGGCTACGGCCTGCGCCGCGAAGTCCAGCGCAACACCGACTTCAACTTCTACGTGGATGGCGAGCACGTCACCATCTCTCCGCGCCGCCGTGGCTCGCCGCTCGATTTGATCGTCGCGGAACTGGCGATTCTCGCCAATTCCACGTGGGGCGCGTTCCTGCACGATCATGGCGTGCCGGGCATCTATCGTTCGCAGCGCGCATTCGGCGCGCCCATGGGCCCCAAGCGCACGCGCATGCAGACCAACGCCGCGCCGCACGAAGGCCTGGGCGTCGCGCAATACGCGTGGAGCACCTCGCCGCTGCGGCGCTATGTCGACTTGGTGAACCAGTGGCAGCTGCTCGCGTGCGTCGAGCACGGCGTGGCCGCCAAGCTGGTCGCGCCGTTCAAGCCCAAGGACGCCGATTTGTTCGCCGTCGTGCAGGGCTTCGACGAAACCTACACCGCCTACGCCGATCACCAGCGCCGCATGGAGTACTTCTGGTGCCTGCGCTGGCTCCAGCAGGAGATGCGCGGCGAGGACGGCCGCGAAGCGCGCCGCGAATTCCCGGCCACCGTTGTGAAGGACGATCTCGTGCGCTTCGAGGAAGTGCCGCTGCTCATGCACGTGCCCGCGCTCGGCGTGCACGCGCGTGGCACGCGCCTGATGATGGAAGTGCTGTCGATCGACGAGCTGACGATCGAGGCGTCGGTGCGCATGCTGCGCGTGCTCGACGCGCCGGTCGTGACGAGCGGCGAGCAAGCCGAAGACGACACGGGTGAGGACGAAGAACTCATCGAATCCGCCGACGCTTCCGCCGAGAGCGAAGCAGAGGCGCTGGCCGAAGCGCCGGCTGATTCGGCTGGTGCGGACAATGCCGCCGAAGGCGAGGACGCGCAGTCGCCAGAGCAGCATGCTACGGAGCCGCGCTCATGAGCGCCCGGCAAGTCCGCGACCGCTATGCCGTGGTCGGTAACCCGGTCGCGCATAGCAAGTCGCCATACATTCACGCGCAGTTCGCCGTCGCAACCGGCGAGCCTGTCGAATATGACCGGCTGCTCGCGCCGCTCGACGGCTTCGTCGAACACGTGCAGGCGTTTCGGGCCGCGGGTGGCCGTGGCCTGAACGTGACCGTGCCGTTCAAGCTGGAGGCGCACGCGCTGGCGGACCGGCTGTCGCCGCGCGCGGCGGCGGCGGGCGCCGTCAACACGCTGCGCTTCGACGAAGACGGCATTTTCGGCGACAACACTGACGGTTTCGGCCTCGTTCGCGACATCGAGGTGAATCTGGGCGTCCCGCTCGAGGGCGCACGCGTGCTGCTGCTGGGCGCGGGCGGGGCGGCGCGCGGCGTCGTGCTGCCGATGCTCGAGCGTCGGCCGCGCGAGATCACCATCGTGAACCGCACCGCGAAAAAAGCGCACGCGCTAGTAGAGCAGTTCGAAGACGCGGCGCGCGAGGCTGGCTGCCTCATCAACGGCGGTGGCCCGGACGCCATCTATCGCGACGCGATCGATCCAAAGCCCTACGATGTGATCGTCAACGCAACGGCCGGCAGTCTCGACGCCGCGCTGCCCGAGTGCGACGCTCGCGCGTTCGGCCCGGGAACGCTGGCCTACGACATGATGTACGGCGCCGAACCGACCGTGTTCATGCGCCATGCCGAATCGCTGGGCGCGCGCGCATCGGATGGGCTCGGGATGCTGGTCGAGCAGGCCGCCGAGTCGTTCTTCGTGTGGCGCGGCGTGCGCCCCGAAGGCGCGCCCGTGCTGGCCGCGCTGCGCAGGCAACTGGCAGCGCAGGCCTGACGCGCGCGCCGCCATGCGTAGAGAAGCCTCGGGGGCGCGCGCAGCAGGGCTCGGCAATGGGCAACGCAGTGGACAACCCGGCGAGCCGTTCGTGCACAGCGTTGCCGCGCTGAACGCGACGCGCCCCGGCTTGCTGCGCTGGCTCGTCTACGTGGCGCTGGTGTTCGGCGTCGCCTGGGCCGGGATGCAGCTTTTCTACTTCGCGCAGATTGCCGTCTGGAATTTCGCCGATCCGCAATCGACGGCCTTCATGCGCACCGACGAGGCGCGCCTTTCCGCCGACCGTCCCGATCTCGACATTCAGCACCAGTGGGTGCCCTACGACCAGATCTCGCGCAACCTCAAGCGCGCGATCATTGCGTCCGAGGATGCCAATTTTGCCAGCAACAACGGTTACGAAACCGACGCCATCCTGCAGGCGTGGGAGCGCAACAAGAAGCGCGGCCACATCGTGCGCGGCGGATCGACGATCACGCAGCAACTCGCGCGTAATCTGTTTCTATCGCGCGAGAAGAGCTATATCCGCAAGGGCCAGGAACTCATCATCACGTGGATGCTGGAGACGCTGCTCGATAAGGAGCGCATCTTCGAGATCTATCTGAATTCGGTGGAGTGGGGCAATGGCGTCTACGGCGCGCAGGCCGCCGCGCGCTACTACTACCGAACGACAGCCGCAAAGCTCACGCCGTGGCAGGCGGCGCGATTGGCGGTCATGCTGCCGCAGCCGAAGTATTTTGACGAGCACCGCAACTCTCCGTATCTCGCCCAGCGCGCGAGGGTGATCGCGCGCCGCATGGGAGCCGCCGAACTCCCGCCTTCGTCACAATAGCCTATAGCCCATCGGCTCAGACGACACACAAGCAAAAAGCGCCGAACGAACCGGCGCTTTTTTATTAACTTCCCACTATTGCGGCTTACTGGCGCGCAAGTCTCGCGTTGTCCGGCATCGGCATATTGAAGTTGGTGCGAAACGGATTGATGTCGAGGCCGCCACGCCGCGTGTAGCGCGCGTACACCGCGAGCCGGTCCGGTTTGCACTCGCGCAGGATGTCCATGAAGATGCGCTCGACGCATTGCTCATGAAAGCCCGTGTGGTTGCGGTACGAAATGATGTAGCGCAGAAGGCCCGCCTGGTCGATCTGCGGCCCCACGTAATGAATCTGCACGCTGCCCCAGTCGGGCTGGCCCGTCACGGGGCAGTTCGACTTCAGCAGATTGGAGATCAGCGTTTCCTCCACGGGCGACTCTTGCTGGGCGGCCTTGAGCAGCGTCGGGTCGGGGTGATAGATCTCGGTGTCCAGATCGAGCCGGTCGAGCGAGAGGCCGTCGAATTCCTCGAACGGGATTTTGCCGAATCCGCCCGGCTGATCGAGCCGCACGGAAACCGAAGCGCCGCACGCCGCCGACACATCGCGCTTGATGGTGTCGCGCACCACGTCGGCGGATTCGAACGGCGTTTGCGCGAACGAGCCCAGATAGAGCTTGAACGACTTCGATTCGATGATGTTGGGCGAATCGGCGGGAATGAAGAACGTGGCGATGGCAATCTGCGGCTTGCCGCGCGCATTGAGCCACGAAAGCTCGTAGGCGTTCCAGATATCGGTGCCGAAGAAGGGCAGTTGAGCGCCGATGCCGATTGCTTCGCGCGCGCCCGCGCGCGGAATCGGAAACAGCAGTGAGGCGTCGTACTGCTCGGTGTAGGTCGCGGCCTTGCCGAGCGGGGATTGTTCGGGAGTCATGATGCGCTGGTTTCAGTGGGGGCGTCGTTCGACGCGTTGCTCGTCGCGCTCGTTGCGCGCGCCGCGCGGTTTGCCGGATTCGCGGGGTTGGCCACGCCGCTCGCCACGTGGCCGGTTGCCGTGACCGAGCGGGCCGATTCGCAATGGCGGATCTGGTCGTCGAAGAAAAAGTCGGGCTCGAACTCGCCCAGGAACGGGCCTTTGTCGAGTCCGCCGAGGAACATCGCTTCGTCGATTTCGATGTTCCAGGCCATCAGCGTGCGGATCGCGCGCTCATGCGCGGGCGCCGAGCGCGCCGTCACGAGCGCGGTGCGGATGCGCATCGTCGCGTTGGCGTCGGCGAGCTTTTGCAGCCGGTTGAGCGCTTCGAGCAGCGGTTTGAGCGGCCCTTGCGCGAGCGGCAGCTCGCGATTGTCGCGCTCGTGGCTCACGAACGCACTCAAACCCTCGCGCTGAAAGATCTGCTCGGCTTCGTCGGAAAACAGCACCGCATCGCCGTCGAACGCGATGCGAATCTCGTGTGCATTGCGTTCCGATATTGTCGCCGAATTTGCTTCGATGCGTGGAAAGACCCGCGCGGCCGGAAACCCGGCGTCGAGCGCCCCGCGCACGTCCTCGGGGTTCGCCGAGAGAAACAGCGATGCGTTGAGCGGCTTGAGATAGCGCCACGGCTCGCGCCCGCGCGTGAACACGCCGCGCTGCACGTCGAGCTGATGCTCGCGGCACGAGTTGAAGGTGCGCAGCCCGCTGATGGGATCGCTGCGCGAGAGGATCACCACTTCCACGTGGTGTGCGCCGTTATTGAGCGCAAGCAGCTTCTCGATCAGCGCGAACGCGACACCGGGCTGCGCCGGCACGTTCAGGCGTTCGCGCTGCAGCGCCTCGTAGTCGCGCAGCTCACCGGTCTCGTAAACGCGGTTCTCTTCTTCGAAGTCGAAGAGCGCGCGCGACGAGATGGCGACGACGAGCTTGTCGGAGAGCGAAACGGCCATGATCGTCGGGCTTTATGCGAGAAACAACCGGTAAGCCGGATTCTGCGTCTCCTCCCAATGCGGATAGCCGAGCGTGGCGAGAAAGCGGCGGAACTCCGCGTCCTCGGCCGCCGGCACCTGGATGCCCACCAGAATCGAACTGTAATCCGCGCCCTGGTTGCGGTAGTGGAACAGACTGATGTTCCAGTTCGGCGCCATCGATGAGAGAAAGCGCATCAGCGCGCCCGGACGCTCCGGAAACTCGAAGCGGAACAGCCGCTCGTCGTGCGCGAGCGGCGAGCGCCCGCCCACCATGTAGCGGATGTGCTGCTTGGAGAGCTCGTCGCCGGTAAGGTCGACGCACGGGAAACCGTGATCGACGAAGGCCTGCGCGATCTGCTGCGACTCGCCCCGGTTGCGGATCTGCACGCCCACGAAAATGTGCGCGCGCTCGGCGTCGTCGATGCGGTAGTTGAACTCGGTCACGCTGCGCGTGCCCACGAGTTCGCAGAAGCGTTTGAAGCTGCCGCGTTCCTCGGGGATCGTCACCGCGAACACCGCCTCGCGCGCCTCGCCCACCTCCGCGCGCTCGGCCACGAAGCGCATGCGGTCGAAGTTCATGTTCGCGCCCGAGGTCACCGCCACCAGCGTCTGGCCCGTGATGCCCTCGCGCTCCGCGTACTGCTTGGCGCCCGCCACGGCCAGCGCGCCCGCCGGCTCCAGCACGCTGCGCGTGTCCTGGAAGACGTCCTTGATGGCCGCGCACAGCGCGTCGGTGTCCACCGTGAGCACCTCGTCCAGATACTGCCGGCACAGCCGGAAGGTTTCCTCGCCCACGAGCTTGACCGCCGTGCCGTCCGAGAACAGGCCCACTTCGCTCAACTCCACGCGCTTGCCGGCCTTCATCGATTGCGCCATCGCGCACGAATCGTCCGTCTGCACGCCGATCACGCGGATCTCGGGGCGCACCGCCTTCACGTAGGCCGCCATGCCCGCCGCAAGCCCGCCGCCGCCGATCGGCACAAAGATCGCGTGAATCGGGGCCTGATGCTTGCTGAGCACTTCCATCGCCACGGTGCCCTGGCCTGCGATCACGTGCGGATCGTCGAACGGATGCACGAAAGTCAGTCCGCGCTGCTCCTGCAGGCGCACGGCGTGCGCGTAGGCGTCGCTATAGGATTCGCCGGCCTGCACGACCTCGACGGTGGGGCCGCCGTGGGCGCGCACCGCGTCGACCTTGACCTGGGGCGTGGTGACCGGCACGCAGATCACGGCCTTCACGCCGAGCCGGGCAGCTGAAAGCGCCACGCCCTGGGCGTGATTGCCGGCCGAGGCGGTGATCACGCCGCGCTCGAGCTGCGCGGGCGTGAGGTGCGCCATCTTGTTGTAGGCGCCGCGCAGCTTGAAGGAGAACACGGGCTGGTTGTCCTCGCGCTTGAGCAGGACGGTGTTGCGCAGGCGCGCCGAGAGGTTCGGCGCCCGCTCCAGTTCGGTCTCGCGGGCCACGTCGTAGACGCGGGCGGTGAGGACTTTTTTCAGATAATCGTCGTGGGAGGCCATGCGAAGGATGCGTCGGGCGCGGGATTTGACGGGAAAACGTAAATGATAGCGCCAATGATCATGCCAGCAGCGGGCCAATTCCCGACTGCCCGGACGGCGAATCCATTGCGGCATGGCGCTTCGTGGAGATGTCAGGCCCGATTCATCTGCCTGTATCACGTGCTTGTCGCGTGAATGACAGAGACTGGCGTTTGCAAGATGGCAAAGTTCCCGGCACCGTCAGCGCAGGCGCGGATCATGCGTTAAAATCGCTTTTTGAAACAAGGATCGGAAGATGCACAGGCAGACTCGGATAGCCCATTTGATGCCCGCGCGGCGCGAGACCCGCCCCGCGGCGCAGCGGCAAGTCCGGCACGCACGATCGTGCCGCTAAGTCCGAGCGCCGGGGAACCATCGGCGTGAGTGCAGCCGCCATGCTTGCCCACCCCTAAAGTCCGCTATCAGCCCACCGCGAGCCAACAGCGCGCCACTACGCGCCGGCCGCGAGCCACCGGCGGACACGATTTCAGAATAGCGCCCCACGCGCCCCGTCAGCGTCCGCCATGCCCGCAGCGAGCGATATCAGCGAGCCACATGAGCGGGCCTGTCACCAAGAGTCGTCCAACCATGAACGCACCTCAAGTTTTCGATCCTCACGGCGCCGCCGCTACCGTGGCCGCCGATGTCGAACCGCGCCTGCGCGAGATTCCGTACAACTACACGTCCTTTTCGGATCGCGAAATTGTCATCCGCCTGCTGGGCGAGGATGCATGGAACGCGCTCGCCGAACTGCGCGCCGAACGCCGCACCGGCCGCTCGGCGCGCATGCTCTATGAGGTGCTCGGCGACATCTGGGTCGTGCGCCGCAATCCGTATCTGCAGGATGACCTGCTCGACAATCCGAAGCGCCGCGCGCTCCTGATCGAGGCGCTGAACCACCGCCTCGCCGAAATCGAGAAGCGCCGCCGCGCCGACCTCCAGGAGCATGCCGACAAGGAGGGCATGGACCGCGCCGCGCGCGTGGAAACGCTGGTCGGCGCCACCCGCCGCGCCATCGACGACTTCGCCGCCGAATTCGATAAGATGGCCGACCTGCGCCGCCGCGCGACCAAGGTGCTCGGCCGCTGCACGCAGAAGGACAACATCCGCTTCGACGGCATGGCACGCGTCGCGCACGTCACAGACGCAACCGACTGGCGCGTGGAATATCCGTTCGTGGTCCTCACGCCCGACACCGAGGCCGAGATCGCGAGCCTCATCAAGGCCTGCTTCGAACTGGGCCTCACCGTGATTCCGCGCGGCGGCGGTACGGGCTACACGGGCGGCGCGGTGCCGCTCACGCCGTTCTCGGCCGTCATCAACACGGAAAAGCTCGAGCAGCTCGGCCCGGTCGAAATGACCGACCTGCCAGGCGTCGACCGCAAGGTCGCGACGATCTTCTCGGGCGCGGGCGTCGTCACGCGCCGTGTGACCGAGGCGGCGGACGCCGCCGGCTTCGTGTTCGCGGTCGACCCGACTTCGCTCGACGCCTCGTGCATCGGCGGCAACGTCGCGATGAACGCGGGCGGCAAGAAGGCCGTGCTGTGGGGCACGGCGCTCGACAATCTCGCGTGGTGGCGCATGGTCGACCCTGAGGGCAACTGGCTCGAAGTCACGCGACTCGACCATAACCTCGGCAAGATCCACGACGTTCCCGTGGCGCGCTTCGAGCTCAAGTGGTTCGACGGCGAATTCGCGCCGGGCGAAAAGCTGCTGCGCACCGAATGGCTCGACATCGAAGGCAAGCGCTTTCGCAAGGAAGGCCTCGGCAAGGACGTCACCGATAAATTCCTCGCGGGCTTGCCCGGCGTGCAGAAGGAAGGCTGCGACGGGCTCATCACGTCCGCGCGCTGGGTGCTGCACAAGATGCCCGCGCACACGCGCACCGTTTGTCTGGAATTCTTCGGTCAGGCACGCGAGGCGATTCCGAGCATCGTCGAGATCAAGGACTACCTGTTCGAGACGTCGAAGCAGGGCGGCGCGATTCTCGCGGGGCTCGAGCATCTGGACGAGCGCTATCTGCGCGCCGTGGGCTACGCGACCAAGAGCAAGCGCAACGCGTTTCCGAAGATGGTGCTGATCGGCGACATCGTCGGCGACGACGCCGATGCCGTGGCCACCGCCACCTCGGAAGTCATCCGCATGGCCAACGGCAAGAGCGGCGAGGGCTTTGTTGCCGTGAGCGCCGAGGCGCGCAAGCGCTTCTGGCTCGACCGCAGCCGCACTGCCGCGATCGCCAAGCACACCAACGCGTTCAAGATCAACGAAGACGTCGTGATTCCGCTCGACCGCATGGGCGAGTACACGGACGGCATCGAGCGCATCAACATCGAGCTGTCGATCAAGAACAAGCTTCAACTCGTGGACGCGCTCGAAGCGTTTTTCAAGGAAGGGAAGCTTCCGCTCGGCAAGACCGACGATGCCAACGAGATTCCTTCGGCGGAACTGCTCGAAGACCGCGTGCAGCAGGCGCTCGACTTGCTCAAGCGCGTGCGCGAGCGCTGGACCTTCGTGGGCGAGAAGCTCGACATGCCGCTGCGCGAGGCGCAGCACTATCTCGTCCAGCTCGGCTACGAGGCGCTCGCGGAGAAGTTCGCCGATCGCACCGACATCCAGCCGGACGCCACCGTGTTCGACGTCACCCAGGACCGCACGGTGCGCATCTCGTGGAAGCAGGAGATCCGCGCGGAGCTGCGCCAGATCTTCAACGGCGGCGCGTTCAAGCCGATCCTCGACGAAGCCCAGGCGATCCACAAGAAGGTGCTGCGCGGCCGCGTGTTCGTGGCGCTGCACATGCACGCCGGCGACGGCAACGTGCACACCAACATTCCGGTCAACTCGGACAACTACGAGATGCTGCAGGACGCGCACCACTCGGTCGCGCGCATCATGAAGCTCGCGCGCTCGCTCGACGGCGTGATCTCGGGCGAGCACGGCATCGGCATCACCAAGCTCGAATTCCTCACCGACGAGGAGATCGCCGAATTCCGCGCCTACAAGCAGCGCGTCGACCCGCAAGGGCGCTTCAACAAGGGCAAGCTGCTCGACGGCGCCGACCTGCGCAACGCCTACACGCCGTCGTTCGGCCTGATGGGCTACGAGTCGCTGATCATGCAGCAGTCCGACATCGGCGCGATTGCCGAATCGGTGAAGGACTGCCTGCGCTGCGGCAAGTGCAAGCCCGTGTGCGCGACGCACGTGCCGCGCGCGAATCTGCTCTACAGCCCGCGCAACAAGATTCTCGCGACTTCGCTGCTGGTGGAGGCGTTCCTGTACGAAGAGCAGACGCGCCGCGGCGTGTCGATCAAGCACTGGGACGAGTTCAACGACGTGGCCGACCACTGCACGGTCTGCCACAAGTGCGTGACGCCGTGTCCGGTCAAGATCGACTTCGGCGACGTCACCATGAACATGCGCAATCTGCTGCGCAAGATGGGCAAGAAGAAGTTCAACGCGGGCAACGCGGCGGGCATGTTCTTCCTCAACGCGACCAACCCGCGAACCATCAACCTCGCGCGCGAAGCGATGATGGGCGTGGGCTACAAGGCGCAGCGCCTCGGCAACGACCTGCTCAAGAAGGTCGTGAAGAAGCAGACGGCGCATCCGCCCGCATCCACGGGCAAGCCGGCCGTGGTCGAGCAGGTGATCCACTTCGTCAACAAGAAGATGCCGGGCAATCTGCCGAAGAAGACGGCGCGTGCGCTGCTCGACATCGAAGACAACAAGATCGTGCCGATCATCCGCAACCCGAAGACCACGAACGTGGATTCGGAGGCGGTGTTCTACTTCCCGGGCTGCGGCTCGGAGCGGCTGTTCTCGCAAGTGGGTCTCGCGACCCAGGCGATGCTCTGGGAGGCGGGCGTGCAGACCGTGCTGCCGCCGGGATACCTCTGCTGCGGCTATCCGCAGCGCGGCTCGGGCCAGTACGACAAGGCCGAGAAGATCGTCACCGATAACCGCGTGCTGTTCCACCGCGTCGCGAACACGCTCAACTACCTCGACATCAAGACGGTGGTGGTGTCGTGCGGCACGTGCTACGACCAGCTCGCCGGTTATGAATTCGACAAGATCTTCCCGGGCTGCCGCATCATCGACATCCACGAGTTCCTGCTCGAGAAGGGCATCAAGCTCGATGGCGTGACGGGTACGCGCTACATGTACCACGACCCGTGTCACACGCCGATCAAGACGATGGACCCGGTCAAGCTCGTGAACGAGCTGATGGGGGCAGAGAAGGATGGCTACAAGATCGAGAAGAACGAGCGTTGCTGCGGCGAATCGGGCACGCTCGCCGTGACACGGCCGGATGTCTCGACGCAGGTGCGTTTCCGCAAGGAAGAGGAAATCCGCAAGGGCGCGGCGAAACTGCGCGGCATCCCTATCGTTGGCAATGGCGCGAACGGGGTGCAGCCGGCCACGCAGCAGGAAGCGGGCGGGCAGGGCGGAACGCAGGACGTCAAGATTCTGACGAGCTGCCCGTCGTGCCTCCAGGGTCTGTCGCGGTACAACGAGGACGCCAACATCGAAGCCGACTACATCGTGGTGGAAATCGCCCGACACGTGCTTGGCGAAAACTGGATGGCGGACTACGTTCAGAAGGCGAACAATGGCGGAATCGAGCGCGTGCTGGTTTAATGGCAGCGCCAATTTTTCCGTAACACGGGTTCGAGGACGACGATGGGATGCGTATTCTGCAATGAGGAAGGCGGCGATGTGCTGTGGGAGGACGAGCGTATGCGCGTCGTGCTCGCGACCGCCGAGACCGAGTATCCCGGCTTTTGCCGGGTCATCTGGAATACGCATGTCGCCGAGTTCTCGGATCTGGGCGCCGAGGATCGGGAACATCTGATGCGTGCGGTCTACGCGGTCGAGCGGGCGCTGCGCCGTGTGATGCAGCCGTCGAAGGTGAATCTCGCGAGCCTCGGCAATCAGGTGCCGCACGTGCACTGGCATGTGATTCCGCGCTTCACGAACGATGCGCATTTTCCGATGTCGATCTGGTCGCCGCGCCAGCGCACGGTCTCGGAGGCCATGCTCGGGCAGCGCCGCGCGCAGGCCACGCTGCTGCGCGACGCAGTGCGTCAGGAAATCGAGCAGGCGCTTGCCTGAGCCGGAGCGCCACACACGAACGTCTTGCCTTCGTGCCTGTTCGTGCCGGCAACCTTGAGGGAGGAACAGAAATAATCATGAGTGGATTGAAATCCGATACACCGGTGCCGACCGGCATCGTGGTGCATGCGCTGTCGCGCGTGCTCGAACTCCAGTACGGAAACGGCGAGAGCTATCGCGTTCCGTTCGAGTTGATTCGCGTCTACACGCCCTCGGCCGAAGCGCGCGGCCACGGGCCCGGGCAGGAAACGCTGCAGACGGGCAAGCGCGAAGTGGCCATTACGGCGCTCGAAGCAGTAGGCAACTACGCGCTGCAGCCCACTTTCTCCGACGGCCACAATACCGGCATCTACTCCTGGGACCAGCTTTACGAACTGGCGACGTGCCAGGACGAACTCTGGGCCGAGTACTTCGCCAAACTGAAAGCCGCGGGCGTCGATCGCGACGCGCCCATGGCGCGCGAGCCCCAGGGCGGCGCCGCGCACGGCCACTGCCACTGACGCTTCCTGTTACGATCCTGCCCGCCGCGGCGCCCACGCGCCGCACTTCATCAAATAAGACCCGGACACGACCTGGTCAGACCCGCGAAAGGACGAGCGCGATGAGCAAAACCCACTTCGGCTACGAAACAGTCGACGAACAGGACAAGGCGAAGAAGGTGGCCGGCGTGTTCCATTCGGTCGCCTCGAACTACGACCTGATGAACGACCTGATGTCGGGCGGGCTGCATCGCGCCTGGAAGGCGTTCACGATCGCCCAGGCCAACGTGCGCCCGGGCGCACGGGTGCTCGACATCGCGGGCGGCACCGGCGACCTCTCCATGGCGTTCGCAAAAAAGGCCGGCCCGACGGGTGAGGTCTGGCACACCGACATCAACGAGTCGATGCTGCGCGTGGGCCGCGACCGGCTCATCGACCGGGGCGTGATCACACCCGCGCTGCTCTGCGACGCCGAGAAAATTCCCTTTCCGGACAACCACTTCGACGTGGTGACGGTGGCCTTCGGCCTGCGCAACATGACGCACAAGGACGCCGCGCTAGCCGAAATGCGCCGCGTGCTCAAGCCGGGCGGACGCCTGCTCGTGCTCGAATTCTCCAAAGTCTGGGAGCCGCTCAAGAAAGCGTACGACGTGTACTCGTTCAAGGTGCTGCCGTGGCTGGGTTCGCGTTTTGCGCAGGACGCCGATAGCTACCGCTATCTTGCCGAGTCGATCCGCATGCATCCCGATCAGGAAACATTAAAGACGATGATGGAACAAGCCGGCCTCGACGCCGTCAAATATTACAATTTGTCAGCTGGCGTGGTAGCCTTACACGTCGGCACAAAATATTAGTGTTCCCAAATCACTGTCTTTAAAGGAAATTCCGCTATGTCTGAGTCCCGAAACATTGCTTCCAAAAAGCTTTCAGTATCGTGGGCCAGACGGATTGGAGTTCTGGCCCTCGTCGGCGTGATGGTGGCCGGCAGCCTCGCGTCTTTCGATGCCGAGGCGCGCCGCCTGGGCGGCAGCCGCAGCATCGGCAAGCAGTCGTCGGTGGCTTCGCAGCGCAGCACCACGCCGCCGCCGGCCCAGCCGAGTCCCACGAATCCCGCACAGCAGGCCGGCGCCCAGCGCGCCCCCGCTACGCCGGCACCCACGCCGGCGCCGGCGCGCAACCGCTGGCTCGGGCCGATCGCGGGCCTTGCGGCTGGCCTTGGCATCGCGGCGCTGCTGTCGCACTTCGGGCTCGGCGAGGCGTTCGCCGGCATGATGGCGAACATGATCGTGGTCGCGCTGATCGCATTCGTCGCCATCTGGCTGATCCGCAAGTTCATGGGGCGCCGCCGTGGCGCGCAGCCCGCGTATCAGACGGGTGGCGCGAGCTTGCCGCCTTCGGGCGGGTTGAGCCAGATGGGCGGTTACCAGCCGCCGGAGCCGCGCTACACGGCGCCGCCCACGGGCCAATATCTCGCACCTGAAGCCAATCCGCTCAGCACCCCGCAGATCGAGACGCCGCCGCCGGTTCCGGCGGGCTTCGACACCGAGGCGTTCGTGCGCAACGCGAAGGTCTATTTCGTACGCCTGCAGGCCGCGTGGGACGTGGGCAACGTCGAGGACATCCGCGAGTTCACCACGCCCGAGATGTTCGCCGAGATCCGTGTGGATCTGGCGGGCCGCGGCACGCAGCCCAATCAGACCGACGTCGTTCAGCTCAACGCCGACCTGCTCGCGGTGGAAGAGCGCGGTAACGAATATCTGGCGAGCGTGCGCTTCTCCGGTCTGATCCGCGAAGAGGCGGGCGCTGCTGCGGCGCCGTTCGTAGAAATCTGGAATCTCTCGAAGTCGCGCACTTCCGGCGAGGGGTGGCTGCTGGCCGGTATCCAGCAGGTCGAATCGCATTGATAGACCAATGAGCCGGCATTGATGCAGCGTTGATCCCGCGCAGCCCCGCGGCGCGCGTTAGCCAGGTGGCCAAGGCCCCGGCAAGGCGCGATCGGACGGCGCGAACGCTACAATAGGAACCCGCGCGAGCTTGAGCCCGCGCGGGTTTTTTTATTCAACGCCGATGACTCTCGCCGCCAAGCCCTTCGCCGCCGCCGTCAATCACCTGCTCGCCCGTGAATCGTGGGCCCGCAACCGCCTCGCGCCGTATGCCGGCAAGACGGCGCGCCTGTCTTGCCCGCCTGTCGTGCTTACGCTGCTCGTGGAGCCCGAAGGCTACCTGGCGGCGGTCGAAGAGCACGATGCGCAGTGCGCGGATGTCGCGCTCTCGCTTCCGGTCGGCGCGCTTTCTTCGTACGTGCAGGGGGGGCAGTCCGCCGTCATGAAGCACGTGAAGATCGAAGGCGACGCCGAATTCGCGCAGATTCTCGGCAAGCTGGCGGAACACCTGCGCTGGGAGCCCGAAGAGGACCTCGCGAAGCTGATTGGCGACGCGCCGGCGTCGCGTGTCGCGTCGCTCGCGCGCACGGTGCATGAGCAGGCATTGCGCACGGGGCGCAACGTGCTCGGCTCCGTGACCGAATACCTGCTCGACGAGAATCCGCAGCTCGTGCGGCGCGCCGAGCTCGACGGCTGCAACGCAGAGCTGTCGCGCGCGCGCGATGCATTGGCGCGCGTTGAGAAGCGCATCGAGCGCCTTGAACAAAAATCACAAGCGCGGGGGGCCGCAAACGGTACCCCGGCGGCGCCGTCGGGCACCGCACCGCGCGGCCCGAGCCAGATAACAGGCCACTAAGACATGCGTTTTCTGCGTTTCCTGAAGATCTTCTTTACGGTCATCCGCTTCGGTCTCGACGAGATGATGTTGAGCCGGATCAATGACCGGCGCGTTGCGCTCTTGCTGCGCATCACGACCGTCGGCCGCAAGTTTGATCAGCCGCCCGGCGTGCGCCTGCGCCTCGCGCTCGAAAGCCTGGGGCCGATTTTCGTGAAGTTCGGCCAGGTGCTCTCCACGCGCCGCGACCTGCTGCCGCTCGAGATCGCCAACGAACTCGCGAAGCTGCAGGACCAGGTGCCGCCGTTCGAATCGCAGGTGGCAATCGACATCATCGAAAAATCGCTGGGCGCGCCGGTCGACACGCTGTTCGACGAGTTCGAGCGCGTACCGGTGGCGAGCGCCTCGATCGCTCAGGTGCACTTCGCGAAGGTGAAGTCCGGCCAGCATGCGGGCAAGGCCGTGGCGGTTAAGGTGCTGCGACCGAATATGCGGCCCGTGATCGATTCGGACCTGCTGCTGCTGCGCGACATCGCCGTGTGGGCCGAACGCCTGTGGGCCGACGGCAAGCGCCTGAAGCCGCGCGAGGTGGTGGCCGAATTCGATAAATACCTGCACGACGAACTCGACCTCATGCGCGAAGCCGCCAACGGCAGCCAGTTGCGCCGCAACTTCGTGGGCCTCGATCTGCTGCTCGTGCCGGAGATGTATTGGGAGTTCAGCGCACCCGACGTGCTCGTGATGGAGCGCATGGTGGGCGTGCCGATCAGCCAGGTGGACAAGCTGCGCGCGGCCGGCGTCGACATTCCGAAGCTCGCGCGCGAAGGCGTGGAGATTTTCTTCACGCAGGTGTTCCGCGACGGCTTTTTTCATGCCGATATGCACCCCGGCAACATCCAGGTCAGTCTCGACCCCGCACACTTCGGGCGCTATATCGCGCTCGATTTCGGCATCGTCGGGGCGCTCTCGGACTTCGACAAGAACTACCTCGCGCAGAACTTCCTCGCGTTCTTCAAGCGTGACTATCACCGCGTCGCCACGCTGCACATCGAATCGGGGTGGGTGCCGCCCACCACGCGCGTCGAGGAACTGGAGAGCGCGATCCGCGCCGTCTGCGAACCGTATTTCGATCGCGCGCTCAAGGACATTTCGCTCGGCCAGGTGCTGCTGCGTCTGTTCCAGACTTCGCGGCGTTTCAACGTGGAGATCCAGCCGCAGCTCGTGCTGCTGCAAAAGACCATGCTCAACGTCGAAGGCCTCGGGCGCTCGCTCGATCCGGAACTGGATCTATGGAAGACCGCCAAGCCGTATCTCGAGCGCTGGATGACCGAGCAGATCGGCCTGCGCGGCTGGTATGAGCGCTTCAAGATCGAGGCGCCGCAGTGGAGCAAGACACTGCCGCAGTTGCCGCGCCTCGTGCACCAGGCGTTGCTGCATCGCCAGACTCCCGCGCATCTCGCCAACGACGACACCATTCGCCAGATTCTTGCCGAGCAGCGCCGCACCAATCGTCTGCTGCAAGGCCTCGTGCTGTTCGGCGTGGCAGTGGGGGTGGGCATGGTCGCTGCGCGCGTCTGGCTGACGCTGGCCTATGGTGGATGAGGCATGCCTGCTGCGCCGACGCGCAGCGAAGTTGCATGGGACCGGAGCAAGGCGCTTTGCATGGGACCAGAGTAACGAGCTTTGCATGGGACCGGAGTAAGTGCTGAAGCACTAACTCCGGCCGACCGCTGAAGCGCGAACTCTGGTCGACAGCTAAAGCGCCAACTCCGGATAGACAAGGAGTGACACGATGAGCGAGCCGAACCTTCCCCACCAGCCAGACGGAACGCCCGCCGAGGCGCCTGAGTTCGAGACGCGCGACCCGGGGGCGCGCGAGTTCTGGCAGGAGCGCTTCGAGCGCGGCTTCACGCCGTGGGACCAAGCCGGTGTGCAGCCGGCCTTCGAGACCTTCGCGCAGGCTCATCCCGCCGCTGCCGTGCTGATTCCCGGCTGCGGCAACGCGTGGGAAGCGCGCTGGCTGGCCGAGCGCGGCCGGACGGTGCGAGCGATCGATTTTGCACCGTTGGCGGTGGCGAACGCGCGCGTAGCGCTCGGCGATTTCGCGGATGTGGTCGAGGAAGCGGACTTCTACACGTACGAACCACCGTTCGCGCCGGACTGGATTTTCGAGCGCGCGTTTCTGTGCGCGCTGCCCAAGGCGCACCGGCCGCACTACGCGCAACGCATGGCGGCGTTGCTTGCGCCGGGGGCGCTGCTGGCGGGCTTCTTCTTTCTCGGCGATACCCCGAAAGGGCCGCCGTTCGGCATCGCGCGCGCCGAACTCGACGCGCTGCTGACACCTTATTTCACGCTGGTCGATGACCAGCCTGTGGAGGGGTCGCTGCCCGTGTTCATTGGCCGCGAGCGCTGGCTCACGTGGCAGCGCAACGAGACGCCTGCAGCGCCGCCCCTGTCGTCACGAACGTGAAAACACCATGCGCACTTGATCGCGCGCAAGCTGCCCCCAACTAACACCCAGTCGCTTTCGTCCAACCTGGCCCGGCAAATGCCGGGCCAGGGGAGCGTTTGCGGCTATAATTCAAGGCTTTGCAAGCATTTCTCAGAATTTCACCCGTTTCATCAGGAAAGAGATCATGCCGATCTACGCTTATCGCTGCGAGTCGTGCGGCTTCGACAAGGACGTCCTGCAAAAGATCAGCGATGCGCCCCTGACGCAGTGCCCGAACTGCGGGGCGGACACATTTCGCAAGCAGGTCACCGCAGCTGGCTTCCAGCTGAAGGGCTCGGGCTGGTACGTCACCGATTTCCGCGGCGGCCAGTCCGGCGGCACGAGCGCGGCTGCAACCGGCGCGAAGGCCGCCGAGGGCGCGTCGTCGTCCGAGGGCAGCAAGGCAGGCGAGGGTGCGCGCGCCGCAACGCCTGCGGCCGCGCCCGCGAGTTCGGCGACCGGCACGGCCGGCACCTCCTGAAACCTGCTGCCGGGCTCTCTTGAGCCCGGCGGCGCAAGCGCCGCGCGTCGCGCGGCCCGGATGGCGTGTACATGACGATCAAGAAAGCGACCTTCAAATCGGTATTCCTGACCGGCCTTCTCGTGCTGGTGCCTTTGGCCATCACGCTGTGGGTGCTGAATCTCGTCATCGGCACGATGGACCAGACGCTGCTCCTGCTCCCCGCAGCATGGCGGCCGCCGGTGCACCTGCCCGGTCTGGGCGCGATCCTCACGCTGGCGTTCATCTTCCTGGTGGGCTTGCTCACTCACAACTTCGTCGGCCAGAAGCTGGTGGTGTGGTGGAACGCGCTGGTGCGACGCATCCCGATCGTGGGCCCGCTGTACAGCAGCATCCAGCAGGTTTCCGATACACTGCTTTCCAGCAACGGCAATGCTTTTCGCAAGGCACTCCTGATTGAGTACCCGCGCAAGGGCTCCTGGACCATCGCATTCCTCACCGGCATTCCGGGCGGCGATGTGGTGAACCATCTGCAGGGCGAGCACGTGAGCGTTTATGTGCCGACCACGCCCAATCCCACTTCGGGTTTTTTCCTGATGGTGCCGAAGAGCGAGGTGATCGAGCTCGACATGACGGTCGACGCCGCGCTCAAGTATATTGTCTCGATGGGCGTCGTCGCGCCGGTCGCGAATTCCCGCCGCCCCATCGATCCCCCGCTTTAAATACCGGACGCCGCGCCGCATGCGGCGCTCCCGTTCATTCATGCATAACGAAAGACGAACATCATGTCGATGAGATCTGAATACTGCGGTCTGGTGACCGAACAGCTGCTGGGCCAAACTGTTTCGCTGTGCGGATGGGTGCAGCGCCGCCGCGACCATGGCGGTGTCATTTTCATCGACTTGCGCGATCGCGAGGGCCTCGTCCAGGTGGTGTGCGACCCCGACCGCGCCGAGATGTTCAAGACTGCCGAAGGCGTGCGCAACGAATTCTGCGTCCAGGTGAAGGGTCTCGTGCGCAACCGCCCGGAAGGCACGGTCAACGCGAACCTCACGAGCGGCAAGATCGAAGTCCTGTGTCACGAGCTCGTGGTGCTGAACGCGTCGGTCACGCCGCCGTTCCAGCTCGACGACGACAACCTCTCGGAAACCACGCGCCTCACGCATCGCGTGCTCGACCTGCGCCGTCCGCAGATGCAGCACAACCTGCGCCTGCGCTACCGCGTGACGATGGCCGTGCGCAAGTATCTCGACTCGCTCGGCTTCATCGACATCGAAACGCCGATGCTCACGAAGAGCACGCCCGAAGGCGCACGCGACTACCTCGTGCCGTCGCGTGTGAACGCGGGCCAGTTCTTCGCGCTGCCGCAGTCGCCGCAGCTGTTCAAGCAGCTGCTGATGGTGGCGAACTTCGATCGCTACTACCAGATCGTCAAGTGCTTCCGCGACGAAGACCTGCGCGCCGACCGTCAGCCCGAATTCACGCAGATCGACTGCGAAACGTCGTTCCTCGGCGAGCAGGAAATCCGCGACCTGTTCGAGGACATGGCGCGTCACGTGTTCAAGGAAACGATCGGCGTAGAGCTCGACGCGAAGTTCCCGATCATGCCGTACTCGGAAGCCATGAGCCGCTTCGGTTCGGACAAGCCGGACCTGCGCGTGAAGCTCGAATTCACCGAACTGACCGACGCCATGAAGGACGTCGACTTCAAGGTGTTCAGCACGCCGGCCAACAGCAAGGACGGCCGCGTCGCGGCGCTGCGCGTGCCCAAGGGCGCCGAGCTCTCGCGCGGCGACATCGACGGCTACACGGAATTCGTGCGCATCTATGGCGCGAAGGGCCTCGCGTGGATCAAGGTCAACGAAGCTGCGAAGGGCCGTGACGGCCTGCAAAGCCCGATCGTCAAGAACCTGCACGACGCTGCGATTGCCGCGATCATGGAGCGCACCGGCGCGCAAGACGGCGATATCATCTTCTTTGCGGCCGACCGCGCGAAGGTCGTGAACGACAGCCTGGGCGCGCTGCGCCTGAAGATCGGCCATTCGGAGTTCGGCAAGGCCAACGGCCTCGTCGAGAAGGGCTGGAAGCCGCTGTGGGTCATCGACTTCCCGATGTTCGAATACGACGAGGAAGAAAACCGCTACGTGGCCGCGCACCATCCGTTCACAAGCCCGAAGGACGAGCACCTGGAATACCTCGAAACGGATCCGGGCCGCTGCCTCGCCAAGGCTTACGACATGGTGCTGAACGGCTGGGAAATTGGCGGCGGCTCGGTGCGTATCTATCAGGAAGACGTGCAGAGCAAGGTGTTCCGTGCGCTGAAGATCGGTGCCGAGGAAGCGCGTGCGAAGTTTGGCTTCCTGCTCGACGCCCTCCAGTACGGCGCACCCCCGCACGGCGGCATCGCGTTCGGTCTGGACCGCATCGTCACGATGATGGCCGGCGCTGACTCGATCCGCGACGTGATCGCGTTCCCGAAGACGCAGCGCGCACAATGTCTGCTCACGCAGGCGCCGAGCGAAGTGGATGAGCGTCAGCTTCGCGAACTGCACATCCGTCTGCGTCAGCCCGAGCAGAAGACGGCGCAGTAAGCTACGCCGCGACGTGTGCAGGAGCCGCAGCGCGGCTTCTGTGGCACGTAACGCAACACAAAAAAGGCGCATCGTGCGCCTTTTTTGCTTTTTGCGTTAAATTCATTACTAAAGCGCCGCGCGCTGTTCCACACATTGCTCCGCGTGTCTCTCAAGACGTACCATCGCGCACCATCGCCATGCAGAAGCCGCCGAAGATTCCGCAATCCGTACTCGTCGTCATTCATACCCCGCGGCTCGAAGTCCTGATCATCGAGCGCGCCGATCGAGCGGGCTTCTGGCAGTCGGTGACCGGATCGAAGGACAGCGTCGACGAGCCGTTCGTCGAAACGGCCATGCGCGAGGTGGCTGAGGAAACCGGCATCGTGGTAGGTGCGCCGGGCGTGCCGCAGGACGCGCTGCGTGACTGGCGCCACGAGATCGAGTACGAAATCTATCCGGTCTGGCGGCACCGCTATGCGCCGGGCGTCACGCGCAACACCGAGCACTGGTTCAGCCTCGAGGTGCCCGAGGGCACGCTTGTCACGCTCGCGCCGCGCGAGCATGTCGCGTATCGATGGCTGCCTTACGAAGAGGCGGCCGCGCAGTGCTTTTCGTGGTCGAATCGCGAAGCGATCCTGCAACTGCCCGGGCGTCTCGAGCAGATTCGTGGGGCGCATGTGTGAGCGATACCCGCACCGAACCCGGCACCGAATCCGGCACAGAATCCGGCACAGAATCGCCGCGTGTCGTGCGGCTGCGCGATGTGCTGCTGGGCCGGCGCTATCGTTCGCGCTACCGCTTCACGAGCGGAAACGAGGTGCGTCTGTTCTGCTCGGGCGAGGGACTCTTCGGGGCGATGATCGAGCATATCGATGCCGCCACGCGCGACGTCGTTATCGAAACCTATATCTTCTGCGACGACAAAATCGGCCGTGCGCTTTCCGCGGCGCTCGTGCGCGCGGCGCAGCGCGGCGTGCGCGTGCGCGTGATCACCGACGGCATCGGCACGCCCCATCTCGCGCTCTTCGAGACCTGGCTCGCGGCCGGCATCGAGCATCGCGTCTACAACCCGCATATCTTCGGGCGCTTCGGCTTTTCGCGCACGCATCGCAAGCTTGCCGTGATCGACGACCAGTACGCGTCGTGCGGCGGCATCAACGTGATCGACGACCTCGAGCAGGACGGCAAGACGCTGCCGTGTCCGCGCTGGGATTTCGCCGTCGAACTGCATGGGCACGTGGTGGTCGATGTGCGCCTCGCGTTCGAACAGCAATGGCGGCGCATCCGGCTCGGCCATCGGCCGCCGCTGCCCGCCGGCATGCCTTCGCCCGGCGTTCCCGCAAGCGCGGGGTACCTCGCGCCGCGCCCGACCGGGCATACGATCGCGAATGCGTCTTCGGCCCAGGTCGTCGACGACGCGTTGCGCGCACTCTCGCCCGCCATGCGCTCGGGCCCCGCTGGGCGCCTGTTTGCGCGCTTGCGCGAGCGCCTGCGCGCGAGCGTGCGCGACCCGCGCGCGGCGCAGGTGCCGTGTGTGGCTTTCGTCGCGCGCGACAACGTCGTGAACCGGCGCGCGATCGAGAAGGCCTATCTCGATGCCATCGGCGAGGCGCGCCAAGAAGTGCTGCTCGCCAATCCGTACTTCATGCCGGGCCGCCGGCTGCGCCGCGCGCTTCTCGAAGCCGCTGAGCGCGGCGTCGCCGTCAAGCTATTGATAGGACGAAAAGAGTTTGCCGTGCTCGACTACGGCGTGCCGTTCCTCTACCACCAGCTACTGAGCGCCGGCGTGCAAATCGCCGAATACGAGAAGACCATGCTGCACGGCAAGGTCGCGGTGGTCGATTCGAACTGGGCGACCGTGGGCTCCTCGAATCTCGATGCACTCTCGCTCGTGCTCAACAACGAGGCCAATGCGCTGCTCGTGCGGCATCCGGAGATTGCGCAACTGCGCGACGCCATCCTCGACGCCTTCGAGGAATCTCCGCAGATCGACCGGGCGCGCTACGAGGCGCGGCCCTGGCATATGCGTGCGCTGAACTGGCTGGCGTGGTCGTTCTATCGCGCGGCCATGAAACTGCTCACCGTGGGCGGCTACGACTAGCTGCCTTATTTCCCGGGCATGCCGCCTGCCACACGAATCGACAAGCCTGCAATCCAGAAATGTTCGCTTGTGTATGGCGCGCGATGCCCGAAAATTAGAGTACCGGCTAGAAATCGGTTTCTAATAAAGTTCTTGTTTTCGCGATCGGCTGTCCTCAATAATAGTACGGCCGTTCGATTTCATTTCGGCCTTGATGTGACGGGTTGCCGGGTTCGGACACCTCACATCACGGTCTCATCGTTACGGTAAATAAGC
The DNA here is from genome assembly GCF_051125215.1 of Paraburkholderia sp. A3BS-1L. NCBI lineage: Bacteria > Pseudomonadati > Pseudomonadota > Betaproteobacteria > Burkholderiales > Burkholderiaceae > Paraburkholderia > Paraburkholderia sp. A3BS-1L. The sequence continues at coordinate 2,788,344 of NZ_CP120442.1, read as the reverse complement.
TATGCGAAAAGGCGAACAGACACGAGCCGCCATCCTGGATGCAGCACTCGACCTCGCGAGCCGCGACGGACTGGAAGGTCTGACGATTGGCCTGCTTGCCGAGCGCATGCAGATGAGCAAGAGCGGCGTCTTCGCGCACTTCGGGTCACGCGAGGACCTGCAGGTCGAGGTGGTGCGCGAGTACCACCGCAGATTCGAGGAAGAAGTCTTCTTTCCGAGCCTGCGCGAACCGCGAGGTTTGCCGCGCCTGCGTGCGATGCTCTCGCGATGGATCGAAAAGCGCATCCACGAGGTCACGACCGGCTGCATCTACATCAGCGGTGCGGTCGAGTACGACGACCGGGCGGAGAGCCAGGTGCGCGAGACGCTCGTGGCGAGCGTGACGACGTGGCGAGCAGCACTGATGCGCGCGATTTCGCAGGCGATTGAAGAGGGCCATCTGCGCAAGGACACCGATCCAGCGCTGATGTTGTTCGAACTGTATAGCGTGACACTCGGTCTGCACCATGACGGCCGCTTCCTGCATTTGCCGGATGCGGTTGACCATACGTGGGCCGCGTTTGAAAAACTGATCGTTTCGTACCAGAGCGTAAGCCATTAGCGGCCGCGCGCGCGCGAGCGCAGCGCGGCGGCACATGACGGTACGCGAGAGGCCCGAAACTCCAGGTTCAATTCAGGGAGAAGAGAGATGGGACAGTACACCGCGCCGCTGCGCGATATGCAATTCGTGCTGCACGAACTGCTGAACGTCGAAGGCGAAGTCAAGCAGATGCCGAAGCACGCCGACCTCGACGCCGACACGATCAACCAGGTGCTCGAAGAAGCCGGCAAGTTTTGCTCGGAGGTGCTGTTTCCGCTGAACCAGGTCGGCGACCGCGAGGGCTGCACCTACGCCGGCGACGGTGTCGTGACCACGCCGACGGGTTTCAAGGAAGCGTACGCGCAGTATGTCGAGGCCGGCTGGCCGGCGCTCGGCTGCGATCCCGAATTCGGTGGCCAGGGCTTGCCTGCGTTCGTGAACAATGCGCTCTACGAAATGCTCAATTCGGCGAACCAGGCGTGGACCATGTATCCGGGTCTCTCGCACGGCGCCTACGAGTGCCTGCATGCGCACGGCACGCCCGAACTCCAGAAGACCTATCTGCCGAAGATCGTCTCGGGCGAATGGACCGGCACGATGTGCCTGACCGAGCCGCACTGCGGCACCGACCTCGGCTTGCTGCGCACGAAGGCAGAGCCGAATGCGGACGGCTCGTACGCACTGTCAGGCACGAAGATTTTTATCTCGGCCGGCGAGCACGATATGGCGGCCAACATCATTCACCTCGTGCTCGCGCGTCTGCCGGACGCGCCGCCGGGAACCAAGGGCATTTCGCTGTTTGTCGTGCCGAAGTTCCTGCCGACCGACGCGGGTGAGCCGGGCGAGCGCAACGGCATCAAGTGCGGCTCGATCGAGCACAAGATGGGCATCCACGGCAACGCGACCTGCGTGATGAATCTCGACGGCGCGAAGGGCTGGATGGTCGGCGAGCCGAACAAGGGCTTGAACGCCATGTTCGTGATGATGAATGCTGCGCGCCTGGGCGTGGGCATGCAGGGTCTCGGCCTTACCGAAGTCGCGTACCAGAACTCGCTCGCCTATGCGAAGGAGCGTCTGCAGATGCGCGCGCTGACCGGCCCGAAGGCGCCTGAAAAGGCCGCCGATCCGATCATCGTGCATCCGGACGTGCGCCGGATGCTGCTCACGCAGAAGGCCTGGGCCGAAGGTGCGCGCGCGTTCGCGTACTGGGCCGCATTGCAGATCGACAAGGAACTCTCGCACGGCGACGAAACCGAGCGCAAGGAAGCGGCCGATCTCGTCGCGCTGCTCACGCCGATCATCAAGGCCTTCCTCACCGACAACGCGTTCGAATCCACCAACCTAGGCATGCAGGTCTACGGCGGTCACGGCTTCATTGCCGAGTGGGGCATGGAGCAGTACGTGCGCGACGCGCGCATCAACCAGATTTACGAAGGCACCAACACGATCCAGTCGCTCGACCTGCTCGGCCGCAAGGTGCTCGGCGACATGGGCGCGAAGCTCAAGAAGTTCGGCAAGCTCGTGACGGATTTCGTCGAGGCCGAAGGCATCAAGCCGGAGATGCAGGAGTTCGTGAATCCGCTCGCCGACATCGGCGACAAGATGCAGAAGCTCACGATGGAAATCGGCATGAAGGCGATGCAGGACCCCGACGAAGTGGGGGCCGCCGCCGTGCCGTACCTGCGCACGGCGGGCCACCTCGTGTTCGCGTATTTCTGGGCGCGCATGGCGCGCATCGCGCTCGACAAGGAAAGCTTGGGCGATCCGTTCTACAAGTCGAAGCTGGCCACGGCGCGCTTTTACTTCGCGAAGCTGCTGCCCGAAACGGCGACCTCGATCCGCCAGGCGCGCGCGGGTTCGAAGACGCTGATGGAAGTCGACGAAGCGTTGTTCTAAAAGCCAATGGGTGCGCGCTTGCCAAAGGCGCGCGCCCCATCAACACGATGTCCAGAGGCGGTCCACGCGTGACGCATGCCGCCCCCACACCTCAATCCGCTCGACATTGCATATCCGCTGGAGGAACAACGTGAGCAATCTGAATATTCGCAAGGTGGCCGTGCTCGGCGCCGGCGTGATGGGCGCGCAGATCGCCGCGCACCTGATCAACGCGCGCGTGCCCGTGCTGCTGTTCGATCTGCCCGCGAAGGAAGGCTCGAAGAACGCCATCGCGCTCAAGGCGATCGAAACGCTCAAGAAGCTCTCGCCCGCGCCGTTCGGCGTGAAGGACGACGCGCAATACATCACGCCCGCGAACTACGAAGACGACATTGCCAGGCTCGCGGAATGCGACGTGGTGATCGAGGCGATCGCCGAGCGCATGGACTGGAAGCACGACCTTTACAAGAAGGTCGCGCCGCACCTTGCCCCGAACGCGATCTTCGCGACCAACACCTCGGGCCTGTCGATCACGGAATTGTCGGAAGGCTTCGACGATAACCTCAAGGCGCGCTTTTGCGGCGTGCACTTCTTCAATCCGCCGCGCTACATGCACCTCGTCGAGCTGATCCCGACGACGCATACGAAGCCCGAAATCCTCGACCAGCTCGAATCGTTCATGACGAGCGTGGTGGGCAAGGGCGTGGTGCGCGCGAAGGATACGCCGAATTTCATCGCGAACCGCGTGGGCGTTTTCTCGATCCTCGCGGTGATCGCCGAGGCGAAGAAGTTCGGACTGCGCTTCGACGAAGTCGACGATCTCACGGGCGCACGCCTTGGCCGCGCGAAGTCGGCAACGTTCCGGACTGCTGATGTTGTCGGCCTCGACACCATGCAGCACGTCATCAAGACGATGCAGGACAACCTCAAGGATGATCCGTTCTTCCCCGTGTACGAAACGCCGGCGGTGCTCGCGGGCCTCGTGGCGAAGGGCGCGCTCGGTCAGAAGACCGGCGGCGGCTTCTATCGCAAGGAAGGCCGTGCGATCAAGGTGCTCGACGCCAGCACGGGTGAGTACGTCGACGGCGGCGGCAAGGCCGACGAACTGGTGGGCCGCATCCTCAAGCGTGCGCCCGCGGAACGTCTCAAGCTGCTGCGCGAAACGCAGCATCCGCAGGCGCAGTTCCTGTGGTCGATTTTCCGCGACGTGTTCCATTACATCGGCGTGCATCTCGCGTCGATCGCGGACAACGCGCGCGACGTCGATCTCGCGATCCGCTGGGGTTTCGGCTGGAATGAAGGTCCGTTCGAGGGCTGGCAGGCCGCGGGCTGGAAGCAGGTCGCCGAGTGGGTGAAGGAAGACATCGACGCGGGCAAGGCGCTCTCGAATGCGCCGCTGCCCGCCTGGGTGTTCGAAGGCGCGGTGGCCGAGAACGGCGGCGTGCACGGCGCGCAAGGCTCGTGGTCGCCGGCCGCGCAACGCTTCGAGCCACGCTCGAATCTGCCGGTGTACGAGCGCCAGATATTCCGCGCGGCGCTGTTCGGCGAAACCGGTGCGCGCGATCCGAAGACCTTCGGCAAGACGCTGTTCGAGAACGAGCATCTGCGCGCGTGGGTCGACGACCGCGCCGGCGAGGACGACGTCGTGATCGTCTCGTACAAGAGCAAGATGAACACGATGGGCCCGGGCGTGCTCGACTCGCTCGTGAAGGCCATCGATATCGCTGAAGACGGCTACAAGGGCGTCGTGATCTGGCAGCCGACGTCGCTGAAGCTCGGCGCGCCGGGCGGCCCGTTCTCGGCGGGCGCGAACCTCGAAGAGGCCATGCCCGCGTTCATGATGGGCGGCGCCAAGGGCATCGAGCCGTTCGTGAAGAAGTTCCAGGACACCATGCTGCGCGTGAAGTACGCAAACGTGCCGGTGGTGGCCGCGGTGTCGGGCATCGCGCTCGGCGGCGGCTGCGAAATCATGCTGCACAGCGCGAAGCGCGTCGCGCACATCGAGAGCTATGTCGGCCTCGTGGAAGTGGGCGTGGGTCTCGTGCCGGCGGGCGGCGGCCTCAAGGAAGCGGCGCTGCGTGCTGCCGAAGCCGCACAAGCCGTTGGCGCGGCGCCCAGCGACTTGCTCAAGTTCCTGCAGAAGTCGTTCGAAAACGCGGCGATGGCCAAGGTCTCGGGCTCCGCGCTCGAAGCGCGCGCGATGGGTTACCTGAAGCCTTCGGACACCATCGTCTTCAACGTGTTCGAACTGCTCGACACGGCGAAGAAGGAAGCTCGCGCACTGAGTGCGGCCGGCTGGCGTCCGCCACTGCGCGCGACGCAGATTCCGGTCGCGGGTCGCTCGGCGATCTCGACCATCAAGGCGTCGCTCGTGAACATGCGCGATGGCCGTTTCATCAGCGATCACGATTACCTGATCGCGGGCCGCATCGCGGAAGCGGTGTGCGGCGGCGACGTCGAGGCGGGCAGCCTCGTCGACGAAGCCTGGCTGCTCACGCTCGAGCGCCGTGCTTTCATCGACCTGCTCGGCACGCAGAAGACGCAGGAGCGCATCATGGGCATGCTGCAAACCGGCAAGCCGGTGCGCAACTAAAGCGGCACGACGTACGCATATAACGGACTGGAGTAAGAGATGAGCAAACAGTTGCAGGACGCCTACATCGTCGCCGCGAGCCGCACGCCCATCGGCAAGGCGCCGCGCGGCGCGTTCAGGAACACCCGCCCCGACGAGCTGCTGGTGCACGCGATCAAGTCGGCGGTGGCGCAAGTTCCCGGACTCGACACCAAGGTGATCGAGGACGCCATCATCGGCTGCGCGATTCCCGAGGCGGAGCAGGGCCTGAACGTGGCGCGCATTGGCGCGCTGCTCGCGGGGCTGCCGCAGAGCGTGGGCGGCGTGACCGTCAACCGCTTCTGCGCGTCGGGCCTCACGGCGCTTGCGATGGCCGCGGACCGCATCCGCGTGGGCGAAGCCGAAGCGATGATCGCGGGCGGCTGCGAGTCGATGAGCATGGTGCCGATGATGGGCAACAAGCCGTCGCTCTCGCCGCATATCTTCGATCGCAATGAAGACATCGGCATTGCTTACGGCATGGGCCTGACCGCCGAGAAGGTCGCGGAGCGCTGGAAGGTGAGCCGCGAGGCGCAGGACGCGTTCTCCGTGGAGTCGCATCGCCGCGCGCTGGCCGCGCAACAGGCGGGCGAGTTCAAGGACGAGATCGCGCCGTACACGGTGCTCGAGCGCTTCCCGGATCTCGCCACGGGCGAAGTGAGGGTGAAGGAGCGCCTGATCGAACTCGACGAAGGCCCGCGCACGGAGACCTCGCTCGAAGGTCTCGCGAAGCTGCGCCCGGTGTTCGCGAACAAGGGCTCGGTGACGGCGGGCAACAGCTCGCAGACTTCGGATGGCGCGGGCGCGCTGATCGTCGTCTCCGAGAAGGTGCTCAAGCAGTTCAATCTCACGCCGCTCGCGCGCTTCGTGAGTTTTGCGGTGCGTGGCGTGCCGCCCGAGATCATGGGCATCGGCCCGAAGGAAGCGATTCCCGCGGCGCTGAAGGCAGCGGGGCTCAAGCAGGACGATCTCGACTGGATCGAGCTCAACGAGGCGTTCGCTGCGCAGTCGCTGGCGGTGATTCAGGACCTCGGCCTCGATCCGTCGAAGATCAACCCGCTTGGCGGCGCGATCGCGCTGGGCCATCCGCTCGGCGCGACGGGCGCGATCCGCGCTTCGACCGTCGTGCACGGGCTGCGCCGCCGCAACTACAAGTTCGGCATGGTGACGATGTGCGTCGGCACCGGCATGGGTGCGGCGGGCATCATCGAGCGGCTGTAAGCGCTTCACGCCATTGGCAGGTGGGCGTTTATCGACACGGTCCGCGGGCTTCACGGCCCGCGGGCCGTTTTTCGTATCGGGCTCGCAACGACGTCGAGCCCGGCATGAGACTGGAGACAACTAGATGAGCAACGAAATCCTGATCGCGCGCGAGAGCGGCGTGCTGACGATCACCATCAACCGGCCCGAGCGCAAGAACGCGCTCACGCCCGCGATGTACCAGGCGATGGCCGATGAGCTGGCTTCGGCGCAGGACGACGCCGCCGTGCGCGCCGTGCTGGTGCGCGGTCACGCTGAAATTTTCACGGCGGGCAACGATATCGAGGACTTCCTGAAGTCGCCGCCCACCGGCGCCGATTCGCCCGTGGCGAACTTCCTGAAAGCCATCGCGGCTTTCGAGAAGCCGATCGTGGCGGCCGTGACCGGGGCGGCCATCGGCGTGGGCACGACGCTGCTGCTGCATTGCGACCTGGTCTATGCCGCCGATACCGCGCGCTTCGCCATGCCGTTCGCGCAACTCGGGCTGTGTCCCGAGGCGGCTTCGTCGCTCTTGCTGCCGCGCGTGGCCGGCTATCAAGGCGCCGCGGAAAAGCTGCTGCTGGGCGAAACCTTCGACGCGGCGGAGGCGCACCGCATGGGCTTCGTGAATCGCGTGTTGCCCGCCGCCGAGCTTGACGCATTCGTGGCGGCGCAACTGGCCAAGCTCGTTGCGCAGCCCGCTTCGTCGCTGCGCGCGACCAAGGCGCTCATGAAGCGCGCGAGCGCGCCCGAGATCGAGGCGCGGATGGACGAGGAGGGCGCGCAGTTCCGCAAGATGCTGACCGCGCCCGAAGCGCGCGAGGCGTTCACGGCCTTTCTGCAAAAGCGCAAGCCGGATTTCCGGCAGTTCGACTGAGCGAGCGCGGCTGGCTCACTCGGCGTCCCGCACGGCATTCGACGCCGTGTCGTAATCGACATAGCCGGACTCGCGGCAGAAGCTCACGAGCTGCAGTCCGGCGCGCTTCGCGATGGCGATGGCGAGCGTCGAGGGCGCCGAGATGGTCGCCACCATCGGAATGCCTACGCGCGCGGCCTTGCGCACCAGCTCGTAGCTCGCGCGGCTCGAGAGGAACACGAAGCCCTGCTGCGTATCGGCGCGCTCGATCACCAACTGGCCGATGAGCTTGTCGAGCGCGTTGTGGCGGCCCACGTCTTCGAAAGCGCGCAGGATCGCACCGCTCGCGTCACACCACGCGGCCGCGTGCAGCCCGCCCGTGAGTTTCGTGAGCGCCTGATGTTGCGGCAGCTCGCGGGCGGCGCGCGCGATGGCGTCCGGCGCGAGGCGCGCGAGAAAGCCCGTGTCGGGCACGATTTCGGGCTCGAGGTCGAGCAAATCGATGCTCTCGATGCCGCACACGCCGCAGCCGCTGCGCCCGGCGAGGGCCCGGCGCTTCTCCTTCAACTCTACGAATGCCTGCTGAACGACCGTGAGATGGACCTCGGCGTGCGGCAGCTCTTCCGAATCCGGCTTGGCGTACCAGAACACTTCGATGTCCTGGATATCGGCGTTGCGCGCGACGATGCCTTCCGAGATGGCAAAGCCCACCGCGAACGCTTCGAGATCGCGCGGCGTGCACATCATGACCGCGTGCGAGATGCCGTTGAAGACGAGCGCGACGGGCCATTCCTGGCCCACGTGATCGGCGCGCGTTTCTACCGTGCCGCCGCGATGGCGGTGCACGCGCAGTTCGGTGGCGCCGGGCTGGCCTTCGGTTGCCAGCGGGTTTGGCGCGGCGTTGGAGGCGGGGTTGGGGGCGGCGCCCGGCGCAGCGGGCAAATGAGGGTTCGGGCGGAAATTCAAGCAGGGTGCTCCATCAATGCCTGGTGCGTCGTCGTGCAGTCTGGCGGGCCGCATGGGCATGCGCTTGACGCGGAAGGTTCTAAAATACCTCAAGCGGGCGCCTTTCGCTGCTGTCCGGCTTTTCGCCCAGCATTTAGCCCAGCCTTTGCCCGGACGGGCCCGCATCGCGAGGAATAACGCCATGGCATTGACCGAAGCTCCGTTGCTGTTCCATTACGAGGTCGAATCGTCGGAAGATCTCACCTTCATCCCGATGTGCGTGCGCTTCAATCTGGACCGCTTCGGGCTGCGCATCTCGCTCGCGCAGTGGCAACTGCTGCCTTACGAAGACCGCCGCCTGCTCGCGCGTTTTCCTGTCGACGAAGACACCGAGATCGAGCCCAATTTCGATCACGCGCTCTTCGAGATGTTGCGCACGCATGCCAATGTCGAGCCGGAATGGTTCGCTCCCGAGGAAGCGCCTGCCTGGCGGGACACCCAGACCGTGCCGGGCGGCATCGCGAATCAGGCGGCGCTCGCGAACCTGCGTGCGCCGGCTGTCGAGGACTGGGCCCAGCTCGCGCCCTTCCAGCGCTACGTGCTGACCAAGCTCGCGCGCAAGCCCGAGGCGAATCACGACTTCGTGCCGGCGATGCGGGAGTTCGGGCTGGCCGGGCCGACCGGTTCGGCTCAGGCGTCGCCGTGAGCCGCCGCATGAGCCGCGCGTCTGGCCCTCGCGCATTTTCCTAAAGGTCTTGCCGTTTTTTGCCGTTATACGGTATGGCGCATTCGCGCTGGCGCGTGTGCGCGCCGGCCTGTTGCGCGCAGATCGTAAGCAGTCTTTCCGTGCCCGCCGCACGGGGGCGAACGGCGTTCGGCATTCATGAATCTTCATTACTCGAAGCGGCACCTCATCAACCTGCTGGTCGTTGCCGCAGCAGTGGGCGCGAACGCGTTCGTGGCGTGGGCGCAGATCGGCGCGCAGCGCCAAATCGACGAGCGGGCGGTGCAGGCCGCGCGCGTACGGCAGGATCTGGACCATTTTCGCATTGCGCTGGGCGGCGGGCTTGCCGCGCTTGGCCGCATCGAGGCTGGCGGCGCGACCGAGTCGTCCGGCGAGCGCGAGGGCCGCGCCGCCGAGCTTCGCAATATGGCGCAGGCATTGCGTGCCGAACTGGCTGGAGACCCCGCGCAGGCGCAGCGTTTTGACGCCGTAGCGGGGCAAGCCACGCGGCTCGCGCGCGAGATCGACGAAACGCTTTCACGCGCCCAGGCGCGGCTTGCCGATGCCCGCGTGCAAGGCAGCGCGGAGCAAGTCATGACACTCCCTGTTGCGCGAGCTGATGCCACGAAAACCACCGATGCCGCGCTGGCGAACGTCGCGCCCTGGATCGCCAGCGAATACATTCGGCTCGATGCGCGTGCCGACCGCGTCGATGCCACGCTCTCGGCCTTGCAGGGCGAACAGGATCGCGCGCTCGCCGGTGCGTTCGCCGAGTCGTCGAGCATGGGCCGCCGCGCGTCGATCCTGCTGATCGTGACGATGCTCTCGGGCGCCGCGCTGCTGCTCCATACCTTTGGCGCCCGCGAGAACGCCGAGCGCGAAAAGCGGCGCGCGCTTGCCGGCACGCGGGCACGCAACGAGCGCGTCCATGGCCTGTTCGACGCCCACCCGGTGCCGATGTACGTATTCGACCGCGAAACGCTGCGCTTTCTCGCGGTCAACGCGGCGGCGATCCAGCAGTACGGCTACAGCGAGGAGGAGTTCCTCGCGATGACGATCCGCGACATCCGCCCGGCCGACGACGTGGCGCGGCTCGAACAGCATCTCGCGCGCCTGGACACGCTCACGCAGAACGTGCGCACGATGGCGGGCATCTGGCGTCATGTGCGCCGCGACGGCTCGCTGATCAGCGCCGACATCTCGCACCATTCGCTGGTCTTCCAGGGCAGGGCGGCGATGTTCGTGCTCGCCGACGACGTGACCGAGCAGATCAAGGCCGAGGTCGAGGCGCAGCGCTCCAACCAGATGCTCGAGACGGTGATCGACAACATCCCGCAGCGGATCTTCTGGAAGGACGTGCGATCGCGCTATCTGGGCTGCAACATGGCCTTCGCGCGCGATGCGGGTCTGGCCTATCCCGAGCAGATCGTCGGCAAGACCGACAAGGATCTGCCATGGCACGCCTACGTAAGCACCTTGCATGCACAGGACCGCGAAGTGATCGAGTCGGGCCTGCCGCGCGTCAATTTCGAGGAAGAGCTGACGATCGGCGACGTGCACCGCACCATACTTGCGAGCAAGCTGCCGCTGCTCGACGGCGCCGGCCGCGTGATAGGCGTGCTCGGCAGCTACTCGGACACCACCGAGAGCAAGCGCGCCGACCTCGCGCTGCGCCTGCAAAGCCGCGCGCTCGACGCCTGTGTGAACGCCATTCTGATCACCGCGCCGGGGCCGGACGGCAGCAACCTGATCGAATATGCGAATCCGGCGTTCCGCCGCATCACCGGCTACGATCCCGCCGAGGTGATCGGTCAGGACTGCCGCTTCCTGCAGCGCGACGACCGCGACCAGGAAGGACTCATCGCCATGCGCCAGGCGTTGATCTCGAACCGCGAAGTCAACACCGTGCTGCGCAACTACCGCAAGGACGGCGCGCTCTTCTGGAACCAGTTGCTGATCGCGCCGGTGCCCGATTTCGACGGCCGCATCACGCATCACATCGGCATCATCAACGAGGTGACCGAGCTGATCCGCTACCAGGAACAGCTCGAATACCAGGCCAATTACGACAGCCTCACGCAACTGCCCAACCGCAACCTGCTGCGCGACCGCCTGCAGCAGGCGCTCGTTTCGGCGCAGCGCCACCAGCGCGGCGTGGCCGTGGTGTTCATCGACCTGGACGGCTTCAAGAACGTCAACGACAGCCTCGGCCACAGCGTGGGCGACCGCTTGCTGGGCGTGGTGGCCGAGCGGCTCACGCGCTGCACGCGCACGAGCGATACCGTCGCGCGCCACGGCGGCGACGAGTTCGTGATCGTGCTGACCGAGACCATCGACGAAAAAGTGCTGATCAGCTGGATGGAGCGCGCGCGCTCGATGATTTCAGAGCCCGTCTGGATCGACGGCACCGAGCTCTATGTCGGTTGCAGCATGGGCGCGAGCGTGTACCCGCAAGACGGCAACGACGCCGAGGCGCTGCTCAAGAAGGCCGACGTTGCGATGTACCGCGCCAAGGAACTGGGCCGCAACACGTTCCAGTTCTATCAGCCGGAGATGAATGCGAGCGCGGGCGCGCGCATGGACCTCGAGCGGCGCTTGCGCCGTGCGCTGCGCGACGGCGAGTTCTTGCTGCATTACCAGCCGCAGGTGGAGATCGAGGGCGGGCGCATCGTGGGCATGGAGGCGCTGGTGCGCTGGCGCGATCCCGAGGCGGGGCTCGTGTCGCCCGCGCAATTCATTCCCGTGGCCGAGGAAAGCGGCCTGATTGGCCCGCTATCCGACTGGGTGCTGCGCGAGGCCTGCCGGCAGAACCGCGCGTGGCAGGACGCGGGGCTGCCGCCCGTGCGCGTTTCGGTGAACTTCTCGGCGAAGACATTCCACCAGCGCGATATCACCGAACTGGTGAAGGGCGTGCTTCAGGAGACGGGGCTCGACCCGTGCTGGCTCGAAGTCGAGCTCACCGAGAGCACGCTGATGCGCAATACGGAAGAAGCCGTGTCGATGCTCAATGCGCTGCACGAGGCGGGCGTGGGCATTGCCATCGACGATTTCGGCACGGGCTATTCGAGCTTGAGCTATCTGAAGCGACTGCCGGTGGACCGGCTCAAGATCGACCGCTCGTTCGTGGCGGACATCGGCAACAGCAGCGACGACGAGACCATCACGGCCGCCATCATCGCGCTTGCGCACGAGTTGCGGCTCCAGGTGATCGCGGAAGGCGTGGAGACGTCGCAACAGTTCGCGTTCCTGCGCGAGCGCGCGTGCGACGAACTGCAGGGGTATTTCTTCGCGCCGCCGATGCCGGGGGAAGAAGCTGCGGCGCTGTTGGGCGCGAGCGTGGCGTACGAGGAGGGCGCGGGCCTCGCGTGGCCCGCTTGAGGCTCTGAGGCTCGCGCTCGCTCACGGCGCGCAGGCCTTGAAGCACGCCCAGTCAGGTGCGTGTCCGGGCGCTTATGCGACCTCGGGCAGCGGGCGCGGGCGGCGGTCGTTGCCCGTGGCCACGTAAGTGAGCGTCGCTTCAGTGACCTTCACGACTTCGTCGGCCAGGCGCATGCGCTGGGCGTAGACCTCGACCTCGACGGTCACCGAGGTCGTGCCGGTCTTGACGATCTCGGCGTAAAAGCTCAGCAGGTCGCCGACGAACACCGGCTGCTTGAACACGAACGAGTTCACCGCGACGGTCGCGACGCGGCCATTGGCGCGGCGGCTGGCCGGGATCGAGCCTGCGATGTCGACCTGCGACATGATCCAGCCGCCGAACACGTCCCCATGGACGTTGGCGTCGGAGGGCTGCGGCATGACGCGCAGCGCGGGGGGCTTCTGGGGGAGCGGTGAGGAGTCGGTCATCGGGTGTCCATGAAAGGGGCAGGATTGGCGGGGCTCGAGCAGCGACGCTGAAACAACGGGCCGCGCCCGGCGACCGTCAGCGGCGCGAGCGGCCTTCTGCGACAATACGGTGTCAGGAATTGTACGGGAAAGCCGCAGGCGCGGCGGTGCGGCCGGAACGGCGCCCAGTCACAGCCTCGCGCCGGTGCGCTCCGGAACCCGTCTTCCACTCCTCCAACCCGATGCCGTGCTCCCCGCGCGCGCCCTCGATGCTTCGGGCGCACACCCGCGGCACGCTCATAGCCGCTCGCCCATGCGCCGCTTTCCCGCTTCCAACGAACCCGCGCCGCCCGCTGTCGGGCCGCGCAACGACTGGCAGACCATCGTTTCGCTGCTGCCTTATCTCACCGCCTACAAATGGCGCGTGGCGTTTGCGCTCACCTGCCTGATCGGCGCCAAGGTCGCCAACCTGGGCGTGCCGGTCGTGATGAAGCATATCGTCGACAACCTCGCGGCCGTGCAGCACCTCACTGCGCTCGGGCGCGCCGAGCACGCGCCCGGCATCGTGCTGATGGGCGGCGTGGGGCTCCTCGTGGTGGCCTACGCGGTGGTGCGTCTGTCGACTTCGCTGTTCACCGAGCTGCGCGAGATACTGTTTTCGAAGGTGACGGAGAGCGCTGTGCGCCAGGTCGCGCTCAAGGTGTTCCGACATCTGCATTCGCTTTCGTTGCGCTTTCATCTGGAGCGGCAGACCGGAGGCATGTCGCGCGACATCGAGCGCGGCACGCGCGGCATTACGCAGCTCATCTCGTACTCGCTCTACAGCATCTTGCCGACGCTCGTCGAAGTGGGGCTCGTGCTGGGCTTTTTCACGGTGAAATACGAGGCGTACTACGCGATCGTCACGCTCGTGGCGCTGGCCGCGTACATCGTCTTCACCGTGAAGGTCACCGAGTGGCGCACGCATTTCCGGCGCACGATGAACGAGCTCGATTCGCGCGCGAATTCGCGGGCGATCGATTCGCTCATCAACTACGAGACGGTGAAGTACTTCGGCAACGAAGCCTGGGAGGCGCAGCGCTACGACGAAAACCTGCGCCGCTATCGCGCTGCGGCGATCACCTCGCAGCAGTCGCTTTCCGTGCTCAACTTCGGGCAGCAGGCGATTATCGGCACGGGGCTCGTCTTCATCCTGTGGCGCGCGACCCAGGGCGTGATGGCGGGCAAGCTCACGCTGGGCGATCTCGTGCTCATCAACACCTTCATGCTGCAGCTCTACATTCCGCTGAATTTTCTCGGTGTGGTATATCGCGAACTCAAGCAGAGCCTCACCGACATGGACCGCATGTTCAACCTGCTCACGGTCGCGCGCGAGGTGCCCGATGCGCCGGGCGCGCCGCCGCTCGCGGTGCGCGGCGCGGAGGTGCGCTTCTCGCACGTGAACTTCTCCTACGAGCCGGCGCGCCAGATTTTGCATGACGTGAGCTTCACCATCGCGGCGGGCACGACGACGGCAGTGGTGGGCCACAGCGGCTCGGGCAAGTCGACGCTTTCGCGCCTCCTGTTCCGCTTTTACGATCTCGATAAGGAGACGGGCGGCGCCATCACGATCGATGGCCAGGATATTCGCGAGGTGACGCAGGATTCGCTGCGCGCGTCGATCGGCATCGTGCCGCAGGACACGGTGCTGTTCAACGATTCGATCTACTACAACATTGCCTATGGGCGGCCCTCGGCAAGCCGCGAAGAGGTAATCGCGGCGGCGCGCGCAGCGCACATTCACGCGTTCATCGAGAGCCTGCCGAAGGGCTATGACACGCCGGTGGGCGAGCGCGGGCTGAAGCTCTCGGGCGGCGAGAAGCAGCGCGTCGCGATCGCGCGCACGCTGCTCAAGAATCCGCCGATCCTGCTATTCGACGAAGCGACTTCGGCGCTCGATTCACGCTCGGAGCGCGCGATCCAGCACGAACTCGACCAGATCGCGCGCGAGCGCACGACGCTCGTGATCGCGCACCGGCTATCGACGATCATTCACGCGCAGCAGATCATCGTGATGGATCACGGGCGCATCGTCGAGCGCGGCACGCACGCGGAGCTTTTGCAGGCCGACGGCCACTATGCGCAGATGTGGGCGCTGCAGCAGCAGCGCGCGAGCGAAGCGGAGCGGGCCAGAGCCGAGGCGGCTCCGGTTGACGCCGGGCGCGGGCATTGAGCGCGCTTGACCGGGCGCTGGGCGCTTCAGCCGTGTATCACCCGCGCTGCGGCGCGCGCAACGCGGCGTCGAGCGCCGCGAGTTGCGCGGGCGTGCCTACGTTCTCCCAGAGCCCCTCGAAGAGTTCGCCGCTCGCGCGCCGCGCCGCGATGGCCTCGCGGTAGTACGGCGTGAGCGCGCGCTTTTGCCCGCGCGGCAGAGCGCGGAACATGCGCGTGTCGTAGAGACCGATATTGCCGAAGGTGTAGCGCGGTGCGCCGTCGAGCGCGAGCAGGCCGTCGGCGCCCAGCGCGAAGTCGCCGGCCGGATGAAACGGCGGGTTGGGCACCATCACCAGATGCATGCCCGGCTCGGACTGCATCGAGAGCGCCTCGGCGCGTGCGCTCAGCAAGCCGAAGTCGTAATCGCTGTGGACGTCGCCGCTCACGGCGAGAAACACGGCCGGCTCGCCGGCGCGCTCCAGCAGCGGCAGCGCCTGCGCGATGCCGCCGGCGGTTTCCAGCGCATCGGTCTCGGCGGAGTAGAGCAACTGCACGCCGAAGCGCGCGCCGTCGCCGAGCGCGGCCTCGATGCGCGCACCGAGCCACGCGTGATTGATGACGATGCGCGTATAGCCCGCCGCGGCGAGCCGCTCGATCTGCCAGACGATGAGCGGTTTGCCGCCGGCTTCGAGCAGCGGCTTGGGGCAGGTATCGGTGAGCGGGCGCATGCGCTCGCCGCGCCCGGCGGCGAAGATCATCGCCGTGCGCTCCGCCGTGTCCCTTGCAGTGGCACGCGTCATGAATTCGACCTTGTTGTGAGTGAGTGTGGTGAGCCGGCGCGATCAGAACGTGTAACCGACGTTGGCGCTCGTGCCCTGCAGCTCGTCGATGAGCCGCGCGAACGGCGCCAGCGGCCGATAGCGGTGCGCGACCTTGCCCGCGTAGTCGAGAAAGCGCGGCAGGTCGGCCATATAGTGCGGCTTGGCATCCCGGTAGTTGATGCGGCAGAACAGGCCCAGCACCTTGATGTGGCGTTGCAGGCCCATCCATTCGAGCTGGCGGTAAAACTCGCCGAAGTCTGCATCCACGGGCAGCCCCGCCTTCTTCGCGCGCTCCCAGTAGTACGCGAAGCAATCGAGCTCGAACTCCTCGTCCCAGCTCAGGAACGCGTCGCGCAACAGCGAGGCGATGTCGTACGTAATCGGGCCGTACACGGCGTCCTGGAAGTCCAGCACGCCGGGGTTGGGCGTCGCGATCATGAGATTGCGCGGCATGAAATCACGCAGCATGAAGACTCGTGGCTGCGCGAGCGCGCTCGCGCTCAGCAGCGCGAAGGTGCGATCGAGCATGCCGCGCGTGACCTCGTCGATCTTGCGGCCCAGGTGGCGCTCCAGATACCACTCGGGCATGAGCTCCATCTCGCGGTGCAGGAACGCATCGTCGAACGGCGGCAGCACGCCCTCGCGCGAGGCGAGCTGGACGCGGATCAGCGCGTCGATGGCGTCGCGCATGAGCGCACGCGCTTGCGGGCCGGGGCCGGCTTCGGTGAGCGCCTTGAGGTAGGGCGCCGTGCCGAGGTCGGTCACGAGCATGAGGCCGGCGTCGAGATCGACTTCCAGCACGCGCGGCACGTGCACGCCGGCTGCTTCGAGCAACTGGGCGATCTGCACGAATTCGCGGCATTTTTCCGGCGGCGGCGCGTCGACGGCGATCAGCGTGGCGCCGTGCGCGCCGGCGCTCTCGAGCCGGAAGTAACGCCGAAAGCTCGCGTCGGCGGAGGCCGGGGCGAGCGTGGCGAGGTCGAGTGCGTATTTTTCTGCGTGACCGGCGAGCCAGGCGGCGAGCAGGTCGCGGCGGGCATCGGCCGGGGTAGGCGGGGCAGTGAGGGTCATGAAAACCGGAGGCAGAATCAGTGGATCAACGTCTTGCCATATAATACCCCACGACTTTTTTGACGCGACTCGCGCCAAAGCCTGCATGACGGTTCGCTCACCACATTTATCGTCAGTCCATCATCCGATGAATTGTAAATATTTGTGCGTGCAGTTGCCTTGGGTTGCCTTGATAGTTGCTTTGACCGTCGCCCCCAACCGGATTCTCGCCCGGGCCGGGGTTCATCCGTCGATGCACTGGCGCCAGGGCCGTGATGGGCGGGCAGGCTGACGGGCCGATACGCCAAAACCATACATGCCGCCCAGACAGTATTTCCAGACGATCTCCAAAAGTGACGACGGCGTGCCGGGCAAGCGGCGGCTCATCGCGGCGCTCGTGGCCATGCCGGGTCTCATGCCCGCGCTGGCGCACGCGCAGCTTGCGGGTGACGCTGCGCAGCCCGAGCGGCTGGACGACGCGTGGAGCCTGCGCCTTTCCCCGCAGCTCGAGGACCAGCCAAAAGCGCCGGGCCAGCGCCCGGCCACGTTCGTGCTCGGCGAATCGACCACCGGCACGTCGGGCACCGACTTCGCCGTCAAGGGCGCGGCCGAGTTGCGCCAGGGCACCAACGTCGTCAAGGGCGACGCGCTGCACTACGACCAGGACACCGACATGGCCGACGCTTACGGCAATGTCGTGGTCTCGCAGAGCGGCACCACCTTCGCCGGCCCCGAAGCGCACCTGAAGGTCGAGGCGAACGAAGGCTTCATGCCCGCGCCGAAGTACCATTTCTCGGCCACAGGCGGCTCGGGCAGCGCCGAGCGTGCGGACCTGCTCGACAGCGAGCGCTCGGTGCTCACCAACGGCACCTACACGGCCTGCCAGTGCTCGTCGGATCCGGCCTGGTACATCAAGGGCACCGAATTCGACTTCGACACGGGCGCCGACGAAGGCGTCGCGCACAACGGCGTGCTGTTCTTCCAGAACGTGCCGATCCTCGCCAGCCCGTGGTTCACGTTTCCACTTTCGGGCGAACGCCGCAGCGGCCTTTTGCCGCCGACGTTCTCCATCAGCTCGACGAACGGTCTCGAGCTCTCGATGCCGTATTACTTCAACATCGCGCCGAACCGCGACTTCACGTTCACGCCCGAGATCATCTCGAAACGCGGCGTGTTCCTGGAGGGCAACTACCGGTATCTGTCGACGAACTACTCGGGCTCGATTACCGGCACGTTCCTGCCTAACGACGCGATCACGAAGACCAACCGCTATGCGCTGTTCATTCAGCACAACCAGAACTTCGGCAACGGGTTCGGCGGCTACATCTACTACAACAAGGTTTCGGACAACACCTATCCGGAAGACCTGGCGTCGCCCGCCAATCAGTTCCTGAACGGCACGCAGACGCTGTATCAGCAGGAAGCCGGCCTGACGTACAACAACGGGCCGTGGTCCGTGCTCGGCCGCTACCAGCACTGGCAGACGCTGTCACCGTCAGTCGCGCCGTACGGCCGCGAGCCCGAGCTCAATGTGAAGTACGCGAAGTACAACGTGGGCGGCTTCGACTACGGCATGGAAGCCGACTACTCGCGCTTCCGCATCACGACGGCCGATGCGACCGAAGGCGACCGCGTCGTCTTCAATCCGTACCTGTCGTACTCGCTGATGGGGCCCGGTTACTTCGTCACGCCGAAGGTGCAATGGCACTTCGCCGACTACAACCTGAGCAACATCGGCACGGGCTCGCCCGCGGGCACGCCCAAGAGCTTCACCGAATCGATCCCGACCTTCAGCTTCGACACGGGGCTCGTGTTCGACCGCTCGGTGCAACTGTTCGGCCAGGACTATATCCAGACCCTGGAGCCGCGCCTGTACTACGTGTACACGCCGTACCGCAACCAGGACTTCGCGCCCCTTTTTGATACCGCCGAGGCCGACTTCGGCCTCGCGGAGATCTTCACGCCCAACACCTTCGTCGGTAACGACCGCATCGCCGACGCGAACCGCCTCACGGCGGCGCTGACCACGCGCTTCATCGACGCGGCTACGGGCGACGAGCGCGCGCGTTTCGTGATCGCGCAGCAGTACTATTTCACCGACCAGCGCGTCACGCTGCTGCCGCCCATCGCGGGCGAACCGGCCCCAACTTCGGGATCGGCGCATTCCGACCTGATTGCGGGGATGTCGCTAAAGATCGGGGGCGGTTTCGCTTCGGAAACGGCGTTCCAATATAATGCCGACGCGGGCCAGTTGACCAAGGCGAGCGTCGGCTTCGGCTATAGCCCGGGGCCGAGCCGCGTGCTGAACGTCGCGTATCGCTACACGCGCGAGAACAACAGCACGCTCGACAATCAGCCGATCAACCAGATCCTGATTTCGGCCCAATGGCCGTTCTCGCATCGGGTGTACGCTGTGGGCCGCTTCAACTACGATTTGAACGGCCACAAGATTGTCGACGGCCTGGTCGGCATGCAGTACGACGCGGATTGCTGGGCGCTCGGCGTTGGCGTGCAGCGCTATGCGAACGGGATCAACACCACGGGCGGCAACAATTCGTCCACGCGTTTTCTCGCGCAGCTCACGCTCAAGGGGCTGTCGAACGTGGACAACGGACTCGTTTCGGCGTTCAAGGCCAGCGTGCCGGGCTACACGCAGCCGCCGGGGCAGTTGCCGCTGCCGTCGCGCTTCACGGATTACCAATAACGCGTGAACCAGCGCATGCGGCCGCAGGGCCGGGCGTTCGGATACAGCGCGAGGTCGGTTGCATAGAGACGGGCGAAGCTGCCCGCCAACTTTGGAGTATCAGTGGGAATCATGAAAAAGCTTCGCCTGGCAGCGCTTGCTGCGAGCCTCTTCGCTGTCGCAGGACTGTTGCCGGCCGCGCCGGCGTTCGCACAGGGGCTGGCGCCCGCCGGCGGCCGCACCGCCGACACGATCGCGGCGGTCGTCAACGATGGTGTGATCACGCAGCGCGAGCTCGACAACCGCGTTGGCCTCATCACGCGCCGCCTGAACCAGCAGAACGCGCCGGTCCCGCCCATGGACCAGCTGCAGGCGCAGGTGCTCAACCAGATGGTGCTCGAGCGCATCCAGCTGCAAAAGGCCAAGGAAGACGGCATTGCGGTCGATGACGCCGCCGTGCAGCGCACGCTCGCGCGTCTGGCCCAGGCCAACGGCATGGACCTCGCCACCTACCGCACGCGCATCGAGGCGGCCGGGGTGCCGTGGGCGACGTTCATGGGCGACGCGCGCACCGAGCTCACGCTCTCGAAGCTGCGCGAGAAGGAAGTGGACAGCAAGATCTCGGTCACCGACGCCGAAGTCGCGAACTACATCGCGAGCCAGCGCGGGCCGAACGCGGGCCAGCAAAACGACCTGCACTTCGAGCACATCTTCATCAAGGCGCCGCTGAACGCGTCGCAGACCGACATCGAGGCCGCGCAGAAGAAGGCCGACGATCTGCTCAAGCAGGCCCAGTCGGGCAGCAAGTTCTCGAGCCTCGCGAAGTCCAACTCGCAGGCGGCCGACGCCAGCAAGGGCGGCGACATGGGCTTCCTGCCGCCCGCGAAGCTGCCGCCCGAACTGGTGACGGCAGCGTCCACGCTGCGTCCGGGCGAAGTGAATCCCTCGGTGATCCGCACCAACGACGGCTTTGAAATCGTTCGCCTCGTCGAGCGTCGCCAGGGGCAGGGCACGAGCGCCTCGGCGCCGCAACTCGTGCAAACGCACGTGCGTCATATCCTGCTGCGCGTGGGCGACGGCACGTCCGAGCCGCAGGCGCGCCAGAAGCTGCTGGAAATCAAGAAGGAAGTGCAGGCGGGCGGCGATTTCGCGAAGTTCGCGCACACGTACTCGCAGGACGGCTCGGCCTCGCAGGGCGGCGACCTCGGCTGGATCAGCCCGGGCGAAACCGTGCCCGAGTTCGAGCGCGCCATGAACACGCTCCAGGACGGCCAGATCAGCGACCCGGTGCGCACCGAATACGGCTACCACCTGATCCAGGTACTGGGCCGCCGCGAGGCCGAAGGCTCCGTCGCGCAGCAGATGGATCTCGCGCGCCAGGCCATCGGCCAGCGCAAGGCGGAGCAGGCCTACGCCGACTGGCTGCGCCAGTTGCGTGACACTGCCTACGTCGACTACAAGATCGGCGGCCTGACTCCGCCGCAGCAACACTGACCCGTCTTCGAAGGAATCGCGCCGTGAATGCTCCCGCCTCATCGTCTTCAGCGCCGCGGGGGCCGCGGCCGGTTCGCATCGCCATCACCACCGGCGAGCCGGCCGGCGTGGGCCCCGAGCTCACGGCCGCCGCGCTCGCGGGCGCCTCGGCGCACTGGCCCGGCGCGCAATTCGTCGTGCTCGGCGACCCGAACCTCATGCAAACGCGCGCGGCGGCGGCCGGCGTCGACTGGGCCGCCATGCTGGCGGGCCAGCACGTGAGCGTCGAGCCCGTTGCGCTCGCCGCGCCGGCGAAAGCCGGCAAGCTCGACGCCGCCAACGGTCCGTACGTGCTGGCGCTGCTCGACCGCGCCATCGACGGCGCCATGGCGGGCGAGTTCGACGCCATCGTGACCGCGCCGCTGCAAAAGAGCACGATCAACGACGCCGGCGTGCCGTTTACCGGCCATACCGAATACCTGGCCGAACGCACAAAGACGCCGCGCGTCGTCATGATGCTCGCGGGCACCGGCGTGCGGCCCTTGCGCGTCGCGCTCGCCACCACGCATCTGCCGCTCAAGGACGTGCCGGCGGCGCTGACGATCGACGGGCTGCTCGACACGCTACGCATCGTCGACCACGACTTGCGCCATCACTTCGGCGTAGCCACGCCGCGCATCCTCGTGACGGGACTGAATCCGCATGCGGGTGAAAACGGCTACCTCGGGCGCGAGGAAATCGACGTCATTGCGCCGGCGCTCGCACAAGCCACGGCCGCGGGCATCGATGCGCGTGGCCCGTATCCCGCCGATACCCTGTTCCAGCCGCGCTACCTCAACGAGGCCGACTGCGTGCTGGCCATGTTTCATGACCAGGGCCTGCCGGTCCTGAAATACGCAACGTTCGGCGAAGGCATCAATGTGACGCTGGGCCTGCCGATCGTGCGCACGTCCGTCGATCATGGCACCGCACTCGACCTCGCCGGCACCGGCCGCGCGGATGCGGGCAGCCTGATCGCCGCCATCGACACCGCCGTTTCGATGGCCCGCCACCGGCGCGCCATCTGATTGACCCATTGATCTGACCAGGATGTCCAATAGCAGCAGACAGCACCAGGGCCACTTCGCGCGCAAGCGCTTCGGCCAGAACTTCCTCGTCGACACGGGCGTGATCGACTCGATCGTCGACGTCATCCGCCCGCAGCGCGGCGAACGCATGGTCGAAATCGGGCCAGGCCTCGGCGCGCTCACCGAGCCGCTGATCGAGCGCCTTGCTACGCCCGAAGCGCCGCTGCACGCGGTCGAGCTCGACCGCGACCTGATCGCGCGCCTCACCAAGAAATTCGGGCCGCTGCTCGAACTGCACGCGGGCGATGCGCTCGCGTTCGATTTCGGCTCGCTCGCGGCGCCGGGCGAGAAGCCCACGCTGCGCATCGTCGGCAACCTGCCGTATAACATTTCGAGCCCGCTGCTGTTCCATCTCGCGACTTTCGCGGAGCGTGTGATCGACCAGCACTTCATGCTGCAGAACGAAGTGGTCGAGCGCATGGTGGCCGAGCCCGGCAGCAAGGCGTTCAGCCGGCTCACGGTGATGCTTCAGTATCGCTACGTGATCGACAAGCTGCTCGACGTGCCACCCGAGTCGTTCCAGCCGCCGCCGAAAGTGGATTCGGCGATCGTGCGCATGATTCCGTATGCGCCGCACGAACTGCCGCGCGTGGACGAGGCGATTCTCGGCGAGCTCGTGACGGCGGCGTTCTCGCAGCGGCGCAAGATGCTGCGCAATACCCTTGGCGACTACCGCGAGCGGGTGGACTTCGAAGCGCTCGGCTTCGACCTCGCGCGTCGTGCGGAAGACGTGCCGGTGGAGGAGTATGTGCGCGTAGCCCAGGCGGTCGAGGCCGCCCGGGCACCGGGCGACGCGCCGGCCGCGTAAGCGTGTGAGGGCGGCGCCGTGCCCTTCGGAGGTCTCAGCCCGCTTCGGCGCGTTGCGCCTCGTACGCCTTGAGCTGGCTATAGACGATCCGCAGCACCGACAGCTCGCTCGACGCGCGTTGCACTGCGCTACCGCGACGGATCAGATCGCCGAGAATATGATCGGCTTCGATGCGCGAACCGTTCTGCACGTCGCGCAGCATCGAGGCCGTGAGCGTCGAGCCCGTAGCGAACAGCATGGCGCGCGAGCGCTCGAGGAAGCTCTCACGCACGGCGTGCCCGTGTTCGGCGGCTACGGCGCGGCATTCGGCGAAAAGACGTTCGATGGTGGCCGCACCGTCCGGCGTCGCGACGATGACACCCACAGGCGCGCGAAACAGACAGGTACTGCCCGCGAGCGTCGCGAGGAACACCCACTTTTCCCACATTTCCTGCAGGATGTTCGCGCTGGCTTTCACGTTGAAGCCAGCGTTGCCGAAAGTGCCGGCAATGGCCTCGACGCGCGGCGAGGCGCCATTGCCGAGCTCGCCGAACGAGATGGCCTGTGCATCGTTCAGGTGCACGATCTCGCGCTTGTCATTGAGGGTGGAGGCGATCAGACAAACCCCGCCGAGTACCGCCTGCGTGCCGAAGCGCGCCTGCAACCGCTCCAGATGGCCCATTCCGTTGAGCAACGGCAGGATGACGGTGTGGGGCCCGACGGCCGCCGCGAACGAGTCGATGGCGTTGTCGAGATCGTAGGCCTTGCAGCTCAGCAGCACGACATCGAATGGCTGAGTGCCCGGCGACTCGAGCGCCTCGCGTGTCACCGTTTGGGGATCGCGCAGCGTGAGATCGCCGGCATGCGGACTGCGGATCACGAGGCCGTCCTTGCGCAACTGCGCAGCGCGCGCGTCGCGCACCAGAAACGTCACATCGCGCCCCGCGGCGGCGAGTCGTCCGCCGAAATAACCGCCTGTCGCGCCTGCACCCACCACCAGAATCCGCATGTCGGCTCCTTTGCCTCACTTGTTGTCGGCGACGCTGGCCAGGGCGCATCGCACCCCGGCGGCTTCGAGATGGCGTCCATGCTAGAGCAAATCGGTGCGGCCGGCGAGGTGCGGCCGGCGAGGTGCGGCCGGCGTCGGCAGCGCCGACGGGATTTTGGTACAGTCGCGTTTTGACGATGGCAAAACGGAGTACACGATGCGCCTTCTGCACACAATGATCCGGGTTGGCGACCTGGACCGCTCGATCAAGTTCTATACCGAATTGCTCGGCATGAAACTGCTGCGCCGCGACGACTATCCCGAAGGCAAGTTCACGCTCGCGTTCGTCGGCTACACCGACGAGCGCGATGGTACGGTGATCGAGCTCACGCATAACTGGGATACGCCCTCGTATGACCTGGGCACGGGCTTTGGCCATCTGGCAGTGGAGGTGGCCGATGCCTACGCCGCCTGCGAGAAGATCAAGGCGCAGGGTGGCACCGTAGTGCGCGAGGCCGGGCCGATGAAACACGGGACGACGGTGATCGCATTCGTCACGGATCCGGACGGATACAAGATCGAGTTTATCCAGAAGAAGTAAAACGATTTCGCACGGTGGCGTCAGGTTATTCTGACGTCACTACCTTATTTGTCGAGATAAGTTGTAAATCGATGAGGCGCTTGCAATAAAAAGAGAAATAAAGCGCGATTTAAACAAATTTAAAAATCCCCTCGTGGATTGAATGAAGATTCGGATGTTATTCGGCCAACACATCCGATTGACACACTCCGCATCGCTAAAATTCCGACGCATTTTTTCGCATTTCATCCAGACGGATACAAATCGATACATTTATTTTGTAATCCTAATTTGAAGGTGGCAGACCTTTGTGCATAACGCCATTGGTTCGAATGTGAGACGTATTTCAAGACTTCTTCACGGCATCCGGGCGTTACTTCGCACACGTTGCGGCCCATGAAACAAGGCGCAATCCGTTGGCGGTGTTCGGTCTTCAACGACCCTCGCAGAAGATAGACGAACTGATCCATCAGGAACGTGGCGAGATCAATTCCTGCCACCTCCTGTGCAATTCGCTTACCGGGTCTGACTCGAGACAATAAGAAGTTAGCGATTCGCCTGAGCAATTGAAGACCGTTACGAGTGTTTGCGGAAAATTGGGCGGTCGATCAAGAAGCAATCGCTACTTGGGTGCGATCCCGAACGATGGTGTAGTAAGTCCATCCTACGGATCTCATTGATGCGGGGTCGTAAAGATTACGACCGTCGAAGACGAGGGCGTTTTTTAGAAGGGATTTGATCTTGCTAAAATCCGGGGGCTTGAACTCTTTCCATTCCGTGAGAATGACAAGCCCGTCGGCACCTTCAAGCGCGTCGTCACTTGCGCGGGCAAAATCCAGACGCTGAAAACGTGCGGAATCCAGATCCTGGGCGAAGCATCGGCGAGCCTCGAAGAGCGCGACCGGATCGTATGCTGCGATGGATGCCCCACGTTTAGTCAATTCAGCAATCAAGGACCGGCTCGTTGCGGCACGCATGTCGTCGGTATTGGGCTTGAACGAGAGCCCCCAGATTGCGAATCGCTTGCCTTCGAGATTTCCGCCGAAGTGGTGCATGATCTTGTCGAATAGCACGGTTTTTTGCCGGTCATTGACCTCCTCGACCGCGCCAAGCACTTTCAGGGGCATATCGAACTCGCTTGCGGTGCGAATGAGTGCTTGCACGTCCTTCGGGAAGCACGAGCCGCCATAGCCACAGCCCGAGTAGAGAAAGCTGTAGCCAATACGAGGATCGGAGCCAATGCCGCGCCGCACATGCTCTATATCCGCCCCTACGCGATCCGCGAGATTGGCCAACTCATTCATGAACGAGATTCGCGTCGCAAGCATGGAATTCGCAGCGTACTTGGTGAATTCCGCGGAACGCACGTCCATATGCAGTGTGTGCTGATGATTGCGATTGAATGGCGCGTAAAGTTGTTCCATCAGGCTCTTTGCACGCAAGCCCTGTACCTCTGAGTCGTGGCCAATGACAATTCGGTCGGGACACATGAAATCGTCGACGGTCGCACCTTCCTTCAGAAATTCGGGATTCGAGACAACGGCAAACTGCACACTCAGGTTGCGGGCCTCAATTTCTTCGCGAATCACGACGCTCACCTTGTCGGCGGTCCCAACGGGCGCCGTGGATTTGTCGACGATGACCTTGAATTGGGTCATGTATTTGCCGATATTGCGTGCCGCAGCCAGAACGTATTGGAGGTCTGCGGACCCATCTTCGTCGGGAGGGGTGCCGACCGCAATGAATTGAATTTCGCCGTGCTTGACGCCATGCTCGATATCAGTAGAGAACTCGAGGCGGCCAGCTTCGCGATTTCTGGCGATGATTTCGCCAAGCCCCGGTTCGTAGATCGGCACGCCGCCGTTGTTGAGTAGATCGATTTTCCTGTGGTCGACGTCCAGGCAAAGCACGTGATTGCCCAATTCAGCGAGACATGCTCCGGTAACGAGTCCAACGTAACCGGTACCGACGATAGTGACTTTCATGAGTTTCGACGCCTTGAGTAAGCCAGAGGACAGGCATGCCGGGCGTGGAGCCGCGGCATATCGCGCGCGCGGACCACAGCGCGCGGACCAATGCGCGCGGCATTCCAAGCCCGCTAGCGTAACGCTGCGCTTGGCACAGCGAAATCAGAGGCATCTGAAAGTTCTTTAAATTTGATGGCGGACGATAATGTTCTGGGTGCGAATTATTTTTCTTTTTAGACGCGACGACTCATTAGCGGCGAAGGCATTGAGCTAATCGGCAAATAGCCAGAATTCTGGGCATATTTTGACGTGGGCAGTTGTTGGGCGGACTGCTCGAATTCACCCCTCACATCCCCGGCACCATCTCCGGCGGATGCTGCTTGAGCTGCTTCCTGGCCTCTCTGAACTCAGGAAAGATAGACTCCACAGTCTGCCAGAACCGCGGACTATGATTCATCTCGCGCAAATGCGCGAGTTCATGCGCCACGACATAATCGACAACCGAAAGCGGAAAATGAATCAACCGCCAGTTGAGCCGAATCCGTCCTTCGCTCGAGCAACTCCCCCAGCGCGTCATCGCCGATGAAAGCGCATACGACCGAAACGTCACCCCAAGC
The DNA here is from genome assembly GCF_051125215.1 of Paraburkholderia sp. A3BS-1L. Taxonomy (NCBI): domain Bacteria; kingdom Pseudomonadati; phylum Pseudomonadota; class Betaproteobacteria; order Burkholderiales; family Burkholderiaceae; genus Paraburkholderia; species Paraburkholderia sp. A3BS-1L. Next base: position 2,761,403 of record NZ_CP120442.1, on the reverse strand, counting down.
CTCGCGGCATAAACCGCAAGCCGCTCGCCGAAAATATGCGTCGCCTCGCCCTGTAGCCATCCGGTCACCCGGTCCTTGATCTGCTGCCCATCCGCATGCAGCGGCAGTGGCAGCGCCAGCACGCGCGCCACTTCGTCAAAGGCCAGCAGCGAGGCGCCAAGCCTCACGCGCATCGGCTTGCCGAGATAAGGCAACTCGGCCCCATCGCCCCATTCCACGCGCGGCAGCGCACGCTGTTCCACGCGCGATTGCCACTCGATCAGCTTCGCAAAGATCCAGCGCTGCTTTTCGGCGATAGCCGTTTCGATATCGGCAATCGTCACCCATCGGGGCGCGGTGATCGTGAGCCCGCTTGCATCGATGGCAAATCCAATCGATTTTCGCGACGAGCGCTTGAGCCGATAGTGCAGCGTGCGCGCGCCCATTTCGAGCGTGCGCACACGCGTGCCATCCGGCGCAAGCGGCCCCTTGGGCGACCTGAACGGCGATGGTGTGGAAGGCGGTGCGTGGAAGGGCGATGCCGGAGAGGGAGTGACAACGGGCGCCGGCTCGGCAAAGAGCGGCAAATCGAGCTGCCCGTTATCGAGCGCCGCTGAAGGGCGCGGCGTGGGTGACTTCTGCATCGTCAGGCTAGGTGCGGAATGGCGTGCGTGGCGTATGACGAGCGTGGTGGATAACGCAGCGAGCGCAGGTTGGACAGCCGCCTTGCCGCCGGAGCATCAAGTCCGCGCGGCGTCCACCGATGCGCCATCCGTTTCGCGATACGCGTCAGGATCGATGCGTCGCATTTCGGTTTCGATCCATTGCTCCACGCGTGTATTCAACTGGTCGGGCGTGAGCCCGGTTGTATCGATCGGCTTGCCGATCGATACCGTGACTATACCCGCATATTTGAGGAACGAGTTGCGGGGCCAGACATGTCCCGCGTTGTGCGCGATCGGCACGACGGGCGCGCCTGTAGAGATCGCAAAGCGCGCGCCGCCGGTCTTGTACTTGCCTTGCTTGCCCACCGGCGTGCGCGTGCCTTCCGGGAACATGATGACCCAGGCGCCTTCGGCCATGCGCGCTTTGCCCTGGCGCGTCACGGAGGCGAATGCGTACTTGCCTTCCTTGCGGTCGATGTGAACCATCTTCAGCATGCCCAGTGCCCAGCCGAAGAACGGCACGTAGAGCAGTTCGCGCTTGAACACGAAGCACAGCGGACGCGGCATCAGTGCGGGAAGCGCCACCGTTTCCCATGCCGACTGATGCTTCGAGAGCAGCACGGCGGGCCCGTTGGGCAGGTTCTCTATGCCCTCGATGCGATAGCGGATGCCGTTGAGCCAGCGCGCGACGAACACCGTCGAGCGGCACCAGCCCACGGCCATCCAGTAGCGCCGCTCGGCGTTCAGGAACGGGAACGCAATGAAGCACGCCGTCGCGTAGGGGATCGTGTAGACGATCAGGTAGGTGAACAGCAGCAGGGAGCGGATGAAGCGCATCGATAGGACCGTTCGTTGGGGCAGGGGGCGCGTCAGGCCTGCTCGTTCGCGAGGAAATCGAGCACGAACGCGCGCAGGTCGGCGTGCACTTTCGTGCCTTCGGGCAGGCCGCCCGCCGCGAGCGTCTTCTCGCCTTTGCCCGTGCGCACGAGGTGCGTGGGAAAGCCGAGCACCGCGCCAGCCTGGAGGTCGCGCAGCGAATCGCCCACCACGGGCGTATCCGCGGGATCGATCTCGAAGCGCTCGGCGATCATCTTGAGCATGCCGGGCTTGGGCTTGCGGCAGTCGCAGTGGTCCTGCGCGGTGTGCGGGCAGAAGAACACGGCGTCGATGCGTCCGCCCACCGCGGCGGCCTGGCGCTGCATTTTCGCGTGCATCTCGTTGAGCGCCGTCGTGTCGAACAGGCCCCGGCCGATGCCGGACTGGTTCGTCGCGACGGCGACGCGGTAGCCCGCCTGATTCAGGCGGGCGATCGCTTCGAGGCTGCCCGGCAGCGCGATCCATTCGTCCACGGTCTTGATGAACGCGTCGGAGTCGACGTTGATCACGCCGTCGCGGTCGAGGATCACGAGTTTGCGGCTGGTGCTGGTCGGCATGGCGTCGCTCAGTAGAGTGTCACGACGCCATCACGCCGCAAGGCGCGAGATGTCGGCAACGCTGTTCATCTGGCGATGCAATGCCTTGAGCAGCGCGAGGCGGTTCGCACGCAGCGCGGGGTCTTCGGCATTCACCATCACGTCGTTAAAGAACGTGTCGACGGTTTCGCGCAGTGCTGCAAGCGCCGTGAGCGCGCCCGTGTACTCGCGCGCGGCCAGTTGCGTCTGCACGCGAGGCGCGACCTGTTCGAGCTGCGCGAACAGTGCCTTCTCCGCGCTTTCCACGAAAAGCGCGCTCTGCACGCCTGCGTCCTCGACACCGTCGGACTTCTTGAGAATGTTCGAGATGCGCTTGTTGGCCGCCGCGAGCGACGCGGCTTCCTCGAGCGCCGCGAATTCGCGCACGGCATCGAGGCGCGCGACGATGTCGTCGAGGCGCGTGGGGTCCATCGCGAGCACCGCGTCGATTTCCTGCGCCGCGTAGCCGCGTTCGCGCAGCATGCCGCGCAGGCGGTCCATGCTGAATTCGTAGATCGCTTGCGTCGATTCCGTTACCGCTTCGATGCCCGCAAATTGCGCGTAAGTCGTGCGCAGCAGTTCGACGAGATCCAACGGCAGTTGCTTCTCGACGAGGATGCGCAGCACGCCCAGCGCGTGGCGGCGCAGCGCGAACGGATCTTTTTCGCCGGTCGGCGCAAGGCCGATGCCCCAGATGCCGACGAGCGTCTCGAGCTTGTCCGCGAGCGCGACGAAGGTACCCGTGGCCGCGCCCGGCAATGCGTCGCCGGAGAAGCGCGGCTGGTAGTGCTCGGAGCACGCGAGCGCCACTTCTTCGGGCTCACCGTCGTGGCGCGCGTAGTAGGTGCCCATCGTGCCTTGCAGCTCGGGGAACTCGCCCACCATGTCGGTCAACAGGTCGGCCTTGGCGAGGCGCGCGCCGCGCTTGGCGAGCGCGACATCGGCGTCGCACATGTCGGCGATGGCGCCCGCGAGCGCTTCGAGGCGCTCCACGCGCTTGAGCTGCGAGCCGAGCTTGTTGTGATAGACCACGTTCGCAAGCAGCGGTACGCGCTCGGCCAGCGGCTTCTTCTTGTCCTGCTCGAAGAAGAACTTGGCGTCGGCGAGGCGCGGGCGCACGACGCGCTCGTTGCCTTCGACGATTTCGCCCGGCGTTTCGGTCTCGATGTTCGAGACGATCAGGAAGCGCGAGCGCAGGCGGCCTGCGGCATCGGTGAGCGCGAAGTACTTCTGGTTCGTCTGCATCGTGAGAATCAGGCATTCCTGCGGCACTTGCAGGAATTCGTCCTCGAACTTGCACGCGTACACGACGGGCCATTCGACGAGCGAATTCACTTCGTCGAGCAGCGCTTCGGGCATGACGACCTTGTCGTCGCCGGCTTGTTCGATGAGTTGTTCGCGGATGGCTTCGCGGCGGTCGGCGTAGCTCGCGATCACGCGGCCCTTGTGCTGCAGCGTGTGTGCGTAGTCGTCGGCGCGCGTGATGGCGACGTTGCCGTGCGAGAGGAAGCGGTGGCCGCGCGTGGTGTCGCCCGCGTCGATGCCGAATGCGGTGACTGGCACGATTTGCTCGCCGTGCAGCACTGTGAGGCGGTGCACCGGACGCACGAACTGCACGTTGCTGCCGTCGGGGCGCTGGTACGTCATGACCTTCGGGATGGGCAGCTTGCCGAGCGTTTCGTCGAGCACGGCCTGCAGGCCGTCGGCGAGCGTGGCGCCCGGCGCCGAGTAGCGCAGGAAGAACGCTTCGTTCTTGCCGTCGCTCGCGCGTTCGAGGTCGCTTACCGGGAAGTCGGCAAAGCCGAGCGCCGCGAGCTTCTTCGCGAGTGGCGCGGTGGGCTGGCCGTTGGCGTCGAGCGCGACCGAAACGGGCAGCACTTTTTCGCGCACCTGTTTTTCGGGCGCGACATTGCGCACGTTTCTGATCGTCACGGCGAGGCGGCGCGGCGTGGCGTAGCGCTCGAATGAGAGGTCGCCTTCGATCAGGTCGCGTGCGGCGAGGCGCTGTGCGATGCCTTCGGCGAATGCGTCGCCCAGGCGCGCGAGGGCCTTCGGCGGCAGTTCCTCGGTCAGCAGTTCGACGAGGAGGGTGGCGTGATGAGCTTGCGTCATTGTTCTGGAGATCCGGTCATGCCTCGTCGAACTTGCGTTCGACCTTCAGCGGCGGCGCCCACGCGGGCATCGCGGCGTCCTGTTCGTCGGTGGTCAGGCCCGGCACGCCGTGCACCGGATTGCCGAGCATCGGGAAGCCGAGCTTCTCGCGCGATTCGTAGTACGACTGCGCGACGCTGCGCGAGAGCGCGCGAATGCGGCCGATATACGCTGCGCGCTCCGTCACGGAGATCGCGCCGCGCGCGTCGAGCAGGTTGAACGTGTGGCCGGCCTTGAGCACGAGTTCGTAGGCGGGTAGCGCGAGCTGGAACTCGATCATGCGCTTGGCTTCGCTTTCGTAGGCGTTGAAGAACGTGAACAGCAGGTCGACGTTCGCGTGCTCGAAGTTGTACGTGGATTGCTCGACTTCGTTCTGGTGGTAGACGTCGCCGTAAGTGAGGCGGCGCAGCTCGGGGCCGTTGGGGCCCTCTTCTTCCCACTCGGTCCAGATCAGGTCGTAGACGTTCTCGACCTTTTGCAGGTACATCGCGAGACGCTCGAGCCCGTAGGTGATTTCGCCGAGCACCGGCTTGCAGTCGATGCCGCCCACTTGCTGGAAGTACGTGAACTGGGTGACTTCCATGCCGTTGAGCCAGACTTCCCAGCCGAGGCCCCATGCGCCGAGCGTGGGGTTCTCCCAGTCGTCCTCGACAAAGCGCACGTCGTTCTGCTTCAGGTCGAAGCCGAGTGCTTCGAGCGAGCCGAGGTACAGGTCGAGGATGTTTTCCGGCGCGGGCTTGAGCACCACCTGGTACTGGTAGTAGTGCTGCAGGCGGTTCGGGTTCTCGCCGTAGCGGCCGTCCTTCGGGCGGCGCGACGGCTGCACGTAGGCCGCGCGCCACGGCTCGGGGCCGATTGCGCGCAGGAAGGTGTGGACGTGCGAGGTGCCGGCGCCGACTTCCATGTCGATCGGCTGGAGCAGCGCGCAGCCCTGCTTGTCCCAGTAAGACTGGAGCGTCAGGATGATTTGCTGAAACGTGAGCATGTGTGCCTGCAGTGTCTTTTAGGGCGAACGGCGTGGGCTGCGGCGGCAAGGTCCGCCACGCGCGGCCGGGTGTGGCCGGGTGTTTCGCGCGTGGCGGGGATTCCTTGCATGCTGCGGTCCCGGCCCCCGGTCAGGAGGGGCGGCCCGGTGCTAAAACCTTGAATTTTACCGGATTGGCGCAGCGTTGAGACCGGCGCGCGGGGACCAGGCACATTCCGGACATATTTTGGCGCATCAAGCCTTCTTGCGACCGGGGCGGGCGGGCCCGAATGCGAAGCCGAGTGCCAGCAACACGAGAGACACGGCGATCACCGTGTTGTTGCCGCTCCTCACGTAGGGCGTGAAGCCCTGGGTGCCTTCCACGCGCAAGTCGAGAGAGCCCACGGTGAAGGCGGGCAGGCGGGCGATCACGTTGCCGTGCGCGTCGATGGCGGCAGTGGCGCCCGTATTGGTCGCGCGCAGCATCGGCCGGCCGGTTTCGAGCGAGCGCATGCGCGCGATTTGCAGATGCTGGTCGAGCGCGATGGTGTCGCCGAACCACGCGAGGTTCGTCGAGTTGATGAGGATGCCCGGCGAGGTCGGATTCTCGCGCACGGTGCGCGCGATTTCCTCGCCGAAGATGTCCTCGTAGCAGATGTCGACGGCGACGGGCTGGTTGTGCACGAGGAACGGCGGCTGTACGGGGGCGCCGCGCGCGAAGTCGCCGAGCGGGATGTTCATGAGGTTCACGAACCAGCGGAAGCCCCACGGCACGAATTCGCCGAAGGGCACGAGGTGGTGCTTGTCGTAGCGATACAAGCCGTTCTGGCCGGGCGTGATGCCGAACAGGCTGTTGGTGTAGTCGACTACGCGCCGGTCCGGCGTGATTGTGCCGCCCACGGCGCCGAACAGGATGGCGGTGTGGGTGCCGTCGGCGAACGCGCGGATATCGCGGCCGAATTTTTCGGGCATTTCCTGCAGCAGTATCGGAATCGCGGTCTCGGGCGTGATGACGAGATCGGCGGGCTTTTCGGTGATGAGCCGCTGGAATTCGGCGAGCGATTCTTCGAGGCCGGATTCGGAAAACTTCATCTCCTGCTTCACATTGCCTTGCAGCAGGCGCACGTTCAGCGGGGTGTTTTCGGGGTGCGTCCAGTTGACGAGCGGGAGCAGCAGGCCAACGCCGGTCACGGCTACAGCCATCATGGCCGGCGTGGCCGCCGCGCCGATGGAGCTGGAGAAGCCGATGGAGCCGGTAGTGCCGCCGCGCGCAGGCCCGCCAATCGCGTCGGATCCCGCCTTGCGCACGTGCACCAGTGCCTGGACGAGGAGCGCCGCGACGAGCGCGAGCACCCAGCCCACGCCATAGACGCCGACGATCGGCGCGAACCCGGTCAGCGGCCCGTCCACCTGCGCGTAGCCGCTCGAAAGCCACGGAAAGCCGGTGAAGACGTAGCCGCGGGCCCATTCGCCCAGCGCCCACGCGCTCGCGAAGGCAAAGGCGCCATGCCATGTCGGCGAAAACGGCAGGGTGCGCCCGTTGCGTGCGTGTCCCGCGCAAAACGACCAGACCAGCGCGGCGAGCGCCGGATAGAGACCGAGGTAGAGCGAGAACAGCACAAGCGCCGCGCCGGCGAGCGCGGCGGGCATGCCGCCATAGAAGTGCATGCTCACATACAGCCACCAGACGCCGGTCACGAAGTTGCCGAAGCCGAACGCCCAGCCGGTGAAGAGCGCGCTTTTCCAGCCCGTGGTGCGCGTGAGCCAGAAGTAAAAGCCCGCGAAGATCGCGATTTCGAGCCAGCCGCCGTGCGGTGTGGGCGCGAACGAAAGCGTGTTGAGCGCGCCCAGCCCGGCAGCGGCCACGTAGTACCAGGCCGGCAGCGCGCGGCGCGCGGCGGTAGGTGTGTCTGCGGCGCGCGCGCCGTCGCGCGTGCGGGAATCGATCGGTTCAGCCATGGGTGTGCTTGGGCGCTGCAGTCCGACTGCAGGGGCGCGCGAGGCGCGGGTTGCAAAACGTTCGCTGCACACGCCGTGTGCGCAGCGAGCGCAACGATAGCATTTTCACGCAGCGGCATTGTGTGGCGCCGGGGCGAGTTTGAGGTGACGTTTGGGGGCGCGATCGCACTCCGCCGGCTTGAAAAGCGCGACGCCGGCCCGCAGGCCGGCGTCGTTCAAAGCGCGCGCGGGCGCAGGGCGTCAGGTGCCCTGCGGCTGCAACGCGGCTTCACGCTGGCCGGCGAGCGGATCGCGGCGCACCAGCAGCATGTGCAGCTGGCGCGCGTCGGCGCGCAGCACCTCGAAGATCAGGTCGTCGATGCGGACCTTTTCGCCGCGATGCGGCACGTGTCCGAAGTGATTCGTAACGAATCCGCCGATGGTGTCGACTTCGTCGTCCGAGAAATGGGTGCCGAACGTTTCGTTGAACTGCTCGATCTCGGTGAGCGCGCGCACGCGGAAACGCCCATCGGGCGAGGCGATGATGTTGCCGCTTTCCTCGTCGAAGTCGTATTCGTCCTCGATGTCGCCGACGATCTGCTCAAGCACGTCCTCGATCGTGATGAGGCCGGCCACGCCGCCGTATTCGTCCACGACGATGGCGATGTGATTGCGGTTCTGGCGAAAGTCGTGCAGCAGCACGTTCAGGCGTTTGGACTCGGGGATGAACACGGCCGGGCGCAGCATGCCGCGCACGTCGAATTCTTCCTCGGCGTAGTAGCGCAGCAGGTCTTTCGCGAGCAGCACGCCGATCACGTTGTCGCGGTTGCCTTCGTAGACGGGATAGCGCGAATGCGCCTTGTCCAGCACGAAGGGGATGAATTCGTCGGGACTATCGGCGATGTTGATCGCATCCATCTGGGCGCGCGGCACCATGATGTCGCGCGCGCAGAGCTCGGACACCTGGAACACGCCTTCGATCATCGAAAGCGAATCGGCGTCTATCAGATTGCGCGCGTGCGCGTCCTGGAGGATTTCGAGAAGCTCGCTGCGCGAGTCGGGCTCGGGCGAGATGAAGTCGGTCAGCCGCTCGAGCAGGGAGCGCTTTTCCTGGGGTTTGCCGGTTTGTCGTCGACTGGGATAAGAGTCGTTCATGGTGGTGCGCCCTGGGCCTCTTGATGGCTGGGCGCGCTGTTGCGGATAGGAAAGGATACATCATGCGTGTGGCGCGCCCGTGTAGGGCATGCCCGTGATCCATCCTAACGCAGATGCGAGGTGCCCGGGGGGACGCACGGCATGCGGCAGTGGTCGTCGATGAGCTTGCCCGATGCGCCGGCCATATCTCGCGAATTTTCGGGTTTCAGATTTGGATGATTTTTGTCCTGGGTTTGATGGGTGTCACCTGCGCTGGATTGTTTGACATTTTCCTTTCAGCGACCTTGCTCTAATTCGGACCTTCACGCGGAACCCCCAATGGTTCCGCGCGTCGTGGGCCGGGCACGAGGTCCGGTCCAGGTGCGTAAGGAGACCCATCTTGCAGGTGTTATCGAAGCAGCGCGCAACGCGGTGTGCGGCATGGCTCGTGCCGTCTTTGTTCATTGTTCATTGTTCTGGCAGCGTGCGCGACTGAAGCGTCGCGCACGCTGCCGGTTCCGGAAGTGGCGGTGGCGCGCACGCCATACGCCGGCAAGCCGGTGGCGGTCGCCGTCGGCAAGTTCGACAACCGCTCGAGCTACATGCGCGGCATTTTCACGGACGGGATCGACCGTCTGGGCGGTCAGGCCAAAACCATTCTGATCACGGCGCTCCAGCAGAGCGGGCGCTTCAATGTGCTCGACCGAGACAACCTCGACGAGATTCGCCAGGAGGCCGGCTTCACGAAGCAGGCACAGGCGCTCAGGGGCGCGCGCTACATCCTCACCGGCGACGTGACGGAGTTTGGCCGTAAGGAAGTCGGCGACCAGCAGCTATTTGGCATCCTCGGGCGCGGCAAGAGCCAGGTGGCTTACGCGAAGGTGAGCCTCAATGTGGTCGATACGGTCACGTCGGAGGTCGTGCTATCGGCGCAGGGCGCGGGCGAATACAGCCTGTCGAACCGCGAGGTGATCGGCTTTGGCGGCACGGCGGGCTATGACTCGACACTCAATGGCAAGGTGCTCGACCTCGCGATTCAGGAGGCCGTCAATCGCCTCGCGGAACGCGTCGATGCAGGCGCGCTCGCAACCGCTGGGCTGCCCGCCGTGAAGTGACGGCCGCGCGAATCCATCCTGTTTGAACAGAAGACTCAGACCTATGACCCAAACCCACACTACACGGCGGTCCACCGCTGCGCCGCTTGGCGTTGCCTTGGCCGTTGCCGGCGCGCTGCTCGCCGGCTGTGCGACGCGCACGCAACCCACGCTCTATCAATGGGACGCCTATCAGCCGCAGGTCTACGCGTACCTGAAAGGGCAGACGAGCCCGGAAGAGCAGATCACTGCGCTCGAACAGGCGCTTCAACAGATCCGCGCCAAGGGCAACCGGCCGCCCCCCGGTTTTCATGCCCACCTCGGCTCGCTTTACGCGAGTGTCGGCAAGGGCCAGCAGGCGCAGCAGGAACTGCGTGCCGAGAAGGAGGCCTTCCCTGAGTCGTCCGCATACATGGACTTTTTGTTGAAGAACCTCTCGAAGTAGGCACGCCATCATGCTCAAATTTTCGATACTGAAATGCCTGCCGGTGCTCGCGGTTTCCGCGCTGCTCGCCGCGTGCGTGGGGCCGCAGAAGCAAACCGCCGGCTACGACTACACCGCGTTCAAGAGCGCAAAGCCGCGCTCGATTCTGGTGCTGCCGCCGCTGAACGAAACCGTCGATGTGAATGCCACCAACGGCATGCTGTCGCAGATGACAATGCCGCTCGCGGAATCCGGCTACTACGTTCTGCCCGTGGCCGAAGTGGCGGAGACCTTCCGCCAGAACGGCATTGCGTTGCCCGTGGAGATGCAGGCTACGTCGCCGAAGAAACTGCATGAAATCTTCGGCGCCGATGCCGTGCTCTACACGAAGGTCACGCAGTACGGCTCCGTCTATCGGGTGGTTGACAGCAATACGTCCGTCTCGGCGACCGCGAAGCTCGTCAGCCTCGGTACGGGCGATGTGCTCTGGCAGGGCAGCGCGACGGCCAACGGCAAGGAACTCGGCAACGTGGACTTCGGTAGCGGCAGCATTATCGGCATGATGGTGCAGGCGGCGGTCAAGCAGGTGGCGCATTCGCTCGCCGACGAGAGCCAGGAGGTGGCGGGTTTGACGAGCCAGAGGCTGTTGTCCGCGGGGCAGCCGAACGGGATCCTCTACGGCCCGCATTCGCCGAAGTACGGCAGCGATTGAGCTTGCTGCGCTGAACCGGGCCTGGTGCTCACGCGCAGCGCGCGAGCAACCGCTCCAGCGCCCGGTCGGGCATGCCGCTCTCGCGCAGGGCCTCGACGGTGCGGCGCACGTAGTCGAGCGTCGTGCCGTAGCGGCCCGATGCGCAGCCGAACACCTGGCGCACCGTGTCTTCACCGAGCTTGCCCGTGTAGGTGGGCACGTCGCGGCGCATCACGAAAGCGAGCGCCGCGACGCGCCGGCCATCGACGAGCGAGCAGGGCAGCCAGGCGGGCCGGTACGAACCCATCGGCATTTCGCGGCGCCACAGTGCTTCCAGATGCGGCATGACGCCATCGGCGGCCAGGCGGAACGCCACGCCGGCGCACGAGCCGCCACGATCGAGTGCGAGCACGAGGCCCGGCTGCTCGGGCGTGCCGCGATTCACGCGCGACCAAAGATACAGGCCGCGATGGTAGCCATGCACGCGCGAGCGCACGTTCTCGACGGTCGGCAGGCCCGGGTTCCAGATCAGCGAGCCATAGCCGAACAGCCAGATGTCGCTCGTGCGGTCCCATGGCTCAAGCGTGTGGTCGAGCGATGCGCGCAGTTCGTCTTCGCTGAGCAGGCGCGACTCGCCGAGCGACGGCGGATAGCCAGGACAGGGCCTGGGCATGCCGCTGGCGGGCGCGTCATTCACCAGCGGTTCGGCAACAACACTGGAATCGTTCGCGCGCTTGTCGTTCATGTCTGACGGGCTCGGGCCGGAAGGGGGGCGTGTGGCCTTACTTGTACGGGTCGGGAAAGCCGAGCGAGTTGAGCACCTCGGTTTCGATGCCCTCCATCTCCTCGGCTTCGGCGTCGTCCTCGTGATCGTAGCCTTGCGCGTGCAGCGTGCCGTGCACGAGCAGGTGCGCGTAGTGCGACGAGAGCGGCTTGCCCTGTTCGGCGGCTTCCTTCTCCACTACCGGGCAGCAGAGGATCAGGTCGCCCGTCACCGGGTCGTTCTCGCTTTCGGCGTAGGCGAACGTGAGGACGTTGGTCGCGTAGTCCTTGCCGCGGTACGTGCGGTTGAGCGTGCGGCCTTCTTCCGCGTCGACGAAGCGCACGGTCAGTTCGGCATCGGCGAATAGCGCGGCCTTTATCCACGCCGCCACGGTGGCCCGTGGCAGCGTGGCCTTGTGCTCGGGAAACGCCTTCGCGGCGGGGAACTGCACGTTCAGTTTGAGTTTCGGTGCGCGGGCCATGTGCGTGATTCGTGGCGATTCAAATTCGGGCTCCAATCTGGGCTCGATCTCGTGCCTTAGCGCGCGTCGCCGCCGCTTTCATCCTTTTTCGAATGCGCGTCGTAGGCCTCGACGATACGCGCGACGAGCGGATGGCGCACGACGTCCGCGCTCGTGAAGCGCGTGAGCGCGATGCCGCGCACGTTGGCGAGCACCTGCTGCGCTTCGATCAGCCCGCTCTTGTGGCCGCGCGGCAGGTCCACCTGGGTGGTGTCGCCGGTCACGACGGCCTTCGAGCCGAAGCCGATACGCGTCAGGAACATCTTCATCTGCTCGGGCGTGGTGTTCTGCGCCTCGTCGAGGATGATGAACGCGTGATTGAGCGTGCGTCCGCGCATGTACGCGAGTGGCGCGATTTCGATCATCTGGCGCTCGAACATTTTCGCGGTCTTGTCGAAGCCGAGCAGGTCGTAGAGCGCGTCGTACAGCGGGCGCAGATACGGGTCCACCTTCTGCGCGAGATCGCCGGGCAGGAAGCCGAGGCGCTCGCCCGCTTCCACGGCGGGGCGCGTGAGCACGATGCGCTTGACCTGGTCGCGCTCGAGCGCGTCCACGGCGCAGGCCACCGCGAGATAGGTCTTGCCCGTGCCCGCAGGCCCGACGCCGAAGGTCACGTCGTGCGAGATGATCTGCTTGAGGTACTCGCGCTGCGCGGGCGTGCGGCCGCGCAGGTCGGCGCGGCGCGTATAGAGCTTCGGGCCGAGTTCCTCTACGTCGACGCCTTCGCGCGCGGGCTCGTCGAACGGGTGGTCGGGGTCGCCGCGAAATCGTACGTCCCGCGGGTCGATCTCGGCGGCATCGGCGCCGTTGTTGCCGCCGCTGTTTCCACGCACGCCGCCGTTGCCGCTCGCGCGCGGATCGTTGGCGGGATTGCCCGGATGCCGCGCCTCGACCAGCGCGAGCTGGATGTCGTCGACCGAAAGCGGATCGCGCGCCTGGTTGTAGAAGTTTTCGAGCGCGGCGAGCGCGAGTTTCGCGCCGCGGCCGCGAATCGAGATGCGATGGCCGCGCCGCGCGAGGGTTACGTCGAGTGCCTGCTCGATCTGCCGCAAGTTTTCGTCGAGCGGGCCGCAGAGGTTCGCGAGCCGCGCATTGTCGTCGCGCGGCGCGTTGAATTCCAGATGCTGCTGATTGGGCTTCAAGGTATCAGTGAACTCCGTTCAGGCGCCGCTCAATGCGGGAGTGCCGAAGTGTCTTCGTGCGCGAGCACGAGCTCGCCGCGCAGCGAGTGCGGGTAGGCGTGGTTGATCTTCACGTCGATCATCTGGCCGATCAGGCGCGCGTGCGAAGCGAGCGGCGCCGGGAAGTTGACGACGCGGTTGTTCTCGGTGCGGCCCGAAAGTTCGCTCGGGTCCTTGCGCGACGGGCCTTCCACGAGAATGCGCTCGACCCGGCCGACCATCGACTGGCTGATGCGCTGCACGTTCTCTTCGATCGTGGCTTGCAGATGCTGGAGGCGCTTCAACTTGACTTCGCGCGGCGTGTCGTCGTGCAGGTTCGCCGCGGGCGTGCCCGGACGCGGGCTGTAGATGAACGAGAAGCTCGTGTCGTACTTCATCTCGTCGACGAGCGCCATGGTCTTCTCGAAGTCCTCTTCAGTCTCGCCGGGAAAGCCCACGATGATGTCCGTGGAAAGCGAGAGATCGGGGCGAATCGCGCGCAGCTTGCGGATCACCGACTTGTATTCGAGCACGGTGTAGCCGCGCTTCATCGCCATGAGCACGCGGTCCGAGCCGTGCTGCACCGGCAGATGCAGATGGCTCACGAGCTTGGTCACCTTCGCGTAAGCGTCGATCAGGCGCTGCGTGAATTCCTTCGGGTGCGAAGTGGTGTAGCGGATGCGCTCGATGCCGGGAATGTCGGCGACATATTCGATCAGCGTGGCGAAGTCGGCGATGTCGTGCGCGCCTTGCGTGAGTGCACCGCGGTAAGCGTTGACGTTCTGGCCAAGCAGTGTGACTTCGCGCACGCCCTGGTCGGCGAGGCCGGCGATTTCGGTGAGCACGTCGTCGAGCGGGCGCGAGACTTCCTCGCCGCGCGTGTACGGCACGACGCAGTAGCTGCAGTACTTCGAGCAGCCTTCCATGATCGAGACGAACGCGCTCGGGCCTTCCACGCGTGCGGGCGGCAGATGGTCGAACTTCTCGATTTCGGGGAACGTGATATCGACCTGCGCGCGGCCCGAAGCGCGGCGCGCGTCGATCATCTGCGGCAGGCGGTGCAGGGTTTGCGGGCCGAACACGAGGTCCACGTACGGCGCGCGCTGCACGATGGCCGCGCCTTCCTGGCTCGCCACGCAGCCGCCCACGCCGATCAGCAGGTTCGGGTTCGCTTCCTTCAGCTCGCGCACGCGGCCGAGGTCGGAGAACACCTTCTCCTGGGCTTTCTCACGCACCGAGCAGGTGTTGAAGAGAATCACGTCCGCGTCTTCGGGCGTGTCGGTTTTGACGAGGCCTTCAGCGGCGCCGAGCACGTCGACCATTTTGTCGGAGTCGTACTCGTTCATCTGGCAGCCAAAGGTCTTTACATAAACTTTCTTGGTCATCGGGGTCGCCGTTCGCAGTGGTTTACCTGGGGGCGTCGTCCGGTTGATGCACTCGTGCACTTCGGGACTACGGTGATAAAAGAGGGCTGAAACAGGTGGCCGGGCCACCTGGCCATGGCGCACCTCGGCAAGCGCGATTCGCGTGCCGATTTACGTGCTGATTTACATCCTTTTGCGTATTTTTGCCGCCAGTTCGCGGTGCAAATCGGGCTTTCAGGTGCTTTCAGCGCAATCTGCCATTATAGCCTCATGCGCTGATCAGCCCATCGCCGATTTCCGTGCGGATCGCCCACGGCCGCTACGTCTACTGGTTTTTACTGCGCTGCACAACGGCGCACTCTGCGGTATCCTTTGCCAGCCGGTTCAACCGGCAATCAGTGCGTCTTCAGGGCGGGGTGGAATTCCCCACCGGCGGTATGCCGGCCGCGCCGCAAGGCAAGGCCGACGAGCCCGCGAGCGCCTGCGCGAAGCCTTTCGCGCGGGGTCAGCAGATCTGGTGCGATGCCAGGGCCGACGGTCATAGTCCGGATGAAAGAAGATGTGCAGATGGTCATGTTTGCCCAACCGCCGCGGCTGCTCTGCCCGCGCGGGCCTCGCGCGCGATGTTCCGGCGTCGTGCTCCGGCACGCGCGCCCTACGCCGTTCGCCGGGGATTCCTGTCTGTTTGCAATGCCCTGAAACGTTTTTCGCCCAACTCTTGCGAGGAGCGTTTCACATGTCCTTTACCCGCAACGCAGTATTTGTCGAGTCGCCGCTCGACGCCATCGAAGATCTTCCCCTGCTCGATACCGAACCGGTGCCGCCGCGCATCGCCGCCGCGCTGCAAGCCATGCGCGAAGGCCGTCCGGTCGTGCTCCAGGACGACCATGACCGCGAAGACGAAGCTGATCTGGTGCTGGCTGCCGAATGTCTTACCCCGGAGACGATGGCGCTGTTCATCCGCGAATGCAGCGGCATCGTGTGCCTGTGCCTGTCCGACGAGAAGGTGCGCGCGCTCGAACTGCCGCCCATGGTTGCGCACAACGAGAGCCGCAATCGCACCGCGTTCACGGTGTCGATCGAGGCGCGCGATGGCGTGAGCACGGGCGTATCCGCAGCCGACCGCGTGACGACGATCCGCGCCGCCATCGCCCCGAACGCGCAGCCCGCCGACATCGTGCGCCCGGGCCACGTGTTTCCGCTGCGCGCGCAGCCGGGCGGCGTGCTGGCGCGCCGCGGCCACACCGAAGGCACCGTCGATCTGGCCGTGCTCGCGGGCCTCGCGCCCGCCGGCGTGCTGTGCGAGCTGATGAACCCGGACGGCACCATGGCGCGCGGCCAGCAGGTCGATGATTTCGCGAAGCTGCACAACCTGCCGATGCTGACGATCGCCGAGTTGGTGGCGTTCCGTGAGTCGCTCGCGCAGGCGCGCGAGCGCTGCGCCGAGCCTGCATAAGGCGCCTGGCTCATCGCTGATCCGGGCTTGGTAGTGAAAACGGCGCGTGGGCCAGATGGCTCACGCGCCGTTTGCCGTTCTGCGCACGCGCCGCGTTACGGCACGCGCGCAGGCAAGCGGCTAGGACTGTTGATCGCCGAATTCCCCGCGTACGCCCGACTCGACGAGCGCGGGCAGTTCGTCCATGTGCTTCATGATGCGCGTGATGCCCATCTCGCGCAGCACGTCGGCATAGCCCGACGGGATATGGCTCGCGCCGACGAACGCGATCGTCTTCATGCCGGCCGCGCGCGCGGCGTTCAGGCCCGAGAGGCTGTCCTCAACGACGAGGCAGCGCTCCGGTTCCACGCCGAGCGCGAGCGCCGCGTGCAGATAGACGTCCGGATAAGGCTTGGGACGCTCGACCTGCTCGGCGCTGAAGATGCGCTCGCCGAAGATCGCATCGAGCCCGGCGCGCCGCACAGAGGCACGCACGCGCGTGAGCCGGCTGTTCGACACCACGGCGGCAGGCAGCGCGAGCTGGCGCAGCGCGTCGCGCACGCCATTGATCGGGCTCACCGATTCTGCAATGGCGATTTCGCAGTTGTGTTCGATGGTTTCGAGAAAATGCTCGGGCAGCGTGAGATCGAAGCGCGCCGCGACATCGGCGAGAAAGCGCGAGGTCTGCTGGCCGAACGCCGTGGCCACGGCGGCGCGGAAGTCGATGCCGGGAAACGTGCGGCTGAGCGTATCGAAGAGGACGTGGTCGGCAATGACTTCGCTGTCGACGAGTACGCCGTCGCAGTCGCAGATGAGATGGTCGATCATGCGCAAGACGAAAGGGCGGAAAAGCGGGGTGGCCGGGCCAGACGCAGCACGGGTGGCCGGGCAAGACGGGAAGGTTGAAAACATCATGATACGTGCTTTTGCTGCCGTGGCGACCATCCTGCCGACTTTCCGGGGAGAGGTACGGGTCTGCGCGGCGAGAGTGTGGCGCGCGCTGCGCGATGCGACAATAGCCAGCGTGACCGAACGCCGTCGAAGCCGACGGAAATCAGTAGCACCAGGCGAATAAAGACGAGGGGAAGGCTATGCGTGGACTTGCAACGATCGGTGCAGCGGTGCTGGCCGTCGGGTGTGCCGGATGCGCCGGCGCGCCTGGGCTACTGGGCGGGAGCGCGCCGCCGTTCGCCCAATTGCAGCAGATGTGCGGCGCTCAGCAAGCCGACTTTGGCGCCGATACGCCGGCCGTCTATTCGGCCGTCTACGACGCCTGGGTGGCGAACCGTCACGGCAAGCTGCCGCAGGCGCAGTTCTGCAGCTTCCAGACCGGTCTTGCCCAGCAGTACGCCGCGCACGGTGCGGGCGCGAACGCGCAGGCGCGCGACCAATGGCTGACGTATCTGAACGATCAGCGCGCCCTTGCGCTGTCATGGCGCGCATCGGCGGACCCTACGCTGCGCGGGGGCTGAGCGCAGCGTAGCGGCGCATCCTTCGTCTGCGCAGGCGCGAAAAAAATGGTCACGCGGGCATGAAGCGCGCGGGTCCGCGTGACCATGCACTGCAGGCGTACGTCTACAGCCGTGCGCCTGCATCGGGGAAGGTCTCGACTCATCTCGCTGGCGGACGATTCCGGCGCCCGCGCAGGTCGAGAAAGATTAGCGAGGCATCAGCGAGATGAGGCCGGCCTGCGCGCGAGCGCCACAGGCCGGTTCCGCTATGAAAAGCGCTTGATGGCGCGCAACGCGGAGTCGCCAATTTCTGTCAGTCGCCACTGCTGGAGACCGGAAGCGAGGCGCTCCAACTGGACGAGCTGTCGTTCGAGGAGGGCGTCCAGTTCTTCGCGTTCCATGTCGATCTGGTTGGGGGCGTCCTTCACTAGCAGCAGGGTGGCGAATTCATGCGGACTCAGCATCGTTCTCTCCATGTTGCCGCATCAGAGGTCATCAATCGCGGCCCGCTGGGCGGCGTGACGACAATCATGCGGTGGGCGTGAGCGAAAGCCTGCAACGGCGCGACCTGGGTGCCAGATGAGCGGTCCGTTTGCTGTCGTGCGCCACGAATTCTGCAAAGTAGCGACAAACAACGCAAACAGCATCCAGCCCGGATCGACGCCGGGGAACTGGAGTGTAGTCAACTGCCCTGCGTTGTACAAATCACTCTCCGAAAATTTTCTGTTTGACATTCCGCGTCTGCTGCGGCGGTCGAGCTGTGCGCGCAGATCCTTGATTTCACTTCAAGTTCTTGCCGCAGTGCGGGAGAGCGCGGCGATGGGCGCCCGGCGCATGTGCGGGTGCGGGACGGGGCCTGAGCACGCGGCGCAAGGTCGCCGAGCGCCCGTGGCCACGCGCCTTGGCGTCTGATCAGGGCATGAAATGCACTCGCAAGCGCCTTACAAGTCGACTCTTCCTGGAACTGCGGTAAGCGGGATTGGTCTGTGCTCTCAGACTGCAGCTTCGCGAAACAAGATCTAAGATGAAGTAATGACGGCTGGTGCCTTTCACCACGCGGCGCAAATGCTGGACCGGCAAAGACCGGGTTGCCACTCCGGTGGCGTGCTGCGCGAAAAGGGGCCGCTTTGGAGCAAGACAGAATGCGCAACAACACCGAGCCTCGCCACGTGATGCCCTGGCGTATCGAAGATATCGACCTCACGCGGATCGACTGTCAGCGTGCCCGTACCAACGAAGACCTGCTGTTGCTGCTCTGCGCGTCGTCGTTCATTGAAAGCGGTTCGGACCTGTACACGAGCAACCTCAGCATCTTCTTCAACGGCGACCCGGAAGTCTCCGAGTGGCTCAACAACGAGTGGGAGCACGAGGAGCTTCAGCATGGCCGCGCACTGAAGACCTACATCCAGTACGTCTGGCCCGAATTCGACTGGGACACGGCGTTCCGAAACTTCATCGAAGAGTATTCGAAGACCTGCTCTTTCGAGGAGTTCGAGCGTACGCGCGCGCTGGAAATGGTCGCGCGCTGCGTGGTGGAGACGGGCACGGCCACGCTCTATCGAGCGATCGGCGAATGCTCGGACGAGCCGGTGCTCAAGGAGATCACCGACAACATCCGCAGCGACGAAGTGCGCCACTACAAGCACTTTTTCCGCTACTTCAAGAAGTACAACCAGGTCGAAGGCCATGGGCGCCTCGCCGTGCTCGGCGCGCTCATGCGTCGTGTAATGGAGATCAAGAACGAGGACTCGGAGATTGCGTTGCGTCACGTGTTCGCGGTTCGCTATCCCGACCGTGTGAAGGATCTCGCCTACAACCGCGAACTGACGGCGCGCGTGAACAAGCTCGTGCGTCACAATCTTTCCGCCGATATGTGCGTGAAAATGCTGCTCAAGCCGCTCGATATTCCCGCAAAAATTCAGCCTGGCGTGCACTATCCGCTGGCGAAGATCACGCAGCACGTGTTCTTCCGCTGAAGCCCCGTCTCGCCGCTCGTCTGGCATGAAGCCAGGCTGAAAAGAAAAAGGCCCGCTAAACAGCGGGCCTTTGCACCTTCGGCGACTAACGGCGATTACCGGCGATTACCGGTCGCGCTGGCCGTTGCCGTCGCGGCGCGAGCTGGCGCCCGGACGGCCGCCAAGCAGGGCGCCCGGATTCGATTGCGGCTTGCGTTGCGGGCGTCCCAGCGCGCTTTCATGCGACACCCCGCGCTGGCTTTCACGGCGCGTGTGCTCGCCGCGGCTGCCCGACGCGCCATGATTCGCGCTTTGCTGCTTCACCGGCTTGGCCGTGCGCACGCCATTCGGCGCGGCGGGCTTGGCCGGGCGCTGGCCGCCGCCGTTACCACCGCCGTTGCCGCCATGATTGCCACCGCTGTTGGCGCGATTGCCACCGCCATTGGCCGCCTGAGCACGGTTCCCGTCGCGGCTACCCTCGCGGTTGCCGCCACGCGTGTCGCGTCCGTCACGTCCCTGTGCGGGCTTGGCCGCCGCGGCATTGCCTGTCGCGGCGCGCCCCTGGCCTTGCCCTTGACGCTGCCCACGGCCTTGCTGCTGGCCACGGCGCAGGATCGGCTCAGGCTTGGCGTTCGGATCCGGCTCGAAGCCGGCAATGACCTCTTGCGGCACCGCGCGCTTGATGAGCTTTTCGATGTCCTTCAGAAGCTGGTGCTCGTCTACGCACACGAGCGAAACCGCTTCGCCCGTCGCGCCCGCGCGTCCGGTGCGGCCGATGCGGTGCACGTAGTCCTCGGGCACGTTGGGCAGGTCGAAGTTGACCACGTGCGGCAACTGGTCGATGTCGATGCCGCGCGCGGCGATGTCGGTGGCCACGAGCACCTGCAGCGTGCCGTCCTTGAACTCGCTCAAGGCGCGCGTGCGGGCCGACTGGCTCTTGTTGCCGTGGATCGCGAGCGCGCTGATGCCGTCCTTCGTGAGTTGCTCGGCAAGGCGGTTCGCGCCGTGCTTGGTGCGCGTGAACACGAGCACCTGGAACCAGTTGTGCTGGCGGATCAGGTGCGTGAGCAGATCGCGCTTGCGGTCGCGATCGACGGGGTAGATCTTCTGCGCGACGGTTTCCGCCGTGGTGTTGCGGCGTGCGACTTCGATGAGCGCGGGCGAGTCGAGCAGGCTGTCGGCGAGCGCCTTGATCTCGTCGGCGAAGGTGGCCGAGAAGAGCAGATTCTGGCGCTTTGGGGGCAGCTTCGCGAGCACGCGCTTGATGTCGTGGATGAAGCCCATGTCGAGCATGCGGTCGGCTTCGTCGAGCACGAGGATTTCGAGATGCGCGAGGTCGATGGTCTTCTGCTGCATGTGATCGAGCAGGCGGCCCGGCGTCGCGACCACGATGTCCACGCCGCGCTTGAGCGCGTCGATCTGCGGATTGATGCCCACGCCGCCGAACATCACCGTCGACTTGAGCTTCAGATACTTGCCGTAGGCGCGCACGCTTTCCTCGACTTGGGCGGCCAACTCGCGCGTGGGCGTGAGGATGAGCGCACGCACGACGCGCTTGCCTGAAGCGGCGGGCGGCATCTCGGACAGGCGCTGCAGGATGGGCAGCGTGAAGCCGGCGGTCTTGCCGGTGCCTGTCTGGGCGCCGGCGAGCAGATCGCCGCCGTTCAGCACGGCGGGAATGGCTTGCAGCTGGATGGGCGTGGGCGTGGTATAGCCCAGTTCGTTGACGGCGCGGACCAGCGGTTCGGACAAGCCGAGAGAATCAAAAGACATAAAGACCTGTTGTATTGCAGTGGCGCGAGCGGCAAGGCGCTGCTGGCCGAGGCAACAGCACGGCGCGGCGCGCGAGATGCGGCTGCGCCCGCTCGCGTTCATTCGGACGGCGCGCCAGTGCGCGCGCCGGGTGTCGGCGGTCTATGCAGACCCGCCGGCTGGCGTAAAGTTGCATCGCGCAGCCGCGGACACTGCGGCCGCCGCGCGATGGTCTTCGTATGGGCAACGCGCGCCCTGTGTGCGTCCGGTGAATGCGCCGGCGGCGCATCATGCGACGTAGGCCGCGACGCTCACGAATTGACAGACGCTCCCGGCGAGCACGAACAGATGCCAGATACCATGTCCGTGCCGGATGCGCTCGTCGTTGACGAAAAAATAAATGCCGCCGCTATAGATGATGCCGCCTGCCAGCAACCACGCGGTGCCGGCTGCCGGCAGCGCGCCGATGAGCGGCCCGGCGGCGACCAGCGCGAGCCAGCCCATGATCACGTACAGCACCATCGAGAGCTTGCGCGTGCGGCGCCCGATCGTGAGTTCCTGCACGATGCCGAACACGGCAAGCCCCCAGCTTACGCCGAACAGCGACCAGCCCCACGGCCCGCGCAACGTGACAAGCGAGAACGGAGTATAGCTGCCCGCGATCAGCAGATAGATTGCGGCATGATCGCACTTTTGCAGCACGGCCTTGAGGCGCGGCCCGCGCACGCCGTGATACAGCGTGGAGACGGTGTACAGCGCGCACAGCATGGCGCCGTAGACGGCGAAGCTCACGACCTTGTATGCATCGTGATCGAGCGCGCCGAGCGTCACGAGCGAAACCAGCCCGGCGACCGACAGCAGCGCGCCCAGGAGGTGCGTAACGCTGTTCAGACGCTCACCCGGGTTCATGACGGCTACTCCTTGTTCTTCTTGCCCCGACAATAGCGAAGGGCGCAGCCGGCGGCGTTTTGCCGGCTGCGCCCTTTATCAGGCAGACGCCACTATAACAAACGAGCGTCAGTCGAGCGGCGCGGAGCGCAGATCGGCCACCTGTTGCGGGGACACCGGCGTGCCCTTGTTGCC
The DNA here is from genome assembly GCF_051125215.1 of Paraburkholderia sp. A3BS-1L. NCBI lineage: Bacteria > Pseudomonadati > Pseudomonadota > Betaproteobacteria > Burkholderiales > Burkholderiaceae > Paraburkholderia > Paraburkholderia sp. A3BS-1L. The sequence continues at coordinate 2,739,429 of NZ_CP120442.1, read as the reverse complement.
CCACGACATGCGGATGAACGTCACGACCGCCGCCACTTCCTGATTGGACAGCGATTGCGCGAACGGCGGCATGCCATAGGGGCGCGCATTGCCCTGCGTGCTGGGCGGATAGCCGCCGTTGAGCACCATGCGGATCGGATTCACCGCCGACTTCATCTGAATCGACTGATTGTTCGCGAGCGGCGGGAAGTTCGGCGGCATGCCGAGGCCGTTTTCCGCGTGACACTTTGCACACTGGTCATGGTAGATCTTCTGACCTTGCTGTAAGAGTTCGCCTCCGAACGCTTCGGACGTTTCCATCTGCATGTTCTCAGGCGCTTCCTTCTTTTGTGGAATCGTCTTGAGATAGGTCGCCATCGCCTGGATATCGTCGTCGGGGAGATATTGCAGACTGTTATGGACCACGTCCGCCATCGGACCGAATACCGCGCCGCGTTCCGAGACGCCGGTTTTCAGAAGGCTCGAAATCTCCTTGATGTCCCAGTCGCCGAGGCCGCCTTCACTCGAGGTGAGCGACGGCGCGTACCAGTTCTGCAGCGGGATCAGGCCGCCCGCGAACGCCGACGAGTTGACCGGCCCGCCCATCATGTTGATGGACGTATGGCACATGCCGCAGTGGCCCAGGCCCTCGACCAGATACGCGCCGCGGTTCCATTCGACCGATTTGGTCGGATCGGCCTTGTACTCGCCTTCACGGAAGAACAGCGTGCGCCAGCCGATCAGCAGGTTGCGGTTGTTGAACGGGAACTTGAGCTCGTGCGGGCGGCTCGGCACGTTCACCGGCTCCACCGAGCGCAGGTACGCGTAGATGGCGTCCGAGTCGGCGCGCGTGACCTTCGTGTAGCTCGTGAACGGGAAGGCCGGGTAGAGCAGGCTGCCGTCCTTCGAGCGGCCTGTGTGCATGGCGCGATAGAAGTCGTCGGCGGTCCATTTGCCGATGCCGTACTTGTCGTCGGGTGTGATGTTCGGCGTATAGAGCGTGCCGAATGGCGTCGCCATCGGCAGGCCGCCCGCGAAGGTCTTGCCGCCGCGCACCGTGTGGCAGGCCACGCAGTCGCCGGCGCGGGCGAGCAGCTCGCCCTTCTTGATGAGTTCGGACTGGTCGGCGGGCGTGGCCGCCTGCGCCGAGCTGTTGCGCAGAAAGTCGGTGCCGGTCCACAGCACCGGCACGAGCGCGGCGGCAGCGGTGACGACGACTGCGGAAAGTGCGAACAGGGACTTGCGGTTCATATGGCTGTCTCCCCCGGCGCCTTATTGCGGTTCGCTGCCGCATGCAAGCGGCGTCTTCAACGAGCCAGCCGGTGCCGGCACGGGATTTTGCGGTGCGCTTTGCGTCGAGAGCCAGGCAGCGACCGAGTTCACGTCGTCATCCGTGAGGCGCGTGGCGATCTCATGCATGCAGTCGGGTGCCTTGGCGTGGCGCGAACCCGAACGCCAGGCGCCGATCTGCGCGCTGATGTAATCCGAATGCAGGCCGACGAGGCCCGGAATGGCGGGCTCCATGCCGGTGAGCTTCGCGCCGTGGCAGGCCGCGCACGCGGGCACCTGCTTTGCCGGGTCGCCATGCAGCACGATTTCGCGGCCGCGCTTGAGCGTGCTTTCGGCGACCGCCGACCTCGAAGGCGGCGGGTAGGGCGGCCGCTGCTGCGAGAAGTACGTCGCGATCTCGTGCAGGTAGTCGTCGGAGAGATACGTGACCAGATAATTCATCGGAGGGTACTTGCGGCGACCCTCGCGAAAATTCATCAGCTGGTTGTACAGGTACTCCGCCGGTTTGCCTGCGAGGCGCGGGAAGTAGTCGTTGTCGGTCCCCTGGCCGTGCGTGCCGTGACACGCGGTACAGCCCTGCACGCGCGCTGCAATCGTGTCGGGGGCTTTGGGCTGCGGGGTCTGGGCGGACGCTGCGCTGAAGATGCCGGCCGTGCCGAACAGCAAGGCGGCCAACAGCGGCGCGGCGAGCGTATTGAGCGGTCTGGAGATACGTCTTGGGGACACGCGCGACTCCATTCTTTATCGTGGACCTGACCAGGCTTCGAACGACCCGGCTTGTAGGCTGCGCGCGCTTGAAACCAAACACCGTGCGCGCCGCGGCGACGCAGCAGATTCTATCATCGCGACCTGATAGTGACTATTTGCCACGCGTGCTATCGAGTCGCCTGCACAGGCCTTGCCCGAACGCGATTGCGGCAGAGAGCCGCAACGCCGCCGGTTATGATTCTGCACCTGTTGGCCGATCCGCGACTCGGGATTGACCCTGCTTGCGCCGCACTGCATGCCATGCGCATCGGGATCGCAGCATGTTCGCGGTTGAACCCGCGGTTGAACCCGCGGTTGAACCGATCGGCGTGGATGCTATCGAAGCAGGCGCGTCGCGAAATGGCATGCAAGCGCGCGACCGGCATGCATGCATCGTTGCGCCAGCGTCGATGCTGATCTGATTCCACCTTGTTTTCTTGTTGTTTCCTTGCCACTCGTCTCGATGACTTCAATTGCACTTTCTCACTCGATGCCGCAGCCGCGTGCCGCGGACCTCGCCACGCTCCCCGTATGTCGTGAATGCCGGGAGGTCGTGGTCCGATGAAAGCTGACTGGCTGTGGATCGGGCAGGTCGCGATGGCCGCCCTCGTGAACATCGCCTATGCGTTTGCGCTGGGCTCGACGCTCTATGGCGCATGGCTCGAGAAGGATGCTCGCAGTGCGGTCGCGCCGGCGCGACCCGCGTGGCTGCGTGCACAAACATCGCTGCGAGCGGGCTCGCTCGTGCTCGTGATCGCGCTCGTCATGTGGCTGCTGTATGAAAGCGCGTCGATCAGCGGCGGGACGCTGCCCGGCTCATATAGCGTCGTGCCGACGGTGCTCGCGCAAACGCACGTGGGCCACGCGTGGAGCGTTGCGTTCGTGGGCGCGCTGGTGGTGGCCGCCATGGCGCTGATGCCGGCCAGCGCGGCGCGCGACGGCGTGCTGTGGCTCGCGCTCATCGCCACGGCCGCCGGGCGCGCGGGACTCGGCCATGCCGCCGATGCCGGCTTCGCTTCGGCGGCGCTCGGCGTGCAGACGCTGCACGTGCTCAGCGCGAGCGCATGGAGCGGCATCGTGATGGCCGGCGGGCTGGCCGTGCTGCCGGCGCTCGGCGCATCGACGGCGCGTGGCGTGCTGATCCGCACGGCAGGGCAAGTGTCGAATGTGGCGCTGTTCGCCGTAGGGCTCGTGCTCGCGACGGGCGTGTTCAATGCGCTGCGCGGCACTGGCGGCTCTCCCCATGTGCTCATGACGAGCACATGGGGCCACGTGCTGATCGCCAAGCTCGCGCTCGTCGTGCTGGCGATGCTGCTGGGCGGTTTTAACCGCGTCGTGGCGATGCCCGAGTTGCGCCGCGCGGCATCGACGGTCGCGGCGCGCCGTTTCGTCAACGTGCTGCATCTCGAAGCGCTGGTGATGATGGCGGTGCTCGTCGTCGCGGCCGTGCTCGGGCACAGTGTGCCGGGCTATGTGTTGCAGGGCTGAAACGCCGGACCAAAGATGGCGCTCGCGGATTGCGCGTGCGCCTTCGTTCGAGCGCTAGCGCCGCATCATTCGTAGCCGAGCCGGTGACTGAGGATCGGCGAGAAGAAGAGGGCGATGGCGCAGCCGATGGCCTTGCCTTCGAGTTCGGCGAGCGCGAGCACCGAAGACGGATGAGCGATCAGCTCGACGAGCTGCGGCGCGCACCACAGCATCGCGACGCCGATCAGGCTCTGCTCGACAACGAGGATGCGCCAGCCGCGCGTACACGCGACGGCGGCAGCGATCACGCGCATCAGGCCAAAAACGAACAAAGCGCCAACAGCGGCCTGCTCGCGGATCAGATAGTCGGGGAGCATTGCTTCCATGTGAATCCCTGCGGCTGGTGTAGGGCGGGTATGAGTGCCGCAGGGAATTCAGCAAGGAGCAGGCCAGCGAGGGCCAGATGGCGCCGCAGATGGCGCGCGGGCAGAATGCGAAGCGCGCAGAGCCTTGCGTGACGGGCATCTGCAGGCGCCTTCGCCATGTGCGAAAGCGCCAGTCGCAGAACCCGCCCGAAGGCATGTTGCAGCGTTTGGGCCGCAAAACGGCCTCAAACGTTACGGCGCTGAAACGCACCGTAACGAGCGCGTCACGTAACGCGCGTTTGCATCGAAATCACCATTCGGCGACGCTGCCGTCCTCGTGACGCCACACCGGGTTGCGCCAGCGATGTCCCGTCTTCGCCATCTCGCGCACCTTCTCCTCGTTGACTTCGATGCCGAGACCCGGGCCTTGCGGAATCGACACGAAGCCGTCTTCGTACTTGAAGACCTCGGGATTCCTGATGTAGTCGAGCAGATCGTTGCCCTTGTTGTAGTGGATGCCGAGGCTCTGCTCCTGGATGAACGCGTTGTAGCTCACCGCATCGATCTGCAAGCATGTCGCGAGCGCAATGGGCCCGAGGGGGCAATGCAGCGCGAGCGCGACGTCGTAGGCCTCGGCCATCGCGGCGATCTTGCGGCACTCGGTGATGCCGCCCGCGTGCGAAGCATCGGGCTGGATGATGTCCACATAGCCGCCCGCGAGGATGTGCTTGAAATCCCAGCGCGAGTACAAACGCTCGCCCAGCGCGATCGGCGTGCTCGTCTGATTGATGATGTCGCGCAGCGCCTCGACATTCTCCGAAAGCACCGGCTCCTCGATGAACATCAGCTTGAACGGGTCGAGCTCCTTCGCGAGCACCTTGGCCATCGGCTTGTGCACGCGGCCATGAAAGTCCACGCCGATGCCGACGTTCGGTCCCACGGCCTCGCGCACCGCCGCGACGTTGTTGATCACGCCTTGCACCTTGTCAAAGGTGTCGATGATCTGCAGTTCTTCCGAGCCGTTCATCTTGACGGCCTTGAAGCCGCGCTCGACCACGGCGCGCGCGTTGTTCGCGACGTCGCTAGGTCGGTCGCCGCCGATCCACGAGTAGACCTTGATCTTGTCGCGCACCTGGCCGCCGAGCAGCGCGTGCACGGGCACGCCATGATGCTTGCCCAGGATGTCCCAGAGCGCCTGATCCACGCCCGCGATCGCGCTCATCGAGATGGGACCGCCGCGGTAAAAGCCCGCGCGATACATCACCTGCCAGTGATCTTCGATGAGCCGTGGATCCTTGCCGATCAGGTAATCGGCGAGTTCGTCGACCGCCGCCGCGACGGTGTGCGCGCGGCCTTCGACAACGGGCTCGCCCCAACCGGCGATGCCCTCGTCCGTTTCGATCTTGAGAAAGCACCAGCGGGGCGGCACGACGAAGGTTTCGAGCTTGGTGATTTTCATGCGGGGTCTCCCATCCCATCAAAGCTAATCGTTGCGCGGCGCGCGGCCACATCGTCACTTGTCGCCGCGTCGAGGAGCCCATGCTACTGCAAAAATCGCCTTTAAGTGCTATTAATAGTATTATTTCGCGTGAGCTCCCAGTATCTGGGCTTTTGCAGCGGATTTAACCTCGGGAGAACGGCAATTCAGCGCGATCTGCATGGAACGGTGGCGTTCGAACTTGGCAGCGCGATCCTGCGCGGCGACTACGCGCCCGCCGAGATACTGCCCCGCGAAGCCGACCTCATGGCGGCCTTCGACGTGAGCCGCACGGTGCTGCGCGAGGCCTTGCGCACACTGACCTCGAAGGGGCTCGTGGAGTCGCGTCCGAAGGTGGGCACGCGGGTGCGCGAGCGCACAGCGTGGAATCTGCTCGATGCCGACTTGCTCGACTGGTACGCGCGCGTCGCGCCGCCGCTTGCATTCGCGCTCAAGCTCCAGGAGATGCGCGAGATGATCGAGCCGTTCGCGGCGGGCCTGGCCGCGAGCGCCCACGATGCCCTCGCGCTCGAGCGGCTCGCAAACGCCCACACCGCAATGGCCGAAGCGCGCAACGTCGACGAATGGGTGCGCGCCGACTTGCGCTTTCACCTCGCGGTGCTGGCGGCGTGCCGCAATGAACTGCTGGTGCCGCTCGGCACGCTGATCGAGCGCACGCTCGAAGGCCAGTTGCGCGTGAACGCAAAACGCGCGGACGTGTTCAACGCCGCGCTGCCCGACCACACGACGGTGTTCGAGGCGATAGGCCGGCGCGATGCGCAGGCGGCGAGCGCCGCGATGGCCGCGCTGTTGCGCGTGACGCGCGAGCGCATCGAAGGCTGAGCGGCATGACAGCGAGGGTTTGCTATCCTGTTATAGATCAGACCTTTGCCTTTCAGTGCTGTCAGGCACGCTCACGCAACGCCATCCGGCTCATTTCGCAACCGTTCGTCGCAATGAAAATCTCAACCGGCGTCTCGACCCTGGACAACGCAACGCTCCTCGAAATCATCCGCGCGCAATCGGATATCGCGAAGCTGGGATTGGATCTCGGCGGCGTGATGGCCTTCGTCGCACAGCGCGCCGAAGAGCTGACCGGCGCACAAGGCGCCGTGGTCGAGCTCGCTGAAGGCCACGAGATGGTGTATCGCGCGGCCTCGGGCAGCGTCGGGAACATGCTGGGCTTGCGACTCGCGCGCGAAACGAGCCTCTCCGGACTGTGTGTGAGCAGCGGCGAAATCCTGCGCTGCGACGACTCGGAAAGCGATCCGCGCGTGGATCGCGAAGCGTGCCGGCGCGCGGGACTGCGCTCGATGGTCGTCACGCCGCTCAAGCACCTGGAAACCACCGTGGGCGTGCTGAAAGTGGTGGCGCCCGAAGTGGCTGCGTTCGACGAAGCCGATATCGAAGCGCTCTCGCTGATATCCGGCCTGATCGCGGCCGCGATGTTCCATGCCGCGCGCCACGAGACGAGCGAGCTGTACCTGCAAGCGACCCACGACGCGCTCACGGGCTTGCCGAACCGCGCGCTGTTCTACGACCGCTTGCGCCAGTCGGTCGATCTGGCGACGCGCTCGGAGGGCCGGCTGGGCGTGCTCAATCTCGACATGGACGGCCTGAAGCCGATCAACGACCGCTACGGCCACCGGGCCGGCGACGCGGCCATCAAGGAGACGGCGGCGCGCATCGTGAAAAACTGCCGCCGGGTGGATACCGCCGCGCGCGTGGGCGGCGACGAATTCGCGATGATTCTGCCCGGCATCAGCTCGCGCAAGGACGCCGAGTCGCATAGCCGGCGCATCGTGGAGAAAGTGGGCGAGCCGTTCGAGTTCGAAGGGCGGCCGATCGAACTCGGCGTGAGCGTGGGGTTCGCACTGCTGCCCGAGGACGGCGTGGAGATGACCCGCCTGATCGATCACGCCGATCAGGCGATGTATGAGGCGAAGCGGGGAAGGAAGGCAATGGGGTGAATCGGCACATGCCTGTGCATCGTGTCGAAAGCGCCAGTGCCGACGCTGCGCATGGTCTTGCGCTCATGCGCCATCTGCTTCAGCGGCGACAGCGTTGCTGAGCCAACGCACGCTGGAGAGCGCGAAGTGTTTTGCGCACGTCCCGATCGGGTAAGCGCAGCAAGGGCTCGAGATGATCGCTCAAGATTTGCATCATGCCCCGATACCCCCGTAACGGCACCGGAGGAAACGTGCGGATCTGCCTGTCATTCGCGAGCCGGTCGATCACTTCGACAACACGGTTGCGTTGCCGGACATAGCGGTCTTCCGCAACGGAATGACGGGCACTGCCGGCGGCGCCGTGAAGCACAAAATATTTCATCAGTTCGGGAGACGTCAGCGTCTCGATGGTCCGCCACGCCCGTCGCGCCGCGACTTCGGAATTTCTCAGCGGAATGGCGAGCAGTGCGCCGCCAAGGGGTGACAGGGGCGTCATGCCGGGCGTGCCGGTGGGATGCAGTTGCAGTCCGACGCGGCCGCCTTTTTGCAGGAGCGCGTGACTATCGAGCACGCCAAAGCGGTTTGACCAGTGGTAACACATTGCGGCTTTTCCCGAGCCGAATAGCCGGGCGTTCCTCGCCCAATCCACGCTGCTCGAGTGCGCAGGCGAAACGGGAACCAGTGCGCGCAGATACTCGATGACCTGCATGCCTGTTTCGGTATCCACCTGCAGGACCCCATCGTCAAACTCGACGCCGCCCTGTGCGCCGAGAATCTGCAGGAACGTTTCCGCGAGCGGCAGTCCCGAGGCGGAGTTCCAACTGATGCCGGCACGCCCCAGCCGAGGCCGATGCATGCGCGCCGCGATGCGGAGCACATCGTCGAAGCAACGCGGAGGCTCGAGTCCGTCGGCTTCGAGCAGATCCTGCCGGTACCAGAGAAAGTCGACGGTGGGTTGCAGGGCGATCGCGTAGAGTTCCTCGTCGAACCAGCCTGCCTGCCACACGGCATCGTAGAAGTCGGCTCCGGAAAAGCTGCTTTCCGCTTGCAGTCCCCGCAGCCCGAGCAGGTGAGCGTCCTCGCACAGTTCGGCAAGCCACGGAAACGGAATCGCGATGAGCAACGGCGTCGTGCCGCCGGCCGTGGATGTATCGGTGAGCGACCTGTCGAGCACTGCGCGATATCCGGCTTGAGAGAACGTCTGCATCCGCATGCGATGTCCAACGAATCGTTCGATGTCGGACCGGTTGCGTTTGAGGATGTCGAATACCGGGTCCTCATAAGCGATCAACGTCACCTCGATCGAATCGTCAAAGCCTTCGGTCGCGGCGTGCGGCCACGCAATACCGGTGTCGCGGTCGAGGTTCATGGCACCGAGACTGTCGAACGAGCCGTTGCCGGTTGCACCGACGATCATGCGGACCGTCTGCTCGGTGATCCGGTCGAAACGGTCGAGCAGCCAACTGGACGGAACAATCGTCGTTCGGCTGCGGGAACCCGTGATCGCGCGAAACTCGATCCAGCCCTTCGCTTTCAGGCCGAAGATGATGCGGCGCGCGCTCGTGCGCGGCAGGCCGGACAGGTCCGCGAGTGCGGTGATGCTCGTCGGCCGGTCACGCGCATGGTTTTGCAAGAGCGCAGAGACGACCGGCCAGATCGCTTGGGCTTCGTCCCCGAGTTCGGAACGCAGTATCTCGCCCGCGCGGTCCAGTACGGCGATGGCCGCGAGCCGATCATCAGCATGCATGGCACTTCCCGGGACTGAAATCTGTCATAACTATATGACAAACAAGAAAATAACCAGAATGGCTATTTTGCCGCGAAGCTCGTGCGGGACGCTCGCCATACGATTCATGTACAGACCGGAATCCAGCCGGCAACCTGTGATTCGGAAAGGAGACGAGCATGAAAGGAGCAACGAGGCTGATCGCTGTGTTGGCCACCATGGCGTTTAGCGTGAGCGCGGCGGCAGCGGGTGTGAGGTTCGTCGTCGTGTCCCATGCACCCGATGCCGACCCGTTCTGGAACGTGGTCAAAAACGGCATTGCCGATGCGCAAAAAGACTTCGGCGTGACGGTGGACTATCGCAATCCGCCGAATGGCGATCTCGCCGACATGGTTCATCTGCTTGACCAGGCGAGCGCCCGCAACTACGACGGCGTCGCAACGACCATCGCCGACTTCGACGTCGTGCGCGGTCCCGTGAATAAAATCGTGGGGAAAGGCATCCCTGTCATCACTTTCAATTCCGGAACCGCGCAGCAGAACAAGGAATTGGGCGCGCTGCTCCACGTGGGTCAGCCCGAATATCTCGCAGGGAAGGGGGCCGGAGCGCGGGCCAAGGCTGCCGGCGTCAAAAGCTTTCTGTGCATCAACAACAACGCGACCAATCCCGAATCCTTCGAGCGTTGCCGAGGCTTCGCGGACGCGATCGGCGCCGATTTCAAGAAGTCGACGCTCGATACCGGCAACGATCCTACCGAGGTCGAAAACAAGGTGTTCGCGGCGTTGCATAAGCAACCCGGCACGCAGGCGGTCCTGGCTCTGGGCCCAACGTCGGCCGTGCCCGCGATGCGTGCCATCCGCAAGCTGAGGCTGGCGGGCAAGATCTGGTTCGCCATGTTCGATATCACCCCGGAAATCATTAAGGATATCGAAGCAGGTGTCGTGGCTTTCGCGATCGACCAGCAGCCCTATTTGCAGGGCTATATCCCGGTTGCGCTGCTCGCGCTCATGAAGCAGGACGGTACACGAGACACCCGCAGGGCCATCGCTGCACTGCAGGCCAATCCGAAGTTTCAGCAACGTGTCCGGACCTACGGACTCACTCCGCGTTTCGCAGCGGATGGTGTCGACACCGGACCCGGATTTGTAACGCGTGAGAACGTCGGTCTCGTCGGGAAATACGCCGGGCAATACCGCTGAACCCGTCACGGCCGCACGGCCCCGCAGGCCGCTTGCGCATCACGAATTTCTAGAGGATTCCTATGTTTAAACTGGCCGTGTGCGCGGAAATGATTTTCCGCAGTCTTCCGTTTGTCGAGCGCGTTCGCAGGATCGCCGAACTCGGATTCCAGGTGGAGATCTGGGACTGGACGAAGCACGACCTGACGGAGTTGCAGCAGACCGGCGCGACGTTTTCTTCGATGACGGGATACATCGAAGGCGATCTGATTACGGAGAGCGGCGCGCAAACCCTGCTGAAAACGGCGGCGCATTCGATCGATGCCGCGAGGCGGTTGCGTTGCCCCCGCCTGAATCTGCACGGCACGGGTCTGGATGGCCATGGCATGCCCGTGAAACCGATGCCCGCCGTGACTGGACCGATGTGGCTTGCGGCATTGCATACGCTGACCCGCGTGGCGCGACTCGGCCAGACCGCGAAGGTCGTCTTCTGCCTCGAAAACCTCAACACGACGGTGGATCATCCGGGGGTGCCGTTTGCCCGCGCCGCGGACACCATGGCGCTCGTGAAGGCAGTCGACAGCCCGAATCTGCGCCTGAACCTCGACTTGTATCACGCACAGATCGGCGAGGGGAATTTGATCGAACTGGTTCGAGACGCGCTTCCGTTCATTGGCGAAATCCAGGTTGCTGATGTTCCCGGGCGTTGCGAGCCCGGCACGGGTGAGATCAACTATCCCGCGATCGCCCGCGCGCTGGCGCAGGCGGGCTTCCGGGGCACGGTCGCCATGGAGGCGTGGGCAAGCGGCGACGACGAACTCGCGCTGCGGCGTTTCCGGAACGCTTTTTCCGTCTGATGCCGCAGAGCCTTCAATCCAGCCTGGAAATGCTGTTGAAACCAGCCAGTCCTGATCGAATGATCGATCATTCCGTCAAACATCAATGGAGCGATTCAACATGTTGAACGTTGCCCTCGTGGGTGCCGGCCGTATCGGACAGGTGCACGCCAGATCAATCCAGTCGCACCCGGACTGCACGCTCGCCGGAGTGTGCGACGTCGGCGTGGAGGCTGCGCAAAAGCTCGCCGGCCAATATGGTGCGAAGGCTCGACGGGTCGACGATATCCTCGCCGATCCGGCGATCGACGCCGTGCTCATCGCTTCCTCGACCGACACCCATTCCGGGTTCATCGAGCGCGCGACGGCGGCCGGCAAGGCCGTCCTCTGTGAGAAACCGGTGGACCTCGCACTCGCACGCACGCTGCAATGCGAGGTCAAGGTGGCGAGGACCGGCAGGCCCGTGATGATCGGATTCAATCGCCGCTTCGATCCGAATTTCGCGGCGCTCAAGAAGGCGTTCGACGCTGGCGATATCGGAAAGGCCGAGTTGCTGTCCATCACCTCATTCGACCCGGCGCCGCCGCCCATTTCATATATCGGAACCTCCGGCGGCCTGTTTCGCGACATGATGATCCATGACTTCGACGTCGCCTGCTGGATCATGGGCCGCGCGCCTTCGAGCATCACGGCAACCGGCGCCTCACTCGTCGATCCGGAGATCGGCGCCGCCGGCGATTTCGACACGGCAGCGGTCACGCTGGCGTGGGCCGACGGGCGTCTCGCTGTCATCAAGAACTCCCGCCGTGCGGGGTATGGCTACGATCAACGCATCGAACTGCTGGGTTCACAAGGCCTCTTGTCGGCGAAGAACGTCCTTGAGAATACGATGGAGAAGATCACGCCCGAAGGCTCGCTATCTGCGAAACCGGTCTACTTCTTTCTCGAGCGCTATATGCGTGCTTACGAAGCGGAATGGTCTGCTTTTGTCCATGCTGTCGAGAATGAGGCTCCCATGCCCGTGACGCTGCGCGACGGCATTGTGGCGCTTGCGTGCGCCGAGGCCGCTGCGCGCTCGGCGAACACCGGCAAGACCGTGGCAATCACGCCGGACATGCTCTCGGCACTGTGAAAAAGTGCCAACCTTGGGCGAATGGGCCGCCGAAAGCAGAAAAGCCGCTGTCCCTTTCGGAACAGCGGCTTTCGCATTTGGTGGCGAATCAGGGATTCGAACCCCGGACCTGCGGATTATGATTCCGTCGCTCTAACCGGCTGAGCTAATTCGCCTAAGAAGAAGAATTATGAAGGCGCCGGCCGAAGCTGTCAACCCATATCGACATCTTTTTTCAAGATTCTCGGAACCGGCTCGCGCCGGTCCTCCATCAGCGCATCAATCCTGCGCGTAGATATCCGAATCCTTGGTCTCCTTCACGAACAGAACGCCAATCACGCAGGTCGCGAGTGCGATGATGATCGGATACCAGAGCCCCGAATAGATATCGCCCTTGGCCGCCACGATCGCGAAGGCCGTCGCCGGCAGGAAGCCGCCGAACCAGCCGTTGCCGATGTGATAGGGCAGCGACATCGACGTATAGCGGATGCGCGTCGGGAACATCTCCACCAGCATTGCCGCGATGGGCCCATACACCATCGTCACGAAGATCACGAGGATGGTCAGAATCGCCACGGTCATCGGCCAGTTGAGCTGCGCCGGATCGGCCTTGGCCGGGTAGCCCGCCGATTTCAGCGTGCCCGAGAGCGTCTTCTCGAACGCCGCGCCCGCTTCCTTCGCGCCCGCAGCCTTGCCGTCATAGGTGTCGACCGTCGTGTCGCCCACCTTGATCTGCGCGAGCGTGCCCGCCGGCGCGGCCACGTTCGAGTAGTTCAGGCCCGCCTTCGAAAGCGCGCTCTTGGCGATGTCGCACGAGCTCGTGAATTTCGAGGTGCCCACCGGGTTGAACTGGAACGAGCATTCGTCCGGGTTCGCGATCACCACGATCGGCGCGCGCGCCGTCGCGGTTTCGAGCGCCGGGTTGGCGAAGTGCGTGAGCGCCTTGAAGAGCGGGAAGTAGGTGAGCGCCGCGATCAGGCAGCCGGCCATGATGATCGGCTTGCGGCCGATCTTGTCCGAGAGCGCGCCGAAGAACAGAAAGAACGGCGTGCCGATCAGCAGCGCCAGCGCGATCAGGATGTTGGCGCTCGCGCCGTCGACCTTGAGCGTCTGCGTGAGGAAGAAGAGCGCGTAGAACTGGCCCGTGTACCAGACCACGGCCTGGCCCGCCGTCACGCCGATCAGCGCGAGGATCACGACCTTGAGGTTCTTCCACTGGCCGAACGCTTCGGAGAGCGGCGCCTTCGAGACCTTGCCTTCAGCCTTGATGCGCTTGAATGCCGGCGATTCGTCGAGTTGCAGGCGGATCCACACCGACACCGCGAGCAGCAGGATCGAGGCCACGAACGGAATGCGCCATGCCCAGGTGGCGAACGCTTCTTCGCCCACCGTCGTGCGCACGCCGAGGATCACGAGCAGCGAGAGGAACAGGCCGAGCGTCGCCGTGGTCTGGATCCACGAGGTGTAGAAGCCGCGGCGTCCGGGCGGCGCATGTTCGGCCACGTATGTCGCCGCGCCGCCGTACTCGCCGCCGAGCGCAAGGCCCTGGAGCAGGCGCATGCCGATGAAGATCACGGGCGCGGCGATGCCGATCGACGCGTAACCGGGCAGGAAGCCGACCACGAAAGTGGACAGGCCCATGATGACGATGGTGACGAGGAACGTATGCTTGCGGCCCACGAGGTCGCCGAGGCGCCCGAACACAATCGCGCCGAACGGCCGCACTGCGAAGCCCGCCGCAAAGCCGAGCAGCGTGAAGATGAAGCCCGCGGTGGGGTTCACGCCAGAGAAAAAGCTCTTGCTGATGTAGGCCGCGAGCGAGCCGGCCAGGTAGAAGTCGTACCACTCGAACACCGTGCCGAGCGACGACGCGAAGATCACGCGTTTTTCGTCGCTGGTCATCGGCGCGTGTGAGACTTGTCCGCCAACGGTTGCCATATGTGTCTCCATTTTTGATATGCGTATGGGCCCGCCATGCGAGCGGTCCTGCGGAGCATTATTGGAATGGAAACTTACGGGGTTCTGACGACAGCGACGCTTTACTGTGGCGCGACCCGGATGGCCTATTGTTTGCTAAGTTCTCTCAACGAACGTGCAACAGTCGTCAAAATCGGATCAATTGATTCTATCTTTCGAATTCATGTGGGGCGGGCGGGTGCTGGCTAAGGGTAAGTCCCATCCCGGTTTTCGCCCGTTTTGCCGTCAGCTGCCGTCGCGCAGACGCAGTGTCACGCGCACGAGCGTGCCGGCGAGACGCGGTTCGGCTTGATAGACGTTGTCGTCGATGGTGAGCGTGCCGCCGTGCATCGTGGCAATCTCGCGCACGATCGCGAGCCCGAGGCCGCTGCCGTCGCCGTCGCGCCCGAGGATGCGATAGAAGCGTTCCTGCACGCGTTCGCGCTCCGCTGCCGGAATGCCGATGCCGGTGTCCTCCACTTCCAGATGCACCACGTGCGCGGCGGGTTCGGGCCGCACGCGCACCGTGATGCGGCCGCCGGCGGGCGTGTAGCGGATCGCATTGTCGATCAGGTTCGACAGCATCTCGCGCAGCATCACGGGGTTGCCGTCGACCTGTACCGGTACGGCGCGGTCCTGCGTGCCGCGTTCATCGCCGTCGTTCGCTTCGCTCTCCGGACCTTCGTATCCGAGGTCCATCTGCTTGGCGAGCGCGGGCTGCACCCAGTCGCGCACCGCGTGACGGGCCACATCGGCGATATCGACGGGGGCGAAAATCTGCCCCGTCATCCGGTTTTCGGCGCGCGCGAGCGCGAGCAGTTGCGTGACGAGCCGCGCGGCGTGCTCGGAACTCGTCGCGATCTGCTCGAGCGAGCGGTGCACCTCGGCGCTTGCGTCCTGGCGCAGCGCCAGCTCGGCCTGGGTGCGCAAGCCCGCGAGCGGCGTCTTCATCTGGTGCGCGGCATCGGCGATAAAGCGCTTTTGCAGCTGCATGTTCTGTTCGAGGCGCGTGAGCAGGTCGTTGAACGAGGTGACGAGCGGCTCGATCTCGGGCGGCGCGCGCCGCGCTTCGAGCGGCGAGAGGTCGTCGGGGCGGCGCATGCGCATGTTCGATTCCAGCGCATGCAGCGGCGCGAGGCCGCGCGAGAGGCCGAACCAGACGAGCAGGATCGCGAGCGGCAGGATCACGAACTGCGGCAGGATCACGCCTTTAATGATGTCGTTGGCGAGCTGGCGGCGCTTGTCGAGCGTTTCGGCCACCTGCACGAGCACGGGCTGCGAGCCCGACAGATTCGGCAGTTCGACCGTCGTATAGGCCACGCGGATATCGATGCCATGCAGCATGTCGTCGCGGAATTCCACAAGGCCGGCGGGCGGGCGGTCGTCGTCGCGCGGCAGCGGCATCTCGCGGTCGCCGCCCACCAGTTCGCCGCGGCTGCCGAGCACCTGGTAGAACACGCTGTCGACGTTGTCGGCGCGCAGGAAGTCGCGCGTGGAGGCGGGCAGCGAGAGCTCCGCCACGCCGTTGACCGGATGGATCTGGCGCGCGAGCACATAGGCGTCGGTTTCGAGCGCGCGGTCGAACGGGCCGTTGGCGATCGACTTGGCGACGAGATACGTGACCGCGATGCTCATCGGCCAGAGCAGCAGCAGCGGCGCGAGCATCCAGTCGAGAATTTCGCCGAACAGCGAGCGGGGGCGCGCGGCGGCGGCTTCGGCCTCGTCGGGCGGGGCGAACGGGTTGGCGTAGCGGGCGTCGCGCGCCTCGTCGTCGAGCGCGCCGGGCTGGGCGGCGGGAGCGGGCTCGGCCATCGTGGCGCCTGGCTATTTGTAGTGGTGGCTCGCCGGCATGGCGGGAGGCGCGGCGGCGCCTGCCGAGGGGCTCGCCGGGGTGTCTGCCGGGTTGCTCGCGTTTGCCGGATTCGCTTCCTTTTCGAGGCAATATCCGAGCCCACGCACGGTCACGATGCGCACGCCGCCCGTTTCGAGTTTTTTGCGCAGCCGGTGCACGTAGACCTCGATCGCGTTGTTGCTCACTTCCTCGCCCCATTCGCACAGATGGTCGACGAGCTGTTCCTTCGAGACGAGCCGCCCGAGCCGCTGCAGCAGCACTTCGAGCACGCCGAGTTCGCGCGCGGAGAGATCGAGCACCTGGTCGTTGATGCGCGCCACGCGCCCGACCTGGTCGAACGCCAGCGCGCCATGGCGCACGACCGTGGGGCCGCCGCCCGCGCCGCGCCGCGTGAGCGCACGCACGCGCGCTTCCAGTTCGTTGAGCGCAAACGGCTTGGCCATGTAGTCGTCGGCGCCGAGGTCGAGGCCTTTCACGCGTTCGTCCACGCTGTCGGCGGCGGTGAGGATCAGCACGGGGAGGTTGGAATTGCGCGCGCGCAAGCGGCGCAGCACTTCGAGGCCCGGCATTTTCGGCAGGCCCAGATCGAGGATCAGGAGGTCGAACGACTGCATCGACAAGGCCGTATCGGCATCCACGCCGTGACGCACGTGATCAACGGCATAGCCCGCCTGGCGGAGTGATCGGACGAGACCGTCCGCGAGTATGCTGTCGTCTTCGGCAATGAGAATTCGCATGTGCGCCAGCGTCGCCCTCATAGCGCTTTGATGCCCGTTTTGTGCGGCGCGGGGTGTGCAGCGCGCGCAGCGCTCCCGGCAGGGAGCGGGCCCGGGCAGCGTCGGGCGGCGGTCTCCGAAAATTCGCGGTTTCGGCGCGCGCGTTTAAGGGCCAAAAACGGGCTTGCCAAAACTACTGTTTTTTTATACAGTGTCTGCGTTCAGGCGCATGTGCGCAAAAGCACGCGCGCATCGTCACCAGACGCCGTTCATCATAGCAAAGGACGATTCATGGAAGATAGCAAGAAAGGCTCGGCTGGGCTGACTGCTGAAAAGAGCAAGGCACTGGCTGCCGCGCTCGCGCAGATCGAAAAGCAGTTCGGCAAAGGGTCGATCATGCGGCTCGGCGACGGCGAGGCGGTCGAAGACATTCAGGTGGTCTCCACCGGTTCGCTCGGCCTCGACATTGCGCTCGGCGTGGGCGGCTTGCCGCGCGGCCGGGTGGTCGAGATCTACGGTCCGGAATCGTCGGGCAAGACCACGCTCACGCTCCAGGTGATCGCCGAATTGCAGAAGCTCGGCGGCACGGCGGCGTTTATCGACGCGGAACACGCGCTCGACGTGCAGTACGCGTCCAAGCTCGGCGTGAACGTGCCGGAGCTGCTCATCTCGCAGCCGGACACGGGCGAGCAGGCGCTCGAAATCACCGACGCGCTGGTGCGCTCGGGCTCGATCGACATGATCGTGATCGACTCGGTTGCGGCGCTCGTGCCGAAGGCCGAAATCGAAGGCGAAATGGGCGACTCGCTGCCGGGTCTGCAGGCGCGCCTGATGTCGCAGGCGCTGCGCAAGCTCACCGGCACGATCAAGAAGACGAACTGCATGGTGATCTTCATTAACCAGATCCGCATGAAGATCGGCGTGATGTTCGGCAACCCGGAAACCACCACGGGCGGCAACGCGCTCAAGTTCTACTCGTCGGTGCGTCTGGATATTCGCCGTATCGGTTCGATCAAGAAGAACGACGAAGTGATCGGCAGCGAAACGCGTGTGAAGGTCGTCAAGAACAAGGTGTCGCCGCCGTTCCGCGAAGCCGTGTTCGACATCCTCTACGGCGAAGGCATCTCGCGCCAGGGCGAAATCATCGACCTCGGCGTGCAGGCCAAGATCGTGGACAAGGCAGGCGCGTGGTACAGCTATAACGGCGAACGCATCGGCCAGGGCAAGGACAATGCGCGCGAATTCCTGCGCGAGAATGCGGACATCGCTCGCGAGATCGAAAACCGCATTCGCGAGTCGCTTGGCGTGAGCACGATGCCGGACGGCGTCAACGACTCCGGCGAAGTCGAAGTCGCGGGCGAAGAATAAGTTCGGATCACCAGTCTCGAATGGGCACCAGAGAGTCAGCACGATCGTGATGCGCAAGGTTGGGTTCGCTTCGGTGCCGCATGAGACGGAAACGCCAGAGGCCCCGCCTTCGTCTTTGGGCGAAGGCGGGGCCTCGTCGCAAGCCGACCAATTCGAGCGCACCTCCACCTCGCGTACCTCACGCACCTCGCGAAACGCGCCCACGAACGAAGCGCCTGGCAGGCAGCGCCCCGAGCGTTCCCTCAAGGGCCGTGCGCTCGGCTATCTCTCGCGCCGCGAATACAGCCGCGCAGAGCTTTCGCGCAAGCTCATGCCTTTCACCGAAAACGCCGACGAGCTCGAAGCACTGCTCGACGCGCTCGAACGCGAAGGCTGGCTATCCGACGCACGCTTTGCGGAAAGCGTCGTGTACCGCCGCGCCGCGCGCGTGGGAGCGGGGCGCATCGTCAGCGAGCTCAAGCGTCATGCCGTGGGCGACGCGCTCATTGAAGAAGTCAACGCGCAACTGCGCGAAACGGAACTCGCCCGGGCCCGTGCCGTCTGGCAAAAGAAGTACGGCCAGTTACCCGAGACGCCCGCCGAGCGCGCGCGACAGGCGCGTTTTCTGGCTGCGCGAGGCTTTTCGATGTCGATAATCGGCAAGATTTTGAAGGGCATCGAAGACAGCTTCGAGGGCGACTGACCAAAAATTGATCCGGTCGACTCAAAAAACAGCTGCGGCCTGGCACTGCCGGGCGCTGTGGGTTCGCCGCTGTCTCAAATACTCGGTATGCTAAAATCGAGAGGTTTTCCTGTCCGGTCTTACCTCTACTAGCATGCCGCTTTCTTCGCCAGCGCCTCGCCAGTTGCGTCATCAGCGCGCTATCCGGGCGGTCGCCTATGAGCGCGAAGACGGCCTGTGGGACATCGACGCGTGCCTGACCGATCATAAGCCACGCGACGTGCCGCTCGCCGCCGGTGTGCGGCCCAACGGTTCGCCGATCCATGAACTCTGGCTCCGCATCACGATCGATCGCAAGCTCAACGTCGTCGACGCCGAAGCGTCGTCCGACTGGGTGCCGTACGACGGTCAGTGCCAGAACGCTCATCCCGCCTATCGGGCCCTTATCGGGCTCAATCTCCTCAAGAACTTTCGCCGCGAAGCCGGTCGGTTGCTCGCCGGCACGGTTGGCTGCACGCACCTCACGGAAATGCTGGGCGTGTTGCCGACAGTCGCGGTCCAGGCGTTTGCAGGAGAGGTGTGGGAAATCTCGCGCGGAACGCCCGGCGAAGCGTCCGGGCAGGAACCGAGCAAGACCGCCGACGGCGAAGCCGCCGGCGAAACGCCGCCTTTCCAGCTCGGCCGCTGCCATGCGCTGCGGTTCGACGGTGAGGCGGTGAGGCAGTTTTATCCGCGCTGGTATGGTCATGTGCCGCAATCAATAGAACGCGGCGCACAAGCCTCCAGCGTGCGCGACAACCCAACAGGCCTGAGCCAAGAGGGCAGGGCCGGCGTTCTCGCGCATGAATAACAACAGCGGAAACGAAGTTCACTCCAACTCTCAGACTGAAGGAATCACGCATGAAGATTCACGAGTACCAGGGTAAGGAAATCCTGCGGAAATTCGGAGTCGCGGTACCGCGCGGCAAGCCGGTGTTTTCGGTGGACGACGCGGTCAAGGCCGCTGAAGAGCTGGGCGGTCCGGTGTGGGTCGTCAAGGCGCAGATTCACGCGGGTGGCCGCGGCAAGGGCGGTGGCGTGAAGGTGGCGAAGTCGCTGGAACAGGTTCGCGAATACGCGAGCCAGATTCTCGGCATGCAGCTCGTCACGCACCAGACCGGTCCGGAAGGACAGCGCGTCAACCGTCTGCTGATCGAAGAAGGCGCCGACATCAAGCAGGAACTGTATGTCAGCCTCGTCGTTGACCGCGTGTCGCAAAAGATCGTTCTGATGGGCTCGAGCGAAGGCGGCATGGACATCGAAGAAGTTGCCGAAAAGCATCCGGAACTGATTCACAAGGTCATCGTCGAGCCGTCGACGGGTCTGCTCGACGCTCAGGCCGACGACCTCGCCGCGAAGATCGGCGTGCCGGCTGCCTCGATTCCGCAAGCGCGCGCGATCCTGCAAGGCCTGTACAAGGCATTCTGGGAGACCGACGCGTCGCTGGCCGAAATCAACCCGCTCAACGTCACGGGCGACGGCAAGGTCATCGCACTCGACGCGAAGTTCAACTTCGACTCGAACGCGCTGTTCCGCCACCCGGAAATCGTTGCTTACCGCGACCTGGACGAAGAAGATCCGGCTGAAATCGAAGCCTCGAAGTTCGACCTCGCGTACATCTCGCTCGACGGCAACATCGGCTGTCTCGTGAACGGCGCAGGCCTTGCGATGGCCACGATGGACACCATCAAGCTGTTCGGCGGCGAGCCGGCGAACTTCCTCGACGTTGGCGGTGGCGCCACGACCGAGAAGGTCACCGAAGCGTTCAAGCTCATGCTCAAGAACCCGGGCCTGAAGGCGATCCTCGTGAACATCTTCGGCGGCATCATGCGCTGCGACGTGATCGCGGAAGGCGTGATCGCCGGTTCGAAGGCCGTGAATCTGAATGTGCCGCTCGTCGTGCGCATGAAGGGGACGAACGAGGACCTCGGCAAGAAGATGCTGGCCGAATCGGGCCTGCCGATCATCTCGGCGGACAGCATGGAAGAGGCTGCGCAGAAGGTCGTCGCGGCTACCGAAGGCAAGTAATTTTCAGCGGATACGAATGGCATCGTGCCGGCGCGAAGGCTCGGGTCCGCCCGGCTGACGCGACGCGCGACGCCAAACGAACAGAGGTCAATACATGTCGATTCTGATCAACAAAGACACCAAGGTCATCACGCAGGGCATCACCGGCAAGACCGGTCAGTTCCACACGCGCGCCTGCCGTGAATATGCCAACGGCCGCGAAGCGTTCGTCGCGGGCGTGAACCCGAAGAAGGCCGGCGAGGACTTCGAAGGCATTCCTATTTACGCGAACGTGCGTGAAGCCAAGGAAGCCACCGGCGCGACCGTTTCGGTCATCTACGTGCCGCCCGCAGGCGCCGCCGCCGCGATCTGGGAAGCCGTCGAGGCCGACCTCGATCTCGCGATCTGCATCACGGAAGGCATCCCTGTCCGCGACATGATCGAAGTCAAGGATCGTATGCGCCGCGAAGGCCGCAAGACGCTGCTCCTCGGCCCGAACTGCCCCGGCACGATCACGCCGGACGAGCTGAAGATCGGCATCATGCCGGGTCACATCCACAAGAAGGGCCGCATCGGCGTCGTGTCGCGTTCGGGCACGCTCACGTATGAAGCGGTGGGCCAACTGACGGCGCTCGGCCTCGGCCAGTCGTCGGCAGTCGGTATCGGCGGCGACCCGATCAACGGTCTGAAGCACATCGACGTCATGAAGATGTTCAACGACGACCCGGATACGGACGCCGTGATCATGATCGGCGAGATCGGCGGTCCGGACGAAGCCAACGCCGCTTACTGGATCAAGGACAACATGAAGAAGCCGGTGGTCGGCTTCATCGCAGGCGTCACGGCGCCTCCGGGCAAGCGCATGGGCCACGCCGGCGCGCTGATCTCGGGCGGTGCGGACACGGCCGACGCGAAGCTGGAAATCATGGACGGCTGCGGCATCAAGGTGACGCGCAACCCGTCGGAAATGGGTCGTCTGCTGAAGTCGATTCTGTAATTTCGGCGCGGTAAATTTCAAAACTGGCTGCGCGCCCGCGCACGATGTGATGCGCGGGTGGCCAGCGTTTTTTGATATGCTTGCGGAACCCTTTCAAGAGGTTTCCGGACAGAAGCGAGGGAGTCAGTCATGGCTGCCTCGCTTTTTTACTTGTGCGGCTGCTTTTTTTTACGGCGGCCGCGCCTTGTTGCTGCATTCACGATTCTCTTGTCGCTTTCATGCTTGAGTTTTTCACGTCGCTCCACTGGGGCGCTGTTTTTCAGATCATCGTCATCGACATCCTGCTCGGTGGCGACAACGCCGTGGTGATCGCGCTCGCCTGCCGCGACTTGCCCGCACAACAGCGCCTGCGCGGCATCGTTTGGGGCACGGTCGGCGCGATCGTGCTGCGTGTCGTGCTGATCGCTTTTGCGGTCGTGCTGCTCAACGTGCCGTACCTGAAGTTCACGGGCGGCCTGCTGCTGCTGTGGATCGGGGTGCGGCTGCTTGCGCCTTCGCATCTCGAGCACGCTGACGTGAAGCCCTCCGACAAGCTGATCGGCGCGATCAAGACCATCATCGTCGCCGATGCGGTGATGAGCCTCGACAACGTCGTGGCAATCGCGGGCGCGGCCGAAGCCGCCGACCCGCGCCACCGCATCGCGCTCGTGATCTTTGGCCTGATGGTGAGCATTCCGCTGATCGTGTGGGGCAGCCAGCTCGTGCTCAGGCTGCTCGACCGCTATCCTGTGGTGGTGACGCTGGGCGCTGCGCTGCTCGGCTGGATCGCGGGCGGGCTGATCATCAACGATCCGGCCGGCGACCGCTGGCCGCTGCTCGATACGCCCGCCGCCGAATATGGCATGAGCGCGGCGTGCGCGATTCTGGTGGTGGTGGTCGGGCATCTGCTCAAGCGCCGCAACGAGCGGCGCGCGCGGGGCACGCATTGAGTGCGGCGCTGGCGCTCTTCCGGTCGTTCTGAGCTGGCCGTCGCGTGGACGCTGCGCCTCGCACACAAGCCGATGCTCCGACAGCGTCAGGCCTAAGCCATCCGGCCGACTGCTGCGCCAACGGGGGCGCCGATACGATCGAAGCGCCTGTTCACTGTTTCGTGAGCAGGCGTTTCTCGTTTCAGGAGCCCTGATGATGACCGTATCCCCATCCCTTTCCAGCCCGAGCGCGTCTCGCTTCGCCGGGCCCTGTGCCGCGTCGGCCGCGGCCCCACCGTTTGCGAGCCATGCCACGCATGCCGCGGCTTCGCTCGTGCGGTCCTGTCGCGCGTTCGTGCGTCTCGCGAAGCGCTGGTCAGCGCCCGGTTTCACGCTCATCGAACTGATGATCGTGCTTGCCATCGTTGGTGTGATCGCCGCGTATGCCATTCCTGCGTATCAGGACTATCTTGCGCGCAGCCGGGTGGGCGAGGGCCTCTCACTGGCTTCCGCAGCGCGGCTTGCAGTGGCGGAGAACGCCGCAAGCGGCAATGCGTTCGGCGCAGGCTACACGGTGCCGCCGGCCACGCGCAACGTAGACTCCGTGAAGGTGGACGACACGACCGGGCAGATCACCGTGGTGTTCACCAAGCGCATCGCGCCCGATGGCAGCAACACGATCGTGCTCGTGCCGTCGGTGCCCGACAACGCGGACTCGCCCACCGCGCGCGTGGCGCTCACGCAAGGCAGCGTGCAGGGCGGCACGCTCACGTGGGAATGCTTCGCGGGCGGCAAGTCGGCCTCGTCGCTCGGCGCACCTGGCTTGGGTCCGGTGCCTGTCGAGGCGGCTACGCTGCCCGCCAACCTCGCGCCGCCGGAGTGCCGGGCTTGAGAGCGTGAGGGTCTTGTGAAGCACGCGTGAGAGGCGGCAATTCGCGCGCCGGCCGCCGTGAGGGCGTCCGGCGCGCGATGTCTGGCGCATGCGCCGCCATGCTGCACCCACCTGGAGCCGGGGCCTGTTGCGCGGCGTACGGATCGAAGGCATGGCAGGTGCGGGCGGATTTCATTCGTCTGCCTTCCGCACAGGGAGGGAAAAGTTTTGTATAGTGCGCCGGTTGCCGACGCCCCCCATTCCCATGCCTTCTCCTTTTGCGCGTTACCTCACGTTCGTCCTGCTGGCCGTTGCATTGATCCTGCCGTATGCGGTCGTCGTCCACACGTATCCCATCCCGACGTTCTATTCCGAATTCACCGCGCTCGCGCTGTATCTGATGGTCGGCGCCGGGGTCTGGCTTCTGGTGCGCTCCGCGCGGCCGGCGCGCGACTTCGCTTCGCCCGCGGTCGCGCTCGTGCCCCTCGCCTTCGGTGTGCTGCTCATCGTGCAGACCCTCGCGCTGCCCGTCGAGCAACCGTCGATGAACTGGCTGGGCGCGGGCTATTTGCTGGCCGCCTTCATGGCCGTCCACGCGGGCTATGGCATCACGCGCGTGAACCTCACGCGCACGGCGATGGTGTGGGGCGCCTGGGCGCTCATGATCGGCGGCCTGTTCGCGGTGTTCTGCCAGGTCATTCAACTGCTGCATCTCGAGGCGAAGGTCACGCCGCTCGTGGTCGCCTACAACGTGCGCTTCGACCGGCGGCCGTTCGGCAACATGGCGCAAGCCAATCACCTCGCGACCTACATCGCGTTCGCGACGGCAGCGGCGCTGTACCTCGTGCAGACGCGTCGTCTGAACGTCCTGTTGTGGGTCGTGCTTTCGGTCATCTACTCGGGCGGTCTCGCGCTTACGGTGTCGCGCGGCCCGTGGCTGCAGATGGCCGTAATTGTCGTTGCGGGACTCTGGATGGCGCTGTCCGCGACGCGCGGCGTGCGTGCCGGAGACGAGGCGGGCAGCACCACCGGTGCGGTCGCGCGTGTCGGCAGCGCGCGTGCCTGGGTCGTGCCCATCGTGCTTTTTGTGATTTTCTTCGCCGTGAACGGGCTCGTGCGCTGGGCCAACGTCCACTACGAGTTGTTGCTCGACCAGTCGGCGGCCGATCGCTTCAAGGACGCCGGCCAGATCGCGCCGCGCATCGCACTGTGGCGCTACGGCTGGACGATGTTCAAGACGCATCCGCTGCTGGGCGTGGGTTGGGGAGACTTCCCGATCCATCAGTTCGAACTCGCGCGCACGCTGGGCGGCGTCGAGATCGCCAACAACTCGCACGACATCTTCATCGACTTGCTCGCCAAGACGGGTGTGCTGGGCTGCGCGATCGTCGTGATCGGGCTCGTCGCCTGGTTCGTGCGCGCGCTGCGCGCGCCGCATACGGCAGAGCGCATTTTCGGTTTTGCGCTGATTGGCGCGCTGGTCATGCATGCGCTCGTCGAGTATCCGCAGCAGTACATGTTCTTCCTGCTCCCCGCGATGTTCGTGTTCGGCCTGCTCGAGACGAAGCCGCTGCGCTTCGTTCCGCCGAGCCTCACGCGCGCCGTTTATGCGGTGCTCGTGTTCGGCGGCATCGTTTCGCTGTGGCCGGTGCTGCGCGACTACAACCGAGCGGAGGTGCTGTACTACGGTTCCCATCCCGCCGAGGAGTATGCGGCGCAGCCGTCGTTCCTGTTCCGCGCCTGGGGCAATTACGGCATGGCGACGCTCATGTCGATCGACGCCCGGGATCTCGCGAGCAAGCTCGCCGCGCACGAGCGCGCGATTGCGCTGCTGCCGGGCGAGACCGTGCTGCGCCGCTATGCGGCACTGCAGGCGCTAGATGGGAATCAGGACGGCGCGTTCGACACGGTCGAGCGCCTGAAGATCTTTGCGCAGGAACTGCATGACTGGCCCACGCAAATGGCCTCGCTCTACAGCCTCTGCGACGCCGAGCCGGCGCTCGCAGGCTTCAAGGCCGCGCTGGTGAAAAAGTACGGCATGCCGGCGACGAAGGTCCAGCAAGAGTCGAGCGAATCGGACGACGATTCGGATGATTGAGGGATGATTGACTATCGGGCGCGGCGGCTGGGCTCCGGCTCGCCGCTGGGCGCGCCAACGAACGCGCTCAGCGTTTGGACATTGCCTTAACTCCGCCCTGGCGGGCCTTAACCCGCCGCCACCCAATCCCCCGACTTCCCGCCGTGCTTCTCCAGCACGCGCACATCGGTGATCGTCATGCCGCGGTCCACCGCCTTGCACATGTCGTAGACCGTCAACAGGCCCACCTGAACCGCGGTCAGCGCTTCCATTTCCACACCCGTGCGACCCAGCGTCTCCACTTGCGCGGTGCAGTGCACGCCTGGCAGCGCCTCATCGAGCGCGAAATCGACCTTCACGCGTGTGATCGCGAGCGGATGGCACAGCGGAATCAGATCCGAGGTGCGCTTGGCGCCCTGGATCGCGGCGATGCGCGCGACGCCAATCACATCGCCTTTCTTCGCGTTGCCGTCGCGCACCAGCGCGAATGTGGCCGGCAGCATGCGAATCGTGCCGCTCGCCACGGCGATGCGCCGGGTCTCGGCCTTGCCGCCGACGTCGACCATGTGCGCGTCGCCTGCGGCGTCGAAATGGGTGAGTTCGGGCATGGTGGGTTCTTTCATGATGAAGGCGCGGATTAGCAGGATTTCGCTCGACGCGCCGTGTATTTGCTATCGACGCAGGTGCTGCGCCAAGGTTCCGGGATTGTAAGCTCGGAGTGAATCGTTCGCGCCGATATATTAAGCGAAAGATTCGAATACGGCCCCGCCCGTCGGAGCATCCGGTCAAGCACGGAACATGGAGACCCGGCGATGGCTCTCGCGCATCGTTGCGGCAGCACTTCCATTGGGGAGTGCAGCGTTCCAGGCTTGGCGCACGGGGCTACAATCGGTCGGTCGGGGCCAGTCGGCGCAGGCGCCAGATGATGGATTCCTGCCACTGGGCCAGCGCTCTGCATTCTTCGATCCTGTCATCAATGCATCTGAAACGGCTGCTTGCTGCGTGGTTGTGCATGTCGCTTGCCGTTACGCCGCAAGCGCACGCACAGGCGCCGGGCGGTGGGGCGGGGGCATCGGCTGCGCACGCGGCCGTGCTCGATCTCCATGCGGCGAGCGCGCCCGCCACGGGTGCGGCCGGGCCTCGCGCGAGCAAGCCATCCGTCGTTGGCGCGCTCGCCCCCGATGAGCCCGCGCTCGTAAGCGGCCCGCTCGACGATGAAGCCAGCTTCGCCGTTCCGGCCTCGATCGCGCAGGGGGTATTCGGCACTTATGGCGGCGCGCAGAGCCGTTTCGGCACGTCCGGATCAGGACAACTCACCGACTCCTCCGGGATGTCGGGCGCACGCGGCAACGCCAGTGCGCGCGCGCCGGCCTGGGTTCCGCAACTGCCCGACCTCGGCGACGGCTCGGGCGGCGAGCTCACTCCGCAGGCGGAGCGCCGCATCGGCGAGCGCGTGATGCGCGAAATCCGGCGCGATCCCGACTACATCGGCGACTGGCTCGTGCGCGACTATCTCAACTCGGTGGCGGAGCGCCTCTCGGCTTCGGCGGCGGCGCAGTTCATCGGTGGGTATCGGCCGGACTTCGATCTGTTCGCCGTGCGCGATGGACGGATCAACGCGTTCTCGCTGCCGGGCGGCTTCATCGGCGTGAATACGGGACTGATCGTGGCCACGCAGACCGAGTCGGAGCTGGCTTCCGTGCTCGGCCACGAGATGGGCCACGTGCTCCAGCGGCACATCGCGCGCATGCTTTCCCAGAGCGAGCGTACGGGTTATGCCGCGCTCGCGGGTATTGTGTTCGGCATTCTCGCGGGCGTGCTGGCGAGGAGCGGCGATCTCGGCAGCGCGATCGCCATGGGCAGCCAGGCTTACGCCGTCGACAGCCAGCTGCGCTTCTCGCGCGCCGCCGAGCATGAGGCGGACCGCGTCGGCTTCAAGCTGCTGGCGGGCGCAGGCTACGATGCCTGGGGCATGGTGGCGTTCTTCGAGCGGCTCGAGCGCACGTCGCTGGGCGACGCCGGCGTGCCGGCCTACGCGCGCACGCACCCGCTCACGATCTCGCGCATCGCCGACATGGAGGATCGCGCTCGCCGCTCGCCTTACCGGCAGCCGCGCCAGTCGCCCGAATACGGTTTTGTGCGTGCGCGTGTGCGCGTGCTTCAGGACCGTTCGCGCGGCGATTACCTCGACGAGATTGCGCGTCTGCGCGTCGAGATCGACGATCGCGTCGCGCTCAACGTCGCGGCGAACTGGTACGGCATTGCCTGTGCGCAGATGCGCGTCGAACGCTACGACGCCGCCGCGGCGTCGCTTGCGAATGCGCGCGCATCGTTTGCCAGCTTCGAAGCCGCGGATGGTGGAAGCGGGGGCAGCAACGCGGGTAAGAGCAGTGGCGGCAAAATCCGCAGCTCGCCGAGCCTCGACGTGCTGGCTGCCGAGATCGCGCGTCGCGCGGGCCGCTTCGACGAAGCTGTGCGGCTCGCGCAGGCCGCGCATGCGGCGTGGCCCGCGTCGCATGCGGCCACCGACGGCCTGCTGCAGGCGCTGATCGACGCGCGCCGCTTCAAGGAGGCGCAGACGCTCGCGCGCAGCGAGACCGAGTCCGAGCCGCGCGAGGGGGCGTGGTGGCTGTATCTCGCTCAGTCGAGCGCGGGGCTGGGCGACCTGCTTGCGCAACGGCGGGCGCTCGCGGAGAAGTTCGCGCTCGATGGCGCGTGGCCGTCGGCGATCCGGCAGCTAAAGGAGGCGCGCGACATGAAGTCGGTGGGGTTCTACGATTTGTCGACGATCGATGCGCGCCTGCATGACTTCGAGGCGCGCTACAAGGAAGAGCGCGCGGACGAACAGGACCAGGGGTGAACGCGCCTATCCCGCTCAGCCAGCGGCTTTTTCCGCCTTTTCAGCTTGCTCCGGACTCCGTATGAACGCGAAACGCGCGGGCACGTCCGCGCGCGCGATGGGCTGCAAGGGCAGCGCGGTCTCGGCGCGCCAGTGAAACGTGCCGCTCTCGCCGTCCTCGGCTAGCGTCGCATGCTCCGTGAAGCAGTCGAGATCGTGATCGTGCAGCAGGGCCACGCGCGCATGCGTGGCTGCGGCGATGTCGGCGCTTTCCGTGGCCGCTTCCATCGTCGATTCCGGCGCAGCTTCGAACAGCACGCTGCCATGCTCGTCGACGTACACGGCAGTCGGCTCGAAAGGCTGGCCCGCCTGATCGGCGAGCGTCAGTGCGCCGCCGTTCGCGCTGGCGAGGCGCACGACCCACGGCGTGTATTCGAGCTCGACATAGACGCGTTGCGGCCCGTTCTGAAAGAACCATTGGCCCTTGGCGTCGCGTCCGTAATTGCGGTTGATGAAGCCGATGAGCGCCTCGTGCCGGATTAGCGTGCCTGGTGCGCCCTGGGCCTGATCGGCTTCGTCGCGCAGGCGCCAGTGGCCGCGCGCGTCGAGCAGCAGCCAGCCGGTGCAATGCGGAACGTTGGGCCAGCGCGCGAGCGCCTGTTTGACGATGTCATCCATGGGTCTTGGCGAGGTGGGGCGAGAGGTAGCGGGTCACGCGTTGCGCGAGCCAGTCGTTGCGGCCCGGAAACGGCCCCGTCATGAAGCCGACGTGGCCTCCGTCTTCGGGCTGCTCGAGCTCGACCGCAGAACTCACTTCGTGGTGCTCAGGCAGCGCATCGCCCGGTAGGAACGGGTCGTTGCGCGCGTTGAGGACGAGCGTGGGCACGGCGATCTCGCCGAGCTTCGGGCGCACCGTCGCGCGGGTGTAGTAGTCGTGCGCGCTCTTGAAGCCATGCAGCGGCGCGGTCACGACATCGTCGAATTCGTACATGTTGCGCGTCGCCAGCACCGCTTGCGCGTCGAACAAGCCTGGATACTGTTCGAGCTTTTGCAGCGCTTTCACCTTGAGCGTCTTCAGGAAGCTGCGCGTGTAGACCATGCCGAAGCCGTTCGCGAGCATCTTGCCGCCCGCGTGCACGTCGAGCGGCGCCGAAATCGCGGCGGCGGCGCTCACGATCCTTGCGTCTTCGCGTTGCTGCGCGAGCCAGTGCAGCAGCACGTTGCCGCCGAGCGAAACGCCCGCCACCACGAGCGGGCCCGCGTGGCGCGCGGCGAGGCGGCGCAGGACCCAGTCGACTTCGGCTGCGTCGGCGAGATGGTAGAAGCGTGGCAGCAGGTTCATCGGCCCGCTGCAACTGCGAAAGTGCGGGATGACCGCGTGCCAGCCGTGCGCGTGCGCTGCCGCCGCGAACGCGCGGGCGTAGTGCGAGCCGGAGCTGCCTTCAAGACCGTGAAAGAGCACGAACAGCGGCGCTTGTGACGAATGTTGCGGCGGCGCGTCGGCCCAATCGAGCTCGATGAAGTCGCCATCGGGCGTGTCCCAGCGTTCGCGCCGATAGGCGGGCAGGGGCAGGCGCGAAAACAGCGCG
The DNA here is from genome assembly GCF_051125215.1 of Paraburkholderia sp. A3BS-1L. Taxonomy (NCBI): domain Bacteria; kingdom Pseudomonadati; phylum Pseudomonadota; class Betaproteobacteria; order Burkholderiales; family Burkholderiaceae; genus Paraburkholderia; species Paraburkholderia sp. A3BS-1L. The sequence continues at coordinate 2,709,424 of NZ_CP120442.1, read as the reverse complement.
GGGATGATGGTCTGGAGGTGCGCGCCCGGCAGCCAGAAGGGAGCCTGGTAGGGCGTCTGGCAGGATGACTGGCAGTGCGTCTGATAGGCGGCGGGGTGGTTCGCGCCCCCCTGCGCGTGGCCGCGCGCGCCGTTCAGGACAGACGCGGCAGGGTGTCTTGCCGCTTCGTTGCTAGTCCGGCTTAACGCCGCTTTTTCGCTTGTCGTGCTCATGGCCGTCCCCTTTCTCCCGCGCCTGGCCCTGCTTTTACCGCTGTCCTGCTGGCGCCGCGCACGCCTTTGTCAATGCAGCGCGCCCTGGCCGTGGCGCAGCTTTGCTGAGAACTGGCTCGCGGCGTCGTCGGGCATGCGGCTCGCGTGAATGTGCGCGATGCGCCACTCGCCGCGCTCATGCACCATCACATAAGTCGTGAAGACCATTGCCGGAATCGCGTTCGGATCCACAGGGCGATGCGCCTCCACGATGGCGTAGACCACCGTGCCCAGGCTGTCGTAGACGCGGATGTCGAGCGGCTCGATCGACACCGGCGCGGCTTCGAGCTCCGCGGCGAGACCGGCGCGAATATCGGACAGGCCGTGCAGATGCGAACCCTGGGCGCTGATGCAACTCACGAACTCCTCGTCGATCCACAGGCCCATCAACGTGTCGATGTTGACCTCCGCGACGGCCTGATAGTACGCGTTGAGGGTGTCCGCGGCGGCTTCGAAGATGTGGGCAAAACGTGGCATGGCTCGTTGATCTGATGCGCTTCTTGCGCGGGTTGGCGTTGGCTTCGGCATTTGCTTCGGTTCCGAGGCGGCGGTTCGTGGCGCCTGGCAGCCAGGCGCACGCCGCCGCATCATGAGACCGTCGCGAGACAGGCCTGTGACGCCCCGCTTCGTAGCGCGTTACCTGAATTGGGCGCGCGCTCGATGCATGGTGTCAGTGGCGTGCCGCACATCCACGGCCCGAAGCCCGTGAGGGGCGCGAGGTTTTCCGGGCGCCGGCAGCCCGCGGGCGGGCCGAAGGGAAACCGCGCGGGCGCATGCGCGGCGCGCTCGCCGCCCGGGTTCGGTGCTGCTAGCGCTGGGCGACCAGCATACCGCGCAAATCGTCGAAGACCTGTTCCGGGCTCAGTTCGCGCAGGCAGTTCAGATGCCCGAGCGGACACTCGCGCGCAAAGCAGGGGCTGCATTCGAGATGCAGCCATTGTACCTTTGCGAGGTCGGACAAGGGCGGCGTGTGGCGCGGATCCGTCGATCCGTAGATCGCCACGAGCGGCCGGCGCAGAGCGGCGGCGACGTGCATGAGACCCGAATCGTTGGTGACCACGGCGCTCGCGCGCGAGATGAGCGCGCAGGCTTCGCCCAGCGCGGTCTGGCCGCACAGGTTGCGCACGTTCGGGGCTTTGTCGGCGATCGCCTGGGCGAGCGGAGCGTCCTTGGGCGAGCCGAGCGCGATGATCTGCGTGTACGGGAACGACTGCCCGACCATGCGCGCGAGCGCCGCGAAATGCTCGGGCGGCCAGCGCTTGGCGGGGCCGTATTCGGCGCCGGGGCAGAACACCAGCAGCGGCACGCGCGTGTCGAGATTGAAGCGCGCCGAGACGCGCGAGGCTTCGTTCGGATCCGCTTCGAGACGCGGCAGCGGCAGGTCGTCGGGTACGGTGGCGCCGGGCGCGTAGGCGAGCGCGGCGTAGTGCTTGACCATCGGCGGGCGCTCGTCCTTGGGCGGATTCGCGTGGCGCACGTTCAGGAAGCCGTAGCGGCTCTCGCCGGTGTAGCCGATGCGCAGCGGAATGTTCGCGAGCCACGGGATCAGCGCGGACTTGAGCGAATTCGGCAGCACGTAGACCGCGTCGTAGCGCTCGGCGCGCAGGTCGCCGGCCAGTTGCCAGCGGCGCAGCAGCTGCAGCTTGCCGTGGGCGAGGTCGGTGGCGTAGACGTCGCGTATCTCGGGCATGCGCTCGAGCACGGGCGCAACCCAGGTGGGCGCAATCGCATCGATGTCGATGCGCGGATGCAGTTTTACGAGCCGCGAAAGAAGCGGCTGCGCCATCAGTGCGTCACCGATCCAATTCGGTGCAATTACCAGCGCGCGGCGCATCGGGAGTCAGGGTCCGGAAAAAGGGCGGGGATTTCGTACGCGGCCCGGCAACCTTGGGCCGGAGCGTGCGCGAAACGCGGTTAGGGAATCGGCGCGGCAAGCGCGCCGGCGGGTTGCGGGCCGTTCGAGGGGCCTGCGTGGCGGATGATGCGCCAGTGGCGGCAGGCGCGAGGAACATGCCGCGTGCCGGCGCGGGCATCATCGGGTGCCCACGCTGGCGCGGCGTCTTCTGTTGCGCTGAGCGCCCGGAATGCGGCGGCCCGGGCCGCCTGTCCTCACGTTACCGCCGTGTGTGCGAACCTTGCGAACCGTGCCGCTTCCTGCCAACAGCAGCCGTCAGTGGCCGTGCACGACCTCGCCGTCGCGCAGCTTGTAGCGCGTGCTGCAATACGGGCACTTCGCTTCGCCGTGGGTCACGTCGAGAAAGACACGCGGATGATTGCTCCAGCGCGGCATCGACGGATTCGGGCAATACGCGGGCAGGTCCTTGGCCTTCAACTCGACCAGGGGCATTTCCTTGAGTTCGCTCATGAGGATGATTCTCTTTGTATCCGGTGTATCGATCGGGCGCAGCCGGCTGTCTTGCCACATTCGGCGCCGCACGCCCCAGGCGCGAACCCTTCGGGCGCGCGCGGGGCAAAGAGTGCCATTTTAGCGTCATTTGTGCGCCGCAAGCGCGCTCGCGGGCTCGCGCGTTGGCGCTGTAAGGTCTCGCAAGGTCTGCGCAGCGCCCATGCAAATACGCGACATTCTCTGATGCACGCTCAGATCAACCTGGCTATCGGCTAAAATACCGATCTCGCAAATCGATGCTGGCCTCGCGCCCGGCGCCGAGCAGCGACCCGCAGCGGCGCAGCGGCCTGTCACAGGGCCGGCAGAGGGCAGCCGCGCGGATCCCGCGCCGCGCCCTTTGCGTCTTTGTCCCCGATTGCACGTGTCGGGCACCCATGGCACCCACGGTAGCCATGGCACCCGGGCACGCGTTGCATTCGGCGCCCGCATCGGCTTGCCACCGCCTTCCCACCATCAAGATGAAATCTCCATGAACAAGGTTCTGCGTCTTTCCGACCTCATCTCCGAAGGCAAGCTCAAGGGCAAGCGGGTGTTCATCCGCGCCGACCTGAACGTGCCGCAGGACGACCAGGGCAACATCACCGAAGACACCCGCGTGCGCGCGTCCGTGCCGGCCATCAAGGCGGCGCTCGACGCCGGCGCGGCCGTCATGGTCACCTCGCACCTGGGCCGCCCGACCGAAGGCGAATTCAAGCCAGAAGACTCGCTCGCGCCGGTCGCGAAGCGCCTTGCCGAACTGCTTGGCCGCGACGTGCCGCTGGTCGCGAACTGGGTCGAGAACGGCGTGAACGTCGCGCCGGGCAACGTGGTCCTGCTCGAAAACTGCCGCGTCAACAAGGGCGAGAAGAAGAATTCCGACGAGCTCGCACAGAAAATGGCGAAGCTCTGTGACGTCTATGTCAACGACGCTTTCGGCACCGCGCATCGCGCCGAAGCCACCACCTACGGCATCGCGAAGTATGCGGGCATCGCCTGCGCAGGCCCGCTGCTGGCGGCCGAGCTCGACGCGCTCGGCAAAGCGCTCGGCGCGCCCAAGCGCCCGCTCGTGGCGATCGTCGCGGGCTCGAAGGTCTCGACCAAGCTCACCATCCTCAAGTCGCTGGCCGAGAAGGTCGACCAGCTGATCGTCGGCGGCGGCATCGCCAACACGTTCATGCTCGCGGCCGGCCTGAAGATCGGCAAGTCGCTCGCCGAAGCCGATCTCGTCGACGAAGCCAAGGCCATCATTGAAGCAGCGCGCGCGCGCGGCGCTTCGGTGCCGATCCCGACCGACGTCGTGACCGCCAAGGAATTCGCGCCGACGGCCAAGGCCGAGACGAAGAACGTGGCCGACGTGGCCGACGACGACATGATTCTCGACATCGGCCCGGTCACGGCCAACGCGCTCGCCGCGCAGCTCGCGCAAGCCGGCACGGTGGTGTGGAATGGCCCGGTCGGCGTGTTCGAGTTCGACCAGTTTGGCAACGGCACCAAGACGCTCGCGAGCGCCATCGCGAATTCGGGTGCGTTCTCGATCGCCGGCGGTGGCGACACGCTCGCGGCCATCGCGAAGTACAACATCGCCGACAAGGTCAGCTATATCTCGACCGGCGGCGGCGCCTTCCTCGAATTCCTCGAGGGCAAGAAGCTGCCGGCAGTCGAAGTGCTCGAAACCCGGGCGGCAGGCTAAGTGGCACCGCGCGCCCCGGCCGCCAAATTGGCAAAGGCGGTGGCAAAAGCGGCGGCACAGGCCGCCGCTGGCAAGTCTCCTCGCGCCGGCGCGGCCAGGCCGCGCGGCGCAGCCGGGGTGGCAAAAGCGACAAAAGAGCAGGGGCGCGCAGCGCCCCTCGCAGGCGCAGCGCGGGCGAGCGCGACGCCCGCCGCCGCGCCAAAGCGCGAGCATGCGCCGCTCGCGGGCACGAACATCCATAACGCCGGCAACGTCGGCACAAGCAACGCCGCGCCAGTCCAGCCGACTGGCGCCGAGCCCTCCAAGAAAGCGACGCCGGGTCTGACCGGTGCGCGTTCCGGCCCCGCCTCATCGGCGTGGGAGCCGGCCAGCACATCTCGCAACATCGGTTTTTCCAGCGATCCCATCCAGACGAGGAGACTCATGCATCGCGCCACCAAGATTGTTGCCACCATCGGTCCGGCTTCCAGCACGCCGGACATCCTGCAGAAAATGATCCGCGCGGGATTGGACGTGGTGCGTCTGAACTTCTCGCACGGCACCGCCGACGATCATCGCCAACGCGCCGAGATGGTGCGGGAATGCGCCCGTCAGTGCGGCCGCGAAGTCGCGATCATGGCCGACCTGCAAGGCCCGAAGATTCGCGTGGGCAAGTTCGAGAACGGCAAGACGACGCTCCAGCCCGGCCAGCCCTTCATCCTCGACGCCGACTGCGAACTCGGCAACGACGAGCGCGTCGGCCTCGACTACAAGGATCTGCCGCGCGACCTGAAGCCCGCCGACGTGCTGCTGCTCAACGACGGCCTGATCGTGCTCGACGTGGTGCGCGTGATCGGCAGCGAGATCCACACGACGGTGCGCGTGGGCGGCGACCTGTCGAACAACAAGGGCATCAATCGCCAGGGCGGCGGCCTCACGGCGCCGGCGCTCACCGCGAAGGACATGGAGGACATCCGCACGGCGATGTCGCTCGGCGCGGACTTCGTGGCCGTGTCGTTCCCGAAGAACGCCACCGACATGGAAATGGCGCGCCAGCTTGCGAACATCGCGGGCGCGCCCTACGGCATCAAGCCGAAGATGATCGCGAAGATCGAGCGCGCCGAAGCCATCCCGGCGCTGCAGGAAATCCTCGATTCGTCGGACGGCATCATGGTCGCGCGCGGCGATCTGGCCGTGGAAGTGGGCAACGCGGCGGTGCCGGCGCTGCAAAAGCGCATGATCCGCATGGCGCGCGAGTCGAACAAGCTCGTGATCACCGCCACGCAGATGATGGAGTCGATGATCCACGCGCCCGTGCCCACCCGCGCCGAAGTCTCGGACGTGGCCAACGCCGTGCTCGACGGCACCGACGCCGTGATGCTCTCGGCCGAATCGGCTGCGGGCAAGTACCCGGTAGAGACCATCGAGGCGATGGCCGCGATCTGCGTGGAAGCGGAGAAGTCGGAGCACAGCGAACTCGACAAGGATTTTCTCGACCGCACCTTCACGCGCATCGACCAGTCGATCGCCATGGGCGCGCTGTTCACGGCCTATCACCTCGGCGCGAAGGCCATCGTCGCGCTCACGGATTCGGGTTCGACCGCGCTGTGGATGTCGCGCCACTGGACCCATGTGCCCATCTTCGCGCTCACGCCGCGCACCGGCAGCGAGCGGGCGATGTCGCTCTACCGCAATGTCACGCCGCTGCATCTGGACACGAGCAACGATCGCGACACGGCGCTCCAGCAGGCCATCGAAGTGGTGGTGAGCAAGGGCTATGCGGCGCGCGGCGACATGGTCGTGCTGACCGTGGGCGAGCCGATGGGCCAGCCGGGCGGCACCAACACGCTGAAGATCGTGCGGGTCGGCGACGTCCTCTAAAGCCGCGGCGATTTTTTTCGGTTTATTTTCGAGACTCATGCGGGCAGGGGAGATGAGTGCCTGATGCTGGTATCGAATTGGTATCTAAAAGGTGCCAGTCAGGTGCTAGTCGGGCTGCTTTCCCCGGCTGTAGCGGCCCGCGCGCGAGCGAGGCAGGGCGCGGGCTGTCAACCCTTTTTGCATCTTCTCGCCGATTTGACGTCCTGATACGCTAATTTCATGCCAGTTCGTTTTTTTGGCGGCGGGAATGGAGCGGCTTCGCGATAAAATCACGCCATTAAGCCCGCTGCCCGGCGCGCGGGCGGTGGCCGCCAGGCCATCCTCGACCGGCCGCGCTAGACGGCCGGCGGCATGAAGCAATTCGTTTCAAATCAAAGGAGTAGCAACAATGCCTCTCGTTTCAATGCGTCAACTGCTCGACCACGCCGCGGAAAACGGCTATGGCCTGCCGGCGTTCAACGTGAACAACCTGGAACAAGTCCAGGCCATCATGGAAGCCGCTAACCAGGTCGGTTCGCCTGTGATCATGCAGGCTTCGGCAGGCGCGCGCAAATACGCGGGCGAGCCGTTTCTGCGTCACCTGATCGAAGCGGCGATCGAGTCGTATCCGCATATTCCGGTGGTGATGCACCAGGACCACGGCCAGTCGCCGGCGGTCTGCATGGCAGCCATCCGCAGCGGTTTCTCGAGCGTGATGATGGACGGCTCGCTCGAGGCCGACGGCAAGACAGTCGCTTCGTACGAGTACAACGTCGATGTTTCGCGCAAGGTAGTGGAAATGGCGCACTCGATCGGCGTCACCGTGGAAGCGGAACTGGGCGTGCTCGGCTCGCTCGAGACGATGAAGGGCGACAAGGAAGACGGTCATGGCGCCGAAGGCACCATGACGCGCGAGCAGCTCCTGACCGATCCGGAGCAGGCCGCCGACTTCGTGAAGCTCACGCAGTGCGACGCGCTCGCGATCGCCATCGGCACCTCGCACGGCGCATACAAGTTCTCCAAGAAGCCCACGGGCGACATCCTGTCGATCCAGCGCATCAAGGAAATCCACGCGCGCATTCCGAACACGCACCTCGTGATGCACGGCTCGTCGTCGGTGCCGCAGGAGCTGCTCGCGGAAATCCGCGAATTCGGCGGCGACATGAAGGAAACCTACGGCGTGCCGGTCGAAGAGATCCAGGAAGGCATCCGTCACGGCGTGCGCAAGATCAACATCGACACCGACCTGCGTCTGGCGATCACGGGCGCGATCCGTCGTTACATGTTCGAGAACCCGTCGAAGTTCGACCCGCGTGACTACCTGAAGCCGGCTCGCGAAGCTGCGAAGAAGGTCTGCGTGGACCGCTTCCTCGCGTTCGGCTGCGAAGGCCAGGCTGGCAAGATCAAGCCGGTCTCGCTCGACAAGATCGCCGAGAAGTACAAGTCGGGCGAACTCGCGCAGATCGTCCGCTAAACGGATGGCCGCGCTGGCGCGGCTATCCCGGAGTCGTAAAAACATCGCCGTTTCCGCCTGTTTTGGGGGAACGGCGATGGGCTTTTTCGGGATTTCTGATTAGTTTTGGTTTACCCTCGCAATACTTTCAGATTCCGGCTCCCCGCCGGGGACTGATTCCGCGATCCGTGGCCGCGATATTGCCCGGGTCTGCCCGTTTTCGATTGTTCTTTTAGCGAATCACGACGATGTCTACCCTCTACGAATCCACGCTCCGCTCGCTGCCGCTCCTCGGCCGCGGCAAGGTCCGCGACAACTACGCCGTGGGCGACGACAAGCTGCTGATCGTCACGACCGACCGCCTGTCGGCGTTCGACGTCATCATGGGCGAGCCGATTCCGCGCAAGGGCGAGGTGCTCAACCAGATGGCCGACTTCTGGTTCGAGAAGCTCAAGCACGTCGTGCCGAACCACCTCACGGGCATCGCGCCCGAGACGGTCGTGGCCGCCGACGAAGTCGATCAGGTCAAGGGCCGCGCCGTGGTGGTCAAGCGCCTCGAGCCGATCCTCGTGGAAGCCGTGGTGCGCGGCTATCTGGCCGGCAGCGGCTGGAAGGACTATCAGGCAACCGGCGCCGTATGCGGCGTGGCGCTGCCGCCGGGCCTGCAGAACGCGCAGAAGCTGCCCGAGCCGATCTTCACGCCGGCAGCCAAGGCCGAAATGGGCCACCACGACGAGAACATCACCTACGAAGAGATGGAGCGCCGCATCGGCACTGAGCTTTCGCGCACCATCAAAGAGATTTCGATCAAGCTGTACAAGGAAGCCGCCGACTACGCGGCCACGCGCGGCATCATCATCGCCGACACCAAGTTCGAGTTCGGTCTGGACAACAACGGCAAGCTTTATCTGATGGACGAAGCGCTCACCGCCGATTCGTCGCGTTTCTGGCCCGCCGACCAGTACCAGGTGGGCTCGAACCCGCCGTCGTTCGACAAGCAGTTCGTGCGCGACTGGCTCGAAACCCAGCCGTGGAAGAAAGAGCCGCCGGCGCCGAAGCTGCCCGACGACGTGCTGGCGAAGACGTCGGCTAAGTATCAGGAGGCGCTCGAGCGCCTCACGGGCCAGAAGCTCGCATAAAGCAGCGAAGAGGGAAGAAGGAAGCACAATGAGTGAAGTTCAGACTGCTCACCAGCACGCGGCGCCGCTCGTCGGCGTGTTGATGGGCTCCAGCTCCGACTGGGACACGATGAAGCACGCGGTCGCGATCCTGCAGGAATTCGGCGTCGCGTACGAGGCCAAGGTGGTCTCGGCGCACCGCATGCCCGACGAAATGTTCGAGTACGCGGAACGGGCACGCGAGCGCGGCCTGCGCGCGATCATCGCGGGCGCGGGCGGCGCGGCGCACCTGCCGGGCATGCTGGCGGCCAAGACCACGGTGCCGGTGCTCGGCGTGCCGGCGGTCAGCAAGTACCTGAAGGGCGTGGACTCGCTTCACTCGATCGTGCAGATGCCCAAGGGCGTGCCGGTCGCGACCTTCGCCATCGGCGAGGCGGGCGCGGCCAATGCGGCGCTGTTCGCCGTATCGATGCTGAGCGTGACCGATCCCGAATACGCGAACAAGCTCGCGGCCTTCCGCGTGCGCCAGAACGAAGCGGCGCACGCGATGGTGTTGCCGGCGCTTTGATTGCGTCGCGCGAAAGCGCATGAAGCGCGCTTGAAGTGACATCGTCGAGGGGCAAACTGGCGGGGCAGCGCGTTCCCGCCTGTGTGTGCTTCGACGTTAAACCCCGGTTTGGCCACGCGCGACGTTCCCCACGCGCCGCGGCCAGCCGCGACCGACCACGAAGATGACTCCTGACAACTCTCCGGTTTCACCGATCCTGCCCGGCGCATGGCTGGGCATGGTGGGTGGCGGCCAGCTCGGCCGCATGTTCTGCTTTGCCGCCCAGGCCATGGGCTATCGCGTCGCCGTGCTCGATCCCGATGCGACGAGCCCCGCCGGTGCGGTCGCCGATCGCCATATCTGCGCGCCCTACGACGACCCCGCCGCGCTCACCGAGCTTGCGCGTCTGTGCGCAGCCGTCTCGACCGAATTCGAGAATGTGCCTGCCGCAAGTCTCGACGCGCTCGCCAAGTCGACCTTCGTGAGCCCGGCCGGCCGCTGCGTGGCCGTCGCGCAGGACCGCATCGCGGAGAAGCGCTTTATCGCGGCGGCGGGCGTGCCGGTCGCGCCGCACGTGGTGATCGAGTCGCGCGAGGCGCTGGCAGCTATCGGCGACGAGGCGCTGGCCGCCGTGCTGCCGGGCATCCTCAAGACCGCGCGCATGGGCTACGACGGCAAAGGCCAGATTCGCGTGACCAACGCCCACGAAGTGCGCGAGGCGCATGCCTCGCTCGGCGGTGTGCCCTGCGTGCTGGAAAAGCGCCTGCCGCTGAAGCTCGAGGTGAGCGCGCTGATCGCGCGCGGCGTGAGCGGCGCGAGCGTGGTGTATCCGCTCGCGCAGAACGTGCACCGCGACGGCGTGCTGTCGCACACCATCGTGCCGGCGCCTGACGCGAGCGCGGCGCTCGTGCAGCAGGCGCAGCAGTCGGCGTTGCAGATCGCTGCGAAGCTCGGCTACGTGGGCGTGCTGTGCGTGGAGTTCTTCGTGCTCGAAGACGGCTCGCTCGTCGCCAACGAAATGGCGCCGCGTCCGCACAACTCGGGCCACTATACGACCGATGCGTGCGCGACGAGCCAGTTCGAGCAGCAGGTGCGCGCGATGACTGGCATGCCGCTCGGCGATCCGCGCCAGCACTCGCCGGCCGTGATGCTCAACATTCTCGGCGACGTGTGGTTTGCCGTGGGCGCGGGGGAGACCAAGGCCCAGAAAGGCGCTGCGCCCGTCACGCCGCCGTGGGACCAGGTCGCGGCGATGCCCTCCGCGCGCCTGCATCTGTACGGCAAGGAAGAGGCGCGTCCGGGCCGCAAGATGGGCCACGTGAATTTCACCGCGCCGACGCTCGACGAAGCGCGCACGGCCGCGCGCGATTGCGCGCGCCTGTTGCACATCGTCACGCGCTGAGCCGGGCCGCATCATGTCTGATCAGCAGCCAGGCCGCAACGTAACCACGGCCGAGATCGAAGCCGCCGCCGCATTGCTCGACGCGGGCGAGCTGGTCGCGTTTCCCACCGAAACGGTCTACGGCCTTGGCGGCGATGCGGCGAGCCCAGAGGCCGTCGCGCGCATCTATGCCGCGAAGGGCCGGCCCGCAAATCATCCGGTGATCGTGCATCTGCCGCCGGGCGGCGATCCGCAATACTGGGCCGCCGAATGGCCCGAGGCGGCGCAAAAGCTCGTCAACGCGTTCTGGCCCGGCCCGCTCACGCTTATCGTCAAGCGTCACGCGCGCATTCCCGACGCGGTAAGCGGCGGCCAGGATTCGGTGGGCCTGCGTTGCCCATCGCATCCGGTCGCGCAGCAACTGCTGGCCGCGTTCTCGAAGCGGCGCGGCGGCCATGGCGGCGTCGCGGCGCCCTCGGCGAACCGCTTCGGCCATGTGAGCCCGACCACGGCGCAGCACGTGCGCGACGAATTCGGCGCGACCGTGCATGTGCTCGATGGCGGGGCGTGCGATGTCGGCATCGAATCGACGATTCTCGACCTTTCGCGTGGCTTCCCGGCGCTGCTGCGCCCGGGCCACGTGAGCCCGCACGATATCGCGCGCGTGCTGGGCGAGGCGCCGCGCCTGCCCGATGGCTCGGACGCCACGGCGCCGCGCGCGTCGGGCACGCTCAAGGCGCATTACGCGCCGCGCACGCCGCTCGCGCTGCTGCCGTTCGAGGCGCTGGAGCCGCTGCTCGCGGCCGCGCGCGACGCGGGCGAGACGGTTGCGCTGGTGGCGCGCGGCTCGCGCGCCGGTGCATGGGCGAGCGCCGCGAACGTGCATTTCGTGGCCGCGCCGGAAGAGCCGCAGGCCTATGCGCGCGAGCTCTATGGTCTGCTGCGCGCGCTCGACCGCGCGAACGTCTCGCGCATCCTCATCGAGAAGCTTCCCGAGACCATCGAGTGGATCGCCGTGAACGACCGCCTGGGCCGCGCAGCTGCGGCGTTCGAAGCGCAGCAGGACTAACGCGCGATCCTCCGCGCTCGATAAAAATGAAAACACCCCACGACCCTGGCGGGCCGTGGGGTGTTTTTTTACGCCGGGAGGCCCGGCGCGGGTGGCCTGCGCGTGCTCTGTTACTGCGGTGCCTTGCCGATGCCCGCGGCAGCGAGCTGCGTTTCCACGAAGGTGGCGAACTGGGCGTGCAGCGAAGTGGTCGGGTGCACGAGATCCGCGAACATGTAGGTCGTGGGCGCGTTCGGGGTCGTGTAGGTCTGCGGCGAGCAGAACAGCGAGTCGCCGAAAGCCTGGCCGTATTGCTGCGCGGCGGCGTCGATGACCGACTGCGGCGTCGTCGCCGGGTTCAAGCCGAGCGTCGCCTGCGGATTGGCCAGTGCGTACTTGGTGGCGCTGGCCGCCATCTGCGTGATGTTGCAGCCCGTCCCCGTGTTCGTCACGGTGAAGCCGAGGCTCGCCGCATTCTGGATCGACTGGTCGATCCACGAGAACGTGTCGATCGGCAGGACCTTCTTGGCGGCGATCGACGGCTGGAGCCCCTTCAGCAGCGCGAGGTTGTAGACGGCGGAGATGAGCGAGAGCGCCTGGTCGGGCGCGTTCGCCGAGCCCGGCGTCGCGCCGACGGCCGCATCGGCCGTTATCGCAGCCGGCGTCTTGCCGACGTCGGGCACCGTCACGACCGCGACCTTGGGCGCGCCCGCGATCTGCGTGTTGACGATGGTGGCCAGCGTCGTGGCCGCCGTGACGATCGGCAGAACCGATGCGAAGTCGGTGGCGGCGTTCGGATCCGTCGTGATGATCTGCAGCGCGATGGCGGCCGGCACCAGCGCCTGGGCTTGAGTCTGCGTGAAGCCCTGCGCGACCAGCGACTGGACCGTCTTGGCCTGCGTGGCGGGATCGTTCACGAGCGTCGAGAACGGCGTGGCCGCGAGGGCCTTGCCGAACGCTGCGAGCCCTGCGCCATTGTTGTCGAGCAGCGCCAGGATTTCGTTTGCGCCGCCTTCGACGAGCACGAGCTGGTTCGCATTGAAGCTGCCGTGCTGTGCCAGGTACTGGCCGACCTGCCAGGTCACGGGCTGCTGGCTCGCGGTGGGAATCGGGGCGCTGGTGTTGGCCACGCCGCCGGTGGAGACCATTGCGCCGCCCTGCGCGTAGTCGAAGCCGCCCGAGGCCGTCAGCGGCAGGCCGAAGCCGCCTTCGAAGGCCGGCGTCATCGGACTGCCGAAGTACTCGGACACCTTCTGGGCCCAGACTTCGCCCGGATTGGTCGTGAAGCGGCCGCCGCCGAAGCCCGGCGTGATTTGCGGCGAATACGTGCCAGCGTCGGTGAGGCTCGTGCCGAATGCCACGACCTGCATGCTCACGCCGGACGGCGGCGGCGGTGGCGGCGTGCTCGAGTCGCTGCTGCTGCCGCCGCCGCATGCGGCGAGGAGCGCGAAAGCCGCGCTCGCGACAGCGATCTGGGTGGCGCGCACGAGCGTACGGTGTCTCGGTCCTTGTTGCTTCATATTCACTTCATCTCCTCTGTTGTGGCGTGTGTTGCCATTGCCTGCTGCCAGCTTTTAATCGTCAGACTACGCAATCTGTCAGGTCTTGCGCGATCCGATGTCACCCTCGGTGTTGTTTTCCGACACGTATGTGCGTATCGCAGCCAGGCCGGTTGCCGCGTGCGTGGCGTCGCGGCGCTCGCACCAGTCGGGCGGCGCGAACAGCGCGGCCAGCCGCGAGCGCCAGTCGGGCATGCGCGAGCAGTCGCGCGCCATCGCCAGCCATTCGTGAAAGCTCGCCTTAAGCGGGTTGTAGGTGTCGAGCGGCTTGACGATGCCGTAGATGGGCGGCGCGTGCGCGTCTTCCTCGACGTAGCTGCCGAACAGGCGATCCCAGATCGCAAGCACGCCTGCGTAATTACGATCGATGTACTGCGCATTGCGCGCGTGATGGATGCGGTGCATCGACGGCGTGTTGAACACGTACTCGAGCCAGCCGAGCTTGCCGACGGTTTGCGTATGCACGAAGAACTGGAACGCGAGATTGACGAGCACGATGCCGACGATCTGCATCGGCGGGAAGCCGATCACGGCGAGCGGGATCCAGAAGACCCACATGCCCGCGACCGGATACATGAGGCTCTGGCGGAACGCGGTGGAGAAGTTGAGCCGCTCCGACGAGTGATGGACGACGTGCGCGGCCCATAGCCATCGCACGCGATGGCTGGCGCGGTGGAACACGTAATAGAGCAGATCCTGCGCGGCGAACAGCGCGAGCCACGCGCCAATGCCGGGCTGCCACGAGACGATGCGCCAATGCTGGTAGACGTACGCGTAGACGGGAATGGCGACAAGCCAGGCGAGCTTGTCGGCGCCCTGATGCATGAGCGCGAGCGCGGCGTTGCAGAGCGTGTCGGGCCAGCTATAGAGCGCGGCGCCGGGGCGCGTGCGGGCGAGGTGCCACGCCTCCCAGCCGATGCAGGCGAGAAAGACGGGCGCGAGGGCGAGCAGCAGCCATTCAGCGTCGAACTGCACGAATCCCGTTCTCCTTGTCCCTTGAGCGGCGCTGGCGAGTCAGCGCCGCGATGTTGTGTGTGTCTCGATAGGCATATTCCGACGCGCCAATCGACTGTGCCCGTCAGAGTACACGCCCGACGCGCACGGCGCGCGGGGCTTTGCTAGAGGAAAGCTTCGATCGGAGCGCCCGGCGTGAGGGGGATGGGGGAGAGAGAAGGAGGGATGCGCAGGCGCGGATTCGCGCATCGAATTTGTGCGGGAAGCGGGCGCGCCAGGACCGGCTGGCGCGCCCGGACGATCAATGCGCGCCGCGCGTCCGCTTCACGACCCTGGTGGTCTTTTCCGCTTTCGTGGCGTGCCTGGCTTTGGCCTTCGACGCACGCTTCGGATGCGGATCGACATACACGGGCTTCTCCTCCGGCATGCCCTGATAGACCCATTCGAGCAGCGCGTCGTGCGCGGCGCGCGCGGCTTCGGCGCGCGGATCGTTGATGAGGCTCACGACGATCCAGGTCTCGCCGTTCTGGGCGGCCACGTAGCCCGCGATCGCGCGCACGTCGCGCAGCGTGCCGGTCTTGATGTGCGCGTTGCCGTCGACGCCCGCGTTGTTCAGGCGATTGCGCATGGTGCCGTCCACGCCCGCGATCGGCAGCGAGTCGATGAACGGCTGCGCCACCGGGCTCGCATTGGCGGCTTGCAGCAGATTCGCGAGCGAGAGTGCGCTGATGTGCTCTTCGCGCGAGAGGCCGCAGCCGTTGTCGAGCACGAGATCGGGCATGTTCAGGCCGCTCTTGCGCAGGAACGCCGTGACGGCGGCTGCGGCCTTCGCCGTGGTCGCGGGCGGCTTGCCGGCGACCGCGCCGAGCGTGAGGAACAGATTGCGCGCCATCACGTTATTGCTGAACTTGTTGATGTCGTGCACGACGTCCGAGAGCGGCGGGCTTTGATGCACGGCGATCGGACGCGAGCGCGGCGGCACGACGCCTTCGCGCGTCGTCCCCTCGAAGCTGCCGCCGGCCTGCTGCCAGAGCGCGAGAAAGCCGTCGGCGAAGAAGGTGCTGTGATCGACGGGCGCGGCCATGTTGAGCGTGCGCTCGCCGCAGCGCGTCGCGTAGTTGCCCGCGAAGCTCGCCGTGACCACGCCGTTCGCGCCCGGCGTGACCTGCGGGCTCGGCAGCAGGCCGCCGCATTTGCCGCCGCGCTCGCGGATCTGGTTGTCGATCTGCCATTGCGCGACGGGCGGCACCACGTTGACCGACACGCCGTCGTGCGATGGTGCGAACGTGAACGAGACCGCCTTGAACGCGTACATCAGCGGATCGGGGCCGACGTTGTACGGTGCGCTGTCGTCGCCGTCGAACGAGGGCAGGTCGCGAGTAGACACGTCGAATTCGCTCTTGTCGAGCACGAGCGCGCCTTCGATGCGCACGATGCCGGTCGCGCGAATCTTCTGCACCAGATCGATCAGCTCTTCGGGAACGAGCTTCGGGTCGCCGGTGCCCTTGATATAGAGATTGCCGTGCAGCGTGCCGCTCGCGTCCACTTCGCCGTCGGTGTAGGCGCTGGTCTTCCAGCGGTAGTCGGGCCCGAGCATCGAGAGGCCGCTCCAGGTGGTGACGAGCTTCATCGTCGAGGCGGGCATCATCGGCTGGCCCGCGTTGACGGCCACGCTCGGCTGTCGGTCGCCCACTTTCTCGATCACCACGCTCACCGACGAAAGCGGTACGTGTGCGCGCTCGAGCCCTGCCATCACGCCCGGCGGCAGGACGGTGCTGACGTTGACGGCGGGCACGCGCCCACCCTGGTGCTGGGCGGGCAGCGGTTCGCCCTGGGCTTGCGCCAGGGCCGGCGTGCCGGCAAAGGAGGTGGCGAGCGCCGCGCAGGCGAGGATGAGCGCGAGGGGGCGAGTAAATTGACGTGCAAGCGAACGAGGGGTGTTCGGGCAGAACCGGGTACGTAGACGGGACAGCGAGATGGGCAGCAAAACGGGCGGCATGAAGAGCGTTGGACGAGAAAGGGGGCGTTCGCATCGCGGCGCCGCGCGCCGCAAAAGCGCACATTGTAAAGACCTCGCGTGGCGTGCGCGCATCGCCGGCGAGAAATGTGGGAAAAGGTCGCGCGGGCGCAGGGCTGGACCACCCATGCACGCGCGTCGTTCTCGCGGGTGGTGCGGGGCGAGGCGCTAGAATGCAGCCATCTTCATTCACTTCGAGCTTCAAGCGCGGTGCCGCGAGCGCCGCCTTGCCAATTCATTACGATGCGCATACTGCTAGTCGAAGATGACCGCATGATCGCCGAGGGCGTGCGCAAGGCGCTGCGCGGCGAAGGCTTCGCGGTCGACTGGGTCGAGGACGGCGAGGCCGCGCTCTCGGTCGCGAGCGCCGACTCCTACGATCTGATCCTGCTCGATCTCGGGCTGCCCAAGCGCGATGGCCTCGACGTGCTGCGCACCTTGCGCGCGCGCGGCGTGGCGCTGCCGGTGCTGATCCTCACCGCGCGCGACGCCATCGCCGACCGCGTGAAAGGTCTCGATGCCGGCGCCGACGACTACCTCATCAAGCCCTTCGATCTCGACGAACTGGGCGCGCGCATGCGCGCGCTGATCCGCCGCCAGTCGGGCCGCAGCGAGTCCACCATCCGCCACGGCTCGATCACGCTCGATCCCGCCTCGCACCAGGTGACTCAGGACGGCGCGCCCGTCGCGCTCTCGGCGCGCGAGTTCGCGTTGCTGGAGGCGCTGCTCGCGCGTCCCGGCGCGGTGCTCTCCAAGACCCAGCTCGAAGAGAAGATGTACGGCTGGGGCGAGGAGATCGGCAGCAACACGGTCGAGGTCTACATCCACGCGCTGCGCAAGAAGCTCGGCGCCGACCTGATCCGCAACGTGCGCGGCCTCGGCTACATGATCGCGAAAGACGCGTGAGGACGAGCGCCCGCTTGATGAGTTCCGAATGAGTTCGATCCGACGACAACTGCTGTTCTGGCTGCTCGCGATCGTGGTCGCGGGCGTGGGCCTCGCGGGCTGGCTGATCTACCGCCAGGCGCTCGCCGAAGCCAATGAGCTGTTCGATTACCAGTTGCAGGAGATTGCCGCTGCGCTGCCTTCCGAGCCGTTCAACGAGATTCTAAGCTCGCGCGACACCGGCACCGAGGGCATCGTTCTGCAGATCTGGAACCGCAACGGCGAGCTGATGTACTACTCGCATCCGCGCGCGCCGCTCGCGCCGCGCGCGGAGCTCGGCTTTTCGACCGAGCGCACCGACCGCGGCGACTGGCGCGTCTATGGCGCGATCGTCGGCGACAACGTCGTGCAGCTCGCCCAGCCAATGACGGTGCGCAACCGGCTCGCCGCAAACGTCGCGCTGCGCACGCTCTGGCCGCTGATCGTCCTGCTGCCGTTCCTCGGGCTCGCCGTGTGGCAGGTGGTGGGGCGCGGACTCAAGCCGCTTTCGCGCGTGGCGCTCGCGCTCGATACGCGCCACCCCGAGGCGCTCGAGCCGCTGCCCGAGCAGCGCCTGCCGCGTGAAGTGATGCCGCTCGTGCATGCGCTCAACGCGCTGCTCGAACGCCTTGCCCAGGCGCTCGATACACAAAAGGCCTTCGTGGCCGACGCCGCGCACGAACTGCGCACGCCGCTCGCGGCGGTGCAGATTCAGGCGCAACTCGTTGCGCGCGCAAGGGATGATGAAACGCGCCGCGAAGCGCTCGTCGATCTGCAAGCGGGCGTGACGCGCGCCACGCGTCTTGCCGAGCAACTGCTTGCGCTCGCGCGCTCGGAGCCCGACGGCCACGCGCGTGAGCAAAGCGTCGACCTGCATGCGCTGCTAGATGATTGCGTGCTCAACTATGCGCCGCTCGCGCAGCAGCGCGGCGTGGATCTCGGCATCGAGGAGAGCGTCGACGCGCACGTGCATGGCGATGCCGACGCCTTGCGCGTGATGTTCAACAACCTGCTCGACAACGCGACGAAATACACGCCCGCGGGTGGCCGCGTGGACGTGAGCCTGATCGTGGACGATGGCCATCCGCTCGTGCGCATCGACGACAGCGGGCCAGGCATTCCCGTCGACGAACGCTCGCGCGTGTTCGATCGCTTTTATCGCGTGGGTGCGAGCGCGAGCCGCGCGCCAACGGACGTATCGGGCACGGGGCTCGGTCTTGCGATCGTGCGCCGCATTGCCGACCAGCACGAGGCCACCATCACGCTCGGTGATTCGCCGGCGAGCGGGTTGCGGGTGGACGTGCGGTTTTGAGATCGCGAGTCATTTCGGAAATCCCGCAATCGCCCGGTGCACGGGCGTTTGCGGCGAAGTTCCCCGCTTAAGACTCCTTTAAGCGATAGCGCTTAATCTTCGTTACGTCGTGACAGTATCCCGCGCAAGGAGTCCGCTATGAATACCAAAGTCTTTACCCGCAGTGCCGTGGCCATTGCCGTTGCAGTCGCGTTGTCGGCGGGCTATGTGGCCGGGCGCCGCGACGTGCCGCCGCCGCAGGTGATCACCCCGGCGCAGGCCGCGATGATGCCCGCCGAGGCCGCTGCCAAGACCGGCATTCCGGACTTCTCGGGCCTCGTGGAAACCTACGGCCCGGCCGTCGTCAACATCAGTGCGAAGCATGTGGTGAAGCAGGCCTCCATGCGCGGCGGGGCGCAGCAACTGCCGATCGATCCGGGCGATCCGTTCTACCAGTTCTTCAAGCACTTCTACGGCGGCGTGCCCGGCATGGGCGGCGACGGCGGCGGCATGCAGCCCGACACGCCTAGCTCGAGTCTCGGCTCGGGCTTCGTCATCAGCCCGGACGGCTACATTCTCACGAACGCGCACGTTGTGGACGGCGCGAACGTCGTGACCGTGAAGCTCACCGACAAGCGCGAATTCAAGGCCAAGGTCGTGGGCGCGGACAAGCAGTCCGACGTCGCCGTGCTCAAGATCGACGCGAAGGATCTGCCCACCGTGAAGATCGGCGACCCGCGCCAGAGCAAGGTCGGCCAGTGGGTGGTGGCGATCGGCTCGCCGTATGGCTTCGACAACACCGTGACCTCGGGCATCATCAGCGCGAAGTCGCGCTCGCTGCCCGACGAGAACTACACGCCGTTCATCCAGACCGACGTGCCGGTGAACCCCGGCAACTCGGGCGGCCCGCTGTTCAATCTGCAGGGCGAAGTCATCGGCATCAACTCGATGATCTATTCGCAGACGGGCGGCTTCCAGGGCCTTTCGTTCGCAATCCCGATCAATGAGGCCATGAAGGTCAAGGACGAACTCGTCAAGACCGGTCATGTGAGCCGCGGCCGCCTCGGCGTGGCCGTGCAGTCGATGAACCAGACGCTCGCCGACTCGTTCGGCATGGACAAGCCGCGCGGCGCGCTGGTGAGTTCGGTGGACGCAAGCGGTCCGGCCGCGAAGGCGGGCCTGAAGCCCGGCGATGTGATTCTTGCCGTGAACGGCCAGGCGGTGGGCGATTCGGTCGACCTGCCTTCGCTGATCGCGGGCATGAAGCCGGGCACGAAGGCCGACATTCAGGTTTGGCGCGACAAGTCGACCAAGGACTTCACGGCGACCATCGGCGCGCTCACCGACAGCAAGCTCGCCTCGAACGACACGCCTCAGTCGCAGATGCAGGGGCGCCTCGGTGTTGCGGTGCGCCCGCTCTCGCCGCAAGAGAAGGGCAATGGCTCGATCGATCACGGCTTGCTGGTCGAGCAGGCGTCCGGCGCCGCGGAAAATGCCGGCATCCAGCCCGGCGACGTGATTCTCGCGGTGAACGGCCGCGCAGTGACGAGCCCCGACCAGCTCAAGCAGATGATCGCGCAAGCGGGTAACAGCATCGCACTCCTGATTCAGCGCGACGACGCGCAGATCTTCGTGCCGGTCGATCTCGGCTGAGCGCGGACCCTATTTTTTCACTGCCGCCGTGGGCTTCGCGCCCCGGCGGTAGTTTTCTTTTCAGCGTGTTGTTCATGCCTCACGAGTTGGGCATGCATTTTGCGCCGGTTCGATACCGAGGCAATTTGTAAGGAGCATTCACGATGAAGAGGTTCCATCAAACGCGTCCAGTTCTTTCGATCGTTGCGATTGCGGCGACCCTGACACTCGGTTTCGCGGGCGTCGCGGCAGCGCAGCAAGGCAGCGCGCCGGTGCAGCAGGTGCCGATGCCGCAAGAGAACGCGCCGGCGCAGCAAATGCCGGCGCAGCAAATGCCGGCGCAGCAAATGCCGATGCAGCAAGCACCAATGCAGCAAGCACCAATGCAGCAAATGCCAGCGCAGCAAGCGCCGATGCAGCCGATGCCAGCCCAGCAAGGCGGCGCCCACGGTGCAGTGAACGGCATGAATCCCGCGAACGGCGCAGTGGGCGGTTCGAGCACCGATATGTCGAGCGCCGGCAACACCAACGGCGGCGGCATGCCGCAAGTGCAGCAGCAAGGCAGCGTGGAGTTCGTGTCGGGCGGTGTCGGCCTCGACGAATCGAAGGCGCTGCAAGCGGCTCGGTCGCAGTGGCCGCTTTCCTTGCGCTTCACCGACCGCAGCGCCGAATTCCTTGCCGACGTGCGCGTGCAGATCGTCGACGCCCGTGGCGCGAGCGTGCTCGATGCGACTGCGCGCGGGCCGTACATGCTCGTGCGCGTGCGCCCGGGGCGCTATACCGTGCACGCGAGCCACAACGGCATCGACAAGACCAGTGCCGTGACGGTGGGCTCGAATGGCAGCGCCCGCGCATCGTTCATCTGGTAAGCCCTGGCGGCGCGCGGCAGCCGAATTCGCGCAAGCCCCCGGAGTTTCGCGGATAATGAAAACCACGGACTTGCCGTGAATTTCCTGGCACCGCTGCCGCGCGACCGGACCTTTTCGCCCCGGCGTGGCTGGGCCGGCAAGTTGACGATAGAACCGGCACGCCGTGCCGGGTGAGGCGCCGCGCGAAAGCGCGGCGGCGCCCATCGCTCAGGGAGCAGACCATGACGGTCGAACCGGATACCGGCCATCGCATCGACATCGTCGTGAACCGTCACCGCGTGCGCGTGATCCACGGCGGCATCACGATTGCCGATACGCTCGCGGCGCTCACGCTCGTCGAGACCGGCAATCCGGACGTGTTTTACTTCCCGCGCGCCGACGTGAACATGGCGCGGCTCGAACGCTCCACACGCACCGAAGCCTGCCCGCATAAGGGCAAGGCGTCCTTTTACCACCTGCGCACCGAGGATGGCTGCGTCGAGGACGCCGCATGGAGCTACGAGACGCCACTCGAGGCGGTGCGCGGCATCAAGGCTTATCTGGCGTTTCACGCCGGGCGCGTGGACCGCATCGATCAGACCTCCTGAGAAAGCGCCCGAGCGCTCGACTATTGATTGCCGTTTGATGCTCTCACCCGCCGAACGACCTGAAGGAACTTCTCGAACCGCCACCGGGGAGCCGCCATGGAACTGAACGATGCGTTGAGGATTCCGCTCGAGCCGTCTGCCGTCTGGCAGGCGCTGCAGGAGGTCGCGCTCGTGCGGGCGAGTCTGGAGCATTGCGAGTCGTTCAGGCGGCTCGGCCCCGGCGAGTATGCGATCACGCTGACCGTGCCACTCGGACCGCTGCGCGCGCGTTACGAAGTGCGCGCTCACATCGCCAGCGACGTTGCGACGGTGCCGCTCACGCCGCGCCGGGTGCTGAGCTTTCGCGCGCGCGCCGACGGCATCGGTTCGCTGCGCGGCCAGATCGACGTCGCACTGCGCGAGGAGGAACCGGCCGCGATGGGCAAGGGCGCGAGCACGCGCATCGACTATTCGGTGTGGGCCACGCTGACCGGGCCGCTGGGCGAACTGCCGCCGCGTCAGATCGAAAACGCGCTCCACGAACTCGCCGATGAGTTCTTCACCGAATTTTGCGCCGTGGTTGCGGCCAAGCATGGGCGGGCGCCGAACCGCGCGCGTGGCGAGGCGCCCCGGCGTCAGCATGTGTTTTTGCGGCCCATCAATCTCGCGGCGGTCGCGCGGCGTGCGCATCTGCTCCCGCAAGCGGGCGGCACGCTCTCGGGCCGCGCCGCGGGCACGCTTCATCACGAGCCTGCGCCGCACGTGATGCCGAACTGGGTTTGGGCCGCGATGATCTTTTTCGTCGCGCTGCTGTTTTACGTCGCGCGGCGTCTTGCGGAAGGCTGAGGCGGCGCGGCTTCACATCACCCTCACATTCTTTCACGTCCCCCGGAACTCCCGTCGCCATGCCGACGGCGAGGTCCTGAATGCCTCCACGAAATGCTGGCGCAGCGACGCGGCCGAACCAAAGCCCGCGCCCTGCGCGATGGCGTCGATCGGCTGGTCGGTGGTTTCGAGCAGTTGCTGCGCGCGGGCGAGCCGCTCGCCGAGCAGCCACGCGCTCACGGTGGCGCCTGTCGTCAGGCGGAATTGGCGGGTGAAGGTGCGGCGGCTCATGAGCGCGCGCTGCGCAAGCGAGTCGAGCGTATGCGGCGTGTCGAGATGAGCGCGGATCCAGTCGAGCAGGCTCGAGAGCCGGTCGCCGCGCCCGCGCGCCGCCACGGGTTGCTGCACGTACTGCGCCTGGCTGCCCTGGCGATGCGGCGGCACCACTAACCGCCGCGCCACGTAGTTGGCCGCCTGCGTGCCGGCGAGGCGCCGCAGCAGATGCAGGCAGCAGTCGAGACCCGCTGCCGTACCCGCCGAAGTGAGGATGTCGCCGTCGTCGACATAGAGGACATCGGGATCGAAGCGCACTTGCGGGAACTGGCGCGCGAAGGCGTCCGCGGCGGCCCAGTGCGTGGTGGCCGGGCGGCCGTCGAGCAAGCCCGCGTGCGCGAGCACGAAGGCGCCGAAACACAGGCCCACGAGCACCGCGCCGCGTGCGTGCGCCGCGCGCAGCGCTTCGCACAGCGCGCCGGGCGGCACTTCTTCGGCATCGCGCCAGCTTGGCACGACGACCACATCGGCGTGTTCGAGCGCTTCGAGGCCGCAGGACGCGCCGATCGTAAAGCCGGCCGTCGTCGCGAGCGGCCCCGGTTCCGCGGCGCAGACGATCAACTCGAACGGCGGCACGCCGCCTTCGGGGCGCGGTTCGCCAAACACGATGCACGGCACCGAGAGATGAAACGGGATGATGCGATCGAACGCGACCACGGCAATGCGGCGCGCGGCCGGCGCTGCTGCGGGCGTTGGGGTTGTCGTTGACGCTGTCGCGGTGGGTGCGGTGGCCGGCGTCGGGGTACGGGGAGCGGTGGGCATCGATCGCCTTGCGAGTCGGGGGGGGGTGAGCACGTATCATTCGCCCAGGTTTGGCCCAATTCTATCGAAAGTTGTCATTTGGGCCACTGTGCACGTCCGATGCGCCACCCGAGAATGCCTCCATCGCAGCCGGGTTGCCTGGCCGGCCGCGGATTCCATCGAGTTTCCACCCGGATTTCCCCCGGTTTTCTCGCCAGGCTCATATCGAAGAAGGAGGTATCGCCATGTCCGCAACTCCCCGCCGTGCGCTGATCATCATCGACGTGCAAAACGAATACGTCACCGGCGACCTGCCGATCGAATACCCGGACGTGCAGACGTCGCTCGCCAACGTGGGCCGCGCGATCGATGCCGCACGCGCCGCTGGCGTGCCGGTCGTGGTGGTGCAGAACTTCGCGCCCGTCGGGTCGCCGCTGTTCGCGCGCGGCAGCGTTGGCGCCGAGCTGCACCCCGTGGTGGCTTCGCGCCAGCGCGATCATTACGTGGAAAAGGCGTTGCCGAGCGCCTTCGCGGGCACCGATCTCTCCGCATGGCTCGCCGCGCACCACATTGACACGCTGGCTGTTGCCGGCTACATGACGCACAACTGCGACGCGTCCACGGTGTTCGATGCGACGCACGCGGGCCTCGCGGTCGAGTTCCTCGAGGACGCCTCGGGCTCGGTGCCCTACGAAAACGCGGCGGGCGCGGCGAGTGCCGAGGAGATCCATCGCGTGTTCAAGGTCGTGATGCACTCGCGCTTCGCGGCGGTCGCGAGCACCGATGCCTGGATTGCCGCGCTCGAAACGGGCGTGCCGCTGGAGCGCGACAACATTTACGCCTCGAATCAGCGCGCGCGGGCCAGCCAGGTGGCGGCTTGATATGGCAGTGATGCCGGATTGATGCCGGACTGATCCCGGCAGGCGGAGGCAGAGCGTCCTCGCGGGCCGCCGCACCCGGACGGGCCGCTATTCCGTCGCCGCCGGAGCGACGCGCAGCGCCGGGCTGTAGCGCAGCGCGTCGAGCATGGCCTCGACGTGCCGCTCCGCGTTGTGCGCCACGTCGAACATATCGGGCAGGATCGCCATGTCGCGCAGCGCGCCGGTGATGAACGAGTGCAGCACGCGCGTCGCGCGCGGGGCGTCGAGATCGGCGGGCAACTGCCCCTTGGACATCGCGTTGCGCAAGCCTTCCTCGATGCGCACGAGGCCCTCGCGCATATTGCCCTGATGGCGCGCCATGACCGGGCCCATTTCCTCCACGAACTCGCACTTCAGAAACAGGATCTCGAACACGCGCCGGCGCTTCGCGTCGGTGGCGGTGTCGCGCAGGCACAGCACGCACAGGTCCTTGATGCGCCCGAGCGGGTCGGGCTCGTCCGGGTCGACCGTGGCCGCCTTCATCTCGTCGAGCGGCAGCACCACGCGGTCGAACATGGCGGTAAAGAGGTCGCCCTTGTTCTCGAAATGCCAGTAGATCGCCCCGCGCGTGACGCCGGCGGCCTGGGCGATGTCGGCGAGCGAGCTGCGCGATACGCCTTTTTCGAAAAAGACGTGCTCTGCGGCATCGAGAATGCGGTTGCGCGTCTCCAGCGCTTCCTCTTTCGTGCGTCGGACCATGGAGGTTACTGCTCAATATGTGGGTTATCGGGGAAAGAAAGCATATAAGAGCCGGATCAGCAATGTATTAATTTGTAATACACACGTCGTGTGCCGAACGCTCTTATGCAGCCTCGGAATCGGAACGATTTGTTCTTATACATTCATTCGCGAATGTATCTATAATACCACCCCACCACCTGGATGCCTCAAGAATTGATGTCCGGTTAATATCCGTCACTGGCCACTAGTCGTAGAAACCCCAGTGCGCGCCGTTTGCTTACGTTGTGCGCCAAAACGAAGTCGCCCGGACGGATGTTGTGCAAACCGGTATCGCGCCATTCCTGAAGCACCGGGTTATCCGTCAGTTATTGCAGATGCTGGCGTGTGCCGCCGTTCTTCCTCACGAAGGAAGAACGCCGCACGCTTTTATTGTCAGTTATAGACAGAGGTTGCTCCATGCGCGTCGAACGGGTTCCATTCCGCCTAATCACCTTCGCGACGGCTGCCGTAGTGCTCGCAGCGTGCGGGCAAAAAAACACCGCTCCGCCGCCGCAAACCCCCGAAGTCGGCGTGATCGCCGTCCAGCCCACGTCCGTGCCTGTCGTGACCGAACTGCCGGGCCGCACCAATGCCTTCCTCGTCGCGCAGGTGCGCGCGCGGGTCGACGGCATCGTGCTGCGCCGCGAATTCACCGAGGGTTCAGTCGTGAAGGCGGGCCAGCGCCTGTACAAGATCGACCCGGCGCCGTACATCGCCATCCTCAATAACGCCAAGGCCTCGCTCGCGAAGGCGAAGGCGAATCTCGTCACGCAGAACGCGCTCGTCGCGCGCTACAAGGTGCTCGTCGCGGCCAACGCGGTCAGCAAGCAGGACTACGACAACGCCGTGGCCGCGCAAGGCCAGGCACAGGCCGATGTCGATGCGGGCAAGGCCGCGGTCGACACCGCGCAGATCAACCTTGGCTACACCGACGTGGTCTCGCCGATCACCGGCAAGGTCGGTATTTCGCAGGTCACGCCGGGCGCCTACGTGCAGGCGAGCCAGGCGACGCTGATGTCCACCGTGCAGCAAATGGACCCGGTATACGTGGACCTCACGCAGTCGAGCCTCGACGGCCTGAAGCTGCGCCGCGCCGTCGAAGCGGGGCGCCTGAAGACCAATGGGCCCGACGCGGCCAAGGTCTCACTCGTGCTCGAAGACGGCCGCACCTACTCGCAGCAGGGCAAGCTCCAGTTCACCGACGTCACGGTCGACCAGACCACCGGCTCGGTCACGATCCGCGCGCTGTTCCCGAACCCCGACCGCGTGCTGCTGCCCGGCATGTTCGTGCGCGCGCGCATCGACGAAGGCACCAACGAGCACGCGTTCCTCGTGCCGCAGGTGGGCGTGCAGCACGACCAGAAGGGCCAGGCCACGGTGCTGCTCGTCGACAAGGACAACAAGGTCGTGCCGCACGTCATTGTCACGTCGGGTACGCAGGGCCAGGACTGGGTCGTAGAAAGCGGCCTGAACGCGGGCGACCGCGTGATCGTGCAGGGCACCGAGAAGGTTCGCCCGGGCGCAACGGTGAAGGCGGTCGATGCGCATCTGCCGCCGCCGCCGCCGCCAGGCGCGCCTTCGGCGGACCAGGCGACGGCTGCGGGTCTCGCGGGCGCGAGCGGCGCTTCGGGGGCATCCGGAGCCGGCGCATCGGCGGCTCACGCTGCCTCCGTACCCGCTGCTTCCGCTGCGCAATAACAGGGAGCCTGCTTCATGGCAAAGTTCTTTATCGATCGCCCGATTTTTGCATGGGTGATCGCCATCATCCTGATGCTGGCGGGCGTGGCGTCGGTGTTCACGCTGCCGGTCGCGCAGTATCCGACCATCGCGCCGCCCTCCATTCAGATCAGCGCGAATTATCCGGGCGCATCGGCCAAGACGGTGGAAGACACGGTCACGCAGGTGATCGAGCAGCAGATGAGCGGTCTCGACCACTTGCTGTATCTTTCGTCCACTTCCGATGACTCGGGCACGGCCACTATCACGCTGACCTTCGCCGCCGGCACCAATCCGGACATCGCGCAGGTGCAGGTGCAGAACAAGCTGCAGCTCGCCACGCCGGTCCTGCCGCAGGTGGTGCAGCAGCTGGGCATCAGCGTCACGAAGTCGAGCAGCAGCTTCCTGCTCGTGCTCGCGTTCGTGTCGCAAGACGGCAGCATGAGCAAGTACGACCTCGCGAACTACGTGGCGTCGAACGTGAAGGACCCGATCAGCCGTATCGACGGCGTGGGTACGGTGACGCTGTTCGGCTCGCAGTACGCGATGCGCATCTGGATCGATCCGAACAAGCTCACGAACTACAACCTCACGCCATCGGACGTCTCGGCCGCGATCAGCGCGCAGAACGTGCAGATCGCGGGCGGCCAGCTGGGCGGCACGCCGTCGGTGGCGGGGCAGGCGTTCCAGGCGACCATCACCGAATCGACGCTGCTGCGCACGCCCGAGCAGTTCGGCAACATCCTGCTGAAGGTGAACCAGGACGGCTCGCAGGTGCGCTTGAAGGACGTGGCGCGAATTGCGCTCGGCGGCGAAACGTATAACTTCGATACGAAGTACAGCGGCGCGCCTACTGCGGGCCTCGGCATTCAGCTCGCGACGGGCGCCAACGCGCTGCAGACCGCGAAGCTCGTGCGCCAGAAGATCGACAGCCTCTCGAAGTACTTCCCGCACGGTCTCGTCGTGCAGTACCCGTACGACACCACGCCGTTCGTGCGCCTGTCGATCGAGGAAGTGATCAAGACGCTGCTCGAAGGCATCGTGCTGGTGTTCCTCGTGATGTACCTGTTCCTGCAGAACCTGCGCGCCACGCTGATTCCGACCATCGCGGTGCCGGTGGTGCTGCTGGGCACGTTCGCGATCATGGGGATGGTGGGCTTCTCCATCAATACGCTCTCGATGTTCGGCCTCGTGCTCGCCATCGGCCTGCTCGTGGACGATGCCATCGTGGTGGTGGAGAACGTCGAGCGGGTGATGGTGGAAGAGGGCCTGGGGCCGAAGGAAGCGACCAGGAAGGCGATGGGCCAGATCACCGGCGCACTCGTGGGCGTGGCGCTCGTGCTCTCCGCGGTGTTCGTGCCGGTGGCGTTTTCGGGCGGCTCGGTGGGCGCCATCTACCGGCAGTTCTCGCTCACGATCGTGGCGGCGATGGTGCTGTCCGTGCTCGTCGCGCTGATTCTCACGCCGGCGCTGTGCGCGACCATTCTCAAGCCGATCCCGAAGGGCCACCACGAAGAGAAGAAGGGCTTCTTCGGCTGGTTCAACCGCACCTTCGAGACGAGTCGCGACAAGTATCACAGCGGCGTGTATCACGTCATCAAGCGCTCGGGCCGCTGGCTCATCATCTATCTCGCGCTGATCGTCGCGGTCGGGCTGCTGTTCGTGCGCCTGCCGAAGTCGTTCCTGCCCGATGAAGACCAGGGCACGATGTTCGTGATCGTGCAGACGCCCTCGGGCTCGACCCAGGAAACCACGGCGCGCACGCTCGCCAACATCACGGATTACCTGCTCAAGGACGAAGGCAGCATCGTCGAGTCGGTGTTCACGGTGAACGGCTTCAGCTTCGCGGGCCGCGGCCAGAACTCGGGCCTCGCGTTCGTGAGGCTCAAGGACTACAAGGAGCGCCAGCACGCGGACCAGAAGGTGCAGGCGCTGGTGCACCGCATGTTCGCGCACTACGCGGGCTACAAGGACGCGATGGTGTTCCCGGTGAATCCGCCTTCGATTCCTGAACTGGGCACGGCCTCGGGCTTCGACTTCGAGTTGCAGGACCGCGGCGGTCTCGGCCACGAGAAGCTGATGGAAGCGCGCAACATGCTGCTCGGCATGGCGGCGAAGGATCCGTCGCTCGCGGTCGTGCGCCCGAACGGCCTGAACGACACGCCGCAGTACAAGGTGGACATCGACCGCGAGAAGGCGAATGCGCTCGGCGTGACGTCGGCTGCGATCGACCAGACCTTCTCGATCGCGTGGGCGTCGCAGTACGTGAACAACTTCCTCGATACGGACGGTCGTATCAAGAAGGTGTACGTGCAGTCCGACGCACCGTTCCGCATGACGCCAGACGATATGAACATCTGGTACGTGCGCAACGGCTCGGGCGGGATGGTGCCGTTCAGCGCGTTCGCGAGCGGCCACTGGACGTATGGCTCGCCCAAGCTCGAGCGCTATAACGGCATCTCGGCGATGGAAATCCAGGGTCAGGCGGCCCCGGGCAAGTCGACGGGCCAGGCCATGACGGCCATGGAGCAGATCGCGGCGAAGCTGCCCGCGGGCATCGGCTACGAGTGGACGGGCCTGTCGTTCCAGGAAATTCAGTCGGGTTCGCAGGCGCCGATTCTCTACGGCATCTCGATCCTCGTCGTGTTCCTGTGTCTCGCGGCGCTCTATGAGAGCTGGTCGATTCCGTTCGCGGTCATCATGGTGGTGCCGCTCGGCGTGCTCGGCGCGCTGCTCGCGGTGACGCTGCGCGGCCTCGAAAACGATGTGTTCTTCCAGGTGGGGCTCTTAACCACCGTCGGTCTCTCGGCGAAGAACGCGATTCTGATTGTGGAGTTCGCGCGAGATTTGCAGGCCGACGGGAAGATCGGACCGATCGAAGCGGCGCTCGAAGCTTCTCGACTGCGTCTGCGGCCGATTCTGATGACCTCGATGGCGTTCATTCTCGGCGTGCTGCCGCTCGCGATCAGTAACGGCGCGGGCTCGGCATCGCAGCACGCGATCGGCACGGGCGTGATCGGCGGGATGATCACCGCGACGTTCCTCGCGATCTTCATGATCCCGATGTTCTTCGTGGTGATCCGCGCGAAGTTCGCCGGCGAGAAGGAAGACGCCGACACGGCGCTTGCGCATTACGAAGAGCACCACGCGCACGACCATGACGACGAGAACGGCGGCAATGATGGCAAGGGCGGCGCGAATAGTGGTGGCAATGGCGGCGGCGGCAACAGCGGCGGCGGCAACGGCCAGGGCAAGGAAGGACATTGAGATGCATAAACTATCCGTAATTGCAGTGGCCGCCGCAGTGGCCACCGCTGTTCTCGCGGGTTGCACGATGGAGCCGCACTATCAGCGGCCGGACGCGCCGGTGTCGCAGGACTTCCCGCAGGGCGGCGTCTACGCGACGCAGCCCGGCGTGACTGGCGACAGCGGCCAGCCCGGGCGCAGCGCCAACGGCGTCGCGGCCGCCGACATCGGCTGGCGCGACTTCTTCGTCGATCCGCGCCTGCAGCAGCTGGTCGAGATCGCGCTGAAGAACAACCGCGACCTGCGCGTCTCGGTGCTCAACGTCGAGGCGGCGCGCGCGCAGTATCAGATCACGCGCTCCGCGCTGTTCCCGGCCATCGACGGCGTGGCCACCGAGAAGCGCTCGCGCGTGCCGAACGATCTGCTGTCCTCGCCGCTGCAACCGAATCCGTCCAGCGTCTACAACGTGGGCTTGCAGGCATCCTGGGAAATCGACTTCTGGGGGCGCATCCGCAGCCTGAAGGACCAGGCGCTCGCGCAATACCTGTCAACGGCGCAGGCGCGCAAGGCGGCGGAGATCTCGCTCGTTTCTCAGGTCGCCGACCAGTACCTGGCGATGCTCGCCGACGACGACTTGCTGAAGGTCACGCAGGACACCCTCAAGACGGCGCAGGATTCGTACAACATCGCGAAGGCGCAGTTCGACACCGGCACCGGCACCGAACTCGATCTGCGCCAGGCGCAGACCGTCGTGGAAAACGCGCAGGCCAACCTGCAGGCGCAACTGCGCTCCCGCGCGCAGGCCGAGAACGCGCTCGTGCTGCTGATTGGCGAGCCGCTGCCGGCCGATCTCGCGCCGGGCCTGCCGCTCGGCAGCCAGAACCTGCTGACCGATATCCCGGCGGGGTTGCCTTCGGACCTGCTTACGCGGCGTCCGGACATCATGGAGGCCGAGCAGAACCTGCTCGCGGCGAACGCCAATATTGGCGCGGCGCGCGCAGCGTTCTTCCCGAAGGTCTCGCTCACGGCGGCGTTCGGCACCGAAAGCCTCTCGCTCGGGGGGCTCTTCAAGGCGGGCACGGCGGCGTGGAGCTTCGCGCCGCAGATCACGATGCCGATCTTCGAAGGCGGCGCGAACATCGCGAATCTCGATCTCGCGCACGTCGAGAAGCGCATCGAAATCGCCAACTACGAGAAGGCAATCCAGTCGGCGTTCCGCGAAGTGGCCGATGGGCTCGCGGCGCGCGGCACCTACGATCAGCAGATCGGGGCGCTCCAGCGCAGCACCTTCGCAAACCAGCGCACGCTCGATCTCTCGGAACTGCGCTACAAGAACGGCGTGGACAGCTATTTGCCGGTGCTGGCCGCGCAGACCAGCCTGTACCAGTCGCAGCAGGCACTCGTCACGGCGCGGCTCGCGCGGCTGACCAACCTCGTCGATCTGTATCGCGCGCTGGGCGGCGGCTGGATCGAGCACGCGGGCGAGGCGCCGCGTCCGGCCGATGCGCCGGTCGATTACGGCGCAGCCAGCGCACCGGCGGCGGCTTCGGCGCCGGCGGGTTGAGCCATGTGAGCACGGACCGCGTTTTACGTGGTACGAACGATAAAAGCCACGGGAGACCGTGGCTTTTTTTTCGAGTGCATTCGGGAAGCCCGGGCAGGCAACTCCGAGCACTCGGCAGCGGGCATTGGACAGTGAATTGCATGCGGCAGGGCGGGGCGTCTTCGATGCCGCCTGGCCGCTGCTCCGCGCATCGGGCGATAACGCCGCCCAAAAACAAAAAAGGCGTCACGGTTTCCCGTGACGCCAAACCAGCAAAAGGCCCCGGCGCGCATGTCTATCATCCGGCCGGGGCGCCTCTCGCGTCGACTCAGTGTGCTGCCGTGCGCGGCATGCCTTGTCCTGCTTCCGTCGAGCCATGCTCGCTTTCGTTCGACTGGGTGCCGTCGAAGTCGTGGCCGACCTGGTGGATGTCGTGTTCTGCGGCTGCTTCGCTCTTTGCGCCGTTGAAAATCAGGTTCAGGACCACGGCCGAAACCGAGGCCAGCAGAATGCCGCTATGCAGCAGCGGCGAGAGCGCCGGCGGCAGTTGCGAGAAGAACTTCGGCGAGACCACCGGCACGAGACCGAAGCCCACGCTCACGGCGACGATGAACAGGTTGTGATGGTTCTTCACGAAGTCGACCTTCGAGAGAACCTTGATGCCGTTCGCAGCCACCATGCCGAACATCACGAGGCCCGCGCCGCCCAGCACGAACGGGGGCACCGAAGCAACAACCTGAGCCATCTTCGGGAACAGGCCGAGCGCCACCAGAATCACGCCGCCCGTTGCGCACACAAAGCGGCTCTTCACGCCCGTCACGCCGATGAGGCCGACGTTCTGCGAGAACGAGGTATGCGGGAACGAGTTGAAGATGCCGCCGATCATCGTGCCCAGACCGTCGACGCGCAGACCGCGCACCAGCGTTGCCTGGTCGACCGGACGATCCACCATGTCGCCTACGGCGAGGAACATGCCCGTCGACTCGATGAAGGTCACGAACATCACGATCACCATCGTTGCGATCGGCAGGATGTGGAATTTCGGCAGGCCGAAGTGGAACGGCATCACGAAGCCCATCCACTGTGCGTGCGACACGCCATCGAGGTTCACGCGGCCAAGCGCCATCGCGATCGCGAAGCCTGCCACGATGCCGAGCAGCACCGAGATGTTGGCGATGAAGCCGCGGCCGAACTTGTTGATCAGGAGAATCAGCATCAGCACGACGAGCGACAGGCCGAGATAGACCGGATCACCGTAGCTCGGATTGCCTACGCCGCCAGCTGCCCAGTTGATGCCCACTTCCATGAGCGAGAGGCCGATCACCGCGATCACCGTGCCCACCACGACAGGCGGGAAGAAGCGCAGCAGCTTGCCGATCATCGGTGAGATCACGATGCCTATCGCACCGGCGGCGATGGTCGAGCCGAAGATGTCGAGAATGCCCAGCGAGGGGTTCGTGCCGATGGCGATCATCGGGCCGACCGAGGCAAACGTACAACCCATGATGACGGGCAGGCGGATACCGAAGATCCAGAGGCCGAGCGTCTGGATCAGTGTTGCAATGCCGCAGGCGAACAGGTCGGCGCTGATGAGGAACGCCACTTGATCCTTCGGCAGTCCCACGGCGCCCCCGACGATGAGCGGCACGGCCACCGCACCCGCATACATCACGAGAACGTGCTGGATTCCGAGCGTGAGAAGTTGGCCGAACGGCAGGCGCTCGTCTACCGGGTGAACCTGGCTCCGAGCCTGGGTTTGGGTACCCTGGGATTGCATGTCGTCTCTCTCCGTCTTTGGTTTCAAAATATGGCCTCCAAGGTATTCGCGACGAAAAGAAGCAGCAAGACCACTGGGGACTATTCCGTGCTTTCCGGGGGCGATATGCGCGTGGGGCGCGCGGATCCCCCTATCAGGGTACGATCAGACTATGTGGAGGACGGTGCTAGCCCGTATGGCGATGCTGCGGCGCATCGTATGAGTACACATGCGACGTTCTGACGCAGCGTTGGGGCCGGTTTTCAGGTGGTTTCAGGCGTTAGTCGCTATTGCGTCGCTTCGGCTGTGATGAGTACGGGGCTCAGGTAGTCGCACATGAAGGGAGCGATGTCGGGGGACACCAGATGTCAGTCGCCCCGGAAATATATGGGCGATTCATTATGATCTATATTTCGCTTTCCGCATGTGCCACATTTTGCTTGTCGCAAAAGTCCCTCGGGTTAACCCGCGAATACCTCTAAACGGGATCATTTCGAGGCGCCCGCGGGACCCTCCGCGAGACCACCGGTTATCCTCTCCAGCGCCGTTCTAGACCCCGTCTCCGACCATGAATTTCGCGCTGTCATCATGCGCTTTTTTATCGTCTTTTACTGCTGCCGCGGCTTGTCGTGTTCGATGAGCGGCGCGCGCCAATCTTGATTATGTTTCCGGGCTATTTCGTATGAATGCAATGCCGTCCCGCTTTCTCGGTATCGACCTCGGCACCGGTTCGCTCAAAGTCGCCATTGTCGATGAAGCGGGGGCCGAGCGTGCCGCGGCCAGCGCCGCGTATGCGCTGGAGACGCCGCAGCCCGGCTGGGCCGAGATCGACGTCGAGCGCTGGTGGGACGCGCTCGTGCTGGCGTGCGGGCGTCTGCCCGGGGCCGAGCGCGCGAGGGTGCGCGCAATCGGCTTCTCCGGCCAGATGCATGGCGTCGTGCCGGTCGATACAGCGGGCCATGCCCTGCGTCGCGCCATGCTGTGGCCCGACACGCGGGCGCGCGCGTTGCTCGAGGCGTGGCCCGGCTCTTCGCACGATAACGTGGAGCATCCGCAGCCGAATCCGGTCGCGCCCGGCATGGCGGGGCCATTGCTCTATTGGCTGACGCTGCACGAGCGCGCGATAGCCGACGCCACGCGCTGGGCGTTGCAGCCGAAGGACTGGCTGCGCGTGCGGCTTGCGGGTTCGGCGCGGGAGGCCTTCGTGGCCGATCCGTCCGATGCCTGCGCGACTGCGCTTGCCGCGCCAGGCGGTGCGTGGGACTTCGCGCTGATCGAGCGGCTCGGCTTGCCGGCGCGCTGGTTCGCGCCGCTCGCGCCATCGGCGGCGGCTAGCGGCACGCTGTGCGCAGACGCCGCGCGCGCCCTCGGCCTGCCTGCGGGCATCGTGCTTGCCACAGGCGCCGGCGACACGCCGTGCGCGGCGCTCGGCAGTGGCCTGCGCGAAGACGGCGATGCGCTGCTGACCACCGGCACGGGTGGCCAGATCGTCGTCACATCGAGCGTTGAGCCGCCTGCCCGGCGCGGCCTGCATCGCTATCGGTCGGCGAGCGGCGGCTGGTATGCAATGGCCGCGATGCAGAACGTGGGTGTGGCGCTCGAAGCAGCGCGCGGCTGGCTGTCCTGCGATTGGGCCGAGGCTTATGCAGAGGCCTTTGCCGCGCCACCGTCGCAGACGCTCGCCTTTTTGCCGTACCTGAGCGGCGAGCGCTCGCCGTGGCTCGATCCCGAAGCGCGCGGCGGCTGGCTCGGCGCGGGCCTCGGTGACACGCGCGGCGTGCTCATGCGCGCCGCGTTCGAAGGCGTGGCGTTTGCGTTGCGCGCGGGGCTCGACGCGTTGCGTGGCGCGCCGCAGGACGGGGCTGACGCGAGCCGTGCGAGCCATGTCGATGGCGCGGGTTCGCCGCCAGCGCCGATCACCGTGCTCAAGCTCGCGGGCGGCGGTTCCGTCGATGCGCGCTGGCGTCAATTGCTCGCCGACGTGCTGGGCGCGCGGCTCGATGCGATCGATTGCCCGAATGCGGCTGCGCGTGGTGCGGCGCTGCTGGGCGGCGTCGCCTGCGGCCATTGGCGCATGGACGAACTCGCGGCGCTCGCGCCCGCCGCGACCTGTGTGGCGCAGCCGCACGCCGACGCCGCGCTCGCGCAGCGCTACGCGCGCTTCATCGATCTGTATGTCCGCGTGCGCACATGGTTCGCGCCGATGCCGTAACGGGCCGCGCGGTTCCCTTCGTGCCGGATCTCACGGGAAAGGTAAGATCGGCATCGACCTGTTGAAGAAGGGCGAATCGATTCGCCCGGTTGTCCAATCCCAATAGCGAGGGCTAGAGATGCTGGACCAGATTGAAGAACACGCTTGTTATGGCGGCGTGCAGCGCATCTACAAACACGACTCGAAAACGATCGGCCTGCCGATGCGCTTTTCGGTGTTCCTGCCGCCCCAGGCGCGCGAGCGCAAGGTGCCGGGACTGTTTTATCTGGCGGGTCTGACCTGCACCGAAGAGACTTTCCCGATCAAGGCGGGCGCGCAGCGCTTCGCCGCGCAGCACGGCATCGCGCTGATCGCGCCCGACACGAGCCCGCGCGGCGCGAACGTGCCCGGCGAAGCCGAGGCCTGGGACTTCGGCGTGGGCGCGGGCTTCTACGTCGACGCCACGCGCGAGCCGTGGTCGAAGCATTGGCGCATGTACTCGTACGTGCGCGACGAACTGCGCGAGGCCGTGACGGAGAACCTGCCCGTGGACGGCGCGCGGCTCGGCATCTTCGGTCATTCGATGGGCGGGCATGGCGCGTTGATGCTCGCGCTGCGCAACCCCGATATCTATCGCTCGGTGTCGGCATTCGCACCGATCGCAGCGCCCACGCGCTGCCCGTGGGGCGAGAAAGCGTTCTCCGGCTATCTGGGCGACGACCGCGAAGCGTGGAAGCAATACGACGCAAGCGAACTGGTGGGCAAGGCCGCGCGCAAGTTCGAAGCCGGCATCCTCGTCGATCAGGGCATGGCCGACTCGTTCTTGCCGAACCAGTTGAACCCGGATGTGTTCGAAGCCGCGTGCAAGGCGGCGGGGCAGCCGCTCACGCTGCGCCGTCACGAAGGCTACGATCACGGCTACTTCTTCATCCAGAGCTTTATCGAGGACCATCTGGCGCATCACGCGCGGGTGCTCGCGAAGTAACTCACCCCGTGTGACAAGGGCCTCCACGCTGCGCGTCGAGGCCCGTTTTCTTTGCATGTCATGCGCGCCAGCGAGGCGGGCGGCGCGCGGCCCGACGCGACGCGCCGCTTGCGCTTCATCGGGGTGACGGCGAGATCTGAGCCTGCGCTCAGCGCCGGCCCATCAGGCTCGCGCCGTAGACGAGCGCCGCGAGCGCGGTGATCCAGAAGCTCGTCGGCCAGTCGGTGTAGTAGGCGAGCGTCACGCCGATCCACGCCTGCGCGAGCGCGAGCAGCGCGGCGAGCGCGAGGCCCGCCGAAAGGCGCGTGGTGAGATTCTGCGCGGCGGCGGCGGGCCCCACCATCAGCGTGAAGACGAGCAGCACGCCCACGATCTGCGTGCACGCGGCCACGGCCAGCGCCGCGATGGCGAGGAACAGCACCGAGACGAGACGCAGCGATACGCCCTTGGCCTCGGCCAGCTCCGGCTGCAGCGAGGCGAACAGCAGCGGCCGCATGATGGCCGCGAGCGCGGCGAGACTCGCCACGGCCAGCGCGGCGAGCACGCCGAGCGTATCGCGGCCCACGCCGAGCACGTTGCCGAACAAGAGCGCCGTGACCTGGGTGGCAAACGACGTGAAGTAATGCAGGAACAGCAGGCCGAAGCCGAGCGCGAGCGACAGGACCACGCCGATGGCCACATCGCGGCCCGCGAGTTTTTCGCCGAGCGCGCCCATCGACACGCCCGCGGCGAGCGTGAAGCCCACCATCCCCCAGATCGGCGAGATGCCGAGCAGCACGGCGCCCGTGGCGCCCGTGAAGCCGACGTGCGAGAGCGCATGGCCCGCAAAGGTCTGCCCGCGCATCACCAGAAAGTAGCCGACGATGCCCGCGAGCACCGCGACAATGCCCGACGCCGCGAAGGCGTTCACCATGAAATCGTATTCAAGCATCGTGGGTATGGCCGTGGGCGTTGTTGTCGTCGTTGTCGTGATCGGGGTGATCGTGATGGCCGTGTGCGTGGCCATGGCCATGCGCGTGGTCGTGGTCGTGGTCGTGCTCATGCTCGTGGTCGTGCTTCTCGACCTCGACGTCGCCCGACATCACGAAGATGCGGCCCCTCATGCGCATCACTTCGATAGGCGAGCCATAGAGCCGCGAGAGCACCGGCGCGGTGATCACTTCGTCCACGCTGCCGAGCGCCGCCACGCCGTTGCCGAGATAGAGCACGCGGTCGAGCGAGTTCAGCAGCGGATTGAGTTCGTGGGCCGAGAACAGCACCGCGATGCCGAGTTCGCGCTGCACGCGGCGCACGAGTTCGACCACGCCGCGCTGGTGGTGCGGGTCGAGACTGATGAGCGGCTCGTCGAGCAGCAGCAGCTTCGGGTCGCCGAGCAGGCATTGCGCGAGCATCAGGCGCTGGCGCTCGCCGCCGGACAGCTCCGAGAGCGGCCGGTCGGCGAGTTTTTCGGCGCCCACCAGTTCGAGCACGCGCGCGACGTCGGCGCGCGTGGCGGCGTCGGCGCGCGGCAGGCCCCAGCGATGGCCATCGGCGGCCATCGCCACGAAATCGCGTCCGCGCACGCGGCGGCTGGCCAGCGCGGTGCGCGTTTGCGGCATGTAGCCGATCTTCGGATTACCGCGCGCCACGGGTTCGCCTAGCACGCGAATCGCGCCGTGCGCGGCGGGCACGAGGCCGAGGATCGCCCGCATCATCGTGGTCTTGCCGGCGCCGTTCGGCCCGAGCACGCCGATGAATTCGCCCTGGCTCACCGCGAAGTTGGCGTCGCGCAGGATCGTGCGCTCGCCGAGCGTGAGCGTCACGCCCGCGAGCGTGAGCACCGGCTGCGCCGCACGGTGTCCGTGGTGCGCGTGATGCCCGGCGGCGGGCGCTGGGTGCGCCGACGCGTGTACGTGAGAGGAGGGCGCGGCCTCGGTCATCGCTTCTGTTCCCTGCTGTCGATTGCGTTATGGGGATCGTTGCCAGTATGGCCTGTGCTTCGCCGCTGCCGTGTTACGGCAGAAGCGTCACGGTCACGGCGACAGTCTTACTTTTGCGCAAGGGCCTTCGCCAGCGCGTCGAGTTGCCCGAGCATCCATTGCTGGAAGTTCACGCCCGCGGGTTGAGTCTCGGTCACGCTCAGCGCCGGCACCTTCGCTTGCTGCGCGATGTCCAGCATGCGCCGCGTGAGCGCTTCCGTCGCCTGGCTGTTGTAGACCAGCACGCGCACGCGGCGCTCGCGCAGGTCGCGCTCGAAGGCCGCGATATCCGATGCGCTGGCCTCGGTATCGTTCATCGCCGCCATCTGGAAGCGCAGGTTGCGCATGTCGAGGCCGATGGCGTCCGACATGTAGCCGAACACTGGCTCGGTCGCCGTCACCGGCTGGCCTTTGAACTGCGCGCGCAGCGTCGCGACCTTGTCGTCGATCGGCTTGAGCGAGCCGAGAAAAGCCGCAAGATTGGCATCGTACATCCTCTTGTGCGCGGGATCCGCCGCGCCGAGTGCGGCGCTCACGACGCGCGCGACGGCGGGCATCGTGCGCGGGTCGTACCAGAGATGCGGATTGTCGCCGGCCTTCTTGCCGACCAGATCCGCCGCCACGATGATCGCGCGCTGGCCGCTCCCGCTGCTGGAGGCGGCGGAGAGCAATTTGGTCATCCACGGATCGTAGTCGGCGCCGTTGTAGACCACGAGGCGCGCGCGCTGCAGCGCGCGCGCGGTTTTCGGGCTTGCCTCGAAGAGGTGGGGATCCTGGTCCGGGTTGCTCAGGATGCTCGTCACGCTCACGTATGCGCCGCCGATCTGCTTGACGACATCGCCGTAGAAGTTCTCCGCCGTCACGACGGGCAGCGCCGCGCCCGGAGCGTCCGCCGCCTGGGCGGCGGCGCACGGACCAGGCAGCGCACCGAGCGCGAGGCATGCCGCCACGGCCGGCATGGCGGCGCGCCTGAGCGCGGCAGCGGCCTGGGCGAGCCGGCCGGGCAGGCGCACGGCGAGCCCGATGCGCTTGCTTATGCGGGCTGCGGAGGTGACAGAGGACATGGTCCTATCCTTGAACGAGGCGTGAGAACGTGGCTAGAGCGGTGTTCTGGCGGAATCGCGGCGCGACCGGAAGATGCAAGTTTTCATTAAGACGCGATGATATAACGTATCACACTGGTTGGCGAGACGGCTACCCAGCCACGCACCCATTCCTTGTCCCACCGGACAGGCGCGCCAAATGCGCTCGCACTGAGCCGCCCGTTGCGCGCCGCACCATCGAAATCTGTCGTGAATCGCGTATGTCTGCCTTGACATGCACGCGTCCGTCGCCGATCATTCGATCACAAGCAGAGCAAATGCTCATGTGTCGGGCGATAGTTCGCACGTCGGCTCGACGGACGCAAATGGAGACAACCCTGTGGCACATTCCGCGCACCCGGCGGCAGGACGTTTGCAGGACAAAGTGGCTGTGCTTACCGGCGCGGCGAGCGGCATTGGCGAGGCGGTCGCGCGGCGCTATCTGGACGAGGGCGCGCGTTGCGTGCTGGTCGACGTGAAGCCCGTCGACGCCATCGCGCCCGCGCTGGCCGCCGGGTTTGCCGAACGCGTGCTCGCCCTCACCGCTGACGTCACGCGCCGCGAGGACATCGAGCGCATCGTCGCGGGCGCGCTCGGGCGCTTCGGCCGCATCGACATCCTCTTCAACAATGCGGCGCTGTTCGACATGCGCCCGCTGCTCGACGAATCCTGGGACATCTACGATCGGCTCTTCGCCGTGAACGTGAAGGGCATGTTCTTTCTGATGCAGGCAGTGGCGCGCCGCATGGTCGAGCAGGGGCAGGGCGGCAAGATCATCAACATGTCGTCGCAAGCGGGCCGGCGCGGTGAGGCACTCGTTTCGCACTACTGCGCAACCAAGGCGGCGGTGCTGAGCTACACGCAGTCGGCGGCGCTCGCGCTTGCGCCACACAAGATCAACGTGAACGGCATTGCGCCGGGCGTGGTCGACACGCCGATGTGGGATCAGGTGGACGCGCTCTTCGCTCGCTACGAGAACCGGCCACTGGGCGAGAAGAAGCGGCTGGTGGGCGAGGAAGTGCCGCTCGGCCGCATGGGCGTGCCCGGCGATCTCACGGGCGCCGCGCTCTTTCTCGCTTCGGCCGACGCCGATTACATCACCGCCCAGACGCTCAATGTGGACGGCGGAAACTGGATGAGCTGAGCGGCTCCGGTGTGTTCCGGCGGCTTCAATTCATGCAGCACGACCTGCGGTTTCGAACATAACGCAGCCAACAAGGAAGGAGACAACGTCATGAAACCAGCTATACGGCACGCCGCCTGGCGCCTCGCGCGCGCCACGAGCGCGCTCGCCCTCGTCGCCGCGGCGGGCGCTGCGCACGCGCAGACCGTCACGATCGCGATGTTGAACAACCCGGACATGCTCGAGCTGAAGAAGCTCTCGCCGGCCTTCGAGAAGGCCAATCCGGGCATCAAGCTGAACTGGGTGATCCTCGAAGAAAACGTGTTGCGCCAGCGCGCCACGACCGACATCACGACCAATAGCGGCCAGTTCGACGTGATGATGATCGGCACCTACGAGGCGCCGCAGTGGGGCAAGCGGGGCTGGCTCGCGCCCATGACGAACCTGCCCGCCGACTATGACCTGAACGATGTGGTGAAGACGGCGCGCGACGGTCTCTCGTATAACGGCACGCTGTACGCGCTGCCCTTCTACGTCGAAAGCTCGATGACGTACTACCGCAAAGACTTGTTCGCGGCGAAGGGCCTGACGATGCCCGAGCAGCCGACCTACGATCAGATCAAGACTTTCGCCGACAAGCTGAACGACCCGTCCAAGGGCACCTACGGCATCTGTCTGCGCGGCAAGGCGGGCTGGGGCGAGAACATGGCTTACGTGACCACGGTGGCGAACACCTTCGGTGGCCGCTGGTTCGACGAAAAATGGCACGCGCAGCTGACCTCGCCAGAGTGGAAGAAGGCAGTCGGCTTCTACGTCGATCTGCTGAAGAAGGACGGCCCGCCGGGAGCGAGCTCGAACGGCTTCAACGAGAACCTCACGCTGATGTCGTCGGGCAAGTGCGCCATGTGGATCGACGCCACGGTCGCAGCCGGGATCCTCTATAACAAGCAGCAGTCGCAGGTGGCCGACAAGATCGGCTTCGCGGCGGCGCCGACCCAGGTCACGCCGAACGGCTCGCACTGGCTGTGGTCGTGGGCGCTGGCGGTGCCGAAATCGTCGAAGTCGCAGGACGCCGCGAAGAAGTTCATCGAGTGGTCCACCTCGAAGCAATATATCGAGCTGGTCGCGAAGGACGAGGGCTGGGCCTCGGTGCCGTCGGGCACACGCGTATCGACTTATCAGCGCGCCGAGTACAAGCAGGCAGCGCCGTTCTCGGACTTCGTGCTGAAGGCGATCCAGAGCGCCGACCCGACTCACCCGAGCGCCAAACCAGTGCCGTACACGGGAGTCCAGTTCGTTGGGATTCCTGAGTTCCAGTCGTTCGGAACGGTCGTGGGTCAGAGCATCGCGGGCGCCGTGGCGGGCCAGATGAGCGTCGATCAGGCGCTTGCCGCCGGCAACGCCGCAGCCGACCGCGCAGTGAAGCAGGCCGGTTACCAGAAGTAAGCGCAGAAGTCGGCGTAGAAGTCAGCGCCGCTATCAGCAGCGCGGTAGAAGCGAAGGGCGCGTCGAGCCACGCGGCACGAAGCGTCCTTCGCGAAGCCCATGCGGCGTCGTGCCCTGAGCCGCCGCGCAACGAAAGAAGGGTGGTCCTCATGCGTCATCTCCATCTTCCCATGCCCATGTTCAATCGAGCGCGCGTACCCCAGCCGCAACATGCGCAGACGCGCCGTTCGGCGTCACGCTGGCTGGTTTCGCCTTCCGTCGCTGTACTGCTGTTGTGGATGACGATTCCGCTCGCGATGACGATCTGGTATTCGTTCACGCGCTACAACCTGCTCAATCCCGATCTCAAGGGCTTCGCCGGCGTCGACAACTACACGTTTCTCGTCACCGACCCGTCGTTCTGGCCGTCGATCCTGCACACGGTCGAATTGATCGTGTCAGTGCTCGTGATCACCGTGGTCGGCGGCGTGCTGATGGCGGTGCTGTTCGACCGCAAGTTCCTGGGGCAAGGCGTGGCGCGCCTCTTTGCCATCGCGCCGTTCTTCGTGATGCCGACGGTTTCCGCGCTGATCTGGAAGAACATGATCCTGCATCCCGTGTATGGTCTCGTGGCCATCGCGATGCGCGCGCTCGGCATGACACCGATCGACTGGTTTGCCGACTATCCGCTCACCGCGGTCATCATGATCGTGGCGTGGCAATGGCTGCCGTTTGCGTTCCTCATTCTCTTCACCGCGATCCAGTCGCTCGACCAGGA
Source organism: Paraburkholderia sp. A3BS-1L (assembly GCF_051125215.1). Lineage (NCBI taxonomy): Bacteria > Pseudomonadati > Pseudomonadota > Betaproteobacteria > Burkholderiales > Burkholderiaceae > Paraburkholderia > Paraburkholderia sp. A3BS-1L. The sequence goes on along the minus strand of NZ_CP120442.1, from coordinate 2,666,557 downwards.
GCAGAAGGAGGCCGCGCGCATCGACGGCGCGGGCGCCATCGCGATGTTCTTCTACATCACGCTGCCGCACCTGCGCCGCGCAATAGCCGTGGTGGTGATGATGGAAAGCATCTTCCTGCTCTCGATTTTCGCGGAGATCTACACGACCACGAGCGGCGGTCCCGGCAACGCAACCACCAACCTCACTTACCTGATCTACTCGATGGGCCTGCAGCAGTTCGACGTGGGCATTGCGTCCGCGGGCGGCATTCTTGCCGTCGTGCTCGCAAACATCGTGTCGTTCTTCCTCGTGCGCATGCTCGCGCGCAACCTCAAAGGGGAGTACGAAAAATGAGCCAAGTCACTGCCTCGCCCGTTCATGCGCCCGAGTCGCCGCATGCCGTCAAGCGCTCATCCCCGCTCCAGTTCATCGGCCGCGTGGTGCCCGGGTTGCTCGCGTGGATCATCGCGCTCGCGCTGTTCTTCCCGATCTTCTGGATGACGATCACGGCGTTCAAGACCGAGCAGCAAGCGTATATCCCCTCGCTGTTCTTCACGCCGACGTTCGACAGCTTCCGCGAGGTCTTCGCGCGCAGCAACTACTTCGCGTTTGCCTGGAATTCGGTGTTGATCTCGGCGGGCGTCACGATCGTCTGCCTGATTCTTGCCGTGCCGGCCGCCTACGCGATGGCGTTCTTCCCGAACCGGCGCACCCAGGGGATTCTGCTGTGGATGCTGTCCACCAAGATGATGCCCTCGGTGGGTGTGCTCGTGCCGATCTACCTGCTGTGGAAAAACTCCGGGCTGCTCGACACCGTGAGCGGGCTCGTGGTCGTCTACACGCTCATCAATTTGCCGATCGCGGTGTGGATGGCCTATACGTACTTCAACGAGATTCCCAAGGACATTCTCGAGGCCGGGCGCATGGACGGCGCGGCCACCTGGCAGGAGATCGTTTATCTGCTCATGCCGATGTCGGTGCCGGGGCTTGCGTCCACCGCGCTTCTTTTGATCATTCTTTCGTGGAACGAAGCATTCTGGAGCATCAATCTGTCGAGTTCGAACGCGGCGCCGCTTACCGTGTTCATCGCTTCGTATTCGAGTCCGGAGGGCTTGTTCTGGGCGAAGCTCTCGGCGGCTTCGCTGCTGGCGGTGGCGCCCGTGCTGATCGTCGGCTGGCTTTCGCAGAAGCAGCTCGTGCGCGGCCTTACGTTCGGCGCGGTCAAGTAGTGACGCAGGCAAGCGACGCAAACAATCGAAGCAAACAGGCAAAACAAGGACTCGACTCATGCCCATTCAGGCTCTGATCTGCGACTGCGACGGCGTGCTGATCGACAGCGAAGCCGTGGCCGCGCGCGTGCTCGTGCGCGAGCTCGAAACGCGCTGGCCAGGCGCTGCGGTGGCGCCCGTGCTGATGCCGCTGCTCGGGCAGCGCATCGAGCGTGTGCTCGGCGGCGCGAGCGAGGCGCTTGGCCGGCGGCTGACGCCCGCGGACGTCGACGCGATCCGCGCCGCGGCTGAAGCCGAGGCCGCCGAAGCGCCGCTCTTTCCCGGCGTGAGCGCGGCACTGGAGGCCGTTGCGCTTGCCAAGGCCTGCGCGAGCAACAGTTACGCGGCGGTGGTGCGCCGCGTGCTGGAGCGCAACGGCCTCGCGTGTTTTTTTGGCGAGCGCATCTATTGCGCCGACATGGTGGCAAGGCCGAAGCCCGCGCCGGACGTTTATCTCGCGGCGGCGCAGGGGTTGGGCCTGGCGCCCGATGGATGCCTCGTGGTGGAGGACAGCGTGGCGGGCGTGAGCGCGGCGCGCGCGGCGGGCATGACGGTGCTCGGCTTCGTGGGCGGCGCGCATGTGGGCGGCGACGCGCACGCGCTCGAATTGCGCGAAGTGGGCGCGCAGGAGATTTTCGACGACATGCGCGCGTTGCCCGCGCTCGTGGCGGACTGGATACAGAGGGCGGATGCTCGCGCGCACTGAGCGCAGCTTGCGGGCAAATTTCGCAGCGAGACGATTCATGATCGAACGGAGACAGACATCATGGCAAGCGTGACACTGAGAGACGTACTCAAGCGCTACGACGAAACGGAAGTGCTGCGTGACGTGAACCTCGATATCGCAGACGGTGAGTTCGTCGTGTTCGTGGGCCCGAGCGGCTGCGGCAAGACCACGCTCATGCGGATGATCGCTGGACTCGAAGACATCAGCGGCGGCGACCTGATGATCGACGGCGCGCGCATGAACGACGTGCCGCCGGCCAAGCGCGGCATCGCGATGGTATTCCAGTCGTACGCGCTCTATCCGCACATGACGCTCTACGACAACATGGCGTTCGGGCTCAAGCTCGCGGGCACGAAGAAGGCCGAGATCGATGCGGCGGTGAGGAACGCCGCGAAGATCCTCCATATCGACCATCTGCTCGACCGCAAGCCCAAGCAGCTATCCGGCGGCCAGCGCCAGCGCGTGGCGATCGGGCGCGCGATCACGCGCAAGCCCAAGGTGTTCCTGTTCGACGAGCCGCTCTCGAATCTCGACGCCGCGCTGCGCGTGAAGATGCGCCTCGAGTTCGCGCGCCTGCACGACGAGCTGAAAACGACGATGATCTACGTGACGCACGACCAGGTCGAGGCGATGACGCTCGCGGACAAGATCGTCGTACTTTCGGCGGGCAACGTGGAGCAAGTGGGGAGTCCGAACCGTCTCTATCATGCGCCGGCGAACCGCTTCGTGGCGGGCTTCATCGGCTCGCCGAAGATGAATTTTCTCGATGGCGTCGTGCAGCAGGTCGCGAGCGACGGGGTCGTCGTGCGCTACGAAACGGGCGAGACGCAGAAGGTGGCGGTGGAGCCGAATACGGCATCAGGCGCGCGCGAAGGCGACAAGGTGACGGTGGGCATCCGCCCCGAGCATATGCATGTCGCCACGGGCGAATACGGCGTGAGTGCGAAGGCCAATACGGTGGAGTCGCTCGGCGATGCGGCGTATCTCTATGCGGAGTCGCCCGTTGCCCCGGATGGCCTGATTGCGCGCATTCCGCCGCTGGAGCAACACGAGCGCGGCGAGGTGATGAAGCTGGGTGCGTCGCCCGATCATTGCCACCTGTTCGATGCCGACGGCATGGCGTTCGAGCGCCGCTTCGCGCAGCAGATGGCGGCTTGAGAGACAGGCGCCGTTTCGGGAGCGAGGCGGCGCCGCGATGATTGTCGCAGAGGGGGCCTGAATCAAGGCCTTGTATGCCCGCTTTCGAGCGGGTTTTTTTGTGCCAGGGCCAACCGCCAGTAGGCAGCATTGATGCGGTCATAGAGTGAGAGCGGGAAGACTACAAAATCGTCGTCACCTCCGCCGCTCGAAAACAGAAGGTGGCTGCCTGCCCAGGTTATCTCTGGGGAGGGTGTATGGAACGATCTTCGAAGGATCAGCTTTCCAGAGGTATCGTAGACACGGCCGACATATTTCGGGTTGTCACCATTCCATCAGGGGACGCGCGGCGAACGCAGTCATACGCGCTGGAGTCTGAACGATGCGTAGAGTAGAAGCAGGCTGACGCGATGGCGATCTTTTTCATAGCTTGATCCGGATCGGTTCACGTAGTCGAACACGTTTGCGGTCGGAGAAAATGATGAAATCGCCCCCCCTTTGGTGCTTCATGGCCCACTGCCGCAAATCCTTATTGTGCACCGGGTAATAGACATTCCCCTTTACCCTCATGTCGCCGCGCGCGACTGGATAGGGTAGATACAGGGACGGGGCATTGAGCTGGCCCACGAGGCCATCATAGGGAACGACGATGACGCCCTTGCTACTCCAGTGACCGAGATACTGCGAAACGTCGCCGGGCTTGTCGGTAAAGTCGTAGCTATCTTTCGATGCTATAAGGAGCAAGAACGAGTTCATCTCATAAAAGAAGTCCGCTGTGATCATCGGTGCAAGTACCATCGCGCCATGGCGCATGGAAAGGCTTCGATACGCTCAGCCCCCATCCGCCAACGCTGCCCGCGCGCATTCCTCATCGGTCACGAGCCCCGAGAGCCAGCCGCCCTTGAGCACCGCGATCACCGCCTCGCGCTTGCGCGCGCCGCCTGCGAAGCCGATGGTGGGGCGCTTGGGCGGCGCATCCAGATGCAGGCTCGTCACGCGCCGTCCGGTGGGCGAATCCACGCGCTTGCCGCGCGCATCGATCGGCAGGCCGAGCATTTCCGCAATCGCCCCCAGGCGCATCAATTCGTGCACTTCGTCGGTGGTGAGGAAGCCATCCTCATGCAGCGGGCAATGCTCGCCGATATTGCCGATGCCGACGAACGCCACATCGGCCTCGCCCGACAGCGACTCGACGATGCGGTAGAGCCGGTGATTGCACCATTGCGCGCGCTCCGCCTCGTTGTCGGCGATGAGCGGCGCTGGCAGCAGAAAATGCTTGCCGCCGGTTTTCTCGGAGATATGCAGCGCCACGTCGTAGCGGTTCGACGAACCGTCCTGCGCGATCGCGCCCACCATCGAGACGAGGCGGTGCTGCGGCCGCTCGAGCTGCGCGATCTGATCGACGGCGGCCTTGAGCGTTCGCCCGCTGCTCACCGCCACGACCATCGGCCGCTCCTCGCCCAGATAGCGCTCCATGACCTGCGCGCCGGCTACCGCGAGCTTGCGGTCGATGGCTTCCTGGGTGTCGCCGTCCACGGGCACGACTTCGCACATTGCGAGGCCGTAGCGCTTCATGAGCCGGTCCGCGAGCGCGAGGCAGTCGGCCAGCCGATGATCGACGCGCACGCGAATCAGATTCTTCTCGACCGCGAACGCGACGAGGCGCTGTGCAACCGGGCGCGACACCTGGAGCTTTTCGGCGATCTCGTTCTGGGTGTTGCCGGCCACGTAGTAGAGCCAGGCGGCGCGAGTGGCGAGATCGAGTTTTTCTGTGGACTTGGGCACGGTGTTGATCGGAGCGGGCTTCGCGGCGAATGCGTGAGCGGGTTGTCTGGTGCGAGGCGGAGTGTACTGGAAACCTTCGGTGCGCTCAGGCGAGCCTTTCTCGCGCGGGATCGAACAGAGGCCGCACGTGCCGATACAGCGAGCGATACGCTTCGAGCCGCTCGCGCAGCGCCGCGTGGCGCGCCGCGTCGGGCGTGTATTCGGCGGCCACGGGTGCCTTCGCCAGCACCTCGTCGAATGCGCCGCCCGCCGCCAGCCAGCCGAGGCGCGCCGCGCCCAGCGCCGCGCCCGTTTCGCCACCGCCGTGCTGGCGCGTGGGGGTGTCGAATGCGTCGGCCGCAAGTTGTGCCCACCAGGCGCTGCGTGCGCCGCCGCCGAGCATCGAGAGCGCGCCGACTTCGGTGCCCGCCGCGCGCAGGGCGTCGAGGCCGTCGGTGAGCGCGAGCGTCACGCCTTCGAGCACGGCATAGCCGAGCAGCGCGCGGTCGGTCGCGTGCGTCATCCCGAAGAACACGCCCTGTGCATAGGGGTCGTTGTGCGGCGTGCGCTCTCCCGAGAGATAGGGCAAAAAGAGCGGCGCTTGCGCAAGCGTTGACGGCGCGAGACGCTCGACTTCGGCGAGCAGCGTGGGCTCGTCGGTGCTGGTGAGCTTGCAGACCCAGCGCAGGCAGCTGGCTGCCGAGAGCACGACGCTCATCTGATGCCAGCGCTCGGGAATCGCGTGGCAGAACGCATGCACGGCCGAGGCCGGATTCGGCCGGAAACGATCGCCGATCACGCACAGCACGCCCGAGGTGCCGAGCGAGACGAAGCCGTCGCCGGGCTGCACGGCGCCGATGCCGATCGCGCTCGTGGCGTTGTCGCCGCCACCGGCCGCGACCACCACGTCCTCGCGCAGGCCGAACTCGCGCGCGACCGCCGGCAGCAGCGTGCCCGAAGGCGCGCTGCCTTCGGCGAGCGCGGGCATCTGCGCACGTGTCATGTTGCAGGCGTCGAGGAGCGCGTCGGACCAGTCGCGTTTCGCGACATCGAGCCATAACGTGCCCGCCGCATCGGAAGGATCGGAGACCTTGCCGCCCGTGAGCTTCAGGCGCAGCCAGTCCTTGGGCAGCAGCACGCAGGCCATCCTGCGAAAGTGTTCGGGCTCGTGGCGCGCGACCCACAGCAGCTTGGGCGCGGTGAAGCCCGGCATCGCCAGATTGCCGGCCACGCGATGCAGTTGCGGTGCGCGCGCGGTGAGCTCGGCGCATTCGTCGACGGCACGCATGTCGTTCCAGAGGATCGCGGGACGCAGCACGGTGTCGTCTTCATCGAGCAGCACCGCGCCGTGCATCTGCCCCGAGAGGCCGATGCCGCGCACCTCGGCGAATTCGCGCGGATGCTTCTCGCGCAGCGCGGCGAGCGCGCGGCGCGTGCCGTCCCACCAGTCGGCGGGGTCCTGTTCGGCCCAGCGCGGTTGTGGGCGCGATATCGTGAACGGCGAGCCCGCGGTGCCGATCACGCGGCTGTCGGGGGCGAGCAGCAGGACTTTTACTTCGGAGGTGCCGAGGTCGATGCCGAGATACATGGGCGCGCGCGAAAGTCGTGAGAGTGGAGGAGCTACTTTAGCCGCGCGCGCCGGGCTGCGCCATGCGCGCCGACCCAGGGGCGCGGTGCATGCTCAGACGCTGCCTCCGCGCTTTGCGAGCCATGCATCCACGCGCGCGAGCGCGTCGCGCAGGGCGCTTTCGAGCGGCGCGCTGCCTGCGAGGCTGCCCCAGAGCAGCTTGTCGGCGCAGAACATGGCGAGCGGGTCGCTTGCTTCGAACATTTTCGTCACGGCCTGGCCGTCCATCACGCCGTCCTGGTACGCGTACGGCAGCGTGCCTTTGCTCCAGCGCTGCAGGAAGCGCAGGAACAGCGCGGGCAGGATGGCCGTGGCGGCCGGCACGGCGCCAGCCGCGACGCGCTGCGCGATGGTTGGCGCGATGAAGCCAGGAATCTTCGAAAATCCATCGGCGGCCACGCGCTGATTCGTGTCCTGGATGTACGGATTGCTGAAGCGCTCGAGCACGACGTCGCGGTACTTCGCGAGATCGAGCGGGCTGGGCGTGAGGCAGGGGATCACGTCCTCGCTCACGTACTCGCGCGCGAAAGTGCGGATGTCCGCGTCGTTCGTGCCTTCGTGTATGTAGTCGAGCCCGACGAGCGTGCCCGCCCACGCGATGCAGCTATGCGTCGCGTTGAGGATGCGGATCTTGGCCTCTTCGTACGGCATCACCGATTCGACCAGCTCCGCGCCCGCGCGCTCCCACGCGGGGCGCCCCGCACAAAAGTGATCCTCGATCACCCATTGGATGAAGGCCTCGCCCATCACGGGGCAGGCGTCGTCGATGCCGGTCGCGGCCTTCACGCGTTCGCGCACGTCGGGCGTGGGGCGCGGCGTGATGCGGTCGACCATCGAATCGGGGCTGGCGGTGTGGCCATCGAACCAGTCGCGCAGCGCCATTGCGCCGCGCAGCGCGAGGAATTCGCGCATGCCCGCGTGAAAGCGCTTGCCGTTGCTGCGCAGGTTATCGCAGGTCTGGAGCGTGACCGCGCTGTTGCCATGCGCCCCGCCGCGTGTCATGCGCGCTTCGAGAATCGCAGCCAGCGCGCCGTAGATCGTGCTGCGCGCGCCGTTGAGATCGGCGGCGAGATCGGGATTCGCGGTGTCGAGGCGGTCGTGCTCGTCGAGGTAATAGCCGCCCTCGGTCACCGTGAAGGCGATGATCTTGCACGCGGGATCCGCGCCCGCCTCGATCAACGCCGCCAGGTCGGCAGACCATGGCAGCACGCGCGTGATCGAGCGGATCGTCTCATAGGCGCGCTCGCCCTGTGGCGTGACCGTTTCGAGCGTGTAGACGCCGTGCTGCGCGGCGAGCGCATCCATGACGGCGTTCATGTCAGCGCGGATGTTGCCGACGGCTAGGGACCAGACCGGCTCGTCCGGCTTGCGCGCGAGATTCGCGCGATGCAGATACCACGCCTGATGCGCGCGATGAAACGACCCGGCGCCAATGTGCAGGATCACGTTCGCGTTGCTGCGTTCGCTGTCCATCTGTGTGTCTCCTCAGATAGCGTCATGCGCGCCCTGTGCGCGTCCATGCGCTGCCCGGTGATATCGAGCAATTGATCTATTGATGAACGAATGATCGTATCCGGTCGTGCGAAAGTCAAGACGGCTTCTGCGGGTTTTTATCGGCGTGCTGCGGGTGCTTTTGGCGCACAGGCGCGTGCACAGGGGTAGCGGGAGAAAATGTGCGGCGACAATGTTGTGATGCACAAACGCGGCGCGGCCCCTGAAGAGCGCGGGCAGGCGCGGCGCCCGCGCTCGTGGGCTCAGTCCTGCGCGTGCGTCACCGCCGAGATGGCGGCGACGGCCTGAGCGGTCGCATTGGCGGCGCAGCAGTCGACGACGATGCGCTCGGGCATCGCGCGCAACCACGTGAGCTGGCGCTTGCAGAGCTGGCGCGTGGCGAACACGCCCTTGTCGCGCATCGTGGCGTAGTCGATCGTGCCGTCGAGGTATTCCCAGGCCTGGCGATAGCCCACGCAGCGCATCGAAGGCAGGTTCGGATCGAGATCGCCACGCGCGCGCAGCGCCTTCACCTCGTCGATAAAGCCGGCGGCGAGCATGGCGTCGAAGCGCTGCTCGATGCGCCGGTGCAGCACGCCGCGATCCGACGGCTCGAGCGCAATCGGCACGAAACGGTAGCGCGCCGCTTCATCCTCGCGCGTGGCGTTCGTGCGCGGCGCGGCGAGCAGCGCCGACATCGGCTGGCCCGCGAGCATGAAGATTTCGATCGCGCGCTGGATGCGCTGCGAGTCGTTGGGCGCGAGGCGCGCGGCCGTGGCCGGATCGACTTGTGCCAGACGCGCGTGAAGCGCGGGCCAGCCATCGCGCGCGGCTTCGGCGTCGAGTTGCGCGCGCACGGCGGGGTCGGCGCCCGGCAGATCGTTGAGTCCTTGCGTGAGCGCCTTGTAGTAGAGCATCGTGCCGCCCACGAGCAAGGGAATGTTGCCGCGCGCGACGATTTCGCCGGTCACGCGCAGCGCATCGGCGCGAAAGTTGGCGGCGGAGTACGCCTCGGCGGGATCGACGATGTCGATCAGGTGATGCGCGGCCGCCGCGCGCTCCTCAGCGCTGGGCTTGGCCGTGCCGATGTCCATGCCGCGATACACGAGCGCCGAATCGACGCTGACGATCTCGACCGTGCGAGCTTGGGTCGCGTTGGCTGCCTTTGCCTGCTGCGAGGCATACGTGAGCGCGGCCGCCGTCTTGCCCGAGGCCGTGGGCCCGAGCAGACACGCGATGGGCAGTGCTTCGCTGGATGGCTTCATGAGTGTCGCTTCACTGGCCGCGCATGAAGAGCCGGTCGAGATCGGCGAGCGTGAGCTGATACCACGTGGGCCGGCCGTGATTGCACTGGTCGGCGCGCTCGGTGGCTTCCATCTGGCGCAGGAGCGCGTTCATCTCGTCGAGCGTGAGGCGCCGGTTCGCGCGCACCGCGTGGTGGCAGGCGAGCGTGCCGAGCATCTCGTGCTGGCGCTCGGTCAGCACGCGCGAGCCGCCATAGGCGTGCAGATCGGCGAGCACCGCGCGCGCGAGGGCTTGCAGGTCCGCGTCCTTCAGGAGCGCGGGCACCGCACGAATGGCGATCGACGTGGGCGAGAGCACGGCGAGATCGAAGCCGAGCGCTTCGAGCGTGGCTTTTTCTTCCTCGACGGTGCCGGTTTCCACCGGGTCGGCTGTCATGGAGACAGGGATCAGCAGCGGCTGGACCGCGAGCGAGCGCTCGGCGAGCGCCTGCTTGAACTGCTCGTAGAGGATGCGTTCATGCGCGGCGTGCATGTCGACGATCACGAGGCCGCGCGCGTTTTGCGCGAGCACGTAGATGCCGTGCACCTGACCGAGGGCGAAGCCGAGCGGATGGTCGTCGCGGGCGTCGAAGGCGGGCTGGGAGCCTTGCGTGGCGAAGGACGCGTCCGCCGCCTGGCCAGTCTGCGGCAAGGTCGCGCCTTGTGCCGTGCCGGCGCCGACGTCCTTGCGGCCGAACAGGGCGTCGTAGAGCGCGAGCGGCTGCGCGACGGGCAGGCTGCCTTGCGTCATGCGCGACTGGCGCAGCCAGGTGTTGCCGCTGGCGCCGGGGCCACCGCCCGAGCTGCCGCTTGAACCGCTTGAACCGCTGGAGCCGCCAGAACCGAACCCCGAAGCGCGGCCTCCGGCGCCACCGGAGAAGCCGCTTCCAGCGCCGCCGAAGCTGCTCGCGACGCTGGCCGTGCCGAACTTGCCAGGCGCGCCGAAGCCCGCGGGCGGCGCGCCGGCAGCGCCGGTCGCGCCAATGCCGCCGGCGTTGCCCGGCCCACCCGCAGCCAGCCCGGTTGACCCGCCCAGCACGCCGGCGCCCGGCGCGGGCCGCGGCTCGATTAGCGCGGCGTGGCCGCCCGCCGTGGTTTCGGGCGATGCGCCCGCATGGCGCGCGAGCGCGCGCTGGACCGCGTGGAACACGAACTGGTGAATCGAGCGCGAGTCGCGAAAGCGCACCTCGATCTTCGACGGATGCACGTTCACGTCGACCGCTTCGGGCGGCAGGTCGAGAAACAGCACATACGACGGATAGCGGTCGCCGTGAAGAACATCTTCATAGGCGGCGCGCACGGCATGCGTGAGCAGCTTGTCGCGCACGAAACGGCCGTTCACGAAGAAGTATTGCTGGTCGGCGCGATTGCGGCTCGCGGTAGGCAGGCCCGCGCAGCCGTAGACGGCGAGCGGCCCGGCGCGCTCGTCGAGCGGCAGATGCGCGGTGGCGAAGGTCTCGCCGAGGATCTTCGAGACGCGCGTGGCCGGATCACTGGCGTTCCAGTGCTCCACGGCGCGGCCGTTGTGCAGCACCGAGATCGCCACGTCGGGCCGCGCGAGCGCGCTGCGGCGGATCATCTCGAGACAGTGGCCGAGCTCGGTCTGCTCACTCTTCAGAAACTTGCGGCGCGCGGGCGTGTTGAAGTACAGCTCGCGCACTTCGATGGTGGTGCCCTGGCCGCCCGCGGCGGGCGAGAGCGCGCCGGTGTGCGCATCGATCTTCACCGCGTGCGCGGCGCTGGCGGGGCGGCTCGTGATCGACATCTCGGCCACCGAGGCGATCGAGGCCAGCGCTTCGCCGCGAAACCCGAGCGTCGCGACGCTTTCGAGTTCGGTGAGCGAGCGGATCTTGCTGGTCGCGTGGCGCATCAGTGCGAGCGGCAACTCGGCTTCGGGGATGCCGCAGCCGTCGTCGGCGATCGAGATGCGCTTCACGCCCCCTTCGTCGAGCAGAATGCGCAGCGTGGACGCGCCCGCGTCGAGCGCGTTCTCGAGCAGTTCCTTCACGACCGAGGCCGGGCGCTCGACCACTTCGCCCGCCGCGATCTGGCTGATCAGCTGGTCGGGCAGCGCCTGGATCGCGCGTGCGGGCTGCGCGGCGCGCGAGGTGTGTGCGGGGTCCGCCGCTGCAGCAGTTGCGGTGGCGGCTGCGGTCGCATGCGCGGCTGCGCCATCGGCAGAGTCGGGCGCATTGACGGATGCACCGTCTGGTGCACTGCCGGGAATTGCGCCAGCGCCGGCAAGATCGGAATTCGAAGACATGCGCGCAATTATAGCGATTCGGCGCGGGCCTCCCCGGGCTGCCCCAGCGTGCGCCTACGGGCCCGGTTTTGGCGACGTTCGAGACGCTTTCGGGGCACTTTCGATGGATTTTTGCGGATTTTCGCGGGAATTTTTCGTGACGAGGGGCACTTTCGGTATCATGGCGCGGTCAATTTTGCTTCTCGCGCAACACCGGCTTCGCGCGCCTCGAAGGGCACCGGGCCTCGACCAATAAGGGATACATTTGGATACGCTGCTGCATTTCGCCACTTTGGTCCTGCACATTGACCAGTTTCTAGGGGACTTCATCCACCAGTATGGCGCCTGGGTTTATGCGGTTCTGTTCCTGATCGTGTTTTGCGAAACCGGGCTTGTGGTGCTGCCATTCCTGCCCGGCGATTCGCTGCTGTTCATCGGCGGCGCGTTCGCGGCCTCGCACGAGATGAACCTCGGCCTGCTGATTGTCTTGCTGGTCGTGGCGGCGGTCTCCGGCAACACGGTCAACTATCTGATCGGCCATGCCATCGGTCCGAAGGTGTTCAATACGCGCATTCCCGTGCTCGAACGTTTTCTCGATCGCGCGGCACTGCAAAAGACCCACGACTTCTACGAACGCCACGGCGGCAAGACCATCGTGCTCGCTCGCTTCATTCCGGTCGTGCGCACCTTCGCGCCGTTCGTCGCGGGCGTCTCGCAGATGAGCATGCGACGCTTCCAGTTCTTCAACATTGCGGGGGCGCTGTTCTGGGTGCTGCTGCTCGTGCTGCTCGGCTTCTTCTTCGGCAACATTCCGTTCATTCGCCAGTATCTGAACGTGATCGTGCTCGTGGGCATTGGCGCGGCCATCGTACCGGTTCTCATCGGCGGGCTGTGGAAGATGATGCGCAAGAGCGGGCGCGACAGCGCCATGCGCGGGCCGAACGGCAACCGCAACTAACCGCGGCGGCGCGTCGGCTCAGCGCGGTCGAACGTGACGGTGGCCCGGCGGCCGCCGCTCCAACAAAAAAACGGCATCGCCCGCGAGGACGATGCCGTTTGTTCTTGCGCGCCGTGGCGCGGTGCGCTTAACCCACGTGGCGAATGATCGACGGCGTTTCCGGCGTCGGATAGCCCGCGCCCCGGAAGGTCTCGACAATCGCGCGGTTGGTGTCGAAGTACACCTGCCAGTAGTGGTCGTTGTTCGTATAAGGCCGCACGCACAGGAGCGGACCTTCGGGCGTGAACGACAGCACCTCGACGTCAGGCGCCGGATCCTGCGCGACGTTGGGAATTGCCGCGATCACGGTGCGCAGCCGGTTGGCGGCATCGACGGGGTCGACGCCGTTGGCGATCTTCGCGGTGAGCTCGACACGGCGCACCGGCGTGGCGCTGAAGTTCGAGATGGTGTCCGAAAAGATCTTGTTGTTGCCGACGATGTTCACGACGTTGTCCGGCGAGATGATGGTCGTGCCGAAGATGCCGAGTTCCTTTACGGTGCCCGTCACGCCGCCGGCCGTCACGAAGTCGCCGACCTTGAACGGGCGCAGCACCTGCATGAAGACGCCCGCCGCGAAGTGCGCAAGCAGGCCGCCCCAGGCCGTGCCGATGGCGAGGCCGAGGCCCGCGAGCAGCGCCGCGAACGAAGTAGTCTGCACTCCGAACACCTGGAGAATCGCGAGGACCAGAAGCAGGTTCAGCAAGCCGCCGAGGATGGAGCCGAGGTAATGCGCGAGCGTGGGATCGACGCGCTGGTTGCGCGAGAGCACGCGGCGCAGCAAGCCGGTGATCAGGTGGATGACCCAGCGCCCGATGATCCACAGAACGATCGCCGCGACGACCTTGGTCCCGAAGTCGATGCCCCGGGTCATGACGAATGTGCGAATGGTTTCGAGATCCAAGATGTCCTCGCTTGAGACGTTGTTGATATGGTTATTGAGCCAGGAAAAAGAGGCGCTAATGGCCCCGCGCTGAGTTGCGGCGCTTTGTCGCACAGTGCGCAGGTGCATTTATAGGCCAAGCGGCGAGAGCGTGCACCGAACGTGCCCGGGGCGCTGAGGGTTGACACCAGGCAGCTGGGGAGGGGCGTGGTGTTGCGCTAGTTCCGGTTCATGCGCAATGCATGATAGCCCGGCAAGAAGTAGAAAGTCTGGGCGTGACGGCGTGCTTACATCGGCAGAGTTGACTTGCTGTACGGCGACGTTTCGATCACGAGCGCGCCAGGCGGCGCTTTGCGCCGTGCGCTGCGCCGGCGCCAGACGCGCGCAAGGACGAACGCCAGCACGATCGCGAGGAGATAGGCGGCTGCGCGCGCAACGAACGTTTCGGCCGGCTTTTGGGCGCGCCACGGGCCGCCCGCATCGGCGAACACGAGAAACGTGAGCGCGGCGTCGAACACGAACGCAATGGCGATGATGCCGATGAACACGCGCGTGCCGCGCAGGTGCAGTTCAGGGCGCACGGCGCGGGCGATCGCGCATGCCAGTTGCGCGGTGGCGAGCAGGACGAGATTGGAGAGCAGGCAGCAGACGAAGATGTACATGAGACGTACCGGACAACGCACAAAAAGCGGCCGAAGTCCTGATCGACGGCTCGCAAGCGGCGCGATCATGGCACGACGATGTTTCTCGAAAAATGGGCGCCGCGCGAGGGTTGTATCGGCGCAACGGAGTGCGAAACTCAGGGGCCGTGGCACAGGGGCTCAAGCGGCCGAAGCGCGTTCAGTACGCGTCGGCGACCAGCGTGCCGGGCGGCGTGCCGCTCGCGAGATAGTGGCTGAGCCACTGGCAGGCGGGTCCGGTGGCGGCGTCCGTGCGGTGGATCAGCGAGATGTTGTAGTTCACCGAGCCGCGATCCGCGAGCGTGATGCGCACGAGACGCCCCGCTTCGAGATCGGCCTCGACGAGATGGCGCGGCATCGACCCCCAGCCCAGCCCCGCGAGCAACAGGCGGTGCTTCGCGCCCAGGTCGCCTAGCTTCCACGCGCGGTTGCTGTAGACGCCGAAAGTCTGGCCGAGCGTGAGCCGGCTGCGGTCGGTCAGCACGAGCTGGGTGTGCTCGCGCGCGTCGGAGATCCGCACGGGCTGTGTGGCCTGCGCGAGTGGATGAATCGGCGCCGCCACCAGCACGAGCTCGACGGAGCCGATTGCGCGCGCCTCGATCACGTGAGGCCAGTTCTGGTTCGGCCCGCTGATGCCGATGGCGCAATCGCCGTCGAGCACGAGCTTGAGCACGCCGCCGAGCGCCTCCATGGTGAGGTTCAGCGCCACGGTCGGAAAGGCCAGCGCGAACGCCTGCAAGGCCTCCACGAGCCGAGGCGATGGAAACATCACGTCCACGGCCACCGAAACCTCGCCTTCGAGCCCGCGCTGCAGGCCGGCCGCCTTGGCGTTAAGCTGACCCATCAGCAGATCGAGACGCCGCGCATCGGCGAGAATCGCCCGCCCCGCGGCCGTGAGTTCGGGCTTGCGCTTGCCGCGCACGAACAGGGCGACGCCCAGCAGCGCCTCCAGATTGGCGATCGTGTAGCTCACCACCGACTGCGCGCGGTCGAGCTGACGCGCCGCCGCCGAAAAGCTGCCGGTTTCCGCCACGGCAATCAGCGCGCGCAGTTGTTCGAGACTCGGCGAACGGTCCATGGACGCTCCAGGATCGACCTATCAAGAAAATGGATGGTAACGATCCATTTTAGACGATTGTTTGAATAGCTTACGCCAGTTAAAGTGCGCCCTTCCTTGTTGAGTATGTCCATGCCGATGAATCGCTCCGTCAAGTCCACTGGCCGCTACAGCGGCGTTGCCATGCTGCTGCACTGGCTGGTCGCCGCGCTGATCGTCTGGGGCTTCGCACTCGGCTGGATCATGACCGATATCCCCGGCATCACGCCCACCAAGTTGCGCTACTTCTCGTGGCACAAGTGGATTGGCGTGACCGTGCTCGCGCTCGTGCTGGTGCGCCTCCTGTGGCGCGCGACGCATCGCGCGC
Source organism: Paraburkholderia sp. A3BS-1L (assembly GCF_051125215.1). Classification (NCBI taxonomy): domain Bacteria; kingdom Pseudomonadati; phylum Pseudomonadota; class Betaproteobacteria; order Burkholderiales; family Burkholderiaceae; genus Paraburkholderia; species Paraburkholderia sp. A3BS-1L. The sequence goes on along the minus strand of NZ_CP120442.1, from coordinate 2,651,057 downwards.
CCGCGTTGCCCGGCTCCATGCACGGCTGGGAGCGCGGCGCGGCGCACGCGGGCCACTTCGCGCTTTACGTGCTGATGATCGCGATTCCCGTGACCGGCTATCTCTATAGCTCGGCGGCGGGCATCCAGGTCGTGTACCTGGGCATCTGGCCGCTGCCCACGATCATCGGTCCCGATACGGCGCTCAAGGGCACGCTGCGGATCATTCACGTCGCGCTCAACTACACGTTGCTCGCGGTGGTCGTGCTGCACGTGCTGGCGGTCATGAAGCATCAATGGCTCGATCGCCAGAATATCCTCGCGCGCATGCTGCCTTCGTTCGGCAAACCCGACAAACCCGGCACGCCGCGCGGCTAAGCGCGGCGTGCAGCTTCATCGTCGCTTTATCGACTTTTCACCGCTCACAGCGAACCGACTCTGCCCATGATCCAACGTCTCGCCTCCAAAGTTTCCATCGTCGCGCTCGGCGTGGCGCTTGCCGCCGGCGCGGCTTTCACCGCTTCGTTCGCCACCAGCGCGGATGCCGCTGCAGAAGCCGCGAAAAGCTCCGTCTCGGCCGTGTTCAAGCAGATGAACGTGCCGGTGGAAGGGCGTTTCAGCCGCTTTAACGCCGACGTGCATTTCGACCCGGCCAACGCCGCGGCATCGAGCGCGAAGCTCGACGTCGAGGTGGCGAGCTTCGACCTCGGCTCGCCCGACTACAACAAGGAAGTCGCCGGCGACGAATGGTTCGATGCCGCGCATTTCCCGCGCGCCACGTTCGTTTCAACGCAGATCAAGGCGGGCGCGAACGGCGCCTTCACGGCCGCGGGCAAGCTCACGATCCGGGGCAAGACGACCGACGTTGTCGTGCCGGTGACGTACCACAAGGACGGCGCGAACCAGGTGTTCGACGGCGCACTGCCCATCAAGCGTCTCGCCTACGGCGTCGGCACGGGCGAGTGGAAGGACACGTCGATCGTCGCCGACGACGTGCAGATCAAGTTTCACATCGTGACCGCCGCGCACTGACGCGCGCCGGTTGTTCGTTTCAACCATTTCATCCGGCGTCTATTAGTACCGTATTCGCCGACTCATTCGTATCAGGACCACGCTTTCATGAAGACCACTCTTTTTGCCGCCGCTGCGCTGGCAGCGGCCATCGCCACGCCCGCGTTCGCAACGCCCACGACGTACAACCTCGACCCGTCGCACACGTTCCCGAGCTTCGAAGCCGACCACTTCGGCGGCGTCTCGGTCTGGCGCGGCAAGTTCACGAAGAGCTCGGGCACCGTCGTGCTTGACCGCGCGGCGAAGACCGGCACGGTCGATGTGACCATCGACGCTTCGTCCATCGAGACCGGCAACCCGGCGCTCGACAAGCACGTGAGCTCGGCGGAAATGCTCGACGCGGCCAAGTACCCCACCGCCGTCTACAAGGGCACGTCGGTCAAGTTCGACGGCGACAAGCCGGTCGAAGTGATCGGCTCGTTCACGCTGCACGGCGTCACGAAGCCGCTGAACCTCAAGATCGATTCGTTCAAATGCTTCCAGAACCCGATGCTCAAGCGTGAAGTGTGCGGCGCCGACGCCAGCGCGGAATTCGATCGCGCCGACTACGGCGTGAGCTACGGCAAGGCCTACGGCTTCAAGATGGCCACGACGCTGCAGATCCAGGTTGAAGGCATCAAGGCGGAATAAGCGCGCCGCAAAGGTGCGCTAAAGCGAAAGCCCGTGCGTGTCATGCGCACGGGCTTTTTTCATGCGCGCGTGCAATGCAGGTGCAATCGGACTTACTGGATGGCTGAGCCGGCGTGTGCTGGTCGCGGCTTCAACACGACATCGACGATGTGCGAATGCCACACGCCGCAGGTTGCCTTCACGGGCACCCAGGCGTACTTGCCGCGCACCTTGGCGAAGCCGCGCAGATGAACGAGCGTGTCGATGGACGAGGCTTGCGCCATGGCCGAAGACGATACGCGTGTGATGGCGCCATCGGGCGTGGGCGTTTCGATATGCGCGGTGAGCGCACGGCGGTCCGGCACGAGCAGCGAATCGTAGCGCTGGCCCTGGCGCACCCACTCGTCGAGGGCGGCGACGCAGTTGATGACGACATCGGGCACGCTAAGGCGGCGCAGGTATTCGTAGTCTTCGGGCTGGGCTTGCATTTGCGCCTGGACGCGCAGACTGATCAGAAACAGCGCGAGCAGGGCGCAGGCGAGAGTCGAGAACTTCATGATCACATGGCCTGTGCGACGGGGAAGGGAACTGCGAAAAGCGGCACATCAAAGCAAAAAGCCCAGTCACGAGGACTAGGCTTTTTTATTCTTTGGTAGGCCGTACTGGATTCGAACCAGTGACCAACGGATTAAAAGTCCGCTGCTCTACCAGCTGAGCTAACGACCCAAAAGAGAAGCGGGAGTATAGCGAGCCTTTCCGCTTGTGTCAACCAGCGCTCGCGCAGTGGCGCTTACTTGAGCTGTGACAGCTTGCTCTGTGCCGTCTGCGCCACCTCCGAGCCGCTGTACTGCGAAACGATCTGCTCGAGCGTGCGCCTGGCGGCAGCCTTTTGCCCCTGCTCGATCTGATTGTTCGCAATCGCCAGCAGCGCATCCGGTGCGCGCGGATGTTGCGGATAATTCTTGACCACGTTCTGCCACGTCGCGGTCGACCCCTTGTAGTCCTTCAACGCGTAGAGCGCATTGCCGAGCCAATATTGCGCGGTCGGCTGATAGGGGCTTTGCGGATACTTCGAGATGAAGCTGCGGAACGCCGATGCAGCCTGCTTGAAGTCGCCGTTGCGAAACTGCTGCGAAGCGGCGTTGAACGCTTCCGTCTCACCGGGTTGCACGGTGCCCTGCATGCCATCCACGGTTTGCTGCTGCGGCTCGAACTTCTTGAGACGCGTATCCAGGTCCGTGTAGTAGTCCTTCTGTTGCTTCTGCAGGGTGGCCAGCTGGTTCGCCATGTCCTCGTTCTGTCCGCGCAACGTCGCGACCTGCTGGTTGAGCTGGTCGAGGTGGTTGGACTGATCGAGGATCGTGCGCTGGGCAGCGGACAGCTGGCTAGACAGATTGTCCGTTTTCGCGCGCAGGTCGAGAATCGCCTGGCGCGCCTGATCGTCATCGAAGAGACCCGCGTGAGCCGGCAGCGACGCGAACGCGCTTCCGGCTACGCAGGCGGCTGCGGCTACCCGCAGCAGGGAGAAACGGTGCGACATACGCCCCTTCATCCAATGCTCAATTACTGTTGGTACACGAGGTCAGCACGGCGGTTCTGCGACCACGATGCTTCGTCGTGGCCTGCCGCGACCGGCTTTTCCTTGCCGAGGCTCACAGCTTCCATTTGCGAATCGCCCACGCCGTCGAGCGCGAGGACCTTGCGGACAGCTTCAGCACGCTTTTGGCCCAGCGCCAGGTTGTACTCGCTCGAGCCGCGCTCGTCGGTGTTGCCCTGGATCAGGACGTGACGCTGCGGATGCGTCTTCAGGTACTGAGCGTGAGCTTGCAGCAGCGACTGGTAGTCGTCCTTGACGCTGTAGCTGTCGAAGTCGAAGTACACGCTGCGCTTGGCGAGCGGGCTGTTCGGGTTGTTCAGCTCGTCGACGTTCACCTGGGCAACGGCGTTCGGGTTCGGCTGGGTGTTCATTGCGCCGGCGTTTTCGTTGTCGGTCTTGACGCCCGACTTACATGCGGCCAGCGCACCGACCATCATGACGGCCAGGGCCAGGCGGACTTTATTCGACTTCATTTTTTCTCTCCTGAAGTGTTATTGCATAAAAGGACCCCAGGACGGCTCGCGTACGATGCCGCCCTGAACGGACAGAACTTGCCGCGTCCGACCATCGGTCGATACAGCAGCCAGCACGCCACGGCCGTTCACCTGAGTGGCGTAAAGAATGTACTGACCGTTCGCCGCGAAGCTTGGCGATTCGTCATGTGTCGTGTCAGTGAGCGCCGTGGAGACGCCCGACTGCAGATCTTGAATGTACAGCTTAAACCCGCCGCCCGTGCGCGAGATGTATGCCAGCTCCTTGCCGTCCGGGCTGACCTTCGGGCTCGTGTTGTAGTTGCCGGTGAACGTCACGCGTTGTGCCGCGCCCGCGCTTTCGCCCTGGGCCGGCATCCTGTAGATCTGCGGCTGGCCACCGCGGTCGCTCGTGAAGTAAATCCAGCGTCCGTCAGGAGAGAAGGTGGGTTCGGTGTCGATCGTCGTGCCTTGCGTGAGGCGGCGCAGGCCGGAACCGTCGGCGTTGACGGCGAAGATCTGCGTGTTGCCCGTGCGCGACAGTGCGACGGCGAGCGTGCGACCGTCCGGCGACCAGGCCGGCGCCGAGTTGTTGCCCTTCTGGTCGGAGATCATGACGCGCCGCCCCGTGGGCAGGTCATGTACGTAGACGATGGGCTTTTTCTTTTCGAATGAAACGTAGGCGACCCGGGTGCCGTCAGGCGACCAGGCCGGAGAAATGATGGGCTCGGGGCTCGAGAGCGCGATGTGCGCATCTTGTCCGTCGGAGTCCGAAATCTGCAGCTGGTAGCGGTTACCCGTCTTGATCACATAGGACAGGCGCGTGGCGAACACGCCGCGGTCGCCGAACAGCTTCTGATAGATATAGTCCGCAACCTTGTGCGCGCTCATGCGCAGGCCGCTGGGTGGGCTTTGCAGCACGAGGCCGCCGAGGCTGTCGCCTTTCACCGTGTCATACAGCTTGAAGCGCACTTCGTACTGGCCGTTGGCGAGCTTGTTGACGCTGCCCGCCACGAACGCGTTAGCGCCCTTGGCCTTCCAACTGCCGAGGTCGACCGAGTCGCTTTCCGAGACCGGGGCGCTGCCTGCGTCGATGTTGGTGAATTTGCCGCTGCGAGCGAGGTCGGCGCGCACGATGGCGGCGACTTGCTGCGGGGAGTTCGCTTCGCCGGCGAAATTTGCCGTGGCGATGGGGAACTGGGTGGAGCCCACGCCGGTGACGAGGACGTTGAGTTGTGCGTTCGCTGCGCCGCCGACTGCAATCAGGCAAGACGCGACGAGAGTTCGCAGGCCAAGCTTCGTCATCAAACTCATGCTGTGCTGTTTCCTGAAAAAGCGATTTTTGTCACACCGTGCAACAGCAGACAGACCGGGAAACGTTCGAATCGTTCCTTGATCCGCTGCCGTGCGACGGCTTCCTTGTGCCCCGATGGGCGCCCTTAACTTGCCGGGCGCAAGGTAATTTTAAAGTTCGACGGCGTTTTGCCATCCGTGTCGACCGGCATGGGATCCGAGCGCTGCACGGCGCGCAACGCCGCGTCGTCCCACTGCGAATTGCCACTGCTGCGCGAGATGGTGGCCGAAAGCAGCGTGCCGCTTGGCGAGCAGTGCACCGAAATTTCGGTTTCCAGGCCTGCTGTCTCGCCGGCCCAGATGATGTTCGGACGCACACGACGCCGCACCTTGTCCGCATAACCCGGCGAAGCCGCGTTGCCGCCCGAGCCGCTGCCGGTGCCGCTTTTCGCGAGACCGTTGCCGCTCGTGCCCGCGCCGCCGCCCATCGAGCCTTGCATCTGCGCGATGCGCGCGCGCCGCTCGGCGTCGAGCTTTTTCGCCTGTGCATCGGCTTGCGCCTTGGCCTTGGCGGCCTTTTCGGCGTCGGCCTTCTTCTGCGCGTCGAGCTTCGCCTGCTTTTGCGCCTCTTCCTGCGCCTGCTTCTTCAGCGCTTCCTGTTGCTTGAGCTTTTCGGCGGCGGCTTGCTGCTGCTCCTGCTGCTGTTGCTGTTGCTGTTGCTTGAGCTTCGCTTGCTTCTGCTGCAGGGCGAGCTGTGCGGCCTGCTGGGCCGCGAGCTGCTGCTGGCGCTTTGCCTCTGCTTCCTGCTGCGCTTTCAGGCGCTTCTGCTCGGCCAGTTGAGCTTCGCGCGCCGCTTCTTGCTGCTGCTTACGCTTTAACTGTTGCAGCGCGATGTCGGCCTCTTCCGTTTGCGGCGGAGGCGGGGCAGGGGCGACCGGTGCGGGCGGCGGCAGAGGCCGCGGCGTCGACAGGTCGGGCACCTCGGTCCAGAGTTCCGCCTCTTCACCCGCCGGCGTGCTGTTCTGCCAGCGGATGCCGTGGTAGAGGAACAAGCCGAGCAGCACGTGCATGACCACGGCGAGCGCGAGCGCACGTCCCGTGCCTCGCTCGCGCGGAGGCTGCAGCGGATACGTATCTTTGTTCCGGATCATTGCGATTTGACGAGCAGTCCGACACGTTTGACGCCGCGCGACTTCAGGTCGGACATCACGTTCATCACCGTCTCATACTTGACGGACTTGTCGGCTGCGATCACGACGGGCTGGTCCGGATGGCTTTGCTCGCGCTCCATGACGAAGCCGTTGAGGTCGGCGCGCGACATGTTTTGCTGCTGCGTGGCGCCGGAGTCATCCTTGTAGCGTACGCTCAGATTGCCGTCGGGGCGAATATTGACCACGACGGGCGGCGTCTGCTGCTGCTGGCTTGCGCCGCCAACAGTGGGCAGATTGACGATGGACGGCGCGACCAGCGGCGCCGTCACCATGAAAATCACGAGCAGCACCAGCATCACGTCGATATACGGCACGACGTTGATGTCGGCCATCGCGCGGCGCGAGCGGCTGCCTCGCATGCTCGAACGAACTGAGCCTCCCATCTTCGACTCCTTGGCTAGCTGGTGAAGATTAGTGGGCCTGACGTTGCAGGATGTTCGAAAATTCTTCGATGAACGTTTCGAAGCGGATCGCGAGGCGGTCGATGTCGTGCGCGTAGCTGTTGTACGCGACCACTGCCGGGATGGCGGCGAACAGACCGATCGCGGTGGCCGTCAGCGCTTCGGCAATGCCGGGCGCGACGTTCGCGAGCGTGGCCTGCTGCACGTTCGCGAGGCCGCGAAATGCGTTCATGATCCCCCAGACCGTGCCGAACAGACCAATGTACGGGCTCACCGAGCCCACCGACGCGAGAAACGAGAGGTTGGCCTCGAGCGCGTCCATTTCGCGCTGGAAGGCTGCGCGCATGGCACGACGCGCGCCGTCGAGCACGAGGCTCGGATCGTTCAGGCGCTTCTCCTTGGCCTTGAGGAATTCACGCATGCCGGACTCGAAGATACGCTCGAGTGCGCCGATCGTGTGACGGTTGTTGGCCGCGCTCTGGTAGAGCGCCTGCAGGTCGCCGCCCGACCAGAATTCGCGCTCGAACAGCTCGGTCTGCGTGCGCGCGCGACGGATGGCAAACCACTTGCGGAAGATGAAGGTCCAGGAAATCAGGGACAGCAACAGGAGCAGTCCCATCACCGCCTGTGCCAGTACGCTCGCATTAAGAACGAGAGAAAGGATCGACAGATCTTGTGTAGTGTTCATAGAGGTTTTTGATTACGTCCCGGAAGGGGCGAGCGGCTGCAAGGCAACGCAAATCTTTCCGAAAGGTCAGTGGAAAGACGCCGCGCCCCGCAGCCAAACCCAGTCAGGTCTTGAATCGACCGACGCGAGTTCACTGGCGTCGTATCAACGACAATTACTGCGGCGCCGTTGACACAGCCGGCAAGACTTTCTTCATACCACGCTCCAAAGCTTCGAAAACGTGGTCAGGAATGGCTGCAGGGCGCATTTCTGCACCATTCACGCAGGCAACGCGAATCTTTCCGCTGACTAACAACGTGTCGCCGCGCCACGCGCTCTGCATGAAATCGACCGACACGCGGCCCAGCTTGGCAACCCGGGTCACGATCGTCACGACGTCGTCGAGGCGGGCAGGCGACTTGTAGTCGAGCGTGGTGTTGCACACGACGAACAGTTCGCCCGACTCCTCCGCGAGCTTGCGCTGGTCGACGCCGCACGCGCGCAGCCATTCGGTGCGCGCGCGTTCGAAGAACTTCAGGTAGTTCGCATAAAACACGATGCCGCCTGCGTCGGTGTCTTCGTAATAGACGCGTACCGGCCAGGTAAAACCGGCTGCGGCCTGTGATGGGGTCGCATCCGGAGTGCGGGTAGATCTTTCCATGCCGCGCATTCTACCGGAACGCGCTGCGCTCACGCCGTTCGTACGACTGATGGCGAAGCGCAAACGCAGGGTTCAGCCGCGGTGGACGCTGAGGCCGGCAAAGGACTGCGCGACCGGCATCAGTTCGATCCTGTTGATGTTTACGTGCGCGGGGCGCGTGGCGACCCAGTAGATGGAATCGGCGATGTCTTCGGGGGTGAGCGGTTGCACGTCCTTATACATATTGGCGGCTTTTGTCTCGTCCCCACGAAAGCGCACGTTGGAGAACTCCGTGCCGCCGCACAGGCCCGGCTCTATATCGGTCACGCGCAGCGCGGTGCCGGCGAGGTCCGCACGCAGATTGAGGCTGAATTGGTGCACGAAGGCCTTGCTCGCGCCGTACACGTTGCCGCCCGCATACGGCCAGTTGCCTGCAGTCGAGCCCAGATTGACGATGTGGCCTCGGTTGCGCGCCACCATGCCGGGCAGGAACGCGCGCGTCACTCGCACCAGACCGGTGCAGTTGGTGTCGATCATGGTCTCCCAGTCGTCGAGATCGGCTTTGTGCGCGGGTTCGACGCCCAACGCGAGGCCGGCGTTGTTGACGAGCACATCGACGTCGGCGAATTCGGGCGGCAGCGCGGCGGGCGCGGCCTCGACGGCGGCGCGGTCGCGCACGTCGAGCTCGACCGGCAGGAGGGCGTCTCCCAGCTCCGTGGCGAGGGCGTCGAGTCGGTCCTTGCGGCGCGCCGTGGCGACGACGCGGTGCCCGCCCTTGACAAAGGCTCGGGCGATGGCGGCGCCGAATCCTGCGGATGCGCCGGTGACGAAGACGATCATGATTGCTCCCTGGTCGGTGGAACGCGAAGAAAGGGGAGAGCCTACTTGTAATGCGGTGCTGCGGCAAGGAAGCGTCAGAACACCGGCGAGCCGGGCGGCGGCGGGCTTTGGGGAGGACGCGCGCAGGCCCGTCGGGCGCGACAGGCGGCGCGCGCCGCAGCGGCCCGCCAGGTTGCCTATTCCGGGCGCATCCAATACACTAACGCGCTCAATCCCTGCGTGACTGGCGATAGGGTCCCCGAATGGCAATCGCTGTAATAATTGCCCTTTAAGCTGCTTGTGTTGGACACGGCGTCTGGCGCGGCGCGGCTCGAACGGGGGCTCAAGGTGGAACGACCCACCGTGAAGCGCAGGGTGCCGTTTTGCCGTTCGCCTGGGCAGCCAGAAATCGTGCGCTTCTTCAAGCGCTGCTGGGCCTTTACCGGCCGTGGCTGTCCTGCCTCGCGTGTGCGGCACCTTCTTCCGCCACGTCAAGGCTGGCCTTTTCGCCAGCAGCGCCGCGTACCCGCTACGCGTTCCGCGCGAGACCCGGTCAACCTGAACACACTTAACGGAACCCGTATGTTTGACAGAGCCGAAAGCACCATCGCCAACGTCGATCCCGAACTCTTCAAGGCGATCGAACTCGAGAACCGCCGCCAGGAAGAGCACATCGAGCTCATCGCGTCGGAGAACTACACGTCGCCCGCGGTCATGGCCGCGCAGGGTTCGCAGCTCACCAACAAGTATGCCGAAGGCTATCCCGGCAAGCGCTACTACGGTGGCTGCGAGTACGTGGATGTGGTCGAGCAGCTCGCGATCGACCGCGTGAAGGAACTGTTTGGCGCCGAAGCCGCCAACGTCCAGCCGAACTCGGGCTCGCAGGCCAACCAGGGCGTGTTCTTCGCCATGCTCAAGCCCGGCGACACCATCATGGGCATGAGCCTCGCGCACGGCGGCCACCTCACGCACGGCTCGCCCGTGAACATGTCGGGCAAGTGGTTCAACGTCGTGAGCTACGGCCTGAACGAAGCCGAAGACATCGATTACGACGCCGCCGAAAAGCTCGCGCAAGAGCACAAGCCGAAGCTGATCGTGGCGGGTGCATCGGCATTCGCACTGCGCATCGACTTCGAGCGTCTGGCAAAGATCGCCAAGTCGGTTGGCGCATACCTGATGGTCGACATGGCTCACTACGCGGGCCTGATCGCTGCGGGCGTCTACCCGAACCCGGTGCCGTTCGCCGACTTCGTCACCACGACCACGCACAAGAGCCTGCGCGGCCCGCGCGGCGGCGTGATCCTGATGAAGGCCGAATTCGAGAAGCAGATCAACTCGGCGATCTTCCCGGGCATCCAGGGCGGCCCGCTCATGCACGTGATCGCGGGCAAGGCGGTGGCGTTCAAGGAAGCGCTCTCGCCGGCGTTCAAGGAATACCAGCAGCAGGTGGTCGAGAATGCGCGCGTGCTGGCCGAAACGCTGGTCAAGCGCGGCCTGCGCATCGTCTCGGGCCGCACGGAAAGCCACGTGATGCTGGTGGACCTGCGCGCGAAGAAGATCACCGGCAAGGCTGCTGAAGCCGCGCTGGGCGCCGCGCACATCACGGTGAACAAAAACGCGATCCCGAACGACCCGGAAAAGCCGTTCGTGACGAGCGGCATCCGCCTGGGCTCGCCGGCCATGACCACGCGCGGCTTCGGCGTGAAGGAAGCCGAGCAGGTGGGCAACCTGATTGCCGACGTGCTGGACAACCCGGAAGACGCCGCAACCATCGAACGCGTGAAGGCGCAGGTGGCCGAGCTGACGAAGCGCTTCCCGGTCTATCGCTGATCCGGACACCCACGCATCATGCGCTGCCCTTTTTGCCGGCACGAAGACACGCAAGTCGTTGATTCGCGCGTGTCCGAGGACGGTGCCGCAATCCGGCGCCGCCGCCGCTGCCCGGCCTGCGACAAGCGTTTCACGACGTACGAGCGGGTCGAGCTGGCGATGCCAGCCGTCGTCAAGAAGGATGGCAGCCGCACGGAATTCGACCGCCGCAAGATCATGGCGAGCATGCAATTGGCGCTGCGCAAGCGGCCCGTTGCTGCCGACGCGATCGACGCGGCGGTCGCCCGCATCGAGTATCAGCTGCTCGGCAGCGGCGAGCGCGAGGTGCGCAGCGAGCGCCTTGGCGAGCTCGTCATGGCGGAGCTGCGCGAGCTCGACACGGTTGCGTTCGTGCGTTTTGCCTCTGTGTACCGGCGCTTCGAGGATGTTTCCGAGTTCGAGGACGTCATCGAAGAGTTTCGTCGCGCAAGCGGCGCTGCCACGCCCCCCAAAAAGCGCTGAGCGCCCGCACGATTCCTCTGAACGCTTGCGCGTTACCTTCGAGCGCTTGCGCGTTTTCCTTCCTCGCATTTCCTCCTCTCCCTGCCGTTGCCCGTGACCGTTGTAGTGTGTCGCGTGAAGGCCGTGCGCACATAAGCTGGCCGTTCGGCTAATTGTTCCGTTTCCTGTGCTTCCGTAGAGTGACTGCAATTCCTCAACGATAAGGAGTGCAGATGAAATACGCCGGCTTCACGCTGATCGAGACAATGGTCGTGATCGTCCTGCTCGCCGTGTGCGCCACCGCAAGCGCGCCCGTGTTCGTAGCGTGGCGCGTGCGCGACCAGGTCGACGCGCGTGCGAACGCATTGCTCGGCACGCTTTCTTATGCGCGCAGCGAGGCGATCCGGCGCAAGGTGCGCGTGAGCGTGTGCCGGATCGACGCCGCCCGGCACTGTCTTGCAGCCGGGAAGAACTGCCCGTCCGGGCGTGCCGATTGGTCGTGCGGCTGGGCCGTGATGGCCGAGCGCGCGGGTATGTCGTTGTTGCTGCGTGCGCAGCCGGCACTCGATGAGATCGCTGTGGCGTCGGGCCTGACGGCGCTCACATTCACGCCTCCCGCGGGGCAGACGATCGGCAGTTTGCGCAATTTCGAGATCGCGCCGCGCGCCGCCGCGCCTTCCATGCGTGGCACCGGATGGCGGCGCTGCATCCGCGTGGCTGCGGGCGGGCGTGCGCGCGTGAGCGACGGGGCATGCGGGGCATGCGGGGCGGCGTCATGAGCGCGCGGAGCCAGGGTTTTAGGCGTGGTCCGCGTATCGGGCGCGGTGTGGCTTTGCTCGAAGTCGCGCTGGCGATGGCGCTCATGTCGATGTGCGGACTCGGCCTTCTGGGCGCGCAGCTCGGTCTTGCGCGGCATGCGCTAGTCGCTGCGGCGCGGGCGCGGGCCGCATTCGCCGCCGACGCGATCGCCGAGGCTGCGCTGGAAACAGGCACCGCGCCTCGCGATCAATGGAAGGCGCGTGCTGCTATCGTCGTGCCCGAGGGGCGCGCAACCGTGGCCAGCGCGGCGGACACGGCCTCGCTCGTGGTGCTGACATGGGCCGCCTTGCGCGATGAGGCCGCGCCACGCGCGCAGCCATCCGCTGATGGGTGCGAAAACGCCCAATCCGGCGGCGCCGGGCTGGCACAGGGGCGAGCCTGCATCGCGCTCGCGTTCGTCCAATGAGGCGCGTTTCCTTGCGCTTGCGCGCCGGTGCCGGGCACACCCTGCTCGAATTCACGATCGCCGTGGCGCTCGGCCTCGTTGTGATCGCGGGCGCGCTGGCCGCATATCGTTCGCAGCGCCAGGCGTTCGCGGCCGCAATCGACGCCGCCCGCATCCATGACGCAGGCGTGAACGCGCTGATCCTCATGGGCGAGCAGATCCAGATGGCCGGGTTCGTGGGCGCCGACGGTCGAGAGGGGCTCGCTGGCCCACCGATCTTTGGCTGCACTGCTGGGCGTCCTGCCGGCACACATGCGAGTTTGACGTGCGAGGCGCTCCCGAATCGCTCGGATGGCTTCGAAGTGCGCTATCGAGGCGACGGCGAGTCCACCTGGCCTGCCGCGAATGGTCAGGTCACCGACTGCCTGGGGCAGGCGGTCGGACCGCCCCCGACCGAGGTGCTCAACCGCTTTCATGCAAAAACGAGTGGCTCGACCGGCGAGCCTGAGCTCTACTGCGAGGGCTCAGGTAAAGCCGGCACGGCGCAGCCGCTCGTGGAAGGCGTCGAGCGCATGCGTGTGCGCTACTGGCTGGCCGGCGCCGCGCAAGCCGTGGATGCTGCTGCCATTTCGCACGATCAGTGGGCCTCGGTCGTCGCCGTCGATCTATGCGTGCTCGTGCGCGGGGCGCCGTTCGCGCAGCGCGTGCGCTACGTCGATTGCGAAGGCGTATCGGCCGGCGCCGTCGACGGTCGCGCGCGGCAGGCGTTCTGGCGTCACGTTGTGCTGCGCAATGTGCTCGCGGCCGGCTCATGATCTGCGCGGCGCGGCGTTCGCAGGGTGGGCGTCAGGGGCAGCGGGGCACCGCGTTGCCGGTCGTTTTGCTGATCGTTTCGATGATGCTCGCCACGTCCGCAGCGTGGTTCGAGGGAGTGCTATTCGCGGTTCGCAACACCAGCGCCGTCATCGACCAGATGCAGTCGTTCCGCGCCGCCGACGCAGCGCTTGTTCTGTGTTCACGCGCACTGGTCGACGGCGCGACGATAGCGCTCCCCACTCCGGCGCAGTCGGGCGAGCCGCAGGACTGGCAACGCCAGCAGGCGTTCGAAGCGCGGGCCACGACACCCGTGGGGTCGTGGCCCGGTTCCGCGAGGCCACCGCAGTGCCTCGTTGAAGCGTGGCGTATCGAGGCGCGGCCGGCGGTGCGAGCGTTTCTTGTCACGGCGCGCGGGTTCGGCGCTACAGACGATGCGCAAAGCTGGTTGCAAATGCAGCTTGTCGTGGAGGGCATGCGCATCGAGCGCCATTGGCGGCGTGTCGTTGCCCAGCCGTTTTGAGGGCGATAAAGGGGAGAAAGATGTCGCGCCGTGAGCGTGCTTTTACCTTGCTGGAACTGGTCATTGCGCTGGCCGCAGTGGCCATCGTGGCGGCTTTCGCGTTGCCAGGCTGGCGCAGTCAGCTCGCGCGCGGGCATCGGATTGACGCCGTCGCGGCGCTCTATCGCGCCGCGCAATACATCGAAGCGCTAAGCCCATTGCCGGCTTCATTGCCCGCGGGCATGGATCAGGCGCCGCCAGCGGGAGCGGCGGTTTATCGGCTGAAACTTTCGGCGGCGGACGAAATGAACGGCGGTTACACCATTGTGGCCGCGCCTGTGCCGGGCGGCCCGATGCGCGATGACCCGTGTGGGGCGTTCGTGCTCGATGCAAATGGCTCGCGCGGCAATCAGATGCCGGGTGCGGATGCGGCCGCGCTTGCGGCGGCTCCCGGTGCGCGCGATTGCTGGAGCGGGCGTTGAGCGGCGCCTCAGCCGGTGATGTCGTCTTCTTCGGACGCGTAGCGTCGTGCGCTGCCGGCTGGCGCGCCGCGCTGGCGACGCACCTGTTGCCAAATACGCCAGGCCTCCCACGCCGTGAGCGCCAGGCCGCCCCATTTAACGACCGGCCTGGCGGCCGAGGCGACGCTATCGCGCAGCGGCTTGGCCAGCACGAGCGAGGCGAGAGAGCTCAAGAGCGGATACTGCTTGAGCAGATTGCCGAATCCGGCGCCCGCGCGACTCGCGCCAACGTTGCCGAAACCCGGCACGAGAAAGCGCAGCCAGCTAAAGTGCGTGATGGTTTCGCGCAATTCGACAACCGAAGCAGCCATTTCGGCGCGCTCGACGCTCGCGCGCACGATCAGCAGCTCCTTGCGCAAGGCTCGCAGCTGCGGTGTCGAAAGCTCGCGGCTACGCGTGCGAGAAGGGCGAAAGGCATTGTCCGATCGGGGTTGGCTCATGGTTTCGATTCGCGGCAGGCGGTTGGCGGGCGGGGGCTAGGGCTTGCGAAGGATTTCACGATCCTTTTCGAATTCTTCGAGCGTCGCCTGGAATACCGGCGGCGCGTTGCGCAGGACATTGCGCGCCTTCAGCCCGCAGAAGAGCGCACCGAGCGCATAGAAGGCCGTGATCCCGGCGAGCGCCTGCCAGCGCCAGGTGTCCCAGAAAGCGATCGCGACGAGCGCGGTCAGCGCGATCAGCGCCATGGTCCCCAGCAGCATCGCCGCGAGTCCGAGGAGGAGCATGCCGAGCAGGCGTTCCTTCTCCTCTGCCAGTTCGATGCCGATCAGCTCGAGCCGCGTATGAAGCATCGCGAACGCGGAGCTGAGAAGGCGGCGCGCCGCTCCATGTTCGTGTCGCTGCGATTGGGTGTCTGTCGTCATGGCGAATGCGGTTGGCGCCCACGCGCGTGCGCGAGGCGAATGCGCGAAAAAAAGCGCCCAGAAAAGACAGGCCGGTGCAGCGCACCGGCCTGCCAGCTTGTGGTTTGGCGTGGGGTGCGGCCTTGCGTGGGCCGCCCGCTGCGGCTATGCGCCGCGTCTTACTTGCGGTTGATCAGCAGGCCCACGAGCACGCCCACGCCGGCGGCGATGCCGATCGACGTCCACGGGTGTTCGTGCACGTAATCGTCAGTGGCGCGCGCCGCTTTCTTGCCTTTCTCCACCACAACGACCTGAACGTCGGCCGCCTTTTCCTTGGCTTGCTTCAGGCGCGTGAGGGCCGTTTCGCGAAGCTCGGAAGCGCGTTCGCCGGTGGCGCTCGCCGCTTGCTTGAGCAAGTCCTCCGCATCCGCGAGGACGGTTTTGATATCCGACATCAGCCTCTCCTTATTGACCTCTGACATTGACTAACTCCCATCGTGTCATACCACGCGTGAATCGTAACAAAGATACGCGCGCTGGCAAGCGTGGCCGGCCGCCGCCCGCTAGCTCCCGCACGATTTATTCCTGAGGGAGGAGCGTAACAGCCGCCACGATAAGACAAATATGGAGTTGATCTGGAACGTAAAGTTTCCGCGAGTTGCCACGATCATGGCCAAAATTACCAAAACTCATATCGGTCTGACCCGATGTTCGTTCGCCGGGCATGAGCGTGCCCTGTATGCTTCTATCTTGTAAATGTTCACTGGATCAACGGGCGATGCGCCGATGCAGGTAACGGACCGCCCACCTCGTTCAAAGGAAACCGCACCATGAGTCTGCGTCTTGGCGATATTGCACCCGACTTCGAGCAGGATTCGAGCGTTGGCCGCATCAAGTTTCATGACTGGCTCGGCAACAGCTGGGGCGTGCTGTTCTCGCATCCGGCCGATTTCACGCCGGTCTGCACAACCGAGCTGGGCCTGACCGCGAAGCTCAAGGACGAGTTCGAGAAGCGCAACGTCAAGACGATCGCGCTTTCGGTCGATAGCGCGGAATCGCACAACGAGTGGATCAAGGACATCAACGAGACACAGGCGGTGAGCGTCGGTTTTCCGATTCTCGCGGACGGCGACCGCAAGGTGTCCACGCTGTACGACATGATCCATCCGAACGCGAACGAGACGCTCACGGTGCGCTCGCTCTTCGTGATCGATCCGAACAAGAAAGTGCGCCTCATCATCACGTATCCGGCGAGCACGGGCCGCAATTTCGACGAAGTGCTGCGCGTGATCGATTCGCTTCAGCTCACCGACAACTATCAGGTCGCGACGCCCGGCAACTGGAAGCACGGCGACGATGTCGTGATCGTCCCGTCGCTGAAGGACGAAGAGGTGCTCAAGCAGAAGTTTCCGAAGGGCTACAAGGCGCTGCGTCCTTATCTGCGCCTGACGCCGCAACCGAACAAGTAACGTACAGGCCTGGCCGCGCCGATCACCGAACGCGCGGCACCAAAATGAAAGAGCGCCGCGCGAGTCGATTCGCGCGGCGCTTTTTTCATACGCCAACGGCTGCGGGGAGGGGCGTTTTAGAAGAACGCCTGAATGCCCGTTTGCGCGCGGCCCAGGATCAGGGCGTGGATGTCGTGCGTGCCTTCGTAGGTGTTCACCACCTCGAGGTTCACGAGATGGCGCGCCACTCCGAACTCGTCGGAGATGCCGTTGCCGCCCAGCATGTCGCGCGCGAGGCGCGCGATGTCGAGCGACTTGCCGCACGAGTTGCGCTTCATGATCGAGGTGATCTCGACCGCCGCCGTGCCCTCGTCCTTCATGCGGCCGAGGCGCAGGCAGCCTTGCAGGCCGAGCGTGATTTCGGTCTGCATGTCGGCGAGCTTTTTCTGGATCAGCTGGTTGGCCGCGAGCGGGCGGCCGAACTGCTTGCGGTCGAGCACGTACTGGCGCGCCGTGTGCCAGCAGGCCTCAGCCGCGCCGAGCGCGCCCCAGGCGATGCCGTAACGGGCCGAATTCAGGCACGTGAACGGTCCACGCAGGCCCTTCACGCCGGGCATGATGTTCTCTTCCGGCACGAACACCTCGTCGAGCACGATTTCACCGGTGATCGACGCGCGCAGGCCCACCTTGCCGTGGATCGCCGGCGCCGAGAGGCCCTTCCAGCCTTTCTCGAGGATGAAGCCGCGGATCTCGTCCTTGCCGTCTTCTTCGAGCTTTGCCCAGACGACAAACACATCGGCGATGGGCGAATTCGTGATCCACATCTTGGCGCCCGAGAGCGAGTAGCCGCCGTTCACCTTCTTCGCGCGCGTGACCATGCTGCCCGGATCGGAGCCGTGATTCGGTTCGGTCAAGCCGAAGCAGCCGATCCACTCGCCGCTCGCGAGCTTCGGCAGGTACTTCTGCTTTTGCGCTTCCGAGCCGAATTCGTGGATCGGCACCATCACGAGCGACGACTGCACTGACATCATCGAGCGATAGCCCGAGTCGACACGCTCCACTTCGCGTGCGATCAGGCCGTAAGCCACATAGTTCAAGCCCGGGCCGCCATATTGCTCGGGGATGGTCGGACCGAGCAGGCCGACTTCGCCCATTTCGCGGAAGATCGAAGCGTCGGTCTTTTCGTGGCGGAACGCTTCCAGCACGCGCGGCGCGAGCTTGTCCTGCGCGTAGGCGGCGGCGGCGTCGCGCACCATGCGCTCGTCTTCGGTGAGCTGCTGGTCGAGCAGCAGAGGATCTTCCCAATGAAACTGGGCATGTGCGGCCATGGTGTCTCTCCAAAATCTCGAAATGGACAATTTGCGCTTGACTGAAGTTCCGCTATGCGGAACAATGTTTTGCAAATTCACCTTAGTGTATCACCAGCTCGCTCATGTCTGCATCTGAAATGAACACGTCTTCATCGCTTTCTTCCGCGCTGGCGGAGGGCCCGATCGACGAGCGCAAATTCGTCGTGGCGCTCGCGCGCGGGCTCGAACTGCTGCGTGCTTTCCGGCCCGGTGAAACGCTGCTCGGCAACCGCGATTTCGTCGAGCGCACTGGCTTGCCGAAGGCAACCGTCAACCGGCTCGCCTATACGCTTACGGTGCTCGGCTATTTGCGCTTCGACGAATTACTCGGCAAATATGCGCTCGACGCCGGCGTGCTGTCGCTGGGGTTTGCGTTGCTTTCCGGCACGGACACGCTCGAACTCGCGCGCCCGCATATGCGCGTGTTCGCGCGCGAGGTGGGGGCGGCGGTGTCGCTAGGATGTCGCGACGGCCTCGACGTGATCTATCTGGACACGATCCGCAGCGAGACGGCGCTTACGCTGGGTCTCGCATCGGGCTCGCGCCTGTCGATGCTGACGAGCTCCATGGGGCGCGCATATCTGGCGGTGCAGCCGCCCGAGGTGCGTAAGGCGCTGTTCGCGGAACTGGAAAAGGCCGCGGGTGCTGACGGCCCCGCGCAGGTTGCGGCGGCGAAGCGGGAGATCGAGGTTTTCGCGAAGGAGGGCGTCTGCTATTCGTTTCGCGACTGGCACGACGATGTCAACGCCGTAGCAGTGCCGTTTCGCGAGCCGCGCGAGCGGCGCTGGCTGGTGCTCAGTTGCAGCGGGCCCGCTTCGTCGATGGGGCCGGAAGTGTTTCGCGAGCGCGTGGCGCCGCTGCTGAAGTTGCTGGCGCGCAGGCTCGGCGAGACGGTCTGACGCGCGCCGCCATGGACGAAAAAAAGCCGACCCGAGGGTCGGCTTTTTACATGATGCGGAGGGCCGGCTTAGTGATTCAGGCGGCCGAGCAGCAAGAACTCCATCAGCGCCTTCTGGACGTGCAGGCGGTTTTCCGCCTCGTCCCAGACCACGCTTTGCGGGCCGTCGATCACCTCGGCGCTCACTTCCTCGCCGCGGTGTGCAGGCAGGCAGTGCATGAACAGGGCGTCGGGGTTGGCGCGCGCCATCATTTCTGCATCCACGCACCAGTCGGCGAAGGCCTTCATGCGCGCCTCGTTTTCCGCTTCGAAGCCCATGCTGGTCCAGACGTCCGTGGTGACGAGGTCGGCGCCCGCGCAGGCCTCGTTCGGGTCGTCGAAGACCGCGTAGTACGGCGCGCTTTCCGGCGCGACCAGAGCAGGATCGAGCGGGTAGCCCGGCGGCGTGGAGATGCGCAGCTTGAAGTCGAGGATCTGCGCGGCTTCGATCCACGTGTAGAGCATGTTGTTGGCGTCGCCCACCCACGCCACGGTCTTGTCGCGGATCGGGCCACGATGCTCGTAGTACGTAAAGATGTCGGCCAGCACCTGGCAGGGGTGGTACTCGTTCGTGAGACCGTTGATGACCGGCACGCGCGAACTTTCGGCAAAGCGACGGATGATGTCCTGGCCGAACGTGCGGATCATGATGATGTCCACCATGCGCGAGATCACCTGCGCCGAATCCTCGATGGGCTCGCCGCGGCCGAGCTGCGTGTCGCGCGTGTTCATGAACACGGCGTGACCGCCAAGCTGGAAGATGCCGGCTTCGAAAGACAGACGCGTGCGCGTGGAGCTCTTCTCGAAGATCATCGCGAGCGTGCGGTCGTGCAGCGGATGATAGGTCTCGTAGTTCTTGAACTTGCGCTTCAGGATGCGCGCGCGCTCCAGCACATATTCATAATCGTCAAGGGAGAAATCCTTGAACTGCAGGTAATGGCGAATGGTCCGGGAGGTCATGAAACGAAAACGGCGCCTGATCCGGCCTCGAACTGCAGGTTGGAGCCGGCGACGCCGCTGCGGTTGGTGGTAAGTCAATGCAGCATAAAGGATTTTGCGGACTTTGACGAGTCGGCCGGAAGGCGGGGGCGGGGCCAGGTGGACTTCGGCGCCATGGAAGAAAGCCAGGGCAATGCGCAACGCGGCCCCCGGCCCGCTGTCCTATGTGCAGTGCGTCAAAAGTGCTGCTGCGCTATAATCTCAAAGATTTTTCAGGCACGACAGCGGGCTCGACGCGCAAGACGCGGGGCTCGCGGGAGCGGCCTGTGCGCTGGCCGGAAAGCGCGCTGCACATGCGATGCGGCGCCGCGCCGGTCGGGGTGCGCGACCGGCTTCTCCCCTCTCCATCGGACTGTATTTGCACGCGGCTATCGGGCGAACCGCCCGCGGCTGGCGCTCTGCGGGACAAGCGCGGAGCGGCGTGCTCGTGCTCTCGTTTCAGCCGCATAAGCGCACCGCGTTACCGCGGCTCCGCGCAGTCATACAGGTACCCTACATGGCCGACGACGCTCCAACCGAATACTTTATTCAAGGCATCACCAGTACGGGGAAAAAGTTTCGCCCGAGCGACTGGTCCGAGCGCCTGGCGGGGGTGATGTCGAGTTTTGGCCCGAAGGCGCCCGCCAATGCGCGCGGGCCGAACGCTTATCTGCGCTATTCGCTGTACGTGCGGCCGACCATGATCGGCGACCTCAAGGTCGTGGTGCTGGATTCGCGCTTGAAGGACGTCGAGCCGATGGCTTTCAACTTCGTGATGAATTTCGCCAAGGACAACGATCTGGTGGTGACCGAGGCCTGCGAGTTGCCGCAGGATCACGCGACACAGCAGGGCGGCAGCCGCTGAATCGCACCCACCCGCTGCGGCGGGTTTTTTTGCGCCTGCGCCGCGCAGTGGCGCAGGCGTCGCCGGAATTGCAGCAATAAAAAACCCGCCGAAGCGGGTTTTTTTGTGCAGCGGAATCAGAAAGCGCCCGCCGTGGCGGACGGTCCGACTCTTGTCTGCGCTTTATTGCGCAGCTTGCATTGCCTTGACGGCAGCTGCGAGGCGGCTCTTATGGCGAGCAGCCTTGTTCTTGTGAACGATCTTCTTGTCCGAGATGATGTCGAGCGTCTTTGCCGAGGCCTTCAGGACTTCTGCAGCCTTTGCCTTGTCGCCAGCGTCGATCGCCTTGCGGACAGCCTTGATAGCGGTGCGGAACTTCGAGCGCAGCGCCGAGTTGTGCGAGTTTGCCTTAGCGGCCTGACGGGCGCGCTTGCGTGCTTGTGCGGAATTTGCCATGTTGGTTCCTTATGTTTCGAGAGCTTCAGCTCGCCGACTCCGGGTCGGGCAGAGCGACGCTCCTTGCCTGGATTTGAACTTCCGGGTGATTGCCCGAAAGCACAAAACGGTATTTGCCGGCATTGATCCAGCTTGCCAGCCGCGTCTTTTGTGCCAAAGCGCAAAGAGGGCCTGAAACGCAGACCGCTCAACGCTCCCTTTCCAAGACGCGATTCTCGAGTGCCAGTGAAACTCGAAACCGCGAATTATAGCAATGAAATCATGGGCGTGGCAACGGCGATGCGCCTGGCGTGCCGTCCCTTATCGGGAACGAAGCAGGAACGAAGCGGCGACGGACCAGGCGGCACCCGTATAATAAGCGCCCCATGAATCTATTCCGAGCCCTGCTGACGGTCAGCGGCTTCACGCTGCTGTCGCGCGTGACCGGACTGGCCCGTGAAACGCTGATTGCCCGCGCATTCGGCGCGAGCCAGTACACCGACGCCTTCTACGTCGCGTTTCGCATCCCCAACCTGCTGCGCCGCATTTCGGCGGAAGGCGCGTTTTCGCAGGCTTTCGTGCCGATTCTCGCGGAGTTCAAGAGCCAGAAGGGGCACGACGCCACCCGCGATCTCGTTGATGCGACTTCGACGGTGCTCGCGTGGGCGCTCGCCATTCTTTCGGTGCTGGGCATCGTCGGGGCGTCGTTCGTCGTGACGGTGGTGGCCACGGGCCTGAAGAACGACGGCCAGGCGTATCAACTTGCCGTCGCGATGACGCGCATCATGTTCCCGTACATCGTGTTCATCTCGCTCACGTCGCTCGCGTCCGGGGTGCTCAACACGTACAAGCAGTTCTCGCTGCCCGCGTTCGCGCCGGTGCTGCTCAACGTGGCGTTCATCACGGCGGCGGTGGCGTTTGCGCCGCACATGAAGCAGCCGGTCTTTGCGCTCGCGTGGGCCGTGATCGTCGGCGGCGTGCTGCAGTTCGTCGTGCAGCTGCCGGGGCTGAAGAAGATCGACATGATGCCGCGCATCGGCCTCAATCCGCTCAAGGCGCTCGCGCATCGCGGCGTCAAGCGCGTGCTCGCGAAAATGGTGCCGGCCATGTTCGCGGTGTCAGTCGCGCAGATCAGCCTCATCATCAATACGAACATTGCGTCGCGTCTGGGCGCGGGCGCGGTCTCGTGGATCAATTACGCCGACCGTCTGATGGAGTTCCCCACCGCGCTGCTGGGCGTGGCGCTCGGCACGATCCTGCTGCCTAGCCTGTCGAAAGCGCACGTCGATGCCGATCCGCACGAATATTCGGCGCTGCTCGACTGGGGCCTGCGCGTGACCTTCCTGCTCGCGGCGCCTTCGGCGGTTGCGCTGTTCTTCTTCTCCGAGCCGCTCACGGCCACGCTGTTCCACTACGGCAAGTTCGACGCGAATTCGGTCGTCATGACAGCCCGCGCGCTCACCGCTTATGGTGTGGGGCTCATCGGGCTCATTCTCATCAAGATTCTCGCGCCCGGTTTTTATGCGCGCCAGGACATCAAGACGCCCGTGAAGATCGGCGTGGGCGTGCTGGTCGCCACGCAGATCGGCAACTATGTCTTCGTGCCGATCTTCGCGCACGCGGGCCTCACGCTCTCGGTCGGGCTCGGCGCCTGCATCAACGCGCTGCTGCTGTTCATCGGCTTGCGCCGCCGCGGCATCTATATGCCGTCGTCGGGCTGGACCCGCTTCTTCGTACAGCTGCTCGGGGCATGCCTCGTGCTTTCCGGTGCGATGCACTGGTGTGCGATCAGCTACGACTGGATCGGCTTGCATCATGAGCCGCTTGCGCGCATGGCGCTGCTCGCCGCCTGCCTCGTGCTGTTCGCCACGCTATATTTCGGTATGCTTTGGTTGATGGGCTTCAAATACGCATACTTCAAGAGGCGCGCGAAGTGATCACGATGAACACGCGGGTGCTCGATTATTTCAGTGCACTCGTGGCCGACGACGACAGCCTGCCGCTCACCGAAGCGGCGCTCGCAATCGCGCAGGACGCCTACCCCGACCTCGACGTGCAAGGCACGCTCGCGGAAATCGACGAGTTGGCGCTGCGCGTGAAAAAGCGCATGCCCGAGGGCATCGACGTGCGCCAGCAGATCACGTTTCTGAACCGCGTGTTCTTTCGCGAGATGGGCTTCGGCGCCAATCTCAACGACTTTTTCGATCCCGATAACAGTCATCTGAATGTCGTGCTCAAGCGTCGGCGCGGCATTCCCATTTCGCTCGCGGTGCTCTACCTGGAGATTGCGGGGCAACTCGGGCTGCCGGTGCAGGGCGTGTCGTTTCCGGGGCACTTCCTGCTGCGCGTCTCGCTGCCCGAAGGCGACGCCATGCTCGATCCCACCACCGGTCGCACGCTCACCGAATCCGACATGGTCGAGATGCTCGAGCCCTATGTGACGAGTGCGGGCGACTCCGTCGCGCGGGCGCTGCGCATGCTGCTCGAACCGGCCACGCGGCGCGAGATCGTCGCGCGCATGCTGCGCAACCTGAAATCGGTGTACTTGCAGACCGAGCGCTGGGAGCGCCTGCTCGGCATCCAGCAGCGGCTGGTGATTCTGTTGCCGGAGAGCATCGAGGAGGTGCGCGATCGCGGCTTTGCGTATGCGCGCCTGGATTACCTGCGGCCCGCGCTGGAGGATCTCGAGCATTATCTCGACGAGCGCCCCGACGCCGAGGACGCCATGGTGGTCGAGTCGCAATTGCAGGAACTGCGCCAGCGCACGCTCGATAACGATTGATCGGCGCGCCGCGCTGGCGCGCGTTGTGTAAATTCTGCAAACAAAAAACCCGCGAATTTTCGTTCGCGGGTTTTTTTACGCCGGATGCGAGCCTGTTTACTTCGGCTGCATGCGGATCGCGCCGTCGAGGCGGATCACCTCGCCGTTGAGCATCGGGTTCTCGACGATCTGCTTGACGAGCATCGCGTACTCGCTGGGTTTGCCGAGGCGCGGCGGGAACGGCACCATGGCGCCGAGCGCGTCCTGCACTTCCTTGGGCATGCCGAGCAGCATCGGCGTTTCGAACAGGCCCGGCGCGATCGTCATCACGCGGATGCCGTTGCGCGAGAGGTCGCGCGCGATCGGCAGCGTCATCGCCACGACGCCGCCCTTGGAGGCAGCATAGGCCGCCTGGCCGATCTGGCCGTCGTACGCGGCCACCGATGCCGTGTTGATGATCACGCCGCGCTCGCCGCCCTCGTTGGGCGCGGTCTGCGCGATTGCCGCCGCCGCGAGGCGGATCATGTTGAAAGTGCCGATCAGATTGACCGAAATGGTCTTGCTGAACGCGTCGAGCGGGTGCGGGCCGTCCTTGCCGACAGTCTTCACCGCGGGCGCGATGCCCGCGCAGTTTACGAGGCCGCGCAAGGTGCCTGCCGCAGTGGCGGCGGCCACGGCGAGCGCGCCGTCTTCCTCGCTTGCGACGTTGCACTTCACGAAGGTGCCGCCGAGTTCTTGCGCGAGCGCATGGCCCGCTTCCTCGTTGAGGTCGGCGAGCACGACCTTGCCGCCTTCGGCCGCGATGAGCCGCGCGCTGGCCGCGCCAAGGCCCGACGCGCCGCCGGTGATCAGAAATACGTTGTCGCGGATTTGCATCTGTCTTCCTCCTTGCTGCTCGATGGGTAATTTCTTGCGGCGTGACCCCGCAACGGGTCAGCCCGCGACTCCACGGCTAAGAGGAGCAAAAGGACGAGGACCGGCCGGAACGGGGAGGCCGGCGTCACGCCGGGGATCGCCCGGCGCGGCCGGCAAAAGACGTTTTACTTGAGCGCTTCGAACGCGCGGTTGCGGATTTCCTCGACGCTGCCGAGACCCGCGATGGCGCGGTACTGCGGCGCCTTCATGCCGTTTTCCTCGCCGCGCTGGGCCCAGTCGCTGTAGTAGGCGATGAGCGGCTTCGTTTGCGCGACATACACGTCGAGACGCTTGCGCACGGTCTCTTCCTTGTCGTCGTCGCGCTGGACCAGCGGCTCGCCCGTCACGTCGTCGACCATGTCCTGTTTGGGCGGGTTGAACTTGACGTGATAGGTGCGGCCCGACGCCGGGTGCACGCGGCGGCCGCTCATGCGCACGATGATCTCGTCGAACGGCACGTCGATCTCGAGCACGTAGTCGATGGCCACGCCGGCCTGCTTCATGGCTTCGGCCTGCGGCAGGGTGCGCGGGAAGCCGTCGAACAGGTAGCCGTTCTTGCAGTCGGGTTCCTGCAGGCGTTCCTTCACGAGGTTGATGATCAGCGCATCGGGCACGAGGTCGCCCGCGTCCATGTAGCGCTTGGCCTCGACGCCGAGCGGCGTGCCGGCCTTGACGGCCGCGCGCAGCATGTCGCCCGTCGAGATTTGCGGAATGCCGAACTTCTCCTTGATGAAGTTTGCCTGGGTTCCCTTGCCCGCGCCGGGGGCGCCCAACAGGATCAAACGCATTTCAACTTTCTCCGATCTATGTAAATTCTTGCGGCGCGGCGGCGGCCCTCGTGGGCGGCATCGGCGGCGTCGTGCGTCTCCTCTTCGGCAGGCCTTGTCGGGGAACCCCCACGCACAAAGGCTTCGACGGCTCGCGCAAACAACCGATTATGCCATGGGATTTTCGGCCCACGACCCCTCTTAAGGACGGAATAGCGCCTGTACGCGGGCGAGGTCGGCGGGCGTGTCCACGCCGGGCGCCGGCGCCTCGGCTGTGACGAGCACCGCGATGCGCTCGCCATGCCACATGGCGCGTAGCTGCTCGAGAGCTTCGGCCTGCTCGATCGGCGAGTGCGCGAGCGAGGGGTAGCTGCGCAGGAATTTCGCCCGATACGCATACAGGCCGATATGCCGATAAACGGTCGCCGGGGCCGGTGGGGCGGGCATGGCGGCCAGATCGAGGCGGGCCGGTGACCAGTGCGGCTGCCAGGCGTCGCGCGCCCACGGAATGGGGGCGCGCGAGAAGTAGAGCGCCACGCCGCGCGCATCGAGCACGACCTTCACCACGTTCGGGTTCAGGATCTCGCCGGGGGCGGTGATGGGGTGCGCCGCCGTGGCGATCGCGCACTCCGGGTGCGCAGCGAGGTGCGACGCCACGTCGCACACCAAAGCGGGGTCGATTAGCGGTTCATCGCCCTGAACGTTGACCACAATTAAGTCGTCGCTCCAGCCAAAGTGCTCTGCAACTTCGGCCAGGCGGTCGGTGCCCGAGGGGTGATCGGCGCGCGTCATGACCGCGTCGAAGCCGTGCTCGCGCGCGGCGTCGAGCACGCTCTGGGCGTCCGAGGCGATCAGCACCTGCTGCGCGCCCGAGGCGCGGGCGCGCTCGGCGACCCGCACGACCATTGGCTTTCCGCCGATGTCGGCAAGCGGCTTGTCAGGCAGCCGGGTCGAGGCGAGGCGCGCCGGTACGACGGCGATGAAGGGTTGCGCGGGCACGGTCATGCTCAGGTGTCGCTTGAGCTGCTTGAGCCGCTTGAACCGGAGGGGCCGGCCGGATCGACCGGCGTGCCTTCGACGGTCTGGCGCGCCTCGTCGACGAGCATGACGGGAATGCCGTCGCGAATCGGATAGGCGAGCTTGTCGGCGTTGCAGATCAATTCCTGCGCGGCGCGGTCGTAGCTGAGCGGGCCCTTGCAGATCGGGCAGACCAGGATTTCAAGCAGACGGGCGTCCACGGAGTTTCTCCACAACCAGGGTAATGAGGCGATGATCGAGCGCGGCTTCAACGGGGACGACCCAGATGCGCGCGTCGTTCCAGGCCGCTAATTTTACGGCATCTTTTTCGGTGACCAGGATGGCGTCGGCCGCGACCTCGCTGAGCGGGTTCGTCGCGTAGTCGTAATGGTCGGGCAGCGCGAGCGTTTGCGGCGCGAGGCCCGCCGCACGCAGGGTCGCGAAAAAACGCTCCGGCGAACCGATGCCGGCGGCCGCCACGATGCGCTGCGGCGGCTGGCCGGGTGCGCCGGACGCGCTCGCAGCGGCTTGCGCTGCGAATTGCGCGAGCGGCCGGCGCAGGGCGGGGTTCGCGAGATGCCAGGCCTCGCCGGGCTCGAGCTTGAGCGCGAAGGTGTTCGGCCAGTCGGGCAGCGCGCGCTCGAACGGATTGTTGACGAGCGTGGCGTCGCGCTGGCGCGAGAGCGGCTCGCGCAGCGGCCCGGCGGGCAGCAGAAAACCATTGCCGCCCAGCCGGTGATCGAAGACCACCAGCTCGAAGTCGCGCGCGAGACGGTAGTGCTGCAGGCCGTCGTCGCTCACGATTGCGTCGACGTCGCGGTGCGCCGCGCACAATGCCTGCGCCGCCGCGACGCGATCGGGCGAGACCCAGACCGGCACGCCGGTGCGGCGCGCGATCAGTAACGGCTCGTCTCCGCATGCGCGGGCGGACGTGTCCGCCGTCACCGGCGTGGGGCGCGGCACTTTCGCGCCGTAGCCGCGCGAAACGACGCCGGGCGTAAAGCCGGCGGCGCGCAGTGCCTCGACGAGCGCGATTACCGTGGGCGTCTTGCCGGTGCCGCCCACGGTCACGTTCCCGACCACCACGACCGGCGCGCCCACGCGCACCGATTTGAGCCAGCCCGCGGCATAGGCCGCGCGCCGCGCGCCGCTCACGGCGGCGAACACAACGGAAAGCGGCGCGAGCGCCCAGGCGAGTGCGCCGCGCTGCTGCCACTGGTGCGCGAGGCCGGCTTCGGCGCGCGCCTTGAGATCGGCAACGAGACCGCTCATCGGCGTGTGCGGCATGCGGGCCTTGCGTACGAAAGCCACCGGAGGCTGACGGGCAGAACGGACATCGGAGCGGTTCTCCAGTTCGAAGCGGGCGCGGGAGCCAGAAGCAAAAAGCGCCGCAGGGAAAGCAGGGACGGCTCGCTGTCGTGTCATATCGCGTCGCGAAAGGGCCGTCGTGAACCCGGCACTCTAGCGCGGGTGAGCGGCGGGCGGCAAGCTGCATGGCCAAGCGGTGGCGTGAATCCGGCGGCGCCAGCACGGCTCGCCGATGCGTAGCACGTCTGTGGATAACTTTGTGGAAAAGTAAGGCGCGGGTGAGCGCAAAAGCCCGCTCGTGGCCCATCTCATCGGTGTAACTCTTTGTTATTGAGATAAAAACCGTATGTAAATCAATGGGATGGGGTATTTTTTCAGCGTTTTTTACGTATTTGCGGCAACTATGTCACATGACGGAGTCGATGTGGACACCTCGTAGCCCTTGTTTCATGGGAGCGCTTCCCGCTGGACTGCCGTACCCCGAACGGTCTATCGTCTGTCCGGGCTATTTTCCGGGTTGGGTTTCGACCTTGCTTTCAACCCACTGTTCATTCACGTCTTGCTCATGAATTCCGACCGCTTTTCTTCTGCGCCCGGCGGCGATGTCGTCGTTCCGGTTTCGGCGCTCAATCGCGCGATCGCTTCCATGCTCGAACGTTCGTTCCCGCTCACGTGGATCTCGGGTGAAGTCTCGAACTTCACGCGCGCCGCGAGCGGGCACTGGTACTTCTCGATCAAGGACGCGCAGGCGCAAATGCGCTGCGTGATGTTTCGCGGCCGCGCGCAATACGCCGAGTTCACGCCGCGCGAGGGCGACCGCATCGAGGTGCGTGCGCTCGTGACGATGTACGAGCCGCGCGGCGAGGTGCAGCTGAACGTCGAGGCGATCCGGCGCACGGGGCAGGGGCGTCTTTTCGAAGCGTTCTTGCGTCTGAAGGCGCAACTGGAGGCCGAAGGGCTGTTCGACGCCGGGCGCAAGCGCACGTTGCCCACCCATCCGCGCGCGATCGGCGTGATTACGTCGATGCAGGCGGCTGCGCTGCGCGACGTGCTCACGACGCTCGCGCGCCGCGCGCCGCACGTTCCCGTGATCGTCTATCCGGCGCCGGTGCAGGGTGCGGGCTCGGCGGAAAAACTCGCGGCCATGCTCGACGTCGCGAACGCGCGTGCGGAAGTGGACGTGATCGTGCTGTGCCGGGGCGGCGGCTCGATCGAGGACCTCTGGTCGTTCAACGACGAGACGCTCGCGCGCGCCATTGCAGCAAGCGCGATTCCCGTGGTGAGCGGCGTGGGCCACGAAACCGATTTCACGATCGCCGATTTCGCCGCCGACGTGCGCGCGCCCACGCCCACCGCCGCCGCCGAACTCGTGAGCCCGCAGCGCGTGCTGCTGCTGCGCGAGCTGGACCAGCGCCATGCCGCGCTCGCGCGGGGCTTCGGCAGGCTGATGGAGCGCCGCGCGCAACAGCTCGACTGGCTCGCGCGCCGCCTGGTTTCGCCGGGCGAACGGCTGGCGCAGCAGCGCGCGCATTTGCGCCAGTTGGCGATCCGGCTTGCTTCGGCAGGCTCGCGCACGACGGCGCAGGCGCGCGCGCAATTCAATATCGCGCAGATGCGCTGGCGGCGCATGCGCCCCGACGCCTCGGCGCAGCGCGTGCAGGTGGAGTCGCTCGCGCGGCGTCTCGACAGCGCGTTCGCGCGGGGGCGCGAGCGCGAAACGGCGCGCGTGGCGGGGCTCGCGGCGCGCCTCGAGGTGCTGAGCCCGCAGCGCACCTTCGAGCGCGGTTACGCGGCGCTGCTGGATGCGCAAAGCGGCGCGGCCGTGCGCTCACCGGGCGCGCTCAAGCCGGGCAAGCGCCTGACCGTGCATCTCGCCCAGGGCAGCGCCGATGTCGCGCTCGCCGACGTGCAGCCAAGACTTTCCGAAGACTTTTGAAACGAGCGTAGCAACGAGCGCAGCAGCGGGCGCGGCGTTTGCTGGAATGCGGGCACGATAGCCACAGGAGAGCCACATCACCGCCACGCCATCGCATTACAAGCGACACAAAAGCGACGCGAAATCGCCATGAAATCCGCGCCGCAAAAGCGCTGCATAACCGATGATCGGCATAATGTCCGAGCGTTTGCGGGGTTATTCCAACTCGCCTACAATCGAGTGCTCCATGCCGGCGAATTTGCAGAACTCTACGCAGAACTCCCCATAACACGACGAAGGAACCGCATCATGTCATTTACGCTCCCGCCGCTGCCGTTCGCGAAGAACGCTCTTGCTCCGACCATGTCGGAAGAAACGCTCGAGTTCCACTACGGCAAGCACCACCAGGCCTACGTCACGAATCTGAACAACCTGATTCCGGGCACCGAGTTCGAAAACCTCTCGCTCGAAGAGATCGTCAAGAAGTCGTCGGGTGGCGTGTTCAACAACGCGGCCCAGATCTGGAATCACACGTTCTTCTGGAACAGCCTCTCGCCGCAAGGCGGCGGCGCTCCGTCGGGTGCGCTCGGCGACGCGATCAACGCAAAGTGGGGCTCCTTCGACGCGTTCAAGGAAGCCTTCACGAAGGCTGCAGTCGGCAACTTCGGTTCGGGCTGGACGTGGCTCGTGAAGAAGGCAGACGGCTCGCTCGACATCGTGTCGACCAGCAACGCCGCCACGCCGCTCACGACCGACGCCAAGCCGCTCCTCACGATCGACGTGTGGGAACACGCTTACTACATCGACTACCGCAACGCGCGTCCGAAGTTCGTCGAAGCGTTCTGGAACATCGCAAACTGGGAATTCGCTGCGAAGAACTTCGCGTAAAGCGCAGTAGTCCGACCAGTTTCGCTTGTGCGCCGTTCGATTCGAATGGCGCAGAAAAAGAAGCCCTCGATTCGCATTGAGGGCTTTTTTGTTTGCAGCGCCGTCGCGACGCGCTTCGACATTCTTCGACGCGTTAGTTACGCGAGCGCGTCGAGCGCTTCCTGCGTCGAGCGCACTTATCCCATGTGGCGGCACCGCTTTTCGAGCGATGCATTGCATCGTTCAGTTCAGTACAAGGGCGTGCTTGCAGCCTGGCTCGCAGTGCCGCTCGCGTGAAGACCGGACGTCTCATTCCCTAGCGCAGCACCGCATCGCCGCGCGACGTGAGCACGCGGTCGATCAACCCGTATTCGGCCGCCGCCGCCGCCGACATGAAGTGATCGCGATCGGTGTCGCGCTCGATCTGCGCGATGTCGCGGCCCGTATGCGCGGCGAGCATCGTGTTCAGGCGCTCGCGCAGATAGAGCACCTCGCGCGCCTGAAGCTCGACATCGGCGGCGGTGCCCTGGCTGCCGCCCGAGGGCTGGTGGATCATGATGCGTGCGTTCGGGAGTGCGAAGCGTTTGCCAGGTGCGCCGGCGGCTAGCAGAAATGAGCCCATGCTCGCCGCGAAGCCAGTGCATAGCGTGGCGACGTCGGGCTTCACGAACTGCATCGTGTCGTGGATCGCGAGGCCGTCGTACACGGAGCCTCCCGGCGAGTTGATGTAGAGGCTGATGTCCTTTTCAGGATTCTCGGCTTCGAGAAACAGCAACTGCGCGACGACGACGCTTGCCGTCTGCTCGGTCACCGGCCCGACCAGGAACACGATGCGCTCGCGCAAGAGGCGCGAGTAGATGTCGTAGGCGCGCTCGCCGCGCCCCGAGGTTTCGATGACGGTCGGCACGAGGTTGAGCGCGCGCGGCGCAAAGGTTGCGTGATGCTGGACGGTCGGATGCATGAAATTTCTCGCCTTGGGGTAAGTGGGTGGAGGGGAGCGGCGCGGTGGCGCGGTTCCTTCCCCAAGACGCCCGGCGCGCGTTGCGTGTGACGAAAATTTTTTTGCGCGAGACTGTCACATCGGCGCGCTCGCGGTCGTCTTGGGGGCGAGAGCGCACGTAGCGCGGGCGAAGCAGTACAAGGCGGTGCAACAAGGAGCGAAGCGAATGACCCAGGTGATCGACGAAGTTGGCGTGCGGGATCTGCGCGACGCGCGCGAGCCCCTTCGGGGCGAGGTGGGGTTCGACGCGCCGTCCAGCATGCAAGGCGGCGCATGGAGCGAGGGTCGCCGCGCTGCCGTCTTCGACCAGGAGCGCGCGCGGCTGCTGGCGTTGGCCATGCGCGTGCTGGGCGGCCGCGCCGAGGCGGAGGACGTCGTCCAGGACGCGTGGTTCCGTTGGCGCGAAGTGGATGCTCAGGCGGTGCGCGTGCCGCAGGCGTGGCTTGCAACGGCCACGGTGCGTCTCGCGATCGATCGCCTGCGCAAGCAGCGCCGTGAGCGCGCGGGCGAGCGCCAAGCGCCCGGCGCTGCGCCGTGGCTCGACGCCGCCGCGCCTTCGGCGGAGGAAGCGGGCCTGCGTGCCGCGCGTCTCGCGGATGGGCTGCTGATGCTGCTGGAGCGGCTCGGGCCGCTGGAGCAGGCCGTTTTCGTGCTGCGCGAGGCGTTCGACTGCGACTATGCCGAGATCGCCGCGCTCACGGGCTGCACCCCCGTGCATTGCCGACAGATCGTGCGCCGTGCGCGGGTGCGGCTGGTGCGCGAGCAGGCGGCCAGGCCCTTGGCGCCCGCCGACGCGGCGCAGCACGCGCTCACCGTCGAGCGGCTGCGCGAAGTGCTCCACGCGCAGGACCGCGTGGGCCTGATGGATCTGCTGGGCGTGACCGCGACGGCGCTGGCGGTGGCGGGCGCGACGATGAGTGCGGCGGCGAGTGCGGCGGCGAGTGCGGCGATGAATGCAGCATCAGGCTCGATGATGCCGCGCGCCGGCGCTGAGGTAGAGGCTGGAATCGCGGGCACGCCGCTACGCGGCCTGCGCGCGGAGACGCTCTCGCTCGACGGCGAGCCTGGCGTCGTGCTGGTGGCGGAGGACGGTGAATTGGTCGCGTGGCTGCACATCGGCTTGGGCGACGATGGGCGCGCCGCTCCTGTGGTCTGCGTGGCCGCGACGGCGGGCGGGAGCGCCTTGCGGGCGGCCAACCGGGCGTTCGGAGGGGCGGCGGTGCGCGCACTGCTCGCCGGGATCGCCCGATCGCTCGCGCCAGCCTGAGCTGAGTGCGCAGGATTTGCGCAAGGTTACCGCGCGAGGCTACCGGGAAGCGGCGTCCCAGTTGATGTCGACGCACAGCACCTGCAGGCCATGCGCCGTCTGGGCGGCGACTGAGGCGGTCACGCACAGGTGGGCTTCGTTGATCGAGAGATAGGGCGGCGTGAACTGCACGCTGCCGGGCGCCTTCATGGCCCCGATGAAATAGGGCCGGCGCTCCCAGCTCGCGCCTTCGGAATGCAGGAGCGGCCTGAAGCGCTTGGCGCGAGGCGTCGCACGCACGTCGGGCAGCACGTTGTCGCCAATCTGGCGGCCCGAGGCGTCCAGCAAGAAGCTGCGTGCGGTGTCTGCGAGACCGAGCAGCGGCTGCGAGACATCGGCCATGCTCGCGCCCGCAGCGAGCTGCGCTGCCGCCGCTTCGAGCGCCTTCACATAGGGCGCGAGGCGCGCGCACTGGGTCTTCTCGCGCGCGCTCACACGCTCGCGCAGGCGCGCGGAGAGATCGTCCATCAGGCGCGCGGCGGTGGCGGGCGGCACGGGCTCGACCTCGGGGCGCGCGAAGTACGCGCCCTGCACGAAGTCGGCGTTGCTTTCGAGTGCGATCAACGCGTCGCGCTCGGTCGAGAGGCCGCCCACCAGCACCAGCTGGCCGGACTCGTGCAGCATCGAGACGAGTCCCGGCAGCACGCGCTCGATATGCGCATGGCGGCTCGCCTGGGCGAGCAGGCTGCGATCGAGCGTGACGATATCGGGCCGTAGCTGCCACACGCGGTCGATGTTCGAATGCTTGGCGCCGAAGCCGTCGAGCGCGATCACGAAGCCCGACTTGCGCAACGTGTCGATGATCTCCGCGAAGCGCGAATTCTCGCCGCCCGCCTGCTCCGAAACTTCCAGCACCACGCGCTGGGGCTGCAGCCCCAGCGCCTTGATGCCCGCGAGCAGTGCGTCGCCATAGCTCGTGTCCATCAGCGCGGCGGGGTGCAGGCTCAGGAAGAGCCATTCGTCGTGCGAGTCGAAGGCGTTGAAGTTGCCCAGATGCAGCGATTCCGCGAGCCGCCCGAGTTCGAGCAGATCGCCGCGGCGCGCGGCCTGCGTGAATACCTCCTGCGACGGCACCTGGCCGCCATGCTCATCGTGCGCGCGCAGCGAAGCGTGGTAACCGATCGCGCGGCGGTGGGCGACCGAGAATACCGGCTGGAATACGCTGAACACGGTGTAGCCGCCGTAGAGCACGGTGCGTCGCGCGCCTTCTTCGCCCGCGACGGGGCGCGACTGAAAGCCGGGAGGATCGAGGTCGATCATGCTGGTCATGGAACTGGGTGGTGCGCGCGACAGGTCGCGCGCGAATCTCGAGTTTACATTACAAGATAACAGTGCAAAAAGTATGCTCATTCCGACACATGGCGGCTCGGGCCATGCAGACGGGATATCGGCTATGTCGAGACGCGCTTCGACGCCCCTTCGGCGCCCCGTTTCGACGCGGTGCGCGAGGCGGCTTCGCACTCGCGCGGCGCGTGTGCACCGCTGCGGTGCGCAGCGGGCATTGAACGGGAAGACGGCGCGCCGCGGCGTCCCGGTGTTATCAGGCGCGTTCTGATGGGTCGGTCTTCTTTGCCGTGCGGCGCACGTCGTCGGAGAGCTGGGCGAAGATCCACGACGAGGCTGCCGTGATGATCCCCACGCACACGAAAGTCGCGTGGAATGCCGGAATCACGTTCGAGCCGCTCGCATGGCGGATCAGGCCGGTGAAGGTCGTGAGCAGCGCGCCCGCCACTGTCACGCCGAGGCTCATCGAAAGCATCTGCACGAGCGAAAAGAGGCTGTTGCCGCTGCTCGCGCCACCCATGCCGAGGTCCTTGAGCGTGAGCGTGTTCATCGCCGTGAACTGCATGGAGTTCACGCTGCCGAACACGGCCAGCTGCACGATGCGCAGCCACAGCGGCTCGGCCGGCGTGGCGAGCGTGAAGCTCGCCATCATCAGGCCCACCAGCACGGTATTGGTCACGAGCACGCGCCGGTAGCCATGGCGCGTGATGAGATACGTGACGAGGCGCTTGGAGAACATGCCCGCTGCGGCCACCGGCAGCATCATGAGGCCCGCTTCGAACGGCGTGTAGCCGAGCGCGACCTGCAGCAGCAGCGGGATCAGGTACGGCATCGCGCCGCTGCCGATGCGCGCGAACAGGTTGCCGAGCAGCCCCACGCTGAAAGTGTGGATCTTGAAGAGCTCGAGCGAGAAGATCGGCCGCGGCGTACGCCCCGCGTGCAGCCCGTACGCCACGAATGCCGCGAGCGAGACGATCAGCATCACCAGTACGATCGCCTGCGGGATGCCCAGCTCGGCGCGGCCGTCGAGCGCGACCGAGATCGTCACCATGCCCGTGACGAGCAACAGGTAGCCCGGCACGTCGAATTTCGGCGTGTCGGGATTGCGGCTGTCGGGCATGAAGATGAAAGTGGCAATGCAGCCGGCCACGCCCACCGGCACGTTGATGAGAAAAATCCAGTGCCACGAGGCGATTTGCACGAGCCAGCCGCCGAGCGTCGGGCCGATCAGCGGGCCGATCAGGCCCGGGATCGCCACGAACGAGAGCGCGGGCAGATAACGTTCCGCCGGAAACGTGCGCAGCACGGCGAGGCGTCCCACGGGCAGCAGCATCGCGCCGCCCACGCCCTGCACGATGCGCGCGAGCACGAGCTGGTTCAGCGTGTGCGCGCTCGCGCACAGCAGCGAGCCGATCGTGAAGACGAGGATCGCGCCGAGAAACACGCGCCGCGTGCCAAGCTTGTCGGCGAGCCAGCCGGAGACCGGGATCATCACGGCCATCGTCAGCGAATACGCGATCACGACCGATTGCATGCGCAACGGCAATTCGCCGAGGCTCGCGGCCATCGCGGGCAGCGCCGTGTTCACGATGGTCGAATCGAGCGTCTGCATGAAGAAGCCCGTGGCGACGAGCCACAGCATCACGGACAACTTGCGGGCGGACGGCGTAGAGGTGGGGCTGGACGGGGCGGCGGATTCGGGCATGGGAGAACGCGGGCGCGCAGGCGGTGGCTGGCAGCCGCCATTGTAGTGAACCCGGCGTCGCGGCGGCGTGCTGCTGCTGTTGCGCGATACGGCAAACGCGGCACGGCCGGGGCCTGGTGAGCGGGGTGAATTACCCTGGAACGCGCGCGGCCGCCGCGAAAAACGCCTGCGCGCGCGGGTCCAGCGCGAACGCCACGTTGATGCGCAGCCAGGGGCTCGGCTCGCCGTGGGGCCGGAAGTGGCTGCCTGGCGACGCGCTCACGCCGAACGGCTCGCCGCAGGGCACGAGCCGGGCCGAGTCGTCCACGTGGGGCACGCGCGCCCAGATGAACTTGCCGCCGCTCTGTGCATAAGCGCGAGCGCCGCCTGGCGCCCCGGCGGATCCGGCGAGCGGCCCAGCGAACAATGCCCAGCCGTGGTCTTCCAGCGTGCGCGAGGCGGTGCCGAGCGCTTCGGCCAGACGGCGGCGCAGCCGCTCCAGGTGCTTGCGGTACGCGCCGCGCTCGAGCAGCGTGGCCACCACGGCCTGGGTGAAGCGCGAGCCGCCGAGGCTCGTGAGCGCCTTGATCGAGGCGAGGTCGTGCACGATCGCCGGATTCGCGACCACATAGCCGATGCGCAGCGACGAGGAGAGCGTCTTCGAGAGCCCGCCCACGTAGATCACGTGCTCGAACTGGTCGAGCGCGGCGAGCCGGTCGCTGGGCTCGGCCTGGAAGTCGGCGTAGATGTCGTCCTCGACGATGGTGAAGCCGTGCTCGCGCGCGAGCTGCAGCAGGCGGAACGCGACCGGCGGCGAGACGATGGTGCCGGTCGGGTTGTGGAACACCGTGTTGATGAAAAACGCGCGCGGGCGATGCTGGGCGAGCAGCGCATGCAGATGCTCGAGATCGGGCCCGCTCGTCGTGCGCGTGACGCCGACGATCCGCACGCCGTGAAGCTTCAGCAGTCCGTACAAATTGAAGTAGCCCGGATCTTCCACGAACACGGTGTCGCCGGGCTTGAGCATGTAGCGCATCAGGAGGTCGATGCCCTCGCTCGCGCCTTCGGTGATGAGGATCTGCTGGGCGTCGGCGGCAATGCCGAGCGGCGCGAGCCGGTTGCGCAGATGCTCGCGCAGCGTGGCGTCGCCCAGCGGCGAGCCGTAGTCGACGAGACTCGACGGGTTGGTGCGCGAGACGTGACGGATCGCCTGGCCGAGCGCGTCGATATCGCGCCACGCCTGCGGGATCGAGCCGCTGTCGAGCTGCAGCGTTTCGCCGGGCCGGTTGAGCTGGGTGAGCAGGTGGCCCGATTCGTCGGCGGCGTTCGAGAGGTCGCAGGTGCCCATGCCGGACAGCCCGAGCCGCGCGTGCTCGCTCACGTAGAAGCCCGAGCCGTGCCGCGAGTCGAGATAACCAAGCGAGACCAGCCGGTCGTAGGCCTCGATCACCGGAAAGCGACTGATGCGGTAATCGGCGGCGAACTGGCGGATCGAGGGCAGACGTGCGCCCGGGTGCGCGCCGCGCGAGCGGATCCAGGTCTGCACGCCGGCGACGATCTGGTCGGTGAGCGGGACACCGCTGGCGCGGTCGAGTTCGAGTTTCATGCGGGCCTCGCTGGGAGCGGCCGGGGTTGCCCGGGCGTTGCGTGAAGACGGCTGGGGGACGATCGAGTGTTCGGTTTTTCGGCTGCACAGTTCCGGGTGAACTGTTCGGAATTGTGCATGGGATTGCCCCGCGCTGACCGCAATAATGCTCCAACCGGGAAGGCCCTTCAAGCCGCCGTTACAAGCGATCCGTCTCGCTTCGGCGGGGGGGGGGCGCCGGCCCGCGAGTTATCGTCAAGGAGCACGGCAATGCGCGAAATCCGAATTTTCGAACTGGAACACGGCGAGCCCGCCGAGACCTGGCGGCTCGCGCAGGCAATGCAACTGCATGTGAGCGAGGGCGAACTCTGGCTCACGCTTGGCGGCGACGCGGGCGATTACTGGCTGCGTGCCGGCGAGTCGATTCGCCTTCCTGCCGGCGCGCGCGCGTGCTTGAGCGCGGGGCGCGCAGGGGCGCGCTTCATGCTCGCACTCGGCGGGGCGTCGGCAAACGAGGCGCGCGATATGCGGGCGGCGCCGGCTGCGTTGCCGCACGGGCAAGGTGCGCGCGGGTTTGCGGGATGGCTGGCCCAGGCGCTGCGCGAGCGCTCGACGCGGTTGCAGTGGGGCGCGCGCACCGCCGGCTGAGCGCGCATCAACGCTCGTCGCCGAATTTGCCTATATAGCGGGCGCGTGGCCGGATCAGCCGGCCATCGGCGTTCTGCTCCAGCGCGTGGGCGATCCAGCCCGTCACGCGCGCCGCCGCGAACAGCGTGAACGCCGCGCCGTGCGGCAGTGCGAGCACGCGCTCGATGGCTGCCAGCGCGTAGTCGAGCGTGGGTCGCGCACCGGTGGTCTCCGCCACGGCGTGTGCGAGCGCGTCGACTTCGTCCATCGGCGAGCGGGCGCTCGCATGCTGCGCGAGCATGTCGAGCAGCAGCCGGGCGCGCGGATCGCCGTCGGGGTAGAGCGGATGCCCGAAGCCCGGCAGCTTCGGCGTTGCGCCGAACTCGTCCGCCGCGAGCCGCTGCGCGAGATAGCGGTGCAGATCGTCGGCGTGGGCGGCTTCGTCGAAGAGCGCCGCCACGCGCGTGGTCTCGCCGCCGTGGCTCGGGCCGCCGAGCGCGGCGAGTCCGCCCGCCGCCGCGCCGAATAGATGCATGCCCGTCGAGGTGATGCAGCGCACCGTGAATGCCGAAGCGTTGAGCTCATGGTCGGCACACAGCACGAGCGCGGCGCGCAGCAGTTCCGCCTGCGCGCGTGAGCGCACGGCCCATGCATGCGCAAGCTGGCGGTGCAGCGGTTCGCTGGACGGGGCCGTGCAGACTAGCGCGGCGGCCAGCAAGCGCATCAGTTGCGTGCCCGTTTCGAGTTGCGCGTCGCGGCCTTGGGCCCAGATGCGCGGCATTTGCGTGGCGGCGGACGGCAGCAGCACCAGCGCGCGTTCGAGCGGCGAATGCGCGCTCCAGAGCTTGAGCCACGCCGACCATTGCGCGACGGCGATCGGCGCCGCGTTCGCTTCGAGCACGCGGCGCGGCGAGCATTCCCAGAGCAGCGCCGCGACCTCTTCGAGCGAGGCATGGCGCGCGAGCGCGATGGCGTCCTGGCCGCGATAAAACAGCTTGCCGTCCGCGATCAGCGTGATCGACGATTCGAGCACCGGCACGCCCCAATCGAGCACCTTCTGCGCGACCTTGCCCGCGCGCTTGCCGTCGGCCTTGCGGCGCGCGAGGCGACGAACTTCGGCGGCGGCGTAGCGGCGCGATTGGGGCCGGCTTGGAAGTTCGTGCGGGTGCGCGCTGCCGTTGGCATCGTCGGCGGGTACGGAGGTGAGCATGCCGCGGCTCACATAGGCATAGAGCGTGGCCCGGCTGATGCCGAGCGCAGCGGCGGCTTCGGCCGCGGTCATATAGCTGGACATAGTGGCGCGCCTCGCGAAACCGGAAAAATCGATCTATGTTGATCATCATAATCAAGATTGATTCGATGACGAGCGCGCACTTACCCTTGGTCCATCTTCCCCTGACCCATACAGGACGCAAGCCATGACACCCCGCGACGCGCTCGAGCACCTCTGGATGCTGGCCCATCCTCACGACAGCGCCGCAGCGCACCAGGCTGCGCTCGACACGGTCGACATCGAAGGCGACGATCCCGGCCTGCCTTCGGTGTTTCGCGTCGGCACCCTGGCGGCGGCGAGCATCGGCGCGGCGGGGCTGGCGGCCGCGCGCTTTCACCAGCTGCGCGGCGGCCCCGGGCAGCGCGTCGGCATCGATGTGCGCCGTGCGCTCGCGGCGTTTCGCAGCGAGCGCTATCTGAGCGTCGATGGCGGCGCGCCGTTCGAATTGCGCCATCCGGTCACCGGCTATTTCGAAACGCGCGATGGCCGCTGGATCCAGTTGCATGCGAACTTCGCGCACCATCTGCAGGGCATCCTGCGCGTGCTCGGCTGTGGCGAGCGCCGCGACGACGTCGCGCACGCGATCCGCACGCACTGGGACGGCGCCGCGCTGGACGAAGCGCTCGCGCAGGCGGGCTTGTGCGCAGCGCTCGTGCGCACGCCGCGCGAATGGGCCGCGCTCGAACAGGCGCAGGCCGTGGCGCGCCTGCCGCTCATTGAAATCGAGCGCATCGGCGATGGTGATGGTCGCGGCGATGGTGGCGCGCTCACGCAGCGGCCCGGTGCGCGTCCGCTCGACGGCGTGCGCGTGCTCGACCTCACGCGCATCATCGCGGGGCCGGTGGCGGGGCGCGTGCTCGCGCATCACGGTGCCGACGTGCTGCTCGTCAACGGCCCGCATCTGCCCAATATCGCGCCGCTCGTGATCGACAACGGGCGCGGCAAGCGCTCGGCCACGCTCGACTTGCGCGAGGCTCAGGACCGCGCGCAACTGCACGCGCTCGTGCGCGACGCCGATGTGTTCCTGCAAGGCTACCGGCCCGGCGCGCTGGCAGCGCACGGTTTTGCGCCCGAGGCGCTCGCGCGCGAACGGCCCGGCATCGTGTGCGTATCGATTAGCGCGTACTCGCATCGCGGACCGTGGCGCGAGCGGCGTGGCTTCGACAGCCTCGTGCAGTCGGCGAGCGGGATCGTCTGGATCGAGAGCGTGGCGGCCGCGCACGGCGGCGTCATGCCGGGCGCGCAGATTGATGCGTCGGCCGGGGCATCGCTCGATAAGCGGTTCGATAAGCCGTTCGATGCGCCGCGCCCGCTGCCTTGCCAGGCGCTCGATCACGCGACCGGCTATCTCGCCGCCTTCGGGGCGATGGTCGCACTCGCGCGGCGCGCGCAGGAAGGCGGCAGCTGGCACGTGCGCGTCTCGCTCGCGCAGACGGGCCGCTGGCTGCAGACGATGGGCATGCTCGAGCAAGGCCAGCGCGTGCCCGACCTGCGCGCACAGGACCTCGCGGATAGCTTCGAGGAGATGGATACGCCGTTCGGACGCGTGCGCGCGGTGGCCAGTGCCGAGCGGCTCGACCGCACGCCGGCGTTCTACGCGCGCCCGAGCGTGCCGATCGGGACCGATGCGCCGCAGTGGGCCGCGTGAGGTCGCTTCGCGCCTTACTTGCGCAATTCCGCGACGAAGTCGTAGTAGTCGTTGCGACAGTACGTGTCGGTGAGCTCGATGGCGCGCTGATCGGCGGTATAGCCCACGCGCGTGATGAGCAGCAGCGCTTCGTTGGGCGCGATGCTCATCTGCTGCGCAATTTCCTCGCTTGCGTTGACCGCGCGAAAGTGCTGCAGCGCGCGCACGATCGCGAGGCCGCGCTGTTCGAGAAAGCTGTAGAGCGAGTCGCCGATGGCGCTCGGGTCGGGGATCAGCGCGGCGGGGAAGGTCGAGTTCTCGACGGCCATGACGATGCCGTCGGCCAGACGCAGACGCTTCAGGCGCGTCACGGCGGCGGCGGGCGAGAGGCCGAGCTGGATCACCTCGTCGCGGCTCGCGGGCTGGATCTCGCGCGAGAGCCAGCGCGAACTCGGCGTGAAGCCGCGCTGGCGCAGCATCTCGCTGAAGCTCGTGAGACGCGAGAGCGGATCTTCATAGCGCGGCGTGATGAAGCTGCCCGCGCCCTGGGTGCGGCGGATCATGCCTTGCTCGACCAGCAGCGCGATGGCCTTGCGCGCGGTGATGCGCGAGACGCCGAGCGCGTCGGCGAGCACGCGCTCGGACGGCAGCGCCTCGCCGGCTGACCAGCGGTTCTCGTGAATGGCATCGGTCAGCTTGCGGGCGAGCTGCAGATAGAGCGGCGTGTCGTTGTCCGGGTCCGGGCGCAGGCCGCGCCAGCGGTCTTCCGTGGAGGCGTTCATGGGAGGCAGGCGTGAGAAGCGAACGGCAATTTTATGTCATAGGCGGCGCGGCGAGGAAATGATGGACTTACTCGTCGGCACATGGCCCGGGGCCACGCGAGGCGATACACTGGCCGTTTGCTGCAAGCGCAGATTCGCATGAGGCCGGGAACAAGGGCCTGGCTTGCGAGCTTTGCATGGGGCAGGAGAGCTCTGCATGAGACCGGAGCAAGCGCCAAAGCGCTAATTCCGGATCGCAAAGTGCTGAAGCACCAACGCCTGCCGACACAGGAGACTACATGACAACGGATATCGCCAGTATCGCGCTGCCTGGCGGCGAACGCATCGCAAAGCTCGGGCAGGGCACGTGGGAAATGGGTGAGCGGGGGGGCGACCACAACTCGCGCCGCGCCGACGAAATTGCCGCGCTGCGCAAAGGCGTCGCGCTCGGCATGACGCTCATCGACACTGCCGAAATGTACGGCGACGGCGCGACCGAAACGCTCGTCGGCGAAGCGCTGCAAGGGCTGCGCGAGGACGTATTTCTCGTCAGCAAGGTGTATCCGCACAATGCGAGCCGGCGCGGCGTCGAGCGCGCCTGCGAGGCGAGCCTGAGGCGCCTGAACACCGACAGGCTCGATCTGTATCTGCTGCACTGGCGCGGCGGCGTGCCGCTCGAAGAAACGGTGCAAGGGTTCGAAGCGCTGGTGCGCGCAGGCAAGATCCGCTACTGGGGCGTGAGCAACTTCGACACCGAGGACATGGAGGAACTCTTCGAGGTCCCCGGCGGCGACGCTTGCGCAATCAACCAGATTCTCTACAACGTCGCGCGGCGTGGCCCCGAGTACGATCTGCTGCCCTGGGGCGCTGCGCACGGCATGCCGCTGATGGCGTATAGCCCCGTCGATCATGCGCGGCTGCCGAGGCGCTCGCCGCTCGACGACATCGCGTCCCGGCATGGCGTGTCGATTTATCAGGTTGCGCTTGCGTGGGTGCTGCGTCAGCCGAACGTCTGCGCGATTCCGAAGGCGGGACGCGTCGATCACGTGCGCGACAATCGCGCCGCGCTCGACCTCGTGCTGAGCGCCGAGGACCACGCGATGCTGGACGCTTACTTCAAGCCGCCGCGCAGCAAGCGGCCGCTGGAGATGCTTTAGCGCGGTAGAGGTCAGGACAGGCCGCAAGAGTGCGGAGGCTTCCGGCCACCGGCGGCGGCGCCCGGCCGGGGGACCAGGAGACCGCCGCCGTGATGCCTGGAATGACGCGACCGGCCGTCGCGCCAATTCGGAGTGGTTGCGTTGGCATGCTCGCACCGCCGTGCGAACTCAGTGACCGCCGCCGCCTTTGCCGCCACCGGAGCCGCCGCCGTACCCGCCGCCCGGGCCGCCCGACGGTCCCCCCTTGCCGAATCCTCCACCGAAGCCACCACCGAAGCCACCACCGAAGCCACCGCCGAAGCCACCGCCGAAACCACCGCCGAAACCACCGCCGAAACCACCGCCGAAACCGCCTGAGGGGCCTCCTCCTGAAGGTCCGCCCGACGGGCCGCCGTGAGCGCCGCCGCAACCGCATCCGCTCGATCCGCCGCCGCCGTTACTTCCACCGCCGCCGTTACTTCCACCGCCGCCGTTACTTCCACCGCCGCCGTTACTTCCACCGCCGCCGTTGCTTCCACCGCCGCCGTTACTTCCACCGCCGCCGTTGCTTCCACCGCCGCCGTTGCTTCCGCCGCCGCCGTTGCTTCCGCCGCCGCCGCCCGAGTTGCTGGAGCCGCTGGTCGCGCCGCCGACGCCTGAACTGCCGCGGCCAGAGCCGGATCCCGAACCCGAGCCTGAGCCTGAGCCCGAACCCGAGCCCGAGCCCGAGCCCGAGCCCGAGCCCGAACTGCCTCCAGCGCTCGCTGAACTCGAAGTGGGTCCGTTGCCGCTACCGCCGCGCCCGCAGTTGCCGCTGGTGGCCGCGTAGCAGTTCCTCGGCTCGAAGACAAAGGCGGCGTCGGCTGCTGCGCTTGCCCGGTCGGCGGCAACGGTATCCGCGCCCGGGGCATGGCCGGTGGCGTCCGACGTAGCTGACTTGAGCGCGGGATTGCCCGGCGACGTGTCCTCGACCGGCAAGCCGGCGCCCATCGTGCCGGCCGCGCCGCTCGCAGGCAGCGCGGCTTCGGCGACGATCACCCAGCTTGGAGCCGTTGCGTTGTCGGCGGCATGGGCATCGACGGCCGGCAGGAACACGCTCGCGCCAGCAGCGCCGATTGCGCTGATTGCACCGACTGCGAGCCCCCGACTGATCCCGTAGTAATGCTGATTAAAAATTGTTTTGTTCATTACTTTCTCCCCGGAAGCGATAGCGTGTACCCGCTTCGCTTCTCTTACGCCTTGCGTCCGGCGCTGCATCGCTGATGCGCAGACGCCGTTCCCCGTC
This sequence comes from Paraburkholderia sp. A3BS-1L, assembly GCF_051125215.1. Taxonomy (NCBI): domain Bacteria; kingdom Pseudomonadati; phylum Pseudomonadota; class Betaproteobacteria; order Burkholderiales; family Burkholderiaceae; genus Paraburkholderia; species Paraburkholderia sp. A3BS-1L. Next base: position 2,607,000 of record NZ_CP120442.1, on the reverse strand, counting down.
AGGCCAGCAGCGTTTGGTGCCGACACCGCGCCGACGCGTGCTTCATGCCGTGCGCTGTTGGCACAGCCTCGCCGGCGCGGGCGGTAAGAGCGGCACCCGGATGCGTTTGCACCGGATGACCGATTCAGTCAGGAATCCTTGCTGACTGCCGCGGACTGTTACGGAGGCGGCGCAAAGCATGTGTGCCGTGCTGCCGGCCATCCGTTCGCCCGGCGCGAGAAACCGCGCGCCTCATCCCCATTCCATCTGGATTTCACAGCGCTGGGCGCAGGCCGGATGCCTGGTGCCGATTTAGCGAGTTCCGTGCCATCGGTCCAGCAAGTCCGCGTGACGAGGACTTAACACTTTCTCTATGGCTACGGGGCGGAAAAATTAACGGAAAACGTTTCGACGATGAAACGCGTGCGGAGTGCCTGGCGATTCGCGTTGCAAAACTGGACAACGCAACGAATTTCGTCTGACCTTCGCGCGGCTCAGGAGTGGGGTTGTGCCGAGGCCGTTTCGGCTTGAAGCGTGCGCAGCTGCTCGGCCGGAATGTGGCAGCGGATGCAATGACCGTGGGCATCCGCGTCGAAGGGCGGCGCGGCTTCGTCGCAGATCGCGCCGAGCTTGCGTGGGCAACGCGCGCTGAAGACACAGCCTGTCGTGCCGCCGGTGGCGTTGCGCGGTATGTCGCCGGTGGGCGTGCCGGCGAGGGTATGGCTCGTGGATGTTTCGCGCGTGAGCATGCCGGGATTGAGCAGCGTTTCGGTATACGGATGGCACGGGCCGCTGAGCACGGCGCTCGCGGGGCCGCTCTCCAGCACGCGGCCCGCGTAGAGCACCATGACGCGGTCCGCGAGATAACGCACTACGTCGAGGTCGTGTGAGATGAACAGATAGCTCACGCCGTGCTCGCGCTGCAGGCGCGCCAGCAGATTCAGGATGGCGGCCTGCACCGAGACATCCAGCGCCGAGGTCGGCTCGTCGCAGATCACCACACGCGGTTCGCCCGCGAACGCCTGAGCGATTGCCACGCGCTGCTTGAGGCCGCCCGAAAGCTGCCGCGCGCGGGCTGCGAGGTAGCGCACCGGCACGCGCACCGCTTCGAGCAGCGCGGCAATGCGCGCCGCGTTGCGGGCTTCGGCGCTTTGGTCTGTAGTCCCGCCTGCAGTTTCGTCCGCGGGCTCCTCTGCCGCTTCGCGCGATCGCGCGCTCGATGCATCGCCCGCGCCTGCGCGCCGTGCCTGGGCGAGCGCGCGGCCCACCAGCCGCCTTACTGGCAGTGCACGATTGAGCGAGGCGTCAGGATGCTGGAACACGATGCGCAACGCCTGCAGCTGCCTGGCGTCGCGCTGCGCGAGACGCTCCGCGAGGGGCTGTGCGTCGAGTTCGAGGGTGCCGCCCGGGTCGGCGGCTTGGAGCCCGAGCAGAAGCTTCGCGAGTGTCGTCTTGCCGCTGCCCGATTCGCCGACGAGGCCGAGCGTTTCCCCCGTGCGCAACTCGAGCGAGACGTCGTCGAGCACGCGCTGCGCGTGCTCGCCGCGGCCGAAGGTGCGCGAAACATTGGCCGCGCGCAGGACCACTTTCGCCTCGTGTGCGCGCGGTGCGCACGGCGTTTCCTCAGCCGGTTCGTTTGTCTGCGGATTCGACTGTCCGGTTGATGGAGCAATGGTCTGTGCACCGGTGCGCATATCGGCGACGTTCGCGTGGTCCGCACTCTCGGCGACCGGCAGCTCGATGGCCCGCTCGTGATAGTGGCAGCGCGACATCTGCTCGCCGTGCGCCGCTTCCATGCGATGCGGCGGCGGCGCGTGCTCGCGGCAACGCGCGTCAGCGAGACGGCAGCGCGGAGCGTAGACGCAGCCATGCGTGAGCGTGCCAGGGGCCGGCAGCTCTCCGGGAATCGTGTCCAGCGCGCCATGCGCCTTGTTGCGGCCCGGCGCCGGCAGGCAGCGCAGCAGCCCCACCGTGTACGGATGGCGCGCCCGCGCGAACACGTCGCGCGTTGCGCCTTCCTCCACGAGGCGTCCCGCGTAGAGCACGCCCATGCGCTCGCACATCCCGCGGATCACGGCCAGGTCGTGGCTGATGAGCAACACCGCCATGCCGAGCTCCGCGCGCAGTTGTGCGATGAGCGCGAGCACCTCGGCCTCGACGGTGGCGTCGAGGCCCGTGGTGGGTTCGTCGAGGATCAGGAGCGCCGGGTTCGACGCGAGCGCCATCGCGATCACCACACGCTGCTGCATGCCGCCGGAGAGCTGATGCGGCCAGCTCGCCATCACGCGCGCGGGGTCGGCGATGCGCACGCGCTCGAGCATCGCATGCGACTGCGCGAGCGCGTCGGCGGGGTGTGCCCCGGCGGCTTCGAAAGCCTCGCTCAGCTGGCGGGCGATCGTGAGCGTCGGGTTCAGCGCGCTGGCCGGATCTTGATAGACCATCGACACCTTGTGGGCGCGCAGCATGCGCAGACCTTCGCGATCGAGCGAGAGCACGTCCTCGCCAGCGATGGCGATGCGCCCCGCCTTCACGCGGCCGTTATGTGCGAGATAGCGCAGCACGGCGAGCGCGACCGTCGATTTGCCGCAGCCCGATTCGCCCACGAGGCCATACGCTTCGCCACGCCTGATGCGCAGCGACACGTCGGTGAGCACGTCGCGGTCCTTGCCACGCACGCGGTAGGCCACCGTGAGGCCGACCAGCGCGAGCGCATCGTCGGCGCGCGGTGCGTGGAAGGTGGCGAGGGCGGGGCGCACGGCATTCATGAGTCGAGCTCCTCGCGCAGGCTGTCGGCGATCAGGTTGACCGCCACCACGAGCGATGCGATCGCGAGTGCATCGAAGGCGACGGTCCACCACGCGCCACCCGCGAGCAGTGCGTACGACTCGGCGAGCGCGAGGCCCCAGTCGGCCGAAGGGGGCTGGATGCCGAAGCCGAGAAACGAAAGCGTCGCCACCGCGAAGATCGCGTAGCCGAGGCGTACCGTTGCTTCAACAACGATCGGCGGCCAGACGTTCGGCAAGATCTCTGCAAACATCACGTAGTGCGCGCGCTCGCCGCGCAGCCGTGCGGCGGCCACGTAGTCGAGATGGCGCTCGGCGAGCACGGCCGCGCGCACGGTGCGTGCGACGAGCGGCGCGAAGGTGATGCCGATCACCAGCACGACGGCGAGGTTCGACGCGCCCACGGCCGCGAGCACGAGCAGCGCGACGATCACGAGGGGCAGCGCGAGCACGGCGTCGAGCGCGCGTGCGACGAGCGTGCCCGCCCAACCTTCGACATAGCCGGTCAGGAGGCCGAGCGCCGTGCCCGCGAGCGTGCCCGTCAAGGTGGCGAGCGGTGCGATCGTAAGAATGTCGCGCGCGCCCACGATCACGCGCGAGCAGATGTCGCGGCCGAGCTGGTCAGTGCCGCACCAGTGCGTGCGCTCGGGCGGCAGCAGCGAGCTGAGCGGGTCGGACGCATAGGCGTCGTAAGGCGCGATCCAGGCGCCCGCGAGGGCGCAGACGATCCATGCGAGCAGAATCAGCGTGCCCAGCACGAACGCGGGCGAGCGCAGCAAAAGACGCAACGTGGCCACGAAGTGCGGCGCGCCGGCTTCGGCCTCGTGCGAGGTCGCATTGTTAATCGATTCGGATACCGTATCGTTCATGCGTATCCCCGTTAGCCCGTCAAGAACCCGTTTGCGCGCGCAGCCGCGGATCGAACAGCGCGTGCAACAGGTCGGCGCCGAGATTCGCGAGCGTGTAGACGAGGCCTACGGTGAGCACGCCCGCTTCGAGCAACGGAAAGTCCCTCGCCTTCGCTGCGCTGTAGATGAGCGAGCCGATGCCCGGATAGCGAAATAGCGACTCGACTACCACGAGCCCGCCGATCAGATAGCCGAGCTGGGTGGCCGCCACCGTAACGCTCGGCAGCAGTGCGTTGCGCAGCACGTGGCGCACGATCACGACGCGGCGCGGCAGGCCCTTGAGGACTGCGGTGCGCGTGTAGTCGGCTTCGAGCGCGTCGAGCATGCCCGCGCGCGCGATGCGCGCAAGATAGCCGAAGAACACCAGCACGAGCGGCAGCACCGGCAGCACGAGGTGGCGCAGCGTGTCGAGCACGCCCGCATCCGCTGGCGCGACGGCCTCGATCGGCAGCCAGCGCAGCCAGACACCGAACACGAGGATGAGCGCGATCGATGAGACGAATTCCGGCACCGCGCTCGCGCACAGCCCCAGCGTGCTGATGAGCCGGTCGAGCCAGCGTCCGCCGTGCAGCGCGGCCCATACGCCGCCGCCGATGCCGAGCGGCACGACTACCACGAACGCGAGCAGCCCGAGCTTCGCCGATTGCAGGAGCGCATCGCCCACCAGCGGCGCGACGGGCTGGTGGAAGGTCCACGAGGTGCCGAGGTCGCCGCGCAATGCATGGCCGATCCATCTGGCGTATTGGTCGAGCAGCGGGCGGTCCGCGCCGAGCGCGTGGTTGAGCGCTGCTACGGCGCGCGCGTCGGCGAGCGGGCCGAGCACCGCGCGCCCAACGTCGCCCGGCAGCAGTTGGCCGCCCGCGAACACCAGCACGGAAAGCAGCCAGAGCGTGAAAAGCGCCCATGCGGCGCGCTGCGCGAGAAAACGCGCGACGCCCTTGCCGCGCACCCCGCGCATGGGGTGTGCGCCGAGCGGCTCGCGAGGGTTCAATTCGGGCGGTCTCGTCAGCGGTGTAGCCATCGGACTCCAGATGCGCGCATGGCAGGCGTTGCGCGACGCTTACGCCGCGAGCGTCGCGCGGTCGAAGTAGAGCTGTGCGAGCGCGGTGAAATGCACGCCCGAAAGCGCGGTGCGTTGCGCGATCAATTGATCGTAGAAGTACGGGATGATCACCGGCGTTTCATCGAGCAGCAGCGTCTGGATCTGCGCGGCCACTTGCTTCTGCGCGGCCACGTCGAGCGTCGCCGCGAATTGCGCGACCAGCTTGTCGTACTGCGCATTGCGAAAGTGCGCAGCATTCCACGTGCCGCCGCTCGTGAACGGCGCGTTGAGGAACACGTTCGGCACGCCGCGATGGCCGTAATCCGTGATGCCGAGCGGCGCGTCGAGCCAGTCCGATTTGCCATACGTGCCCGCGCCGTAGTATTGCGACTGGCTCTCCACCTTCAGCGCGATGCGCACGCCGATCGCCTTCGCCGCGTTCTGCACGACCACGGCGAGATCGGGAATCTCCATGTACTTCTCGGTCGTGAGCGTGATGTCGAAGCCATTGGCGACGCCCGCCTGCGCGAGCAACTGGCGCGCCTTCGCAACATCGATCTTGCGCTGGGGCACCGTGCCGGCCGTCGACGGGAAGATCGGCGCGAACGGGCTGTCGTTGCCCACCACGGCGCGGCCCTTGAAGAGCCCGCGCACCATCACGTCGCGATCGAGCGCGAGTGCGAGCGCCTGGCGCACGCGTTTGTCCTTGAACGTGGGCACGTCGTTGCGCATGTGGATCTGCCGGTGCGCGCTCGAACGCACGCCGATCACCTTGAAGTCGGGATTGTTCAGGATGCCGATGCCGCCCTGCACGGTAAAGGTGCCCATGACATCGGCCTGATGGCCCTGCAGTGCGAGAATCTGCGCCTGCTCGTCGGCGTAGAACGCAAACTGCACGCGTTCGGGCAGCGCTTTCTCGCCCCAGTAAGCGTCGTTGCGCACGAAGCTCGCGCCGCGCCGTGTTTCGTAGCGCTCGAGCTTGAACGGCCCGGTGCCGATGAAGCTCTTTTCGTAATTGCCCGCGTAATTCGCGGGCAGCAGCACGGCGTTGTAGTTGTCCGAAGAAACGTAGTAGGGAAAGTTGCCGTTGGGCGCGTCGAGATGGAACGCGACGGTGTGCTCGTCGACCATCTTCGTGCCGCCCTTCGAGAGCACGCCCTTGAGCACCGAGAGCGCCGCCGAGCCGCTCGCGGGGTCGGCGAGGCGATCGAACGTGGCGACCACGTCCTTCGCGCCGAATGGCTGGCCGTCGTGGAATTTCACGCCGGGGCGCAGCTTGAAGGTCCAGACGTCGGCGCTCGCGTTGGGCTGCCACGAGAGCGCGAGCGCCGGTTGCAGATGGCCGTCGGCGTCGTCGTTGGCGAGGAATTCGCCGGTCTGGTTCAGGAGGCAGAGCGCACCCGCGTCGGTCACCGTGAGCGGGTCGACCGCGCCCGCCGGCATCAGGTGGGCAACGCGGATGGTCTGATTTCCCGGCTTGCCTCGCGTGGCCTGGGCGCGCGCGCTGCGCGGCGCGACGAGGCCGCTGCCCGCCAACGCGAGGCTCGACAGCCCGAGCGCGCCGGCATAGCGCAGCAACTCGCGGCGCGTGAGCCGGCCGGTGAGGAACTCGTCGATGGCGTGGTTGCCGTATGCGCCTGCACGGGCGCGCAATGCGTCGAAGGAAGCGGCCGCAGTCGAGCACGACCCTTGCGCTGGTTCGCGCGAGTCAGGCGGGGGGGACTCTTGCGGTAAAGCGGGCTTCGAGAGCGAGAGGCGGCGGGGCGGCTTGGACTGCTGACGTTTCATCGGCGCGGGTTTCCGGTGCGGTTCCGTGGAAGGGCGCGGCCGCGATGGAAGCGGCCGCGACGGCGGCATGCGGTACGGCAGACGACGAATAGTGCTTAGTTTAGGCGTTTTCGGCCATGCCCGCCGATACGGGCGTAGCGGGGGTTGTACCGGATTGCGTAGCCAGTTCAACGAGGCCGGGCCGGCGCCAGCGGTGGAACAGCACCGAGCCGATCCAGCACGCGATGAAGAGCGCGACGAACGCGTAGCCGATCTCGCCGAAGTGCGCATTCACGCCCGCGGCGGCCGACCAGAGGCCGCCGCTCGCGCCGAGCTGCGCGCCGATAAGCCCCGCCGCTTCCACGCCGCCGATCATGACAGCCAGCAGCGCCGAGACGAGCGTGATGCTCGCGTTGTAGTAGAGCTTGCGCTTCGGATCGTCCATCGCCCAACCGTAGGCGTGAACCATCAGCACGTTATCGGTGGAATCGACGAGCGTCATGCCGGCGGTGAAAAGCGCCGGGAACACGAGGATCGAGACCATCGGCAAGCCCTTGCCCGCTTGCGCGGCGGCGATGGCGAGCAGGCCGATCTCGGTGGCGGTATCGAGGCCGAGGCCGAACAGCAGGCCCACGGGATACATGTGCCAGCTCTTGCTCACGAGCGCGAAAAGCGGCCGCAGCGCGCGCGCGAGGAGTCCGGCGGGGGCCATCGGTTCAGCGCTCGCCACGGCTGCTTCGGCTGTTTCAGCGTCGTCCCGATGCGCGCGGCGATAGCGGCGCCAGACGTCGCGCAGGATCACGAGGTTCATGCCCGCGATCACGAGCAGGAAGCCCGACGACACCAGCGTGCCGATAGCCGCGCCGATCTCGTGCCACTGCTCGAAGCGCCCCTGCAGCGTGAGCGCCGAGAGCGCGATGCCGAGCGTGGCCGCGATCACGATGCTCGAATGTCCGAGCGAGAACGCGAGGCCCACGCCGAGCGGCCGCTCGCCGCGCTGCATGAGCTTGCGCGTGACGGCGTCGATGGCGGCGATGTGGTCGGCGTCCACGGCGTGGCGCAGGCCGAAGCCGTAGGCGATGACGGCGGTGCCGATAAGCAGCGGATAGTGGCGCAACGCGATCAGCGCCCACGCCCACGCCGCGATGTTGGCCCCGATCAGGGCTGCGTAAAGCGCAATGAGGCGCGGACGCAGCGATTTGGCTGAAGCGGGCGGGGCGGACAATGTCATGCGCTATGAGGTTTCAATGCGAGGTTTCAATGCGGTCTCAAGGTTCGTGCGGATGGCGATGAATCGGATCGACCCAATAGACCGTTTCCGGCGCTTCGACGGCGTCGATGTTCAGATTCACGACCACGGCCTCGTTGTCGCTGCGCACGAGCACGCATTCGAGCGGATCGTCGGTGCTCGCGTTGATCTCCTGGTGCGGCACGTAGGGCGGCACGAAGATGAAGTCGCCCGGGCCCGCTTCGGCGGTGAATTCGAGGTGCTCGCCCCAGCGCATGCGCGCCTGGCCGCGCAGCACGTAGATCACGCTTTCGAGCGCGCCGTGATGATGCGCGCCCGTCTTCGCGTTCGGATGGATCGTCACTGTGCCGGCCCAGATTTTCTGTGCGCCCACGCGCGCCGCATTGATTGCGGCAGCGCGGTTCATGCCGGGCGTTTGCGCCGTGTTCGTGTCGAGCTGGTCGCCGCGTATCACCTTGACGCCGTTCTCGCGCCAGTCGGGCGCGTGCTCATGGTCGTGACTCATGGTCGTGTCTCCTTACTCCGGCCCCATGCAAAGCTGTGAAAAAGCCCGCCCCTTGCGGGACGGGCTTCGAGTCATGCGCTTCGCGCACGCCTTATTGCTTCTTCGCGTTGATGACCGCTTCGGCCACGTTCTGCGGCGTTTCGGCGTAGTGCTTGAACTCCATCGTGTAGGTGGCGCGCCCCTGCGTGAGCGAGCGCAGCGACGTGGAGTAGCCGAACATCTCCGAAAGCGGCACTTCGGCGCGCACGATCTTGCCGCCGCCGCCCGCGATGTCCTCCATGCCCTGCACGATGCCGCGCCGGCTGGAGAGGTCGCCCATCACGTTGCCCATGAAGTCCTCGGGCGTTTCCACTTCCACCGCCATCATCGGCTCGAGCAGAACCGGTTTCGCTTTGCGCATCGCTTCCTTGAAGGCCATCGAGCCGGCCATGCGGAACGCGTTTTCGTTCGAGTCCACATCGTGGTACGAGCCGAACGTGAGCGTCACCTTGGTGTCGACCACCGGATAGCCCGCGAGCACGCCCGCCTTGAGCGTTTCCTGGATGCCCTTGTCGACGGCCGGAATGAACTCGCGCGGAATCACGCCGCCCTTGATGGCGTCGACGAACTCGTAGCCCTTGCCCGGCGGCTGCGGCTCGAGCGTGATGACCGCGTGACCGTACTGGCCGCGCCCGCCCGATTGCTTGACGAACTTGCCTTCGACATCTTCGACCTTGTTCTTCACGGTCTCGCGATACGCGACCTGCGGCTTGCCGACGGTGGCCTCCACGCCGAACTCGCGCTTCATGCGGTCGACGAGAATTTCGAGGTGCAGCTCGCCCATGCCCGAGATGATGGTCTGGCCGGATTCCTCGTCGGTCTGCACGCGGAACGACGGGTCTTCCTGCGCGAGACGATTGAGCGCGATGCCCATCTTTTCCTGGTCGGCCTTGGTCTTCGGCTCGACGGCCTGCGAGATCACGGGCTCGGGGAAGATCATCTTTTCGAGCACGATTGCGTGCGCCGGATCGCACAGCGTGTCGCCCGTGGTGGCCTCCTTCAGACCCACCGCCGCCGCGATGTCACCCGCACGGACCTCCTTGATTTCCTTGCGCTCGTTCGCGTGCATTTGCAGGATGCGGCCAAGGCGCTCCTTCTTGTCCTTCGTCGCGTTGAGCACCGTGTCGCCCGAATTCACCACGCCCGAATAGACGCGGAAGAAGATCAGCTGGCCGACGAACGGGTCGGTCATGATCTTGAACGCGAGGGCGGAGAACGGCTCGTCGTCGTTCGGATGGCGCTCGATCTCTCTGTCCTGGAGGTCGTGGCCGAGAATCGCAGGCACGTCCACGGGCGAGGGCAGATAGTCGATCACGGCGTCGAGCATCGCCTGCACACCCTTGTTCTTGAACGCGCTACCGCACAGCATCGGCACGATTTCGTTGGCGATCGTGCGCTTGCGCAGCGCGCCCTTGATTTCCTCTTCGGTGAGGCTCTCGTGGTCGTGCAGATATTTCTCGAGCAGCACTTCGTCGGCCTCGGCGGCGGCCTCGACCATTTTTTCGCGCCACTCGTGCGCGAGATCGACGAGGTTTGCGGGGATCTCCTCGTATTCGAACTTCACGCCCTGGCTCTCGTCATCCCAGACGATCGCCTTCATCTTCACGAGATCGACCACGCCCTGGAAGTGGTCTTCGGCGCCCACGGGAATCTGGATGGGCACGGCCACACCCTTCAGGCGCTCGCCGATCTGCCGCTGCACGCGGAAGAAGTCCGCGCCCACGCGGTCCATCTTGTTGACGAACGCGATGCGCGGCACCTTGTACTTGTTCGCCTGGCGCCACACGGTTTCCGATTGCGGCTGCACGCCGCCCACGGAGTCGTACACCATGCACGCGCCGTCGAGCACGCGCATGGAACGCTCGACTTCGATGGTGAAGTCGACGTGCCCCGGGGTATCGATGATGTTGATGCGATGCTCGGGGTAATTGCCGGCCATGCCCTTCCAGAACGCGGTGGTCGCGGCCGAAGTGATGGTGATGCCGCGCTCCTGTTCCTGCTCCATCCAGTCCATGGTCGCCGCGCCGTCGTGAACCTCACCCAGCTTGTGATTCACGCCGGTGTAGAAAAGGATGCGCTCGGTCGTCGTGGTTTTGCCGGCATCGATGTGAGCGCTAATCCCGATGTTGCGATAGCGCTCGATGGGAGTCTTGCGAGGCACGGTGATCTCCTTGGAATAACGCGCCATGGAAAGTGCCGGGCGGCGCGCGGCGCGGCCTGCGCGCGGCCCGGCGGTCCGCGCGGCGGCGTGCCCGGGAGCGTTTCAGCGTGCTTCAAGGTGCTTAAACGTGCATCGGGCAGACGCGCGCCGCGCGGCGGATTACTAGGATAGCGCTTGCGCGGCGCTTTTGCTGAAAGGGCGTCAGAGCCCGAGAAGGCGTCTTGTGGAGGGCGTCGCGGCGCGGCCTGGCGGGTGGGGCGCGAGAGTTGGGCGCGCGAGTCAGGCGCGCACAAGCGGCGCACGCCACGCGCGCAAAAAAGCCGGCGCCGCGAACTGCGGAAGCCGGCTCATGCGCCTCGGAGGGCGGCGGGGCGGCGCAATATCGGCGCCGGGGCGCCCGGGGCGGGCCAAAGTTGCCCGGGCGCTTACTGCAGCCGCGGCAGGCCGTCGATCTTCATGCCGGGCTTGATGCCTTTCGCCGTAAACCAGCCCTTGCTCATTTCGAGCGCGTAGACGCCGTTATTGCGCGGGCAGTGGTTGTTGGTGGTTTCGGCCTGCATTTCGTCGATGTCGGTGATCGTGCCGTCGGCGCGCATGAACGCGATCGACAGCGGAATCAGCGTGTTCTTCATCCAGAAGCAGTGCACGGCGTTCTCGCCGAACACGAACAGCATGCCTTCGTTCGGCGCGAGCTGCGTGCGATACATGAGGCCTTGCTCGCGGTCCGCGTCATTGGCGGCCACGGCGGCATCGATCACGAACATGCCTGCAGTGAGCTTCGTGTGCGGAAAATCGCCGGGCTGCTTGGCGCCGGGCGGCATCTGCTGTGCATGCGCCGCGCTGCTGGTGGCGGTCGCGGTGAGCGTAAGGGCCGCAAAGGTGCCGAGCGTGGCGGCGAGCGGAAAAGCGACGGCGAGCGCGCAACGCGCGATGAGCGGGCGCAGGGAAAATCGCACGAGTGAGCTCCTTGCTTGGGAATAATCCGCGCATGTTACGCGAGTCCGCGAACGCGGGTCAAAACATGCAGCCGTAGTGGGACGATACGCGGACGATGCATAAACAAAAAGGCAGAGTGCCTTGCGACACTCTGCCTTTCGAACGCGGTGAAGAACGGCACGAAGCGCCGCTCTTCCAGGCGTCTTTCAGCGAGCTTACTCCGAAGCTGCCGAAGCGGCTTCAGCCTTAGCTGCCTTCTTGTGCGACGACTTCTTGTGCGTCGACTTCTTGTGCGTCGACGACTTGTGAGCCGTCGAAGCAGCAGCAGCCGGAGCTGCCGATGCCGGAGCAGCTGCTTCCGGAGCCGAAGCTTGTGCGAATGCAGCCGTTGCGAAGAGGCCAGCGACCAGAGCGGCGATCAGTTTGTTCATGTTGTGAATCCTCAGCTTGAGTTGATTAACCAAGTGACCCGGTTATTGGAGTCAGGTCGGTAAACGTGCCATCCACCTTTCGGTTGACAGTCGTGAGCGACAAATTCGGAACGAATTGACGAACGCGTCTGCCAGCGGTCGGGACCGTGCATTGCTGCGCTGGGCCCGTAAGGCTGAATGCCGGATAGCTTCGGGGCGGCATCTGCGTGAAATAACGCATGGTTTCGCGTACCGGTTGACGCGAATTCCTCATTTGTTTTTCTTCGCACGAAATTCGTGAGGCAACGCGCCGATGCACGGCGCACGCGGCAAGCCGTAAATGACGGAAAAGTGCTTACGCAACAGTCACTTGTGTGCCGTGCGCGTGGGTGTCGCGCGGCGCCAGGGCGCATCGGTGGGTACTTCGACACTCGCACCGGGGGGGAGGCCCAGCGAAAAAATATCGAGCGAGCCGATTGCCACGCGCACGAGACGCAGCGTCGGAAAGCCCACCGCCGCCGTCATGCGCCGCACCTGGCGGTTCTTGCCTTCGCTGATGGCGAGTTCGATCCATGTGGTGGGAATCGCCGCGCGATAGCGAATGGGCGGCGTGCGCGGCCACAGGAGATCGGCGTCGTCATCGGAGATTTTTTTTGCGCGGCACGGCTGCGTCACGAAATCGCCAAGATCGACGCCGCGCTCGAGCGCCGCGAGCGCGTCCTCGCCGGGCGCGCCTTCGACCTGCGCCCAATAGCGCTTCACGAGCTTGCGCTTCGGTTCGGCTATGCGGGCTTGAAGTGCGCCGTCGTCGGTGAGCAGCAGCAGACCTTCGCTGTCCGCATCGAGACGGCCAGCAGGATAGACGCCCGGCGTCTTGACCCAATCCGCAAGCGACTGGCGTGTTTCGTGCGGCGAAAACTGGCAAATCGTGCCGAACGGCTTATTGAGGGCGATCAAGCGCATAGGGAATAGGGCGAGCGTGCCAGTGAGGAATGGGAGTCTTCTGGAATCAGGGCGCGCCGCGATATTAATGCATATTGGGCCGCATCGAATAACGGGTCCTATATAAGACATCGGACATTCACGATGGGCGATGGCGCCGCGCAGCATAAATGCATGAATGACCTGCGGGGCGGGCAATGGGGCCGTGGGCTAGAATAACGACCAGACCCTGGCGCCGCGCACGGCCGCCTTGCAATCGGGCACATCCCGTTTTCGAAACGTTCGCGGTCGACAGACCGATTCCCCTACTGGAGTTGATCATGCCGTATCAGCACATTAAGGTCCCGGCTAGCGGTGAGAAGATCACCGTCAATCCGGACTTCTCGCTCAATGTCTCCGATCAGCCGATCATTCCTTACATCGAGGGCGACGGCACGGGCGTCGACATCACGCCGGTCATGCTCAAGGTGGTCGACGCGGCGGTCCAGAAAGCCTACGCGGGCAAGCGCAAGATCCACTGGATGGAGATCTACGCAGGCGAGAAGGCCACGCGCGTGTATGGCCCCGACGTATGGCTGCCCGACGAGACGCTCGACGCCGTGAAGGAATATGTCGTGTCGATCAAGGGTCCGCTCACGACGCCGGTGGGCGGCGGCATCCGTTCGCTGAACGTGGCGATGCGCCAGCAGCTCGACCTCTATGTGTGCCTGCGGCCCGTGCAGTACTTCAAGGGCGTGCCGTCGCCCGTGCGCGCGCCGGAGAAGGTCAACATGGTGATCTTCCGCGAGAATTCGGAAGATATTTACGCGGGTATCGAGTGGCCTGCCGAGTCGGAAGGCGCGAAGAAGCTCATCAAGTTCTTGCGCGAGGAAATGGGCGTTTCCAAGATCCGCTTCCCGGACAGCTCGGGTCTCGGCATCAAGCCGGTTTCGCGGGAAGGCACGGAGCGTCTCGTGCGCAAGGCGATCCAGTACGCGATCGACAACGAGCGCCGTTCAGTGACGCTCGTGCACAAGGGCAACATCATGAAGTTCACCGAAGGCGCATTCCGCGACTACGGCTATGCGCTCGCGCAGAAGGAATTCGGGGCGGAACTCATCGACGGTGGTCCGTGGATGAAGGTCAAGAACCCGAAGACGGGCGGCGACATCGTGATCAAGGACGTGATCGCCGACGCGTTCCTCCAGCAGATTCTGCTGCGCCCGGCCGAGTACGACGTGATCGCCACGCTGAATCTGAACGGCGACTACATCTCGGACGCACTGGCTGCGCAGGTGGGCGGCATCGGCATTGCGCCCGGCGCGAACCTGTCGGACTCGGTGGCAATGTTCGAGGCGACGCACGGCACGGCGCCGAAGTACGCGGGCAAGGATTACGTGAATCCGGGCTCGGAGATTCTGTCGGCGGAAATGATGCTGCGCCACCTCGGCTGGACCGAGGCGGCGGATCTCATCATCGCTTCGATGGAGAAGTCGATTCTGCAAAAGCGTGTGACGTACGACTTCGCGCGGCTCATGGAGGGCGCGACGCAGGTGTCGTGCTCCGCATTCGGGCAGGTGATGATCGACAATATGTAGGCGTAGTCCAGCAGGTTCGCGCCGCAACGTAAAAACCCCGATGGACCCGTAAAGGCCGTCGGGGTTTTTTGCATTGACCTGCCGGAAAATTATTCCGATTGATTCGATATGCGAATTGATGCGGAGAGTGACATCCGCTACTCGCTCAGGCGCGTAATTTTCTGCCCTTGTACGCCGAGTCCGGCCATCAGACCGGACTGGCCGTAAATGAACGCGTAAATATCGGAGCGCCCGGTGGTGGTGGTGAGGTCCTTGGCCATGCCGGAATCGGCGACCACGACGCTCGGCCCCACGCCGACCGACCAGCCATCGGAGCTATCGAGATACTGCATCGACTCGCGCGTCATCATGAACATGGCTTCGGAGAAGTTCTGGGCGCCGGCCTGCAGACCCCACGAGACCGCGCTGGAGTTGTAGTAACCCAGCACCTTGCCTTCCGCCGAGAACAGCACGCCGTTGCCGCTCGATCCGCCGACCAGCAAGCCCGCCTTCAGCACCTGCGGAAAGACCAGAATGCCGGCGGACTTCGAGCCCAGCGCCCGTGCGCCCGGTGTTGTCTCGTAAAGCGTATGCAAGGCCTGGCGCGCGGACTGCTCGAGTTGCGCGCGCGACGACGCTTCGCTGACTGCGGACGTGGGTGCGGCGGTCAGTGTGGCCGAACAGGCGGCGATGAGCAGGGGCGAAAGCAGGGCCGCGACGCGTACGGATTTCGATGACATAGTGAGTGATGCTCCGTTTTATTTTGTGGGAAGCGTTCATCGGCGCATTGCGCTTGCGCAGTACCGGCGAAGCTGCCGCGATCTTATCGAGCACTCCTACCTGTTTCTTTGTCGTACTCATGGCATGCCGTGTGATGTGGTGCGCGCAGCGACGACGACTGTGCGTTATCATGACGCCCATCAATTGAGTTCATTCGCCGTCTCGTTTCGCATGACTTTTCTGTGTCGCTTCCTCGTCGCTGGTCTGCTCGCGCTTCTTGCCCTGAGCGGCGCCAGCGCGTGCGAGCCCATGCAGCGAGACGCGAACTCATCGCCGGTTTCGCATGTTGCGCATCGGGCTGCTGCGGCGGACGATCATTGCGGCGTCGCAGAGCCGGCAAGCACGCATGGCCGCTGCGCCGGCCATGCGAGCGATTGCGCTGCGAGCTGCTGTGGACATTGCGCCGCGCCGCCTGTCGGCGCGCGCATCGGTACGGGCGTGCCCGAGCGCTCCCCACGCGCTGCGCCTGCCGCTGCACTGCGCGCGGGCATCACCCACGCGCCGCTGTTGCCGCCTCCCATCGTCTGAACGCGGGCGCTTCGCCTCATGGGCGGAAGCGGCCCGATGCAGGCCCGAGAGGATTCGTCGTGCGGTGAGCGCACGCGAAGCCCATGGCCACATGCGCGGCGCGCTGTCATTGCGCGTCGCGTCGTCAGGTGTGTTTGAGGAATTCATCGATGAAACGCAGAACTTTTTTGTCCGGCGCATTGAGCGCCGCCACGGCGTCGCTGTTTGCGCGCGCGGCGCTGGCCCAGCAGAGCGGCCATGCGATGTCCGGCATGTCCAACATGTCCGGCATGAGCGGGATGAGCGGGATGAGCGGGATGTCCGTCGCGATGATGCACGCGCCGACGCCGCTCGCGGCAGCCGATGCGTTGCCCGCCGGCGCGCCGCTGGCAACGTTGCGAACGCTGGTGAACGAGAGCCGCGAAGCAGGGCATTTTCGTGCGACGCTGATCGCCAGGCCCGTGACGCGGCCCTTGCTCGCTGGGCAGCCGGCTACCACTTTCTGGCAATACGATCCGGGGAATCAGACCGATAAGGCCGATGACGCCGGCCCCGGCGTCGGTCCGTTGATCGACGTGCAGGAAGGCGACACTGTCGAGATCCGCTTCGTCAACCGGTTGCCGCAGCCGTCCACGATTCATTGGCACGGTTTGCCCGTGCCGCCCGATCAGGACGGCAACCCCATGAACCTCGTGGCGCCAGGTGACGAGCGCGTCTACCGGTTCACGCTGCCCAAGGGGAGCGCCGGCACCTACTGGTATCACCCGCATCCGCACATGCACACGGCCGAGCAGGTGTTTCGCGGGCTCGCGGGTCCCATTGTCGTGCGCGCCGCGAGCGATCCGCTTGCGGCTTGGCCGGAGCGCCATCTGTTCGTATCCGACCTCAAGCTTGCTGCTGACGGCACGATTTCCGAGAACGGCATGATGGACTGGATGAACGGTCGGGAAGGCCAGTTCGTGCTCGTGAACGGCGCGCGCGAGCCGCGCATCGACGTGGTGCGCGACGAGCGCTGGCGTGTCTGGAACGGCTGCAGCGCGCGCTATCTGCTGCTGGCGTTCGATGATGGCCGTGCGTTCGCGCAGGTCGGCACCGACGGCGGCCTGCTTGCCGCGCCGCGCGAGGGTGTGACTTCGCTGCTGATCGCGCCGGGTGAGCGCGCCGAACTGATCGTGCGCGCGGGCGAGGGCGCGTCACGCGCGCGCATGATGGCCGCGCAGTACGACCGGCGCAAGATGGCGATGTCGCACGGCAGCCTGCCGCCCACGCCATCGGCCGTATTGGCCCAGGTGCAATTCGCGCCGCATGGCGCGGCGGCGGCATTGCCTGCGCAGTTGCGCACGATCGAACCGTTGGCGCCGCGCGGCAAGACCACGGCTGCGCTCACGCAAAAATCCGTGGTGTTCAGCGAAGTCATGGACATGCATGCGATGCACCAGCCGGGGGCGTCAAAATCGGGCATGCCGCGCGGTATGCAATTCATGATCAACGGCACAATCTACGATCCCGAGCGCATCACGCTTACGAGCCGCCGCGGCGAAGTCGAGCATTGGACGATTGCGAACCGCACGGACATGGATCATCCGTTCCATCTGCACGGTACGCAGTTCCAGGTAATGTCGCGCGAGACGGGCGCCAAGCGCGTGGACGAGCCGTATCTCGCATGGCGCGACACGGTCAACGTGAAACCCGGGGAAAGCGTGCATCTTGCGACCGTGCAGGACGTCGCGGGCGAGCGCATGTTCCATTGCCATATCCTCGAGCATGAGGACCTCGGCATGATGGGCACGCTGCGCGTGATCTAGCGAAAAATCGTCCGCCCAAAAAGAAACCCGGCCGAAGCCGGGTTTCTCAGGTACAGATACCGAACAGGTCAGGCAGCTGCCTGAATGTTCGATGCCTGCTTACCCTTCGGGCCTTGCACGACCTCGAAGCTCACCTTCTGACCTTCTTTGAGGGTCTTGAAGCCATTCATCTGGATGGCCGAAAAGTGAGCGAACAGATCCTCGCCGCCTTCGTCCGGCGTGATGAATCCGAAACCCTTCGCGTCGTTGAACCACTTAACCGTACCGGTTGCCATACCAACTTCCCCTGTAACTCATGTCACTACCACGAGCAGTTCGAAAAGCTAAACGATCGCAGAGTGCGAACGCCCCCTCTCACAAGCTCACCAACGGCATTTTTTCGAAAATATAGGCGGTTGAAAAAAGTGCCAGCTTGATTGTTGGGGCTCTTTATTCTGCTGTCAAGAATATTTTGAGACGTTATCTGACGCGTTGTAAAGAGCACATTCCAGGGTTTTTCCGGCTTTTCTTGCGACTCTGTCTGGCCGAAATCGTAGGCAGTTGCCGATGCACTCATCCGGTTCGTTTTTTATCCAATCGGAGTTGCGCGAGCTGTCTTGAAAAGTCGCATAATCGACTCACATGGGATGCACCGCAGCACGAAATCTGCGGACGTGCGTGCGCAGGCCTACAGTGGCTGCCCACGTGGGCACGCAGGTTGTGCGATACTCGATTCGACGGTGGCCCGAAAGCTGCTGGCAGAATGGTTCGAACCGGCCCCGCAGCCGGGCGCCCGCGAAAGTACGGCTTGAGGTACGGATTGGGCGAGGCTGATCGAGTCCGGGAAAACGAGGCTGCGCCGGGATTGTCCGCACGGCGCCGCAGCCCGGTGTTCACCGGACGGCCGGTCGGGTTTCGGCAGGATTGCGGGCCTGTCCGAGTTGTTTAGAATGGGTGTATGGCGATTATCCCGGACAAGCAGGATTCAACCGTAGTGGAGCGGCAGGAGCAAAAGGTCAAACCGCCCTCCATGTACAAGGTCGTGCTGATGAACGACGACTACACGCCGATGGAATTCGTCGTGATGGTCGTGCAGGAATATTTCAATAAGGACCGCGAGACCGCAACACAAATCATGTTGAAGGTGCATCGCGAGGGCAGGGGCGTTTGTGGGGTCTATACGCGGGACATCGCGTCGACCAAGGTTGAGCAAGTCGTTACCCACGCGCGGCAAGCGGGGCACCCGCTGCAGTGTGTGATGGAGGAAGCATGATTGCCCAGGAACTGGAAGTCAGCCTGCACATGGCGTTCATGGAAGCACGTCAGGCGCGGCATGAGTTCATTACGGTCGAGCATCTTTTGCTCGCGCTGCTGGATAACCCAACAGCTGCGGAAGTGCTGCGAGCGTGCGCTGCGAATATCGAAGACCTGCGACAGAACCTGCGCAACTTTATTCACGACAACACTCCTACGGTTCCCGGCACGGATGACGTCGATACGCAGCCGACGCTCGGGTTCCAGCGCGTGATCCAGCGCGCGATCATGCACGTCCAGTCCACCTCCAACGGCAAGAAGGAAGTGACGGGCGCGAACGTGCTGGTCGCGATCTTCGGCGAGAAGGATTCGCACGCGGTGTACTACCTGCAACAGCAGGGCGTCACGCGTCTGGACGTGGTGAATTTCATTTCGCACGGCATCGCGAAGACCGGCAGCGGCGAAGCAGCCAAGGCCAGCGAGGCGAACGCCGAAGCCGAAGACGCGGCAGGCCAGAAGGAAACCCCGCTCGCCCAGTTCACGCAGAACCTGAACCAGATGGCGAAGGATGGCCGCATCGATCCGCTGATCGGGCGCGAGCTCGAAGTCGAGCGCGTGGTGCAGGTGCTGTGCCGCCGCCGCAAGAACAATCCGCTGCTCGTGGGCGAAGCGGGCGTGGGCAAGACTGCCATCGCCGAAGGCCTCGCCTGGCGCATCACGCGCGGCGAAGTGCCGGACATTCTCGCGGACGCACAGGTCTACTCGCTGGACATGGGCGCGCTGCTGGCGGGCACCAAATATCGCGGCGACTTTGAGCAGCGTCTGAAGACCGTGCTCAAGGAGCTCAAGGAGCGTCCGCACGCGATTCTCTTCATCGACGAGATTCATACGCTGATTGGCGCGGGCGCCGCGTCGGGCGGCACGCTCGATGCTTCGAACCTGCTCAAGCCGGCGCTTTCGTCGGGCACGCTCAAGTGCATCGGCGCGACCACCTTCACGGAATATCGTGGCATCTTCGAGAAAGACGCGGCGCTGTCGCGGCGTTTCCAGAAGGTGGACGTGGTCGAGCCGACCGTGGAGCAGACGGTTGCCATCCTGCGCGGGCTCAAGTCGCGTTTCGAGGAGCACCATGGCGTGAAGTATTCGTCGGGCGCTTTGAACGCAGCGGCCGAGTTGTCGGCGCGCTTCATCACCGACCGTCATTTGCCTGACAAGGCAATCGACGTGATCGACGAAGCGGGCGCGGCGCAGCGCATCCTGCCGAAGTCGAAGCAGAAGAAGACCATCGGCAAGAGCGAGATCGAGGAGATCATCTCGAAGATCGCGCGCGTGCCGGCGCAAAGCGTCTCGCAAGACGATCGCTCGAAACTGCAAACGCTCGACCGCGATCTGAAGGCGGTGGTGTTCGGACAGGACCCGGCTATCGACGCGCTTTCGGCCTCGATCAAGATGGCGCGCGCGGGTCTGGGCAAGACCGACAAGCCGATCGGCTCGTTCCTGTTCTCGGGCCCCACGGGCGTCGGCAAGACCGAAGTGGCGCGTCAGCTGGCGTTCACGCTCGGCATCGAGCTGATCCGCTTCGACATGTCGGAGTACATGGAGCGCCATGCGGTGAGCCGGCTGATCGGCGCGCCGCCGGGCTACGTAGGGTTCGATCAGGGCGGTCTGCTCACCGAAGCCGTCACGAAGAAGCCGCACTGCGTGCTGCTGCTCGACGAAATCGAGAAAGCGCACCCGGACATCTTCAACGTGCTGCTGCAGGTGATGGACCACGGCACGCTGACCGACAACAACGGCCGCAAGGCAGACTTCCGCAACGTCATCATCATCATGACGACGAATGCGGGCGCCGACACGATGAACAAGTCGACGATCGGTTTCACGACCCGGCGCGAGCAGGGCGACGAAATGGCCGACATCAAGCGGCTGTTCACGCCCGAGTTCCGCAACCGGCTCGATGCGACGATCAGCTTCCGTGCGCTCGATGAGGAAATCATCATGCGCGTGGTCGACAAGTTCCTCATGCAACTGGAAGACCAACTGCATGAGAAGAAGGTCGACGCGCTCTTCACCGATGCGCTGCGCAAGCATCTGGCCAAGCATGGCTTCGACCCGCTGATGGGGGCGCGGCCGATGCAGCGCCTGATCCAGGACACGATCCGCCGTGCGCTCGCCGACGAACTGCTGTTCGGCAAGCTCATGAATGGTGGCCGCGTGACCGTGGATGTCGACGCCGAGGACAAGATCCAGCTCACGTTCGACGCGCAACCCGCACCGCGCAATCCGGAAGCCGTGGAAGTCGAATAAGCACTGCTTGCCGCTAACGCACGACGGCGTAGCCCTTTACGGGTTACGCCGTTTTATTTCGAGACCAAAGAATCAGGAATCCGAAATGATTTATGCGGTCTTCGAGGTGCGTGCGACGCCACAAAGTAAAATAGGCGTTCATTCACAGTGTCAGCGCAAAGCAGGGGTGCAATAGTGGTACCACGTAAATCGGGCGCGTTCGACTCCATCGTCGAGCGCGAGCAGGGGCTGCGCCAGGGCTTGTCCGCGGGCCAGATGACGATGATCGCCATCGGCGGCGCGGTGGGCACCGGGCTCTTTCTCGGCAGCGGCTTCGCCATCGGCTTTGCCGGGCCGGGCGTGCTCGTGTCCTATGCGATTGGCGCGCTGATCGCGCTGTTGCTGATGGGCGCGCTGGCCGAGATGACCGTCGCGCACCCGACCTCCGGTTCGTTCGGCGCGTATGCGGAGCACTATATCGGCCCGCTGGCCGGCTTCGTCGTGCGCTACGCGTACTGGTCCGCCTACGTGCTGGCCGTGGGCACTGAAGTCGCGGCCATCGCCATCTACATGAAGTTCTGGCTGCCGCACGTGCCGGGGCTCTACTGGATTGTCGGCTTCTCGGCGGCGTTGATCGCCGTAAACGCCATGAGCGTGCGGGCCTACGGCACCATCGAGTATCTCTTTTCCAGTCTCAAGATCGCGGCGATCGTCGCGTTCATCGTGCTCGGCGCGTGGTTCGTGTGGCGCGCGCCCGCCAGTTCGGGCGTGGGGTTCTCGAACTATACGTCGCACGGCGGACTGCTGCCCAAGGGCTGGTGGGGCGTGTGGGTGGGCACGATCGTTTCGCTTTTCAGCTACCTCGGCGTGGAAACCATCGCGGTTGCCGCAGCGGAGGCCAAAGACCCGGCGCGTGCCGTCACGCGGGCGTTCCGCGCGACGGTGCTGCGCCTCGTGCTGTTCTATCTGCTCACGCTCGCGCTGATGCTCGCCATCGTCCCCTGGACCGAGGCGGGCGGCAACGAGAGCCCGTTCGTGAAGGTGATGGCCGAAACCGGCGTGCCGTACGCGGCCGGGGCGATCAACTTTATCGTGCTTGTGGCCGCGCTGTCGGCCATGAACAGCCAGCTTTACATCACCACGCGCATGATGTTCAGTCTCTCGCGTGCGGGCTACGCACCTGCGGTGTTCGGGCGCCTCACGCCCAATGGCGTACCGACCGCGGCGCTCTCGCTGTCGACCATCGGCATCGCCGTGGCGGCCGTGCTCAACGCGCTTTGGCCGCAGGCGGCGTTCACGCTGATGATGTCGATCGCGATGTTCGGCGCAATGTTTACGTGGTTCATGATCTTCGTGACGCAAATTTTCTTCCGCGCGCGTCGCGCGCGCGACGGGAGCGCACCGCTCGCATTCCGCATGTGGGGCTTTCCGCTCACGAGCGTGCTGGGCGCGCTGCTGATGCTCGGCATTCTGGTCGGCACGGCGTTCACGCGCGAATTCCGCATGACGCTCGCATATGGGCTCGGGTTTCTCGCGGTGCTCGTGGCGGCATATGCGCTATGGTATCGCCGCAGGCAGCCCGCCGCACGGGCTCAGGAGTCGCTGTGAACGCAAAAAAGCACGCCGTGAGCGTGCTTTTTTGTTGCTGCTGGGCGCGCCGGATTGGGGCCAGGCGCGTTTGGGCGGCGCTCAGAGCTCAGTGCTCAGTGCTTGCCCGTGCTGCCGAAGCCGCCTGCGCCGCGCTCGCTTTGCTCGAAGTCGTCGACGATATTGAACTGCGCCTGCACCACCGGCACGATCACGAGTTGCGCGAGACGCTCCATCGGATTGAGCGTGAAAGTGGTGTGGCCGCGGTTCCAGGTGGAGATCATCAGCTCGCCCTGGTAGTCGGAGTCGATCAGACCAACGAGATTGCCGAGCACGATGCCGTGCTTGTGGCCGAGACCCGAGCGCGGCAGGATCAGCGCCGCGTATCCGGGGTCGGCCAGGTGGATCGCGAGACCGGTCGGCACGAGCTTCGTTTCGCCGGGTTCGAGCGTGATTGGCGTGTCGAGGCAGGCGCGCAGGTCGAGGCCGGCGCTGCCCGGCGTGGCGTAGTGGGGCAGCTGGTCGCGCATGTGTTCGTTCAGGATCTTGATGTCGATTTTCATGAGGCTCCGATTCGATCGGGGTCAGGGTTGGGTCGGCGTTGAGTCCGGGTTGGATCGGTTCCGAGGCAACTGGAAGGCCTCGGCGAGAAGTTCGTAGGAGCGCAGGCGCGCCTCGTAGCTGCCCGCGACGGTCAGCACGACGAGTTCATCGGCGCGAAAGCTGTCCTTGAGCGCGTGCAGGCGCTCGGTGACGCGTTCGGGCGTGCCGATGATGCTGCGCGGCTTTTCGCGGTCGATCACGATCTGTTCGCGTTCGCCGTATTCCTGCGCGCGGCCCTGCTCGAGACTCGGAATGGGCGCGTTCAGGCCGTAGGCCATCTGCACGCGGCGCAGGTCGACGGCCTTTTCGAGGTCGGCGGCTTCGGCATCGGTGTCGGCGCAGATGACGAATACCGCACACGCGAGATACGGCTTTGGTTCGTGGCCGGCCTGGAAGCTGTCGCGGTAGGCGTTGGCCACCAGGTGCCCGAAGTGTGCGTTGATGAAATGCGCGAACGAGAAACGCAGCCCGAGCTGCGCAGCCAGCGCGCCGCCGAAGTCGCTCGAACCCAGCACCCACAGCTGCGGCCGCGTGGCGATTTGCGGCTGCAGCGCCACGCCGTGCGCGAGGTGGTCGGCGGCGAGCGTGCCGTCCATCAGGCCGACGAGATCCTGCACCTGCTGCGTAAACTGATCGCCGCGATTGTAGGCACCTGCTGCAACGGCCTGAGCGGTGCGCATGTCGCCACCGGGCGCACGGCCCACGCCCAGATCGACCCGCCCCGGGAACAGCGCTTCGAGCATCATGAACTGCTCGGCGACCTTGAACGGGCTGTAGTAGGGCAGCATGATGCCGCCCGAGCCGATGCGGATGCGTTGGGTCACGCTGCCCAGGCGCGCGAGCATGACTTCGGGGGCGGGGTTGCATACACCCAGCAGGCCATGGTGCTCGGCGCACCAGTAGCGCGTGTAGCCGAGCTCGTCGGCGAGTTGCGCGAGTTCGACGGTGGCGGCGATGGCGTCCGCCGCGGTGTGCCCGGCAATCACGGGCGACTGGTCCAGCACGGAAAGCAGTGTCATGGCAGTACTGCTCCTTCACTTCGTTCGCGGCGCGCCGCGTCAGCGCCCGAGGGCGCCGGCGTGCGCGTCACGAGATGATGCTCGGGTCCGGCAGACGCCGCGCGATTTCGGCGATCAGCGTCTGCGCGAGCGCCTGCTTGGCCGCCCGCGGCAGCGGCGTGCGGCCGGCGGCTTCGAACAGCACGACTTCGTTCTCGTCCTGGCCGAAGGTCAGCGGGCCGAGGTTGCCGATCAGGAGCGGCACGTTCTTGCGCGCGCGCTTTTCTGCGCCGTGCACCTCGAGGTCGCCGCTTTCGGCCGCGAAGCCCACGCAGTACGGAGGATTCGGCATGGCCGCGACCGACGCCAGAATGTCGGGGTTCTCGACGAAACTGAACGTCGGCATGCGGTGCTCGGCCGTCTTCTTGATCTTGTGCGCGGCAACGTGATCGACGCGCCAGTCGGCCACCGCGGCCACGCCGATGAAGACATCGGCATCGCTTGCTTCGCGCATCACGGCGTCGTACATCTGCTGCGCGGTCTGCACGTCTTCGCGCCGGACGCCCCACGGCGTGGGCAGCGCAACGGGGCCCGCGACCAGATGCACTTCGGCGCCGGCTTGCTGCGCCGCGCGCGCGAGCGCGAAGCCCATCTTGCCGCTCGAGCGGTTCGTGATGCCGCGCACCGGGTCGAGCGGCTCGAAGGTCGGTCCGGCCGTGATCAGCAGCTTGCGGCCTGCCAGCACCTTGGGCGCGAAGAACGCGACGATGGCCTCGTAAATGGCTTCCGGCTCCAGCATGCGCCCGTCGCCGACTTCGCCGCAAGCCTGCGGGCCGGAGTCGGGGCCGAGCGTTTCCACGCCGTCCGCGCGCAGTTGCGCGACGTTGCGTTGCGTAGCCGGGTTGTTCCACATCTGCCGGTTCATGGCCGGCACGACCAGCAGCGGGCAGTCGCGCGCGACGCACAGCGTGGCGAGCAGGTCGTCGGCGAAACCGTTGGCGAGTTTGGCGATGAAGTCGGTGGAGGCGGGCGCGATGACGATGGCGTCCGCTTCGCGCGAGAGGTCGATGTGCGCCATGTTGTTGGGCACGCGGCCGTCCCACTGGCTCGTGTAGACGGGGCGGCCCGAGAGCGCCTGCATCGTGACCGGCGTGATGAACTGGGTGGCCGCCTCGGTCATCACGACCTGCACGTTCGCGCCGGCCTTGGTCAGGAGGCGCGTGAGCTCGGCGATCTTGTAGCAGGCGATGCCGCCTGTCATGCCGAGCACGAGGTGGCGGCCGGCCAGCTCGCCTTCGGTTGCAGCGGAGGTGTTCAAATCAAGTCTCCAGTCTCGGGCTGGCGCGCTCAATGCGACTTGCGCACGCGCCGCAATTCGTCGAACACCAGCAAGATGGCGCCCACGGTGATCGCGCTGTCGGCAACGTTGAACGCCGGCCAGTGCGACGAGCCCAGATGGAAGTCGAGGAAGTCGATCACATGGCCGTACATCAGGCGGTCGATCACGTTGCCGAGCGCGCCGCCGAGTATCAGCGCGAGCGCGGTGCAAAAGAGGCGTTGCCCCGCGTGGCGCTTGAGCAGGTAGCCGATCACGATGGCCGCGACCACGCCGAGCGCCGTGAATGCCCAGCGCTGCCAGCCGCCCGCCGCCGCAAGGAAGCTGAACGCGGCGCCCTTGTTGTAGACCAGCACGAGGTTGAAGAACGGCGTGACCACGCGGCCTTCGCCATAGCTGAACATCCGCGAGATGGCGATCTTCGTGAGCTGGTCGGCGAGGATCACGATCACCGCGATGCCGAGCCACGGCGCAAGCATGCCGCGCGCGCCGCTCGACTTCGACTGTTTCGGCAGGGTCGTTTTGGCCATTATGCCGCGCTCCGCGCTTCGCCGTTGCCGAACAGATTGGCCACGCAGCGCCCGCACAGGCCCGGGTGCCCGGCGTTCGCGCCGACGTCCTCGCGGTAGTGCCAGCAGCGCTCGCACTTGAGGTACTTCGAGGTGACGACTTCGACGCCTTCGTCGGCTTCGCTCTCGACCTTCACGACTTCGGCCGCCGAGGTGATCAGCACGAACTTGAGGTCTTCGCCCAGCGAGGTGAGTGCATCGTAACGCGCGCCGCTCGCCAGAATGCGCACCTCGGCCTGCAGCGACGAGCCGATCTGGTTCGCCACGCGCGCCTCTTCGAGCGCCTTCGTCACGTTGCCGCGCACTTCGCGCAGGAGCGTCCACTTGGCGATCAGCTCAGGCGCCTCTCCGATATCCGGGAACGCGTGGAACGTCTCGGTGAAGATGGTCGTGCTTTGCGGCTGGAACACCTTCCATGCTTCCTCGGCCGTGAACGAGAGGAACGGCGCGAGGATGCGCAGGAGGCTGTGCGTGATGTGGTGCAGCGCGGTCTGCGCGGCGCGGCGCGCGGCCGAATCGGGCGCGCTGGTGTACAGGCGGTCCTTGAGCACGTCCAGATAGAAGCCGCCCATGTCTTCCGAGCAGAACGTCTGCAGCTTTGCCACGACCGGGTGGAACTCGTAGCGGTCGTAGTGCGCGAGCACGTCGTTTTGCAGCGTGTGCGTGAGCGCCACGGCGTAACGGTCGATTTCGAGCCACTGGTCGGCGGGTAGCGCATGCGTTTCGAAGTCGAAGTCCGACAGGTTCGAGAGCAGGAAGCGCAGCGTGTTGCGGATGCGGCGATAGCCTTCCGTCACGCGCTTGAGAATCTCTTCGGAGATCGCCAGCTCGCCCGAATAGTCGGTCGAGGCAATCCACAGGCGGATGATTTCTGCGCCCAGGCGGTTCGCGACCTCATGCGGGTCGACGCCGTTGCCGAGCGACTTCGACATCTTGCGGCCTTCGCCGTCGACCGTGAAGCCGTGTGTGAGCAGCGCGTTGTAAGGCGGGCGGCCATCGAGCATCGAAGCCGTGAGCAGCGACGAGTGGAACCAGCCGCGGTGCTGATCCGAGCCTTCGAGATACAGGTCGGCCGGGAACTGGAGCTCGTCCTTGTGCGAGCCGCGCAGCACGTGCCAGTGCGTCGTGCCTGAGTCGAACCACACGTCGAGCGTGTCGCGGTTCTTTTCGTACATATTGGCGTCGTCGCCGATCAGCTCGCGCGCGTCGAGCGTCTGCCAGGCTTCGATGCCTTCCTTCTCCACGCGCTTCGCGACTTCCTCGAGCAGCTCCAGCGTGCGCGGATGCAGCTCGCCGGTTTCCTTGTGCACGAAGAACGCCATCGGCACGCCCCATTGGCGCTGGCGCGAGAGCGTCCAGTCGGGGCGGTTCGCGATCATCGAGTAGAGGCGCTGCTTGCCCCACGACGGGTAGAACGCGGTCGCCTCGATGCCTTCGAGCGCAGTCTCGCGCAGGGTCTTGCCGCCGTCCTTCGGGGTGACGTCCATGCCCGCGAACCACTGCGAGGTGGCGCGGTAGATGATGGGCGTCTTGTGGCGCCAGCAGTGCATGTAGCTGTGCACGTACTTCTCGCTGCGCAGCAGGGTGCCGGCGGCGTCGAGCGCGTCGACGATCTTCGGGTTCGCGGCCCAGATGGTGAGCCCGCCGAACAGCGGCAGCGATTCGATATAGCGGCCATCGCCCATCACCGGGCTGATGATGTCCGAGTCGGCCATGTTGTGCGCCTTGCACGACACGAAGTCTTCCACGCCATAAGCGGGCGCCGAGTGCACGATGCCCGTGCCGGTGTCGGTCGTGACGTAATCGCCGAGATAGATCGGCGAAGTGCGCTTGTAGCCCGGATGCGCCGAAGCGAGCGGGTGGTTGAATCGCAGGAGCGAGAGCTTCTCGCCCTTCGTCGTGGCGACGATCTTGCCGGTCAGGCCGAAGTCCTTCATGCAGGCTTCGACGCGCTCGACAGCCAGGATCAGCAGGCCGCGCTCGGTGTCGACGAGCGCGTAGTCGATCTCCGGATGCACGTTGAGCGCCTGGTTCGACGGAATGGTCCACGGCGTGGTGGTCCAGATCACGATGCCGCCTTCCTCGCGCGGCAGGGCCGCGAGGCCGAACGCGGCTGCCGTCTGCTCGGGTTGCGCGAACGGGAACAGCACGTCGATGGTCGGATCGGTCTTGTCCTTGTACTCGACCTCGGCCTCGGCGAGGGCCGAGCCGCAGTCGAAGCACCAGTTCACGGGCTTCAGGCCCCGGAACACGTAGCCTTTCTCGATGATCTTCGCGAGCGCACGGATCTCGTTCGCCTCGTTCACGAAGTTCATGGTCTTGTACGGGTTGTCCCAGTCGCCGAGGACGCCCAGGCGCTTGAAGCCGGCCTTCTGCGTCTCGATCTGGCCGGCCGCGTACTCGCGCGCCTTCTTCATCACTTCCTGGGCCGGCAGCGACTTGCCGAATTGCTTCTCGATCTGGATTTCGATCGGCATGCCGTGGCAGTCCCAGCCCGGCACGTAGACGGCGTCGTAGCCGGCGAGATTACGCGCCTTGACGATCATGTCCTTGAGGATCTTGTTGACCGCGTGGCCCAGGTGGATGTCGCCGTTCGCATACGGCGGACCGTCGTGCAGGATGAACTTCTTGCGGCCCTTCGAGGCCTCGCGGATCTGCTTGTAGATGCCTTTTTCTTCCCACTCCTTGACCCATTGCGGCTCGCGCTTGGGCAGGTCGCCCCGCATGGGGAACGGGGTGTCCAGAAGATTGACGGGGTACTTCGATTCGGACTTCTGCGCGGCTTTGCCGGAGGATGCTTTCTTGTCGCTCATGGTGAGATCACGTGGAATTCGGGGGATGCCTGGCGTCAGCATTGCGGCGGTGCCGCGCAACTGTCGCCTTGGACGCCGCTTACCGCCGAGGCGGCGGCGCCGTGGGGCGGAGCGGCCCGCGCGCGCCGCGGTCTTGCCTTGCTGGACGAGACGCGCGCGCGGGCCACGGCTTACCTAATTCGGTCGGTGGCCGAGGTGGCGAAGCCGGTGGAGCGGCTGCCGGCCACGCCGGCGCCCGCGGCGGCGAACCATGCGCGGGTGTTCGCCACGTCGCGCGCAATCGCGGCGGTGAGCGTTTCGAGGTCGGCGAACTTCTCCTCGTCGCGCAGCTTCTTGAGGAACTCGACGCGCACGAGCTTGCCGTAGGCGTCGCCATGCCAGTCGAGCAGATGCACTTCGAGCAGCACGCGGCCCGTGTCGTCGACGGTCGGGCGCACGCCGAGGCTCGCGACGCCAGGCAGCGGCTCGTCGGCGATGCCGTGCACCTGCACGACGAAGATGCCCTTGAGCGCCGGGCGCTTATGGCCGATCGGCAGGTTCAGCGTGGGAAAGCCGAGATCGCGGCCGAGCTTCAGGCCGTGCGTGACGTGCCCGCTGATCGCGTAGCCACAGCCGAGCGACGCGCGTGCGGCGTCCAGGTCGCCCGCCGCGAGCTGGGCGCGCACGGCGGAGCTGGAGATGCGCACGCCCGAGGGGTCGGCCACGGTGGCCATCTGCTCGACTTCGAAGCCGTGCTGCGCGCCGGCGGCCTGGAGCGAGGCGAAGTCGCCCGCGCGCTTCGCGCCGTAGCGGAAGTCGTCGCCGATCATCATCCAGCGCGCGTGCAGGCCGCCGACGATGATGCGCTCAACGAACGTCTCGGGCGACTGGCTCGCGAATGTGTGGTTGAAATGCTCGACCACGACGCGGTCCACGCCGTTCT
The DNA here is from genome assembly GCF_051125215.1 of Paraburkholderia sp. A3BS-1L. NCBI lineage: Bacteria > Pseudomonadati > Pseudomonadota > Betaproteobacteria > Burkholderiales > Burkholderiaceae > Paraburkholderia > Paraburkholderia sp. A3BS-1L. Next base: position 2,577,284 of record NZ_CP120442.1, on the reverse strand, counting down.
CGCGCAGCGCTTCGAGCTTGTCGCGCAGCATGGCAATGCGCGGCGGGGCGCCGGCCGGATTGAAGAACTCGCGCGGATGCGGCTCGAAGGTCATCACGCAGACGGGCAGGCCGCGCGCGTTGGCGGCCTCGCGCACGCGCGCAAGCAACGCTTGATGTCCGCGGTGGACACCGTCGAAGTTGCCGATGGTAAGCGCGCAGGGCGCGCGACTTTCAGCGTTGGGAAGACCGCGGAAGACTCTCACGATAGCGGAACCTGGAGGAACCCGAGGGAACCTGGAAAAGTGCGCGCGGGCCATGCGCGCCGATCAATACCGGTGATGCGGCCATGGCCGCGACTAAACAGGAGATTATAAACGCACGGGGCGACGATCGCCGCCGCGCGAGCGTCGGATGCCCGCCCCGATGATAAAATCCGCGGATGAAAAATCTCGTCATCCTGATTTCCGGGCGGGGCAGCAACATGGAGGCTATCGTGCGCGCGTGCGAAAACGAAGCCTGGCCGGCGCGCATCGCCGCCGTGGTTGCCAACCGCCCCGACGCCGCGGGCCTTGCGTTCGCCGCCTCGCACGGCATTGCCACGGCGGTCGTCGACCACCGCCAGTACCCCGACCGCGCCTCGTTCGACACGGCGCTCGCTCAGGTCATCGACAGCCACGCGCCGGACCTCGTCGTGCTCGCGGGCTTCATGCGCGTGCTCACCGAGGGCTTCGTGCAGCGTTATTCGGGTCGCATGCTCAATATTCATCCCTCGCTGCTGCCGAGCTTTCCGGGCTTGAAGACGCACGAGAAGGCGATTGACGCGGGCTGCCGCGTGCATGGCGCCACGGTCCATTTCGTCACGCCCACGCTCGACCATGGTCCGATCGTGATGCAGTCGGCCGTGCCGGTGCGCACGGGCGACGACGCCGCGGCGCTCGCCGCGCGCGTGCTCAAGACCGAGCACGTGATTTATCCGCGTGCGGTGCGCTGGTTCGTCGAAGGGCGCCTCGCGCTCGATGGCGAGCGCGTGACGCTCACGCCGCCCGAGGCGCAATGGCTCTTCCTTGACGAGACCAGCGTGGAAGAAAACGCAAAAACAGGCGCACAAGCCGTAAAAGCAGGCGCACCAACACACGCCGGGGAGGGCGCATGAGATTGCATGGTTTCCTGATCGGACAGACCGAGACGTTGCTGGCCGACGTGCTCAAGTTCACGGGTCCCGCTGATGCCGTGACGAGCCGCTTCTTTCGCGAGCACCCGAAGCTCGGCCATGCCGAGCGCGGCGTGATCGCCGAGGCGGTGTTCGCCGTGCTGCGCCGGCGCATGGAGTTCGCGCATCTGGCAGAGAGCGGCACCGGCAGCCCGACGCGGCGCCTTGCGCTGCTCGGCCTGATGGCGACGGCCGGGCGCTCGGCGATTCGCCCGTTCGTGTCCGACGCCGAGGCAAGCTGGCTCGAGCACGTCGCGAAGATCGACCCGGCGAGCCTGCCGCAGCGCGTGCAGCTCAATTTGCCCGAGTGGATCATGAAAGCGCTGGAAACGCGCTTTGACCCGGCCGAGCTCGCGCAACTAGCAGCCGCGCTGAATTATCCGGCGCCGCTCGATCTGCGCGCGAACCCCATCAAGGCGAACCGCGACGAGCTGCTGCGCGCGCTGGCCTCGGCCGGCATCGAGGCCGGCGAGACACCGTTCGCGCCGTTCGGCGTGCGCGTGACGGGCAAGCCCGCGCTGGCGAAGCTCGACGCGTTCAAGGAAGGCTGGTTCGAGGTGCAGGACGAGGGCAGCCAGCTGCTGTGCTCGCTCGTGGCGCCCCGCCGTGGCGAGATGGTGGTGGACTTCTGCGCGGGTGCGGGTGGCAAGACGCTCGCGCTCGGCGCGATGATGCGCTCGACGGGCCGCCTCTATGCGTTCGACATTTCCGAACGGCGCCTCGCGAAGCTCAAGCCGCGCCTCGCGCGCAGCGGCTTGTCGAACGTGAATCCGGTGTTGATCGACAGCGAGCACGACGCCAAGATCAAGCGCCTCATCGGCAAGATCGACCGCGTGCTCGTGGATGCACCGTGCTCGGGTCTCGGCACCCTGCGCCGCAATCCCGACCTCAAGTGGCGCCAGTCGCCGGAGTCGATCGCCGAGCTCGCGCCCAAGCAGCTTTCGATTCTCACGAGCGCGGCGCGGCTGCTCAAGCGCGGCGGCCGCCTCGTCTATGCGACCTGCAGCATTCTCGAAGCCGAGAACGAAGCGGTCGTGAAGCAGTTCCTGGAAGCCCATCCCGACTTCGTGCTGGTAAGCGCGCGCGACGTGCTCGCGGACCAGCGCGTGGGCCTCGACACCGGCGAATATCTCTCGATGTGGCCGCACCGCCATGCGACGGACGGTTTCTTTGCGGCCGTGCTGGAGCGCCGCGGCGAAGCGCAGCCGAAGACGAAGCAGGCCGGCGCCGCCACGACGCCGGACGAGGCTGCCGCCGTGACCGAAGCCGCCGACGCTATCGCGAAGGCGCAGCAGTCGGAGGCCGACGAGCCGGACGCGGCGCTGAAGTAAGCGAACGGTTAGAGACAGATCGTGCGGGGCCGTCCGGTGGAGCTGGACGGCCCCGCGTCATTTCAGGCTCTTTTTGCGGCTTTCCTTGAGCGGCATGCATGGCGACGCGCAGCGCCGAGCGGTTACTTTTCAGCGCCTCTTTTGCACATTGTTGCACCGCATGAACAGCAGCCTTTCGTCACTGATCAATCGCGCCGCCTCGCTCTTCGTGCTGCCGCAAACGCGCTGGCAACTCCTGATCCTTGCTGGCTTGCTCGTGGTTGCCTGGACACTTGCCTTGCTGGCGCGGCGGTTTTTCCAGCGGCGGGCGCCAGGGCAGCGAGACGGGCGGCACTTTGGAATGGAAAGCCTTTACCGGGCCATTTTTTGGCTGTGCGCTGCCGCGCTGATCGTGCCGGTCCGGCAGCTCGCGCGGCCCTTCATGTCGACGCCGCTGCTCGATCTCGCACTGGTTTCCGTGGTCGGTATCGGCCTGATCTATCTGGCTTTCTTTCTCCTGCGACGGGTGTTCGGGCGCGACCGGCGCACGCGCAGGCTGCTCGTGGTGAGCGAAGGCATCACAACCATCGTCGTGTGGGGCGGCGTGCTGTTGCGCGTGCTGGGCCTCGGTTGCAGAAAATCGCCAGCAACTATGTATCGGGCTTCATTGTGCTGGCGGACCGGTCGTTGCGTATTGGCGACACCATCAGCGTGGGTGGAATTCAGGGCCGGGTCACGCAGATCCACCGCCGTTACACGGTCGTGCGCAGCCTCGACGGCATCGAGACGCTGATCCCCAACGAAAAGCGGATTACCGACGTGGTGCAGAATCACTCGTCTTATTTGACTCGGGGCTATGCGAAATTGTCCGTTCGGGTGGCGTACACATCGAACCTGGAACTGGCGCTGCAATTGCTCGCCCTTGCCGGGCAAGGCGTCAAACGAGTCTGCGCCGATTCGATGCCGACGGCCGCTCTGGTCGAGTTCGGAAGCGACGGGGCGTTGCTGGAACTGGCGTTCTGGATCGCGGATGCGGCGATCGGTCCGACCGGCGTGCGTTCGGACGTGAACCGCAACGTGTGGCGGCTATTCGGTGAGCACGGGATCGCCATTCCGCCGGCGCAGCGCGATGTGCGCCTTGTCCATCGGCCGATGCCCGCGCCGGGTAACGTCGCCCTGGCCACTTGAGGTTACTTGCGGCAACCTGAGGCAACTTAAGGCCAGGTTAAGGCGCAGCAGCGATCCTGTGGCTGCCAGACGCGGCGGCAAACGATGAAATGGGGTTCGAAGGCTAGGGAAAGTCTCGGACAGGTGTGACAAACAGCCTCAAATGTGTGTCCAGCAATTGACGTCGCGGCCATTTGGGAAAAAAATCTCTATTTGTTACAAACACTTGGAACGGTTCTAGTAGAATGCCGTCCAACCCCTCCTGGCCGCTTTCATTTTCTTGACATCGGCGCGGGCCTGAAAGGCCGGTGCGCTTCGTTTCACGGGTAAAAACCTTGTTGAATTCCCTGCTTGATTTCCTTGCCCACGGGATGCTGCATTTCTCGTGGTGGCAGATCCTGCTGTTCGTGGCTGTGGTCACCCACATCACGATCATTGGCGTGACGGTGTATCTGCACCGCTGCCAGGCGCACCGCGCGCTCGACCTGCACCCCATTGCCAGCCACTTCTTCCGTTTCTGGCTGTGGATGACCACGGGCATGCTCACGGGGCAGTGGGCGGCCATCCATCGCAAGCACCACGCCAAGTGCGAGACCGAAGAGGATCCGCACAGCCCGCAAACGCGCGGCCTCTGGAAGGTGCTGCTCGAAGGCGCCGAACTCTATCGCGCCGAAGCGAAAAACGAAGAAACGCTGCGCCGCTTCAGCCACGGCACGCCCAACGACTGGATGGAGCGCAACGTCTACACGCGCTTCCCGATCCTCGGCGTGAGCATCATGATGGTGATCGACGTTGCGCTGTTCGGCGTGGTCGGTCTTACGGTGTGGGCCGTGCAGATGGCCTGGATCCCGTTCTGGGCCGCCGGCGTCGTGAACGGCCTTGGCCACTTCTGGGGCTATCGCAACTTCAATTCGTCGGATGCGAGCACGAACCTGCTGCCGTTCGGCATCATCATCGGCGGCGAGGAACTGCATAACAACCACCACACCTTTGCGACCTCCGCGAAGCTCTCGAACAAGTGGTACGAGTTCGACATCGGCTGGATGTACATCCGCATGATGCAGGCAGTCGGTCTTGCCAAGGTCAAGAAGGTCGCGCCCACGCCGCGCCTCACCAAGGGCAAGCTCGTGGCCGACCACGAGACGCTCCAGGCCGTGCTTTCGAACCGCTATGAAGTGATGGCGCGTTACGCGAAGGCCGTGAAGCTGGCGTATCGCCAGGAGCTCGCGCACCTGAAGGAGGTGGGCGAGCGCGAGAAGTACAAGCTCATGCGCGGCGCGCGCAACTGGTTCGACAAGGAGGAGTCCAGCCTGAACGAACCGCAGAAGCGTCAATTGCCGCAGATCTTCGCGAATAGCCAGAAGCTGCGCACGTACATCGAACTGCGCAACGAACTCTCGGCCATTTGGGAGCGCTCGAGCGCCTCGCGCGAGCAACTGCTGACGCAGCTCCAGGATTGGTGCCACCGCGCCGAGCAAAGCGGTATCAAGGCGCTTCAGGAGTTTGCGTCGCGTCTGCGCCGCTACGCCTGATTTTTCGCTGGTTTTTTCGGCCACTGCGTCCTGCGTGAGTCTCGAAAAAATCCATTAGAATTCAGGTACGTCACAAAACCCCGCGCTGGCGGGGTTTTTCTTTTGGGGCTGCGGAAAAATGCCGGTGTCTTGCACCGGCCTGGGACTGCAGCGATCGGCAGGACCGTAACATGTGCATGGGGCCGGAGTAAGCGCTTTGCTCCCACTCTGGCCGACAGAGGAGATCATGAGTCAGGCAATCAGGAAGGTCGAGTACGACCGGCCGCAGGGTGCCGTCTGCGGCGTCGGGCAGGCGTGGGCGAAGGTGCCCGACGCACCCGGCGCAGCGGAGCGCGTTGCATTGAAGGAGCGCATTCGCGCATTGCTCAAGCGCGAAAAAGCGGTGCTCGTCGCGCACTATTATGTCGATCCTGAATTGCAGGAGCTGGCGGATGAAACGGGCGGCTGCGTAGCCGATTCGCTCGAGATGGCGCGTTTCGGCCGCGATCACGAGGCGCAGACACTCGTGGTGGCGGGCGTGCGCTTCATGGGAGAGACCGCGAAGATTCTGAGTCCCAACAAGCGCATCCTGATGCCGGACCTCGACGCGACTTGCTCGCTCGACCTCGGCTGCCCCGTCGATGAATTTTCCGCGTTTTGCGACGCGCATCCCGATCGCACCGTGGTGGTCTATGCAAACACCAGCGCGGCTGTGAAGGCTCGCGCGGACTGGATGGTGACTTCCTCGATCGGCCTGGAGATCGTCGCTCATCTGCACGCGAAGGGCGAGAAGATCCTTTGGGCCCCTGATCGCCATCTGGGCAACTACATCCAGAAGAAGACCGGTGCCGACATGCTGCTGTGGCAGGGCTCGTGCCTCGTTCACGACGAATTCAAGGGCATTGAGCTCGATTTGCTGCGCGCCGAATATCCCGATGCGAAGGTGCTCGTGCACCCCGAATCGCCTGAGGCGGTTGTTGCGCTGGCGGACGTGGTCGGCTCGACCACGCAATTGATCGATGCTGCGGTGAAGCTCGATGCGCAGCGTTTCATCGTCGCGACCGATCTCGGCATCCTGCACAAGATGCGGCTCGCGGCGCCGGGCAAGACCTTCATCGAGGCGCCCACGGCCGGCAACAGCGCGACCTGCAAGAGCTGCGCGCATTGCCCGTGGATGGCCATGAACGGTCTCTCGAATCTCGCCGACGTGCTCGAGCGCGGCCACAACGAGATTTTCGTGGATGCTGCGATTGGCGAGCGGGCGCGCCTGCCGATCGACCGCATGCTCGCGTTCGCCGCCGAACACAAGCGCCGCGTGCAGGCGAGCGGCGACCTCGCGCGCGATACCGCACTGTTCTCGCAGGTGGGGGCGGCGTGATGACGAATTTGAAGGAAGGCGCGCGCGAATTGCGTGCAGCGGACGCCGTCGCGCCCGTGCTCGACGAAGTCCGCGCGCAGTACGGCGCGGCGTTCGACGCCGCGATCGCGCGCAATGTGGCGGATGCGCTCGAGGAAGACGTCGGCCCGGTCGACCAGACGGGCCGTCTCGTGCCCGCGGACGAAGTGCGCGATGCGCGCATCATCGTGCGCGAGGACGCGGTGCTGTGCGGCGTGCTGTGGTTCGATGGCGTGGTGAAGCGCGTCGACCCGCGCATCGAGGTGCGCTGGCACTATCGCGAGGGCGAGCGCATGACGGCGGATAGCATTGTCTGCTCGTTGCGCGGCACGGCGCGTGAGCTTCTCACGGCCGAGCGCAACGCGTTGAATTTCCTGCAACTGCTCTCGGGCGTGGCGACCGTGACCCGCCGCTACGTCGACATGATCGCGCACACGCAAACGCGCATTCTCGACACGCGCAAGACGCTGCCGGGCCTGCGCCTCGCGCAGAAGTACGCGGTGCGCGTGGGCGGCGGCGTGAACCAGCGCCTTGCGCTTTACGATGGCATTCTGATCAAGGAAAACCATATCGCGGCGGCCGGCGGTGTCGGCGCGGCGATGGACGCGGCGATCGCCCTGAATGCCGGCGTGCCGATCCAGATCGAAGTCGAGACGCTCGAACAGCTCGATGCGGCGCTCGCGCATGGCGCAAAGTCGGTGCTGCTCGACAACTTCTCGTTCGAGATGATGCGCGAGGCGGTCACGTGCACGGCAGGGCGCGCGGTGCTCGAAGTCTCGGGCGGCGTGAACTTCGATACGGTGCGCACGATTGCGGAGACGGGCGTGGATCGCGTCTCGATCGGCGCATTGACCAAGGACGTGCGGGCCACGGACTATTCGATGCGTATCGTCTGAGCGCGCTGCGTTCCACCAGTGCGGCAACGAAAAAGGCCGCCTCGCGAGGCGGCCTTTTTGCTGGGCCGAAGGCTCTGTCGAGCCTCCGCTGCTTTACGACACGGTGCGATTGCGCACGCGCTCCGGCGAGAGTACGGTCGGCAGCGCCTTGGGCAGCGTGCCCGGCCAGTCGCGGCTGTAGTGCAGGCCGCGGCTCTCGCGGCGCGAGCGCGCGCTTTCGACGATCAGCGACGCCACGTCGACCAGATTGCGCAACTCCAGCAGATCCCGCGTCACGCGGAAGTTCGCGTAGTACTCGAGGATCTCGTCGCGCAGGAGGGCGATGCGGTGCTGCGCGCGCTCGAGGCGCTTGTCGGTGCGCACGATGCCCACGTAGTTCCACATAAGGCGGCGCAGCTCGTCCCAGTTGTGAGCAACCACGACTTCCTCGTCGGAATCGGAGACGCGGCTTTCGTCCCAGTCGGGCAGCGGGGCGTGCGCGCCCGCGCTGAAGCCTTCGGCTTCGATCGCCTCGGCAGCCGAACGGCCGATCACGAGGCATTCGAGCAGCGAGTTGCTGGCGAGCCGGTTGGCGCCGTGCAGGCCCGTGTACGAGGTCTCGCCAACCGCATAGAGCCCTGCGAGGTCGGTGCGCCCGGCCAGGTCGGTGACGACGCCGCCGCAGGTGTAGTGCGCAGCGGGCACGACCGGGATGGGCTCTTTGGCGATGTCGATGCCGAACTCGCGGCAGCGCGCGAGGATCGTCGGAAAGTGCTCTTCGAGGAACGCCTGCGGCTGATGGCTGATATCCAGATGCACGCAGTCGATGCCGTGTTTCTTGATCTCGAAGTCGATCGCGCGCGCGACGATATCGCGCGGCGCGAGCTCCGCGCGCGCGTCGTGCGCGGGCATGAAGCGCGTGCCGTTGGGCAGGCGCAGCACGCCGCCTTCGCCGCGCACGGCCTCGGAAATCAGGAAGGACTTGGCGTGCGGGTGGAACAGGCAAGTGGGGTGGAACTGGATGAACTCCATGTTCGCGACCCGGCAACCCGCGCGCCACGCCATGGCGATGCCGTCCCCGGTGGCCGTGTCGGGGTTGGTCGTGTAGAGGTAAACCTTGCCCGCGCCGCCCGTGGCCAGCACCGTATGCGGCGCCTGGATCGTCACCGTGCGGTCGTTCTGCAGATCGAGCGCGTAGAGTCCGTGGCAGCGGCGGCCCGGCAGGCCGAGACGATCGGACGTGATGACGTCGATCGCCTGGTGATCTTCGAGGATCGTGATGTTCGGGTGCTGGCGGGCGCGTTCGAGCAGCGTTTGCACGACGGCATGGCCGGTGGCATCGGCGGCGTGTATGATGCGCCGGTGGCTATGGCCACCTTCGCGCGTGAGATGGAAGCCGAGTTCGGCGGCGGCGTCCTTGGTGAACGGCACCTCCTGGCCAATCAGCCACTCGATGGCCTCGCGGCCATGCTCGACGATATAGCGCGTGGCGGCTTCCTCGCACAGACCGCCGCCGGCGACGAGCGTGTCGTCGACGTGGTTTTCCACGCTGTCGGCCGAGTCGAGCACTGCGGCGATGCCGCCCTGCGCGCGGTCGCTTGCGCCCTCGGTCATGGCGCGCTTGGCGATCAATACCACGCGGCGCGAATCCGCGAGGTTCAGCGCAACACTTAGTCCCGCCAGTCCGCTGCCGACGATCGCTACATCGAAATTCATGGTCCTGCCTCTCCGTCTCTCGTGTTCTGCTCTGTCTGGTACCGCCCGAAGCCGCGCGGGAGCCGACTTTTGAAGATGGCGCGCCCGTGGGCGGCCGGTAAAGCGGGAAGCATACTCCGATAGGGGAGCGGACGAAAAGCACACATGTGGCGCAAAAAGAAAAACCCCGCCGGAAGGCGGGGTTTTCTGTCTTCGTCAGGCTCGAAACCCGATCAATTACTTGATCTTGGTTTCCTTGTACTCGACGTGCTTGCGAACAACCGGGTCGAACTTCTTGATCGACATTTTTTCCGGCATGTTGCGCTTGTTCTTGGTGGTCGTGTAGAAGTGACCCGTACCTGCGGTCGACTCGAGCTTGATCTTGTCGCGGATGCCCTTGGCCATGATTTACTCCTTACAGTTCGCCGCGTGCGCGCAGGTCTGCGAGCACGGAGTCGATGCCGTTCTTGTCGATCAGGCGCAGGCCTGCGTTCGAGATGCGCAGACGCACCCAACGGTTTTCGCTTTCAACCCAGAAACGGCGGTTTTGCAGATTCGGGAGGAAACGGCGCTTGGTTTTGTTGTTTGCGTGGGAAACGTTGTTGCCGCTCATCGGCGCTTTCCCAGTGACTTGGCATACACGTGCCATGAGTGCACTCCTACGGAAATTCTGAGTTCGAGAGCCGCTTAAGTTTCCCAGGCGAGAAATGGCCGGAATAAGAGCGCGCTCACGTATGGATGAGAGACAACCTCGAACCCAGGCCGTATTTCCCCTGGAATGCCGCGACGGGCTTCGGAACAGGGTTGGAAATAGGCAAACCAGAATTCTAGCAGGAAGACGCCTGGAAAATCAAACACGATTTGCAGATTCAAACGCGATTTGCAAATGCTGCTGCGGCGTCGCTTAACACCGGCTCCGGAAATGATTGGGATGCCGCCGCTGGGTCAATCGAGGCCGTGCTGCGCAAACGAAAACGTTTCCTGCGTGCCGATGATCAAATGGTCCACGAGCTGCACTTCCACGAGTGCGAGGGTTTCGCGCAGCACCCGCGTGAGGCGCCGGTCGCTGGCGCTCGGCTGCACCGCGCCCGACGGATGGTTATGCGCGACGATCAGGCTTGCCGCATTGAGCATCAAGGCGCGCCGCACGATCTCGCGCGGGTACACCGCCATGCGGGTGAGCGAGCCGCGCGTGCTTTCTTCAGTGCGGATCAGCCGGTGCCGTACGTCGAGAAATAGGCACACGAACACTTCGTAGCCTCGCCCGCCGATCAGCAGGCGCAGATAGTCTTCTACCGCGCCCGGTGAATCGATCAACGGCTTGTCTTCGAGTTGCTCGGCGAGCGCGCGGCGGGCAAGTTCGAGCACCGCCACGAGCTTCGAGGCCTTGGCCGGCCCGATGCGGTGCAAGCCTTCAAATTCCTCGCGCTGCGCGTCGAGCATGGCGCGCAGCGATCCGAAATGCACCAGCAACGATCTGGCCACGTCGAACACATTGTGACCTCGCAGACCCGAGCCAAGCACGAGCGCGACCAGTTCGAGGTTGGAGAGCGCGGCCGGGCCCGATTCGCGCAGGCGCTCGCGCGGCATTGCGCGGCGCTGCGCCGCAGTGTGCTCGCTGCCCGTGACCAAAGCGGCCGGCGGGGTTCGCGCCACGTCGCCCGCAAGGGCGGGCGGCGCGCCGCCGGCGCCGGAAGCGGCCCTGTCGCGCCAAAGCGGCTTGTTACAGGCGATTTCGAACATGCGATCTCCTCGCGCCGGGCGGCGCTTGCGCCCGCCGCCCGGCAATCATGTGGCTTACAATACGGGTTTTCCGACCGCAGGAAGGCGGCCGGACCGGCCCCTCGAGGGCGCCTTCCGCACGCACGCGTGGCGCTCGCGACCAGACGAAAATGAGTACCGCATGAGCATCATCGACATCTCCGAGGTGAAACCCGGTTCCCACGTCACGCTGAACTACCGGCTTTCGCTTGCCGATGGCACCGAGATCGTCAATACGTTTGCCGATCGCCCCGCCACGCTGCTGCTGGGCGTCGGGCAGCTTTCGCCGCCCCTGGAGAACATTCTGATCGGTCTGAAAGTGGGGCACCACTCCACCTTTCAGCTAGAACCCGGCGTTGCTTTCGGTCAGCGCAATCCCGATCTGATCCAGCGCATCTCGCTCAAGACGCTGCGCGACAACGCGGTGATCGGCGAGTCGTTCAAACCCGGCGACCTCGTCGAGTTCAACGCCCCCGACGGCGGCCGCTACGCCGGCGTGCTCAAGGAGGTGAACGACAGCTCCGCGCTGTTCGATTTCAACCATCCGCTCGCTGGCCAGGCGGTTGCGTTCGAAGTGCAAATCATCGGAATCCTCTAAAGCCCATGACCACGGACACGTCCCAACTCGCCGACGCAGAAATTCTGCTCGCCCAGCCGCGCGGGTTTTGCGCCGGCGTCGACCGCGCCATCGAGATCGTCGAGCGGGCCATTCAACTGCACGGCGCGCCCATTTATGTGCGCCACGAGATCGTCCATAACGCCTACGTGGTCGAAGACCTGCGCAAGAAGGGGGCGATCTTCATCGAGCAACTCGACGAAGTACCGCCGGGCAACACCGTCATCTTCAGCGCCCACGGCGTGTCCAAGGCCGTGCGCGCCGATGCCGAGGCGCGCGGTTTGCGCGTCTACGACGCCACTTGCCCGCTCGTGACCAAGGTGCACGTCGAAGTGGCGAAGATGCGCGAGGAAGGCCTCGACATCGTGATGATCGGCCACAAGGGACATCCGGAAGTCGAAGGCACCATGGGCCAGGTGGGCGAGGGCATGTATCTGGTCGAGGATATCGCCGACGTGGACGCGCTCACCCTGCGCGATCCGCAGCGCGTGGCGTTCGTCACGCAGACCACGCTCTCCGTTGACGATGCCGCCGATATCATCGCCGCGCTCAAGCAGCGCTTTCCCGATATTCGCGAGCCCAAGAAGCAGGACATCTGCTACGCCACGCAGAACCGCCAGGACGCGGTCAAGTTCATGGCGCCGCAGTGCGACGTCGTGATCGTGGTGGGTAGCCCGAACAGTTCCAATTCGAACCGTCTGCGCGAAGTTGCGGAAAAGCGCGGCATTCCCGCCTATATGGTGGATGCGCCGGACCAGATCGATCCTCGCTGGCTCGAAGGCAAGCGCCGCATCGGCCTGACCGCGGGTGCATCGGCGCCCGAGGCGCTCGCGCAGCAGATCATCGAGCGTTTGCGCGAACTGGGCGTGAGCAATGTTCGCGCGCTCGAGGGCATCGAAGAAAGCATTGCATTTCCGCTGCCGCGGGGTCTCGGGCAGTCCGCCTGATATCGGGCCTCGACTCCGGCTTCAGAAGAAAGCGCACCGACGGTGCGCTTTTTTTATTGTTGCTGAAATCATTAAATAGGGCGGCATCGTGCGAAATGTGAGGTAAACCGCCTTGTTTCAGCCTGGTCGTATTAGTGTTTTCGCTAGAGGGCAGGGTTCAATTCCGTGGTATGACCCCATTTTTTTGAGAGGTTGAGACAGTCCTGATGCCCTGTGCACCGATTTGGTGTGGAATCCCAGCATCTACTTAAATCCGCAAAACGATGTGAGCAAGGCCCGCCTGGTAAGGCATCGCGCCAGGGCGAAACAACACTTGATGCATACGTGGGAGATTTTGGTGCAACTGATGCACTGAAATATGGCGCAACCATGGGTGCAACCTCAGTCGCCTTCTTATTTCAAAAATAGGTTGCAATGCAGGAAAACCCTGTCGGTTCAACAATATTGCCTGCCGCATAATTGGCGTTACAATGCGCGCGTTCTGGGGGGAATGTCCTTGTGAGGCCCTCCAGGCAAGCATTTCGGAAGGCGCAGGAGACCTGATTAATGCAAGTCGAGTTTGCTTTTGCCGCGCCTTCGGCGGCTGCGGTTGCAACGCACCAGACGTGGTTCGTCCGCAGTGTAGAAGCGGGCACGAGCGCAATCTCGATCATTGCGCCCAAGCAGGGAGTCATGACGTACAACGTATGCACGGCTGGCCGCAAGGTCCGCGGCGCAGGCGTTGCTGCGGATGTGACAGGCAGTTGTTGAACCCGACGGCACCGAACCATCCGACGGTGCCGTTTTTGCATCCGCTTCCGGCGAGCCTGCCGCTGCAACACAGCAGCAAAGCAAACTGGGTGTGGCCAACCTTTACCGGTCTTTTACTTCAGTACCCGAGAGTGTCGTTGCGGTTCCGTAAAACATCGCCCACCGGCCGATGACGAGCGCGAATCCGGTCGCACGGGCAAAGGAGCATTAAATGGATATTTTCATCCAGCAGATCCTGAACGGGCTGGTGCTTGGCAGCATCTACGCCATCATCGCGCTGGGCTATACGATGGTGTACGGGATTCTGGGCATCATCAACTTTGCGCACGGCGACGTGCTCATGGTTGGCGCGATGGTCGCGCTGTCCGCGATCAACGTGCTGCATAACCACTTCCCGGGTCTCGGGCACATCCCCACGCTGATCATTGCGCTCGCGATCGCCGCGGTGGTCTGCGCGTTCGTCGGGTACACAATCGAAAAAATCGCGTACCGGCCGTTGCGGCGCGCACCGCGTCTCGCCCCGCTGATCACCGCCATCGGCGTGTCGATCCTGCTTGAAACGCTCGCGATGATGATCTGGTCGCGCAACCCGCTGGCCTTCCCGCAACTGATCTCGACCGATCCGATCAATGTGATCAAGGCGACTGATACGACCGTCGGCGCCGTGATCTCGCCGACCGAGATCGTGATCATCGCTGTCGCGTTCATCGTGATGGCGGGCCTTTTGGTCCTCGTGCACAAAACCAAGCTGGGCCGCGCGATGCGTGCCATCGCGGAGAACCCGAACAACGCGAGCCTGATGGGCGTGAATCCGAATTTCGTGATCTCGGCCACCTTCATGATCGGCTCGGCGCTGGCTGCACTGGCTGGCGTGATGATTGCCTCCGAATACGGCAACGCGCACTTCTACATGGGCTTCATTCCCGGCATGAAGGCGTTCACCGCAGCAGTGCTGGGTGGTATCGGCAACCTGGGCGGCGCGATGGTGGGCGGCGTGGTGCTGGGCCTCATCGAGCAGCTTGGCGCCGGCTACATCGGCAGCCTTACGGGCGGCGTGTTCGGCAGTAACTATCAGGACGTGTTCGCGTTCATCGTGCTGATCGTCGTGCTCGTGTTCCGTCCGTCGGGGCTGTTGGGCGAACGTGTCGCAGACCGCGCATAAAGAGGGGAGCACAACATGACATCCATTCAACCGATCGAGCCGTCGACGACGCTCATCCCCGAAAAGAACACCACGAAAACCCTCACGGTCGGGATCGTTACGGCCATCGTCGTCGCCGCGCTGCCGTTCGTGGTGGGCGCCGCGGGCGGCAACTACTGGGTCCGCGTGCTGGACTTCGCGATGCTCTATGTGATGCTCGCGCTGGGCCTCAATGTGGTGGTGGGCTTCGCCGGACTGCTCGACCTGGGCTACATCGCGTTCTACGCGGTGGGCGCCTATGTTGCCGCGCTGCTGACCTCGCCGCACCTCACGACCCAGTTCGAGTGGATCGCGCACATGTTCCCGAACGGCATGCATACGCCGTACTGGATCGTGGTGCCGTGCGCGATGGGGCTCGCGGCGCTTGCGGGTGTGCTGCTCGGTGCGCCGACGTTGCGTCTGCGCGGCGACTATCTCGCGATCGTGACGCTGGGCTTCGGGGAAATCGTCCGGATCTTCATGAATAACCTCGACCGTCCGGTGAACATCACCAACGGGCCGCAGGGCATCACGGGCGTGGCGCCGCTGCACATCGCGGGCATGGATCTGTCGCAGCCGCATACGGTGTTCGGCTTCACGTTCACGTCGGTGTACGGCTACTACTACGTGTTCGTGCTCTGCGCGCTGCTTGTGATCTGGGTGTGCACCCGACTGCAGCATTCGCGCATCGGCCGCGCATGGGCTGCGATCCGGGAAGATGAAATCGCCGCCAAGGCCATGGGCATCAACACCCGTAACGTGAAGCTGCTCGCGTTCGCGATGGGCGCGTCGTTCGGCGGCCTCTCTGGCGCTATGTTCGGCGCGTTCCAGGGCTTCGTCTCGCCGGAATCGTTCACGTTCTGGGAATCGGTCGTGGTGCTCGCCTGCGTGGTGCTCGGCGGTATGGGCCATATTCCGGGCGTGATTCTCGGCGCCGTGCTTCTGTCGATCTTCCCCGAGTTCTTGCGCTCGACCATGGGCCCTCTGCAGCACGCGCTGTTCGGCCACCAGATCGTCGATACCGAAGTCATTCGTCAGTTGCTCTACGGCCTCGCGATGGTCGTCATCATGCTCTACCGCTCGGAAGGTTTGTGGCCTGCCGCGAAGCATGAAGACAAGATCGCGAAGATCGCGAAGCGCACGAGCAAGAAGCCGGTGCGCGCGTAAGGGGAGACACACAATATGAGCAACAATCAGATTCGCTTGTCCGTGAAGGGCGTGAACAAACGCTTCGGCGGCCTGCAGGCGCTCTCCGATGTGGGCCTGCAGATCGAGGCAGGCACCATCTACGGCCTGATCGGCCCGAACGGCGCGGGCAAGACCACGTTCTTCAACGTGATCACGGGCCTCTACACGCCGGATTCGGGCGAATTCCGGCTCGACGGCGACACCTATACGCCGACCGCCGTGTACCAGGTGGCGAAGGCAGGCATCGCGCGCACGTTCCAGAACATCCGCCTGTTCGGCGGCATGACCGCGCTGGAAAACGTGATGGTGGGCCGCCACGTGCGCACGAAGCATGGCCTGCTGGGCGCCGTGTTCCAGACGCCGGCCGAGCGCAAGGAAGAGCGTGAGATCAAGGAGCGCGCGCTCGAACTGCTCGAATACGTGGGCATTGCGCAGTACGCCGACTACACCTCGCGCAATCTCTCGTACGGCCACCAGCGGCGTCTGGAAATTGCGCGCGCGCTGGCGACCGATCCGAAGCTGCTCGCGCTCGACGAGCCGGCTGCCGGCATGAACGCGACCGAGAAGGTCGAACTCACGCGCCTGCTCGACAAGATCCGCGCCGATGGCAAGACCATCCTGCTGATCGAGCACGACGTGAAACTGGTGATGGGCCTGTGCAACCGCATGACAGTGCTCGACTATGGGAAGGTGATTGCCGAGGGTCTGCCGCAAGACGTGCAGAAGAACCCGAAGGTGATCGAGGCATATCTGGGCGCGGGAGTTCACTGATGGCTACACCGGTTCTGAAAATCAAGGGCCTGCAGGTCAACTACGGCGGCATTCAGGCGGTCAAGGGCGTGGACATGGAGGTCCAGCAGGGCGAGCTCGTCACGCTGATCGGCGCGAACGGCGCGGGCAAGACCACCACCATGAAGGCGATCACGGGCCTGAAGCCATACTCGGCGGGCGACATCGAATACATGGGCCAGTCGATCAAGGGCGTGCCGGCGCACGAGCTTCTGAAGCGAGGTCTGGCGATGGTGCCGGAAGGTCGAGGCATCTTCGCGCGCATGTCGATCGTCGAGAACATGCAGATGGGCGCGTACCTGCGCAACGACAAGGACGGCATCCAGAAGGACGTCGACCGCATGTTCGGCTTCTTCCCGCGCCTGAAGGAGCGTGCGTCGCAGCTCGCGGGCACGCTCTCGGGCGGCGAGCAGCAGATGCTGGCGATGGCGCGCGCGATCATCAGCAAGCCGAAGCTTTTGTTGCTCGACGAGCCGTCGATGGGTCTGTCGCCGATCATGGTGGAGAAGATCTTCGAGGTGGTGCGCACGATCTCGGGCGAGGGCATCACGGTGCTGCTGGTGGAGCAGAACGCGCGGCTCGCGCTGCAGGCGGCGAACCGCGGTTACGTGATGGACTCGGGACTCGTGACGATGGAAGGCGACGCGAAGCAGATGCTCGACGATCCGAAGGTGCGCGCGGCGTATCTGGGCGAGTGAGCGGGTGAGCGACGCAAGGCGGTCTGCATGACCGCCAGAAGCACGAAAGCCGCATGGACGTGAAGTCCATGCGGCTTTTTTCATGATGCTGCGCATCGCGCGCAGCGATGTTACGCGCTTACAGCGAGTCAAGCACCGTGCGCAGCATCGCCATCATCTGGTCGATCTCTTCGTTCGTCACGTTGAGCGCGGGCATGAAACGCAGCAGATTCGGCCGCGCCGCGTTGAGCAGCAGGCCGTCCGGTTGCATGAGGCGCGCCTTCTCGACGATTTCCGGACCGATGTCCTTGCCGAGCAGCAGCGCGCGCAGCAGACCTTCGCCGCGCTCGCCCTGGAAGCCGCGCTCCTCCGACAGTTCGAGCAGCTTCTCGCGCAGATACTGGCCACGCGCGCGCACGCCTTCGAGAAAGCCCGGTGCGACCAGTTGCGAGATCACCGAATAGCCTACGGCCGTCATCAGCGGATTGCCGTTGTACGTGCCGCCCTGGTCGCCGGCCTCGAACACGGTGATTTCTTTCTTCGCGAGCAGCGCCGCGAGCGGCACGCCGCCGCCGATGCCCTTGCCGAGCGTCATGATGTCCGGCTCGATGCCCGAGAGTTCGTAGGCGAACAGGGTGCCCGCGCGGCCGCAGCCGCTTTGCACTTCATCGACGATCAAGAGAATGCCGTGCTTCTTCGTGAGCGCACGCAGCGCCTGCATGAATTCGCGCGTGGCGGGAATTACGCCGCCTTCGCCCTGGATCGGCTCGAGCATCACGGCGACGGTCTTGCCCGTGATGAGCTTTTCGACCGAGGCGATGTCGTTGAGATCGGCCTTCGGGAAGCCCGGCACCTGCGGTGCGTAGATGGTGTCCCAGCCCGGCTTGCCGCTTGCCGACATCGTCGCGAGCGTGCGGCCGTGGAAGCTGTGGTCGAAGGTGATGATCTCGTAGGCGCCGTCGCGATACTTCTTGCCCCACTTGCGCGCGAGCTTGATCGCGCCTTCGTTGGCTTCCGCGCCGCTGTTGGCGAAGAACACCTTGTCATAGCAGCTGTGCTCGGTGAGGAGGCCGGCGAGCTTCGCCATCGGCTCGTTATAGAACGCCGGCGACGGGTTGATGAGCAGGCGCGCCTGTTTCTCCACGGCCTCGATCATGCCTTCGTTGCAGTGTCCGAGGCTGTTCACGGCCCAGCCCTGGATGAAGTCCAGATATCGCTTGCCTTCGTTGTCGTACAGCCACGACCCCTTGCCATGCGTGAAAACGATTTCGGGCCGGTTGGTGATGTACATCAGCGACTCGATCGGGTACTCGGAAAAATTCATGGCAACGGGCTCCGCGCTGGGACTGCAATGAGGGTTGGAAAGAAGCCGTCAAAACCGGCAGACAAACAAAAAGCCACGGGCTGGCCGTGGCTTCGTGATTCGAACTACATCTGCGTTGGGGTTCAACCCGTGTGCAACGCGCGTCCTCGAACTAAGCCAGGCCCAGGGAATGGGGCGAGCGGCGACGTCGAAGGGCGGACAGGATGCAGTTCATGGGCGCAAGAATACGACAAGGGCGGCGGCGCTGTAAACCGTCAATGTGGCGAATGGCTTTGAATAGTTTCAGCCGGCCGACGAAATTTTTGTGACGGCCGGCCAGCCCATTCGCCAGCGGGCGCTGCTTAGACGGGATTCGCGAGGTCCGCGGCACTCGTGAACGAGTCCGCATAGAACTCGTCTTCGGGCAGGCCGTGGTGTTGCGAGAAGTCGCGCTGCGCCGACTCCACCATCACCGGCGCGCCGCAGGCGTAGACCTGGTAGCCGGAGAGATCGGGCAGGTCCTCGATCACGGCGCGGTGCACGAAGCCCGTGCGGCCGGTCCAGTTGTCGCCGGCGGCGGGCTCGGATAGCACCGGCACGAAGCGGAAGTTCGGGATGTCCTTCGCCCATTGTTCGGCGAGGTCCATCAGGTACAGGTCCTTCTTCTGGCGCGCGCCCCAGTAGAGCGTCATCGGGCGGTCCAGCTTCTGGTGGATCG
Source organism: Paraburkholderia sp. A3BS-1L (assembly GCF_051125215.1). Lineage (NCBI taxonomy): Bacteria > Pseudomonadati > Pseudomonadota > Betaproteobacteria > Burkholderiales > Burkholderiaceae > Paraburkholderia > Paraburkholderia sp. A3BS-1L. The sequence goes on along the minus strand of NZ_CP120442.1, from coordinate 2,558,210 downwards.
CGTGCTCGACGATCGCCTTGAGCGGCGCGAAGCCGGTGCCCGAGGCGAGCAGCACGATGGGCTTGTCCGAGTCTTCGCGCAGAAAGAAGGTGCCGAGCGGCGCCTCGAAGCGCAGGATGTCGCGCTCCTTCATCTGCGAGAAGACGTGGTCGGTGAACTTGCCGCCCGGCATGTGGCGGATGTGCAGCTCGAGCGGGCCTTCCTCGTGCGGCGCGGTGGCCATCGAATAGCTGCGGCGCGTGCCGTCCTTGAGGATGAATTCCAGGTACTGGCCGGCGAGATATTGCAGGCGCTCGTTGGCGGGCAACTGCAGCTTCAGGACGATGACGTCGTCGGCCTTGCGCTCGATTGCGGCAATGCGCGTGGGCAGCTTGCGCACCTGCATGTCGCCCACGCCCGCCACTTCGCGGACGTCGATTTCGAGGTGGGTCTGCGCCGTCGCGCAGCAGAAGAGGGCCATGCCGCGCGTCTTCTCGTCATTCGAGAGCGCCGAAGCGGCATGTGCGCGCTGCTCGACCTCGCCGCTGCATACTGTGCCCTTGCAGGAGCCGCACGCACCGTTCTTGCAGCCGTACGGCAGGCCGATGCCCTGGCGCAGGGCCGCGTTGAGGATGGGTTCGTCGGGTTCGACCTGGAACTGTCGGCCACTTTGCTTGAGTGTTACGTTGAAGACCATATTCGAGAAAGCAAGTCTGTAATCTGTAATCGGGGGGATCGAGCCGGGTTGCGTCTCGTCTGGCCGATGTCCGGCCCTGCTTGGGCCGTCGCCAGCGGCTAAAATGGGTCCACCATGCTTGCTACACGAACCTTGCGCCGCGCGCGCATCCTTATTGTCGGTTGCGGCGACGTCGGCCTGCGTTGCGTTGCCCAATTGCAGGCGCGGCGCGGCCGACCGCGCATCTTCGCGCTCACGCGCCGTCCGGAACAGGCCGGGACGCTGCGCGCCGCGGGCGCGGTGCCGGTCGCTGGCGACCTCGACGTGCGCACGCGTCTTGCACGCCTCGCCGGGCTCGCGAGCATCGTGCTGCACCTCGCGCCGCCCGCGAGAGACTGCGATGACGACCTGCGCACACGCAGGCTGATTGCGGCGCTCAAGGCGCGTCGGCGCTCTGCGGCGCGGGCGGCCCAAAGCGGGGCATCGGGCCGCCCGGCCGCAAGCGCGCGCGCCGGTGTGGCAGGGCCCGCATTGCAGCCGGCATCGACGCGTCAAGCACGTCTTAAAGCGTCTTCCATTGTACCCGAGCGTACCCGCCTCGCCGCTCGCGCCCACCTGACTGATCCGGCCCATCCGACGCTCGTCTACGCGAGCACCACCGGTGTCTATGGAGACTGCGGCGGTGCGCGCATCGATGAAACCCGTCCGGTGCGGCCTGCCAACGCTCGAGCGATACGGCGCGTGGCGGCCGAGCGGCAACTGCGGCGCGCGACGGCGCGCGGCGCGCTCAAGGCGAGCATCGCGCGGATTCCGGGCATCTACGCCGCGAACCGCTTGCCGCTCGCGCGGCTGGAAAAGGGCACGCCGGCGCTGGTCGAACCGGACGACGTCTACACGAGCCACATCCACGCCGATGACCTCGCCGCCATTCTGCTGCGGCTGACCACGCGCGGGCGCCCGGCGCGCGTCATTCACGCCAGCGACGACAGCGAATTGAAGATGGGAGCCTATTTCGACCGCGTGGCGGATGCGTTCGGTCTCGCGCGCGCCCCGCGCATCGAGCGCGCCCAGGCTGAGCTAGAACTCGATCCGACACTGCTTTCGTTCATGCGGGAATCGCGCCGGCTCGCGAACACGCGACTCAAGCGCGAACTGCGCCTGCGCCTGCGCTATCCCGATGTGGATGCTTTTTTGCGCACGCTGCCGCCGCACCCGTGAGCCCGGGCCGGCGGCACGGCGCAAGCGTGCCGTTCACGTGATTGCCGGCAGCGCTTCGAGCAAGAGGAAGCAGAACAGGGCCCCGATGAGCGCCCCGATCAGATTGGGATGGTATTGATGCCGCAAATGCATCGACGCCAGCAAGCCGCCGATCAGAATCGCTCCCAGCGCCATGAAAGCCATCAACACGAATGAGATCTCGAATGTCCCGTTGATGATCATGATGCCCCTCCTTGCAACTTGTAATCGTTGTTGAATCGAGTATAGGGCGGAACATCGGGAAGGGCATGCTGCGACGCGGCGCAGACAGGTGCAATCGGGCGCGTCTGGTGCGCGAGCGCACACAGGACCGGCCATGGGCTGCGCTCGCCGTGGTTCACCCCGTGTTGCGCAGCGCGTCGAGGGCGGTCTCGTCTAGCCATTGCCATGCGCCTGGGACGAGATCCGCGGGCAACGCGAAGCCGCCGATGCGCTCGCGATGCAGTGCCTCTACGCGGTTGCCCGCGGCGGCAACCATGCGCTTGACCTGGTGGTACTTGCCTTCCAGTACGCTCAGTTCGAGCTCGTGCTCGCCACGCGCATGCGCGGCCACGGCAGTGCTGGGCTCGCGCTCGCCGTGCAGCAGGACGCCTTCGCGCAGCGAGCGCAACTGTGCTTCATCGAGCGCATGGCGCGTGGTGGCCAGGTAGACCTTGGGAACTTTGCGCTTGGGCGAAGTGAAGGCGTGCACGAACTGACCGTCGTCGGAGAGCAGCAGCAGGCCGGTCGTGTCCTGGTCCAGGCGGCCCACGCATTGCACGTTGCGCGCGGCGAACTGCGGCGGCAGCAGATGAAACACGCTCAGATGGTGCTGCGGATCGCGCGAGCACTCATAGCCCGCGGGTTTGTTCAGCGCCAGGTAGGCGCGGGCGTGAAACGGCCAGGGCGTCCCGTCGACGCTGAACACGAGGTCTTCGGTATCGAAGGTGGCGAGCGGATCCGTGCAGGGCACACCCGCGATGGCCACCCGCGCTTCGAGGATCAAGCCGCGGCACTGGCGGCGCGTACCGAAGCCCTGGGAGAAGAGAATGCTTTCGAGATTCATGGCGGAACGCCGACTGCTATAAACCACAGCATTTTAGCGAATGCCGGCGGGCCGCCGATGCAGCACACGCGCGGCGTGAGCGCGTCTTTCCGCGCGGGTCGTCGCGATGCCTGATGAGCGATCGTGCCCCTATATGCGTTAGGGTTGCGATACTTCACGGCGTGCCTGATGAGGATGGCGTAACGTAATGCGACCCACCGGCCGCCGCACGCATCGCGCGCAGCGCCTGGCAATATCCAAGGCAAGGAGAACAGCATGGCGAAGACGATCGCGCACTTTCTGGCCAAGACGCTCGAAGCGGTGGGCGTCGAGCGTATCTGGGGCGTGACCGGAGACAGCCTGAACGGATTTTCCGCGAGCCTGCGCAAGCTTGGCACGATCCGCTGGATGCATACGCGGCACGAGGAAGTCGCTGCGTTCGCGGCAGGCGCCGAAGCCGCTGCAACGGGCCGGCTCGCCGTATGCGCGGGCAGTTGCGGCCCCGGCAATTTGCATCTCATCAATGGCCTGTACGACTGCCATCGCAATCACGCGCCGGTGCTGGCCATCGCCGCGCACATTCCGTCGACTGAGATCGGCCTTGGCTACTTTCAGGAAACTCATCCAACCGAGATCTTTCGCGAGTGCGCTCATTACGTTGAACTCGTGACCAATGCTGCGCAGTTTCCGCGCGTTCTCGCAACGGCGCTGCGCACCGCCATCGATCAGAAGGGTGTGGCCGTGATCGTCCTGCCGGGCGACGTGGCGCTGCTCGACGGACCGGAAGAAGAGCCGGTCTGGGCGCAGCACGCGCGGCCCGCGACGCTGCCGGCTTCGGCGGACATCGACCGGCTGGCGGACCTGCTCAATCTCTCGGAGGCCGTGACGCTGCTGTGCGGCAGCGGCTGCAAGGGCGCGCACGACGAAGTGGTGGCGCTCGCCGACGCCCTTGGCGCACCGGTCGTGCACGCGCTGCGGGGCAAGCAATATGTCGAATGGGATAATCCGTACGACGTGGGCATGACAGGGCTGATCGGCTTCAGCTCGGGCTATCACGCCATGATGTCGTGCGATACGCTCGTGATGCTCGGCACCGATTTTCCTTATCGCAACTTCTACCCCGAGAACGCGAACATCGTGCAAATCGACCGCCATGCGGCGGCGCTGGGCAAGCGCGCGCCGCTCACGCTCGGGTTGATCGGCGACGTGCGCGAGACCTTGCGCGCACTCACGCCGCGGCTCACGCGCAAGACCGAACGCGAGTTCATCAAACGCGCGCGCGAGCACTACGCGAATGCGCGCAAGGGACTGGACGACCTTGCGCGCCCGGCGGCAGCGGGCAAGCCGCTGCATCCGCAATACGTGACCTCGCGCCTCGACGCGCTGGCGGCCGACGATGCCATTTTCGCGGTCGACGTCGGCACGCCTACGCTCTGGGCCGCGCGTTACCTGACGATGAATGGGCGCCGCCGCCTGCACGGCTCGTTCAACCACGGCTCGATGGCGAACGCGATGCCCCAGGCACTGGGCGCTCAGGCCGCGCATGTTGGGCGCCAGGTGATTTCGCTGTCCGGCGATGGCGGTCTTTCGATGCTGCTCGGCGACATTCTCACGGCGCGCCAGCTCGAATTGCCGATCAAGATCGTCGTCCTGAACAATGGGGCGCTGGGTTTCGTCGCGATGGAGATGAAGGCGGGCGGCTACGTCGAGACAGGCACCGATCTCGTGGCGACCAATTTCGCCGATATCGCGAAAGGCGCGGGACTCTTCAGCGTGCGTGTGGAGACGTCGGAAGCGCTCGACGATGCGTTGCGCGAAGCGTTTGCTCATGACGGCCCGGCGCTCGTTGATGTGGTGACGACGAGGCATGAGTTGGCCATGCCGCCGAAACTCCAGTGGGCGCAGGCGAAGGGGTTCAGCCTCTATATGCTGCGCGTGGTGTTGAGCGGACGAGGCGACGAAGTGGTGGAACTCGCGCAGACGAATTTGCGCTGACTGTCTGGATTGCGGATTCAGCGCGCTTGAAGCAAAAAACCCCGCGAGACTATATCTGGCGGGGTTTCGTGGTCAAACGTTGGGAACGTTTGGAGAGTATCTGGTGCTCGGGCCGGAATGGAAAAATTCTTGCGGTCGCTTTGCTGGGGCGGGTCCGTAGAATTTTCGCGATACGGATACCACCAAAAATACCACCGGACACCGGGGCTAGGCCGCTCACGGGTTTGGGTGATCGTCCTTCGCTTACTCACAGGTCGAGATTTCGCTCGGCTAGTATGTGGTCGTATTCGTCCCGTCTGACTCGGTCGCTCCTGCTATTCAGAATGGCAGCTCGTGGCCGAGCGGAGTCTGATGTCGATTGGCTCAGTTCGTCGACCCTTTGCGGGCATCAAGGAGCGCGCAACTGAACGACTGCTTCCAAGGCAGCCTCGGCCGTCAGTCGCCTTCAAGAAGCTTTTCAAGCGCAGTGATTCCCACCGGTCGATCTGCTCGCCATGGAACCACGTAGACCTGGTGTTCCGATATCCTTGACACCCGCTCCATCTGCTCTCGTTCGCTATTCAAACGCGCCAGCAACACGGGATCTTGTGTGTCAGTGGCTAGCAATGACCGGTTGACCACCCATGCAAAGGGTTCGATATCGGCCCTGCGTAGATCTTCCTGTAATGCCGCTGCCTGTGACACCGGCGTTGTTTCCGGCAATGTGACGAGGATGATCCTGGTGTAACTGGCATCCTGCAATCGCATCAATGGGGTCACGATGCGACCGGCAGCCTTGTCGTCAAACGAGCGCATCATCTGACGATGGTAGGCGCCCGCGGCGTCCATCAGCAATAAAGAGTGACCGGTCGGAGCGGTATCGAGTACCACGAATGAACTGCCAGCCTGAGATACGACATGCGAGAAGGCGTGAAACACGGCGACCTCTTCAGTACAGGGGGACCGTAGGTCCTCGATGAGTAGCGCCTTCTCGTCCTCTGTCATTTGCGGCGCGCGTGCAGCCACGATCTTGTCCACATACTTTTGGGTTTCCACTTTCGGATCGATGCGCCCCAGAGTGAGCCCCGGCACGTTTCCCTGGAGGGTCATCGCCAGATGCGCCGCGGGATCAGTAGTGCTCAGATGCACCGACTTTCCGCTGCGAACGAGCCCCAGCGCAATAGCCGACGCGATAGTTGTCTTGCCCACGCCGCCTTTGCCCATGACCATGATCAGCCCCCGCTCGGCGTGGGCCAATTCCTTGACCAATTCCGACATGGTGTGATACGCAAAGTGTGTGGGCACCCCGCGAGGAGTGTCGCTTACGTATGTCGATTCCGGATCCAGGAGGGCGCGGAGCGCAGGCAAGCCCACCGAGTCCACCGCGCGCAGAGGCACATAATCCGTAGGAAGCTGCCGCAGCGGTTCCGGCATGGCTGCGAGAGCCTTCTTTCCCAAGGTATCGAATGCGTCGCCAATGCGGTCATTGGAGTGGCCCGCCTGGAAGACGGCGTTCACGACCAGACGCTGATTTACCAGCCCCAGATCTCGTAGCTCGAAGGACGTACGCGCGGCTTCTTCCAATGCGCCGGTTTCAGGGCGAGCGACCAACACGACGGTTGTCATACTGGCGTCGTTAAGCGCAGCCAACGCCTGATTGAAGAGTTCCTCCTGCATTTTCAAGCCGGAATGCGGTCCCAGACAGGATGCACCCCGGTCATTGCCTTCAAGGAACCCGCTCCACGCTTTGGGCAGGCTCAACAACCGCAGCGTGTGACCAGTGGGGGCTGTGTCGAATACCACATGATCAAAGCCGGAACCACCATGAGAAAGTAAGCTGGAAAACTGTCAAAAGTGGCGATCTCGGTGGTGCAGGCACCGGATAGCTGTTCTCGCACCGTGGTAATTTCCTCGGCACTTGCATCGGGGCTCATCTGTTCGACGACGCGCGCGCGATAGTTCTCAGCTGCGACGTCCGGGTCGATATTCAGGACGAGCAGGCCGACCACACCCGGAACGGAGACCGGGCTATTGGTCAATTCAACACCGAGCATTTCATCCAGGTTGGACGCTGCATCGGTGCTGACCAATAAGACCTTTTTGCCGGCGTCGGCCAGCGCGATGGACGCGGCGGTGGAAACCGAAGTCTTTCCAACGCCACCCTTTCCGGTGAAGAACAAGTACCTGGTCGGTGCATCCAGCAATGCGAGCCGTGGTGGCATGCGCTTCCCCATTCTGATTGATCTCAAATCATCTTGCATCAAGTTGCCAGCGTCCGGGCGTCACCACGACAACCCCGCTAATACGGGGCGCTCTACGCTGGCAGGTCGGGATGCGGCCCTATCCGGCAGTACGTCCAGCGCCGCAACTCCGTGGAAAAGCCATCGTCCAATTGTCCGATCATGGTCGTGATGCGATGGCCGGGCGCGCCCCCGGCGTGATGCATCACACCGCCCGCCAGGCGCGTCGACAGTGGAACAGACCGCCCATGCGGCAAGCTGCCGATCGTGGCCGGTCTGATCACGTCTGCGCTGGGGGCGCTTTCCGGAAGGAACACTACGCGTATCACAAGGTCTCGAGCGCCAGCGCTATGCCCTGTCCGCCGCCGATGCACAGCGTCACGATGCCGCGTCGGCCTCCGCCACGCTGCATCTGGTGCAGCAACCGAGTGGTCAGTACCGCGCCGCTCGCGCCGATCGGATGACCGTGCGCAATCGCCCCACCTTCCACATTCACAACGTCCTCCGCGAATCCCAACTCTCTTATACACGCCAGTGCGATCGCCGCGAACGCCTCGTTGATCTCCACGCGGTCTACCTGTGCCACGGACCAACCCGCGCGCGTGAGGGCCTGCCGCACGGCGGGAATCGGTCCGAGGCCGAACAAGCCCGGTTCCACGGCCCCTATGCCATAACTGACCAGCCGCGCCATCGGCGTCAGGCCATTGCGCTCGGCCCAGCCACGTTCGGCGACAAGCGTCGCAGCGGCCCCGCTGTTCAGGCCGGGCGCATTGCCGGCGGTGATGGTGCCGTCCTTGCGGAACGCCGGTTTAAGCTTGGCAAGCGATTCAGCGCTCGTGTCTGGCCGATTGTGTTCGTCGCGGCCAAAGATCGTCGGACCCTTGCGACCGGGCACCTCCAGGGGTGCGATTTCGGCATCGAACAGCCCGGCGGCCTGGGCCTGCGCGAAGCGTTGCTGCGAGCGCAGCGCCCAGCGATCCTGGTCTTCCCGGGAGACGCCGCACTGACTCACAAGATCTTCGGTATGCCAGCCAGAATGCTGACCGCTGAAGGCGTCGTTGAGCCCGTCGAGCAGCATGCTGTCGAACAACGTCACATCGCCCATCCGGGCGCCCCAGCGCCCCTGCGGCAGCAGGTAGGGGCTACGGTCCATGTTTTCCATGCCGCCTGCAATCGCGCAATCGATCATGCCGGCCCAGATTTCGGTTGCAGCGCTGGCGATCGCCTGCGCGCCCGACCCGCAGACGCGGTTAACCGTGAGCGCGGGAACCGCGACCGGCAAGCCGCCGCTGATACCGGCCTGTCGCGCCGGATTCATCTTCACTCCGGCCTGAATGACGTTTCCCATGACTAGCGACTGCACCTTGTCGGCCGGCAATCCGGCGCGCTTGAGGCTTTCGCGGATGACGGCAGCGCCCAGTGCTGGCGCCGGCATGTCCTTGAGTGTCCCTCCATAGGTGCCTATCGCGGTGCGTACCGGGCTGCACAAGACGACTTCGACGTTGCTCATGACGTTGCTCCTGACAGGAATGATGCGTGAATCACGTGGCACGGCGGATGGTGCCGGACAATGCGGTTCCCGGTGCGAGGGTATTAAACACCGCTCCGTATTTCTTAACGTTCAGATGTAGCGATTTTGTTGCCAATGGTCCTCGGCAGCGTCGACAACCATCTTGTCGTCGATTGATTCGAGACATAGGGGGCTATCGTGGCGGACTTCATGAGATGCGCATCGACGCCGCGTACATGCCCATTGTCTGCCGACGCCTCATTACATCGAAAACGATGCGTGGCTGGGCCTCGTCGCGATGACGTGTCTTGCTGTTGCACCAGACGGCCTTTCATGATGCTTGGGCGAGTTCGATTCATCTTGACCTGTGTCAATGCGCGTACCCTCGCCGGCGGGCAGGCTGACATGATGATGGGACCGAGCCACGGCACGGGCGACAGGGTAGGGAGGCTGACTTGAAAGATATCGATCGGGAAATCGACGGACTGTGGAAACGGATCAATCTCATGCAGGCTCAGGCGGACGCGATGATGACCGTACTCCAGGCAGCCATGCCGACTGTAGAAAATTCGCCGACGTTCGCGGCATCAGTCCGTGAGATTTTCGATGCGCGAATGGCCAATCGGCTCTGTCGTGGCGTCGATGAAGAATTCGTCAACGAATATGTTTCCAGCCTCAAGGCGATCGTGCCAAAGCACCTTTCAGGGACGCTGACGCTGTGAATTCACCAGTAGAGCCTCTTTTCCTCGGGCCGGACGTGAGCATGGCGGCTTTCTCGCCGAGTAGCGGATGACCTGGCGCCACCGACCGCGCTGATTCCGTGGCTTGCCGAGTCGCCAGTCGGGGAAGCCGGTCTGAACCCAGGTGATCACGTCGCGGACAGGCATGCAGTGCTTCGAAAGCGTAACGCCATGAAAGTGCTTCCGGTTCTATGGCAACGACTCGTCTCCAGCGGCAAGACCTGCCCGCGTTGCGTGGACACTGGCGATGAAGTGAACCGGGCAATCCGGCAACTCCGCGAGATCCTGGTGCCGCTCGGTATCGAGCCGGTCCTGGAACCGTCTTCCAGAGGTCGGCTTCGCTCGCCAGCCGGTAGTAACGGGGCCCGGCATACGCCTTCGGGCGATCACACGACCAGCACGACTGGGGCGCGTTTCATCTGAGCTTTTGCGGTTTCTCCGAGGAGTTAGAAAAGAAAGGACGGACTTCCTACCAAGAAACCCGCAATTAGGTCATTCGACCCTGATGACGCTTGCATTGTCGAAACGTTTGCTCTACACCAATATCAACATTTCGAAAAATATAAAAATTGGTGCGCCGCGGCTTCCCATCTCAGTCATGTACCCGAGTTTGCCTTCGATCAAATCTGTTCGTCTAACTAATTAACCAAATTAGTTTTCCTGTGGAGGAGACCATGAGTCTTAGTCGCAGACAGTTTCTGAAGCTCACGGGAGGTGCGGCGGCTGGCGCGAGTGTCGCCGTGGCGGGGACCGGGCCTACCCAGGCGGCGCCAGCGGATGCTGGACGTACGACGTTGCCGTACGTGCCAAAGGTTGTCGCACACGCCGGGCAACTCAAGGAGAACACGCCGGTCATGTTCTCCTTTCCGGACGCTGCGTCGCCCTGCGTCGTGGTCAAAACGGGCGCACCCGTGCCAGGCGGTGTCGGCCCGGACCGCGACATCGTGGCCTACAGCGTGTTATGCACGCACATGGGCTGCCCGGTGGCATACGATCCATCCGCGCGCGTGTTCCGCTGCCCGTGCCACTTCAGCATCTTCGACGCCGAGAAAACTGGCCAGATGGTTTCGGGGCAGGCGACGGAGAACCTGCCCTCGATCGTGCTCGACTACAACGCGAGTGACGGCTCCGTGCGGGCCGTCGCGGTCAACGGGTTGATCTATGGCCGTCAGGCCAATGTGCTGTAAAAGGGGATCACCATGGCTACCAACCGGGACCGGGTGGCGCTGCCCCCCGTACAAGCCCAACGGACCAATCTCACCTGCCACTTCTGCATTGTCGGGTGCGGTTATCACGTCTTTAAGTGGCCGGAGAACGTCGAGGGCGGACGCGCGCCCGAGCAGAACGCGCTGGGCCTCGACTTCCGCAAGCAATTGCCGCCGCTCTCCGTTGTGATGACGCCGGCAATGCAAAACACGATTACCGACCGTGACGGTCACCGCTACAACATCCTGGTCGTGCCGGACAAGCAATGCAGCGTCAATCAGGGACTGTCGTCGACGCGCGGCGGACAGCTGGCGAAAGTCATGTTCAACCCGGATGGTGGCGTCGCGAAAGAGCGGCTTCACAGCCCGCGGGTGTATCTTGCCGACCAGTGGATGGACACCAGTTGGGATGATGCACTCGCGCTGTATGCAGGGCTCACCCGGAAGATTCTCGACAATGACGGTCCGGCCGGCCTTGCGTTCGATTGCTTTGATCACGGTGGTGCCGGCGGAGGCTTCGAAAACACGTGGGGCACCGGCAAGCTGATGTTTACCGCGCTCAAAACCCCGCTCGTGCGCATTCACAACCGCCCCGCCTACAACTCCGAGTGCCATGCCACGCGCGAGATGGGCATCGGCGAATTGAACAACAGCTACGAAGACGCTGAACTGGCTGACGTGATCATGGCAATCGGCTGCAACTCGTACGAAACACAGACCAATTACTTCCTGGCCCACTGGCTGCCGAATCTGCAAGGGCAGAGGATTGACAAACGCAAGCAACGCTTTCCCGGTGAAAGCGTCGAAGCCGCAAAGATCATCTTTGTGGATCCGCGTCGCACGACCACGATTACGATCGCCGAGCACGTCGCCGGCAAACAGAACGTGCTGCACCTGGACATTGAGCCGGGCACGGACATCGCGCTCTTTGACGGCCTGTTGACCTATGTCGTCGACCAAGGCTGGCACGATAAGGCTTTCATCGCCACATACACGAACGGCTTTGACGACGCGATGAAAACCAACCGGCTGTCGCTTGAAGACACCAGCCGAATCACCGGTGTGCCGGTCGAACGATTGAAGCAAGCGGCCGAGTGGGCTTACAAGCCCAAGGCGTCGGGGCATCGCCCCCGGACCATGCACGCGTACGAGAAAGGCATCATCTGGGGCAACGACAACTACGTCATCCAGTCCGCGCTGGTCGACGTTGTGCTCGCCACGCACAACGTAGGCCGCCGCGGCACGGGTGTGGTACGCATGGGCGGTCACCAGGAAGGCTACACGCGCCCGCCTTATCCCGGCGACACGAAGATCTACGTCGATCAGGAGATCATCCACGGCAAGGGCATGATGTACACAGCCTGGGGTGCCAACCCCTTCCAGACCACTCTGAACGCCCAGGAACACCGCGGCGTGATTCTGAAGCGAGCCGGCATTGTCAGGGAGGCCATGGCGCGCGAGCGTGGGGCATCGACCGCGCAACTCGTGGATGTGGCCTACGACGCGGTGAAGCACCATGGAGGGTTATTCGTCACGAGCATCAATCTCTATCCGACCAAGCTCGATGAGGCCGCCGTTCTGCTGCTCCCCGGCGCCCATCCGGGTGAAATGAACCTCACGTCGATGAACGGCGAGAGGCGCATGCGCCTGTCACAGAGATTCATGGACCCGCCGGGATCGGCGCTGCCCGACTGCCTCATCGCGGCCGCTATTGCGAACACGCTTAAGCAGATGTATGCGGCGGACGGCAAACAGGACATGGCGCAACGTTTCGCCGGCTTCGACTGGAAGACCGAGGAGGACGCCTTCAATGACGGCTTCCGGCAGGTCGGCCAGCCCGGTGTCGGCAAAATCGACAGCCAGGGCGGCAACACCGGCAACCTCGTGACATACGAGCGTCTGCGTGCCGCGGGCAACAACGGTGTGCAGTTGCCAGTCAAGTCTTATGAAGGCGGCAAGCTGATTGGCACCGAAATGCTGTACACGGATGGTAAGTTCGATACGCCCGACGGCAAGGCGCAGTTCAAGCCCGCGAAGTGGGCGGGGTTGCCCAAGCCAGTGGCCGACCTGAAGTCGAAATACCGGTTTTGGATCAACAATGGTCGCGTCAATGAGGTCTGGCAGACGATGTATCACGATCAATTCAACGAGTTCGCGCGCGAGCGCGTGCCAATGGCGTACCTCGAAATCAATCCGCAAGACGCCCAGGAGCTCGGTGTTGCCTCGGGAGATGTCGTCGAGCTTTACAACGACTACGGCTCCACCTTTGCAATGGCGTATCTGGAGCCAGCCATCAAGCGCGGCCAGACCTTCATGCAGTTCGGGCACTTTAACGGGATCATGGGTAACGTCACCACGCCCTGGACCGACCGTAACGTGGTGCCCTACTACAAGGGCACGTGGGCGAACCTGCACCGCATCGGCACTGTGCAGGACTACAAGAACACCGTGAGCTTCAAGAGCCGGCGGCAGCCGACGGCCTGACAGACTTGTCCTGTACACCCCAGGGTGTACAGGACTACACGAATTGGATGCTCGATCATCCGCGGGTCAATTTCGCGATCTCGCAGCGCGGCGCGACGCTGGGGTTTGACCACCTGGGCATCCAGGTCGAAAACGAGGCACAACTCGCCGAAATACATGCGCACTTGCAAGATGCAGCCCCTCCCGTCGGTGCGCAGAGCGGCACGGCCTGCTGCGCGAAGGCCGGACTCGAGATTAAGGACCAGTTGAGATTGTCTTGCACCCGTCATATATTTCGAATATATTGGAAATATGGAAGATAAAGACGTTATCCGTGCCCTTGCGGCACTTGCCCATGAACTGCGCCTGCGCGTATTCCGTATGCTGGTTGTCGCCGGCCCTGCCGGACTGACGCCCGGCGCCATCGCAGGGCAACTCGACATTCCCAACGCAACACTCTCCTTTCACCTGAAGGAGTTGATGCACGCGGGGCTCGTCACGCAGGAACGCGATGGTCGCAGCCTGATCTATCGAACCGCCTTCGAGCAGATGAACGCGCTGCTCGGCTTTCTGACCGAAAACTGTTGCCAGGGCGAAGCGTGCCTCACCCCCGGCTCCGATTCCTGCAAATGCTGAAGGAGAACGTTCATGAAGCGGTTTCACATCCACGTCCACGTTGACGATCTTGCAGCCAGTGTCGCGTTCTATACGAAGCTGTTTGCCGCCGAGCCCGCGCGGGTCGAAGCGGACTACGCGAAGTGGATGCTGAACGATCCACGCGTGAACTTCGCCATTTCGACGCGCGGCACGAAGGCCGGTGTGGACCATCTGGGCTTCCAGGTAGATGACGCCGACGAGCTCACCGAACTCGCGCAGCGAGCAAGGGCTGCGGACATGGTATTGCTGGACCAGGGCGAGACCACGTGCTGCTATGCGCGCAGCGCCAAGCACTGGATCATCGATCCGCAGGGTATCGCCTGGGAGCATTTTCATACCCTCGATAGCGCACGCGTCTATGGCGAAAGCACCCAGCAACTCCCGCCGTCACGAACATCTGCATGCTGCGTCCCGCGCGGAAATCCCGTTGACGTTCCCGTGAAACCGGCCGGTTCGGCCTGCTGCTGAGTGCACCTCATGACCGACAGAATCTACAACGTCCTGTTTATCTGCACCGGCAATTCGGCCCGATCGATCCTCGCTGAAGGCTTGATGAACCACTACGGCGCGAACCGCTTCAAGGCATATTCAGCGGGGAGCCACCCAACCGGCCTCGTCAATCCCTATGCGCTGCAAGCTTTGCAGAAATTCGGTATCGGGGCAGACGGATTCCGCAGCAAGAGCTGGGACGAGTTTTCGCGCGACGGTGCCCCCGAGCTGGATTTCGTGTTTACAGTCTGCGACAAGGCCGCGGGCGAAATGTGTCCTATCTGGCCGGGTCAGCCCGTGACGGCCCATTGGGGCGTAGCTGATCCCGTATCGGTTGAAGGCAGTGAAGCGCGCAGGCAGCAGGCGATCTGTGATGCCGCCGTCATATTGAAACGCCGCATCGAACTGTTCCTTTCGTTGCCTCTCGACAAACTGGACGCCGTGGCACTGCGCAAGGCCGTGCATGACATCGGCAAGAAATAAAACAGTATCCACGATGACCACCAACGTACTCATTCTCTGCACCCACAATTCCGCGCGCAGCGTGCTCGCCGAGGGCATGCTGAACCACTGGGCGCAGAAGCTCGGCAAGGACGTCCGCGCATACAGCGCAGGCAGCGCGCCGAGCGGGCGTATCAATCCGTTCGCGCTCGAAGCGCTGACGAACGCGGGCATCGATACGGAGGGCTATCGCAGCAAAAGCTGGGATGAATTCGCGAAGGACGGCGCGCCCCAGATGCGCATCGTCATCACGGTGTGCGACAGCGCGGCCGCGGAGCAGTGCCCGTACTGGCCTGGAAGTCCGATCAAGGTGCACTGGGGCTACGCCGACCCGTCCAATGCCCAGAGTGGCGACGAAGGCAAGCGGCAGGCGTTTGAACTCACACGCCAGGCGATCGGCTATCGCATGCAGCAGCTGCTTGAACTGCCGTTCGATCGTCTGGGCGATGCCGAGCTCCAGCAGGCGCTGAACGACATCCTGCAAAGCTAATCCATTTTCCGCCGAGTCGCCGTATGAACACCCCCAATGTTGCCGCTTCAAGCAAGACCGCTTCGAAACCGGCCATCAGCTTCTTTGAGCGCTACCTGACCGTCTGGGTCGCCCTGTGCATCGTCGCCGGCATCCTGCTCGGCCAGGTCCTGCCCGGCGTCTTCCAGACAATAGGCCGGATGGAATACGCACAGGTCAATCTCCCGGTCGGCCTGTTGATCTGGGTGATGATCATCCCGATGCTCGTCAAGGTCGATTTCGGTGCGCTGCATGAAGTCCGTCAGCACATCAAGGGCATCGGAGTCACGCTCGTCGTGAACTGGCTGGTCAAGCCATTTACGATGGCGTTTCTCGCCTGGCTGTTCATCAAGCACCTCTTTGCGCCCATGCTGCCCGCTACGCAGCTCGACAGCTATGTGGCCGGCCTCATCCTGCTGGCCGCGGCACCCTGCACGGCGATGGTGTTCGTCTGGAGCCGCCTGACCGGCGGTGACCCGCTGTTCACACTCTCCCAGGTTGCACTGAACGACAGCATCATGGTGGTCGCCTTTGCGCCGCTCGTCGGCCTGCTGCTCGGCATCTCCGCCATTACGGTGCCGTGGGCGACGTTGCTCACCTCGGTCGTGCTCTACATCGTGATTCCGGTGATCCTCGCGCAGATCCTGCGCAAGGTGCTGCTCGGCAAGGGGCAGGCGGTGTTTGATGTCGCGATGGCGAAGATCGGCCCCTGGTCGATCACGGCGCTGCTGGCGACGCTGGTGCTGCTGTTCGCGTTCCAGGGCGAGGCTATCCTGAAGCAGCCGCTGGTCATCGTCCTGCTGGCTGTACCCATCCTGATCCAGGTGTTCTTCAATTCGGCGCTCGCATACGGTCTGAATCGTGCGGTCGGCGAAAAGCACAACATCGCGTGCCCGTCGGCGCTGATCGGCGCATCGAACTTCTTCGAGCTGGCTGTTGCTACCGCTATCGGCCTGTTCGGTTTCAACTCAGGTGCCGCGCTCGCAACGGTCGTTGGCGTACTGATCGAGGTGCCGGTCATGCTGCTGGTCGTGCGCATCGTCAACCGCTCGAAAGACTGGTACGAATGTGCCTGAGGTCTACGGAAAGAACCACATGAGCAACGTCGTCATCTATCACAACCCGGATTGCGGAACCTCGCGCAATACACTCGCGATGATCCGCAACGCGGGCATCGAGCCAAGCATCGTCGAGTATCTGAAGCTCCCCCCGTCCCGCGAGAAACTTGTCGAGCTCATTGAGCAGTCGGGACTGGCCGTGCGCGACGTCATGCGTCGGAAGGGAACGCCCTACGCCGAACTGAATCTGGACAACCCGGCACTCACCGATGAGCAGTTGCTCAATGCGATGATGGCGCACCCGATCCTCATCAACCGGCCGATCGTGGTGACGTCGCTCGGTGTTCGCCTGTGCCGTCCTTCCGAAGTCGTTCTCGAGATTCTGCCGAATCCGCAACTCGCGGCGTTTTCGAAGGAAGACGGCGAAGCGGTCGTCGATGGGGAGGGCAAGCGTGTCCGATCTGATGGCTGAGCTCACGACTGACCTGCCGCAGGTCGACCCGACGTTGTTTCGGGTACCCGATATCGACCAACTGCAACCTGCGAAAGCGTCCCCCCATCCGCCGCGTATCCTGCTGCTTTATGGTTCGCTGCGGGAACGCTCGTTCAGCCGCCTGCTGACCGAAGAGGCCGCGCGCCTGCTGACGGCCATGGGCGCCGAAGTCCGCACGTTCAACCCGGGCGGCCTGCCGCTGCCGGACGACGCGCCGGACAGTCACCCCAAGGTGTCAGAACTGCGGGAGCTGGTGTTGTGGTCGGAGGGCATGGTCTGGTGTTCACCGGAGCGGCATGGCGCGATGACCGGCATCATGAAGGCGCAGATCGACTGGATTCCGCTTTCGGTCGGCGCGGTCCGGCCGACCCAGGGCAAGACGCTCGCCGTGATGCAGGTGAGCGGTGGGTCGCAGTCATTCAACGCGGTCAACCAGATGCGCGTGCTCGGCCGCTGGATGCGCATGCTGACCATCCCGAACCAGTCGTCTGTGGCCAAGGCATTTCTGGAGTTCGATGAAGCCGGGCGCATGAAACCGTCCGCCTATTTCGATCGCGTGGTCGACGTGATGGAGGAACTGGTCAAGTTCACGTTGCTGACCCGCGATATCGGTCCTTACCTGGTCGACCGGTACAGCGAACGCAAGGAAAGCGCGGAAGCACTGATGAAGCGGGTGAACCAGGCCAGTATCTGATCTATGCCGGCCTTCGCTCCCCGTCGCCACGAGAACGACAACGCCGAAACATGGGCGCTGGCGATTGCCCAGCTTGTCTCGTGGGGGGCGATCTACTACGCGTTCTCGCTATTTGTCGTGCCGATGGAGCACGAGCTGGGATGGAACCGGACGCTAACCAACGGAGCACTTTCGCTCGGGCTGCTCGTTTCCGGTCTGGCCGCCTATCCGGTCGGAAACTGGATCGATCACGGGCACGGCCGCCTGGTAATGACGACGGGATCGCTGCTCGCATCCGCGATGCTGGCCATCTGGTCTCAGGCGGATAGCGTTGCGACGCTTATTGTGGCCTGTGTGGGCCTCGGCGCTGCGATGGCGGCGAAGCGTGTGCCCACCGTATGATTTCACTCAACCGTCGAACAGGATGCTGGCGCCGGATTCCAGCACACTTCCAGGTGGAATACTCCATGAAACGCCGTTCAGCCCCAGTCGTCGCGGCATCGATCGCCGTCCTGCTTGGCATCGTTGTTGCACCGCCGCCCACCCTTGCCGATGTCACGGCGCGCCAGAAAGAGGTTGCGCAACACGGCGCGGACGTGATGCCGTTCTCGCTCGCGGCGACCACCCACGTCTTCACGAAGACCGCCGACGGTGGCATCCAGCGGGTCGTCACGAAGCA
Source organism: Paraburkholderia sp. A3BS-1L (assembly GCF_051125215.1). Lineage (NCBI taxonomy): Bacteria > Pseudomonadati > Pseudomonadota > Betaproteobacteria > Burkholderiales > Burkholderiaceae > Paraburkholderia > Paraburkholderia sp. A3BS-1L. The sequence continues at coordinate 2,540,084 of NZ_CP120442.1, read as the reverse complement.
CCCCGACGCGAAGCAGACCGCGCTAATCCGCGGACATCTCGCGGCGATCGCCCGTCGCTTCTCGGCAGGCGATTTCGGAGCGCCAGAGCAGATCCACGGCAACGACATGCCAGGCCTCGCCGTATTGCGTACGGCACAGCCTGGCGAGCTGAAGATCGACTATCGCGACGTTTGCAGCGGCGGCGAAATCGTGTATCGCAGCGAGCAGCCTCGTCTGGTCGCCGCGCTGCACGACTGGTTCGATGCCCAACTGTCCGATCACGGGGACGACGCGATGGCCGGGCACGATCCGGGCGCGATGCATCACCATCCGGCAGACGCTTCGGCGCCGTGAACGTATAGGAGGGCTGGCATGAGCGTGCCTGAGTGCGAGATTCGCCGCGCCGCCGCCACGGACTTCGACGGCATTCGCGCGTTGCTGGACCTCTGCGGGTTGCCCGCAAGCGACCTCGCCGCGCAAAGCCTCGGCGGCTTCCACGTGGCCGTGCGCGACGCCGAGATCATCGGAGTAGCGGGACTGGAACAAGCCGGCGATGCGGCTCTGTTGCGTTCGGTCGCCGTTAACCCACGCCTGCGCGCATCCGGGCTGGGTAGCCGCCTTATCGACGCTTCCCTTGCGCTAGCGCAAATGCGATCGCTGCGCGCGCTTTACCTTATTCCGAACGATGAATCCGCGCTGACCTTCTTTGCACGGCGCGGATTCACACGCATCGAGCGAACCCACATTCCCGAGGCGATCCGCGGTCTGCCCGAATTCACGCACCTTTGTCCGCAGACGCATCCGTGCTTGTGGAAATCGCTCAAACCCGATTGCTCTGAGGGGCCCGCCATGAAGAAACTCGAAGTGTTCGATCCCGCGATGTGTTGCTCGACGGGCGTTTGCGGTGTGGACGTGGACCCCGTGCTGGCGCAATTCGCCGCCGACCTGAAGTGGGTGGAGGCGCACGGCGTGACCGTGACCCGCTACAACCTGGGCCAGACGCCGCAGGCGTTCGCGGCCAACGCCGCAGTGGTCAAGGAAATGGAAGCCGGCATGGAACGGCTGCCGATCCTCGTGGTTGACGGCCATATCGTGTCGACCGGCATGTATCCGTCGCGCCAGCAACTCGCGCAGAAACTCGGCATCGTGCTCACGACGTCGGAGAAGCCGCATATCAAGATCGGTGGCCGCTGTTCGCCGGGCTCGGGGTGCTGCTAGGGAGCGCCCATGTCCCTTCCTGAAACGCAGACCCGCTATCTCTTCCTCACCGGCAAAGGCGGCGTCGGCAAGACATCGCTTTCCTGTGCCACCGGCCTCGCCATGGCGGATGCCGGCAAGCGGGTGCTCATCGTCAGCACAGACCCGGCGTCCAATCTCGACGAGGTACTCGGCGTCGGCTTGAGCCAGTTGCCGACCGCGGTGCCTGGCGCGGCGGGCCTGTTCGCATTGAATATCGACCCGGAAGCAGCCGCACATGCCTACCGGGAACGCATGGTCGGGCCGTATCGCGGCGTCTTGCCTGCCGCGGCGATCCGCAACATGGAAGAGCAGTTTTCCGGCGCCTGCACCGTCGAGATCGCGGCCTTCGACGAATTCTCCAAACTCCTGGGCGACCCGGCTGCGACGGCCGATTTCGATCACGTGATTTTCGATACCGCACCGACCGGGCACACGCTGCGCCTGTTGACGTTGCCTTCGGCGTGGAACGAGTTCATCTCGTCATCGACGGGAGGTGCATCCTGCCTCGGTCCGCTAGCCGGACTGGAGAGGCAGAAGGCGCTGTACGCGGCGACCGTCGAACGCCTGTCGAGCGCAATGCAGACCACCGTCGTTCTGGTGAGCCGGCCCGAAGTCGCCGCGCTGCGCGAAGCGAATCGCACGCGGCACGAACTGGCAGAACTCGGCATTCGCAACCAGGTGCTGGCGATCAACGGCCTCTTTGCCACGGACCGGCATGACGACGCGATCGCGACGGCCATGGCGCAGCGCGCGCAACAGGCGCTGACCGAGATGCCACGCGAGCTGGCCGTCCTGCCGCAAACGCGCATTCCGTTTCTGCCGCGCGGCACGGTCGGGCTGGATGCGCTGCGCGACATGGCGCATCCCGAGCGCGTGCGCATGCCGACCGAACGCCGCATGCCCGAAACCGCCTTGCCGCCGGGCCTGGGCGGCCTCGTCGACGCGCTGTCGGCCGCTGGTCACGGCGTCATCATGACGATGGGCAAGGGAGGCGTGGGCAAGACCACCGTAGCGGCAGCCATCGCCGTCGCGCTCGCAGGGCGCGGACACGACGTGATCCTCTCGACCACCGATCCGGCCTCGCATGTGGCCTCCACCGTCGATGGCGTCGTACCTCGCCTGAGCGTCACACGCATCGATCCGGCGCGGGAAGTTCAGCAGTACACGGAAGAGGTGCTCGCCAAAGCCGCACCGCATCTCGACGCGGGCGGCCGGGCGATGCTGGAAGAAGATCTGCGCTCGCCCTGCACGGAGGAAATCGCCGTCTTCAGGGCCTTCGCGCATACGGTCGATCAAGGCAGGTCCGGCTTTGTGGTGCTGGACACCGCGCCGACCGGGCACACCATCCTGCTGCTGGATGCCGCGGAGGCCTATCACCGCGAAGTCATGCGGACGCAGGGTGACATGCCGGAGTCGGTCCGTCAGTTGCTGCCGCGCCTGCGCGACCCGGAGTACAGCCGGATCCTCATCGTCACGCTGCCCGAAGCGACTCCGGTTCACGAAGCGGAACGCCTGAGCGCCGACCTCGCGCGCGCCGGCATCACGCCGTACGCGTGGGTCGTCAACCAGTCGCTGCTGGCGAGCGGCACGACCGATCCGATGCTGTGTCAGCGCGGCACTTACGAGGTGCCGTTCGTGCGCCGCGTCGCGGACAACCTGGCGCAGCGCACCGCACTGATTCCGTGGCTCGCCGAGGCGCCGGTCGGGCCAGTTGGCCTCGAGCACGTGATTACGTCGCGGGCGGCCACCTAGTGCAGTGGACCGACCACCGCCTTTAAGCTCAATGGGCCGCGTGACCGCCAGAATTCGAATCAGGAGATGGGACGAAAGCGCATGCCTGCAGAGATTGATGTCGTAGTCATCGGAGGTGGCCAGGCCGGGCTTGCCACCGCCTACTTCCTGCGTCGTGCGGGGCTCGACTATCTCGTGCTGGATAACCAGAGCGCCGCCGGAGGCGCCTGGCTACATACCTGGGACTCGCTACACCTGTTTTCGCCGTCGCAATGGAGTTCGCTGCCAGGCTGGCAGATGCCGGTAACACACGACACCTACCCGTCGCGCAACGAGGTTATCGACTATCTGGCGCGATATGAGGAGCGTTATCACATCCCTGTCCGGCGCCCCGTTCATGTCAAATCCGTTTCACGCGTTCAGGGTGACTTGCTGGTCAGCACTGATCGCGGGGAATGGATTGCCAGGGCAGTCGTGAGCGCGACCGGCACCTGTAGCGCACCCTATGTGCCGGACTACCCCGGACGCGAGATCTTTTGTGGTCGTCAGATGCATTCGGCGCAGTATCGCAATCCGGACGATCTGCGCGGACAAAACGTGCTGGTCGTGGGCGGCGGCAACTCAGGCGCGCAGATCCTGGCGGAGGTATCGACGGTCTGCAACGCTACGTGGGTGGCGCTGCAGGACCCTGTTTTTCTTCCCGACGACGTAGATGGCCGGGTCTTGTTCGAACGCGCGACCGCCAAATGGCAGGCTCTACGCGACGGGCACACGACGATGGCGCCGGTAGGAGGTTTGGGCGACATCGTCATGGTGGCCCTCGTACGGGAGGCGCGTGCGCGAGGCGTTCTGCATGCAACGCGTCCGTTCAGCCACTTCGATACAGACGGCGTCGTCTGGAGCGACCGCACGCATTCCCGCATCGATGTCGTGATCTGGTGCACCGGGTTCCGCCCCGCACTCAAACATCTTGACCCGCTACAGATCTGTAGTGCCGATGGCTTGCCGAGGACAGATGGGACGCACGCCAGAGACGAGGAACGCTTGGGGCTCGTCGGCTACGGCGAGTGGTGCGGGGCTGCGTCGGCCACGCTCATCGGTGTAATGCGTAGCGCTCGCGACGCGGCGGGGAACATAGCCCAATATCTGCGCTCTATACAGCCGCGCAGCACATCGACACCGTAGCCGATAGGGGCTTCACAAATGAGGCATCGCCCCCTTTTACCTGTCACGCCACGTCCTGGTTATGTGGTCGGCGCCGGGGATCGAGGCCGAGCCGTAGTTTCCAGGGTGCCCCGTGCAGGGTACGATGAAGGCAAACCTTAACCGAAAAATGGGTCCGTTCCTTTGCGTTGAGCGGACGCTCGCACGGCCATGTGGAGTCGCTGGCGAATGACCGATCGTGGCCGCGTACTGCCTGCTGGGGAACGCTGGCTCTTGGCCGCCGCCGTCCCGTCGGCGAATGCACGAAACCGACCCAGTTCAGTCTTCCGTTCCACGCGTATGAACGTCATGACCGAACACAACACCAGTCACTCCAGGCGTCGTTCATGCCCGAGCCTGCGCGCGACGCGGCCCTCGTTGTGACGGACGCTTGTCTGCCACGATTAGCCGACGGGGACCGCGGCGTGCGGCATCAGTTCGTTACATCACGGTGCGGTGGCGTGCCGAATTGCCTCGCGTATTCCCGGTTGAATTGGGAGGGACTTTCATAGCCCACCTCGTAGGCAACTGTCGACGCATTCAAGCCCTTGACCAACATCAACCTTCGAGCCTCGGTCAGGCGCAGCCACTTCTGGAACTGCAGCGGACTCATCGATGTGAGGCGCTTGAAGTGGTGGTGGAAGCGGGACACGCTCATGCCCACCCGGGCGGCGAGCTCACCGATGCGCAGGGGTTCACGAAAATGATTTTTCAGCCAGTCGATGGCCCGAGCGATGCTCTGGTTCTGATCGGCAATGGAAGCCATCTGCCACACGTGATTCTTAACGTCGCTGCGAAGTAGGCGATAAAGGATCTCGCGCTGTAGCAGTGGGGCTAGTTCTGGCAATAACTCGGGCTCGTCCAACAGCCCGATCAGTCGATCCAAAGCAGACAGTAGCCCTGCCGTCGTCTTGCCCAACACGATGCCGGGACCGGTTCTCGCCCGCTCCCGAGGATGCTGCAGGCCGGTCTCCACGACTATGTTACTGATCGCACGCGAGTCGAGTCGCAACACCACACTCAGGAACGGCAAGTCGAGCGAAGCCTGCGCAACCTGCATCGCCACTGGCAAGTCCAACGACGTGAGCAAAAAGCGATGCCTGTCGTAGGGCGTAGACCTCGGAGCCCAGCCACGTTTGCTTCACGCCCTGAACCGGCACCGCGATGGCGGGTTCCATCAGGCAGTCGAAGGGCGAATCGGCGTGTGTGTGCCGGTGTAAGGTCAGGCCTGCAATCGCGGGCCCGTGCTGCTCGGCGTCGCCAGTCCACCGCGCGATTCGCGCCGCCAAGCGGCGTCGATTTGTCTCGAAGTCGTCGTCCATGGGCCCAACTGTAAGAGTAGGCTCTGCCTTCATCAAGAAGATTGGCCTAAGGTCAGGAGGATTAGGCAATTTTCCGGGAGCATCCACCTTCCGCGACCGATCGCGTCGGGCCAAACTGCATTGCGTGCACGACGGATGTCGTGCCAGGCGTGATCGCCGTTCTGAACACCGCAAAGGAATCCCGATGAAAGCTCATGTGTACCGCCGAAACGGCGAGCCGACCGAAGTGCTCGGCTTCGAAGACATCGCCGCCCCGGCGCAACCTGGTCCCAACGAAGTCACAGTCCGCATCACCAAGCGCATGGTGCATCCGATCGACGACTTGATGGTGCGCGGCTACATCCCCTCGCCGATCCCTGCCGAGGGAGCTATTCCCGGCGGCGACGGTGTCGGTGTCGTTGAACAGGTGGGCGCGGACGTCGATCCCGCCACCAGCATCAAGCCGGGTCAGCGAGTGATGCTCTTCCCGGCGCACGGTACGTGGTCGGAGCGCGTGGTTGCGCCCGCCATGGCCGTCATTCCGGTCCCGGATGATGTCAGCGATACGACCGCGTGCCAGATCGCCATCAATGGCATCACCGCGATCGTGCTCATGCGTGCGGCACTGGCTGCCTCCGGCGGTGCGCCATTGCTGGTCACGGCCGCCGGCTCCAGCGTCGGCCGCAACCTGATCGCGCTGGCGCAGATGCACGGTGCCAAGGCCATCGCGCTGGTGCGCAGCGACGCCGGTGCAGCGATCCTGGCGCCCAGCGTTCCCGGCGTTGTCGTCGTCAGCTCGGAGCACGACGGATGGGCTGCTAAGGTGACCGCCGCAGGCGGGCAGGCCCCGGCCGTGGCGATCGATCCAATCGGCGGCGAGATGAGCGCCCAGCTCCTGAACGTGCTCGCCGATGGTGGCACCTTGCTGACCTATGGTGGCCTCGACCCGCGCCCGTCGGCGATCTCCACGATCCCGCTGGCGTTTCGGCAACTGACGTTGAGGGGTCTGAACGCCTATGGCTGGCTTGCGAGCACGGCCGCGCAACGTGCGTCCGACATTGCCGGCCTGTTCGAACTGGCGCGCCGGGCTCCGCAGAACTTTGCTGAATACCGCGAGTTCGCTTTCAAGCACGCGACCGAAGCGCTCGCTGCGGCCCACGCGACGCCGCGACGCGGGGCGACGATCTTGACTTCGGAAATTTGAACCATGCAGCAGCTCTTCCCTGACCTCTGGCAGACGCAGACGGAACACCCGTTCCACGGCGTCACCTCACACGCCTATCTGCTGACGCGGCCGGAAGGCAACATTCTGTTTTACGGCACCGGTGTCTTGGAGGAGTTGCAGCCGATCAAGGATCTGGGCGGGATCGTCCGCCAGTACCTGTCCCACCGGGACGAGGCCGGGCCGGCACTGGCAACGATAAAGCAGACGTTCGGGTCGGCCCTGTGCTGCCACAAGCTGGAGGCCAAGGCCGTCAAGTCGTACTGCCCCATCGACGTGACCTTCGACGCGCGCGAGACGCACCTGGGCAACATCGAGGTCATTCCGACGCCGGGGCACACCTCGGGCAGCACCTGCTTCATGTACCGCTCGCCGCACGGCAAGACCTATCTCTTCACCGGTGATTCGCTCTTCCCCAAGGGGCAGTCTTGGGGAACGCTGATCTGGCCCTTCTCGGGAGGGCGAAAATCCAGTCTTAGAGTCAGTCTTGGCCTGTTGCGCGAACTCGATCCCGACGTGGTGATTGCCAGCGCCTGCCAGGGGCCAACGCCCGTCTCGATGACCTCCGCGGATGAATGGCACACCATCGTGGACGGTGCTATTGAACGGCTATAGCCGTACGGCCGCGTTGATCTGATGGTAATTAGCACCGTCGCGAATTTCGTTGACGACAAAGATGTGAACTGTCAGCGAATGGGATTGATGCGTGCGGAGGCTGGCAACAGCGGCGCGACGTTCCAAGGTAACGGTTCGTCGATGCGGTTGACGGGATGATCGGCGATGCGTCGATGACGTAGTGCAGGTAAGTTTCTGGATCGATGCCGTTTAGCCGCGCTGAGCCGATGAGACTGTACATCGCCGCCGCTCGCTCGCCGCCGGAGTCGGGGCCGGCGAGGTGTCGTTGAGGATGTTCAACCAAGCTTAACCAACCTTACTGATCGGTGTCGAAACATGCATGGCGCCCCAAACCGGCGCAAGCCTTTCCTGCAGTTCTCAATTTCCTTGCCGTTTTTGACTCACAATTTCAAATGTAATCGGATCGCTGCGGGACACTACCGAACTCTCGCTGAACGGAGTCCCAGTCCGTTCGACATGATGCGCGTAGTGACTTGCATTGAATTCTAAATGGAAGATGGATGCGGACGAACCGTGCAGCACGCATCGCAGATTTAGTTGCGGCACGTTTGAGCAACCATATCCAATCAAGTCGATGCGGGAATCTTAGGCGGTCAGTTGCCGAACAAACCGGCACGGCATCCGTTGCTCGTTCGCAGAGCTGTCTTTTCAAATCTCACGCGTATGTTTGAGGAATGACAAAGACCGACCGTCGGCGTTGTGCGCTCACCACGAAATGAAAAAAAGTGCATTGCTCCAAGGTGTTCCGCGTCTATCCGAGGTATTTCGCAAACGTCCGCTTCCCGAGCGACTGCGGCATTGACGCCCTGTCCGATGGGATACACGATGGCTTCAAGCGCTCCAATCACCCAATGCAAATGGACGGTCGCCATGCCCGCACCGAAGACCTACACGAAAGCACAATGGGACGAGTTTGCCCGGCGACTCGACGCACTACCGGAAAAGCCACCATCGGAACGGCGCGTCACGGTACGCGATGCAATGCCAAAGGTCCGAGCCCATATCAATGCGGCTCGCGCGAAGGGATATTCGTTCGAGCAACTGATCGATCAGGCGAAGCAGGCCGGCATCGACGTAACGGCCAGCGCGCTTCGATATGCTCTCCAAGATGCGACGAAACGACGAGCAAGCACTCGGCGAGCGGTTGGCTCGTCCCATTCGCCCGGAAAAGCGGACCAGCGTGGCGCCTACCCGGTCCTGAGGAAACCCGATCAGCAGAGCAGTACAGCATCAGGGACAAGGATGGGGGTGGGCAATAACAAATCCGGATCGATGGTCATTCACGACGCATTCAGTTTTGCGATCACACCGGATACGGAAAATCTATGAACGCGAAAGCGATGAAGACTGTCACGAAGTCGCTGTTTTGCCGGTCTCGATACGAATCACTTCTGCGCCCAACCGGAGCCGATCCAGGTAATCGGCCCATTTCTGCATCATCGTCCGGCGCTCCTTGATGAACTTCGTGCGGTTGTAAGCCGTTCCGAGGTTGTCCGGCACCGTGTGCGCGAGCTGATGTTCGATCACTTCCGGCTTCTGCTCGAGCTCCTCGTGCAGAATCGTGCGCGCCATCGCACGGAAGCCGTGTCCCGTGATCTCCGTGCGCGTGTCGTAGCCGAGCCGGCGCAATGCAGCATTGATCGTGGCCTCGCTCATCGGTCGGTTTCGATCGCGCGTGCCAGGGAACACATAGCGGCCGGCACCGGTGAGCGCATGCAGGTCGCGCAGAATGGCGATCGACTGCGTGGAGAGCGGTACCAGATGGTCGGTATCGGTCTTGGTGACGAGATAGCGCCATTCGCCCTTGTCCAGATCGAACTGGGACCATTCTGCTTGGCGAAGTTCCCCGGGCCGGACGAACAGCAGCGGCGCCAGCCTGAGTGCGCAGAGAACCGGAAAGGTGCCGGTGAACCCGTCGAATGCGCGCAGCATTTCGCCGACTTTTGTCGGCTCCGTGATCGAAGCGAAGTGGTTTGTTTGCGCCGGTGGAATGGCGCCGACGAGATCCCGCGCAGGGTCGGCCTTGCAGTGCCCCTCCTTGATCCCGTACCGGAATACTCGGCTTATTTCACTGCGCACACGGTGAGCGGTGAAGCGGGCGCCGCGACTGTCGATACGCTTGAGGACGGCCAGAATCTCGGGGGCGTCAATTTCGGTGATCGGACGCTTGCCAAGCCACGGGAACACGTCGTTTTCCATGCGGGCGAGTGTCTTCGCATGCTGGGCGGGCTCGACGGTACCCTTGCGCTCAGCCATCCAGCCACGCGCGACTGCTTCGAAGGAGTTGGCCGCCGCGAGCCTGGCGGCGCGTTTCTCTAGGCGCTTGACGTTGCTAGGGTCAAATCCGGCAGCCAACTTCTCACGAGCCTCCTCCCGCTTCTTCCGAGCCGCCGCCAGCGATACGTCCGGGTAGACGCCGAGCGCTAGCGTTTTGTCCTTCCCGGCGAAGCGGTAATTCATCCGCCAGTACTTCGCCCCGGACTTGTCGAGCTGAAGATACATGCGGCCGCCGTCTGACAGGCGGTTGCCGGTTCCGTCCGGGTTGTAACGCGCGTTCCTGACCTGGGTGTCGGTGAGCGGCATGGTGGTATCTCCTATCGGAGAAGGGCTGCAGCGAGCCAGATACCACCCAAAATACCACCCGATACCACCGGCTGTCCAAGGATCAAACCGGACCGCCGAGAAAAGAAAAACCCCGCAAGGCCTTGATCTTGCGGGGTTTGTCGGAATACTTCGGCTTTCGCCGGAACATCTTCTGGTGCCTCGGGCCGGAATCGAACCGGCACTCCTTTCGGAACCGGATTTTGAGTCCGGCGCGTCTACCAATTTCACCACCGAGGCAAGTTCGCCGCCTGCTTTTACAACAGGCGCTCGAAGTAGCCAGAGATTATGGCGCAAATTCATGGCTGCGGCAACTCCTGGTGCCCATGAGCACCTGCGGGGGCACCGGTGGCTGCGCTCAGACCGTGCGAGAAAACCGCTCGATCGTTTGAGCCCCGAGGTACCTGTCGAATACCATCGCAATATTGCGCACGAACATGCGCCCAGCAGGCAGCACTTCGATCCGGTCGGAGCGGCACGTCACGAGGCCGTCGGCTTCGAAGGCGCGCAGGCGCTCCAGTTCAGGCGCGAATTCGGCCGGGAAGCGCACGCCATAGGCGGCTTCGAATTCATCGAAGCGCAGCGCCAGATTGCACATCAGCTCTGTGATGATGTCGCGGCGCAGGCGGTCGTCGGCCGTGAGGCGCACGCCGCGCGTCACGGCGAGTTGCCCGGCGTCGATGGCCGCGCCGTAGCTCGCCAGGTCCTTGGCGTTCTGCGCGTAGACATCGCCGACCCTGCCGATCGACGAGGCGCCGAAGCCGATCAGATCGCACTCCGCACGTGTGCTATACCCCTGGAAATTGCGATGCAGCGTGCGTTGCGCCTGGGCGCGCGCAAGCTCGTCGGTGGGCAGCGCGAAGTGATCCATGCCGATATAGACGTAGCCGGCCTCGGTCAGCTGCTCGACCACGAGTTGCAGCAGCGCGAGCCGCGTGGCCGACGAGGGCAGCGTGGCGGGGTCCATCTGCCGCTGCATCTTGAAGAGTTGCGGCATGTGCGCGTAGCCGAATACCGAAATGCGCTCGGGTGCGAGCAGCAGAATCGTGTAGAGCGTGCGCTGAAAGCTGCTGACACTCTGGTGCGGCAAACCGTAAATCAGATCGACGCTGATCGACTCGAAGCCGTTCGCGCGCGCCGTGTTCATGACGTCGACCGTGAGTTCGAGCGGCTGGAGGCGGTTGATTGCGCGCTGCACGACGGGATCGAAGTCCTGCACGCCGAGGCTCAGCCGGTTGAAGCCGAGCGTGCGCAGATGCGCGATGGTTTGCGCCGATGCCTCGCGCGGATCGATCTCGATCGAGTATTCGCCCTCGCTGTCGGGACGCAGCGCGAAGTGCTCGCGCGTGGCGGCCATCAGCGTGCTCATTTCCTCCAGCGAGAGAAAGGTGGGCGTGCCGCCGCCCCAATGCAACTGCGAGACTGGCCGCGTTGTATCGAAAAGCGCCGCCTGCAGTTCGATTTCGCGCACGAGTTGTTGCACGTAGGGTTTCGAGCGCTTGCGGTTTTTGGTCGCGACCTTGTTGCAACCGCAATAAAAGCAGACGGTGTCGCAGAAGGGGATATGGAAATACAGCGAGAGGTCGGTTTCCGCCGCGCCAGGGTCGGACGCGGCGCGCCGGTAGTGATCGAGGTCGAAATCTTCGCGGAACTGCAGTGCGGTGGGATAAGACGTATAGCGCGGGCCGTTCGTGCCGTATTTGGCAAGCAGATCGGGGCGAAAGAGTAAGTCGGTGTCGCTCATGCGGGCTCTCAGGTGGGCGGCGCGGCACCCGCGATGCGCCACATGGCATCCAGAGCGGGGCGTTCCAGGGCGCCTGACTAACTGAGTGTAAGAGTCGATTGGCCGAGTTGTTTGTGTAAAAAGGTCGCAGCGTGCGATGGCACAATGCCAACAGCCTTTTGCTTTGCCTGCACATGTGCTGGTTCGGCGACGGGTTTTTTCGAATCCGTAACAGTTTTGCTTCAGGAAGTCGTCGTGAGTGCAGGTTTCCTTCTTTCCGCGTCTGGCCACGCATGCCGCCCCGGTTGCGGCGCGTGCTGTATCGCGCCGTCCATTTCGAGTCCGATTCCTGGCATGCCGCACGGCAAACCCGCGGGCGTGCGCTGTGTGCAGCTCGACGAGGACTTGCAGTGCAAAATATTCGACTCGCTGTTGCGTCCCGCCTGTTGCTCGGGTCTTCAGCCGCAGGCTGAGATGTGCGGCGCGTCGCGCGAGCAGGCGCTTGTCTGGATCGAGCGCCTCGAAGCGGCCACCAGTCCGTAGGCGCTCGCTGGAGCCCGTTGTACTTCGCAACGCCGTTGTTCATTAAGGAGATTTCGCATGATCCGACGCGCGCTGCGCGCCTTTTCCCCTTCGCGCAACCCGGGTACGCCTCGCGCCACCCGAAGGGCTTTTGTGCTCTCCGCCTGCGCGGCGGCCTGCGCGGCCATGTCGCTGGGCGCTTGTGCGTCGGGCATCTTTCCTTTTATTCCCGATCACTACACCTTCTCGCAGCAGCAGGTGCAGGACGCGGTGCAGCGCAAATTCCCGTATCACCGCTCGGTGCAGCAGCTTTTCGACGTCGAACTCACGAACCCGGTCGTTACCCTGCTTCCGGATCGCAATCGCGTGGCGGTGCGCGTCGACGCGCATCTCGAAAGTCCGCTGATGCAGGAACCGGTGAGCGGCGCGTTCACGCTCTCGAGCGAACTGGCCTACGATGCACCGAGCCGCGCGGTCATTCTGAAGTCGCCCACGGTGGACAGCGTCGATATGGCGGGCAGCGCCGCCGTCTACGCGCCGCAAGTGAACGCCGTTGCCGCGATGGCGGCTACCCAGCTGTTGGCCAACTATCCCATTTACACGTTCAAGCCGGATCAGCTTCAGTTTGCCGGGGTGAACTACGAACCCGGTACAATCACCATCCTTACAAACGGCATACGCGTGCAGATCGTCGAGAAATAAGCGACGGGAAGCTCGCCGCGTGCAGCCGTCGGCGGGCGTGCACGCGAGCGGCGCACGATCCCTCCGGCGCATATTTTCCGCAAGGGAGTGGGGATGGACTGGATTGTGGCGGGCAAGGCCCTGATTCTGGGCATTGTCGAGGGGCTGACGGAATTTCTGCCGATTTCGAGCACTGGACACCTGATCGTGGCGGGGAGCGCGCTCGGTTTCGACGGCGAGTTCGAAAAAACCTTCGACGTGGTGATCCAGTTAGGCGCCATCCTTGCCGTGTGCTGGGAGTTCCGCCGCAAGATCGGCACTGTGGCGATGGGGCTGCCCACGCGGCCCGAGGCGCGGCGCTTCGCGCTCAACATCGCCATTGCGACGATTCCTGCCGTGGTGCTGGGACTGCTGTTCGAGAAGGCGATCAAGTCGGCGTTGTTCTCGCCGGTTCCGGTTGCATTCGCACTTGTCGTGGGCGGCCTGATCATCTTGTGGGTGGAGGGGCGCCGGCGCGCCGGCCCGGGCACGGGGGCCGACAAGGCGCCGCCGCCCGCGCGCGTGAATTCGCTGGACGACATCTCGCTGCTCGACGCCTTCAAGGTGGGCCTGGCGCAATGTTGTGCGCTGATTCCCGGCATGTCTCGCTCGGGTTCGACCATCATCGGCGCGATGCTGTTCGGCGTCGAGCGGCGCGTCGCTACCGAGTTTTCGTTCTTCCTCGCGATTCCGATCATCTTCGGCGCGACGGTCTATGAAATGCACAAGGCCTGGCAGACGCTCTCGGCCGATTGGCTCGGGCTGTTCGGCGCGGGCTTCGTTGCTGCGTTTGTCAGCGCGTTTGTCTGCGTGCGTTGGCTGTTGCGCTATATCGCGTCGCACGATTTCACGGCATTCGCGTGGTATCGCATCGCGTTTGGCCTTGTGATTCTTCTGTTCGGCTATGGCGACGGGCTCGACTGGCAGTAACGCTGTGAAGCGGCTCGCATCGCCGTCGGAACCGGCGGCGTCGGATTGCAAAACGGGCGCCGCGGCGCCCGGTTGTCTTTGCTGGCGACGCGTTAGCCTGCGCGGCGCTTGAACACCAGATCCCATACGCCGTGACCGAGCCGCAGACCGCGACGCTCGAACTTGGTCACCGGGCGATAGGCAGGGCGCGGCGCGTAGTCGGCGGCCGTGTTTTCGAGAGCGGGCTCGGCGCCCAGCACCTCGAGCATTTGTTCCGCGTAGTTCTGCCAGTCGGTTGCACAGTGCAGGTAGGCGCCAGGCTTCATGCGCGAGACGAGCAACTGCACGAACTTCGGCTGGATCAGCCGGCGCTTGTGGTGACGCGCCTTGTGCCACGGGTCGGGAAAGAAGATGTGCACGCCGTCGAGGCTCGCGGGAGCGATCATCTGCTCGAGCACTTCGACCGCATCGTGCTGAATGATGCGGATGTTCGTGAGATTCTGCTCGCTGATCAGCTTGAGCAGTGCGCCCACGCCGGGCTCATGGACCTCGACGCCGAGAAAGTCGTCTTCGGGGCGTAGCGCGGCGATCTCCGCGGTGCTCGCGCCCATGCCGAAGCCGATCTCCAGCACGCGCGGCGCGCGCCGGCCGAACACGGCGTCCCAGTTGGTGTTTTGATCGGCGGCCTCGGATGCGTAGGGTGCATACGGCACCACGAAGCGCGGGCCGAGTTCGTCGAGCGCGCGGCGCTGGCCGGTCGAGACGCGCCCCGCGCGCGTCACGAAGCTGCGGATGCGGCGGTGGTGCAGGGAGTGATCGGTGCTTGCCTGCGCGGCTTCGGTCGAAGTATCGGGCATGGCCGTTTCCTGCGACGGGTTCGCGGCGGGGTTCTCCGCTGTGGCGGGCGGCGTGCAGTCAGTACGGGCTGCGTCGTTCGGATCGTGGTTCATCTTCGAGGACGGGAGGTGAGAGCGGCGGGCTTCGCGGTCCTGTCTGCAGGGCGAGCCGTGTCGCCGGGACGGCGGCGTTCGGGGCTTGCGGGTTGCGTCGGGAGAAAGTCCGCGCATGGACGCCGGAGCGCTGCGAGGCGCATTACCGCAGATCGCAGCCGCTCGAAGCGGGCCGGCTGGAGAGATGCCACTGCGCCTTGCATGAATGCGCGAGACAGCGCGGCGAATTCGTGGAGCGGGCGATGGGAATCGAACCCACGTCTCCAGCTTGGGAAGCTGGGGTAATAGCCATTATACGACGCCCGCAGAGCGCGCTATTTTACGCGGATTTCACCGGGTTGCGCAATCGCGCCGCGCCTCCCGGGACGCGGCGCAAATCAGATTCAAATCAGATTCCAATCAGATTCCAAACAGCGTGAGCGAGACTGCGGCGCGCGTGACCACCATCAGCAACACCTGGACGATCACGAACAGCAGAATGGGCGAGAGGTCGAGCCCGCCGAAGTTCGGCAGAATGCGCCGAATGGGATTCAGGAACGGCGCCGTAAGCTGAAGCAGCACGGGCATCGCCGCCGAGTGCGGGTTCAGCCACGAGAGCAGCGCCATCAGGATCGTCAGCCACAGGAGCAGGTTGAGCGCCCATTTCACGACCGTCAGTACCGCGACGATCAACAGCGTAGGCAAGAAACCGAGCGGGTCGACGCCCGCGAGCCATACCATCAGCAGCACATAAGCCACGGCGGCGATCAGCGCCGCCACGACGCTCGCGAGGTCGATGCCGCGCAGGCCGGGAATCACGCGGCGCAGCGGCAGCACGAGCCAGTTGGTTGCCTGCTGGATGGCATGCGTTACGGGGTTGTACGGCGGAACGCGGACGAACTGCAGCCAGACGCGCAGCAGCAGGGCGGCGCCGAACAACGTGAAAATCGTGTTGAGCAGAAAGCGGGCGATATCGCCGAACATCGGTGTTGTTTCCTTCTTGTAGTGAGTGACGGTGTGTGGCGGCAGATTTCGGGCGTGTGCGCTGCTGGCGGGTCAGACGGACACCTTGACCTCGCTGACCAGGATCGTGCCATTGCCGCCGTCGGTGTAGTTGGGAATATCGTCGACGAGCGTCTTCTGATGAGGCTTGAACACGGCGTAAAAATCATCCAGCGTTTCGAACAGGAAATGTCCTGCCGCAACGTACGGGGGCGGCGTGCCCGGCGGCCCGGCGTTGATGCCGATATCGATCGACCAGCCCTTGAGCTTGTCGCCGAAAAGTTGCGCGGCGAGCGGCATATGCCGCGTGGCGTAGTACTCCGTGTCGAATCGACCGTTTTCGCGGTACGGATAAAGGATGCTGATCTTGATCATTGGGCGTTCCCGTTGATGAATCCCGATGCGCGTGCGCACTGCCGGCGTGCGCCGTTGCCACATTACCACGGCTTATGCTTTGCCAGTGATGGTGCGAAACGTCGGATGCGAAGAGGCCGCGTAGGGGATTTCGGACGCTTTTGGGGCAAACGGTTAAAGTGAGCCAAAGCGCTCGTGCAGGGTCCCACGCCGCGAAATGTTCGTTGTCGTACCGATGCAATAGGCAAGCTCCAATTAAAAGGCATGTAAGGAGCGGCGACGATGATGTGTGCAGCCTGTTCGCCTTCGCGCAGCACGGGGACCTGGCAACTAACAGGTCCCGGGCTATCTGTCACGCATCTGCGGCTATCTCGCAACACTGCGTTTGTCGGTTCGCAAACCTGCGCACAATGGTTCTATGGCTCCGGTTTCGTTGTTGCTGTTTGCAATTGGGCTGTTTCCTGTCGGTGGTCCGATTTGGGAGGTCACGATGAGCATCTTCGCTTACCGAAAGCATCTGCGGTTTCTCACGCCCCATCAGCGTCGCCGTTGGTGGGATCAGAAGAAGCGTCTCACGCCGCGCGTGCGGATTAGCGGCGCCTATGTCCCGCCCAGCGTTACGCGCGAGTTCACCTACGTGAAAGTCGGATAGCGCCGCCACTTGCGCTCTGCCATTGCATTTCGACGATGCCCGGTCCGTGAACCGGGCATCGTCGTTTCAGGCCCGCCCGGATGCCTCGCGTTGGCCAATTTGTAATGAAACATTACCTGCTCGTTTGGCGGTGTCCCCAATATTTCCGGTAAAAATGACTGGGTGGCGGCGAGGAGCGTTTGGAAGGCGCGATACGTCGAGGTTTGGGCCTTGCGTCATCAGATATTTGTGGCATTGCCTTGATTCAACGTCAGGAAGCCCGCATCGGCGATTGCAATTTGCAACAAATAGCTACCTTTGACGGCCTCCGTTTTCGATAGAGTGCATGTGTGGGCTTTGCCCGTCATGTGGAGCGACGCCGTCGTCGGTCGCCAGGAGAAGAGAAGTGAAAAAGACCGTTTCGTTTATCGTTGCCGCTGTGCTGGGTGTGGGGCTCGTCAGCGCAGCCGAGGCGCACGTTTCGGTGGGTATTGGTATTGGCATTCCTGTCGCACCGGCGTATCCGGTTTACGCTGCGCCGGTCTACGCGCCGCCGCCTGTCGTCTATGCCCCGCCGCCGCCGGTGGTGTATGCGCCGCCGCCCGCAGTTGTCGTGGGTGGTTACGGCGGCTATGGCTACTATGGCCGTCCGTACTGGCGCCATGGTTACTACCGCGGCTATCGTGGTTACCACGGTGGCTGGGACCGCCACTAAGCTCGACGGATGATACCGGGTGGCTTGGCGCCACCCGCCTGAAGTTCTCCGCCACGGCGCAACGCCGGCTCATGCCGCGTTGCGCCGTTTGCTTTTCAGTTGCCAGGCGCGGGTGCGCTGTGCGGTCAGACGCCCATGCAGAGGTACTTGAGCTCGACATATTCGTCGATGCCGTATTTCGAGCCTTCGCGCCCGAGCCCCGACTGCTTGACGCCGCCAAACGGCGCAACTTCGTTCGAAATGAGCCCGGTGTTGATGCCGACCATGCCGTACTCGAGCGCCTCGGCAACGCGCCACACGCGGCCGATGTCACGGCTATAGAAATAGGAGGCGAGGCCGAACTCGGTGTCGTTCGCGAGGCCGATGACCTCGGCTTCGTCGCGGAAGCGGAACACCGCGGCAACCGGCCCGAAGGTTTCCTCGCGCGCGATCAGCATTTCGCGCGTGACTTCAGCAAGCACGGTGGGCTCGACGTAGCGGCCTTCCAGCACCTGGCCGCCGGTGACGAGCCTGGCGCCCTTCGACGTCGCGTCGCCGATGTGCTGCGTCACCTTTGCAACCGCAGCGTCGTCGATCAGCGGTCCCTGGTTGACGCCGGCCTCGAAGCCGTTGCCGACCTTGATCTTGCGCGACGTGGCGGCGAGCTTTTCGACGAACGTGTCGTAGATCTTGTCGTGCACGTAGAAGCGATTGGTGCACACACAAGTCTGGCCCGCGTTGCGATATTTCGAGATCATGGCGCCTTCCACGGCGGCATCGATATCGGCATCGTCGAATACGATGAAGGGGGCGTGGCCGCCCAGCTCCAGCGCAATTTTCTTGACCGTCGGCGCGCATTGCTGCATGAGAATGCGGCCCACCGGCGTCGAGCCAGTGAACGAGAGGTGGCGCACGACGTCGCTTTCGCAGAGCGCTTTGCCCACTTCGATCGAATTGGCCGAGTCGGCGGTGATGACGTTGAACACGCCCTTGGGCACGCCAGCGCGCTGTGCGAGCTCGGCGAGCGCGAGGGCGCACAGCGGCGTTTGTTCGGCCGGCTTCACGACGATCGTGCAACCCGCTGCAATAGCGGGCGCGACTTTGCGAGTGATCATGGCGATCGGGAAATTCCAGGGCGTGATCGATGCGCACACACCAATCGGCTGCTTGAGCACGACGAGCTTGCGATCGCTCGCCGGGCTCGCGAGTACGTCGCCGTTCACGCGTTTCGCTTCTTCGGCAAACCATTCAAGAAACGAGGCGCCATAGAGCACTTCGCCGCGTGCCTCCGCGAGCGGTTTGCCTTGCTCGGCGGTCATGATTGCGGCGAGGTCATCGGCGTGCTCGATCACGAGGTCGTACCAGCGGCGCAGTATGACGGCGCGTTCCTTGCCGGTCTTTGCGCGCCAGGCAGGCAGTGCCGCATGCGCGGCGGCAATGGCGCGGTGCGCCTCGGCGGGGCCGAAATCGGGCACGCGGGCGATTTCCGCGTTGTCGGCGGGGTCGAGCACGGCGAAGGTCGCGGCGCCGCCGCTCCACTCACCGTCGATCCAGGCGCGTGTCTTGAAGAGTGCGGGATCCTGCAACTGCGTCAGGCGTTCCGATGCGGACAAGCTCATCTTCGTGTCTCCTCGATGCGTGTGCGGCGCGGCCCGAAGCGGGCCGTATCGCGGTGAGCGAGCGCGGCGTCGCGAAGGCGTCGCGGTGTGCAACGAATATGCAGCGCCCGGGCTACGGCTCGACGTTAAGGCTGCGGGCCGGCGCCCGCAACCCTCAAGTGCGCCCGAGCCCGAGTTCCTCGTAAAGGCGGTCGACACGCACCTTTACGTCCTGAGTCATCTCGATGGCGCGGCCCCATTCGCGGTCCGTTTCGCCGGGCCACTTGTTAGTGGCGTCGAGGCCCATCTTCGAGCCGAGGCCCGCAATCGGGGACGCAAAATCGAGATAATCGATCGGCGTATTTTCGACGAGCACGGTGTCGCGTGCGGGATCGATGCGCGTGGTGATCGCCCAGATCACTTCTTTCCAGTCGCGAATATTCACATCATCGTCGACTACGACGATGAACTTCGTATACATGAACTGCCGCAGGAAGCTCCAGACGCCAAACATGACGCGTTTTGCGTGCCCGGGGTAGCTTTTCTTCATCTGCACGATGGCCATGCGGTAGCTGCAGCCTTCGGGCGGCAGATAGAAGTCGGTGATTTCCGGGAATTGCTTCTGCAGCAGCGGAACGAACACTTCATTCAGCGCGACGCCGAGCACAGCCGGCTCGTCGGGCGGCTTGCCTGTATACGTAGAGTGATAGATCGCGTCGCGCCGCATGGTGATGCGCTCGACCGTGAAGACGGGGAACCACTCCTGCTCGTTGTAATAGCCGGTGTGGTCGCCATAGGGTCCCTCGAGCGCGTGCTCGTAGGCGGCGCTCGCGCCTTTCGTCGGGCGCGGCGGTGCGCCCGACGGAGCAGTAGGCTGGGCACTGCCGTTCGCGCGATCATGGGGGTAGATGAACCCCTCGAGCACGATTTCCGCGCGTGCGGGAACCTGGAGTGTGTCCACACCGGGCGTGATGCACTTTGCAAGCTCGGTGCGCCCGCCGCGCAAGAGACCCGCGAACTGATATTCCGAAAGCGTATCGGGCACCGGCGTAACGGCGCCGAGGATGGTGGCCGGGTCGGCGCCGAGCACGACCGCCACCGGATAAGGTTTGCCAGGGTTCTGCAGCGCGAATTCGCGGAAGTCGAGCGCGCCGCCGCGATGCGCGAGCCAGCGCATGATGAGTTTGTTGCGCCCGATGAGTTGCTGGCGGTAGATGCCGAGGTTCTGGCGCGTCTTGTTGGGCCCTCGCGTGACCGTGAGGCCCCAGGTGATGAGCGGGCCGGCGTCGCCGGGCCAGCAGGTCTGGATCGGCAGTTTCGCGAGATCGACGTCGTTATCTTCCCAGACGATCTCTTGGCAGGGCGGCGCACTCACGGTCTTCGGCGCCATGTCCCAGACGGCTTTGGCAAGCGTGAGCAGCTTGCCGGCGTCCTTCAGGCCGCGCGGCGGCTCGGGTTCCTTCAGCGCTGAGAGCAGCCGCCCCACGTCGCGCAGCGACTCGAGCGCTGCGCCGTCGCCGGCGCTCTCAGGTGCATCGATGCCCATGCCGAGTGCGACGCGCCGCGGCGTGCCAAAGAGGTTGCCCAGCACGGGGAACGCATGGGTCGCGCGGCTCTCGAATAACAGGGCGGGACCGGCGGCGCGCAATACGCGGTCGCAGAGTTCGGTCATTTCCAGCACCGGAGAGACAGCTTGTGGAACGCGGCGCAACTCGCCGAGCGTCTCCAGGCGACCGACGAAGTCGCGCAAGTCTTTGTATTTCATCAGGATAGGAGCGGAGCCGCAGCGTGCGGCGAGGGCAGAGGCGAAACGTTTGTCGATTTTACCCGTGTTACTTGACGCACGCTGTCAGCCAGATTGGCTAACCGGCCGCAGACGCTCACTGAATGGGGGGTTGCCCGGATTGAACAGTGTTCATTATTACAAATAGTTATAAATTTGACATTCTATAGTGTTGACCATCTATTAAAGCCTGCTAGAATCCGTCCACACTGGTTGCAGGGCTTGCAATTTCTAACCACCATCCCGGTCCTTTCAGACGCAACGCGTCACCGTTTAGCCGACTCCCTGCACGGCTCTTCACGGTCTAGATTGGTTGTCTTAGCCGGCGCCTCTTTGCGCCGGCTGTTTGCGTGAGAACCTCTCATGCACGCCCAAGGCGTGCCCGGTAGTCAGGAAGGGGTTCCACTTACGGCGTTCCTGCCGTTTTCCCGACACCGTTGCCGCACCAGCCAGGGCGCACGGTGTCTTGATCCTGCGATTGGCATTTGGCCTCGTGTCAGCTTCGGTCGCCGGATCATGCAACATGGGAGATCCGTTAGATGAATACCTGGTTATCGTGGTGGCGCGCCGATGAGCGTTTCGCTTCGGGGCTGCGTGCGCTACTGCGACGTGGCACGCGTTTGAGCCACCATCTGTTCAGCATCGTGGGCGGTTGCGCCGTCCTGGTTGCGCTCGCTATCTGGTTGCTGCCCTCGTGGCGCGGCGCGGTGGCGGCGCGCATGATGCCTTTTGTTTCTGCAGCCGTGCAGGCGGGCCCCGCGCGTCTGCTGCAGGGCAATCCGCTGCCTGCGGTCCTGCCGCCGCCCAGCGTGATGGCGAACGAAGACAGCAAGGCTGGCGCTGTGGCATTTCTTCCCGATGCCGGTGCGCCCGCGGCTAACGTGACGCCCGGCGCTTCCAACGGTGTGGTGGATCGCGTCGCAACCAGCGTTTCCAAAGGCGGCATGGCCACGCTCGACGCGGTCACGCTCAATGGTCTCGACCCGCGTTCGCTGCCGAGCGTCGGCACGCTGGCGCGCATGATCCCGTCGCAGCGCATCACGCCCGATGCCCGCGACGACCGCGTGCTGGTTTCGGCGCGCGAACAGGCGATGGTTGCGACCTATATCGCGCGCCGCTATCGCGTGGCGCAGGAGCCGGTCGGCGAACTCGTCAAGGCTGCCTTCGACACCGGCCGTGAAGTGGGGCTCGATCCTCTGCTGCTGCTCGCGGTCATGGCGATCGAGTCGGGCTTCAACCCGTACGCCGAAAGTGGCGTGGGCGCACAAGGTCTCATGCAGGTCATGTCGAAGGTTCACTCGGACAAATTCCGGTACTTCGGCGGCCAGAGCGCTGCGCTTGATCCGCTCGCGAACATCAAGGTCGGCGCGCTGGTCCTGAAGGACTGTATCGCGCGCGGCGGTTCGCTGCCGGGCGGTCTGCGCCTGTACGTGGGCTCGACCTCGCCCGACGACGGTGGCTACGGCGCCAAGGTCATGGCCGAGCGCGGGCGTCTGCGCGACGTGGCTCGTGGCCGCAACGTGCCGATCAACGCGCCACAGGCGCCTGTGACGTCCACGGCCGGCACGTCGTCGGTGCAGAAAGTGGCGAGCACCAGCGGCGAGAAGCGTGTGCACGTGACGCTCGACAACGCGCATGCGCTGGTGGAGAAGCCCGCGGCCGAGAATACCGCACCTGAACAGGACGACGCCAACAACGGCGCCAGCACGGCGGCCCAGAAGCACAGCCAGTCCGAGTTCGGCGCGTAACAAGGTATCGAAAGGCATCGAGATCGGACTCCGGCCAGCAGGACATGCTGGCGAATACGAAAAACGAAAAAGGCACCCTCGGGTGCCTTTTTTTCATGTCTGCCGGCTTGGCGGCAGCAACGGAATCGCTGGGGGATCAGCGATTGAACAAGGTCCGCAGCCGCCCGACCGCCTCTTCGAGCCGCTCGTAAGCCGTGGCATATGAGAGCCGTACATATTGGTGCGGCGCCGCCGCGCCGAAGTCCATGCCCGGAACCATCACCGTGCCTGCATCGTGCAGCATAGCGCGCGTGAGCGCGTCGCTGTCGCCGGCCGCCGGGTGATTGACGTTCGTGCAGTCGGCGTAGACATAGAACGCGCCGTCGGGCATCACCGGCACGGTGAAGCCGAGCGACTCGAGCGCAGGCGCGATGAAGTCGCGGCGGCGCTTGAACTCCAGCCGGCGTGCTTCGTAGATGTCCAGCGTCTGCGGCTCGAAACAGGCGAGCGCCGCATGTTGCGCGAGCGCCGACGCGCAGATGAACAGGTTCTGCGCGAGCTTTTCGAACGCGCCGACCAGCACGGGCGGCACCACGAGCCAGCCCAGCCGCCAACCGGTCATGTTGAAGTACTTCGAGAAGCTGTTGACGGTCACCACGTCGTCGCCGAAGGAGAGGGCGGAGACGGGGCGAGCGTCGTAGCTCAAGCCTTGATAGATCTCGTCGACGATCGTGAAGCCGCCGCGTGCGCGCACGGCCTTCACGATGCGTGCGAGCTCGTCGGGCTCGATCGAGGTGCCGGTGGGGTTCGACGGTGAGGCGAGCAGCACGCCGCGCGTGCGCGCCGTCCACAGACGCTCGACGTCGCCGGCGGTGAGCTGGAAGCGCGCCTCCGGGCCGCTCGGCACGAGCACCGGCTTGCCTTCCGCGGCGGCCACGAAGTGCCGGTTGCACGGATAGCACGGGTCGGGCATGAGCACTTCGTCGTCGCGGTCGACGAGCGCCGTGCAGGCGAGCAGCAACGCCGCCGAGGCGCCGGCCGTCACGACGATGCGTGCCGGATCGACCTTCAGGCCGTAGGCGTGTTCGTAGTGCGCCGCGATCGCCTCGCGCAGCGTGTGGAGGCCGAGCGCATTCGTATATTGCGTGACGCCACGGCGCAGCGCCGCGGCGGCGGCCTCGACGACGGGCTCGGGCGCCGTGAAGTCCGGCTCGCCGATGCCCATATGGATGATGTCGCGACCGGCGCGTTCGAGCTTCGCGGCCTCCTTCGCCAGTTCCATGACGTAGAAAGGCTGGATCTCGTCGACGCGCGCGGCAAGCCGCAGCAGCGGTTCGGCAACAGTGTTCATGCGGGTGTTTCCAGTGCTTGCGGGCGATGGAGCGCGCGAGAGGCCGAGGGCTCGATGCCCCGGCCCCGCGCGCTTCATGCCATTACAACCCTTACCGCCATTACGACCGGCGGGCGGCCTGGGCTTCGGTGGCGCGCAATTGCGCCGCGAGCTTGTCGAGTACGCCGTTCACGTACTTATAGCCGTCAGAGCCGCCGAAGGTTTTCGTGAGCTCGACCGCCTCGTTGATGACGACGCGATACGGAATGTCGACGTGGTGCTTGAACTCGTAGGTCGCCACGAGCAGCACCGCGCGCTCGACGGGCGAGAGCTGCTCGATCGGACGGTCCAGGCACGGCACGATGGCGGCGGAGAGCTCCTCCGATTCGCGGATCACGCCGTGCAGAAGGGCGTCCAGGTGCTCGTGGTCGGCCTTGTCGTAGCCCTGCGAACCGCGCAGCTGCGCGTCGATCTCGCCGGCGGGCACACCCGACAGCAGCCACTGATACAAGCCCTGCGTGGCCAGTTCGCGGGAGCGGCGGCGCGCACTCTTCATTGCTGTTCCTCTTCGTCTTCCTCGTCTTCGTCGTCGTCGCCACCGTCGAGCTGCTCCAGCGCGACCGTGAGGTTCGCCATTTCGACGGCGACGCGCGCGGCGTCACGACCCTTCTCGGTCATGCGCGCGATGGCCTGCTCATCGTTCTCGGTCGTGAGGACCGCATTCGCGACCGGCACGCCGAAGTCGAGCGCGATGCGCGAGATGCCCGCGCCGCTTTCGTTCGAGACGAGCTCGAAGTGGTACGTCTCGCCGCGCACGACCGCGCCGAGCGCGATCAGGGCGTCGAATTGGCCGCTTTCGGCGAGCTTTTGCAGTGCGAGTGGAATTTCCAGCGCGCCCGGCACGGTGACGAGCAGCACGTCTTCGCCGGTGACGCCGAGGCGTTCGAGTTCTTCGATGCAGGCGTCGACGAGGCCGTTGCAGACGGGTTCGTTAAAGCGCGACTGGACGATGCCGATGCGCAGTCCATCGCCGTCGAGATTCGGTTGGTATTGTCCGATTTCCATGTGATATCCGTAGGTTCGGTTGAGCGTGGTGACGCGTGAAGTGGGGCCTGCGGTTTAATGTGCAGAGCGGTCGGCGGCTTCCGGCGGGCAGGGCGCTTCTGCGTCGCTGCCCGGCATCGGCACGAAGCCGGTGACTTCGAGGCCATAGCCCGACATGCTGCCGAGGCGGCGCGGCTTGGAGAGCACCTGCATGCGGCCCACGCCGAGTTCGCGCAGGATCTGCGCGCCGATGCCGTATGTCTTAAAGTCCACCGGCCGGCGCGCGAGCGCCTCTGCGCGCTCCTTCTGGTCGAACGCCTTGAAGACGTCGATCAGATGTTCCTTGGTGTCGCCGCAGTTGAGCATGACAATCACGCCGAGATCGCGCTCGGCGATTTCACGCATGGCCGCGTCGAGCGTCCACGAGTGCGTGGAGGAGCCCGTTTCCAGCAGATCCAGCACCGAAAGCGGCTCGTGCACGCGCACCGGCGTGTCCTCGCCGGGCTTGGGCGTGCCGCGCACGAGCGCGATGTGCGGCGTGCGGGTGGGCTGGTCGACGTACATGACCGCGCGGAACGTGCCGTGGGCGGTGTGCATGGTGCGCTCGGCCACGCGTTCGACGATCGATTCGGTGCGGCTGCGGTAGTGGATCAGGTCGGCGATGGTGCCGATCTTGATGTCGTGCTCCTTGGCGAACTCGATCAGATCGGGCAGGCGCGCCATCGTGCCGTCGTCTTTGATGATCTCGCAGATCACCGCCGCCGGCGTGAGGCCCGCAAGCGCCGTGAAGTCGCAACCGGCCTCGGTGTGGCCCGCGCGCACGAGCACGCCGCCGGGCTGCGCCATGATCGGGAACACGTGGCCCGGCTGCACGATATGCTCGGCGCGCGCGTCATGTGCCACGGCGGTCTGGATCGTGCGTGCGCGGTCGGCGGCGGAGATGCCGGTGGTGACGCCTTCGGCCGCCTCGATGCTGACCGTGAACGCCGTGCCGTACTGCGTGCCGTTTCGATAGGTCATGAGCGGCAGGTTGAGCAGCTTGCAGCGCTCCTGCGTGAGCGTGAGGCAGACCAGGCCGCGGCCGTACTTCGCCATGAAGTTGATGGCTTCAGGCGTGACGAACTCCGCTGCGATGACGAGGTCGCCCTCGTTTTCCCGGTCTTCTTCGTCGACGAGGATCACCATCTTGCCGGCTTTGAGCTCGGCGATGATTTCAAGGGTGGAGGCGAGCGTCATGGTGGAATTTTGGCTGGAAAGCGCACATTTTACGCCACGCGGGCGGGCGCGTCGCCCAGAACGAAGGGTGGCGGAGGGATTTGGGTCTGGCGTGTGCGTGAGCGGGCTTGCAGGCGTTGGGCGTTCGCCTCGCCGGATGCGCATCGGGCGTATGCAAGGGTCGGCCGAACGTCCCGCACGCCCCCCGAGTGGCGCTTTCGCGACAATGAAGCTGTTCGGTCGCCGTTTATCGCAGCACGACATCGTCGGCGAGTCCCTTCGTGAGCTCCAGCGCCTGGCGCTCGAACAGGCGGCGGTACAGCCCGTTCTCGCGGCGCACGAGTTCGTCGTGCGTGCCTTCCTCCGCGACGCGCCCGCGCTCGAGCACCAGCAGGCGGTCGAGCGCGCGCACGGTCGAAAGCCGGTGCGCGACCACGACCGTCGTGCGGCCCTCCATCAGCCGCTCCATCGCCTGCTGGATCAGCACTTCGCTTTCGCTGTCGAGACTGGAGGTCGCTTCGTCGAAGATCAGGATCGGTGCGTTTGCAAGGAACGCGCGCGCGATCGCCACGCGCTGGCGCTCGCCGCCCGAGAGCTTGACGCCGCGCTCGCCCACGAGCGTTTCATAGCCGCGCGGCAGCGCCATGATGAAGTCGTGCGCGCTCGCGAGTTTCGCCGCCAGCACGATCTCGTCGTGGGTCGCGCCGGGCCGCGCATAAGCAATGTTCTCGGCAAGCGAGCGGTGGAACAGCACCGGCTCTTGCTGCACGATGGCGATCTGCGAGCGCAGCGACGCCTGCTGCACCTGCGCGATGTCCTGGTCGTCAATCGTGATGCGGCCGTCGGTGACATCGTAGAGGCGCTGGATCAGCTTGATGAGCGTGGTCTTGCCGGAGCCCGAATGGCCGACCAGACCCACGCGCTCTCCCGGCGCGATGCGCAGCGAAAGATTCGCGTAGAGCGGCCGCTCGTGCGCGCCGTAACGGAACGTCATGTTCTCGAAGCGGATGTCGCCACGGTCGATCACGATCGGTGGCGCGCCCGCTTCATCTTCGATGCCGAGCGGCTGGGCTTCGAGCATCACCAGCTCTTCCATGTCGTTGACCGAGCGTTGCAGGTTGCGCACGTGCATGCCCACGTCGCGCAGATAACCCTTGAGCAGGAAAAACAGCGTGAGCGCGAAGGTGATGTCGCCCACGCTCGCGAGCCCGTGCGCCCACAGCAGGAGCGCCGCGCCGAGTATGGCGGCCTGCATCGCAACCAGCAGCGCGCCCTGTACGCCGCCGTTGAAGGTGCCGCGCCGCCAGGTGCGGCGCGTGCGGCTGTCCCATTTGTCGATCACGCGCGCGAGCCGTGCCTCTTCGCGCGTTTCCGCGCCGAAGGCCTTGACGACCGCGTTGCACGAAATGGCGTCGGCGAGCGCGCCGCCCATCTTCGTGTCCCACTGGTTCGCGAGGCGCGCCGACGGCGCGACGTAGAACAGCGACAGCGACACGGTGATGGCGAGATAAAGCACCGAGCCGATACCGACCACGAGGCCCATGACGGGCCACTGCAGCGCGAGCAGGGCGGTCGAGCCGACCAGCATCACGAGCGACGGAAAGAGCGCCACGAGCAGCGTGTCGTTGAGCAGGTCGAGCGCCCACATGCCGCGCGTGATCTTGCGCACGGTCGAGCCGGCGAAGCTGTTCGCGTGCCAGTCGGTGGAGAAGCGCTGCACGCGGTGAAAGGCGTGCGTGGCGATCTCGCTCATCATCTTCAGCGTGAGCACGATGATGTTCTGGAATGCGGCCTGGCGCATCAGCGTGCCGGTGAGCCCGAGCGCCGTCAGTGCCCCGAACGCCGTGACGGCGGCGTGCCAGGCGGCGGCATTGCCGCTCGCGGCGTCGTGCGCGAGCGCGTCGACGAGTTGGCCCGCATAGTGCGGCGTGAGCACGTCGGCGAGCGCGCCCAGTAGCGCGGCGAGGGCCACCGCGCCTGCGCGGCGCGGCTGGCGCGACCACTGCCGGAACGTGAAGCCGAGAACATTGCGGAACGTTTGTCCGCCGGAAGCAGGGTTTTTGTCTTGGTCTGCCATGGACAGATGCTTCGGGCCAAAGGCCTGAAGACTCTTCAGAAATGCGATGAGCGGAAAACGGGGTTCGCTCGTTCAGGCACCGGATGCCGAACGTCAATCCTCGAAATCGTGGGAAAGCGGCGTGGCGGCCAGATCGCCGCCACGGGCGCACCGCCCGAGACGCGCCGTCGTGGACGCAGTCAGCGCACCGGAAGCAGCGCGTGCGCGATATGTGGCATCACCCGAACCGGCGGCATGACGGCGGCCTTCTTGACTACTGCCATCTTTGCCTCCTTCATGGTGTTCGGGTGGGGAGCGCGCGGCGCGTCAAAAAGGCGGCCGCGAGGGAATTTGGACGGATTTTATCAGTGATGCTGCAGTTGCGCTTGCGCGGTGCCCGGGACACAGAGTCAGGGCCATTTTGGCGGAAATTTTGACCCTGTTGAATGGGCGAAGAGCCGAATTTTGGAGACCTGACGATAATACGAACCGTAGGTAAGGGTCGTGCACATTCGGAATCACCGCCGCCATCCAATCGCGAATTTGGCCAGATCGGGGGAGGCAGCGGTAAACCGTGGATTTCAAAATCCGGATTATTTCAACGGTTTAGGGTTGTTCTGAGATGCACCGAGCATCCGCTCCACATACCGCGCAATCAAATCGATCTCGAGATTCACCTTCGCGCCGGCCACGAGGTGCTTGAGCGTGGTCACTTCAACGGTGTGCGGGATCAGGTTGATCGAGAATTCGCAGCCGTCCGCGCGGTCGTCCACCGAGTTTACGGTCAGGCTCACGCCGTTGACCGTGACCGAGCCCTTATAGGCGAGATAGCGGCCGATCTCCGCGGGTGCGAGCACGCGCAGCTCGTGCGACTCGCCGACGGGCGCAAAGCGCGTGACAGTGCCAAGGCCGTCCACGTGGCCCGAGACGATATGGCCTCCCAGACGGTCGTGCGCGCGCAGCGCTTTTTCCAGATTCACTTCGCCGGTGTCGGCGAGGCCCACGGTGCGGTTCAGGCTTTCGCGCGAGACGTCCACGTCGAAGCGGGTCGCAGATTTTTCGATGACGGTCATGCACGCGCCCTGAATGGCGATGCTGTCGCCGAGCTGCACGTCGTCGAGGTCGAGGCCGCCCGCGTCGACGGTGAGGCGCACGCCCGCATCGGCGTCGCTGCCGAGCGGCTTGATCGATTCGATGCGGCCCACGGCCGCGACGATTCCGGTAAACATCTGGCTGTCCTTTGTATTCAGTGCGTTCAGTTCGTCAGAAACAATCATGATGCGTCTCCATGCGCGTGCGTGTCCGCGTCGAGATTCGTATTCGAGTCATCGGGCACGAGGCGCGCGAGGATGCGCAGATCCTCGGCGACGCGCTCGACCGAGTGAAACGCGAGGCGCGTGCGCGCATCGAGCGTCGCGGGCGCGGCAAGATTGAACATGCCGAGCGCGTCCGTGCCGAGCAGCGAGGGCGCGAGATAGACGAGCAGCTCGTCCACGCAGCCTTCGCGCAGCAGCGATCCATTGAGCTTGTAGCCGGCTTCCACGTGCAGTTCGTTCACGCCGCGCGCGGCCAGCTCCGTGAGCACGGCGGGCAGATCCACCTTGCCGCCCGCGTTGCCGAGCGCGACGATTTCGGCGCCGCGCGCGCGCAGCGCATCGGCGCGTTCCTCGATGGTGGCGTCGAGCGCGGCGCAAAACACCAGCGTGGGCGCGCCAACGAAGATCTGTGAGAGCGGCGAGGCGTCGAGACGGCTGTCGATGAGAATGCGCTTGGGCTGGCGCGGCGTGTCGATCGCGCGCACGGTCATGCGCGGGTCATCTTCCTTCACAGTGCCGATGCCCGTGAGGATGGCCGAGGCGCGTGCACGCCACGCGTGGCCGTCGGCGCGCGCGGCTTCGCCCGTGATCCACTGGCTTTCGCCCGAAGGCAGGCCGGTGCGGCCGTCGAGCGATGCCGCCACCTTCATGCGCACCCAGGGGCGCTTTCTCGTCATGCGCGAGACGAAGCCGATATTCAGTTCGCGCGCTTCGTTGGCGAGCAGGCCGCAGCGCACTTCGATGCCCGCGTCGCGCAGTATCGAGAGGCCGCGCCCCGAAACGAGCGGGTTGGGGTCCTCCATCGCCGCGATCACGCGCGCGACCTTCGCTTCGATCAGTGCATTCGCGCAGGGCGGCGTGCGGCCGAAATGGCTGCACGGTTCGAGCGTAACGTAGGCAGTGGCGCCGCGCACTTCGTGGCCGCGCGCACGCGCGTCCCTCAACGCCTGGATTTCGGCGTGGTCGTGGCCAGCGGGCTGCGTGAAGCCCTCGCCGATCACCACGCCGTCCTTCACCAGCACGCAGCCGACGCGCGGGTTCGGATCGGTCGTGTACAGACCGCGCACCGCGAGGGCGAGCGCGCGCTCCATGTAGGTGAAATCGGCTTGCGAAAACATGTCGTGCGGGCTCCGGGGCGTTGCGGACGAGGGGCGGGGCGTGCGCCCCGCGTTCGGCTGATGCTCGGCGCGCCTTGTTGCGCGCCTTACGGTGTGCCTTACTGCGCGGCGAACGCGTGGCGCGCGGCGGCGATCGTTTCGTCGATGAGGGCGTCGTCGTGCGCGCTCGACACGAAGCCCGCCTCGTAAGCCGACGGAGCGAAGTACACGCCCGCGTCCAGCATCTGATGGAAGAAGCGGTTAAAGCGCGTCACGTCGCTCTTCGTGACTTCCGCGAAGCTGCCCGGAACCTTGTCCGCGAAATAGAGACCGAACATGCCGCCCACCGAATCGGCGACGAACGGCACGTTCGCTTCGCGTGCGGCCTGCGAGAGGCCTTGCGCGAGCCGCGCGGTCTGCGCTGTGAGCCGGTCGTAGAAGCCCGGCGCCTGAATGAGTTGCAGCGTCTTCAGGCCCGCGGCCACGGCGATCGGGTTGCCCGAGAGCGTGCCCGCCTGGTACACGCCGCCGTTGGGGGCGAGGTGGTCCAAGATCTCGCGGCGGCCGCCGAACGCCGCCGCCGGCATGCCGCCGCCGATCACCTTGCCCAGACACACGAGATCGGCCTGCATGCCGTAGAGCGCCTGCGCGCCGCGCAGGCCGACGCGGAAGCCGCACATCACCTCGTCGAAGATCAGCACGCTGCCGTGCTTCGCCGTGAGGCTGCGCAGCGCGCCAATGAATTCGGGCGTGGCCTTCACGAGATTCATGTTGCCCGCGACGGGCTCGACGATCACGGCGGCGATCTCGTCGCCGAACGCCTTGAACGCTTCTTCGAGCGCCGCGACGTTGTTGTACTCGAGCACCGTGGTGTGCTTCGCGATGTCCACCGGCACGCCCGCCGATGTGGGGTTGCCGAACGTGAGCAGACCCGAGCCGGCCTTCACGAGCAGGCTGTCGGCGTGGCCGTGATAGCAGCCTTCGAACTTCACGATGCGGTCGCGCTTCGTGTAGCCGCGTGCGAGCCGCAGCGCGCTCATGGTGGCTTCGGTGCCGCTCGACACCATGCGCACCTGCTCCATCGACGGCACGATCTTGCAGATTTCCTCGGCGATCTCGATTTCTGCCTCGGTGGGCGCGCCGAACGAGAAGCCGTTGACGAGCACGCGCTGCACGGCTTCGAGCACCTCGGGGTGGACATGGCCGACGATCATCGGGCCCCACGAGCCGATGTAGTCGATATAGCGCTTGCCTTCGGCGTCCCAGAAGTACGCACCTTGTGCGCGCTCGATGAAGCGCGGCGTGCCGCCGACCGAGCGGAACGCGCGCACGGGCGAATTGACGCCGCCCGGAATGGTGCGCTGGGCGCGTTCGAAGAGGGCCTGGTTCGTGGACGAGCTGTTGGACATGGGTGCTGGGCCTGCGAGAGTGGTTGGTGCGGTGGCTGCAGTGGTGTGATCAGGCGCGCGGCAGGCGGGGCCTTGGCGCGCCGACGCTCGGACCCCATGCGGCTCGGGGCCGGCCAGACGAGGTGCCGGGCCGGGCGCCAGCGAAGGGGCGGCAATGGCGAAATTGTACCGGACTCACGCCGAGTGGGCCGGGGGCCGCTACGGACGGCGCGCGGTCCGCGCAAGCGCGTCATGCGCCGCAACCGCCGCAACCGCCGCAACCGCCGCAACCGCCGCAACCGCGGCGGCCGGCATGGGCCGCTTGCCGGTCAGCTCGGCCCAGCGTTTCTCCAGCGCGCCCTCGGCGATCGGCTTGATGACCGTGCCCGAGCTTTGCGCATCCCATGTCTGCACGGAAAACGGATGGACGCGCAACGCGTCGCGCGCGATGACGACGTTGTCGTTGGCGTCGACCAGCCAGTCGTAGACGAAGTCGATGCATAGCCGATAGCCGCGCTTGTACGCGAGGTCGGGCACCTCGTAGGGCGCGCGCGTCACGTAGCCGGAGCCGAACAGGCCGCGCGGCTCGGAGGCGACGCGATGCAGGAACACGCGGTCGCCGGGCAGGATGCCGCGTGCGAAGCCGCAGCCCCAGGTGTCGGCGACGGCAGCGCTTTCCTGAACGCGGCGCGCGCAGTCGGGCAACTCGGGCCAGGGCCACTTCCTGGGGCTCCAGATCAGCAGGTAGGCGCTCATGAACGAAGCTCGCGCCGTGCGGCGCATTGAAGAACGGGAAAGGGCGCAGCTTAACGCAAAGCGTGGGCGCAGCCCGGCCTGGCCGGCCTTGCGCGATGCCGAAAGCGGAATTTAAGCGTCGGGTACAATGCCCCCGCTACGTAGCCGCTTTTTGCGTCACCCGCGTCGCACTTGCATCGCAATCGAGATGCGGAGGAGAGACGCGGATGAGACCCCAACCGGTTCATGCCGAAGCGGCCCAGAACACCGGGACCGCGCCCTCGGCGACGGTCCGCTCCTGGTCGATCCCATGCCCCATTCCCCGCGACGCCGGCCCGATGGCCGGCTGATCCTGTTGCTCGGCGTGCTCGCCGCCTGCGGCCCGCTTGCCACCGACATGTACCTGCCGAGCCTGCCCGCCATCGCCCAGTCGTTCGGCGTGAGCACGGCTGCGGCCGCGCTCACGCTCACGAGTTTCATGGCCGGCTTCTCGATCGGCATGCTGCTCTACGGCCCGCTCTCCGATGCCTACGGCCGTCGCCCCGTGCTGCTGGGCGGCATCGCGCTCTTCACGCTCGCGAGCATCGCATGCTGGTTCTCGTACTCGGTGGGCGAGCTCACGGTCGTGCGCTTTCTGCAGGCGCTCGGCGCGGGCGCGGCCTCCGTGCTCGCACGGGCGATCGCGCGCGACGCGCACGAGCCGTCCGACGCCGCCAAGGTGCTGTCGATGGTCGCCATCGTCACCTCGATCGGGCCGCTGCTCGCGCCGCTCGTCGGCGGGCAGTTGCTGCTGCTCGGCGGCTGGCGCGTGGTGTTCGTCGCACTCACACTGTTCGGCCTCGCGTGCGCTGCGGCCGCCTGGCTGCGCGTGCCCGAGACCTGGCCCGCCGAGAAGCGCGAGAGCGGCGCCGTGCTGCGCTCATTCATGGCGTACGAGCGGCTGCTGCGCGACCCGCTCGTCTGGGGCCACATGCTGTGCGGCGGCATGGCGTTCGCGGCCATGTTCACCTATATCTCGGCCACGCCGTTCGTCTATATCGAGTACTTCCACGTCTCGCCCCAGCACTACGGGCTGTTCTTCGGCGCGAACGTGTTCGGCATCATGCTCGGCAATTTCCTCAACACGCGCTTCATCGGGCGCATGGGCACGCTGCGCATGGTGTCGATGGCCTCCACGGTGAGCATCGCCGCGTCGTTCTTTGTTGCGCTCGTGTGCGTGACGGGTTGGGGCGGGCTGTGGTCGATCGTGGCAGGGCTGTTCTTCGTGGTGGGCGTGGTGGGGCTGCTGAGCGCGAACTGCGCGACCGATCTGATGTACCGCTACCCGAAGAACGCCGGCGCGGCCGCTGCGGTGTTCGGCGCGACGCAGCTCGCGCTGGGCGCGTTCGCGAGCGTCGTGGTCGGCTGGTTCCCGGGTGTCTCGCCGCTCGGCATGGGCTGCACGATCGGCGCGTGCGGCGCGCTCACCTGGGTTGGCCGCCGCATCGTCGTGAAGTGGCATGGCCGGCCCGCGCCGGGCGTCAGCCAGACGGCGTCGAACGCGTAAGCGCGCACCATGAACAACGGGACGCCGAGGCGTCCCGTTGTTCATTTCATCGCACGTTCGCGTCGCGCATTTGCGTCATGCGTTTGCGTCACGCATTGACATCAATCGCTCGCGCGCGCCGACGATGACGCGCCGTGGCTCAGCCAGTCGAGCACGGCGGAGGCGTCGTCGTCGGCCTGCTCGCGGGCCTTTTCGACGGCGTGGCTCATGTCGCCCTCGGGCGACGCGCGGCGGATCGCGACGCCCACCGCGAGAATGTCGATCATCAGCAAGTGCAGGATGCGCGAGATCATCGAAAGCTGCGACTCGCGCATCTCGATGTGATCGGTTTCGAGCGCCACGGTCGCTCGC
This sequence comes from Paraburkholderia sp. A3BS-1L, assembly GCF_051125215.1. Taxonomy (NCBI): domain Bacteria; kingdom Pseudomonadati; phylum Pseudomonadota; class Betaproteobacteria; order Burkholderiales; family Burkholderiaceae; genus Paraburkholderia; species Paraburkholderia sp. A3BS-1L. Next base: position 2,505,501 of record NZ_CP120442.1, on the reverse strand, counting down.
TTGGCGAGCGGCGTGTTGCTCGACGTGATCGCAATCACTTTCGCGCCGGCCTGCATCGCCACGTCGAGCACGCGCAAGAGCTCAGGCGCGCGGCCCGACTTCGAGACCGCCACGATCACGTCGCCCTTGCCGAGCAGCGCAGCGGACGCCGCCTGCATGTAGAGGTCGCCGTAAGCGATAGTCGGGATGCCGAAGCGAAAGAACTTGTAGTGCGCGTCCTGGGCGACGATATGCGAGTTGCCGAGCCCATAGAACTCGATGCGCCGCGCGCCGTTGAGCAGCGTGATGGCCTGCTCGACCTGCTCGAAGTTCAGGTGCTCGCGCAGCTGCAGGATGGCCGAAACCGTGTTGTCGAGCACCTTCGCGCCGAAGTCGGTCGCGGTGTCGCCCAGATGCACCTGGCTGTGGCTCACGGGGATCGTGCCCGTCAAGCCGGTGGCGAGCTTGAGCTTGAAGTCGGAGAGCCCCTGGCAGCCGAGCGAGCGGCAAAAGCGGATCACCGTGGGCTGGCTCACGTCGGCCTTGCGCGCGATATCGACGATGGGGTCGTTGATGATCGAGCGCGGATGGTTGAGCGCGAGGTCGGCCACGCGCCGCTCGGCGGGCGTGAGCGCATCACGCATCTGGCGGATGCGCTCGAACACCGCCGACGATCCGCCGCCCGCGCGGTTCGAGAGCTGTTCCGCGAGGATGGCCGAGACGCCGAGAAACGCCGGGTATTCGGCGGTAATGACGTAGGTGGGCACGTTAGCGAGATAGGCGTCGAAGCGGCCCTTGGCCTCGAAGCGCTGGCGAAACGACGAGCGCATGAATAGCTCGCCCAGACGCGGCACCACGCCGCCGCCGATATAAATGCCGCCGAGCGAGCCGAGCGTCATCGCGATGTTGCCCGCGAAGCTGCCGAGAATGCCGCAGAAGCATTCGATGGTTTCCGCCGCGAGCGCGTCGCCGTCGTGCGCGCGCTTGACGATCTCGGCCGTGTTGATGTCCGCGCCCACCTTCTTCTTGTCGCGCGCGGCAAGCGCCCCATAGATCAGCTCGATGCCGGGCCCCGCGCAGACGCGCTCGAACGACACGTGCGGCCACTTCTTGCGCACGTGCTGGAGCACGAGATCTTCGCGCTCGTCCTGCGGCGCGAAGCTGGCGTGGCCGCCTTCGCTGCCGAGCGCGATCCAGCGGTCGTCGGCGGGAATCAGGCCCGAGACGCCGAGGCCCGTGCCCGGCCCGAGCAGACCGATCACGCTGTTCTGGCGGCGCTGGCCGCCGCCCACCTGGGTGCGCTGCGCGTCGGTCAGGCCCGGCAAGGCCATGGCGAGCGCGGTGAAGTCGTTCACGACCAGCAGCGTGTCGAAGCCGAGCGCGCGGCGCGTGGCTTCGATCGAGAAGGTCCAGTCGTGATTGGTCATGCGCACCTGGTCGCCGTCGACCGGGTTCGCAATGGCGATCGCGGCGTGGTTCACGCGGCCGATCTTCGTGTCCTTCAGATACTGCTGGATCACGTCCGCGACGCCCGGATAGTCGGCGCATGGGTACACGCGCACCTGGCCGATCTCGCCCGCGCGCGTCTCCAGCGCGAAGCGCGCGTTGGTTCCGCCGATGTCGGCGAGCAGCCTCGGTCCGTCGGCGTGCTGGCCCGCGCCAGGGGCGGATTTGTTAGGCGCACCAGTAGACATCGAGTCTCACTCCCTTGTCGTTCGCCAGCTTCGAGATGGCGTTGTTCTGTTCCGCGGCAGCGGCTTGTTGCAGCACGTCGAGCTTGCGCTGGCCCGCGATCAGCAGGAACAGGCGATCGACCTGGCGCAGCGCCTGCATCGACCACGAGACGCGCGCGTGCGGCGCGGCCTGCGGATGCACGGCCACGAACGGGCGCGCCGTGGTGATGGCTTCGTGCCACTCGGGCGCGTCGGCGAAGATCGACGCGGTGTGGCCGTCTTCACCCATGCCGAGCACCGCGACGTTGGGCAGGCGGCGCTGCGGGTCGGCGTTGAGCGCGGCCACGTGCGCATCCAGTTCCTGCGTGACGTCGACGAGCGGCAGGAAACGCGCCTGCGCCGCCTCGTGCTTCAGCAGGGTCTCGTGCGCGAGGCGTGCGTTGCTGGCCGGATCGGTCTCGGGCACCCAGCGGTCGTCCACCAGGGTGATGTCGGTGTGCGCCCAGTCGAAGCGGTGCGTCGACAGGGTCTCGAGAAACGGACGCGGGCTCGTGCCGCCGGAAACCGCGAGCGTTGCACGGCGCGCGCCGGTGCCGGGCGCGGCAGCAAGAGCGGCGAGCGACGCATGTAGTGCGTCGCCCACGGCTCGCGCCAGCGCGTCCGATTGGACGCGCGGGTCGTCGAATACGTGAAGCTCGATCACTTCTCCTCCAGGCTGCTTTTTTGTCGATCCGCGGGGATGTTCGCGGGGGTGTTCATCGGTCCGGTCAATTCTCTTCTTCGAGCCAGCAGGTGCCGTGCTGCGCCAGCATCGCGCTCGACGCTGCCGGTCCCCAGGTGCCCGCGGCATAAGGCTTGGGCGGGCGGGGCGACACGGCCCATTCGTTGAGGATGGGCTCGACCCATTTCCACGCGGCTTCCTGCTCGTCGCGGCGCACGAAGAGCGCGAGGCGCCCGTTGATCACGTCGAGCAAGAGACGCTGGTACGCCTCCATCTGGCCTTCGCGGAAGAACTGGTCGAACGCGAGGTCGAGATGCACGCTCGAGAGATTCATGCCTTCGCCAGGCTGCTTGGCGAGGCAGTACAGACGAATATTTTCGTTCGGCTGCAGGCGGATGACCAGACGGTTGGAGCCCGCGCGCAGCGCCGTGGGGCCCAGCGCCGAATGCGGCACGGGGCGGAAGTTCACCACGATTTCCGCGACGCGGTCGGCCAGACGCTTGCCCGTGCGCAGGAAAAAAGGCACGCCCGCCCAGCGCCAGTTCTCGATCTCGACGTTCAGGGCGACGAAGGTTTCGGTGCGGCTATCGGGCTTCACGCCGTGCTCGGTCGCGTAGCCCGGCACCTGCTGCCCGCGGATCACGCCCGCATGGTATTGGCCGCGCACGGCGACCTTGCTGATATCGGCGGGATTGATGGGCTTGAGCGCGCGCAGCACGCGCAGCTTTTCGTCGCGCACCGAGTCCGAATCCATTGAATGCGGCGGCTCCATGGCGACGATCGAGAGCAATTGAAGCAAGTGGTTCTGCACCATGTCGCGCAGCGCGCCGGTGTTGTCGTAGAAGTCGCCGCGCGCTTCCACGCCCAGTTCTTCCGCAATGGTGATCTGGATGCTTTCGACCCATTCGCGGCGCCACAGCGGCTCGAACAGCGCATTGCCGAAGCGCAGCGCGAGCAGGTTCTGCACCGGCTCCTTGCCGAGATAGTGGTCGATCCGGTAGATCTGCTCTTCGGCGAAGATTTCGCCGACCGCGTCGTTGATCGCATTGGACGACTCGAGGTCGTAGCCGAGCGGCTTTTCCAGCACGATGCGCGCGTTCTGGTTCAGGCCGACCGAGGCGAGCGCGCGGCAGATCGGCACGAACAGGGACGGGCCCGTGGCCAGGTAAAACACGCGGATGCCGGGCAGCGCCTCGATGCCGTCGCGCAGCGTGGTGAAGTCCTCGGCGCGCGAGAGGTCGAGCTTCACATAGACGATGCGCTCGAGAAAGCTCGCCCACGCGGCTTCGTCGAGACCGTTCTTCGAGACGTGCGGCTTGACGTGCTCGTTGACCCACTGGAGGTATTGGTCGCGAGTGTCCTCGTGGCGTGCAACGCCCACGATTTTCCCGGACGCGGCGAGCATGCCCGAGCGGTGCGCCTCGAACAGGGCCGGCAGGATCTTGCGCATCGACAGGTCGCCGGTGGCGCCGAAGAGCACGAACGTGAAACCAGAATCGTTAGGGCTTTGCATAGTCTCCGTCACAGTCCAGAAATGCCGCGGGAACAAGTTCCGGCGGGGCCGCGGCGGTATGCCGATCGCGCTGCGCCAGGCGGCCGTAGTCCGATAAAATTTTTTTTGACACTGAATTGTAGTTTAACTACAATCCAAATCAAGAGGTAACGTTCATTCGATGAAAAAAGCGTAGGCAAGCGCGGCGCAGCATGGGTTTTGCAGCAATCGTGCACGGGTTTTCGCGCGCTTTTTCGGATGGGCGGAACGCCCACATGTTAACGGACAATGGAGCCGTTCATGTGCCCGCCGGGCGCCGGAGGTGGGGATGTTCGGCCGCCGCGCTGCATGAGCATGGCACGCGGCGCCTCGACTGGCTGCGCATCGCGCTTGCGAACGCGGCCGGAGAAAATCAAAAGAGGAGACAGTCTTTGTATTCCGAACCACTCATCTCTTGAGCGTCCAGCGGCCGGACACCGGCCCGCGGCCCGCGCGCATCGATTGACCTTCACGCGCGCGGCACTCCGGCGCCCGTCCGTCCAGTGTTTTGCCTGTTTTTGTGCCTGTATTAACCACACCGCACCCTGGGTACATCAGGGGCCAACTAGTTTTTACTGATCAGGTGTCTGGAGGAGATAAGCAATGAAATTCCGAGCGATCATGGGCGCCCTGTGCGCCGCAGGTCTCATGGCCGGCGTCGCGACTGCGCAGGCAGCCGAATCCCTCGAAGTGCTGCACTGGTGGACTTCGGGCGGCGAATCGAAGGCGGTCGGCGTGCTCAAGGACGACATGCAGAAGCAGGGCTACGTGTGGAAGGACTTCGCGGTCGCCGGCGGCGCGGGCGCGGCGGCCATGACGGCACTGAAGACCCAGGTGATCTCGGGCAACGCACCCACGGCAGCGCAGATCAAGGGCCCGCTGATCCAGGAATGGGCGCAGCAGGGCGTGCTGGTGCCGATCGATTCGGCTGCCGGCGACTGGAAGGCCAACCTGCCGCCGCAAATCGACAAGATCATGCGCGCGGACGGCCATTACGTCGGCGCGCCGTTCTCGGTGCACCGCGTGAACTGGCTGTGGATCAACAAGGCCGCGCTCGACAAGGTGGGCGGCAAGGCGCCGACCACGTGGCCGGAGTTCTTCGCGCTGGCCGACAAGCTCAAGGCCGCGGGCTACCAGCCGGTTGCGGCGGGCGGCCAGCCGTGGCAAGACCTGACGCTGTGGGAAGACGTGGTGCTCTCGCAGGGCGCGGACTTCTACAAGAAGGCGATTGTCGATCTCGACCAGAAGACCCTGACCTCGCAGCAGATGGTGGGTGTGTTCGACACAGTTCGCAAGATTCAGTCGTATATGGATAACGCGCGCACGGGCCGCGACTGGAACCTCGCCACGGCCATGGTCATCAACGGCAAGGCGGGCATGCAGTTCATGGGTGACTGGGCCAAGGGCGAGTTCGAAAACGCCAAGAAGCAGCCGGGCAAGGACTACGTCTGCGCGCCGGTGCCGGGCACCTCGAAGGCCTACACGTTCAACGTCGACTCGTTCGTGTTCTTCCAGCAGAAGGACCAGAAGGCGGCCACGCCGGGTCAGATCGCGCTGGCGAAGACGATCATGAGCCCCGCTTTCCAGGAACAGTTCAGCCTGTACAAGGGCTCGATCCCGGTGCGCCTTGGCGTGGACATGAGCAAGTTCGATGCGTGCGGCAAGCAGTCGTACGCGGATGAGCAGGCCGCGATCAAGGCGGGCGGCTATGTGCCGTCGCTCGCACACGGCATGGCTCAGGCAGACGCCACGGCCGGTGCGATCACCGACGTCGTCACGAAGTTCATGAACTCGACCCAGGATTCGAAGAGCGCGGTGGAAGCGCTCGCGAAGGCTGCCAAGACCAAGTAAGCGAAGCGGGTTTTTGAAGTCGTTGCAATGAAACAAGCGGAGTGCGCCGTGCGCGGCGCACTCCGGGCATGACGGGTCAAACCTAACCCTTTATCGTGCGGAGTCCGTAATGTTCCACACCGTACCAGGAGTCGCGCAGTGACTGCTTCTCTTAGCGGCAACGGCAAGGCGGCCACGCCTGCCACAGGCCGCGCGTCGCCCATGGCGGCGCTCGCAGACCGCTGGATTCCGAAGCTGGTGCTTTCGCCCAGCATTCTGATCAGCCTCGTGTTTGTCTACGGCTTCATCATCATCACCGGCTATCTGTCGCTGTCGAATTCGCGGTTGATGCCGCGCTACGAATTCGCGGGCTTCGACCGCTACAGCGAGCTCTTCAGCAACGACGTCTGGTGGACCTCGGCGCAGAACCTCGCATGGTTCGGCATTCCGTTCATCGCCGTTTGCGTGGCGCTCGGGCTGTTTCTCGCGATCCTGCTCGATCAGCAGATTCGCCAGGAAGGCGCGCTGCGCGCGGTGTTTCTCTATCCGATGGCGCTCTCGTACATCGTCACGGGCACGGCGTGGCAGTGGATCTTCAACCCCGATCTCGGTCTTCAGCAGGTGCTGCACGACTGGGGCTGGACGAGCTTCCAGCTCGACTGGCTCAACGACCCGGACAAGGCGATTTTCTGTATCGTGGTTGCCGCCGTCTGGCAGTCCACCGGCTTTTGCATGGCGCTGTTCCTCGCCGGCCTGCGCGGCGTCGACAGCGAAATCTTCAAGGCCGCCCAGGTGGATGGCGCGACACTGCCCACGATCTACCGCAAGATCGTGATTCCGAGCATGCGTCCGGTGTTTTTCTCGGTGCTGCTGATCCTGTGCCACATCACGATCAAGACCTTCGACCTCGTCGTCGCGCTCACCGCGGGTGGCCCCGGCACGTCGTCGTCGCTGCCGGCCATCTTCATGTACACGTTTTCGTTCAACCGCGGGCAGCTCGGTGTCGGCGCAGCTTCGTCGATGATGATGCTCGCGACAGTGGTGGCCGTGCTCGTGCCGCTCATGTACCTGGAATCGAGGAGCACGCGCAATGCAGCCTAAGATGAAGGTGAGCCGCGTGTTCGTCTATGCGGCGCTGATCCTGTTCGCCCTGTACTTCCTGTTCCCGCTCTACGTGATGCTGTCGACGTCGTTCAAGACGCTCGACGAGCTTCACACGGGCAACATGCTCACGCTGCCCGCGAGCCCGAGCTTCGCGCCGTGGGTGAAGGCGTGGGCGCATGCCTGCACCGGCGTGCGCTGCGACGGCATGCAGCCGTTCTTCATGAACTCGGTGAAGATGGTGATCCCGGCCGTGCTGATCTCGTCGATCATCGGCGCGTTCAATGGCTACGTGCTCACGCACTGGCGCTTTCGCGGCGCGGATGCGCTCTTCACGATGCTGCTGGTGGGCTGCTTCATCCCGTTTCAGGCGATCCTCTTGCCGATGGCGCGTCTCGAAGGCTTCTTCGGCCTTTCGAACACGATTGGCGGGCTGGTTCTGGTGCACGTGGTGTACGGCATCGCGTTCACGACGATGTTCTTCCGCAACTTCTACGTGAGCGTGCCGGCGGAACTCGTGAAGGCTGCGCGCATCGACGGCGCCGGCTTCTTCATGATCTTCACGCGCATCATGCTGCCGATCTCGCTGCCGATTTTCATGGTGTGCCTGATCTGGCAATTCACGCAGATCTGGAATGACTTCCTGTTCGGCATCGTGTTCTCGGGTGTCGATTCGATGCCGATCACGGTGGCGCTGAACAATCTCGTGAACACCTCCACGGGCGTGAAGGAATACAACGTCGACATGGCCGGCGCGATCATCGCCGCGCTGCCCACGCTGCTCGTCTACGTGATCGCCGGCCGCTACTTCGTGCGCGGCCTCACGGCGGGCGCGGTGAAGGGCTAAGAAGCTCTACTCGATTAAAGGATTCATAGCATGGCAAGCCTTTCCATTCGCGACGTCTACAAGACCTACCCCAACGGGGTGCCCGTCCTCAAGGGCGTCAACATCGACATCGAAGACGGCCAGTTCCTGATTCTGGTCGGCGGCTCGGGCTGCGGGAAGTCGACGCTGCTCAACATGATCGCGGGTCTCGAAACCGTCACCAAGGGCGAGATCATGATGGACGGCAAGGTGGTGAACAACCTCTCGCCGAAGGATCGCGACATCGCGATGGTGTTCCAGTCGTACGCGCTCTATCCGTCGATGACCGTGCGCGAGAACATCTCGTTCGGCCTGAACATCCGCAAGGTGTCGAAGGCCGAGCAGACGCAGATCGTCGACCGCGTGTCGAGCATGCTGCAGATTCAGCATCTGCTCGACCGCAAGCCCGGCCAGCTTTCGGGCGGCCAGCGCCAGCGCGTCGCGATGGGCCGCGCACTCGCACGCGACCCGATCATGTTCCTGTTCGACGAGCCGCTCTCGAACCTCGACGCCAAGCTGCGCATCGAGATGCGCTCGGAAATCAAGCTGCTGCACCAGCGCGTGGGCAAGACGATCGTCTACGTGACGCACGACCAGATCGAGGCGATGACGCTCGGCGACCGCATCGCCGTGATGAAGGACGGCATCGTGCAGCAGTTCGGCGCGCCGCAGGAGATCTACGATTCGCCGTCGAATCTCTTCGTGGCGGGCTTCATCGGCGCGCCGCCGATGAACTTCATCAACGGCAAGCTGGTGGAGCAGGGCTCGGGCATCGGCATCGAGCTCGACACGGGTGTCGCACGCAGCGTGCTGAACCTGCCGTTCGAGGCCAGCAAGCTGCGCGGCCGTGTCGGCCAGGAGGTGGTGCTGGGCCTGCGCCCGGAGCGCATCACCGACGCGCGCAGCTCGCACGACGGCCACGGCCACGAACTGCAGCGCCACACCGTGAAGGTCGACGTGATCGAGCCGACCGGCCCGGACACGCTCGTGTTCGCGCAGGTCAACGGCAAGCGCATCGTGAGCCGCGTGCACCCGGGCGCGAATCCGCAGCCGCTCAATAGCATGGAGCTGCTATTCGACGTGTCGAAGGCTGTGCTGTTCGATCCGAAAACCGAAGAGCGCATCGCTTGAGCGGTCCGGATCGATTCGCGCCAGGTTTTGCTGGTGCGCTTCTGGTGTGGTAAGCGACAAAAAACCCCGCCGCTGCGTGAGCAGCCGCGGGGTTTTTACTGAAGGCTTCGCTCAGCGTGCGTGCGAGTGATGCTGTCCGTGCCCGTGCGTATGCGGCTGCAGCAGCACGAGCACCGCACCGGCGCCGCCGTCATGCGGCCGCGCCTGGCAGAACGCGATCACTTCTTCCTTCTGCACGAGCCACGCACGCACCTTGCCCTTGAGCACGGGCTCCTTGCCCACGGAGCCGAGCCCCTTGCCGTGAATCACGCGCACGCAGCGCAGCCCGCGCTTGCCCGCCTCGCGGATGAAGGTTTGCAGTGAATCGCGCGCTTCCTCGCGGCGCATGCCGTGCAGGTCGAGCTGCGCTTGCACGATCCACGCACCGCGCCGCAGCTTCTTGACGACTTCCTCGCTCACGCCGGGACGGTGGTAATAGAGCGAGTCGTCGGTATCGAGCAGGGCTTCGGGGTCGAAGTCGTCGGAAATCGCTTCGTGCAGGACCGCCTGCTCGTCGAGACGCGTTTGCAGTGGCAGCGGCACGGGTGCTTCGCGGCGCGGCTGCGCGCGCGGCGGCTGCTTGAGCGGCGCGATCTGGCCGATTTCGCGGCGGAACAGGTCGCTGTCGGCGGCGGCTTCCACGCGCGCCGCCTGGGCGGCCGCGCGTTCACGCTCGCGCTGGCGCGTTTGTGTTTTGAGCGCTTCGCGCAGGCTGCCGAGGCCGGCGAAGCCCGTGGCGGCCTTGCCGGGTTCGGGGGCGGGCTCGGGCGCGATGCTTGGCGCGGCAGGGCGCGTGGGGGCGGGGCGCTTGGGCTCGCCCGGATGGGGCACGTTCTTGGGCATGGCGAAAGACGCTGGATGAATCTCAGTGGCGTGCGTTCAGCGCGGCACGCGAAAAACGCTGCAAAAAAGACGGCAAAAAACGCTGTAAAAGCAAAGGGCCGCCGGCTGGCTGGCCGCGGCCCTCTCTCGGTGCGCCGTCTGGTTTAACGACGCTATTTTAACGGCTCGCGCGGATCGATCAGCGCTCGGCTTCGGCGCTCATCACGTGCGCCCCGATCTCGCTGACGGTTTCCAGATAGCGCTGCGCGTCGAGCGCGGCCATGCAGCCCGTGCCGGCGCTCGTGATGGCCTGGCGATAGACGTGGTCCTGCACGTCGCCGGCCGCGAACACGCCCGGCACGCTCGTGCCCGTGGCGTTGCCGTTCAGGCCGCCGTTCGTGATGATGTAGCCGTTCTTCATCTCCAGCTGGCCTTCGAAGATGTCGGTGTTCGGCTTGTGGCCGATCGCGACGAACACGCCCTGGAGATCAAGGTCGGTGGTTTCGCCCGTCTTCGTGTTCTTGATGCGCAGGCCGTTCACGCCGCCCTCGTTGCCCTTGACTTCGTCGAGCACGTGATCCCACTTGATCTCGACGACGCCTTCCTTTTCCTTTTCCAGCAGGCGGTCGATCAGGATCGGCTCGGCGCGGAACTTGTCGCGGCGGTGGATGACCGTGACCTTCTTCGCGATGCCGGCGAGATAAAGCGCTTCCTCGACCGCCGTGTTGCCGCCGCCGATCACCGCGACGTGCTGGTTGCGGTAGAAGAAGCCGTCGCAGGTCGCGCAGGCGGAGACGCCGCGGCCCATGAAGAGCTCTTCGCTCGGCAGGCCGAGGTATTGCGCCGATGCGCCCGTCGCAATGATGAGCGAATCGCAGGTGTACTCGCCCGAGTCGCCGATCAGGCGGATGGGCTTCTCATCGAGTTTGGCCGTGTGAATGTGATCGAACACGATTTCCGTGTTGAAGCGCTCGGCATGCTCGAGAAAACGCTGCATCAGTTCCGGGCCCTGCACGCCGTTCGGATCGGCGGGCCAGTTTTCCACATCGGTCGTGGTCATGAGCTGGCCGCCCTGGGCGAGCCCGGTGACGAGCAGCGGCGAAAGGTTCGCGCGCGCCGCATAGACGGCTGCCGTGTAGCCGGCGGGGCCGGAACCGAGAATCAGGACTTTGGCGTGTTTGGTTGCGGACATGATCGAATTCCGTAGAAGGCGCTGCGTGGCGCGGGTTCCCGGGGCCGGCGGCCTGGTGCAGTTAGCTGAATCCTCAGGCGGCCGCCGGTGAGTGCGGCGGGGCACACGCAGGTAGTTGGGCATCAGCCCGCAATTATAAAGGCCGGGAGCTTTCGCCGCGCTATCAAGGTTTTTCATCGGCGCGATAGCCTGGGTTCGGCGCCGGCGGCGCCGTTGCCAGTTACCCTCATTTACAGCGTTGAGGCAGCCGGGGTCTAAACAACGCGTTTACAATAGGCCGGATCAGACGTCGGCGGCCGCGCCGGTCTGCCGGAGCCCCCGGCAGTGCGCCCGGACCGCGCAAGCATCAAGAATCACCAGGATTCAATGGCCAAAGCTCCTTTTTCCGCGCAGGCGCAGGCATTGCCTAATCGCATGTCGCGTCTTTTCACCGAAATCCGCTGGATCCTGCAGGTCGCGCTCGGCGTGTTCCTGCTGATGGCGCTCATCAGCTACAGCCGCCGCGACCCGAGCTGGACCCACGCCGCTCAGGTCGACCATATCTCGAACTGGGCAGGGCGCGTCGGCGCATGGACCTCGGACATCCTGCTGCTGCTGTTCGGCCTGTCCGCCTATTGGTGGGTCGTGCTGCTCGCGCGCCACATTTCGAAGAATTACCAGCGCATCACGCGCCACGAAGCGCTCCCCGAGGACGACGACGAGAAACCGCGCGACCACGGCTGGATCGCCGAAGGCTTCGCATTCGTGCTCGTGCTGCTCGCCTGCGACGGCATCGAGGCGCTGCGCATGTGGTCGCTCAAGGTGCAGTTGCCGCGTGCGCCGGGCGGCGTGGTGGGCGAGGCAGTGGCGCGCGGCGTCTCCAGCGCGCTGGGCTTTACGGGCGGCACGCTCGCGCTGTTGCTGGCGCTTGCGATCGGTTTGTCGCTGTATTTCCGTTTTTCGTGGCTGAGCGTGGCCGAAAAGGTCGGCGAGTCGATCATCAATGCCGTGACGATGGCGCAACTGCGCCGCGAAGCGGGCCGCGACCGCAAGCTCGGCGAGGCCGCCGCGGTCAAGCGCGAAGGCAAGGTCGAGCGCGGCCGCGTGAAGATCGAGGAGCACGAGCCGGTCACGATCGTGCCGCCCGTGGTCACGCCGCAGCGCTCCGAGCGCGTGGAGAAGGAGCGTCAGGTGCCGCTCTTCACCGATCTGCCGGGCGACTCCACCTTGCCGCCGATCTCGCTGCTCGACCCCGCGCCCAAGACTCAGGAAACGATCTCCGACGATACGCTCGAGTTCACCTCGCGCCTGATCGAGAAGAAGCTCAAGGACTTCGGCGTGGACGTGGCCGTGGTGGCTGCGTATCCGGGCCCGGTCGTCACGCGCTACGAGATCGAGCCCGCCACCGGCGTGAAGGGCAGCCAGATCGTGGGCCTCGCGAAGGACCTCGCGCGCTCGCTTTCGCTCGTTTCGATCCGCGTGGTGGAGACGATTCCGGGCAAGAACTACATGGCGCTCGAGTTGCCGAACCAGCGCCGCCAGACCGTGCGCCTGTCCGAAATCCTCGGCTCGGCCGTTTATGCGGACGCGCCTTCGGCGCTCACCATGGGTCTGGGCAAGGACATCGGCGGCAAGCCGGTTTGCGCCGATCTCGCGAAGATGCCGCACCTGCTCGTGGCCGGCACGACCGGCTCGGGCAAGTCGGTGGGCATCAACGCGATGATCCTCTCGCTGCTTTACAAGGCGAGCGCCGAGCAGGTGCGCATGATCCTCATCGATCCGAAGATGCTCGAAATGAGCGTGTACGAGGGCATTCCGCATCTGCTGTGTCCGGTCGTGACCGACATGCGCCAGGCCGGCAACGCGCTGAACTGGACCGTCGCCGAAATGGAGCGTCGCTACAAGCTCATGAGCAAGCTGGGCGTGCGCAATCTCGCGGGCTACAACAACAAGATCGAGGAAGCGAACAAGCGCGAAGAGAAGATTCCGAATCCGTTCAGCCTCACGCCCGACGATCCGGAGCCGCTGCAAAAGCTGCCGCACATCGTCGTGGTGATCGACGAACTGGCCGACCTCATGATGGTGGTCGGCAAGAAGGTCGAAGAGCTGATCGCGCGCATTGCGCAGAAGGCGCGCGCCGCCGGCATTCACCTGATCCTCGCGACGCAGCGGCCTTCGGTGGACGTGATCACCGGCCTCATCAAGGCCAACGTGCCGACGCGCATCGCGTTCCAGGTGTCGTCGAAGATCGACTCGCGCACGATTCTCGACCAGATGGGCGCCGAGTCGCTGCTCGGCATGGGCGACATGCTCTATCTGCCGCCCGGCACGGGGCTGCCTGTGCGCGTGCACGGCGCATTCGTGGCCGACGACGAGGTGCACCGCGTCGTCGACAAGCTCAAGGAGCAGGGCGAGCCGAACTATATCGAAGGCATTCTCGAAGGCGGCACGGCGGGCGAGGGCGACGAAGGCTCGGCGAGCGCTTCCGGAACCGGCGACGAGTCCGACCCGCTCTACGATCAGGCCGTCGAGGTGGTCATCAAGAACCGGCGCGCGTCGATCTCGCTCGTGCAGCGGCATCTGCGCATCGGCTACAACCGCGCGGCGCGCCTGCTCGAACAGATGGAGCAATCGGGACTCGTTTCGGCGATGTCTTCGAGCGGCAACCGCGAGATTCTCGCGCCCACGCGCGAGGTCGATTGAGTCTGCCTTGAGTCCGCGCGCATGACGGCGCGAGCACTCAGGGTGGTCGCATGGTAGTTTTTGGAGAACGACAGATGCAGTTTCCGGTTGGACAACAGACCCGTTTGACGCTGGGCCGCGCGGGCCGCGCAATCTTCGTCGCGCTTGGCGCGTCGCTCGTGATGGCGTCGCACGCCTGGGCGAGTGGCACCGATCAACTGAAGCAGTTCGTCTCGCAAGTGCACGCCGCGCGCGGCAACTTCGTGCAGCGCGAGCTCAAGACGCCCACCAACGCGAAGAACGCGAGCGATGCCATTGCCACGGCCACGGCGAACGCCAAGACGTCGAGCGGCACATTCGTGTTCTCGCGTCCCGGCAAGTTCATCTGGACCTATGAGAAGCCGTATCAGCAACTGCTGCAATCCGATGGCGACAATCTCTATGTCTACGACAAGGACCTGAACCAGGTCACCGAGCGCAAGCTCGGCGGCGCGCTTGGCGCGAGCCCGGCGGCCATCCTGTTCGGCAGCAACGATCTGGACAAAAACTTCACGCTCTCCGACGCGGGTGTGAAGAACGGCATCGACTGGCTGCAACTGGTGCCGAAGTCGAAGGACACGCAGTTCAAGAGCGTGGGCATCGGCTTTCGTGACGGCAACCTTGAAGCGATGGAACTGCACGACGTGTTCGGCAACGTGACGCTGCTCACGTTCTCCAACATCGAGAAGAATCCGTCGCTGCCGGCGTCGGCGTTCAAGTTCGTGCGGCCCAAGGGCGCCGACCTGATTACGGGTGGCGGGAACTGATTTTCGCGGCGTGATGTGATGCGGCAAAGAAGAGGGGGCGGCTCGATTGAGCCGCCCCCTTTTGTTTCTTGTTATCTGCTTACGCAATCAGGCCGAAAAGCGCACCACGCCTTTCTCGTCGATCGTGCGCTTGAGCTTGCCCGCGAACCACAGTAGATGCAGATGCGCGAGCGCTTCGCCCATCGCGAACGTCAGCTGATGCATGTCGAGCGCGCGCTTGAACATGAGCGGCACGATGTCGGCGGCGCTTTTTGGCGTGTGCGCACAGGCCTCCATGACTTCGGCGAGCCGCGCGTCGTGGTGCGCGCGCAGTTGGCCGATGCGCGTGCGCACGCCGCGAAACGGCTTGCCGTGCGAGGGCAGCACGAGCGTGTCTTCGGGCATGGCCTCGTAGCGACCGAGCGACTCGAGGTACAGGCCGAGCGGGTTGCCTTCCGGCTCCATGTCGAACACCGATACGTTGGTCGAGATGCGCGGCAGCACCATGTCGCCCGAGATCAGCACGCCAAGCGATTCGCACAGCAGCGCGCAATGTTCGGGCGAATGGCCGTAACCCGTAACGACGCGCCAGTCGCGGCCGCCGATCGTGACCGTGTCGGCCTCGCGCAGGCGGCGGTATTGCCCCGGCAGCGCAGGTACGAGATTGGAGTAGTAATTGCGGCGGTTGCGCAGTTGCTCGAGCGAGGCTTCGTCGCTCACGCCGTGGCGCGCGAAATGGCGCGCCGCGCCTTCGCCGCCCGCGTTCGAGCCGTTGCCCGAGGCCAGCACGCACGCGCTCATGTATTCGCCGAGCGTCGTCCACAGGCGCACGTCCCAGCGCTTCTTCTCGCCGCCCGCGCAAATCCAGTGCGCAAGGCCGATATGGTCCGGATGGCAGTGCGTGACGAGCACGCGCAGCACCGGCAAGCCTTCGAGCTGGGTTTCGAACACCTGCTCCCAGCGCGCCTTGATCGTATCGTCGGTGATGCCGCAGTCCACCACGGTCCAGCCTTGCTGGCCGTCGATCTCGTCGCGCAGCAGCCAGAGGTTGATGTGATCGAGCACGAAGGGCAGCGGCATGCGCAGCCATTTCACGCCGGGCGCGACTTCGAAGGCGAGGCCGGGCTCGGGCAGGGTATCGGCGAAAGGATAGTCGAGCTGGTGTTCGAGGGCGTTCATTGGAGAGTCGTCTCGCGTCGTTATGGTGGACTGCGGGCGGCTGGCGCCGCCGCTTCGCCTCATTGTCGCTGCATTGCGCCATTCCTGCAGGCAGTTCGGGAGAGTGTTCCGATACGCGGAACAAACCGGCTGTTGCGCAACCCTTGAGTTGACGATAACGTAAACGTCGACTCCAACGATAGCCCTTCTGCCCGGTCGAGCCCGAACCCGGCTTGCGCGAGGCGCGCTTTTTCTACATGACCCAGTACACGATTACCGAGCTTGCCCGCGAATTCGACGTGACGCCGCGTGCGATCCGCTTCTACGAGGATCAGGGCCTGCTCGCGCCGAGCCGCGAAGGCGCGAGCGGACTCAAGCGCGTGTTTTCGGGGCGCGACCGCACGCGGCTGAAGCTCACGCTGCGCGGCAAGCGCCTCGGCTTCACGCTCAACGAGATCCGCGCGCTGCTCGATCTCTACGACTCGCCCACCGATACGCAGCCGCAGCTCCAGGCGTTTCTCGCCACCGTCGTGCGCCACCGCGAGCTACTGGAGCGCCAGCGCGCCGACCTCGACGCCACGCTCGAAGACCTCGCGCAGTACGAGTCGCAGGCGCGTGCGCTGCTCGCGAAGAACGGTGCCGGCGAGCGGATCGCGCCGCACACCTTGCCCGACGATCAGTAGCCGGCGCTGGCCCGTCATTGCCCATTTCTGCCCGTTCCTGCACCAAGCCGCCGAGCCGAGGTGAATGCGTCATGAGACATTTCCCGAAACTGCTTTCATCGCAGATCGGCTTCGACGTTGCGCAGACGATGCTCGAGGGCTTCGACCATCATTACCGCAACTTCTGCGCGGTGGCCGTGCGGGCGCGCGAATGCTTCGAGGCGCGCGACTGGCACGGCCTGCAGCAACTCGCGCGCGAGCGCATCGCCTCTTATGACGAGCGCGTGCGCGAGTGCGTGGTGGCGCTTGAAGACGAGTACGACGCGGAAAACATCGACGACGAGGTCTGGGAGCAGATCAAGCTTCATTACATCGGCCTGCTGACGACGCACCGGCAGCCCGAGTGCGCCGAGACGTTCTTCAACTCGGTGTGCTGCAAGATCCTGCATCGCTCGTATTTCAACAACGATTTCATTTTCGTGCGGCCCGCGATCTCAACCGAGTACATCGAGAACGACGAGCCCGCGGCCAAGCCCACCTATCGCGCGTACTACCCGGCCAGGGACGGGCTGGCGGCCACGCTCGCGCGCATCGTCACGAATTTTCAGCTCGAAACGCCGTTCGAGGACCTCGCGCGCGATGTGGACTGCGTGATGCGCGCGATGCTCGACACCTTCGGCGTGGTCGAGCCCAAGCCCAACTTCCAGATTCACGCGCTCGCTTCGCTGTTCTTTCGCAATCAGTCAGCGTACATCGTCGGGCGCATCATCAACGGCGATCTGCTCGCGCCGTTCGTAGTGCCGATCCGTCACACGCCAGGCGGCATGCTCGTGCTCGACACTGTGCTGCTGCGCACCGATCAGTTGCTGATCATGTTCAGCTTCTCGCACTCGTATTTCCTCGTGGATATGGGCGTGCCGTCCGCCTACGTGGAGTTTCTGCGCACGATCATGCCGCGCAAGGCGAAGGGCGAGATCTACACGTCGCTCGGGCTGCAGAAGCAGGGCAAGAACCTGTTTTATCGTGATCTGCTGCACCATCTCTCGCATTCGAGCGATCAGTTCGTCGCCGCACCCGGCATTCGCGGCATGGTGATGATCGTGTTCACGCTGCCATCGTTTCCGTACGTGTTCAAGGTGATCAAGGACAGCTTTCCCGCGCCGAAGGAGACCACGCGTGAGCAGGTGGAGGCGAAGTATCAGCTCGTGAAGCGTCACGACCGGCTCGGGCGTCTGGCCGATACGCTCGAATATTCCAGCGTCGCGCTGCCCGTTGCGCGCCTCTCCGAGGCGCTCGTGCGCGAACTCGAAACGCTTGCGCCTTCGATGATCGAGTACGAGGGCGACAATCTCGTGATTCGCCACCTCTACATCGAGCGCCGCATGGTGCCGCTCAACATCTGGCTGCAAAACGGCAGCGACGAAGAGGTCGAGCACGGCATCCGCGAATACGGCAACGCGGTGAAGGACCTGATGCGCGCGAATATCTTTCCGGGCGACATGCTCTACAAGAATTTCGGCGTGACGCGCCACGGCCGCGTGGTGTTCTACGACTACGACGAAATCGAGTATCTGACCGAATGCAACGTGCGCGCGGTGCCCGCGCCAGTTCATGAGGAAGACGAATTATCGAGCGAGCCATGGTACGGAGTCGGTCCGCGCGATATTTTTCCGGAG
This sequence comes from Paraburkholderia sp. A3BS-1L, assembly GCF_051125215.1. NCBI lineage: Bacteria > Pseudomonadati > Pseudomonadota > Betaproteobacteria > Burkholderiales > Burkholderiaceae > Paraburkholderia > Paraburkholderia sp. A3BS-1L. Next base: position 2,487,675 of record NZ_CP120442.1, on the reverse strand, counting down.
ACGTACCGCACCTTCCTGCTCGGCGATACGCGCGTGCGGCGCTATTTCCTCGAGCATCACGCGGACTTCTTCGACCCCGCGCTATGGCAGCAGAGCCAGGCGCGCCTGCTGGCGGGCGAGGTGCCCGACTGCCTGCCATATGACGCGGCGGTGCGTTTTCGCACGCGCTATCCCGAGCGCTTCGCGCCGCACGAACAACGTACAGACTCGAATTTCGCATCGTCGATTGATTGAAAAAGGAGAGAGAGCATGAGTGAGACGGAGATGGATCCAGTGGTGATCGTGGCGGCGGCGCGCACGCCGATGGCGGGCTTTCAGGGCGATTTCGCCGCATTGAGCGCGCCGCAACTGGGCGCGGCGGCGATTGCGGCCGCGCTCGAGCGCGCGGGCCTGAAGCCCGAGCAGATTGACGAAGTGGTGATGGGCTGCGTGTTGCCTGCCGGCCTGGGCCAGGCGCCCGCACGCCAGGCGGCGCTCGGCGCGGGCCTGCCGCTCGCGGCGGGCGCGACCACGGTGAACAAGATGTGCGGCTCGGGCATGCGCGCGGCGATGTTCGCGCACGACATGCTGCTGGCGGGCTCGGCCGAAGCGATCGTCGCGGGCGGCATGGAGAGCATGTCGAACGCGCCGTATCTGCTGCCCAAGGCACGCGCGGGCATGCGCATGGGGCACGGCCAGGTGCTCGATCACATGTTCCTCGACGGCCTCGAGGATGCCTACGACAAGGGCCGCCTCATGGGGACGTTTGCGGAGGAGTGCGCGGGCGAATTCGCTTTTTCGCGCGAGAGCCAGGACGCCTTTGCGATCGAGTCGCTCAAGCGCGCGAAACGCGCCAACGAGGACGGCTCGTTCGCATGGGAGATCGCGCCGGTCAAGGTGGCCACGCGTGCGGGCGAGACCATGATCGAGCGCGACGAACAGCCGTTCAAGGCCAATCTCGACAAGATCCCGACGCTCAAGCCCGCCTTCAGCAAGACCGGCACGGTGACGGCCGCGAATTCCTCGTCGATCTCGGACGGTGCGGCGGCGCTCGTGATGATGCGCGAGTCCACGGCGAAGCGCCTCGGCGTCACGCCGCTCGCGCGCGTGACGGGCCATTCGACTTTCGCGCAGCAGCCCGCGAAATTCACGACCGCGCCGGTGGGCGCGATCGCGAAGCTCTTCGAGAAGACCGGCTGGAAGGCCGCCGACGTCGATCTCTACGAGATCAACGAGGCGTTTGCCGTGGTCACCATGGCCGCGATGAAGGAGCACGATCTGCCGCATGAGAAGGTCAATGTGAACGGCGGCGCGTGCGCGCTGGGCCATCCGATCGGCGCATCGGGCGCGCGCATTCTCGTTACGCTGATCGGCGCTCTGCGCGCGCGCGGTCTTAAGCGCGGCGTGGCGACCCTGTGCATCGGCGGTGGCGAAGCGACCGCACTGGGCGTCGAACTCATGTAGGCTTCCGAGTGACGGGCGCCGCACGCAGCGGCGCCTCCCATCGCTGGCACGCGGCGCTGCATAGCCGCGGCACCCAGAAAAGGCGGCGACATGAAAACAGCGTTGATTGTGGGCGCGTCGCGAGGCCTCGGCCTCGAGTTCGCGCGCCAGTATGCGAAGGCCGGCTGGCGCGTGCTGGCCACGGCGCGCTCCGAGGCGGCGCGCACGGCGCTCAACGCGCTGGGCGCGCAGGCGTTCGCGCTCGACATCGCGCGGCCCGAGGACATTGCCGCGCTCGGCGCGAAGCTCGAGGGCGAGCGGCTCAACGTGGCGCTCATCGTTTCCGGCGTCTACGGCCCGCGCACCGAGGGCGTCGAAGCCATCAGCGCCGAAGACTTCGAGTACGTGATGAACACCAACGTGCGCGGCCCGATGCAGCTCATCCCGATTCTGCTGCCGCTCGTCGACGCGGCGTTCGGCGTGCTCGGCGTGCTGTCGAGCCGCATGGGCAGCATCACGCAGACAACCGGCACGACGGGCTGGCTCTATCGCGCGAGCAAGGCGGCCTTGAACGACGTCATCAAGATCACCTCGCTGGAGACGCGCCGGGCGACTTGCATCGCGCTGCATCCGGGGTGGGTGCGCACGGAGATGGGCGGCGCGCAGGCGGCCATCGACGTGACGGCGAGCGTCGCCGGCATGCGCGAAGTGGTGGCGGAAGCCGCGGCGGCACGCGAGGTCTTCAACGGACGCTTTTTCCAGTACGACGGGACCGAGCTCGACTGGTGAGCGCCCGATCCACGCAATATCCGCGCAATAATTGCGCAGCCATTGCACGTAGGGGCCGCAGCGCTGGCGCGAGCGGCCCTTGTTTTTTGTTCTGCTGAAAGCGCACGAAGTGCGTGAGAAGGATCGATATTTAATGTCTGCTCAATCCACGCGCGCGAAGCGCCCGCTCGAATGTCCTTGCGGCGGCGCCGCCCCCAACCTGAAATCGGGCGCCAAGCCCCCGCGCTTCGCCGATTGCTGCGGCCGCTTTATCGACGGCGGCGCGCTGCCCGCCACGGCGCTCGAACTGATGCGCTCGCGCTACACGGCCTATGTGCTTGGCGAAGCCGGCTACCTGCGCGCGACCTGGGCCGCCGAGACCTGTCCCGCCGATCTCGACGTCGACCCCGATGCACCCGGCGCGGCGCGCTGGCTCGGGCTTGCCGTCAAGCGCCACGAGCCCATCGACGAGACGCATGCGCGCGTCGAGTTCGTCGCGCGCCACAAGAGCGGCGGGCGCGCCTTTCGTCTGCACGAACTGAGCCGCTTCACGCGCGGCGACGACGGCCGCTGGCGCTACGTCGACGGCGACATCCTCGAAGGCTGAGGGCAGTCTTTGCGCCGCTGCCGTGGCGGCTAAAACAACGCATTTATAAGCAATCACTTAATGCAAAAAACGGGGCCTTAGCGAGCGGCGACATATGACTGTGTGAATGATCGTTATTTCGCCGCGGCTCACGACCGCCCCGAAATCCCGCTATGCGCCGCGCGTCAAGGTATACGAGGAACTGGCCCTTCGTTGGCACGCCTTATGCCGGGTTACCCCTGAATTGCGCAACAAATAATTGTCGTGCGACGATGCAATCACGGTGCTCGTTACGCCACGTAAGCAAGTGTTGAAAAGACATTTCTCGCGGCGATCACAAGACGGGTGCTGGCGGCGGATCTGAAAGTTTGCAGATCGGCGCCGCACAGGTGTTCCGATCCGTGTTCTCCCCCGCAGCATCGGTTGCGACCACGCCAGGCCTCTCGGCCAGGCGCGCCGTGTGCTGTTGTGCCCGCTGGGCAGGGGACGTTCGCGCAGTGGTTCGGTACGCAGATTGACGGCGGTTTTTTCGCAGGCGGGTGTTGCGCATGGCGTTCAGGAAGCTTCTTACCGGATGGGCGATGGCCGGCGCGGCGTGTGTGCTGTCGGTTGCTCATGCGGCGTCGCTTTCCGACCCGGCTGCCGCCGCCAGCGCTCAGGCAGCGCTGATGTCGACGCCGTCCGCCACGCATTCGAACGCGCATCGCGACGCCTCGCAAGGCGCGGCTGCGTCGTTCGCCAATGGCCCGCTCGGCAGTGCGAACGTGCCGCGCATCGCACTCGGCGACACGTATCTGCCCGTCGTGCGCGCCGACATGAATCAGCAGATCATTCACATTCCCGTGGCCGGCGACCCGAGCGTTACGCTCGAAACCACGGTCTACCGTCCCGACGGTCCTGGCCCGTTCCCGATGGTGGTGTTCAATCACGGCAAAATTCAGGGCGACCCGCGCATGCAGCCGCGCAGCGACCCGACGTCGTTCGCGCGCGAATTCGTGCGCCGCGGCTACGTGGTCGTCGCGCCGAACCGCCGGGGTTTCGCCGGCTCGGGCGGCGACTATCAGCAAGACGGCTGCGACGTCGCGAGCAACGGCCTGGGCCAGGCCGCCGACGTGGCCACCACGGTCGACTACATGGCGAAGCAGCCGTACGTGGACGCGAGCCATATCGTCGTCGCCGGCACCTCGCATGGCGGTCTCGCGACCATGGCCTACGGCACCGAAGCCGCGCACGGCGTGCGCGCGCTCATCAACTTCTCGGGCGGCCTGCGTCAGGACGCTTGCACCGGCTGGCAGAACAACCTGACCGAAGCCTTCGGCGATTACGGCGCGAAGGCCCGCGTAGCCTCGCTCTGGCTCTACGGCGACAACGATTCGGTGTGGACGTCCGATCTCGTTACGCGGATGTTCGCGGCGTTTCGTTCCGCGCGGCCGGGCGCGGGCGCGCAACTCGTCGATTTCGGCTCGTACAAGAACGATGCACATCGCCTCGTGGGCGACCGCGACGGCGTGCAGGTCTGGTGGCCCAAGGTCGAGGCGTTCCTGGCGAACCAGGGTATGCCCACGGCCGTGGAATATCGCGTAGCGACGCAAGCCGCGCCGCGCGCCACGGGCTACGCATCGATCGATTCGGTGAGCGCGGTGCCGTTCCTCGATCAGGCGGGCCGTGACGGCTATCGCAACTTCCTCAAGCAGTACCCGAGCCGTGCTTTTGCCGTGTCCGATTCGGGCGCATGGTCGTGGGCCGAGGGCGGCGACAATCCGATGGCTGTCGCCGTTGCGAACTGCCAGAAGCACAGTTCGGATCCGTGCCGCCTCTACGCGGTGAACAGCCATGTCGTGTGGTCTAACGACACCGCCACGGCGCAAAACGACAACACCGACGACGGCAATGCCGTTGCCGCCGATGCGGATACCGCACACGCACTCGCGAGCCGTTAAGCGCGCCTGACGCATCGCTGGCGCGCGCATCGTCGCGCTGCCACCGCTCCCTCGTTTCCCTCGTTTTTCCCACTATTTTCTCACCGCTGTTGCGCTCCTGCCTTCGCGCTCGAGTTCGACCGCGGCGTACGCGCTCGTCTTTTTCGGCGTGCGGCCGCAGATTTTTTTGCACAAGCGCGCTTCACTTTGCCGTCGTCATCTTCGGGCATTTCGGGTCTTCGCAAAAGAACTGTGCGCAGCTGTCCCGAACCGCGCCGAACCTCGTGCGAGCGGGCCTTTCAAGGCCATTTCGGGGGTAGTGCATTGCGGAATTGAACGCGTTAATCTCGGGCCCGTTGCCTGGCAGGACACCAGCAGGACACACCAGCAGGAGCCGTATTTGAACTCGCATTCCTACCCCGCCAACGACGCCTGGATCGCGCGCAGCTTGCGCGCCGTCTGGCATCCTTGCACCCAGATGAAGCACCACGAGCGCTTGCCGCTCGTCGCCGTCGCGCGTGGCGAAGGGCCGTGGTTGTACGACCATGAAAGCCGGCGCTACCTCGACGCCGTTAGCTCGTGGTGGGTCAATCTGTTTGGCCACGCCAATCCGGTAATCAACGCCGCGCTCAAGGCGCAGCTCGACACGCTCGAGCACGTGATGCTCGCGGGCTGCACGCACGAGCCCGCAGTCGAACTCGCCGAGCGCCTGAGCGCGCTCACCGGCGGCACGCTCGGCCATGCGTTTTTTGCGTCCGATGGCGCCTCGGCGGTCGAGATCGCGCTGAAGATGAGCTTTCACGCGTGGCGCAATCAGTGTGCGAGCGACAAGCGCGAATTCGTGTGCCTGGCCAACAGTTATCACGGCGAGACCATCGGCGCGCTTGGCGTGACGGATGTGAAGCTCTTCAGGGATGCTTACGATCCCCTTTTGACTCACGCGCACGTGGTCGCGTCGCCCGATGCGCGCACGGCGCGCGAAGGCGAGAGCGCCGCTGACGTGGCGCACCGCGCGCTCGCGGACGTCGAGCGTGTGTTCGCCGAGCGCGAAGGGCGCATCGCGGCGCTGATCGTCGAGCCGCTCGTGCAGTGCGCGGCAGGCATGGCGATGCACGATCCCGCGTATCTCCGGGGCCTGCGCGCGCTGTGCGACCGCTACCAGGTGCATCTGATCGCCGACGAAATCGCCGTGGGCTGCGGGCGCACGGGCACGTTCTTCGCATGCGAGCAGGCTGGCATCTGGCCCGATCTGCTCACGCTCTCGAAGGGCATCAGCGGCGGCTACCTGCCGCTGTCGATCGTGCTTTCGCGCGACGAAATCTACGCGGCCTTCTACGACGACGACACCGTGCGCGGCTTCCTCCATTCGCATTCGTACACGGGCAATCCGCTCGCCTGCCGCGCGGCGCTTGCAACGCTCGATCTCTTCGAGCGCGATGGCGTGCTGGCCGCGAACGCCCAAAAATCGAAGCAATTGCGCGAAGCGTTTGCACCGCTCGAGCAGCATCCGCTCGTGCGCGACCTGCGCCAGTGCGGCACGATTCTCGCGTTCGACGTGGCGATCGACGACGCCGAGCGCGCGCGCACGTTCTCGCGCCGGTTCTTCGAAAACGCGCTGCAGCGCGAGCTGCTGCTGCGCCCGATCGGCACGACGGTCTACGTAATGCCGCCATACATTCTCGACGCCGGAACGCAAGCGCACCTGGCCGCGCGCACGCGCGAGACATTCGACGCGACTGTCGCGGAGGACCTCTGATGCACTTGCTGCACACACTCGAACAAAACCTGCGCGAACTCGATGCGCAGGGCCTGCGCCGCCGCCGCCGCACCATCGATTCGCCGTGCAGCGCCCATATGGTTGTCGATGGCCGCGAGAGCATCGGCTTCGCGAGCAACGACTACCTCGGGCTGGCTGCGCATCCGCGGCTCGTCGCGGCGCTGGCCGAGGGCGCGCAGCGCTACGGCGCGGGCAGCGGCGGCTCGCATCTGCTGGGTGGCCATTCGCGCGCCCACGCGCAACTCGAGGACGATCTCGCGGCGTTCGCCGGCACCTTTGTGGATGCGCCGCGCGCGCTGTACTTCAGCACCGGCTACATGGCGAATCTGGCTGTGCTCACCGCGCTCGCGGGGCAGGGCACGACGCTCTTTTCCGATGCGCTCAATCACGCCTCGCTGATCGACGGCGCGCGGCTCTCGCGGGCCGAGATCCGGATCTATCCGCACGCGGACATGGACGCCTTGAGCACGATGCTCGAAGCGTCGGACGCGCGCGCGAAGGTGATCGTGAGCGACACGGTGTTCAGCATGGACGGCGATGTCGCGCCGCTCGCGCGTCTGGTCGAACTTGCCGAAAAGCATGGCGCATGGCTGGTGGTCGACGACGCGCACGGGCTTGGCGTGCTCGGCCCGCAAGGGCGCGGCGCGCTGGCCGCAGCCGCGCTGCGCTCGCCGAACCTCGTGATGGTCGGCACGCTCGGCAAGGCGGCGGGCGTTTCGGGCGCGTTCATCTGCGCTCACGACACGGTGATCGAGTGGCACGTGCAGCGCGCCCGTCCGTACATCTTCACGACGGCGTCGTCGCCGGCGGTCGCGCACGCGGTCTCCGCGAGCCTGCAACTGATTGCGGGCGAGGAGGGTGACGCGCGGCGCGCTCATCTGAATCATCTGATCGGGCGCACGCGCTCGATGCTCAAGGAAACTTGCTGGCGGCCCGTCGATTCGCACACGGCAGTGCAGCCGCTCGTGGTCGGCGCCAACGAGGCCACGCTTGCGCTGCAAGCCGCGCTCGAGCGCGATGGTCTGTGGGTGCCGGCGATTCGTCCGCCGACGGTGCCCGCCGGCACCTCGCGGCTGCGCATTTCGCTCTCGGCTGCGCATTCGGACGCCGACCTCGACCGTCTGAACGCGGCGCTGCAACGCGTGAGCCTTGAAGAGCAACGGCAAGAGCAACAGCAAGAGCAACAGCAGGCGCAAGAGGGCGCGCGATGAGCACTGCAAAGTATTCGCTTTTTGTAACCGGCACCGATACCGAAATCGGCAAGACTTTCGTGAGCGCGGCGCTCTTGCGCGGCATGGCGCGAGCGGGCCTGCGCGCGGCGGCGATGAAGCCCATCGCTGCGGGTGCATACGAGCGCGAAGGCGTCTGGCACAATGAAGATGCCGACCAGCTCGACGCTGCCGCGAGCGTGCTGCTTCCTGCGGAAATGCGCACGCCGTTTTTGCTCAGGGAGCCGGCCGCGCCGCACATTGCCGCCGCGCTCGAAGGCGTGACGCTGGACATGGCGCGCGTCGTGCAATGTTTCGGCGAGGCACGCGAGCGCGCGGACGCCGTGGTGGTGGAAGGCGTGGGCGGCTTTCGCGTGCCGCTCACGGCGACGCAGGACACCGCTGATCTCGCGGTTGCGCTGAATCTGCCGGTGGTGCTCGTCGTGGGCATGCGACTGGGCTGCATCAGCCATGCGCTTCTCACCGCCGAGGCGATCGCCGCACGCGGCCTCACGATCGCGGGCTGGGTCGCGAACCGCATCGACCCGGCCATGACCTTCCCGCAAGAAAACATCGACGCGCTTCGTGAGCGCCTGGCCGCGCAGTTCGGCGCGCCGCTCATCGGCGTCGTGCCCCGTATGCCCGGCGCTCATACGGCTACGTTGGCCGAGCTCGCCGCAGAACACCTGAACATCGACGCGTTGCTCGCGCGGCTCGACACTCTCGCGCCTGCATCCGAATCCCTGTCGCCTCTGTAAAGAAGGACCCCTACACCATGACCGAAGCTCATATCGACATTACCGCGCTCAAGAAAAGCGCGCCGCACGCACCAGCACAAGACGAAGCCGCCGCGCGCTGGCGCGTCGCCGACGTCGCCGCACTCTACGAACTGCCGTTCAACGATCTGATGTTCCGCGCGCAGCAGGTGCATCGCGAGCATTTCGACGCGAATGCAGTGCAGCTTTCCACGCTCCTGTCGATCAAGACCGGCGGCTGCGAGGAGGATTGCGCATATTGCCCGCAGTCGTCGCATCACGATACCGGGCTCGACGCGAGCAAGCTCATGGACGTGGACGCCGTGCTCGACGCCGCGCGTGTGGCGAAGGCGAACGGCGCGACGCGCTTTTGCATGGGCGCGGCATGGCGCAATCCGAAGGACCGCCATCTCGAGCCGATCAAGGACATGATTCGCGGCGTGAAGTCGATGGGGCTCGAAACCTGCGTCACGCTCGGCATGCTCGAAGCGCATCAGGCGAAGGCGCTCGCCGACGCGGGCCTCGATTACTACAACCACAACCTCGACACCTCACCCGAGTTCTACGGCCAGATCATCTCGACGCGCACCTACGAGGACCGCCTCGAAACGCTCGAGCGCGTGCGCGACGCGGGCATCAACGTGTGCTGCGGCGGCATCGTCGGCATGGGCGAGTCGCGCCGCGAGCGCGCGGGCCTGATCGCGCAGCTCGCGAACATGGAGCCGTATCCGGAATCGGTGCCCATCAACAATCTCGTGCAGGTGAGCGGCACGCCGCTCGAAGGCACCGAGCCGCTCGATCCGTTCGAGTTCGTGCGCACGATCGCGGTCGCGCGCATCACCATGCCCAAGGCGATGGTGCGTCTCTCGGCCGGCCGCGAGCAGATGGACGACGCGCTTCAGGCGCTGTGCTTCATGGCGGGCGCGAATTCGATTTTCTATGGCGATCAGTTGCTCACGACGGGCAACCCGCAAGCCGAAGCCGATCGCCAGCTGTTGCAGCGTCTGGGCATCAGCGCGCAGACGGCGCAGGCATTGCCGGCGGATGTGCATGAGCACCATGACCATCATGCGCACGGCGGCTGCGGCCACTGCGAATAAGTCTGTCGAAGCGCACCGCTGAAAAGACAAACGCCACGCGATGAAGCGTGGCGTTGTCGTTTGGAGCACTATCGATGCAGGCGCGGTTTAAGCGTAAGCTGCGCGCCGACGCCCCGCGAGCACGACATAGCACAGCGCGCCGGTCACGAGCGCGGGCAGCGTCGCACCGAGATTCGGCAGCCACTGGTTGAGCGCCTGGTACGCGCCAAAGCCGATGCCCCACGCGACAAACGCGGTCACGTGCCAGCCGCCCGAGTAACCGTAGATGCCGCTCAGATCGGCCAGTGCATGGGCGTCGATGCGCCGGCGGCGCACGATGAAGTGATCGGCGAGCACGACGCCGAAGAGCGGTGCGAACACCGAGCCGATGAAGAGCAGGAAGTTCTCATAGCGCGCCATCGGCACGACGAGGCCGATCAGCGTGCACAACGCGCCGAACGCCGCCGAGAGCCACGGCACGCTGCCGCGCGTCCAGAACGTGCCCGTGGAAACCGCGGCCGAGTGAATATCGGCGAAGGCGTTGTCGATTTCGTCGATCAGCACGAGCAACAGCGCAAGGCCGCCACCGGCTTTCGCGAGCGCCGTGGTGAGGAGCGCGTCGCCGCCGCCCGCCGCGAGTCCGTAGATCGCGCCGAGCGCGTAGAACCACAGGTTCGCGATGCCATAGCCGAGCAGCGTGCCGCGGAACGTCTCGCCCGCGCGGCGGCCGAAGCGCGTGTAGTCGGCGATGAGCGGCAGCCACGACAGCGGCATCGCGACCACGAGGTCGATCGCGCTGCCGAACGGCATCTCGCCAGTGCCGGGGCGGCGCATGAGCGCGCCGATGTCGTGCTGCACGAGCAGACTCCACGTGAGCCAGGCGGCACCCGCGAGCAGAAGCCAGATGCCCCAGGTGCGCAGGAAGCGGCGCACGAACGAGAGCGGGCCGCTCACGGCGAGCAGCGTGGCCAGCAAGCCGAAGATCACCGTCCACACGAGCGGAATCGACAGGCCGAAGGCTTGCTTGGCGAGCGCATCGGCGGAATCGCGCATCACGATGATCTCGAACGAGCCCCAGCCCACGAGCTGCACCATGTTGATGACCGCCGGCACCGACGCGCCGCGAATGCCGAGCGTCGGGCGCAGCGACGACATGGCGGCAAGGCCCGTGTCGGTGCCGATCACGCCCGCGAGCGCGAGGAGCACGACGCCGATCACGCTGCCGATGCCGATCGCGGCGAGCGCATGGGGCAGCGAAAGCCCCGGCACCAGCAGGGCGCCCGCCTGGGCGACCAGCAGGCCGATGCCGAGCGAGAACCAGAGCGCGAAGGCGTCGCCGGTGCGGAACTGGCGGCGCGCGTCGGGCACGGGCACGTTGGGCGCGTAGGTCGAGCCGGCTTCGCCGGAGCTGGCCGCGCCGGCCTGCGAGTCTAGAGTCATCGGTAAAACGGTCCTCTGTGTCGTTTGTCTTATCTGATGTTTGGCGGGGCCGGCCATCCGGGCAGCCAGCGAAGGCGGGCATCGGTCGCATATCGGCAGCAGCCAGGCACGGCATCTCGCGCAACCGCCCAGGCTGTCATAATGCACGACTGCATCCGTCATGGCAGGCCGTTTTCGGGGGCGCGAACAGCGCCTCGGCAATGGCCCGGCCCCGGCAAAGCCGACATTATCGCGAAAACGTCATGTTTGAAGAAACCCGTGCCAACGTCCCGCTCGCCGAGCGGTTGCGCCCGCGCTCGATCGACGAAGTCATCGGCCAGAAGCATCTGCTCGGGGCCAACAAGCCGCTGCGCGTCGCCTTCGAGTCGGGCGAAGCGCATTCGATGATCCTCTGGGGGCCGCCCGGGGTCGGCAAGACCACGCTCGCGCGCCTGATGGCCGATGCCTTCCACGCGCAGTTCATCGCGCTCTCGGCGGTGCTCTCGGGCGTGAAGGATATCCGCGAGGCCGTCGAGACGGCGCAGATGCACCGCGCGCATGGCCATCAGACGCTCGTGTTCGTCGATGAAGTCCATCGCTTCAACAAGAGCCAGCAGGACGCCTTCCTGCCTCACGTGGAGTCGGGCCTGTTCGTATTCATCGGTGCGACGACCGAGAATCCGTCGTTCGAGGTGAATAGCGCGTTGCTTTCGCGCGCGGCGGTCTACGTGCTCAAGAGCCTCGACGAAGACGAGCAGGGCGAGCTGCTTGCGCGCGCGAGCGCGGAGCTGGGCGGCCTCACTTTCACGGAGGAAGCACAAAAGGCGCTGATCGGTTCGGCCGACGGCGACGGGCGCAAGCTGCTGAACAACCTCGAAATCGTCGCGCGGGCGGCCGCGCAGCAGAAGAAGCGCGAGATCGACGGCGAGCTGCTCGGCAGCGCGCTCGCCGAAAATCTGCGCCGCTTCGACAAGGGGGGCGACGCGTTCTACGATCAGATCAGCGCGCTGCACAAGTCGGTGCGCGGCAGCAATCCGGACGGCGCGCTCTACTGGTTCTGCCGCATGCTCGACGGCGGCGCCGATCCGCGTTATCTGGCACGACGCATCGTGCGCATGGCGTGGGAGGACATCGGCCTCGCCGACCCGCGCGCGGCGCGCATCACGCTCGACGCCTCGGAGACCTACGAGCGGTTGGGCTCGCCCGAGGGCGAGCTGGCGCTCGCGCAGGCCGTCATCTACCTCGCGGTCGCGCCGAAATCGAACGCGGGTTACATGGCATACAACGAGGCGCGCCGCTTCGTTGGCAAGGACCAGTCGCGCGCGGTGCCCGTCCACTTGCGCAATGCGCCCACCAAGCTCATGAAAGAGCTGGGCTACGGCCACGAATACCGCTACGCGCACGACGAACCCGATGCCTACGCGGCCGGCGAGACCTATCTGCCCGACGGCATGCGCGAGCCGCGCTGGTATCAGCCCACGCCGCGCGGGCTCGAAGGCAAGATCGGCGAGAAGCTCGCGCGCCTCGCCGACCTCGACGCGCAATGGCGCGACGAGCATCGTGACGAAATCCGCGAGCGCAAGCGCAAGGGCTAGCCCCCGCCGGTGCGCTAAAATCGACGCTTCACACAACGACACTGCGTCTCACAATCCCATGCTCGACATCCAGTTGCTGCGCAAAGACCTCGACGGCGTCGCCAAGCGCCTCGCCGACCGCGGCTATACCCTCGACGTCGCGGCGTTTTCCGCGCTCGAAGCGGAACGCCGCGCCATCCAGACCCGCACCGAAGAACTGCAGGCGCGCCGCAACAGCCTGTCGAAGCAGATTGGCGCGATGAAGGGCCGCGGCGAGGATACCTCGGCGGTCATGGCCGAAGTGGGCGGCATCGGCGACGAAATGAAGGCCTCGGCTGCGAAGCTCGACGAAATCCAGACGAAGCTTTCCGACCTGCTGCTCGGCGTGCCGAACCTGCCGCACGAGAGCGTGCCCGTGGGCCGCGACGAAGCCGACAACGTGGAAGTGCGCCGCTGGGGCACGCCGCGCCACTTCAGCTTCGAAGTGAAGGATCACGTCGACGTGGGCGGGCCGCTGGGTCTCGACTTCGAGACCGGCGCGAAGCTTTCGGGCGCGCGCTTCACGCTGCTGCGCGGCCAGATCGCGCGCCTGCATCGCGCGCTCGCGCAGTTCATGATAGACACGCACACGATGCAGCACGGCTATACGGAGACGTACACGCCCTACATCGTGAATCCGGAAATCCTTTACGGCACGGGCCAGTTGCCCAAGTTCGCCGAGGACATGTTCCGCGTGGAGAAGGGCGGCGCCGAGAACACGGTCACGCAGTACCTGATTTCCACCTCGGAAATCTCGCTCACGAACACGGTGCGCGAGAGCATCGTCGAAGGCAGCGCGCTGCCCATCAAGCTCACCGCGCATTCGCCGTGCTTCCGTTCGGAGGCCGGTTCGTATGGCCGCGACACGCGCGGCATGATTCGCCAGCATCAGTTCGACAAGGTCGAGATGGTGCAGATCGTGGCGCCGGAAACGTCGTACGACGCACTGGAGCAAATGGTCGTGCATGCGGAGACCATCCTGCAAAAGCTCGGCCTGCCGTACCGCGTGATCACGCTGTGCACCGGCGACATGGGTTTCTCGGCCACCAAGACCTACGATCTCGAAGTGTGGCTGCCGGCGCAGAACACGTATCGCGAAATTTCGAGCTGCTCGAACACCGAGGCGTTCCAGGCGCGCCGCATGCAGGCGCGCTACCGCAATGCCCAGGGCAAGCCGGAGCTCGTGCATACGCTCAACGGTTCGGGTCTCGCGGTGGGCCGCACGCTTGTCGCTGTGCTCGAGAACTATCAGGAAGCGGACGGCTCGGTCACCGTGCCGGAGGTGCTGCGTCCGTACATGGGCGGGGTTGCCCGGCTTGAAATGCAGGGCTGAACGCTCTCTTCGAGATTTTTCTCAAAGAGCCCTTGCAAAAGCCAAAATTTGTTCTATAATCTCCGCTTCTCTGGTCGCCGACCAAGGTCAGAGAAGCAGTAAAGCAATGCCGGCAGTACCCCGGAGAGGTGGCAGAGTGGTCGAATGTACCTGACTCGAAATCAGGCGTACGGTTTCCCCGTACCGTGGGTTCGAATCCCACCCTCTCCGCCAAATTCAGAAAACCCCCGCATGCCTGACGGCTGCGGGGTTTTTGCTTTGTGGTCGCTTTTTCGGCGGCTTATTTCTTCATGTGCCCGCGTTGCTCCAGCGAGCGCAGGAAGGTGCCCGAGATCGCCGAGCCGCCGTGGTGCACGATCTTCTCGTCGACGAGCGCCCAAACCGACATCCCGGCGGCGCGCACGCGCTGGCAGAACGACAGGTCTTCCGAGAGATAGACGCCTTTTTTACCGATCGGACCGAAGAACGCGTAGAAGCGGCCATCGGGCAGGTAGGGCGCGTATTGCGAGGGCGGCCGGTAGATCTGCGTGAGCGGCGCGAGCGCAACGAGCGCATCGCGGCGGATAAGGAAGATGCCCGTGCCGATGTGGTTGACCTCGACCCAGCCGTTGCTGACCGTGCTGCTGCCTTGTTCGTTGGCGCGGATCGCCGTGTTGTACTCCACGGTTTTTTCCTGCCATTCGCGCAGCGAGAGGCCCACGTCGTCGCTCGTAATCTTCTTTTCCACATCGAAGAACCGGTACGGGCATGCGATGCCCGCTACCGGCTTGTTGCCGGCGAGGAGGCGCGGAACCGCTTCGCGCGAGAAGTCCATGTCCGTATCGAGGAACAGCACGTGCGTGAATTCGGGGTGGCTCAGGAAATAGCTTGCGAAGAAGTTGCGCGCGCGGATGATGTGCGACGAAGCCGTGTGGATGTACTCGAAGCGCACGCCGCGCTCCTTGAAGGTTTCCATCAGGCGGGCCAGCGCGATCGCGAAGTCGAAATGCACCGAGTTGTCGTAGGTGGGCAGGGCGATCAGCACGTTGAGCGGGGCGTCCGATTGTGCGCCGGGCGTGGCGCTTGTCGTGGGGGCGGAGTCAGGCTGGGTCATGGTCGGCGTTCGGCTCACGTCGTTGTAAGATATTTCTTATTTTTAAGGGTGGCTTGTGCGCGGACAATCGGACGTATCCGAATCGGCGCCTGCTGGATGGGGGTGACGCCCCGGTACAATGGCGCTTTCTGCGCGGCTGCCCCGAATTTGCTGCGAGGCGCCTTGCGCCGCCGCGCTCACTACCCGTTCACAGCGTTCACAGATGGCCATCACTTACAAATCTGCCGACGACGTCGCGCGTCTGCGCATTTCCGGCCGGCTTGCCGCCGACGTGCTCGCCATGATTGGCGAACACGTCAAGCCCGGCGTCTCCACCGACGACCTCGACGCGATCTGCAACGACTATATCGTCAACACGCTCAAGGCGGTGCCGGCCAACGTCGGCTACCTCGGCTTTCCGAAAACGATCTGCACCTCGGTCAACTCGGTGGTCTGCCACGGCATTCCGAGCCGCAACGAGGTCCTCAAGGACGGCGACATCATCAATATCGACGTGGCCGTGATCAAGGACGGCTATTTCGGCGATACGAGCCGCATGTACACCGTGGGCACGCCGAGCACGGTCGGTCGCCAGCTCATCGACACGACTTACGAGGCGATGCTCGCGGGCATCCGCGAGGTCAAGCCCGGCGCGACGCTCGGCGACGTGGGTCACGCGATTCAGCGTCGCGCCCAGGCCGACGGTTTCTCGATCGTGCGCGAATACTGCGGTCACGGCATCGGCAAGGTCTATCACGAAGAGCCGCAGGTGCTGCATTACGGCCAGCCCGGCCAGGGCGTGCGCTTGAAGCCGGGCATGGTCTTCACGATCGAGCCGATGGTCAATGCAGGCCGCGCCGGCACGGCGGTGCAGCGCGACGGCTGGACGGTGGTGACAAAGGATCGTTCGCTCTCCGCGCAATGGGAGCACATGGTGGCGGTTACCGACGAGGGCTACGAGCTTCTCACGCCCTGGCCAGACGGCACGGGCGCGTACGAAGCCCCTTGAGCCGCGGTGCATATGCCTGTGGGGCCCCTGGGCTGGTCTGTCAAGTTCCGCGTCGGCGGTGTGCGCCGGGCAAATTTGTTAAATAAGGATTTGACTCTCCGCCCAGTTCGGTTAAAGCTACGCGTTAGTGCTTTATTGGGGTTTACGACTGCATGAGTCCGTCACTGACCGTTCGCCGTATCGCTGCCGATCAGGGTGCCGTGCTCCGCGAGCTTCGAACTGCTTCGCTGCGCGACGCGCCTTATGCGTTCGGCGACTCGCTTGAAGACGCGCTGTCCGCCGATGTCGCCGTTTTCGACGCTGCGGCGGCCCGTCACGCGAACTCGCATACTGCCACATCGTTCATCCTCTATACCGAGGGGCATCCGGCCGGCCTGATCGGCGCGAATTTCGAAAGTGCGCCGGCGCGCCGCGCGTTCGTGTTCGCATTGTGGGTGGCGCCGGCCGTGCGGCATCTGCGCGGCGGCGAGCTGCTCGTCAATGCCGCCATCGACTGGCTCTTGAGCGAAGGCGCTGCGCAAGTCTTCGCCTGGGTGACCGACAACAACATCACCGCCATGCGCTTCTACGAGCGGCTCGGCTTCGTCGCCACGGGCGACCACGCTCGCAGCACCCAAACGCCCGAGCAGTGGGAGACGCTCCTCGTGCGCGACGTCGCGCTCGCGCAGAAGAGCATGTCGGCCCAGTAACGGAGTGTCTGCCCAGCAGCTTTTCTCTTGTTCTTAGCCATGGCGTGCGTCCGGCACGTCATGCGCCGGTATCTCCCGCCGTTGTGCATTGCTCCCTGTGTCGCAGCATTTTGAGCCATTAAAAATAATGGCCGTGCGCGTCGACGCCTGTAAAATACGCAAAAATTTTCGCCGAACGCCATGTCGTCCAGGAAATCGCCCTATTTTGAACTGAAGAGCGGCTCAGTCGATACGCTTTTATTTGTGGTCAAAACGACTGAGCTCGATGCGATGCGCGCCGAACTGACCCGGCGCTTCGAGGCGACGCCGGAATTCTTCGCCAACGATACGGTCGCCATCGACTTGCGGCGCCTCGCAGAGGGTGAGCAAATCGCGCTTGCCGACATCGCGCGCCTGCTCGAAAGCGTGCGCATGCGCCCGGTGGGCGTGGTCGCGCTGCCCGCGCAGCATGGCTGGGCCGCCGAGGCGGGCCTGCCGTTCCTCGAAGCGCGCGACAAGCGCGTCGCAGGCAGCGCAGTCGGCCTGGCCGGCGACGTGCCCGCCACTCAGGCCTCGGCCGTTGTGCGGGCCGCCGGCGCTGAAGCTGGCTCTGCAGTCACAACCGGTGCGGCGAACGGCACGCCGGTGCAGTCCGCCGATGCTGCCGCCAGCGCGCCAGCCGTGTCCGCCGTGCAGCCGGAACTCTTCCTTCCGGAGGCTCCCGAAGCGGACGCAGGATCCGATGCAGCCGGTTCCGTGGCGCGCTCGACGAGCGCGGAGCCGACGCTCGTGATCGACCGTCCGCTGCGCTCGGGTCAGCGCATCTACGCGAAGGGCGACCTCGTCGTGCTGGGCGCGGTGTCGAACGGGGCGGAAGTGATCGCCGAAGGCAACATCCATATTTACGCGCCATTGCGTGGCCGCGCGCTCGCGGGCGTGCACGGCAACCACGACGCACGTATTTTCTGCACGAGCCTCGAGGCGGAGCTCATTTCGATCGCGGGTATCTACCGCACCGCTGAAGTTCCGCTTGCCGCCGAGGTGAAGGGCAAGCCCGCGCAAATCCGGCTCGACGAAGAACGGCTCTTGATCGAGCCGTTGCGGCTCTCCTGAGCCGCCTGTCGGGCGCGAGCAACACGCGGGCGCGAGCGGCGCAAGACCGCGACGAGACCAAATTGGGAAACTGACGAACGCAAGGTAAGGGAATGGCAAAAATCATTGTGGTGACTTCGGGCAAGGGTGGCGTTGGCAAAACGACCACGAGCGCGAGTTTCGCATCGGGCCTCGCGTTGCGTGGCCATAAAACCGCGGTCATCGATTTCGACGTCGGCCTGCGCAATCTCGACCTCATCATGGGGTGCGAGCGCCGCGTCGTGTACGACCTGATCAATGTGATCCAGGGTGAGGCGAACCTCAATCAGGCGCTCATCAAGGACAAGAAGTGCGAGAATCTCTTCATCCTGCCGGCCTCGCAGACGCGCGACAAGGACGCGCTCACGAAGGAAGGCGTGGAGAAGGTGATCGAAGATCTGCGCAAGATGGACTTCGAGTACATCATCTGCGATTCGCCGGCCGGCATCGAGTCGGGCGCGCTGCTCGCGATGCACTTCGCCGACGAAGCGCTGATCGTGACGAACCCGGAAGTGTCGTCCGTGCGCGATTCGGACCGCATCCTCGGCATGCTGTCGTCGAAGACCAAGCGCGCGATCGAAGGCAAGGATCCGATCAAGGAGCACCTGCTGATCACGCGCTATAACCCCAAGCGCGTGAGCGAAGGCGAAATGCTGTCGCTTTCGGATATTTCGGAGATCCTGCGCATCGAGCTGATCGGCGTGATTCCGGAATCGGAAGCGGTGCTGCACGCATCGAACCAGGGCCTGCCCGCAGTCCATCTCGACGGCACCGATGTCGCGGAGTCGTACAAGGACGTGGTAGCGCGCTTTCTCGGCGAAGACAAGACGCTTCGTTTCACCGATTACCAGAAGCCGGGGCTCTTGCAGCGCCTCTTCGGTAGCAAGTAAGGGAGGCGCACGTCATGTCGTTTCTTTCGTTTTTTCTCGGCGAGAAGAAGAAGTCCGCCTCGGTAGCGAAGGAACGCCTGCAGCTCATCATCGCTCACGAGCGCGCAGGCGGCCATCCTCCCGCCGATTATCTGCCGGCCCTGCAACGCGAGCTGGTCGCGGTGATCTCGAAGTACATCAAGATCTCCGACGACGACATTCGCGTGAGCCTCGAACGCCAGGACGATCTCGAAGTGCTCGAGGTCAAGATCGAGATTCCGCAGGCCTGATGCACGCGATGCGCGCGGAGCGGCTGTGCGCCGCGCGCATCTCAATATTGTCGCCGTAACGCCATCGCTTTTCGCGCATGCGCGTGGTTTGCGTTTGCGTCTTCTTTACGCCTTCTTTACGCGCCTTCCGCCGGCGCGTTTCATCGCTGCCTTCCTTACCGAAATATTCGGTTTCACTTCACCCCTCGTGGTAACAGCGCCGTTGTCAGCGCAGGCGCGTGCTCGCGCATTGATCGGGTAACGCCACTTTCGGCGTACACCTCGAAGGGGAGCTTCATATGAACCATTCCATCCGCCTGCTGGTTGCCAAGGCTGCCATTGTTGCCGCGGGCGCTTGCGCCGTCGCGGCCCCTGCGTTTGCGGAACAAATTGTCGTCATCGCGCCGAGCGCACCGCCGCCCGCGCGCGTCGAAGTCGTGCCCGCGCCGCGTGTCGGCTATGTATGGGATCGGGGCCACTGGCGCTGGAATCGCGGCCACTACGTGTGGATCGCGGGCCACTGGCAGGCCGAGCGTGTCGGCTATCACTGGGTGCCGGGCCACTGGGTCGCGCACGGCCCGAACTGGCGCTGGGTCGAAGGTCGCTGGGTAGCTTGAGAGGCGCGCTTGATTGACGTGAAAAAAGCGCTAACCCTGATCGACAGATAAAACACCATGAGCAAAAGACTGCTTGCCGCTGCGGCGCTTACGATCATGCTGGCCGGTTGCATCGTTGTTCCGGCCCGGCCCATGTATATGCGGCCCGCGCCCGTCGTGATTTATTGACGCCACCTGCCATGCAATGGCACGGCAAGCCCGGCGCACCTCAGCGGGTTGTGGTTTCGTCCGCTGCGGTGTGGCCGGGCTTGTCGCTTTCGGGTGCGGCTTTCGGTGCAGCCAACGCCATCGCCGGGTGCGTGTAGCGCAACGAGAGCGTTTCGTAGAGCGGTGGCGCAAAGATGCGCGAGACGCGGCTCGCGATCAGCGCAGTGGCCATCAGCGAGATCACGAGCGCATGGCCGTCAATCATCTCCATGACGATCACGAACGAAGTGATGGGCGACTGCGTGACCGCCGCGAGATAGCCGACCATGGCGAGCGCGATGAGCATCGGCAGCTGCATGTCGTTGAAGATCATGTGCAGCACGTTGCCGAAGCCTGCGCCGATCGACAGCGAAGGGGCGAAGATGCCGCCCGGAATCCCCGGCAGGTAGGAGCCGACCATCGAGGCCATCTTGAGGAACGGATAGGCGATCGACAGATGCTCGCGGCCGTCGAGCAGGCCACGCGCTTCGGCGTAGCCGCTGCCGAACGTCGTGCCGCCCGAGACAAGTCCGATCACTGCGATGACAAGCCCGCAGAGCGCGGCGAATGCGATGGGACGTTCGGCATGCAGCTTGCGCAACGGCGCGGGAATCCAGTGCTGCGTGTTGAGCAGCAGCCAGCAGAAGATGCCGCCCGCGATGCCGGTGACGATCGCAGTAATGAGCACGGCCACGGCGAGCAGGTTGGGGAAGTGCGCGCCGATCTGGATCCTGCCGAAATACGTGTAGTTGCCGTTCAGGCCGAGCGCGATCACACCGGCGATGATGATCGATGTGATGACCACGCCGCTTGCGCGCGCCTCGAAGCTGCGCGTGAGTTCTTCGATGGCGAACACGATGCCCGCGAGCGGCGTGTTGAACGCCGCGGACAGGCCCGCAGCCGCGCCGGCGAGCACGAGCTTGCGCTCGATGAGCGCGTTCGAGCGCGGGTAGAAGCGGCGCATGTTGAACATCAGCGCCGCGCCCACCTGCACCGTGGGCCCCTCGCGGCCAATCGTAAAGCCGCCGAGAATGGCGAGAAACGAGACGAGGATCTTGCCCGCGAGAATGCGCAACGTGAGCAGGCGCATCCCCGCTTTACCGGTCTTCGTGTGCAGCGTGGCGATCACCTGCGGAATCCCGCTGCCTTCTGCGCCGCGAAAGAACGTGCGGGTGAGCCATACGGCGAGCGCAGCAACGGCGGGTGTGACGACGAGCGGCAGCCAGACGTGATCATGCTGCACGCGCAGAAAGGCGTTGTAGCCCCAATCGATCAGGCGCGCGTAGAACACCGCGACGAGACCGACCGCGATCGCGCCGAGCCAGAGCACGCCGTATTGCCGCCACAGGCGCCGCGAGCGTCGCTCGAGCAGCGCAAGAAGGTTCGGGTTCACGGGGCGCATGGTTTTTATTCGAGACGCAAAGCACTGATTGTAACGGCCTGAGGTCGGGCGCTGTGTTCGTCTACGCAACGGGGCAGGCTGCTCTGACCGGGGCGAGGCGCCGGAATGCATGAAAGAAGGGTCCGATGAATACCGGATGAACTCATAGATTTGTCCGTGGGCGCGGTCCCGCTCCGTTAAAATCTCGGGAAAAATTCAGGCAAATCATCGAAATCGGACCTCGCAGGTTCGCAGCACAATGAAACGAGTCTTGATTGTCAAAGTGACTTCGCTCGGCGATATCGTCGAGGCGCTTCCGGTCGTAGCCGACGTGCAACGCGCATTCCCCGGCGTGAAGGTCGACTGGGCCTCCGACGAGGCATTCGCCGATATCGTGCGCTGGAACGCCGGTGTCGACCGCGTGTTCTGCGCCCCGCTGCGCCGCTTCAAGAAATCGCGCCGCTGGAGCGACTTGAAAGCGATCTGGGAGTCGATCGCCGAGTTGCGCGCCGAGCGCTACGACGCAATCATCGATATTCACGGTGTCTATAAGAGCGCGATCATCTCGTTTATTGCGCGCGGTCGGCGGCGCTTCGGCTATCTCGCCCAGGATCTCGGCGAGCGCGGCGCGGCCTTCGCCTACAACGGCCGCTTCGGCCCGCGCCCGAAATGCGACGCGTGGCTGGGCATGCGCATCAGCACGGGCGAGGCGCTGGGCTACAAAATCGACACGCCGCCCGATTTCCAGATGCGCATCCCCCGCGATGGCATGGCGCTTCCCGCACCCGATGCGCCCACCGCGCTGATCTTCCACGCCACTTCGAAAGAAGAGAAGAAGTGGCCCGTCGAGCATTGGGGCGAGCTGTGCCACGCATTGATTGCGCGCGGTCTGCGCATCGAGTTGCCGTGGGGTTCGGATGCCGAGCACGCCACCGCGCGCGAGATCGCCGCGCTCGTGCCGGGTGCCACGGTGCTGCCGCGCCTCACGGTTTCGCAAGTCGCGCAGCGTATCGAAGACTGCTCGCTCGTGGTCGGCACCGACACGGGCTTCGTGCATCTCGGCCACGCGCTGCTCAAGCCGACTGTCATGATCTTCGTTGCGACCGACGCCGAGCATCTTGGTGTGCGTGCGCCCAACCGTTCGATCTCGGTCGGCGACGGACATCACGTGCCGTTGGTCGCGGTTGCGCTAGATGCTGTCGATCGCGTTTATCCTGCGCGTAACGGCGGCGATGCATCGAAGGGGCCACTCGCAACCGCGGCCTGAACAACACGCACGGCGTCGCGTTCTGCGGCGCCGCTGCTCTGCCGCTTCTGCGCTGTTTCTCATTACATAGTTGTTAAAAGTGTCGCCGTTGCCTGCCGTGCGCTGCGCTGGCGGCGCATGCGTCCGCGAGACATTGCGCGGGCTGTAACATCCGCCACACTGCTTCTTACAAATTGCAACGCCTCAGACGTTCGCCGTCGTGTTCAATCGAAAGCGTCCGCAGCCGGCAAGGGCCGCGCGGGACAACTGACATTGACTCGATGGGAGAACGAAGTGAAACGATTGACGCGTACCCTGATTGCAGGTGCATTGCTCGCGGCGGCGCTGGGCGGGTGCGTCGTGGTGCCGGCGGGTGGCTATTACGGCGGCGGCTACCACCACGGCTATTACTATCGATGAGGCTCGCGCGGAGTGTGGCGGTGCGTTCAGGCGAGCAGCAGCTCGACCGCAACCACTGCCGCGATTGCCGCGGCATTGGCAACCAGCGCTTCCAGCACGACTGAACGCCAGGTCGCTGTGCGCAGGCGGAAGGCCAGGACGAGCGAGATACCTAGAGCGAGTGCGATCATCAGCACGATATCGGCGTTGCTCAGATGCAGGTTCATGGTTGATCTCCCCCCGCAGACGTACGCGGACCTCGTTTAATCGAGTATAGGCACGCCAGTGTCGCTGGCGAATAAAAAAGCGGAATCCGCGTTTGCGCGGACTCCGCTTTTTTTTGCCGGTGCGCTGTGAATCAGGACCGTGAGTCAGGCCGTGAATCAAGTCAGCGACCTGTGACGCGTTTCGCGCATGCACAACACGCCGAACAGGCTCACGCATGCCGCGATCGAGACATAGGCGCCAACCCACGAGAGGCCGCCGCGCGCGGCGAGCACCTGCGCAATATACGGCGCCACTGACGCACCCAGGATGCCGCCCAGGTTGTACGCGACGCCCGCGCCCGTGTAGCGCACGCTGGTGGGGAAGAGCTCGGGCAGAAGCGCGCCCATCGGTGCGAAGGTGGCGCCCATCAGGAACAGCTCGATTACGAGGAACAGCAGCACGAGCGGCAGCGAGCCGCTGCCGAGCAGCGGCTGCATCGTGAAGCCCGAAAGGATCGCGGCGATGCAGCCGACGATCAGCACCGGCTTGCGGCCGAAGCGGTCGGACAGCCAGGCCGAGATCGGCGTGGCGATGCCCATGAACACCACCGCGATGCACAGCATGCCGAGGAAGGTCGGGCGCGGGATATGCAGGGCGCTCACGCCATGTGAAAGCGAGAACACGGTGGCGTTGTAGAACAGCGTGTAGCAGACCACCATCGCGAGTGCGCCGAGCAGCGTCGGCCACCAGTGCTTCGAAAGCAGCGTGGCGACCGGCACGCGCACGCGCTCCTCGCGCTCGATGGCAGTCTTGAACGCCGGCGTTTCGGCAATCTTCAGGCGCACATAGAGCCCCAGCGCGACGAGCACCGCCGAGACGATGAACGGCACGCGCCAGCCCCAGTCACGGAACTGTTGGTCGGAGAGCGTGGAGGCGAGGCCGAAGAAGAGGCCGTTCGATGCCAGAAAGCCTACCGAGGGCCCGAGTTGCGGGAACATACCGAACCAGCCGCGCTTGCCCTCTGGTGCGTATTCGGTCGCGAGCAGCGCCGCGCCGCCCCATTCGCCGCCAAGGCCGATGCCTTGGCCGAAGCGCAGCACGCACAGCAGGATTGGGGCCAGGCTGCCGATCGAGTCGTAGCCGGGCACGAAGCCGATCAGCGTGGTGGACAGGCCCATCACGAGCAACGAAGCGACGAGTGTCGATTTGCGGCCGATACGGTCGCCGAAGTGGCCGAAGATGAACGAGCCGATCGGCCGTGCAACGAACGCGATGCCGAATGTCACGAATGCGGAGAGCGCCTGGGCCGTGGCTGAGCCATGCGGGAAGAATACGGGGCCTATCACGAGCGCGGCGGCCGTTGCGTACACATAGAAATCGTAGAACTCGATCGCGGTGCCAATGAAGCTCGCGAAGATCACGCGCGCGGCGCTTTGCTGCTTCGCTGCGTCTGGCTGATCGGCGCGCGCGGGCGAAATGGGAGAGGTGGACATCGATGGGGCTCCAGTCGTTGTGCTGTCAGTGTGAAGCGCGCCTTGCGCGTTCCGGCGCGCGAAGCGCAAGGCGCGGCGCAGGCGTCTTTTATTCAGGGTTCGAAGCTGTCAGGCTGGCGGCGCGGCGGAGTGGTCTCAAGGCGGCAGCGCTTCGCCTTGGCGCAGGCGTTGGGGCCATCCTTGCGCAGGCAACGATCTAGCAGTATGCATCGTGCGGGGCCGGGTGTGTGCACGAAACGGGAACCGGCCGGGTGCGCGTGGATAAGCGCAATGGGCACGCGACGTGGCCGCGCGGCGGCCGGGGCGCGCATTGGCGCGGCGCGGGTGGCGCCAGACCATGCGCCTGGCCGGGCAAATGCCGGTAGGGGATAGCGAAAAATTATAACGACCGTTCGCAAGGCGCAGCAAGGCACCCGCAAGGTGAGTGGCGCCCGCGGGGTTCAGTTGAAGTTCTGTGCCTGCGGCGAGGCGAGCGTGCGTAACTGGAATTTGCCGTCGTCATTGAACAGCCAGTCTTCGAATAGTTCGAGCTGGCCGATCGAGTTGAGCAGGTGCGCCGGCGGCGGTGGCAACGGCGCCGAGTGGCGCAGCGTGACGAGCGCGGTAGCTTCGGAATCGTAGTCGCCATTGGTGCGGTAGACCGACGACTTCACGATCTGTCCGTCGCGATTGACCGTGAACGAGACGACCACGAGCGAGCGCAGCATCGCCTGAGGCGTGCCACGCAGCACATGGGACGGATTGCGCTCGACGATGCGCTTCGCCACGGCGGCGCGATACTCGTCGAGCGCCGCGCTGTTGATCGCCTGGGGCGGGATGACCAGTGTCGGGCGGGTCGCGGGTGTGATCGTGCAGGCACTCGCGAGGGCGAGCAGCAAGGACGAGCCGAGATAACGCAGCAGGCAGGCGCAGGCGAGCCTGTGGCTAGTGGCGCTAGTGGCGCTCACGGCTGCAAGGCCGTTGCGCGGGCGGGCGCGGATGAGCATGGCGAGCAGGCTCGGATGCGAAACCAGATTTGAGCTTAGTCTAAACGAGCGGGGTTTCAATCCGCAGTCACCCGCGTGGCGTATCGGGGTGTGCGTTCAAGGCCGCCTTGAGCAAGGCGGCGCGAGGCAAACAGAGGGAAAGACGTGTTGAACGCTTATTCGATGGGGAACTGTGCGCACGGATCGCCGGACACGGTGGCGCAGGCGTACGAGTACTGGCCGCTCTTCAGGAAGAGCTCTTTGCCGACCTCAAGGTTGGCGCGCAGATCCGGCGAGCTTTCCCAGGCGATGTAGCTCGAGCAGATCACGGCAGACAGGACGACGATCGAAAATGCGAATTTTTCAAGCAGTTGGAAACGGTGCGGCATGATTAATCCTCTCAATGAGCAGGATTGTACAGCACTACTAGGGTTTTCACCTATGTATCTGCCGTATAGGTGGCATGATGTGTGGCAGCGATATACGCATGCGACCCTTAAGTTCAATCAAATCGCTTCCGGCTGCAGGGGCGATGTGCCGTCAAGACGTGCTTGTGGCATGGGCCTGTGGTCCCGGATGGGGCACTTCAGGGGAGAGAAAGTAAGGCGGAAAGGGGCGGGAAAGTCTGCTGGCGGAGGCGGTGAGATTCGAACCCCTATATGGACCAAATCTTCCTCAAACGCCAACTTTTGACCGTGCAGCTTGGGAGTATTGGTTGCACAGAAGTGCATCCAATTCGGAGGCGGTGAGATTCGAACTCACGGAAGGGTTACCCCTTCGCCGGTTTTCAAGACCGGTGCATTCAACCGCTCTGCCACACCTCCAAGCCCGCGATTGTAACCGATTCTGAGTCGGTCCCCAACTTCGCCCTTACGGGAAGCGGCCTGCGACCAACCTGCACGCTTTGGTTGCACAGAAATGCCGCGTTTTGGGTGACCGTTCGGTGTTTTCTGTGGGTTCGCGCCGGCCGGTGCCGCTTCCCCGTGTGTACAACTCCGCTGTCCACACCACAAGGGCGTGGACAGCCGCCCGAAGGGCGGTCCCGGAGTTGCACACACTCGAATCCTGACGCGCCGGCGTTGCCGGCTTGCCCCAAGGAGAAAAACGTCTCCGTCAAAACCGACGGCTAGGTCCCAGCATCGCCGACGATTCCGAGGCAGAAGGGAATCTAAAAAGTTGCGCCACAGAGCGCATGACATCAAACGAACTCCGGCCGCTGCGTTATTTCTACGCTGCGGCCGAAACTGCTGGTTTAAACCGACGGTGCTACAACCGGGATGCACACGACATCCACGCCGCCTACCTTCCATTACCTCGACTCATACGAGTTGGCAGGTCTTCTAAAGCTTTCGCCGCTTGCCGTCACCTGGCGGGCAAGACATCGTCCGTGGCTGCTACCGCCCCGCGCTCAGTTCTACGACCAACACCTTCTTCGCTGGCGCCAAGATGTCGTTGAGACGTGGGTTGCGATGGGGCGGTCGGGTTGTCCGTCTTGGGAAGGTACGTCGAAGTAGCGTCCGTCGCTGTTCCCGTCATTTCTGCGGAATCGATGACCGCTCTGTCTCGACGCCATCGGCAGCCCGTGACGTGCCTCTCGATGCGGTCAACGCACATCGCCGCTAGTCCTCCAGCGGCGAAAAGAACTCCATTACGTCGACCCCAAGTAGCACCGCTAGCCGCCATATCCCATCAACGGTGACGTTGATACGTTCGCGCTCTATCTGACTTACGTAGGTACGGTGAAAACCGGCCGCAACGGCCAGACCCTCCTGCGAATATCCAGCTGCTCGGCGCAGCCGCTTTAGGTTCGCTGCTACCAAGCCACGGATGGGGTTTTGTTCGGGTGCTGTTTTAGACATGCCCGAAGGATGTCTAAATCCAGACTACAAATCTACATACGTTCAACTCTACATATTGTCGACTATCCATATTGATAGTATCCTGTTTATCAATATGGGACGTGTTCTTGAGCTGCGGCTCTGTCAACGGTTCGATGGGTGCCGAAAACGGCCGCCGAAAGTCGAGCGCAGTCACGCAGAATTCACTGGAGTCAACGTGGGTAAAGTTTCTTTGGTGCACGCACCAGCCTCGGCGCGCAGGTCGCTAGCGCAAATCGGCATTCCGCAAACTGCAGAAATTGACGGCGTTATGTTCGAATTGCCTCCGACGGAGATGCCCGGCGAGGCGAAATGGCGAGGTGACTTTATTCAATGGCTCCTGCGACGCACATTCCATCATCTGGCATCCTTGCCGCGCAACGAGTGGGTTGACCATCTGCTTCTCGTCGAGGCCGACCTCGTGAAGCGGATTTGGCTGCATGTGACTGAGGCGCAAATTGTCATCGAGGGCGCGCTGGCCACCATCCAGGATTTGTCGGTCGAGGATATCCAGAGCTTGGCGCGTGGCACCCTTCTATTTGACGGGCAGCTCGCGCATGAAGGCGACAAGCTGCGTGAGCGTTACGCGACAATCGTGAGGAGGCACGCGAAAAGGGCGGGCCATTGCGTCCTGCAGGAAGCCATCAAGAACGAGGCGCCAAATGACCGTCAGGCCAGCAACCGAAGTCGGGCGGGCGTCCACGGGTCGACCTCAAACAGTGACGTATGATGCAAACCCAAGCTGAGACCAGACACTGATTGGCTGTGAAGCTGCCTCATATATGGGTCGCCTGAGCTCCAATATTGAGTTTCTGGACCTCGATGCTCGCGTGGCTCATACAAGCTTTGGTTGCATTTATCGACCCGCGGGCCCATCGGCCTTTCATCCCCGCCGCCGACAAGGTGTGGTTCACGTCGGTGTCAAGTCAGCGGCGTTGCCGCTTTCGAGGATGACACGGCTCGCTAGATTGCAGAACCGTGGACCTATGAGCGGCGTCGCGAAGCTGATGGCACAACTACAAAAATATGGATATCTAATGAATTTCAAGAATGCACTTGTATCCAATTCTGCGATTGACGCACTAGCGTAATAAATAGGTGGCGCGTGCATATGACCATTGCGGAACTGGCGAAGCGGCTTAACGTTACGAGGCGATACGTGCGCGAACTGATTGATAGCGGCAAGCTGCCGGCAAAGCCGGGGCCTGACGGCGAGCCCGTTGTCGACAGAGACGTTGCTGAGGAGTACATCGCCGAAGCAAAACGGCGCCGAGACAAGGCAATGGACGAGTACATGCTTGTTTCAAGCGAACAGCACGCGGCTGAGCAGCTGAATCAGCATTTTGATGCGTTCATGCACGTGGCCCGACGGGCGACTGCAGAAGAGGTTGTGCGGGTGCGTTGCGCGTACGAAGTGGCTTACGCGGTTTGTCGCTTTGCAGTCAACATGGACGGCATCCGTATCTCCACGATGGACAACCCAGATGCGTTCGCGCGAGCTGTCGTAGAACGCGCGTCGCGAGTGCTGCAGCTGTCGCCTGAAGAAGCCCGACAAGCGCAGGTACTGAATGACTGGGGACTGGCCGGAGTACCAGCCGAGCCGCCGCTCACAGCCGAAGCAGCAGTTCGGCTGGCTGACCGCATGCTCGCAGCGTCGTTCGCGTCGCGGGGGCGTGGATGATGGCTCACTCGTATCCTGTGCGTATCGACTTACCGGAGCGTCAGCCATCCCACGAGCCTACGGAAGAGGAGGTCCGTAGGTCCCGCGCGTTTTTTGACGGCTTCGAGCGGCAGTCCCGTCGCAATCGCCGGCGTCAAATCCGCGAGGGCTCTCTGCTCACAGCTGCTGCTTTCTGCCGTCTCCGGGGCATCTCTCGCCGCGAGCTGGGACGGTTAGAGCGGCGAAGCGATGTCTTCAGCATAGATGTTGACCACAAGCGCTATTACCCGCGCGAGCTTGCGGTAGCACGCGGAGTGCTGCTGTCACGGCTGACGCGCGTATGCCGACGGCTCAGAAAGTGGGTGCCTGGCTGGTCGCGATACGACGTGGTAGCTGCCGGGCGGTGGGATACGCTCGGCGGGAAAACCGTAGTCCAGGCAGTGCACAGGCCAAAGGACTTCGGGCGCGCGCTTGTCATCGCAGATGCGTGCAGCGAAGAATGTGCGCCGAGGTGAGCACATGCTGACAGGACTTCCTGGGCCGACATTTTGCGTGCCCCCGCCACGGCACACCGGCGGATACCTCCTCTTTTTAGACTTCGATGGGGTTTTACATCCCGAGTCCGTCTATTTGCTGCACAAACATGGCCCGACACTGCTAGATGCACCCGGACATTCCCTATTCGAACACTGCCAGCTGCTTGAGGACGTTCTGGCGCCATACTGCGATGTTCGCATTGTTCTGTCGACATCGTGGGTGCGTCGCTATCGCGGAAGCGTTCGCCGTGTGTCGCACAGACTGACGCCAGGCCTACAGGCGCGGGTGATTGGCGCCACGTATCACAGCAAAATGGACCGTGAGGAATTCGCCGCTGCTCCGCGCGGCATGCAAATTTGGTCGGACGTCTTGCGTCGAAAACCTGAGGCATGGTTAGCGCTGGATGATGATTGGCTGCACTGGCCAGCGTGGTGTCGCGAGCAGCTGGTGCGCACGGACGAGGTGCTAGGTATAAGCGCGCCTTCGGTGCTCGCGGAATTGAAAACAAAGTTGGCGACGATGTTTGACGGCACCTGACGGAGGAGCACCCGTGCGATACGACAACCTTATGCGCGACGCGTGCAACGAAGCGCTGATGGAGTCGACACGCGTACATGCCGCGCTTGATGCCATATACGCGTGCTGTACGCCCGCCGGCTCGCTCGTGCGGTCGTTGACGGTGCTCGGGCTGAACGTGGACGATGCTGCGCTTGTGAGCAAGCTGGCCGACTGGGTGCTGAATGAGGCACCGCTCGAGCCGCTGCCCATGTCACCGAGCGAAGCTGCGGCGCTCGCGGAGCGTGTTCACAAAGCCATTGGAGGCAAATAGTGCTGCGCGTGACAGTCGAGCTTTGACCGGGCGGTCATAAAGGCGGTCGTCGGGTGATAGCGACGGCGGACATCCGCCGTGTGCGAAGTGGGGCACGCGCTGACTACGAAGTGCAGCTCGAAGAAATGCTGTTCGGTGACGTAGGAGATGTTGCTGTTGTGCGCGGGTAAGAATGGCTAACACAAGTCTTCCACACAGCGTGCGCTTGTGACGGCAGCGGCCAAGTGGAGCAATGCCGTGCTCATTTGTTCTTGCACCGGGCACAGAAGTAACTACGTTGCCCGTTAGGGGGCGAGTCTCCCCGGCGTTTGCTCGGCTGCCAAAGATTGGCGGAAGCCGCGCAAGTCACCGATAAAAGACTGCATCCAGCGTTTCTGCTTGACGGCATCTGTTTCCGCGGTTGCGAATGTGGCATCGACATGAGCGTCCAGTGCCTGCACTGACTTCCGGTGGGTCTCCCATAGCGCGGAGTCTTGCATCTTGCTCCGTACTATTCGCCAATCGTCGCGTGCCCGACCTACTGTTTCCGTCAATTGATGCCTTTCTTCGGGCGCGATGCTGAGATATGAACTGCATCTCGCAATCATTCCGTCAATTGCGATAGCTAGCAATCGCGCATTCGCATCGACTTCGGATAGGTCGGTCGATGAAGTAACCGAATCGCCCATGGAGGGCAGGAGATTTTCTTGGCTGCGCCGCCCAAAGAACATTCCCTCTTTTATGTACCGAGCCTTGATGCGCAGAACGTACACGGTCGTGCCTGCGCCAATGGCTGGTATAACCAGCATTGCGGGGTAGGTCACCGCATACGACAGGACCGCGTTCATGGCTTCTCCCTTGGGCTATTGCCCGGGTCATCGCCGAAAGTCAGCTGACGCTTGCAATCCTCCGAGCTCGCGAAGATACGACGAGCGAGGTGGGGGCTCGACTGCTTAATTGTAGTCCTCGCGCTAAACCATGCCGCGCCTTGGATTCAATGCGTGCAGGAGTCGTTGCCCGCCGAAATATTTGCTTCTCAATACTTCTCATGACGTTTGAGAATTCTCGGGTTCGATGAGAAGAATCGGGAAAAATCGCCACGCGTATTCATATTCGCTGGCCAGATGGTCAAGAGATGCATTCAATTGAGCGATGGTTCATCGCCGCTCCCACTTAATTGGACCGATTCTTTGCAGCTCCTGCATCAGGCGCCACCGTAAGCGCCCTAATGTCTGGCGTGCCTCAGCAACAGTCGCGTGTTCTTTCTGTAGGTGCCAGTAGCCTTCGGCTGCAATTGCCTCGATTTCTGATATCGCATAGCGGCCGCACTGCACCTCCAGCGCTAGTGTCCGCACGAGTCCTTCCGGGCGCTCGGTCCAGAGTTTTCGTAGTTCAGCGTCGAGCGGCGTGAAAAAAGGCGGGAGCCCGTACCTGGCGCGCTCCGCGCGCAGCTTGCGTTCACGCTGCCACGGCAGGTCTGACGCAGGTGGGTCGACGTAAGGCCCGGAACAACGATTGCGTTCACGACGCGTGTGCTCAAGCCGGTAGACACACAAATCGTACGCGTACCAGTCGGACCGCGCTTCCTCGTCGGTCAGCCATATGGGCGTCGGCACAAACCGCAGTTTGACCTCATTCCACACCGCCCACTTAAATTCCCAAACTGGCTCCATTTTCCGACTGCATGACAAACACACTGTATGGATATACAGTATCGATGAATTGGCGCGCGGAAGCAAGATGGTGGTCAGCTAGGGGAGGTAAGCGATGTGCACAAACTATACAGCGGCGCGCTGTGACAGGCTGTTTAGGCACTTCGGGGTCGAACCGCCCGATAGCCCATGGCGCGACGACGTGTACAAGGACTATCCAGCGCCAATTATTAGGCGCGTGGCGGATGCAGAGAGAGCCGATGTCGCAACGTTCGGGATGGTGCCGCGCAAGCATATCCCGCCCGGGGTACGCGTCTTCGACACGATGAACGCGCGGTCGGAGAGCGTCGGTGATAAGCGCAGTTTCAGCGGGGCCTGGAAACGGCTGCAGTTGTGCCTCATTCCGTGCGAAGCGTTCTACGAGCCGAACTATGAGAGCGGAAAAGCGGTGCGCTGGCGCATCAACATGGCCTCCGGCGAGCCATTCGCCATTGCCGGCTTATGGCGTGAATGGAATGAAGGAGAGGAAGGCAAGGCGTTTTCCTTCACGATGCTCACGGTGAACTCGAGCGACCATCCCCTCATGCGTAGGTTTCACAAACCTGGTGATGAAAAGCGCTCGGTAGTCATTGTGCGCCCAACGGACTACGAGGGCTGGCTCGGTAGTCGTTCTACGGACGAGGCTCGCTCGTTCCTGAATCTCTTCCCTGTGGAACGGATGCATGCCGAGGCGTGCCCCGCACCGCCGCGTGCGTCGAAGAGCAGTAGAGTTGCTCCGAAACTGGAAGCCGAGAGATGAAGGGGCTGGATGACGAAACGAGGGCGGAGCTGCTCACCTTCCTTGTGGTGGGACAACTTTTCGCATTTGCTCGCAGCGGCGAATGGCTGCGCACGGACCATCTCATTGAGTCCTCGCAGATTTGGCTGAGTTCGAACGGTGCCGCATGCGATTGGCTCGAGCGCGCGCGGCTCATCGAGGCTTGCCGGGTGGTCGCAATCAGGGCGCTTGATTTGCCGTTCCCGCAAGCCGAGGCTGACCTTGTGCAGCTCTTCAACCTGAATCGTGGCTGGTTTCTGGACTATCGGAAGCCGGTCGTCCAGCAGATTCACTCCTTAGTTGCTACGTACCTTTCCAGAGATTCGAGTTTCACGTAAGCGAGTACCACTTATCAACCTCGATTTCGGTCTTCCACGTACTTGCGGGCCTCCGGGTCATTTCGGAGTCAACTGGTGGCAAAGAAAGGGCTGGAAGGCCGAATACAACGTCACCTGGTACTCCCGCAAATTTTCCAAATCTCCCAACGTGTCTGCGGAAACTCTGCAGACGCTTCTGGAACACTTCCGGAAAGTGCTCGAGGCCGTCGCCAATAGGACACCTGAGTCCACGTGGCGCATCGTGCCGGTTCTTGAGCCCACGCGGGGTCCGTCGAAGAGGCGCTGGACTGGGCGCGACTCCGTGCGAAAATAGCCAGCCGTCGCCCGATTGCCGGCGAAGGCAACCCTGCGGAGGCGTCCTTGACCAGAACCCTGATTTGCAGCCTGCTGTGTGTCGCAGTGGTGGCGCCAGCTATCGCGGACGCGCGCTATGTCGAAATCTGGGACCCTCCAGAAGCGCGCACCCATGCGCCGTCCCTGGCCAAGCCGGTGCCTGCGGTCAAGCCGCATAAGCCGCTGAAGCGCAAACGCGTCAGCCTGGAGGTGTCGCGCACGGCGCCGCGGGTTGTGTCGCGCGTGGCTCCGCATGCCGTCGCCCCGCGTGCAGTAGCCCATGCAGCCGCGCAAACCTCAGCGTCTTCAGCGAAGAGCACACCCAGTTTCGACGCCATCCCGCGGCAGATAACGCCTGAAGGCAATGTGCTCCGCGTGTCGGCGCGCCACAGACAGGCGTAGCACTGATGCAGACTGAGCGATACCGCGGATACGACCTCTGGGGGCACGCCATCGCACAGCAGGGTGGCATCCTTGAACAAGAGAGGTTTGCGTCCAGCGGCACGGTCACCCGGGAAGGCAAGCTCGTCATCGCGTCCGATGTTCTCGACATCGTCGATGACGAGGAGCGTGCGCAGCATCTGGGCATCGAGTGGGCGCGTGCCTGGGTCGACGGTAACGGCTGAGCGCACTATGGCAAACGAACACGCGGCACTGGTGAATTCGGTCCTCCTTCGTCTCGGCCGGAATATCCTGCTATTCCAGCAGATTGAAGCGGGATTGAAGGTCGTGCTGCCGTATATGCACCCGAAGGGGAGCGCCAGTAGTGACGAGGCCTTCGCCAAGTTTCGGGACAAGGCCAAGAACCAGACGTTACGGCCGCTGGTGCAAAACCTCCAGGAGTCAATGAGTACGGGCACTGACATCTTGGCCCAGTATCTCGGGCGCATGGTGGAGCAGCGCAATCAGCTCGTTCACAATTTCCATGAGATTCCCGGCGTCTCGCTATTGACCGAGGCCGGCTGCCGGGCCGCGATTCAAGTGCTCGACGAGCAGCACAGTGAGGCGCAACCGCTCCATGACTTGGTCCTTGTACTCGGGGTCAGCCTCGGAGCATCGCTGGCCAAGGCGAACCTCAAGGATGACGAGGAGTTGGTGGCGGTCTGCGCGGCACTAAAGCAGCAGCTTCCCGCACATGTCGAATATGTTGACCTCGCCAACCCCTGCGAGACGCATTGGCCGACCACTCGCATCGTTCGGGCTCTACAGGAGGCCGAATCCCAGACCGAGCCCGTGAACGGAATGACATCGTTGGCCCGCGCCGGGGCCTTCCTCCGCTCGCTCGACACTGGCCTAAGAGCACAGGCGTATGGCGTCAGCCAGCTCAAGCGTATCCTCATCCTGTCGGGTGCCTTTGACATCGTCGAACACCGACCGCACGAAGCTGCGGAGCCCATCACGCTCTATCGCAGCAAGGGGTAGGCTCTTCCACTCCCCTTGGCAGCGGCATTGACAGCAAACTTCCAGCTGGCCACTTGGGCTACGGGATTCATGCAATTAGCATCGGGCGGCAAGTTTTTTGCGGGCTCCGGGTTCAAATTCGTTGCGCATCCCTCGTTGTCTGTCGGCATGCGCACGTTGATTCCGGGTAGTCGCTTGCGCGCCCCGCGCAGCTTTCCAAAATCTGTTCCCTCTCCTGCCGGAGCTTTCGAGCCCGAAGCGCTGCTTGACCCACTGCGGTGAACGAGGGCAGTATCAGAGACGCAGTGCACAGTCCTACCGGCGAACCGGTAGTGTACCGGTGCCAGCGCGAACCCAACTCCATCGTTGAGGAGACTTCCATGATAGAGGTGACGAATACATACGACCTTCAGCCAGGCGCGAATCTGGAGGCCTACGCCGAATGGGCGAAGAAGGCAGCGGCAATGATTGTTCAGCAGGCTGGCCTGGTCGAGCTCCGGGCGCACCGCAATATGCTGGGCACACCGCAGATTCGAACGACCAGTTGCTGGAATTCTACGAGCGACTGGGCGGCATTCGCGGACGGGCCATGGCGCACGCTGGAGCAGGAACTGCGGACATTTGCGACCAATTTGAAGGTCGAGATGTGGGGGCCATCGCCGGTTCTGCCGACGCCACTACGGCCCGACCCAACGGGAGGAGCTGGCGCATGAGCAGACACCCGAGCGTTGCCAGCCACTAGACCCGCGGAGGCACATGAGGCCGGCGAGAGCCGGCTTTAAAGCACTCTCGCGACCGTCGGCAGGAAAAACCAGGTCTCCCCAGTGCGACCGGCATTGCCGTAATGACCGGCCTGCTTCCGTCGTCTCACGCGGTAACCGCACGGCCGGCTCAAACCGCAATGGTCCTGATAGCAGAAATTCTCCAGGTGCGTGCTTTAGCGTCGTGCGGTTCTCCTACCGCGTGACGCTCTTTCTCGTCGCGTCTATCTTTACCTGGACGTCAATTAAAGGTGCCGCCGTCACTGCAATGGCAACGGTATCTGACGAGGGCAGTTTGCCAGCGAACGCTGCGATGCCAATCCCACAGACCGCGGCAAGAGAGATAGCGCTGTAAACTGGTCAAAGCGGCACAGTTGACCACTGAGCTTGATGCCGTTCACGAGGAACACGTTTACGGCGGTCTTGTCCTTTACGAGCGTCTGCAGAAAGTCGTCTTGTACGCTTGGGCATGCGTCCATGTTCTGAGGTCAATGCGGTAGGTCTCTTCGATTGTACTGGCGATACCTGAAGCCGCCCAGCCAATCCTGAGAAAGTGTGCTATCGCGACTTGAGGGCGTCGATGTGCGCTTGCGCAGTCTCGTCCGGGTGCTGGCAGTGATATGCGTCGAACAGCTGTGAGCACAGGCGCGCCAACGCCGCGAGATTCACGGCCTGGTCCGCGTGTTCTACCTCTCCCGCGTTAAGTATATCGTCGAGGACTGGAGCGAGAAGGCGCAGTTTCCGGAACGTCGTGACGTCTAGCTTCATGTTGACCCTCCTGCGGCCACGCGATAGAGCACCCTTGGACTGACCGACTCCAAGACTGCACCTCCGTTCGACATGCTGCCCATGTTGATTTGGACTACGAACTGTAATGAATTTATGATGTGCCTCGCCAGCGCACTCGCAGGAAAGTGCTGGGCTACACAAGGGTAGCCGGTTCCAAAACTTCTTCGGTGGCAAGACGCTGACTGGCCGCGCGCTGTTCCGATGTTGCCCCTGGCAGCATTTACCGTTTGCCGCCCCCCCCCTGGTTCGGCAGGATGCCCTTGGCGAAGGCAACGGTTATTCCGAACGACGTACTTTGGTGAATGTGCCCCGTCTTCCGCTCCGGGTGCTCGCTACTAGAAAATATCCTCGGTTCAGGGGCCACATGCTGCGTCACCACCAGTCTGACGCAGTGCCCCGAATCTCTGAATATCTCACGCATTCATAGTTCACCACACCGCTTGGCGTAACGTCGTCAAACGGCGAGGCATAGTGTGGTCGAGTTCTGCGTCTCGGTGGCAGGTGGGAACACATGCCAGGTGCCATCATCGTGCCGAAAGAAGAACAAGACACGCAAACCAGCGGGTGATGACGTCTCGACGCAAACATAGCGTGTCCGGCCCCGGCGTGTGCGGCCGAATTCGGTCACGTGAACCGGTGAAGCGGGGGCCGGTGCAAGCCATTTTTCGACCTGATAGCGCAGCGACTTGTTGCCTGAATTTTTCATGTTCCGCTCCAGCAAGTCCGGGGTCGCGCGCATCGAAACTGGTGCACGCCGTGACGGAAGATGGACAACTTCCACGCGGCCCCTTGACCTCTTAAGTTGAAACATTGATGAAGGTCCAGCAGGAGTTTCTGCATCGACACGTCGCAGTCGTGTCGCCAACTCCTGAAGGCGCCCACCTTGTCACGTGTTTCACCCTCATCCCCTCAACGTCCACCTCGACCACGAAGTTGACCCTGAGTTTGTGAGTTCTGAAACCGGAAATTTCGGCAAGAGCGAACCCCCGAACGTGTCACGTTGAGGTCGACAACCTCGTGACAACGTTCGCGGTGCACTAGTAGTCGCCAGAAAAGAACGCTCGAGAACAGCGGGTGGGGTTCGCCTTGGACATCAGAAGGGCGTGGCTGTAGCAGGGTTACTTCTTCTCATCCGCTTCGGCTTGTTCAGCGACCCGCCTGGTCGACTTGGTCGGAGCGTCAAGCGCGGCGTTGACGTTGCCTTCAGCAATCCCCGTCGCTTCTTTCGCGGCCTTCTGGGTAGTTTCAAATGTCGTGTTTGCAGTTTCGATTGCAGACTTCCACGCGGACAGGAACGCATCGCTTCCTGCCGGCGCGCTCTTTGCGAGGTTGGCAACGAACGCCTGCAAATCGTGCTGGAGCAGTTTGGACCGCGCTACAAGCGTCTCGGTAAATTCGGTCTGAGTGCCGGACACGATTTCGTAGACGTGACGCCAGTACGACTGCGCTTTTTCTACGGCAGGCTGCGTCTGACCTGACTGCAGTGCAAACAGCTCCGCGGGGTCTTTGGCCGATAACGCCCGGATTGCGATTTCCTGATTTTCAGCAAGGGTCGATTTGAATGTCTGGAGGTTCAGACCGGCCAGATTTTCGATGCCAGCAAAAGTTTTGTTCAGGAGTTCAAACGTTGTTTCCAGGCTGGCTTTCCGTGCGGCGAGGGTTTGTTCGAGGTCGAGACTGCTCATCACTAACTCCATGGGGGTTGGTGGCGATTGTCCGAAAGACCGCTGTACGACATGGCGGACGAAGAATCGCAGAGTAGGAACCTTTGTTGCGATGCAGCGAAACCAATTCTAGAGCAGGGAGTGCGAATGTCAATCGCGTGTTGCTTTCGGGCACCATGCGGGGTGCATGAACAACGCTGGGAACCCCACTGGCGTTGACGCGCAGCCGTATTCCAGGGAAAACCCTGTCGCCAGTTAATGTGTCGGCAGAAGTCGGCGCAGCCTTTGCGACAGCCGTTTGCAATGCAGCAAAAGATGCTGAACTCAAGCTGTCGAAGGCGCTTCAGAGCGGTGTGGCGCTGGACGGCAAAAGGCATTGCTGACGTGAGCAAGTTATTTATGCTGCCATCAACCCGAGGCGCTGAAGGAGCGCCTTGCCTTCGGATGTCAACGCAACTCGGCACCGGCAGAAGTCGTTTGCACAACTTCTACCAGGCGCTCCTGCTGAAGCGTGACTGCATCGGGGTCAGCGAGCGCCACATGCGCGGGTGCACTCAACAACACCAGCAGCATCGCGAGTTCGTGATGACTGAGCGGTTTTTTCATCAGGGGTCTCCATCACATCGCGCACACTCGGAATATCGCGCTCGCAGAATGCCGAGCGACAGCGGAGACTAGGGGAATGCGGAGGAGGTTGAAATCGTACTTTGAAGCAGAGGCTCTACCGCCGCTGCGAGCTCGGACGCGTTCGTCAGTACATAGCCATGCTTGCCCTTGAGCGCAAAATACAGCGGCAAGGTAAGGCTGGAAGCCTCGTACACGTATCGAACGAGCCCGAGTTTCTGCACGGACAGTCCCGCTGAGACGGTGCACAGCAAAATGGCGGGCTCAGCCATCTCTGTGAATTTCCTCTGCAATAGCACTAACCGGTTACGTTGCCCGGGCCGCAGCAAGGCAAATACTTCGGTCCGACTCTCGAGGGCATTCTTGGCAAGGCTTAGTGCGCTGTCCTCGCTTAAATCAGCTAGCCCCTAAGGTTTGAGGGCGGAGGCGACGACGCAACACATGGGAATCCTCAGTTCCCCGGCATCGCTCCGATACGTCTCTGCGTCGTGCGCGACGGTCCGTTCAATCAGCGCCAGCGCAGCCGGCGTCTGCGCGTGCAGCATCGCCGCAACTCGGACGCCGCCGCGCATGAGCGCGTGAAACGGTGTATCGGGCGAACGCAGCACCAGGGTCTGGTCCACCTCGCGCACCTCCGGGTGGACGAACCCAGCTTCGAGCAATGCGCGCCTCGATTCTCCCCAATCGCTGAACCGAAAGAGAGGCGGTCCCGGCGGAACCGGCACATCGGTCGTCCCGTGCTTCGCGATGGCCTTTAACACCATCCCGATACCGACGGCCTTGTCCGGCGTTGCGCCGACTGTAAAGGCAATTCTGCCGCCAGATTGCAGCACGCGAAACGCCTCCGCGAGCGCACGCTCAGGATGCTGGAAATGCTCCATCCCGAAGCCGATGCCCACCGCGCCAAAGCTT
This sequence comes from Paraburkholderia sp. A3BS-1L, assembly GCF_051125215.1. Classification (NCBI taxonomy): domain Bacteria; kingdom Pseudomonadati; phylum Pseudomonadota; class Betaproteobacteria; order Burkholderiales; family Burkholderiaceae; genus Paraburkholderia; species Paraburkholderia sp. A3BS-1L. The sequence goes on along the minus strand of NZ_CP120442.1, from coordinate 2,448,111 downwards.
TCGTCGGGAAATGGCAAATCCTCCGCGTCGCCGATGCGGAATTCGAGTCCCGGAAAAACGCGCCTCGCCTTTTCGACCATCGCGAACGAGAAATCCACGCCAGCGACGTCCGCACCGCGACGCCTGGCTGCAGCAGCGAGGTAGCCAGGCCCGGATGCGACGTCGAGAAAGCGCGTGCCACGCCTCACGCCAAGCGCCTCGAGCATCGCGTGGTTCGCCTGGGCAGTCAAATCACCGAAGTACGTGTGATAGGCCTGCGCGACACGCTCCCAACCTTCGTGCTCGAATTCGCTGAAGTCGGCTGGTCCCATTTTTGCCTCCACTCTTTCAACACCGTGGCGCGTTGGAGCGCAGGCCTTCATGTTCCTCGCAAGGAGGATGTGCGGCTATCGGGAAACAATCCAGGCTGGTGACTTCACGGGCAAGCAACTATGTGGTGCGGCGCACCAACAATCGTTACCCAAAACCGCCGAACACGCGCTTTTGGACTACTCTTATTTTCGTTGCTATCTTGCTGAAATCTACGCCACGGCTTGCTTTTGGCGCTATAGTTAAAGTGGTTTCTCAAGCTCTCGATGCGACGCGGGAAAATCGCGCCAAACATCGAAGGCGACCGGTTTGTGCGTGGCGTTTTCGCTGTCTCCGGCGAATGGGCTGCGCAGGTACCGGTGCTGCGCGGGAGCGGCAGATGAAAGGCACAAAGGCGCAGTCGCTGCGGTACCAAGTGGAAAAGTGGCTCGCGCCCACCACGCCAGTGCACGTAACCGCGTTCGGCCGTACCCGCTGGGGCAGAGCCCGCTACGTGTGCGTGGAGACCTGGCAAGCGACAGGTTCACACTCGCTGTTCTTCTTCCAACACGAAGACGGTTACTGGCACGTGTTTCCGCCCGTGGCTGACACGCCGCAGTGGGCCGTGTGGCGCACAGGCACGGACGGATAGGTTTGAGTCGCCTGCAAGCTAGTCCGTCGCCTACGCCGTCGCTTTCCCGGCCGCCCCGCGTTTGGCACGGCGCGCCGCTTTTTTCTCCGCGACCTTGCCGGACGTAGCTTTCTCTGAGACCGCGCCCTTGCCGGCAGCCTTCCTGCTCGTGTGCCTTACTGGCGCTGAGCTAGCTGAACCAGCTATCAGGAAATTGTCGCGGTTCTTCACGGCCTTAATCCAGGCGGGTGCCCGGCCATGACCGGTCCATTCGGCGCCCGTCTCCGGGTCGCGATACTTGGGTATGCCGGTGGAGGCTCGCTTTGCCTGCACACGGCTCCGGCGCCCGAAAATGTCCTTATCCGTGAGTCCGTATTCGGCGACCTTCGCGCGAATGTCATCAACGACGGCTTGAATTTCGAGCGCCTTTGCATCCTCCGCCTGACGGGAAAGGTCGGCCAATTGCGTCTTGAGCTCGTGGTACGTTGCCATTTGGTGTTTCCTCGTAGCGGTTCCTGTTCCTAGGATAGTGCGACCGTGGACGACTGCAATTTGTGCCGGCTGATGAAATCGTCCGAATACATCGGGGAGCGTGCAACACGTGAGGCCCTCCATGCCCGCTACTTCTGACCGGACACGTTCGCCGCTGACGAAGCGCGATTTCGATGTCACGCGTGAGCCGGCGGCATCGGCTGAAGCCCCTCTAGCTAGAGGGCGAGCGCCGGCTCTTCTCTTTGTTGTGCGAAAGCATTGGTCTGGACGAGTCCACTACGACTTCCGATTCGTACTGGACGGCGTGCTGATGTCCTGGGTGGCGCCGAAAGGGCCCAGCGTAAGAGTCACGATTGACTATGCCTACGGACTGCGCATGCTCGGCAGGGCCTGGAAGTCGCGAGACCTGTGGGAGGCTCCGGCGATGCAAGTCGCAAGGCTCGCGGTTCCTGGCTTCGACGCCTGCTGGGCGCCAGGCGCCCATCAGGAACGGCGCAATAAGCCACGGACGCCCATAGGATTGCTAAATATCGGTCTTGCGTCCTTCGCTGACATCACGGGTAGCGGTCCAATACGGTTCGCGGTTGTAATAGTGATGGACCGTGGTACCCCACTTTTCGTCCGCCATCGAAGGCCAGTGGTCCTTGTCGAACCCGGGCTCATCCTTGAGCCGCTGGGCCGGGATGTCTACGACGAAACATCTGTCGATTGCATCCAGGGTCAGAGCACTCCATGGCATTGCGTGCAGCGTATCGCCGATGCCGAGGAATCCGCCGGTCGAAAGGACTGCATAGGCAATCCGTCCGCTTCGCACGTCGAGCATGATGTCGGATATCTTGCCCACGTGTTCGCCATCGGATGACACTACCTTGTCGCCAATAAGCGTGAGCGCTGCCATAACCTCCGGTCCGGGCCCTGCGCTGGCCGTGCCGCCAACGATTTTCGCGCCAGTGCCGGAGGGCAGCTTCGGGTCGGGCGTCGTCATAATTCGCTCCGCTGTGGAAAACAACTTGACGCGCAACCCACGTGCCAGTGCGTGCCCCGCGGAGTCATTTCGGCACGGGGCTTCGGCGCCTCCCGGCGTAGGCGGGTGGACTCGCGGAGGTGGATGCGACGGTGGCTTAAGATGTCGCCTGGCCGGCAGCGCGCACACCTGCCAACGCTTAATTCAACGCTTTTGGAGTCACTCAGGAAAATGGCAACCGGTACGGTGAAATGGTTTAACGATGCAAAGGGCTTTGGCTTCATCACGCCCGACGACGGACGCGAGGACCTCTTCGCGCACTTCTCCGAGGTACAGGGGAAGGGCTTCAAGTCCCTCCAGGAGGGCCAGAATGTCAGCTTTGAGGTGAAGCAGGGCCCCAAGGGCAAGCAGGCCGCCAACATCCAGCCGATGTGAGTCGACAAACGGAATTGACAGCGTGCGTGAAGGGGCTAGCCGAGCACTGCTCAGTCTGAAACGGAAATTGCAAGTAGCTGAACAACTCCGAGAGGCGACGCGAGCCGTCGCATTGTGAGCCCGCCATCGGCCTTCGAAGGGTCTCGAAGGCCGACTTGTATCGGGGGAGTCCATCGGACGAGGTGCGCTCGCCGTGACCCCAGTTCCCGTCGACAGCATGGCGACCAGGAAGCACGACTACTGGAAGCAAACTTTCTCGTGCGATACTGCGGCCCGTTGGTTTAATTCGTGCCGCCACCGTCGACGAGCGACCTTGACACGCTTTCCAACCCGTCGGCGTTGTGCGGAAACGGTCACTCGTGCGCTCTAGTGGCGCCACCCGGGATGCCCGTAGTAACCACGTCCATGGTAATTAGGCCCATGGTAACCAGGGCCGTAGTAACCACGTCCATGGTAATTAGGCCCATAGTAACCAGGGCCGTAGTAACCGCGGCCATAATAGCCTCGATATCCGCCGTACCAATAGGGATAACTATAGTATCCCGGCCAGGGGCCATATATCACCGGCGGCCCGTAGATGACGGGCGGCGGCGCATAGACAACCGGCGGACCGAAATACACGGAGCCCGGCACACCGATGCCGACGCCGATGCCTACAGACACTCCACCCGCCTGCGCGAAGCTCACCGTCCCCGCGCCAATCCCGGCAGCGACCAGAAAACGAAAGAGCTTGTTCATCTGTGTTCTCCTCGCCTCGAGTCCAGTTCGAAAGACTAGCGACGGCGCAACGAGGTATGGACGAGTAGCGCCAAGTCCGCTTTCTATGGGGTTCAATACGCTGAGGCTCATCCGTGAGGCCGAACGGCCCTGTTCTTTTGAGTCGGCGGTTCCGAAGTCGTTCAAGTGGGACCGCGGTGCGTGACTGTACTGCACGACCTACGGTGCATCCCGTTCAGGAGGCGGCCATGGAAGGTGCTGCGGTGGCCGTTCACTTCGAGGGCGCGCACCTGTTTCTCGACATGTCCGACGGCAGGGCCATTTCATTTCCACTGGACTGGTTTCCTGTTCCCCAGGCCGCAACGGCAGCGGAGCGCGAACACTTCGCCATCTCGATGGACCATCAGCAACTGTTCTGGCCGGAAATCAATGAGGACGTGAACGTCCCGGCGCTGCTTTCATTCCAGGGCAAAAGTGCGGCTCGCCAGTGTGATTCGCCAAAGGGAGACTTCCCGACGTGGCCACCCGGGTGACTTTGCCAACAGCGTTCAGGTTCAACTGTATGGTCACCCACCGCGAGGAAATCGCGGGGCACGTGCTCCCGTGCCTCGCGGCGGCACGAGCTTTCACGGAGGTGCGAACTCCGTTCACGGCGGTCCGGAGGGCGCATTGCTCGATTACCAAACCAGGTACAACATGCGTGGGAACAAATGTTGCTACGGGATAGGTAGGTATCCTCGGCAGTACACCCAGTTACCGTGGACACGATTCTCCTTGTTGACGATGACCGGAAAATATTGGAACCGCTTCGGATACTTTTGGAGGCCGAAGGATATCGGGTGCTGACCGCGCTCAATGGAGCAGCCGCCGAGTCCATCACCGAAGTCGAGCGACCCGACCTCATCGTGACCGACTGGATGATGCCTGGTGTCGATGGCGTTGGTCTATGCCGCTGGCTGAAGCCGGACAAAGCGACGGCCGCCATTCCTGTTGTCATGCTCTCGGCCGCGCAGCCGCCTGGTTCAAGGGAACGGTTGTGGGACGTCTTCTTAAGGAAACCCACACCCATTGCGCGTCTCATTGCAGCGGTCAGTACGCTGCTGGATACCTCGCGGTCAGTCAGGCCGTCCAAGCCGCATTCACGATGAAATGATTAGTCTGGCAGCGCTGATGCCGAACCGGCTGAGAGTCAACCCCGCGGAGGTGTCGGTTGCCGCGGTCATGCCGTTGTTGAACCGGGTAAGTCCCGAGTCGTCTGTCGTGGCGCTCATGCCATTCGAGCAACGCGTCAGGCCAGCCATATCTGTTTGGCAATCGGTCTCCTGCGCGTGCAGGGGCGCGCAGGCAACGACGAACAACATGATTGCAATCAGATTCCTCATTTTTACCCCCATTCCTTCGCATGCATCGAGTCGTATCTGCGCCGACTCAAGCGTCCGTTTGCCGGGAGTGTACGCCCATCCCGCGGACTGGCTCGCCTTTTGACCGCTTATCGCACCTTTGACCTGGCCGCCCGAGTCGTACAGTTTTCCCACGACGTCGCCTCGTCTCGCACATCGAAGGCGCCGCCTGCTGCCAGGAGTCAGCCATGAGCACGAAGGTCGATACGGGTTTTCAGTTCGTCGCACAGCTGCGCGGCATCGCCAACCTGATGGAGGTGGTCCGGAGCGGCATCGAACAGCTGCAGCGCAGGCACTATCTTGCGGCTTATGCCGGCATTCTCGTCACGATGCTGGACCGCACGCAAGTGGCCCGGGAAGCGGGGCACGCACGAGGCATGGTGATGGCGAAGCCCGGCTCGGTGGCGCGGGAGGCGATTCTCCGGCGGCAAGCCCGGGCACGCACGACGCGCGAGCGCGACCCGGCCGTCGACCTCAGTGTGGTCCTCAGGTGCTGGCATTCGCAGCTGCTCGACCGGGTCATCGGCTATGTGGCTTGCGCGTTCGGTGCGGAAATCCTGGAACTGTTGAAGGATGCCGGCATCGCAACCACTTGCACGCGCTGGCGCGCCGGCGCTCAGGAATGGTCGGCACGAGAGGGCCTTGAGCTCTGCTACAACGGCGAGTCGATGGACCTGTCCTGTTCGTGGTCCGAACTGGAGCCCTATGTGCCCTCGCTCGAGTCGCGCGCCCGTGAGTTGGTTGAGCCCGCACTGTTCTCGCGCTGGTACGAATCCCAGCTGCAGCAGGGCAACGATAGCGACCATATCTGGCAGCGCCACCTGCAGTTCCGCAAGCTCCTGCGCGACGACCCTGCGATGCAGGACGCGCTCACCGCCGATATCGAACGGCTCAAGGCGAAACTGCTGACGGGAAGCGCCCTGGATGCGGCGCGCCGGCGCGAGCAGTTGGTGCTGTTGCCGGCGGGATTCGCTTGAGGTATCCGGACGTCCACGGGAGGTCGCCGCGCGCGTCGCGCTACACTGACGCCTTGCACGTCCGCTCCCGGGAGCTGTGTATGACTGCGCAAACATGCAACCGCCTCAATCTCGCACGCGAGCAACTCGAGATGGCGCTCGACGCTTTCCTCGAGCGCCAGCGCTTCGCCTCGGCCATTACCCTGGCCAGCGCGGCCGAACGGGTATTGGGGCAGGCATTGCGCCACGCCGGGAAGCAGGCCGTCCTGGACTGGCAGTTCGAGGCGGCCGACCTGGTGCACATGCAACTGCATGGTAGTCCGCTGAAATACCAGACCTTCCATGACGCGGAGAACCGGGTCAGCAACGCGCTGCGTCACTTTGACCATCTCGAGGCTCCTGACTTCGACGCTGACCTCGAGGAAGCCGCCTGCTGGATGTTGGTGCGGGCCTGCGAGAATGCCCACCGGCTCGGTTTGACCGTTCAGGGCGTCGGCGCGTTCAATGACTGGTTCTACGAGTACATCGTCGGCGTGTGACGGTAGACGGCCCCATGCCGAGTAGAAACTCCGCTCGCCAGCCGTCTGGTGCGTCCCAATCAAACTCCACGGTGCCTGCATGGCCACGCTGCCATCCATCCTGCTCGACAATCTGCTTCCCCGCGTACTGGCCATTCGCCAGTGGCGGAAGGAAGGCTGGGCGATTGACGAGCTGCGGGCGGATATCGACCAACGCATGTCCCTGCTGGGGGAGGTTGGGCAACAAGAGGCGTGTGTGGAGTTCTACCGCCTGTCGGTCCGGCTCGAGACCGCGCTTGCACGACTCACGGGATTGCGGGAGCGACTTCGGCACCGGCAGGAACAACTCGCTGCGTCGGTGGTCCGCCTCGAGCGCGAGCTGGCTGATGAAGCGTTGGCCTACCTGACTGCCGAGCACAAGCTGCGTCTTGGTGAGGTCTACACCGTGTCCACGGGTGACCAGGTCGAACTGAGGCGCGTCGAGTTTGACGCGGGCGCTGAGCCACCAAAGGCTTATTTCGTGGGGGTTCGTGTGTTCAAGAACGGCCAACGGGGTGGGCAGCTGCGGCTGCTGTCGCTCGTGTACGAATCACCTGAAAGCCAGGAGAACCCGCAATGACGGACGTAACGTCTCAGGAGCCCGCCCCCGTCGTTCGAAGCTCTCTCGTGGAAGATGTCTGCCGCAGCCTCCTTCCTGACGTGCGGCAGCAGCAGGCGCTGGACCGCGCGGCCGGCAGGCTGGAATCCGGAGCGGGCCGAGGCTGGAAGGCGCTTTCGTCCAGTGACAACGTCGAGAGCCTGCAAGCTTTTGCGGCCGAGCTGCACGAGATAGACCAGCTCCTCAGCGCGGTCGCCGAGAGCGCGCACCGGGCGGCCGCGGTACTCAAGGCCCGGCTGGACGCCGCCCTGTGGAATGTGCTGGCCGAGGAAACGGGGCTCCGGCGCGGGGACATTTTCGAGGAGACGTACGAAGCCACCGGGTATGTTGCACGCGTCCAGCTCGAGGAAATTGCGCTGCTGGAACCCAACAAGGTGCACGCGTGCGCTTGTCTCTGCGGATGGCGAAGCGCAGTGGCTGGTCGATTGCGTTCGCTCGCTTCTCGGTCCATCCGGAACTGGTCTGGACAGCTAAAGCATGCGGTGCAAAGCCCACTGTTACTCGGTAATTCACGCAAATAGCAGTTTTGCAATCTCTACGGCCAACTCTTTTCCGCCACCGCCACCCGGCATTGCATTGGCCGCTGTCCGTCGCTCTTCCGACCGACCACGTGATTCCGGTCTTCTCAAGAGCATGCTTCGGGTCATTGGAGATAGTTATGAATAATTTAGTTATGCAGACAAAGAGAGCATTGCAGGCACCGGCAATCGCCCTAGTACTTACAACGGCATTGGGCGGTTGTGGAGGAGGCGATAGCGGTGCCGCAACGGGCTCAGCAATAGCACATGACGCTGTCACAACAGCAGCGGTCACGAGCACCCAGGTAGTCCCGCCGAACGGGACTTTCGAAGGACAAACGTATGCCCAATGGGAGACAGCATTTTGGCAATGGGCGCTGGCGCTACCACTTGGTCCCCTCCCACATCCATTCGCCGACTGCAACAATCGTCCCATCTCAGCTGGCCAAAGCGGGAATGTCTGGTACTGGTCGTCACCCGATGACGTGGAAGTGTGCAATCAGTCAGCGACGATTATCCCTCCTGGCAAAACCCTCTTTCTGAGCACGCTCGATGTCGAGGCGTCGTCCCTGGATGCCGCGCCGTTCTTTGCAACGACAGCGGCGGGCCAACAGGCGATTGCCCAGCAGTTTGCGAATTACATCCAGAACGTCTTCGTTATTATTGACGGCAACCCGGTCCCGAATGCGAGCACGTATCGCGTAGCGACGGGGCAGTTCACGTTTACCGCACCTTCGCCCTGGATTTTTAACACTGTCGGTGGTACCGGCACAGCCGTGGGGGATGGGTACTTTTTCATGCTCCAGTTGCCTCCTGGTTCGCACACGATACGTTACGGCGGTACGTTCAATATCCCGAAAGGCGTGCTAGGCCACAAGGCGGTAACTATCAACAAGGACATCACGCTCCTCGTCACGATTGGTTCGTAGCGGCATTCGTGCCTACCATTCCGATGTAGTGGAACCGGGCGGCGCCAAGCAGCGCTGCCCTCATTGGCTTCAGCTCGAAGGGGCGCGCGGTCGCGACGCAATCAACGTGCGTCCCGGTCCCGCGCATCCCGTGGCCTGTACTTGCCAAGGGGTAACTCCGTCATTATGCCGAGCACGACGAAACGGACCCTGCGACAGGTTGCCGTAAAGCAGGGCGCCCTCCGCTATTTGCGAAAGGTTTTCGCTAGCGAAAGGCGTGGATTTCTTCCACCCACGACGTATGGTTAAGACGTGCGCATCCCTTTTCGTGCACCGGGCTTACCGGCCCTCTGGCCGTTCTTCAGGTGCTCCTGTCCCCTCGAACGCCAATCGCGGATTGACCGCGTTACTTGTTTCTCCCTGAATCCGGTGGATGGCCAAGATAAAGAATAACGTCCCGCCACCGGACTCCGGCAGCAGGTGGAATCACCGGCAGCGTCTGTGCCGGCCCCTTCACCCATTGCCTGTGTCATAGCGTCTGCAAGGAAGCCTGATGTCGTAAAGGAGGTAAAGCCATGAAGACGACGTTTCTCATGTCTGCAGCGCTCCTGGGCGTAATCTCGTTAGCGAGCGCAGTGCAAGCTCAGGACATGCCAGGGCAGCAAAATGTGCAACCGGTATCGGGCGCCGCAGGCGCCTCGACCAACTCATCGCCCAGTGCCTCTCCTGGCACGTCCGGGTATGGAGGCGTATCCTGGAGCACCAGTGCGGGCGGTAGTTTGACCCGCGCAGGATGGGCCACCTGTGGTCACCTGCCTCAATGCAACCCCGATAGCGGCCACTGAATCGGGCACTCGCGAGCGGTGGGGCCGTTGCGGATGAGCTTGTCTCATCCGCAACAGAGCTGACGGCGCCGGGAAATTCGGCGCACGCAGCCCCCTGATAGGGAGGCACGGCATATCATTGCTTGATTTCCGAGGGACCGTCACCGCCGTTGACATTAGCGCGACGCTCATCAGTCGAGCAAAAGTCCCTGGAGGGTCTCGGAGGGCGGGTCGAATGGTCAATGGGCGACGCGCAAGAACGGAAGTTTGATAACGATGCCTTCGACCTCGTCACTTCATCGCTGGATACAACTTCTATGCACTGCGTGGGAAGCGCAGGGCATCGTGAGAATTACAGCACCGCTATCAACATGCCCGGTGCCGGGCTGGGGCGTTCCCGCAGTGTTTCAAAATTCGGGCCGCACCTTTTTATGTGCGGTGGCATACAACGGCTTCCCTCGCTTTCGTCCAATCTTCAGATGCACTGCGTTCCGACATGGAACGGCGGAGCCCCTGGCGAAAAACATGATGCCAGGCCTTGATACAACGTTTTGGAGCACCCAGGAAAATGGCAACCGGTACGGTGAAGTGGTTCAACGATGCAAAGGGTTTTGGATTCATCACGCCAGACGACGGCGGCGAAGACCTCTTCGCGCACTTCTCAGAGGTACAGGGGACGGGCTTCAAGTCCCTCCACGAAGGCCAGAAGGTCAGCTTTGAGGTGAAGCAGGGGCCGAAGGGCAAGCAGGCGTCCAGCATCCAGCCGAGTTAGGTTAAGTGGACCGGGTGACGGATACAAACCTGCCACTTCGCGCGCGGTCTGCCCCATAAAACGGGGCTTTTCCCCGCAACAGCCCGCTATGCCGCGCATTTCCCCGGACGGTCCGGTTCTCGTTCGACTACGATATTGCTCAATACCAGCTTCTTGCTACATCGGTCCAGATTGCGATTTTTCTGGCGCATCCATGCCGGGCGCCGCCTCCTTGGCTTCATCGGGATGCAGGGAGCAGTATGCGTCCGACAAGGTCGAGCATAGTTGCGCGAGCGCCGCGAGATTCAACGCTTGGTCCACATGTTCGACTTCTCCTGCGTTGAGTATGTCGTCAAGCACCGGGGCGAGCCGGCGCAGCCGCCGGAATGCCTCCTCATCGAGTTTCATTTCACTTCTCGTTTCAATCGAATACGGTAGCACGGCACCAAAGCGAAGCTGCCTTCGTCAGCAGCGATAATTCGACGTCACACCCCTCGGGTACCTATTTTGCTGCGACGCAGCATAATTGGGGACAAAACTCAGGCCCGACCTCGGAACCATCGTGTTATGAGGAGCGTTGGACCTAATCATCTGGCCCAATAACGGCAAAATAGCACATCTCATGCACACTGCATGAGTCGATTGTGCATCGCACAATTATTTTTCGCTTTTCAGGCGCGGATAAAGGGATTACCCTTACGCGGTTCCCCATTGGAGGCTGCCGTTGTGTCTACTCTTCTCGAGCAGGACGGACTCGTTGCAACCTGGCGTCGGATTCACCCGAATTTTGATGCCGGGTCATTGGAATGCTGCGAGCTGGACGGTCGAGGTGAAACGGTGCCGCTTCCTCAACCCTCAGCAAGGCGCCAGATTGTTCTGACCGATGTCTACTGCCAAATCGCGGAGCAGATTGGTCACGTGGCGGCAATGTCGGTCCCCGTGACGACTCCGGCATTCGGCATCCGCTTACCCGACGTCGTCTGGATGCCGCCTGAAAAGTGGGAAGGGTATGACCGGGAAGGTCCAATCCTGTTTGTGCCGGACGTGTGTGTCGAGGTGCTCCTTGACCGCGAGTTTGCGGACGACTTCGGCCCGAGACTCCGGGCTTACCTCGAAGGCGGCGCCCAAGAGGTCATCGTTGTCGACCAGCGCGGAGAACTGCTATTCCATGGAGCGAATGGGCCGCAGCAGTCCTCAGCGTTTGGCATAACGCTCTCACTCGAGCGTATGTACTTCGACGAATTCACACCGTCTTCCCACTAATTCACGGTGCTAATCGTGTCGGTCATAGCTGCGGAAGCAGCCACCCGTCCGGCGTGGACGTGGGATGCACCGCATTCATTAGCGGCTGAAGCAACTTTGTAGCGCAGCTCGACGGGCGCCATATAAATGCCGCAATCTCCCTTAACATGTTTCTAACGAATTCAACGCAAGCTTGACGAGGAGATGAGCATCACCTCCCTGCTCAACGCTCTCGCGCGCAAGACCTCGGGCCAGAATAGCCGCTGGCCGTGCCGAGAGATTGCGAGGTGCACGCGCTGGTCGCTGGACGCCTCGTCGAGAATAGGGAACAGTCGCAAGGGCAATTGGATAGCGCGTCCGTCAGGCAGGCCGTGTAGTCGGCCATCATCGAAGGCTATCGCGACGAAGACGACGAGCGCCCACTGCATTAACGATGCACCGACGGGGCTTCGAAGCGCGATATGAGACGAATCTCAGGCAACTCCGAGGCGTTCGGTTTTGATTGTCGCCAGTCTGCTGCCCGCAAACGGGTCATTGCCCCAATCAACGCTGGAGCGAGTCTTTGGCTGTGCTTCAGGTGTCTTGCTGATTGCAAAATGCTCGAGTGACTGGCCAGCGCTCGTCGCCTGAATGACCCACCGCGGGGCGTCGCCTTTCCCGTCCCATGTGTGGCCAAAGGCATCGCGGTATCGCGCCGCGCGCTGCCGCTCCTGGTCTGCCGCAATGGAAGCGGCAACGTCGTCAGGCTTGATTCCAAATTCGTCCATCCGTCGCCGAAGGTAAGCGACGATGCTTTCACGTTTTCTTTCGTCCATCCAGATATGCTCCGCTCGGCATGCATTCCGTAAGAAGATAAATGCAAGCCGCATGCAGCCAGGATAACACACCACGACAAACTATCTTATTCGTGGAAAACCCATCCCATGAAGCGACAGCAGGGGGCAGCGCGTCGCTGCGGGAAAAAGGACTCCAACCCAATCGGGGGCCTCGTTGGGACACCGAGCTGGTGCTTGACCCGCCCGATGACGATGTCGTCGTGATTGTGCGCAAAATCCTCGAGAGCCCTCTTAGTGGTTGATAGTGTCCAGTTTCCTGGTAACGAATCAAATAAGTGGGCTCAATCGACCTCCGCCTCGGCTTCTTCATCGTCCTCTGCCACCCGCACGCCAAACTCGGCTTCGAGGTTGTATGCTAGGTCGAAAGCACGGCGAATTTTCTCCGAATCCTTGCTGCTTTTGGCTGCTCGAAAGATATCCAGTACTTCTTCAGCGCGTATCCGCGGTACGGATGGAAACTTTACCTCAAGCGCATCGAGAACTTCTTCCTTGTGAAACTCACAACTCGGCGACGAGAACCCATCGAGCGCGTCTGCGACTCCGTGATATTTCGCGCTGAAAGCTTCTGCTGCGATACTGCGATTGAGTGTCTCAGCTTGGTCGAGCTTGCACGCCTTGATTAGCGCCCAACCTTTCTTCGTCACTTTGACATAGAGCCGGCGGTCCGTAATTAGAATATGGTGGGAATATTCGTCGAAGTAGGGATGCACCCATCGAAAACTCCCGCTCCAGGTTGGATAGTCTGATGGTGGATTTAGTCCCCGGACTTCGAGCGGGTCGAACTGGCTTTTGTTCGTATTGCATTGCTTGCAGGTTATGACGAGGTTCAGTGGCTCAAACGTGAACACGGAATACCCGAGCGTCTGTGCTCTTGCCGATATAGTCGAACGTAAAGCGGAATCCGGATTTAAGTCCTTCGTCCTCTTCTTGGGTAGAATATGGTCGAGTTCTCTGAGCCCGTTAAGGTTGTCGGAGATATGCGTCTGACAGTATGCGCAACGAAATTTCTGCCGATGGAGCAGGTCTTTCCGTAACTCGGCGATTCCAGGAAGAGTCGTGCTCCACGCACGGCCGCCATTGGCTCTGACAGTCTGGCATAAGGCCGCATTGAGGTCGTCTGCGGAAAGACCTTCGCACATCACTTTGAAATAGGCCATCATGCATCCCCTTCGTTACTAGGCGCCTTCACCTCGTCAATGATTGAAATGAAGACCCGGCGCATCGGGTCATGCGCAGGAAGCTGCAACATTAGCTCGCTTATTTCATCAACGAGTTCCGCGAGTTTGGGAGCGTGCTTTTCTTTCCCGTCTGCTATCAATCCAAGAGCTTGGTCCGCTACTCGCGAGAATTCCGGCGCACGGGTCGATGACATTGAAAACACCTCTTCAAGCACGTCGGTCGCGTTCCATCCGTATGTCGCTTCGAGCAAACTTGAGGTCACAACCGGATGCTGTCCGGCTCCGTTGCGCTTGAGACCAAGTACGCATCCAGACACGGAAGAGATACTCGATGCAACGAGCGCAGAATGCGTTGCCACTACGACGTGACATCCCGTTCTACGCGCGAGCATGACGTGCAGAGCAGGGAGGTAGTCTCTTTGCCAACTAGGGTGAAGACTGTTTTCGGGCTCATCTATCAGGATGGCGCATTCGTCTTCGGCTTCGAGTGCGACGCCGCACATGCTAGATAACCAGTGCCATTGCCCAGAACTCAGGTCTTCGCCAAAGATGGCGTTTTCCGTGGGGGCTCTACCGCGGCTTTGGGGCGTTTGAGCGTCAAATGCGATGTCGCGGAACTGTATGATGCGCAGAAGGGCTAGATAGTAGAACGATTTGGCATTCGAAACGTCATGGCTCGGATTCCGGCCATCGACTGGTCGGGGTTGCGTCACTGAGAGTGGTGACGCCCATGGAACTTGCTGAAGCGCTAGCAACTTTGAGAAGACCTCGCCCGCGAAGTCGTAGTCTTCCAATATCCGCGTGCCAAACTGGAGGGCTGCGGCGTAGTCAGATGTTGTCTCCGAAGCACGCATCAGCCGACGTTCCGATGAGGCTTCCTGTACGGCGACGATGAGCTCGTCGATGGTGGAAACGCCTTTCGTTAAATTGAATCGAATCCACACAGTTGTGGGAAGGTCGAAACGATTGAACACCGCGCTTATTTCGGCTGACGCCTCTGGCAGTCGGGCAACGTTTCTCAGGAAGAGGTAAGCGAGACTACGCTCGCTCTGCTTCGAGCCTGCCATGCCGTTCACAGCTTTTTGCCCGATATAAATGAACGGGCGCTTGTCGTGGGCGGTGAACATCGAGGTAGGCCCTGGCCGTCCTCCTCGCGGAAACCGGTCGAGGGGCGTGCCAGATATGGCAATGACCTTCCCAGGCGTGTTTTCGCTTTGGTAATTCACAGTTGTCGTTATCACGGGATGTCCGTCAGACTCGTATTTGGCGATGCCCAGACAAGCGTCTGTAAGAAGTCGCAATGCCAAACTCTTTGACGTACCGTTGGCGCCAATGAGCACCGTTGTGTAATTTGCAGGTGACTGCGCCTGCAAGCCCTTCGGAAGCAGGGGCAGTCCATTCTTGAACGGACCAATGTTTGTTTGAATTGACTTGATTCGCATGTTCGATGTGCTGGGGGGAGGGGCTCGCTTCGATATCGGTCGAGGTACTCCCGATAATCAGGCATACGCTTTATATGACCACGCATCGGCTGCTCGGCGTGGCATTCGATATACAGCACCTCTAGAATGTATTCGCTGTTGGCCGCGACGGGATGTGCAATTGAACTGGCTCTAGCGATGTTCTATGACGCGAGAGCCGCTGTGCTATGCCCAGTCGATGTCTGCAGGGTCGAAGAGGAGAGTGACGCCCGGGTAAGTGGAACAATCGCACTCTGCACAGCCCAGTTTTCGCAAGGCGGCGTGGTGGCGGTCGCTCATCCAACGCTCGAAACTTGCGTCGCGAAGGAGGGCCCGGAAGTCGCGCAAATCGGTCGGACCTGCGAACAATTGAACGATGTAGCGCTCCGAGTCGAGGCGGCCGGCTTCGGCGGCGGCCGATAGGCTATCAAGCACCCATCGAATCACGTCTGCACCGGGCATCCGGCTGAGTTCGGACACTTGAATGGGTGCCAGCACCTTGTCTGCATGGTTCCAGCCACCGAACCCGATGAGGGCGCTGGCAGCACGCCGACCTTCTTCAGTCTCGAACAGCAAAGGTGTGATTTGTGGAATGTACGCATTGATTGTTGGCATTCTCGAGGCCTCGCGAAAACTAGTTGCATTCGAGCCAGTGGTCGGCTGGTAGATGAATGTCGGCAGCTTCACCGTAATCCTTTAGACACCGAGACCGCACTCCACGGTTCGTCACCAGCGACGAAAGCGGACAAAAAGCAACTATCCAACGTCCACGCGGCGCGGGATTTTGAAGACGAGTTGTCCGAGCACCTTGTTTCTCACGGCGGGTCGGTGTGCACACACCTAAAAGAATGGGACTTTGTACCCTTGGAACTGGCGCTGTGCCACCGACGACCATGTGCCTTATGCTGATACGGCATCCTGCCGGCATCAGCCGGTGCACTCAAGGAGCAAATCATGAGCAAAGGCAGTAGCGGTGGTGGCAGCCGTAGTGGCAGTAATGGGGCCGGAAAGAGTGGTAGTGGTACCCAGCCGAACGGTGGTGGTGCCCAGCGGAGCGGTGGTGGCCGGCCAAGCACAGGATTCCCGGGCGGGAATTGGCCCAGCACTACTGGGAAGCCGTCGGGTGGCGGGCGAGGCAATGCGCCGCCGTCGAAGTAACTGAACTGAGGAGGCGCCATCCGCCTCCTGGTCCACATTGCTGACCCTCGAAAACTGCGAGATACGAACAACTCAACTCCGGCGTCCAGTGATTTGAGGCGCCTGGCGGCAGCATCCCGAACGTCCGTACGCGGCCCCCCCCACACAATCCGCCAAGCACGTCACCATCACGCCGGGCTCCCATCACTGTACGGATGTGACCAACGTCGACTAGGTCTCGACGCAAGGCATCGGTGAGAAATGTTCATCGTTGCAGCGCGCGGCCGTTACCTGTCACGTGGAAGACGCGGGTATCAATCACTCTGCGTCCCGGAGGCTTTGGCACGTAGCTTCCTTGGCGCCCGGTGGCGTCCACTCGGAAGCTCTCCAATTGCGCGAACTCGCCGTCATATTGGGCTCGTTTCGGGCATTCGGTTCATCCCGTCTACGTCTACACTGGCCTTCATGGAGCGAGTCGTTGGCTCCATCCCTGGACTCCCCTCCTGCGGTCGAGTTGGACCATACCGTGTATCAGTTGCAGCACAGCAGTCGGGCAGAGGTAGTCGTATCAAGCAGAGCCAGTCGGTTATTGTCGAAGCACCAAGCAGTTGAATCAATGAGAAGTACAGGGCAACGCGCAGTCGAAGCGTCGCATCATTCAGGCATTATGTGATTGCAAGTCTAGGCCGCTTACATCGGAACAGGTGTAAGCGGCCGCCGTTCAGCCAACGCTCCACCGAGGTGAGGTCTGCCCGTATAGAGGCCAGCTTTCTCGATGACCCTGACAGTTGGAGACCTTTGTCCACGCTGCGAGCGAAGGTTGGGCCCAAACGCTTACGCGCGATGTGGTCGTCGCGCGCTACATCACTCAGGTGCTTGAATCGCTTGCAAGGCGTTCAGCAACGGTTGTCGTCAGAAAAGGTCGACCACGAAGTTGACGGCGACGGTTGCGTGAGATGGCTTCGGAATCGCGGACACGCTCGGTTCGCCAAGCGCCTCCTCTCTCGAGACTGCGAGCTTCAACCAATACGCTATGGCATCGCCTAGCGTTTTCTCAAAGTCGCCATCGCGTTGCGCTCTGTAGTACGTCGCCATCGAACCCTCGCGAATGCGGCAGTTCGAAACTGAGAATACGACTTCAAGACGAGGCGTATTGAGAGCGTTCATTGCTTCCGCGAGTGCGGCCAAAAACTCTTGTTCCAGTGTCGAAAGGAACCGGGGCGCATCCTCAAGGTAGACGCCAAGAAACGCTTCAATGGCTTGTTTGCGCGAAGGTAGGCGCATCTCGCTCGTCGGCATTGGGCAGGTCTCGATTGATGTTGAAGGTCAGCGCGCGGAGGCGACGACGCTTGTTTGCTGCTCAAGGAATATTAGAGCATTCAGAGGAGTCAAAGAGCACGGGAGAAGTGTGGCGGACATATGACGGTTGAGTGGAATGCGATTCCTAGGCAATCGCGGTAGGGAAGCTGGGCCTGGCGTCATCGGCTTTAGCCACAGAGATAACGTTCTGCGGCAGTTCTTCTGGTTGCACCAGGTTAGGAAAGCGTCAGCGTAGCTATGCAGAAGTTCAGCCGGTTCCCCGGGGTGACGGTCAAAAAGGCGTAATATTTCGGCTTGACTTAGGAACCACACAAAAAAAGGTTTCCACTCAATACGCATTTGCAAGAAGAGAATAAGCTCCTTGTGGAAGCATCAGAGCTAATAGCGCAACCAATATCATGGTTCAACCTGGGTGACGTCGCCCACAATATTGACGATTCGGTTGAACCTGGTGCGAATAATGAGGGACGGGGTGATGGCACAGGGACAGGCAGACAACGCTGAGGATTTGACGGCCAACACTGACTTGAAGCTTCCGAGCGTTCAGCTTATTGCCGACCAGACGATGGGGTATGCGGCGATTCAGAACAATGTTCCGGTCATCCGCGAAATTCTGGTTAAGAACGATGGGGAGACGACGCTCTCTGATGTCGAACTGCTCGTCAAATGTGTGCCGGCTTTTGCCGATAGCGCACGTTTCCGTTTTGAAGCGTTGGCACCAGGCGAGAGCCGCCGTCTCGCACCTGTCGACCTGCGTCCTGACCATCAGTATTTCAGTCAGCTCGACGAGTCTGAGCGCGCCGTCATCACAGCGTCGTTGCGTGTTCAGGAAACTGAGCTCGTAGCGGCAACGCACAACGTTGATGTTCTAGCCTACGACCAGTGGGCAGGCACGCGGTCATTGCCCGAACTGCTGGCCGCGTTTTGCATGCCGAACTCGCGGGTCGTAGACAAGCTTCTCGCTCGAGCGTCCGGGTTGCTGCGCCAGACTTCGGCCGACCTCTCCATGGACGGATATCAGTCCAAGAATCGCGAGAGGGTCTGGAAGCAGGCGTCGGCTATCTACAGCACGATAGTTGCCGAGGACATCCAATACTCCAATCCGCCGGCATCGTTCGGAAATGACGGCCAGAAAATCCGGACGCCAGAACGCATCCTGGATGGCAAGCTTGCGACCTGCCTGGACCTTGCCATGCTGTTCGCGTCATGCCTGGAGCAGGCCGGTCTGCACCCTGTTGTGTTGTTCAAGGAAGGCCACGCGTGGGTTGGCGTATGGCTGATAGATACCAGTTTTCCGACTGCATTGGTGGACGACGTTCAGGCAGTTCGTAAGCGCGTGAAATCAGGCGAGTTCATGGTTTTCGAGACCACCGGCGTCGCGAGCGGTCAGAAACCGTCCCTTCGCTGGGCCTGCACTCGGGGCGAGGAACACCTGAACGACGAAGCTGAGTTCGCGTATGCCGTAGATATCCGACGCGCACGCGAAGTCCAGATTCGCCCACTCCCATCCCGTTCGTCGCAAGTCGATGACCAGACTGTCCCGATTGCCAAGGCCGAAACGCCCATCATCGAAGACGTGCCGCAGTTGCCGCCACTGGACCCGGTAGTCATCCCACTGCGTGACGAGGTAACACCTGAAACACCCGAAGGACGCCTGGCGAAATGGAAGAGCAAGCTGCTCGACTTGACGCTCCGAAACAAGCTCCTGAATTTCAAGCCGACCAAATCTACGCTACGCGTTATTTGCCCTGACCCCGGCGCGCTGGAGGACCGGCTTGCGGATGGAAATGAATTCCGCGTCCGTGCGAAGCCGAAGATGATGTCCGGCTCGGATGGTCGCGATGCCAATGTGTACGCTGGCCGAAACGGTACGGTGGCAATGGATGACTTGGCGACCGCGGCGCTTGGCCGGAACGAAATCGTCACAGACATCGAGGAGGAGGCTCTGGAGGGCAGGCTTCTCGAGATATTCCGAGCGGCCAGCACGGGAATGGAGGAAGGCGGCGCCAATACGCTGTTTTTGACTTTTGGGATGCTGGAATGGCAGGAGAGCAAGGATGCCGAATCCAGCCATCTGGCTCCGATTCTGCTTATCCCCGTTACGTTGTCCCGCCAGTCCGTCCGAAGTGGTTTCCGCCTGGCTCGTCACGATGACGACGCACTCGTGAACCCGACACTGCTGCAAAAGCTCCAGCAGGATTTCGGCCTGAAGTTACCGCCGCTCGACGTTTTGCCGACCGATGACAGTGGCATCGACGTCAATCAGATTCTGCAGACCTTCCGGCTGCATGTGGGCGAACTGAAGGGATGGGAGGTCAAGGAGCAGGTCCATCTTGGAATCTTCTCGTTTACGAAGTACCTGATGTGGAAGGACCTCCAGGACCGCCAGAAGCAGCTCCAGGAAAACAGTGTTGTTGCCCATCTGATTAACAATCCCGGTAAGGCGTTTGCTGACAGCGCAACAGGGTTCGAGCCTGGCACCCTTGATGAGAAATTCCGGCCTCAAGACCTGTTCACGCCGTTGCTGTCGGACTCGTCACAGTTGCGGGCCGTTTGCGTTGCCGCTGAAGGCAAAAACCTTGTCATCGAAGGCCCGCCAGGAACGGGTAAGAGCCAGACCATCTCGAACCTGATTGCCCATCTGTTGGCCACCGGGAAGACAGTGTTGTTCGTCTCGGAGAAGATGGCTGCGCTGGAGGTGGTGCATCGCCGGCTTAGCAGCCTAGGCTTGGGGCCATTTTGTCTTGAGCTGCATTCGTCCAAGGCGAAGAAAGCAGACGTCCTGAAACAGCTAGGCATCGCACTTGATGCCGCCGGTGCTCGCACAGTGAAGGACTGGGAGCGAGAATCCGAACGGCTCCTGACGCTTCGCACTGACCTCAACGGGGTCGCGCGTGCGCTACATCGCACCTATCCGAATGACCTGACCGTTTATGAGGCCATTGGAACCAGCTTGCAGCATGCGGAAATGCGGCCTGGCGCGATGCCGTGGGCCGATGCAGATGTACATAGCCGCGCCCAACTCGAGGCACTGCGCGAAACTTGCCGTCAGATGGGCGCTCTGGCCGGCCAGCTAACCGGTTTGCAGAACCATCCTTTGGCCGTGGTTCACAAGACCGACTGGATGCCATCGTGGCAGCAAGAGTTTCTCGCCGAGGTTTCGGCGTTTGAAGCCCAAATCAAAAAGCTGGATGAGGCTGCATCGAACCTGCTGAATCAGCTGGGCCTTCCCAAAGTTGCGTTTTCCCTGAATGCACTCGGCAAATTCGATGTATTGGCCGACGTGCTATCCGCCGCGCCCAACGTTCCGGTCGAGGTTGCCCGGTCGGCTCATGACGAGTCCACTCGCTACCGACTTGCCAACCTCCGGCAGCATGGCCTGGCGCGCAATCAGGCATGGGAGCCGCTGAGCAAACACTACGTGGATGACGTCGCCACGTTGAATGCGTCCGAGCTGAAGCGGCAGTGGGCAGCGGCAACCAATACCTGGTGGCCGAAGAACCTGTTTGCCCGGCGCGCAGTTACCGGGCGATTGCGCCTGTATCGACAGGACCAGCGTCGCCCACAAGGTGCTGATGTTCCGGCCGTCATTACGGCATTGACTGCTGTCAATGCGGAGGACAAGGTCATCGAGTCCATGTCTCATGATGCGTCGCAACTGTTGCATGAAACGTTCGCTGCGTCGAAGACGGACTGGAGCGCTGTCGAGTCAGCCGAGCGGTGGGCGATATCATTCGCGGATGCGGTAACGGCAATTGCGGGCAACGACATCGAGTTGGCCCAGACGCTCCGCGCAAAGCTGCAACCGTTTGTTTCCGACAACCGGGGCATGCTGAAGGCAGACATGCCCCTTGGCTCCAGTTTGTTGTCGTATCGCGATTGCTATCGGGACGTCATGACTCAACTCCGTCGGGTCATTGAGCTTGGACACTGCCTGGCTAACCTCGGACTTGACCCGACTGCCGCCGGCGTAATCCCTCGGCTGTTGAGCCTGCTTCAAGGGTGGCAAGCTGCATCGCGGCAGTTGCAGCCGTGGTGCCTGTGGCGGAAATCCCGCACCCATGCAATCAGCAGCGGGCTACAAGGAATAGTGGATGCGCTGGAGGCTGGTGAGGCGCCGTTGTCCGGTGTGGCGACGTTCTTTGAATACAGCTACCAGAGCTGGTGGCTCCGGAAAGCAATAGACCGGGAGCCAGTGCTCTGCAACTTCTCGAGTGCCGAGCATAACCGCAAGATTGCTGAGTTCAAGGAGGCCGACGAGCGTTTTCAGAAGCTGACCCAGCAATATATTTCAGCCAAACTAGCGGGCCAGATTCCCGCGAACGTCGAGGTTGTGCCCGGAGCTGATTCTGAACTGGGGAAGCTGCGGCGAGAATTGCAGAAGCAGCGCAAGCACATGCCGATTCGGCAGCTGGTACAAAACCTGCCGAGCCTGATGAGCCGGCTGAAGCCATGCCTGCTGATGTCACCTTTGTCCGTTGCCCAGTATCTGGACGCTTCGCACGCCCAGTTCGATGTGGTTATCTTCGACGAGGCTTCCCAGATTCCAGTGTGGGATGCCGTCGGCGCCATTGCTCGCGGCAAACAGCTCGTCTGCGTCGGCGACCCGAAGCAACTGCCGCCCACAAGCTTCTTCTCTCGGTCGGATGACTCCGAGGATGGAGCGGATAGCGACGATGTTCAGGACCTTGAGAGCATCCTGGACGAATGTCTCAGTATCGGCCTGCCTGAACTGCGGTTGAACTGGCACTACCGAAGCAAGCATGAAGGGCTGATTACCTTCAGCAATGTCACGTACTACGACAACGAACTGGTCACGTTCCCGTCGCCGGTGACAGACGACCAGAGCGTGCGCTTTGAACGCGTGCAAGGTGTCTACGACCGCGGCGGCTCGCGAACCAATCGTGCGGAAGCCGATGCCATCGTCAAGGCAATTGAGCGGCACTATCTGGACTTGGCGAAGCGGCATCTGACGCTCGGCGTAGTGACCTTCAACCAGGCGCAGCAAAGCCTGATTGAGCGGACGCTGGATGAACGCCGCCGGGCATCTCAGCAACTGGACCAAGCCATTGCGCAGGCGGCGCAGGAACCGCTGTTCATCAAGAACCTGGAAAACGTTCAGGGTGATGAGCGGGACATCATCTTCTTCTCTATCACCTATGGCCCGGATACGTCAGGAAAGGTTAGTCTCAACTTCGGGCCGTTGAACCTGGAAGGTGGCCATCGGCGTCTCAACGTGGCCGTATCGCGCGCCCGTGTCGGCGTCGTGATTTTCAGCACGCTGCTGCCCGAGCAGATTGACCTGTCGCGCGTCCGGGCAGCGGGCGTGCGAGACCTGAAGAACTATCTGGAGTTTGCTATCCGCGGCCCACGAGCCTTGGTTGAGCAAAGCATGCCGACTGGGCGGGAGCCCGACAGCCCGTTCGAGCGGCAGGTGATTTCAGCCCTTCGTGAGAAAGGTTGGACGGTCCACCCGCAGGTCGGCGTGTCCGGATACCGAATTGATATTGGCGTAGTTGACCCGCGTGCGCCGGGCCGCTATCTGCTGGGCGTCGAATGCGATGGTGCAATGTACCACTCCGGCGCGACGGCGCGCGACCGTGACCGGCTCCGCCAGCATGTCCTTGAAGGGCTCGGCTGGGAGCTATACCGCATCTGGTCTACCGACTGGTGGCTGAATCCGGAAGAGCCGATGCGAAAGCTCGTGGCCCGACTAGAAGAATTGGTCGCGACGGTACCGACCGAGGATGAACCGGTTGTTGAACCGCCGGAAGAGGTCGAGCGCGAGCAAGAGCCGCACGCCTTGTATGCACGAGCCGAATCGGTTGTTGAGCCGGTTGCTCCTGCGGCGCAGCTTCCGGAGTACGAACTAGCCGACCTGGAAAGAGGCAATCCGAACCTCTTCTACGAGTGCGGCTCTATGTCGACTTTGACTAGCCAGCTACTCAAGGTAGTCGAAACGGAAGGTCCAGTCTCGCAGGCGGTGGTATTCAAGCGCGTGACACGGGCTTGGGGGCTCTCCCGGGTCGGCAGCCGCATTGAGGCTCATTTGAGCGCATTGGTGCCCGGGCAGGTGGTCTGCACGACAGACGACGGCGTTATTTTTTATTGGCCCGAGCTTGCCAATCCGAGCGCTTGGGAGGGTATCCGGGTGCCAGGAAGCGACCCCGAAACGCGCCGCGGTATCGACGAGATTAGCCTCGAAGAACTGGGTAATGCGGCCGCGTACATCCTGATGCAGCAAGGCGGCACGTCGCAAGACGGACTGGCAAAAGCGGTTTGCCGGTTGCTGGGCGTTGCGCGGACGACGGCTGAGGCCGGAGCACGGATTTCGCGGGCGCTGACCCACGGCCGGGTCCAGGCGATAGTAGATTTCCAGGACGGTTCTGTCCATTTACGGAAATGAGCCGCTGGCAATGCCATGTTGCCGGCTAGCCGAGAGCCGTATATTCCTGCGCAAAAGCTCTATTCTGCCGAAGCGAAAACGATTTTCTGCCTCGTACGATTGTGTGCGTGGTATGGCATCGGCGCTGACGGCTTATATTTATAAAGGCAAGGCATGAGCCTGACGGTCCATCAATACCACATGGCGGATGTCCGGATTGAAGGTGTTTTCGGGGAGCGTGGCCTCGGCATACATGCACTGAGATTCGGTGTTAATTTTTACATCACCAACCAGCATCAAGGTGACCCGCACGGTATGTTTATCGACTGCCTCCGCGCGAATGTGTGGGTTCATGCGTCCAATAGAGGGCGCATCCTTCTGGGAGCCGGGGAGTTTGAGAGGCCATTGGTTGTGCGCAGGCTGATTCATTCGACAGCGCAGTCGTCGCTGCTTCGCGTGATTTTCGGTGACGTGCAATTGCTGGCGCTGGAGGAGCTACGGGGCGGTGGAGGAGTGATTTTTGAGGTCGAGGTCATAGGTCTGGCCCATGCTCCGAACGACACCTACCCGACAGACCAAAGTGTCCGCGTCGAGGTTAATCTCAGCGACTGGGTTAAGGTTCTGGAGTCTTTGGGGGCGGCCGATTCGATAGTCGTTGGAGTAGACATTTCCCTCAGTGCTCCGGCGCAGATGGTTCACGCAGTGGAATACCTGAAAAAGGCGCGTCGTGCACTTGTCGCGGGAGAGTACGAGCATACGGTCGCCTCTTGTCGACTGGCTCTGGACAGTCTGAAGGAGGCATCGCCGATTCTTGGGCAATTGTGTAAATCTGTCGGCGAAGGGAAGGTCAGGGATTTCTCTAAATCGCAACGTGCGGCTGTGCTTTACAACGCGGTTCGAAACTACACCCACCTTGGTCATCACCTCGGCGGCGAAAGCAAGCCTGAAGTGTTTAGTCGCAGGGATGCCGTGATGGTTTTGACCACGGTGGCTTCGCTGGTCGGCATGGTGGTTGAGCTGGTGGAATCGACGCAGCCCGGTGCGGAAAAATAACGCAAATCTGACGTGTTCTCGTCAAAATCCCGGGCGCGTCCCACAAGAGCAACGCCAAATGGGTGTTCGATAGTTGGCGTTGAACATGAGGGCATTTCGCAGATGTCGCGGTTTCCGCGTGCCGTACCAACCGAGGTAGTTGTCCGTCTACACGGGGCCGTTAATAACGGCAACGCTCTCGGACATTCAAGGATGCCAATGCCGTTCTCAAAGCTCAACGCGCAGGAATTTACCGTATTTTTTAGAATGCGCGCCGCGCGATGTGTCATAGTGCGACAGCTTTCTTAACCAGGGAAAAACATAAGAATGGCGACGCTCGATTCCATCCAAGCAAAGATAGCAAAACTCCAGGCTCAAGCAACCGAGCTGGCTGCCGCGAAGTCCACCGCAGCGCTCGAAAAGATTCGCGGTCTTATGGAAAAGCACTCGGTGACGCTCGCCGACATCGATGCCTTCGTCGGCAAATGACGTGGTCGCAAGCCAGGCGCGAGCACCGCAACCAAGCAGAACGCTTCGGTAGCAAAGTATCGCGACCCCAAGACTGGGGCGACTTGGACCGGCCACGGTCGCGCGCCGGCGTGGATTGCGAACGCCAAGGACAGGGCGCGGTTTCTGATTGCAGACGGCCCGGCTAAGTCTGCGGTAGCGACGAATGCTGGCAATTATGTCCGGAGCACGCAACCGGCGCTTTACCGTGACCCAAAGACTGGTGCAACTTGGAGCGGGCGTGGGCGGGCTCCGGCGTGGTTGGCTGGTGCCAGGGACAGGACCAAGTTTCTGATGGCAGGCGCGAGTGAGGGCGCGGCGGAGTCGAAGGCGGCCGCTGCGAAGAAGGCTCCCGCGAAAAAGGCGGCTGCAAAGAAAGCTGCGGCGAAAAAAGCGGCCGCCAAGAAGTTCGCTGCTAAGAAGGGCGCGTCGACTGCCAAGAAAGCGGCGGCTAAGAAGGTTGCGGTCAATCAGCCTGTCGTCAAAAAGGCGGCCGCGAAGAAGGTCGTCGCGAAGAGGGGCGTCGCGAAGAAAGTGGCGCCCACTGCGGCACCGGCTGAATCGGCTGCCGCTGCGGCGTCGGATTCTTCCGGTACGAGGTCTCAGGCCTGATGACAGCGTAAATAATGCCAACGAGCAGTGCGAACGCGGAGAGGAGTGCTGGTCCTGCTTTAATTGATTCAAATGCCTCTTCCATGAGCGCCTGTCCTCAATGGCCCGAAAAACCAATGCCTCATCTTTTCCGTGGGAGTTTCGCAGGTAGGTAGTCGGCCGTCAGCCGCTTCTTGGTAGCCCCTCCCTCCTGAACGGCCGCCTTTTTCGCAGCCTTTTCCTTTGGTGCTTTCTTTTTTGCCACCTGCACCTCTGCTTTACCGCTGGCCGGCAGTTTGCTCTTCACTCCTGTCTTGGCGGCGGCTTTCCTCGTAGTCTTGGCACTTTTGCGGGTCGCCATATGGGCAGTGGTCGCTGCTTTTGTCGTTGCGTTCTTGACCGCACGGTTTGGAGCCGGAATATCAGTCTCGGCAGCCGCATTGGGAAGCGTGCAATTGATGGCAAAGACAATCAATTCCTGAACGTGCGGTTGCTCTACCTTGATGAGTTGCGCTTGTCGCTGAAGGTATTCAACCAACGCTTGGAAGGATTGCCCTTTCCCGGCTCCGGGAATGTCCCACGCTTTATTGTCGAGTTGGAACAGCACCAGAATTCCGTGACCGCTATTGAACCCCTTCAAGTACTGCCCAACCAGCTGGTCGCGGAGTGTGCTTGTCAATGACGCAGCGGAATAGCCGCGTCGATGGTCAACAGGCTTAACCTCAATGCAGACGTTCCAGTTGCGCGCGCTCAGCTGAATATCAGTTTCCTTGTCGTCATCAACCTCCTCCTCGCGGTGAACGCTAAATCGCCGATTGGGCGTGTCGCGAAAACGAGCGGCAAGCCAAAGCTGCAGCAGCTTCTCCGGCATGCCCGCATGGAACAAGCGTCTGTCGCTGAATGGCCCTTGCTCGACGCCAATCTGCACCTCCTCCAACCGGGCGAGAACTTGCTCGAACAGCTCGCGCTCGTTTTCAGGTTCGCGGTGTAACAGCGCACCGAGCGTGAGTAAATCGGCTGGCTCCAGGTGGGATGTGAGGGACGCCTGTCGAGCCGCGTGCTCCTGGACCCGCGCCTTGAGCCCTGTCTTTACCATTGGGTCCATTTCACGCGAGACGAGATTCAACAACGCCTGATGGGCGGCATTTCCCGGTGTCTGCGCAAAGATTCCCGGTATCAGCGTCTCGAGCGCGCGGCTCATCGACGGAGCAAAGAAATCAGCTGCTCGCCGTTCCGAGGCGGCGTCCTCTGCGGAACGGTGTTTGGAGACTAGTGCGTGAAGTTGCAACAGTACGTCGACTGTCGAATCATCCGCGGGAATCCGAATCCATTTGAAATCAGAAAGCGTTTCAACGAACTGCTTTACCTGTATCCTGGCGGTGGCATCATCCGTAGAAAGATTCTCCTCGAACCAGGCCCATGCGGGACGGGGGCTCTCCTCGAGCCAGACCCGGAGCCAATCAGGGTCGCGGAGCAGTCCGTCGGGCTCCCTGGTTTCATTCAGTAGTGTCCTGCACAAATTTTCGACAGCGCCAGACACGATGAGGCCGTCCTCGCGAAGTACACCGAACAGCTCCTTGAAGGTCCTTGGCGACGGGATTCGTCGGGTCAACACGGCGGGCACCAACGGCTGCAGCAGTCTCGCGCGAACTGAACCGTGACAACGAAGGGCGAGGTCCAGCGCTCGCCGCGTGTGGCTCGTCGAGTGCTCTTGATGAGCTTCGTCGTCAATCCAGGGACGCAGGGCTTCTTCGACTGTAGAGCCGTCGGCTTCTGCCAACTGGATGAACCAGTCGGAGGGACGATTGAGCTCCCAGACAGCAAGGCGGGCGGCGCGAGCGGTATCATTCTGGTCGAGCGCCCCGATATCCTGGCCCTCTTGCAACACTGTATAAAGACCGGCGAGCGCCAGAATTGCTTCCCCAGGAACTACGCCATTTGTGAAATCGGCGGGGTCGGGCGGTTCAGTGGTCTGCCATATCTCTTTTAAGCCGGCGGCGAGCGCCTCAGCGATGTCCGCGCCAAGGTCTCGAGCGATAACTCCATAATCGACACGGAAGATGTTGTCGCGACCGGCCTGCCCGTGGGAATACTGGACAAGCCAGCCCAATGTTCCCATGTGGCTCGCATCGCGAACACGGTCAATGTCGGCTCTGGCCCGCTCCTTATTCCTCTCTCGTTGGGCGAGCATCTCGTTTTCGCGTTGGCGCTGCTCTACCTTTATTCGCCGTTGCGAAACCAACGCGGCTGCTATATGGGTCCGGTCGGCAGCAATGCGTTCGGCGTGCGCCATGCCATCAGGTCCAACTATGAGAGCAGCAAGCGCCGCGCTGCGCGCGTGCCGTCTGAGGCAGACCATCGCCACTTCTTTCGCAGTGTCGAACCAGAACTCACGCTCCGCGGGCGGCAAGTGCTCATCGTTCGCGCGCTTCGTCAAACCAGGGAGGTCCGCGGCATCGAACGTGACCAGACAGCCAGAAAAACACATTCTCGTCGTCAGATGTGAGATGTGACGATTGTGCAAAGTCAGAGCAAGTTGCCACCGCAAGTTTGGGTGGCGAGCAATCTGACCGTGAATGCGTTGTAAGTCTTGGTTGTGGTACCAGGTGTCGCGCAGTTGCTCAATGCACACCGCAGCGTCCAGACATGCGGCGAGGTAGTGTTCGGTCGCGGCATCGAAAATTGACAGCAGCCGTTCAAGGCTCGCAGGTAGCACGTCCAGCAACCACGCTCGTGGTGGTTTGGGGCCGTGATATTTGTTGAATTCGCCAAGTCCGTTCTGCACAGGCAGGCATGCGACCACCGCTTCCAGGATTGCACTCGCGGACGGCACGCTAGAGGTCGGAAGCAGGTCATCGGTTATAGCGGACGCCATAGGTCCGTGACCGTACTCATCCTCCGAACCGGCCATCTTGAAAATGCTCGTCAGGTCCGCAACCGTAAGCGACTCTGCACCGATAGCTACCAGCGCGGCTGCGATGAACTCGTTCGACGTCAATGAGCCTGACACCAGGTCTGCCTTGATTGCAGCGCGTTGCTCCGTCGTCGCGACGGCTGCGAGTGTGTCCAGTGCCCGCGCTCGTTCACGCAAGTGGGCGTCTGGGTTCGTGTAAAGATTGAACACTGCCGTCGCGCAGTCCATCAGGCGCGCACGTGCGACGATGGGCAACAGCGAAACCTTTGTATCGGCCTCCAGTCCGGCATCAGCAAGATAACTGGCGACAAGACCGGGCGACAGTCGCTTGCCGACACGCATCAATTCGGCGGCATCGTTATACCAGTCAGGTCGGAAGCCTTCACTGTGTCGCCGCACGTAGGCTGCAAACGCTGCGTCTGCGGAAAGCACATCCCACGCTTCGGGGTCGCCGTCGAAAAGGAGCATTTCCGGAAAGTGTGCGATGACCCACTCGCGAGCCGTTGCGTTGATTGCTGCAAGCCAGCAAAGCGCCCAACGGCGCCCCGGAATCAGCACAGGTTCGTCAAATGGAGAAACGACGAACAGGGGGAGCACTCGATGCAGCAGCACTCCCCCCTGGAGTTCTCGGTCTATCCAGCAGGCCGCCAGATAGCCACGCGTAGTCCGATGATGGAACTTCACGCGGCCGAACGTCGCTTCATCAAACAGCGCGGAGGCGAGCAATCGCGAGACCTCGGTCCCGGTCCATCCATCTAGCACTTTCTGAGGTGCAACCTCGCCTTGTAGTGCAGTCAGCGACGGTTCGCACGATAAGTACCCGCGCCCGCACAGTTCCGTGGCTGCTGCCAGCAGCTCGGCACCCTGCCGAAGTTGCTGAAGCGACGGCACGGTTCCCGACGCGTGGTAGCTTGGGTTCACCTCTTTCAGCCGGTTTGCGACACCGCCTTCGAGAAGTTCCCGATAGGTGCCAAGGCTACGTTTCTCCTTCCACACTGCGAGCATCCAGGTCAGGTCCAGTGGACGCGTGGCTAGATGCTCATACTCGCCTTCCTTGATGGCAACCCAGAATCCATTCGCGTCCGGGGTGCACCATGCATCAGCCAGCTTTCGTGCCTCCGGAAGCGACAGCGGTGAAAGCGATGCGACGAAAATGTCTGGCGGCTGGTTCAGGTCCGGCTTCGGTTCTGGTTCTTGAAAGCGAACGACAATCGCGTTGTGCTGGAATTCAGCAGTGGCCTCAGGCTTTGGACGGCACGCAAGTTCGATGGGCGTGACGAGAAGGTCCCTAACAGCCGCCTGCACGTCGGCAATTGACCAATCCGTATATCTGCTCGAAATGGCGATGCGCACCCGAGAGAAGTGCCGCTCCAAGCGTTCGCGCACAACCCAAAGCGCATTTTTTAGCGCGGCATTGTTTATTAGCCGCGCTTCGTCGACCGCATCCAGGAAAAAATAGCCGACTTCTGACGATTGTTTCCACGCGTCGAACTGGGGAGCGGATTGACCGATTGCCCGATTCCAGGAGTCGTTGACTGCGAGCTGGCTTAATTCGACAAAGAAGGCCGCCTTGCCCAGACTTCTGAGTCGCTCCGCCTCGTCCCTAAATTCGGTAGTTTTTCCGATGCCTGCTTCGCCTACTATGACGACGACGCGCTGCTGGTGCAAGTCTGACCACGTCAGGTCGCCGCTTCGAGCGTCAAAGTATCGCGCCCAATCTTCAGCGTCGTCCTGCTGTTCGCTCAGCTTGGAAAACGTGCGGATGAGTTCAACATGCGTCGCCGCCATCTTCATCCCAATATCGAGTGTACGCGCAGCAAGGGGACTCCCCCTTTGGTGCGGCCGTGACAGGCCAATTGTCTTCGAGCTTACCAACACATGCAGTTCCGTTGCAGGCCGGCGCCCCGCAGCCCTACAGTCGATAAGAGTCCGAAAACACCAATGATGCGACTGCAATCGCGAACAAGAGGCTGCTGGCCTGGGACGAAGCCATTGGAGTCTCCCTCCGGCGCACAGTTGCAGGGTGAACTAATCCACTACCCGGGCGAATTCTTTCCGGGTCAACTACTTCCGCCGTACATTACGAACCCCTTTTCCCTCGCCTGTCGGCAACCGCTCTCAAGCGTTTCGCCCGCTCCAGCCGCACGGCCAAGTCTTCAACTCGCCTGACCCGCGCGAGTGCTTGCTGCAGCGCCTTAGTCCTGGCTTCAGCGACGATTCGACACTTCTCGGCCGATTCGGCTTGTACTTGGCGGCGCATGGCCAGTTCGCGCATGCAGTCGAGAAATGTGAGTACGCACGATGCCACCGGGCGTGCTCGAGTATCCAGGATTTTCCAAGTTTGTGGGCGCTGTGTTCGTCGTTGATGCCCAGCAGGAACTGGTCCATGTGCGTCTTCGGCATGGCTCTCCCAGTTTCCCCGGGAGCCTTCATCTCCTCTGCGACGCCGGTCTCAGAGGAGTTTTTCTTTGCCCGCAGGGGCTGGTGCCAGGCAAAAAAGGCCCGCTTCCTTCGGACGCTCAGATGCCCGGTTTCGTAGCGCGTTACGCCGCCTGCGGAAAAGGCACAGCGCCAGGAGAAGACTTACCCCGGCCCAAGTAGAAAGCCATTGCCTCGATGGCACGAACGGCCGACACTTCGTAGCCAAATGTCGCGAGAGCCCATCTTTGCGCTCGCTCCTTGAGCTCTGGCGCTACAGCCTGAATAGCCGCCGCCCACTCCAGATAGCGACGCACCGCTGTTGGCAGGTACGCCAGCCGTGTCGTCGTTTCCGGCCAGTACGCGGCCTCAAGGTTCGAGTCGAACATGGGTGCCGTCGTCGGGCGCTCCCAGTGGATGAACTTCGACGCAGCGACGAGCGAATTCGACAGGCAACTGGACGCCACCGGCATCAGCGCTTCAAGGCTGGCGTCTGCGTTGAGCAGCCCGACCAGTTGCTCGATTGCGGCCTCGTTGTGACTCTTGGGTGAGCAGGGCATCCACCCGTAGACGGACGTGAAACGCCGCGCGACTTCCTCGACAGTCCAGCACCCCGCCTCCACCCGCCGGCCTTCACCGGCCAGCAAATGAGGGTAGCTGAACACATAGAAGTCCTTGATACGCGAGGTCTCAGTCGGGGTACGACGGATAAGCCGCTCGAGTTCAAGGGTGAGCTGTTGAATCTTGGTTTGGGACAACGCTTTCATGGAAAAGCTCCTTTTGAAAATGAACAGGGGCTCTCCTTTCGTCGACGAGAAGCATACCGCAACATGGGGTAGTACAAGCAAGCACTTTCTGCTGGGGAGTAAACGGGGGCTTCTTCACGCCGCAGCCCGGTCAAAGCCACAAAAGCAAACCCCGGTCTTTCGAGACCGGGTTGAATTCAATGTTCAGTAACGCGAGAGCACGCCCGCGTCCCCCAGCAGCAGAATCGGGCGGTCGCGCGTGTCGCCCTGGGTCACATATTTCAGCATCCGTATCGCGAGAATCTTCGCCGGGGCGGTGTACCAGGAAGAACGTCTTCTCGACGCTGCATTCGACGCCGCACGCGCCGACGTATGGGGCGACCCACGGGTAGAAGCACGGCGCGACCGCCTCTGGAAGATTGAAAAGGCCAACGCCGCTTTCCGCGTAGGCACCCCCGACGAGAAGCTGACATTTCTCGAGGGAAAGCTGGGCAAGCCGGTCACGGCGTGGCCGGCCATCCTTGGGCACCACGTGCGGGGTGCCTCCGCTATCAAGGTGTCCACGCGCATCTGGCAGGCTGATGTGTTCCGCAGGCACATCCTTGGGCAGCGCGCGCGGCACGCGATTCCGACGGTGAGTGTCGAGCCGGTGGCCGGCTGGTTGATTCAGCGAAACGACATTGCGTCGACCTCGACCTCCGTGCGTGTCGCCGTCTGGGATTTTCTTTCTGCGCTTGAGCGTGTGGACTATCTGCGCCGGCGCACGCGGCAGGAGTTCGTAATCGTTCGGGACGTACTGGGGAACGACAGGGAAGTGCCAAGCGCGGAGGCCAAAGCCCGGGTGCTGGAGGCTGCCACCCACGGATACCGCTGGGCGCGTGGCGGCGCCGATACATCGCAATTCTGGTCTGCCGTGCGCAAGACAGGCGTTCATGTTGCGCCCAGCGAGGCGACGCTGCTCCTGAGCGCGTGGCAAGTCCCAAGACTCCGGCCGGGGACTGAGGCGGGCTACGCTAGGAGCGTCGCGGAAACGTTGCGCATCTCCGTCGAGAAGGCCGCTGAGCTTCTGGAGCCGGCCGGCGTGGTCGTGCGGGCTGTCGCTTACGCCTCCCGAAATTGCACTTAATGATTCCGGCGACAGACTCACGGAGAGCCGGCACCTAGTAAGATGACGTACCTCACAACCGTACATTTTGCCAGCAGTTCAAACGAAATGGACCTGACCAAAGACATATCGCTGGAAACTCTGGAGGAGCGCCTCTTCGCCCTGCGGCGTGACACGAGTCAAACGCTGCAGCTCGTCACGGCGCCTCCGAGACCGACACCATTTTGCGTCGAGGCGATGACGCTCCAGTACATAGTCACGGTAGCGCGCAATGTTGGTGAACAACTTGTTTCGCGTTTCATGGACCTGTCAGTTTCTAGCGAACACCTCAACGACGTGTTGCGGAAGTCATTTGGCAACCCGCACGTACTTGTCGCGTGGGTGATGGCACGTGCGGCGGAGGATTCGGGTGGCGCCAGGATTGAACGGAACGTCGCTGCTCACTTCAATTCGTATCTGGATGCGATGGAGTCGTACGACTTCATGAACACGCACGAGACTGCCGAGCTGAGGGCTAACCTAATCTGCGTGCAGCGCGCGCAGCGCGAATATGTGCGTTCGCTCTACGCCCAGGTGGATGGTCGCAATGTCATGCGGCCATACCCGGAAATTCGGCTGGTGGTGCAAGACATTCTGAGCCAGCTCGCCCCACAGTGGAACGGCCAGCAGCTGCGCGAAATTGCTGGCCCATTGGCAAGCCTTGTGCGTGAGCTGATGGAAAATGCTGACTGGTGGGCTCGCACGGATGTGAACGGTGGCCTGTATCACAACGGAGTTCGAGCCGTCACATTCCGCTTGGTCAAGCTTGACCACGACAATCAAGAAGTGTTTGCCGGCGCCAACAGTCACCTCCAAGCCTATCTGGCCCAAATCCTCGGGGAGAGCTCAAAGAGGACACAAGGTGACCGGCCACATCGGACGTTTATCGAGATGTCTGTCGTCGATTCAGGGCCGGGCCTCGCAAGGCGTTGGCTTTCGTCGAAAGAGGATTGGCAGCCCGGTCAGGACCCTCTGGAGGTCAATGATATTGAAGCGGAGAGTCGCGCTATTGCGGAGTGCTTCAAAAAATGGCGTACATCGTCGAGCGATGCGAACCGCGGGGTGGGGCTCTTCTCCATTGCTCGTATTTTGCGAGAGCGAAATGGATTCATGCGTCTGCGCACTGGAAGGCTCGCTTATCTCTTCGGTACCGAGTCGGCGATTCGCAATGTTGCGTCACAGGCGTCAAAGGCTCATCGTGAAGATGACTATGTTTGCTTGAAAGACGGTACCCACGTGTTCTTCGAGGGAAACGACGTCAACTTCTTTTTGCGCCCGTGGAGCGAGCGCGAATGTGCCATCGCTGAAGGGACAGCGTATTCGATTCTGTTGCCGGTGAAGAGCTAACATGGAAGCATTTTCGGTCTCGTCAAAAGCGTTCCCCGGTCCGCATTCGACGCTTGTATTGTTTCTGGGAAGCAGAACTCTCGACAGCGCAGAGATTGAGGCGCTGTTTATCAGCTGGGCAAACACTCACATCGTTGAGCCAGAAATCATAGTTATCGGGGAACAAGCAAAGGTCCTCGAGTTTCTGGTGCAGAACACGCGCGGCGAGAGGGTCGAGGGACTGGAGCGGCTAACTCGACATAGTGTTATGCGGTTCGCTGGCTACAACGGCGCCGGGCAGGTGCTTGAAATGACGAAGGACGGAGCTAAAGCGGACGTCGACCTCACTGAGTGCTACCGGAAGGCCGTCGCAGAGCGAATCGGACAGGACGTCTGCGATGGCGACATCGTCGTACCGGCGCCGCCTAACTTCTGGTTCGAGAAGCTCTCCGGTCGGTACGCCAGCCACTTTATTCGAGCAGAGTCCCTGCTGCAGAGCACCGCGACAATTGAGTTGCTGGCACTCGCCCTTCTTAAGCCATTTCATGACTGGTGGGTCGGCCAGAAGCCGAGCCAACGCGCCCGGACGAGTCTCTACATTGACACGATGGGTATCTGGCCGCTAGCAGAGAAGCTGACACAGCTTCATTGCTGTGAAGGCCGCAACGGCACCGAATACATTATCGAAAGCTTCAAATCCTACGAGGGTCTCGATAAATGGACGCCGCTCGGGCGCGCGGCATTCGTGCTCATTTCGGCTTCTACGTCGGGTAGCCTGGAGGCGAAAGTACGTGAGCGCTTAAGTCCCGCTGCGATTCACGTCTATACGCTCATCAGACTAAAAGCTGGAGAGAGCGCTACAGCCGTGAACGGCAGCGGCGTATTGTATGAACTCCCTGCCAAGCTTTCTGGCGTGCCCGCATTGAACGAGATGCGCAGTGAGTTCGTATCCGCCGCGAAGTCTCTGCCGTTGGGGGACGAAAGCATTCAGATATCAGGCGAGCGCTTCTTGAGCCGGTACGCGAAGCCTCGATTGGTTCGACTTGTGTACAAGGCGCTATCCGAGAACACTCGTAGCGCACTGGCTGAACTCGCGCAGACAAATCGGCTCTCGGCAGGACAGGTGAAGTTCGACGGCGCGAGTCGTTGGTCCATCACTTTCGACGGAGGACTGACACAGAAGGCTATCGCAACGGCACCTGTGGGCAAGGTTTCACTGCTGAAGGACTGGCTGAAGAACTACGCCTTCCCCGGACCGGTGGCCGTCGTGTATCCGGCGGCCGGCGGCTCGGCATCGCGAGAGATTGCAGCCGAAGCGAGGGCTGTCGCGGACGCCGCGGCGATTGAACTCAATCAGTATCCGGGCACAGATGCGGTTGTGCTTTCCAGCGATGATTTGCTCGCAACCTCGAAGGTGCAGCAGTATCAGTTGGAAACGCGTGGATTCATTGTCATCTGTCCCGTCGTTGGCAGCGGCTTTGTGTTCAAGCAAATTGCGGCACTGTTGCGCACGATTCAGAAGTCCGGGCCACGTCTTTTTTTGAGCTATGTGGCGCTGCCCGAATCGGAAGCGCAGTTGAACCAATTGAAGCAGGACCTTTCCAGGTCGGACGCCAGCGTCTCATACACTTTCCTTTATCAACATGCATTTCCCGTTGGCAGGCTTGAGCAAGCAATCAACTGGCAGGCGGAACTGGAGATTCTGAGGCAGTTGATTGAGGATTTGAGGGAGCAACATCTCCACGTGCCACCATCGCTTGAAAAGCGTGCTTCGGACATCGAAGGCGGCGTGCCATTGGCAGGTGACAGCGTCTTCTTGCCGACACTGGCAGGCGCGGCTCCAAAGTTGTCGAGCGGATTCGCACTTTGGACCGGGAGCGACAAGATATCCGGTGACCACCTTGGTGCTGCTGTCCTGCTCACCATGGCTACGCTACTTGAGGCAACACGTTCGGCAAACAGCAAGACACCCGCGACGACGTTGGGCAAGAGCCTGTTCCAGCAGGCGCTGTTAGACCCCGAAAATTTCACTCGATATAACGATGGCGTTATTCAGGCCGCGATGCTGCGCGCCGCCTATCCCTCCGAGTTGGACTATCGTTCGCATCCGGGTGCCAGTAACGATATGGCGCGGCTCATGACGAAGTGGATTCAGCTAGCGTCGCATCCAATCGGCGATGCTGCGCCGGAGTTCTTGCTCGCAATGGCAACCGGAAAGCTACGACTGTGCCCGCATCACGAGCGCGCTGTGTTGCAGGAAGCGATGAAGGCCGAAACGGCGTCCTGGTTAAGCTTGCTGGCGAAGATTTGCTCGATTCGTTGCGGGCACGAAGGCGAGCCGGCGGAGGCTTGCGCCGCCGCATCAAGCAACTGCGAAGACGTGCGGAAAAGCTGACGCACACCAAATCCGGAAGAACAATGAAAACCTTAGTGGCACACACCTGCTACGTATATCCAGCGTTTCCGCTACTGAGTCGCGGCGCGCTTTGGCTAAGATGGCGACCGCTTATGAGTGTTCCGCTTCCTGAGGAGGCGCAAGAACGTGATGTTCATCGTGGATTTATCCTTTACTTGGCCGGTTTTAGCTTCACAGCGGTCGCGGCGCTGGCTGTGTTAGACGGGAACCTGCGCTTAAATCTGAAACTGCCGACGTGGTATGTGCTTGTCAGCTTCATCGCCCTTATTGGTTCACTCAACGTTCAGTCTTACAAGGTTACGCGCCTGCACAATCAAGTCGCCACCGGGCTCCAAGAGGCGGGTGTGTTGTCCCTCATGCTTGCCCTGATAGCATTGCTCTTCACCGCAAATTTTGGCGTGCTGTATCAATGGAGCGGCACAGCCCTCGCGTTGGGGACGTGGGCAATTGACCACACAATTCGATGGCGGCTCGACGACGCATATTTGTCGGCGCTCGCGATGAGGCGCAAGAAGGCCGCTCAAGTAAACCTATCCTATTGAGTGTCGTAGGACTCCCTCCGACGCCGCGCTACGGTGATTGATTGTGGCTCTAGGGGCACGAGCCACACGTAAGCTCAGGCGGTCTCAAACAGGCTGCACAGCCTAGATACCAACGGACGTTGTCATGAAGAAAGCAATGGCAAAGAGGATGGTGGCACGAAGAGTTGCCATCAAAAAAGGGCCTGCAGGAAAGGCCGCGGCAAAGCGTCTTCTTATGAAGAAGGCTAATCCGAAAATTTCGGTGCCTCAGAGGGCACGGAGGAAAGGGCAGGTCAACGTTGGTGCGTATGTATTTTGTGCGATTCACCATATACGCTATCCGCGTGGCGAGTCTTGTCCTAACTGCCCTTAGCGTAGTCCTGTTATGCCGGTCATCGGGTAAAGCAAAAGATGGTCGTTTCGTCCAGGGCACGAGGGCGTCCGGGCAGCTAGTCACTCGCGTCGGCAGCCTTCGGGTTTGCACGTATGCGAGCAAGTTCAGACTTCGCTTGGGTCATTCGGGTTTCTAAATCAGGCGCGTCGAACGAAGGTGGCCTGTGTGACGGGCGCCAGAGCTTAACCAGGTATTCTGCTGTAGAGCCTGGCACGTCGAGATGCTTTTCGAGACTTGAGACCTGAAGCTCGTATCGCTCGGCCTTGCTCGACGCATCGATGTCTTGGTCCCATTTGTGGGGATATATAGGGTCCTCGGCAAGTTCTTCGACCAAGTTCTCATAATCCGCGTAACCGAAGACTATCGCGGTCAGGTCAAGGGCACGCGTTTCGGTTAAGGCCAGCGGCGAAATACGTCGCAGCCGATGTGCCACACGTTGCACGTGTGAAATCGAAGGTGGAAAGAACGAGAACCACCACCCTGTGTCTTGGCTCATCTTGTTGCTCCCCCATTAGCGTCGTGTGGACGCGGTCAGTGTGACTCTACGGATTGCGGCGGCCACTTTCTTGGTTCGCCAACTTTGTGAGCTGCTGAACCGTCAGCAAATATGCCTTGTGGCCAACGGCCCATTTCATGAACTTCTTCGACTGTGTCTCGCCACCGAATTTTTGCTTCCCCGGGGCTGCCGCTCTATCGATGAACGTGCCCGCGTTGAAGTCGATTTCGAAGGTCTCGTCGGAGCGTTCGACCAGTTCGAGTATCAGCTTCCCAAGGTTCGCGAAATCCTGGTAGTTATATGTGTCCTCCGCAGAGGGGCGCATTGCAGTTTGACTGTCCGAGGCGGTGTTGATTTTCAGTGAAACCTCGCTCCTCATTTCAAGTATTTTGCGGTGCGCGGCCAACAGCTCTGCTTTGAGCTGACGAACTTTCGACAATAGGACCTCGACTGGCGCACCCTCCTCATCAAGCGCGTCAATACCTCCTTTTTGTCGGATGTAGTGCATTAGTATGAGGGTTTTGTAGGTGTCGTTTCGAGTGAGATTAGTGCGATTTATCCCCGTTTCACGCTCGATTTCGGCGACGAGTTTTCCGAACCTCGGAATCGTAACTCCTCGCTTCTTGAGCGCCGAGAGTGCAGTCTCTATGCGCTTGCGATAGTCTAATGCTCGAGGGCCGTTGACCTTATTTAGGTTCTGCGCGGCAGTCACTGAGTTTCCCATGTCAACTCCGGGTTCGAGGGGGGGCTTTGACCGATGGATGCCATAACTTGTTCGAAAGTCTCCGGCATCTCACGCATGATGACTTTCAGCATAGCTGTGACCGCAACCGCTGGGCTGGCGTTGACGACTTCGTCGCTGAATTCCGGCAGCCTAGCGCCCTTCCCCGAAAGGAGGCGACGCTTCAGTATCTTCGCTTGGATGTCGAGGGCTTCCGTATTAAAGGCTGGAAATGCACTAGCCTCGATGATGCGGGTCGCGAGTTGAAGCCCGAGGCCAGCGTTAACCGAATACTTCTTCAATTTCTTCCGAACAAGCTCTGGCTCATCTGCGAAGTAGACCACTTCGTCCTTGCCAGTGTCCTGCATTTTCTGTCGAATGGCATCGAGGGCGTCCAGCGAGTGCTTCCAGCCGAGCAATTCGTTCGCGTCGAGGTTGATGGCGTCCCACACTTGATTGATTGACGACAGTGGCTCGTCGTTTTGCTCCATGGACTCCTTCTTTGAGGTGAAGAAGACAATACGTTCGTCAAGAAAGTTGACCTTGGCTTGGATGGCTTGGATGTGGTCAACACATTTCATTGCCAGTGGACACATTCCGCATCGCTTGGTCTCTCCGGCCTTGACCACGAGCTCCTCTGGACATTGCTCCCCGACTGGACATATGTGGGTCTCACGGAAGACGATTTGTCCCATGGGATTGTTAGCGAGCAGATTGAATGCGTCCTCGGCGAGGGCGTCCAGTGTCTGGAAGCCCCACAGTGTGAAAGGACGCATGAATCCGAAAGATGAGATTGCCCGCTCTCTATCGTCCCGAAAGCTTTTGACCAAGTCTGAGTCGGATTTGTGAGCACGGATGATTGCTCCATCTTCGAGTGGCAGAAAATCGCGATATAGAGCTTGATGAGCCGATGCGAATCGCACCTTGAGGGCGTTAATTTGCGGATTGTTGTAGTAGTTCGTGGATTTGTTAGTGCTATGGCCGATTACATATCCCGTTTCACTAACCTCGAGAATTCCATAGCGATTCGTCACGAACGTTGCCCTTGACGAATGCGGCGTGGATGTCGCTCTCCA
This sequence comes from Paraburkholderia sp. A3BS-1L, assembly GCF_051125215.1. NCBI lineage: Bacteria > Pseudomonadati > Pseudomonadota > Betaproteobacteria > Burkholderiales > Burkholderiaceae > Paraburkholderia > Paraburkholderia sp. A3BS-1L. The sequence continues at coordinate 2,408,191 of NZ_CP120442.1, read as the reverse complement.
GTTTATCTCGCAGTACTTACTTCCATCGGCATACCGGATATCTTTTGACTCGCCCGGGGGCGGCTTAATATAGACGAATTGGATGAATACTTCTTCGTACATGCTGTGATAGTGTTGCTGGAAGCCGTACATCGTCTCGACCCAAATTCGCTGATAGGTCTCGTCGGAAACCGGTTTTGCGCCCTCCGCTGACCGAAATAGTGGCACTATGGGCTCGAAATGGCTGTTCTCCCGCCCTTCGTAAGCGACTGGCGTGTTGGGTGGGTCTTGGCAAAGCTTCGATTGGAAAATTTCCTCGCGCAACATGCAGGCTCGCGCTCGGTACACAATGATTGTGTCGTGCCCCGTTGTCCGCCGCTTGTCGGTATTGAGATATAGCGTGTATGTATAGTGCGACGTGGGCCCGTAGGCAAACTGAGCATCTGCTGGTTCTCGGGCGTTATCGCTGTCCCACGTGCCAATGTCGAGCCACTGAATATGCTGGAACCGCTGGCCGCACTCGTTGCCCGCGGCGCACAACCGCAGCGTTGTCAAATGCGGGACGCGCAGTTCGGTCGTCTCGCCATTTGGCCGCTTCACTTTGCGAGTCGCCCAATTGATGACTGAAGGTATCTCGGTTACAGGGTGGAATCTCCCCCGGTACCAATAGAATGGGACATAACCCGCAGAGCATGCGTCCCATGGTGTTGTGGTGCTCTCAGTCGACCGCTTGCTCGCGTAGTCATTCAGGCGATTGTCAACGGTCGACTCCAGCAGAAACTCTCCAAATGCCTCTAGGGAGTACATGTACATCGTCAGGTGACCTTCGATATCGACGGGTATCGTTATCTTGTTGGTTCGCGTTTGGCGGCTTTCCGGGAAGTTCAAATCGCCCAAGATTGGATTTTTGAATGCCCCGTCGCAGACCAGAGGGTCGACACTGAGATAGTCCGATGTGTATTCGAAGAAGTATCTCAAGGTGCGGATGACAACATTTGATGATGTATCTGATGGCCGCATTACCTTGATGAAGTCTCTCAGCGGTGTCGGATACTTGTCGATGTCGGCATGCGCAGCGGTGGTGCCGTCCAGCTGTTGCCGGACGATGTTGACAAAGAAAGGGAAGGTGGTGAATTTGTCGGGGCGGTCGGGGATGTCCACCATTCCATTCGGGAACTGCTCCTTCCACCACGGCAGATAGCAGAATAGGTAGAGAAACATTATCGAGCGTGCGGAGCGGTCAGTCCCGGACTTTTGTATGTTGCCGACGAGCTTTCTATGCGATATAAACGCATTCCACGCGCGTACCCATGGCGCAGTGACTTCGCTTGATGGTTTCGCGTGTTCGCGATACTGGTATTGCGGGACTCCATCGACACAGTCGTTCTCGTTCCAAGTGTGACGTGTAGCACAGCGAAAGTAATCGAGAATCGCCTCATTGCGTTCTTCGGCGTCGGAAAGCGAGTGAAGCTTTGCTTCTGTTTCTCGCTGCGTAGCGTCTAGAAAGTCGGCTCGAGCCTCTCGACGAGGCTTCGGAGGGGCGCGTCTAGTGCTTTTTTCAAGTTTCGGCCGCAAGGCGGCACGCTTTTCTTGTTGAAGAGGAGGATTAGCAAGATATTCTGCGAACGTGCAGTGTTCTTTGTATTTGCTTGACCACAACGATAGCTCTTTTAAATCAGGGTCGCTGTACCGGACGCGGCTGGGATGGCGCATCTGCATCTCTGCGAGGAACGCGGTCACCGGGAGGCCTGAGCCAGTGAACGAGTATGAGTATCTGCCTGTCTCGGCGAGGCTGTGTGCTCGAAGGAAGTCCGCTGCTTCGTGTATGTCGATGTCTTCGGGCCGCTTCCAGTCAGTCGCTCGAAGGAAGTGGGCAATGTACTCGGCTTTCCTATAGCCTTCCAACTGGACATCGAAGTTTTCAAGTGTCACGGAATTGACGTAATGCACCTTATTCCGAGGAAGAAAGCAGGTCGGTAGGAGGATTTGGCCGTCATCCCAGAGATGAAGGAGGACTAACCGCATGCCAGCGGTAACGTACGGAATTCCTGTGGCGGCGACTCTGTTCAAACTGTAGTCAGTAAGAGGGCCGAGTGCGCGGGCTCGTGAATGAGCACAAGTTAGCCGCAACCCCTCTTCGAGAAAGAACTTATCTAGCTTCTTCGCTCCACGCCGATGGACGCGCAGGAACATATCGCCGAACGCATACACCTCAGTGTGATGGCTTCTGCTTGTGCCCTCCTCGTGAGCGGTCGTCGCGGCGCAGACCTCGTCAACAACTGCGCCTATCTTACGTGACGACGGTCCTGGACCGACGTATTGGAGTTTGTCGGTCAGGTTAATCATAGTTGCGGCCCTCGGATGGGTCGGTCGGAAAGCGTTTCCGGTCGTCGGCTTCAAATGCTTCGCCAATGACTTTGCGGCTTACTCGGCAGTAGACTCCGGTGGAACGTGCATCGGCGTGCCCCATAGCCGCCTGCGCTTGCTCTAAAGGAAGCCGCATATCATTGGTGATGTAGTCGCCATAGAGATGACGTAGCGAGTACAACGTCCACTTCAACTCGGGGTTCCCTAGGGGGGGCGGGATGTGCGCGGCGGCACACGCAGCCTGGAATGACTTGTTTAGGGTGTCGTTTGTAACTGTGTAGTAAGGCTGCCCGCGACGGCGTGGTTCGATGTATTGGAAGAGGAACTGGTCTTTTGTGCCGAGTGGATACGGGACGAACCATTCGCGCAAATAACGGGCGGTCGCATCAAAGAATCGATGCCGAAGTGGAGCTATTAGCAACGTTTCTGCATGGGTACGCCCTTTGAAGCGTAAATGCTCCTTTTCGGTTATGGATTGCCCTAACCGACGGCTTTTCGGGTCATAGACATAAAGGCTGCCGGTGTCGACGTTGAAGTCGTTACACTGGGTGTTAAGAACCTCGCTCGGCCGTAAGCCAGGTGCCGAAATATGCAGCCAAAATGATTCGTCCCTTGAGTTTTTGGCGCTGTCCAGGACTCGCATAAATGATTCCAACGGCATGTGAACATTTTTTAAATCCTCCTGCTTTCTGAAATTTTTAGCTCCAAGGCCTCTGGGGCGCTTTATTTTTGTTTGGGTGCCTCGTATGGAGTCTGAGAGGGAGCTTTGAGTGCTGATATAGAAATTCCGGTCGCGATAATGTGGCGACTCCAGGTAGGCACGTCCTGCAAGCAATAGCGCGACGTCGTCGACCTCGTGTGTTGGGTCGTGTCGAATACGGAGTAAATCTTCGTCCACAACACGTTCGGCGGCGTTAATCACGAGATTGATGGCAGGAACGACTACGTCGAAGCTTTTGGGCTTGAGCGCCGCTTGCGGGATGACGCTCGCGAGTTGCTTTAGCCACAGGAAAGGCATGAGTGACGGTTCAGAGTGGAAGCCGAGTTTTGCTATCTCTTCTGAGCCATGGTTTAGAAACATTAAATAGCCATCGGTCAAAATTTGCCGAGTGAGCGGCGCATCGCTTTGTAATTGTGCTTCGATGCAGAAATCGATAAATTTTGCTACGGCTTGCGCGAACGTCTTTCTGGTGTTGTGCGGATTATGGATTAGCTTGATGCTGACGGCGGTAAAGGTACGTATCTCTCGCCCGTTATCTTTCAACGTCGCCCGGAAGGTATTGGCGCCGAGATACGTCGCTTTTTCAAGGTTTATGTTTCTGAGCATTTCGCGCCTCCGAAGAGAGTTATTCGAGTCTCTTTCCAGGCGGTGCTCCGATTAAATTGGGGTAAATCCTAATCTCTGAATCAACGATTTGTTAGTGGTTTCGTACAATTTTAGAAATGATTTTAGATGGAAAGTCTATTTTAGGTTTATGTTCTGTTGTTTGCACAAACAGTAGCTGTGGGGATTACATTTTTTGGTAGAGCGTTTTTGAATCGCTTGAGAGCGGAAACCTGCTTTTTGGTGGACTTATTTCGATGAGTTCTCGAACGTCGGTTGTTGAGGGCGAGGAGAGCATGGGTTCCGAGACGTTGCAAGCGAGGGCGGGCGAAAACATTAGCTAAAGTATTGCGCGGCCGGTTGAGGGCCGAGGCGCTGCACGCATTCGTTTTAGATTTCTTCGCGCCACCCGACGTGTTGCTGATGTACAACACATATTGCCATTTTCTTATAGGTGTGTTATGGCGACGGGCTTGTGGCGCATGCTGCGTTAGCAGGCTGCTGAAATACCTCAGGCGAGGGGCGAGCTGTAGATTGCCGACCGCGTAGGAAGTCCTACAAGCCGCTCGCACGAATTGGCCAAGGGTTAGACCGCGCCCGAGAGCGGCTTTCGAGCCCCAGAAACCGGTATTTCAGCAACCTGTTAGGGCGAACGTGGCGAGCCTGGTGGGCGAATCCGGTCTAGTCGGACGTGACGATTAGCGGGACGAAGCCAGTATAGGTCGAGGAGGTGACACGGACGTGCGAGGCGGCAGCGCCTGCGTTGTGCGGCCGGAGGCAGACTGGCGAAAGCCGTCATCCGAGCAATATTGGTTGCACATTTGGGTGGTCTGTATAAGAACTCACGGAAGGGTTACCCCTTCGCCGGTTTTCAAGACCGGTGCATTCAACCACTCTGCCACACCTCCGGAGCCGCGCATTGTAACCCGAAACACCGGCACGCCGGCAGTCCCCCAGCCATCTCGATTTGAGCCTCAGGCAGGCTCTTTGAGAAACAGCTCCTGAAGATCGTTGAGAAACCGCTGACCCAGCTCAGTGGGCACGATCTTCTCGTAGTCGCGCAGGATCAGGCCGCGCTTTTCTGCCTCCTGCAGCGCGGGCTCGATCGTCGTGATCGGCAGTCCGGTGCGTTCCAGGAAGCGATGCACCGGGAAGCCCTCTACGAGCCGCAGCGCATTGAGCATGAACTCGAACGGCAGATCGCGCGCGCTCACTTCGTGCTCTTCCTGGATCGGCTTGCCCGCGCGCGCTTCTTCGATGAACGTGGCCGGATGCTTGTAGCGCACTTGCCGCACGATGCGGTTCGGGAACGAGAGCTTCGAGTGCGCGCCCGCACCAATGCCCAGGTAATCGCCGAAACGCCAGTAGTTGAGGTTGTGGCGGCTCTGCCGGCTCGGCTGCGCATAGGCCGACACTTCGTAGCGACCATAGCCGGCCTCGGCCGTGCGCGCGTGAATCCACTCTTGCATGTCGGCCGACAGATCGTCGTCGGGCACTTCGGGCGGGAACTTCGCGAACAGCGTGTTCGGTTCGAGCGTGAGGTGATAGAGCGACAAATGCGGCGGCGCGAACGAAAGCGCCGTTTCGATATCGGCCTGGCATTCGGCCAGCGTCTGCCGTGGCAGCGCGAACATCAGGTCCAGATTGAAATTGTCGAACGTGTTTGCCGCAACCTCCACGGCATGACGCGCCTGCGCGGCGTCGTGAATGCGCCCGAGCGCTTTCAGATGCGCTTCGTTGAAGCTCTGGATGCCCACCGAAAGGCGGTTCACGCCGCTCGCGCGAAACTGCGCGAACTTCGCGGCTTCGAAGGTGCCGGGGTTCGCTTCGAGCGTGATTTCGGCATCGGCGTCGAGCGGCAGCAGCGCGCGCACGTCGGAGAGCAGGCGATCGAGCCCCGCCGCCGAGAGCAAACTGGGCGTGCCTCCGCCGATGAACACCGTGTGCACCTGGCGGCCCCAAACGAGCGGCAACGCCTGCTCGAGGTCGGCGCGCAGCGCGTCGAGGTAGTCGTCTTCGGGAAAGCGCTCGCCTTTCCATTCGTGCGAGTTGAAATCGCAGTAGGGGCATTTGCGCACGCACCACGGGAAATGCACGTAAAGCGATAGCGGCGGCAGCGAAGTCAGGCGGATGCTGCCAGGCATCGTGAACGACTGGATCACGTCGATGCCGGTGCGATGCTGCTGGCTCACGCTAGCTCCTCCAGCCGCGCGAGCAGTTGCCGCAAGGCGATGGCTCGATGGCTCGATGCGTTCTTCAGCGCCGGATCGAGTTCGGCTGCCGTGGCTTCGAGACCCGGAAGGTAGAAGTACGGGTCGTAGCCGAAGCCGTTCTCGCCACGCGGTGCGTCGATCACGACGCCGTGCCAGCGGCCTTCCGCGATCAGCGGTTCCGGATCGTCGGCGTGGCGCACGAGTGCCAGCACGCAGTAGTAGTAGGCGCGGTGATCGGCATGTGGCTTGAGGTTTTCGACTAGCAGTTCGTTGTTTGCTGCGTCGCTCTTCTCGCCGCCTGCAAGCTGCGCGTAGCGCGCCGAATAGACGCCCGGCGCGCCGCGCAATGCGGGCACGCACAGGCCCGAGTCGTCGGCGAGGGCGGGCAGGCCCGTGAGCTTTGCCGCATGGCGTGCCTTGGCGAGCGCGTTCTCGACGAACGTGACGTGCGGTTCTTCGGCTTCGGGCACGTTCAGCGCGCCTTGCGGCACGAGTTCGATGCCCGCGGCGCCCAGCAGCGCCGCGAACTCGCGCAGCTTGCCCGCGTTGTTCGAGGCGAGCACGACGCGCGAAAAGCGCGTGACGTCCGGCGCAGCCGTATCCGGCGAATTAGCCATGCGCGATCTCCAGCGCGGCTTTCTGCTTGTCGATCAGCGAGGCAATGCCGCTTTGCGCGAGATCCAGCAGCGCGTTCAATTCGGCGCGCGAGAACGCTGCGCCCTCGGCGGTGCCTTGCACTTCGACCATCCCGCCGGAGCCCGTCATCACGACGTTCATGTCGGTGTCGCACTGGGAGTCTTCGTCATAGTCGAGGTCGAGCACCGGCACACCTTCGTACATGCCCACGGAAATAGCCGCCACGTAGTCGGTGATCGGCGAACGCTCGATGCGGCCCGTCGCGAGCAGTTTCGTGACGGCGTCATGCGCCGCCACGAACGCGCCCGTGATGCTGGCCGTGCGCGTGCCGCCATCGGCTTGCAGGACGTCGCAGTCGAGATTGATGGTGCGCGCGCCGAGCAATTCGAGGTCGAACACGGCGCGCATCGCACGGCCGATCAGGCGCTGGATTTCCTGGGTGCGGCCAGTCTGCTTGCCGCGCGCGGCTTCGCGATCGCTGCGCGTATGCGTGGCGCGCGGCAGCATGCCGTATTCGGCGGTGAGCCAGCCCTGGCCCTTGTCGCGCAGGAACGGCGGCACGCTTTCGGAGACGCTCGCGGTGCACAGCACCTTGGTGTCGCCGAACTCGACCAGGACCGAACCTTCGGCGTGCTTCGTGTAATGGCGGGTGATGCGGACGTTGCGAAGCTGGTCGGCGGTGCGGCCGGAGGGGCGCTGGATGGATTGGGTCATCGTCGGGCGTGCGCGAGGGCACGAAACAGGAAGGGGAAAGCGCAATTTTACCGCCTTCGCACGGTGGGCGATGGGCGCACACCAGCGGTCGGGCGTGGTGCCTGCTGCGTGCGGCGGCGGCGTTGTCAAAAATGGGATAATAGGGGTTCTCCGCCCCGCGCGTGATTGCCAGCACGACAGCCAGCACGAAACCACGCCGGGCGCATCGATTCCTCTTGTCGTGACCCGCGCTTTTCATGAGGCGCGCGGCCATGGCTTTATCGCGAGACGAACCATGATTTACAGCATGACCGGCTATGCCAGCGCCACGCGCGAACTCGTAGCGGCATCGGGCACGGGCGGCGCCAGTGTTTCCGTCGAACTGCGCACCGTGAATTCGCGGTTTCTCGACCTGAACTTTCGCATGCCCGAAGATGTGCGCGTGTGCGAGCCCACGCTGCGCGAAATGCTGATGACGAAGCTCTCGCGCGGCAAGGTCGATATCCGCATCAACATCCAGCGCAGCGAACAGGCCGCCAGCGCGGGTGCGCTCAACCGCGACGCGCTCGAACAACTCGCAACGCTCGAGCGCGCCGTGCTCGAAGCGTTTCCCGAGTCGGGCCGCCTGCGCACCGGTGAGATCCTGCGCTGGCCGGGCGTACTCGCAGAAAGCGGCGTGGCGCCCGAGGTGCTGCGCGATGCGGTGCTCGGCTGCGGCAAGCAGGCCATCGCCGATTTGATCGATGTGCGTGCGCGCGAAGGCGCGCAACTCGCCAACATGCTGCTCGCGAACGTCACGGAAATGGAGTCGATTGTGGCGAAGATCACGCCGCTCGTCCCGGACTTGATCGTCAAGCATCAGCAGAAGATCGTCGAGCGCTTGCAGGAAGCGCTCGGCATTACCGCGCCGGAAAGCGCGAACGGCAACGGCACAATCGGCAATGTCACGCGCGAGGAAATCTCCGAGCGCATCCGCCAGGAAGTGACGATGTACGGCATCCGCATCGACATCGCCGAAGAGCTCTCGCGCCTCACCGCGCATCTGGGCGAAACGCGTCATGTGATCGAGAAGGGCGGCCGCGTGGGCAAGCGTCTGGACTTCATGATGCAGGAGCTCAATCGCGAAGCGAATACGCTCGGCTCGAAGGCGGCTGCGAAGGAACTCGCCGATGCCTCGATGACGCTCAAGCTTCTCATCGAGCAGATGCGCGAGCAGGTGCAGAACCTCGAATAAACATGGCGCGCCGCGCGTTTATAGACACTCAAGGCAACGCGGCAAAGGTAGCAACTCAACAGCCATTCAGGAAGCAACGAACATGACCGACCAGTCCAGCAGCCATAGCGGCGGCAAGGCCGAAACGAAACCGCGCAATCCGTACGCGGGCGTTTATCCGGGCAATCTTTTCATGGTGGTGGCGCCGTCGGGCGCGGGCAAGTCCACGCTCGTGAACGCACTGCTCGCCGAAGACAGCGCGATCCGTTTGTCGATCTCGTACACCACGCGCGCACCGCGCTCGAAGGAGCGCGACGGCGAGCACTATCACTTCACGACCGTCGACGATTTTCTCTCGCGTCATGCCGAAGACGAATTTCTCGAAAGCGCGGAAGTGCATGGCAACTACTATGCCACGTCGCGCGTGTGGATCGAAGAGCAGATGAAAATCGGCCATGACGTGCTGCTCGAAATCGACTGGCAAGGCGCGCAACAGGTGAAGAAGCGGTTCCGCAATGCAGTGGAAATTTTCATCCTGCCGCCGTCGCTCGACGCGCTTGCCGAGCGCCTGAGAAAGCGTGGCGAAGACGAGCCCAATGTCATCACGCGACGCCTGCTTGCAGCGGGTAGCGAGATGGCGCACGCGAGCGAAGCAGAGTATGTCGTGATCAACGAGAACTTCGATCGTGCGCTGCAGGAGTTGCGCAATATCGTGAGCGCAACGCGTCTGCGCTTCACGTCGCAATACGCGCGGCATACCGAGCTCTTCGTGCAACTCGGTATCCACCAGCCGCAGCCCGGCGCGTCGGGCACATAAGGTAGAATAAGAACCTGCTGAAATGGGAAGGAACCCGACATGGCCCGCATCACCGTCGAAGACTGTCTGAAACAAATTCCGAATCGCTTCGAACTGGCGCTCGCTGCAACGTATCGCGCACGCCAGCTCGCCCAAGGCCACACGCCGAAGATCGAAAGCCGCGACAAGCCTACCGTCGTCGCGCTGCGCGAGATCGCGGCTGGCCAGGTCGGTCTGGAAATGCTGAAGAAGGTGCCCGTCTAACGGCGCGCCGTAGTACTACGCTGTACCTTGCAGTACCCATTCGTCATGTAATTCGCGCCGGGCGTCGCACGTCGGGCACCGCGCACAAATCGTCAACGCCAGACCTGATACGGAGGGGAACATGAGCACCACGCCCTCGCCGGCCACCGAGGTGGACCAGGAAGCCGAGACTGCCAGCCCTGCGCGCAATTACATCGACGCGGTCCTCGAACAGTCGTTTCGTCATCTGTTCGGGCCGACCGCCACACCGGAGCAGCCTCGCAAGCACGGTGTCGTTTCCATCGCCAATCTGACCGCAGCGCTTTCCGGTTACCTCACGCCCGAGGAAATCAAGGAAGTCAAATCGGCGTTTCACTTCAGCGATGAAGCCCACCTCGGGCAATATCGTCAGAGTGGCGAACCCTATATCACCCATCCCGTTGCCGTTGCGGAAATCTGCGCCGGCTGGAAGCTCGACGCCCAGTCGATCCAGGCAGCGCTGCTGCACGATGTGATGGAAGACCAGGGCGTGACCAAGGCCGAGCTCGCCGAGCGTTTCGGTCCGAAGGTCGCGGAACTGGTCGACGGTCTGTCGAAACTCGACAAGATGGAGTTTCGCAATCGCGAGGAAGCGCAGGCCGAGAACTTCCGCAAGATGCTGCTCGCGATGGCGCGCGACGTGCGCGTGATTCTCGTTAAGCTCGCCGACCGCCTGCACAATATGCGCACGCTCGGTGCGGTGCCGCCCGAGAAGCGCCGCCGCGTGGCGCGCGAGACCATCGACATTTACGCGCCCATCGCGCACCGCCTCGGTCTGAACAACACCTATCGCGAGCTGCAGGACCTGAGCTTCGCGAACTTCAATCCGAATCGCTACGCCACGCTCGAGAAAGCGGTGAAGGCCGCGCGCGGCAATCGCCGCGAGGTGGTGAGCAAGATTCTGGAATCGGTGCAGCGCGCGATCGCCGATGCGAAGATCGACGCCGAAGTCACCGGCCGCGAGAAGACCATCTTCAGCATCTACAAGAAGATGCGCGACAAGCAGTTGTCGTTTTCCCAGGTGCTCGACGTGTACGGTTTTCGCGTGGTGGTGGAGTCGCCGCTCGAGTGCTACACCTGCATCGGCGCGCTGCATGCGCTCTACAAGCCGGTGCCGGGCAAGTTCAAGGACTACATCGCCATTCCGAAAGTGAACGGCTACCAGTCCCTGCACACCACGCTGGTGGGCCCGTTTGGCGCGCCCATCGAGTTCCAGGTGCGCACGCGCAAGATGCACGAGGTCGCCGAAGCAGGCGTGGCGGCGCACTGGCTTTACAAGAACGGCAGCGCCGATCTCAACGACGTCCAGAAGCGCGCGCACCAGTGGCTCAAGTCGCTGCTCGATATCCAGAGCGAGGTGGGCGACTCCAGCGAGTTTCTCGAACACGTCAAGATCGACCTGTTCCCGGATGCCGTCTACGTCTTCACGCCGAAGTCGAAGATCATGGCGCTGCCGCGCGGCGCCACGGCGCTCGACTTCGCGTATTCGATCCACAGCGACCTGGGCAACCAGTGCGTCGCCGTGAAGATCAACAACGAACTGCTGCCGCTGCGCACGGAATTGAAGAGCGGCGACATCGTCGAGGTGATCACCGCACCCTATTCGAAGCCGAATCCCGCATGGCTCGGTTTCGTGCGCACCGGCAAGGCGCGCTCGGCCATTCGTCACTATCTGAAGACGATGCGGCTCACGGAGTCGGTGCAGCTTGGCGAGCGTCTCGTCGATCAGGCGCTCAAGGGCTATGGCTACCAGCTCGCCGATGTCACGCCGGAAGTGTGGGAAAGGCTGGTCCTGTGGACCGGCAACAAGAATCGCCAGGAGATCTTCGCGGACATCGGCCTCGGCCGGCGCGTGGCGGCGGTCATGGCCAAGCGCATCGAAGTGCTGATCAGCGGCCAGGACGCCGACGACGACGATCACCAGCATCCGCAGCGCGACGCCAGTGCTCCGCAGGCGCCGCCCGTGGTCATCACCGGCACCGAGGGCATGTCGGTGCAGCTTTCGGCTTGTTGCCGCCCGATTCCGGGCGATGACATCATGGGCTATATCGGCATCGGCCTCGGCATGGCGATTCACACCACCGATTGCCGCGTGGCGCAGCGCATTCACCGGCGCGATCCGGGCCGCTGGATCGACGTGGCGTGGGCGCCGCAGCCGGGCCGTCTGTTCGATGTCGCCGTGAAGGTGCTCGTGAAGAACACGAAGGGCGTATTCGCACGCGTGGCCGCCGACATCACGTCCGCCGACGCCAATATCGTGCATATCGCCATGGACGACGATCTCGCGCAGGAGTCGAACTTGCTGCGTTTCGTGATCCAGGTGAGCGATCGCGTGCATCTCGCGAACGTCATGCGCCGCGTGCGCACGAATCCGGACGTCATGCGCATCACGCGCGAGCGTCCCAGCGATGAAGGGCACCATCGCCACGAGGGTGGCATGCGCATCGAGCGCGAGCGCGCCGATTATTGACGGCGCTGGCGGCCCTCGAGCGGGTCGCTGCCTGCATCACACCTCGTGCCTGACGCGGCCCGCGCCGCGGGCGCTGTTTCAACCGGAAACGAGGCAAAGCAATGAACGTAGCTGATTTGACTGGCCTCGCGCTCGATTACTGGGTGGCGCGCAGCCTGCCGGACTTCGTGCGGGAGATCTATTTCACGGATAGCGGCGAGACCGTCGCGGTGCGCGGCAGCGACCGAGGCCGGCCATGGGACGGGCGCTTCGAGCCATCCACGTCGTGGGAGGCCGCTGGCGTGGTGCTTGATCGCGCCAGGTGCTTCGAGTTGAGCGAATCGAGCGAACCCCAGACCGATGAGCCGGCGCGCTGCGTGGCGCAGTTCGAGGGCAGTCATCGCAAAGGCAAAGTCGAAGCGCGCGGCGCCACGACGCGTGAGGCCCTGCTGCGCGCATTCGTGAAGAGCCGTTTTGGCGACACGGTGGAGGAGGTGCTGCGACGGCCACAGGCTATGCTGGGCACGGGTATGGCGCCAGTGGGGGCGCCGAGTGCGATTGGCGACGTGGAGGACTTGCCGCGCCCGGATGCGCAGATAGGCGATATTGGCACGGCCCCGCGCTGAACGAACGCCGTAAAGGCACCTAAAGGCAAAGGGCAACGCGCAAAAACAAAGGGCCTTCCTGAATCAGGAAGGCCCTTCGAGAGGTGGCGCGGCTGGCAGGATTCGAACCCACGACCCCTTGGTTCGTAGCCAAGTACTCTATCCAACTGAGCTACAGCCGCACGCTAAAAACGATACTACTTACTGCAGTGTACTGCTTGAGATTTGCACCGGTCAGACTTGGACAAACTCGGAAAAAGTGGCGCGGCTGGCAGGATTCGAACCCACGACCCCTTGGTTCGTAGCCAAGTACTCTATCCAACTGAGCTACAGCCGCACGCAGAAGTGAGATTATAGCAACCTTTTCAAAAAAGGGAAGGCCCTTATCGCGATTTGTCAGTGGGCGCGCTTCGTGTAACCTGAGAGGAAGGGCGCAGGTCCGAAGTGGGGTCCTCGTTTAAGTTCGCGGTTGGGCCCGAAGCCGCTAGCAACGTGTAGTGAACCGAACCATCATGAACAAGGCATTTGTCAAAGAATCGACTGACAACGACGACGATCTCGAAGCCGGCCATCCCGAAATTCCTGCCGGGACCAAGAACTACATCACGCCCGCCGGCTATGAGCGCATGCGCAGCGAACTGCTGCATCTAATCGACGAGGCACGGCCCGAAGTGGTCAAGCTCGTGTCGTGGGCCGCTTCGAACGGCGACCGCTCCGAGAATGGCGATTACATCTACGGCAAGCGCAGGCTGCGCGAAATCGACCGGCGCATTCGCTTTTTGACAAAGCGGCTTGATCTGGCCGAGGTCGTGGACAGCAGCCGCCAGGAAAGCGTGGATCAGGTGTTCTTTGGTGCGACCGTCGATTACGGCACCGAGGATGGCGAATCTCATACGGTCACGATCGTGGGCATCGACGAGGTCAATCTCGACCATGGCCACGTGAGCTGGGTTTCGCCGATTGCGCGCGCGCTCCTGAAGGCGCGGATTGGCGACCAGGTGACGCTGCACACACCTGCCGGGCCTGAGCCGGTCGACGTGCTGGACGTGCGCTATCCCGCGCCGGGATCGTAAAGCCTCGCGCAGAAATGAAAAAAGGCGCCGCAAGCGGCGCCTTTTTAGCTGCACAGCAGGCCGGTGAGGCCCGCGCGGTGCTGCTTAGAAGCGGTGACGCATACCAACCGTCACAGCGACCTGGTCTTGACGGGTCGAAGCCGAACCCACACCGTTCAGGTAAGCGCCGATACCTTCCTGGTTCGACGACACGTGCTGCCAGTCGCCTTGCAGGTAGACGTCGGTGCGCTTCGACAGTGCGTAGTCCGACTGCAGTGCGACCGTGTTGTAGTTCGGGTTCACGCCGCCGCCGAAGTTCGCGCGGGTGTACGTGTACGCGCCAGCCAGGCTCAGTGCCGGGGTCAGAGCGTAACGGACGTTGCCTTCGAAGTTCTGGAAGCGTGCGCTGTTGCCGCCCATGCCGATGCCGTTCTTCGTACCCGACTGCGTGGGCGAAATGCCAATCGCGTTGCCCAGTTGCGTCTGCGTGTAGACGAAGCCAGCCGTTGCCGGGCCGAACGTGTAGTTCACGCCGCCGCCGAACGTGCTCTGACGGCCTGCTGCGAACGTGTATTCACCCGTTTGCGCGCCCGAGTTGCCAACGCCCAGTGCCAGGTTGTTGATGTCGTTGTTCATGTGCAGGTAGCCAGCTGCAACGTTCAGGCCACCCCAGTTGTACGACGCCCCAACGCTGTATGCGCGGTTGTTCGCGAATTCGCTGCTGTTCGAGAACGAGTACGTGCCGCCGAACTTGAAGCCAGCGTAGTTCACGCTCGAGTACTTGATCGTGTTATTCAGACGAACCGAGTTGTTCAGGTTGTCGTTGTCATACGGGTGCGCAGCGATCGTGCCGCCGAATTGCGTGCCGGTATTCGACAGCGGAGCAAGGTAGTCGACCACGGAGTCGTACTGGCGACCGAGGGTGACCGCGCCGAACTGGTCGCTTGCCAGACCGACGAACGCTTGACGACCGAACATGCGGCCCGACTGGCTCGCCGTGCCGTTCATGATGTTGAAGCCGTTTTCCAACGTGAAGATAGCCTTCAGGCCGCCACCGAGGTCCTCAGCACCGCGCAGGCCCCAACGGCTGCCGTTGACCGTGCCGCTCGATGCCTTCCAGAGGCTGTGGCCACCGGAGTTGTTTGCGTAGGTGATGCCGGCGTCGATCAGGCCGTACAGCGTAACGCTGCTTTGCGCGTGCGCAGCCGTTGCAAAAACGCCCGTGAGGGCAGCGACCATGAGAGTCTTTTTCATCTTTGTAAACTCCGAGAACAGAGATGGGTTTCGTTGAACCCTGTTTGGGAAACCGTCCACGCGATGAGCAGCGAGAGGCAATACTCGCGTGGCGCGTTAATCCGTCGAAGTCGGTTTCCGGACAGGCAGAGTGTAGAGAGGGTGTTCGGAAAGGGGGCATTCCGATTCGCGCAATAAAGTATTGCGAAATCTGAAATGATATTAGGGATCGCGTTAAGCCTTGCTGGTTGGGGCTTTCAGCGGGATTCAGGTTGGCGGGAGGGGAGTGTCAACCAAGCGGCGTTGTGCGATCGCTACACCAATTGATCGTGAAAAACAACGCAAATCCGGTCAGTCGCGATTATTGCTACCTGCGTAACAGATGATTGTGTGCTGCAGCGTTAACGACCCCACAGTAGAGTGGCTATACTCTAATGGCTGCTTTTCGAAGCAGCCTTTTTCGTTGACGAAAAAGATCTCCAAACCTTTGTCGGCGCGGCTCATTGCCGCGCTCTTTTTTTGCGCCACTCTCCGAGCGTCATTTTGCATGTGGCCCCGTTGAATCCCTATCTGGTGGGTTCTTCAGTCGGGTCTGACTGCAAGCTCCAGTCTTCCATTACATAGTGCCGGGCGTCCATAGGGGAACACAGCAGGTTGTGCCAATGGTCGCCGTGCCACGAACCGTACGTCTCGAACTCGCCCGTCGCCCCGTTTTCCGGATCGGCGCCGTCGATCTGTACGAGCCAATGAAACCACCGATGCAGTACCGTCAGCATGGTCGCCTCCCGTTGCACGCTAACTATACTCATCATGGATTGAATGTATTACTCGAACAACCGGTAAAAACACTTACGTTTGACACGAATTGTTACATCCGAGGTAGCTTTTCCCGATTCGGTGCTGGTCTTCCATTAAGAAGTAAAAGGTCAGTGCTCAAGGTAATTCATTTCTTATGCATATATATCTGCAGGCTTTTTGATGCTTGCTGGTTTATCGCTGAAATGGAATTGCTGTTATAAAAAATTCGCTTGACGGTCGATTGACGTTCCCCGTATAACGACCATTCTGAATTTCCTTTCAGCTTCAAATCCATTGCGGAATGCAGAGAGGCGAGTCAGTTGACGTTCGGCGCGTGGATATTGTCCGCGTCATTTTATTTTTAGGGAAACTGAAAGATGGAAACCGGTATTGTCAAATGGTTCAATGATGCGAAGGGCTTTGGCTTCATCACGTCCGACGCCGGCGGCGACGACCTGTTCGCACACTTCTCGGAGATCCGTGCGGACGGCTTCAAGTCGCTGAAGGAGAACCAGCGCGTCTCCTTTGAAGTCAAGGTCGGCCCGAAGGGCAAGCAGGCGGCAAACATCCAGCCTCTGTAAGCGCGGCACGCGAGCGGGACTGCGCGCCTGCTCCCCGCGACAGACAGCCCTGGTGCTCCCGGGGCTTTTTTATTTTTGGCGGGTAAAGAGCGCGCAATAAATAGCGTGTGCTTTATGGTGCTCATGAATTTCGCGGGAAAACCCCAATTCAAAAATTCCGCCAACAGTTGAATTAACGCATGCCGCCGCGCCGTAAACTCCCTGCGCGCTTTGCCTAAACAGTGCATACTTGGGCGATTTTCCCATCTCGTCCTGCTGCTTCACCATGTCCGACACCCTTTTGAGCGCCGATCTCCCGTCTGGCAATGTCCCGCTGGTTTTCGTGGATCTTGAAACGACAGGCGGTTCGGTGGGAGAACACCGCATCACCGAAATCGGGGTCGTTGAGGTGAGGGATGGGCAGATCACGCGATGGAGTTCGCTGGTCGATCCCCAGCAAGCGATCCCCCCCTTTATTCAGCAGCTTACTGGCATCACGGACGCCATGGTCCGCGGAGCGCCGACGTTCGCCGAACTTGCGCCCGCGCTGTTCGAGCGGCTCTCAGGCCGGCTTTTTGTCGCGCACAACGCGAGTTTCGATCGTGGCTTTCTGCGTGCGGAGTTCGAGCGCGCCGGCTTTACGTTCAATCCTGATGTGCTGTGTACTGTGCGCCTGTCGCGTGCGCTGTTTCCGGCCGAGAAGCGCCACGGCCTCGATGCGCTAGTGGAGCGCCATGCGCTCGTGCCGGCCGACCGCCATCGCGCGCTCGCCGACGCCGATCTGCTCTGGCAGTTCTGGCAGCGGTTGCCGGGGCTCGTGCCCGCTGAGATGCTCGCTGCCCAGGTGGAGCGGCTGACGCGCCGGCATCGTCTCGCGGGCGATATCACCGACGATCTCCTCGATACTGCGCCGGCGGGCCATGGCGTCTACGCATTTTTTGGCGACAACGACGTGCCGCTTTATGTCGGCCGCAGTGTTCGTGTGCGGCAGCGCGTGCGCTCGCATTTGTCGGGCGAACGGCGCTCGGCGCGCGAGCAGCGCATGGCTCAGCAGATCCGTCGGGTGGAATGGCACGCGACTGGCGGGGAACTGGGCGCGCTCTTTGTCGAAGCGCGATGGATCGCACAGTTGCGGCCGTCGTTCAACCGCATGCCGCGTATCTCGAAGCAAGATCCGGAGGGGGTGCCCTGGCCGTTCGACGGTGCCGTGCTGATCGAGGAGCGCGATGCCACGCATGGCCAGCCCGTTTTGCAGGTCATCGATCGCTGGTGCTATCTTGGTGCGGTGGCGAGCGCGACGCAGGCGACAAGTCTCGTGGCGACGTCGGCCGCTGCCGATGCGCCATTCGAACTTTCGACGTGGCGTATTTTGCAGAGCCGTCTCGAGAAGGGCCTGCGCGTGTTGCCTTTGCAGGACTCGGTGGCCGATCGGATGACGAACGCAGTCTGAGTGGCTTGAGCGCGGGCGTCGGAAGCCTTAAGCCATGCCGCCTATGCCACCGCTCTCGCAGACATGGCCGAGCGCCCGTGTCATGGCTGCGGCGCGCGTAGAGTCGTAACGCGTCAATTCCTTCCAGTGTGCGACTGCGCGCGCGACGCGCGCAGGGCAGTCGTCCGCGGCGTGTGTGGGTTGCATGCGCGCGAGCGCGCCGATGAGCTGCGCCGTAAGGCGATCGAGTTGCGGACGTGTGACGGTCGCGAGATCCGGTGCCGGACCGGCGGGCGCTTGCGACGATTGCCAGCTCGTGAAAAGTGCTTGCTGTACCTGCGTGCTTGCATCGATCTGGTCGCGGAAGAACGCGCGGGCGAACGCCGGATCGACGCCTGCGGCCGCAGCGCGTTTCTGGACGTCAGCAATCAGCGCGTTCTCGCGCGGCGTATCCGTGATCGGCTTATGGTTGAGCCATTTCCAGTGTGCGACGGGCTCGGCCAGCGAGAGGCGCTGCGAGACGAGCGCGACGAGGTTGGTGAGCGCCGTATCGTCGCCGTCGGCGCGTGCCGAGGCAGCCGGCAACATGATGAGAACTGCGGCGATACAGGACGCGAATGCGCGAAAAGCGGAGTTCATTGCAAGAGGGCGGTCCGGCCGGACGAAGAGGAAAAAACGAAGGATAGCCGGTTATGAGGCGCCTGTTGGCCGCCGTTGCCGCAAACCGTTTTCAATGCGGCAGAAAATAATCTCGATTGTCGGTGCGATAGCGCACAAACGGCGCGCAATATGGATCACGCGCGCGTTGCATCGAACGCGCGCGTCAAGCGAGTCGAGGCTCGCGGTTTTGCGCCCAAGCAACCACGCGCACCATCATTTCGATGGTGCGATCGAGAGTGCGCAAAAACCCGCGGCAATGCCTGCACCGGCCCGCCGTTTGCTTTGCACGTCTAGCGCCAATGCGCTGCCCCGTCACTTCTGTTCGTGTGCCTTGCGTTGCTCGTCGAGAAATGCGCGCACATGAGCGGGCAATTCATCGCCGAGAAACTCAACGGCCACCGGTTCCGGATCCGGGCTGAATACTTGGTCCGGGGTCGGAATCCTTGGTGGTTTGGCGTCCATGATCTTTCTCCTATGTGAGGCAATTATCTGGCTCCGCCCTTCAATCGCGCTAGTGCCAGCCAACGCAAAGGAGCTTTTCCGGCGTGCGTGTTGCTTTATTCGCACATCGGGACAACTTATTAACTACTCAGGAATATAATTATTCGGATACGCGCCCTTGCGTGATCATTCCCTGAACTCCCCTGGCCCCGGCTGTACAAGCGACGGCGTTTTGCCATGGGAGAGCGGCAAGCATTCGTGTGCGTTGCCGCCCCCTTGTATCCGTGTGTTCGATCGAGTCCGTTTCCTGTCTATATCGGCTGATTATCGGCCGAGCTTGACCCCTGAGCGTTAAACAGAATTAAAACGGTGTAAGCGTTCGTTTCTGGCGAGTGCATCCGGTCTCATTGGTATTTTTGCGGCTTGGGTTATTGTCAAAATTCACCGTTACCAGGGTCGCTGGCGTGCCGTCAGGATTGCACCGGCGCCGGAACCTGTTTTACGTGGGCGTGGTTCGGCGGCGCAGCGCGAACGTTTCTGCGCGAGAAACGAGGGATTGCCTGAGATACGCCGGGGTTTTCAGCATCGTCTGATTCGACCCTCGGACGACCTCCGCTATCTTCAAAACCATGACCCATCAAAACCGCCCCGAGCCGGCTCATGTTGCGGCCGACGCATCGGGCCAGCAAGCAGCGCTTGCGCTTGCCGATCACCATTTCGACAACGGCCGAACGGCCGACGCACTGCGCGCCTATCAGGACGTGCTCGCTGTGCAACCGCGCCATGTGCATGCATTGCATCGCACCGCCCTCGCGCATTTTCGAGGTGATGAGCGCTCGCTCGCGCGCGACTTTCTCGAGCGCGCCTTGAACGTCGCGCCGGAACGCGCCGAGTTGTGGGAGCATCGCGGGTTGATCGCCGCGCTGGCGGGCGAGCATGTCATGGCCGAGGCCTGTTATCACCGGGCCATTGCCCTAAGCGGCGGCGCAGCCAGTCTGCATCGCAACCTGGGCGACGTGCTGAAACTTGCCGGGCGTCGGGGCGAGGCGTGCGCGCATTATGAAAAGGCGCTTGGATTCGATCCGGCGCTTCATCATGCCGTGCAGCGTCTCGGCACGCTGAGTCTCGAAGACGGCCGCCGCGAAGAGGCCGTGAACTATCTGCGCCGCGCCTGGACGCTGGGCGCCGCACGTCTTGTCGATGGCATCGCATTGATCAACGTGCTGTCGCAACTTGGGCACATCGAAGAAGCGGATGCCCAGATCGCGCTCATGCGCACGACCTTCGCGGCGGATCCTCGTGCGCTCGACGCGCTCGCATTCTGTCTGAACGAACTGCATCGCTACGAAAAAGCCCGCGAAGTGGCCATGCAGGGGCTGGCGGTGGACGCCGGGAGTGCCGGTTTGCATCACAACGCCGCTTACGCATCGAACATGCTTGGCGATCATGTGCGCATGCGGCAGCACAGCTTTGAGGCTGCGCGCCTGAAGCCCGACGACGCCCATCTGCAATTCAATGTTGCGGTGTCGCTGCTGCGCGATGGCGAGTTCGAGGACGGTTGGCGGCACTACCGTTGGCACGAGCGTCTGCCGCAGAACAGCACGCTGGCGCAGCCCGGCTTTCCGCAGTGGTCCGGCGAGCCTGTAGCCGGACAACGCTTTCTGCTGCTCGGCGAGCAGGGGCTCGGCGATCAGATCCAGTCTCTGCGCTACGCCGACTGGTTGCAGTGTCAGGGTGCGGCGGTCGATGTCTGGGTCGGCGAGGCGCTGGCCGGTGTGGCCGCGTGCGCGAGCGGGGTAGTCCGGGTCTGGACTACGCTGCCGCCTGGTCCCTACGACTATTGGTGTCGCATGTTTCGTTTTCCTGATCATATGCGGCTGGCAACGAGCATGTTGCCGCTTGCGATGCCGTACCTCGGCGCGCCTTCCCAGGTCATTGAGCGTTGGCGCGAGCGGATCGTCGGCTTGACAGGTGCGAACTCGCGCAAGCGCTGCGTGGGTCTGGTGTGGGCCGGCAATCCCGATTACGAATTCGACCGCTATCGCTCCATTGCCTTGAGCGCGTTGCATCCGCTGCTCGCGCGCAGCGAAGTGGCGTGGTTTGCGCTGCAAAAGGGCGCTGCGCAAACCGACATCGAGACCTTGCCGTCCGGCATCGATATGACGCCGCTTGGACCTGAGATCGCGAACTTCACCGACACGCTGGCGATCGTGCAGTCGCTCGACCTCGTGATTACCGTGGATACGTCGGTTGCGCACCTCGCGGGGGCGGCGGGCGTGCCAGTGTGGATCTTGCTGCCGACCTGCACCGACTGGCGCTGGATGACGGGCCGCAGCGATACGCCCTGGTATCCATCGGCGCGGCTTTTCAGACAGCGTGAACTGGGGCGCTGGGATGATGTGATCGAGGAGGTGGGCGAGGCACTAGATGAGGTGCGACTGCCGTAGTGCAGTAGAAGAGGGCGGCGGCGCAAAACAAAAAGCCCAGCCGGTTAAGGCTGGGCTTTTTGTTTGAAGCTTTTGGTGCCGGAAAGAGGAATCGAACCCCCGACCTTCGCATTACGAATGCGCTGCTCTACCGTCTGAGCTATTCCGGCCGCACATCAAAGAAGGAAGATTATAGGAGGGAATCTCGGGCTATGCAAGCCCTTTTCCCCAACCTTTTTATTTCTTCGCTTCCTGATGGTATCGGGTCACGCGCTCGACCTCGTTTTTCGAGCCGAGGAACACGGCCACGCGCTCGTGCAGGCTCTTCGGCTGAATGTCGAGGATGCGCTGCGCGCCGTTGGTCGCCATGCCGCCCGCCTGCTCGACGATGAACGACATCGGGTTCGCTTCGTACATCAGGCGCAGCTTGCCGGGCTTCGAGGGATCGCGGCGGTCGGCCGGATACATGAAGATGCCGCCGCGGCTCAGGATACGGTGCACGTCGGCGACCATCGAGGCGATCCAGCGCATGTTGAAGTTCTCGCCGCGCGGACCGTCCTTGCCCGCGTTCAACTCGCCAACGTACTGCTGCACCGGCTCATACCAGTGGCGCGCGTTAGATGCGTTGATCGCGTATTCGCGCGTGTCCTCGGGAATGCGCATGTTGCTCTGCGTGAGCACCCACGAGCCGAGTTCGCGGTCAAGCGTGAAGCAGTTCACGCCATTGCCGGTCGTGAGCACGAGCACGGTTTGCGGGCCGTAGACGGCGTAGCCCGCCGCGACTTGCTGCACGCCGGGCTGCAGGAACGAGGCTTCGGTGGCCTGTTGGCCGTCCGGGCAGCGCAGCACCGAGAAGATCGTGCCGATCGAGACGTTCACGTCGATGTTCGACGAGCCGTCGAGCGGGTCGAACACGAGCAGATATTCGCCCTTCGGATAATTGGCCGGGATCGGGAAGAAGGTTTCCATTTCCTCGGACGCCATGGCCGCGAGGTTGCCGCCCCATTCGTTGGCGTCGAGCAGGATTTCGTTCGACAAAATGTCGAGGTTCTTCTGCACTTCGCCCTGAACATTTTCGCTGCCTGCGGTGCCGAGCGCGTCGCCGAGGGCGCCCTTGCTGACGTTGTAGCTGATCGCCTTGCACGCGCGCGCGACAACTTCGATCAGCAGACGCAGATCGGCCGGCAGGTTGCGATGCTCGCGCTGCTGCTCGATCAGGTATTTCGTGAGGGTGGTACGACGGTGCAAAGCCATTGCAGGACTCCAGATGCGCTTGGGAATAGCGCAATTCTACCTGCTGGACGAGGCTCGGCCCGTTTGGTCAATCCTGAAAATAAGCGCGATCGGCTCGGGGCACGCGTCGGACGGAAATTCGGCCGGGAAATCGAGCGGAAAAATAATGCAGAAAAAATGCGCACAAAAATGCCGGCCGCGAGGGCCGGCAGCGTGCATGACCGGTGTGAGGACGAGGCTGTGCGCGGCGCTGTGCAACGGCGCCGCGCGCGAGGCCTACGCCAGCGCCTTTTCCACGATCTCACGGACGTCGCGCGATTTCGCCTGCGTGGCGACCTGTTCGAGCGCGGCGCGCATCGCGTCGCGCAGCGCCGGGGTGAAGCGGCGCCACAGTTCGAGATTGCGTGCGAGGCGTGCGGCAACCTGTGGGTTGATGGCGTCGAGCGCGAGGACTTGTTCGGCCCAGAACGCGTAGCCCGAGCCGTCCGCCGCGTGGAACTGAGCGGGATTCGCCGCGCAGAAGCTGAAGATCAGCGAGCGTGCGCGGTTCGGATTCTTCAGATTGAAGGCCGGGTGGCGCATCAGCGCACGCACGGTCTCGATCGTCGGGCGCTGGGCCGTGCCGCGTTGCGTCGCCTGCAGGGAGAACCACTTGTCGATGACGAGCGGTTCCTTCTCGAAGCGTGCGTAGAAGTCCTCGAGCGCCTGCTTCGCCTGGTCGCCGCCTGTGCCTGCCGCCGCGTTCATCAGCGCCGACAGCGCGGCTGCGCGGTCGGTCATGTTGTTCGCGGCGTGGATTTGCGCGGTGGCGAGTCGCACGGCGTCGGCGGGGTCGTCGAGTTCCGAGAGATACGAAAGCGCGAGATTCTTCAGGCCCCGGTGGCCAGCGGCTTCCGGCGTGGGCTCATAGGCGCCCGGCGTGAGGTTGGCTTCGTAGGCCGCAAGCCATGCGTTCTTGAGCGCCGCGGCCAGGCCCTTGCGCACGAACTGGCGCGCGGCGTGCACGGCGGCGGGATTCGACTCCGCCATCTGCTCCGCGAGATAGGTCTCCGAGGGCAGCATCAGCACGAGTTCGCGGAACGACGGCGACAGCGAAGCGTCGTTGAGCACGCGGCCAAACGCGTCGATGAGCGCATCGTTCATCGCGAGCGGCTGACGCGTGGCGGCGCGTGCGGCCAGCGCGAGCAACTCGCGCGTGGCAAGGCGCTGGCCCGCTTCCCAGCGGTTGAACGGATCGCTGTCGTGCGCGAGCAGGAACGCGAGTTCGTCGTTGCCATAGTCGTATTCCACGATCACCGGCGCCGAGAAGTTGCGCAGCAGCGAGGGCAGGGGCTTGTGGGCGATGTCGACGAAGGTGAAGGTCTGCTGCGCCTCGGTGAGTTCGAGTACGCGCGTCGTGCTTGCTGTCATGCTGGAGCTGGATTCGCCTTCGAGCTTGAGCGGCAGGTCGGCGCCATCGGGGCCGATCAGGCCGATCGCGAACGGGATCAGGAGCGGTCCCTTCTGCGTGTCGCGCGCGGCCGGCGAGCCGTTCGCATAGCCCTGCGCGAGCGTGACGCTATAGCGCTTCGCGGCTTCGTCGTAACGCGTCGTGACCGTGACGCGCGGCGTGCCCGCCTGGCTGTACCAGCGCTCGAACTGCGCGAGGTCGCGGCCATTGGCGTCGGCCATGGCGCGGCGGAAGTCGTCGCAGGTCACCGCCTGGCCGTCGTGGCGCTGGAAGTAGAGGTCCATGCCCTTGCGAAAGCCGTCGCGGCCGAACAGCGTCTGATACATCCGCACGACTTCCGCGCCTTTCTCGTAGACCGTCATCGTGTAGAAGTTGTTGATCTCGACGTAGCTTTCAGGACGCACCGGATGCGCCATCGGGCCTGCATCCTCGGCGAACTGCATCTGGCGCAGCACGCGCACGTCCTCGATGCGCTTGGTCGCGCGGGCGGCTTCGTTCTCGTCGCCTCCCGACATTGCCGCCGAGAATTCCTGGTCGCGGAACACAGTGAGGCCTTCCTTGAGGCTCAGCTGGAACCAGTCGCGGCAGGTCACGCGGTTGCCGGTCCAGTTGTGGAAGTATTCGTGGCCGACCACGGCCTCGATGTTGGCGAAATCGACGTCGGTGGCCGTTTCCGGATTCGCCAGCACGTACTTCGTATTGAAGATGTTGAGCCCCTTGTTCTCCATCGCGCCCATGTTGAAGTCGCTCACGGCGACGATCATGAAGCGGTCGAGATCCAGTTCGAGGCCGAAGCGCCGCTCGTCCCAGCGGATCGAGTGGATCAGCGAGTCCATCGCATGGCGCGTCTTGTCGAGATCGTGCGGCTCGACCCACACCTGCAGCAGCTTCTCCTTGCCCGAGCCGGTCTTGATGCGCTCTTCGAGCGCCACGAGCTTGCCGGCCACCAGCGCGAACAGGTAGCTCGGCTTGCGGAACGGGTCTTCCCACTTCGCATAATGGCGGCCGTCGGGCAGTTCGCCTGCTTCGATGAGATTGCCGTTCGAGAGCAGCACCGGGCACGCGGTCTTGTCGGCGCGCAGCGTGACGGTGTAGGTCGACATGACATCGGGGCGGTCGAGGAACCAGGTGATGCGGCGAAAGCCTTCAGCTTCGCATTGCGTGAAGAAGTTGCCGCTCGATACGTAGAGCCCCGAGAGCGTGGTGTTGGCTTCCGGGTCGTTGGCGCCCGTGAGCGTGAGCGTGAACGCGTCGGGCACGTTCTCGATCGTCAGGCCATGTTCGTGCGCACGCACGTTTTCGCAGGCATTGCCGTCGATTTGCGCGCCGATGAATTCGAGCTGTTCACCCATCAATTCGAGGTGCGGCGCGGACTTGGCAGCGGGATTGCGGCGCACGCGCAGCGTGCTCTTGACGACGGTGTGTCCGGGCGCGAGGTCGAATTCGAGGTCGACGGTGTCGATCAGGAAGGCGGGCGGCGCGTAGTCTTCGCGGCGGATCACAGTAGGCGTGGCGGTATCGGACATGGTCTCGTGCGGGGAAGCTTCGGGTCGGATAGCGGTATAGGGAGGCCGCGCCTTGCGTACGATGACGCGGCCGCTCGCCCCATTGTACAAAGGCTCGCGCAGCTTGTCCGAGATGGCCCGCAGGCGTGCGCCGCGCAGCGGGCCCGAACTTTCCCGCTGGGGCGCGAGTCAGTATGATCGGGGCCTGCGGTGTCGACCACCGCAAGCTTGCCGCGCGCCGACGAACTGTCGTCACTGCCACGACTGCAACGAGAAGACCATGATGCCCGACCGATGGACCCGCCGCGCGCTGCTGTTGCTGGCGGCGCTTGCCGTGACGCTGTCCGGCTGCACGACCTATGTGACGAGCCAGGTGACCGCGTTCTCCGCGTGGGGAGGCGGCAGCGATGCCACGCGCACTTACGCGTTCACGCGCAATCCCGACCAGCAGCACAGCATCGAGCAATCGACCTACGAGAGCCTCGTTGCCGACGGGCTCTCCTCGTACGCATTCCGCCAGGTGCCCGAGCGGCAGGCGCGCTATCTCGTGGGCCTCGCCTACGGCAGCCGCATGGACACGGTCACGGTGGCGCAGCCCGTGTTCTACAACCCGTGGCCGGCTCCGTACTGGGGACCGTTCAATCCGTGGGGGCCTTGGGGTCCCTGGGGCCCCGCTTATGTGAACCAGAGCTATCCGGTGTACTCGCATGCACTCGGCATCCGCATCACGGAGCAGGCGGGCGGGAAGGAGGTCTATAACGTCACCGCGCGCACCTCGGGCGACGATCCCTCGCTCGTGCACATCATGCCGTTTCTGGTGCGCAGCGCACTGTCGAACTTCCCGCTGCAGAACGGCTCGGTGCAGCAGGTGAAACTGCCCGTGGACAAGACCACGGGGGCGCCGGCCGAAGTCCCGGCGGCGGCGCCAGGAACCGCACCGGCAGCGGCCGCTCCGGCAAAGTAGACGGAGCCAGCGTCAGTGGCGGCTCAAGCGTTACAGACGATCAAACGCCCACGCCCATGATGGCGAGCACGCCAAGCACCACGAACAGCACGGCGGCGATGCCGTGCACCAGGCCCGTCGGCAGCTTGTGGGCGAAGCGGTCGCCCAGCAGGATCGCAGGCACATTGGCAATCATCATGCCGAGCGTCGTGCCGGCCACCACCCCGAAGAAGTCGTGAAAGCGCGCGGCGAGCGCGACGGTTGCGATCTGCGTCTTGTCGCCCATCTCGGCGAGAAAGAAGGTGACGACGGTGGCGCCGAACACGCCGAGGCGCGTGCGATTGACGTTGGCTTCGCCCTCGTCGAGCTTGTCGGGCACGAGTATCCACAATCCCATGGCGACGAAGGAGACGGCGAGCGCCCAGCGCATCACCGAGGGCGTGACGAGCGAGCCGAGCCACGCGCCGAGCGCGCCCGCGCCCGAGTGATTGACGAGCGTGGCGGCCAGTACGCCGAGAATGATCGGCATGGGCTTGCGATAGCGCGCTGCGAGCACGAGCGAAAGCAGTTGCGTCTTGTCGCCGATTTCGGCGAGCGCGACTGCGCCGGTCGAGACGAGAAAGGCGTGATTCACGTGTTGGTGATCCTCGGGCCGAGATAAATGCGAGCGACGACTCACGGCCCGCCGGGCCCTGTTGCGGCGGGCATGAGTCATCGGTCTCGCCAGGCCTGAGTACTAAGGCTGCGTCCGCCATGGCCGCGCGGGCCAAGTCTGTTGACGGATGCTCCCGCTGCGCATGCGCGGCGCGCGCCAAGACCCGAAGGCTAGCCGGGCGGCACGGAGCGGGGCGGCTACTCCCCAATGGACGGCGAATTATAGCATTGGGGTTTTTCCGACACCCGGCTTCGCCGGGGCCGTTGGAATGTGGATTTGCCGTGGGATTTTAACGCTTTGCCGTGTCGCGGCTGTGCACGCGCGTACCGGCTGCGTAGGTCTCGAATACGGCGCGGTCGTCGCCGAGCAGCGCGAACGCGAACAGCAGTTCTTCGAGCGATTCGGCGCGCGCGGTGCGGCGCTTGAGCAGCGGGGTGGCCTGCGGGTCGAGCACGACGAAGTCGGCTTCGCTTTGCGGCGCGAGCGTGCCGATCTTGTCGGCGAGATCGAGCGCGGCTGCCGCGCCGGCCGTGGCGAGCCAGAACATGCGCGTGGCCGTCAGGTGATGGCCGCCCATGCGCGCGACCTTGTGCGCTTCGTTCATGGTTTGCAGCATCGAGAACGACGTGCCGCCGCCCACGTCTGTCGCGAGTGTGACGGGCATCTCGGTGGCCTGGGCCTTGTCGAAGTCGAACAGGCCGCTGCCGAGGAACAGGTTCGAGGTCGGGCAGTGCGCCGCGACCGTGCCGGTTTGCGCCATGCGGCGGCGGTCTTCGTCGTCGAGCCAGATGCAGTGGCCGTACACGGCGCGGCGGCGCAGGAGTCCGTAATGATCGTAGACATCGAGATAGCTGCGCTGGCGCGGGAACAGTTCCTTCACCCACTTCACTTCGTCGAGATTTTCGGCGACGTGGCTCTGAATGAAGATGTCGCCGTGCGCCTTCGCGAGCGCCTCGCACGCTTCGAGCTGCGCCTCGGTCGAGGTGGGCGCGAAGCGCGGCGTGAGCGCGTACATCTGGCGGCCATTGTTATGCCAGCGCGAGATGAGTTCGGCGCTGTCGTCGTAGCCGGTCTGGGGCGTGTCGCGCAGGAACTCGGGGCAGTTGCGGTCCATCAGGACCTTGCCCGCGATCATGCGCATGTTCCGGGACTCGCTCGCCGTGAACAGCGCATCGGCCGATTGCTTGTGCACCGAGCAGTAGACGAGCGCCGTGGTCGTGCCGCACGAGAGCAGTTCGTCGACGAAAAAGCGCGCCGTCTCGAACGCCACGTTTTCATTGGCGAAGCCGCGCTCGGTCGGGAACGTGTAGGTCTCGAGCCACGGCAGCAGGCCCGGCGCCGGCGAGGCGATCATGTCGGTCTGCGGGTAGTGAATGTGCGTGTCGATGAAGCCCGGCACGATCAGCTTGTCGCGCAGGTTGTGCACCGTCGCGCCTTCAGCCATGCGAGCGCTGAGCTCGGACCATGCGCCCGATGCGACCACGCGGCCGTTCTCGACGATCACCACGCCGTCTTCGTGGAAGACGGCAGCGTCGGGCGACTGCGCGGGGTCGCCGGTGAACGTCAACAGTTTTGCGCGATAAGCCGATTGAGTCATGGGAACTTCGTCTCCGAAAAATTCAGGTGTTCATGAGCCGTATGTATGCGCACCGCTCCTGAAAACGCGGCGCGCAAAAGCCCTGGGGCCGGCGCTGGCGCGCCGGTCCTCATCAAGGGTGAAGCCTTAAGCTTGGGGAGCTGCGCGGGATCAGGCCACGGCGCCGCTCCAGTACCGATCGAGCTGCGCGATCAGCGCGGCGCGTTCCTCGGGCGTCACGAAAGACGCCTCGAAGCTGTTGCGCAGGATCGTGTACACCTCTTGGTCGTCGAGCTGCAGCGCCGTGATGATGGCGCTGAAGTTCTCGTTCACGTAGCCGCCGAAGTACGCGGGATCGTCGGAATTGACGGTCACCGCGACGCCTTCGTCGAGCAGCTTTTTGAGCGTGTGCTTCGTCATGTCGTCGAACACGCAGAGCTTCAGGTTCGAAAGCGGGCAGACGGTGAGCGCGACGCGCGTGTCGGCGAGGCGCGTGACGAGCGCCTTGTCCTCGATGCTGCGTACGCCGTGGTCGACGCGGTCGACCTTGAGCAGATCGAGCGCCTCGTAGATATAGGCGGGCGGGCCTTCCTCTCCGGCATGCGCGACGAGCTTCAGCCCTTGCGCGCGCGCCTTCGCGAACACGCGCTCGAATTTCGAGGGCGGATGGCCGCGCTCCGACGAATCGAGACCCACGCCGATCATGCGCGGATAGCGCGCGAACAGCGGCAGCGCGGCGTCGAAGGTGGCGAGCGCGTCGGCTTCGCTCAGATGGCGCAGGAAGCAGAGGATCAGCTTGCTCGTGAGGCCGCGTTTTTCGGCGTCGGCGAGTGCGCGGTCGATGCCCGCGACCACCGTTTCGATCGGCACGCCGCGTTCGGTGTGCGTTTGCGGATCGAAGAATATTTCGGTGTGCACGACGTTGTCCGCGAGCGCGCGCTCGCAGTAGGCCATCGTCATGTCGTAGAAGTCCTGCTCGTTGAGCAGCACGCTCGCGCCTGCGTAATAGATGTCGAGGAACGACTGCAGGTCGGTGAACGCGTAGGCCGCGCGCAGCGCTTCGATCGACTCGTAAGCAAGCTCGACGTGATTGCGCTGCGCGAGCGCGAAGATCAGCTCGGGTTCGAGCGAGCCTTCGATATGGATGTGCAGCTCGGCCTTCGGCGCGCGCGCCGCTTTTTGTACGAGCGCTGCGAACGGGTTGACGGTGGGCGTGATGGTCATGGTTGGATCGATCGGTTGCGTTCAGTGGTTGACATCACGCGGAATGGATCGTGCCGGTAGCGGACGTGCCGGTAACCGCAACGGCTGCATGCCCAGGCGTGCCGGCGGCCGCCGCCGACGCCTCGATCGCCTGCAGCAATTGCGCGGCGGCCGAGATCGCGATGACTTCGGGCGACTTGTCGACGATGCCCTCCACGCCGAGCGGGCAGTGCATGCGCGCGATCTGTAGCGGATCGATGCCGCGCGCGGCGAGCCGGTGCTCGAACTGCTTGCGCTTCGTGTGCGAGCCGATCATGCCGAAGAACAGGAAGTCGCCGCGACGCAGGATGCGCTCGGCAAGATCGAGGTCACGCGAATGATCGTGCGTCATCACGATGAAGCTCGTGCCCGGCGGGGCAGCGTCGATGGCTTCGTCAGGTGCGTCGTTGGCATCGATCGTGACGTTGGGCGCATTGAGCGCCGCGAACGCTTCCGGCGAGGGAAACGCGGCGTCGCGCTCGTCCACCCAGCGCACCCGGCAGGGCAGCGTGCCGAGCACGCGCACGAGCGCCGCGCCCACATGGCCCGCGCCGAACAGCACGACGGGCCGCTCGTTGGGCGCGATCGTTTCGGTGAGCAGCATCGTGCCGTCGCCGTGATGGTTACCATCGCCCGGCGCGCCCGTGTCCCACAGCAGGCAATCGGGCGATTCCACGCCGGGCTCGGGTTCCGAAAGCAAAACTGTATCGGCCGCCGAGGCATCCGTCAGGTCGGTTTCTGCGCCGGAAGGCGCTCCATTCCGCGAGGAGCGGAATGATACGCTACGAACCGTCGAGGCGCCCGCCGCGAGCCGGCGGGCGAGCGTGGCGAGCCAGCCGAGGTCGGAGACGTCGAGCCGCTCGAACGCAAGGACGACTGCTCCGCCGCAGCACTGGCCGAGGCTCGGCCCGAGCGCGAATCGCTCAAGGCGGCGCGCATGCGGCGTGCGCATGCCGTCGCGCAATACCTGGCGCGCGGTCTCGATGGCCTTCCATTCGAGATGGCCGCCGCCGATCGTATGACGGGCCGCTTCGCGCGTGACGATCATCTTCGTGCCGGCTTCGCGCGGCACCGAGCCTTCGGCGCGCGCGACGGTCACGAGCACGGCGGCATCGCCGTGCGCTAGCAGGTGTTGAAGGTCGGTGACCCAGGCTTGCATCGGGCGGTTCTCCTACTTGACGACAGCTTCTGTTGGGGCGGCGGCCGACACGCTTGCCGCGTGCTCGCGCAGGGCGTCGAGCGCCCCGATTGCATGAAGGATCGCCTCGGGCGTGGCGGGCGCATTGAGCGGCGCGGCTTCGCGGGCCTCGGGCACGGCCGCGCCGATTGCCTCGCGGATCGCGAGCAGCACCGAGAACGGCAGCAGCAAGGGCGGCTCGCCCACGGCCTTCGAACGGAACACAGTGGGCTCGGCGTTTTCGTTGCGATAGAGCTGGACGTGAAACGCCGCGGGCGTATCGCTGATCGCCGGAATCTTATAGGTGGAGGGCGCGTGCGTCATGAGCTTGCCGTCGCGGTTCCACCACAGCTCCTCGCTCGTGAGCCAGCCCATGCCCTGGATGAACCCGCCTTCCACCTGGCCGATGTCGATGGCCGGGTTGATCGACTGGCCGGCGTCGTGCAGCAGGTCGGCGCGCACGAGCTTCCATTCGCCCGTGAGCGTGTCGACGACCACTTCCGACACCGCCGCGCCATAGGCAAAGTAATAGAACGGATGGCCGGTGAGCGTGCGCGCGTCCCAATGGACCGTGGGCGTGGCGTAAAAGCCGTCGGACCACAGTTGCACGCGCTTCAGATACGCGGTTTCTACGAACTCGGCGAAGGCGATCGCCTTGCCGTTCACTCGCACCAGGCCATCTTCGAACGCGACGTTTTCGGGCGCGCCGCCGTACTGCGTGGCGGCGAGCGTGGCGAGGCGCGTGCGGATCGCGAGCGCCGCGTCTTCGGCGGCCTTGCCGTTCAGGTCGCTGCCGGTCGAGGCGGCGGTGGCGGACGTGTTCGCCACCTTCGACGTGTCGGTGGCGCTCACGCGCAACTGCGCGAGCGGCAGTCCGAATACGCCCGCGACCACCTGCGCGACCTTCGTGTTGAGCCCCTGGCCCATTTCGGTGCCGCCGTGGTTCACGAGCACGGAGCCGTCGCGATAGACGTGCACGAGCGCGCCCGCCTGGTTCAGATGCGGGACGTTGAACGAGATGCCGAACTTCACCGGCGTGAGCGCGATGCCGCGCTTGAGCACTGGGCTCGTGCGGTTGAACGCGGCGAGCGCGGCGCGGCGCGCGGCGTACTGGCTCGACGCGAGCAACTGCTCGGTGAGCGGCGCGAGCACGTTGTCCGCGACGCGTTGCCCGTAGGGCGTGACGTCCCGTTCGCCGATGCCGTAGTAGTTCGCGCGGCGCACGTCGAGCGGATCGCGGCCGAGCGCGCGGGCGATGCCGTCGAGCATCACCTCCATCACGAGTGCGCCCTGCGGGCCGCCGAAGCCGCGGAAAGCCGTGTTCGACTGCGTGTTGGTCTTGCAGCAGAGCGCGACGATTTCGACGTCCGAAAGATAGTAGGCGTTGTCGAAATGGCAGACCGCGCGCGTGGCGACCGCGCCCGAGAGATCGGCGGAATAGCCCGCGCGCAGCGCGATTTCCACGCGCGCGCCGAGCAGGCGTCCTGCGTCATCGTAGCCGGCTTCATATTCGTAGAGCGCGTCGTGGCGCTTGCCGGTGATGAGGAAATCGTCGTCGCGGTCGGCGCGCAGCTTCACGGGGCGGCGCAGCTTGTACGCGGCTAGCGCCGCCACGCAGGCGAACAGCGCCGATTGCGATTCCTTGCCGCCGAAGCCGCCGCCCATGCGCCGGCATTCGCACATTACGCGGTGCGCGGGCCAGCCGATCAGATGCGCGATCAACTGCTGCATCTCGCTCGGGTGCTGCGTCGAGCTGTAGACGAGCATGCCGTCCTGTTCCTCGGGCAGCGCATAGGCGACCTGACCTTCGAGATAGAACTGCTCCTGGCCGCCTACGGCAAACGTGCCGGCGATGCGGTGGGGCGCTGCCGCGATGCGCGCCGCCGGCTCACCGCGCGTGAGGCGCAGCGGCGGCAGGACGTACTGCTGGCGCGCTTTCGCTTCGGCGATGTCGAGCACCGCTTCGAGCGGCGCGTAGCGCACGACGTCGTCGCTGGCGGCGAGCGCGGCCGCGCGGCGGGCGAGTTGATGGCTCGTCGCGATTACGGCGAAAACGGGCTGACCGAGATACTGCACTTCATCTTGCGCCAGCACCGGGTCGTCGTGCAGGACCGGGCCGCAGTTGTTCTCGCCGGGAATATCGGCGGCGCTCAGGACCGCGACGACGCCGGGCATGGCGCGCACGCGCGCGAGATCGAGCGCCACGATGCGCGCATGTGCGTGGCGCGACAGGCCGAGCGCGGCGTGGAGCGTGCCGTGCAGTTCGGGGATGTCGTCGGTGTAGCGCGCCTCACCGCTCACGTGCAGGTCTGCGGACTCGTGTGGCAATGGCGCGCCGAGCGCCGCTTGCGTTGACTGCGCAGCGGTTTGTGCGGCGGGTTGCACGATAAGCGGATCGGACTGGCGGTTCATGATGCGTCTCCCGCAAGCGTTGCGCCCGGGCCTACGCCGGTTTCGTCGACGACTTCCGCCTCGGAGGCAAACACGAAGGCGTTCACGTCACACAGTGCGAGCGGCGCGTCGTCGCGCGTTTCCAGCCAGCAGCGCCAGAGCAGATTGCGCGCGACTTTCAGGCGATACGCGGCGCTCGCGCGCATGTCGGTGAGCGGCTGATAGTCGGCGTCGAGCACGGCCATGGCGCGCTGCGCGGCCGCTTCGTTCCACTGTGCGCCCGCGAGCGCTGCTTCGGCGTGGGCGGCGCGCTGCGGTATCGCGGCCATGCCGCCATACGCGATGCGCGCGTTCGCGATTGCGCCATCCTCGCCGGTCTCGAGCGCAAACGCCGCGCAAACCGCCGAGATATCCTGGTCGTAGCGCTTCGACACCTTGTAGGTGCGAAACCGCAGTGTCGGCGCGGGGCGCGGCACGCGGATCGCTTCAACGAACTCGCCCGCTTCGAGCACGTTCTTCTGATAGCCCGTGTAGAACGCCGCGAGCGGCAGCGTGCGCACACGCGCAGCGCGGCGCAGGATCACCCCGGCGTCGAGCGCGAGCAGCGCCGGCATCGAGTCGCCAATCGGCGAGCCGTTCGCCACGTTGCCGCCCAGCGTACCCGCGTTGCGGATAGGCAGCGAGGCAAAGCGCGCCCACAGTTCCGCGAGTTCGGGGTAGTCGACGGCGAGCGCCGCGTAGGCCTCTTCGAGCGGCACAGCCGCGCCGATCGTGAGCGTCTGCGCGTCGCGCTCGACACGCTTCAGCTCGGCGACCTGCCCGGTATAGAGCACGTCGCCCAGATCGCGAAGCTGCTTGGTGACCCACAGGCCGACGTCGGTGCCGCCCGCGAGCACGCGCGCCTGCGGATGCTCGGCGCGCAGCGTGGCGAATGCTTCGAGCGTGCGCGGTGCAAAAAACGTGGCGTGGCCGTGCGCGGCGCCGCGGGCGTCGGGGCCCCGATAGTCGAAGGTGTCGCTGCGCGCGATCGAGCGCAGCGCAGCTTCGAGCGGCTCGCGCGCGAGTGCGACGCGCGGATAGCTCGTCGTGTCGAACATGCGCTGTGCTGCGTCGATGATCGGCCGGTAGCCGGTGCAGCGGCACAGATTGCCGGAGAGCGCCTGATCGATTTCGTCGCGCGCGGGCAGGCCGGCATCGGCGCCCTGGCGCTCGTAGAGCGCCCACATCGACATGACGAAGCCGGGCGTGCAGAAGCCGCACTGCGAACCGTGGCAGTCGACCATCGCTTGCTGGACGGGGTGCAGCGTGCCGTCGGGCGCGCGCAGGTCTTCGACCGTGAAGAGCGCGCGGCCATCGAGTGTTGGAAGAAACTGAATGCAGGCGTTGACCGCCTTGAGCGCGAGACGACCTTCCTCGTCGAGTTCGCCGAGCACCACCGTGCAGGCGCCGCAATCGCCTTCCGCGCAACCTTCCTTGGTGCCGCAGGCATGCAAGTCCTCGCGCAGGTGTTGCAGCACGGTGCGCGTGATGGGCGCGTCATGCACTTCGTGCACGGCGCCACGATGGACGAAGCGGATGGTTTGCGTTGTCATCTGAAAAACCCGGGAGACATTGCGGATCAGGCGCGCGTTACGCAGGGAACCGGGGCGCCTCGACTGTCAGTCCGGCCTCGCGCACGTAGATCGCCATCCAATCCCGAATTTAGCACCGACAGGGGCCGGAAAGTATCCTTTCTGGAAGATGGGGGTTATGCGACGGCGGCAATGAGCGTGCGCGACATGGTCCGGCCCTTCGGGGCGGTCAAACGGAGGAGGGAGAGGCAGCCGGGCCAGCCGCAGTGGGGAGGGAGAGGGCGCCGCCGGCGCCCAGGACATGAGGCCGGGCGCGGCGCGCGAGGAGGCCGGAAACCCGGAGGCTGGGAGCTTAACGGCGGATGCCGGGCCATGCCACCTGGCGGCGGCGGTTGCGCCACAGGCTTGCGACCACCGCGAGGAACATGACCGCGAATGCGAGCACCGACCAGAGCGGCAACGTGAGGCCGAGGATGGGCGGGTAGGTGGTCTCGCACAGGCCCTGGACCTTGAAGACGCCGGGCAGCCAGTGCGCGGGCGGCAGGGCGTCGACGATGGGCTGGAGCGTGTCGAAGCCGCAACTGAAGTTCGGGACCGCCTGCAC
The DNA here is from genome assembly GCF_051125215.1 of Paraburkholderia sp. A3BS-1L. Lineage (NCBI taxonomy): Bacteria > Pseudomonadati > Pseudomonadota > Betaproteobacteria > Burkholderiales > Burkholderiaceae > Paraburkholderia > Paraburkholderia sp. A3BS-1L. The sequence goes on along the minus strand of NZ_CP120442.1, from coordinate 2,372,688 downwards.
CCAGGCGAGTCGCGCGGAGGCGACAATGCCGCCCGCCGCCGAAAGCGCGACGAGCGCCTCGAGGGTGCGCACGGCGCGCCAACTGGCGAAGCGGGCGCCGAGGAATGCGAAGATCGCAATCAGGATGAAAAAGTAGCGCGTGAGGATGCACAGCGGGCACGGGTCCTGATGCTCGGCGTACTGGAAATACAGGGCGCCGCCCAGCAGCGCGAGACAGATCAGGCCGAGGAGGACCAGCAGGCCGCGCTCGCGGCGCAGCAGCGCGTTATCGTCGTTCATGTAGCTCGTTTGTTCGGCTCGTTTATTCGGGTTGGATCGCGCAGCCGGTGTCAAGCAAATCCAGACCGGTGCGCCTGCAACGGCGTTTCCGGATTCTAGCGCGAAGGGGATGCAGCGCGAGCGGGCGCTTTTGACCGCGCGCAGGCTGCGTCCGCGTGTCCGCCGAACTACGGCCTCGCCCCATGTCGTTACCGCAGTGGTGCGAGCACCGCTTCCACGCCGCGGCCGATCGCGAGGATTGCATCATCGGCGTAGGGCGCGCCGGCCAGCATCAGTCCCACCGGCGCCTCATCGGGATGGTGGATCGGCAGCGAGAGCGCGCAGGCGTCGAGGAAGTTGAATGCGCTCGGGTTGCGCAGCACGAGTGCGTTGGTGCGCGTGAACGCTTCGTCGTCGGCGACGAGCGGGGCGAGCGCAGGCGGCGCGATCGGCACGGTCGGAGCGATCACGGCGTCGAAGCGCGACCAGAGCGTCGCTTGCGCCTCGTCCATCATGGCGGCGCGCGCGGCGATCAGATCGAGATAGTCGGCGGCGCTAGCGGGCTTGCCCTTGAGGATGCGCACGAGCACGCGCGGGTCGTACTGATCGCTGTGCTGGGCGAGCAGCGGCCGGTGCCACGCGTAAGCCTCGATCGGCGAGAAGCCGAAGCGGTTGATTTCGGCCATGCGCTCGAATGCCGAAAAACGCACTTCGTTCACGATCGCGCCCGCTGCGTCGAGGTGCTTGAGCGCGGTGTCGAGCGCTTGCGCCACGTGGGGCTCGATGCCGTCCGTCACATAGTTCGTGAGCACGCCGATGCGCACGCCGTCGAGGTGGCGTGCCGCGCTCACGTGCGGCGGCAGTCCGGCGAGGATGCGGTCCACGAGCGCGCAGCACGCCACCGTATTGCCGATCGGGCCGAACGAGTCGAGCGTGGGCGAGAGCGGCACGCCGCCCGCTTTCGGGATGCGTGCAGCCGTGGGCTTGAAGCCGGTGAGGCCGCAGAACGCCGCCGGAATGCGGATCGAGCCGCCCGTATCGGTGCCGAGCGCGACGGCGGCCATGCCATCGGCGACCGAGGCCGCCGCGCCCGACGACGAGCCGCCCGCGACGCGCTCGCCGCCCGCCACGCCGCGCTGGTAAGGCGAGAGCGGCGTGCCGTAGTGCGGGTTCAGACCCAGCCCCGAGAACGCGAATTCGCTCATGTTGGTGCGGCCGACGAGCACCGCACCCGCGTGGCGCAGGCGCTCGACCGCTGCGGCATCGGCGCTCGCGGGCGCCGCGTTCGCGAGCGCCGTGGAGCCGGCGCGCGTGACTTCGCCTTGCACGTCGAACAGGTCCTTCACCGAAACGGGAATGCCGGCGAGCGGCGACAGCACGGTGCCCGCCGCGCGCAGTCGGTCGTGCGCATCGGCTGCGGCGCGCACGCGCTGGGCGTCGACGTGCGTGAATACGGCGGCGCCCTGGCCGCCCGGCGCGGCGATGCGCTCGAGCGCGGCTTCGGCGAGCGCGCGGCTCGTGGTGCGGCCCGCGGCGAGGTCGGCGGCCAGTTGGGCGAGCGGCGGGAACGGCGCGAAGGGGGATGAGATGGAAGGCATGGCGGCGGGGAGCATCGATGGCAACATTGGACGGAGGCGCCGCGGACGGATGGCGCCTGGACATTGCGGCCATGCGCTGCGGCAAGGGACACATCATTGTAGATCGCGAATTTTTCCCAAGGGCCGATTTGGCGCGCCGCGCTCATCAGGTAACATGCACTTTCCGACAGGATTTTGTAAGGATAATCCGCGCATGCATCAGGGAATCGGCTTCATTCAGGATCTGGCAGTCGTGATGGCGATCGCGGGGCTCGTCACCGTGCTGTTTCATCGCCTGAAGCAGCCGGTGGTGCTCGGCTATATCGCGGCGGGCGTGATCATCGGGCCGTACACGCCGCCGTTCCAGCTGATTCACGATGAGCAGACCATCCAGACGATGGGCGAGCTCGGCGTGGTGTTCCTGATGTTTTCACTCGGCCTCGAATTTAGTTTGCGCAAGCTGTTTCAGGTGGGCGCGACCGCGACCGTCGCGGCGCTCTCCGAAATCGTGGTGATGCTGTGGATCGGCTACCAGATCGGCCGCGTGTTCGGCTGGGCACCGATGGACTCGCTATTTCTCGGCGCGATCCTCGCGATTTCGTCGACCACCATCATCGTCAAGGCGCTCGCCGACCTCGGCGTGAAGCGCGAGCGGTTCGCGCAGCTCGTGTTCGGCATCCTGATCGTCGAGGACATTCTCGGCATCGCCATGCTCGTGCTGCTCGGCGGCATTGCGCAGACAGGCGAGCTCTCGCCGGGCATCGCGTTCGTCACGCTCGGCAAGCTGCTGCTGTTCATGACGGTTTCGCTGCTCGCGGGCATCCTCGTCGTGCCGCGCGTGCTCGGCTACGTGGCGCGCGTGGGCAGCGACGAGATGCTGCTCGTCTCGGTGCTGGGCTTTTGCTTCGGCTTTTGCCTGCTGGTCGTGAAGCTCGATTACTCGATTGCGCTCGGTGCCTTTCTGATCGGCGCGATCATGGCCGAATCGCGCCATCTGCCGCGCATCGAGCATCTGGTCGCGCCGCTGCGCGATGCGTTCTCGGCCATCTTTTTCGTAACGATCGGCCTGATGCTCAATCCGCTCGTGCTGGTCGATTACGCGTGGCCGATCGCGGTGATTTCGTTCGCGGTGGTGTTCGGCAAGCTCGTCTCGTGCGGGCTCGGCACCTTCCTCGCCGGTCACGACGGCCGCACGGCGATGCGCGTCGGCATGACCGTCTCGCAGATCGGCGAGTTCTCGTTCATCATCGCCTCGCTCGGCCTCACGCTGAAGGTGACGAGCGGTTTTCTCTATCCGATCGTGGTGACCGTCTCGGCGATCACGACGCTCACCACGCCGTATCTGATCCGCTTCGCCGATCCGCTCTCGCAGCGGCTCGCGCGCGCGATGCCGCCCGCGATGTCGAATGTCTTCGGCATGTATAGCCAATGGCTGCGCTGCCTGATGCCGCGCCCGACGGGAGCGCAAGGTCCGACGCTGTTCTCGCTCACGAAGCGCATCGTCGTGCAGGTCGCGGTGAATCTCGCGCTGGTGTCGGCGATTTTCATCGGCGCCTCGTATGGCGCGCGCTACGCGCTGCCGCTGCTCGCGAACTGGGTGCCGGACGAGCGCATCCAGCGCGTGGTGCTATGGAGCGCCGCGCTGCTGCTCGCGATTCCGTTTCTGGTGGCGGTGTGGCGCAAGACCAAGACGCTGGCGCTCCTGCTTGCCGAAGTGAGCGTGCAGCCCGAAAAGGCGGGGCGCTTCACGCGAGCGTTGCGGCATGCGATTGCCGAACTCGTGCCGGCGGTTTCGATGATCGGCGTGTTCGTGCTGGTCGCTGCGCTGTCGGGGACGATCCTGCCGCCTACGGGTTTTCTGGTTGGCGTGCTGGTATGCGCGGCGGTGCTCACGATGCTGCTGTGGCGCTGGTGCGTGAAGATTCACGCGAGCATGCAGATTGCGCTGCGCGAAACTTTCGACGAGCAGCCGGATCCGTAAGGTTGGGGCGCGCTCAATCGCAACGGATTGCAACAGAGTGCGAGCGATTGTGCACGGAGGTGGCGGCAACAGGCCGTGCGACGCATAATCGGAACCCTGTTCATTCGTTCGCGCGTCCGGCGCGCCTGACCCTACGTCATGAGCGAAAACAAATCCGAACACTCCGAGGTTCCTGACGGCGCTGACCGTCCTGTCAATACTGGTGCGCCCGGTGCTCCAGGCGCCTCCAGCGCGTCCACTCCTTCTGGCGCAACACCGTCTGGCGAGGCCGCGCAGCGCGCGTCGACCGACTCGCCCGCGAGCGCATCGGCGGTAACGCCGGAAGCAGCCGGCGCGCCGCGCATTCCGATCGAGGTGGTGGGCGAAGCGGGTAAAGAGGCGCCCGCACCCACTGGGACCACGGCGCAGGCCGCCGCCCATCCCGCGCCGCCGCAGGCCGCGGCCGGCACACGGCCGGGCGCCGCGCCGGCGGGATTCGGCCAGGCGCCCGACTTCACCGCGCAGCATCCGCCACCGCCGGGCTCCATTCCGTCCGATCCGCCACGCTATTTGCGGCCGAGCGACTCGGCGTGGTCGGTGTTCGGCCGCATCGTCGCCGCGCGCGCCCGGCAACTGTTCGACCGCGCCGGTCAGCGCATCACGCAGCGGACGTTGCGCATCGGCGTGTCGGCGCGCATCTTTCACCCGGAGCCTGGCGCCCAGGGCCTGCGCGGCAAGACGCTGCAATATCTCGAAGAGTCGATTGCGCATTGGGTCATGTCGCGCGACGTGATCGTCTTCATGATTCCGACGGTCGGTCATCAGGGCATGCTGCACCCGAGCAACATCCGGCTGCGAGACTATGCGAAGCATCTCGACGGCCTCCTGCTGCAAGGCGGCGCCGACGTCTCGCCGCAAACCTATGCGGAGACCGCGCCACGTCCCGAATGGCCCGGCGACCGCGTGCGGGACATGTACGAACTGGAACTGCTGCACGAATTCATCGAGTCGGGCAAGCCGGTGCTGGGCGTATGCCGCGGTTGTCAGCTTATCAACGTCGCGTTCGGCGGCTCGCTTTATCAGGACATCGCCACCGACGTTCCCACGGCGGGCGTGCACGTGAGCGAGCATTACGATCAGCACCGTCACGCGGTCACCTTTCCCGAAGGCTCCTCGCTGGCCAGCATGTTCCCGGGCCGGCGCGAGGCCATCGTCAACTCGATCCACCATCAGGCGGTCAAGAGCCTCGGCCGCGATCTGACGGTCGAGGCCGTTTCATCGGGTGACGGCCTGATCGAAGCGGTGCGCTACCGGCGCTCGCCGTTCGTCGTCGGCGTGCAATGGCACCCGGAGTTTCACCGCGCGGGCGGCCCGGAACTGCTCGACTGCACCCCGCTTCTCGACACGTTTCTGCGCGCCGCGCGCGAGACGCGCTTCTGACGGAAAGGGGGCGGAACGAGGGCAAGAAGGGAGGCGAGAGCCTCCCTTCTGACGTTTACCGGCATCTCCTGGTATGCGTCCAATATTCCGATGGATGAGTAGGTGATTTCGGACAAGCAATTGGTCATTCCTTCGGTTATCCGAAATTAATCGACGTTTATGAGATTTTCTGGCGGCGATAATAAGCGGTTACTCGGAATCCTGAACGGACAGGCAGTCATGAAGCAATCAACCCCGCTGCGTCGCGCCTTGCTGGGCGCCGCGGTTTTTACGCTCTTGCAGCACGGCGCAGCCGCATGGGCCGGCGCACCCGCCAGCGATGTCGCTCCGGTGGCGGGCAACCGGCCGTCGCTCGGCAGCTTGACGCCGCAGCCGGCGAATACGCCGCCGCTCGCAGACATCGTGGACGATCAGGCGACTGCGGGGGCCACGCAGGGTGACGTCGGCACGCTCATGCAGCTCATCCATGATTTGCAGCTGGTCGAGTTGCGCACGACGTACAACGCCAGCTATGGCGCGAGCCTGTTCTTCTATCCGCCTGAAATGACCTACTACGTCGTGTTATTCCAGGACAAGCATTTTTGGAGAGTGATTCGCTCGCAGGAAGACGCGCGCGCGGAAGCCATCTACGCGAATTTCGTGCAGCAGACCCAGCGTCTCGCCGAGGTCGAAATTCGCCGGACCCAGATTGAGGCGCAAAAGGCGTTCATCGATCGGGTAATCGCGCTCAATGAGGATCGCGCACGCCGGCTGCAGGCGGATCTCGACGTCGCGCGCACGCAACAGGCCCGCGTCGACGACTACCAACGCCAGATGCAGGGCAATACGCGGGCGCTCAATGCCGAGAAGATCCAGGCGCAGGCCCAGTTGCGCGATCTCCAGAATCAGGTGGAGCAATTGCAGCGCGCGACGGAGGCGGGTTTGCCAGGCTCCCGGCGCCAGGATGCTGTCAGGAACTAGCCTGGATCGTGTCGTGCCGTTGCAATGTGGCGGCGGCACGACATGCCGGGACTGGCAGAGAAGCAGAACGTACAAAAAGCCCGACGCAGTGACTGCGCCGGGCTTTTTGCTGTGTTGCTGTTTCTGCTTCGGGACTTGCCCAGAGGTCTACTTCGCGAAGTGGTCGGGCACTTCGGTCACGCGGCGTTGCGAAACGTGATTCACCCAATCCGTGTTGTCGACGTTCACGGTTGCGCTGCTTGTCGGACGCGGTGCCGCGCGCGTGCCTGCGTATGTCGACAGCGATGAGTAGTCGCTACTTGACATGCCACCTGGCTGGAAGGGCGAGTAGCCGGAGGCTTCCGAATACGCGCCCTGGGTGCGCTGGGTGGTCACGAGCGGCGCGCTGCGATGCGGTGTGAAGTCGTGTGCCGGATGGCGACGGCTTTCACCGTGCGCGGAGCGCGTTCCGGTTTCGACGGCCTGGCGGCCCTTCGTGGCGCTGGCCGTTGCGCCATTCGTGCGCGTTGCCTTGGAGGTCAATGTGCCGCGTAGCGGGGCGCCTGGGTTCGTGCGTGCCGCGAAATCCGGCCGCTCGGCCTTTGCCGGACCTGAGGCCGTGGAGGTTGCGGGGCCACGGGCGACTGCCGGGGCAGGCGCTGTACCGGGCGTGACGATGATGGGCGACGATGCCGGGCTTTGACGCCGCGTGGCGTTGGCCGCTGCCGTTTGCATGGCCGTGCTTCGTGCCGCCGTGGCAGGTGTGCTCGCCGGTGCGTACTGATCGGCACGGGGGGCGGCGGACGTGGCGAGGTCGTGTCGCGCACGTTCGTCGGAAAGGCGTACCGATGCGCTTTCGTCGCGGTTCGAAGCGGGGGGCGCCGGCGTGTGCAGAACCGCATTGTTTTTGCCGTCGCCGAATGGCGCATGGCTTGCCACGATCCATGTGAGCAGCACTGCGCCACCAATGGCAACCGCTGTGGCTGTCAGTTTGTGTGAGGGCGGCGGAATGCGCTCGACGCGCCGGGCAGGTCGTGCGCCGGCTGCCGTGCGCTGCAAGGTCTCGGCGGCGGCCTGCTGGGCCTGCGCGGCGTTGAGCGGGCTGCCTACGGGTGCCGCAGCGGGACGCGGCGGTTCAGGCGTGAAGCGGCGCTGCAGGTCCCAGCGACAGACTTTGCGAAACGCTTCCGCGCTCAGGCACACCGTGCGCAGGAGGGCCGCATAGAACGCCTGAAGTTCGGTGCGCAGGCTGAAGTGGGGGGGCATGAGCGCCCACTCGCGACCAAATGGCGGCGGGACGCGGTTGAGTGGACGCATGCGCGGCATCGCGAGTGCGCCTTCCACCTGAACTAACGGATAAGTTGACATGGATTTCTCGCTGCCTTGGCGGGATGGGCACCAGAACACGGTGGAACCCGAAAGACGCGCGGTTTGCCAGCGCTGTCGTGCTTTGTACGTCTGTACGGGTCAATCGTTTGGATCCGAATGATGCAAGCGAGACTTAGGGCAATCTATCGGAAACGTCTGAAAACCGGACGAAAACTGCCGTCGATACGTGTTCCGGGCTGTGCCAATCGCTATCTCATTTTTGTTATGCGGCGTCGAGCCGATAGACGTAACGCAGCGCGGTAATGTCGATGCCGCCCATATGGTCGGGCTCCGCCCCCGAATATTGCCAGCCTTGCCGCTCATAGAATTCGATTGCGGGCGTATTGCCTTCGAGCACGTAGAGATAGAGCCGGGATTCGCCTTGGGCGCGCGCCCACGCCTGGGCGGCCTGCATGAGCCGCTTGCCCACGCCGATGCCCTGATGCCCCGGCAGGGCGTGCAGATTGTCGAGCAACGCGCCCCAGGGCGAGCCGGGCTGACGCTCGGCGCAGACGAAGCCGACCGGCGTGCGGCTTTCCGGTTGTTCCCCGAGTTCGGCGATCAGCACGAGGCGGCGGTCCTCGCCGGGCGCCTCCATGCGCGCGCGCCAGTATGCGGCGCGTTCGGTATCGACTTCCCGTTCGAGGAATGCGGCGGGCAGCAGATCGCGATACGCGGCTTGCCAACTCGCGGCATGCATGGCGGCGAGCAGCGGGGCGTCGGCAGTCGTGGCCGGGCGCAGTGTGAGGGCAGGGGCGGTGGGCATGCTGGGCATTGGATATCTGCTGTCGGGCCTCAGGCCTCGCGCAGCGCAGCGGCGACGCGTGCGACCACCTCGTCCCATGCGCCGGGCCGCAGCTGGCGCACGAGGTGCGCGCGTGGATACCAGGGGCTCGCGTCGGTGCCGGTGAACCAGCGCCAGTCGGCGGCGAACGGCAGCATCAGCCAGAGCTTGGCGCCGAGCGCGCCCGCGAGGTGGGCAATCGACGTGTCGATGGAGACCACGGCGTCGAGGCGTTCGATGACGGCAGCGGTGTCCGCGAAATCCTCCAGCCTGCCATCCAGCCGGTGGATGGTGCGCGCACGCGGATGCGCATCGAGCGCCGCGTGCTCAGCCTCGCTCAGGTTCGGCTGGAGCACGATCCAGTCGATGCCTTCGAGCGCGAACAGCGGCTCTAGCGCGGCGAGCGGCAGCGAGCGGTTTTCGTGCTTCATGATGCGGCCCGACCAGGCAAGGCCGATTTTGCGCTTGGCTTGCCCGCCGAGCGAGCCGCGCCATTTGCGCCGATAGGCGGGCGGGGTCGCAAGATAGGGCATGGGCGCAGGCACGGTTTCGTAAGTCGTGCCGAGCGCAAGCGGCAGCGAGAGCAGGGGGCAGTGCAGGTCGACGGTCGGTCGCGGCGCGCCTTGTTCGATCAACGTAATGCGCGCGACGTGGGCAGCCGGCGCGATGAGCGGCACTAGCGGCGCCTGGACTTCGAGCACGATGCGCGCGCCGCTGTGTGCGAGTGCCACGACGTTCGGCACGAAGCGCACGAACTGGAGCGTGTCGCCGAAGCCTTGCTCAGCGTGAATGAGTAGTGTGCGGCCGACAAGCGGCTCGCCGCGCCAGCGGGGCACGGCGGTGAGCGCGGTTGCCGCGGCATCGCGATTCACGGGCGGCGCGGTGATCATCATGATGTCGGCGGCGTGCGCGCCATTCGCGACGCCCGTGACGCCACCGACGCTTTCGCGTGCGGCCGGGTCGAGCCGCCACTCGTAGGCGGCAAGGCCGCGCTGGAAATCGCCGAGCGTCAGCAATATCAGTGCGCGGTTCAGATGCGCGGCCGCGAGATCGGGCCGTACGCGCAGCGCCTCGTCGAAGGCGCGCAGCGCGGCGGCGTGGCGCCCGAGCGCGTGCTGCGCCGAGCCGAGCGCGAGCCACGCGAGCGCGAACTTCGGATCGAGGCCGATCGCGCGCTCGTACGGGCCGAGCGCCTCTTCGTGCCGCCCGAGCGCCGCCAGCGCATTGCCGAGTCCGAACAGCGCGGGCGGGAATTGCGGCTGCAGCGCGAGGGCGGTTTCGAAGCCCGCGACGGCTTGCGCGTGATAGCCGGTGGCGTCGAGCGTGTTGGCCAGGTTGAAATGCGCGGCGACGAAACGCGGCTGGAAGCGCAGTGCCTTCTGGAACTGCTCGACGGCGCCCGCGCAGTCGCCGAGCGCGTTGAGCGCCATGCCGAGATTGTTGTGCGCGCCGGCATGGCCCGGACGGATCTTGAGCGCGCGGCGGAACGCCTCGGCGGCGTCGGCATGGCGGCCGAGCGCGTGCAGGGCGTTGCCGAGATTGTTATGCGACGAGGCGTCGCCGGGCTGCAGGCGCACCGCGTGGCCGAACGCGTACATCGCGTCCTCGTGGCGGCCGACCGCCGCGTAGGCGTTGCCGAGGTTATAGTGCGCGAGCGCGAACGCGGGCGCCAGCGTGAGCGCATTGCGAAAGCGCTCGATCGCGCCCTCGAGTTCGCCGAGCGCCTTCAACGCATTGCCGAGATTCAGCTGGAGCGCGGCGTCGTCGGGCCGCAGCGAGACCGCGCGGCGCACGAGGTCCGCGGCTTCGGCGTGCTGGCCCTGCTGATGCCGCAGCACGCCGAGCATGTGCAGCGCATCGACGTGCACGGGATCGGCGGCGAGCGTCGCGCGGTAGCCGCGCTCGGCGTCGTCCAGCCGGCCGTCGCGATGTGCGGCGTACGCGCGGACAAAAACCTGTTCCATGACTGAAAGACAAATACGGGGAGTGACGAAGGCGGCATTTTCCCACACTCGGATGGGTGCTCCCCGAACCTCGCGTGCGCGGCCTTCCAGCGCGGCTTGACCTGTTGCCGTACCGCAACTAACATTTGAACATCTGTTCATATGTTTGGGCCGTCGCCATGTTGTCGTATCCCGAAGACGAGCGCGTCGCGCCGCTCGCCGACCTGTTCCGCCTGCTCGGCGATCCCACCCGCCTGCGCATCGTGCTGGCCTGCGTGCAGAGCCGTCGCGCGGTGGGCGCGATTGCCGATGCGCTGGGTTTGTCGTCGTCGCTCGTGAGCCATCATCTGCGCCTGCTGCGCGCCGCGCGCATCGTGCGGGCCGAGCGCGAAGGCAAACAGGTGTTTTACGCCGGCGCTGACGCGCATATCAGCGCGATGCTCGCGGGGATGCTGGAGCACGTGGCCGAGCCGGTCTCCACCTGGCAGGAGCTCACGTGACGCGCGCGGATTCCGGGCATGCAGGCGAGGGCGCCGCGCCACGGCATGGGCATGGCGCTCACGACCACGGCTACGACCATCCCGGCCACGCACACGCCGACCACGCCGACCACCACGACCACGGCGCACACGGCGCACACGGCGCACACGGCGCACACGGCCACCATCATCACCATCACGCGCCGGCCTCGGGCCATGGCCGTGCGTTCGCGTTGGCTGTCGCGCTGAACATCGTGATCGTGGTGGCGCAGACGGTGTATGGCGTGATCGCACATTCCACCGCGCTGCTCGCCGACGCCGGCCACAACTTCTCCGACGTTCTCGGCCTGCTGCTCGCCTGGGGCGCCGCATGGCTCGCCACGCGCCGGCCTTCGGCGCGCTATACGTTCGGCTTCGGCAGTTCGTCGATCCTTGCTTCGCTCGCGAACGCGGCGCTGCTGCTCGTCGCCTGCGGTGCGATTCTTGCCGAGGCGATCGGCCGTCTGCTGTATCCCGCGCCCGTGGCCGGACTCGACGTGTTCATCGTCGCCACGCTTGGCCTGGTGATTAACGGCTTCTCGGCGTGGCTCTTCATGCGCGGCCAGAAGGACGATCTCAACATTCGCGGCGCCTTCCTGCACATGGCCGCCGACGCGGGCGTCTCGGCGGCGGTTGCCGTGAGCGGCCTCGTGATCCTGGCGACGGGCTGGAGCTGGGTCGATCCGGCGATGAGCATCGTCGTCGTGCTCGTGATCGTGCACGGCACGTGGGGGCTGTTGCGCGAGTCGGTGCGGCTTGCGCTCGCAGCGGTGCCCGAAGGTGTCGATATCGAGCGCATCCGCGGCTTTCTTGCTCAGCAGCAGGGCGTGACCGATGTGCACGATCTGCACGTCTGGGCGCTCTCCACCACGGGTAACGCGCTTTCCGCGCATCTCGTGATGCCGGCCGGCCATCCCGGCGATGCCGTGCTCGACGCTATCGTGAGCGCGCTCGGTACGCAATTCCGCGTGGAGCATGTGACCTTGCAGGTGGATTTGGGCACGAGCGCGCATCGCTGCTCGCTCGACGGCGCGCCGCATCTTCATCCCTGAGTCATTCCTGAGCGCGCGCGAGCGTTGCCGGGACTCCGCTGGCCGCATCGGGGCGCTCAACGGGGCCAGGAGCGGGCGTACACTACGTCTCATGTCGATCGCATGGAGGTCTGCATGACCGTGGCTTTTTCCCAGCCGTCCGTGCTCATCGTCGGCGCGGGGCCGACCGGTCTCGCCGCCGCCTTGAGTCTTGCCCGCGCGCGCATTCCGGTCCGCCTGATCGATCGCGCGCGAGAGCCCGGGCGTCACACGCGCGCGATTGGCATTCAGGCGCGCACGCTCGAACTCTTCGAGCAGCATCGGATTATCGAGCCCTTTCTCGAGCGTGGTCATCGCGCGCACGTCGCCAATCTCTATTCGAACGGCCAGCGCCGCGCGCGCCTCGACTTCGATCCATTGTTCACGCGCTATCCGTACTTGCTGTTCATCGATCAGAGCGAGACCGAGCGCATTCTCGCGGCGCAGCTCGCGACGCTTGGCGTCGAGGTCGAGCGCGGCGTCGAGCTGATCGAATTCAATCAAGGTTCCGCGAGCGTGAGCGCCGATGTGCGTCTTGCCAACGGCCGCACCGAAGCGTTGCGCTGCGCCTGGATGATCGCCGCTGATGGCGCGCACAGCACGGTGCGTCACCACTTGGGCATGAAGTTCGATGGCGAGTCGAGCGAGCAATCGTTCTTGCTCGCCGATATCGCCGCGAGCACGCCGTGGCCCGAAGACGAGTTCCACGTGTTCGCATCGGGCGACGGGCTTGCCGCGATCTTTCCGTATGGGCGCGGGCGCTATCGTCTGATGGCCGATCACAAGGCGATGCTGCCGGCCCCGCCCGAAGGCGCGCCGCCCGTGCCGACGCTTGAAGAATGCCGCTCGATCGTCGAGCGCCGCATCCACCATCTCGTCTCGGTCGCCGACATGACCTGGGCGTCGTATTTTCACGTGAATAGCCGCATGGTGCGCTTTCTGCGCGCGGAGCGCGTCTTTCTCGCCGGAGATGCCGCGCACGTGCACAGCCCCGCAGGCGCGCAGGGCATGAACACGGGCATTCAGGAGGCGTTCAATCTGGGCTGGAAGCTCGCGCGCGCATTGGGCGGCGCGCCGGACCGGCTGCTCGATACGTACCACGCCGAGCGTTATCCGATCGAGCGCATCGTGCTGCGGCAGACGAGCTTCATGACGCAACTGGTCGAAGCCGATCACGGACCGCTCAAGCTATTGCGCGAGCGCGTGATGCCGGCGCTGGTCGCGCTCGGTCCGCTGCGCGATGCGGCGCGCGAGGCGTTGAGCGAGTTGTCGATCCAATACCGGCGTAGCGCGCTCACGCTCGAGCGCGTGCTCGACGGCGGACCGCGCGCGGGCGAGCGCGCGCCCGACGCCCTCGTGCGGGTGGTCGACGGGCCGCTTGGCAAGGCGCCAGGCAAGGGCCGCATCTTCGATCTGCACGATCCGGCGAGCTTCTCGCTGTTCCTGCTGGTGGACGACGACGCGGTGCGCGCCGTGGAAGCCGCCGAACATGCGCAGCCGGATGGCCCGGCGAGCGTCGCGAGCGTTCTGGGCGCGACCGGCACAGCAAACGCGGTTGCCGCGCTCAGGCCGTTTGCCGAGGCGGTCGAACGGGTGTTGCCGCAGGCGGTGCGGGTCTGGTGGGTGGCGGATCTGCCGGACAGCGAGGCGCCGTTGGCGGGCGAGGGCGCGCCCTCGCTCAGCGATGCCTATGGGCGCACGCGGCCTGCGTTCTATTTCGTGAGACCGGATGGCTACATCTGCGCGCGCGGCCGAACGGGATCGGACCTGCACGGCTTGCTGCGCCATTGCGAGACGTGGTTTACGCCTGCGTCCGCGCCCCGGCCCGCGGCGCAGTAGGTCGATTGCGTTGAGGCAGGGCAGTGCTCGTGCGAAGCGGGGCGAAGGCGCACGGTGTGCGCGCTTCGCCCCGCTCTTCATACAGCGCTGCGATCAAGCCGCCGCTGCGGGCGTGAGCGAGTCGCGATGCCGCGTGAGCGCGGCGGCCACGATCTCGGTGAAGCCGGCTTCCCGGGCCCCCGCATCGGCGGCCGCGCCGTCGAGCGCCGCCAGCAGCGTGCGGCGCATGCGCGGCTCCCAGAACTTGCGGATGTGCTCGGCGATGCCCGTGAGCGCTTCATCGCGATCGGGCAGCGAGTCGAAGAAACTGCCGATCTGGTTCGCCATTTCGATCAGGTGGTCTGCTTTCATCGCCTTATTTCCCTGAAGTGGCCAGCGGTTCGCGCTTGCTCAGCAACTCGAGCTGGGTCGTGTTGAAGCGCGAGTACTCGCGCTGCCATTCCGACGGCTGCTGCACGTGGCTCACCTGCACGGCGGTCACCTTGTACTCGGGACAGTTCGTGGCCCAGTCCGAGGCGTCCGTGGTGATCACGTTCGCGCCCGATTCGGGGAAGTGGAACGTCGTGTAGACCACACCCGGCTGCATGCGCGTGCTCACCTTCGCGCGCAGCACGGTATGCCCCGCGCGCGATTCGATGCCCACCCAGTCGCCGTCGCGAATGCCGCGGTCGTCGGCATCGACCGGATGAATCTCCAGCCGGTCCTCCTCGTGCCAGCGCGAGTTCTCGGTACGGCGCGTCTGCGCGCCCACGTTGTACTGCGAGAGGATGCGGCCCGTCGTGAGCAGCAGCGGGAAGCGCCGCGTGACCTTTTCCGGCGAGGCGATGAACTTCGTGATCACGAACTTGCCCTTGCCGCGCACGAACTCGTCGATGTGCATGATCGGCGTGCCTTCGGGCGCTTCTTCATTGCAGGGCCACTGGATGCTGCCCATTTCGTCGAGCTTCTTGTACGAGACGCCGTGGAAGGTCGGCGTGAGACGCGCGATCTCGTCCATGATCTGCGACGGGTGCGTGTAGTCCATCTCGTAGCCGAGCGCGCGGGAGAGCAGGATCGTCACTTCCCAGTCCGCGTAGCCGGCCACCGGCGGCATCACCTTGCGCACGCGCGAGATGCGGCGCTCGGCGTTGGTGAAGGTGCCGTCCTTTTCGAGGAACGACGAGCCCGGCAGCAGCACGTGCGCGTATTTTGCGGTTTCGTTCAGGAAGATGTCCTGCACGACGATGCATTCCATCGACGACAGCGCCGCCGCCACGTGCTGGGTGTTCGGATCCGACTGGACGATGTCCTCGCCCTGGCAGTAGAGGCCCATGAAGGTGCCGTCCATCGCCGCGTCGAACATGTTCGGAATGCGCAGGCCCGGCTCGCTTTGCAGCGCGACGTTCCAGGCGCTCTCGAACTCGTTGCGCACTACCGTGTCGCTCACGTGGCGGTAGCCCGGCAGCTCGTGCGGGAACGAACCCATATCGCACGAACCCTGCACGTTGTTCTGGCCGCGCAGCGGATTCACGCCCACGCCTTCGCGGCCGATGTTGCCCGTCGCCATCGCGAGGTTCGCGATGCCCATCACCATGGTCGAGCCCTGCGCATGTTCGGTCACGCCGAGGCCGTAGTAGATCGCAGAGTTGCCTTTGCGTGCGTAGAGGCGGGCGGCGGCGCGCACTTGCTCGGCCGGCACGCCGGTGACTTCGGCCATGGATTCCGGCGAGTTCTCGGGCAGCGCGACGAAATCGCGCCACTGCTCGAACGCGCGCGTCTCGCAGCGCTCGGCCACGAACGCCTCGTCCACGAGGCCTTCGGTGACGATCACGTGCGCGAGCGCATTGACGATCGCGACATTGGTGCCCGGGCGCAGTTGCAGATGATGCTCGGCCCTCACGTGCGCGGTATCGACGATGTCGATCTGGCGCGGATCGACGACGATCAGCTTCGCGCCCTCGCGCACGCGGCGCTTCAGGCGCGAGCCGAACACCGGGTGGCCGTCGGTCGGGTTCGCGCCGATCACCATGATCACGTCCGAGTAATCGACCGACGCGAAAGTCTGCGTGCCCGCCGACTCGCCAAGCGTGGTCTTCAGGCCGTAGCCGGTGGGCGAGTGGCACACGCGTGCGCAGGTGTCGACGTTGTTGTTGCCGAACGCGGCGCGCACGAGTTTCTGCACGAGATAGGTTTCTTCATTCGTGCAGCGCGACGACGTGATGCCGCCGATCGAATCGCGCCCGAACTTGTCCTGGATGCGGCGGAACTCGCTCGCGGCGTATTTGATCGCTTCGTCCCAGCTCACTTCGCGCCACGGATCGGTGATCTTCGCGCGAATCATCGGCTTCTTGATGCGGTCCTTGTGGGTGGCATAGCCCCACGCGAAGCGGCCCTTCACGCAGGCGTGGCCTTCGTTCGCCTGGCCGTTCTTGTGCGGCACCATGCGCACCACTTCGTTGCCCTTCATTTCGGCCTTGAACGAGCAGCCCACGCCGCAATATGCGCAGGTCGTCACGACCGAGTGCTCGGCCTGGCCGAGCATGACGATCGACTTCTCCTGCAGCGTCGCGGTTGGGCAGGCGGCCACGCAGGCGCCGCACGAAACGCACTCCGAATCCATGAACGATTCGCCCGCACCCGCGGCGACGCGCGATTCGAAGCCGCGTCCGGAAATGGTCAGCGCGAACGTGCCCTGGGTTTCTTCGCACGCACGCACGCAGCGATTGCAGACGATGCACTTCGACGGATCGTAGGTGAAGTACGGATTCGACTCGTCCTTCTTGTCCTTGAGGTGGTTCGCGCCGTCAAAGCCGTAGCGCACTTCGCGCAGGCCCGTGACGCCCGCCATGTCCTGCAGTTCGCAATTGCCGTTGGCGGGGCAGGTGAGACAGTCGAGCGGGTGATCGGAGATGTAAAGCTCCATCACGTTGCGGCGCAGCTTGTGCAGCGGGTCGCTTTGCGTGCGCACCTTCATGCCGGCTTCCACCGGTGTCGTGCACGAAGCGGGATAGCCGCGCCGGCCTTCGATTTCGACGAGGCACAGGCGGCACGAGCCGAACGGTTCGAGCGAGTCGGTAGCGCACAGCTTGGGCACGTTGATGCCCGCTTCTACCGCGGCACGCATGACGGAGGTGCCCGCGGGCACCGTCACGGACTGGCCGTCGATTTCGAGCGTGACGTCCACATCGGCGTGGCGCAGCGGCGTGCCGAAATCGGTGTCGTCGAAGGGCGAGCGTTGCTTCATCGCTGCCGATTTGCAGGCGCAGTTGCCGGAGCCGCAGCCGCCGGCTTGGGGCATGAGCGTGTCGGACATGGTGGTGGCTCCTCGTTCAGGCGGCCGCCGCGCTGGCGGCTGGCTGGACAGGTTCAAGACCGAAATCTTCGGGGAAAAAGTTGAGCGCGGAAATCACGGGGTAGGGCGTCATGCCGCCCATCGCGCAAAGCGACCCGGACACCATCGTGTCGCACAGATCGCGCAGCAGCGTGACTTGCTTCCCGGAGGTGTCGCCATTGCGGATCTTCGCGATTACCTCGACGCCGCGCGTCGAGCCGATGCGGCACGGCGTGCACTTTCCGCACGATTCGAGCGCGCAGAACTCCATCGCGTACTGGGCGAGCCCGGCGAGGTTCGCGGTGTCGTCGTGCACGACGAGCCCGCCGTGACCGACCACCGCGCCAACTGCCGCATACGCTTCGTAGTCCATGGGAATATCCCATTGGCTCTCGGGCAAATAGGTGCCGAGCGGGCCGCCCACCTGCACGGCGCGCGCGGGGCGGCCGCTGGCGGTGCCGCCGCCGTAGTCAACCATCAGCTCGCGCAGCGTCACGCCGAACGCGAGCTCCACGAGCCCGCCGCGCGCGATATTGCCCGCGAGCTGGAACGGCAGGGTGCCGCGCGAGCGGCCCATGCCGAAGTCCTTGTAGTACGCCGCGCCCTTCGCGAAGATGATCGGCACCGTGGCGAGCGTGATGACGTTGTTGATGACCGTCGGCTTGCCGTAGAGGCCGGCGAGCGCGGGCAGCGGCGGCTTCGCGCGCACGATGCCGCGCTTGCCTTCGAGCGATTCGAGCAGCGCGGTTTCCTCGCCGCAGACGTAGGCGCCCGCGCCCTTCGCGACGAACAGGTCGAAGCGCTTGCCGCTGCCGAGCACGTCGTCGCCGAGCCAGCCCTTGGCGCGTGCGCGGGCGATCGCTTCTTCGAGCGCGGCGATCGAATGCGGATACTCGCTGCGCACGTAGATATGGCCGACGGTGGCGCCCACGGCGATCCCGGCGATCGTCATGCCTTCGATCAGCACGTACGGGTCGCTTTCCATCACGAGGCGGTCGGAGAACGTGCCCGAGTCGCCTTCGTCTGCATTGCAGACGATGTACTTCTGGTCCGCCTGGGCCTGGGCGACGGTGCGCCACTTGATGCCGGCGGGGAATGCCGCGCCGCCACGTCCGCGCAGACCCGATTCGATCAGTGCTGCGCAGACGTCGGCGCCGCTCATCGTGAGCGCCTGGCGCAGGCCTTCGAGCCCGCCATGCGCGACGTAATCGTCAGTCGAGAGCGGATCGGTGATGCCGATGCGGGCGAAGGTGAGGCGCTGCTGCTTGAGCAGATACGGAATCTGCTCGACGAGGCCGACCGAGCGCGCATGTTGCGCGCCTTGCAGGAAGCCCGCGTCGAAGAGGCTTGCGACGTCGTCTTCTTCGACGTTCGCATAGCCGACGCGCCCATCGGGCGTTTCGACCTCGACGAGCGGTTCGAGATACAGCAGGCCGCGCGAGCCGTTGCGCACGAGCTCGATGGCCGCGCCGCGTGCAGCGGCTTCGCGCTGGATGGCGGCGGCGATCTCGTCGGCGCCGAGCGCGAGCGCCGACGAATCGCGGGGAACATAGATGCGCGTCATACGGCCTCCTCGGTATGGGCGACGGCGGCCACCGCTTTTGCCAGCAACGCGTCGAACTTCTGCGGGGTCACGCGTGCATGCAGCGTGCCGTTGATCATCATGGCGGGCGAGAGCGCGCACTGGCCGAGGCAGTAGACTGCCTCCAATTCCACTTCGCCGGCGGGCGTATGGTCGTGCGCGTGCTCGCTGGTGTGGCCGTGCTGCTTGAAGCGGCAGCCGGTATGCGACTCGGCGTGCTGCGCGAGCGCTTCGCTGCCCATGCTGCGGCATGCCTCGGCACGACACAGCTGCACAACCACGGGCGCGGGCGGCGCGGTGCGGAAGTGGTGGTAATAGGTGATGACGCCGTGCACTTCGGCGCGCGAAAGGTTCAGCGCCTTCGCGAGCGGGGCGACCGTGGCGGACGGCACGAAGCCGGCTTCGTCCTGGATCGCATGGAGGATTGCGAGCAGGGTGCGGCCCGGTTGGGCATGGCGCTGCACGAGGGCGTCGGGCGCGCTTGCGGTTGTCTCGTCCACTGTAGAGCTCCTGTGGAGGCATATATGCGCTTGCTATTCATAAAGTGCGCATCTATGCTGGGGTTGTTTTCTTGTATGGACGAACAATAGGCCCGTAAGAAGGGCGGCGCAATAGGAAACGAGATTTCATAATGATCAAGGTCGAATGTCAGGCGCAACTGGTAGTGCGCGACGTACAGGGCCGGGAGGCCAGTCTGACGGACGTGGTGCCGCTCCTCGCGCTCGTCGCTGAAGAGGGCAGCATTGCGCAGGCCGCGCAGCGTAAGGGTTTGTCCTATCGTCACGCGTGGGGACTGCTGCGCGATCTGGAGGAGCGCCTGGGCGGCGCGCTGATCGCCAAGGCGCGCGGGCGCGGCTCCGTGCTTTCGGAACTGGGCGAAGCGGTGCTGCGCTCGCAGCGTCTGTGCACGGAGCGCCTGTCCGGTAACCTTCAGGCGCTCGCGAGCGAAGTGGCGAGCGATCTGAACCGCTGGCTCGCGCCCGACGCGCAGGACCTGCGTATCCACGCCTCGCATGGCTACGCGGTGGCGGCGCTGGTCACGGCGCTCGTCGCCGACCAGGTGCCCGTGGAGATCAAATATCGCGATAGCGCCGACGCCATCACGGCGCTCGCGCGCGGCGAATGCGATCTGGCCGGCTTTCATCTTCCGCGTAGCGATTTTCGCGAAGCCTGCGCCGACGCCTACCGCAACTGGCTCGATCCGCAGCGCCACGTGCTGATCCACCTCACGCGCCGCAAGCAGGGCCTCTTCGTCGGTCGCGGCAACCCGCGCGGGATCGCCGGCCTCGCCGACCTGTCGCGTGGCGACATTCGCTTCGTGAACCGGCAGCCGGGCTCGGGCACGCGTTTGTTGATCGATCTGCTGCTCACGCGCGTGGGCGTCGACCCGGAGCGCGTGAACGGCTATGCGTCAGCGGAACTCACCCATTCGGCGATTGCGGCGTTTGTCGCGAGCGGCATGGCCGACGTGGGTTTCGGCGTGGAGCCGGCGGCGCACCATTTCGGCCTCGATTTCATCCCGATCGCCGACGAAGACTACTATTTCGCGTGCGAGCGCGCCCAACTGGAGCGTGAGCCATTGGCGAGCGTGCTGCAGTTGTTGCGCAGCGCGCCGTTTCGCCAGTCCGTGGCGCAGCTGGAGGGCTACGATCCGGGAGAATGTGGAGCGATCGTGCCGCTTGGGGTGGGCTGGTCGGGGCGGGTTGTGTAATACGAAGCAACATCGCGGTCGATTGGCGCTGCAGAGTCCGCCGCTTTTTGTGATACTTTGGACCGCTATTGCACCACTGTTTTTAACGCGCCGTTTTTGATGCGCTTTGTCCGTACTGATCGACCATGAAATTCCTGCTTAATGTTTGTATCGCTGCCGCAGCAGCGGGAGCGCTATTTGCAACCGCCGATATCGCTTTCGCGCAGAATTCGCCGGGCGTGCCGGGCGGCATCCTATCTGACGGATTCAAGCTCAACGAGCATCCGCAAATGCCGTTCGCGGCATCGGCACCTTCGGACAAGTATCAGCACGGCAAGCCCTCGGCGGCGCGCAGAAAGGGCGATATGGGTGACCCAAGCGGCTGTAACCTGCAGTGCCCTCAGGATAATTAAGTGGCGGGATGGCTGGCGGCGCGAAGGCGCCGCAACGGCGGCTGCCGTAGCCGCTGCCGCGCCGTTAAAAAGCGGGCGTTGGAAACAAAAACTCGCGAAGCTTTTGGGCTGCCGCGAGTTTTTGTTTGATATCTGGTGGAGCCGGCGGGAATCGAACCCGCGTCCAGAAGCAGTCCATAACCAGTTCTACATGCGTAGTTCTGTCATTTGATTTAACCGCAGCGACGCGGACGAACACGCTGCGCTACGGCGATTCACTGGATTTTCGACTCTGGCGTCGTGACGCCGACAGAGCTTAACTGACGTATATGACCTCTGGCGGTATTGCTACCGGTCTTGCGACGCTAGCCCGTCAGTGAGCCAGGCAGAGGACGGCGGCCCTTAGGCTGCCAGTGCGAACGTATCGTCGTTTGCAGTTACGTTTTTCCCATTGATTAACGAGGTGACGGGTCCTCGGCATGCCCTGATTACTTCATAACCCCTGTCGAAACCAGGTCGGCCCCGGGGAACTACAATTATCACATAGTTCGGAAGATGAGGCTAACCGCCCCTGAATCAAGGGCGCGTGCGTCAATCTTCTTATCCTCGGCCCACGTTCTGAAGCAGTGAGAGGAGCGCCGCAGCGGTGTCGGCCAGGTAGTCGGCATTCCATTGCGCCGGTGGTTCGACGTTGCCGCAGTAGCCGTAGGCCGCCGCGATCGTCGCCATGCCGGCCGCGTGGCCCGCCTGCACGTCGCGCAGGTCGTCGCCGACATAGACCACCCGCCTTGCATCGACGCCTAGCGCCTGCGCCGCATGCAGGAGCGGGGCGGGGTGAGGCTTCGAGTAGGGGGTGGTGTCGCCGCTCACTACGCAGGCTGCGCGCGTGTCGAGATGCATCAGCTTGACGAGCGGGTCGGTGAGCCGCGCGACCTTGTTGGTGACGATGCCCCACCGCACGCCACGCGCGTCGAGGTCGTCGAGCACTGCGTCGATGCCCGCAAAGAGCGCCGTCTCGACGCGCAAATTGGCGGCGTAGTTGGCGAGGAACTCTTCGCGCATTGCCGCGAACTCGCGGTCGTCGGGGCCGATGCCGAACGCTCCGCCAATCAGGCCACGCGCGCCCGCCGAGGCGAGCGGCCGCAGTTTCTCGTAGGGTGCGCTCGCCAGGCCGCGCGCGTGGCGCATCTGGTTGATGGCGGCGGCGAGGTCGGGCGCTGTGTCGGCTAGCGTGCCGTCGAAGTCGAACAGCACGGCGTCGCATGTGTCCAGCATCGCACGGGAGTCCGGCGCAGGCGTTCTTTCAAGCTTAGTCTGAGTCATGTCGGAAGGAGGCGGGCAATGGCTTCAGGCGTCGCGCCGGCAGGCAATCATATAGTTGACGCTCGAGTCGTTTGACAGCGCGAAACGTCGCGTGAGCGGGTTGTAGGTGATGCCCTTGATCTCGGCCGGGCGCAGGCCGGCTTCGCGCACGAAGCCCGCGAGCTCCGACGGGCGAATGAAGCGCGCGTAGTCGTGCGTGCCCTTGGGCAGCATCTGCGCGATGTATTCTGCGCCGATCACGGCAAGCAGATACGACTTCACGTTGCGGTTGAGCGTCGAGAAGAACACCCAGCCGCCCGGCTTCACGAGCGTCGCGCAGGCCTTGACCACGCTCAGGGGCTCTGGCACGTGCTCGAGCATCTCCATGCAGGTGACCACGTCGAACGAAGCGGGTTCGCGCGCCGCAATCGCTTCCGCCGCGATTTCCTCGTATTCCACCGTGATGCCGCTTTCCAGGCTGTGCAGGTCCGCCACGCCCAGCGCTTCGCTGGAGAGGTCGATGCCCTTTACATTTGCGCCGAGACCCGCCATCGACTCTGACAGAATGCCGCCGCCGCAGCCGATATCGAGGACGCGCTTTGCAGGCAAATGCGCATGGCTGTCGATCCAGCCAAGGCGGATAGGGTTCAGCTCGTGCAGCGGCTTGAATTCGGCGTTCGGGTCCCACCAGCGATGAGCAAGATCGCTGAACTTCTGCAACTCGTGGGGATCGGCATTGGTCATGTCGGAGAGGCCGCTGGTGCGCCAGGGCGGGGGAGAATAAGTAAGCCCCGAGTATATAGGCGGGGGGCTGTGGCGGCAAAATGGGCTGCCATGCTTGGGCCGCTCATATCCGGAAAGACGGTGAAAATAAAAAAACCCCGCCGAAGCGGGGCTTTGAGACTTGCTTGTCGCAGCTCGCAGATTACTGTTGCTTCTGCGTGCCGACAACTTCGACTTCCACGCGGCGATCCGGTGCGAGGCAGGCGACGAGTTGCTTGTGGTTCTTCTGGTTGCAACCAGTCGTAACCGGGTTGCGCTTGCCCTTGCCTTCCGTGTAGATACGGTCGGCCGGAACGCCCTTGCTGACCAGGTACGACTTGACGGCTTGCGCACGGCGCAGCGACAGACGGTCGTTGTAAGCAGCCGAGCCGATGCGGTCGGTGTAACCCGTTGCAACGATGACTTCGAGGTTCAGGGCCTGGGTCTTGCTTGCCAGATCGTCCAGCTTTTCCTTGCCAGCCGGCTTCAGGACAGCCTTGTCGAAGTCGAACAGGGCGTCAGCTTGGTACGTGATCTTCTGGCTCGTGATGGCCGGCGGCGGAGCGACCGGCGGCTGCGGTGCCTGGGCGACCAGGGCGCCATCGCACTTTGCGTTGGCGGTGGCCGGCGTCCAGAATGCATCGCGCCAGCAAAGCTCGTTCGTGCCGTTCATCCACACGTATTCGCCGGTACCATTCACCCAGTTGTCATTGACGGCTTGTCGCGACGCCGGCACCGATTGTGCTTGGGCGGATGCAGCCATAACTGCGGTAGCTGCAATGAACGCGAGCTTTGAAAGTTTATTCATATTTCTCCTCTCGAAATTGAGATTACCGCAGGTTTACTGCGAGCCATATGACGAAGACTAGTCATACATTGCTCGAAGTATAACATTGGCGAGTTGTGAGACACGTCTTGTGTAGACTTCGAGCGGTGTCTAACTTTGTGCGTTCGCATTTTGCCATATCGTTCCCGTCCGACGATAAAAAAAATCCGCCCCCCTTCATCAGGGCTTGTCGAATGTGGTACACCCGCAACAAAAAGTTCCCGCTCGATCTCCTGGTAGTGTGCCTGGTTGGTGGAGGAGTGCAAGGTGCATGATTCAGGGCGCTGCGCTTTATCACACGAACAGGGGGGGCGAATCTCATTCGCGCATGATATTTGCCAGCGCGACACGACGCGTTTGAATCGCTGTGCGCCGTTTTGAGCCGCTCGGGCTCGCCCCACTAATAGGTATACGTAGATAGCCCCGGGGCGGCGGGCAGGGGGCTCGCGCATGATAGAATCATAAGATTGCGCTGCGTCTGCGGCGTCCATGCGACAGCAGGGCGCGTTGCGCGGTTTGTCTGGCAGGCAGGCTTGCCGGCAGCCCCGTGCGCCCGATAACGACATCGATAATGGATCAATTCGCCAAAGAGACTCTGCCTATCTCCCTCGAGGAGGAAATGCGCCGCTCGTATCTCGACTACGCGATGAGCGTGATCGTCGGGCGGGCGCTGCCGGATGTGCGTGATGGCCTGAAGCCCGTGCACCGGCGCGTGCTGTACGCGATGCACGAGTTGAACAACGACTGGAACCGCGCTTACAAGAAGTCGGCGCGTATCGTCGGCGACGTGATCGGTAAATACCACCCGCACGGCGACACGGCTGTCTATGACACCATCGTCAGGATGGCGCAGGACTTCTCGCTGCGCTACATGTTGGTCGACGGCCAGGGCAACTTCGGCTCGATCGACGGCGATAACGCCGCGGCCATGCGTTACACCGAAATCCGCATGGCGAAGATCGGCCACGAACTGCTCGCCGACATCGACAAGGAAACCGTCGATTTCGGGCCGAACTACGACGGCAGCGAAAACGAGCCGCAGATTCTGCCCGCGCGCATCCCGAACCTGCTCATCAACGGTTCGTCGGGCATCGCGGTTGGCATGGCCACGAATATTCCGCCGCACAATCTCAACGAAGTGGTCGATGCCTGCCAGCATCTGCTGAGGAATCCGCAGACCACGATCGATGAGTTGATCGAAATCATTCC
Organism: Paraburkholderia sp. A3BS-1L; assembly: GCF_051125215.1. Taxonomy (NCBI): domain Bacteria; kingdom Pseudomonadati; phylum Pseudomonadota; class Betaproteobacteria; order Burkholderiales; family Burkholderiaceae; genus Paraburkholderia; species Paraburkholderia sp. A3BS-1L. The sequence continues at coordinate 2,347,919 of NZ_CP120442.1, read as the reverse complement.
GGCACCGGATTTCCCGACCGCCGGCATCATCTACGGCGTCGCCGGCGTGCGCGACGGCTATCGCACCGGGCGCGGGCGCGTCGTGATGCGCGCGGCCACGCACTTCGAAGAGATCGACCGCGGCCAGCGCATGGCGATCATCGTCGACGAGCTGCCGTATCAGGTGAACAAGCGTTCGTTGCTGGAGCGCATTGCCGAGCTCGTCAACGAAAAGAAGCTCGAAGGCATTTCCGACATCCGCGACGAGTCGGACAAGAGCGGCATGCGCGTCGTGATCGAGCTCAAGCGCGGCGAAGTACCCGAGGTCATCCTCAACAATCTGTATAAGGCGACGCAGCTGCAGGACACGTTCGGCATGAACATGGTCGCGCTGGTGGACAACCAGCCGAAGCTGCTGAACCTGAAAGAAATGCTCGAGCATTTCCTGTCGCACCGCCGCGAAGTGCTCACGCGGCGCACGGTATACGAACTGCGCAAGGCGCGCGAACGCGGCCACGTGCTCGAAGGCCTCGCAGTTGCGCTTGCGAACATCGACGAATTCATCGCCATCATCAAGGCTGCGCCCACGCCGCCGATCGCGAAGCAGGAGTTGATGAACCGTCCGTGGGACTCGTCGCTCGTGCGCGAGATGCTCACGCGCGCGGAGCAGGAGAACGCCTCGGCGGGCGGCCGCGACGCATATCGCCCCGAAGGTCTGAACCCGCAGTACGGCATGCAGACCGACGGCCTCTATCGTCTGTCCGATACGCAGGCGCAGGAAATCCTGCAAATGCGGCTGCAGCGCCTCACGGGCCTGGAGCAGGACAAGATCATCGGCGAGTACCGCGAAGTGATGGCGCAAATCGCCGACTTGCTCGACATCCTCGCGCGTCCCGAGCGCGTAACGGTCATGATCTCCGACGAACTCACCGCGATCAAGAGCGAATTCGGCGACGCCCGCCGCTCGAAGATCGAGATGAACGCGACCGAGCTGAACACCGAGGATCTGATCACGCCCCAGGACATGGTGGTGACCATGTCGCATGCGGGCTACGTGAAATCGCAGCCGTTGTCCGAATATCGCGCCCAAAAGCGCGGAGGTCGCGGCAAGCAGGCCACGTCGATGAAGGAAGACGACTGGATCGACACGCTCTTCATCGCCAATACGCACGACCACATCCTGTGCTTCTCGAATCGGGGCCGCGTGTACTGGGTCAAGGTGTACGAAGTGCCGCAGGGCTCGCGCAACTCGCGCGGCCGTCCGATTGTCAACATGTTCCCGCTTCAGGACGGCGAGAAGATCACGGTCGTGTTGCCGGTGAAGGAGTTCTCGGCGGACAAGTTCGTGTTTATGGCGACTGCACTCGGTACGGTCAAGAAGACGCCACTCGAGGCATTCAGCCGCCCGCTGCGCAAGGGTATTATTGCGGTCGGCCTGGATGAGGGTGACTACCTGATCGGCGCAGCCATCACCGATGGCGCGCACGACGTGATGCTGTTCTCGGACGCCGGCAAGGCAGTGCGCTTCGACGAAAACGACGTGCGGCCGATGGGCCGCGAAGCGCGCGGTGTGCGCGGCATGCAGCTCGAGGAGTCTCAGCAGGTCATCGCGCTCCTCGTGGCGGAAGACGAGCACCAGTCGGTGCTCACGGCAACCGAGAACGGCTACGGCAAACGCACGCCGATCACCGAATACACACGCCACGGCCGCGGCACGAAGGGCATGATCGCGATCCAGACGTCGGAGCGCAACGGCAAGGTGGTGGCGGCTACGCTCGTGGACCCGGAAGCCCAGATCATGCTGATCACGACCACGGGTGTGTTGATCCGCACGCGCGTCTCGGAGATCCGTGAAATGGGCCGTGCGACGCAAGGTGTTACACTCATCAGCCTTGACGAAGGCACGAAGCTTTCTGGCCTGCAGCAGATCGCGGAGGCCGATGCCGAAGGCGACATCGCTGACGGCGAGGATGAAAGCGAAGAGTAAGTTTTGCGTGCAGGTTGATGTGGCCAGGCGGCCCGCGCGAGCGGGCCTCTTCATATCAGGATGCCGTCGGTGTTTTGAGTGGCCAACGGTGCTGAATGGTGCCGGGTGAATTGCAGGATCGGGCGGCGGGCGCGCAAAGCACGCTCCGGAGCGCCCCCCGCAGTTTGCGCGGCAGGCAGTTCGATTATTTTCTCAGAGGGAGTAATGATGCAAAAACGATTCAAGCAGGTAATGTTGCTGGCCGCTCTCGTGCCGACGTTCGCCATGGCGCAAGCGCTTCAGAACCAGGCGCCCGCTCCGGCGGCACCGGCTGCTGCCGCAGCACCGATCGATCCGGCCAAGCAAGCCGCGATCAAGGACCTGCTGGACGCGATCGATGCGCAGAAGCTCGTCGGCGCAATCGGCAACAGCGCGCAAATGCAGGCAAAGCAGCTCGTCCCGGCAATCCTGTCGGACGCGCTGTCGGAAAACAAGACGATGACGGACAAGCAGAAGCAAGCTTCCGTCCCGACGCTGCAGAAGAACGCAGTGCCGAAGCTGGTTGACTCGGCAGGCCAGGTCTTCGCCACGGAGTCGTTCAAGCAGGACGCGATGCAAGCTCAGTACGACGCTTATGCCAAGTACTACAGCACGTCGGAAATCAAGGACCTGACCACGTTCTACAAGAGCCCGACCGGCCGCAAGTTCATCCAGGTTCAAGACCAGGTGGGCCGCGACGTCGTCAACGGTCTGATGCAGAAGTACATGCCGCAGTCGATCAAGGCCACGCGCGACCAGGCTGACAAGGAAGTCGCTTCGGTCAAGCCGGCCAAGTAAGCATCGCCTGTCGCACTTGCCCGGGAGGCCCGCGTTGGCGGGTTCCCGGCGACAATGCGATAATGGCCGTTTGTGCGATAAGCACAAGCGGCCATTATTTTTTTGGCGCACCGGCCTGGGGCCGTGGCGTCTGCCTCGGGGATCCCCATACGATGCGCGTCTTCAACTTCTCCGCCGGACCGGCTGCATTGCCCGAAGAGGTGCTCCGCCAGGCCGCCGACGAAATGCTCGATTGGCACGGCAGTGGCATGAGCGTGATGGAAATGAGCCATCGCGGCCCGGAATTCATGCAAATTCACGGCGAGGCGCTGCTCGATCTGCGCGAACTGATGCAGGTGCCGGCAAGCCACCAGATCCTGTTTCTGCAAGGCGGCGGCATCGGCGAGAACGCGATCGTTCCGCTGAACCTGTTCGGCGCGAAGCCGCGCGCCGACTTCGTGATCACGGGCTCGTGGTCGCAGAAGTCGCAGAAGGAAGCGCTCAAGTATGGCGCGGCGCACATCGCAGCAACGGGCCGCACCGAAGCGGGCTTCACGCACGCGCCGGCGATGAGCGAGTGGAAGCTCTCCAACGATCCCGCCTACGTGCATCTGTGCACGAACGAGACGATCGACGGCGTGGAGACCTTCGAGATTCCCGATCTGGGCGATATTCCGCTCGTGGCCGACGCCTCGTCGCATATCCTTTCGCGCCCGATGGACCTCGCCAAATACGGCGTGCTCTACGGCGGTGCGCAGAAGAACATCGGCATGGCGGGCGTGACGGTCGTGATCGTGCGCGAAGACCTGCTGGACCGCGCAATGCCCATTTGCCCGTCGGCGTTCGAGTGGAAGACCGTTGCTGCGAACAACTCCATGTTCAACACGCCCCCCACTTACGCGATTTACATCGCGGGCCTCGTATTCAAGTGGCTCAAGCGCCAGGGCGGCCTCACGGCCATCGAGGCGCGCAATATCGAAAAAGCGCAGCTGCTCTACGACACGATCGACGCGAGCAGCTTCTACATCAACAAGGTGGAGCGACGCGCGCGCTCGCGGATGAACGTCCCGTTCTTCCTCGCCGATGAAACACGTAACGATGATTTCCTGGCCGGCGCGAAGGCGCGCGGGCTTCTGCAGCTGAAGGGCCACAAGTCCGTCGGCGGCATGCGGGCGTCGATTTACAACGCGGTGCCCCTTGAAGCAGTGAAGGCACTGGTCGAGTACATGAAGGAATTCGAGGCGAAGCACGCCTGACGGGGTTTCACGCCCCGCAAGCGCGCTCTCGCGCATCTCCTTTCAGATTGCCGGTTTCACGCATGGACGACGAACTCAACACACAACTCAAGCCGCTGCGCGAGCGCATCGATGCGATCGATGCCCAGCTCATCGCGCTCCTGAACCAACGCGCGGCGGTGGCGCTCGAAGTGGGCGAGGTCAAGAAGCACTTCAATGCGCCCGTATTCCGCCCGGAGCGCGAGCTCCAGGTGATCGAGCGCCTGCAGAGCATGAGCGAAGGTCCGCTCGGCAACGATCACATCAGCGCGATCTGGCGCGAGATCATGGCCGCGAGCCGCTCGCTCGAAAAGACCATCTCGGTGGCGTATCTCGGCCCGGTCGGCACCTATTCCGAGCAGGCGACGTTCGCGTACTTCGGTCAGTCGATCGAGGGCATGCCGTGCCTGTCCATCGACGAAGTCTTTCGCTCGGTCGAGTCGGGCTCCGCGGAATTCGGCGTCGCGCCGGTCGAGAATTCGACCGAAGGCGCGGTGTCGCGCACGCTCGATCTGCTTCTGCAGACGCAACTCGTGATCGGCGGGGAAATCGCGCTGCCGATCCAGCACAACCTGATGACGCAAAGCGGCACGCTCGACGGCGTGACGCGCGTGTGCGCGCACCCGCAGGCGCTGGCGCAGTGCCAGCGCTGGCTCACGGTCAACGCGCCGCAGCTGGAGCGCCAGGCCGTATCGAGCAACGCCGAGGCCGCGCGCCTCGCGGCGCAGGATCCGACCATCGCGGCCATCGCCGGCGAACGCGCGGCCACGCACTATGGCCTCGCGATCGCCAATGCGCTGATCCAGGACGACCCGCATAACCGCACGCGCTTCGTGATGATCGGCAAGCAGCCGGCGGGCGTGTCGGGCCACGACCAGACCTCGATGATCGTCTCGGTGAAGAACGAGCCGGGCGCCGTCTACAAGCTGCTCGAACCGCTCGCGCGCCACGGCGTGTCGATGACGCGCTTCGAGTCGCGCCCGGCGCGCGTCGGTACGTGGGAGTACTACTTCTACATCGACTTCGAAGGCCATCGCGACGAGCCGGCCGTGGCTGCCGCGCTCGAAGAGTTGGGCAAGAAAGCCGCATTCCTGAAGATTCTCGGCTCGTATCCGCGTTCGCGCTAAGTTCGTTTTTGCCCCGGTTTCGCCGCAGTTGTGCCTCCGCGGCGCGGCGGCCGAAGCCGCCAGCGATCCTGCATGGGGCGAAGCGACGACTTCACGCGGACCTTCGCCGATACTGGAGAAACACGCATGACCACGCAATTCGGCCCAACATACGTGCGCGCGATCGCGCCGTATGTTGCCGGCAAGCCGATTTCCGAAGTTGCCCGCGAGTTCGGCCTCGACGAGGCGCGCATCGTGAAGCTCGCGTCGAATGAGAATCCGCTCGGCATGCCCGAGTCGGCGCAGCGCGCGATTTCACTGGCTGCGAGCGAGTTGGGCCGGTATCCGGATTCGAACGCCTTCGAACTGAAGGCCGCGCTGGCCGCGCGCTACGACGTGCCGCCCGAGTGGATCACGCTAGGCAACGGCAGCAACGACATCCTCGAAATGGCCGCGCACGCATGCGTCGAGCGCGGCCAGTCGATCGTCTATTCGCAATATTCGTTCGCGGTCTATGCACTTGCGACCCAAGGGCTCGGCGCGCGCCATCTCGTGGCGCCCGCCGTACAGTACGGCCACGATCTGGATGCGATGCTCGCGGCCATTGCCGACGATACGCGTCTGCTTTTCGTTGCGAACCCGAACAATCCAACGGGCACGTTCATCGACGGCGCCACGCTCGAAGCGTTCATCGCCAGGGTGCCGGGCCACATTGCCGTGGTGCTCGACGAGGCCTACACCGAGTATCTCGCGGCGGACAAGCGCTACGACTCGATCGCGTGGGCGCGCCGCTATCCGAACCTGCTGGTTTCGCGTACGTTCTCGAAGGCTTACGGGCTCGCGGGCCTGCGCATCGGCTTCGCGATCGCGCAGCCCGAGCTCACCGAACTGCTCAACCGGCTGCGCCAGCCGTTCAACGTGAACACGCTCGCGCAGGCTGCGGCTATTGCGGCGCTCGGCGACGCGGCGTTCCTCGACAAGAGCGCTGCATTGAACGCCGAAGGCTATCGCACGCTGACCGCCGCGTTCGAGCGCATGGGGCTCGAGTACGTGCCGTCGGACGGTAACTTCGTGCTCGTGCGCGTGGGCAACGACGATCAGGCCGGCGATCGCGTCAATCTCGCGCTGCTCAAGCAGGGCGTGATCGTGCGCCCGGTCGGCGGCTATGGCCTGCCGCAGTGGTTGCGCGTGACGATCGGCTTGCCCGAGGAGAACGCGGCATTCCTCGCGGCGCTCGAACGCGCGCTCGCATAGCATGCGCGCGCAATTTTTCTTTATTCCGGTGATGGCGTGAGCGCGTTTTCCTTCAACAAACTGGTGATTTTCGGTGTCGGCCTGATCGGCGGGTCGCTCGCGCGCGCTTTGCGCGAGCGTGGCGACGCCCGGCGTGGCGACGCCACGGGCCAGGTGATTGGCGTGGGCCGCCGTGCCCATTCGGTCGCGCGCGCGCTCGAATTGGGCGTGATCGACGCGGCTGTGACGCTCGATGACGAAGCGGCGCTGGCCGCCGCGCTCGACGGCGCGGACCTCGTGCTGATCGCGGCGCCTGTGGCACAGACGCAGGCGCTGCTCGAACGCGTCGCGCCGCATCTGCAGTCGCACACCATTGTCACCGACGCTGGCAGCACCAAGGGCGACGTGATCGCCGCCGCGCGCGCTGCGCTCGGCGAACGCATCGGCCAGTTCGTGCCGGGGCATCCGATCGCGGGCCGCGAATCGAGCGGCGTCGAAGCGGCGTTGCCGGATTTGTACGTCGGCCGCAACGTCGTGCTGTGTCCGCTCGAGGAAAACTCGCCCGAGGCAGTCGAGCGCATCGCCGCGATGTGGCGTGCAACGGGCGCGGTCATCGGCCAGATGCCGGCTGCGCAGCACGACCGCGTATTCGCTTCGGTGAGCCATTTGCCGCACGTGCTTTCCTTCGCGCTCGTCGACCAGATTCTGGCCACGCCCGACGCCGAGTTGAAATTCTCGTTCGCCGCGGGCGGGTTCCGCGACTTCACACGCATTGCCGCGTCGAGCCCCGAAATGTGGCGTGACGTCTGTCTCGCGAACCGCACTGCGCTGCTCGCGGAACTCGACGCCTACACTAATGTGCTGGCGAGGCTGCGCGCGGCCATCGACGCGGGCGACGGCGCAGCGCTCGAAGCCGTGTTCGCGCGCTCGCGCGCGGCGCGCGAGGCATGGCAGGAACGCGGCGGCAAGCGCGCGAATGGCGAAGGCGGCGCAGCGGCGGAGGGCTCCCAAGCCGCGCCCGGCGCTACCGACGCCGCTGCCAAATAGGCGGTCCCCGGCAATCAGGCAACAGTCATGCGGCGCGGCGCATCGTTTTGAAGCCCGCCACGGCAATATCAGGACAAGCTCATGGAACACCTCAATCTCGGACCGTTCACCCGTGCATCCGGCACGGTACGCCTGCCTGGCTCGAAGAGCATCTCGAATCGCGTGCTGCTGCTTGCGGCGCTCGCCGAAGGTGAAACGACGATCACGAACCTGCTCGACTCCGACGACACCCGCGTGATGCTCGATGCGCTCGCGAAGCTCGGCGTGAAGCTCACGCGCGAAGGCGACACCTGCGTCGTGCAGGGTACGCGCGGCGCGTTCACGGCGAAGCAGGCGGACCTGTTCCTCGGCAACGCGGGCACGGCGGTGCGTCCCCTTACGGCGGCGCTCGCCGTGAATGGCGGCGACTATCGCATCCACGGCGTGCCGCGCATGCACGAGCGGCCCATCGGCGACCTCGTCGACGGCCTGCGCCAGATCGGCGCGAAGATCGACTACGAACAGAACGACGGCTACCCGCCGCTGCGCATCCGCCCGGCGCACATTAGCGTCGACGCGCCCATCCGCGTGCGCGGCGACGTGTCGAGCCAGTTCCTCACCGCGCTGCTCATGACGCTGCCGCTCGTGCGCGCCCAAGGCGGCGTGACGATCGTGGAAGTGGACGGTGAGTTGATCTCGAAGCCCTACATCGATATCACCATCAAGCTGATGGAGCGTTTCGGCGTGAAGGTCGAGCGTCACGGCTGGCAGCGCTTCGAGGTGCCGGCGGGCGTGCGCTATCAGTCGCCGGGCAAGATCATGGTCGAGGGCGACGCTTCGTCGGCGTCGTACTTTCTCGCGGCGGGTGCCATCGGCGGCGGCCCGCTGCGCGTGGAGGGCGTGGGCCGCGCGAGCATTCAGGGCGACGTCGACTTCGCCGCCGCGCTCATGCGCATGGGCGCGAACGTGACGGTGGCCGACGACTGGATCGAAGTGCGCGGCATCGGCAACGATCATGGCAAGCTCGATCCCATCGACATGGATTTCAACCTGATTCCGGACGCGGCGATGACGATCGCCGTGGCGGCGCTCTTTGCCGATGGCGCGACTACGCTGCGCAATATCGCGAGCTGGCGCGTGAAGGAGACCGACCGCATCGCGGCGATGGCGACCGAATTGCGCAAGGTCGGCGCCGACGTGGACGAGGGCCCCGACTACCTGATCGTGCGTCCGCCCGAAAAGCTCGTGCCGAACGCCGCGATCGACACCTACGACGATCACCGCATGGCGATGTGCTTCTCGCTCGTGAGCCTCGGCGGCGTGCCGGTGCGCATCAACGACCCGAAGTGCGTCGGCAAGACATTCCCCGATTATTTCGAGCGCTTTCTGGCGCTCGCGCAATCCTGATTCCACCGCAGTCGCCCCCCCCGCCGCATGAAACAGATTCGTCCCTTTTATCCGACGCCCCTGATCGCGATCGACGGCCCGACTGCCTCCGGCAAGGGCACGGTGGCCACGCTGGTTGCCGCGCACCTCGGCTTTCACTTGCTCGACAGCGGGGCGTTGTACCGGCTCGCCGCGCTCGCGAGCATGCGCTACGCGATTGCGGCCGATGACGCCGACGGGCTTGCAAGGCTGATCGACGATCTCCACATCACGTTCCGCGAAGGGCTCGCGCAACTCGATGGCGTTGACGTTTCGAACGAAATCCGCGCGGAGGAAGTCGGCAACCGGGCCTCCGTGATTGCCGCGCATCCGTCCGTGCGCGCCGCGCTGGTGGCCCGCCAACGGGCGTTCCGCAAGCTTCCGGGTCTCGTCGCCGATGGCCGCGATATGGGCACGGTAATCTTCCCGGACGCCGACCTGAAGGTGTTCCTGACGGCCAGCGTGGAGGCTCGCGCGGCCCGCCGGTATAAGCAATTGATCCAAAAAGGTTTTTCTGCTAATATGGATGACTTGCTCCGGGATTTGCGTGAACGCGACGCGCGCGACAGCAATCGCGCGGCCGCGCCGCTCAAGCCCGCAGCGGATGCGAAGCTGTTGGATACCTCGGCGCTGTCCATCGACCAGGCGGTCGAACAGGTCGTGCAGTGGTACCAGGAGTCGAGCCAGCGATCCGTGCGCCATCCCGATGGCCACGGCAAGTCGCAGAGTAAAGAGCAGTCGTAGCAAGTAGTGGTGCCCTGCTGGGAAGCAGGGCGTTTGTTAAACCCTTTAACCCCGTATGGCTTTTGCATCTGCGCCGCGAACGTAAGCGCTCCGGCCTCAACGCCGACAGTCAAAACTGACTGACGTGCAGCAAAAACCATGCAAATCCAGATTTTTATGTCCGACCTGCAAACCTCCACCCCGAATACCGAATCTTTCGCGGCTCTGTTCGAAGAGTCGCTGACCCGCCAGGACATGCGTGCCGGCGAAGTCATCTCCGCTGAAGTCGTGCGCGTCGACCACAACTTCGTGGTCGTCAACGCTGGCCTGAAGTCCGAGGCTTACATTCCCATCGAGGAATTCCTGAACGACCAGGGCGAAGTGGAGGTTCAGGCGGGCGATTTCGTTTCCGTCGCGATCGACGCGCTGGAAAACGGCTACGGCGACACCATCCTGTCGCGCGACAAGGCGAAGCGTCTCGCTTCGTGGCTGTCGCTGGAAAAGGCTCTCGACAACAACGAACTCGTGACCGGCACGATCACGGGCAAGGTCAAGGGCGGCATGACCGTGATGGTCAACGGTATCCGCGCGTTCCTGCCGGGTTCGCTCGTCGACACGCGTCCGGTCAAGGACACGACGCCGTACGAAGGCAAGACGCTCGAATTCCGCGTCATCAAACTCGACCGCAAGCGTAACAACGTCGTGCTGTCGCGCCGCGCAGTGATCGAAGCCACGCAGGGCGAAGAGCGCGCAAAGCTGCTCGAAACGCTCAAGGAAGGCGCGATCGTCAACGGCGTGGTCAAGAACATCACCGACTACGGCGCGTTCGTGGACCTCGGCGGCATCGACGGCCTGCTGCACATCACCGACATCGCATGGCGCCGCGTGCGCCACCCGTCGGAAGTCCTGTCGGTTGGCCAGGAAGTCACCGCCAAGATCCTCAAGTTCGACCAGGAAAAGAACCGCGTTTCGCTCGGTATCAAGCAACTGGGCGACGATCCGTGGGAAGGCATCTCGCGCCGCTACCCGTCGGGCACGCGCCTGTTCGGCAAGGTCACGAACATCACCGACTACGGCGCGTTCGTCGAAGTCGAATCGGGCATCGAAGGCCTGGTTCACGTGTCGGAAATGGACTGGACCAACAAGAACGTTGCTCCGTCGAAGGTTGTCCAGCTGGGCGACGAAGTCGAAGTCATGGTCCTCGAGATCGACGAAGACCGCCGCCGTATCAGCCTCGGCATGAAGCAGTGCAAGGCCAACCCGTGGGATGACTTCAGCCGCAACTTCAAGAAGGGCGACAAGCTGCAAGGCGCGATCAAGTCGATCACCGACTTCGGCGTGTTTATCGGCCTGCCCGGCGGCATCGACGGCCTGGTTCACCTCTCCGACCTGTCGTGGAGCGAAACCGGCGAAGAAGCTGTCCGCAAGTACAAGAAGGGCGACGAAGTCGAGGCCGTGGTTCTGGGCATCGACGTCGAGAAGGAACGCATCTCGCTCGGCATCAAGCAGCTCGAAGGCGACCCGTTCAGCAACTTCGTTGCTGTCAACGACAAGGGCTCGATCGTCGACGGCGTGGTCAAGTCGGTCGACGCCAAGGGCGCTGTCGTGACGCTGAACGCAGACGTCGAAGGCTACCTGCGTGCTTCGGAAATCGCGCAAGACCGCGTGGAAGATGCTCGCAACGTGCTGAAGGAAGGCGACAAGGTCAACGCGATGATCATCAACATCGATCGCAAGTCGCGTGGCATCAACCTGTCGATCAAGGCGAAGGATTCGGCCGAGACGCAGGAAGCGCTGCGCAGCATGTCGGCTGATTCGGGTCAGGCTGCCACCGGCACGACCAACCTCGGCGCGCTGCTCAAGGCCAAGCTCGACGGCCAGAACCAGTAAGCCTCAAACGGGGGCAAGCTGAAGTATGACCAAATCTGAATTGGTCGCGCAGCTGGCTACGCGATTTCCGCAACTTGTTCTGAAGGATGCGGATTTCGCGGTCAAGACGATGCTCGATGCGATGTCCGAGGCGCTTGCCAAGGGTCATCGCATCGAAATTCGTGGCTTTGGCAGTTTCGGCCTGAATCGCCGGCCGTCGCGCGTCGGACGCAATCCCAAGTCGGGTGAGAAGGTGCTGGTGCCTGAGAAGTTCGTGCCGCATTTCAAGCCTGGCAAAGAGTTGCGCGAGCGCGTCGACCGTCATTCGGGCGAGCCGCTGAAGGCAGACGAGCCGGACGACGATCTGTAAGCGCCGCAGGGTATTCGCAGCGGTTGCAGCCGTTGGCGGTCAATGCCAGATGGCCAGTGCATGGACCGAAAAAAGCGCAGGGTTTTTCGAAACCCGGCGCTTTTTTTTCGTCCACGTTTTTGCCGGTGCGGCTTGCGGCTTTGCGCACGTGCCGGCTCGCGAGCCGTTCCATTACAATACGGGACACTTCGGCGCCCCCGATGCTGCGGCGCAGCAAAGGGGCGGTGCCGGCGCATTCCCGCAACTGCCAAGAGAATCCTTCATGAGATTTATCGCCTGGGTGATCCGTGTACTGGTGTTCGTGTTATTGCTCGTGCTTGCACTGGAAAACACGGATCCTGCGACACTGCACGTCCTGGCCGGCTATTCGTGGCAGGCTCCGCTGATTCTGATCGGGCTGGCGTTCTTCGTTGTGGGGCTGCTGGCCGGTCTGCTTTCGGCGCTGCCCGCGATGTTCCGGCTGCGCATGGAGAACGGACGCCTGAAGCGCGACCTTCGCACCGCGAAGGAAGCGCCCGCAACGCCTGCGGAGCCGCCGCTGCCGCCGCTTATCTGATTTGACTTGCCGTGCCGCGCGCCGCCGATGCCACAAAGGTGCTTTACGGGTGCTTGAAGGGTGTCCGCAGCACGCGGCCTGATTACCGTTCCTACCATCGCTCGCATGGATCTCGATTTTTGGTGGCTGCTCGTCATTCCCGTCGCATTTGCGTTCGGCTGGATGGCGTCGCGCTACGACCTGAAGGCGTTGCTGTCCGAAAGCGCCAATCTGCCGCGTTCGTATTTCCGCGGTCTGAATTTCCTGCTCAACGAGCAGCCCGACAAGGCCATCGACGCGTTCATCGAGGTTGCCAAGCTCGATCCCGAAACAGTCGAACTGCACTTCGCGCTTGGCAACCTGTTTCGCCGCCGCGGTGAAACCGATCGCGCGATCCGTGTGCACCAGAATCTGCTGTCGCGCTCGGACCTGCCCGTGAACGAGCGCGATCACGCGCTCTATGAACTCGGCCAGGACTTCCTGAAAGCCGGCATGCTCGATCGCGCGGAAGAGACGTTCAGCATGCTCAAGTCGGGCGACTATGCGCAGGGCGCGCAGCGCGCGCTGCTCACGATCTATGAGATCGAAAAGGACTGGAACCGCTCGATCGAGACGGCGCGGTTGCTCGAAACCATGGGAGCGGAGCCGCTCGGCCTCGAAATCGCCCAGTTCCACTGCGAGCTTTCGCAGGAAGCGCTGCAGCGCAAAAACCCGGACGAGGCGCGGCGCCAGCTTGTGCTCGCGCTCAAGGCCAATGAGCAGAGCGTGCGCGCGACGATTCTCGGCGGCGACGTCGACGCTGCGAGCGGTGACTGGCAGGCTGCGCTCGCGCAGTGGAAGCGCGTCGAAGCCCAGAACCCCGCCTATCTGCCGCTGGTGGCCGAGAAGATCATGAAAGGCTACGAGGCGCTGGGCCGCACGCAAGAAGGGGCGCAACTGCTCACCGGGTGGGTCGATCGCTATTCATCGAACGATCTACTCGATGTCGCCTATAGATACGTGGCTGAGCTGAGCGGCCCCGACGCGGCCCACGCGCTCGCCCGCGCGCAAATGCAGAAGTCACCGAATCTCGCCGGCATGACGCGCCTGCTCGAAGCTCAGCAGGCGAACGCCGAAGAGCCGCGGCGCGGCGAGCTCGAACTCATGAGCAAGCTGATCCAGCAGCGCACCAAGAATCTGCCGCGTTACACGTGCCAGAATTGTGGCTTCCGGGCGCGCCTTTTCTACTGGCAGTGTCCCGGTTGCAGCGGCTGGGAAACGTATGCGCCGCGCCGCGTCGAGCCCATCCCCGCACCAGGTTGATGCGCGCATCGGCGCATAAGCCACATCCATTTCCGAATTTGTCACCGGAGCGCGTATGAAAATCACCATTATCGGTACCGGCTATGTCGGTCTCGTCACCGGGGCGTGCCTTGCCGAAATCGGTCACGACGTGTTCTGCCTCGACGTCGATCCGCGCAAGATCGATATCCTGAACGGCGGCGGCGTGCCGATCCATGAGCCGGGTTTGCTCGAACTCATCGAGCGCAACCGCAAGGCCCGCCGCATCACGTTTTCCACCGACGTTGCCGCAAGCGTCGCGCACGGCGAGGTCCAGTTCATCGCCGTGGGCACGCCGCCCGACGAAGACGGCTCGGCGGACCTGCAGTACGTGCTCGAAGCTGCGCGCAGCATCGGCCGCTACATGAACGGCTTCAAGGTGATCGTCGACAAGTCGACGGTGCCGGTAGGCACCGCCCAGCGCGTGCAGGCTGTGATCGCCGAAGAGCTTTCGAAGCGCGGCCTCGACGGCAGCGGCCAGCACCGCTTCTCGGTGGTCTCGAACCCCGAGTTCCTGAAGGAGGGCGCAGCGGTCGATGACTTCATGCGCCCCGACCGCATCATCGTCGGCATCGACGACGACGCGAACGGCGAGGTCGCGCGCGAGAAGATCAAGCGCCTCTATGCTCCGTTCAACCGCAACCACGAACGCACGATCTACATGGACGTGCGCTCGGCCGAGTTCACGAAGTACGCGGCCAACGCCATGCTCGCCACGCGCATCTCGTTCATGAACGAGATGGCGAATCTCGCCGACCGCGTGGGCGCCGACATCGAGTCGGTGCGCCGCGGCATCGGCTCCGATCCGCGCATCGGCTATCACTTCCTTTACGCGGGCTGCGGCTATGGCGGCTCGTGCTTCCCGAAGGACGTGCAGGCGCTGATCCGCACGGCTGCCGAGTCGGGGCAGAATCTGCGCATCCTGGAAGCGGTCGAGAACGTGAACGATGACCAGAAGGACGTGCTCGTGCAAAAGATCGTCAAGTCGCTTGGCGAGGACCTCACGGGCAGGCGCTTCGCGGTCTGGGGCCTCGCGTTCAAGCCGAACACCGACGACATGCGCGAGGCGCCGAGCCGTCGCCTGATCGCCGAGCTCCTCACGCGCGGCGCGACAGTGTCGGCCTACGATCCGGTCGCGACCGACGAGGCGCGGCGTGTGTTCGCGCTCGATCTCGCTGGCGCGCCGGATCAGCACGCGCGCCTCACGTTCGCGGCGAGCCAGGACGAGACGCTCAAGGGTGCCGATGCACTCGTGATCGTCACCGAATGGACGGCGTTCAAGGCTCCAGACTTCGAGTATCTGAAAGAGACGCTGAAGGCGCCGCGCATTTTCGACGGGCGCAACCTCTATGAACCCGACACAATGGCGGAGCTCGGTTTTGACTACCACTCGATTGGACGGCCTCATGTCAAGCACGCAACAGCCCCAGCAGCCTGAGAACGCGGCGCTCGCTCCCGAGGTTACGGTCGTGCCGCGCGAGAGATTTGCGGCGTCGCGCGTGCTGGTAGTGGGCGACGTCATGCTCGACCGCTACTGGTTCGGCGACGTCAACCGCATTTCGCCGGAAGCACCGGTGCCGGTGGTTCATGTGCAGCGCCAGGAGGACCGCCTCGGCGGCGCAGCCAACGTGGCGCGCAACGCGGCGGCGCTCGGTGCGAGCGCGGGCCTTTTGTGCGTGGTGGGGCACGACGAGCCCGGCGAGCGCATCGTCGAGCTGCTCGGCGAGAGCCACGTGAGAGCGTATCTCGAGCGCGATCCCGCGCTGCCCACCACGATCAAGCTGCGCGTGCTGTCGCGTCAGCAGCAGCTGCTGCGGGTGGACTTCGAAAAATCGCCCGCGCATGAGGCGCTGCTCGCGGGCCTCGCGCGCTTCGATGCGCTGCTGCCCTCTCACGACGTGATCCTGATGTCCGACTACGCGAAGGGCGGCCTCACGCACGTCACGCAGATGATCGCGAAGGCGCGCGCCGCGGGCAAATCCGTGCTGGTCGATCCGAAGGGCGACGATTGGGAGCGCTATCGCGGCGCGAGCATCATCACGCCGAACCGTGCGGAATTGCGCGAGGTGGTGGGTTCCTGGAAGTCCGAAGCGGATCTGCTCGCGCGCGTGACGAAGCTGCGCCAGGAACTGCAGTTCGACGCGCTGCTGCTCACGCGCTCGGAAGAGGGTATGACGCTCTTTTCCAATGCCGGCGTGCTGCACGCGCCGGCTGTCGCACGCGAAGTGTATGATGTCTCGGGTGCGGGCGACACCGTGATCGCGACGGTCGCGGCCTCACTGGGCGCGGGCCTCTCGCTCGTCGAGGCCGTCGCGCTCGCGAACCGCGCCGCCGGCATCGTGGTCGGCAAGCTCGGTACCGCCACCGTCGACTACGACGAACTCTTTCAATGACGTTCCGCGGGCGGCCCGCTTGTAACATAGCGGGCGCGGCTGCTCGACGGGCGCGGTGAGGCAGGGATTTCAGGAGAGTTTTCCCGGCCTCGCGTGAACCTCTTCACCGCAGAATTACCATGACCCTCATTGTGACCGGCGCGGCCGGCTTCATCGGCAGCAACATCGTCAAGGCGCTGAACGAACGCGGCGAAGACCGCATCATCGCCGTCGACAATCTCACTCGCGCGGACAAGTTCAGGAATCTCGTCGACTGCGAGATCGACGATTACCTCGACAAGACCGAGTTCGTCGAACGCTTTGCGCGCGGCGATTTCGGCAAGGTGCGCGCGGTGTTTCATGAAGGCGCCTGTTCGGACACCATGGAAACCGACGGCCGCTACATGATGGACAACAACTTCCGTTATAGCCGCACGGTGCTCGACACTTGCCTCGCTCACGGCACGCAGTTTTTGTATGCGTCGTCGGCGGCCATCTATGGCGGGTCGAGCCGCTTTGTCGAAGATCGCGAAGTGGAAGCGCCGCTGAACGTCTATGGCTATTCGAAATTCCTGTTCGACCAGGTGATCCGGCGCGTGCTGCCCACCGCGCAAAGCCAGATCGCAGGCTTTCGCTACTTCAACGTGTATGGGCCGCGCGAGACGCACAAGGGCCGCATGGCCTCGGTGGCGTTCCACAACTTCAATCAGTTCCGCGCCGAAGGCAAAGTGAAGCTGTTCGGCGAATACAACGGCTACGCACAGGGCGAGCAGACGCGCGACTTCGTGTCCGTCGAAGACGTCGTGAAGGTCAACCTGTTCTTCTTCGATCATCCCGAGAAAAGCGGCATCTTCAACCTTGGCAGCGGCCGTGCACAACCGTTCAACGACATCGCGAGCACGGTGGTCAACACGCTGCGCGTGATGGACGGCAAGAGTGCGCTCACGCTCGAAGAGCAGGTGCAGCAAGGCCTCATCGAATACATTGCGTTCCCCGATGCGCTGCGCGGCAAGTACCAGTGCTTCACGCAGGCCGATCTCGCGAAGCTGCGCGCAGCGGGCTACGACGCCCCGTTCCTGACGGTGCAAGAGGGCGTCGATCGCTATGTGCGCTGGCTGTCCGGCCAGGTGTAAGCGAAGGCCGCGTCTGCCTAAACTGGACTCTCCTCGCCGGCGATGGTCGCTGGCGTTGGCATCAAGGAGATCCAGCATGATCAAGAAGTTGCTCGCTGCGGCAGCGCTCGTTGCCGCATTCGGCCAGGTGTTCGCCGCCGTGGACGTCAACACGGCCAACGAAGACGCGCTGCGCGGCATCAAGGGCATCGGGCCCGCGCGCGCCAAGGCCATTCTCGATGAGCGCAGCGCGCACGGTCCGTTCAAGGATGCATCCGATCTCGGCAAGCGTGTGAAGGGCCTCGGTGGTCATACCGTCGAACGTTTGCAGTCCGAAGGGCTGGCGGTCGGGCCTGCCAATGCGCAGGCCGCGCAAGGCACGCAGACCGCACAGGCGGGTGCGAAGGCCGCCCCAGCGAAGACCACGGCAGTGCAACCGCAAGCCGCAACGGTGGCTGTCAAGAAGTAGCTTTTTCGACTTCTTATTCAGGAGGCCTACCTGTATCTCACGGGGCTCGTCTCCTTCAGGCACCGTACCGGCGAGGTCGACCCGCGGCCCGGGCCGCGGGTTTTTGCGCCGCCGACATCCCTTACGCCTGCAGGGCTCCCTCAGCGCGGGATAGCCGCGTGGTTTAGAATCCAAAAATCACCCATCACGCCAGACCGGCGCCCGACCGCCATTACCTATGCCATACAAGACCATTGAAGACACGATCGGCAACACGCCGCTCGTGCAACTCGTCCGCGTGCTCGACGACGAGATTCGCGCCCGCAACAACATCGTGCTGGCCAAGCTGGAAGGCAACAACCCGGCGGGCTCGGTGAAGGACCGGCCGGCGCTTTCAATGATCCGCAAGGCTGAAGAGCGTGGTCGCATCAAGCCGGGCGACACGCTCATCGAAGCCACCAGCGGCAACACGGGCATCGCGCTGGCCATGGCCGCGGCCATTCGCGGCTACAAGATGGTGCTGATCATGCCCGAGGACCTGTCCATCGAGCGTCGCCAGAGCATGGCCGCCTATGGCGCCGAGATCATGCTCACGCCCGTAAAGGGCGGCATGGAATATGCGCGCGACCTCGCCGAGCAGATGCAGCGCGACGGCAAGGGCATCATCCTCGACCAGTTCGCGAATCCCGACAATCCGCTTGCGCACTACGAGGGCACCGGCCCGGAAATCTGGCGGGAGACCGAGGGGCGCATCACGCACTTTGTTTCGTCGATGGGTACGACGGGCACGATCATGGGTACGTCGCATTACCTCAAGGAGCAGAACCCGGCGATCGAGATCGTCGGTGCGCAGCCCGAAGAGGGGTCGCGCATTCCCGGCATCCGCAAGTGGCCGGAAGCCTACATGCCGAAGATCTTCGACCGCAGCCGCGTGGACCGCACCGAAAACGTGAGCCAGGCCGCCGCCGAAGCAATGGCGCGCCGCCTTGCCTCGGTGGAAGGCATTTTTGCGGGGATTTCGTCGGGTGGCGCATGCGAGGTGGCCTTGCGCATCGCGCGCCAGGTCGAGAATGCGACCATCGTGTTCATCGTCTGCGACCGTGGCGACCGCTATCTGTCGACCGGGGTGTTTCCGGCGTGATGGCCGCCGTGGCGCGGTAAAACGGGCGCATTGTGCGCCTGAATTGAAAAACGGGCGGGTTGTCTCTCGAAAGACAACCCGCCCGTTGTGGTATCCGGCGCTTAATGTTTCTTACTGACGCTGCGCCGATTGTGCGCCGCCGGTCGCGAGCATCTGCGCCTTCACGCGTTGGCCCAGTTGATAGACCGCGAGCGCGTAAAAGAAGCTGCGGTTATAGCGCGTGAGCACATAGAAGTTTTTCAGCCCGAGCATGTACTCGGTCGCGCGGCCCGGGGTAGGCAGGTCGATGACCGTGATCGGCGTGTTGCCCTCGGCGGCGAGGTCCACGCCCGGCTCGTTCAGGGCGAGGCCCGAGCGCATCAATTGCGCGAGCGGCATGCGGGGCTCGGGCTTGCCGTCGGCGGCGGCCTGCGCGATGCCCTGGCTGCCCGCGTCGCTTGCGATCTTCCATACCACGGGGCGGCCTGGCTCCCAGCCGTTCTGCTTCAGATAGTTGGCGACGCTGCCGATCGCATCGGCCGGGCTGTTGCGCAGGTCGATGTGATGATCGCCTTCGTAATCGACGGCGTATTGCACGATGCTGCTCGGCAGGAACTGCGGAATGCCGATTGCGCCTGTGTACGAGCCGAGCACCGAACTCGGATCGAGCTGCTGGTCGCGCGTCCATACGAGATAGTCTTCGAGATTCTTGCGGAACGTCGCCATGCGGTCGGTGCGATTGGGCGTGTCCGGATAGTCGAAGGCGAGCGTGGTGAGTGCGTCGAGCACGCGGAAGTTGCCCATGTAGCGCCCGTAGATCGTCTCCACGCCGATGATGCCGACGATCACCTCGGGCGGTACGCCGAACTGGTCGGCCGCGCGCTGCAGCGTGGCCTCGTTCGCGCGCCAGAAGCGCACGCCCGCGTTGATGCGCACCGTGTCGAGAAAACGCGCCTGATACGCGCGCCAGTTCTTCGCGCTCGGCGTGGGCGAGGGCGTGACGAGCTTCACCGCCGTGGCCGAATAGCTCACGGTCGAGAAGAGCGCGTGCAGCGCGTCGGCGTTGAAGTCGTAGCGCGCGACCATGCCGTTGATGAAGGTGTCGACATTGGCATTGTTCGCATAGCGCTGAGGGACGATTTCCTCTTCAAACGTCTGACCGTTTTGCGTGGTGCCTTGCTGCGGCGCCGGGACGGGCGCAGAGGGCTTCTGGTTCGCGCCCGGCGCGGCCTGTCCTGCGGATTGCGCCGGTTGAGTCGCCTTCGCGGGTTTCGTCGATTGCGCTTGCTCGGCGCATGCCGACAGTGCCGCCACAGCGCAAAGCGCGACGGCGAAAGACTTGAAGCGCGGTTGGCTGAGGGCGGGTGAAGCGCACAGGTGCGCGGGCTTTTGCGTCATGGCAGGCGGGCGGGTTTGAACGAGAGGACGTGATCCGGCGCAGTATACCCGAGCCCTTGGCGCAGAAAGCCCCTGGACGTGCGCTGATACGGGCTCGTGGTTGATGTGCGGGGGCGCTGTGGTAACGTGGCAACTGTTCGCGCTCGAACGCGGCCTGTGCGACTGTTGCAAACGCTTGCGCGGCAAACCCGACGAAAGACCTGATGGAGACCCGCAGCGTGCCCGAGTGCAGACTCGAGCGCACGGTGCGGCCAGTACGAGACATGACGACCGGCTTTTTCTCGCATCCCGATTGCCTGCTGCATGAAATGGGCGAGTGGCATCCCGAATGCCCCGCACGCCTGCAGGCGATCGAAGACCAACTCATTGCGAGCCGCATCGACGTGCTGATCGAGCGCGACGATTCCGCGCCGCTTGCCGGCGAAGGCGCGCTTCTGCGCGTGCACACCCAGGCGCATATCGACTATCTGCGCGAGCTTTCGCCGCAGGAAGGCTACGCGGCAATCGACCCCGACACGTCGATGAATCCGCACACGTTGCAGGCCGCGTTGCGTGCCGCGGGCGTGGCCGTCGCGGCGACCGATGCGGTGATCGAGGGCCGCTACGAAAACGCGTTTTGCAGCGTGCGCCCGCCCGGACACCACGCCGAGCCCGCGCGCGCCATGGGCTTTTGCTTTTTCAACAACGTCGCGGTTGCGGCGCGCCATGCGCTCGATGTGCACGGTCTGTCGCGCGTCGCGATCATCGACTTTGATGTGCATCATGGAAACGGCACGGAGGCCGCGTTTGCGGGCGATTCGCGCGTGCTCATGTGCAGCATTTTCCAGCACCCGTTCTATCCGTTCTCGGGCGCGGACAACCAGGCGCCGAACATGGTCAACGTGCCGATGCCGGCGCGCAGCAAGGGCATGGACGTGCGCGAGGCGGTCGACATCATGTGGCTGCCGCGACTGCACGAGTTCAAGCCGGAGATGGTGTTCGTCTCGGCAGGGTTCGATGCGCATCGCGAGGACGATCTCGGCAATCTGGGCCTCGTCGAGGACGACTACGCGTGGATCACCGAGCAGATCCGCGAGGTCGCGAAGCGTCACGCGAAGGGGCGCATCGTGAGCTGTCTCGAAGGCGGCTACAACCTGTCGGCGCTGGGGCGCAGCGTGGTGGCGCATCTGCGCGCGCTGGCCGATATCTGATCGAGGCGGCCGCCGCCGTTCCCCGAATCCCGCGCGGCCGCATCGGGCGCGCCTACCTTAGAAGGAGCCGTGCATCATGAGTGCCGCAGGCGTTCCGCTTTCATCCGCATCATCGGCCGATGACGCGCCGCTCGTCGAGGTCGAGCATGACGCGCATGGCGTGTCCGGCGTCGTGCGTCTCACGCTGAACCGGCCGGATGCGTTCAACGCGCTCTCCGAAGCGCTCATCGACGCGTTACAGGCGCAATTGACCGGCATCGCGAAATCGGATGCGCGTGTCGTGGTGATCGCAGCGGCGGGCCGCGCGTTCTGCGCCGGTCACGACCTCCGGGAAATGCGTGCGGCGCCTTCGCTCGATTACTACAAGCGGCTGTTCGCGCGCTGCTCGAAGATGATGCTCACGGTCCAGACGATGCCGCAGCCCGTGATCGCGTGCGTGCAGGGCGTGGCGACAGCGGCCGGCTGCCAGCTCGTCGCGATGTGCGATCTCGCCGTGGCCGCCGAGTCGGCCCGTTTCGCGGTGTCGGGCATCAACCTCGGGTTGTTCTGCTCGACGCCGGCGGTCCCGCTCACGCGCAACGTCTCGCGCAAGGCCGCGTTCGAGATGCTGATGACAGGCGAATTCATCGATGCACAGAAGGCCTTGCGCGAAGGGCTCGTGAATCGCGTCGTCGCGGCGGACGAACTCGATGCCGCGGTGAGCGCGCTTGCCGCGAGTATCTGCGCGAAGCCGCGCGAGGCGGTGGCGGCGGGCAAGGGGCTGTTCTACCGTCAACTGGAGATGGGCATCGAAGCCGCGTATCAACTGGCCGGGCAGACCATGGCCTGCAACATGATGACCGATCCGGCGCTCGACGGCGTGCAGGCGTTCATCGAGAAGCGGTCGGGTAAATAGACGCACTAGCAGCAGCACAAGCAGCCGCAACCACGCGCCGGCCTCAAGGCAGGTGGCGGCCGATCCAATCCACCATTGAATCAATCACGCGCTGGCGGTCGAGATCGTTGAGCGTCTCGTGATAACTGCCTTCGTAGAGCGTGAGGGTCCGGTCGGGCGACCCCACCTGCGCGCTGAACGCGCGGCTGCCTTCGGGCTCGGTGAGCTTGTCCTCGGTGCCATGCCAGATCAGCACCGGCATGCGCAAGCGTGCGCGGCCCGCTTCGATGCGCTTCATTGCTTCGAGCAACT
Source organism: Paraburkholderia sp. A3BS-1L (assembly GCF_051125215.1). Classification (NCBI taxonomy): domain Bacteria; kingdom Pseudomonadati; phylum Pseudomonadota; class Betaproteobacteria; order Burkholderiales; family Burkholderiaceae; genus Paraburkholderia; species Paraburkholderia sp. A3BS-1L. The sequence continues at coordinate 2,325,451 of NZ_CP120442.1, read as the reverse complement.
CGGCGCCCGTGCGCGCGGGAATCGCGCCGTGGTGAACCAGCGGATCGGCGCGGTTCGCCGCGACCACGGCGGCGTCGCGCGCGAGCAGGGCTGCGTCGATCTTCATGGCGGGAAAGCCCGGCCAGACCGCGCTCATTACGCGGCTCGCCGCGATCATCCAGTTCGGCACATCGCGGCCAGGCGCGAGCGCGGCGCTCGAAAGCAGCAGGCCCGCGAACGCGACGTCCGCGCGTGGGGCGCGCTCGATCGCATAGAGCGCGGCAATCGCGCCGCCCATGCTGTGGCCCATCAGGAAGAGCGGCGTCTTGCGCGCGCGGCATTGCTCGGCGGCGTGCTCGACTAGCGCCTGGACATCGTCGAGATAATCGTCGAAGCGGGTGACCCATGCGCGGCGTCCGCCGGCGTGACCATGTCCCCGCAGATCGATCGCATAAACATCGATGCCCGCCGCGTTCAGGCGCGCCGCGAGCGGCGCGTAGCGGCCCGCATGCTCGGCGAGGCCGTGCACGAGCGCAATGGCCGCGCGGGGCTCGGCGCCAGGGGCGTACCAGGCATAGAGCGGCAACTCGGTGCCGTCGCGGGAGCGCAGCGTCTTGCGCTGCGGCGGGGCACTGGCCGTCGATGCCGCTGCCGCGCATGCCGCGTCCCTGGGTTGGGTCGTCTCCATCGTCGCTGCTCTCCCGACTATTTATTGATGTCGTGCTGAACGGTCGGCAGAGAGTAGCACCCGTTTCCGGAGTTTCGGGACATCGACGCCGCAATCCCGCTCTAATGCCCCAAGGTTATTAAATTATCGGAAACGATTATTAATAGGAATTTGCCCGCCAGGGTAAAATGCCGGATCAATTCCAGTCCAGCAAGCGGCGGCTGTCTGCCGGCGCGACGCGTCTTGTGATCTTGTGCGATCGAAAGATCGCGGCACATGCAACGCGGCGCGCGGCACATCCGCCGTTTCGTTTTTTTCATGATCGAAATTCGAAACGTTTCCCAGCGCTTTGCCGGGCCACAAGGCTGGATCGAAGCGCTGCACAACGTCAATCTGACGGTTCCGCCGGGGGAAGTGTTCGGCATCATCGGGCGCAGCGGGGCGGGCAAGAGCACGCTCGTGCGCACCATCAATCTGCTCACGCGGCCCACCGAAGGCGACATCGTCGTCAATGGGCGCACGCTCACGTCGCTCTCCAGCGCCGACTTGCGCGAGGCGCGCCGCGAGATCGGCATGATCTTCCAGCATTTCAATCTGCTCTCGTCGCGCACCGTGTTCGACAACGTCGCGCTGCCGCTCGAGCTCGCGGGCATGAAGCGTCCGCAGATCGAGGAGGCGGTGCTGCCGCTGCTCGAACTCGTCGGCCTCTCCGCGCAGAAGGACCGCTATCCGTCGCAGATCAGCGGCGGCCAGAAGCAGCGCGTGGGCATTGCGCGCGCGCTCGCGAGCAGGCCCAAGGTGCTGCTCTCCGACGAAGCGACGTCCGCGCTCGATCCGGAGACCACGCGTGCGATTCTCGACTTGTTGCGCAAGATTAATCGCGAGCTGAATCTGACAATTGTGATGATCACGCACCAGATGGAAGTGATCAAACAGGTCTGCGATCGCGTGGCCGTGCTCGACGCGGGCCGCGTCGTGGAAACCGGTCCCGTGATCGACGTGTTCTTGCAGCCGCGCCACGAAGTCACGCGCGCGCTGCTAGGCGACGTGATCGCGCAGGAGCTGCCGCCCGCGCTCAAGGCGCGCGTGGCCGAGCGTCTCGCGAAGGGCAGCGGGCACTTGCTGCGACTGGCCTTCACGGGCACGGGCGTCGATCAGCCGGTGCTCTCGGAGACGATCCGCCGCTTCGAGCTCGATTTCAACATCTTGCATGGCCAGATCGACGAGATCCAGGGCCAGGCGTTCGGCTCGCTCGCGGTGCTCGCGGGCGGCGATCCGGTGAAGGTTGCGCAGGCCATTGCCTGGCTGCGCGAGCAGGGCGTGGTGGTGGAGGAGTTGTCTCATGTGGACTGAAATGTTCGATATGTTCGTCCAGTCGTTCTGGGAGACGCTCATCATGGTGGGCATTTCCGGCGTGGTGGGCGCGGCCATCGGCCTGCCGCTCGGCGTGCTGCTTTATCTGACCGACCGCGAGGGCGTGTTGCAGAACCTCGCCGTCAATCGCGTGATGGGCGGCATCGTCAACGCCGTGCGCTCGACGCCGTTCATCATTCTGCTGGTTGCCGTGATTCCGTTCACGCGCGTCGTGGTGGGCTCGTCGATTGGCACTGCGGCCGCCATCGTGCCGCTCACGATCTCCGCCGCGCCGTTCATCGCGCGTCTCGTGGAAACCGCGCTGCGCGAAGTGGATCGCGGCCTTATCGAAGCCGCGCAGGCCATGGGTGCGAGCACGCGTCAGATCGTCTTCAAAGTGCTGCTGCCCGAATCGCTGCCGGGCGTGGTGGCCGGCTTGACCATCACGTTCATTTCGCTCGTCGGCTATTCGGCGATGGCTGGCGCAATCGGCGGCGGCGGCCTCGGCGACCTGGGCATCCGCTATGGCTATCAGCGCTTCGAGCCCGAAGTCATGCTGATCGTCGTCGTGATCCTGATCGTGTTCGTGCAGCTCGTGCAGTCGTTCGGCGACTGGCTCGTGCGGCGCTTGAGCCATAAATAAGCAGTCCTTCGAGAACTTCACACAGGACAAGGGGTGGGGGTATGCAACGTCGTTTCATGATCCGGCTGGCGGCTGCGCTTGGTGCGGCCTCGATCGCCGCGCCGCTGTTTGCGCCGCTCACGGCGCACGCCGACGAGACCATCAAGGTGGGCGTGACGGGCGGCCCGCACGAGCAGGTGATGGAAGTGGTGAAGCAGGTCGCAGCGAAAAGCGGCCTCACCATCAAGATCGTCGAGTTCTCCGACTACGTGCAGCCTAACGCGGCGCTCGCGAGCGGCGACCTCGATGCGAACAGTTATCAGCACGAGCCGTATCTCGACGCGCAGGTGAAGGATCGCGGCTACAAGCTCATCAAGCTAACCGACACGGTCACGTTCCCGATGGGCATCTACTCGAAGAAGATCAAGACGCTCACCGAACTCAAGCCCGGTGCGCGCATTGCGGTCCCCAATGATCCGACCAATGGCGGCCGCGCGTTGCTGTTGCTGCAGAAGCAGGGCCTCATCAAGCTGCGCGCCGATGCTGGGTTGAAGGCCACGCCGCGTGATATCGTAGAAAATCCCCGGAAGCTGAAGATCGTCGAACTCGACGCTGCGCAGATTCCGCGCTCGCTCGACGACGTGGACGCCGCAGCGATCAACACGAACTTCGCAATGGAGGCGGGGCTCAAGCCGAAGCAGGACGCAATCGCGATCGAGGACCCGAAGGGGCCTTACGTGAACATCGTCGCGATCCGCGCGGTGGATCGCAACAAGCCGTGGGCCGCCAAGCTGGTGGCGGCGTACCACTCGCCGGAAGTCAAGCAGTACGTCGAGCAGAAGTTCGGCGGGGCGGTAATCGCCGCATGGTAAATGGGCCAGATAAGGCCTGCGTAGCAGGCCTGGTTTGCGCGGTGGGATAGTCGCCGCCAGGGTGTCGGGCCCGGTAGAGAATTCGGTCGGAGAAACCCGGGCTTGAGCCCGGGTTTTTTCCGACATAAAATCGCACGATCGTTCGCAATCCATGGCCATCGGACCTGAAAAAAGGTAAGCGGGGCCAGAAGCGGGTTGTGCGGGAAATGTGCTGGCGGGTGGGTGCGAGCGGGAACGCTATCGCTATAATGTCCGCCAGGTTGACGTATTCGTAACTTCGGAGCATGTGAATGAAAGTCCTTGTGCCAGTCAAGCGCGTAGTCGATTACAACGTCAAGGTTCGTGTGAAGTCGGATGGCACGGGCGTCGACATCGCCAACGTGAAGATGTCGATGAACCCGTTCGACGAAATCGCCGTGGAAGAAGCGGTTCGTCTGAAGGAAGCCGGTGTGGCGACGGAAGTCATCGCCGTGTCCGCTGGTGTCGCGCAAGCGCAGGAAACGCTGCGCACGGCGCTGGCGATCGGCGCGGACCGCGCGATCCTCATCGAATCGAATGAAGACCTGCAGCCGCTCGCAGTCGCGAAGCTGCTCAAGGCGCTCGTCGACAAGGAGCAGCCGCAACTCGTGATTCTCGGCAAGCAGGCGATCGACGACGATTCGAACCAGACCGGCCAGATGCTCGCCGCGCTGGCGAACCTGCCGCAAGCGACCTTCGCTTCGAAGATCACGGTCGCCGACGGCAAGGCCACGGTCGCGCGTGAAGTCGATGGCGGGGCGGAAACGCTGTCGCTGAAGCTGCCCGCCGTGGTCACGACGGACCTGCGCCTGAACGAGCCGCGCTACGTCACGCTGCCGAACATCATGAAGGCGAAGAAGAAGCCGCTGGAAACGGTCAAGCCGGAAGACCTGGGCGTCGATGTCACGCCGCGTCTGAAGACCCTGAAGGTTGCCGAGCCGCCCAAGCGTAGCGCGGGCGTGAAGGTTGCCGACGTGAAGACGCTGGTCGAGAAGCTGAAGACCGAAGCCAAGGTGCTGTGAGGAGCGAAAGAGAAATGACGAATCTGGTTATTGCCGAACACGACAACGCAACCATCAAGGCTGCGACGCTGAACACCGTGGCTGCCGCACAGAAGATCGGCGGCGACGTGCACGTGCTGGTCGCGGGTCACAACGCGCAAGCTGCTGCTGACGCAGCCGCGAAGATCGCCGGCGTGGCGAAGGTACTGCTGGCCGACGCGCCGCAACTCGAAGCAGGTCTTGCCGAAAACGTCGAAGCGACGGTTCTTTCCATCGCGAAGCACTACTCGCACATCCTCGCGCCGGCGACGGCTGCGGGCAAGAACGTCACGCCGCGCATCGCCGCGAAGCTGGACGTCGCGCAGATCAGCGACATCACCGCAGTGGACTCGCCCGACACGTTCGAGCGTCCCATTTACGCGGGTAACGCGATTGCGACGGTTCAATCGGCTGATCCGGTCAAGGTGATCACGGTCCGCACGACGGCATTCGATGCGGTTGCAGCCGAAGGCGGCAGCGCAGCGGTGGAGAAGCTCGACGCGGCAGCAGACAGCGGCCTCACACAATTCATCGGCCGTGAAGTCACGAAGCTCGACCGTCCGGAACTCACGAGCGCGAAGATCATCGTCTCGGGCGGCCGGGGTCTGGGCAGTGGCGAGAACTACACGAAGGTGCTGGAGCCGCTCGCGGACAAGCTGAACGCAGCGCTCGGCGCTTCGCGCGCGGCAGTGGACGCGGGCTACGTGCCGAACGATTACCAGGTCGGCCAGACCGGCAAGATCGTCGCGCCGCAGTTGTACGTCGCGGTGGGCATCTCGGGCGCGATCCAGCACCTTGCAGGCATGAAGGACTCGAAGGTGATCGTGGCGATCAACAAGGACGAAGAGGCGCCGATCTTCAGCGTGGCCGATTACGGCCTCGTCGGCGATCTGTTCACGGTTGTGCCGGAACTCGTCAAAGAACTCGGCTAAGCGCTGCAACAAAAAGGGGCGCTTCGAGCGCCCCTTGGATTGCCGACAAAACCCAGGCCTTGCGCCTGGGTTTTTTATTACGCGTATGCTGGGCGATGCGCGGCGGCCGTCTCTCCGAGATAACGATAGACCGAGAGATCGTCGGCGCGGATCGCGGGCTGCTTGCCCGAGATGAGGTCGGCGAGCAACTGGCCCGATCCGCACGACATGGTCCAGCCGAGCGTGCCGTGCCCCGTGTTCAGGAACAGGTTCGAGAACGGCGTGCGGCCCACCACCGGCGTGCCGTCCGGCGTCATCGGGCGCAGGCCGGTCCAGAAGGTGGCCTGCGAGGTATCGCCGCCGCCCGGGAACAGGTCGTTCACGCACATTTCGAGCGTCTCGCGGCGCGCTTGCTTGAGCGCCGTGTCGTAGCCCACGATTTCGGCCATGCCGCCCACGCGGATGCGGTCGTCGAAACGCGTGATTGCAATCTTGTAGGTCTCGTCGAGCACGGTGGAGACCGGCGCCGCGCCCGCGTTCACGATAGGCGCTGTGATCGAGTAGCCCTTGAGCGGGTAGACCGGAATCTTCACGAGGCCGGCCAGCATCTTCGTGGAGAACGAGCCGAGCGCGACCACGAATGAGTCCGCGCGCACGAGTTCGCCACCGCACTGCACGCCCGCGATGCGCTCGCCTTGCACGGCGAGGCCGTCGATCGGCGTGTTGTAGCGGAACTTGACACCCAGTTCCTCGGCCATTTTGGCGAGGCGCGTGGTGAAGAGCTGGCAGTCGCCGGTTTCGTCGCCGGGCAGGCGCAGGCCGCCGGTGAGCTTGTGCGAGACCGCGGCAAGCGCGGGCTCGGCACGGCCGAGCTCGGAGGACGTGAGCAGTTCGTACGGAACGTTCGCATCCTTCAGCACGGCGATGTCCTTTGCCGCGCCGTCGAACTGCTGCTGCGTGCGGAACACCTGCAGCGTGCCGCCGGTGCGGCCTTCGTACTGGATGCCGGTTTCGGCGCGCAGCGCCTGCAGGCAATCGCGGCTGTATTCGGCGAGGCGCACCATCCGGCCCTTGTTGAGTGCATAGCGCTCGGGCGTGCAGTTCTGCAGCATCTGCCACATCCACTGCAACTGGAATTTCGTGCCGTCGAGGCGGATGGCGAGCGGCGCGTGCTTCTCGAACATCCACTTGATCGCCTTGAGCGGCACGCCCGGCGCGGCCCACGGCGCGGCGTAGCCGGGCGAGATCTGGCCGGCGTTCGCAAAGCTCGTTTCGAGCGCGGGACCGGACTCGCGGTCGATCACCGTTACCTCATGGCCCGCGCGGGCAAGATACCAGGCGCTGGCGACCCCGACAACACCACTGCCCAACACGACGACTCGCATAGTCTGCTCCAGATAGATTTGTTGGGGCTACGCCGCGCTGCCGAGGGCTTGCCGCATCCGTCTCGGGGGATTCAGCGCCGAAGGCATGAAAAATCAGGAGTAGCCAGTAATATCGACTATGCTATTGTTCTACGACTAGATTTTGTTATCGTATTTGTCAAATTTTCAGGAAAAACACATGAGAACGCAGCGTCAGCCGGTCCGCGCGCTGGACCGGCTCGATCACCGCATCCTTAAGCTGCTCCAGGAGGACGGCCGCATGGCCATGAAGGACCTCGCAGAGCAGGTCGGGCTCTCCGTCACGCCGTGCATCGAACGGGTCAAGCGCATGGAGCGCGACGGCGTCATCACGGGCTACTACGCGCGCGTGAATCCGAACGTGCTGGGCGCGGCGCTGCTGGTGTTCGTGGAGATCACGCTCGACCACAAGAGCGGCAACATGTTCGACCAGTTCCGCCGCGAGGTGAAGAAGATCCCGGAAGTGCTCGAATGCCACCTGGTTTCGGGCGACTTCGATTACCTGATCAAGGCGCGCATCGGCGAGATGGCCGACTACCGCAAACTGCTCGGCGACATCCTGCTGCAACTGCCGGGTGCGGTGCAGTCGAAGAGCTATGTGGTGATGGAGGAAATCAAGGAAACTTTGACGATCGCGGTGGGCGAGTAGTCGCGCGAAGCCGCGCTCGAAAGCGCCCCGTTTTTAGCGCTCGACAAGGCGTCTCGATACTGTATATTTATACAGTATCGAGACGCCTTGCTGCATTGTGCCGTGAAAGAACTGGACCCTGACCATCCCGCCGAGACCTGGTACCCTGTCGCGCCGCCTGCGCCGCGCAAGGGGCGTGGTGCCGTCACGAACCTGCAGGGGCGCTACGAGGTTGATCGGCGCGAAGTCTTTGACGACGGCTGGCAGCATGCGCAGCCGGATGAGAGCCCCGGCGATCTTGCCGCCGAAGAAGCCCCGGCATTGCGCACCGAGGTCTTCGAGGAGCGCGCGAAGAGCATCCTTACGCGCAACCAGTCGCCCGATATTCCGTTCAATGTTTCGCTCAATCCGTATCGCGGTTGCGAGCACGGCTGCATTTACTGCTTCGCGCGACCCACCCACAGCTATCTGGGGCTCTCGCCGGGACTCGATTTCGAGAGCCGCATTTACGCAAAGATCAATGCGCCCGAGTTGCTCGCGCGCGAAATCGCGAAGCCCGCTTATGAGCCGGAGCCCATCGCGCTGGGCGTGAACACCGATGCCTGGCAGCCGGTCGAGCGCGATATGCGCATTACGCGTCGCGTGATCGAGGTGCTGAGCGAGCGCCAGCATCCGTTCGCGGCCATCACGAAGTCCTCGCTGATCGAGCGCGATCTCGATCTGCTAGCGCCCATGGCGCAGCGCCAGCAATTCATGGCGGCCATCACGATCACCACGCTCGACGCCGAACTCGCGCGCACGCTGGAGCCGCGCGCGGCCACGCCGGCGCGGCGGCTGCGCACGATCCGCACGCTTGCGCAGGCGGGCATTCCGGTTGGGGTGAGCATCGCGCCCGTGATTCCGTTCGTTACCGAACCGGACATGGAGCGCGTGCTGGAAGCCTGCGCCGAGGCGGGTGCGAGCAGCGCGAGCTATATCGTGCTGCGTCTGCCGTGGGAGGTGGCGCCGCTCTTCGAAGGCTGGCTCGAAGCGCATTTTCCGCAACGCGCGGCGCGCGTGATGAGTCGCGTGCGCGACATGCGCGGCGGCAAGGACTACGACTCGGCGTTCTCGCAGCGCATGAAGGGCACCGGGCTTTGGGCCGACCTGCTCAAGCAGCGCTTTCACCAGGCCGTGAAGCGGCTCGGCTTGAACGAGCGGCGTTACGGCATTCTGGATATGTCGGCGTTCATGCGCGCGAAGACGGTGCGCGAGAAACCGCAACTCGATCTGTTCTAGCGCCGCGCTGCAGTTGTCGGGCAGTCGTCGCTCTCAAGAAACAAATCCTGCGGGGCCGGTTTTAGGCTGCCGTTTCGGGTTCAAGGCGGAAGCCCAGTGCCTTGGCGCGGCGCTTGAGAGCGGCCACACTGCGCTGCTGTTGCTGCTGCTCATAGCGCTGCTGCCCTTGGTCGACGAAGGCCTCGCCGCGCGTGAGCATGAAATACACCATGCGGGCGAGCTTGTGGGCCACCGCGGTATTGGCGCGCGGCTTGTCCATGCGGGCGCACAGGCGGCGATAGAACGCGCCGAGTGCGGAGTCGCTGCGCGACAGGGCCATGGCCGCCATTTTCAATGCCTGGCGGGCGCGGTTGGCCGAGCGCTTGGTACCGGCAGACAGGATCTTGCCGCCGCTGATCTTCGTGGCGGGGCAGAGTCCCAGCCAGGAACAGAAGTGCTTCACGCTGGCAAAGCGGCGCAGGTCCGGGCCGATCTCCGAAAGCAGGGTCATCACAGTGCTCACACCCAAGCCGTTGATGCGCGTCAGATCGACGCCAGCCCAGTTCGCGAGTCTCTGCCGCAGGTCGAACTCCACCCGTTGTCTGCTGCCAGATCGGGGTGCCGGCCCCAAGTCAGCCTGGTGCCGGCTACGTTGGTCGAGCAATGCTTGAAGTCTGGCATCGCATTCGCCAAGATGGCGGGCAATATCGTCGTACATGGCGAGCGACTGTTCGAGCACAAACAGATGCTCTTCGCGCCAGTTGCCCGTCAGCGCGCGCACGATATCGTCCTCGCTGCGCTTGACCCGGCCGTGACGATGGCGCGCCAGCACCTTCGGATCGCGTTCGCCCGTCACGATTGCGCGGATGATCGCCTCTCCTGTCATGCCCATGATGTCGGTGAGCACCTCGGCGAGCTGGAGGTTCATCTGCACCAGCGCCTTCTGCATGCGCTGCACCCAACTGGCCTGTTCGACGAGCAGCACCTCGCGTTGCCGGGCGATCGCGCGCACCACGCAGACCTCGTCACCCGGGCGCCAGGCCGCCCGCAGCAGCCCCAGACTCATCAGCTTCTGCAGCCACTGGCAATCCTGCACATCGCTCTTGCGCCCCGGCACGTACTTCATCTGCCGCGCGTCGACCAGCCAGACCGTCAGCCCGCGCTGCTCCAGGATTTCGTACACGGGGTCGGGTAGCAGCAGCGCATTGCTGCGCCGCCGCCCCCTGAGAACGGAACGTGCGAGTTTCCCCGCATTCCGCTCAAGCCTTTCAAAGCCCCGTCACCGGAGCCGGTTTCACCACCGGAAATCGGCGAACACGCGCGATCCTGTGACAGTCCCGGTGCAGCATCACCAGATTGCGGCTTGCGTCCGTGCCGCCGTCGGTCACTCGTTCCAGGTGGAAGAGGCGCCACCCACTGGACTTTGTGATCATCTGGCCGCACACGGGGCACGCGCGCTCCTGATGCAGCCACAACCGGATCAGTCGCATTCGGCCTTTCAGCGAGTTCATCATTGCGAGACCTGACCGCTCCTCGAAATAGCTTTCCCACTGCGGATCGAATGGATTGGCGGCACCCTTGATCTTGCGATGCCGCCGGATCGGCGTGCTGGTGATGTCGTGTAGCGCCAGAAGTTCAGGCTTTCCTGTGCTGAGCGTTCTGCCTGTTTCCGCTCCAAAGATCCAATGCCGTGCACCGACAGACCGGAAATACTTCTGCCGTACCCAGCGTGCGCCTTTGTTCCGGTGCCGACGTCGCGCCCAGCGCCACAGACATTGCCAGATCGCACAATTGGCCCTGTTGAAGATGCGTTTCGACACAACATGTCGATAGTAGTTGGCCCATCCACGAATCAACGGATTGAGCTTCCCGATCAACACGTCCTGCCGTACCGTGGCATTGCCCTTCACGATTTCCCGCAGCCTGCGCAGAAAGCGCTGAACGCTCGTTTTCGCCGGCTTAATCAGCAGCTTGCCGTCATATTTGCGAACGGTCATGCCGAGGAAATCGAACCCCTCGTCGATATGCGTGATCCGGGTCTTCTCTGACGACAGCGCTAAGCCCCTGTGCGCCAGAAACTGCTCGACCAGCGGCCGAACTTCCCCGGCCAGTACTTCCCGTGTTGCGCCGGTGATGATGAAGTCGTCGGCATACCGGACGAAGTGGACTTTCAACGGACTTTTGCTGCCCTTGTAGAATTTCTCAACAAGCACCTGCTCCAGTCCGTCGAGCGTCATGTTCATCAACGTGGGGGACACGATACCGCCCTGCGGGGTACCCGCCTCCGTTGAGTGAAGGATACGGTTATGAAGGTAGCCAGCCTTCAACCATCTTCGAAGTATCGCCTTGTCCGTGGGGATGTTGGCGACCAGCCAGTCGTGCGAGATTTCGTCAAAGCAGCTGCGGATGTCGGCCTCCAGAATCCACTGCGCGCTATCAGAGCGTACAAGAACTTTGAAACATTGTTCAATAGCGTCAGCCGTGGACCGGGCAGTCCTGAACCCGTATGAGTTTGGGTCCGCCCTGGTTTCTGCGATGGGATCCAGAGCCAGCAGATACAGCGCTTGCCATGCCCTGTCGACCATACACGGAATTCCAAGAGGTCTCATCTTTTTCCCATCGGCCTTGGGGATGTATATCCGCCTCAGCGGACGCGGCCGGTAGCCGCGCCGTTTGAGTGACAGCACTGCCTTGAGCTTCGCTCCCGGCGTGGACCATGTGACACCATCCACGCCCGGAGTCTTCTTGCCACGATTCCCAGTCACCCGTTTGACGGCGAGAGCCTTGCCGCTGAACGAGTGGGTCAGCAACCATTGCAGGGCTTTCACCCTGCCGTGCCTGCCAGCCTGTTCGGCCTTCACTATGCGTGTCTGCAGCCTTCGGACCTCGCGATGGCACCGGGCCCAGTCAATGCTGTGCCAGTGCTTCGCGCGATCGGAGGACGCACCAGTGCCTTGCCGCTGCACCGTCATCTGCCTCTCCTCCTTTAAAGGTTGATCAAACTCTCTAGTAATGAAAGACCATGCGGAAGTCTGCCCGCTTTCGCGTGGGATGATGCTGCCTTGCGACGCAATCCCTATCCGCCCGATTACAGGGCGGCCTTCGCTTTTTCCGCACTCCCATGCCCGCACCGCCTACAGCTTTCCTTGCGGTCAGCCTGCCCGAATGGGCAGCGATACGGGTTTTCCGTGTTCCACCAGATTCGCACGGATGGTTTAGATCCTGCCTCTTCACCGGTAGTGTTCCTGTCCGTGCCGCCCCATGGATCAGAGGCGGGCCCACTACGTTCCCATTTTGGGCAAGGCCTTTCAGTGTCTTTGGCCTTTTCAGTCTTGACGATGTTTACCAGCAGTTCAGATATCTTGACCATGCCATCCAGTCTAGGGCTCCCTCCGCATTGACACTCACAGAGGCACATCAGTCTCACGACTTCAGCGTAGCTTGCGCCGGGGCTCCATTGTCTCGGTGGCTTCACACCTTGCCGTTACCAGCAACGCATGCACCGATAGACTACGGGCGACGGAACGCCCGGTTTCCTACCGCCAACTTCAGCGATGAAACAACGAATCTGGCGACTTTCACGTCGCACTATCCAGTAGACTCCCGTCGATTCGAGCGCCACGGTGTCGACACCACATGCGAGCAGCCAGTCGGCCATCGCATTCAGATCGTCCGTCATCGTCCCGAACTCCCGCACGGGCTCATCTGAGGTTGCCCTGGGTACGGCCACCCAGTGACTTGAGCCGCCAATATCGATCCCCGCTGCGTTCGGAAACACTTCAGGGCTGTCTTCACGCTTGCGCATCGCCATGGCTTGTCTCACTATCGTGGATGGGCAGCAGCGCCATGGGAAGCGTCGTATTCGACTCGATCTCTCAAACGGGATGCGGCTTGCGCCGCTCGCCACTGTCACCGACGATTCCCGGACCATGCTATTGAACGGGCTCGCTACACGACGCGCCAACGCCGTGAGCTCGCACCAATGCAGGTTCGGTCATCTCGGCGCTGCCGCTCTCTTTATAGCGCTTTCCGCCGAATCTCCTCCATCCATCGTTTCTCCGCGAACACCGTAGCCGCCAGGGTTTGGGAAGCTATTGAGAAATGGCCTTGGCCGCTTCGACCTGCGATTCGAAATACGTCTGGAAAGTCAGGGCCAGGCCCGTCATCAGCAAGAATGCACCGATCAGCAGCGAGAAGATCACCACGAAGATCACGGCCCAGCCCGAGCGGCTTGCGCGGCTGCCCGCGAAGGCCGCGTTGAACTGCGCGTCCCACCTGGCGTCCGGGCGCAGCCCGTAGACGATGGCGGCCAGAAATGCCGAGAGCACGGACACGGCGCCGATCACGGCGAGTGCCCAGCCGGGTATCGACTCACGCTGGGTTGCCACGAGCAGGAGCACGCCGGGAATGCCGAGCAGCGTGCCGGCGATATGCGCCCAGCCCCACACGTCGCGCCTTCCGTAGAGATAAAAGCGGTGCGCCCCCAGGCTGCCGAACAGGAAGGCGAGGGTGGCGGTAAGGGTCTTGGAGCGAAAGCGTGCAGGATTTTTTTGATTGGACATGGGCAGACGGATTGGATGACTGCGCGCTGATTGCGCGATGGCAGCTCAACAACTGCGTGTGCAACAACGGCGCGGCCGCGGGCCGCCGGCCATTGTACGTGGCGCGCGCCTGCGTCAGCAGATGTTGCCGCTTATGCCGGGAAATGGCTGCAGGCGTGCGGAAGGGCGCATGACGGCCGCGTGTATGGCTAGGGCTTCGCGTAAGTCACGCGATAAATCGCGCCTGCATAGTCGTCGCTGATGAGCAGCGAACCGTCGGGCAGCGGCAGCACGTCCACGGGGCGGCCCCACACGGTTTTATCGGGATTGAGCCAGCCCTGCGCGAATACCTCCTGATGGGCGTTCGCGCCGTTGGCGTCCGCCATCACGCGCACCACGCGATAGCCGACCTTGCTGCTGCGATTCCACGAACCGTGCTCGGCGATGAAGATGCTGTCACGATACCCGGCCGGGAACATCGTCCCTGTATAGAAGCGCATGCCGAGCGCCGCGACGTGCGCACCCAGCCCCATGACGGGTGGCGTGAAGCCACTGCACGGATGGCCCGCGCCGAATTCCGGGTCGGCGACGTTGCCGCCGTGGCAATACGGAAAGCCGAAATCTAGACCTGCGCGTGCAAGCCGGTTGAGCTTGTCGTCGGGGGTGTCGTCGCCCATCATGTCGCGGCCGTTGTCGGTGAACCATAGTTCGTGCGTCCGCGGATGCCACGCGAAGCCCACCGTATTGCGCACGCCGCGCGCGATGCTCTCATAGTGCGAGCCGTCCGGATTCATCCTGCCGATCATCGCGTAGTGGTCGCGCTGCGGGTCGCCCGCGGGCAGGCAGACGTTGCAGGGCGCGCCTTGAGGGACGTAGAGCTTGCCGTCCGGGCCGAAGGCGATGAACTTCCAGCCGTGGTGGCGCTCGGCGGGGAGCGCGTCGGTGACGACGGCGGGCTTGGGCGGATCGTCGAGATGCGTATCGATGGCGTCCAGCCTCACGATCTTCGAGACCGCCGAAACATAGAGCGCGCCGCCGTGCCAGGCGACGCCCACCGGCATCGTGAGCCCGGAGGCGACCACGTGGTGCCTGACGACCCTCGCGTTGAGCAATTCGAGCGCATGGACGCGGCCTTCCATGCTGCCCACGTAAAGCGTGCCCGCAGGCGAAAGCGTCATTTCGCGCGCGCCGGGGATATCGTCGGCGAGCACTTCGATGTGGAAGCCGGCCGGCAAGCGGATGCGCTCGATGGGCAGCGCGGCCCGCGCGAGCGATGCGCCCATGACCAGGAGGGCGGCGAGCGCGAACCGTGCGCGGCTTGGCCGTGAAATGCGAGGCGCTGGGCGCGGGAGCGGCGCTGGCGATTGATGATGGCCGTCGCCAGGCCGATGAGGGGCCCGATCAATGCGGTGCGCTGGGGAAGGCGCGTTGTCGCGCCGCCACAAGCGTGAAAGGTTCGCAATGGGCGAAGCGAGCGCGGTTTTCGCCCGAAACACTTTGGCGCAAATCCACGCCCGCCGCCGCTGCGACGCTGGCGCGAAGCACTGTCCGTGATGTCCGTCAGACGCCGATCGATCGCCGTTCATCGCCGTTTCCTCACGATTGTCACACCGTTTCCACGCGGTTTCCGTCCAGATTCCCGTTAAGTGTTTGTTGTGCCATTGGTTTCGGGCTATAATCGCATGTTTCAGTAGTCCCGAACCCCCGGTTTTCAAGGATTCTAGTAATGGTCATCATCCGTCTGGCACGCGGCGGCTCGAAGAAGCGCCCGTTCTACAACATCGTCGCAACCGATTCGCGCAACCGTCGCGACGGCCGTTTCATCGAGCGCGTGGGCTTCTACAACCCGGTCGCCACCAAGGGTGAAACCCTCCGTATCGCGCAAGATCGCGTGACGTACTGGAAGGAAAACGGCGCGCAAATGTCGCCGGCCGTCGAGCGTCTCGTGAAGGAAGCGCAAAAGGCTGCTGCCGCTCAACCGGCTGCTTAAGTCTTGTTCATGTTTTACACCCGTGCGCGCAGCGTGAGCCGCGTGTGCGAGTCCAGGCTGGCTGCGAGGTTTGCCCATGCCCGTGCATGACGATGTAAAGGCGGACAAGGGCGCTGCCGCAACGGGCGAAGTGGCACGCAAGGCGCCGTCGTTCGGCGCGTTTGTGCGCAAGCCCGTGGAGCGCCGGCAGGCGCGCGATGGCGTGTCTGAAGCGCTCGGCGCGGCTGAAGGCCTGCGCGCCGAAACGCCGGCGAGCTGGCCTGCCGACGCAGTCGAAGTGGGCGCCGTGCTCGACGCCTATGGGCTGAAGGGCGGGCTGAAGATCGCCCCGCACGCGCAGGGCGGCAAGGCGCTCATCGCAGCGAAGCGCTGGTGGCTCCGGAAGGGCCGCGAGCACCCGGAGCGTCATTCCGCGGTGCGCGTGAGCGCCAAGGTGCATGGCGACAGCGTGGTCGGGCAACTGACCGGTGTCGCCGATCGCGACGCCGCACTGCGGCTGCGTGGTGCGCGTGTCTATGTGAGCCGCGCGGATTTCCCCGCGACCGAAGCCGACGAGTATTACTGGGTCGACCTGATGGGTCTCGACGTCGCCAACGAGGCAGGCGTCGAGCTCGGCAAGGTCGCCGACCTGATCGACAACGGCGCGCAGTCGGTGTTGCGCGTCGAGTATCCCTCGACGGACAAGAACGGCAAGCCCATTACCGGCGAGCGGCTGATCCCGTTCGTCGGCGTGTTTGTCAAGACGGTGGACCTGGCGGCGAGGCGCATCGTCGTCGACTGGGAAGCCGATTACTGAACCTGCTGTGCTGATTCGCTGAACGGAGAGAGCGATGCAGTTTGATGTCGTGACGCTCTTTCCCGAAATGTTCGGCGCGCTCACCGACTGGGGCATCACCAGCCGGGCGGCGAAGCAGCAGCGTTATACGTTGCGCACGTGGAATCCGCGCGATTTCACGACCGACAACTACCGCACCATCGACGATCGGCCTTACGGCGGCGGCCCCGGCATGGTCATGCTGGCCAAGCCGCTCGAAGCGGCGATCGGCGCGGCGAAGGCCGCACAGGCGGAGCAGGGCGTCGCGAGTCCGCGCGTGCTGCTGATGTCGCCGCAAGGCAAGCCGCTCACGCACGAGCGCGTCGTGCAGTTCGCGCAGGAGCCCGGTTTCGTGTTGCTGTGCGGGCGTTACGAGGCGATCGACCAGCGTCTGGTCGACCGTTGCGTGGACGAGGAAGTCAGCCTTGGCGACTTCGTGCTGTCGGGCGGCGAATTGCCGGCGATGGCGCTGATGGATGCCGTGGTGCGGCTTCTGCCAGGCGTGCTCAACGATGCGCAATCGGCGGTGCAGGACAGTTTCGTGGACGGTCTGCTCGACTGTCCGCACTACACGCGGCCCGAGGAATACGACGGCGTGCGTGTGCCCGATGTGCTGCTAGGCGGCCATCATGCGGAAATCGAGCAATGGCGCCGCCGCGAAGCGTTGCGCAACACGTGGCAAAAGCGGCCCGATCTGATCGCGCGGGCCAGGAAGAACAAAACGTTGAGCCGTGCCGACGAGGCATGGCTCGCCAGTCTCGCGAAGGGCGCGAACGAAGCGTAAGGCTTCGGACGGGCGTGGCGCGGGGCGTCAAAGGCGGTGCCGCTTCATGCGTGAACGGCGCCAGTTGTGAATCCATCCTCTATCGGGGCCGTAGTTGCAGGCAATCCTGCACAGGTACGAACGCCGACAAGATGGCTTACGGAGTCAGTCATGAATCTGATTGAAAAACTCGAGCAGGAAGAAATCCAGCGCGTGCTGGGCGAGAAGACCATCCCCGAATTCGCTCCCGGCGATACGGTGATCGTCAACGTGAACGTGGTTGAAGGCAACCGCAAGCGCGTTCAGGCATACGAAGGCGTCGTGATCGCAAAGCGTAACCGCGGTCTGAACTCGTCGTTCATCGTTCGCAAGATCTCGTCGGGCGAAGGCGTCGAGCGTACGTTCCAGACGTACTCGCCGCTGCTGGCAAGCATCGTGGTGAAGCGTCGCGGCGACGTGCGTCGCGCGAAGCTGTACTACCTGCGCAACCTGTCGGGCAAGAAGGCTCGCATCAAGGAAAAGCTGGTGTCGAAAGACCGCGCAGCTGCTCCGGCCGAGCAGGCGTAAAAGCTGTAAGAAAAAGCACCCCTCGGGGTGCTTTTTTGTTTTTGGTCGCAAAATACGTAGATGTGCCTGAATCCAGAGTCAGCCGTTGATCCGTCCAGTATTTGAACCCGAAAGCCTGCCGATCGAATCGACGGGCATCGACCTGCCTCCTGTCGCCGCCGGCCGACTCACGCCCGACGGCCTGCGCGCGCGTTTCGAGCAGCGCTTGCCGTGGGATCCGGAGCCCCAGGAGGCGCGCGTGGCCGAGATTCGCGATCCGCGCGAAGCGGCCGTGCTCATGCCGATCGCGATGCGGCCCGGCGGCCTCACCGTGCTGCTCACGCAGCGCGCCGACAACCTCAGCAACCACGCCGGCCAGGTGAGCTTCCCGGGCGGCAGCCGCGAACCCGCTGACGCCACGCCGATCGCCGCCGCGCTGCGCGAGGCGCAAGAGGAGGTGGATCTCGATCCCGCGCGCGTCGAGGTGCTGGGTGCGCTGCCGGACTACCTCACGGGCACGGGTTTCAAGGTGACACCCGTGGTGGGCCTCGTGCACGAGCCGTTCACGGTGATCGCCGATTCGCTCGAAGTGGCGAGCATCTTCGAAGTGCCGCTCGACTTTTTGATGAACCCCGCGCATCACCAGGTGCGCGTGCTGCGCTGGGAAGGCGGCGAGCGCCGCTTCTTCGCCATGCCGTATCCGCAGGCAGGTGATGGCGTGAGCGGCACGCACTTCATCTGGGGCGCGACGGCGGGCATGCTGCGCAACTTTTATCGTTTTCTGCTCGCCTGACGCAGAGCGTTTTTGCGATGCGGCAGGCGCCGCGTCGTGGCGCGCGGCGCGGTTTCGCCTCGCAAGATCCTGCTCGACCGCGTTCCGCTGTTGTGTCTTTGCAGCCACTTGCTCAGGCACATCTGGCCCTGTGATATCGTTGCAACAATTTCTGAAAACCCCTTTTGCAATCCCACTTGCACGGCGCGTGGTATGACTTTCTTCTCCGTATTGCTGGCTCTCGTCATCGAACAGGTGCGGGCGCTTTCGCCCAATAATCCGGTGACGGCGCTCCTGCGCCTCAATGCGGACTGGGCCGCGCATGGCTTCGACGCGGGCAAGAAAAAGCACGGCGTGATTGCCTGGCTCGTGGTGGTGGTGCCCTGGACGGTGGCCACTGCGCTGATCTACTACGTGCTTTATCACATCAGCTTCGTGCTGGCGTTTCTCTGGAACGTGGTGGTGGTGTACTTCACGCTGGGCTTCCGGCAGTTCAGCCACTATTTCACCGACATTCACCTTGCGCTGAACAACGACGACGTGCCGCGCGCGAGAGAGATCCTCACCGAATGGACCGGCATCGACGCCGTGGACATGCCCGTGAGCGAGATCGTGCGCCATACGCTCATTCACGCCGTGGTGGCCTCGCACCGCCACGTATTCGGCGTGTTCTTCTGGTTTCTTGTGCCGATCGGGCCGGCGGGCGCGGTGCTGTACCGGATTGCCGAATATCTGGCGCGCGCATGGTCGCGTCCCGCCGACGACCGCACCGAGGCCTTCTCGGACTTCGCACAGCATGTGTTCTTCGTGATCGATTGGGTGCCGGCGCGACTGACGTCGCTGGGCTTTTCGATCGTCGGCAATTTCGAGGACGCGATCTATTCGTGGCGTAACCATACGAACCAGTGGCCCGACACCAACGAAGGCGTGCTGCTCGCGACCGGCAGCGGCGCGCTGGGCGCGCGTCTCTCGGGGCCACTCGCGGAGCAGTCGAGCGTCGACGCACTGGCCCAGCCCGGCGAGGGCGATCCGTACACGGTTGGCGACGACTGCACGCCGCGCACGCTGCAATCGGCGGTGGGCCTCGTGTGGCGCGCGGTGATCCTGTGGATGATCCTGCTGCTCATGCTGACCATTGCCGTCTGGATCTGAACGGTCCTGGTGCCTGGCGCACAAGGTACAACGGCTCGCGATCAGCGAGCCGTTTTTGTTTCTGCGTGCGCCAGAGCGGTTTCATTCATCGCGCGGATCACGTTCGCGGCCGCATTGCCAGCACACCGTGAATTGCGCTTCCAGCGTTTCGCCGCACTGTGGGCAGCGCCACGATGGCGCGCCGGGTGGCGGGCCTTTGGTGGCGTCGGCGATCAGCTTGCGCGCAAGGGTTTCGTCGCGTTCGTCGGCGAGCCAGATTTCCGGCGCGCACTGATCGGCGGGAATCTCGCCCATCGCGCCGCTCAGATAGCGGTTGTGCAACTCGCATGGCACGCCGGCAGCTTCGAGGATATTCATCCAGTGCTGGGCGATGACCCCATTCGGCGCGCGCGCGAGCCTGATCATAGTGGTATGGGGAGAGAGCGTCAGCGCACGATCTGGCTGATCTCGTGCACGAGTTGCGCATAGAGCGCGTGGCGCTCCGGCGCGACGCGGCCGTCCTCCACCGCGTCGAGCACCGCGCAGCCCGGCTCGTGCAGATGATGGCAGTTGTAGAAGCGGCAATGCGCGAGCAGCGGGCGGAACTCGGGGAAGGCGCGCTCGAGCGTGCCTTCGGTGAGGTGGTAGAGCCCGAATTCCTGGAAACCCGGCGAGTCGATCAGCGCGCCACCTTCGGGAAGTGTGTAGAGACGCGTGAACGTCGTGGTGTGGCGGCCGCTGTTGAGCGCCGTCGAGATCTCGCGCGTGGCGGCCTCGGCGTCGGGAATCAGCAGGTTCACGAGCGTCGATTTACCCATGCCCGATTGCCCGAGCAGGATCGTCTGATGGCCGTGCAGATGCCTGGAGAGAATCGCGTGCGCCTCTTCGGGATGCTGCTTCTCCGACACTTCCAGCACCGTGTAGCCTAGCGCCCGATAACGCTCGAGCCGCTGGCGCGCGAGCGGCAGCGCCGCTTCCAGGTCGATCTTGTTGAGCAGGATGATCGGCGTCAGGTCGTTGGCCTCGGCGGCCACCAACGCGCGGCCGAGCAGGTCTTCGCTGAAGTGCGGCTCGGTGGCGAGCACGATCAGCAACTGGTCGAGGTTGGCCGCGAACAGCTTCGACTTGAACTGGTCCGAGCGATACAGCAGGTTGCGCCGCTCGCCGATTGCGACGATCACGCCCTGGTCCGCCGAAGTCGATTGATACTCGACGCGGTCGCCCACCGCGACCTCACTTTTCTTGCCGCGCGGGAAGCACTGCAGCGCTGCGCCGCCGCCGTCGGGCGCGACCAGGTAGTGGCGCCCGTGCGCCGCAATCACGACGCCGTGCAGCGTCGCCCCCGTGCCTGCCTGTGCTGCTTGTGCCATGCTGCCGGCGGCTTTCGTCGCGCGCCGGTTCATGCGTGCGAGAGCAGTCGATCGATCCGCTGCGAAGCCGGCGGATGCGAGTAGTAGAACGCGGTGTAGAGCGGGTCCGGCGTGAGCGTGGACGCGTTGTCCTCATACAGCTTGACGAGCGCGTTCACGAGGTTCTGCGCGTCGGTCTGCGTGGCGGCGAAGGCGTCGGCCTCGAACTCGTGCTTGCGCGAGCTGAGGCTGCTGAGCGGTGTGACGAAGAACAGGAACACCGGCACGGCGAGGAAGAACAGCACGAGCGCGAGCCCGTCGTTGCCGCCGAGCAGCGACGGCCGCACGCCGAGGCCCTCGTAGAACCACACGCGCTGGGTGAGCCAGCCGAGCACGCCGAGCAGCACGAGGCTGATCGCGAACGTGACTACCATGCGCTTGATCACGTGGCGGCGCTTGAAATGGCCGAGCTCGTGCGCGAGCACGGCCTCGATCTCGCTGCCCGAGAGGCGCGCGAGCAAGGTGTCGAAGAAGACGATGCGCTTGGCGGCGCCGAAGCCCGTGAAATAGGCGTTGCCGTGCGCGGAGCGGCGGCTGCCGTCCATCACGAACAGGCCCTTGGCCGCGAAGCCGCAGCGCTGCATGAGCGCTTCGATGCGCGAACGCAGCGCCTCGTCGCGCAGCGGCTCGAACTTGTTGAAGAGCGGCGCGATGAAGGTCGGGTAGAGCACCAGCACGAGCATCTGGAACGCGACCCAGACCACCCACGTCCAGAGCCACCAGAGGCTGCCGGCCTGCTTCATGAGCCACAGCACCACGAAGAGCAGCGGAATGCCGAACAGCGCGCCGATCAGCAGGCCCTTGATGCGATCGGCGAAGAAGATGCGCCGCGACATGCGGTTAAAGCCGAAGCGCTCCTCGATCACGAACTGGCGGTAGTAATCGAGCGGCAATTCGACGATGCCGCTCACCGCGAGCACGGCGGCGACCAGCGCGATCTGCCCAACGTAGTCGCGTCCGATCAGGTCTGAAATGCCGAGGTCGATCGCCTGCACGCCGCCGAGCAGCGTGAGCGCGATCAGCACGACCGCGGAAAGCACGATTTCGATCATGCCGAGGCGCGTGCGCGCGACCGTGTAGTCGGCGGCGCGCTGGTGCGCGGCAAGCGGAATCGTCGCCGCGAACTGGGTGGGGACTGCGCCGCGGTGAGCGGCCACGAAGCGGACCTGGCGCGAGGCGAGCCAGAGCTTGGTCACCACCATGGCCAGCACGGCGACAACGAAAATCACGCTGAAAGTCAGCGCGGGGGACAACGCAGTTGATGAGGTCGGCATCCGGGGAGTCCGTGGTATCTATGCGACAATTATATGTTCTCGGCGGCCCGGCCATGGCATCCCCGCCAAGGGCTTGCTTCCGGCGTGCGGGCCGCGCCTGTATGGCGCATGAGCGCCGCTTCTCAACCCGCATTCAACCCGCATTCAACCGCTCCAGGCTGCTTCACATGACTGATATCACTTTTGCCGACCCGGCGGGCCAGGCGACTCCGGCGATGGAGCGCACCGACATGAACTTGATCTGGCTCGACATGGAGATGACGGGGCTCGATCCCGACAACGACCGGATCATCGAAATCGCCGTGGTGGTGACCAATTCCACGCTCGACAAGATCGTCGAGGGGCCCGTGCTGGCGATCCATCAGCCCGAAGCCGTGCTCGACCGCATGGACGAGTGGAATCGCAACACGCACGGCCGCTCGGGCCTGACCGAGCGCGTGCGCGCCTCCACCGTGACCGAGGAAAGCGCAACGGAGCAGATTCTCGCGTTTCTCTCACAGTACGTGCCGCCGGGCAAGTCGCCGATGTGCGGCAACTCGATCTGCCAGGACCGCCGCTTCATGGCGCGCTGGATGCCTGCGCTCGAGCGCTTTTTCCACTACCGCAATCTCGACGTGAGCACGCTCAAGGAGTTGTGCCGCCGCTGGCAGCCGACGATCTACAAGGGCTTCCAGAAGCGCGCGATGCATACGGCGCTGGCCGATATCCACGAGTCCATCGACGAGCTCAAGTACTACCGCGAGCATTTCCTGATTCCGTCGGCGGGCGTGGCGGCCGCCGACGCGCCGGCGGGCAGGGTGGCGCAGTAAGGAAGAGGCGCCCGCAGGCGCGGGCGCCGCACGAGCAGACAGTACCCCGGACAGCAAGCAGGGCAGATTACGCGCGCGGCGCTCGCTGCGCGTTCTTGGGCCGGAACGCCGCGACGACGTTCGGATCGGTTTCGATATACGGCCCGCCAATCAGGTCGATGCAGTACGGCACCGCCGCGAAGATGCCCGGCACCTTCGTCGCGCCTTGCTCGTCGCGCAGGCCTTCCAGTGTTTCCTTGATCGATTTCGGCTGACCCGGCAAGTTGATGATGAGCGCCGCGCGATCGTCCGCGCCGCTGCCCGTTTCGCGGATCACCGCCACCTGGCGCGAAAGAATCGCCGTGGGCACGAAATTCAGGCTGATCTGGCGCATCTGCTCGCCGAAACCGGGCATTTCTTTCGTGGCGACCGCGAGCGTCGCTTCGGGCGTCACGTCGCGGCGCGCGGGGCCGGTGCCGCCCGTGGTCAGCACGAGGTCGCAGCCGAGGCCGTCCACCAGCGCCGTGAGCGTGGCGGAAATGGTGGCCGCGTCGTCGTGGATCAGGCGCGTTTCGGCGCGCCACGGCGACTTCAGCGCGTGGCCGAGCCACTCCTTCAGCGCCGGAATGCCTTTGTCCTCGTAGACGCCGCTGGTGGCGCGGTCGCTGACCGACACGAGGCCGATCACCAGTTCGTCCGGGTGGCTGCGCTCAGGCTTCGTCATTTTCGCGGTCCTCTTCATCGCTCGCGTGCTCATCGGCATCGTCGGCGCCCTGGGCGCTCACGTCCTTGATCCACTGGAACAGCTCGCGGAAATACTTCGGCGGGCGTGCCTGCTCCTGCTCGCGCCGCGCGTTGCGAATCAGCGTGCGGCCTTCCTGCGGGTCGGCGGCCGGGTGCTGGCGGATGAATTCGGTGAGGGCGTCGTCGCTGGCGAGCAGCTTCTCGCGCGTGCGCTCGATCCAGTGCAGGCGCGCCGTGGCGGCCTTGTTCACGCCGCGGTGCTCGTCGAGCGCGGTGCGCAGCGCGGCGACTTCGTCCTCGCGCAGGCCGCGCATCATGCGGCCCACGTACTGGAGCTGGCGGCGCTTGCCTTCGTGGTCGGTGATGCGGCGCGCCTCGTGGACGGCGTCGGCGAGGTCTTCCGTCATGGGCATGCGCTTGAGCGCATCCTTGGGCAGCTCGACGAGCGCCGTGCCCAGCTCCTGGAGCGCGGTCATCTCGCGCTTGAGCTGCGACTTGCTCGGGCGATCGTAGCCGTTGTCGTCGTCGTTGCCCTGTTGGGCGGCAACGTCGTTCATGGGTTGAATGCGGGTTTTGCGTTTCATGACGCGTATTGTAGCGTGCGCGCGCTGTCGGTTCGGCGCAGGGTTCGGCGCGCCTCGGGCAGTCGCGGGCCATGCGGCTGCGGTACGCGTTCGCATACCTTGCTATGATCGCGAAACGCGCTTCTTTACAGAGCTTTGGCGAGGCGCATGATCCGATACCCCCGACACACGACAAGCGGGCCGCTCCGGCCCGAAACCGGACCATAACGACAATGGCTGCAGACATCGAAGCCCGGCAACGATTTTTCCCGCATACCCAGGACGAGCTGAAAGAGATCGCGTCGGACATTCTCCGTCACGCGAAGGCGCTCGGCGCGAGCGACGCCGCGACGGAAATCTCCGAAGGCGATGGCCTGTCGGTTTCCGTGCGGCGCGGCGAAGTCGAGACCATCGAGCACAACCGCGACAAGTCGGTCGGCGTGACCGTCTACATCGGCAACAAGCGCGGCAATGCGAGCACCTCGGACTTTTCCGCGCAGGCGCTCAAGGACACCGTGGCGGCGGCCTACAACATCGCGCGTTTTACCGCGGACGACGACTGCGCCGGCCTCGCCGAAACCGACCTGCTGGAAACCGCGCCGCGCGACCTCGATCTCTATCACCCGTGGAGCCTCACGGCCGACGAGGCCGTCGAGATCGCGCGCCGCGCCGAAGACGCCGCGTTCGCCACCGACCGCCGCGTGACCAATTCGGAGGGCGCGAGCGTTTCGGCGCAGCATTCGCAGTTCGTGCTCGCCACCTCGGGCGGCTTCATGCACGGCTACCCCTATTCGCGCCATTACATCGCGTGCGCGCCCATCGCGGGCACCGGCCGCAGCATGCAGCGCGACGACTGGTACACCTCGCGGCGCAGCGCGAGCGAGCTGGCCTCGCCGGAGGCGGTCGGCCGCTATGCCGCCGAGCGCGCGCTGTCGCGCCTGTACGCGCGCGGTCTCGACACGCGCAAGGTGCCGGTGCTGTTCGAGGCGCCGATCGCGGCAGGCCTGCTCGGCGCGTTCGTGCAGGCCACCAGCGGCGGCGCGCTCTACCGCAAGACCTCGTTTCTCGTCGACAGCCTCGGCAAGCCGGTGTTCGCGCCGCATATCCAGGTGGTCGAGGACCCGCACGTGGCGCGCGCCGCGGGCAGCGCGCCGTTCGACGAGGAGGGCGTGCGCACGCAACGGCGCGAAGTCGTGAAGGACGGCGTGGTGCAGGGCTACTTCCTGTCGTCGTATTCGGCGCGCAAGCTCGGCATGCAGACGACGGGCAACGCGGGCGGCTCGCACAACCTGCGGCTGGAAAGTTCGCTCACGAACCCCGAGGACGACTTCGAGGAAATGCTCAAGAAGCTCGGCACGGGCCTGCTGCTCACCGAGCTGATGGGGCAGGGCGTGAATTTCGTGACGGGCGACTATTCGCGCGGCGCCTCGGGTTTCTGGGTCGAGAACGGCAAGATCCAGTATCCGGTCGAGGAGATCACGGTGGCGTCGACGATGCAGGAGATGTTCCGCCACATCGTCGCGGTGGGCGCCGATACGCTCGCGCGCGGCACGCGCCAGACCGGCTCCGTGCTGATCGAGCGTATGACGGTGGCGGGGCAGTAAGCGGCTTTTCCGCAGGCTCAATGCACAACGGCACGCCTTGGCGTGCCGTTTGTGTTTTTGCGTGCGTGCTTTCGACGCTCAACGCTACGCCCAGTCGCGCCGCTCGTAAGTGACGAACGCGAAATCGAAGTCGTTGGGCGGATTCGCGTGCAGCGTCTCGCGCGCCGTTTCGCGCCAGTGTGCGGGATCGGGCGCAGGGAAGGTGGCATCGCCTTCGAAGTCGGTGGCGATCTCCGTGACGATCAGCTTGTGCGCGAGCGCGATGCCCTCGGCGTAAAGTTGCGCGCCGCCGATCAGGAACGCTTCGGGCGCCTGGTCTTGCGCCGCGAGCGCGAGCGCGGCTTCGAGGCTCGTGACCGTGTCGCAGCCGGGAAAGCGCCTGGCAGCGTCGCGCGTGACGACGATGTTGCGGCGGCCGGGCAGCGCGCGGCCAATCGATTCATGCGTTTTGCGGCCCATCACGATGGGCGCGCCCATGGTGGTGCGCTTGAAGAATGCAAGGTCCTCGGGCAGCCGCCAGGGCAGCTCGTTGTCGCGGCCGATCACGCCGTTGCGGGCGCGAGCGACGATCAGGGTGAGCGTCGTCATCGAGTCAGTCGAAGTGCGTTGGAATGGAAAAGCCAGTTGCACCGATTTTACCCGACGGCCTCATCGCCTCCGTACCCGTGGCGTCATGCCGAAGGCCCGATTGGCCGGTCCGGCTGATTCTCCGCCTCGCCGTCGAAGATCGTTTTCTCGTCGCGCAGGCCGTGCGTGCCCATGAGCCGGTAGAGCGTCACGCGCGAGATGCCGAGGTCGGTGGCCGCTTCGGTCAGGCGATGGCGATGGCGCAGCAGCGCCGCCTCGATCGCGCGTTTTTCCGCGGACTCGCGCGCCTCGGCGAGCGTCACGGTCTGCTGCGCGGTGAACTGATCGAGATCGAGATCCCCG
This sequence comes from Paraburkholderia sp. A3BS-1L, assembly GCF_051125215.1. Taxonomy (NCBI): domain Bacteria; kingdom Pseudomonadati; phylum Pseudomonadota; class Betaproteobacteria; order Burkholderiales; family Burkholderiaceae; genus Paraburkholderia; species Paraburkholderia sp. A3BS-1L. The sequence goes on along the minus strand of NZ_CP120442.1, from coordinate 2,298,832 downwards.
GCCGAGATCAGCTTGCTTTCCGCCATCACGATCGCGCGCCGCACGCGGTTGATAAGCTCGCGCACGTTGCCGGGCCAGTTGTAGTTGTACATCGCCTCGATGGCATCCGGCGTGAAGCCGCGGATCCTGCGCGCGCTGTCCTGCTTGAACTTGTGCAGCACGTGGTGCGCGAGAATTTCGATGTCCTTGCCGCGCGCGCGCAGCGGTGGCTCGTCCACGCGCAGCACGCACAGCCTGTGAAAGAGGTCGGCCCTGAAGCGCGAGTCGCGCATCGCCGCTTCGAGATCGACGTGGGTGGCCGAAATGATGCGCACGTCCACGGGAATCTGCTCATGGCCGCCCAGGCGCTCGATCTTGCCTTCCTGGAGAAAGCGCAGCAGGCTTGCCTGGCTTTCCATCGGCAGGTCGCCGATTTCGTCGAGAAAGAGCGTGCCGCCGTTGGCCGCCTCCACGCGCCCGATCTTGCGCTGATGCGCGCCCGTGAACGCGCCGCGCTCGTAGCCAAATAGTTCGGATTGCAGAAGATGATGCGGGATCGCGCCGCAATTGATCGGCACGAACGGCGCCTTGCGCCGCGCCGAGCGCTCGTGGATCGCGAGCGCGGTGAGCTCCTTGCCGGTGCCCGATTCGCCCGAGATGAATACCGTTGCGTCGGTGTTCGCCACCTTGCGGATGGTGCGAAAGAGCTGCTGCATCGCTTCGCAGGTGCCCACCATTTCGTCTTCGTCCGCGCTTGCGGCCGACGCCGGCGCATTGTCGAGGTCGCACAGCGTGACCATGCCGAACGCGTGGCTCACGAGGTAGTCGAGCGTAGCCGGCGCGACCGGCAGATGCACGTAGTCGAAGCAGTAGTGGCGGATCAGGCGGCGCACTTCGGGGTCGGTGAGACGCTTGGCGTCGGTGAGGGCGATCCAGCCGACCTGTTGCAGCCGCAGCACCGCTTCGAGCGCGGCCAGGTCGCGCGCGGTGAAGCTGGTCAGATCGACGATGCCCGCGCAGGTCGGCTCTGTTTTCACGAGCCGCGTGGCTTCGGGCGCGCTTCTCGCCGTCGCGACGTCCCAGCCGCGGCTCTTCAGATACGCGCCGAGTTGCGCGTCCGGCATTCGGGCGACGTACAGCAGCATGCGGTCGATGTCGGCAAGCGGCCCGCCATCGGGGCCGGGCGTGCATTCAGGCGTGCGCGCGGCGGCGTCGAGTCCGCGTTGCCCGGTTGCCGTCGCGCCCTCGGCCGTTGCCTTCGCTGTGGCCGGATGCGGCGGCGCGCCCGCCATGGGTAGCCGCGGGCCGGCCCCGGCTAGAGGTGTCACGGTAGCGCCCAGAGGGGAAGAATCACGCACGATCGGCCTCGTCTTCATCAGAAGGTGTAGGGGAACCGCAGGCCGACGACGAAGTTCGGCGCATCCGGCGTGAGGCCGACCGACACCACGCCGTTGATCGTCAGGTGCTTGTTGACCACGTGATTCAGGCCGAAGTTGAGCACCGACGCCGTGGTCTCGCTGCCCGGCACGCCGGTCCAGCTGCCGCCGGGCGCCTTGGTCTTCGACTGCGGCTCGATGGCCATCGTGTAGGAGATGCTGGCCGAGTCCTTGTCGGAGAAGGCGAGCGCGACGCCGCCCCCGAACTGGATGATGTCGCCGAGCTTCACCTCGGCCGGCTGCGTTTGCCCGACGACCGACGAGATATCGGAGAACGAGCGCGCGATGTTGTACGTGTACGAGAAGCTGCCGAACAGCACGACCGGGTCGTAGGTCTTCAGCACCGAGACGCCGGCCGTGACGTTCCAGAAGCCGGTGCCCGTAGGCAGCTTGCTGGGCGCGACGAGGTTGGTGTTGTCGGGCGTGAGCTGCACCACTTTGATGCCGAACGGCGAGGTTCCGGTGTCCGTCTTCACGCGCAGGCTGCCGACCACGTCGGGCAGGCTATTGGTCTCCTTCAGGAATTGGTAGTAGATCCCGAAGTTCACGTCGCCGATCGCGTGCGAGCTCACGGACGCATCGGAGAGCGTGTTCGCCGCGCCGCCCGCGCCGCCCACGATGAAGCTGCTATGGCGGTAAATGTACGGGACGTCGACGTCGATGCTCATGCGGTCGGTGATGCCGTACCGCGTGTCGAGATCGGCCATGAGCTGGTGCGACTTCGTCTGGCCCAGATTGATATTGCCGAGGAAGATCGCATCGAGCGCGAGGAAGCCTGAGAGCTGCAACTGGCGCCGGTCGTAATAGGTGTCGCTGATGCCCCAGTCGAGCGTGAGCTTGTGATCGAAGAGCGGGGCATGTTCGCGCTGCACGACTGCTTGCTCGGCCTCGGTGCGGGTGGGCGCGGCGCTCTTTTGCGTCTGGCCCACGGTCGGGTTCGCGCCCGTGTTGTCCCCCGCATTGACGCCGACCGGCGCGCCTTGCTGTGGCCCGCTCGCGGCGGACGAACCGGTGGCGCCCGTGGCCGGGCCGCTGTCGGGCGAGGGCGGGTTCACCGGCACACCGGTGGCGGTGCCGGTGAGGGAGCCTGGGGCGGTGGCGCCGGGCAGCGCTTGCGCGAGCGGCGGCAGCGGCACGGGCAAGCCGTCCGCGCCGGGCTGGTCGGCGACGCTCGCGCTGTCGCCGGCGGCCGGCGCACCCGCGCCCGGCACGCCGCGCCCGCGCTGCGCCATTTCGAGGTTCGTGACCTGGCGCTCGAGAGACTGGATTTGTCGCTGCTGCTCGTCCACCACGCGCATCAGCGTGTTGAGACGTTCTTCGACAGACTGGCTTTGCAGCGCCTGCGCGTGGGCGGTTTGCGCGAGCGCGAAAAGCAGGACTGCTGCTGGAATGGCGGCCAGCGTCAAACGCGGCGCCGCCGTCGGGTACGACGTGCTCATTCTTTTCCCCCCGGATCGAAAGTCGATGCACGACAGAGCACGAAGTTCTGCGCCCGCATCGTCGATACGCTTGCTCGATGTTGCTTCACGCGTTCTGGCGGTTCGCGTGCTGGTCTCCTGCTGGTGTCTCCTTGTGGCGGCCGTCGATGGCGGTCGGCGGCATCTTGTTGCTGTAATCAGGCGGCGCTTTTTTAGCGGGTGTTGCGTAGAGCCTGTAATACGCCGGCCTGCCGGATCATTTGCGCGCTCAACTGCTGCGTCTGCAAGCTGAGCTGCAACTGGTTTGCGACTTGCTGGTTGTTGCCCGCGACCTGGAGCAACTGGGCAATGGCGCCCGCCTGCTGTGCGCTGCCGGGCATGATGTTCTGCGTCGCCATGCCGGCGGGCGTTTGCAGCGTGACGTTGATGCCGTTGCCGCCGAATGCGATGCCGGCCTTGATGGTGCCGTTCGCGTTCGAAGCCGCTGCGCTCGTCTGGTTGGCGCCCGCCATGCCGGCGATCTGCAGCGCGTGGCTGTAATCGATGGTCGCGGCGTTGGAGCCGACGTTGTTGTTGCCCGCGACCTGGGTGATCTGCGATACGCCGTTGACCGACACGTTCTGGCCGCCCGAGGCCGAGGCGTTCGGCGTGGCACCGCTATTGCCCGGGTTCGTGCCGCCCGGCATCGGGTCGGTGACGCGTGCGCTGGTTTGCACGCTCGCGCTCAGATGGTTGGCCGTGTTCTGCGAGACGGCGAGCGCGCCTTGTGCGACGGCGCTGGCGCCATTGGGCAACTGCCATTGCGACAGCACGCTGAGCACGAAGCCGGAAATCATGTCGCTGCCGGCGTACTTGCCGGTTTGATGCGCGAGCACCTCGTCGTCGACGAGCTCGCAGCGCACGGGCTGCGCGTCGGGGCCGCCCGCTGAAAGAAATGCAGGCACGGCCGCCTGGGTGGCGGCGAGGCTTTCTGCTGCGCACGCATTGCCCGAACAAGCGCAGGCGAGCGCGCAGACACCTGCCGCGATGCTACACTGTGAGAGGTTGCGTTTCATGGCTATTCAGGACTTCAGAACATCAGGGCCTTGTCGAGGCCGTATTCGAAGAAAGGAGTCGGCGCCGTGCCGTTGAGCAGGGCGTTCTCGCGCAGCTTCAAGGCGATCGACTCGTTGTTCTGCAACAGCGGAGAATCCTCCCGAAACGGTTTGCCGAGCACGGCGAAGACGAGGCCGTTCCACGTCTTCGCGAAGTCATCCTCGGCGACGATGCGGTTACCGAGCGCGGGGTCCGCAATGAAGATGCGGTTGTTCTCGGCATGCTTGACGATCACGAAGTGCTCGTAGCCCTCGATGTTCATGAGGACGAGCACGGGAATCTGCAGGTGATAGAGTGCGTCGGTATTGACGCGAAAGCCCCGGCCGCGCAGGCCGATCGTTTCGACGAACTTCTTCATGTCGAGCATGGAGAAGCCGTTCTTCACGACCACCTCGGGGGTGGAGAACACCATCATGCGCCGGATCAGTTCCGGTTCGGGAATGTCGATGCCGTAGCCGTACTTGAGCAGCGTCGCGAGCGCGGCCGCGCCGCAGCTGTAGTCGTATTGCTGCGTGACGACGCTGTTGTAGCGAATCTCGCGCATCGAGCGGACCGGCAACTTGATCGGCACGCCGATCAGGTGGGTCGCGTCGATGCTCGTCTGCGCCTGGCTAGGCATCCACGCCGCAGTGGCGGCGAGCGCCAGCGCGACGGCACATGTTCTTGACGCCGGGGACGAAACGGACCCGGACATGGTGGTCTCCTGCATCGGGTTTGCGCGCCAGCCGCTGTGTGACGGCGGCCGGCGCGTCGGGGTACAGCTTGCAACTACCTGGATATCAGGACTGCGTATTGATGCTCGGGCCTTGCCTAGTGGCCGTTGCTCATTGCCGCGATGGCCATGCCGTTGTGCTGCAGGTTGCCGATGCCGCCGGCAATGTTCACGCCGATGTTGCCGCTGGCATTGGCGAGCGTGCCGGCGCCGAGGCTAGCCGTACCCTGGAACTGGCCCGTTGCCGTCATGCCTGCGTTCTGCACGTTGTTGTCGGTCGCGACCATCGCCGTGGTCTGGGCGGAACCGGCGTTCTTGGCCGTCGTTACGGAGCCGGCGAGGCTGTTGTTCTGCGCGTTGCCGATACCCGAAGCGACGTTCACACCGACATTGCCCGAGACGCTGGCGAGCGAGCCGTCACCCACCGAAGCGTTGAGGTTGAAGTTTTTCACATTGGCTGTGCCAGCGGACGCTTGATTATTGAAAATCTGAGCGTTACCGAACACATTGCCCACATCGACCGAAGCGAGCGCGACGTCATTGCTTTGCGCGTTGTTGATGCCTTCGGCGATGTTCACGCCCAGGTTGCCCGTCACTCCGGTTGCTGCGTTGTTGCCGGTGTTGGCGTCGAGCGTGGCGGCCTTGCGGGTGTCGATGTGATTCGTCACCCAGCCGGTCGTCGTATCGTCGACCGTCTTCATCGTGTCGTTCACGCTGTAGCCTGACGTATGCCTTTCTTCCGTGGCTCTCGCGTAAGCCTGCGAGTGCGAGTGCGAGCTGCTGCTCGATTCGCTGAAGTGGTGATTGTACGTATTGCTGGAGTTGCTCGACTTGCCGCTCGTGCCGTTCGCATAGGAGGAGACCGCGGCGCTGCCCGTGCCGTCGGCGTAGGCCGTGTTCGCGTTGGTCGAGCTGTTGCTCGTGTTGCGGTTGTTGGCCGTCGACCACGTGCTCGCCGTTGCGGTCGAGTCGCTGTTGTTATGCGAGTTGCTCCTCGTGTGCGACGAGCCTTCGGACCCGCTCGCGGCGAAAGTGGCCGAGCCGTTCAAGAAGTTGCCGGTGTGCGTCCACGAGGCGCCGACCTGGACGCCCGCACTGCCGTTTTGCGAATGCGTTGAGGTGTTGCTGCCGACGCTGTCGTACGAGTGGCTGTGATTGCTGTGGCCCGTGTCGCTATAGGTGCTTGCGGTCGTCGAATTGCTCGTGTTGCCGCTGTCGGTGGCGACGTGATAGTTGGCCGCGATGCCGGCGTTGAAGGTCTTGCTGAAGCTCGAGTTGCGCGACGAGGTCGTCGCGGTCCATGCGCTCACGTCGTGCGTCTTCGACGATGCGCTCATCGACTGCGAAGCGGATCCTTCGGCGAAGTACGAGGTGCGGTAGCTCGAATTGGTGCCCGTGCCGACCTTGCTCCAGTTGGTGTCGTTGAAGTGGGTCGTCACGTTGCCGAACTGATAGCTCTGCGCCTGCGGAAGCAGCGTGCCGCCACCCGTGTTCTGCGTGTTGTTGATGACCGCGCCGGCCGTGCTCGAGACGGCGACGCATCCGAACAGTCCGACAAAGCCTTCGATGCCCACATATTCGGTCACGCCGGTGGCGTTGAATAGGAAAGCGGTCTTGGGGCCTGCGTAAGCGGAACTAGCCGCCGTCGCGAGGACTGCTGCTGCGATGAGGGTGCGCTTCATGTTTCGCTCCGATACTAGTGGTCAGTTAAAAAAGAGTGCCCGCCGGGGGACGGAGCACAAAACTGTTTGCCGTGACGTTACCGGCGCCGGCTGTCTGGTTCACCTGTACGAGGCCCGTTGCATTCCTGAAGGCCGCACCGTCGATGCGTACCTCACGAATGCCGCGTGTCTCGCCTGTCTGGTTGCCCATACCGCCGTTCGTCGCGCTGGCGGCGGACAGTTCGCCGTCCGATACCATCGCGACTCCGAGCACACCAGTGGCGATCTGCGCACTGTTGCGCTGGATGTTGCCCACGCCCGCCGACTGATTCACCATCATGGCGCCGGTCGTGTTGGAGAAAGCGCCCGAGCCGATCAGCGCGGTGGCGTTGCCGAGCCGCGCGCGCGTCGAGGCGCCTTGTTCATCGAGATTCACATTGGCGACCGAGCCGCCGCTGGTGATGGTCAACTGGTTGGCCTGGGCGTTGTCGAGCCCGGCCGCTTCGTTCACGGCGAGCGCGCCGGTGGTCGAGGTCGCCGCGTTCGGCGCGATCACGGCGGTCGCGCCTACGTTGACCTGGGCTTGCGCGGTCGTTGCGAGCGCCGCCAGTGAGGCGGCGAGCGCGACGGCTTCCAATGCTCGCGGAATGTTCCGGGCGGGTGTGTGGCGGCTCATTTCATGCTCCCGATCGCGCCCAGTGCGCTCGTGATCGGCGCGATGGCGCCGGTGACCGTGGAGGAGATCGTGCCGCCCAGCCCGCCGACGGCCTGGGCGCTGCCGCCCGCGCCGAGCGCCGAGTTCGAGCCTGCCGGGTTGCCCACGAGAACGCGGGTGATGGCCTGCACGCCCGCGGCTTCGCCGGCTAGCGCGCCGCTCGTGTTCACGCCGGAATTGCCATGCGCGTTGGTGAGGTCGGTATCGTTCACGAGCGTCGCCATGGTCGGGTCGAAGGTGTTCTTCGGGAAGGTGGTGGCACGCACCCGCACGGGGTCCTGGCTCTTCGGCACGGCGGCGAAGGCGCTGCGCGGGGTGATGTCGCGCTCGACGATGATGTCGCCGGGATTGGTCACCTGCTGTGCGCTGACGCCTGCCGCCAGCGCCGCAGCGAACGCGGCGCTCAGGACGGCGGCGAGCCGGGCGGAGTGCCGGCGCGCAGCTGGCGTCTTCAAGCGAACGATCATGACTGTCTCCGTCTCTGTTTCCGGCGCGGCGCGCATTGGGCGCCACCTTCGAACCACGTTGTGGCCGGCACGGGGCCGGTTCGGCGAAAAGCGCGTTGTCTGCCGCGTTCTTTCCGTTACTTCCGGATGTAGCTGGCGGTGTTTCCCTGTGCCACCTGGCCGGCGTCCACCGGAATCGGCAGCGGAGCGGGCGGGGCGATTTCGTCCCACAGCGTCACGCCATTGCCGCGCATGAGCTGCGGCGTGGCGGCGACCATCACCATGCCCACGGCGCCTCCGTGCTGGCGCGCGAGCGTCTGGTCGTCGATGGCGCCCACGCCCGCGAGCGCCGGATCGTCCCCAGCGGGGCCGGGATCGGCGGCGAGCGTGCGCGTGCTCATGTCGGCGCTCAAGTTCTTGCCGCTGGCGCCGTAATAGGAGTCAGGGGCCATGCTCATATCGAGCGTTGCGCTCACCATGGCCGCGTCTGTTGCAGGAACGACATTGGAGTTCGCCGCGACCACACTCGCCCTCGCCACATCCGCAGCGGTTTGTGCGCGCGCCGACGGCGCGAAGGCGAAGAGCACGGCGGGAATCAGCACGGCGGCCAGCATGCCGCACGGGCCGGCCACACTGCGCCTGATGTTTGAAGAAATGAGTCGCATGGCGTATCTCCTGGTGCGAGACATTTAGCGAAACGTGTGCCATGCCACGCAATCCGTTGATACGTCGCGGGTTGGAATATTTTCTACGGATTTTGAATAGTGGATTTTCGCAAAAACGTTTCAGTGCTGAAACGTCGGGCTGGTTTAAACGCCCAAAATTCGCTGGAACGTTTCAAAGAAAACGTTTGCGCGACTTTTTTTCTATGTGATCCGGGGTGCTCGGAAAACAGTGCGGGAGCAAGAGAATGGAAACATCCGCAATTGATTTTCCTCTTACAATTCAGCGGCCGCGTAATGGAAACCTTTCCATTGCGCCCTTATCAATTCGCGCCGCATATTTTCTATCCAACACCCCGGTGCATATAGTAAGCTTCAGAAAAACAAGTAATACAGATAACAAAGGCCCTGTAAGGGCCAAGTTGACCACACGCCGCAGTTCGGGGATTCACTGTCCGCAAAAGCCCCTATGCTCGCCCGCGTTTAATTGCGCCTGGCGAATGGTTTCTTTTGCGGCGTGTCTGTACATCAGGTGCGTGCCGTCATTTCGCAACGATGTGTTGGCAAGAGGATCTGAATAATGGAATCCGCAACGCGGCAATTGGTTTACGTGACGCGCAGTCCGAATGAAGCGCTGAACGAGCGGTTCCACGAGCGCGGCTGGCAGGTGGAGATCGTTGGCAACGCGCGGGACGCGCGGCGCGCGCTGCGCGCGGGTTCGCCCGCGGGCGGGTTGCTCGATCTATCCAGCGAATTCCATCTCCATGAGATCGGTGCCTTCGAGCCGTGCCTGACGTTGCCTAACGTCGGCTGGGTGGCCGCGACCACCACCGGTCAGTTGCAGGACGCCAATTTGCGCCGTCTCGTGCGCGATTACTGTTTCGATTACGTAACGGTGCCGTGGAGCGGCGAGCGCATCGTCGATTCCGTGGGCCATGCCTATGGCATGGTCACGCTTTGCGAGCGTGCCTCGAACGACCATTCGGGTGGCGCGGAAGGCGAAATGGTGGGCTCGTGCGAGGCCATGCTGGCGCTCTTCCGCTCGATCCGCAAGGTCGCGATGACCGACGCGCCGGTGTTCATTTCGGGCGAGTCGGGCACCGGCAAGGAACTCACCGCGGTTGCCATTCACGAACGTTCGTCCCGGCGCAATGCGCCGTTCGTGCCCATCAATTGCGGCGCCATTCCGCCGCATCTGCTGCAGTCGGAGCTATTCGGCTACGAGCGCGGCGCATTCACGGGTGCGAGCCAGCGCAAGACCGGGCGCGTGGAAGCGGCCAACGGCGGCACGCTTTTTCTCGATGAAATCGGCGACCTGCCGATGGAAAGCCAGGCGAGCCTGTTGCGCTTTCTTCAGGAAGGCAAGATCGAGCGGCTGGGCGGCCATCAGTCGATGCCGGTGGATGTGCGCATCATCTCCGCCACGCACGTGGACATGCGCGCGGCGATGGTCGACGGGCGCTTCCGCCAGGATTTGTATCATCGCCTGTGCGTGCTGCAGATCGACGAGCCGCCGCTGCGCGCGCGCGGCAAGGACATCGAACTGCTCGCGCGGCACATGCTCGAGCGCTTCAAGAAAGACGGCGGGCGGCGCCTGCGAGGCTTTTCTCCCGATGCGATTGCGGCGCTGCATAACTACAGCTGGCCGGGCAACGTGCGCGAGCTCATCAACCGCGTGCGGCGCGCGATCGTCATGTCGGAAGGGCGTGCGATCACGGCGCGTGACCTGGAACTCGGCGATTACGTCGAGGTGGTGCCGGTCTCGCTCGCGCAGGCGCGCGAGGCCGCCGAGCGCCAGGCCATCGAACTCGCGTTGCTGCGCCATCGCGGGCGTCTTGGCGACGCCGCGCAGGAACTGGGTATTTCGCGCGTGACGCTGTACCGGCTGTTGTGCGCGCACGGCATGCGGCATATGGAGAGCGATCCGCTCGCGCCGCATTCTGGCGGGCTGATTTCGGGGGGCGGGGCTTGAAGGTGACCGAAGGTGGTGATCTGCAGCAGGCCTCGCTGAGGGGACCATAAAGCGGCTGCGCAAAAAGCAGCCGGACAAGCGCTGACGAAGCAGGCGACCAAGAGCCGGATACGGCCATGAGGGTGCTGGACGGTTCAGAAGGGTGCAGGGGTGCAAGACGGGTCCGCGCGGGGGCGCGGGTTCGTGCGGCAGGCGGCTCGCGTGCGTGGGCCGCCTTGTCCGCGTGGCTTGCGCCAGCATGCGTTGATTCGTGCGGCCCGGGTTCGCCGATGACGAAATGGTGGATTATTTATGCATCATTTGCTAACGAATTTTCCACACCGCTGTCACGCTATTCTGCGTGTCGATTTTTCTCCGTTTGCTTTTGCCACAATAACGTTTTCTGTGCGGCGCATTAATTTTTTATTTCCCGCTTTGAAGAAATAATGCGAATTGCATAAACATGTTATGCCAATACGGCCGTGGTGTCGTTGCGCGCCTTCCTGCTCGTTCCCCGGTTGTTCTGCGCTGCTGAGCCATTGGGCCCGATCTGCCGTTTGCCCGCTTGCTATAGAATCTCGCTTTTGAATCCGCATCGGGTGCGCTCGCGCGCCCGCTCAGGGAAGCGCGCATGAAACAGTATCTCGAGCTCGTCCGCTCGATCCTCGACACCGGCACCTGGCAGGAAAACCGTACCGGCATCCGCACGATCAGCATGCCGGGCGCAATGCTGCGCTTCGACCTGCAACAGGGCTTCCCCGCTGTCACGACGAAAAAGCTGGCGTTCAAGTCCGCGGTGGGCGAGCTGATCGGCTTCTTGCGCGCCTCGCGCAGCGCGGCGGATTTCCGCGCGCTCGGCTGCAAGGTCTGGGACGCCAATGCGAACGAGAACGCGCAGTGGCTGGCCAATCCGTATCGCCGCGGCACCGACGATCTGGGCGACGTCTACGGGGTGCAGTGGCGCCAGTGGCCCGCCTACAAGGTGCTCGACGCCGACGCGAGCGCGCAGCTTGCCGACGCGCAGTCCCGCGGCTTTGCGCGCGTGAGCGAATTCAGCGAGGACGGCCGCCCAAAGGTGCTGCTCTACAAGGCGGTCGACCAACTGCGCCAGTGTCTCGACACGATCATGAACAATCCCGCCGATCGCCGGATTCTGTTTCATGGCTGGAACCCGGCGGTGCTCGACGAGATCGCGCTACCCGCGTGCCATCTGCTCTACCAATTCCTGCCGAACGTCGCGAAGCGCGAGATCTCGCTGTGCCTGTACATCCGCAGCAACGACGTCGGGCTTGGCACGCCGTTCAATCTGACCGAAGGCGCGGTGCTGCTACATCTCGTCGGCCGCCTGACCGGCTACACGCCGCGCTGGTTCACGTACTTCATCGGCGACGCGCACATCTACGAAAATCAGCTCGGCATGCTCAACGAGCAGTTGCACCGCGAGCCCTATGAGAGCCCACGCCTCGAGATCGCCGCACGCGTGCCCGAGTACGCAAAAACCGGCCTCTACGAGCCCGAGTGGCTCGAAAAAGTCGAGCCGTCGGACTTCTCGCTGGCCGGCTACCGGCACCACGATCCGCTTACCGCGCCAATGGCGGTGTAGCGTGCCGCTGTAGTGCCATCGCGCCGCACCATAAACAAAGCCCGCGAACGGTGACGTTCGCGGGCTTTTGCGTTGAATGGCGCGCGCTGTTCTGCGCGCGCCGGGGCGGTGGGTTTAGCCGCGATGGCGATCGTCGTGGCCGCCGCCGGCTTGCGGATGCGGCTGGGGCTGAGGCTGCGGACGGGGCTCGGGACGCGGCTGGGGCTGCGACTGCGGATGGAACTCGGCGCGCGGCTGCGGTTGCGGCTGCGGTTGCGGATGGAACTCGGCGCGCGGTTGCGGCTGCGGTTGCGGATGGAATTCCGGACGCGGCTGCGGCTGGGGTTGCGGATGGTATTCCGCGCGCGGCTGAGGTTGCGGATGCGGCGCTTCACGCGGCTGTTGCTGCGGTTGCGGATGGAATTCGGCCCGCGGTTGGGGTTGGGGCTGCGGGCGCGGTTGCTCGCGCGGTTGTGGCTGCTGTGGCGGATGAAAATCGGCGCGTTGCGCCGGTTGCGCCGGTTGCGCCTGGGGCTGCGGGCGGGCTTGCGCGCCCGGTTGCGGCCCGTGCGGCGCGTCGCCTGCGGAGGGTTGCGGTATGCGAGCAGGCGCGCCGTCACGCGGCTGCTGCATCGATGCGAAAGCTTGCTGGCGGCTCTCCTGACGCGGCGCTGCGCCGCCGCCGGGCTGTCCACGCTGGGCAATCGGCGCGTGCGGCTGCATCCACGACGGCTGATGCGTCTCGCCCGGCGCGCCTGCCATCGCACGGCCATTCATGTTGCCGGCAGCGCCCGGCGTGCCTGGTGCGTGCGGCTGGCCGCCGGGCAGGGCACCCTGCGGCTGCGCACTTTCCGGCCGTCCGGCGAACTGCGGCGGACGCGGCACGCCATGCGCTTCGCTCGGCTGCCCGGCCGGACCATGGCCGTTCGTCATTGCCGGCGCCATGCCAGGCTGGCCGGGTTGCTGCCCGCGCATGGGCATGGACGCGCTCGGGCCACGCGGGCCGCCTTGGGCGAAGGCGCTCGGACGCGGTGGCTGGCCTGGCGTTTGACCTGGCGTTTGGCCTGGCATTTGACCGCGCATTTGAGCCGGCATTTGACCGTGCATCTGATCGGACGCCAGCCCGGGCGTGCCGTTGGTCCGCCCGGGCTGGCCGATGGGTTGACCACCGAGTTGGCCGCCGGGCTGGCCGTTACCCCGGCCCGTTGCGCCGATCACCGGCGAGTGCGGCGGCACGACGCGCACGTTCTGCTGCGGCCATCCTCCGCGCGAAGCGGGCGAGAAGGATGAGAACGGGGCGTGCGCCGGCGCGGAAACGCGCACGACGGGCGCGCCCGCGCCCGGCACGGCGCCGCCGCCACGGGCGAAGCGCTGCGCGAGGTTGTCATGGAAAGCGGGCGGCGCAACCGGCGCGCGCGTCGCCACCACTTGCCGCTGATTGAGCGACGCTGGCGGGCGGTAATCGGCGCGGCGCATGTTCGGGCCGAAGCTGCCCTTGACCGGCGCGATGCCCGGCGTGCCCGACTGGATGCGCGCGTTCTGCCACTGGCGCGGGTCGACGCGCTGTGCAAAGCGCGAGGTCGGCTGGCCGTGCACGAAGGCCGTGGCGGGCACGGCGGTCACGGCGCCCGGTACGCGGTAGTTCACGAACGTATTGTTGTGCACATTGACGTTCGTGATATTCGTGATGTTCACGTCGTGTCGGTAGTTATTGACGATGACGGTCTGATTCACGCGGTCGTAGTAACGCGGGCTCCAGTCGCCCCAGTGCGGATGCCACGGTTCGCCCGGCCCGAGCGCGAACCACGCGACGCCCGCCGCCGCCGCGCCGCCAATGGCGAGGTTCACGCCCCAGTCGGGGCCGCCGCCCCCACCGCCCACGAAGGCGACGAGCGCGGGCGCGTAGACCGGCGGCTCGGTCTCGACAATCGGGCCCGGCACCCACGCCCACGAATCGTCGACATAGGCCCAGCGGCCGTAGTGATAAGGCGCGAAGCCCCATGGAGCGTCGTCCACCCACGTCCAGCCCCATGGCGCTTGCCAGACCCAGTGGCCGTCGTGATACGGCGCCCAGCCCGAGGGCACGTCGTTCGGCGTCCAGACTTCGCCGTACTGCGGGCTTTCGCGCCACGAACCGTTGGCGTCGAGGTCCTGATAGCCGGGGATATTGCGCGAAACGTAGCGCGCCGAGACCGAACGGTCCTCTGCGGCGTCGCGCGCGAGCGCCCACTGGTCAAAGGCGTCGGGCGGCGGCGCGGCCTCGCTCGCCACCTGCTGCAGGTCGGTGCCGGCAAAGCGGATCTGCTGGCCCGCCGACATCGGCATCTGGCCGTTCTGGCCGTACACCGTAACATTGCCGCTGCGCACCGTGACGGTCGTGGCGCTCCCATCGGGCGCGACATCTACGCGATAGTCACCGGGGCTGGTCACGCCGAGCGCGAGATTGGGCGTGTCGATTTCATACGCGCTACCGGGGGGCAATTGCCGCACGCGCGTCGAAAGCGTGCCTTGTGCGACCTTGAGCTGGGCGTTCGAGTCGTCGAGATTGAGTACGTCGACGCTCGTTTGCGGGCCCATGCGCACTGCCGTCGAGCCGATGTGCATCTGCGAGCGAGCATTGGCGTCGTTCCAGATCTGGTCGCCGGTCGTGAGCGGGCGATTCAATTGCGCATAGGACCAGTCGGTCGCGCCGGCCGGTTCGGTGGTCACGTCGCCCGCCATGTAGTCGAGGCGCGCGACGCGTCCGGGCGGGTCGCCTGCGGCGGGCGCGGCCTGCGCCCACGCACTGGCGCCGCTCAGGCTGAGTGCGAATGCGGCGAGCACGGCGCCGGCGATCAGCGTGCGGCAGAGCGGGCGGCCGTGGGTGCGATATGCAGCCGCGTGCGAATTCGGGTCTTCGTGCGTGGTGAGCGATGGGGTGCGCGTTGTCATGTTGGTTCTCCGGCCCCTGGAGCGAGTATCAGGAAGCTATGTGGGGAACTCTATCCGCCGCGCCTGTTTCCATGCGCGCTCAATTGTTAGGGCTTATGCACCAGATGTAACAGAACGTGTGCCTGTCCCCGGAAAGGGCGCTTTTGATGCGCGTTAAGTGGCGTTGTCGGATATTTGTCAGCTTGATGGATGCGCTCAGGTTCTCACGAAGGCGTCGAATTCGCGTTGGCCGAGTGGCGTGACGCGCAGCACGCGCGGGCGGCTGGCACGCTCGACCCAGCCATTCGCGGTAAAGCGTTCGAGCAGCGCCGCGCCGAGCGCGCCGCCCAGGTGCGGGCGCCGTTCGCTCCAGTCGAGGCAGGTGCAGGCGAAGCGCCGCCGGCGCGCGTGCAGCGCCTTCACGTCGACGCCCCAGTTCGAAAGCCGCGCGACGCCTTGCTCCGTCACTTCGAGATCGTCGTCGTTGCGCACGAGCCATCCGCCTTCGACGAGCCGGTCGAACACGCGCACCGCGACCTCGCCGGCCATGTGGTCATAGCAGGTGCGCGCGTGACGCATTTCCACGGGCACGGTGCGCGCAGGGCGCGTCACGGGCTGGGCCGGCGCGGCGGCGTGCGCGACGTTCATCAGCGCTTCGATGGCGGCGGCGACTTCCGCGCTGGCAATCCGATAGTAGCGATGCCGCCCGCGCACTTCGGGCTCGAGCAAGCCGCCTTCGGCAAGCCGGGCGAGATGCGCGCTTGCGGCGGACGGCGAGAGGCCCGCGATCATCGTGAGCTCGCCCGCCGGGCGTGCGCTACCGTCCATGAGCGCCCATAGCATGGCGGCGCGGCCGGGGTCGGCGAGCAGTGCCGCGACGCGCGCGAGACCGGGGAAGTGGCGGGTTTCATCGGCGGGGGGAAGAGGCATGATGGCTCCCGTACGGAACTGGCGGCTCGAACGGCGCAGTTTGCGCTGGCTGTTCGCTCATGTGCTTACTCATGGGCTTACTCTAGCGAAATCCGTGATTCGACGTTTCAGGCTGCCATGAAATATGGCGTGCAATTGAGGCGCGCGGGCGAGCGACTGAAGCGCGGTGTTGCCGGCTCGCCGGGGAGCGCCGGCTGCGGCGCGCTAGAATGGATTTCTTTCTGGAAGCAAACAGTCAGTCATGAAACGGATTCTTGCCCTTGTAGTGGTTGCACTGCTCTGTACGGCTTGCGCCGGCGGCACCGCGCCGTCGAGCAGCGCGAGCGGCATCACGATGTACGGCACGATCGATCAGGGCATCACCATTCACAACTAACCGGCCGGAAGAGGCGAGTTGGGCGCGGCCAGGCATGGCAGAAATTGACGCAAGATCGACATGTCTGCCAATCGCGCGCGTGCGATGATGGCCGTTTCGCGTCTTCATCGCCCTTTGTTTTTACATGCCTATGTCCGCGTCTTCTTGCGTGCGCCATGTGGTTTTCGCGGTTGCACCCGATCTCGTGCTGCTCGACGCCTGCGGGCCGATCGAGGCTTTCTGGCGGGCCGAACTGGCGATGCGCGCCGCTGCAGCGCCTGCTCGTGCCGCGCCTGCTGATTCCACGCATGCCGCCGATCCCTGCGCCTGGCGCGTCACGCTCGCCTCCATGGCGGGCGGCGTGCTGCCCACGTTCGCGGGCATGCCGGTCGTCACCGAGCGGCTCGACGCGCTCGACACCGCCACCATCGATACGCTGATCGTTCCGGGCGTCCCCATCGACGATTCGACCGTGCTGCAGCCCGCACTCGTCGCATGGATCGCCGCCGCCGCGCCGCATGCGCGGCGTGTCGCCTCGGTTTGCACCGGCGCGTTCTATCTTGCCGCCGCGGGCCTGCTCGATGGCCGCCGCGCCACTACGCACTGGCGCAACGCGGCGCAGCTTGCGCGCCGTTTCCCGCGTGTGAAGGTCGACCCCGAGCCGATCTTCGTGCGCGACGAGCGCGACGGCCGCGTGGTCTGGACCTCGGCGGGCGTGACGGCCGGCATCGATCTCGCGCTCGCGCTGATCGAGGAAGACTGCGGCCACGCGGTCGCCATGCATGCCGCGCGGCGGCTCGTGGTGTTCATGAAGCGCCCGGGCGGCCAGGCGCAGTTCAGCGAGGCGCTGGAGGCGCAAAGCGCGGCGGGCGGCGCGTTCGACGCGCTGCATGGCTGGATGGCCGCGAACCTGCACAGGGAGTTGAGCGTCGAGCGTCTCGCCGAAGCGGCGCGCATGAGCCCGCGCACTTTCGCGCGGCGCTATGTCGAGTCGGTGGGGCGCACGCCTGCGCGCACGGTTTCGGCCATGCGCGTGGAGGCCGCCGCGCACGCGCTCGCGCAGTCGCGACTTCCGGTCAAGCGCATTGCCGCGGACTGCGGCTTCGGCACCGAGCAGAACCTGCGGCGCGCGTTCGAGCGTCGCTATGGCGTGCTGCCGCTCGACTACCGGGCGCGGTTTTCGTCGGCCTGAGCGCCGGGCGCCGGCGGATGACGCACCGGCGGACGACCGGATGAAGGAATGACCGTATGACAGAATGACATGCGGCGCTCGTATAATCGGCGCAACCCTATAACGACGCCTTGTCAGCAAGGCGCAATCCTCACGAGCGGAGCCCCCATGAGTACGCCTTCCCAGCCGCTGGACCGTTCGGAAACGACGTTCCGCTTTCTTGCCGAGCCGACCTCGGTGAACTTCGGCGGCAAAGTCCACGGCGGCGCCCTGATGAAATGGATCGACGAAACCGCCTATGCATGCGCCGCCGTCTGGTCGGGCCGCTACTGCGTGACGGTGAGCGTCGGCAACATCCGCTTTCGCCGGCCGATTCTGGTCGGCAACATGGTCGAGTTGCGCGCGCGCGTGGTGGCCACGGGCCGCACCTCGATGCACATCCACATCACCGTGCACGCGGGCGACCCGAAGAGCGGCCAGCTGCGCCTCACGACCGATTGTCTGATCGTGTTCGTGGCCGTCGACGAAAACGGCAACCCGATTCCCGTGCCGACCTTCGTGCCGGAAACGGAGGAGCAAAAACGTCTCGCGAAATATGCGCTCGACGTGAAGGACGCGCTCGACGCGATCGTCGACCTGAAACCCGAGGAAGTGGCGAAAGGCCGGGTCTGATCGGCCGGGCTCATGGCTTCAGCGTGCCCACCATGTCGGCGGGCTTGACCCACGCGTCGAACTGCTCGCTGCTCACGTGGCCGAGCGCGAGCGCGGCAGCCTTGAGCGTCGTGCCTTCCTTGTGCGCCTTCTTGGCGATCTGCGCGGCCTTGTCGTAGCCGATGTGCGGATTGAGCGCCGTCACCAGCATCAGCGACTCGTTGAGCAGCGTGTCGATGCGCGCGCGGTTGGGCTCGATGCCCACCGCGCAATGATCGTTGAAGGAGAGCGCACCGTCCGCGAGTAGCCGGATCGACTGCAGCACGTTGTGCGCGATCATCGGGCGAAACACGTTCAGTTCGAAGTTGCCGCTCGCGCCGCCCACATTCACGGCCACGTCGTTGCCGAACACCTGGCAGCACAGCATCGTCAATGCTTCGGATTGCGTAGGATTCACCTTGCCCGGCATGATCGAGCTGCCCGGCTCGTTTTCGGGGATCGCGAGTTCGCCGAGTCCGCAGCGCGGGCCGCTCGCGAGCCAGCGGATGTCGTTGGCGATTTTCATGAGGCTCGCCGCCACGGTCTTGAGCGCACCGTGCGCGAACACGAGCGCGTCGGCGGCGGCCATCACCTCGAACTTGTTGGGCGCGGTCACAAACGGCATGCCCGTGAGCTTCGCGATGGTCTCGGCCACTTTCTGCGCGAATTGCGGATGCGCGTTCAAACCCGTGCCCACGGCGGTGCCGCCTTGCGCGAGCTCGTACAGATGGGGCAGCGTCGACTCCACGTGCCGGATGCCCTGGTCGAGTTGCGCGACGTAGCCCGAGAACTCCTGGCCGAGCGTGAGCGGCGTGGCGTCCTGCAAATGTGTGCGGCCGATCTTGACGATGTCGGCGAACTGTTTCGACTTCGCCTGTAGCGTGTCGCGCAGCGTCTTCAGCGCGGGCAGCAGATGCTTGACGATGCCGTACGCGGTGGCCACGTGCATCGCGGTGGGGAATACGTCGTTCGACGACTGGCCGCGATTGACGTCGTCGTTCGGATGCACCTTGCGCGCCTCGCCGCGCTCGCCGCCGAGAATCTCGCTCGCGCGGTTCGCAATCACCTCGTTGAGGTTCATGTTGGTTTGCGTGCCGGAGCCGGTTTGCCAGACCGCGAGCGGGAATTCGCCGGGGTGCTTGCCTTCGATGATCTCGTCGGCGGCCGCGATGATCGCGCGCGCCTTTGTCTCGTCGAGCATGCCGAGCGACAGATTCACTTCGGCGGCGGCGCGCTTGATCGTGGCGAGCGCGGTGATGAGTTCGGGCGACTGCTTCTCGCTCGAGATGCGGAAGTTCTGCAAGGAGCGCTGCGTCTGCGCGCCCCAGAGCTGCGCGGCGGGCACGGCGATCTCGCCGAACGTGTCGCGCTCCATTCTGACGTTCCCGGTACTCGCGGTCATGGTGACACTCCAAGGTGAATGTGGCGCGCGGGAAGCCAGAACGGGGTTCGCTGCAGGGGGCTCACTGCGGGGGGCTCACCACTGGGGACTCACAGCTGGCTGTCGACCGGCAACAGCAAGAATAGTCCGGTTAGCACATTTCTGTAGAAACCCGCACCGGGATCGAGGTTGTAGGTGCGGATCATGCCGTCCTCCTCGTCGGTCCACACGAGCGGCGACGAAATCGCGCTGCCGCGCAGCGCCGCGAGCTGGGCTGGCGTCGCGAGCGAGACGCGATAGCTCACTTTCGGGGAGGTCGCGAACTGGAAGAGCTGGGCCGCTTCGTGCGCGAGTGTGGGGTTTTCCACGGCGAGCGCGAGCTCCGTATTCAGGTTGGCCGAGCGCGGATCGAGATTGAGCGAGCCGATCACCAGCGTGCTCTCGTCGATCACATAGGCTTTCGCGTGCAGGCTCGCGCGCGAACGCGAGCCGATCATGGGCAGGCGCCGTGCCCGCTCGGTCTCGGGCTGCGTGGACTTGAACTCGTATAGCTCGGCGTTGGCTTTCAGCAGCGGCACACGATAGGGGCTGTAGCCGGCTTGCACGGCGATGGCGTCGGTGGCCGCGAGCGAATTGGTGAGGATCGCCACGCGCACGCCGCGCGCGGTGAGCGCGCGGATGGCTTGCACACCGGCGTCGTGCGGCACGAAATACGGCGAGATGATCAGCACGCTGCTGTGCGCCTGATTGACGCGATCGAGCAGGGAGCGCATCGCGTCGCCCATCTGGCCGCGCTCGGCGCCCGAGATTTTTTCCGGTGCGTCGGCCACGAATTCCCACTTCGCCCAGGTGAGCCCGAGCTCGTCGCGCGCGATCTGCTGCGCGAGCGGCGTGGCGTTGAGCGGCTTCGCGTTGTACGGGTCGGCGGTCTCGCGCCAGTGCGCGCGCAGCTCGTCGCGCGCCGCGTCGAGATCCTTCTGCTCGAACTTCTGATGATTGAGCACGCTCAAGGGGTACGACACGGTGCTGTTCCAGTAGTCGTCGAAGCTTGCCGAGACGCTCGCCGCCACGGGGCCGGCAGTGAGCATGTCCAGATCGCGGAACTGCAGCGTTTCGCTCGCGCTGAAGTACTCGTCGCCGAGATTGCGCCCGCCCACGATCGCGAGTTCGTTATCGACGATCGTCGCCTTGTTGTGCATGCGGCGCGTGAACTGGTCGACGTTCGTGAAGAAGTTGCGCGTGCGCCTGAACATGCTCTCGTTCGGGCTGCCGTACGGATTGAATACGCGGATCTGAATGTTCGGATGGCTGTTGAGCGCCGCCATCAGGCGGCCGATGTCGTGGAAGTTCAGGTCGTCGACGAGCATGCGCACGCGCACGCCATGATCGGCCGCGTACAACGCCGAGCCCAGCAGCAGCTTGCCGGTGGTGTCCTCGTTGGCGATGTAGTACTGCATGTCGAGCGTTTTCGTCGCCGCGTGCGCGAGCGCGATGCGCATCTGCAGCGAGTCGGTGCCGGTGGCGAGCAGGCGGAAGCCCGATTCGTCCGGATGGGACGCCACCGGCGCGGCAAGCGCTTCGCCCAGCGGCGTAGCGCGCGCCTCCGGCGCGGACAGCGCCGCCGAGGTAGTGCGCTGGAACGCCGTGGCGGGCGGGCGCGTCGCGCAGGCCGCGAGCAACGTAACGCTCAGGAGCGCAACCAGCCGGAACGAAGCGCGCGAGGAGAGCGAAGAGAACGGCGCGAGCACGCGGGGCCGGGCGCGGCGCGGCGGCGCCGCACGGGCTGCGGGCGGGGCAGCGGGCAGGGTATCGGCGGCCAAGCTCTGAACGGTATGCGCGGACAAGCGGATTCTCCTCTCCTGGCGACCGGCGTTGGCGCAATGCGCGTGGCTCCGGCGGCGTGCGAATTGGTTGGCGCTGCGGCGTTCCCAAGGGTTCGCTTACTTTGGTTCGCTTGCGTCGTGCACCTTTTGCCTTTTGCCTTTTGCCTTTTGCCTTTTGCCTTTTGCCGCCGATTTTATCGGGAAGCCATGTTGCATGGCGCGCACCAAGCGCGACGCGTGTGCGACACCGCGCTTAGCTGCGCCGGCTGGCCGATGCGCCGACGCTCGCGCTGCGCGCTTCGTCGGCATCGCGCTCGCTGCCGCGCGCCGGCTTGCCGGCCCAGTAGCCCGCGAGCAGCGACCCGGAGAGGTTGTGCCACACCGAGAACAGCGCGCCGGGCAGGGCGGCGAGCGGCGAGAAGTAGAGCTTGCCGAGCGTCGCGGCGAGGCCCGAGTTTTGCATGCCCACTTCGATCGCGAGCGTGCGGCACACCGATTCGTCGAAGCCGAGCAGACGTCCGCCCCAATAGCCGCCGAGCAGACCAATACCGTTGTGCAGCACCACGCCGAGCGCCACGAGCGGGCCCACCGTGGCGATGCTTGCGTGCGTGCCGCCCACCACGGCCGCGATGATCGCGAGGATCGAGACCATCGAGACGAGCGGCAGAACGGGCTCCACGCGCCGCACAAGGCTGCCCGCGAGACGGTTCACGACGAGGCCGACGGCAATCGGCAGCGCCACGATCTGCAGGATGCTCATGAGCATGCCGTGCACGTCCACGACGATCGAAGCGTCGACATAAAAGCGCGTGAGGAGCGGCGTCGCGAACACGCCCACGAGCGTCGAGAGCGCGCTGATCGTCACCGAAAGCGCGACGTCGCCGCGCGCGAGATAGATCATCACGTTCGAGGCCGTGCCGCTCG
The DNA here is from genome assembly GCF_051125215.1 of Paraburkholderia sp. A3BS-1L. Lineage (NCBI taxonomy): Bacteria > Pseudomonadati > Pseudomonadota > Betaproteobacteria > Burkholderiales > Burkholderiaceae > Paraburkholderia > Paraburkholderia sp. A3BS-1L. The sequence goes on along the minus strand of NZ_CP120442.1, from coordinate 2,276,991 downwards.
CGACGCTGCCCACCAGCACCATGCCCGCGGTGAGGTCGGGCGGCATGTGCAGCGCGTGGGCGATGACCCATGCGGCCAGCGGCATCACCAGGTAGTGCAGGACGATGCCGGCGAGCACGGGCGCGGGCCGCGTGAAGACGCGCTGGAAGTCGGCGAACGAGAGCGTCACGCCCATGGCGAGCATGATGATCGTCAGGAGCGTCGTGACGTGGGGCGTGACGGGCGCGACGACGCCCGGATTGAAGTAGGCGAAAAGCGAGACGAGGACGGCCCAGAGCGGGAACAGTCGGGTAATCGGGGCAAGCATGAGCGGGGTGTTTATCGGGCGCTATGGGGCGCTATGGGGCGTTATGGGCGGACCGGCGGGCGAACGGCGGGGTGCGCCGGGCCCGCTATTTTAACCATGCGTTTAACGAATCGCGCGGGGCTCTTCGGCGGCGCGCTGGCAACCCGCCCGAGCGGGCGCGTGCTGCCTCAGCCCGCGCGCGCCGCCGCCTCGATTTGCGACCGGCGGCTCATGCGATGAAAGCGCCATGTCATGAGCGCGGCCACGCTCGCGAGTCCGGCCGCGAGCCCCCACCAGAGCCCGAGCGCACCCATTCCGAAGTGGAACGCGAGCACATAGCCGACCGGAAAGCCGATGCCCCAGTAGCCGAGCGTAGCCGCCACCATCGGTATACGGGTGTCCTTCAGGCCGCGCAGGCAGCCGGAGCCCACGGTTTGCATGCCGTCGACGATCTGGAACAGCGCGGCCACGCCGAGCAGCGACGCCGCGAGCGCGACGGTCTGCGCGTTGGCCGGATCGTCGAGGTGCAGGTAGAGCCCGACGATCCAGTGCGGCGCGAGCACCATCACGAGCGCCGACATCGACATGAAGCCCACGCCCAGCGCCAGCGCGACGAAGCCCGCATGGCGCGCCGCGCGCGGCACGCCCGCGCCGATCCAGTAGCCCACCCGCACATTGGCCGCCTGGCCGATCGAGAGCGGCACCATGAACATCACCGAAGCCACGTTCAGCGCGATCTGGTGCGCGGCGAGCGGCGTTGCGCCGAGCAGGCCGGCCAGCAGGCCGGTGGCGAGAAAGAGCATCGATTCAACGGCGTAGGTGATCGCCACGGGCCAGCCGATGGCAAAAAGCTCGCCCATCAGCGGCGCAGTGGGCCGCCGCGCGACCACGAAGTGCTGATGCGAGGGCCGCAGATGCAGCAGCGCCATCAGCACGAGGGTGGTCAGCCAGACGGTGATCGCGGTAGCGACCGCGGAGCCCAGGAAGCCGAGGCGCGGCAGACCCCAAGCGCCGTGAATCAGCCCGTAGTTCAGGAAGCCGTTGAAAAACACGCTGATGATCGACACCCACAGCAGGCGCTTCGCCGCGCCGATGGCGGGCAGGAACGAGCGCATCAGCCCCACGCCGATCAGGCTGGCGGGCGCGCCCCAGCGCAGCACGGCCGCGTACTCGCCCACCTGGTGCGCGAGCACGGGCGGCTCGCCGAGCGCAACCAGCAGCGGCCCCGCGAACGACAGCAGCGCGAACGCCGGCACGGCCAGCAGCAAGGACAGCGCAAAGCCGGTCCAGTAGATGTGCGGCACCCGGTGCAGGTCGTCGGCGCCGCGCGCCTGCGCAACGCTCACGCTCACCGAGGTCAGCACGCCCTGCAGCACCGTCACCACCACGAAGAACAGGTTCGCGCCGAGCCCGCCCGCCGCGAGCGCGCCCGCGCCCAGCGACCCGAGCAGCACGGTATCGGTCACGCTCATGGCCATCTGCGAAAGCTGGGCGATGGCGAGCGGCGCGGCGAGGCGTGCGGTGTCGGCGGCGTGGCGTTTGAGCGAGGGCGGGGCGATGGCGCGGCTCGCCCGGTCGGCGGGGGCAATGGGTCGGGTCATGAAAAGCAAGCGCGGCGCGATAAATCGCGCCGCGCGTTCAGAAAGTGCGTTCGTATCGAGTTGGGAAGCTCAATGCGAGATTACGCTTCTTTCGGACAAAAAGCACCTGGATGGTGCATTCGCTTTCGAATCTATTTCATTTGGGCCATGCAGCCGCTGCGCTGTTTGCCTTACTCCGCTTCGCGCACGGCAATGCGCGTGTCGCCGAGCAGCACCGACTGGCCCGCGCGGATCTTGCACGTCTTGCGCAGCTCGACCTCGCCGTCCACCTTCACGGCGCCGGAGGCGACGATCTGCTTGGCCGAGCCGCCGCTGTCGGCGAGACCGGTGATCTTCAGGAGATTGTGGAGTTCGACGTAGTCGCCGGTGAGGGTGAAATCGAGATTGGGCATGGCGCAAAGGAAATCAGGGGCGTGCCGGGCAGGGCGCGCGAAGGGTGAGCATCATAAGCGATTGCAGCCGAGCGGGGGCGTGACGCCTTTGATTCAGCCGCGTTGCCGTCGCGCCCAAGTTGGACGCTGAATGGCGCCAGATCACGGCAAGATCGGCGCTTGCGGACGAGAGGTGTATGAATATACAGTATGCGTCGCCGTGTCGATGCCCGACCCGGCCCGCACACTGCTCATTTTCACCGGATACTGCCGCGCCTGCCTTGTCCACCGTCTCCACTGCCTCTCTCGCCGATTCCCCCTGCACGAGCGATATTGCGCCCGAGGCGGCGCCGTATCTCGCGAAGCTCAACGACGCCCAGCGCGCCGCCGTCGAGCACGGCGGGCCGCAGGCGTTCGCGCCGGGCGCGGCGCTCCCCGCGCCGCTGCTGGTGATCGCCGGCGCGGGTTCGGGCAAGACCAACACGCTGGCGCACCGCGTCGCGCATCTGGTCGCAAACGGCGCCGATCCGCACCGCATCCTGCTGCTGACCTTCTCGCGCCGCGCGGCGCAGGAGATGACGCGGCGCGTCTCGCGCATCGCGGCCGGGGTGTCGGGCGCGGCGGCGGCCCTGGCTCAGGGGCTCACCTGGGCAGGCACCTTCCACGGCATCGGCGCGCGCCTGCTGCGCGAATACGCCGAGCAGATCAGCCTCTCGCCCGCGTTCACGATCAACGACCGCGAGGACTCCGCCGATCTGATGAACCTCGTGCGCCACGAACTGGGGTTATCGGCGAAGGACAAGCGCTTTCCCGCGAAGTCGACGTGCCTCGCGATCTACTCGCGCGTTGTCAACACCGGCGATTCGCTCGCGAACGTGCTCGCACGCTCGTTCTCGTGGTGCCTCGAATGGGAGCCGCAACTGCGCGCGCTATTCGCGGCCTACGTGGATGCCAAGCAGAAGCAGAACGTGCTCGACTACGACGACTTGCTGCTCTGCTGGGCGCACATGGCGGCGGAGCCGGCCATCGCGGCCGATCTGGCGGGGCGCTTCGACCATATCCTCGTCGACGAGTATCAGGACACCAATCGCCTGCAGGCGTCGATCCTGCTCGCGCTCAAGCCCGACGGGCGAGGCCTCACCGTGGTCGGCGACGACGCTCAGGCGATCTATTCGTTTCGCGGCGCGACGGTGCGCAATATTCTCGATTTCCCCGCTCAGTTCGATCCGCCTGCGCGCCAGGTCACGCTCGAGCGCAACTACCGCTCGACCGAGCCGATTCTGGCCGCTTCGAACGCGGTGATGGACGCCGCCGCCGAGCGCTTCACCAAGAACCTGTGGACCGACCGCGCGTCGCAGCAGCGTCCGCGCCTGGTGACGGTCGCCGACGAGGCCACTCAGGCGCGCTACGTCGTCGAACAGATCCTGGAGGCGCGCGAGGGCGGCATGACGCTCAAGCAGCAGGCGGTCCTGTTTCGCGCCGCGCACCACAGCGCGACGCTCGAAATCGAACTCGCGCGCCGCAACATCCCGTTCGTGAAATTCGGCGGCCTGCGCTTCCTCGACGCCGCGCACGTGAAGGACGTGCTCGCCGTGCTGCGCTGGGCCGAGAATCCGCTCGACCGCGTGGCGGGCTTTCGCGTGACGCAACTGCTGCCGGGCGTCGGGCCCGCGACGGCGGCGCGTCTGCTCGATCAGGTCGCGGCCTGCACGGGCGCGTACCGCGCCGCGCAGGCGCTCGCCGCATTCGCGCCGCCGCCGCGTGCAGCCGAGGAGTGGCCCGCGTTCGCGGCGCTCGTCGATCAGCTCGGTATGCGCGCAACGCCCTGGCCCGCCGAGTTCGAGCGCGTGCGGCGCTGGTACGAGCCGCATCTGGAGCGCAATCACGAAGATGCCCAGGTGCGTCTCGCCGATTTGTTGCAGATGGAGAGCATCGCGAGCACCTACGTGTCGCGCGAGCGCTTCTTGACCGAGCTCACGCTCGACCCGCCCGACGCCACCAGCGCCGAGTCGGCCGATCCGCTTCTCGACGAGGACTACCTGATCCTCTCGACGATCCATTCGGCCAAAGGCCAGGAGTGGCGCAACGTGTTCGTGCTCAATGGCGTGGACGGCTGCATTCCGTCCGATCTCGGCGCGGGCAGCGACGAGGAACTGGAAGAGGAGCGGCGTCTGCTCTACGTGGCGATGACGCGCGCGAAAGAGGATCTGCACATCGTCGTGCCGCAGCGCTTTTATGTGCACAACCAGGCCGCGAGCGGCGACCGCCATGTGTGGGCGTCGCGCACGCGCTTCATCGCTGCAGGGATGCTGCCGCTCTTCGAGTCGCGCGCCTGGCCGCCCGCGCCAGTGGCAAGCGCGCCGAGCGCGGCGGGGCTGGCCGCCGCCGCGCGCGCGAAGGTCGAGATCGGCGCGAAGCTGCGCAAGATGTGGGAGTAGGGCGGGGTTGCGTTTTCAGCTGCGCGGCTGGTTCTTCGGCGGCGGCACGAAAAAGTTGCGCAGCCAGGCGGCCAGGCGCGTGAATACGTCGTCGGGTTCCTCGACGAAAATTTCAGGCTTCAAAAGACGCAGGTATTCCATGATCTGCTGCGCTTCCTGCTTCTGGAACGTGCCGTGCGCGATGGCCAGACGCAGCAGGCCGCGCAGCTCGCCCAGACGCTCGCGCGCGAGGCTCCCGCTTGCCTGCTCGCAGCCGATCTTCGCTTCGTAGACGCGCTGGCGCACCGACTCTGCGAGCCGCCACGCAGGCGTCTGCATGGCCTCTTCGAGTCTCTGGATATCCTGCACGCCGGACTGGATCTGTGCGGCGAGCGGGTCGATCAGCGCCTCCCCGGCGTCCGCCTCGCGGACGATCGCGGCGGCCCACTCGCGGCACTGCTTCGCGCGCTCGTCGGGCGTCCATTCGGGCCGCGACGCAAAGCCAAAGCCGAATTCGCCCGCCTGGCGCAGCAGGATCGACACGACCTCGGGAAACTCCTTGTCGAGCGTGCGCTTGGCCCATGCGTACTGCCCGCCCTGCAAGAGCCGCTGCACGGCCTGCTCGGTGAGCGGCGTCATGTTGTCGAGCAGCTTCGCGCGCAGGAAGTCCTCGAATGACGGCGTGAGGAACTGCGGGTCGAGCTTGAGCGAGACGCGCAGGAACGCATCGAAATCCTTGCGCAGCGACGCAAGCGTTTCATCCTTGATATTGAGGGTGATCTGCCCCATGGTGGTTGCCCCGTGTGTTCCTCGCGATACCTGTCTGTCGCGCCAATGCAGGCCTCGACGGTTTATCGGCGCAGCGGGGCGAAACTTGAGGCGGGGCAGACAGGGATGGACAGGGGCTGGCAGCCTCAGCGCAGCACCACGCCCTGCCAGAGGAAGAACACGCCCAGCCCCACGGCAATGGTGAGGAGCGGCCGTTTGGTGAGCGCGCTCACGGCAATGGCCGCGAGCGCGCCGACGAGCTGCGGATTGCGCCACGTGAGTTCGGCGTGCTGACCGTGGGGCGACACGGCCATCGGCACGATGATCGCGGTGAGCACCGTGACGGGCACGAAGCCGAGCGCGGTGCGCACGATCGGCGGGAACACGAGCCGATCGCCCAGCACGAAGACGGCGGTGCGCACCGCCACGGTAATGACGGCCATGCCGAGAATCAGGATGACGTAGTTCATGGGCGGCCTCCAGCGGTGTGTGCATCCGCGCTTGCCGCGTTCGTGCGCGGCTTGCGCGGCAGCGAGAGCGCGACGCCCACCGCCACGCCCGCGAACACGGCGCCGAGCAAGCCGAGCTTGTACGGCCAGCCTTGCCAGAAGAAGGCGAGCGTGCCTGCCGTGGCGGCGGCGGCCAGATAGCGCACGGCCACGAGCTGCGGCACGACGATGGCGATGAACGTGGCGACCATCGCGAAGTCGAGCCCGAGCGACTGCAGCCCCGGGAACGCCGCGCCGAACAGCAGGCCCGCCGCGGTCCACAACTGCCAGTTCAGGTACATCGACAGGCCCGAGCCAAGGAAATGCCACGGCGAGACATCGCCGGGCGCATGGCGGCGGAAATACGCCCAGGCGACGGCGAACACCTCGTCGGTGAGCAGGCCGCCTAGCACGAGGCGCCAGCGCATCGGCAGATGCGAGACATAGGGCGCGAGCGTGGCGCTGTAGAGCACGTGACGCAGGTTCACGATGAGCGTGGTGGCCCAGATCACGGCGAAGCTCGCGTGCGAGGCGATCAGCCCGAGCGCGATGAATTGCGCGGAGCCGGCGAACACGGCGAGCGACATTAGCTGGCCGTGCCAGAGCGACAGCGGGCCCGAGGTGACGAGCGTGCCGAAAATGACGCCGAAGGGCGCGGAGCCGATCATCATGGGGATCGTGTCGCGCGCGCCGGCGACGAATTCCTTGAAGCGATGGGGGTGACGGGTCAAGCGAGTCTCCAGATGGGGAGGCCAGCATAGCGGCAAGCGACGTGCGCGGCTTGTACGTTCTTGCGGCGCGCCCGCTTCAGGCCGCCCATGCCATTGCCGGTGCGCGGCCTCGTGCGCGACTGATTGGGGACTAATTCGCCTGCCAGCGGCCGGGCGGCACGCCGAACATGCGGCGGAAATGCCGCGTGAAATGGCTCTGGTCCGTGAAGCCGCTCGCGGCGGCGACCTCGGCAACCGAGGCGCCCGCGCGCAACGGCCCGAGCGCGCGCTGCAGCCGCAACTGGGTGCGCCACGCGTGCGGCGGCAGCCCCGTGGCCTGGGTGAACAGGCGCGTCGCGTGAAACGGAGAGAGACCGACCGCCTGTGCGAGATCGGCGACGCGCAGCGGTTCGGTGAGATCGGCGGCCAGCAGCGCCTTCATGATTTCGACGCGCGGCTCGTTCGCGGCGGACTCGAGCCGCGCCTCGCGCGTGCGCGCGTGGCGGGTCAGGAGCGTGGAAAGCGCGTCGAGCAGCGCGCCTTCCACGGCAAGAAGGTCGGGCTGCGGTGCGTCCGGTGCGCTTTGAGTGCCCGGTGCGGCCGGCACCAGCGCGAGTTCGGTACGGCGGCGGTCGGCATCCGCCTCCAGCAATTGGTGCGCGAAAGAGAGTCGGCGCGCGAGATCGGCGTCGCGGATCACCTCGGCGTCGAACCACGGCAGCGGCTGCGCGCGGCCCGCAATTTCCCCCGCGAGCGTGTGCAGATAGTCGACCGGCACATACATGACGCGATAACGCCAGCCTTCGTCCACAGCGCGCGAGCCCGTGTGGACCTCGCCCGGATTGATGACCGGCACGCTGCCCGCTTCCGCGACATGCTGCGCACCGCGGTAACGGTAGCACTCGGCGCCATCCTCGATCACGGGGATCGTGTAGGCCTCGTGCCAGTGCGGCGTGAAGGTGTGATCGTGATATTCGGCCGTGAGCAGGTCCGCGCCGGGCAAAAGCGGCGTGCGCCAATAACGGGCGGAATCGCGAAAACGGGAGTGCGTCATGGGAAGGGGCCGACCAGGCCCTAAGTTTAGCGCACGGGAATGGTCGTGCCCGCCGGCATCGGCACTGCGGTGACGCTGTTCTTCGCGCTGCCGCTCACCACGCGGTCGCTGTACGTCAGGTAGACGAGCGCGTTGCGCTTCGTGTCGACTACGCGGACCACGTGCAGCGTCTTGAAGATCAGCGACATGCGCTCGCTGAAGACATCGGCCTGCTGCTTGAGCGGGGCGGCGAAGCTGATCGGGCCGATCTGGCGGCAGGCGATTGACGCTTCGGTCGGGTCTTCGGCGATGCCGAGCGTGCCTTTCACGCCGCCGGTGCGCGCGCGGGAGACGTAGCACGTGACGCCGCTCACGGCGGGATCGTCGTAGGCCTCGACGACCACCTTGTCGGAGCCGGTCAAGCGGAAATTGGTGTTCACGCTGCCGATCTGCTCGGCCTGGGCGGCGCCCAGCGCGAGCGCGCCGGCGCAGAAGGCGAGCGCCGGACGCAGTCGGGCGGCAAAGCGAGTCGAGTTCATGCGGAGTTCCGAAAATGGCGAAGCGACGACATTATCGGACAGGGCGGGGAGGAGGGGGCGATGATCGTTGGCAACCCTCAGCGGCTACAGATGCTGGGGCAAATCCATCGCATTGCGAAGAGTACGCAAGAGGAGGCTGCAGAAAAGAAAAAAGCCGTTGCGCAGGACACGCAACGGCTTCGATATTTTGGCTCCCCGACCTGGGCTCGAACCAGGGACCTACGGATTAACAGTCCGGCGCTCTACCGACTGAGCTATCGGGGAACAGCAGTACAGCTACAACCTTTTACTTCATGAAAAAGCCCGTTCTGGTTAACGGGCTTTTGCGAATCTTGGCTCCCCGACCTGGGCTCGAACCAGGGACCTACGGATTAACAGTCCGGCGCTCTACCGACTGAGCTATCGGGGATCAACAAAAGCAGAGAACGAGATTCTATGGGGTCTGGCGTAGGCTGTCAATACCTTGTCGTCATCTTGTTATCCATTCCTGCAAAAAAGATGGCAGGACTCCAGGATGACGACACCCCAGGGGCAGAACGATGCTTAGCGCGCGAGCAGCGCGAGCTTGTCCTTAACGTCCTTGAATTCGTCGGCTTCGGGCAGCGGCGCCTTGGTCTTGGTGATGCTCGGCCAGCCCTTTGCCAGTTCGGCGTTCAGCTCAGTGAAGTGTTGCTGGTCGCCAGGCACGTCTTCTTCGGCGTAGATGGCATTCACCGGGCATTCGGCAACGCACACGGCGCAGTCGATGCACTCGTCCGGGTCGATCGCGAGGAAGTTGGGACCTTCGCGAAAGCAGTCCACCGGGCACACATCGACGCAGTCGGTATAGCGGCACTTGATGCAGCTTTCGGTCACAACGTGGGTCATTCAGGCAGCTCCTGCATGCTTGTATCGGGGGACGCGCGCGCGAAATCGGCGGCGCGCGAAAACCAATATTGTAACTGATGCCGATTTTTCTCAGCCAGACGTCCGTTGCAGTTCTTAGATCGTTTCGTGATTAGTTTATGCGTCATGCCGCGTAAGCGCGACTCATCTGCGCGTGCGGACCGATGCGACCTGTGGGGCTGCCGGCGGGGTGAGGGCGCATTCGGGTAACATGCAGGCATCTTCGGCGCATGCCGTTTGCGGCACAGCCGCCTCGCTCATCATGATCATTACTTCGCTGCTCGATACCGACCTGTACAAATTCACGATGATGCAGGTGGTGTTGCATCATTTCCCCGCGGCCCATGTGGAATATCGCTTTCGCTGCCGCACGCCCGACATCGATCTCGTCCCTTACGTCGACGAAATCCGCAGCGAGATTCAGAAGCTTTGCAGGCTGCGCTTTGCCGAGCCCGAACTCGAGTATCTGCGCAAGATGCGCTTCATCAAGGGCGACTTCATCGATTTTCTCGCGCTCTTCCATCTGAACGAGAAGTACATTTCGGTCACGCCCTCGCCCAGGGGCAACGGCGAAATCGACATCGAAATCAAGGGACCGTGGCTGCACACGATTCTCTTCGAGATTCCGGTGCTCGCCATCGTCAACGAGGTTTACTTCCGCAACACGCAGCAGCATCCGCAGTACGAGGAGGGCCGCGAGCGCCTGCGCCACAAGATCGAATTGCTCGGCGCGAAGCCCGAATTCGCCGACTGCAAGATCGCCGATTACGGCACGCGCCGCCGCTTCTCGAAGCGCTGGCACGAGGAGGTGATCCTCACGCTCAAGGCCGATCTCGGCGAGCAGTTCGCGGGCACGAGCAACGTCTACTACGCGATGAAGCACAACCTCACGCCGCTCGGCACCATGGCGCACGAGTATCTGCAGGCGTGCCAGGCGCTCGGCCCGCGCTTGCGCGACTCGCAGATCTACGGCTTCGAGATGTGGGCGAAGGAGTATCGCGGCGACCTCGGCATCGCGCTCTCGGACGTCTACGGCATGCAGGCTTTCCTGCGCGACTTCGACATGTACTTCTGCAAGCTCTTCGACGGCGCGCGCCACGACTCGGGCGACCCGTTCGAGTGGGGCGAGCGCCTGCTCAAGCATTACGAGGACAACCGCTGCGACACGCGCACGAAGACCATGATCTTCTCGGACGCGCTCGACATTCCCAAGGTGCTGCGGCTTTACGAGCGTTTTCGCGGGCGCTGCCGCCTCGCCTTCGGCGTGGGCACCAATCTCACCAACGACCTCGGCTATCAGCCGCTGCAGATCGTCATCAAGATGGTCCGCTGCAATGGTCAGCCAGTCGCCAAGCTCTCCGATTCGCCGGGCAAGAACATGTGCGACGACAAGGCTTATCTCGCCTATCTGCGTCAGGTGTTCGGCATCGAGCAGCCCACGGAAGAAGAGTGCGCGGGCCAATAAGCCCTGTGTTGCGGGTCAGAAGAAAAGCGACGCCCCGGTATAATCGGCGCGTCGCTTTTCTTCATCTGTTCGAGGTCGCGTATGGACTCCAAGGTCGACACCACGGCCGCCCGCCGCAGCATACTCGCGCGCATCCGCGCTGCGCAGGGCCGCGACGCGACGCCCGCCGCGCACGAGCGCGAAGCCGTCGCCGACTATCTCGCGCGTCATCCGCAAGGGCCGCGTCCGCCGCTTGAAGGCGATCTCGTCGCGCGTTTCGTCGGCGAGGCAAAAAAAATGGCGTCGAGCGTCGATGAAGTCGCGCAGCTTGCCGACGTGCCTGCCGCCGCCGCCCGCTATCTCGCCTCGCTCGGGCTTCCGACCGAGGCCGTTGCCTGGAAGGTGCTCGAATCGTTCGACTGGGCCGGCGCGGGATTGAGCGTGGAATTTCGCAAGCCGGAAGACCGCGATCTCGTCGGCCTGACCGGATGTTTTTGCGCGACCGCCGAAACGGGCACGCTCGTCCTGCTGTCCAGCCCGCAGACCTGGGCCTCGGGCGCGCTGCTGCCCGAGACGCACATTGCCATCGTGCCTGCGTCGCGCATCGTGGCCGGCCACGAGGACGCTTTCGCGCTCATGCGTGCCGAACGCGGCGAACTCCCGCGCGCGGTCAACTTCGTTTCGGGACCGTCGCGCACCGGCGACATCGAACAGACCATCGTCCTCGGCGCGCACGGGCCGTATCGCGTGCATGTCATCGTCGTGAAGGGCGCATGACGGTTGAGGCGGCCGTCGTCGACGGCGCAACGCTTTCCGCCGCGTGGGGTTTGCCGTTCGCATGCATGCTGCTGTCGATCGCGCTCTTTCCGATGTTCGCGGCCACGTTCTGGCATCGCCACTTCGGCAAGATCTCGGCGGCCTGGGCGCTCGCGTTCGTGCTGCCGTTCGCGGCGTCGCACGGTTTCGCGGCCACCTGGCCGCTCATGCTGCACGCGTTCTTCGACGAGTACGTGCCGTTCATCGTCCTGCTCGGCGCGCTCTATACGATATCGGGCGGCATCTGCGTGTACGGCAACCTGCGCGGTTCGCCGCGCACGAACACGGCGATACTCGCGCTCGGCACCGTGCTGGCGAGCCTGATGGGCACGACGGGCGCCGCGATGCTGCTGATCAGGCCGCTCCTGCGCGCGAACGACAACCGGCGCCACAATGTTCACGTCGTGGTGTTCTTCATCTTTCTCGCGGCCAATGCGGGCGGCTCGCTCACGCCGCTCGGCGATCCGCCGCTGTTCCTCGGCTTTCTCAACGGCGTGGGTTTCTTCTGGACTACGCAGCATCTTGCGCTGCCGATGCTGTTCGTGTGCGGCGTGTTGCTTGCTGCGTTTCATGCGCTCGATTCGTGGTACTTCCATCGTTCGGGCGAGGCGCGCGCGGCGTTTCTCGATCCGACGCCGGACACGCCGGAGCTTTACGTCGGCGGCAAGCTCAACTTCGTGCTGCTCGCGCTCGCGATCGCGCTCGTGCTGATGAGCGGCGTCTGGAAGCCCGGCATCGACATTGCGTTGCCGGGCGTACATCTCGAGTTGCAGAACCTCGTGCGCGACGTGGGGCTGGTGGTGCTGGCGTGCGTGTCGCTCCTGTTCGTGGCCCGCAAGGCGCGCGCGGACAACGACTTCGACTGGGCGCCCATCGTCGAGGTGGCGAAGCTGTTCGCGGGCATCTTCGTGACGATCGCGCCGGTGATCGCGATGCTGCGCGCGGGCGAGGCGGGCGTGTTCGCTGCGTTGATCCAGTTCGTGAACGACGCGCCCGGCCAGCCCAACGACGCGCTGTACTTCTGGGCCACGGGCCTGCTTTCGTCGTTCCTCGACAATGCACCCACCTATCTCGTGTTCTTCAATCTCGCGGGCGGCGACGCGCAGGCGCTCATGACGGGCGGGGCGAAAACGCTCGCGGCCATCTCGGCCGGCGCCGTCTGGATGGGTGCGATGACCTATATCGGCAACGCGCCGAATTTCATGGTGAAGGCCATCGCGCAGCAGCGCGGCGTGCGCATGCCGGGGTTCTTCGGCTATTTTGGCTGGTCCTGCGCGGTATTGCTGCCGGTGTTCGCCGTGGCGACCTGGCTTTTTTTCGTCTAACGAGCGCGTTCTGCCCGGCTCGATGAGTTGACCTTTATTTGATCTGTAGTGCGGAGAGCACCCATGCAAAAAATTCTCGTGGCGCGCCCGATTTTTCCGGACGTGATCGATCGTCTCAAGCAGTATTTCGACGTCGACTGGAACAACGGCGAGACGCTGTCCGCTGACGCCCTCAAGGCGCGGCTCGCCGACAAGGATGGCGCGCTCACCATGGGCGAGCCGATCGACGCGGCAGTGCTGGCTGCCGCGCCGCGCCTGCGCGTGGTCTCGAACATGGCGGTGGGCTACAACAACTTCGACATGCCGGCCTTCAACGCGGCGAACGTGCTGGGCACCAACACGCCCGACGTGCTCAACGAAACCACGGCCGATTTCGGCTGGGCGCTGATGATGGCAGCCGCGCGGCGCGTGAGCGAATCGGAGCACTTTCTGCGTGCGGGCAAGTGGCAGAAGTGGTCCTTCGACATGTTTCTCGGCGCGGACATTCACGGCTCGACGCTCGGCGTGGTCGGCATGGGCCGCATCGGCCAGGCGCTCGCGCGCCGCGCGCGCGGCTTCAACATGCGCGTGATTTATCACAACCGCTCGCACGTCGCGCCCGAGATCGAGACCGAACTCAACGCGGAATATCGCTCGAAGGAAGCGCTGCTCAAGGAAGCCGATCACGTGGTGCTCGTGCTGCCGTATGTGCCGGCAAATCACCACACGATCGGCGCGGCCGAACTCGCGCTGATGAAGCCCACGGCCACGCTCACGAATATCGCGCGCGGCGGCATCGTCGACGACGCGGCGCTCGCCGAGGCGCTGCGCACGCGCCAGATCGCCGCTGCGGGACTCGATGTGTTCGAGGGCGAGCCGAGCGTGCATCCGGCCTTGCTCACCGTCGACAACGTGGTGCTCACGCCGCACATCGCGAGCGCGAGCGAAGGCACGCGCCGCGCCATGGCCAACCTGGCCGCCGACAACCTGATCGCCGCGCTGGGCGTTGGTCCGCGCGCGGGTCAGCCGCCCAACCCGATCAACCCGGACGTGTTGGGGAAGGCGCGTTCATGAACGCGGAGCCGCTGATGGCGGTGGCGATGCTCGTGCTTGCGGTCGCGCTGGGGATCGCGGTGTTCGCGCTCTTGCGCGCGCGCGGCGGCACGCAGGACGACGCGCAAGCCACGCTCGACGCGCTCGACCAGTTGAGCGACCGCATCGCGGGCTCGACCGACACCCAGGCGCGCGCGGCCGAACGCATCGAGCGCGAGTTGCGCAATGAGATCGCGCGCACCGCGCAGGCCTCGCGCAGCGAATTCGGCGGCGGCTTCGCGCAGGTGCAGCAGGGACTTGCCGCGCATCTCACCAGCATCGCGACCGTGCAGAACGGCCAGCTCGAAAGCTTCGCGCAGCAGCTCGAAGCGGTGCGCCAGAGCCAGCATTTGCAGGCGCAACAGGCGCGCGACGAGCAAGGCCAGGCGCTGCGCCATTTCGGCAACGTGTTGGGTCAGCAGCTTGCGCAGCTGACCGAGGCGAACGATCGCCGCTTCGCCGAGGTGCGCGCGACGCTGGAGCAGCGCCTGAAGGACATCGAAGCCAACAACGCGGCCAAGCTCGAAGAGATGCGCCGCACCGTCGACGAGAAACTGCACGCGACGCTCGAGCAACGCCTGGGCGAATCGTTCAAGCTTGTCTCGGACCGGCTGGAGCAGGTGCATCGCGGGCTGGGCGAAATGCAGACGCTCGCGGCGGGCGTCGGCGACCTGAAGAAAGTGCTCACGAACGTGAAGACGCGCGGCACGTGGGGCGAAGTGCAGCTCGAAGCGCTGCTCGAGCAGATGCTCACGCCCGAGCAGTTCGCAAAAAACGTGGCGACGGTGCCGGGCAGCAGCGAGCGCGTGGAGTTCGCGATCCGGTTGCCGGGGCGCGGCGTGTCGGGCGATACCGCCGCTGGTGCGCCGGACAACGCGCCGGTCTGGCTGCCGGTCGATGCCAAGTTTCCGCGCGAGGACTATGAGCGGCTCATCGACGCGCAGGAGCGCGCCGACGCGGCCGGCATCGAGGAGGCCGGCCGCGCGCTGGAAGCGCGCGTGCGCGCCGAGGCTCGCACCATCGCCGAGAAATACGTCGCGCCGCCCCACACGACCGACTTCGCGCTGCTGTTCCTGCCCACCGAAGGGCTTTACGCCGAGATTCTGCGCCGCCCGGGCCTCACCGATGTGTTGCAGCGCGATTATCGCGTGAGCATCGCGGGCCCGACCACGTTGACGGCGCTGCTCAACAGCCTGCAGATGGGGTTTCGCACGCTCGCGATCGAGAAGCGTTCGAGCGAGGTCTGGCAGGTGCTGGGCGCGGTGAAGACGGAGTTCGGCAAGTTCGGCGAAGTGCTCGCGCGCACCAAGTCGCAGCTGGAGACGGTGACGCGCTCGATCGAAGCCGCCGAAGCGCGCACGCGCGTGATGAACCGCAAGCTGCGCGCAGTCGAGGCCTTGCCTGGCGAGGCCGCGTCGAATCTGCTCGGCGATGCGCTGCGCAACGGCGGTAGCGGCGAGAACGGAGAAAGCGGCGACGAGTGACGCCCGCATCGCGCGAGCCACGCAACGAAGCCTCCCAAAAAAAAACATCGGGCCGTCCGCAGCGATCTGCGGACGGCCCGATGTTCATGCTGCATGCCCTAGCTCGCGACCGGCTCGGCAGGCGCCGCGAGCTGGTCGAGCGCATCGCCCGTCACGCGCACCACGCGCCAGTCAGGCAAGATGGTTGCGCCCATCTTCTCGTAGAAGCGGATGGCCGGCGTGTTCCAGTCGAGCACGGTCCACTCGAAGCGGCCGCACTTGCGCTCCACGGCAATGGCGGCGAGCGCGCGTAGCAGCGCCGTGCCGAGACCCGTGCCACGCTGCGACGGCTGCACGTAAAGGTCTTCGAGATAGAGCCCGCGACGCCCGAGGAAGGTCGAGTAGTTGTGGAAGAACAGCGCATAGCCGACGATGCGGCCCGCGTCCTCGGCCACCAGCGCCTCAGCCGCCGGGTGCGCGCCGAACAGCGCATCGGCGAGTCCTTCGGGCGTGCCCGTGAAGAGGTGCGTGAGCTTTTCGAACTCGGCGAGCTCGTACATCAGCGCATGCATGGCGCTGACGTCGGCGGGCGCCGCTGCGCGGATCGTAGCGGTCATCACGCCTCCTCGGGCACGTCGGAGAGATGGATCTCGATGCCGCCGAAGCGCGCGGCAACCCAGTTGTACAGATGGCAGGCGATCCACAGCAGCACGAAGCCGACGATGGCATTGAGGATCAGCGCGCTGAACACGGTGCCGAGCTCGAAGGTGCCGTAGCGGAAGAACGCGACCACCGCGACGAGCAGCACGACCGGCACGCTGAAGGTCAGGTACACGAGGATGAGGGCCTTCGCAGTCTGCCCGGCGGCGATGAACGAAATCTGTTTTTTCATGTGAATCGGTCCGTAGGTCGAGGGGACGTCTCTGAGGGACGCCGAATCATGTTGAACGATGCAGTGACGGGTCATGGGCGCCGTGCTAGACGAGGCCGTCGAAGAGCATGATGTCGACGGTGTCGCCAGCATCGAGGTCGGCGCTCTCGTGGGCGAGCACGATGAAGCAGTTCGCCTCGCTCATCGTGCTGAGCGCGCCTGAGCTTTGCGAGCCCGTGGGCGCTACGCGCCACTGGCCCTGCGCATCGCGCTCGGCGACGCCGCGCTGGAATTCGGTGCGGCCCGGGCGCTTTTTGATGGGCGCGTCGCAGCGCGCCGGAATGAGCGGCATCGGCTGAGGCGTGGCGCCCGACATCGCGATCAGCGCGGGGCGCACGATCTGGTAGAACGCGACCATCGTGGCGACCGGATTGCCTGGCAACCCGAACAGGAGGGCCGCGCGCCCGGCGCCGGGACGGCCGCCCGACCAGATGCGGCCGAACGCGAGCGGGCGGCCCGGACGCATCGCGAGGCCCCAGAAGGACACATCGCCGAGCGTCTGCAACTGGGTGCGCGTGAAGTCGGCTTCGCCGACCGAGACGCCGCCCGAGGTCAGCACGACGTCGGCGCTTTCGGCGGCGGCCTTGAGCGTGGCTGCGAGCGATTCGGGGTCGTCGCGCACGCGCCCGAGATCGATCGGCTCGGCGTTCAGGCGCTGCAGCATCGCGCCGAGCGTGTAGCGGTTGCTGTCGTAGATGCAGCCGGCGTCGAGCGGTTCGCCGGGCGAGCGCAACTCGTCGCCGGTCGAGAAGAACGCCACGCGCAGACGCCGCTTCACGGCCACGTCGACAATGCCGAGCGAGGCCATCAAGCCGATGTCGCTCGCGCGCAGCACGCGGCCTGCGCGCAGCGCCGCGCTGCCGCGCGCGAGATCTTCGCCCTTGCGGCGGCGGTTTGCGCCGGGTGTCACGGCGTCGGCGCGGAAGGTGACGGCTTCGGAAACGGTGCTGGAAACTGGGCCGGCGGCGGCTTCCGCGCCCACGCCATGCTCCACGCGCTCCTGCGGCACGACGGTGTCGTAGCCGGCGGGCATCGGCGCGCCCGTCATGATGCGCACGCACGCACCCGGCGCGATGGCGCCCGTGTAGGGATGGCCGGCGAACGCCTTGCCCGCCACCTTCAGCGTGAGCGTCGCGCCCGCTGGCGCGGCTTGCGCGAGCAGCGACGCGCCGTCGAAGGCATAGCCGTCCATGGCCGAGTTGTCGTGAGCGGGCACGTCGATCGGCGAGATCACGTCTTTTGCGAGCACGCGTGCCAGCGCGTCGCGCAACGGCACGCGCTCGCTTTGCGCGAGCGGCGTGACCCACTGGAGCACGATGGCCTGGGCGGCACTGACGGGCAAGGCTTGTGGATCGAACTGGCCAAGGCTTCCTGCGCGGCCGGAAATACTGTTAAGCGTGGTCATGGAGTGGAGAAGCGTCGCATCCGCGCGGATGGGTGTGGCGATCGTCCAGGGGGGCGTGCATCAGGCCGGTGGCGGGCGGCGGCGGTCGAGCCGGACGCGCTCGTCAGGCACGGTCGAGCTCGGCAAGTTCCTGTAAGGAATTGACATTGTAAAACGCACGCTCGTCGGCAAAGACCACTTCGGCCGCCGTGTGGCGCGCGTACCACGCACGGACCTTGCGCTCGCCTGCATCCAGAAACGCGGCGAGATCGTCGGCGAGCGAGGTATGGACGAGCGCGAAGACGGGGTGCAGGCTGACTTCACCGGCGGCGTTCACCGTTGTTGCGGTGGCGATGAGCGTGTCTTGCGCGCGCACCGCTTCGGCTAGCCGGGCGCCGAGATCGGCTGGCAGCCATGGCGAATCGCACGGCGCGCTCAGCAGCCATTCGGTGCCGGCGGCGCGCAGGCCGGCAAGCAGTCCCGCGAGCGGGCCGGGGTAGTCGGGCAGCGTATCGGCGATGACCTGCGCGTGCCACGGCGCGCCGAGCTCGGCGTAGACATCGTGGTTGCGGTTCGCGCTGATGGCGAGTGCGCCTGCTTGCGGCGCGAGACGCGCCAGCACATGCGCGGCGAGCGGCTTGCCGTGCAGGCGCTGGAGGCCTTTGTCGACGCCGCCCATGCGCTGGCCGCGGCCGCCCGCGAGCACGAGGCCGGTAAGCGCAGCGGTGGGGATGGCGGGCGAAGCGGAGGGCATCGGCGTATCGCTGTATCAGCCGCCGATATAGGACATTTCGATACGGCGCTCTTCGCCCTCGGCCGGCGCGGCGTCGCTGCCACGCAATTGCGAATAGCGGTCGGCGCGCTGTTCCCAGATCTGGGCAATCGTGGCGGAAATGGCTTCGTCGCTTGCGTCGCCTCGCAGCAACGCGCGCAGGTCGTAGCCCATCGAGGCGAACAGGCACAGATACAGCTTGCCTTCGGTCGAGAGCCGCGCGCGCGTGCAATCGCCGCAGAATGCGCGCGTGACGCTGGAGATCACGCCGATTTCGCCGGCGCCGTCCGCGTAGCCCCAGCGCTGCGCCGTTTCGGCGGCGCTGTGCGGTTCGAGCGCGACGAGCGGAAAGTGCTCGGCGATGCGGGCGACCACGTCGGCGGACGGCAGCACCTCGGCCATGTTCCAGCCGTTCGAAGTGCCCACATCCATGTATTCGATGAAACGCAGGGTCACGCCCGAGCCGCGGAAGTGGCGCGCGAGCGGCACGATCTCGCTGTGGTTGGTGCCGCGCTTGACGACCATGTTGACCTTGATCGGGTCGAGACCGACCGACTGCGCGGCCGCGATGCCGTCGAGCACGTCGGCGACCGAGAAATCGGCGTCGTTCATGCGGCGAAAGAGCGCGTCGTCGAGTGCGTCGAGGCTCACCGTGACGCGCGTGAGGCCCGCGTCGCGCAATGCGCGCGACTTGCGTGCGAGCAGCGATCCATTCGTTGTGAGCGTGAGGTCGAGCGGCTCGCCGTCGGGCGTGCGCAGCTTCGCGAGGCGCTCGATCAGGAATTCGATATTCTTGCGCAGCAGCGGCTCGCCGCCGGTCAGGCGGATCTTGGTGACACCGTGTGCGACGAAAAGCCGCGCGATACGTTCGATTTCTTCGAGCGAAAGAAGCGACGAATGCGGCAGGAACGGGTAGTCCTTGTTGAAAACCGCACGCGGCATGCAGTAGACGCAGCGGAAGTTGCAACGGTCCGTGACCGAGATGCGCAAGTCGCGCAACGGCCGCGCGAAGGCGTCGAACAGCTCGCCAGACGGCGCGCGCACGGTCTGCGCTGCCGGGCTGGGCGGCAGCGAGCGGATGTCGGCAACAGGGATGATGCGTCTGGACATGATGGCTTCATTCTCTCGTTGGTTCGATTCTAGCCGAACCTCACCTTGCGCACCGACAAGGGTGAACGCTGATATATCAAAAAAAAAGCCCGCCGATAGCGGCGGGCTTCGTGTTGCGATGCGGCATTACCGCTGGGTCGGGAGCGGCCCTGAGGTCGACTTCCGGTCCGGCTGACTCGCGCGTGCCGGTTAGGGCTGGCGGGTCGTCTCCACCTGCTGCATCGGTGCGCTGTCGGCCGGCGGCAGGGGTTTGCGCTCGCGCGGCACGCGTGCGGGCTTCACCACCTGGGCGGCGGCGTCCTGCGCGGCACGCAGCTTGGCGGCGTCGGTGTTGACCCACTCGAGGCCTGCAGATTCCAGCATCGGACGCAGCGTGTCGGCCGCGGCCGCAACGCTCGCTGGCGTGTGACGCTGAGTCGCGGGCTCGGCGACCGGCGCTGCGGCTTCGGCTTGTGCCACAACAGCTTCGGCACGCGTCTCGACCGGCGCGGGTTGGGCGACGGCAGCCGGTTCGGCGATCGGCGCGGGCGGAGCTTCGACGCGATCCTCGCGGACCACCGGCGCTGCGGCTGCTGCGGGTTCTTCGGCCTGCACGGCCGGTGTTGCAGCAACAGCAGCCGGTTCCACAACGGCCTGAGCCGGCGTGGCGGCCGCGACCGGTTCGACGGCGGGCGCGACCGGTTCAGCGGGTGCGGCAACCGGCGCTTCGGGTGCAGCAGCAACTGCGGTTTCGGCCGGGGCGGCCGGAACGACTGCCGGTGCTTCAACAGCTGGTGCTTCGGTGGCTTGCGCCGAATGGGCGGCCTCAGCGGCAGCAGCTGCTGCGACCGGCAAGGCCGTCACGACCACCGCTTCGGTAACTGAAGTGTGAACGACAGTTTCGACGCGCTCAGCCTGCTCGACAGCCGGGAACGCAGCGGCCAATTCGTCGGTGCCCTCGTCGGCGCCGGTTGCGCCTTCGAGCCCTTGCGTGCCTTCCGCATCGCGCTCGCGGCGACCACCACGGCGGCCACGGCGGCGGCGGCGGCGCTCCTCACCTTGCGGTGCGCCGTCTTCGTCGGTGCCGGCGTGGGTTACGCCGTCGGTGAGGGCGGCTTGGGCTGCTTCGGCGACCTCGGCTTCGGTGTTAGCGGCGTCGAGTCGCGCCTCTTGTGCCTCGGCGGCTTCGGGCTGCTGCTGACGGCGGCGTTCGCCACGTTCGGCGCGGTCACCACGCTCGCCACGCTCGCCACGCTCCGTGCGTTCACCGCGTTCACGGCGCTCGCCACGTTCCTGACGTTCGCCGCGCGGGGCGGCTTCGGCTGCTTCGTTGCGGTCCTGGCCACGTTCGACGCGTTCGATGCGCTGCTCGCGTTCGGCGCGGGGCTCACGGCCCTCGCGTGCTTCACGCGGTTCGCGTTGCTCGCGCGGCTCGCGCTGTTCACGGGGGGCGCGGCCTTCACGTCCTTCGCGCGGTTCACGCGGTTCGCGCTCCTCACGACGGCCCGAGGGCTGGCCGGCGCGCGCGCCGCCTGCCGCTTCGCCACGGGCTGCTGCGTCGCGGCTACCGCCACGGCGGTTGCGGTTGCGGTCGCCGGAGCCTGCGCCAGCCTTCTCGCCACGCTCGGTGCGGGCTTCGCGCGCCGGACGGCTGGCCTTTTCCTGGTGCTCGACCGGTGCCGGCACGGGAGCCGGTGCCGGCGCGCCGCCGAAGAGACGCTTGATGAAGGCGAAGAAGCCGCCGCCGCTCGCGGGAGCGGCGGCAACCGGTGCGCCAACGGGCATCGGCTCGGCCACGGGCTTGGCCTGTGCCGTGGGGGCAGGGCGCTCGGGCGTGATGCCCTTCACCGCGGCTTCCTGCTTCGGCTTGGTTTCGGCCGTGCGCTTGCTGTAGCCGGTCTCCGACTCGAGCTCGCGCGCAGCTTCCTCGGCCATCTTCCACGAGGCGCGCGGGTCGTCGAGACGCGCATCGTCGTGACGCAGGCGCTCGAGCTTGTAGTGCGGCGTTTCGAGGTGCTTGTTCGGGATCAGCACGACGCCGACCTTGAAGCGCGACTCGATCTTGTTGATTTCCGCGCGCTTCTCGTTGAGCAGGAAGGCGGTCACTTCGACCGGCACCTGGCAATGAATTGCCGCGGTGTTTTCCTTCATCGCCTCTTCCTGGATGATGCGCAGGACCTGAAGCGCCGACGATTCCGTATCGCGGATATGACCCGTGCCGTTGCAGCGCGGGCAGGTGACGTGGCTGCCTTCCGAGAGGGCCGGGCGCAGGCGCTGGCGCGACAGCTCCATCAGGCCGAAGCGCGAGATCTTGCCCATCTGCACGCGGGCGCGGTCGTGGCGCAGCGCGTCTTTCAGGCGCTGCTCGACTTCGCGCTGGCTCTTGGCCGACTCCATGTCGATGAAGTCGATCACGATCAGGCCGCCCAGGTCGCGCAGACGCAGCTGGCGCGCCACTTCGTCGGCGGCTTCGAGATTGGTGCGCGCGGCGGTTTCCTCGATGTCGGCGCCCTTGGTGGCGCGCGCCGAGTTCACGTCGATGGCGACAAGCGCCTCGGTGTGGTCGATCACGATCGCGCCGCCCGAGGGCAGCGGCACCGTGCGCGAGTACGCGGTCTCGATCTGGTGCTCGATCTGGAAGCGCGAGAACAGCGGCACGTCGTCGTGATACCGCTTCACCTTGTTGACATTATCCGGCATCACGATATCCATGAAGGCGCGTGCCTGGTCATAGATCTCGGTGGTGTCGATGAGAATTTCGCCGATATCGGGCTGGAAGTAGTCGCGGATCGCGCGGATCACGAGGCTCGATTCCAGATAGATCAGCATCGGCTGGCCGGACTGGCCGGCTTGCGACGCGGCTTCGATGGCGCGCCACAGTTGCAGCAGGTAGTTCAGGTCCCACTGGAGCTCTTCGGCGGAGCGGCCGATGCCGGCCGTGCGCGCGATAATGCTCATGCCGTCCGGCAGTTGCAGCTGCGCCATGGTTTCGCGCAGTTCCTGACGGTCGTCGCCCTCGATGCGGCGCGACACGCCGCCGCCGCGCGGGTTGTTCGGCATGAGGACGAGGTAGCGGCCGGCGAGCGAGATGAAAGTGGTGAGGGCGGCGCCCTTGTTGCCGCGCTCCTCCTTCTCGACCTGGACGATCAGTTCCTGGCCTTCCTTGAGGGCGTCCTGGATGCGCGCGCCGCGCATGTCGACGCCGTCGCGGAAGTACTGGCGGGCGACTTCCTTGAACGGCAGGAAGCCATGGCGATCTTCGCCGTAGTTGACGAAACACGCTTCGAGCGACGGCTCGATGCGGGTGACGATGCCCTTGTAGATATTGCCTTTGCGCTGTTCGCGGCCGGCAGTTTCGATGTCGATGTCGATCAGCTTCTGTCCATCGACAATGGCGACGCGCAGTTCTTCCTGCTGCGTCGCGTTGAACAGCATTCGTTTCATTGAACGGCTCCAGTGCGGCTTCATGCACGGCCCTCGGTCCCTCGACGGCGCCCGGCGCTTCGCCGGGCTGCATGGGGGGAGAGGGTCGCGGCAAGCCGCGCCTTATTGTGTTTTCACAAGCACGCTGGAGCAGGAAGGATGGCGGGGAGAATTGCCTTGCGGGCAGCCGGTCCGGCGTTGCGTTGCCATGGACGGGCCGCGTGGGCACATGCGAAATACGTCTTCAAGAGCAGCCAGACGCGCGGGGGCACGGTTTTCCTGCGCTTCCGATCCGCCTGTCGCCGCTTGTTGCCCGCTCATAGCCGCTGATTGCCGGCTTGTGGCGGTGCTTGCGTGTGTTGGCGGCAAAAGGCGCCACGCACGATCGCGACAGGACATGGGCCGCAGCCGCGAACTGCGCGCGCTGCTGGCTGGATCTGCTTTGCGGCTTCGGGCATCGAGCCCAGGGCCGCGCACGGGAAGCTTTCAGAAACGCCCGTCTTCCCCCTCGGGGTGTCTCGCCACTTTTGACGTCGCCATATCCCGCACATTGCCGGGACGCATCAGGCGCTCGCCGTATTTTCGCCACCAGCGCGTCGGGCGGCAGTCGCTCGAAAACGTTGCGACCGCGCGGCATGACTCGCCGGATGAATTCTTTATACCAACCTTCCGTTACCGTCGGAGCCTGCCTCGACCGAACGTGCCTGTGGGCGCCGTCCCTGCCGCGCGGACTTCCGTGCGTGCAACTCGTTGCATCTCTAAAACGGGGTGAGCAACCGGCCCCGGGCGCAAGTAAAATATCGGTTTATCGCTTGCCGCCTGCGCATGCCGCGCGGTTCAAGATCCCGGAGAAGCGCCCTTGGGTATTCAGTAGACAACCTTGGGGCGAATCAGGAACTTTTTGGCCTTTTGGCCTGCCGTCGCGTCAGCGCTGGGCAAATTATATTCAGAATGAAAGGGTTAGGCAAAATATCCCAGAATCAGGTCGCGAGCGACCAGGTTTCGTTCGTCGAGATCGACGAAGACGCTGCTGGTCAGCGGATCGACAATTTCTTGCTGCGCGTGTGCAAAGGCGTGCCGAAGAGCCATATCTACAGGATTTTGCGCAGCGGGGAAGTGCGTGTGAATAAGGGGCGAATCGACGCGCAGTACCGGCTCGAGATGGGCGACGTTGTGCGCGTGCCGCCCATGCGCGTCGCCCAGCCGAGCGAGCAGGCAGGCGCGGTGCCCGTGCCGGCGGCGCACTTCAGCGTGTTGTACGAGGACGAGGCGCTGCTCGTGATCGACAAGCCCGCCGGCGTGGCTGTGCATGGCGGCAGCGGTGTGGCTTTCGGCGTGATCGAGCAGTTGCGCGAGGCGCGGCCGCACGGCAAATTCCTCGAACTCGTGCACCGGCTCGACCGCGAGACCTCCGGCGTGCTGATGCTCGCGAAGAAGCGCGCGGCGCTAGTCGGGCTGCACGAGCAGATGCGCGACAACAAAACGGACAAGCGCTATTACGCGTGTGTCCACGGCGAGTGGGCGAGCGACTGGGGGCGCCGGCGCGCCGTGAAGGAGCCGCTACACAAGTACCTGACCCCCGAAGGCGAGCGGCGTGTGCGCGTGCAGCCCGACGGCCAGCCGTCGCATACGGTCTTCAATCTCGTCGAGCGCTGGCCTGGCTACGCGCTCGTCGAGGCCGAGCTCAAGACTGGCCGCACTCACCAGATCCGCGTGCATCTCGCGCATCTGGGCTTGCCGATCGTCGGCGACGCCAAATACGGCGACTTCGCGCTCAACAAGGCGCTCGCGCGCACCGGCGCGAAGCCAGGCGTCAAGCGCATGTTCCTGCATGCGCACCGGTTGAAGCTCACGCACCCGATCACGGGCGCGCCGCTGCAATTCGAGGCGCCGCTGCCGCCCGAGCTGCGCAGCTTTGTCAGCGAGTTGCGCGCGCAGCGCGAAGCAGAGGGCGAGGGCGAGCGCCACGCCGCTGCGCGGCCCGAATAGGGGCGCCGAATGCGCATGACGCCGCGACGAACCGGGGAGCAAGCCGGATTCAAGAATTACAGTGTTTGGAGAAGGACCGCATGGCCCGAGAGCAATTTGACCTGATTGTGTTCGACTGGGACGGTACGCTGATGGACTCGACCGCCCACATCACGCGCAGCATCCAGGCCGCGTGCCGCGACCTGGGCCTGCCGGTGCCCGGCGACGAAGCCGCGAGCTACGTGATCGGCCTTGGCTTGCGCGAGGCATTGCAGATTGCCGCGCCCACGCTCGATCCCGCCGACTATCCGCGCCTCGTGGAGCGCTACCGCGTCCATTACCTGTTGAAAGATCAGCAAATCGAGCTGTTTGCGGGCGTGCGCGAGATGCTCACCGAGCTGCGCGACACGGGCTACCTGCTCGCGGTGGCGACCGGCAAGAGCCGGGTGGGGCTGAACCGCGCGCTGGCCGAGGCCAGCCTCACGAGCTTGTTCGACGGCACGCGCTGCGCCGACGAAACCTTCTCGAAGCCGCATCCGGCCATGCTCCAGGAGCTCACGCGCGAACTGGGGCAGGATCTGGGCCGAACGGTGATGATCGGCGACACGACGCACGACTTGCAGATGGCCGCTAACGCGGGCGCGGCGGGCGTGGGCGTGGCTTACGGCGCGCATTCGTCGGGCGCGCTGGCCGGGCTTGCGCCGCGGTTTATCGCGCCGGACGTGGCAGCGCTGGCCGGCTGGCTGCGGGAGCACGCATGAACGCGCAGCCCGGTGCGGGCGAAGCCCGCGAGACGGGCCACGCGCCCGTGCGCGTGTGCGCCGCCGAGGACCTCGTCGAGGGTGGCGCAGGCCAGCGCATGAGCGCGACCTATGCGGGCGGCGAGGCCGTCGTGTTCTTCGTGCGCTATGGCGGCGAAGTGTACGGCTACCTGAACCGCTGCGCCCACGTGCCGATGGAGCTCGACTGGGTCGAGGGGCAGTTCTTCGAGTCTTCGGGGCTCTATATCATGTGCGCGACGCATGGCGCGATCTACCAGCCCGACACCGGCAAATGCGTGGGCGGACCGTGCCGCGGCGCGCGGTTGCGCGCGGTGCGCGTCGAAGAACGCGACACACCCGAAGGCCGTGCGGTATTCTGGCTTCCGGACGACGATTTGAGTCCGACCCCATCCTGATTCGTTACCACGCATGTCCGATAACCTGAACCCTGATGACGCCAGCGGCGGCAAGCCCGGTTGGGAGCGCGAGGCGCTCGAACGCATCGCCATGGCCGCGATCACCGAGCAACGCTCGGCGCGCCGCTGGAAGATCTTTTTCCGCTTCGCGTTTCTTGCGGTGCTGGTGCTGGTCGCATGGAGCATCCTCGACCTTTCCGGCACGCGCGTGGACAGCGGCGGCCGCCACACGGCGCTCGTCACGCTCAGTGGCGAGATTTCGGCGGACACGTCCGCCAACGCCGACGACATCAATAGCGCACTCGATAGCGCGTTTGACGACGACGGCACCGCCGGCGTGATTCTGCATATCGACAGCCCCGGCGGCTCGCCGGTGCAGGCCGGCATCATCAACGACGAGATCCGCAGGCTGCGCGGGAAATATCCGGCCATTCCGCTCTACGTGGTGGTGGGGGACATGTGCGCTTCGGGCGGCTATTACGTTGCCGCCGCTGCGGACAAGATTTATGTGAACAAGGCCAGCATCGTCGGCTCGATTGGCGTGCTGATGGACGGCTTCGGCTTCACGGGCCTGATGGACAAGCTCGGCGTCCAGCGCCGGCTGCGCACGTCGGGGGAGAATAAGGGTTTTTACGATCCGTTCTCGCCGAATACGCCGAAGATGGACGCGCACGCGCAGGAGATGCTCGACCAGATTCACCAGCAGTTCATCGACGCCGTGAAGGCGGGCCGCGGCAAGCGCCTGAAGGATGAGCCGGACCTCTTCTCGGGCCTTTTCTGGACCGGCCAGAAGAGCATCGAGCTCGGTCTTGCTGACGGCTTCGGCGACAGCGACTATGTGGCGCGCGAAGTCATCAAGGCGCCGGACATCGTTGACTACACGGTCAAGCAGGGCATCACCGACCGCGTCGCGAAGCGCTTTGGCGCAAGCGTTGGTTCGGCGGCCGTGCATTCGCTGATTTCGGGCGGGAAGGTTTCAGTGCGCTGATTCTGCGCAAACGGGGCTCCGATCCCACGTGAAACGGCCGCTGTGCGATGCATGGCGGCCGTTTCATTTAGCGGTGGCGCCTGTGCGAACGGCGCTCAGTTTGCCAGCAGCAGGAAGATCGCGGGCCGCTTATGCAACTCGGGCGCCGGCTTCTTTTTCCACTCGGACACGGCGCGGCTCACGATCGTCTCCCCTGGCAGCGTGAGGTCGGCGGCCACGCACACGAGCGTGGAGGGTGCGCAGGTTGCGAGCAGCGCGTCGAGCAGCGCGCGGTTGCGATAGGGTGTCTCGATGAAGATCTGCGTTTGCTTCGCCTTGCGGGAGGTCTGCTCGAGTTCGCGCAGCTTTTTGGTGCGCTCGTTCGCGTCCACGGGCAGATAGCCATGGAACGCAAAGCTCTGGCCGTTCAGGCCCGACGCCATCAGCGCAAGCAGGATCGAGCTCGGCCCGACGAGCGGCACGACCTTGATGCCGCGCTCGTGCGCGCGTCGCACCAGCAGGGCGCCCGGATCGGCCACGGCGGGCACGCCCGCTTCGGACACCAGCCCCGTGTCGATGCCGGCCAGAAGCGGCGCGAGCAGCTTGTCGATCTCGCTTGCGGGCGTGTTGACGTTGAGCTCGCGAATTTCGATCTCCTGGATCGGCTGCGTGGTTCCGACGCGCTTCAGGAACGCGCGCGTGGTCTTGGCGTTCTCGCCGATGTAGCTGGACAGCGTGCCCGCGCGTTCGCGCACCGGCGTGGGCAGGACGGCGGCGAGCGCGGCGTCGTCGCCGTCACCGAGGGTGTTGGGGATCAGATAGAGCGTGCCCGTGGTCATTGGCGAGCGTCCTGCGGCGCAAGTAGCGGATTCAGCAATGGATAGCCGAAGGCGAGCAGCATGCGCGTGAGCGCGATGAGCGGCAGGCCGATCAGCGCGGTGGGATCGTCGGACTGGATTGCTTCCAGCAGCGCGATGCCAAGCCCTTCCGATTTCGCGCTGCCCGCGCAGTCGTAGGGCTGCTCGGCGCGCAGGTAGGCGTCGAGCGCGGCGTCGGGCAGGTCGCGAAAGCGCACCGTGGTCACGACATCGACGGTATCCGTTTGGCCAGTCGCGGTGTCGAGCAGACTGAGTGCACTATGGAACAACACTTCACGTCCGCGCATGGCGCGCAGTTGCTCGAGTGCACGCTCGTGAGTGCCCGGTTTGCCGATCTGGTGCCCGTCGAAGGTCGCCACCTGGTCGGAGCCAATCACGAGCGCACGCCCGGCGCCGGCCGGCAAGGCGGCGGCTACGGCGCGGGCCTTGGCCTCGGCCAGGCGCAGTGCCGTGGCGGCGGGCGTTTCGCCGGGTTGCGGCGTTTCGTCGATGGCCGGCACAGCGGTCTCGAAAGGGATGTGCAGGCGCTCGAGCAACTCGCGGCGGTAGCGTGAGCTGGAGGCGAGAATCAGCGTGGGTCGGCCCGGTTGCCGGGCGGGTGCAGCGGTATCCTGCATGATGGTCGGATCGTGAATAATGGTCGTGGAGCGGTGCAGGGCGAGTAAGGCATGCGGCAGTCGCATTCAACTGTCGCATTTGCCGGCGAATTTGCCAAAATACCCAAGCCGCGCAGAGGCTTGCGAGCGTGAGCTTAAGTGTTTGACTCGCAAAGATAAAGACGTTATGATTTTGGGCTTTTCATCGGTACGCTCACCTCGTGCGTCTGGCTAATGTGTGTCCGGCGGTGTGTCCGGCGGGCTGGCGCGCATTAAGAAAAGCGCGAGGGAAGCGGGCGGACAAGAATACGGATCGCGGATCGGCAGCAGTGTAGGGCTTTGCGCCGCCTGCGGGCCGCGCGTCTGGAGCAGGAGAGCGCACATGACCGAACATTCTGGCAAGCCTGCGGGCACCGCATCGGGTGCAGGTGCGGATAAAGGCACGCAGGGCGCGCTCAATCCGCGCGATTTCGACATTTTCGAATTTGCGCGTAGCGGGCGCAGTGCATCGGGTGCGGTGCGTCTCCCGCAACTGCCGCGCATGCTAAGCGAAGTCCCGGCCGATGCGCCTGGCCGCGATGCCGCGTTCACATGGCAGGCCGAGGGCTTCACGCAACAGGAATTGCAGGACAACGGCACCGAGGGGCCGCAGCCGTATCTGCGGCTCGCGATTCACGGTGCCGCATGGCTTACGTGTCAGCGTTGCCTCGCTCCCTACGAGCAGGCGTTCAACGCGGACCCGGTCTTCCGGATCGTCCAGACGGAAGATGAGGCGGACGAGTTTTCGCTCGACGACGATGAATTCGATGTGATTGTAGGCTCGCGCCATTTCGATCTCGTCGACTTGATCGAAGAGGAGTTGTTGCTCTCGCTGCCGCTCGTGCCGAAGCACGAAGTTTGTCCGGAAGTTCACGAAAGCCTCGCCTCGGGTGCCGACGGCGCGGATGGCGTGGATTCCGTCGACGACGTGCCGGAGCAGGAAATCGAGCCGGAAGAGCGCGTCAACCCGTTTGCGGCGCTCGAATCGCTCAAGAAGGACGGTCCCGGCAGCAAGCACTAAGGTTTTACCGGGTGGCTGCGGGTGGCGTGCAGTATCAATTCGTGGCCCAGTCCCGGAGTCCGGTCATCCCCCAGGGTGGCGGCGGCCGGATCGGGCTGTGTTAGAATTTGGAAAATTTTCAGGAGTTATCATGGCAGTTCAACAAAACAAGAAGTCGCCGTCGAAGCGCGGCATGCACCGCTCGCACGATTTCCTCACGGGCGCGCCGCTGGCTGTCGAGCCGAGCACTGGTGAAGTGCATCTGCGTCACCACATCAGCCCGAACGGCTACTATCGCGGCAAGAAAGTCGTCAAGACCAAGAACGACTAATCGTCCAGTGTGCGGCGCGACGGCCCGATTCTGGGCTTGCACGGCGCTGCACATGGCGATTCCGTTCGCTTGACAGTTTTTCGGCTCGGCAAAAAAGGCGGCATTCAACTGCCGCTTTTTTGTGCCTGAAATCCGTCGCACTCCATGACCGTTACGCTCACGATAGATTGCATGGGAGGCGACCACGGTCCGTCCGTGACAGTGCCTGCCGCAGTCAATTTCGTCCGCACGCATCCCGATGCGCGACTGCAACTGGTGGGCATCGAGACGGCGATCCGCGCCCAGCTCAAGAAGCTGAAAGCGCTGGACCTCTCCGCACTTTCCGTCGTTCCCGCCACCGAGGTCGTCGAAATGGACGATCCGGTCGAAGTCGCCTTGCGCAAAAAGAAAGACTCGTCGATGCGCGTCGCGCTCAACCGCGTCAAAGAGGGCGAGGCGCAGGCTTGCGTCTCCGCAGGCAACACCGGCGCGCTGATGGCCGTCTCGCGCTATGTGCTCAAGACGCTGCCTGGCATCGAACGGCCGGCCATCGCGTTCGCGCTGCCCAGCGAGCGCGGTTACACGACGATGCTCGACCTCGGCGCGAACGTCGACTGCGAACCGCAGCATCTGCTGCAATTCGCCGAGATGGGGCACGCGCTCGTCGCCGCGCTCGAGGGCAAGGAGCGCCCGACCATCGGGCTCCTGAACATCGGTGAAGAAGTCATCAAGGGCAACGACACGATCAAGCGCGCAGGCGAGTTGCTGCGCGCGAGCACGCTGAATTTCCGCGGCAACGTGGAAGGTAACGACATTTACAAGGGCACCGTCGACGTTGTCGTCTGTGACGGTTTCGTGGGGAATGTCGCGCTCAAGACGTCGGAAGGCCTCGCGCAGATGCTCAACGACATGATCAAGGAAGAGTTTGGTCGCTCGTGGCTCACAAAGCTCATGGCGCTGGCTGCGCTGCCGGTGCTCATGCGTTTCAAGAAACGCGTCGATCACCGCCAGTACAACGGCGCGGCGCTGCTCGGCCTGAAAAGCCTCGTATTCAAGAGCCATGGCTCCGCAGACGCTTATGCGTTTGAGTGGGCGATCAAACGCGGGTATGATGCCGTCAAAAATGGCGTGCTGGAGCGTCTCGCGCGCGCCATGGAAGAAAACGCCAGTTCACTCGAACAGGCTGCCGGTGCGTCCACGGGCGGCCAGAACAGCGCCGCCCCAAAGGCTCCCGAGGAGCCTTCCGCGAGTCCATCAGCGAGCTTACCCGCTCAGACGGCGGGCGAACTGCCGCCCGGCGCCGCATCATCCTCGAAGGCATAATGGCTCAATCGACTCTCTATTCCCGCGTGCTCGGCACGGGCAGTTTTCTTCCGCCTGAGCGCGTCACCAATCAGGATCTGGCCGAACGTCTCGCCGCCCAGGGCGTCGAGACGAGCGACGAGTGGATCGTCGCGCGCACCGGCATCCACGCGCGCCACTTTGCGGCGCCCGATGTCACGACCAGCGATCTCGCCCTGGCCGCTTCGCAGCGCGCGATCGAGGCCGCCGATGTCGACCCGCAATCGATCGACCTCATCATCGTCGCCACCTCAACGCCCGATTTCGTGTTTCCGAGCACCGCCTGCCTGCTGCAGAACAAACTCGGCATCCGCAATCACGGCGCGGCGTTCGACGTGCAGGCCGTGTGCTCGGGCTTTGCTTACGCGGTATCGGTCGCCGACAGCCTGATCCGCAGCGGCCAGCACAAGACGGCGCTCATCGTGGGCGCGGAAACGTTCTCGCGCATTCTCGACTTCAAAGACCGCACGACCTGCGTGCTGTTCGGCGACGGCGCAGGCGCGATCGTGCTGCAGGCGTCCAGCGAGCCGGGTGTGCTCTCGAGCGCGCTCCACGCCGACGGCAGCTATGCGCACATTCTCTGCACGCCGGGCAACGTGAACGGCGGCGTGGTTGCCGGCAACGCGTTCCTCCATATGGATGGACAGGCCGTGTTCAAGCTCGCCGTCAACGTGCTCGAGAAGGTCGCGATCGAGGCGCTCGAAAAAGCGCAACTCACAGCCGACCAGATCGACTGGCTGATCCCCCATCAGGCCAACATCCGCATCATGCAGGGCACTTGCCGCAAGCTCGGTCTGCCCGCCGAGCGCATGGTGGTCACCGTGGGTGAGCACGGCAATACCTCGGCGGCTTCGATTCCGCTTGCATTCGACGTCGCGGTGCGCGACGGCCGCATCAAGCGTGGCCAGAACGTGCTGATCGAAGGCGTCGGCGGCGGCTTTACCTGGGGCGCTTCGGTCATCCGCTTCTGACCAGTCCGAAGCGGGCGCTCCCGCTTGGCCGGGCCTGCGACACGTGCGGCCCCGCATGCGGTTCATCGGAGCGCATCGCCCATCTGTTTTGATCGAATTTTGGGGACGTTATGAAATTTGCGTTCGTTTTTCCAGGACAAGGCTCGCAGGCCGTTGGCATGCTCGACGCCTTCGGTGACAATGCCATCGTGCGCGAGACGCTCAAGGAAGCGTCCGATGCACTCGATCAGGATCTCGGCAAGCTGATCGCCGAAGGCCCTGCCGACGAACTCAATCTCACCACCAACACGCAGCCGGTTATGCTCACCGCCGCTTACGCCGTTTATCGCGCGTGGCAAGCGGCGGGTGGCCCGGCGCCGGCGATCGTCGCGGGCCATAGCCTGGGCGAATACACGGCGCTCGTGGCTGCGGGCGTGCTTGCGTTCCGCGACGCCGTGCCGCTCGTGCGCTTTCGCGCACAGGCGATGCAAAGCGCAGTGCCGGTGGGCGAGGGCGGCATGGCCGCCGTGCTCGGTCTCGACGACGACACCGTGCGCGCGGTTTGCACGGAAGCCGCAGCGGTAAGCGGCGGCGTGGTCGAGGCGGTCAACTTCAATGCGCCGGCGCAGGTCGTGATCGCCGGCCACAAGGGCGCGGTCGAAAAGGCCTGCGAAATCGCCAAGGCCAAGGGCGCCAAGCGTGCATTGCCGCTGCCGGTTTCGGCGCCGTTCCATTCGTCGCTGCTCAAGCCCGCTTCGGACCAGCTGCGCGAATATCTCGCGAACGTCACGCTCAATGCGCCGGCCATCCCGGTCGTGAACAACGTTGACGTGGCCTTCGAAACCGATCCCGCGAAGATTCGCGAGGCGCTCGTGCGCCAGGCCGCCGGTCCGGTGCGCTGGGTCGAGTGCGTCAAGGCGATCGCCGCCCAGGGTGCGACGCATGTGATCGAGTGCGGTCCCGGCAAGGTGCTGGCGGGCCTCACCAAGCGTATCGACGGCAATCTGGCCGGCGCCTCGGTGGCCGATCCGAAGTCGCTCGACGAAGCGCTCGCGCTCCTCAAGGCTTAAGCCGCCGCATCGAAAAGTATCAAACGCAACGGATTCGAACGATGGAAAAAACTCTCGACAATCAGGCCGCGATCGTGACCGGCGCTTCGCGCGGCATCGGCCGGGCCATTGCGCTGGGACTGGCGCGCCAGGGCGCGACGGTGATCGGCACCGCAACGAGCGAAGCCGGCGCGCAGGCCATTACCGCCGCTTTCGAAGCTGCGGGCGTGAAGGGCCGCGGCGTGGTGCTCAACGTCAACGACGCGGCGGCGGCCGAAGCGCTCATCGACGCGACGGTCAAGGAGTTCGGCGGCCTCGCGATTCTCGTCAACAATGCCGGCATCACGCAGGACAACCTGGCGATGCGCATGAAGGACGACGAGTGGGACGCGGTGCTCGACACCAACCTGAAGTCGGTGTTCCGCCTCTCGCGCGCCGTGCTGCGCCCGATGATGAAGGCGCGCGCCGGCCGCATCATCAACATTACGTCGGTGGTCGGCTCGTCGGGCAACCCGGGCCAGGCCAACTACGCGGCGGCCAAGGCCGGCGTCGCGGGCATGACGCGCGCGCTCGCGCGCGAGATCGGCAGCCGCGGCATCACGGTGAACTGCGTGGCGCCGGGCTTCATCGACACCGACATGACCAAGGATCTGCCTGCCGAGCAGCAGGCCGCGCTCCAGCAGCAGATCCCGCTGGGCCGTCTGGGCAGCCCGGAAGACATCGCACATGCGGTGGTCTTTCTCGCATCGCCGCAGGCGGGCTATATCACGGGCACTACATTGCACGTAAATGGCGGGATGTATATGTCTTAACCGGATTCGGGTACTATCCGCGCCTTGATGCGCTTCGGCGAATAACTCGCCTGAGCGCGTGCGCGAATAGCCGTTCCGGAACCGCGAGCGCCGCTTTTCAGCCAGGTCAAACCTGATAAAATGCGCGCACTCGCATTTATGAGCTCACTTTTTTCCCTTGGAGGGGTAATGGACAACATCGAACAGCGCGTCAAGAAGATCGTCGCCGAGCAACTGGGCGTCGCCGAAGCTGAAATCAAGAACGAAGCTTCGTTCGTGAACGATCTGGGTGCAGACTCGCTCGACACCGTGGAACTGGTGATGGCTCTCGAAGACGAATTCGGCATGGAAATCCCCGACGAGGAAGCCGAGAAGATCACGACGGTTCAGCAAGCGATCG
This sequence comes from Paraburkholderia sp. A3BS-1L, assembly GCF_051125215.1. Taxonomy (NCBI): domain Bacteria; kingdom Pseudomonadati; phylum Pseudomonadota; class Betaproteobacteria; order Burkholderiales; family Burkholderiaceae; genus Paraburkholderia; species Paraburkholderia sp. A3BS-1L. The sequence goes on along the minus strand of NZ_CP120442.1, from coordinate 2,242,709 downwards.
ACTACGCTCGCGCGAACGTCAAGGCCTAAGCGCCTGTTCCTTGCCCGGGCCGGCGCGCGCACGCGAGTTGCACGCTAGCGGTCCGCGAGGATGCTTGCCCGTGAAACCGCGAACGCCCGTCGCACCTGCTGCGGGGCATCGGCCGGTCAACTAGCCACAGGGCTCACAGGAGCATTTCCTGTGGCCTCTGTGGCTTTTGTTTTGTCATCTATGGAAAAGGGGTTACCGTGAGCCGTCGTCGAGTTGTTGTTACAGGCCTGGGGCTGATTTCGCCTGTTGGCAATAATGTTGCCGACGGGTGGGCCAATCTGGTCGCCGGGAAGTCCGGCATCGCCAACATCACGAAGTTCGACGCTACGAACTTCTCGACCCGTTTTGCCGGCGAAGTGAAAGGCTTCAACGTCGAAGATTACATGCCGGCGAAAGAAGCACGTCACATGGATACGTTTATCCATTACGGCATTGCTGCGGGCGTCCAGGCGATGCAGGACAGCGGCTTCGAGATCACCGAAGAGAATGCCGAGCGCGTAGGCGTGGTGGTGGGCTCGGGCATCGGTGGCCTGCCCATGATCGAAGTGACGCAAACGGAGCTGCTCAACCGCGGCCCGCGCCGTATTTCGCCGTTCTTCGTGCCGGCCTCGATCATCAACATGATCTCCGGCCATCTGTCGATCAGGTACGGCATCAAAGGCCCGAACCTTGCAATGGTCACGGCCTGCACGACCGGCCTGCATTGCATCGGCGAGGCCTCGCGTCTGATCGAGTACGGCGACGCCGACGTGATGATCGCGGGCGGTGCGGAATCGACCGTCTCGCCGCTCGGCATCGGCGGCTTCGCGGCGGCGCGCGCGCTCTCGCAGCGCAACGACGATCCGGCAACGGCGAGCCGCCCGTGGGACAAGGACCGCGACGGCTTCGTGCTGGGCGAAGGCGCCGGCGTGATGATCCTCGAAGAGTACGAGCACGCGAAGAAGCGCGGCGCGAAGATCTATGCAGAAGTCGGCGGCTACGGGATGAGCGGCGATGCGTATCACATGACCGCTCCGCTCGAAGACGGTGACGGCGCGCGCCGCTGCATGCAGTACGCGATGCGTAACGCAGGCGTGAACCCGAACGAAGTGAACTGGGTGAACGCGCACGGCACCTCGACTCCGCTCGGCGACATTGCGGAAACCACCGCGATCAAGCGCGCGTTCGGTGATCACGCGAAAGACATCGTCGTCAACTCGACCAAGTCGATGACCGGCCACCTGCTGGGCGGCGCGGGCGGCCTGGAGTCGGTGTTCTCGGTGCTGGCCGTGCACCACCAGGTGTCGCCGCCGACGATCAACATCTTCAACCAGGATCCGGCATGCGACCTGGACTACTGTGCGAACACCGCGCGGGACATGAAGATCGACGTCGCGCTGAAGAACTCGTTCGGCTTCGGCGGCACGAACGGCACGCTCGTTTTCAAGCGCTTCGCTTGAACTGCTGCCAAAAGCGGCATGTGAGCCCGATGTGATCGCCTCGCGCGACACGGCGGCCGCGCTGGTGCAGTTGCATGCGCCGGCCGGCCGCAACACCTCTTTCGATGCGCGGCGCACGCGTGCGCCGCGCATCGCCTTGCGCCCGTCCCGGGCACTGCAAGCGCTGCTGCTTGCCGGCGTGCTGATTGCAACTACCGCGTTTTTCACGACGCTCGCGCCCTGGCTTGGTGCGTGGCGCGCTTTGCCGCCGGCGTTCGCGCTGGGCGCGGCCGGGATGCTCGCTTTCCAGGCATGGCGCCGTGCGCAGCCAGCCTTCGTTGAAATCGGGGCCGATCGTTTCGCTGCATTTGCGCGCAGCGGGGCGCAGCTCGTCGATGGACGCCTGCTCGGCGCTTCGCAGCGGGGCGCAGCGCTCCTCGCGCTCGTGGTGGAAGAGGGCGGACGCCGCAAGACGCTGCTCCTGGCCGCCGACTCTCTCGATGCCGAGATCTTCCGCATCCTCGCAGTGAGTGCGCGCGGCGCATCCGGCCGTTAATGCCTTCAAGCGCCATCGCGCTTGCGCGGCGGTCGGCGTTTTGACGGTTTCGCGTACCCGCATTTTTCCGCATTGCCTGCATTGTTTTTGGCTGCGCCAGCGCAGCCGGTCTTGTGCTGCGTCTGCCAGAGCGCGGTAACGACTGTAACGGCTGTTACGCGTGTAACGTGGCGGCGTGGCGGTAACGCTACAATGGTGCCCCCGCGTCCACTTCAATGAGCTAACGGATTTTTCAGGTGAGCGAAAAAGAAATAGATCAGTTGCTGGTCGAGCGCGTGCAAAAAGGCGACAAGGCTGCGTTCGAACTGCTGGTCTCCAAGTACCACCGCAAGATCATCCGCCTGATCTCGCGCCTCGTGCGGGATCCCGCCGAGGTCGAAGACGTGGCACAGGACGCCTTTATCAAGGCGTATCGGGCACTGCCGCAGTTTCGTGGCGAATCGGCTTTCTATACGTGGTTGTACCGAATTGCTGTCAACACGGCGAAGAACTACCTTGCGACCCAGGGAAGACGCGCCCCCACATCCACCGAAGCAGATGCAGAAGAAGCGGAAACTTTCTCGGACGCCGATCAACTAAGGGATATCAACACGCCCGAGTCGATGTTGATGAGCAAGCAGATCGCCGAGACGGTCAACGCTGCCATGGCGGTTTTACCGGAAGAACTGCGCACCGCCATTACTCTTCGGGAAATTGAGGGTTTGAGCTACGAGGAAATCGCCGAGATGATGGGCTGCCCGATCGGCACCGTCAGATCGAGAATTTTTCGGGCTCGCGAAGCCATTGCGGCAAAATTGCGTCCGCTGCTGGACACACCGGAAGGCAAGCGCTGGTAGCACGCCAGCACTGCGCCGGGCACGGACGCAATACACTGGATGTGGGTGTGTGTCACTACGGGGCTCTGTAAGAAAATGGGGAGCATCATGGGGTCGGTTTCGATGCAATCGGTGTCAAGCTCGCGCGGCGAGCAACTGTCCGCCTTCGTCGACGGCGAAATGGCCGGCGATGGACAGCATTTGAACGCTATTCTTTCGGGGCTCGATCAAGAAGGCCGCAAGGTCTGGTCGAGCTATCACCTGATCGGCGACGTGCTGCGCTCCGACGACCTGGCGATGAGCCCGGCTGCGAGCCAGTCGTTCATGGCGGGCTTTGCCGCGCGTTTCGAGGCCGAGCCGCACGTACTCGCGCCGGCGGCTTTGCCGACGTCGGCACAATCCGCCGCGCATGCCGGTCGCGTCTCGCGCATTCTCGCGTTGCGCCGCCGCGTCGTGCCTTCGCTGGCCGTGGCCGCCGCGGCCGCCACGCTCACGTGGATCGTCATGCCGCAGATGCGCGGCGTCGGCATGGCCGGCGCGCCGCAGATCGCCTCGGTGCAATCCGCCGGCGACAATGTCCAGCGCGTGGCCATGAATACCGTGCCGGTGCAGACGGCCGCCGCCATGCAGGACGGCAACATCATCCGCGATGCGCGTCTGGACGAATATCTCGAAGCGCACCAGCAGTTCGCGCAGCAACCGGTCATGTCGGATTCCATGCCGTTCATCCGGTCTGCCGCCCTTACCACGCAAGGCCAATAAAGTCTGATGCAGATAGCGCGGTTCAATAAAACGACGATCTCGGGGCGGTTGCCGGCATTGCTGTGCTGTGCAGCCGTAATGTTCACCGCACTGTCTGCCGCCACGCACGCACACGCGCAAGGCGCGTCGGCTGCCTCCACGGCAGATCCGGCCGCGCGCCAGAGCGCCGTGCAGTGGCTCGACCGCATCCAGCAGGCTGCTCAGCAGCTGAACTACACGGGCACCTTCGTCTACCAGCGCGGCGCGTACGTGCAGTCCTCGCGCATCACGCACTACGCCACGAGGAGTGACGGCGAGTACGAGCAGCTCGAGAGCCTCGACGGCAAGCCGCGCAAAATGCTGCGCCACAACGACGATCTCTACACATTCGTGCCCGAGCGCAAGCTGTGTGTCGTCGAAAAACGCCAGAACAAGGAAGCCTTCCCGGCATTGCTTGCTACAAATGGTGAGCAGGTGCTCGCCGTCTATGAGCCGAAAATGCTCGGCAGCGACCGTGTGGCGGGCATCGACAGCAGCGTGATCGAGCTCAGTCCGAAGGACGCCTGGCGCTTTGCCTACAAGCTGTGGGTCGATGCGAAAACGGGCCTGCTGCTGCGCGCGCAGACGCTCGACCCGTCGAATGGCCAGGTGCTCCAGCAGCTTTCCTTTACGCAGGTGAGCATCGGTGTGCCGGTGGACAAGGCGCCGATCGCGTCCGGTATGCGCAATACCGCTGGCTGGACGGTCGTGCGTGCGCCGCTGCAAACGGTTGACATGCAGGCGCAAGGCTGGACCTTCGCGCAGACCGTGCCGGGCTTTCGCATGATTCGCGAAGTGCGTCGCCCGATGGCCGCCCGCGACGCCAACGAGCCCCCCATTCCCGTCGATCAGGCCGTGTTTTCCGATGGGCTTTCGGCCGTCTCCGTGTTTGTCGAACCGGTCGAGCACAACAGTCGCAAGGAAGGCTCGGGTAGCAGCGGCGCGACCCATGTGCTCGTGAAGCGCAGCGGGGACTACTGGATCACTTTGCTTGGCGAGGTGCCCCAGACCACGTTGCAGCAATTCGCGTCTGCCATAGAATACAAGGCTCCCAAGTAACTGCTACGGCCGATTTCGATATGACGATCCTCCCGCTGCGCAAATTCTTCGCGGCCGCGGTGGTGGCGGCGTGCCTGCCGTTCGCCTCGCTTACGGCATCGGCGGCGCCTGCCGCCAATCTGCCGGACTTCACCGATCTCGTGGACAAGGTGGGGCCTTCCGTCGTCAACATTCGCACCACCACGCGCGTGACGCTCTCGCAGCGCGGTCTGCCGCCGGGAATGGACAACGGCGACATGTCGGAATTTTTCCGGCGCTTCTTCGGCATTCCCGTGCCCCAGGGGCCGCAGGGCGGCCAGTCGCCGCGCGGCGGTCAAGGTGGTGGCCAGGGCGGCGGGCAGGACTCCGGACCGGATAGCGGCAACGATACCGAGCAGAGCAGCGGCGTGGGCTCGGGCTTCATCATGACGAACGACGGCTACGTGATGACCAACGCGCACGTCGTCGACGACGCGGACAGCATCTACGTCACGCTCACCGACAAGCGCGAGTTCAAGGCCAAGCTGATCGGCGTGGACGACCGCACCGACGTGGCGGTCGTGAAGATCCAGGCCAGCAATCTGCCGGCCATTACCATCGGCGATTCGAACAAGGTACGCGTGGGCGAGTGGGTGCTCGCGATCGGCTCGCCGTTCGGGCTCGAAAACACCGTGACGGCGGGCATCGTGAGCGCGAAAGGCCGCGATACGGGCGACTATCTGCCGTTCATTCAGACCGACGTGGCCGTGAATCCCGGCAACTCGGGCGGCCCGCTCATCAACATGCAGGGCGAGGTTATCGGCATCAACTCGCAGATCTATAGCCGCACCGGCGGCTTCATGGGTATTTCGTTCGCGATTCCGATCGATGAGGCGATGCGCGTGGCCGATCAGCTCAAGGCCACGGGCAAGGTCACGCGCGGCAGGATTGCGGTAGCGATCGGCGAGGTGACGAAGGACGTGGCCGATTCGCTTGGTCTGCCGAAGGCGCAGGGTGCGCTGGTGTCGAGCGTCGAGCCAGGCGGCCCGGCCGACAAGGCTGGTATCCAGCCGGGCGACATCATCCAGAAGTTCAACGGCCAGACCGTCGAGGCGGCTACCGACCTGCCGCGCATGGTCGGCGATACCAAGCCGGGCACGCGCTCGACCATCACGATCTGGCGCAAGGGCGCGACGCGCGATTTGCCGATCACCGTGGCCGAGTTGCAGCCGGACAAGAGCACGAAGGCTGATCAGCGCAAGACGCCGGAGCCGAAGCCGCGCGCGGCGAATGCGCTGGGTCTTTCCGTGACGGACCTGACCGCCGACCAGATGAGCCAGCTCAAGATCAAGGGCGGCGTGATGGTGGACTCGGTGGATGGTCCGGCCGCGCGTGCGGGCTTGCAGAAGGGCGACATCATCCTGCGCGTGGGTGACACGGATATCACGAGCGCGAAGCAGTTCCTGGAAGTCACGTCGCGGCTCGACTCGCAGAAGATGGTGGCAATCCTCGTGCGTCGCGGCGACAACACGCAGTTCGTGCCGCTGCGCCCGCGCAATCCGGGGCAGAAGTAAGCGATGAGCGCCCCTTTCCGGAACCAGACCGTGACGGGTTCTCGCACGGGGGCGCATCTCGTGCTTTATGGCCGTGCGTGGTGTCATCTATGCGAGGACATGCGTGCGGCACTGGAGCCGCTGGCGGCAGCGGCGGGGGCGCACATCGAGGTGATCGATGTCGATTCCGACCCCGCACTGCAGGCGCGTTACGACGAACTCGTGCCCGTGCTGGTCTGTGACGGCGTCGAACTGTGTCATTACCGGCTCGACGAGGCACGCGTGCGCGCCGCGTTGGGCGTGGGCGCCGCGGCGCCCGATGGCGCGTCACAGGGCGTCGCTGCGCCGTGACACATCGTGACTTACCGCACGGTTCGCCGGGCGGTCCCCTTTTCGGCTAAAATAGATCGTTTTTTCATCTGTTTACAAGGCGTGTCCAGCTTTCGTTGGGGCGCGCCTTTTTCGCTTGATCGGCACTGAATGGATCATATTCGTAACTTCTCGATCATTGCGCACATCGACCATGGCAAGTCGACGCTCGCCGATCGCATCATCCAGTTGTGCGGCGGCTTGTCCGACCGCGAAATGGAATCGCAGGTGCTCGACTCGATGGATCTCGAGCGCGAGCGCGGCATCACGATCAAGGCGCAGACCGCCGCCCTCTCGTACAAGGCGCGTGATGGCAAGGTCTACAACCTGAACCTGATCGACACTCCGGGGCACGTCGACTTCTCGTACGAAGTCAGTCGCTCGCTTTCGGCGTGCGAAGGCGCGCTGCTCGTCGTGGACGCAAGCCAGGGCGTGGAAGCGCAGACCGTGGCGAACTGCTACACGGCGATCGAGCTTGGCGTGGAAGTGGTGCCGGTGCTCAACAAGATCGACCTGCCCGCTGCCAACCCCGAAAACGCCATCGAAGAGATCGAGGACGTGATCGGCATCGACGCTACCGACGCCACGCGTTGCAGCGCGAAGACCGGCATCGGCGTGGATGATGTGCTCGAAGCGCTCATCGCCAAGGTGCCGCCGCCCAAGGGCGATCCCGAGGCGCCGCTGCAGGCGCTCATCATCGACTCGTGGTTCGACAACTACGTGGGCGTGGTGATGCTCGTGCGCATCGTCAACGGCACGCTGCGGCCGAAGGACAAGATCAAGCTCATGGCCACCGGCGCGCAGTACCCGGTCGAGCACGTGGGCGTGTTCTCGCCGAAGTCGCGCAACCTGGAATCGCTCTCGGCGGGGCAGGTGGGCTTCATCATTGCGGGCATCAAGGAGCTCGCCGCCACCAAGGTGGGCGACACAGTCACGCACGCGACCAAGCCGGCCGCCGAGCCGCTGCCGGGCTTCAAGGAAGTGAAGCCGCAGGTGTTCGCGGGCCTCTATCCGGTCGAGGCGAACCAGTACGACGCGCTGCGCGAATCGCTCGAAAAGCTCAAGCTCAACGACGCCTCGCTCCAGTACGAGCCCGAAGTCTCGCAGGCGCTGGGCTTCGGTTTCCGCTGCGGCTTCCTCGGCCTGTTGCACATGGAGATCGTGCAGGAGCGTCTCGAGCGCGAGTTCGACATGGACCTCATCACCACGGCGCCTACCGTGGTGTATGAGGTCGTGCAGGCCGACGGCACGCAGATCATGGTCGAGAACCCGGCGAAGATGCCGGAGCCTTCGAAGATCGCGGAAATCCGCGAGCCGATCGTGACCGTGAATCTGTACATGCCGCAGGACTACGTGGGTTCGGTCATCACGCTCTGTACGCAAAAGCGCGGCAACCAGATCAACATGCAGTACCACGGCCGTCAGGTGCAGCTCACCTACGAAATTCCGATGGCCGAAATTGTGCTCGACTTCTTCGATCGCCTGAAGTCGGTGTCGCGCGGCTATGCGTCGATGGACTACGAGTTCAAGGAGTACCGCAGCTCGGATGTCGTGAAGGTCGACATGCTCATCAACGGCGACAAGGTCGATGCATTGTCGATCATCGTGCACCGCTCGCAGTCGCAGTATCGCGGCCGCGAAGTGGCGGCGAAGATGCGCGAGATCATCCCGCGCCAGATGTACGACGTGGCGATTCAGGCCGCCATTGGCGCGCACATCATCGCGCGCGAGAACATCAAGGCGCTGCGCAAGAATGTGCTGGCCAAGTGCTACGGCGGCGACATCACGCGCAAGAAGAAGCTGCTCGAAAAGCAGAAGGAAGGCAAGAAGCGGATGAAGCAGGTTGGCTCTGTGGAAATTCCGCAGGAGGCGTTCCTCGCGATCCTCCGGGTCGAAGACAAATAAGCTGGGCAGACAAGCAGAACAACGGACCTTTCCATGAATTTTGCGCTGATTCTTTTTGTGCTCGTCGTTTTGACGGGTATCGCGTGGGTTGCAGACAAGCTGGTGTTCATGCCGCGCCGGCGCCTTGCCGCCGATGCGGCGATCGCCGAATTCGACCGGCAGCAGGCACGCATTGGCGAGCGCTTCGCCGACGAGAACGCGCCCGCGACGCGTCAGAACCTGCGCAACGAAAAGCTACGCCAGCCGTGGTGGCTCGAATACACGGCGAGCTTCTTTCCCGTAATTTTGATCGTGTTCTTCGTGCGCTCGTTCGTCGTCGAGCCGTTCAAGATTCCGTCGGGTTCGATGGTGCCCACGCTGCTTGTGGGCGACTTCATCCTCGTGAACAAATTCGATTACGGACTGCGTCTGCCGATCACCAACACGAAGATCACCCAGGGCCGCGCGCTCCAGCGCGGCGACGTGGTGGTGTTCCGCTATCCGAAGGACGAGTCGGTCGACTACATCAAGCGCGTGATCGGTCTGCCGGGCGACGTGGTTGCCTATCAGGACAAGCAGCTCACGATCAACGGCAAGCCGGTGCCTGAAACGCCGCAAGCCGATTACTTCGACGAAGAGCGCATCGGCTACGCGAAGCAGTTCACCGAAGACCTCGGCGGCCGCAAGAACAACATCCTCAATAATCCCGCTGTGCCGCCGTTCATCGTCGGTGCGGAAGATTATCCGTATCGCGACAATTGCCAGTACAACGCACGCGGCGTGATCTGCAAGGTGCCCCCGGGACATTACTTCATGATGGGCGATAACCGCGACAACAGCGCGGACAGCCGCTACTGGGGTTTCGTGCCCGACGCCAACATCGTTGGCCGCGCGTTCTTTATCTGGATGAACTTCAGCAGCTTGAAGCGCATCGGCTCGTTCGAGTAATGCGCGTTTGATGTGCGCTGCGTACGTGCAAAATGCACGCGACTTGCACCTGATTCGCAGCGCATCTTCGTGCGCTACTTGAAGAACCGCCGGTAACGTCGCTTCATCACGGTTTTTCGCCCGCCGGCCGGCGTTTTCGCCGGGGCCGGCGGGCGCGTTATACTCTCCCCATGCCCCTATCTCCGTTGGAAAGCCGTTTGCGCTACGAATTTCGCAATGCGGAATTATTGCGCCAGGCTTTGACCCACCGCAGTCACAGTGCCACGCATAACGAACGCCTCGAATTCCTCGGTGATTCGGTTCTGAATTGCGCGGTGGCGGCCCTATTGTTCCAACGTTTTAGCAAGCTGGACGAAGGCGACCTCTCGCGCGTGCGCGCGAATCTGGTCAAGCAACAATCGCTTTACGAAATTGCTCAGGCCCTCAATATTGCCGACGGCTTGCGTCTCGGCGAGGGCGAACTGCGCAGCGGCGGCTTCCGCCGGCCTTCGATTCTGGCCGATGCGCTTGAAGCCATCTTTGGCGCGATCTTTCTCGACGGCGGCTTCGACGCCGCCCAGACGGTCATCAAGCGTCTCTATATCCCGATCCTCGACCATATCGATCCGCGTACGCTCGGCAAGGATTCCAAGACGCTGCTGCAGGAGTATCTGCAGGGTCATAAGATCGCGCTGCCGACCTATACCGTGGTCGCCACGCATGGTGCGGCGCACAATCAGCAGTTCGAAGTCGAATGCACGGTGCCCAAGCTCGACGTGAAGGTGTCGGGTTCGGGCGCAAGCCGCCGCGCGGCGGAGCAGGCCGCCGCGAAGAAGGCGCTCGACGAGGTGATGGCCGCCGCGCCCGCGCTGGTCGCCAAGCCGCGCCGCTCGAAAGGCGCCCGCGCGCCCAAAGCCGAACTCGAGGTCGTGCCCGGCGTGACGGGCGTGCAGGGCGCGCTCGATCTGCGAACGCCTGAGCGTCGTGCGCGCGGCGAGCGTTCAGGCGCCGCCACCCACCATCCCGCCACGGCGGGCGAGGAGTCGGGCGAACGCACGGCTGCAAGCGCTGCGACGCCGGCCGCGCCGCTCGCGGTGATTCGCGCGGCGCACGTGCAGGAGCGCGGTGCGGAGAAGGGCGAACGCGCCTCCGTGGAGAAGTCGGCCGACAAGCCTGCCGATAAATTCGACGCTGTGCCGTCCGCTAGTTCGATTGCGCCACGCTCGGCGCGCAGCCGCGACGTACAGCCCAGCAACGGCACGACCGGCGCGGGAGACGATCCGTCACCGGGCGCGCCGTCCAGCACATCGAACGGTTCATCAACGGCAGGCTCGACTGGCGGGTCATCTGCGGGCTCCGCCGCCGAACTCGGCGCAGCGGTGCCCGTGCGGGCCGCCGATGCCGGCCACTGATTCAACCCGGGCGCGCGACGTTTGAACCGCGCGCGCCCTGTTCCCGCTCCGCTTTCTTTGCTTCATTACTCCGGTCCGATCATGAACGCACCCACTTCCACTCCTGCCGGTTTCCGCTGCGGCATGGTCGCGATCGTCGGCCGTCCGAATGTCGGCAAGTCCACGCTGATGAACGCGCTGGTCGGCCAGAAGATCAGCATCACGTCGCGCAAGGCGCAGACCACGCGCCATCGCATCACCGGCATCAATACGGTCGAAGACGCGCAGTACGTTTTCGTCGACACACCGGGTTTCCAGACGCGCCACAGCACCGCGCTCAACCGTTCGCTCAACCGCGCCGTCACCTCGACGCTCAGCTCCGTCGATGCGGTGCTATTCGTGATCGAAGCCGGCAAGTTCGGCCCCGACGACCAAAAGGTGCTCGACCTGATTCCGCCGAACGCGCCCACGATCCTGATCGCCAACAAGATCGACCGTGTGACCGACAAGGCCACGCTCTATCCGTTCATCGAGGGCGTGCAGAAGCTGCGCGAGTTCCGCGAGATCGTTCCGCTCTCGGCCAGGAATCCCGACGACATCAAGCGCCTGCTTGAAACGCTCAAGCCGTATCTGCCCGAAGGCGAGCCGATCTATGGCGAAGACGATCTCACCGATCGCAGCGAACGCTTTCTCGCCGCCGAGATCCTGCGCGAAAAAGTATTCCGCTGGACTGGCGACGAACTGCCGTACACAAGCACCGTGCTCATCGACAAGTTCGAGCAGGAAGGGCGCCTGCGCCGCATCTTTGCGACAATCCTCGTCGAGCGTGACACCCAGAAGGCCATGGTGATCGGCCAGAAGGGCAGCAAGCTCAAGCAGATCAGCACCGAGGCGCGTCTCGACATGGAGAAGCTGTTTGACGGTCCGGTCTATCTCGAGACCTTCGTGAAGGTAAAGAGCGGCTGGGCCGACAACGAGGCCGGCCTGCGCGCTTACGGTTACGAGTGACCCGCTGCGAGTGCGAGGCGCAGGTGCCAGGATGAATGACGGCGCAGCCCGAACCCTGAACGACGACTGGCCCGCACCCGAGGCGGGCATGAACGCCGACGACGCCGACTTCGCGTCGTCCGACGGCGATCGCGCGCGCGCGGTGCGCCCGCCCGCGCGTGGCGCGCGCAAGTCGTCGTCCGCGGCGCACGGCGAACTGGCCGAAGGCGCTGATGTCACGCTCGAGCGCGGCCCTTCATCGCGCACCTCGCGCAAGACCAGCGCACGTTCCACCTTGCCGCGCGCGCCGCGCAGCGCGACGCCCGATTACCGCGTCGCCGAGCAACCCGCATTCGTGCTGCACAGCTATCCCTGGCGCGAAACTAGCCTCATCATCGACGTGCTCACGCGCGATCACGGCCGCGTCGCGCTCGTTGCGAAGGGCGCCAAGCGTCCGCACTCGGCGCTGCGCGGCGTGCTGCAAACCTTCCAGCCGCTCACGCTTTCGTGGACCGGCAAGGGCGAAGTGCGCACGCTCACCGGCGCCGAATGGGTGGGCGGCATGCTGCCGCTGGCCGGCGACGCGCTGCTGTGCGGCTTCTACGTCAACGAGCTGCTCGTGAAGTTCTGCGCGCGCGAAGATCCTCATCCGCCGCTGTTTCGCCACTACGTCGTGACGATGACGCGCCTCGCGCACGACGAGCCGCCCGTGCAGGTCCTGCGCTCGTTCGAGCGCGTGCTGCTGCGCGAGACTGGCTATGCGCTCGCGCTCAACCGCACGGTGAACCGCAAGGCCGTGGTGGCCGAGGGGCGCTACGTGTTCGATCCCGAGCGCGGCGTGCGCGAGGCCTCCGACGAATGGCCGGCGCTATGGCCCGTGCTTTCCGGCCAGACGTTGCTCGATATGGAAGAGGACGATTACCATCGACCCCAGACCGTCGCGCAGAGTAAGGCGCTGATGCGTTTCCTGTTGCACACTTACCTTGGCGGCACGCCGCTTGCGACGCGCCAGATCCTGATCGACCTGCAGAATCTATGAGCTTCTTCCTTACTTCGCCTAATGTGATCGACCTCGGCGTCAATATCGATCACGTCGCCACGCTGCGCAACGCTCGCGGCACCGCTTACCCTGACCCGATCCGCGCGGCGCTGCTTGCCGAAGAAGCGGGCGCCGATGTCATCACGCTGCATCTGCGCGAGGATCGCCGGCATATCGTTGATGCCGATGTGCGCAAGCTGCGTCCACTGCTCAAGACGCGCATGAACCTCGAATGCGCGGTCACGGCCGAGATGCTCGACATCGCGTGCGAGATCAAGCCGCAAGATGTCTGCCTCGTGCCCGAGAAGCGCGCCGAATTGACCACTGAAGGCGGCCTCGACGTGGCAGGGCAATTCGATGCTGTGGCCGCTGCTTGCCGGCAACTGGCCGATGCGGGCATCCGCGTGTCGCTCTTCATCGACCCGGACGAGACGCAGATTCGCGCAGCGCACGAAACCGGCGCGCCTGTGATCGAGCTGCACACGGGCCGCTATGCCGAAGCGCACGCGGCCGCCGAGCAGCAGCGCGAGTTCGAGCGCGTGGTGCTGGGCGTGAATTGCGGCATCGGCCTCGGGCTGAAGGTGAACGCGGGTCACGGGCTGCACTACACGAACGTGCAGCAGATCGCCGCCATCGACGGCATTCACGAGCTCAATATCGGTCACGCGATCGTCGCGCAGGCGATCTTCGCGGGCTGGGAGAACGCGGTGCGCGAGATGAAGGCGATCATGGTTGCGGCACGTCTTGCCGCGACGCGTGCGTGACCACGATCTGATTGACCCGCTCATTGGCCCTCCCGGCGACGAGGAATGCATGGCGATTTACGGCATCGGTACCGACATCATCCAGGTGAGCCGCGTTGCGGCCGTCATGGAGCGCACCAACGGGCGCTTTGCGCAGCGCGTGCTCGGCCCCGACGAACTCGCGGTTTATGAAGCGCGCAAGGCGCGTTCGGAAAAGCGCGGGCTCGCCTATTTGTGCACGCGGTTTTCCGCGAAGGAAGCATTCTCGAAAGCCATCGGCCTCGGCATCCACATGCCGATGACCTGGCGCGCCGTGCAGACGCTCAACGCGCCCGGCGGCAAGCCGTACATGGTGGCCTCGGGCGAGCTCGCGCAATGGCTTCAGGCGCGCGGCATCACCACGCAGGTCTCGATTACCGACGAACAGGACTACGCGGTCTCATTCGTGGTCGCTGAAACGGGTCACCCCGCCGATCAGCCGATGCGCTGATTTTCAATCACGCCGCGCCCGGCAGACGCCGCGCGCGGTTATTTCATGCCCATTCAACGCCAGATCGATCGATGAAGAGAATTCCCGGACCGGTCATGCTCGACGTGGTCGGCACGACGCTCAACGACGACGACATCCGTCGTCTCGCGCATCCCTCAACCGGCGGTGTGATCCTGTTCGCGCGCCACTACGAAAACCGCGCGCAGCTCGTCGCGCTCACGGACGCCATCCGCGCGGTGCGCGAGGACCTGCTGATCGCCGTCGACCACGAGGGCGGCCGCGTGCAGCGTTTTCGCACCGATGGCTTCACGGTGCTGCCCGCGATGGGGCGCATCGGCGCGCTGTGGGACAAGGACGTGCTGCTCGCCACCAAGCTGGCCACGTCGGTCGGCTATATCCTGGCGAGCGAGCTGCGCGCCTGCGGCATCGACTTGAGCTTCACGCCCGTGCTCGATCTCGGCTACGGTCAGTCGAAGGTGGTGGGCGACCGCGCGTTCCATCGCGACCCGCGTGTCGTCACGCTGCTCGCCAAGAGCCTTAATCACGGTCTCGCGCTCGCGGGCATGGCGAACTGCGGCAAGCATTTTCCGGGTCACGGCTTCGCGACTGCGGACTCGCACGTCGCGGTGCCGGTGGATGACCGCCCGCTCGAGTCGATTCTCGGCGAGGACGCGCAGCCGTATGACTGGCTCGGCCTCTCGCTCGCGGCTGCCATGCCGGGTCACGTGATCTATCCGAAGGTCGACTCGAAGCCGGCTGGCTTCTCGCGCATCTGGGTGCAGGAGATTCTGCGCGAGCGCCTGCGCTTCACGGGTGCGATCTTCAGCGACGATCTCTCGATGGAGGCCGCGCGCCAGGGCGGCACGCTGACCGAGGGCGCTCGGGCGGCGATCGAGGCGGGCTGCGACATGGTGCTGATCTGCAACCAGCCGCACGAGGCGGAGAAGGTGCTCGACGCGCTGCGCACCGCCGAGCCTACGCGCGAAGCGCAGGCGTCGGCGAAACGCATCAGGCGGCTGCGTCCGCGCGGCAAGGCGCTGCGCTGGAACAAGCTCGTGGCCGATCCGGCCTATCTGTCCGCACAGGCGTTGTTGCGTACCGTGTTGCCTTGAGCGTCGCTCGCGCGGGCGGTCGCATGTCACGCGTTACGTAACACGGCGCGCGCGCACGGCTCCCAAAAACGAAACGGCGGCCCTTCGAATTCGAAGTGAATTCAAAGGGCCGCCGTTCTTTTCGTGCGTCAGAAACGTCGCGGGCGTCAGTTCAGCCGCATGCGCTGAAGCTTGTTGTAAAGCGTTTTCGGGCTGATGCCGAGGAGCGACGCTGCACGATGGCGCGTGCCGCCCACGGCGTCGAGCGTGGCGCGGATCAGCATTTCCTCGACGTCGGCGAGCGGCGTGCCGACCGTGACCTGCACGCGGCCGCCGTTGACTTCGCGCGGCGAGACGCCGCTGGTTTCCTCGGCTTGCAAGGTTTCGAGGATGTCGCCGGATGCATGCCACGCGCGCTCCACGCGCTCGTGTAACTCGCGCACATTGCCGGGCCAGTCGTAGGTAAGGCACTCGCGCAGGAAGGTGGGTGCGACAAGCCGGGTCGTGCCGGTAAGGCCGCGTGCGTGCGCTTCGAGATTGAGTTCGTCGATACGCGCTGCGGCGAGCAGCGCCGCGTCGT
Organism: Paraburkholderia sp. A3BS-1L; assembly: GCF_051125215.1. Taxonomy (NCBI): domain Bacteria; kingdom Pseudomonadati; phylum Pseudomonadota; class Betaproteobacteria; order Burkholderiales; family Burkholderiaceae; genus Paraburkholderia; species Paraburkholderia sp. A3BS-1L. The sequence continues at coordinate 2,227,039 of NZ_CP120442.1, read as the reverse complement.
CTTCACGCTCGCGCAGCGGTGGCAATTGCACCGACGCCGCATCGAGACGCATCCACAGATCCTCGTGCAGCAGGCCCTGCCGGACTGCGTCGCGCGGCACCGCGCGCGTGGCGGCAATGAGGCGGAAATCGGTGCCCACTTCGCTGTTGCCGCCCACGCGCATGAAGGTCTGCGAATCGAGCGCGCGCAGCAGCACTTGCTGTTCGGCGCGCGGCAACGCGGTAAGTTCGTCGATGAAGAGCGTGCCGCCGCTCGCCTGATCGACGAGACCGGGCTCGCGCTGCTCCGCGCCGTTGAACGCACCGCGCTCGTGGCCGAAGAGCAGGCTCGCGAGCGGGCGCCCGGCGGCGGCTTCGGCCGCTCGCGCATGTGCGTCGCAGACGATGAACGGCCCCTTGCGGCGGCGGCTCAGTTGATGCAGCGTGCGCGCCGCCACTTCCTTGCCGGTACCGGCTTCGCCGTGCACGAGGATCGCCGATTCGGTGGGCGCGAGTTGTTCGAGCGCGTCGTAGACGTGCTGGATCGCGTTGCTGCGGCCCACCATCGGGCCGAAGCGGCCGAGTTCGCGCAGCATTGCACGCAGCGCGCGGACTTCCTCGGTTAGCTCGTATGGGCGCGGAATGCGTGCTAGCAGGCTACGCAGGCGCGGAATATTGACGGGCTTGAGCAGGTAGTCCCAGATGCCGTGGCGCAGCCCTTCGATCGCGCTTTCGACGGTCGCATTGCCGGTCATGACGATCACGGGCAACGCGCCGCCGGGCGGCTGGGCGGGCAGGTGAGGCAGCAGCTCGAGGCCGCCGCCGTCGGGTAGGTTCAGGTCGACGAGCACGACGTCGGGGATGAAGCGTGCCAAAGCCGCGCGCGCATCGGCGAGCGTGGCCGCGGTATCGACGGAAAAGCCGTCGGCGGCCAGGATGGCCGAGAGGCCGGACAGGCTGTTGGGATCGTCTTCGACAATCAGGGCGTGTGGCATGGTGGAAGCGGCTTACGGATGAGCGCGGGTGTGCCGGGCGGGCACGCTTGCGCGCATGCCCGGCTGGCGGCGAGCAGGCGCGACGTGGCGGCGTACTGCAGCGCGGCACGATACAGGTGATTTCACGGAGATCACCGAGATGTCTCGAAGTATGTTGTTCAGTTCCGGTCCTCCCAGATTGACGGCAGGCGCGCGGCGATGCGCGAGCCCGCTGCAACGTGCAACGCTCAAGCCGTACTACCCCCATGCTGCAAGCAAGCTGCCTCGTCGAGCGCCGCAGCGACCGTGCCGCGAGCCGCTTCATCCATCAATCGATCCGTGCCGATCCGTGGTGTGGTCCGTGCGCTTCGCTGTTCGAGCTTCATGAGCGCGTCGTCCACGAGCTTGCTCCGGATGTTCCAGGCCCTGCCTGGCCACGGCTTGCATGCAGCAATGTCGTTATTCATTGTGTGTTTTTCGCGGTCCAGAGAGAGGCGACGTTCGCGGGCTGCGCCATCGCGAGAGCATCTCAAAAAGAACCAGCAGAAACCGTGCCATGAGTGCTGTGCCTTACCGCTGCGAGATGCGCGTGATTTGCGTCCCTGAATAAACCGGTAAGGATTTCCCATGTAGTCACAAACATACACGTTCGTGAAAAAAAGAAAAAGCGCCCCACGGGGCGCTTTTATTTTTTGCATTCGCCATGCGTCGAGATGGCGTTGCGTGCGCTAGCCAAAACGTTGCGGATACACTCGCACGTCGCAGGCGAACGCGTCAGGCGCGGCTGCGGTACTCGTTCGTACGCGTGTCGATTTCGATCTTGTCGCCGATGTTGCAGAAGAGCGGCACTTGCAGTTCGAAACCAGTGTTCAGCTTGGCGTTCTTCAGGACCTTGCCCGACGACGTGTCGCCCTTGACGGCCGGTTCCGTATAGATGATTTCGCGCACGAGCACGGTCGGCAGTTCGACCGAGATGGCCTTCTCGTTGTAGAACACGACTTCGCAAGCCATGCCGTCTTCGAGGTAGTGCAGGGCGTCGCCCATCATCTCGCCTTCGACTTCGTACTGGTTGTAGTCGGCGTCCATGAACACGTACATCGGGTCGGCGAAATACGAGTACGTCACTTCCTTGCGATCGAGCACGACGACGTCGAATTTGTCGTCAGCCTTGTACACGGTTTCCATGCCCGCGCCGGTCAGCAGGTTCTTGAACTTCATCTTCACGACGGCGGCGTTGCGGCCCGATTTGTTGTACTCGGCCTTCTGCACGACCATGGCGTCGTTGCCAATCATCACGACGTTACCGACGCGGAGTTCCTGTGCGGTCTTCATAATAAAAAACAGTCCTGTCCAGATTAAATAGCTTCGAGTGTGCGCGACGGCAAACGTCGCAAGCGGTTCGAATGGTGTGTCCCCTTGATAACTGGGGGAACGAAAATCGAAGCGCTTGAGACGGGTGCCGTCGGGTAACCGCTTATTTTAACTGAGTTTTTGCGAATTCGGCTAGATTTCCGCCGAGATCGCCGGCTTGCGCCAGTTCGCTCGACCATGCCTGCGCCCGGGCCTTGAACTCGGGCAAATATTGCGCAAAATCGCGCCAGTCGGGTGAGGGCAGTGGAATCTGCGGGGGCGCGTCGACGGCGTTGGGCGTCCGGTCCGCGCCACCGACCGCATGGGCGTCGTTGCCGTTCCAGGCGTGCCAGAAGCGCGCGAGCGCGTTGCGCGGCGCTTCGTCGAGCGTGCGCGCATAGTGTTCGAGCGCCGCATCGAGCTTGGGCAGATGGGCGTCGTCCCCCTGCGGGTAGATCTGCCAGACGAACGGCCGGGCGGCCCATTGCGCACGCACGAACGAATCCTCGCCGCGCACGAAATTGAGGTCGCTGACCCATAGCAGCGCGTCGTAGCCGCGCTGCTCTGTGAAGGCGAGGCCATACGCGCGCAGCGACCCGCGCTCGGCGCGTGCGTGGGCGTCGAACGACGCGACGCCGAAAAAACGCGCAAGCGCGCCGGAGATGCGGCCCTGCGGCACGAGCAGTACGATCGACGTCGGACTATTGCACCATTGTTCGAGCAGTGCGTCGACGGCGGGGTTTTCGTAAGCGAAGAGCGAGATCACCGTGGCTTGCGGACCGGGCGGCGGGCCGCCGGTGGCGTTTTGCCACCACGCGGCGCGCGCGTCGTCCGAGCGTTCGAACGCAGCGCGCGCCGCATCCAGGTCGCGCTCCTTGAGCACGCCGCCGGTGCCGGGGCCGAGGCCCGGGAAAAAGAAGTGCTTGAGCAGCGGGTAGCGCGGATGCGGCGAGGGGCGCAGATGGAAATCGGCGACCCAGTCTTCGGCGCTCAGGTATTCGAGATTCAGCCACACGGGCGTGCGCTCGCGCTGCGCCATCGCGGCCATATAGACGCCCGGCAGTTCGCAGGCGAACGCTTCGATCACCACGTCGGCGATCTGGAGCGTCTCGCCGGCGTGCTCGGGCTCGTGCCAGTGTTCGATCACGACATCTTCGACGATCTGCGTCGCCCGCCCGGGATCGAGCGCGGGACACAGCTTCTGGAACGCATGCAGATCGTCGACGAAGATGCGCACTTCCCAGCCGTGCTCGTGCGCAAGCTGGCGCGCGAGGCGCCAGCACACGCCGATGTCGCCGAAATTGTCGATCACGGCGCAAAAGATGTCGCAGGCGATGCGCGCTGTGGCTGCTGATTCTGTAGCTGACTTGGCTGCATCTGCTGCCGCGTCGCGTTGGCTGCTTGCTGCGGGACGTTTGCTGTGTGGCATGACGGAGGTGGGGGCAGGTGCGGGGGCCGCAAGCACGGCCATCGAGGCCATACCGGCCACCGAAGCCGACGGGCTCGGCCCGCGCGCGGAATGATCTAAACTTGCGATTCTAAGACACCCGCATGATGGCGTCGCGCAGGCGGCGCGGCCTGCCGGCCGACGCCACCCCACGCCCCAGACTGGATGACCGCTTCCACCGATCCCGACGTTTTCGACCCGAAAGAGGTCCTGGCACAGCTCCCGCATTTGCCCGGCGTGTATCGCTATTACGACGTGCAGGGCGCGGTGCTCTACGTGGGCAAGGCGCGCGACCTGAAAAAGCGCGTGTCGAGCTACTTCACGAAGACGCAGCTTTCGCCGCGCATCGCCATGATGGTCACGCGCATTGCGCGCATCGAGACCACGGTGACGCGCTCGGAGGCCGAAGCGTTGCTGCTCGAGAACAACCTCATCAAGGCGCTGACGCCGCGCTACAACATCCTCTTTCGCGACGACAAGTCGTATCCGTTTCTCAAGCTCACGGGTCACAAGTTTCCGCGCATGGCGTACTACCGTGGCGCGGTCGATCGTAATAACCAGTACTTCGGGCCGTTTCCGAGTGCTTCGGCGGTGCGCGAGAGCATTCAGATCCTGCAGCGCGTGTTTCAGCTGCGCACCTGTGAAGACTCGGTCTTCAACAACCGCACGCGGCCGTGCCTGCTGCATCAGATCGCGCGTTGCACCGCGCCGTGCGTGGGCGCGATCAGCGCCGACGATTACGCGCGCGACGTGAGCAACGCTTCGCGCTTTCTGCTCGGCCGTCAGAACGAGGTGATGAAGGAGCTGGAGACCAAGATGCATGCGTTCGCAGCCGAGCTGAAGTTCGAGCAGGCGGCGGCGGTGCGCAATCAGATGAGCTCGCTCGCTACGGTGCTGCATCAACAAGTCATCGAAACCGGCGGCGAGAGCGACGTCGATATTCTTGCGGTGGTGGCGCTGGGCGGGCGGGTCTGCGTGAATCTCGCAATGGTGCGCGGCGGCCGGCATCTGGGTGACAAGGCGTATTTCCCGACCCATGTCGAACGTGCGCTGACCGACGAGGAAGGCGGCGTCGCCGAGGAGATCGACGGCGAGACCGTGCTGGCGGCATCGGCGCTGAAGTCGTTGCCGTCGCTCGCGCGCAAGGCCATGGTGTCCGCTGCGGGCGCGCATGCTGGCGAGGATGGCGAGGAAAGCCGTGAAGAAAGCCGCGACGTGCGCGAGCCTGCCTGCGAAGACGCCGAGGCCGATCCGCTCGCGTTCGCGGCGGATTTCGCGAACGAGGCGCAGGAAGGCGAGGCGGGCGCCGATTCCACGGCGTCCACTCGTGCAAGCGCGCGCCGCAAGCGCGAGACGGGCATCGAATCCGAAGTGCTCGACGCGTTCATCGCCCAGCATTACTTCGGCAACCGCGTGCCGTCGGTGCTCGTGGTGAGCCATCCGCCGGCGAACTGCGAACTCGTCGACGTACTCAGCGAGCAGGCCGGCCACAAGGTCACGCTGCTGCGCCAGCCGCAGGGGCAAAAGCGCGCCTGGCTCGCGATGGCCGAGCAGAACGCGCGGCTTGCGCTCGCACGCCTGCTTTCGGAGCAAGGATCGCAGCAGGCGCGCACGCGCACGCTCGCGCAGATGCTCGGGCTCGAACTCGACGACCTCGCGCATCTGCGCATCGAGTGCTTCGACATCAGCCATACGATGGGCGAGGCGACCCAGGCGTCGTGCGTCGTCTATCACCATCACAAGATGCAGTCGGGCGAGTACCGGCGCTACAACATCACCGGCATCACGGGCGGCGACGACTATGCGGCCATGCGCCAGGTGCTCACGCGGCGCTACGAAAAGATGGTTGCGCAATCGGCGCGCAACGAGGCCGATGCGGGTGATGAAGCGCAGGTCTCGTCAATGTCCGGCGCGACCGATGGTACTGAGGATGCCGATGTCAGCATGGCGCAGCCCGAAGGCGCGCAATCACCCGCGCCCGGCGGCACGCTGCCAAACATCGTGCTGATCGATGGCGGCAAAGGCCAGGTCGAGATCGCGCGCCAGGTGTTCGACGAGCTGGGGCTCGACCCCGCGATGCTGGTGGGCGTGGCCAAGGGCGAGGGGCGCAAGGTCGGTCTCGAGACCCTTGTATTCGCCGACGGCCGCGCGCCGCTCGAACTCGGCAAGGAGAGCGCGGCGCTGATGCTGGTCGCGCAGATCCGCGACGAGGCACACCGCTTCGCAATCACCGGCATGCGCGCGAAGCGCGGCAAGACGCGCCAGACCTCGCGGCTCGAAGAGCTCGAGGGGGTGGGCGCGAAACGCCGTCAACGCCTGCTCGCGCGCTTTGGCGGCCTGCGCGGCGTGATGGCCGCGAGCGTGGAGGATCTGGCGAGCGTGGAGGGCATCTCGCACGCGCTTGCCGAACAGATCTATCAGCAGCTTCATTGAGCCCGCGATTGAGCTCACGATTAACCTCGCGGTTGACTTCGCGGCCGCGTCACCCGCCGCGTTGCCTTACGTTTGCTTGTGGCAGGTCCGGTGACGCGGCACAATTGCATCTCCCATCATTGCAATCTCCCCCCTGACAGACTGCGCCACACGATGCCGTTCAATATTCCAATTCTTCTGACATGGCTGCGGATTGTGCTGATTCCGCTCGTGGTTGGCGTGTTTTATCTGCCGGAAACGATGCTGAGCCCGATGCACCAGAATATCGCGGCGATGGTGATCTTCGTGCTCGCGGCGCTCACCGACTGGTTCGACGGCTATCTCGCGCGGAAGTGGAATCAAACCTCGTCGTTCGGCGCGTTCCTCGACCCAGTGGCCGACAAGCTGATGGTGACGGCTGCACTGCTGGTGCTCGTGCGCCTGCAACGTCTTGACGCAGCCATTGCGCTCGTGATCGTGGGCCGCGAGATCGCCATTTCGGCGCTGCGCGAATGGATGGCGCAGATCGGCGCGTCAAAAAGCGTTGCTGTAAACCAGCTCGGCAAGTTCAAGACGGCCTGCCAGATGGTGGCGATCCCCATGCTGCTGTTCTATGCGCCGCTGACGGTCGGCGGCCACACGTTGTTCGACTCGCGCGTGTGGGGCACGTGGCTCGTCTACGTGGCAGCCGTGCTGACGATCTGGTCGATGCTCTATTACATGAAGCTCGCGTGGCCGCAGATACGCGAGCGGGGGAGCCTGTAAGCGGCGCAGCCTGGACTTCCCGCGAATCTTTTTTAAAAAGATCACCCGAGGGGGTTGACACGATTCAGCGGCTTATACATAATCTCACTTCTCCGCTGAACGACAAGCAGCAAACGAAGCAGATGCGGTGGAGATCGCTGAAGTTAAGCGGTAAATCGGCGGCAAAGCAGGAAAATGCGGGAGTAGCTCAGTTGGTAGAGCGCAACCTTGCCAAGGTTGAGGTCGCGAGTTCGAGACTCGTCTCCCGCTCCAGATTTTAGGGGCAGCGTTTTTACGGTAGTGTGGCAGTAACGTAAAGCGAGGCGCCGGAGCAGTAAAAAGTGTTCGGCAGTAAAAATGCGGGAGTAGCTCAGTTGGTAGAGCGCAACCTTGCCAAGGTTGAGGTCGCGAGTTCGAGACTCGTCTCCCGCTCCAGAATTCCGGGGAAGCAGCGCTTCCCCTTTTGTTTGGCAGGCCGTTTTTACGAGGCGGCTGCCGCACAGAATCTGGCCGATGGTTGTGCGCGCAAGCAGTGCAGTGTGCGCGGAACATCGAACAGTCCGCTTTTGGCGCGATAGCAAAGCGGTTATGCAGCGGCCTGCAAAGCCGTGTAGGCCGGTTCGACTCCGGCTCGCGCCTCCAGGTAAGACAAGAAAAGCCACCTTCGGGTGGCTTTTCTTTTTTCTACCGCGCATTCGATGCCTGGTAAAACGGATGATGTGCCGTCCCACGAGCTCGAGCACAATCGATGCATCGCTTCCTCCGGACTTTCCCATGCCCATCGAGCTTCCCGAAGACGCGCGCGCTGCCGCGATTGCGTCGATCCAGCGCTACTTCGACGCCAACATGGACGAGCCGATCGGCAATGTCGCTGCGGGCGGCCTGTTGGGCTTCTTTCTCGATGAGATCGCGCCTGCCGTCTACAACCGCGCGATCGCCGATGCGCAGGACCGCATGCAGGCGCGCATCGTCGAACTCGATATCGATCTCCACGAAGAACCGTTTCAGTACTGGCGCAAGTTCGACTCGCCGCGCCGGCGCAAGTGAGTCGCTGCGGAGCCGGCCGCCGTATGTGCAGTTTGTGCCGTGCGTGCGCCGCAAGGCATAATCGGCGTTTCAGCACGTCCTGACGGAAATCCCATGATTGCGCAGCCTCCCGCATTGCCGACGGCACAACTCGACTGGCAATGGACCGCATTCGATGCGCTTTCTTCGCGCGATGTCTACGAAATGCTCCGGCTGCGTTCGGCTGTGTTCGTGGTCGAGCAAAACTGCGTGTACGGCGATATCGATGGGCTCGACGGCGATGCCTGGCATCTGTTCGCCTGGGGCGAGCGGGGCGGGGCGCGCGAGTTGGCGGGCTATCTGCGGGTGCTGCTGCCCGACGCGCAGGATCCGGACATACGCATCGGCCGCGTGGTGACGTCGCCGAACTTTCGCGGCATCAAGCTCGGCAATGGCTTGCTCGAACGCGCGATCGCGCACATCGCGCGGCAATGGCCGGGCGTGCCGATGCGGCTGCACGCCCAGGCGCATTTGCAGAAGTTCTACGGTGCGTTCGGCTTCGAGCCGGTTTCGGAGATCCACGACGAAGACGGCATCCCGCACGTGTGGATGCGTTCAGAGCAGTGCTCCGAGTAGTATTCCGTATAGACGTTTTGCGCGCGCTCAGGTGTGCTGGGCGCTGTGCGAACGCCGTTCGGGTTCGCGCGCACCTCGCGTGCGCTTAAGCCGCCCGCGCGCCGAAAGCCGCATCCAGTGACGCAGCGCGATCAACGCGCCAACCACGCTCATCATCGATCCCGGGATCCACAGCAGCAGGCCGCCGATCTGCTGGTCGCGCATGGGCGAGAGCCATGTGAACGCGCGTCCGCAAATCGAATAGATCGGATAGAGCTCGTGCGGCGTAAAGAAAATGAACGCGCCGAGCACGATTTGCGGCGGAATGGCCGCGATCACGACCAGCACGCGCTTGCCGGGCGCGAGGCGCGCGGGCGGCGCGGGGCGCGGATCGAGCACGAGCCACCAGAACAGCAGGCCGTCGATCACCATGCTCCAGTTCATCACGCGGTAGAGCCGCCAGTCGAGCATGGCGACGAAGTGGATCGGCGAGAGCAGCCAGAAGTAGATGAGCCCGACGAACAGCGTCACCGCGACCACCGGATGCATGACGACGTCGAGCATCGCTCGCAGCGGCCGCGCGTTCAACGCGGGCCGCACGAAGCGTTGCCGCCACGCGAACGGGATGCCGGCGCGAAGCGCCGCGCCCGGATAAGCGAGCGCGATGAAGAACGGCCCGAGGTGATGGAGCACGAGATGCTGCGCGCGGTGCATGAAGAACTCATGCTCGAAGAAGTAGTCGAGCCGTGTATGCAGCGCGACATAGAGCGCGCCCAGGCCGAACCAGAACGAGATCCGGCGCGGCAGCGAGACCCTCGCATGACGCTGGCCGCGTATGAACAGCGCCGCCGCCAGGGTTACGGCGATAACCACCGTTGGCGACGGCTCCCACGGGTCGAGCCAGTAGAGCAGGTTCATCGCGGTTTTTTACGCTGATTCGTGGCGCGGGTCTTCATCGCCGTATTACTGCTGCGACGGCGGCTTCACCGCGAACGGCGTGTCGAGCGTCGCGCCGTCCGAGAACTGCAGCTTCACGTGCACGGTGTCGCCGGGTGCGATCCTGTGCTTCGCGTGCTCCAGCATCAGGTGATAGCCGCCTGGTGCGATCGCGAGCGTGCCGTGCGCGGGTACCGTGGCCTTGAGCACCATCACCATCTTCTGCGTCGAGCCGTTCGAAACGGTCTGATGCAGCATCACCATGCCGTAGTCGTCGCTCGTCACGTTCACGAGGTCGACCGGCTTGTCGCTGTCGTTCTTCAGCGTGACGTAACCCGCTGCCGGCAGATCGTTGGGCAGCCAGCGGACCCATGGGTTCTGCGCGGTGAGCGCGGCGTCGGCTGCATGCGCCGCAGGGGCGAACGCAGCGAACGTGCAGGCGAGGGCGCAGCCGAGCGCGGCGCTCCAGCGGGTCATGGGGTTCATGCGAGTCACGCTGCGGGACTTCATTTTCATCGTCATGGCAGTTCCTGTTGCGGGTGGTCCGAAAACCGGGTTGAGGGTCGCGCCGGCGCCTACGCCGCCGGGCCGATGACGCGGCGCACGTCGTGTGCGATGGCGTCGGGCGAGTCCTTGTCGGTGGCGAGCAGGCGCGCGCGGCCCTGCGCGTCGAACACGTAGACGGCCGAGCTGTGCGTGACTTCGTAGCTGCCGTCGGTGTCGCGCTGTTCCATCTGATATGCCACGCGATAGCGTTTTGCCAGCGACTCGATTTGCGCATCGGTGCCGGTGAGGCCGAGCGCATGCTGAGCATCGAACGCGTGCACATAGGCGTGCAGCGCTTGCGGCGTGTCGCGTCCAGGATCGACGCTGATGAAGAGTATCCGCACATGCTGTGCGTCGGGTCCGAGTTTCGCTATGACCTGCATCAGGCGTGCCATCGTTTCCGGGCAGACATCCGGACAATGCGTGTAGCCGAAGTACACCAGCGTGGTATTGCCGCGCAGATCGGCACTTGTGATGGGCTTGCCGCTGTCTTCGGTGAGCGCGAAGGTGAGATCGGGCAGATGGCCGCTTACGTCGGTGAGTTGCCACGGCTCGGCTGCGCGCGTGCAGGCGCCAAGGAGTACCGAGCCGGCGGTGAGCGTCAGCAGTACCGCGAGGCGTGTACGGCGCCAGCGGACAAGGTGGGCCAGGGCGCGGGAGGCGAAATGCGACGAATGTGAAGCGTCGAACTCGGGGAACAAAGGCTCTCTCGTTAACTCGATTTACAAGGACGTGGGCGTGACCAGCCCGCGCCGTGTCGCTGGACTGTAGCAAAATTGGGTGCTCGCTGCGGCGCGCGGCTCGGCGCGGTGGCATGGCAGGGTCAATTTGACGCACATACTGTGCCGGCCGAAGCCCATCTACATGGGCAGGCAACTTGCCGCAACAAGGCTCCGGCGTAAAAAGCGTCGGAACACATCGGCGTCGACAGCGCATTCGTCATCGAGTGTCAGGCTGGCGTGACAAGGCCGTCGCAACGGCCGCGCAGGCTTTCCTTTCTCGAAAATCAGGACGATGCGCGGTAAGATGCGCACACTTTCTTTCGGCGGGCGAACGCTCGCCGGATCACCGCCCGGCTCATGCGCCGAGGGACGAAACGAACGTAATGCAAGTACTTCCGGCTGAATTGCCGTTCGACAAGACGGCGTTTTTCTTCGATTTCGACGGCACGCTCGTCGACCTTGCGCCCACGCCCGATGGCGTGCTGGTGCGCCCCGACATGCTGGCGCTGCTCACCGTGCTGCGCCGTGCGACGCACGGCGCGGTGGCCGTCGTGTCCGGGCGCGGCGTCGAAAGCATCGATTCTTTCCTCGGCATGCCCGATTTGCCCGTCGCGGGCCTGCACGGCGCGGAGCGCCGCGACGCGAACGGCGATACGCAGCGCGTCGGCTTCAATGATCAACGTCTTCTGCACATGGAGCAGGTGCTCGCCGAAGTGGTGCGCACGCACGTGGGCATGCTGCTCGAGATCAAAGGCGCGGCGCTGGCGCTCCACTACCGCAATGCGCCCGAGCACGAGAACGTTGCGCGTGTGGCCACTGAAAAGCTCGCGGCCGAATTTGCCGATGCCTACGTGCTGCAACCCGGCAAGATGGTCTACGAGATCAAGCCGAAGGACGTCGACAAGGGCCGCGCACTGCGCGCTTTTCTCGACGAGCCGCCGTTCGCGGGCCGCACGCCGGTGTTCGCCGGCGACGATTTGACCGACGAGAAGGGCTTCGCCGTGGTCAATGCCGAGGGTGGCCTGTCGATCAAGGTCGGCGGCGGCGACACGATCGCGAAAACGCGCGTCGAGTCGGTCGAAGCGCTGCTCGCATGGCTTGACGCACTCGTCGCGACGGCCCGCGGCGTCTGATCGGTGCCTGCTTTGGCGCCTGCTTTGGCGCATAGGCGGCCGTACCTCATTTCTTTTCTGCACGGAACCTGCATCTCATGAGCCGATTGATCATCGTGTCGAACCGGGTCGCGCCGATTTCCGAAGGCGGCCCGGCTGCGGGCGGTCTTGCGGTCGGCGTCTATGACGCGCTCAAGGAAACCGGTGGCATGTGGTTCGGCTGGAGCGGCGAGGTGCTCTCGTCCGGCCAGCCACAGATCCAGCTCGAGGAGCGCGGCCCGGTGACTTTCGCGACCATCGGCCTGCTGCGCCGCGATTACGACCAGTACTACCGCGGCTTCTCGAACGCCACGCTCTGGCCGGCGTTCCACTATCGCGCCGATCTCGTGCAGTACGACCGCAACGAATACGCAGGCTATTGCCGCGTGAACGCATGGCTCGCGCAGCAGCTCGTGCCGCTTCTGCGCGAGGACGACGTCATCTGGGTCCACGACTATCACCTGATTCCGTTCGCGGGGGCGTTGCGCGCGGCGGGCGTGAAAAACCGCATCGGCTTCTTCCTGCATATTCCGTTTCCGACTTCGCAGGTGCTGCTGGCGGTGCCGCCGCACCGTGAGCTGGTTCAGGCGCTGTGCTCGTTCGACCTGCTCGGTTTCCAGACCAAGCCCGACTTGCGCGCATTCTGCGATTACATCGTGAACGAGGCGGGCGGCTCGATCGCGAAGCGCGCCGATGGCCTCACGCAGATCGAGGCGTTCGGCAAGACGCTGTGCGCGAACGATTATCCGATCGGCGTCTATCCCGACGAAGTCGCCGAGCTCGCAAAAGACGGCGAGCGTGGCAAGCCGGTGCGCACGCTCAAGGCCACCCTGCATGGCCGCAAGGTCATCATGAGCGTGGACCGGCTCGATTACTCGAAGGGTCTCGTCGAGCGCTTTCGCGCGTTCGAGCGGCTGCTCGAGCATGCTCCCGGGCAGCGCAACAAGGTGTCGTTCGTGCAGATCGCGCCGCCCACGCGCGCCGACCTGCACGCGTATCAGGACATCCGCCTGCGGCTCGAGGCCGAGTCGGGGCGCATCAACGGCCGCTTTGCCGAGCTCGACTGGACGCCGATCTGGTACATCCACCGCCAGTACGAACGCGCCGTGCTCGCGGCGCTCTTTCGCGCTTCGCACGTGGGCTACGTGACGCCGCTGCGCGATGGCATGAATCTCGTCGCGAAGGAATACGTTTCCGCGCAGGATCCCGAGAATCCGGGCGTGCTGGTGCTCTCGTGCTTCGCGGGCGCTGCACAGGAATTGGGCGGAGCGCTGATCGTGAATCCGCTCGACATCGACGGCATGGCCGATGCGCTAGGCAAGGCGCTCGCGATGCCGCTCGCCGAGCGCCTCGCACGCTATAACGACATGATGGTCCAATTGCGCGAGAACAATGTTTCGGTCTGGCGCGATCGCTTCATGCGCGATTTGACGGGCGTGGGCGCGCGCGCTGGCGTGTCGTTGCCGTCCGTGGAACCCGCGCAACAACCGTAGGGGCAAGGCACGCCCCGATGTGTCCCAAGCACACCGGGCGCCGCCGAAAACGAAAAAGCCGCTTCTTGCAGGAAGCGCCTTTTTCGTTTCGTGCGCACGGCGCGCACGAGGCGCCTGGCGGCTTACATCAGGCCACGTGTTTTTCGTCGGCCTTTTTGCTGCCCAGATGGAGCGTGGACTGCTTGCCATACTGCTTGGCGAGCAGGTCGCGGTACAGGCCCGGGCGATTGCGCAGTTCCTCGGGGCTGCCATCGTCGATCACCTTGCCCGAGCTCATCACGATGATGCGGTCGAAGTTGTGCAGCGTGGAGAGCCGGTGCGCAATGGCGATCACGGTGCGGCCCACCATCAGCCGGTCGAGCGCGTGCTGGATGGCTTCTTCCGAGGCGCTGTCGAGTGCCGAGGTGGCTTCGTCGAGCAGCAGGATCGGCGAATTCTTGAGAATCGCGCGCGCGATCGCGATGCGCTGGCGCTGGCCGCCCGAGAGCTTCACGCCGCGGTCGCCTACGATCGTGTCGTAGCCTTCGGGCATGGCCTCGATGAAATCGGCGCAACGCGCCTCGCGGGCCGCGGCGAGCACTTCCTCGCGGCTGGCGTCAGGGCGGCCATAGGCGATGTTCTCGTAGATCGAGCGGTGCAGCAGGGAAATGTCCTGCGGCACGAGCGCGATGGCGTGGCGCAGGCTGTCCTGCGTAACATGGGCGATGTCCTGGCCGTCGATCTTGATCGAGCCGCTCTGGGTGTCGTAGAAGTGCTGCAGCAGCGCGAGCACGGTGGTCTTGCCCGCGCCCGACTTGCCGATCAGGCCCACGCGCTGGCCTGCCTCGATTTGCAGGTCGAAGTGATCGAGGATCGGCTTGCGGTGCGGGTACGCGAAGGTGACGCCTTCGAAGTCCACGCGCCCGCCTTGGGCCACGAGTTCGGTGGCGTCGTCGCGGTCGGGCATGCCGTGCGGCTCGAGCAGCGTCTGCACGGCTTCGGCCAGACGCGCGACGTGCTGCGTGACGTCCACGAGCGCTACGGCCAGATCGCGCGTGCCGTGCAGGATCGTGAAGCCGAGCGAACTCACCAGCACAATGTCGCCCGACGTGGCCTTGCCCTGGTCCCAGAGCCACAGCGCCCAGCCGAGCAGGCCGGCCGAGAGCATCGCCGTGATGACGGCGTGCAGCAGGCGCAGCTTTTCCAGATAGAGCAGGCTCGAGCGGCGCGCGTCCAGTTCGGATTTCACCGTCGAGCCGAAGCGTTTTTGCTCGCGCAGCGTCATGCCGAAGGCGCGCACGAGCGCCATGTTGCCGATCACGTCGACGAGTTCGCCATCCACGGCGGCCGCCCTGGCGGCGAACGTGTGATGGCGCGCCGAGCCGCGCCCGGCAAGTTTGAAGAGAATGATCGAAAGGATCGCCGAGCACAGCAGCAGGCCCGCCGCCATCAACGGATTGACCGAAGTGATCATGACGATGGCGCCGGCCACGGCGATGCACGGCGGCAGCACGTTCCAGGCGGTGGTGTTCTCGGCCGTGTAGACGGCGTTCGAGGTGGCGGTGATGCGGCTTGCAAGCGTGCCGGGCTGCTTTTCCGCGTAGTAGGTGTTCGAGTGGCCGCTCAGGTACTGAAAGAGGTCGCGCCTCAAGTCGCCCGTGACGGTGACGAAGGTGTGCGCGGCGAACCAGCCGCCTACCCGCCAGAGCAGGTTGTCGGCGGCAATCAGGCCGACGAGGATCGCGAATGCCGTCCACAGCGGACCGGGATGGTGGCGGCCCGCGCCGAGCACGTCGATCAGATGCTTGATCGCATACTGCGAGGCGAGGGCGCAGCCCACGGCTGCGAACACGCTCGTGAGCACGACGGCATGGGCGAACGGATGGCGCTTGATATAGCGGAACAGGAACGCAAGTGGCCGCCGCGCATAGCTCGCGAGCTTTGCGTTGTGGGCGTTACGCTGGGCGATGGTCAGATGTTGTTCCAATTGATCGATGTTCGGTCTGGCGGAGCGTTGTCCGTGCAAGGTAGAAAAAGAGACAAGAAGGCGCGCAACGGCAAACCTGGCGGAATTTCCACATTGTAAACACCCCGGGCGCGAGCCGCACGGCTCGTGCCCGAGGGACGCGAATCTTATCGCGACTATGCCGCAGCGAGGACTCCTTGAGGACATGGTGTCGCGCCGGAGGCTCGGCGGGTTTTTATGGCACTTTTCGAGATACAATTACAGATTCCGTTGTGGCACGCCAAATGTGCTCACATGACGCGCCGTAGCGTAGGCGCGACCCGCCCCGAGCCTCACTATCCAGAAAATCAGGGCCAGATAAAACAGCAATTTAACCCCGATTTCGAAGCTGCGCTGCTCGAAAACGAATCCCAAATCTAGAACGGGCTTAAAAAACAAGGGGTTGCGGAGTGTTTCCGCTTTGTAACAACGTAAAGATTTTGAAATCTCGTAGTCGGCTATGGGTGCAAACCCGGATAATGCCGACTCGAACAGCGTAGGGAATTTGACAGCATGAATGTCAACGACCGCGAACCCTGCGCGTTTACCGCCTGAACCGCCGCTTGTGTCAACACGACACTTCACAACTGCGTCGGTCTGTGTGCCGGCCTGCCGGCGCGGTTAGCGGTACGGAACGCCTGGTGGGGCGAGCGGCAAGGAAGCCGCGGCTCGCGAGGTCGATTGTCAAAATTGCAGTACTTAGCCCGATTATTTCGAGGAAGGAGTTCACCACTATGCGAATCGCTCAAATTGCTCCGTTGCACGAGGCGGTTCCTCCCAAGCTCTACGGCGGCACGGAACGGGTGGTCTCCTACCTGACCGAAGCGCTGGTCGAGCAAGGGCACGACGTCACGCTCTTCGCGAGCGGCGATTCGGTTACCTCGGCAAAGCTCGAAGCATTCTGGCCGCAGGCCCTGCGCCTCGACCCGACGATTCGCGACGTGATGGCTCCGCACATGCTGCTGCTCGAAGAAGTGCGCCGCCGCGCGGACGAATTCGACGTGCTGCACTTCCACATCGACTATTACCCGTTCTCGCTGTTCCAGCGTCAGCCAGTGCCGTTCGTCACGACCATGCACGGTCGTCTCGACCTGCCCGAACTGCAGCCGATCTTCAACGCGTTCAGCGACGTGCCGGTGGTCTCGATCTCGGATAACCAGCGCCTCCCGCTGCAGCAAGCCGCGTGGCAGCAGACCGTCTACCACGGCCTGCCGGAAGACGTGCTCAAGCCGATTCCGAATGTCGAGCCCGGCTACCTCGCTTTCCTCGGCCGTGTCTCGCCGGAGAAGGGTCTCGACAAGGCGATTCGTATCGCCGGTCAGGCGGGCATGAAGCTAAAGGTCGCCGCCAAGATCGACAAGGCCGACCGCGCCTATTATGAAGAAGTCATCAAGCCGCTGATGGCGCTGCCGCACGTCGAGTACATCGGTGAAATCGGCGAGCACGAAAAGCGTGAGTTCCTCGGCAATGCGCATGCGCTGGTGTTCCCGATCGACTGGCCGGAGCCCTTCGGTCTCGTCATGATCGAAGCCATGGCCTGCGGTACGCCGGTCATCGCGTTCAAGCGCGGCTCGGTGCCGGAAGTGATCGAGAATGGTGTGTCGGGCTTCGTCGTCGAAGACGAAATCAGCGCAGTCGCGGCGGTCAAGCGTCTGTCGACGCTGTCGCGCGAGAAAGTGCGTGGCGCGTTCGAGGCACGCTTCTCGTCGAAGGTGATGGCACGCAACTACGTTGCCGTGTACGAAGATCTGCTGCGCCAAAAGCACCGCACGGTGCTGCGCGAAGTCAACGCCGGCTAACTGGCGTCTGCCGGATCTGCGCGTTTGCATGGCAGGCGCGCAGACAACCCCGGGCAAGCCGCCACTCCAACGCCCCGGTGCTGTGCACCGGGGCGTTGTCGCATTTTCACCGCACCCGCGTGCGGAACAATGCAAACGCATCTGCGAGCATGAGGGGTAGCGGCAATGTCCCTATAATGGCCGTTCCGCGAAATTCGCAATTCATTGACGACAGCCGCGCGTGATAACCGCGCAAGACGACGTTGCATGACGACCACAGCGCAACAAAAACGCGACCTCAGGAGAAGTGCCTTGGCGAGATCCCGACCGACGCGCGCCGCCGCCGTTCCCGGTGCCGGGAAGCTGTTCGCGCTGCGCGCAATCGGTGTCGTGATTCTTGCGCGCTGGCTCCACTCGATGGGAGACATGAACTTCCTGGTCGCGCTGCGGGGCATGGCTTCGTCGCCGGTCGCGTGCCTGAATCTCATCTTCCTGTTTCTGCTGATCGTGCTGCCCGGCGGGAAGGCCCGCGCCGAACGACCGTTTCATCCGCTGCCTCAATGGCTGCGCCAGGCGTTGCGCGTCTTCGGCGTGTTGGGCTGTTTGTTCGCGTTGTGGTCGATTGGCATGTTCGTGTGGGCCGACGGCTGGCGGCGCGCGGTGCAAGCGATCGAGGCCACCAACGGTTGGCTCGTCGTGGCGCCGGCGCTTTATGCGGCCGTGGTCTGGATCTGTCGCCCGCGCGCACTGTGGCGCACCAACGTGGCGGCGCGACGCTTCGCGATCGGGCGCTACGCCGTATCGGTCGACGCGGTCACCCGCACCACGGTTGTGTGGCTGGAGAGCCGCAAGGTCGGGCAGTACGATGCCCGGGAGCTGTCGGTGCGCTGGCCGGCGGATAGTCAGCCGGCAGCCGATGCGGCACACTTCGCACCGGTTGCTGAATCGGCCACCCCGAGTGCATTGACGACGCCGGTCTCATCGCCCGGGCGCCGGCCGAAGATCGAATTGCTGTGGGATTCGCCGGCAGCGGCGGGTCACAATCGCCAGACCGTTCTGCGCGTGAGGCTCGCTACGGAAGGCGACCGCGTCGCTGCGCGCGCACTCGACGCCGTTCTGAAACAGGTCCGGCCCGTCGTGGCAGCGTGAAGGCGCGCCGGGCGGACCGCCCGGCAGTGCCGCTTCAGGCAATCCCCGCGCGAAGGGTATCCGCGCAAGCTTGTCGATCCCGTCGTCGTTTCGAAGGAGTCGCGATGCTCATACGCTGGTTGCTTGCCGCCATTCACCTGCTGGCCTTCGGCCTCGCGCTGGCGTCGATTCTGCGGCGCACGCGCGGACTGCGCCGCTGCACCTCCACTGAGGCGCTTCCGCAGATCTTCAGCGCCGACAACGGTTGGGGTATCTCAGCGGTTTTGCTGATCGTGACCGGGGCAATGCGCGCGTTCGGTGGCTTCGAGAAGGGCGCCGACTATTACCTGCATGAGCCGCTCTTTCACGTGAAGATGGGCGCGCTCGTGCTGATCCTGTTGCTCGAGATTGCACCGATGATGGCGCTGCTGCGCTGGCGGCTCGCCGTGCGTCGCGGCGATGTGCCGGATCTCACGGGAGCGCAGAAGTACGCGCGCATCGGGGCATGGCAGACGGTGTTGCTTGTCGTGATGGTGATCGCCGCGACGGGGATGGCGCGCGGGGTTGGTATTGGCATGTTCGGCGAGTAGCGCGACTCGCCATGACCCGGTGGAAGAAGAGGCGAGCGGTTTATATCGGGATCCTGACCATTGCCGGATTTGTGCGGCTGAAATAAAAAAACCCCGTTGCATACGCAACGGGGTTTTGATCTTCGGTGCTTGTCTTTACCAACACCAGGAATTCTGGTGGGTAGTACTGGGATCGAACCAGTGACCCCTGCCGTGTGAAGGCAGTGCTCTACCGCTGAGCTAACCACCCGAAGAGATTGAAATTATGCCGGGTGTTTCTAATCTTGTAAAGCCCTTTTTTAAGTATTTTGCGTAGCACCTGCGTTCTCGTCGGCGGTGGCCGGTTGCGTGCGCCATACCGAGGTTCCCTTCATCGCCTTGTCGAGACCATCGAGCAGCGCTTCGTGCGCGGCGAGCTCCTCTTCGCTTGCAGCGATCACGGGCAGCGCGAGCATCTCGAACTTCACGCGCGGTGTCGCCACAACGCCGGGCGTTTCGGTCGTGCCGGCCATGTCGATGACGAGACTTTCCTGGCCACGCGTCATCGCCAGATAAACCTCGGCGAGCAGCTCCGAGTCGAGCAGCGCGCCGTGCAGCGTGCGGTGCGCGTTGCTGATGCCGAAGCGGTCG
Source organism: Paraburkholderia sp. A3BS-1L (assembly GCF_051125215.1). NCBI lineage: Bacteria > Pseudomonadati > Pseudomonadota > Betaproteobacteria > Burkholderiales > Burkholderiaceae > Paraburkholderia > Paraburkholderia sp. A3BS-1L. The sequence continues at coordinate 2,207,577 of NZ_CP120442.1, read as the reverse complement.
CACAACGCGTCGAGTGAATTGCGCTTGCCGGGGAAAATCTGCTTGGCCTGCACCAGCGTGTCGATCACCTCGCCGCAGTGTTCCCTGAACGCTGGCTTGCCGAGCAGCGCGAGCTCTGCGTCGAGAAAGCCGATATCGAACGGCGCGTTGTGGATGATGATGTCGGCGTCGCGCACGAAGTCGAGAATCTCGTTCGCGACCTCGGCGAACTTTGGCTTGTCCGAGAGGAATTCGGTCGTGAGGCCGTGCACGGCCAGTGCGCCCGGATCGCTGTCGCGTTCGGGGTTGACGTAGAAGTGGAGGTTATTGCCCGTCAGCCGGCGATTGACCAGCTCGACGCAGCCGATTTCGATGATGCGGTCGCCTGTGCGAGGGTTCAGGCCGGTGGTTTCGGTATCGAGAATGATCTGTCGCATGTCGTTTGAAGCGTGATGGCGTAGGAGGCGGAGGTGGCGCGTCTGGCGAAGCGCGCCGTACGTGGCGCGTGGGCCGCTCAGAGTTCTGCGAGCGTAGCGACGCCGCGGTTCGCGAGCGCATCGGCGCGCTCGTTTTCCGGATGCCCTGCGTGGCCCTTGACCCAACGCCACTCCACCTCATGTTGCGCGACGAGCGCGTCGAGGCGCTTCCACAGGTCGTCGTTCTTGACGGGTGTTTTCGCAGCCGTCATCCAGTTCTTCTTCTTCCAGCCGTGGATCCACTCGCTGATGCCTTTTTGCACATACTGCGAGTCGGTGTGCACGATCACCTTGCACGGACGCTTGAGGGCGTCGAGCGCGGCGATCACCGCCATTAGCTCCATCCGGTTGTTGGTCGTGCCGGGCTCGCCGCCGAACAGTTCTTTTTCCTGCGCGCCGAAGCGCAGCAGCGCGCCCCAGCCGCCGGGACCGGGGTTGCCCTTGCAGGCGCCGTCCGTGAAGATTTCGACGAAGTCGGGTGAGCTCATGAGTCCTTGTTGCGAGTAGGGGAGGGAGTGGTGGCCGCGGGCGCCAGGCTTGCAGCCAGCGCCGGCTTCTTGACCTTCACCTTGCCGACGAGGCGCATGCCGCGCACACGCTTGATGGCCGAAACCATGTAGATGGCGCCGAAGATCGGCCACCAGCGGTCGCCGGCGGCCTCCATGAAGGTGTAGCGCCCGAGCCATTTCTCGGTGGCGAGCGGCGGACGATAGCAGCCGAAGCGTCCGCGTTCAAGCTCGAAGCCGAGCAGCTTGATCCAGTCTTTCAGACGCGTGAAGGCGATCAGGTCTTCGCGCGCGGGCAGGAACGGATGCCCCGTGAGCTTCGCCGCCGACTGGCGCGCACCCCACAGCGAGAGCGAATTGAAGCCGACGATCAGCAACTGCCCTTCGGGCATCAGCACGCGCTCGGCTTCGCGCAGCAGGCGGTGCGGGTTGCTCGTGAATTCGAGCGTGTGCGGCATTACGATGAGATCGACGCTCTGAGCCTCGAACGGCAGATCGAGATGGTCGCACCAGACCGTGCTGCGCCCGTCCGGCGCATGGAGTGCGCCGGACGTCGCCAGGGCGGGCCGCGGCTCCGTGCCCGGCACGATATATGGCGCGCTCGCGGCGCTGGCTGCATCGAGCACGAGGCCCCGGCACGACATGCGGTTCTCGCGCAGGGCGTCGAGCTGCGGCAGGCCGAGCTGCAGCGCATGGTAGCCGAAGATGTTCGACACCACGCGGTCGAGCTGCTCTTGCTCCCAGCCCAGCACGTACTGGCCTGCGGGCGATTCGGTCCAGGCGGGCCAGTCTATAATTGTTCGGTCAGACATGTGAAAAGTTCGCCGCCCCATGAATAGTCCGCTTGAGCACGCATCCGTGCCAGCCGCCACGCTTGCCGCCAACTTCGAATACGTACCGGTTCCGGCTTTTGAAGATAATTACATCTGGGCCGTGTCGGACGGCCGTCATGCCGTTGTCGTCGATCCGGGCGACGCCGCGCCGGTTCGCGCGTATCTGGCGAAGCGAGGCTGGCAGCTTGCCGCTATTTTACTCACCCATCACCACAACGACCACGTCGGCGGGGTGGCCGACCTGCTTTCGGATGAGCGCGTGCCCGTGTACGGCCCGGCGGGCGAGGCGCTCGGCCCGCTCGACAGGTTCGTCACGCGCGTGAAGGGCGGCAACGCGGTGCATCTGGGCGCGCCGGCGCTCGACTTCAAGGTGATGGACGTGCCGGGGCATACGCGCGGCCATATCGCTTATTTCCAGGCTTCGGATCGGTCGGGCAAGCCGCATCTGTTTTGCGGAGACACGCTGTTCGCCTGTGGCTGCGGGCGCCTCTTCGAGGGCTCGCCCGCGCAGATGCTCGCTTCGCTCGATTCGTTTGCGGCGCTGCCGGGCAGCACGGAAGTGCATTGCGCACACGAGTACACGCTCTCGAATATCCGTTTCGCGCTCGCCTGCGATCCGGACAACACCGATTTGCGCGACTGGAGCCGCGCAGCGGCGGCGCTGCGCGAGCGCGGCGAGCCGACCTTGCCGACCACGATCGCACACGAGCGTGCCGTGAATCCATTCTTGCGCGCTGGCGATCCGGCCGTGCAGGCGACGCTTGCCGAGTCGCTGCACGAGGCGGTGCCGGACCGGCTGGCGGCCTTTACGCTGATGCGGGAATGGAAGAACCGGTTCCGCTGACCTGACCGCGCGCGAGGGCATCCTCATCCCAAAAGTATGGAACATCGTGCAAGCTGCGGATTTACTTGGGATTTCTCCAATTATTCCGATTGACGGAAACGTGTGCGTTCCGTACTATCGGCTGCAAATTCCCGCCATTAGCAAGTAGACGTTCATGCGATTTATCCTAAGCGCGCTGTTGGTTCTCATGCTCGCAGCCTGTGCGAGCGGGGGACCGACTGCGAATTCGCTTTCCCCAGCCGATCCCCAGGCGCGTGCCGACGCCATCCGCAAGACCTCCGCAGCGAAAGAAACGATCAATGTCGACAAGGGTTCGGTCGACCAGCTCACGAGTCCCGACGCCGACCTGTGGGCACGTATTCGCCGCGGCTTCCAGATGCCCGACCTGCAGAGCGACCTGGTCGACATGAACGCGCAGTGGTATGCGCAGCGCCCCGACTACGTCGCGCGCATGACCGAGCGTTCGCAGAAATATCTTTACCACATCGTCGAGGAGCTCGAGGCCCGGCACATGCCGACCGAGCTCGCGCTGCTGCCGTTCATCGAATCCGCGTATAACCCGCAGGCGCTTTCCGTCGCGAAGGCGGCGGGCATGTGGCAGTTCGTGCCCGGCACGGGCCGCACCTACAACCTGAAGCAGAACATGTGGCAGGACGAGCGCCGCGACGTGCTCGCTTCCACCAGTGCGGCGCTCGACTACCTCACGCGCCTGCACGACATGTTCGGCGACTGGTATCTCGCGCTCGCCGCCTACAACTGGGGCGAGGGCAACGTGCAGCGCGCCATCGCGCGCAACCAGGCGGCTGGCCTGCCGACCGACTACGCAAGCCTGCGCATGCCCAATGAGACGCGCAACTACGTGCCCAAGCTGCAGGCAGTCAAGAATATCGTGATGAACCCCCAGCAATACGGGCTTGTGCTGCAGTCCATTCCCAATCACCCGTATTTCGTCACGGTCACCACGTCGCACGACATCGACGTGGACGTCGCGGCCAAGCTTGCAAACATGACGCCCGACGAGTTCCGCTCGCTCAATCCGTCGTTCAAGAAGCCGGTCATTCTCGGATCAAGCGATCCGCAGATCCTCTTGCCGTTCGATAACGCCGGTGCGTTCGAGCGCAACCTGAAGTCGTATTCGGGCCAGCTTTCGTCCTGGACCACCTACACGACCGATTCGCGCGCCACGCCCGCGGCCATTGCGCAGAAGATCGGCGTGGACGCCGATACGCTCATGTCGGTCAACAAGATTCCGGCGGGCATGCGCCTGAAGGCCGGTTCGACGCTCGTGGTGCCGCGCACCGACGATGGCGACGACGAGGACATCAGTGCCGACGTGGCCGAAAGCGCTGTGCTGGCCATGGAGCCGGACGTGCCCGACACGCGCAAGATGCTGATTCGCGTGCGTCGCAAGCAGTCGATGGAAGCGGTGGCGGGACGCTATGGCGTCTCGGTCGGTCAGCTCAAGGCCTGGAACAAGACGCGCCGCGACGCAGTGAGCCCCGGGCAAGTGCTGGTGCTGCACGTGCCGGTCGGCAAGGCGATGCCGAGCGAGCCGGGGCCGGAGCGCCTGGCGACGAATGTTTCCGGCGGTGGCGTGCAGCGCATCGGGACCCGTGTTGCAGACACGGGTTCCAAGTCGCGCTACGATAAGAAACACGGTCGCGCGCGCACCGAGGTCGTCAAGGTTTCCGAGCCGGTCAAGGGGAAAGCCTCCAGCGCAGCGCCCAGCAAGGCGTCGAAGGGTACGGCAAGCCGCCCGAAGGCCGGGACCCACGCGCAGAAGCAAAAATCCAAATAGCGGCTGGCGAAGGATGCTCAGCCGTGCACTGCGGGGGCAGTGCACGGTGTTTCGCTCCGATCACTTTTGCCACTTGGTGCTCGCGCCGTCACCCTGCCGGGTGACGGCGTTTTCATTTGTGGGACAAAAAGGGGGCGACCGTAGGTTCGGCCGGTTGCAAATAAGCGGCGCTGTCCTTGCCGCGTGCTTCTCGACGCCTATAGTGGAAAGGGCGCTGTGCCAGCTTGCAGCGGCGCGCCGCCCGATGGGCGTCATCCCGAAATTTGAAAGAAAGGGCGTTTTCGCGCTATAATTTCAAGGTTTGAGCTTATCAACCCGCACCCTAGCGCCTACCTCCCCCATTCGTTCATCCGCCGCCCGCGCTTTCCGTTTCTACTGGCTGGCTGCCGCCCGATCGAGCGTCACAAACGCACCTTCGCGGCCCGGCGCCCGACACACGGTCAAACACGGACAAGTCGCGTAAGCAGACTGCGGAGCGAGCCGCGCGCGCGTCCTGATCCTCATGATCGGGGCGCCGACGCCGCAGCCGTTCCCGGGTCGCAAGACACGCAACGTCGGATAACAGGTCGGCACAGGGTGCTCCCCCAAGGAGTCTCCCGTGTTGCCGTCATTCTCTCCCGCTCTGCTCGCGCTCGCCGACGGCACGGTCTTTCGTGGTTACTCGATCGGCGCGCCGGGTCATACGATCGGTGAAGTCGTGTTCAACACGGCCATCACCGGTTATCAGGAAATCCTGACCGACCCGAGCTACGCTCGCCAGATCGTCACCCTTACGTATCCGCATATCGGCAACGTCGGCGTCAACGCCGAAGACGTCGAAGCTACGAAAGTCCATGCCGCCGGTCTGATCATTCGCGACCTGCCTGCGCTTGCCTCGAACTTCCGCATGGAGCGCACGCTCGGCGACTATCTGAAGGACGAGGGTGTGGTGGCGATCGCCGGCATCGACACGCGCAAGCTCACGCGCATCCTGCGTGAAAAGGGCGCGCAGAACGGCGCGATCCTCGCGGGTTCCGACGACGAAGCCAAGGCCATCGAACTCGCGCGCTCGTTCCCGGGCCTCGCGGGCATGGACCTCGCCAAGGTCGTCTCGACCGACAAGCCGTATGAGTGGACGACCACCGAATGGCGTCTGGGCGAAGGCTATCGCACGCAGTCCGCACCGAAATACAAGGTCGTGGCGTTCGACTTCGGCGTGAAGCAGAACATCCTGCGCATGCTGGCCGAGCGCGGCTGCCATGTCACGGTGCTGCCGGCGCAGGCCAGCGCGGCCGACGCGCTCGCGCTCAACCCGGACGGCGTGTTCCTCTCGAACGGCCCTGGCGATCCGGAGCCCTGCGACTACGCGATCGAGGCCACGCAGGAATTCATCGCGCGCGGCATCCCGACCTTCGGCATTTGCCTTGGCCACCAGATCATGGGTCTCGCGCTCGGCGCGAAGACCATCAAGATGAAGACGGGCCACCATGGTGCGAATCATCCGGTGAAGGATCTTGGCGACGGCCGCGTCGTCATCACGTCTCAGAACCACGGCTTTGCGGTGGATGCCGACTCGCTGTCGGCGAACACGCGCGTCACGCATGTCTCGCTCTTCGACGGCACGCTGCAAGGCTTCGAACTCACCGACAAGCCCGCGTTCTGCTTCCAGGGCCACCCTGAAGCATCGCCGGGGCCGCACGACATCGGCTATCTGTTCGATCGCTTCACCGCGCTGATGGACAAGGCGAAGGCGTAAGCGCTCATCGAGCGAGCCAGCAGGAATGAGCAGAGCAGGGGTGCGCAGCGAGCCGAAGTCAAAACGGCCCACGCGCGTACCCAGCGGCGAACAGCAAGCCGCAAGACGTAAAAGACACAGGAATATTTAGCGAGAGCGTTATGCCCAAGCGGACAGACATCAAGAGCATTCTCATCATCGGCGCGGGGCCGATCATCATCGGCCAGGCCTGCGAGTTCGACTACTCGGGCGCGCAGGCGTGCAAGGCGCTGCGTGAGGAAGGCTACAAGGTCATTCTCGTCAACAGCAATCCGGCGACGATCATGACGGACCCGAACACGGCCGACGTCACCTACATCGAGCCGATCACGTGGGAAGTGGTGGAGCGCATCATCGAGAAGGAGCGCCCCGACGCGATCCTGCCGACGATGGGCGGCCAGACCGCGCTGAACTGCGCGCTTGACTTGCACCACCACGGCGTGCTCAAGAAGTACAACGTCGAGCTGATCGGTGCATCGCCCGAAGCGATCGACAAGGCCGAAGACCGCCAGAAGTTCAAGGACGCGATGACGAAGATCGGCCTTGGCTCGGCGAAGTCGGGCGTGGCCCACTCGATGGAAGAGGCAATCAAGGTTCACGCCGAGATCGCCGCGTCCACCGGCACGAGCGGCTACCCAATCGTGATTCGCCCGTCCTTCACGCTCGGCGGCTCGGGCGGCGGCATCGCCTACAACCGCGAAGAGTTCGAAGAGATCTGCAAGCGCGGTCTCGACCTTTCGCCCACGCGCGAGCTGCTGATCGAAGAGTCGCTGCTCGGCTGGAAGGAATACGAGATGGAAGTGGTCCGCGACAAGGCGGATAACTGCATCATCGTCTGCTCGATCGAAAACCTCGACCCGATGGGCATCCACACCGGCGACTCGATCACGGTCGCGCCGGCGCAAACGCTCACCGACAAGGAATACCAGATCCTGCGCGACGCCTCGCTCGCGGTGCTGCGCGAGATCGGCGTGGACACGGGCGGCTCGAACGTGCAGTTCTCGATCAACCCGCGCGACGGCCGCATGATCGTGATCGAAATGAACCCGCGCGTGTCGCGTTCGTCGGCGCTGGCCTCGAAGGCCACGGGCTTCCCGATCGCCAAGGTTGCGGCGAAGCTGGCTGTCGGCTACACGCTCGACGAGCTGCGCAACGAAATCACGGGCGGCCAGACGCCGGCCTCGTTCGAGCCGACCATCGACTACGTCGTCACGAAGATTCCGCGTTTCGCGTTCGAGAAGTTCCGCGAAGCCGACCCGCGCCTGACCACCCAGATGAAGTCGGTGGGCGAAGTGATGGCGATCGGCCGCACGTTCCAGGAGTCGTTCCAGAAGGCGCTGCGCGGCCTCGAAGTGGGCGTGGACGGTCTCGACGAGAAGACCACCAGCCGCGACGAAGTCATCCGCGAGATCGGCGAAGCCGGCCCGGACCGCATCTGGTACGTGGGCGACGCATTCCGCGTGGGCATGACGCGTGAAGAGATCTTCGAAGAAACCGCGATCGACCCGTGGTTCCTCGCGCAGATCGAAGAAATCATCAGGAAGGAAGAGGCCGTCAAGGGCCGCACGCTCGCAAGCCTCTCGAAGGACGAGCTGCGCTTCCTCAAGCAAAGCGGCTTCTCGGATCGCCGTCTTGCGAAGCTGCTCGGCGCGACTGCCGCCGACGTGCGCAAGCGCCGTATCGAGCTGAACGTGCGTCCGGTCTACAAGCGCGTGGACACCTGCGCGGCCGAGTTCGCCACCAAGACCGCCTACATGTACTCGACCTATGAGGAAGAGTGCGAAGCCAACCCGACCACCAACAAGAAGATCATGGTGCTGGGCGGCGGCCCGAACCGGATCGGCCAGGGTATCGAGTTCGACTACTGCTGCGTGCATGCCGCGCTCGCGATGCGCGAAGACGGCTACGAAACGATCATGGTCAACTGCAACCCCGAGACCGTTTCGACCGACTACGACACATCTGACCGTCTGTACTTCGAGCCGCTCACCCTCGAAGACGTGCTCGAGGTCGTGGACCTGGAGAAGCCCGTTGGCGTGATCGTGCAGTACGGCGGCCAGACGCCGCTGAAGCTCGCGCTCGATCTCGAAGCGAACGGCGTGCCCATCGTCGGCACCTCGCCGGACATGATCGACGCGGCCGAAGACCGCGAGCGCTTCCAGAAGCTGCTGCAGGACCTGAACCTGCGCCAGCCGCCGAACCGCACCGCGCGCGCCGAAGACGAAGCGCTCAAGCTCGCCGACGAAATCGGTTACCCGCTCGTCGTGCGTCCGTCGTACGTGCTGGGCGGCCGCGCCATGGAAATCGTCCATGAGCCGCGCGACCTCGAGCGCTACATGCGCGAGGCCGTGAAGGTGTCGAACGACTCGCCGGTGCTGCTCGACCGCTTCCTGAACGACGCAATCGAATGCGACGTGGACTGCATCTCCGATGGCGACGCCGTGTTCATTGGCGGCGTGATGGAACACATCGAGCAGGCGGGCGTGCACTCGGGCGACTCGGCGTGCTCGCTGCCGCCGTACTCGCTGTCGCAGGAAACGGTCAACGAACTCAAGCGCCAGACGGCCGCGATGGCCAAGGCGCTCAACGTGGTCGGCCTGATGAACGTGCAGTTCGCGATCCAGCAAGTGCCGCAGGATGACGGTTCGAAGAAGGACATCATCTACGTGCTGGAAGTGAACCCGCGCGCTTCGCGGACCGTGCCGTACGTGTCGAAGGCCACAAGCCTGCCGCTCGCGAAGATCGCGGCGCGTGCGATGGTCGGCCAGAAGCTCGCTCAGCAGGGCGTGACGAAGGAAGTCGTGCCGCCGTACTTCAGCGTGAAGGAAGCGGTGTTCCCGTTCGTGAAGTTCCCGACCGTCGATCCGGTGCTCGGACCCGAAATGCGTTCGACCGGCGAAGTGATGGGCGTGGGCAAGACCTTCGGCGAGGCGCTTTTCAAGTCGCAGCTCGCGGCCGGCTCGCGCCTGCCGGAATCGGGCACGGTTTTCATCACCGTGATGGATGCGGACAAGCCCAAGGCCGTCGAAGTCGCGCGCATGCTGCATGAGCTCGGCTACCCGCTGGTCGCGACGCGCGGCACGGCTGCCGCGATCGAGGCGGCCGGCGTGCCGGTGAAGGTCGTGAACAAGGTGAAGGATGGCCGTCCGCACGTGGTCGACATGATCAAGAACGGCGAAATTTCGCTCGTTTTCACGACCGTCGACGAGACCCGAGCGGCGATTGCCGATTCGCGTTCGATCCGCATGAGCGCCCAGGCGAACAAGGTCACGTACTACACCACGATGTCGGGCGCACGCGCTGCGGTCGAGGGTTTGCGTTACCTGAAGAACCTGGAAGTCTATGATTTACAAGGCCTCCATGCTCGCCTAAACTAAGGCTTCGATTGTCTGTCGAATATTGAACACGGCAGACAACAGGCTGAATACAAGGCTGAATGTGCCGCGGTTAAGCGGCGTCCCAACAGGGTTTTTCAGGCTGCGCCAGTGCGCGCCGCCGCCCTCGCGGGATGCACTTGACCGCGGTGATTTTTTTTATGGCCGCAACGATTGTTGGTGCGGCATCAATACGGCCCCAAATGGCTGAACGAGTTGTTTTATGAGCACGATTCCCTTGACCCGGCGCGGCGCAGACCAGCTTCGCGAAGAACTGCAGCGCCTGAAATCCGTCGAGCGTCCGGCGGTCATCAATGCGATTGCCGAAGCGCGCGCGCAAGGCGATCTGTCGGAAAACGCGGAATACGACGCCGCGAAGGAAAAGCAGGGCTTTATCGAGGGCCGCATCGCGGAAATCGAATCGAAGCTGGCGGCAGCGCAGATCATCGACCCGACGTCGCTAGAAGCCGATGGCCGCGTGGTGTTCGGCTCGACCATCGACCTCGAAGACCTCGACTCGGGCAAAACGGTCACCTATCAAATCGTCGGCGACGACGAAGCCGATCTCGAGCACGGCCTGATCTCCGTGAGCTCGCCCATCGCGCGCGCACTGATCGGCAAGTCCGAAGGCGACGTTGCGGAAGTGCAGGCCCCCAGTGGCGTGCGCGAGTACGAAATCATCGACGTCCGCTATATCTGACGCAACAGGAACGTGAATACCTCGGTGAATACATCGACGAATTCGGCTAACAGCCCGGCTTCGCCGCTCGTGGCGCACCGTGTGTTCGCGCTGCTCGCCATGTTGTGGGTGGGCAGCCAGGTGACGATCGGCTATGCGGTTGCGCCCGTGCTGTTTACTTCGCTCGATCGCACCGTGGCGGGCTCGCTGGCCGCGCAGCTTTTTCGCATCGAGGGCATGGTGGGCGCCGTGAGCGGCGTGTTGCTGCTCGGGCTTGCGAACGTGCTGATCCGTCGGGGCGAGGCCGGCTATCGGCGGCTGCGCTGGCTGCTGATCGGCATGCTGCTGTGCGTGCTGATCGGTTATTACGCGCTGCAGCCGTTCATGAACGCCATGCGCATGAATGCGATGCAGGCGGGTGTCGACATCGCGCATTCGGCCTGGGCGAGCCGCTTTGGCATGCTCCACGGCGTTTCGAGCGCGTTCTATCTGGTCCAGAGTGTGCTGGGCGCGTGGCTCGTCTGGCTGCTGCCGTCCGCGCGCGGTGCGCAGGCGCGGCGCTGAGACCGTTCAATCGGGCACCGCTCGCGTGTTATTCAGCACGCTCCGGTAAGAAGGCAAAAAAGCGCGGCACATTAGCCGCGCTTCACTTACTTCGAGCCTTGATGGGCTCGCTTCGAGCTGGTCTGGCGCTTCTTGGCGCGCTTGACGTTGCCGCCCTGGGTGACGCGCTCATTGCCCTTGACGACGACCTTTTGCGACTTCGGTTTGCGCATCGGGTTGTCCGACGGCTTGACGACCTTCACAGTGCGAGGTGCGCCGTGCTTGCCCGCTTCGCGCGCACTCGGCACGTCGCCGGCTGGGCGCTTGACGGTGCCGCGCGCGCCGGCGCGGGCCGTGGTTGTTTTCGGCTTGTTTTGCTCGGGCTTGTAGATCACGAGCAGCTTGCCGATGTGCTGGATGGGCGCCGAGTTCAGGCGGTCGCAGATTTCTTCGTAGATTGCGATGCGCTCCTCGCGCTCGTCGCCGAACACGCGCACCTTAATGAGCTGGTGCGCGTCCAGATGGACCTCGATTTCCTTGAGGACGGCGTCGGTTAGTCCCTCGGCGCCGATGAGCACGACCGGTTTGAGCGCGTGAGCGGCGGAGCGCAGTTCGGAGCGCTGTTCGGCAGTAAGAGTGAGGGCGGGCATGGGATGTGGCAGACTCGACTAAAATGACGGCGCCCGCCAGTCAGCGTGAAACACCGGCAGGACAGGCCACAGAGGGGCCGCCCGGCGGCGAGCGCGTCGAAACAATGAAAAACCGTGGAGAACGGCGTAGCGCGGGCAGATGCCAGCGAGCGAGGCGGTGGGAACCACGCGCCTGCGAGCAGACGGGCCGCGACGACCGCACGAATTAAACGCGTATTATCCGCTAAAAGCGCGACATCACGCACCAAGAGTTCATCTTTAATGGCAAAAAACCGCTTCAACACGTCGTGGCTGCACGACCATATTAACGATCCGTACGTGAAGCTGGCGCAACGGGAGGGCTATCGCGCCCGCGCTGCGTACAAGCTCAAGGAAATCGACGAGCAGGACAAGCTGATCCGCCCTGGCATGGTGATCGTGGATCTCGGCGCGGCGCCGGGCAGCTGGAGCCAATATGTGCGCAACAAGCTGGTGCAAAGTTCGAAGCGCGACGACCAGCGCCAGGGCGGGATCGACGGCACGATCATTGCGCTCGACATCCTGCCGATGGAGCCGATCGCCGACGTGCAATTTCTGCAGGGCGACTTCCGCGAGGACGCGGTGCTCGCACAATTGGAAGAAGTGGTGGGTGGCCGGCCGGTGGACCTTGTAATTTCCGACATGGCGCCCAATCTGTCAGGGGTGGCGTCAGCCGATGCCGCGCGTATCGAACACGTCTGCGATCTCGCGCTCGAGTTTTCGCAGAATCATTTGAAATCTGATGGTGCCCTTTTAGTAAAATGCTTCCACGGTAGTGGTTACAGCCAGATCGTCGAGAAGTTCAAGCATCAGTTCAAGGTCGTGGCCGCGCGCAAACCGAAGGCTTCGCGCGATAAATCGTCCGAAACGTTTATATTGGGCAAACATCTGAAGCGACCCCGCTAATTTTTCGATCGGCAGGGTAGGCCAAAGATCGGCTCCCGTGCGCAACGCGTGTTGCAGGAACTGTGCAGATCGCCTCGAATCGGCTTCGAGACGCAGTCCCGACAAGGCGCTCAGGCTATTTCCGTCTTAGCGAAACGTTATGGCGAGCCCCTGCGTACTGGATTAGAATGCTTTGGTGGTGTCGCAAGGCAAATGTAGGCGCCCGTCTATGAGTGAAGGAGTGGTGCTTTGAACAACAACATGTTTTCGAAGGCAGCGGTGTGGCTGGTAATCGCACTGGTGCTGTTTACGGTGTTCAAGCAGTTCGACAAGCCCCGTGTCCAGGAAGGCGTTTCGTACTCGCAGTTCATGGACGATGCGAAGGCCGGCAAGGTCAAGAGCGTCGTGGTGCAGGGGCGGAACCTCACGGTCACTCCGGCCGACGGCCAGAAGTATCAGATCGTCTCCCCGGGAGACATCTGGATGGTCGGCGACCTGATGAAATACGGCGTGCAGGTGAGCGGCAAGGCTGACGAAGAGCCCAATGCGCTTGTTTCAGCGTTGTATTACCTTGGACCGACGATTCTGATCATCGTGTTCTGGTTCTACATGATGAGACAGATGCAGGGGGGCGGCAAAGGCGGGGCGTTTTCCTTTGGTAAATCGCGCGCCCGTCTGATCGACGAGAACAACAACGCGGTCAACTTCTCCGACGTCGCGGGCTGCGACGAAGCCAAGGAAGAAGTGTCCGAACTCGTCGACTTCCTGCGCGATCCGCAAAAATTCCAGAAGCTGGGCGGGCGCATCCCGCGTGGCGTGCTGCTGGTCGGCCCTCCGGGCACCGGTAAGACGCTGCTCGCGCGCGCCATCGCCGGCGAGGCGAAGGTGCCGTTCTTCAGCATCTCGGGCTCGGACTTCGTTGAAATGTTCGTCGGCGTGGGCGCGGCCCGCGTGCGCGACATGTTCGAACAGGCCAAGAAGCATGCGCCGTGTATCGTGTTCATCGACGAAATCGACGCGGTCGGCCGCCATCGCGGCGCCGGCATGGGCGGCGGCAACGACGAGCGCGAGCAGACGCTGAACCAGATGCTGGTCGAGATGGACGGCTTCGAGGCGAACTCGGGCGTTATCGTGATCGCGGCAACCAACCGTTCGGACGTGCTCGACAAGGCGCTGCTGCGTCCGGGCCGCTTCGACCGCCAGGTTTATGTCGGCCTGCCCGACATTCGCGGCCGCGAGCAAATCATGAAGGTGCACCTGCGCAAGGTGCCGATCGCCAACGACGTCGACGCAGCGGTCATCGCGCGCGGCACGCCGGGCTTCTCGGGCGCCGATCTCGCGAACCTCGTGAACGAGGCGGCATTGTTCGCTGCGCGCCGTGGCAAGCGCATCGTCGAGATGCAGGACTTCGAGGACGCCAAGGACAAGATCTTCATGGGTCCGGAGCGCAAGTCGGCGGTCATTCGCGAAGAGGCGAAGCGCGCAACGGCGTATCACGAGTCGGGTCACGCGGTGATTGCGAAGCTGCTGCCGAAGGCCGACCCGGTGCACAAGGTCACGATCATTCCGCGTGGCCGTGCCTTGGGTGTGACGTGGCAGTTGCCGGAGCACGACAACGAGACCTATTCGAAGGACTATCTGCTCGACCGCCTGGCGATCCTGTTCGGCGGCCGCGTGGCGGAAGAGCTGTTCATGAATCTGATCAGCACAGGTGCCTCCGACGACTTCAACAAGGCCACCCAGACGGCCCGCGCGATGGTCACGCGCTTCGGCATGACCGACGCGCTCGGACCGATGGTCTACGCCGACGACGACAACGACGGCGGCGCGTTCGGCAAGGGCTTCACGCGCGCGATCTCGGAAGCCACGCAGCAGAAGGTCGACGCGGAAATCCGCCGCGTGCTCGACGAGCAGTACGGCCTCGCGAAGCGCCTGCTCGATGAGAACCGCGACAAGGTGGAAGCCATGACCGCCGCGTTGATGGAGTGGGAAACGATCGACGCCGATCAGATCAACGACATCATGGCAGGCCGTCCGCCGCGCTCGCCGAAGAACACCCCGTCACCGGGTGATGCGCCTTCGTCGGGCGGCAGCACGGGCAGCGAGGTCAAGCCCGGCAACGCCACCGCCCCGGCCTGACCGGACACGGCGCCAAGTCGACTGAAGTTGCGGGCCGGTGTGATGCTCACATCGGCCCGTCTTGCATTTCTGGGTGGTTTGTTGCCGCTTTCAGCGGCCACATTAAGTTACATATCTGACGTTTATTGACGTGCCCAATCTGACCTCGCAGGGTAATCTGCCTAACGCGCTGCTTGATGCGCTCCCCAACGCGGCTGTGCCTGAACCGCTTGTCTGCGGCCGCTTCACACTGACTTTCGAGCGTCCGCTCGTCATGGGAATACTCAACGCCACGCCGGATTCGTTTTCGGACGGTGGCCGGTATCTTGCCTTCGACGATGCATTGCGACGCGCCGAACAAATGTTGTCGGACGGCGTGGACATGATCGACATCGGCGGCGAGTCGACGCGTCCGGGCGCGCCGCCCGTTGCGCTCGACGAAGAGCTCGAACGGGTGATTCCGCTGGTCGAGCGTCTGAAGGACGCGAACGTGCCGCTTTCGATCGACACATACAAGCCTGAAGTGATGCGCCATGCGCTGGCGGCGGGCGCGGATCTGATCAACGACGTCTGGGGCTTCCGCATGCCGGGCGCGATCGATGCGGTGCGGGGGAGCAGTTGCGGGCTGTGCGTGATGCATATGCTCGGCGAGCCGCGGACCATGCAACTCGGCGAGCCCGATTATGTAGATGTCGTGCGCGAGGTGCGCGAGTTTCTGCAGGGGCGCTGCACCAAACTCGAGGCGGCGGGCGTGGCCAAGGCGCGTATTAGCGTCGACCCGGGTTTTGGCTTCGGCAAATCGGTGGTCGAACACAATTACACCCTGCTCGCGTATCTGCGCGAGACGGCGCCCGTTGCGGCTGGCGGCGCGCCGTATCCGATTCTTGCGGGCATGTCGCGCAAGTCGATGCTCGGCGCGCTGGTGAACCGACCCGCACCGGAGCGCGTGGCGGCCAGCGTGGCGGCGGCGGTGTGCGCGGCCCAGCAGGGCGCGGCCATTATCCGCGTGCACGACGTCGCGCCGACGGTCGATGCGCTTAAGGTCTGGGGCGCCATGCGCGACGCCGCGCGTCATCAGGCCTGTTCACGCGAATAACGGGTTCCAGGAACATGGCGCACGAATGCGCCGCAAAACAATGCCAACGTGAGGTTCGAATCATGGGTCGTCGCTATTTTGGAACCGATGGGGTTCGCGGCAAGGTCGGCGAAGTGCCGATCACGCCTGATTTTGTGCTGCGTCTGGGTTACGCGGCGGGCAAGGTGCTGGCTGGCGTGGCGGGGGCGTCGCATTCGCGTCCGTCCGTGCTGATCGGCAAGGACACTCGCATTTCGGGCTACATGCTCGAGGCGTCGCTCGAGGCGGGGCTTTCGGCTGCCGGCATCGACGTGATGCTCGCGGGCCCAATGACGACGCCCGGCATCGCCTATCTCACGCGTGCGCTGCGTCTTTCGGCGGGTGTGGTGATCAGCGCTTCGCACAATCCGTACTACGACAACGGCATCAAGTTCTTTTCCGCCGATGGCAACAAGCTGCCCGACGAAGTCGAAGCGCAGATCGAGGCGCAACTCGAATTGCCGCTCGATTGCGCGCCGTCCGAGCAGCTCGGCCGCGCACGCCGCCTGGACGACGCGGGCGGCCGCTATATCGAGTTCTGCAAGAGCACTTTCCCGCAGGCGTTCAACCTGCGCGGGCTTAAGCTCGTGGTCGACTGCGCGAACGGCGCGGCCTACGACATCGCGCCTCATGTGTTTCATGAGCTGGGCGCGGATGTGATTCCCATCGGCGTCTCGCCGAATGGTTTCAACATCAACGACGGCGTGGGCGCCACCGCGCCCGACGCGCTCGTGCGCGCAGTGCGCGCGAATCATGCCGACCTCGGCATCGCGCTCGATGGCGACGCGGATCGGCTGCAGATCGTGGATGCGCAGGGCCGCCTCTACAACGGGGACGAGCTGCTCTATGTGCTCGTGAAAGACCGCATGGCAACCGATGGCAAGATTGATGGCGCCGTTGGCACCCTGATGACGAACCTCGCGGTCGAGCAGGCGCTCGAGCGCATCGGCGTGCCGTTCGTGCGCGCCAATGTGGGCGACCGCTATGTGCTGGAGCAGCTGCGCGAACGTGGCTGGCTGATCGGCGCGGAGGGGTCGGGGCATATTCTGTCGCTCGACCGCCACACGACTGGCGATGGCATCGTTTCGGCGCTGCTGGTGCTCGCTGCGATGAAGCGCAGCGGCCAGACCCTGGCAGAACTGCTCGACGGCGTGACGCTGTTTCCGCAGAAGCTCATCAACGTGCGCATCGCGCAAGGCGCCGACTGGAAAGGCAACGCCGAGATCCAGAAGGCGATCGCCGACGCGCAAACCCAGCTCAAGGGCAAAGGCCGCGTGCTGATCCGCGCTTCGGGCACGGAGCCTGTGCTGCGCGTGATGGTGGAAGCGCGCGACGAGGTCGATACGGTGCAGTACGCGGAATCGATCGCCGAAACGGTCAAGCGCACCATCGCCTGACGCAGCGAAGCCGGCGCGACCCGGCACTATCACCGCTTTCTGCATGCATTTCGGCTGACGCAAACGTTTCACTTTTGCGTCAGCCTGCTCTTGCCCATGCCTGAGGCATTTTTCGCATCCGACCCCCGGCTGCACGATCGATACCTCCTGCATGTCCGCCGCCCGCGAGCGCCCAGTCGATGGGGCGCGCACGCCTTTCCAGCCGGCGCATCCAGGGCGATGCGCCTGGCTTTCAACCGGTAATCGTCCTGTCACGGCTGCTTCATGAACCGTCACGTTACTGTCACAAAGAGCCCCTATGCTTCGCGGTGTCGTTTATCCGCTCACACACTTGGAGGCCACATGAAACTGATGCAAACCGCGCTCGCTGGCGTTGCTGGCGCGCTTTTCGCGATCGCAGCGCAAGCTGCTGACATCACCGGCGCGGGCAGCACCTTCGCAGCACCGATCTACACGAAGTGGGCGGACGCCTATCAGAAGTCGGGTGGCGGCAAGGTCAACTACCAGGGCATTGGCTCGTCGGGCGGCATCAAGCAGATTCAGGCAAAGACCGTTGACTTCGCGGGCTCGGATGCCCCGCTGAAGGACGATCAACTTGCCAAGGACGGCCTGCTCCAGTTCCCGACGGTGGTGGGCGGCGTCGTGCCGGCGATCAACGTGCCGGGCATCAAGGCAGGCGAAATCACGCTGTCGGGCCTGGTGCTCGGCGACATCTACCTCGGCAAGATCAAGAAGTGGAACGATCCGGCTATCGCTGCGCTGAACCCCAAGGTCAAGCTGCCTGATCTGGACATCGCCGTGGTTCGCCGCGCCGACGGTTCGGGCACCAGCTTCATCTGGACGAACTACCTTTCGAAGGTCAACCCCGAGTGGAAGACCAAGGTCGGCGAAGGCACGACCGTGAACTGGCCGACCGGCACGGGCGGCAAGGGCAACGACGGCGTCGCGGCCTTCGTGCAGCGTCTGCCGGGCGCGATCGGCTACGTCGAGTGGGCGTACGCCAAGCAAAATCACATGGTCTACACTGCCATGAAGAATGAATCGGGCGCGGTCGTTCAGCCGGCCACCGAAACGTTCAAGGCCGCAGCGGCCGGCGCGGACTGGAAGAAGTCGTTCTACCAGATCCTCACGAACGAGCCGGGCAAGGAAGCATGGCCGGTCGTCGGCGCGACCTTCGTGCTGCTGCACACGGCGCAGGACAAGCCGGAGCAGGGCAAGGAAACGCTCAAGTTCTTCCAGTGGGCTTTCAAGAACGGCACGCCGGCTGCCGACAGCCTCGACTACATCTCGCTGCCGCAGTCGGTCGTGAGCGAAATCGAGTCGCAGTTGAAGGAGAAGGTGAAGGACGCCAGCGGTAAGGCGATTGCCGAGTAAGGCGGACTGGCCTCGCTGAAATGGCAGGGCCAAAGCAAGGGCCGCCGCGCACGCCGCGCGCGGCCCATTCTGCTTGCTGGTCGGTGATGCATGCTGGCCGAAGTGGTCATCGCGGCCACGCGGTACGCCATACCGCACGTAATAAACGCAAAGCACGTAATACACCCGCTACGATGTGCCGTCCGATCTGTCACCGGGCGGCCGGCGGTTCCGGAACCGCATCAACGTCGCGAGCCTGATGCTCGCGGCCACTGGAAACAGCTCATCATGTCCGACGTCCCGCTCGTCTCGAACCCGCCTGGCAGCGCCGCGCAGCAGCAAGCGCCCAGCCCGGCAGGGGACATCATTTTCGGCGGCCTCGCACGCGGCGCCGCCATCGTCACGCTGTTGCTGCTCGGCGGCATCATCGTTTCTCTGATCGTCGCTTCGCTGCCGACGATCCACAAGTTCGGTCTTTCATTCCTCTGGACTGCCGAATGGGATCCCCCTAGCGACCAGTTCGGCGCGCTCGTGCCCATTTATGGCACGATCGCCACCTCGCTGATCGCGCTCATCATTGCCGTGCCCGTGAGCTTCGGCATCGCGCTCTTTCTCACCGAGCTCTCGCCCGCGTGGCTGCGCCGCCCGCTCGGCATCGCCATTGAATTGCTCGCCGCGATCCCGTCGATCGTCTACGGTATGTGGGGCCTGCTCGTGTTTGCGCCGATCTTCGCGCAGTACTTCGAGAAGCCGATCGGCAAGGTGCTCGGCGGCATGCCGATCATCGGCGCGCTGTTTCAGGGCGCGCCCATCGGTATCGGCATGCTGTGTGCGGGCGTGATTCTCGCGATCATGATCATCCCGTACATTGCCTCCGTGATGCGCGACGTGTTCGAAGTCACGCCCGTGCTGCTCAAGGAGTCGGCCTATGGCATCGGCTGCACGACCTGGGAAGTCATGTGGAAGATCGTGCTGCCGTTCACCAAGACCGGCGTGATCGGCGGCGTGATGCTCGGCCTTGGCCGCGCGCTCGGCGAGACCATGGCCGTCACGTTCGTGATCGGCAATACTAACCTGCTCGACAACGTGTCGCTGTTTTCTCCGGGCAACAGCATTACCTCGGCGCTCGCCAACGAGTTCGCCGAAGCGAGCCCCGGCCTGCATACCGCCGCGCTAATGGAGCTCGGCCTCATTCTGTTCGTGATCACGTTCATCGTGCTTGCGATCTCGAAGCTGCTGCTGCTGCGCCTCGAAAAGTCGGAGGGCGCACGATGAGCGAGCCGATGATGAAGATTCCCGGCGCGACCTACGGCCCTGAGCTGGAGCGCATGCGCTCGAGGCTGCAAAGCCGCCGCAAAGTGACCAACGCGATTGCCCTGACGCTTTCGCTCGCTGCGATGGCCTTCGGCATTATCTGGCTCGTGTGGATTCTCTACACGACGCTCTCGCTCGGCGTTGGCGGCCTTTCGGTGCAACTGTTCACGCAGTCGACGCCGCCGCCGAACACCGATGGCGGCGGTCTTGCCAACGCGATCGTCGGCAGCCTGATGCTGGTGGGCGTTGCGACGCTCGTGGGCACGCCGATCGGCATTCTCGCGGGCGTGTATCTCGCCGAGTACGGCCAGAAAAGCTGGCTCGCGAGCGTGACGCGCTTCATCAACGACATTTTGCTGTCGGCGCCGTCGATCGTCGTGGGCCTGTTCGTCTATGCGCTCGTGGTCGCGAAGATGGGCCATTTCAGCGGCTGGGCGGGGGCGATTTCGCTCGCACTCCTGCAGATTCCGATCGTGATTCGCACCACCGAAAACATGCTCAAGCTGGTGCCGAACAACCTGCGCGAAGCGGCTTTCGCGCTCGGCACGCCGAAGTGGAAGATGGTGCTCTCGATCACGCTCAAGGCGTCGATCGCCGGCATCGTGACGGGCGTGCTGCTCGCGATCGCGCGCATTGCCGGCGAGACCGCGCCGCTGCTTTTCACGGCGCTGTCCAATCAGTTCTTCAGCGCCGACATGAATCAGCCGATGGCGAACCTGCCGGTCACGATCTACAAGTTTGCGATGAGCCCGTTCGCGCAATGGCAGTCGCTTGCCTGGGCCGGCGTTTTCCTGATCACGCTGGGCGTGCTGGGTCTGAATATCCTCGCGCGCACCATCTTTTCGAAAAAGTAAGGGCGGAGTCATCCGATGAATATGGCAGAGAGTCACCTCAACACTACGGCGCCGTCCGGCTTCGACCCCGCCCAGGGCAACCGCGGCCTCATGTCGGCCAAGCCGAAGATCGAAGTCAAGGACCTGAACTTCTTCTACGGCAAGTATCACGCGCTCAAGAACATCAACCTGCAGATTCCCGAAGGCAAGGTGACCGCGTTCATCGGCCCGTCGGGCTGCGGCAAGTCCACGCTCTTGCGCACGTTCAACAAGATGTACGCGCTCTATCCGGAGCAGCGCGCCGAGGGCGAGATCCTGATGGACGGCGAGAACCTGCTCACCTACAACCGCGATATTTCGCTGCTGCGCGCGCGCGTGGGCATGGTGTTCCAGAAGCCGACGCCGTTCCCGATGTCGATTTACGACAACATCGCGTTCGGCGTGAAGATGTTCGAGAAGCTCTCGCGCCCCGAGATGGACGACCGCGTCGAGTGGGCGCTTACCAAGGCCGCGCTCTGGAACGAGGTGAAGGACAAGCTCGGTCAGAGCGGCTATGGTCTTTCGGGCGGCCAGCAGCAGCGTCTGTGCATCGCGCGCGGCATTGCGATCCGTCCCGAAGTGCTGCTCCTCGACGAGCCGTGCTCGGCGCTCGACCCGATTTCGACAGGCCGCATCGAAGAGTTGATCGCGGAACTGAAGAGCGATTACACGGTGGTGATCGTGACCCATAACATGCAGCAGGCCGCGCGCTGCTCGGACTACACTGCCTACATGTACCTCGGCGAGCTGATCGAATTCGGCGACACCGAGAAGATCTTCATCAAGCCGGTCCGCAAGGAAACGGAAGACTACATCACCGGCCGCTTCGGCTGATCCGGCGAGCCGGGAAGGAGAACAACATGTCCGACAAGCATCTGTCCAGCCAGTTCGATGCCGACCTGAACCTGATTTCATCGAAGGTCCTCGAAATGGGCGGCCTCGTGGAATCGCAGATCATCACCGCGATGCAGGCCCTGAACGAGTTCGACGGCGAAGCCGCCGCGCGCGTGATCGCCGCCGAAGACCGTCTCAACACGATGGAAGTCGAGATCGACGAGGAGTGCAGCAACATCATCGCGCGCCGTCAACCGGCCGCGCGCGACTTGCGCCTCGTGCTCGCGATTTCGAAGACCATCACGAACCTCGAGCGCGCCGGCGACGAGGCCGAGAAGATCGCCAAGCGCACTCGACGCCTGATGGAAGACGGCGCGTCGCGTACGGTCAACATTGCCGAGATCAAGGTCTCGGGCGAGATGGCCGTCTCGATCCTGCGCCGCGCGCTCGATGCGTTCGCGCGTCTGGACACGGTGGCCGCCGCGCAGATCGTGCGCGACGACAAGGCCATCGACGAGGAATTCCGCGCCTTCGTGCGCAAGCTCGTGAGCTACATGATGGAAGACCCGCGCACGATTTCCGTGGGCCTCGACTATCTGTTCATCGCCAAGGCGATCGAGCGCATTGGTGACCACGCGAAGAACATCGCCGAGTTCATCATCTACATCGTGAAGGGCACCGACGTGCGGCACAAGTCGCGCGACGCGCTCGAACGCGAAGCGCTCAGCTAAAAGCGCATTCTGGCGCGTACTCAAGCGCGCGGTTTCAACCGTTTCAACAGGTCCTAAGGTCAAGAGGTGCCGATGCCCAGCAGCATTCTCGTCATCGAAGATGAGCCCGCAATTTCCGAGCTGATTTCCGTGAATCTGCAGCACGCGGGTCATTGCCCGATCCGTGCTTACAACGCGGAGCAGGCGCAGAGCCTGATCAGCGACGTGCTGCCCGATCTCATCCTGCTCGACTGGATGCTGCCGGGCAAGTCGGGTGTGAATTTCGCGCGCGATCTGCGCAACAACGAGCGCACGAAGCATATTCCGATCATCATGCTGACCGCGCGCGGCGACGAGCAGGACAAGGTGCTCGGGCTCGAGATCGGCGCCGACGACTACGTGACGAAGCCGTTCTCGCCGAAGGAGTTGATGGCACGCATCAAGGCAGTTCTGCGCCGCCGCGCGCCGCAGCTCACCGAAGACGTGGTCGCGATCAACGGACTGAAGCTCGATCCGGCCACGCACCGCGTCGCCGCTCATGCGGAAGGCTCCGAGATCAAGCTTGATCTCGGCCCGACCGAATTCCGCCTGCTGCACTTCTTCATGACGCACCCCGAGCGTGTGCACAGCCGCACGCAATTGCTCGATCAGGTGTGGGGCGATCATGTGTTCGTGGAAGAGCGTACCGTGGACGTGCATATCAAGCGTTTGCGTGCGGCGCTCAAGCCGGCGGGGTGCGATGCTATGATCGAAACAGTGCGCGGCAGCGGCTACCGTCTCGCGAAAGGCGCCTGAAGTTTGCGCCTGGCCTGAAATTCACCTGTAGTTGACGGGGGATTCGCATCAAGCCTGCCTGAATCACGGCAGCCGTACGCTGGCGCGGCGTTTCACGCGGCGCCGGTGCTCCGAATCCGCAGCGCCCCGGTCCGGACCGTCATTCTCTTCGAACGCAGGAACATGAACATCATCTGGGCGCGCGCCCTTGTATCGATCCTGCTGCTTGCGCTCGTGTGCGTGGGCCTCGGTGCGCTCTTCGGCGTCAAAGTCGCGCTGGCGGTGGCCGTTGTCGTCCTGATCGGCCAGATGCTCTTCGGCACCTTCCACAAGCAGCGCCTTTGGCGCCTGCTCGACGCGCCCGTCTACGGCGAAGTGCCGAGCGCCCCCGGCGTCTGGGGCGAAATCTATTACCGCCTGCACAAGCTCGCCAAGCGCTGGCACGCCCAGGTGCGCCAGGTGGAACAGCAGCATTCGCGCTTCATTCAGGCGATCCAGGCATCGCCCAACGGCGTGGCCATGCTCGACGACCACGACCAGATCGAATGGTGCAACGCCATCTCCGAGGTGCATTTCGGCCTCGATGCGAAGCGCGATCTGCGCCAGCACATCACTCATCTCGTGCGCCAGCCCGACTTCGTGCGCTATCTCAATTCGCACGAGTACCAGGACATGCTGATCATGCGCGGCATGGGCGCGAAGCGCCAGAACGTGATTTCGGTGCAGGTGTTTCCGTACGGCGAGAATCGCAAGCTCGTGCTGTCGCAGGACATCACCGAGCTCGAACGCACCGATGCCATGCGGCGCGATTTCGTCGCCAACGTTTCGCATGAACTGAAAACGCCGCTCACCGTGCTGTCGGGCTTTCTGGAGACGATGCGCGAACTGCCGCTTTCGGAGGAAGAGCGCGAGCGCTATTTCGATCTGATGGAGCAGCAGGCCTCGCGCATGCGCCATATCGTGACCGACCTGCTGGTGCTGGCGAAGCTCGAAGGCGAGGGGCGCGAGCCCGGCGAGCAGATGATCGACATGCGCGCGGTGCTCGGCCACGTGCGCGAGGACGCGGAAAGCCTCTCGGGCGGACATCATCGGATCACGGCTGAATTCGACGACAGCTTGAGCCTGACTGGATCGGAGACCGAAATATTGAGCGCGCTCGGCAATCTCGCCACGAATGCGGTGCGCTACACGCCGGACGGAGGCTCGGTGCAGTTGTCGTGGCGGGCGGAAGGCGGGCAGGCGGTGTTCTCGGTCACCGATAGCGGCTATGGCATTCCCGCGAGCGACATTCCGCGCCTGACCGAGCGCTTCTATCGCGTGGACCGCAGCCGCTCGCGCGACACGGGCGGTACGGGACTGGGTCTCGCGATCGTCAAGCACGTGCTGCAGCGCCATGATGCAGCGCTCGAAGTGAAGAGCGAGGAAGGGCGGGGCAGCACCTTCACGGTGCGCTTCCCGACCGCGCGCACGGCGCGCCGGCAGCCGGCGCCAGTGTGAGGCGCGCACCCTGCGCGCCAGGCATCTGGCTCAGGCTTGCAGAATAAAAAATGCCGCTTCGTCGAAGCGGCATTTTTGCATCGTGGCTTGCGTGCCGTCACTGCAGCACAGGCGTCAAGAACAAAACTTCGCCAGCAGGCTCATTTGCGCATTGCGCACGGACTTGCCGGCGCGGCGGCGCCGGTAATGGCCATCGCTCTGCATGAGCCACGCGCACTGATTGTCGCCGAGGAACATCGACAGGCCTTCGGCGATCACGCGGCGCTTCATGCGCCGGTCGTGGATCGGGAACGCCACCTCGACGCGGCGGAACAGGTTGCGGTCCATCCAGTCGGCGCTCGACAGATAGACGTGCTCCGCGCCGCCCGCGTAGAAGTAGTAGATGCGGTGATGCTCGAGGAAGCGCCCGACAATCGAGCGCACCGTGATGTTTTCCGAAAGCCCCGGCACGCCCGGCTGCAGCGAGCACACGCCGCGAACGATCAGATCGATCTTCACGCCGGCCTGCGAGGCTTCATAGAGCTCGTCGATCACCGTGGGTTCGAGCAGCGCGTTCATCTTCGCGACAATGCGAGCCTTCTTGCCGGCGCGCGCGGCGTCGGCTTCGGCGCGGATCGACTCGACGAGGCGCGGATGCAGCGTGAACGGCGACTGCCACATCTCGTGCAGTTGCAGCTCGCCGCCGATGCCCGTGAGCTGCTGGAACACGTGGTGGACGTCCTCGCATATTTTCGGCTCGGAGGTCATGAGGCCGAAGTCGGTGTAGAGGCGCGCCGTGCGCGGATGGTAGTTGCCGGTGCCGAGGTGCACGTAGCGGCGCAGCGCCATGCGGCCATTCACGGCCACACGGCGCACGATCAGCATCATCTTGGCGTGGCACTTGTGGCCGACCACGCCGTAGACCACGTGCGCGCCCACGGCCTCGAGCTGCGCGGCCCAGTTGATGTTGGTTTCCTCGTCGAAGCGCGCGAGCAGCTCCACCACGACCGTCACCTCCTTGCCGTTGCGCGCGGCCTGCATGAGCGCATCCATGAGCGGCGAGTCGGTGCCGGTGCGGTAGATGGTCTGCTTGATCGCCATCACGTTCGGATCGTTGGCGGCCTGCAGCAGCAGCTCGAGCACCGGCTGGAAGCTCTCGTACGGGTGATGCAGCAGCACGTCGCCCTGATCGATCACGTCGAACAGATTGGTGTTCGCGGCGATGCGTTGCGGGATCGCGGGTACGTGCGGCACGAACTTCAGATCGGGACGATCGACCTTCTCGGGCAACTGCATCAGGCGCACGAGATTGACGGGGCCATCGACGTAATAGCAGTCCTTCTCATTCAATCCGCTTTCATCGAGCAGACGCTTCACGAGATGCACCGGCGTCTCCGCCGAGACCTCGAGCCGCACCGCGTTGCCCAGATGGCGCGCGGGCAACTCGCCCTGCAACGCCACGCGCAGGTTCGTGATTTCGTCCTCATCGACGAACAGCTCGCTGTTGCGCGTAATGCGGAACTGATTGCAGCTGCGCACGACGAGGCTCGGGAACAACTCGCCCACGAAGCGCTGCAAGAGCGAGCCGAGCAGCACGAAGCCGTGCTGGAAGCCCGAAAGCTCTTGCGGCATGCGCACGAGGCGCGGCAGCGCACGCGGCGCCTGCACGATGCCCATGACCGCCTGGCGGCCGAAGGCGTCCTTGCCTTCGAGCTCGACCACGAAATTCAGGCTTTTGTTGAGCACGCGCGGGAACGGGTGCGCGGGGTCGAGCCCGATCGGCGTGAGCACGGGCAGCAGTTCGTCGATGAAATACTTGCGGGCCCACGTGGTTTGCGCCTCGTTCCAGGCATCGGTGCCGTGGAAGTAGATGCCTTCTTCTTCGAGCGCCGGCAGCACGGTGTCGTGCAGCATGCGGTACTGACGATGCACGAGGCGCTGCGCGCGCTCCACCACGAGCTCATAGACGTGCTGCAGCGACATGCCGTCGGGCGTGAGCGCGCCCGGATTGTCGCGCATCTGCTCCTGAAGCCCGGCCATGCGGACTTCGAAGAATTCGTCGAGATTGCTGCTGGTGATGCAGATGAAGCGCAGGCGCTCCAGCAAGGGAACGGATGGGTCGGCGGCCTGTGCAAGGACACGCTCGTTGAATCCCAGAATGCCCAGTTCGCGATTGAGTAAGGGATAGCGGATGGACATTGGTATCGAAAGCGGAATTCCAGGGGATGATTCGAACGGACGCTCGGAAATTCTCACAGTTTCGTGACGTTATTATGAAATTTGGTGTGTCATAAATTCTACGCTCCATTTTCACGTATTCGACACGTCTCGCGGCAAAGATGCAGGGTGGGTCAGGGCGTCCCTCGCGGGGCGCTGCGGGCCGCAACCGGTGCGAGGGATGACATGGGGAAGTCGGGTACGCTTAAAATGGCATATTTGGACAGTGCGGCGGCCGCCCAGCGAGACCGGATGGCCGTGCTCTCACGCATGGAGCTCGCCCCCTCGATGGTCACCAATCCGCAACTGCTAGCCGCCGTCGATCTCGGCTCGAACAGCTTTCGTCTGATCGTCGGCCGGGTCGAGGAAACCGACGCCGGCAGCCAGATCTATCCCGTCGATGCCCTGCGCGAGCCGGTGCGTCTTGCCGCTGGCCTCTCGAAGGAAAAGATGCTCGACCGCGCCTCGCAGGTACGCGGCTGGGACGCACTCAAGCGTTTTGGCGAGCGTCTGCGCGACTTCCATCCGGACCACGTGCGCGCGGTGGCCACCAACACGCTGCGCGTGGCGAAAAACGCGCGCGAATTTCTCGCCGAGGCGGAAAAAGCGCTGGGCTTCCCGATCGAGGTAATCGCGGGCCGCGAAGAGGCGCGCCTCATCTACGCGGGCGCGGCCCATTCGGTGCCGGCGAGCGCGGGCAAGCGCTTCGTGGTGGACATCGGCGGCGGCTCGACCGAGTTCATCATCGGCGCGCACTACACGCCGATCCGCATGGAAAGCCTCTATATCGGCTGCGTGAGCCATAGCCGCCAGTTCTTCCCGGCCGGCAACGTCGACGAATACACCATGCGCCAGGCCGAACTGGCCGCCACGCGTGAGATCCAGATCATTTCCTCCGACTATCGCAAGACCGGCTGGGACCAGGCGATCGGCTCCTCGGGCACGGCGCGCGCGCTCGCCGAGCTTGTGGAAGCCAACGGCTTCAACGACCCGGGCATCACGCACGGCATCTCGCGCGGCGGCCTCGAGCGCCTCAAGCGTGCGCTCATCAAGGCCGAGAACGTCAACCGCCTGAAGCTCGTCGCGCTCAAGCCCGACCGCATTCCGGTGCTCGCGGGCGGCCTCTCGATCATGATCGCCGTGTTCGACGAACTGGGTATCGATTACGTCGACACCACCGACGGCGCGCTGCGCCTGGGCGTGCTGTACGACCTGCTCGGGCGCTCGCAGCACGAGGACATGCGCACCGTCACCGTGGAAGGCTTCATGCGCCGCTATGGCGTGGACCGCGCGCAGGCGGCTCGCATCGGCGAACTGGCGGTGAGCTTCTACGACCAGTTCGACGAGCCCGACGACGAGCGCCGCGAGGAAAACCGCATGTTCATAGGCTGGGCGGCGTCGCTGCATGAGATCGGGCTGTCGATTTCGCACAGCGCGTATCACAAGCACTCGGCCTATATCGCCAGCAACGCCGACATGCCCGGCTTCTCGCGCACCGACCAGGCGCGCCTCGCCGCGCTCGTGCTCGGCCACGTGGGCAAGCTCGGCAAGCTCTCACAAACGCGCGACGTGGAATGGCCGCTGCTGTTCTGCCTGCGCCTGGCGGGCCTCTTGAGCCGCCGTCGCGCCGATGTCGGCCTGCCGGAGATCAAGGTGATCCAGGAGGGCAACGGCTACGAAGTGCTGCTGCCGAACACGTGGGTGCAGAACAATCCGCTCACCGATTACAACCTCGTTCAGGAAGCGGCCGAGTGGGGCAAGCTCGGGATTCCGTATCGCGTGGTGTACTCGGACGACTGAGGCACGGCGATTCAGACGCTGATGCGCGACGGCGAGTCGCGCCACAAAGCACAACGCCCGGCCTGCGAGCCGGGCGTTGTGCTTTGTGGCGCTGCCTGGCGCTTGTCTGGGCTGGCCTGTTATGGACGCTCAGCGCGCGGCGGCGTCGCCGAGGAAATGGCGCGCGTAGCGCTCGTTGATATCCGAGAGACGGAACAGCGTGAGGAAGTCGGCGCAGTTGAAGTCTGGGTCCCATGCCGGCGCACCGCAGATCTTCGCGCCAAGGCGCAGATAGCCCTTGATGAGCGGCGGCGGCATGGCGGACGCGCCCGTGCGCAGTTCCTCGACGGGCAGCGGCGTGTGCGGGAACGCGCGGTACTCGGGCGCCGTGAGCGCGTTCGCTTCGAGCGAGGTGTAGAGATTGGCGGCGTAGTGGCCGCCGTCGGCCATCGCGACGCTCGCGCAGCCGAGCATCGTCTCATAGCCGTTGTGCGTCATGTAGGCGCCAAGGCCGCCCCACAACGACATGATGACCGAGCCGCTGCGGTAGTCCGGATGCACGCACGAGCGGCCCACCTCGACCATCTTGGGGCGCAGGTGTGCGAGGCGCGACAGATCGAATTCGCTCTCGGCGTAGAGACGCCCGATGCGCGCGGCCTGGTGCGGCGGCAGCACGCGGTAGGTGCCGACGACCTTGAGCGTGTCGAGATCGCGCACGAGCAGGTGATCGCACCAGCTGTCGAAGGCGTCGACGTCGAGGCCCGCCGGGCCCGCGAGGCGCGCGCCCATTTCCTCGGCGAACACGCGGTAGCGCAGGCGCTGCGCTTCGCGCAGCTCTTCGTCGCTGCGCGCCCAGGCCACCTGCAGGCGATGCTGCGCGGTAACCGTTTCCTCGGCGCGCGGCAGGCGCCGATTCGACTCGAAGAGGCTCGCAGCGAACGGCAGGGAAGGCGTCGGCAGATCTCGCATAGGGCGTCCTGGTCGGAAGTAAGAGAACTTTTCCGGCAATTTAGTAAGACGCGGTTACGTTTCCATGAAGACGCAATGACGATTCGATGACGCGCTGTAAGGCCACGCTGGGAAAGGCAGGGGATGACGCCCGTGCCGCACGGCGCTAGACGAGGTCGGGCGTGATGGCGGCGAACAGGACCGCTTCGCCGTCGCCGTTGCGCTCGCGGCTTTTGATCCAGAAGACGCCGGCTTTTTTCATCGCCCAACTGCGGCGGGTGTTTTCGTTCGACAAGAGGCGTGCGGCCACTTCGCCGAGCGTCGGCTGATGGCCGATCACGACGACCGTGGAGGCGATGCCTTCCGGCCAGCCGGCGGCCGCGAGCACGGCGTCGACGCTGGCGTTCGGTGCAATCTCGCGCACGACGCGGTACTGATCGGTGAGCGCTTCGGCGGTTTGTATCGTGCGCGCGGCGGGGCTCGCGAGGATCACCGCGTCATCGGGCAGGCGCGCGCGCAGCCAGCGCGCGACGTTCTGCGCCTGCTTGCGCCCGCGCGTGGTGAGCTGGCGGGCGAGATCGCTCGCGGCGATGTCTTCGGCTTCGGCATGGCGCCAGAGGATGAGGTTCATTTGGCGGTTCCCTTGGAAGAGGGGCGTGTGTAGAGGTCGTTTTCCACGCGGGTTTCCTGCATGGTGCACGCGGGGTGAGGCGGCGGCAAGGTATCTGCCTTGAGCGATGTGGGTTTGACGATCTCTGGAAGAGGGCGATATAATCAGCGATTCGTCGGAGCGTAGCGCAGCCTGGTAGCGCATCTGATTTGGGATCAGAGGGTCGTAGGTTCGAATCCTATCGCTCCGACCACGATATTCAAGGGCTTAGCATGCATGTGCTAAGCCCTTTTTCTTTTTGCGCGGGCGCGGCGCGGGTGTCTCAAGAACTGGTCAGCCCGTGAAGCATTGCGTACTGAATCAGCTCCGCGTTGGAAGTCAGGTGCAGTTTGCGCATCGCCGCCATTTTCTGAGTGCCGATTGTGGAAGTCGTGCGGCCGGAGCGGCGGGCAATTTCGGTGAGTGACATGCCGCGTGCGATTAACTGGACGATTTCGCGTTCCTTGCGCGAAAGCGCAAATTTGTGCTTGATCTCTGCGGGTGGGGCGGATACCGAAAGCCTGCGTGCGACCATATCGGAGACGGCGATTTTGCTGCCGGACTGCGCATACTGACAGACCTTGATGAGTTCGCTCAGCGACTCGTCTTTGGTGACAATGCCGGCGACGCGTGCGTGTATTAGTTCTCTGATTGTGCTGATGCTTGTTGTCATCGTGGAGTATCAACGGGATTTTCGTGATGATTAAAAATTAGCACTCCCTTAATGTTTGCATTTCGGGTTATTTGCGACTTGATCGCGTAAATCTGTGCATCTCTTTTTGTCTTCTGATCACATCGATTTCCTGAAAAAGCGAAATTTCTTCGTTAAATGAAAGCGGCCATGGAGACTCTGTCAAATATCGTGGAATCAATAAATAAGATTATTTCTACGCGGATTTATTTTTATGCCTGGTAAACATTGCTTGTGATTGTGTAATTACTTTTGGGGAGAAATTTTTCGAAAATATCGTCGCTTTCATGAGGCGATGCCGGGCGAGATGCAGGCGGCATCGAACGGAAGGGATTTAATCATGCGGGTTTTGCGAGGGGGTTCCGGCCAACGGTGCGCAACCTGCGCTGCTGCAAGACAGATCGAAGTTTGAGGGGAGGAACGCATCCGCTTCCCCAACCCCGTCAAATACTGTATAAATATACAGGTTCCAACGAGGCTTTCATGCCGTGCCGGCAATCCTGTGATGCCCCGTTTCGGATTGGGCAGGGCGTTCTATTCCCTTTTTCCAGAGCGCAATCATGGCAGCACTCCAGTTTGCGGCAACGCACCTGCCGCCCGGGCTGCAAAGCCGGGTCTGGCAGGGCAATCAGCTCGCGCACGTGGGCGAGCGCACGGTGGCGAGCGGTCATGCCGCGCTCGACGCCCAGTTGCCCGGTGCGGGTTGGCCTGCGGGCAGCCTGACCGAGCTGCTCGTCGAGCAGGGCGGCATCGGCGAGATGCGGCTCGTCGCGCCCGTGCTGCGCACGCTCACTGCTCGGGCGGGACGGTACGTGCTGCTCGTCGCGCCGCCGTGGCGGCCTTACGCGTGCGCACTCAAGGCGTGGGGAATCGCGCTCGAGCGTCTGATCTGGGTGCGCGCGAGCGAGAGCGAGGCGCCGTGGGCCGTCGAGCAGGCGCTCAAGCAGGATGGCATTGGCGCCGTGCTGCTCTGGCAGCCGAAGGCGCGCGCCGATGCCCTGAGGCGTTTGCAGGTCGCCGCGCAGGACTCGCAGTCGCTGGCGTTTCTGATGCGTCCGCCCGCTGCGCGCAGCCAGTCCTCGCCGGCGCCGCTGCGCATGGTCTGCACACCGGTGCCGCCGCCCGAGGATGCGCGCCTGAACCGCCGTGAACGGATGCAGCTCACCGCTGTGTCCGTCGATATTTTCAAGCGCCGCGGGCCGCCGCCCGCCCAGCCACTCGTCATCACTTTGCCGCTGCAGGAGTCGGTGCTGCCCCAGCCGGGCGCATGGCCGGCCGCGCCGTGGCCCGGGATCAATCATGTTGTGGATCGCCGTCACCTTGCCGTTGTTGCCGCTGGAGGCCGTGAGGCCGCCCGTGCCGCTCATGTCACTCACGTCGCCAGCACTGGAGTCACTGCGGGCCAGTCGACCTGACGAGGCTACGGGGCAGCGCTGCTGTGTGCTCGCCGATCACGCGCGCATCCTGATGGCCGATCTCGATGCGTTGCGCCTCGGCGTGCAGCCGGGAAGCACGCGCGCTCATGCGCTTGCGCTCGCGCCGGGGCTCGTGCTGCTCGAGCCCGATGCGGCGCGTGAGACGCGTGCGTTCGAGGCGCTCGCGCTTGCGCTGCTCGTCTACACGCCGAAGGTGTCGCTCGCGCAGTCGCATACGCTCCTGCTCGAAGTCGGGTCCGGATTGCGTCTTTTTGGTGGCGTGCGCGCGTTGCTGACCAAGGTGGCGGCCACGGTGGCCAGTTGCGGCCACGCCGCGCGCATCGCCTGCGCGCCCACCGCCTGGGGCGCGTGGGTGCTCGCACAGGCGCGCGCGAGCGCCGGGGCGCATGCGGCGCGGCGCTTTCGCGTGCTCAAGGAGGCCACGCTCGTGCGCGCGCTCGACGCGTTGCCGGTCGCGCTCGCGCCGTTCGCCGCGCAGCACGAGCAGGCGCTCACGCAGATCGGCTGCGCGACGCTCGGCGATTTGCGACGGCTGCCGCGCGATGGCGTCGTGCGGCGCTTTGGCGACGGCGTGCTCGCCTGGCTCGCGCAGGCGCGCGGCGAGGCGCCCGATCCGCGTGCCTGGTTCGCGGCGCCGCCCTCGTTTCATGCTTCGCTCGAATTGCAGGCGCGCGTGGAGAGCGCCGAGGCGCTGCTGTTTGCCGCGCGTCGTCTCGTGATGCAGCTGGCCGGCTGGCTGGCCGTCCAGCATGGCGCGTTGAGCGGCTTCGAGCTGCGTCTCGAGCACGAGCTGGCGTCGCGCCACGCGCCGCGCACGTCGAGCCTTGCGCTATCGTGGGCCGCGCCTTCGCGCGATGCCGAGCATCTGCTATGGCTGTTGCGCGAGAAGCTCAATCAGACCGCGCTGACCGCGCCCGTGATCGGCCTTGCGCTCGTCGCCGATCAGGTGAGCGCTTATGCACCGCCCACCGACACGCTGTTTCCCTCACCCGAGGCGTCGGACGCGTCGCTCTCGCAACTGTTCGAGCGCATTGGCGCGCGCATCGGCGAGCAGAACGTGCTGCAGTTGTTCGTCGAGGACGATCATCGGCCCGAGCTGGCGATGTCGGCGCGAACCTGGCGGACGAGCCGCGGTGCGCCTGCGCGCCGGACCGCGCGCAAGCCGCGCGATTCACGCAAGTCGGAGGCTCGCTCCGACGCGCAGCAAGAAGCCGTGCCCGTGCAGACGGCCTTCGATCTGCCCGAGGTGCCGCTGCCGTCGCAGCCACGCCCGGCATGGCTGCTCGAAAAGCCGCTCAAGCTCGCGATGCGCGGAGACCGGCCGGTTTATCGGCGCCCGCTCAAGACGCTCACGCGCACCGAGCGCATCGAGGCGGGCTGGTGGAACGGCGAGGGCGTCGGGCGCGACTACTACGTCGCCGCCGACGACCAGGGGCGCATGTTCTGGCTGTACCGCGAGCGCATTGGCGGGCAGTGGTATCTGCAAGGGCTTTTTGGCTAACGCCGTTTCATCTTCCGCATCATGTCGAACCGTGGAGCGGGCGCATCGTTGCCTGCACAACTTTCTTCGCAGGGGCCGGCGCTGCCCGATTATGCGGAGCTGCACTGCCTGAGCAACTTCACGTTCCTGCGCGGCGCGTCGCGCCCGGGCGAACTGGTCGAGCAGGCTATCCGTCACGGCTATCGCGCGCTTGCGATTACCGACGAGTGCTCGTTCGCCGGCATCGTGCGTGCGTATAGCGCGCTCAACGAATACGACGAAGCGCGCAAAAAGGCGCATGACAATGCCGCGGCGGCCGGTGCCGTGCCGGCGCCTGGCCCGTTCGTGCCGTCGCTGCATCTGCTGATCGGCAGCGAGCTGAATCTCGTCGATGAAAACGGCGCGCCGTTCTGCACGCTCGTTGCAATCGCGATGAATCGCGAGGGCTACGGCAACCTGTGCGAGCTGATCACGCTCGCGCGCTCGCGCGCGGAAAAAGGCCACTACCGCGTGCATCCGTCCGACTTCACCGATCCCGAGCCGGACTTCGCGCATCTGAAGCATCTGCGCGACTGCGTGTTGCTGCTCGTGCCGCAGCGAGCGGCCACGCTCGCGCAGACGCTGCGCGCCGCGCACTGGCTCGCGGGCTTCGCGGCCGAGCGCGCATGGCTCGCGCTCGAACTCTGGCAAACGGGGGGCGACGACACGCAGATCGAAGTGCTGCGCCACGTCTCGCAGGAAAGCGGCTTGCCGCTCGTGGCGGCGGGCGGTGTGCTGATGCACGCGCGCTCGCGCAAGCCATTGCAGGACACGCTGAGCGCGGTGCGCATCGGCAAGCCGCTCGCGTCGTGCGGCCGCGCGCTGGAACCGAATGCCGAACGTCATCTGCGCTCGCGCGTGCGGCTCGGCGCGCTGTATCCGCGCGATGCGCTCGATGCGACGCTCGAAGTCGCGCGCCGCTGCACGTTTTGCCTGAGCGAGCTGGCCTACGAGTATCCCGAGGAGCTCGTGCCTGCGGGCGAGACGCCCGCCTCATGGCTCGAAAAGCTCGTGATGAAAGGCGCCGCCGAACGCTGGTCCGACGGTCTGAACGAGAAGCGCAGCAAGCAGATCGGGGAAGAGCTCAAGCTGATTACCGAGCTGAAGTACGAAAAATACTTTCTCACGGTGCACGACATCGTCCGCTTTGCACGCTCGCAGAACATTCTGTGCCAGGGGCGCGGCTCGGCGGCGAACTCGGTGGTCTGCTACTGCCTCGGCATCACGGAGATCGATCCGGTGCGCATGAACATGCTCGTCGCGCGCTTTTTGTCCCGAGCTCGCAACGAGCCGCCCGACATCGACGTCGACTTCGAGCATCAGCGGCGCGAAGAGGTCATTCAGTACATCTATCGCAAGTACGGCACACGCCGCGCCGCGCTGGCCGCAACGCTCATCACGTACCGTTCGCGCAGCGCGCTGCGCGACGTGGGCAGGGCGCTCGGTCTCGACAACGCGCTCCTCGAAAAGCTCTCGGGCGCGCATCAGTGGTGGGACGGGCCCGATTCGATCGCGAGCCATCTGGAGGAAGCGGGCTTCTCGCCCGACTCGCACGTCACGCAGCAACTGATTCGTCTCACGCGCGAGCTGCGCGGCTTTCCGCGCCATCTCTCGCAGCACGTGGGCGGCTTCGTGATCGCGAAGGACAAGCTCTCGCGTCTCGTGCCCATCGAGAACGCGGCGATGAAGGACCGCTATGTGATCGAATGGGACAAGGACGATATCGATGCGCTGCGTCTGCTGAAGGTGGACGTGCTCGCGCTCGGCATGCTTTCGGCGATCCGGCGCTCGCTCGAATGCGTCGCGTTGCGGCGCGGGCTGCCGGAGTTTCGTGTGCAAGACATTCCGTCCGAGGATCGGGCGGTCTACGAGATGTGCTGTCACGCGGACACCGTCGGCGTGTTTCAGATCGAGTCGCGCGCGCAGCAGAGCATGCTGCCGCGTTTGCGGCCGCGCGAGTATTACGACCTCGTGATCCAGGTGGCGATCGTGCGGCCCGGGCCGATACAGGGCGACATGGTGCATCCGTATCTGAAGCGCAGGCATGGCGACGAAAAGGTCGAGTACGCGAAGGAGGATCTGCGCCCGGTGCTCGCGCGCACGCTGGGCGTGCCGATTTTCCAGGAGCAGGTAATGCATCTCGCGATGGTCGCCGCCGGCTACACCGGCGAGGAAGCCGACAAGCTGCGCCGCGCGATGGCCGCGTGGCGGCGCGACGGCGATCTGCGGCCGTATCAGGACGACCTCAAGCGCCGGATGAAGGCGAAGGGCTATACGGAGGAATTTGCCGAGCGCATCTGCAAGCAGATTGAGGGCTTCGGCGACTACGGTTTTCCGGAGAGCCACGCGGCGAGCTTTGCACTGCTCGTCTACACGAGTTCATGGCTCAAACGCTACGAGCCCGCCGCGTTTCTGGTCGGACTGCTGAATAGTCAGCCGCTTGGGTTCTATTCGCCGTCTCAGCTCGTGCAGGATGCGAAGCGTCACGGCGTGCAGGTGCGCGCGCCCGATATTGCGCTGAGCGACTGGGCGTCCGTGCTGGAGGTGCGCGACCAGCCGGGCGTGCGGCTTGGTGCCGATGGTGCATCCGCCCGCTGTGTCGAGGTGGCGCATTATCGCGCGTTGTTGAGTGCCGCCGCGCTCGTGCACAAGGACGCGATGGGCGCGGCAGGCGCAGGCGCGGGAAATGGAGGCGGGCGTGGCCGGGAGCATGACGGTGTGCACGGCCGTGATGGCAGGCGAAAACGGCGCCGCCCGTTCATGCACGGTCTCAGGCGCATCGTGCGCGCGGATCTTGCGCTGCCACCCCGGCATTACGGGCGCAGAGGCCCGGCGGTGCGCCTGGGCTTCAGCCTCATCAAGGGGTTTTCGGAGGATGCCGCGCAGCGCGTGATGGCCGCGCGTGCGCGTGCGCCGTTCGTCGACGTCGACGATCTCGCGCGCCGCGCCGCGCTCACGCGCCGGGAGCTCGAGGCGCTCGCGGCGGCCAATGCGCTTGCGAGCATTGCGGGGCATCGGCGCGAGGCGTGGTGGGCCGTGACCGCGCAGCACGCGGTGCCCGCGCTACTGCGCGATGCGCCCGTGGCCGAAGCGCGGCTCGCCTTGCCGCGCGCTTCGGAGGGTGCGGAGATCGTCGCCGATTACGCGAGCCTGCGCCTCACGCTCAACCGTCATCCGCTCGAACTGCTGCGGCCGGGGCTGGCTAAGCAGCGCTTTCGCAGCGCGGCGCAACTGGCGCAGTGCCGTCACGGCATGCTCGCGCGCGTGTGTGGCATCGTCACGGTGCGGCAGCGGCCCGGCACGGCGAACGGCACGATCTTCGTCTCGCTCGAGGACGAAACCGGCTCGGTCAACGTGATCGTGCACGCGACGCTCGTGGAGTCGCAGCGCAGGGAGCTGCTCGGGGCGTCGTTGCTGGCGGTGGCGGGCGTCGTGCAGCGCGAGGGCGAGGTCGTGCATCTGGTCGCGCACCGGCTGGAGGATCACAGCCGATTGCTCGGGCGGCTCGCCACCCAGAGCCGCGATTTTCATTGAAGGGGAAGAGCGCCGGGCATGACACGGGGTGCCCGCCCGGCGCTTACCGGGCTTGGCCAAGGTCGCGCGCCGGATTGCGCACCGGATTGCGCACGAAAGCGTCGAGCACCGCGCGAATGCCCGCGTCGAAGGGCGTGCGCCGGCCGATCCCCAGCGCTTCGAGCCGCCCCGAGTCGAGGTGGCAGTCGCGCGGACGCGGCGTCGCGTCCATGGCCGCTGTCTGCGCGACGAGCTGCGCCTCGATGCCCAGCGCGCGCGCGATGCGCTGCGCGATGTCGTATTTGGTCATCGGCTCGTCGCCGGACCATTGCGCGATGCCGCGCACCGCGCTGCCGTCCGCGCAGCGCGTGAGCAACTCGCGAATCACGAACGCGACGTCGGGC
Source organism: Paraburkholderia sp. A3BS-1L (assembly GCF_051125215.1). Classification (NCBI taxonomy): domain Bacteria; kingdom Pseudomonadati; phylum Pseudomonadota; class Betaproteobacteria; order Burkholderiales; family Burkholderiaceae; genus Paraburkholderia; species Paraburkholderia sp. A3BS-1L. Next base: position 2,170,121 of record NZ_CP120442.1, on the reverse strand, counting down.
GTGAAGGTCGGATAGCGAGTGGCCCAGGCGTCCATCACGGCGGGCGCGGCGCCAGCCTGCGCAGAAGCGCGAATCGCCGGTACGAGGCTCGTGACCGCCGATTCCTGCCAGTCGACGATCGGGCCGTACAGCAGCGGCAAACGCAGCACGAGCGCGTCGTCGGCGGTGTCGAGCAGCGCGCGCTCGCCTTCGAGCTTGCTGCGGCCATAGGCGTTGAGCGGATTCGGCTCCGCATCGGGGCGATAGGGCGGGTGTGCCCCGTCGAACACGTAGTCGGTGGAGATCGACAGCACCCACGCGCCGCGCCGCCGCGCGGCCGACGCAATGCTGCGCACGGCATCGACATTGAGTGCGCGCGCTGCCGCCGGATCGTGCTCGCACACATCGGGGCGGCGCTCGGCGGCGGCAATCACGATGGCGTCGGGCGCCTCTTCGGCGACGAATGCGTCGACCGCGCGAGCGTCACGCACGTCGAGCGCCACTTGCCCCGCGCCCACGCGGCTGAATGCGGTGGACACGACCTGCCAGTCCGTCCCCGCTGCAAGCTCGCGCACGAGCGCGCGCCCGAGCAGCCCGGAAGCCCCTGCTACGGCAACCTTGAACATGGCGCGCCTCGCATCACGCGCCGGCCGTGCCCGTGACGGTGTAGCCCGCCTCGTCGATGGCGGCCTTGAGCACCTCGGCGCTTTGCTTCGACTCGACGCTCACACGGCCCGTGGCCAGATCGATCTCGACCTTCGCGGCGGCATCGTGTTCGTGGATCGCGCGCGTGACGGCGCCGACGCAGTGTTGGCAGCTCATGCCTTCGACGTTGAACTGGATCATGATGGTTTCCTTCTTAAAGAGAACGGATAGAGGAGCAAATAGGGCCATGGACGGATTTTGCCAGTGACGGACTTTGCTAGTGACAAGGCTGCGAGGATGCTACACCTTCCCATCGTGGGAAGGTGTAGCATCGAATCATCGAAAATTCAGGGGCGCAGCATGAACATCGGCGAAGCGGCGCGCGCATCGGGCGTCACGGCAAAAATGATCCGCTACTACGAGAGCGTTGGGCTGCTCGCGCCGAAGGGGCGCACTGAGTCTGGCTACCGCGTCTACGGCATGGAAGAGGTGCACGCCCTGCGCTTCATCCGCCAGGCGCGGCGTCTGGGTTTTCTCGTCGAAGATATCCGCCGCCTGCTCGCGCTCTGGCATGACCGCTCGCGCGCGAGCGCCGAGGTCAAGGCAATCGCGCTCGAACATGTGTCCGAACTCGACCAGCGTATTGCCGAACTCACGCAGATGCGCGATACGCTCAAGCATCTGGCGGCCCATTGCCACGGCGACGAGCGGCCGGACTGCCCGATCATCGAGCGGCTTGCCGCCGCGGAACCGGTGGCGCCCGACGCCACGGCTTGAACCTGCCGGCAAGTCGAACGGGGAGCGAATCGAGGCCCGAATCGAGGCCCGAATCGAGGCCCGAATCGAGGCCCGAATCGAGGCCCGAAGGTGCAACCTCGTTGGCAAATTGTCGCAACTTTCGAGATGCATTGCACAATTCGGGTGCATTTCGTCGCATGATGCGCGAGGGTTTGCCGGGGTTGTGGGGAAATTAGTCGATAAAACAGGATGTTGCACAAATTCCCCGGATGCACCATTCCAGAATGGAATGCACCGTATTCGATCAATTCACTAGCAAAGCCGGTTGCAATCGTTATAATGCGGGTTATCCCTTACGAGGGTAATCCCTGATGCAAATCCACCGGGGATACACCGATCCTTGGAGAACACATCATGTTTGCATACCTTCTTGAAAAGCTGAGCAACTGGTTTGAAACTGCAGAGCGCCGTCGCCGCGAAGCGTATCTCTCGACGTCCGCCGACCTCGTGCAACTCGAGCAGCGCATCCGTTTGATCGAAATGCACGGCTACACGCGCTAAGCAGTCAGCAGAATTCCGCACTGCCACAAGCCCCGCATCTGGCGGGGTTTTGTCATTTCTGGACCCGCTTCGGTATCCCCCGGTGCTCACGCGATGCAGACTGAACCTTGCCGCAGTGGCAAGGTAAAGTCTTTTTGCGAAGGGCCGATATAGCGTCTTGTATAGAACCAGCCGCGCATTGATCGGGGGATGTTCATGAAGTCAAATCGTTCTGGTCGCAGGTGGACGAGCCACGCGCTCATGGCGAGCGCCGTTCTGGCGACAGGGCTGATGAGTGCCGGCGCGCTCGCAGCCGGCAAGCCATTGATTCTGGATACGCAGCAAGGCATCAGCGATGGCCAGTCGGGCGTGGTGCTGCAGAACGCGCCGCTTTCGTCTCAGCCGATGGTGCAGACCCCGTCGTTGCCCACACTGAACGGGACGGGGGCGGACGGCTCGCAGGTGCCGATCATCGTCGCGCCCTATGTGGAGGTGCCGGGTGGCGGAGGACGGCCGCCTCGGCTTATGTGTATTAGCCGGGACTCGATCTGACAGGTAGTCGGGCCGATAGAGAGGAAGCGGTCAATGGGGAATGAGTTTCTCCTTGGCGAGTTCCAGCGAATCGAGAAAGGTGCGCATCGGCGTCTTGCCGTAACACCACCGTCCCTGATGTTCCCGTTCATTGTTGTACTGGTCGAGCCACGCATCAAGGTCCGTCTGCAAGGTAGCGATCGATTCGTAGATCTTCTTGCGGAAAGCGATGCGGTAGAACTCGTTGAGCATGGTTTTGTGCAGTCGCTCGACGATCCCGTTGGTTTGCGGCGACTTGGCCTTTGTTCGGGTATGGTCGATGTCTTCCACAGCCAGGTACAGCTCGTATTCGTGATGCTCGGGGTTGCCGCAGTATTCGGTACCGCGGTCTGTCAGCACGCGTAGCAGCGGGATGCCGAAGCCGTCGAAGAACGGGACCACGCGATCGTTGAGCAGGTCCGCCGCCGGCAAGGGCGTCTTGCGATCATAGAGCTTGGCGAATGCAACTTTCGAGTAGGTGTCGACGAAAGTCTGCTGGTAGACACGGCCTACGCCCTTGAGGTTGCCGACATAGAACGTATCCTGCGCGCCGCAGTAGCCTGGACACTCTGACTCGAATTCGCCGTGCACTTCCTTCTCGTGCTTGGCGCGTTCGAGCGCGACGAGCTGCGCCTCGGTCAACACCAAACCCTCCTGGGCGGATTTGGCTTCCAGGGCCTTCAGGCGCTTCGACATGGTCTCGAGATCGTGGCGCAACCAGATGCTACGGACGCCTTGGGGCGAAACGGACAGGGCATGTCGTTTGAGGACTTCGTTGGCGATACGGATCTGGCCGTAGGCTGGCAATTCGAGGGCCAGCTCGACAACGGCGGCCTCGATCTGCGGATCTACGCGGTTCTTGAGCAACGGCCGGTGATGGGAAATCTCCTGCAGCGCAGCCTCACCGCCTCGATCGTACAGTTCCTTAAATCGGTAGAAGCTGTCGCGCGAGTAACCCATCACGCGACACGCCTGGCTGACGTTGCCGAGCTGCCGGGCCAACTCAAGTATGCCGACCTTGGCACGAATTACCTTCTGCTCCTGAGTCATGGCGGACTCCTTGCTGTTCGCGGCGCGCATTGCGCTACGGGCTACGCCCTCCGCGCCAACGCGCGCCAGCATGAGAAACCAACCACTGTCAGATTTAGTCTAGTCCACTGCAGCTTATGCCAAGACCCGCGCCGCAATGATGCCGGCGCGCATCGGGCAGCGCCGCGCAGCCAGTGCCGTGCGGGGCGCGTGAATTTCAGTCGCCGCGCGATTCGATCTTGAATTGCGCATCCTCGTCCATGCCGAGCGCCTTGACCAGCCACGGCATGGTTTCCTTGAGCGTGGCCGCGAGCGTGTAGGGCGGATTCAGGATGAACATGCCGCTGCCGTACAGGCCGAAACCGTCTTCAGGCGGACGGCTGACCGACAGCGTGACGTGCAGCCAGTTCTTTTCCTGGATGCGCTTCAGTTGCTCGGGAAAGCGCTGCGACTCCGGCCGCGTGACCTGTGGATACCAGACCGCGTAAGTGCCGGTGGCAAAGCGTTGAAGCCCTTCCTCCACACACGCGATGGTGCGTGCGTAGTCGCGCTTGTCCTCGAACGACGGGTCGATCAGCACGAGCGCGCGGCGCGGCGGCGGGGGCAGCAGCGCCTTGATGCCGTCGAAGCCATCGCCCGCGTGGATCATCACGCGGCGGCCTGCATCGCGAAAGCGGTGGCGCAGCACGTCGATCTCCGTGCTGTGCAGCTCGAACAGGCGCATGCGGTCCTGTTCGCGCATCAGCCGCCAGGCGAGATAGGGTGAGCCGGGATAGAAGCGCAGTTCGCCGTCGGGATTGAGCGCCGCGACTTCATCGACATACTCGGCCAGCATCGCCGGCAGATCGGTGCGGCCCCAGAGCTTGCCGATACCGGTGTCGAACTCGGCGTTCTTCGTGGCGTAGCCTTCGCGCAGCGCATAGGCGCCCGCGCCCGCATGGGTGTCGATGTACCAGTACGCCTTGTCCTTCTTGCCGAGGTATTGCAGCAGTTGCACGACGACGGCGTGCTTGAGGACATCGGCATGATTGCCGGCGTGGAAGGCGTGACGGTAGCTCAGCATGATGGGGCGGACGCGAGGTCGGTGGGGATCGAAAAAATGCAGGCAAGTGCGCGCGCGGCCCGGTAATGCATGCGGGCGCGCCGACGAGGTCGCGTATTGTACAACCGCGGTACCACGCCGGCGCTTTGGCACGGCGTATCGTGCCGATCGCCATGCGCGCAGCGCGCCTCAATCGTAGCTGTCGCCGACTATCGCTTCGATCTTCTCCTTCACCTCGGGCGTGATCTTCTGCGCCACTTCACGCGCCAGCATGTTTTCGCCGATTTGCTCGACGCGGGACGCACCGGTAATCACCGTACTCACGTGCGGATTCTTGAGAATCCACGCGAGCGCAAGCTGACCCACCGTGCAGTCCAGCTCCTTCGCGAAGCCCGCGAGCCGGCCGACGATCTCGTTCTTGTCGGCGTCGGTGACTTCCTTGCGCAGCCAGTCGTAGCCCTGCAACAGGGCGCGGCTGCCGGCGGGTACGCCGCCCCGGTATTTGCCCGTGAGCATGCCTGAGGCGAGCGGGCTCCACGTGGTGAGGCCGAGGCCGATGTCTTCATAGAGCCGCCGGTATTCGCTTTCCACGCGGCGGCGGTGGAACAGGTTGTACTGCGGCTGCTCCATGACGGGCTTGTGAAGGTGATGCCGGTCCGCGATGTCCCACGCGGCGCGAATTTCGTCGGCGCTCCACTCCGAGGTGCCCCAATAGAGCGCCTTGCCGCGCGAGATCATGTCGCTCATGGCCCAGACGGTTTCCTCGATGGGCGTGTTCGGATCGGGGCGGTGGCAGAACACCAGGTCGACGTAATCGAGCTGCAGCCGCTTGAGCGAGCCGTCGATGGCGTTCATGAGGTACTTGCGGTTGAGCGTGTGATACTGGTTGGGCGCCTCGTTCAAGCCCCAGAAGAACTTGGTGGACATCACGTAGCTCACGCGCGGCCAGGCGAGTTCCTTGAGCGCCTGACCCATGATTTCCTCCGATTTGCCGCCCGCGTAGGCCTCGGCATTGTCGAAGAAGTTGACGCCCGCGTCGCGCGCTGCAGCAAGCGATTCGCGTGCGAGATTGCGATCGACCTGATTGCCGTAGGTGACCCACGAGCCGATGGACAGTTCGCTGACTTGCAGGCCCGAGCGGCCCAGTCGCCGATAGTTCATGAACGCCTCCTTGTAGAGCGGCCAACTTAGCATGATCCGTGCGGGTGTGCTGAGCACTCGCGGCGCGCCGACATTGTCGGGATCGACGTGCGCGGTGCGCGGCTTCATGCACAATAGCGCGGTTGGCTGCGGCGCAACATCCGGCCGAATGGCGTAGGCAAATCCTTAAGCCATTCGACAGGTTTGACGGCATGCGTGCGCTGGAGTCTCATCTCGTCTACTACCTGGAGGTGCTCGATGTCGTCTCTCACTCTGAATACGAAGCTCGATGGCAAGGTTGCGGTGGTTACTGGCGCGGCCAGCGGCATCGGCAAGCAGATTGCGCTCACGCTCGCGCAGGCGGGCGCGGCGGTCGCCATCGCCGACCTCAACCAGAGCGGCGCCGACGCCGTGGCCGAGGAGATCAAGGGCGCGGGCGGCAAGGCCATCGGCGTGGCCATGGACGTCACGAGCGAAGAGGCCGTGAACCAGGGCATCGACCGCGTGGCGGCCGAGCTTGGCCCGGTCGACATCCTCGTTTCGAACGCCGGCATCCAGATCGTGAACCCCATCGAAAACTACGCGTTCTCCGACTGGAAGAAGATGCAGGCCATTCATGTGGATGGCGCGTTCCTTACCACCAAGGCCGTGCTCAAGCACATGTACAAGGACGACCGCGGCGGCGTCGTGATTTATATGGGCTCGGTGCATTCGCACGAGGCTTCTCCGCTCAAGTCGGCGTATGTGGCGGCCAAGCATGCGCTGCTGGGTCTCGCGCGCGTGCTCGCGAAGGAAGGCGGCAAGCACAACGTGCGCTCGCATGTGGTGTGTCCGGGCTTCGTGCGCACGCCGCTGGTGGAAAAGCAGATTCCCGAGCAGGCGAAGGAGCTGGGCATTTCCGAGGAAGAAGTGGTCAAGCGCGTGATGCTGGGCGGCACCGTCGATGGCATCTTCACGACGGTCGAGGACGTGGCGCAAACGGTGTTGTTCCTCTCTGCGTTTCCGAGTGCGGCCTTCACCGGCCAGTCGTTCGTGGTGAGCCACGGCTGGTTCATGCAATAACGCGGAGAGCCGGCCATGGCGCAGCGCAAGAAAGGGCGGATCGAATCGGGCGCAGTTGGAGATGAGGGCGCGCGCAGCGGAACCGGGTTGCGCTCCGATGTGCAATCCGATGTGCGATCCGATAAGGAGCCGGGCTCGCGGGCGCGCGCAAAGCCTGCGCCGTCGTCAGCCGCGTGCCCGCAGCCATTTGCCTCGAAGTGCGCAAGCGCTTGCGCGCAGTGGGAGACCGTTGCGCTTACGCTGCAAGGCGGCGGCGCGCTGGGGGCCTATCAGGCGGGCGTATTCGAAGGTCTCGTCGAGGCCGGCATCACGCCCAACTGGATCGCGGGCATCTCGATCGGCGCGCTCAACACGGCGCTGATCGCGGGCAATGCGCCCGAGCATCGCGTGGCGCGCCTGCGCGAGTTCTGGGAGACGATCTGCCAGCCGGCCTACACGCCGCCGTTGCCGGCCTTCATCGAGCACGCTTTGTTCAACTCGGGCGAGGCCATCCGCAAGACCTTCACGGCCATGCAGGCGGCGAGCGCGGTGGTCGAAGGCCAGAAGGGCTTTTTCGTGCCGCGCGTTCCGCCGCCGCTGCCGCAGGCGTCCGGGCATCCGGAGAAGGCGAGCTATTACGATACGAAGCCGCTCAAGGCCACGCTCGAACGCCTGTGCGACTTCGATCGCATAAATTCACGCGAGACTCGCGTGTCGGTCGGGGCCGTGAACGTGGCGAGCGGCAACTTCGTCTACTTCGACAACACCACCACGAAGCTGCGGTCCGAGCACTTCATCGCCTCGGGGGCGTTGCCGCCGGGTTTCGCGGCGGTGGAGATCGACGGCGAGTATTACTGGGACGGCGGGCTGATGTCGAATACGCCGCTCTACGAGGTGATCCAGACTTCGCCCCGGCGCGACACGCTCGCGTTCCAGGTGGATCTCTGGAGCGCGCGCGGGCCGGTGCCCGACAGCATCGCCGACGTTCAGGGCCGCGTGAAGGACATTCAGTACTCGAGCCGCACGCGTCTCGTGACCGACATGCTCCAGCGTGCACAGCGTTACCGGCACGTGTTGCGCGAGGTGCTCAATCGCGTCGCGCCCGAGCATCGGGACGACGCGTGGGTCAAGCTGGCCGACGAGCTTTCGTGCTCGAAAAAGTACAACGTGATCCACCTGATCTACCGGCAGAAGGAGTACGAAGGCCACTTCAAGGACTTCCAGTTCGGCGTCTCGACGATGCGCGAGCACTGGGCGAGCGGTCTGGAGGACATTCGCGCGTCGCTCTCGCAGCCGGACTGGCTCGACAAGCCCGACAACGACTCCGGCTTTGTCACGCACGACATTCACCGCGACAGCCGCGGGCCCGGCAATGGGGAGCACGGCGGCTAGCAAACGGCGCGCGCCAGAAAACAAAAAGCGCCCGCTCTTTCGAACGGGCGCTTTTCTTTGTGCCTGGGCTGCGCCCGGGTTGTGCCTGTATTGCCTTACTTCAGCACTTGCACGATGGCGTTAGCCACGGCGTCGAGGTTGCGCGTGTTCAGCGCGGCCACGCAGATGCGGCCCGTGCTCACGGCGTAGATGCCGAATTCTTCGCGCAGGCGATCGACTTGCGCCGCGGTCAGGCCCGAGTACGAGAACATGCCGCGCTGCACGTTGATGAAGTTGAAGTCGCGGTCCACGCCCGCTGCCGCGAGGCGCTCGACAAGGCCCGTGCGCATCGCGCGAATGCGGTTGCGCATTTCGCCCAGCTCGGTTTCCCACATCGCGCGCAGTTCGGCCGAGCCGAGCACCGCTGCAACCACCGAGCCGCCGTGCGTCGGCGGGTTCGAATAGTTCGTGCGGATCACGCGCTTGAGTTGCGAGAGCACGCGCGCCGACTCTTCCTTGCTGTTGGTGATGATCGACAGCGCGCCCACGCGCTCGCCATACAGCGAGAACGACTTCGAGAACGACGACGAGACGAACACGTTGAGTTCCGAAGCGGCGAACAGGCGCACGACTTCGCCGTCTTCGGCGATGCCGTCACCGAAACCTTGATAAGCGATGTCGAGGAACGGCACGAGGTTGCGCGCCTTCACGGCCTCGATCACCTGCTTCCACTGGTCGATCGTGAGGTCCACGCCGGTCGGGTTGTGGCAGCACGCGTGCAGCACGACGACGGTGCCCGCGGCGTAGCTGTTGAGCGCGTTCAGCATGCCTTCGAAGTTCACGCCGTTGGTCTGCGCGTCGTAGTACGGGTAGGCGACCACTTCGAAACCGGCGCTTTCGAACAGCGCGCGGTGGTTTTCCCAGCTCGGGTCGCTGATCGCCACCGTGGCGTTCGGGTTCACGCGCTTCAGGAAGTCGGCGCCGATCTTCAGCGCGCCCGTGCCGCCCAGCGCCTGCGCCGTGACGACGCGGCCCGCTGCGATCAGCGGCGAGTCGTCGCCGAGCAGCAGCTTTTGCACGGCTGCGTCATAGGCGGCAATGCCTTCGATGGGCAGGTAGCCGCGCGGCAGACCGGCTTCGACGCGGGCCTTTTCCGCTTCGCGCACTGCGCGCAGCAGCGGAATCTTGCCTTCTTCGTTGGTGTACACGCCCACTCCGAGGTTCACCTTGGTCGCGCGCGTATCGGCGTTATAGGCTTCGTTCAGACCCAGGATCGGGTCGCGGGGGGCGAGTTCGACAGCGGAAAAGAGGGACATGATGGTTCGGCAAAAGTGAGTGAGAAGCTCGGTGGGCCGCGCGCTGCGGGTGTTGCGGGTTGCGTCGGGCAGCCGGCCACGCAACTCGCCATTGTAACGAATCCTCGGGCCGTTTTTTCGCCGACAGCGACATTGGCGGGGCCATTTTTTTCAATGCCGACCGACGCTTGCGCGCCGGATGGCTCGTCGCGGCCGCCCTGACGAGGCCATCGGCAAGAACGCGCAAGACGCTAGAATAGTTGTTTGCTCAGCGCCCAGGATGTCACCCATGTCCGACCACACCGTCGCCGACGCGCCCGCGCTCGACGAGTCGAAGTTCGTTCAGTACGAAGGCTCGCCGTTTCAGCTCTACCAGCCGTATCCGCCGGCCGGCGACCAGCCGACCGCCATCGAAACGCTCGTCGAAGGGGTGGGGGACGGTCTTTCGTTTCAGACCCTGCTTGGCGTGACCGGCTCGGGCAAGACCTTCACGATGGCCAACACCATCGCACGCCTCGGCCGCCCGGCCATCGTGTTTGCGCCCAACAAGACGCTCGCCGCGCAGCTTTACGCGGAGTTCCGGGAGTTCTTTCCGCGCAACGCGGTCGAGTACTTCGTCTCGTACTACGACTACTACCAGCCGGAAGCCTATGTGCCGCAGCGCGATCTCTTCATCGAGAAGGATTCGTCGATCAACGAGCACATCGAGCAGATGCGGCTCTCGGCCACCAAGAGCCTGATGGAGCGCCGCGACGTGGTGATCGTCGCGACCGTCTCGGCGATCTACGGTATCGGCAATCCGTCCGAGTACCACCAGATGATCCTCACGCTGCGCCAAGGCGATCGCATCGGCCAGCGCGACGTCATCGCGCGCCTGATCGCGATGCAGTACTCGCGCAACGAGCAGGATTTCCAGCGCGGCACCTTCCGCGTGCGCGGCGACACCATCGACATCTTCCCGGCCGAGCACGCCGAAATGGCCGTGCGTCTCGAACTCTTCGACGACGAAGTGGAGACGCTGCAGCTGTTCGACCCGCTCACGGGCCGCGTGCGCCAGAAGATTCCGCGCTTCACCGTTTATCCGTCGTCGCACTACGTGACGCCGCGCGAGACCGTGCTGCGCGCGGTCGAGACGATCAAGTCCGAGCTGCGCGAGCGGCTCGAGTTCTTCCACACGGAAGGCAAGCTCGTGGAGGCGCAGCGCCTCGAGCAGCGCACCCGCTTCGATCTGGAAATGCTCCAGGAACTGGGCTTCTGCAAGGGCATCGAGAACTACTCGCGGCATTTTTCGGGCGCGCTGCCCGGCGAGCCGCCGCCCACGCTCGTCGATTACCTGCCCACCGACGCGATGATGTTCCTCGACGAATCGCACGTGCTGATCGGCCAGCTCAACGGCATGTACAACGGCGACCGCGCGCGCAAGGAAAATCTCGTCGACTACGGTTTTCGCCTGCCTTCGGCACTCGATAACCGGCCGCTCAAGTTCAACGAGTTCGAGCGCAAGATGCGCCAGGTCGTGTTCGTCTCGGCCACGCCCGCCGACTACGAGAAAAAAGTCACGGGACAGATCGCCGAGCAGGTGGTGCGCCCGACGGGTCTCGTCGATCCGGTGATCGAAGTGCGCCCGGCCGCCACCCAGGTCGACGATGTGCTCGCCGAGATCAACGAGCGCGTGGCTGCAGGCGAGCGTGTGCTGGTGACCACGCTCACCAAGCGCATGGCCGAGCAGCTCACCGAGTTTCTCGCCGACCACGGCGTGAAGGTGCGCTATCTTCACAGCGACATCGATACGGTCGAGCGCGTGGAGATCATCCGCGACCTGCGTCTGGGCACCTTCGACGTGCTGGTGGGCATCAACCTGTTGCGCGAGGGCCTCGACATTCCCGAGGTCTCGCTCGTGGCGATTCTCGACGCCGACAAGGAAGGCTTCCTGCGCGCCGAGCGCTCGCTCATCCAGACGATCGGCCGCGCGGCGCGCAACGTGAACGGCAAGGCGATTCTCTATGGCGACCGCATCACCGACTCGATGCGCCGTGCCATCGACGAGACCGAGCGCCGCCGCGCCAAGCAGATCGCCTTCAACGAAGAGCACGGCATCGTGCCGCGCGGCGTGGTCAAGCGCATCAAGGACATCATCGACGGCGTCTACAACGTGGACGAGGCGCGCGCCGAGCTGCGCGAGGAGCAGGAGCGCGCGAAGTTCGAGGACATGAATGAAAAGCAGATCGCGAAGGAGATCAAGAAGCTCGAGAAGCAGATGATGGACTACGCGAAGAACCTCGAATTCGAGAAGGCCGCGCAGACGCGCGACCAGCTCGCGGTGCTGCGCCGGCGCGTATTCGGGGCCAATGTGGACGATCATCCGGCCTGAGCATCCCGAGCCGCGCCTTTGCTGCGGGCTGCCGTAAGCCCGCGTGCCGTAAGCCCGCGTTGAGGCAGCATTGAGGCAGCGTTGCGAAAACCCTGTTGCAGTGAAGTTTTCCGCGTGCGGCTCTTTGTTTCACATCAACTTCGGTGTTAAACTCGGCCATTATTGAGAATTGTTCGCATTATCGTTATTACGTACATGTGCGAAACGGTTCGATGGTCATGTCACTCATAAGAACACCAGGAGTTTCGATGCGGATCCATTCTCTCTTGCGCGGCACTGTCGCCATTGCGGCCGCGGGCGCGGCGTTCGCGGCCCAGGCGGCCGAATACCCGATCGGCAAGCAGCAAATCCAGGGCGGCATGGAAATCGGCGCGGTCTATCTGCAGCCGATCACGATGGAGCCGGAGGGCATGATGCGCAAGGCGTCGGAGTCCGATATCCACCTGGAGTCGGATATTCACGCGGTGAAGAACAATCCGACCGGCTTCGCCGAAGGCGACTGGATGCCGTATCTGCAGGTTCACTACGAGTTGACCAAGCCGGGTTCGAGCTACGTGCAAAAGGGCGACCTGATGCCGATGGTCGCGAACGACGGCCCGCATTATGGCGATAACGTCAAGCTCGCGGGCCCGGGCAAGTACCACCTGAAGCTGATCGTGGACGCGCCGATGCAGACGGGCCACATGGCGTTCGGCCGTCACGTCGACAAGGAAACCGGCGTGGGCCCGTGGTTCAAGCCCATCACGCTCGAATACGACTTCCCGTTCGCGGGCATCGGCAAGAAGGGCGGCTATTAATCGTTACGGGTCGCGATTAGTCGCGGCACATCGCTGGACTCGATGGAGCAGGTAACCCCGATGACTGGAATCCGGAATTTTGCGACGCTCGCGCTGTGCGCGTCTTTTGCCGCGCCGCTCGCGGGCGTGGCCAATCTGGCGCACGCCGAGGATATGCCGACGTTCAAGCTGGAAATGACCGACGGCAAGCTCAACCCCGCGCGCATCGAGGTGCCGGCGGGCAAGCGCATCAAGATCGAAGTGCGCAACACCGGCAAGGGCGCGGCGGAGTTCGAGAGCGTCCAGTTGCGCAAGGAGAAGGTGCTTGCGCCAGGCGCGGACTCGTTTGTCGTGATCGCGCCGCTGGATCCGGGCGAGTACAAATTCTTCGACGATTTTCATCAGCAGGCGCAGGGCGTGATTGTCGCCAAATGAGCGTCGTCAGGTGAGTGTTGCGTAGCAGGGAACGTGGCCGGCGCCGCAGTTCAAATGCGGCCGGCGGCAGGAGGTGTATCAATGGGTCAGGTCTTGTTCATCGTCTGGCGGGAGAGCGTCGAAGCGCTGCTCGTCGTCGGCATTCTTTATGCGTGGCTGAGAAACGGCGACGATGATGCGCGTCGCGGTTTGCCGTATTTGTGGGCCGGCGTGGGTCTCGGCGTGCTGGCGGCGGTCGCGCTGGGCGCGGCGCTCGTGGGCTTCACGGAGGTGCTCTCCGGCGACGCGCAGGACTACTTCCAGACCGGCATGGTGCTGGTCGCGTGTGTGCTGATCGTGCAGATGGTGCTGTGGATGAAGCAGCACGGGCGCACGCTCAAGCGCGAGATGGAGCAGTCGCTCGAGCAGACGACGCGCGACGCGAACTGGTGGGGCATCACGGTGCTCGTTGCGCTCGCTATCGCGCGCGAGGGCAGCGAGACGGTGATCTTCCTGTACGGCCTCGGCTTTGGCCAGTCGGGCCACGTGGACGCGGGCCAGTACATGGCCGTGCTGCTGGGCCTCGGCCTCGCGCTCCTCACGTTCTACCTGCTGCAACTGGGCGGCAAGGTGTTCTCGTGGCGCCACTTCTTCCGCGTCACCGAGATCATGCTGCTGTTCCTCGGCGCGGGCCTGTTCCAGACCGGCGTGGACAAGCTCATCGACAAGGAAGTCCTGCCGACGATCGTCGACCAGGTGTGGAATTCGTCGGCGATCCTCGACGATTCGGGCACCTTCGGCTCGCTCGTCGCGACGCTCACGGGCTACCGCGCCCACCCGGCGCTCATGAACCTGATCGCCTATGCGGTGTACTGGCTCGTGGTGTGGTTCCTCGCTCGCCGCGCGGACGGCCGTGCCGCCGCCGTGACCAAGAGGAAGGCAGCATGAGTTGTTCGTTGGGCCAAGGCCCGGCCCAGCGGACGCTGAGGCAGCGCTGGCTCGCTCAGGCGGGCCAATGGATGCAGCGGCACGGTGCGGTCATTCGCGCCGTGCAGTGGGTGGTTGTGGCGGTCTATGCGTTCCTGATTCTCGTGCCCGCCGTCATGCCGCTGCCCGGCGATACGGCGCATCTGTGGAACAACCTCACGCTCGCGGCGCAGTTCGTGTTCTGGGGCATCTGGTGGCCGTTCGTGCTGCTCTCGATGGTGCTGCTCGGGCGCGTGTGGTGCGGCGTGCTGTGCCCCGAGGGCGCGCTCAGCGAGTTCGCGAGCAAGTTCGGGCGCGGCAAGTCCATTCCGCACTGGATGCGCTGGGGCGGTTGGCCGTTCGTGGCGTTTGGCCTCACCACCATCTACGGCCAGATGGTGAGCGTCTATCAGTACCCCAAGGCGGTGTTGCTCGTGCTGGGCGGCTCCACGCTCGGCGCGATGGTGATCGGCTTTCTGTACGGGCGCGAAAAGCGCGTCTGGTGCAAATATCTCTGCCCCGTGAACGGGGTTTTTTCGCTTCTGGCGCGTCTCGCGCCGTTTCACTTCAAGGTCGATGAAGACGCGTGGCGCAACTCGTACACGCACGGCGAGCATGGCGGCAAACGCGTGATTCCCGTGAATTGCGCGCCGCTCGTGCCGTTGCGCAACATGAAGGGCGCCGCGGCGTGCCACATGTGCGGGCGCTGCAGCGGCCACCGCGATGCGATCGCGCTCACGTGGCGCTCGCCTTCGGAAGAAGTGGTGGCGCTCGGCGACAAGCAGGCGAGCGGCTGGGACACCGCACTTATTCTGTACGGACTCCTTGGCATTGCGATCGGCGCGTTTCACTGGACCGCCTCGCGGTGGTTCGTCGACCTCAAGCAGTCGATCGCGGGCTGGCTCATCGACCAGAACATCACCTGGCCGCTCGACACCAATGCGCCGTGGTTCCTGCTCACGCATTACCCCGAGCAAAACGATGTGTTTTCGTGGCTCGACGGCACCATGATCGTCGGCTATATCGTCGTGACGGGGCTCGTTTACGGCACGGTGCTGCTCGCGACTCTCGCGCTCTCGACCGTATTCGTCGGACGTTTCGATATGCGCCGGCTCCATCACTTTGCGCAGGCGCTCATTCCGCTCGCGGGCGCGGGCGTGTTCCTCGGCTTGTCGGCCACGACGCTCTCGTTGTTGCGCGCCGAGCACATGCAACTCGACTGGGCCTCGAGCGTGCGCATTGCAATCCTCGTAATCACCAATGCGTGGAGCGCGTGGCTCGCGTGGCGCGTCACGGGACGCTACAGCACGCGTCTGTGGCAACGTGCGCTGGCGCTGGCGGGCTTCTGCGCGGCGCTTGCCGTGGTCGACAGCGCGTGGTGGCTCATGTTCTGGGGCTGGGCGCATTGAGCCCCGGATGACCCGGGCCGCATAGCTTCGTCGATGGCGAATGACGGGTATACGAAGAAGGGCAGCGCCACGGCGCGAGTGTGCGTGTACTCTCAAAAGCCGGACTGGCGGTGCGCCACCCATTTTTGACTATTCGGAGACACGTATGCGAACCAGAGCAGTACTAACCGACGAAGACGTGATCAAAGTGGCCGATGCGGCTATTGCGCACGCTCGTGCGAACGAGTGGAAGGTGACGATTTCGATCGTCGACGACGGTGGGCATCTGCTGTATTTGCGTCGCCTCGACGGCGCGCCGCCGATCAGCAGCGACGTGGCGCCAGGCAAGGCGCGCACGGCCGCGCTGGGGCGCCGCGAAAGCCGCTTCTTCGAGGAGATGATCCGCGACGGCCGCACGGCGTTCCTGAGCGTGCCGCTCACGGCCATGCTCGAAGGCGGCTTGCCGATCATCGCGAACGGCGACGTGATTGGCGCGGTGGGCGTCTCGGGCGTGAAGGCCGACCAGGACGCGGCCATTGCACTGGCGGGCATCAAGGCGCTGAACCTCACGTAAGCATGGCGATCATCGCGCCATGACGCGTGTGACAGCAAAAGCAGAAAGCCGCGGCAATCGTCCGCGGCTTTCTGCTTTTTTGCTTCGTGCGACAACGCTTCGTGTGCCGCTACGGTTTGAGCATGGGAAAAAAACGGCCTGGCTGGCTGCGACGGCTGCTTGAAGGAGGGATGCACGAACGAAGGGGTCTAGTCTCGCGTGCAAGCCGTCGTTGCTGGCTAATGCCCAACGCCTCTCGGTGGAGGCGGTCCCCACAATACCCGGTACTGAAAACTAAAACATCACTTGGTCAGAATCAGCTTGCCGAGCCGCGTTGCCCGCAACTGGTAAGTCTCGCCGTTATGCACGATGCTCACGTGGCTGCGGCCCTGCAGCAGCGCGGCGCTGGCGAGCGGGCGATCGGCGCCCGTTTGCGGGGCGGCCGTGGCCGCCGAGTGGGTCTTTGCGATGGCCGGGCTGGCGCTCTTTTGCGTGCCGGTGAGGGCGGAGCCAGTGCGGCGCACGCTGAGTGTCGACGAGCGGTTGAATTCGGTCATGAGCGTGACGGGGTTGGATCTCGATTCGATGAGTTCATATTAAATGATAATCGTTCCCATTTGCAATATCGAGAAACTCATCGAAATCCTGTGTCGATAGCTTGGCTCACAAAAGACGACGCCCGGCATCTAGCCGGGCGCGTGGCGAGGAGTGTGCTGCAACTCAGTGCGGCAACTCAGTGCAGCCGCTCGGTACAGCCGCTCGGTACAGCCGCTCAGTGCAGCCGCTCAGTGCAGCGGCGCTTCCGGTTCGCCCAGCCCCTGCACGTACTGACGAATGAGCCGCACGGTGTCGATATCCGACTCGCGATACGCCGACTTCACGATCTCCGAGGTCTGGCGGTCGTCTTCCGTATCGGCGGTCGGCAGCGTCGTGCGGTACTCGAAGCGCAGGAACAACTGCAACTCGTCGGGCTGCTCGATCGTCATCGTGAGCGAGCCGCCCACGTAGTCCGCAGTCGGGAGGATGTCGTAACGCACGTTGTCGTTCGGCGTGAGCGTGACGCGGTCGCGCACCGTGGCCTGGCCGTAATGCAGCTCACGTTCGAGCGTATTGCCTTCGCGCGAAAGGATCGTGCAGTCGTCGAGACCGATCACGAAAAGCTGCGGCTGCTCGGCGCGTAGCACGAGACCTTCCCAAAGCTGCTCGCGCGTCATGGGCAGGACGAGCGGGTTGAGCGGGTCGTTGATCTGGATGAGGTGTTCGAAATTCAAGGCGCGGCCTTCTTGTGGCTGTTTCCGTCCGTCGCCGCTCATGCGGCGACAAGCCCCGAGCGGATCGTGATCGTATTCGTCAGGACCTTGTGGACCGGACATGCGTTGGCGATCTGCAGCAGACGCTCGCGCTGCTCGTTCGAGAGTGCGCCATCGAGCGCGATCTGGCGATCGATCGTGGTGCCTTCGCTGCCGGTTTGCATCGACAGCTTCACGCGCACGCCTTTGAGCGGCCACTCTTTTCTTTGCGCATACATCTTCAGCGTGATCGAAGTGCAGGCGCCGAGGCTCGACAGCAGCAGGGCAAAGGGCGAAGGACCGCTGTCGCCGCCGCCGGCCGATGCCGGTTCGTCGGCGAACCACGTGTGAGTGCCATCGTCGAACTGAACCTTGTAGTTGGTCGAGCCAATCTGTGCGGTGACTGCGGTTTCGGCCATGCGCTCCTCGCGGACGGAACGGTTGAAAGGGAACACGCCGCAGCCCGTCGGGCGCGGCATGGAAAGTCTTATTGTGACGGAAAGCGGCTCAAGTTGCGGAGGTGTCGACCATGCGCGCCGCGCAATTTCGAAACGCCCGGCGCGCTCCCTGTGCACTCAGTGCGCGATGTGCCCCATGCGCCCAGCCTGATAGTCGAGCACTGCCTCGCGGATCTCCTGCTCGGTGTTCATCACGAACGGGCCGTAGCGCACGACCGGTTCGTTAAGCGGCAGGCCGCCGATCAGCAGCACTTCGGCGGGCTCGGCCGCGTCGGCGGGCGTGGAAATCGCGACGGTGTCCCCATCGTCGGCGAACGCCACCATGTGCTGCGCGCCGATCGCCTCGCCATTCGCCCCGTATTGCGCCGTGCCGGAAAGACCGTAGGCGAACACGTTCCAGCCCGCGGGCACGGGCTGCTCGACGCGCGCGCCGGGCGCAAGCGTGAAGTGCAAATACAGGATGGGCGTGCGCGTCTCGATGGCCGCCGTGGCGCCCAGCGACTCGCCGGCAATCACCTTGACCGTGGCGCGGCCATCCGCCGAGCGGCCCTGCGGAATCCGCGCGTGCGGCATCTCCTGATAACGCGGCGCGATCATCTTGTCGCTGGCGGGCAGGTTCACCCACAACTGCAGCCCATGCATGCGGCCGCCCGTGCGGACGAATTCGGGGTCGGGCATTTCGCTGTGGACCACGCCCGCGCCCGCCGTCATCCATTGCACATCGCCGGGCGCGAGCGTGCCCGAATGGCCGGCCGAGTCCTTGTGGCCCGAGCGGCCCTCGAGCATATAGGTGACCGTCTCGAAGCCCCGGTGCGGATGATCGGGCGCGCCCTTCGCCGCACCCGGCGCATAGTCGACCGGGCCCATCTCGTCGAGCAGCAGGAACGGGTCGAAATCCATTAGCTGGCGGGTGGGGAAGGGCCGGTTGACGATGAAGCCACCGCCCTCGGTGGTGCGAACGGCGGGAAAGACGTGGGCGATCGAGCGGACGGCCGACATGGATATCACCTCGAAAAAATGGGAATTACGCGATATGCGAAACAAACCGCTATTATAGGTAGCCGATTTGGCCTGTTTGGCGGCCTGATCGCAATGGATTGTCCCATCGCTGGAACGACGACATGCAAATCGATTCGCACAACCTGAACGACCTGATGTACTTCTCGCAGGTGGTGGAGCACGGCGGATTCTCGGCGGCCGAACGCGTGCTCGGCATTTCGAAGTCGCGCCTGTCGCGGCGGGTGAGCGAACTGGAGGCGTCGCTCGGCGTGCGTCTGTTGCAGCGTTCCACGCGCAAGCTCGCGCTTACCGAGGCCGGCGAGCTGTTCTACCAGCATTGCCGCGCGATGCTCTCGGAGGCGCAGGCCGCGGTGAACGTCGTTCAGTCGCTGCGTTCATCGCCGCGCGGCACGGTGCGCGTGAGCGTGCCGGTCACGCTGTCGCAAACCATCTTTTCGCAAATCATTCCCGAGTTCATGCATCGCTACCCTGAAGTGCGGGTGGTGATGCGCGTGACGAACCGCGTGATCGACCTTTTCGAAGACTCGGTCGATATCGCCTTGCGCGTGCGCTCGGAGCCGCCGGAGAACGCCAATATTGTGGTGCGGCCGCTCTGGCGCACCGAGCAGATGCTGGTGGGCGCGCCCAGCCTGCTCGCGCAGAACGCGCCGCCGCTCGCGCCCGAGGACCTCGCGCGCTTCGAGACCCTCGACACGCCCACGAGCGATGGCCGCCACGTGTACCACCTGATCGCGCCGGACGGCACGCATCACGCGCACGAGCACGAGCCAAGGCTCATTACCGCCGACCTCACGATCATTCGCGAAGCCGTGCTGGCCGGCCTCGGCATCGCGGCGATGCCGGAAATGATGTATGGCGCCGCGCTGCGCACCGGCAAGCTCTCGCCGGTGATGCCGGGCTGGACGCTGCCGGTGCCGCAGCTTTATGCGGTATTTCTCTCGCGCCAGGGCATGGTTCCCGCCGTGCGCGCGTTCGTTGACTATCTGGTCGAAGTGCTCGATTCGGGGCAGGGCCTGCAGCAGGAATGCCCGCTCAGGAGCGACGTGGTCGCGCTGATGGAGCAGGGTAAGGGGAGCAGCGTGGCGCCAGCGAAGGCTGTGCGCAAGAGCGAAACGGTTTGAGATGTGCGCGGCGAGTCGCACGTGAAAGCACGAGCTTTGCGAACATGTACGCGCTTGCGCGTGCGCGAATTTCGAGCCGATGCGCATAGTGCGAAATGGGCTCTTTGTGGCTCGCTGGTGCCTTGCTTGTGCGCCGTTTGTGTTTAGGCATTTAAGCGCCGCCGGCAATCGTTACTTTCAATGGCCGAAGTATTGAACGTGGACGGCGAGAGGAATATATTGAAATCCCTCTCGCCAAGCACCGGTCTTGTGCGGGAATTGATGGCCGCTATCATAGCGAGCCTTCAGGGCTGAAAGCGCAGTCCGTGTCGATCACGGCAAGTCGCATGTGCCGATGTGAACCGAACGATTGTCGGGGATCGTCGCCACCGCCCGAATGCGCCGCGTGCGCACGAAAAAAGGCCCTCATCTGACGATGAGGGCCTTTTACTTTGGACTTCGAAGTCTCCGGTTGCTTCGATTCCGCGCGCTCATCGACCACTTAATGGCGGGCGGGATCGGTGACGAAGCCGAGTTTGGTCAGGCCGCCGCTCTGCGCGGCCGACATCACCTGCGCGACTTTTTCGTAAGCGACCTTGCGGTCCGCGTTCAGGTGCAGCTCGGGCTGCGGCTGCTGTTGCGCCGCTGCGGCGATCTTCGTCTTGAGCGCGTCGGCGTCGACGGCCGCGCCGTCCCACAGCACCGTGCCGTCCGCCTCGATCGCGAGGTTGATCTGCGCGGGCCTCGCGTCTTCCTTCTGGCTGCTCGCATGCGGAAGGTCGATCTTCACGGCGTGGCGGATCACGGGAATCGTCACCATGAAGACGATCAGGAGAACCAACATGACGTCGACGAGCGGCGTCATGTTGATCTCGTTCATCAGGCCGTCGTCATCGTCGCTGGCAAAGGGGCTCATCGCCATGTTGCTGGCCTCCGCTCGATTAGTGGTTGCGCGCGGCGACGCGCAGATTGCCACCCTTCGCCGTCGACGACAGGCGCGCGCCCGTCACGAAGAACGCATGCAGGCCGTGCGCGAAGCGGTTGAGCTTCGTGACGACCGACTTGTTGGCGCGCGTGAGCGCGTTGTAGCCGAGCACGGCGGGAATCGCGACGAACAGGCCGAATGCGGTCATGATCAGCGCTTCGCCCACCGGGCCCGCCACCGCGTCGATCGACGTCTGGCCCGTCGCGCCGATGGTCAGCAGCGCGTGATAGATGCCCCACACCGTGCCGAACAGGCCGACGAACGGCGCCGTGCTGCCGATCGAGGCGAGGATCGCAAGGCCCGATTGCATCTTCGCGATCGAGTCGTCCATGGTGTCCTTCAGGCAGCGCGTGATCCAGTCCGAGACGTCCATGCGATCGTGCAGATGCGGCTGCGTCTGATGATGATGCTCGGCGGCTTCCTGGCCCGAGAGCGCGAGCGCGAGGAACGGGTTGTCTTCGCGCGTGCCGCTACCGAGCTTTTTCACGCCTTCGGCGAGATCGTCCGAATGCCAGAACGAGGTCTCGGCGTTCTTCGTGAGGCGCTTCAGGCGCGCGACGTTCCAGCCCTTCACGACGATCACGCACCACGACAGCACCGACATGATCAGCAGCGCGAGCGCGATGCCGCGCGTCACGAAATCCCCTTGCGCCCAGACGTGGGCGATACCGTAGTTCTGCATGGTTTTTCCTCTATTTCAATTCGTCTAAACGGTGCAATTCGGATGACTGCGCAGATGACTGCGTCGTTAGTTTTGCAGGCTGAAATCGAATGGCTGCGTGTAGGCCGCGCGCACTGGCTGACCGTCTTCCATGTACGGCTTGCAGGTGCTGTTGCGCATCGCGGCTAGCGCGGCGTCGTCGAGGCGGCTGTAGCCGCTGCTCTTCTTTAGTTCGATGTTTTCGAGCTTGCCGGTCAGCCCCACCACGAAGTGCACGTGGGCCACGCCAGTTTCGCCGCGACGCTTCGAGAGCATCGGGTAGTCGGGCTCGACGATGTCGCAGTCGAGATGCGAGACGTTTTTGGGCGCGGCAAGTGCCATCGTCGGCTTGCCTTGCGCGGGGGCGGCGGCCTGCGTTGCGGGCGCCGGAGCGGGCGCGGCGGGTGCAGCGGGTGCAGCGGGCATGGGCGGCGCCGGTTCGGCGGGCACGCTCGTCTCGACCACGTGCTGCGAGGGCGCGTCGGCGACCGGCACCGGTGCGGGAGTCGGCTTGGGTTTGGGCTGGACCTTGGGTTGCTCGCGGCTCACGCGCTGAACCGGCGTGGGGCGCGGCGGCGTGGGCATCGACTGGATCGCGGCTGGCGCGGCGACGGGTTCGGGCCGGAGCAGTTCGGCCGTGATGGTCCGCGATTCGAGCGAAACAGGCGTGATGGCGTTGCGTTGGTACAGCGCGACGGCAATGAGTCCGGCGTGCAGCGCGACGACGATCGCGCACGCGGTCACGACGCGGCGTTGCGTGCCCGAAGGACGCAAAACGGGAAGCATTTGCGCGTTGGCGGAGGTTTGGGAAGCCTGCATGTTAGCGTGGCCATCCGAAAGGCGACGGCGCGCAGGCTGGGCAACGCTTCGCGACGGGCGGCTTTATTTGCGAAAGATCAACAGCGAAATGCATACAGTGGTCACGAATCCAATCAGCAATTCCATCCCGGCACACTCCTCTTCAAAAGGACACGGGGACTAGCTGGCTGGTCGTGAAACTGGCTTGCTGTCGGCGGTAAGGCGGGCAGTAAAGCGCTCTGGCGTGAACGCGTGCGAGCGGTACAGCGAAGGCGCGCGCCCCAGTGGTGAGGGACGAGGCGCGCGGCGCAGCAATCAGGCGGCCTTGCGCTCGTAGAACGTCAGGGGAGCGGCTTGCGGCATGGCTGTTGGGTGCGCATGGCTCACGCCGCAGTGCGTGGCGCAAGCGCCGCTTTGCGCCATCACTTCGCGCACGGATTCCTCGCACTTGCCGCAGCAGGTCGCGACGCCGAGTTCGAACTGCAACTCGTCGAAAGAGTCCATGCCTTCCGCGATGGAGGCGCGGATCGTTCGGTCGGAGACGGACTTGCACACGCAGACAATCATGATGGACCGCAATAAAGAGAGTTAATGCGAATTATTATCATTATGTTTGCCGGCTTTGGCAAGCATGCAGACAGATTTTTTGTAACAGAACCAGACCCTTAGTACGGGTTTTGCGTGCGATCAATATGGACAGGCGCCCGGAGGGTTGCCGGGAAATGGGGCTGGAAGGCAGAAGCCTGGAGTGAGGCGCGCGCGGGGAGCGGGGCCGGGCGCGGGCGGCCCGGAGGGTGTTCAGGCGGCGTTGACTTCGGGTTCGCGCGTGCGCGGCGAGGGGATGCTCACGCATTCGACCTGCGCCTCGATGCCGAGCAAGACCGCCGCAAGCGTGCGCAGATGCGCGCCGTCGCTGGTCGAGCAGAAGCGCGCCGGCGTGCCTGCGGCTGCGCTGGCGCCTGCGTCGTCGGCCGGATGCGCACGCAATCCATGCTGATCGAGCACACGCTCGAGCTGGCGCGCGATCGCCACGCTCGTATCCACGAGCGTCATGCGTTCGCCCACGATCGAGCGGATGGCCGCATCGAGAAAGGGGTAGTGCGTGCAGCCGAGCACGAGCGTGTCCGCGCCCGCGTCGAGCATCGGCTGCACATAGCCGCGCAGCAGCTCGACGAGCGCCGGCGAATTCACGTCGCAGCGTTCGACCGCCTCCACGAGTCCGTGGCCCGGCTGGCACAGCACGCGCAGATCGGCGGCGTGGCGCTCGACCAGCGCCTGAAAGCGCGCGCTGCGCAGCGTCACCGGGGTGGCGAGCACGCCTGCCACGCGCGATTTAGACAGCGCGGCCGCAGGCTTGATGCCGGGCTCCACGCCCACGAGCGGGACCGCGAGCCGCTCGCGCACGAGCGCGATCGACTGTGCGGTGGCGGTATTGCAGGCCACCACGAGCGCCTTGGCGCCCTGCGCGACGAGCCATTCGCAGATGGCGAGCGTGCGGTCGGCGATGAAGTCGTCGTCGCGCTTGCCATAGGGCGCATAGCGCGAGTCGGCCACGTAGATGAGGCGTTCGGCGGGCAATTGCGCGCGCACGGCGCGCAGCACCGAGAGGCCGCCAAGCCCGGAATCGAAGATGCCGATGGGCGCGGCGCAGGAAGAAGCCGGAGCGTTCAAGTGAGTGATCAGGATTGCGCGGAACCCATCGCCGATTGCTGATAGTTCTGGATGCCGACCTTGTCGATGAGATCGAGCTGGGTTTCGAGCCAGTCGATGTGTTCTTCAGTGTCGTTGAGGATCGTCACGAAAATCTCACGCGAGACGAAGTCGCGCACCGATTCGCAGTAGGCGATGGCTTCCTTGCAGGTGGTCTGAGAAATCTGCTCGAGCTTCAGATCGCATTCGAGGACTTCCTTGGTTTCCTCGCCGATCAGCAGCTTGTGCAGGTCTTGCAGATTGGGCAGGCCGTCGAGCATGAAAACGCGCTCGATGAGCAGGTCGGCGTGCTTCATTTCGCCGATCGACTCCTCGTACTCGTGCTTGCCGAGCTTTTCGAGGCCCCAGTGCTTGTACATGCGCGCATGCAGGAAATACTGATTGATGGCGGTCAGCTCGTTCTTGAGCTGCGCGTTCAGGTATTCGATGACTTTTTTATCGCCTTGCATGATGTTCCGTCCTTTTTGGGGCGTGCGGTTTTCAACCACGGGGTTTAGCCACGGGAGTCAAACGCGGGTTTCCAACAATAAACGCTCGATCCGCAAAAGCCAAGGCCGAATCCGCATGGAAATCGGGCGTGAATCAGACCGTTTCACGTCGATCAATAAAAAACCGGGGCGCCAGGCCCCGGTTTTTTTGCATCGGCTGAATCAGCCGTGCATCAAGCCGTCGCGACCGGAATCTTGCCGATCTTCGCTTGCCATTCGGCGGGGCCGGTCTTGTGGACCGAGGTTCCCGACGAGTCCACCGCGACCGTCACCGGCATGTCCTGCACGTCGAATTCGTAGATGGCTTCCATGCCGAGGTCTTCGAACGCGAGGACCTTCGAGCCGCGGATCGCCTTCGAAACGAGGTACGCCGCGCCGCCCACGGCCATCAGGTACGCGGCCTTGTGCTTCTTGATCGCCTCGATCGCCACGGGGCCGCGCTCGGCCTTGCCCACCATCGAGATGAGGCCCGTTTGCGAGAGCATCAGCTCGGTGAACTTGTCCATGCGGGTGGCGGTGGTGGGGCCTGCCGGGCCAACCACTTCGTCGCGCACCGGATCGACCGGGCCCACGTAGTAGATCACGCGGTTCTTGAAGTCCACCGGCAGCTTCTCGCCCTTGGCGAGCATGTCGGCGATGCGCTTGTGCGCCGCGTCGCGGCCCGTGAGCATCTTGCCCGAGAGCAGCAGCGTCTGGCCCGGCTTCCACGAAGCCACTTCTTCGGGCGTGAGCGTGTTCAGATCGACGCGCTTGCTGGTTTCCGTGTTCGGCTCCCAGTTGACCTTCGGCCAGGCGTCGAGCGAGGGCGCTTCGAGCTTCGCGGGACCCGAGCCGTCGAGCACGAAGTGCGCGTGACGCGTGGCGGCGCAGTTCGGGATCATCGCAACGGGCTTCGAAGCCGCGTGCGTGGGCGCTGCGTGAATCTTCACGTCGAGCACGGTGGCGAGACCGCCCAGACCCTGCGCGCCGATGCCGAGCGCGTTGACCTTCTCGTGCAGTTCGACGCGCAGCTCTTCGACCCAGTCCTTCGGGCCGCGCTTGATGATGTCCTGAATGTCGATGGACTCCATCAACGATTCCTTCGCCATCAGCATCGCTTTTTCAGCGGTGCCGCCGATGCCGATGCCGAGCATGCCCGGCGGGCACCAGCCCGCGCCCATCGTCGGCACGGTCTTGAGCACCCAGTCGACGATCGAGTCGGACGGGTTCAGCATCACGAACTTCGACTTGTTCTCCGAGCCGCCGCCCTTGGCCGCAACCTGCACGTCGACCTTGTCGCCCGGCACGATCTCGTAGTGGATCACGGCAGGCGTGTTGTCCTTCGTGTTCTTGCGGCCGCCTTCGGGCGGCGAAACGATCGAGGCGCGCAGCACGTTGTCCGGGTTGAGGTAACCGCGGCGCACGCCTTCGTTGATCATGTCGGTCACGCCCATCGTGGCGCCGTCCCAGCGCACATCCATGCCGACCTTCACGAAGATCGTGACGATGCCGGTGTCCTGGCAGATCGGGCGCTTACCTTCAGCGCACATGCGGCTGTTCGTGAGGATCTGCGCGATCGCGTCCTTCGCGGCCGGGCTCTGTTCGAGCTCGTACGCGCGGCCGAGCGCCTCGATGTAATCCTGCGGATGGTAGTAGCTGATGTATTGCAGCGAATCCGCAATGCTCTGGATCAGGTCTTCCTGTTTGATGACGGTCATGGCTGGCTTCTGTGGGGACAGTGGGGTTTCGAATCGTGTAAATCGTGCAAGCGTGGATGCGGCGCGCCGGGTGGCTATTCCGACGTTGCGGCCTCGCGCACCACGGTGCCTTGCGGCGCCGGATGGCGCGCGGCGAGGTCGTGATAGTGCTCGGGGTGCGTATGCGTGGTGATGCGGTCGATCCACGCCATCACGAGCGCGGAGAGCAGGAAGGCGATGTGAATCGCCACTTGCCAGATCACCGTGCGCTCGGACACCGCATCGGGATTGATGAAGGTTTTCAGCAGATGTATCGACGAAATGCTGATGAGCGCCATCGCGAGCTTCACCTTGAGCACGCCGGCGTTCACGTGGTCGAGCCATTCGGGCTCGTCGGGATGGCCTTCGAGGCCCATGCGCGAAACGAAGGTTTCGTAGCCGCCCACGATCACCATGATCAGCAGGTTCGAGATCATCACCACGTCGATCAGGCCGAGCACGGCGAGCATGATGCTGGTCTCGTCGAGCGACATGGCATGGCTCACGAGGTGCCAGACTTCCTTCACGAACAGCACGCAATAGACGGTTTGTCCGACGATCAGCCCGAGATAGAGCGGCACCTGGAGCCAGCGGCTCATGAAGATGATGCTGGGCAGCAGGCCCATGCGGCGGGGACGAGCGGCGGAAGGCGGCTGATGGCGTGCAGCGGACATGGATGTTTCTGGAGTGGCGAAAATCGGGCGCAAACCTGTGGCCGGGAGGGCCGGGCGGGCGTCATTGTAACGCGTCGGCGCGCCGCTTCGCCGCGATGCCGGCAGGTCGTCCTTACAGAATAATTACGACGCCACGGGCGGCGGCCGGCGGATCTTGAGGCTCGCGAGCGCGATGCCGCCGATCACGCAGGCCAGCGCGATGCCGTGCGCGGGCGTGGGCCGCTCGCCGAGAAAGGCGATGCCGTATAGCGCCGCGGCTACCGGCAGCACAGCGGAAAACACGCCCGCGACGCTGCCCGGCACGTGGCGGATGCCCATCATCCAGAGGCAGAACGAGAACACGCTGGCCGAGAGCCCATACCAGATCACGAGGGCCCAGACGCTCGCGGGCACGCTTGCATGAGCGCTCGACATGACGAACGACACCATGCCCGGCAGCCCGACCGGCAGCATCAGCAAGAAGCCGAACAGGTGGGTGTAGGCGCAGATTTCGAGCGGAGCGAGCGTTTGCGTGAGGCGGCGCGAAAGGATCACGTAGAACGATTCGCAGCACACCGCGCCCAGCACCATCAGGTTGCCCGCGAAGTTGTCATCGAACGATCCGGCGTTTTGCGCGCCGCTGCCCGCATGCGCGAGAGTGATGACGGCAATGCCCGCGATGGCGAGCGCAATCGAAGCGAACGCCCGTGCGTCGGGTCGCTCGCGCAGGAACAGCCACGAGAACAGCGCGACCACCGCAGGGATCGTGCTGGTGATGACACCGGCGGCAACCGCGCTCGTGCGATGCACGCCGCCGAGCATCAACAGCGTAAACCCGAATGTACCGAAGAGGGCCTGAAGGAACAGATTGAGCCATTCGCCGCGCTTCACGCGCCGCATGCGCGCGACGCGCAGCAGGGGCCAGAGCACCGCGAGCGCGATGACGAAGCGCAGCAGCGCGAACATCGGAACAGGCAGAAACGCAACGATTGTTTTGCCGATGCCGACATTGCTGCCCACCAGCAGCATCGCGGCGACGAGGAAAAAGGAATAGCGGTTCAAGCTGGAATCCGGGCACACAGATCAGTTAGCATTCTAAATGTCCGCTTAACTTTTACTGACTGTCATCGCGCGGCGGTGCGCGTAAGTAGCGGGTAAGTTGCCATGTTTAACCTTGCGTGCGTGAGTTCGCGCGCGGACTCATGCAACGCGAGGCGTGCCGGGAAGCCCGGCCGCGGGAATGAAAAATGCCGCATTCACGCCGGTGCATCAGAACATCGGAGCCATGGCGTGGCGGCGCAAGGAGACGGCGCGCGGCAGGTATCGAAGATCCTGCGCGCGTCCACGAGTTTGACGTTTCATCTTCACCAAGGGGTTGTCGATGTCTGCGATTGAATCGGTTCTTCAGGAACATCGCGTGTTTGCGCCGTCCGCGCAAACGGTGGCGGACGCTACGGTGTCCGGCATGGACGCATACAAGGCTTTGTGCGCCGAAGCCGAACGCGATTACGAGGGTTTCTGGGCGCGTCTCGCGCGCGAAACGCTGACGTGGCAAAAGCCCTTCACGAAGGTGCTCGACGAGTCGAAGGCGCCGTTCTACACCTGGTTCGAGGACGGCGAGCTCAACGCCTCGTACAACAGCCTCGACCGCCACGTGGAAGCGGGCAACGGCGAGCGCGTCGCGATCATCTTCGAAGCCGACGACGGCACCGTCACCAACGTGACCTACCAGGACCTGCTCTCGCGCGTCTCGCGCTTCGCCAACGCCTTGAAAAAACGCGGCGTGAAGCAGGGCGACCGCGTGGTCATCTACATGCCGATGTCGGTTGAAGGCGTGGTGGCGATGCAGGCCTGCGCACGCATCGGCGCGACGCACTCGGTGGTGTTCGGCGGCTTCTCGTCGAAGTCGCTCAACGAACGCATGGTGGACGTGGGCGCGGTCGCGCTCATCACCGCCGACGAGCAGATGCGCGGCGGCAAGGCGCTGCCGCTGAAGAACATCGCCGACGAAGCCATCGCCATGGGCGGCTGCGAAGCCGTGCAGAGCGTGATCGTCTACCAGCGCACGGGCGGCAAGGTCGGCTGGACCGAAGGCCGCGACCACTGGATGCACGAGCTTTCGGCTGCCGGGAGCGACACCTGCCCGCCGGTGCCGGTGAGCGCGGAGCACCCGCTCTTCATCCTCTACACCTCGGGCTCGACCGGCAAGCCCAAGGGCGTGCAGCACAGCACGGGCGGCTATCTGCTGTGGGCCGCGCAGACCATGAAGTGGACCTTCGACTCGAAGCCCGCGGACGTGTTCTGGTGCACGGCCGACATCGGCTGGGTCACGGGCCACAGCTATATCGCCTACGGGCCGCTCACGATCGGCGCGACGCAGGTCATGTTCGAGGGCATCCCCACGTACCCGAACGCGGGCCGCTTCTGGGAGATGATCCAGAAGCACAAGGTCACCGTGTTCTACACCGCGCCCACGGCCATCCGCTCGCTGATCAAGTCCGCGGAAGCCGATGCGAAGGTGCACCCGAAGAGCTATGACCTCACATCGCTGCGCATCCTCGGCACGGTGGGAGAGCCGATCAACCCCGAAGCATGGATGTGGTACTACGAGAACGTGGGCGGCAAGCGCTGCCCGATCGTCGACACGTGGTGGCAGACCGAAACCGGTGGCCACATGATCACGCCGCTGCCGGGCGCGACGCCGCTCGTGCCGGGCTCGTGCACGCTGCCGCTGCCGGGCATCATGGCGGCGATCGTCGACGAAACGGGCCAGGACGTGCCCAACGGGCAGGGCGGCATTCTCGTGGTGAAGCGCCCGTGGCCCGCGATGATCCGCAACGTGTGGGGGCAGCCTGAGCGCTACAGGTCGGGCTACTTCCCCGAGGAACTCGGCGGCAAGCTGTACCTCGCGGGCGACGGCAGCGTGCGCGACAAGGAAACCGGCTACTTCACGATCATGGGCCGCATCGACGACGTGCTGAACGTCTCGGGCCACCGCCTGGGCACGATGGAGATCGAGTCGGCGCTGGTGGCGAACCCGCTGGTGGCCGAAGCCGCCGTGGTGGGGCGCCCCGACGACACGACCGGCGAAGCCGTGGTGGCGTTCGTGGTGCTCAAGGCCGCGCGCCCGCACGGCGACGATGCGGTGAAGCTCGCCGCAGAACTGCGCGCGTGGGTGGGCAAGGAGATCGGGCCGATCGCGAAACCGAAGGACATCCGCTTCGGCGAGAACCTGCCGAAGACGCGCTCGGGCAAGATCATGCGGCGCCTCTTGCGCTCGCTCGCGAAGGGCGAGGCGATCACCCAGGACGTCTCCACGCTGGAAAACCCGGCGATTCTCGATCAGCTTGGCGAGGCGCTTTGAGCGTTGCTTGATTGACGGATCGCGTGCTAATGCACTCGATCCGATCCCGGCAAGGCCGGATGTCCCCGATTGCCGGCCACGCGCGTTTTTGCTACACAAGCGCATGGCCGCGCCAGATAATCCTCCAAAAAACAACCTCAACGCCTTGCCCGAGCCGCCGCCGGTGAGCGAGGCGATGGCGCTCGCGCATCGGCGCTACTGGCGCTTCAACCTCGTGCTGATCGTTGTGCTCATGAGCATCGGCTTTGCGGTGTCGTTCGTCGTGCCGCTGTTCGCGCGCGCGCTCGACAGCCTGCGCTTCGCGGGCTTCAGCCTGCCGTTTTATATCGGCGCGCAAGGGGCGATCCTCGTTTATATCGGGCTCGTGGCGCTCTACATCGTGCTGATGCAGCGCGCCGACCGCGAACTGCAGGCCGCGCGTGAAGCCGATGCGGCCATTCGCGAGGCCAGTCAGGCGCAGCAACGATGAGGCTCGCGCACCGGCTGATCCGCTCCTACGCGCTCTATATGCTCGGCTTTCTCGGCTTCATCTTCGTGATGTGGCGCATCGAGCTTGCCACCGGCCCCGGCATGTGGATCGGCTACGTGTTCCTGTTCGTGCCGATTGCGGTCTACGCCGTCATCGGGCTGCTCTCGCGCACCTCGGATCTCGTCGAGTACTACGTCGCGGGACGCCGCGTGCCATCGTTCTTCAACGGCATGGCGACGGCCGCGGACTGGCTCTCGGCAGCCTCGTTCATCGGCCTCGCGGGCTCGCTCTACGCGAGCGGCTACGACGGCCTCGCTTACCTGATGGGGTGGACGGGCGGCTACTGCCTCGTCGCATTCCTGCTCGCGCCCTACGTGCGCAAGCTCGCGCGCTATACCATCGCGGACTTCCTCGGCACGCGCTTCTCCAGCAACCTCGTGCGCGCGCTCGCCGTGCTGGCCACTATCATCTGCTCGTTCGTCTATCTCGTCGCGCAGATCCAGGGCGTGGGGCTGATCGCGGTGCGCTTCATCGGCGTCGACTTCGCCATTGGCATCTTTTGCGGGCTCGCCGGCATTCTCGTGTG
The DNA here is from genome assembly GCF_051125215.1 of Paraburkholderia sp. A3BS-1L. NCBI lineage: Bacteria > Pseudomonadati > Pseudomonadota > Betaproteobacteria > Burkholderiales > Burkholderiaceae > Paraburkholderia > Paraburkholderia sp. A3BS-1L. The sequence continues at coordinate 2,138,928 of NZ_CP120442.1, read as the reverse complement.
CTCATTTCTGGGCGGCATGCGCGCGGTCACGTGGACCCAGGTGGCGCAATACATCATCCTGATCGCGGCGATGCTGATCCCGGTTTCGTTGATCGCGCATCGAAATGGCCTGGGCTGGCTGCCGCAATTCGATTACGGCAAGGTGATGCAGCGCGTGGAGACGCTCGAGCGCGAAGTGCGCGACACCAGCGCGGAGACCAACGTGCGCGACGAGTACGCGCATCGAGCCGCGCTCTGGCAATCGCGGCTCGATGCGCTGCCGCAGTCGTACACGGAAGAGAAGACGCGCCTCGTCGATGCGCTCGCGAACATGCGCCGCCACAATGGCCCGCTGCGCGAGATCGATTCGCTCGAGCGCGAAATCGAGCGTTTCCCGCGCGACCCCGAAGCCGCACGCGTGGCGTGGACGCAGCAGCGCGATGACCTGCTCGCGCGCGCCGCGCCCCCCGTGCCGATGCATGAACCGTTTCCCGCCGATAGCGACGAAGCGCGGCGCATTCACGAACGCAATTTTTTGTCGCTGCTGCTGTGCCTCTCGCTCGGCACGGCGAGCCTGCCTCACATTCTTACGCGCTACAACACGACGACATCGGTGGCGTCGGCGCGGCGCTCGGTGGGATGGACGCTGTTCTTCGTCGCGCTGTTCTATTTGACGGTGCCGGTGCTGGCGGTGCTCATCAAGTTCGAGATCCTTTCGCACCTCACGGGGCTGCATTTCGCCGATTTGCCGCATTGGGTGATGCAATGGCGGCGCATGGAGCCGACCATGATCGGCATTGCCGATATCAATGGCGACGGCATCGTGCATTGGAGCGATATTCAGATGCAGCCGGATATGGTGGTGCTGGCCGCGCCGGAGATTGCGGGGCTGCCGTATGTGATGTCGGGGCTCGTGGCCTCGGGCGCGCTCGCGGCGGCGCTTTCCACGGCGGATGGGCTGCTGCTCACGATCTCGAACGTGCTTTCGCACGATGTGTACTACCACATGGTGGACCCGCATGCGTCGAGCCAGCGGCGCGTGACCATGTCGAAGATTCTGCTGCTGGGCGTGGCCTTGTTTGCTTCGTGGGTGGCTTCGCTCAATGCGGGAAATATTCTATTTCTGGTGGGGGCGGCGTTTTCGCTGGCGGCGTCGAGCCTGTTTCCGGTGCTCGTGCTGGGCGTGTTCTGGAAGCGCACGACACGGCTGGGCGCGGTGGCGGGGATGGTGGCTGGGCTGGCGGTGTGCGTCTATTACATTGTCTCGACGTATCCGTTTTTTACGCAGATCACAGGGTTCGAGGGGGCGCGCTGGTTTGGGATCGAGCCGATTAGCTCGGGGGTGTTTGGGGTACCGGCGGGGTTTCTGGCGACCATCATCGTGAGTTTGGTTGATAAGAAGCCGGATGAGTATTCGGTCGCGCTGGTGGATTATATTCGGCATCCCTAACCCGCTTCATAGCCGCACGCTTCGATAGCGGATTCGTGAGTTGAAAAGCAAAAACCCCATAAGTCGTTGACTTTATGGGGTTTTTTGCCAAATCATTCTGGCGGAGAGAGGGGGATTCGAACCCCCGATAGGCTATTAACCTATACACGCTTTCCAGGCGTGCGACTTAAACCGCTCATCCATCTCTCCGGCGGGAGTCGGATTATAGCAGAGTCTGGGCGTTGCGGGGGAGGCTGTCTGCAAACTTCGCGCCACCCAGTCACCCTCACAGCGCAGCGCGAATCCGCTCCGCCGTCACTTCAAGCTGAGCCTTGTCCGCCATATCGCGCGCATGCAGTCGCAGTTCCTCCCCCCGGCGGCGCGGAATGAGGTGAAAGTGCACGTGCGGCACAGTCTGACCCGCCGCCGCGCCGTTGAACTGGGCGATCATCAGCCCGTCCGGCGCGAGCGACTTGCGCACGGCCGCGGCCACTTTCTGCACCATCGCCATCGAGGCGGCCACCGCTTCGGGCGAGAGCTCGTAAATCTCCTCGGCCGGTTCCTTCGGCAGCACCAGCACGTGGCCCTCGGATTGCGGCATCACATCCATGATCGCGAGCGCCGCGTCGCTCTCGCACAGCTTGATGGAGGGGATTTCGCCGCGCAGGAGTTTCGCGAAGATGTTGTCGTCGTCGTAAGCCATGGGTTCCTCGGTAGTGTCTCGGGCGCGGCGCTTGCGTGCCGCAGCGTCGATTATCGCCCACGCCAGGCCGTCCGTCGGAGTTACTGCAGATTTTTTGAAGTGGGTGCATCATTAGAGGTATCGCAGCGTGCGCGACGAAGAAAAATGTCTTGAAAGCACCCTCTTGCATGGGATCGGAGTCAGGAGCTCTGCATGGGATCGGAATCATTGCCAAAGCAATTCCGGTCGATAGCCAAAGCGCCAACTCCGGTTTACACGGAGAACGTATGGCAACGACTGATCTCGAAGCAGCTCAACCCGCTCAATCTAGCCAATCCACCCGGCCGGCCCAGCCTGTCCAGCCCGCGCAGCACGTCGTGCCGCCGCAGCCCGTCGGTGGAGTCACCGCGTCGGGGGCCTCCCGGTTCGCCGGAGAACTGCTTGCGCGTGCCGACATCAGGCTCAACGGCACGCGCCCGTGGGACATGCGTATCCACAATCCGCAGGTGCTGGAGCGCGTGGTCGCGCTCGGCAACCTCGGCTTGGGCGAGGCGTACATGGACGATCAGTGGGATTGCGATCGGCTCGACGAATTCTTCGCGCACGTGCTGCGTGCGCATCTGGACGAACAGATCGATCCCGCCCGGCTGGTTTTCCACGCGCTTAAGGCGCGCCTCATGAACCGCCAGACGGTGCGCCGCGCGTGGAAGGTGGGGCAGCAGCACTACGATATCGGCAACGCGTTTTATGAGGCCATGCTCGACAAGCGCATGACCTACACCTGCGGCTACTGGTCGGGCGGCGCGAGGACGCTGGACGAAGCGCAGGAAGCCAAGCTCGATTTGATTTGCAGAAAGCTCGGGCTCGAGCCGGGCATGCGTCTGCTCGACATCGGCTGCGGCTGGGGCAGCCTCATGAAGTTTGCCGCCGAACGTTACGGCGTGTCCTGCGTGGGTGTCACGATCTCGAAGGAGCAGGCCGCGCTGGGCGCCGAGCGCTGCGAAGGCCTGCCCGTGGAATTCCGTCTGCAGGACTATCGTCTGCTCGACGAAAAATTCGATCGCATCGCGAGCGTGGGCATGTTCGAGCACGTCGGGCCCAAGAATTACCGCACCTATATGGAAGTGGCGCATCGCTGCCTCGTCGACGACGGCATCTTCTTGCTGCACACGATCGGCAAGAACCGCCGCGACACCACGCCCGATCCGTGGGTCGACAAATACATTTTCCCCAACGGCGAACTGCCCACCATCGGCCAGATCGCGGATGCCTCGGGCGGGCTTTTCGTCGTCGAGGATCTGCACAATTTCGGCGCCGATTACGACCGCACGCTGATGGCGTGGCACGCGAACTTCGAGGCTGCGTGGCCGCGTTTCGCGCCCGAAATGGGGCACCGTTTTTACCGCATGTGGCGCTACTATCTGCTGTCGTGCGCGGGCGCGTTTCGCGCGCGTGACATTCAGCTCTGGCAGTACGTGTTTTCGAAACACGGCCTGCTGGGCGGGTATCGCCGGCCGCAAGCCTGATTCATGCCGCGCTAGCGCATCACCGCGGTGACCGTCGCGATGCCGAGTATCGTCATCAGCACGGACGCGCACACGTGAATCGCGATTTCGCCCGCGGCCCAGCCGAGGCGGCCATGTTGCAGATGCGCGACCACTTCGGCGGAGAAACTCGAGAACGTCGACAGCCCGCCCATGCAGCCGGTGATGACGAACAGGCGCCACTGCGGCGAGACATCAGGCAGGCGCGCGAACACGGCCAGCGCCACGCCGATGATGTAGCCCGCGAGGATGTTGGATGCGAGCGTGCCGAGCGGCAGCGTGGGGAAAGCAGCGTTCAGGCGCAGGCTGAGCACCCAGCGCAGCAGCGAGCCGAGCGCGCCGCCAAGGCCGACGGCGAGAATCGAGAGATACATGGTGTGGAGTCGTTGTAGGCGCAAGGGGCGTCGACACTGGATGGCCAGTTGGCCGGTCGTTGCCTGCTGCAGGACGCGATATTGTCGCGCTTTCGACTCCGGAGTTTAGCACCGCGATAGCGCCGCAAGGCGCGCCCGGTTCGGCTCGCCCGCACGGTGTTGCTGGTGCGGGCGTTGCACGTCAATACGCGATGCAGACCGACTTCGTCTCGGTGTAGGCATCGATGACGGCGCGGCCGTGCTCGCGGCCGATGCCCGAGGCCTTGAAGCCGCCGAAGGGCAGCGCCGGATCCACCGCGTTGTGCGTGTTGACCCAGACGGTGCCGGCCTGCACCGCATCCACCACGCGCAGCGCGCGATCGAGCTGGTTGGTCCACACGCTCGCGCCGAGTCCATATTCGGAGGCGTTGGCGGCAGCGATGGCTTCTTCCACGTCGTCGTAAGGCATTGCTACGAGCACCGGGCCGAACACTTCCTCGCGCACCACTGTGAGCGGCTGGTTGGCGGCGTTCGCAATCACGGTGGGCTCGATGAAGTAGCCTGCACGATTGCCGTTGCCGCCGCCTGCCACGATCTCTGCGCCTTCCGCGCGGCCTTGCGCGATCATGCCGGCCACCTTGTCGCGATGGCGCGAGGAGACGAGCGGCCCCATCTGGGTGGCGGCGTCGAAGCCCGAGCCGAGCACGGTGTTGCGCGCCACTTGCGCGACGCCTTCGACGATTTCCTCGAAGCGCGCGCGCGGCACATAGAGGCGCGAGCCGGCGGTGCAGACCTGGCCGTGGTTGAAGAAGATCGCGCCCGCAGCGCCGTCGACGGCGCGTTGCAGGTCGCAGTCGTCGAGCACGATCACCGGGCTCTTGCCGCCCAGCTCCAGCGAGACGCGCTTGAGATCGTTCGCGCACTGCTTGCCGATGATGCGGCCCACTTCGGTGGAGCCCGTAAAGGTGACTTTGTCCACGCCCGCATGACGCACGAGCGCCGCACCCGCTGTCTCGCCCCGGCCGGTGACGACGTTGAACACGCCCGCCGGAAAGCCTGCTTCGTGCGCGAGTTCGGCCAGGCGGATCGCCGTGAGCGGCGTTTCCTCGGCGGGCTTGAGCACGACGGTGCAGCCGCAGGCGAGCGCGGGCGCGATTTTCCACACGGCCATCAGCAGAGGGAAATTCCACGGAACGATGGCGGCGACCACGCCCGCCGGCACGCGCCGCGTGGAGGCGTTGTAGCGCACGCCGGGCGGGAAGGCGAGAGAAAGGTCGACGGTGCTGCCTTCGATCTTGGTGGCCCAGCCCGCCATATAGCGCAGCCATTGCACGCTGCCGCCCACTTCGAGCATCTTCGAGAAGCCGAGCAGTTTGCCCTGGTTGAGCGTTTCCAGCGCGGCGAGTTCGTCGCCGTTGCGTTCGACGAGGTCGGCGAGCTTCAGGAGCAGGCGCTCGCGTTCGGAGGGCGGCAGGCGGCGCCACGGGCCGGCCTCGAAGGCGCGGCGCGCGGCGGTGACGGCCGCGTCGATGTCGGCATCGGCGGCGTCCGGCACCTGGGCGATTTCAGCGCCTGTGGCCGGATTGAAAACGGCGAACGTGCGGCTGTCGCCGCTGGCGCAAAAGCGGCCGTCGACGAACATCTGCGTGCGGATCGTGTGCGTGAAGTCCTGGCGGTCCATGGGGTTTCCTCGATTGGGTCCTGTGCTTGGGTGTCAACGAATGTCGATTCCGCCGCCCGATGGAAGGGCGTGCGCTGCGGAACGGGATGAGTACTGCGTGGTCGAGTACTGCGTGTGCAAGTACAGCTGTGCGGAATCCGGCGCGTGAACGTGAGGCCTGCGCCTTTGGCGGCGCGCCGCGAGTGTGCATGCGCACACGAGGTTGAGTGTGGCGCCCGCGAGAAAGAGCGTGTGGAAGCCGGGGCCGAAACCCCAGGAAGTCGTGGCCAACGCAGCGCCCGCGAGCATGCCCGCGTGGTGCGCAAAGCCGGGGCAGCCGGCCTGTGACGCGTGGCCGATGCGCAGGAGCGTCGGTAGCGTGAGCGCGTCGAGTACGGTGAACGCTGGCGCGGCGAATGCGGCCCACGGTGCGAGCGTATCGAGTGTGAGCGCGGCAAGCAACGCGCCGCGCAGCGCGAAGAGCGCCAGCAATGCGTAAAGGTGGTCGATACTTTCCGCAAGCAGGCCCAGGCCCGCCGCAGCGCCAAGCGAAACGGCCAACTGCGCGAGCGAGAAAGGTCCGCTGCCGCACACGGCGAAGAGCTGGAAGCGCGCGAGCACGCCGCTGGAAAGCCCAGCCAGCAGTGCGGGCACGAGCAGGGCAGCACTGCCTTGCAGCGCCGCAGTGAACTCTCGTTGTACGAGTTGACACGCAGTCCTATGAATTTGCCGGCGAGGCATGACGGATTCCGTGCGACGCGTCGGCAAGCTCGACCATGCCGCCGCAAACATCACGGGACCCGCCAAAGCAAGCGCGACTGGCATGCCGATCGGCAAAAAGCCTGTGCGTCCCCGCACGGCCGCTGCCGCCAGCGTCGCCATGACGAGGATGAGCGAGGTGGCCACCGGCACGGTGGCCCGCGAGACGAAGCAACGCGTGAGTGCCGCAGGTAGCAACACCATGGCAAAGAGCGCCGCAGCGCCGCCCGCGAATGCGGCAGCATGCGGGCCAATTTGCATCGCACCCAGCATGACGCTCGCCGCGAGCGCCGAGGCGCCGCCCGTCACTGCGCACCAAATCCAGGCGGCGGCGAGGGCATCCCGAATCTTCGGCGTCACGGAGCGGCGCGCGCGCGGCATCATCGCGAACTTACTGCTTGCCGTGACAGCACGACGGCGCGGCGCCCGCATCGGGTGCGCCGTCCTGCACGCTATGCGGGTCGCGCCCGCCCGGCAGATCCATCGCCGGATTGCCGTGGAAGAAGTTGTTCGGCTTGAGCATGAAGCCGGCGTATTCCACGGGCATGACCGGGAAGTCCTCGGGCTTGCATACATGCGTGTGGCCGAAACTGTGCCACAGCACGATGTCTTCGTTTTCCACGTTGCGGTTCGCTTCGATATAGCGCGGCAGGCCGTCGCCGCCCGCATGCTGATTGGGGTAATCGCCGCTCGCGTAGCGTTGCGTCGTGTCGTATGGCGTGACCCAGACATGACGCGTGGCGAAGCCGCCGCGCTGGCGCACCTTCGAGTTCGGGTCGGCGAGCATCAGCGGAGAATCGTTGATGATGAGCTTGTACCCAGGATTCGCGCCCACGCGGTTTTTCACGTTTGGATTCACGACTTTCCAGAAGCGTCCGGTTTGGCCGTTGGCGTTGCGCGCGGCTTCCTGCTCGGTCTTGAGCACGCGCTTCGTGGTATCGAAGACGTTGCCGTAGGGGTTCTGCGCACCCATCGGACGCGGCACGAACTCGTGCTCGGTCACGGAATTCTTCTCGCCGTCCACCATCATGTGCAGACGCGCGTTGAAAAAATGCTGGTGCGTCGGGCCGCCGAGGTTCTCGGTGACCATGCCGCCCCACGGATACGTGTCGCCATCCGCGACAGCCGAGGTCTGAATGATGCCCGTGAGCTTGCATTCGAGCTGGATCGTGCCGTCTTGATAGAAGTACCAGTAGAAGCCGTAGTCGTAATTGCCCACCGTCGCAAAGAACGAAATCACGAGACGGCGCGAGCGGCGCATCTCGAACACGCCGGTGCGGAATTCGTAGTGTTTCCAGAGCGTGCCGTAATCCTCTTCGTGCAGGCATACCGCGTTTTTCATCGTGAAGCTGTTGCCGAAATCGTCGGCGGACGGAATGTCGAAGTAGCGGATCGTGCCAAGGCAGTCACAACCGAGCTCGAGCTGGTTCGCCAGTTTGCCGAGGCCATACTCGCCCGCATCGAAGGCGCTTTTCCAGTAGTGGTTCGTGGTGGGATCGGAGTAGGGCACGCACATTTCCGTCACGCTCGCGCGGTAGACAATGGGGCGCGGCACGCTCTTGCCGTCGTCCCAGGCAATCTGGTGCAGCACCAGGCCTTCGCGCGGCGTGAAGCCCACGCGGAACGTCCAGTTTTGCCAACTGACCTGCCAGCCGTCGATCGCAAAGCTGGGTCCTTCGGGTTGGCTGATCGAAAGCGGTTTGACGGTGTCGCGAGGCTTGCCGATGCTTGGCGTGTCGTAGTTGTGCTTCGCGCGCGGGATTGGAATGATGCGGCCGTCGTCCACGAGCTCGATCACTTTCTGCTCGAGCAGGTCCACCACGGCCACTACGCCTTCGATCGGGTGCGCGTAGCCGTTGTCGGTGACGTTTTCGCGGTAGTAGCTCACGCAGCGCACGAGACGGCGGCCACCTTCGTTCGGGCGATCGAAGGCGCCTGCCGAGAACGGATCGACCTGCACGCGCGCGAGATCGTCTTCTGTGAGGCCGCGCCTCTTGACGGCCTCGCGCCACGCGAGGTCTTCCTTCACGATGCGCTCGGCGTTCATGAAATCTTCGATCATCACGGGCGGCTGGCCGAACGGCGAGTGGTGCAGTGCGAGCGCCTTGCGCGATTCCACTTTCTTTTCGCGCAGATCGACCACCAGTTCCAGTGTCTGGTTGCGCGTCCGATCGATGGCGATCGTGAACGCACGGCGCGAATAGTAGCTGCCGGGCCGGTACGCGAGCACTTCGGCCTTGGGCGGCTCTTGCAACTCGGTGACGGGAAAGCGCGCGTGTTCGTCGAGCTGTTCGGCGGCCTTCACAATGTCACAGGCGAGCTGCATTTCGATAAGGCTCAGCGGATCGAGCGGATGCGAGTTCGAAGTCGTGTTCATAAGCATTTCGTAAGAATGGCGTTGGACCGTAACAGCGCGGGAAGCGCGGCGGGCAGGCCCTGTTTTTTGGGGGCGGAAGGCATTGCCGCAATGGCGATGTCGTGACGTCATCGTAGAAACGCCATATTTTTTTCGCGCTTGCAAACCGCGCCAAAGGGACGATAGAGTGCGCCAAAGACAGAGCGAACAAACCCGGGTGCGTACGCTTATGCGCATCATTGGGTGAACGGAGAGAGACATGAAATCAGGGCCTGTCAGCAACGGGTATCCGATGATTCGCGGCGCTGTGATGGGTCCGATCGTGCGCGCGCTCGATGCAGCAGGCGCCGACTGCGATGCATTGCTGGCCGAGTTCGGCCTGAGCCGCAGGCAACTTTCGGACCCTTATGAAATCCTGCCGCTCGGGCGTTATGTCGGTGCCTTCGAGCGTGCAGCGCAAGTGCTCGATGAACCGTGGCTCGGCCTGCGTCTTGGCAACGAATTGCAGCTCACCGAACTTGGACCCGCCGGGCTCGTGTTCATGTCGTCGCCCACGCTGGGCGCGGCCATCCGCAAGTTCACGGATGCACTCGGTTCATGGCAGAGCGGTACCCTCGTCGATCTGGTGCGCGATAACGCATGGCCCATGTGGAGCTATCGCATTGCGCAGGCCCAGATCTGGCCGCGCCGCCAGGACGCCGAATACAGCGTAAGCGCGATGTGCCACATGATTCGTCTCGTGCGCGGCGCGACGTGGGCGCCGGTCGAGATCCATTTCGAGCATGCCGCGCCCGCGGATCTCAAACCCTATATGCGTATTTTCCGCGTGCCGGTGCGTTTCCAGCAGCCAGCGAGTGGTGTGGTGATGCATCCGCACGATCTCGACGCGCCGCTCAAGAGCGCCGACATGCAACTGGCGCGCATGATGGAGCGCCACGCGACCGATCTTATTTCGCGCGATACGGTGCCGCACGATCTCGTCGATCAGGTACGAGATCTGGTCACGCGGCGGCTCGCACGCGAAAAACTCGTGGTTGCCGATATTGCGCGGGATCTCGGGCTGTCGAACCGTTCGCTGCAGCGCCATCTGAACGAGGCGGGCACTTCCGTGCGCGAGATCATTCGCGAGGAGCGCCAGCGCAGCGTGGCAGTGCTGCGCGAGCAGGAGGGCATGACCAACGCCGCCGTTGCGCGCGCGGTGGGCTATGCCGATGCCACAGTGCTATGGCGCGCGACGCGTAACTGGGGGCGGTCGGAGTAGGCCGGTTTGCATGGATAAAGACGCTTCGATTTGAAAATGTAATGTTGCTGATGGTTTTCGGAAAGAAATGTGTTTGAAGAAAGTCTGTGAAAATTGATTCGTCATCCATATCAATTGTTTCATCGGCAGCCAACCCCCGATCAGGGTGCGATTGAGCGGCAAACACGTTAGGTAAAAACCCCAGACGGGTTGGCGCAATTTATCGAATATTTGGCGCGGTCAGTCAGATCGCGGGAATTTTTAACCGCCTACCATGCGCTCGTATCGAATCTCGCAATAGACCACGCAATAGACCACGCGGGATTCGCTTTCACGAGCGCCAGGCGGACGCGGTTCTTCATCGTGTCGCGGGGCGCAATTCAAAATGACACCAGCAGAGGCAACGATGAACGAACCGCAAATACCCGTCGCGCCATCCGGGCTCGTGGGCAGCGCCATGGCAGACGATGCCGCCGCCGCGCCGCGCAGTCTGCTCGGCTTGTGGCAGATTGTGTTTCTCGTGATCTCCGCGGCTGCACCGCTCACCGGCATGCTTGGCGCGGTGCCGCCCGCCATCAGTCTCGGCAATGGCGCGGGCATTCCTGGCGCCTTTGTAATTGCGGGCGCGGTGCTGCTCGTTTTTAGCGTGGGCTTCGCTTCGATGAGCCGGCATATCGTGCGCGCCGGCGCGTTTTACGCCTACATTACGGCGGGCTTCGGCCGGCCGCTCGGCATGGCGGGTGCGCTCGTCGCGCTGCTTTCGTACACCTGCATCCAGATCGCGCTGTACGGGCTGTTCGGATTCTTCTGCACAGTCGTGCTTGGGCCGCTCCTGCATAGTGCGATGCCGTGGTACGCGTATTCGTTCGCATGCATCGCCGTCGTGCAGGTGACGGGCCTGCGCGGCATCGACCTGAACAGCCGCCTGCTCGGCGTGCTGATGTGCCTCGAAATGGGCATCCTGCTCGTGCTTTCGATCGCCATCGTGATTCACCATGGCGGCCCGAGTGGCCTCACGCTCGCGCCGTTCGCACCGAAGCAGGTGTTCAGCGGCCACATAGGCATTGCCGTGATGTTCGCGTTGGCGTCGTTTATCGGCTTCGAGGCCACGGCGATTTACGGCAAGGAGTGCCGCGATCCGAAGGTTACGGTGCCGCGCGCGACCTATGTGTCGGTCACGCTGATTCTCGTGTTCTTCGCGTTCGTTACGTGGGCCATCGTGTGCGCCTGGGGCCTGAAGGACGTGGTCGAGGCTGCGACGAAGCAGCCCGGAGACTTCTGGTTCATCCAGTCCACCAAGTACCTGGGCGGCGCCATGACCACCGCGATGAGCGTGCTTCTGCTCTCGAGCATCTTCGCGAGCCTGCTCTCGTTTCACAACACGATCGTGCGTTACATTCACGCGCTTTCGGTCGAGGGAATACTGCCCGCGAAGCTCGACCGCCTGCATGCGAAATACGGCTCGCCGTATCGCGCGAGCTATCTGCAAACGCTTACGGTGGCGTTGCCGATGGGACTCTATGTGATCGCAGGCGCGGATCCGTTCAATACCGTGTTCAGTTGTACGTCGGCGCTCGGCACCATCGGCATCGTGATGCTGCAAGCCGTGACGAGTTTCTCGGTGGTCGTATTTTTTCGCGTCACGAAAAAAGACACGCGGCTGTGGCACGCGTTCGTCGCACCGATACTGGGCGGGATGGGCCTGCTGTGGATCGGCTTCGTGCTGACCGGCAACCTCGACGCGCTTTCCGGCTCCGATAGTCCCATCGTGCGGGCGTTCCCGTGGATCGTGTTCGCGGTCGCGCTGTTCGGCATTGTGCTCGGCTTCGTGCTCAAGCGCATACGGCCCGACATCTACGCGCGCTTCGGCCAATAGCACCCGGCGCGCGCGGCGCGTTCACTCCCCTCTCAAACTCCAAAAACATCGATATGGAAAACCCACTCGTCAAGCGTACGGCGCTGACGCTGGCGTCGTGCGCTCTAGCCACCTTCATGCACGGCGCTTGCGCCCAGTCCTCTGTCACACTTTTCGGCACGGTGGACGCCGGCCTCGTCTATTCGACGAATCAGCAGACCACGCGTGCGGATGGCAGCACCGAAGGGCATTCGAACTGGCAATTGGGCGGCGGCAACCTCGTGCCGTCGCGCTGGGGGCTGACCGGCAGCGAAGACATCGGCGGCGGCAGCACGGTGAACTTCACGCTGGAAAACAGCGTCTTTACGCAGAACGGCGCGTTGCTGCAGGGCGGCACGCTCTTTAACCGCAACGCCTGGGCAGGCGTAGCGAACGCGAACTATGGCACGCTCACGCTGGGACGCCAGTACGATCCGTTCTCCGACAACATGGGTGTCTATGCATCGAGCAACAACTGGGCGACGCTTTACGGCTCGCACTTCGGCGATGTCGACAATCTCAACGAAGCGTTCAACTTCAACAATTCGATCAAGTACGTGAGCCCGAGCTTCGGCGGCCTGACCGTGGGCGGTCTGTTCAGCTTTGGCGGCGTGGCGGGCAACTTCTCGCAGAACCGCGGCTGGTCGCTCGCCGCAAACTACACGCGTGGACCGCTTTCGCTATCCGCAGGCTATCTGCAACTGCGCAATCCACTCCAGGCGGCGTTGGGTGGGGAGGTCGGATATATTGGCGATTTCAGTTGCGCGAATGCCGACGCTTCGTATTGCGTACTGCACAATGCGCAGAAGATCGATATCTACGGCGCAGGCGGTTCGTATGCGCTCGATACGGTGACGCTCGCACTGAGCTACACGCATACGCGGCTTTCTCAGAGCCAGTATTTCGCGAGCACGGCGCAGCCACAAGGCGCGGACATCGCGTTCGATATTGCCGAGCTCAACACGACGTGGCAAGTCTCGCCCGCGCTGCAATTCGGCTTTGCCTATATCTTCAACGACGCGCATCCTGATGAGGGTTCCTCCACGCGCATCCATCAGATCAACCTGGGCACGGTGTACAGCCTCTCGAAGCGCACGGCGCTCTATGCCGTGGTGATCGGCCAGAAGTCAACGGGTGCGGGACTCGGTATCGATGCCGCCGGCGGCGGCACGCGCAATCTGGCGCAGATTCCGAATCTGGTGAATTCGGACACCGACAAGCAATTGGCGGTCATTGCGGGCATTCGCCATAACTTTTGAGCAGGCGGGGCGGTTCGCGGGCAAGCGCAGGGCGATCGGCGCTAAAATGAGCCGATCCGCTTTCTCGCGCGAGCTCTCGCATGAAAGTCGCCCTTTTTGTCCCGTGCTTCATCGACGCGTTCTACCCCGAAGTGGGCATCGCCACGCTCGAATTGCTGGAGCGGCTGGGCTGCGAGGTCGACTATCCGCTTGAACAGACCTGTTGCGGCCAGCCCATGGCCAACAGCGGCGCGCAAGCCGAGGCGGCCGGCGCGGAGCGCGTGTTCGCGCGCGCTTTCGAAGGATATGACTTTATCGTCGGGCCTTCGGCCAGCTGCGTGAATCATGTGCGCGATCATCTCACCGCCATCGAGCAAACCGATCCGGTGCGGCGCGTGCGCACGAACACCTTCGAACTCGTGGAGTTCCTGCACGACGTGCTGCGCGTGCGCGAATTCCCGTGGGCCGAGTTCCCCTGGCGCGTGGGCCTGCACAACAGCTGCAGCGCGCTGCGCCATCTGCACGAGGCGTCTATTTCCGAGGTGGCGGGCAAGCCCTTTTCGAAGCCGCTCGCGTTGCTGCAGGGCGTGAAGGGCATCGAGTTCGTACAGCCCCAGCGGCCCGACGAATGCTGCGGCTTCGGCGGCACGTTTGCCGTGACCGAGGAAGCGGTGTCGGTACGCATGGGCCAGGACAAGGTCATCGACCACGTGAGCGCGGGCGCGCAATACATTGTCTCGGGCGACATGTCGTGTCTCATGCATCAGCAGGGCTGTGCGCAGCGCATGCAGTCCGATGTGCGCTTCATTCATATCGCCCAGGTGCTCAACGGAGCACGCGAATGAGCGCCCCGAACGATCGCCCGAAGCGGGTCGAGCACGCGAAGCTCGCCGGCGCATTTCTCGCGCGACCCGAACACGTGGATTTCCACGACAAGCGTCTCTGGGACTTGCGCACGAAGCGCGACGCGCAGGCACATGCCATTCCCGAATGGGAGGCGCTGCGCGAACTCGCGTCGGCCATCAAGGCGCACACGCTTTCGCATCTGGCCGACTATCTCGACCAGTTCTCGCGCACCGCCGAGGCGAACGGCGTGCAGGTGCACTGGGCCGATACCGCGGGCGAGCACAACGAGACGGTCTTTCGCATCCTGAGCGAGCGCGGCATGACCGCGCTCGTGAAGAGCAAGTCGATGCTCACGGACGAGTGCGAGATGCGCCCGTACCTCGAACAGCGTGGCATCGCCGTGATGGAAACCGATCTTGGCGAGCGCATCCAGCAACTCGACGGCCAGCCGCCGAGCCATATCGTCGTGCCCGCCGTACACAAGCTGCGCGATGACGTGGCCCAGGTGTTCGGCCGCACGATCGGCACCGATGCATCGAACAACGACATCCACTATCTTGCCGAGAGCCAGCGCATGAACACGCGCCCGTGGTTCGTGCGCGGGAAGACCGCGGGCATGACGGGCTGCAATTTCGCGGTGGCCGAAACCGGCACGGTGGTGGTCTGCACGAACGAGGGCAACGCCGATCTCTCGGCCAACGTGCCGCCGCTGCATATCGTTTCGATGGGCATCGAGAAGCTGATTCCGCGCATGTCCGATCTCGGTGTGTTTATCCGCATGCTTTCGCGCAGCGCGCTGGGCTCGCCGATCACCCAATACACCTCGCATTTCCGCGCGCCCCGCGAGGGTGCCGAGATGCACTTCATCCTCGTCGACAACGGCCGCAGCGCACGGCTCGCGATGCCCGACTTCTGGTACTCGCTCAAGTGCATCCGCTGCGGCGCGTGCATGAATACCTGTCCGGTTTATCGGCGCAGCGGCGGTCTCTCGTATGGCAGCACCTATGCCGGGCCGATTGGCGCGATCATCAACCCGACCTTCGACTTGAAGCGCTTTAGCGCGTTGCCGTTCGCGTCCACCCTCAACGGCAGTTGCACCAACGTGTGCCCCGTGAAGATCAACATTCACGAGCAGATCTACCAGTGGCGCACGGTGATCGCCGCGCAGCACGAGGTGCCGTTCGTGAAACAGGAAGTGCTCAAGATGGCGGGGCGGTTGCTGGGAAGTCCGACGATGTATCGCGCGGCCGTGTCGTCGCTCGACGGCGCGCTGCGGCTCTTGCCCAATTTTGTGCTCTACAACCCGCTCAATATCTGGGGCCGGCAACGCACGCTGCCGCAGGCTCCGTCCACGACCTTTCATGCCTGGTATCGCAAGCATCGCAAGGGCTCTAAAGGCAGCAAGGGAGACAACGACGGAGGCGACGATGGCGAGCCGTGAAGCGTTCCTCGCCCGCGTGCGCGCGGCGCAGCCCGAGGCCCAGGACTTGCCCGAGGTGCCGTTGTTCGACGCGCCGCCCGGGGAATTGCGCGCGCGCTTTGGCGCAGCGCTCGCGCTGATGGGTGGCAGCGAGGCACAGGCCGATTCGGGCGAGGCCGTGCTCGCGCTGATACGCGAGCGTTTCGGCGCGCAGGTGTCGATCGCGTCGGCGGCGCCCGAGGTGCAGGGCACGCGTGCGCTCGAACCGGCCACGCCGCCCGAGTCGCTCGAGAACGTGGAGGTGGGCGTCGTGCGCGCGCGCTTCGGCGTTGCCGAAACGGGCTCGGTGTGGCTCTCCGAGCGCGAATACGGGGTGAACGCGCTTGGCTATCTCGTGCAACATCTCTACGTGCTGCTCGATCCCGGCGCGCTCGTGGCCGGCCTTCAGGATGCCTACCGGCGCGACGATTTTCGCAGCGCGCGCTATGCGGTGCTGGTGACCGGGCCGTCCGCCACGGCCGATATCGAGGGCGTGCTGATTCGGGGCGCGCAAGGGGTGAGGTCGCTGACGCTGGTATGGCTCGCGGCGCACGGCGCTTGCGCGTGACTCATGGCTGGCTCGTGCCTGACTCAAGCGATCGGCAATGATCATCCACGTTCTATTGCTGAGCGGCTTCCTGCTGGCGAGTATCGCCGTGGTGCGGGCCGTGAGCCTGCACTTCGCGCTGTCCGAATCGGTGCTGCTTGCTGCCTGGAGTTTCGCGCTCGGCGGCCGTGCCATGCGCTAGACTCGCTCACCGGTTCGAGCATGGAAAAGGAGGTGCCGATGTTGCGCAAGACTCTCAACGCATCGCGGCTGCAGGAAGAAGTGAAGCGCCGGATCCACCGGCTCCAGGAAGTCGTCGACGATGGCGTGAAGATCGGCGTGCCGCGACCGCAGTCACAGACGCCCGACCGCACGGGCTGCAACTGGACGATGCGCAATTTAGGCAACGCGGCGGGGTTCGAGGCGAGCATCGCCGGCGTGCTCGCGCAGATGCAGGCGGAGTACAACCTTGCTGCGCAAGAGGGGGAGGAGAGCGAGGCCGCGCGCGCACCAGCAGGCGATCCGTTCGGCGGCACCCATGCGCCGGCGAAAGTCGATCCGTTCGCCGACCCATCGGGCAACCCCGGACCCGCGCCGGCAGCGAATCCGGTTACCGGGGCGCAGCCGGCGGGGGCTTCGAAGGCGAGCGCCGATCCGTTCGGCGGCCCTTCGTCGCCGAAGGACGGCGCCAGCGAGCCGCCACCGCGCAAGCGCCCGGCGAACCCGTTCGGCGGCGATTGACACTGCTTGCTACGCGGCCTTGCCGTTCAGGTCGCGGCGATCAGCTTTCTTCCGCCGTCTTGCGCGGGCGGCGGGCGCGCGCCGGGGATTTCTTCGGCGCTTTGGCTTTTTTGCCGGCCGGTTCGGCGTCGGCGCTCGCTTCGGGCGCGGGAGATTCCGTCACGTCGCGCGGCGGCTCGGCGTGGGCCTCTTGCGCAGCGGGTCCGGAAGTCTTCTTGCGGCCAGTGCTCTTGCGCGATGCGGTCTTGCGCGCGCGCCGCGGTGCCTCGGGCGCTTCGGATGCCGGGTGCTCCCCGGCGGCGGGTGCATCGGCCGCCGCGTGCGCGTGCTCGTGCGCGCCGTGCTGCGGCTGCCCGAAGCGCGGCATGTCGCCCGCGTGGTGCGCTTCGTCGCGAGCCGGTGCATGCACCTCGCGCGATTGCGCCGAGGCGGTCTCGGTGAAGAGGTCGCCGTTCGACATCGCCGCGCTGGCCTCGGACTCGCGCGTTTGCTCGAATTCGAACGAGACACGCGCTTCGGCCGTTTCCTGCGCTTCACGCGTTTCGCTGCTTTCGCTCGCCTCGCGTGCCTGCTCGTGGCCGTTCTCGCCGGCAGCCGCCGCGCCGCGCCCGCCGCGCCGGCCCTTGCGGCGCGAGCGCGTCGAATCTTCCGCGCGTTCTCCGCGCTCCGCACGCTCCGCGCGCGGCGCTGCCTCTTCCGCCGGGCTCGCGGGCGCGGCGCTCGCCGGCTGGCTCGTGCGCGTCACATAGGTGCCGGACTTCTCGTCGCGGCCCACTTCCAGCAGGCCGCGCGCCTGCGCTTCTTCGAGCAGGTTGCCGAACGCGCGGAAGCCGTAGCGCGCCTCGTTGAAGTCGGGGCGGCGCCGCTTGATGGCGCTCTTGAGCACCGATGCCCAGATCTTGCCGCTGTCGCCACGCTCATAGCCGAGCGCGTCGAGCGTCTCGACCACCAGCATGATGGCCTTGGACTTGCGCTCTTCGCCGCGTTCCTCGCCGCGCTCGTCCGCGCTTTCGGCAGCGTTGCGCCGCTCGTCGCCGGACTGGCGCTTCGCGTTCGCGCCGCTTTCGCCGCGCGCCTTGGCGCGCTCCTTTTGCTCGCGCGCGAGCTCGCGCACCAGGTCGTCGTAGAAGATGAACTCATCGCAGTTCGCGACGAGCAGGTCGGAGGTGGAATGCTTCACGCCCACGCCGATCACCTTCTTGGCGTTCTCGCGCAGCTTCGAGACGAGCGGCGAAAAGTCGGAGTCGCCGCTCACGATCACGAAGGTGTCCACGTGCGACTTCGTATAGCAGAGATCGAGCGCGTCCACGACGAGGCGGATATCGGCGGAATTCTTGCCCGACTGGCGCACGTGCGGAATTTCGATGAGCTCGAAGCTCGCCTCGTGCATCGACGCCTTGAAGCCCTTGTAGCGGTCCCAGTCGCAATAGGCCTTCTTCACGACGATGCTGCCTTTGAGCAGGAGCCGCTCGAGCACGGGCTTGATATCGAAACGGTCGATCTTCGCGTCGCGCACGCCGAGCGCGACGTTCTCGAAGTCGCAGAACACCGCCATGCTGACGTTTTCCTGAGGGGAGGCCATGTGATTCGTTCGTTCCATCTGCTGTTCGAACGCACATGATAGCCCCTTGCCGCGGCGCGGACCGAAAACACCGGCATCGCACAGGTGCGTGCCGCGTCTACGAGCATCACGGCGTGCGCAAGCTGTTCATTTCGTGCACGTGCTGGACAAGTCAGCTCGCGATGTGCGCGGCCATAGTTCATATGGACGATGCATGGTTTTTAGCAGGCGATCAGCATCGCTTTTCATGCGTTCGTCACAGAGTCTGCCTGACCTTGTGCGGCTCCGGAGGGCCCGCATGCACGGTGCGGAGCGCATGACCATAAAAACCGACCCGGCATCCCACAATAACTCGACAAAACAGAGGACTTCCATGGCTATACGTTTCAGCGGCAAGCTTTGGGCGTTTTACGCGTCCATCCTTGCCGCGCTTTGCACTGCGCTCTTCGTGAGCGCCTGCGGCTCCTCGCATCCCGCCGTGACCGGCCAGCAGCAGATTCGTCACGTGTTCATCATCACGCTCGAGAACGAGAACTACGCGAGCACCTTCGGCTCCAGCACGAAGGCGCCTTATCTGGCACAGACGCTGGCTTCGCAAGGAGCGCTCGTGCAGAACTACTACGGCACGGGCCATGTGAGCCTCGACAACTACATCTCCATGCTGAGCGGCCAGGCGCCGACACCGCAAACGGATAACGACTGCTCGACTTACGAGGACTACAACCTGACCGGGATGACTTCCGATGGCCAGGCGATCGGCACGGGCTGTGTGTTTCCGGCGAACATCAAGACGCTGCCCGACCAACTGAAGGCGGCCGGCTTCACGTGGAAGGGCTACGAAGAGGACATGGGCAATGACCCGTCGCGCGAAGCCGCCACTTGCGGCCACCCGGCGCTGAACGCCGTGGACCTCACGCAGCGCGCGCAGGCGCCGAGCGCGGCCGTGCCGCTGGGTGACCAGTACGCGACGCGCCACAATCCGTTCGTGTACTTTCACTCGATCATCGATTCGCCCGACTGCGGCACGAACGTCGTGAATCTGGAGAAGCTGCAGGCCGACCTCCAGTCGGTCGCGACCACGGCCAACTTCAACTTCATCACGCCGAACCTGTGCAACGACGGCCATGACTCGCCGTGCGTGAACGGCCAGCCCGGCGGCTTGACGAGTGCGAATGCGTTCCTCGAAAAGTGGGTGCCCATTATTACTTCGTCGGCGGCGTTCAAACAGGACGGACTCCTGATCATCAATTTCGACGAGAGCAGCTACGCGAGCCAGACGCTGGACACGAGCAAGAGCCCGGCCACGCTGACGCTCACCTACGCGGGCAGCACCTGTTGCAGCCAGGCGCCGGGGCCGAACCTCGCCGCGTTCCCGCAGTCGGAGGCATATGGCTCGGTGCCGGCCAGCGCGATTCCGGGGCTGCCGTCGTCGCTCGGCAACATTTCGCTGGTCATGACGAAGTCGAACTTCGGCGGCGACCAGACCGGCGCGGTGATGATCTCTAAGTTCATCAAGCCGGGCACGGTCTCGACAGTGGCGTACAACCATTATTCGATGCTCAAGAGCATCGAGGACATCTTCGGCCTCGCCCATCTCGGCTATGCGGGGCAGGCAGGGCTTGCGGGGTTCGGCAACGATATCTTCACGAACCTGTAAGCATGAAAGCCGGTTTTACGAGCGCGACCCCCGCCACCGTTGCTGCAGCGGTGGTGGCTACTGTTGCGCTGGGCCTGAGCCTGGGGGCGGTCCACGCACAGGTTCAGCGCATTCCGAGTCGGGCGGCTGCCACCTTGCCTGCCACCCCGCCGGCCACCGCGACGCCCGTGGACTTTAGCGACGCCCGCGCGCTCGGCAAGCTGCTGTTCCACGACCCGTCGCTTTCGGCCTCGGGGCGAATGTCGTGCGCGAGCTGCCACAGCCCCGCGCATGCGTATGGGCCGCCGAACGGCCTCGCCGCGCAGTTCGGCGGCGCCGGTCTGCGCACGCAAGGCACGCGCGCCGTGCCGACGCTGCGCTACGTGCTCGACCGCACGCCGCTCTGGACGCATGCGCAGGCGGCGAGCTTCAGCGAGCGCTTCGAGGACGACAACGCGCCGTCCGGCGGCTTCGGCTGGGATGGGCGTTTCAACCGTCTGAGCGACCAGGCCACGTTCCCGCTATTCAACCCCGGCGAGATGGCGAACCGCGACGCCGCTTCGGTCGTTGCGAAGCTCGCGCGCGCCCCGTACGCGGCGCGCTTCAAGCAGGTCTACGGCGAAACGGTGTTCGACTCCCCGCAAGTGGCGCTGCGCCAGGCCATGGCGGCCATCGAGCGTTACGAACTCGAAGAGCCCGATTTCCACCCGTACACGAGCAAGTTCGACTATTACCTCGACGGCAAGGCGCAACTCACCGCGAGCGAGCGGCGCGGCAAGCAGCTCTTCGACGACCCGCACGGCGGCAATTGCGCGTCGTGCCATATCGACCAGCCCGGCGCGAACGGCGCGCATCCGCTCTTCACCGATTTCCAGTTCGAGGCGCTCGGCGTGCCGCGCAACCCCGAACTGCGCGTCAATCGCGATCCCGCGTACCACGACGAGGGGCTATGCGGGCCGCTGCGCCACGATCTGTCCGCAGACCAGGCCCTTTGCGGTTTCTTCAAGACGCCCACGCTGCGCAACGTGGCCACGCGCCAGGTGTTCTTTCACAACGGGCGCTTCCATACGCTGCGCGACGCGCTGCGCTTCTACGTCGAGCGCGACACGAACCCGGAGAAGTGGTATCCGCGCGATCGCCAGGGTCAGGTCGTGAAGTTCGATGATTTGCCGCCTGCGTTGCGCCGCAACGTCGACACCACCGATGCGCCGCTGACTGGCAAACTGGGCGGCAAGCCAGTCTGGAACGCGCGCGACATCGACGATGTGATCGCCTTCCTGAAGACGCTCGACGACGGTTATCGGCCATGACCCCCAAAGTGTCTGGTTTCGCCGATCAGGCGCTTGGAGGTTAACCCCGATCTTTTGCATCGCGCGAGGCGTACTAGAGTTACGCAAATGGATACAAACCAGCGTAACCGCGATGCAGGAGGCGACACCATGGGCGAGGCCCCCCACGAGGCCGCGGGGCGCTGCCCCGTGAGCGCGAACGCGGCAGCGTTCGACCCGTTCAGCGATGGCTACCAGCAGGACCCGCCCGAGTACGTGCGCTGGGCGCGCGAGCAGGAGCCCGTGTTCTACAGCCCGCAACTAGGTTATTGGGTCGTCACGCGCTACGACGACATCAAGGCGATCTTCCGCGACAACCTCACGTTCTCGCCCTCGATCGCGCTCGAAAAGATCACACCCACAGGGCCCGAGGCCAACGCGGTGCTCGAGTCGTATGGCTACGCCATGAACCGCACGCTCGTGAACGAAGACGAGCCCGCGCACATGCCGCGCCGCCGCGTGCTGATGGAGCCGTTCACGCCCGAGCAGCTGAAGCGCCACGAACCGCTGGTGCGGCGCCTCGCGCGCGAGTACGTCGACCGTTTCATCGACACGGGCCGAGCCGATCTCGTCGACCAGATGCTCTGGGAGGTGCCGCTCACGGTGGCGCTGCATTTTCTCGGCGTGCCCGAGGAAGACATGGACATGCTGCGCCGCTACTCGATTGCGCACACGGTCAATACCTGGGGGCGTCCGCGCCCCGAAGAGCAGGTGGCGGTGGCGCACGCGGTAGGCAACTTCTGGCAGTTCGCGGGCAAGGTGCTGGCGAAGATGCGCCAGAACCCCGAGGGCCATGGATGGATGCAATACGGCATCCGCAAGCAGCAGGCGCATCCCGAGATCGTCACCGACTCGTATCTGCATTCGATGATGATGGCGGGCATCGTGGCCGCGCACGAGACTACGGCCAACGCCACGGCCAATGCGATGAAGCTGCTGTTGCAGCACCCGCGCGCGTGGCGCGAGCTCTGCGAAGACCCGAGCCTGATACCGAACGCCGTGGAGGAATGCCTGCGCCACAACGGCTCGATTGCGGCGTGGCGGCGGCTTGCGACGAAGGATGTGCGCATCGGAGGCGTCGACATTGCCGCGGGCTCGAAGCTGCTGATCGTGACCTCGTCGGCGAATCACGACGAGGGGCATTTTGCCGATGCTGATCTGTTCGACATTCGCCGCGACAACGCGAGCGATCACGTTACGTTCGGCTATGGCGCGCACCAGTGCATGGGAAAGAATCTCGCGCGCATGGAGATGCAGATCTTTCTCGACGAGTTCACGCGGCGGTTGCCGCATATGCGGCTCGCGGAGCAGAGGTTCACCTACGTGCCCAATACCTCGTTTCGGGGTCCGGAGCATTTGTGGGTGGAGTGGGACCCGGCGCAAAACCCCGAGCGCACCCGTTCCGCGTCATCTGGCGCGCGGGCGGCCGTACGGATTGGCGAGCCGTCGTCGCATGCGTTGAGCCGCCCCGTGGTGGTCGAGCGTATGGACACCGTGGCGGCTGGCATCGTGCGGCTGCGTCTGGCCGCGCCCGAGGGCGCGACGCTGCCGCGCTGGGCGCCCGGCGCGCATATCGACCTCGAATGCGGCGAGTATGGCAACGGTCGTGAGGGTGTGCTGTCGCGCCAGTATTCGCTGTGCGGCGACCCCGCTGATACGGGCGCGTTCGAAATCGCGGTGCTGCGCGAAACGCAAAGCCGGGGCGGTTCCGCATGGGTACACGACACGCTGCGCGAGGGCATGCGCGTGAGAATTCGCGGACCTCGCAATCATTTCCGGCTCGACGAAACGGTTGAGTCAGGGCATCGGGCCATTTTCATCGCGGGCGGCATCGGCATCACGCCAATCAGCGCGATGGCGCGCCGCGCGCGCGAGCTCGGCATCGACTACGAACTGCACTATAGCGGCCGCTCGCGCGGCAGCATGGCGTTCGTCGCGGAACTCATGCAGTTGCATGGCGAGTGGCTGCGCCTTTACGTCTCCGATGAAGGCACGCGCAACGATTTCGGCGCACTGCGCGTGGAGGGACGCACGCGCGTCTATGCGTGCGGTCCCGCGCGCATGCTCGATGCGCTGGCTGCCGCGAGCGCTGCGTGGCCGGAAGACACGTTGCGCATGGAGCACTTCGTCGCGCGCGCGGGCAAGCTCGACCCGGCGCACGAGCATGCGTTCGAAGTCGAACTCAAGGACTCGGGCGTCGTGCTGGAGGTGGCGGCGGACCAGACCGTGCTCGATGCGCTGCGCGCCGCGAATATCGACGTGCAGAGCGACTGCGAAGAGGGCCTGTGCGGCTCGTGCGAGGTGCGCGTGCTGTCGGGCGAGATCGATCACCGCGACGTGGTGCTCACGCGTGCCGAACGCGAGACCCAGACGCGCATGATGACCTGCTGCTCGCGCGCAAAAGGCAAACGGCTGATACTCGAGCTGTAGAGGTGGAGCGGCGGCGCACAAGCGCATCGGGGCCGGAACAGCCTCCGGCCATCGGGACTAATGCCGACTTCCGGCCAGACGAATGCCGGCTTCTTTGAAAACGAATTGTTGGCCGCGCGCGGCTCCACCACACTGAGCCCTGTCGAGAGGCGGCGCGCGCATACGCGCCGTGCGGGAAACGAACAAGCCAGGATCGGAGGCGAAGGTGGTGACAGGGGCGGCGCGGGCGGCGCGCAAAATCAGCGACATCGCGCGGCATTGGGCACAGGCCGCGCCCGAGGCCACGGCGATTCGTGAAGAGGGCCGTGAAACCAGCTTCGGCGAGCTTTGGCGCAATGTGGAGGCGGCCCAGCGTTTCTTGCGCGCGCAAGGCGTGAGCACCGGCGACCGCGTGATGATCGTGGCCGAGAACTGCCCGGCCGTCATCACGCTGCTGTTCGCGCTTTCGGAAATCGGCGCGTGGCCGGCCATCGTCAACGCGCGGCTCTCGGAGCGCGAGATCGAAACGATCCGCGCGCATTGCGGGCCGCGTCTGATGCTGTTTACACATGGGGCCTCGCCCGATGCGCTGCGCCACGGCGTGCGTCAGCGCGCGAAAGAGATCGCGCCGCAAGGGCTCGGCCCGCTGATGATGGCGGACCCCGAACCGCAAGCCGTGCGCGAGCCCGAATCGCTCGCCCGCGAGGTCGCGCTCCTCATCTATACCTCGGGCACGACAGGTCAGCCCAAGGGCGTGATGGCCACGCATCGCGGGCTGCTGCATTTCGCGCGCGTCTCTGCCATCTCGCGCAACATGACGCCCGCCGACTGCGCCTATGCGGTCATGCCGATGTCGCATATCTTCGGCCTCGCGACGCTGCTGCTCGCCACCTTCGAGGCGGGCGCGAGCCTCTATCTGGCCGCTCGCTTCTCGGCCGAGGAAGTGGTGAGGGCGCTGGGCGCGTCGGAAATCTCGATCCTGCAGGGCGTGCCCACGATGTTCACGCGCATCGTCGCGTGGGTGCGCGAGCACGGCGGGGCGGTTCGGGCGCCGCGTCTGCGCTACCTCTACACGGGCGGCGGCCCGCTCGATCCCACCTTGAAGCACCAGGTGGAAGCGCTCTTCGGCATGCCGCTCCACCATGGCTATGGCATGACCGAATACGCGGGCTCGCTCTTCATCACGCGCATGGACCGGCCGCGCAAGGACACCGCATCGGGCGAGATCGTCGAAGGCGCGGAACTGCGCATCATGGGCCCCGATGGCCAGAGCGTCGCGCGCGGCGAAGCGGGCGAGCTGTGGGTGCGCGGCCCTGGCGTCATGCACGGCTACTATCGCGATCCGGCGCTCACGGCCGAGACGATCGATGCCGATGGATGGCTCAGGACCGGCGATCTCGGGCGGCTCGAAGCGGATGGCGCGCTCTTTATCGTCGGCCGGTCGAAGGACCTCATCATCCGCTCGGGCTTCAACGTCTATCCGATCGAAGTGGAATCGGTCATCAACACGTACGACGCGGTGCGCCTGTCGGCCGTGGTGGGCCGCACCGACGCCGAAGGCAATGAGGAAGTGGTGGCCTTCGTGGAGCCGAAAGAGGGCGCGGCACTCGATGTCGACGCATTGCATCGCTATATCAGCGAGCGCCTCTCGCCGTACAAGCGGCCCGTTCAGATCGTGCCCATCGACATGATTCCCACCACCGCGAGCGGCAAGCTGCAAAAGCAGCCGCTGCGCGAACTCGCCGCGCGCCGCCGCTAGCGCGCCCTGTCAATTCGAAGCGGCATGCTCTGGGTGGAACCGCGCATGCCGGCATGAAACTGATAAGGAATACACATCATGATTCGCGACCAGGAAACGATGAACGTGCTGCTCGACAACGTCTCGCGCTTCGTGCGCGAGCGTCTCGTGCCGAACGAAGAGCGTGTGGCGGAAACCGACGAGATTCCCGCCGACATCGTGAACGACATGAAAGCGATGGGCCTTTTCGGCCTCACGATTCCCGAAGCCTACGGCGGCCTCGATCTCACGATGGAAGAAGAAGTGCTTGTGATGTTCGCGCTCGGCAAAACGTCACCCGCGTTTCGTTCGATCATCGGCACGACGGTGGGCATCGGCTCGCAGGGCATCGTGATCGACGGCACCGAGGAGCAAAAGGCCCGCTGGCTGCCGAAGCTCGCGACCGGCGAAGTCATCGCGAGCTTCGCACTCACAGAACCGGGCTCGGGCTCCGACGCGGCCTCGCTCAAGACGCGCGCCGAGCGCCACGGCGACCACTACGTCGTAAACGGCACCAAGCGCTTCATCACGAACGCGCCGCAGGCGGGCATGTTCACGCTGATGGCGCGCACCAATCCCGACGAGCCGCGTGCGGGCGGCATCACCGCGTTCATCGTCGATGCACGCACGCCCGGCATCAGCTTCGGCAAGCGCGATCGCAAGATGGGCCAGAAGGGGGCGCATACCTGCGACGTGATCTTCGATAACGTGAAAGTGCCGGCCGAAAACATCATCGGCGGCAAGGAGGGCGTGGGCTTCAAAACCGCGATGAAGGTGCTCGACAAGGGCCGCATTCATATTGCGGCGATTTGCGTGGCGGTGGCGCAGCGCATGCTCGACGACGCATTGCGCTACGCGACGGAGCGCGAGCAGTTCGGCCAGCCGATCGGCGAATTCCAGCTCGTGCAGGCCATGCTCGCCGATAGCCAGGCCGAACTCTACGCTGCGCGCTGCATGGTGCTGGATGCCGCGCGCCGCCGCGACGATGGCCGCAACGTGAGCACCGAAGCCGCGTGTGCGAAGCTCTTTGCCTCGGAGATGTGCGGGCGCGTAGCCGACCGCGCGGTGCAGATCTTCGGCGGCGCGGGCTATATGGCCGAATACGGCATCGAGCGTTTCTACCGTGACGTGCGCCTGTTCCGCATATACGAGGGCACGAGCCAGATTCAGCAGATCGTCATTGCACGCAACATGATGCGCGACGCGCAAGCGCTTTAAAGCGCCTCAAGGCCTGCTATCCGTATGCACAGGCCCTGACCGTCTCATTCGAGCCGGCCGATGCCGTCGGCCACCAGCAGATCGACGAGCTTGCGCGCGAACAGCGGCAGCGCCTCGCGATCGGCCACGCAGATCTGCAGCTTGCGCACGGCCCACTCGTCGGTGAGCGGCACGATCTTGAGCGCCATGGTTTTCGCGTGGCGGCGCGCGGTGCCCTCGGGCAGCACGCCAATGCCGATGTTCGCTTCGATCATGCGGCAGGCGGCTTCGAAGTTGCTGACCTGAATGCGCCAGCGGATGGTGCGCTGCAAATTCGAGGACGCGCGCTTGAGGAATGCGTAGATCGCGCTTTCGTCGGGCGGTCCTACGAAGTCGTGGCCCAGCGTGTCGGCAAAGTCGATTTCGCTCGCGTGTGCGAGCGGATGCGAGAGCGCGGTGGCAAGCACGAGGCGGTCGCGCCGGTACGGCATGACCTGCAAGCCCTCGGTGCGCACGTCGCCGGCCACGATGCCGATGTCGACACTGCCGTCCAGCACGGCGCGCACGATGTCGGGACTCAGCCGCTCGTGAATGTCCACATACACATCGGGATGGTTGATGAGATAGGTGCGCAGCACGGCGGGCAGGAATTCGCTCATGGCCGTGGTGTTCGCGAACACGCGCACGTGACCCTTGACGCCCTCCGAGTACTCCTGAAGATCGCCCCGCAATTGCTCGAGTTGCTTGAGCACGCGCCGCGCGTGCGCGAGCAGCGTCTCCCCGGGCGCGGTGAGCGTCACGCCCTGGCTCGTGCGCGAAAGCAGCTTCACGCCGACTTGCTCTTCGAGATTCTTGATGCGCGTGCTCGCAGCGGGCAGCGAGAGATGCGCGCGTTCCGCGCCGCGCGTGAGGCTGCTGGCCTCCGCCACGTGCGTGAAGAGCTTGAGGTCGACAAGATCGAAATGCATGGGTTCGCTCGGTGGTGCTCTAGTCTGCGCGAGAGCGCGCCGCTGATTCAACGTTCGTTTGAACGAGCCTGAACACGTTCGTTTGAACGATAGATGCAAATGGCCAAGGTCTCGCGGATTCTGCGCATTATTGCGCCGCAGCGCAATACGCGCCATTAGCGGAATTACGGGTTAATCGTGGACGAATCGGGCATTCGGCATATTCAAATTGTGTGTGCGCGTGCGTTGCGTCAAGCTGCAAACCGGACAAGCGGCGTGACGAACTGTGGTAAAGCGCGCCGGCATAACGGATTCACCCATTCGAACGGAGGCTCGCACCATGCGGGCAGCGGGAGCACGAACGATGACGACGCAACGGATGCTGGCAGGCAAGGTGGTGGTGGTGACGGGTTCGGGCGGTGGCATTGGCCGTGACATTGCGCTGGCCATGGCGCGTCAGGGCGCGAAGGTGGTGGTCAACGACGTGGGCGCCTCGCTTTCCGGCGAGGGTCACAACGACGGCCCCGCGCAGGCCGTGGTGAACGAGATCGCGGCGCTCGGCGGCGAGGCCACGGCCAACACGGACAGCGTGGCCGAAGCCGCAGGCGCAGCCCGCATCGTGAAGCACGCGCTCGACGTGTTTGGCCGCGTCGACTGCGTGGTGAACAACGCCGGCATTTTGCGCGACCGCTTTTTCCACAAGATGAGCGAGGAGGAATTCGATGCGGTCGTGAAGGTACATTTGTACGGCTCTTATCACGTGTCGCGCGCGGCCGCCGACCATTTCAAGGATCAGCGCAGCGGCGCTTTCGTGCACATGACCTCGACCTCGGGCCTGATCGGCAATCTCGCGCAGGCCAACTACAGCGCCGCGAAGCTCGGTATCGCGGGGCTTTCGAAGTCCATTGCGGTCGACTTGCAGAAGTTCGGGGTGCGATCGAACTGCATCGCGCCGTTCGCATGGAGCCGCATGATCGATTCGATCAAGATCGATTCGCAGGAGCAGCAAGCGCGCGTCGAAAAAATCAAGCAGATGACGCCTGCGAAGATCGCGCCGCTCGCGGTGTTTCTCGCGAGCGAGCAGGCCGCCGATGTCTCGGGGCAGATCTTCGCGGTGCGCAACAACGAGATTTTCCTGATGAGCCAGCCGCGTCCCGTGCGCTCGGTGCATCGCGGCGAAGGCTGGACGGCCGAGACGATCGCGGAGCACGCCATGCCCGCGCTGCGCGGCTCGTTTCATCCGCTCGATGTTTCCGCCGATGTATTTAGCTGGGATCCGGTCTGAACTTGCGCGCGGCGCGGGCGGCCGGCATGGCCGGCAGCCTCAATCACGGAGGAGACATGCACGATCCGATCGATCGGCTCAATGCGCAGCTCGAACGCCTGCACGCGCATCCGTTCCATGCGGGACGCTTGCCGCGCAGCATCGCGAGCGCGGCGGAATTCGCCGAACGCGTGCCGCTCATGTCGCGCGCCCAGATCGTGGCCGAAATGGGCAAGACGGGTTATGGAGCGTTCGCGCCTCACGTGCCGCCCGTGCGCATTCATCTCACGCCGATGGGCCCGGCGCTCGTGCCGATCCTGCACAGCGCCGCCGATCTGCGCGCGATGGAATCGGCGTGCGGCCAGCATCTGGACGCCTGCGGCATCGGCCCCGGCGACGTCTGCATGGTCACATTCGGCTATCACCTGTTCGTCGCGGGGATGTTTTATCAAAGCCAGATGGAGGCGCGCGGCGTCGCGTGCATCCCGCACGGTCCCGGCGAAACGGAGCGCGCGGCTCAGGTGGCGCGCCAGTGCGGCGTAACGGTGCTCGCGGGCAATCCCACGCATGCGCTCAAGCTGATCGAAGCGGGCTGTCCCGTGCCGCGCGTGTTCTTCGCGGGCGGCGAGCCGTTCAGCGGCAACGAGGCGCTTTATGCGTGCGTGCGGGCTGCCATGCCCGGCACGCTGCTCATCGACAGTTATTCGTTATCCGAATGTCTTCCGGTGGCGCGGACGTTTCCGGGCGGCACGGGCGTGCATGTCTTCGACGAACTGCTCCACGCCGAGGTGATCGACCCCGACACCGGCGCGCCATTGCCCGAAGGCGAGCGCGGCGAACTCGTGCTCACGCATTTGCAGAAAGAGTTGCAGCCGCTCGTGCGCTATCGCACCGGCGACCTCGCCGTGCTCGAACGCACGGCGAGCGTGCATGGCCGCACGGTGTCGCTGCCGCGCGTGGTGTTCGGGCGCGTCGATTCGATGGTGAAGGTCAAGGGCGTGAAGGTCTATCCGTCCGAGTTGAAGCGCGTGCTGCAGGGAGTCGCGGGCGCGACGGGCGCTTACCGGATCGTGGTGCGCTCGAAGGCGCTTGGCGGTGACCATCTCACGCTGCTCGTCGAAGGTACACCCGCCGACATGGAGGCCATCGCCGAGCGCTTCAGGCGCCAGACGCTGATTCACGCCGATGCCATCGAGGCAGTCGACACGCTCGAAGGCGCGGCGCTCGTGCAGGACGAACGGAGGCAGACAACATGAACGCAACAGCCGCACCCGCACCGTGGCGCTATGTCGTGGGCCAGCACAACTACGCGGATTTCTCGACCTCGGTTTCGCCCGCCGTCGAGCGCGCCGTGGCCGAGCGGCTCGCGCCGCCTACGGTGCTCCTGAGCATCTTCGACGGCGACAGCATCACCGTGGGGGTGAACGAAGACCCGAACCAGGTACTCGACCTGCCGTTCTGCCGCGCCAACAACGTGCTCGTGCGGCGGCGCGTGAACAGCGGCGGGGCGATCTATGCGGGCCGTGGCTCGGCATTTCTCGCGCTGTATCTGCCGGTCGATTTGCCCGGCGTGCCGGCCACGGCGGCGGCTGCGTTCCCGGCCATTCTCGGCCACGTGGCGCAAGCGTTGCGCGAGGGGTTCGGGCTCGCTGCGGCGTACCGGCCGCTCAATGACGTCGAGATCGATGGCCGCAAGCTGGTCGCCACGTCGATGAAGATCGAGGGCGGCGTGCTCACGTTCCGCATCCTGCTGAACGTGAAGGCCATCGACACGGCGATTGCCGCGCGCGCGATGCCGATGGCGCCGGAGAAGGTCAAGGACAAGAAGCACAAGGATCTCGGTTCGCGCTACACGTATCTGGAGCAGGAGTTGGGCCGCGCGGTGAGCGAGGCCGAATTGCGCGCCTGGGCTCAGGCCTGCGTGCGCAGCGCATTCGGCAACGTCGCGCTCGCGCCCGGCGAGTTGGGCGAAACGGAGCGGGCCTACGCGCAGCAATACGCGAGCGAACTCGTCGACGATGCCTGGTTCCATCAAAAGAGCGAAGCCACGCGCTATGGGCCCATCACGCAGGCCGGCGACCAGGTCGTGCGGGGCCGCGAGAAGGCGCCGGCCGGGCTCATCTGGCTGAGCCTGCTGGTGCGCCGCGGCGTGGTGCAGCGCGCGATCGTGAACGGCGACTGGCATCCCCGGCCGCTGCGCTCGGTGGACTGGCTCGAGGAAGGCTTCGCGGGGCTGGCTGCCACGCGCGAGGCGTGCGGCGCGCATATCGAAGCGTTCCTCGCGCGCGAGGACGTGGAGTTCGCGGGCGTCGAACCGGTGCATCTGCTCGCGGCGCTCGACAAGGCGCTAGATGAACTGGCCCGCGCGCGCAGCGGTGGCATGAGCGCTTCGTCTTTCATCGTTTAGCACAGCCATGACGATCGATTACCACACCTTGCGCAACTGGCCGTTCAAGGACATCGAACAGACCTACACCGCTCGCGATGCGATGTTCTATAGCCTCGCGGTGGGCTATGGCGCCAATTCCTTGGATCCCGATGATCTCGCGTTCGTCTACGGGAAGGAACTGCGCGTGCCGCCGACGTTCGCGGTGGTGCTCGGCTATCCGGGCTTCTGGGCGCGCGACCCGAGGAGCGGCATCGACTGGGTGCGCGTGCTGCACGGCGAGCAGGGCATCGAGATTCACAAGCCGCTGCCGCGCGAAGCGACGGTGATCGGCCGCTCGCGCATCGCGCGCGTGGTCGACAAGGGCGAGGGCAAGGGAGCGCTGCTCGAAATACAACGCAGCATTACCGACAAAGCGAGCGGCGAGCGCTATGCCACGCTCACGCAACTCACGTTTTGCCGTGGCGATGGCGGCTTCAGCGCGGGCGGCGGCCCGAGTGACGAGGCGCCCGCCGTGCCGCCCGCCGTGCCCGGGCGTGCGGCCGATCATGTCTGCACGTTGCCGACGCGGCCGGAGACGGCGCTGCTCTACCGCCTGTGCGGCGACGACAACGCGCTGCACGCGGACCCGCAAGTCGCGCACGCGGCCGGCTTCGCGCGGCCCATCCTGCATGGCCTCGCCACCTGGGCGGTGGCCGCGCACGCGGTGCTCAAGACGCTGTGCGCGAGCGACCCGGCACGGCTCGCGCGATTTCATGCGCGCTTCACCGCGCCGGTCTATCCGGGCGAGACCCTGCGCACGGAAATCTGGCGCGACGGCCAGGCCGTGAGCTTTCGCACGCGCGTGGTCGAGCGCGACGTGGTGGTGCTCGACCACGGCACCGCGAAGCTGCGCTGAACATGGCCCACTTCATCGCCACAACTCAACACGAATTCGAACACGAACAGAAAGGAACTGCAGTCATGGCCCGTCAACCGAAACCGCTGGTGCGCTCCGATATCGCATTCAGCACGCCCGATCGCATCGTCGTGCGCGGCAAAAGCCTGCCCGACGAAGTGCTCGGCCATATGAACCTCGGCGACTTCGCGTTCTTGCAACTGACCGGCAAGACCGCCACGCCGCAGCAATCCGCGATGTTCAACGCCATTGTCATCACGCTCGTCGAACACGGCATGACACCCAGCGCGATCGCCGCGCGCATGACCTATGCCGGCGCGCCCGAGTCGCTCCAGGCGGCCGTGGCGGCAGGACTGTGCGGGCTGGGCTCGGTATTCGTGGGCAGCATGGAGGGTGCATGTCGTATGCTCTCCGAAGCATTGCCGTACGGCACGCCATGCCACGACCTTGAAAGGCTCGCGGTGGACACCGTGGCCGCATGGCGTGCGCGCGGCACGCCCATTCCAGGCCTCGGACACCCGCTGCATAAGCCGATCGATCCGCGCACGCCGCGCCTGTTCGAGCTTGCCGCGCAAAACGGCCTGTCGGGCGAATACGTGAAGCTCATGCAGTTGATCGGCGCAGAGGCCGAGCGCGCCGCGGGCAAGTCGCTGCCGATCAACGCGACGGGCGCCATCGGCGCGATCTGCTGCGAGTTCGGCTTTCCGTGGCGCATCGTGCGCGGCTTTGGCGTGATGGCGCGCGCGATCGGACTGGTCGGCCACCTGCTCGAAGAAGGCGAGCGGCCCATGTCGTTCGAATTGTGGCAACGTGTGGAAGACGAGGCTTCGGCGCACCTGCGCGGCGAGGCTTGATTCGACCTATAGCCACATCGGAGGATTGCCGTGTCCCAATCAGAACAGGAAGTCTCGCCAACCGTGCCGCTCGAAGCGTGGCTCGACAAGACCGAAACGCTCACCGACGAGATCACCTCGTTCCCGCTGCGCGCGCTCGCGGCCACGCTCGACCGCGAAGCACCGGGCGACGCGGTGCCGCCGCTGTGGCACTGGCTCTATTTCCTGCCAGTCGCGCCGCTCGCGCAAGTGGGCGCGGACGGTCACCCGAAGCGCGGCGGTTTCCTTCCGCCCGTCGCGTTGCCGCGCCGCATGTGGGCGGGCGGCCGGCTCACGTTCCACGCGCCGCTGCGTGCAGGCGAGACGGCGCAGCGCACCTCGACGATTGCCAATATCGAAGACAAGACCGGGCGCAGCGGCCGGCTCGTGTTCGTGACAGTCCAGCATCGCTACGAATCGGCGGGCGCGCTGTGCATCGAGGAGGAGCACGACATCGTCTATCGCGACGCGCCGCAGCCCGGCGCGAGCGCGCCGAAACCCATCACTGCGCCTGCGGACAGCACCTGGTCGCGCACGCTCGCAGGCGACCCCGTGATGCTGTTCCGCTATTCGGCGCTCACCTTCAACGGCCATCGCATCCACTACGACTTTCCCTATGTCACGCAGGAGGAGGGCTATCCGGGGCTCATCGTTCACGGGCCGCTCATCGCCACGCTGCTGCTCGATCTCGTGCACCGCGAGCGGCCACACGCAACGGTCGCGAGCTTCGCGTTTCGCGCCGTGCGCCCCACCTTCGGCGGCAATGCGTTCACGCTGTGCGGCAAGCCCGCCGTGGACGGCCGCACCATAGAACTGTGGGCCAAGGACCACGAGGGCTATCTGACGATGCAGGCCACCGCGACGCTTGCCTGATTCGAACCGACCCGTGCCACCCGTGCCACCCGTGCCACCCGTGCATTTCGCCTATGCAGCCATGAATTCCACCATGACCGATCATCCCAGCCGCACGCTCGCGGCCTTTGCCGCCACGCTAGAGTTCGACGCCATTCCCGCGCCGGTGGTCGAGCGTACCGTCAATCTCTACGTGGACTGGCTCGGCTCCGCTCTCGGCGGCAAGGGCGCGCGCCCGGTCGAGACCATTGCGCGTTTCGCGCGCGCGGCGCGCGGCGCGCGGAGCCCCCAGGATCCGTGCGACGTCGTGATCGACCGCAGCCGCAGCACCCCGTACTTCGCGGCGATGACGAATGCCGCCGCCTCGCACTTCGTCGAGCAGGACGACGTTCACAACGGCTCCGTGTTTCATCCCGGGACCGTGGTGTTTCCGGTCACGCTCGCGCTCGCGCAGGCGCTGGGCGCGTCGGGGCGCGAGTTCATCGCGGCTTCGGTGGCAGGCTATGAAGTCGGCATTCGCGTCGGCGAGTTCATGGGTCGTTCGCATTACAAAGTATTCCATACGACCGGCACGGTGGGCACGATTGCGGCGGCTGCGGCGGCCGGGCGGCTTCTGAAACTCACGCCCGCGCAGATGCTCGACGCGTTCGGCTCGGCCGGCACCCAGGCGAGCGGCCTGTGGGAATTCCTGCGCGACGCCGCCGATTCCAAGCAACTGCACACGGCGATGGCCGCCGCCAACGGGCTGATGGCGGCCCAACTGGCCGCCGAGGGATTTCGCGGCGCGCAGCGCGTTCTCGAAGGCGCGCAGGGCATGGCAGCAGGCATGTCGAGCGATGCGGATCCGGCGAAGCTCGTCGACGCGCTCGGTGCGCGCTGGGCCATCGTGGAAACCTCGTTCAAGTATCACGCTGCCTGCCGCCACACGCATCCGGCCGCCGACGCGTTGCTCGCCGCGATGGCCGAGCACCGGCTCGCGCCGGACGACATCGCCGCCGTGACCGCGCACGTGCACCAGGGCGCCATTGACGTGCTGGGCTGCGTGACCACGCCCAGCACGGTCCACCAGGCGAAGTTCAACATTGGCACGGTGCTGGGCCTGTGCGCGTATCGCGGCTATGCAGGCGTGAACGAGTTCGAGCACGGCTACGCGCAAGCGGACATCGCGGCGTTCCGCGAGCGCGTGACGATGGTGCTCGACGAAGAAGTGGACCGCGCGTATCCGGCGCGCTGGATCGGCAAGGTGAGCGTGACCACGCGCGACGGCCGTACGTTGCGCGCGCGCGTGGACGAGCCCAAGGGCGATCCGGGCAACACGCTCTCGCGCGAAGAACTGGCGACGAAGTTCGTGCGCCTCGCGGCTTTTTCGCATGCGGCGAGCGAAGCGGAGGCGAACGCGCTGCTCGAGCAGGCGTGGCGTATAGCCGATGCCGGGAGCGTGGGCGCGCTCTTTGGCACAAGTACGGTTACGAGCGACGCGTAGAAGGCGAGCGCCTGAGCGCGAACAAAATAAACGCAAAAAACGCCGGATTTTCCGGCGTTTTTTGCATCGATATCATCATCGGGGCGGCGCGTCAGCTTTTCTGCGCGGTCGGCTTGCTGCGCACGAACCGCAGCGCGAAGCGCACGAGCTTCGGCATGGTGTCCGGGCGCAGCAGGCGCGTGTCGTAGCCCGAGAAGCGCCGGTCGTTTTCTTCGAGGCACAGGCGCATCAGGTCGGGCACGTTGATGTCCACGTCGGAGACCGACTGCGCGCCGTTCACCGTGAAGTTGTTGTCCTGCCGCTGCTCGTTGCCCTCGGCGTCCATGGTGCGCGCGAGGCCGATGCGCTCCCAGCCCAGAAACATCCACACGCGCGCCACTTTCAGTTCGAAGGCGATGCGCCGCCACCACGAAAGCCGCGCGCGGTGCCACGCCACCCAGTTCGCGAACAGCAGGATATGGCGGCATTCTTCCTGCATCACGGGCTCGAACGTGTCGATGAGCTCGGGCGGGAACAGCCCCGAGCGTTTCGCGACTTCGAACAGGCCGAACGCGAAGAAGCTGTCCACGCATTCGCTGTAGCCCGTCACGAGATAGGCCCACTCCGCATCCTTCGGAAATTCGTACGGCGGCTCGCTCGCGAGCGCGATGCCATAGGCCCGCACCATGCGCGAAAGCACTTCCTTGTGACGGTTTTCTTCCCACGCGTTGAGCGCGAGCGCGGCGCGCATCTCGGGGTCATCGACTGTCGCGGCATAGGCCGCCATGCGCAGGCGCGCCTTGCCCTCGGTCTGCACCGCGATGTCCCAGATCGGCAGCTCGACGATGCGCTTGAGCGCAGCGGGCTCGAGCGACGGCCATGCGAGCACCGAGGGCCGGTACGGGTTGAAGGTTTCGTGGAACATGCGGCAGGCCTCGCGCCGGTGCGCGTCGGAGCCGGGCGTAAGCGGGCCGGGCGCGGCGCTCGTCCAGTGGCGCGTGTTGTGTTCGGCGGCGTCGAGCGTCGCGCGGTCGGGCGGCTCGCTCGGCAGCTGCGGCGCGGTGAAGTCAGGGATCAATTGCGCCGTGTCGAAGGCGTCGAGTACCTGATCGTCCATCTTGAAGCGTCTCGTGTGGTGGGGTCGTGTTATTTAGTGGCTTGCCGCGTCGGCCAGGCGATCAGGCAAGCGATCAATTTTGTCACTGATGCGCGGAATCCGCCGCGGAATCCGCTTGCCCGGCACCAGCATCGCGGTCGTCGGCGTGGGTGACATGCGTGCCGCATTGATTGCAGAACGGGAAGAATGCGAAATTGCGCGCGCCGCAGGAACAGACCTCGAAGAGCCTCAGCCCGCAGTGAATGCAGAACGAGACCTGGTCGCCGCCCAGATGCCACGGCTTGTCGCAAGACGGGCAGAGCTTCTTTTGATACGCGCCTATGGCCTTTTCGTAGACCACGGTGCGGGCGCGCTCGCTCTGGCTTTGCTGCATTTCCGCGCGCTTGCGCTCGACGTAGCGCTGGAACGCGCGCAGCATGTAGAGCCCCGCGAATACCGTGAGCGCAATGCCCACGAGCACGCGCACATAGCCGCCGAAATCGGGCAGATACGGCACGAGTTCGACGAAGAACGCGCACAGCGCAAAGAGCCCGAAGCCATAAATGAACGGCCAGTAGCGGCTTTTGCGGCGCTTCACGAACAGCCAGACG
This sequence comes from Paraburkholderia sp. A3BS-1L, assembly GCF_051125215.1. NCBI lineage: Bacteria > Pseudomonadati > Pseudomonadota > Betaproteobacteria > Burkholderiales > Burkholderiaceae > Paraburkholderia > Paraburkholderia sp. A3BS-1L. The sequence goes on along the minus strand of NZ_CP120442.1, from coordinate 2,101,905 downwards.
GCCAGCAGCAGGATCGGCAGCGTGAGTGCGAGACGCCAGCCGAACACCGTGAGTTCGTAGCGCCGTTGCGCGGCGGCGTAGCGCGCGTCGGCGCCGGCCTGGGCCCGGGCGAGCTGCGCGCCCAATTGCTCGCCGCGCGCGTCGAGCGCGCGCTGCTGGTCGGCGAGCGCGTCGCGCCGGCGCTGCCAGTCGATCACGCTCGCCTGCAGCAGGTCGAGCTTGCGCGTGCGCGCGAGCAATTCGATGTCGTTGCGGTTGTCGCCCGTCGCCGTGCGCGTGGCGATCCAGTTGCGCAGGCCTTCCTGGGCGTCGCGATAGTCGGTGTTCGCACGGTCGTACGCAATGCGCAGGGTCTGCGCCTTGTCGTCGAGTGCGCTGCGCTGGCGCTCCAGATCGCGCGTTTGCGCTTCGAGCGGCGCGACGGCGGCGCGGTCGACGAATTGCTCGACGCGGGGCGGCCCGCCTTGCGGCGCGAACATGAGGTCGCGCATCACGAGGCTGCCGAGCATGTCGAGGAACAGCGCGAACACGATCGCGATGATCCACGAAGCAATCTGCAACAGGCGGGCGGGTCGCGAATAAGCCTGGCTGGTGTTCATGGGCGGTTCCTGGGAAGCGCAACGAAAGGCCAATGGGCGAGCGCCATTGTAAATGGCGCGGCACGCAGGCTGAGGGCGCGTTGCCACTATTGCAAATCACTCAACGAATCGGTGAATGCGTTTCAATTAATTGAATAATCGCCAGTGTGTCTTTTTTATCGGACAATTTATTGGCGTCGGTTCGCTTGGAGAAGGTAGAGTGTCGCGAATGGGCGATCAGACGAATGGCAGCGCCGGGGTTGCTGCATGGCAGGCTGCCGTCGATGGACGTCCGCACCAGGGGGCTTGTGCGAAACGGCTCATTGCACCCACCGTTTTGCCGCCGCATTTTGACCCGTCATAACCGGAAGCTTGCACACGTGCGCATCCTGTCGATATTCGGAACGCGGCCCGAAGCCATCAAGATGGCGCCGCTCGTGAAATGCCTCGAAGCCGAGCCCGGCGTGCAGTCCCTCGTTTGCGTGACGGGACAGCATCAGAGCATGCTGCAGCAGGTGCTCGATCTTTTCGACATCAAGCCTGATTACAACCTCGCGGCGATGACCGCCAACCAGTCGCTCAACGGGCTCACCTCGCGCCTGTTCGCGGGGCTCGACGAGGTGCTCGCCGAGGTCGCGCCCGATCGCGTGCTCGTGCATGGCGACACGGCCACCAGCATGGTGGCCGCAATCGCCGCGTTTCACCGGCGCATTCCGGTGGGGCATGTGGAGGCGGGGCTGCGCACCGGCAACATGCTCGAGCCTTGGCCCGAGGAGATGAACCGGCGCGTGGTGGACGTCGTCGCCGACCAGCTGTTCGCGCCCACGGCCAGCTCCCAGGCCAATCTCGAGGCGGAGGCGCTCACCGGGCGCATCGTCGTCACGGGCAATACGGTCATCGACGCGCTGCGGCTCATGTGCGCGCGCCTCGATAGCGACGGCGCCATGCGCGCGCGCATCGACGCGCAATTTCCCTTTCTCGAGCCCGAAGGCTCGGGCCGGCCGCTGCTGCTCGTTACGGGCCATCGCCGCGAAAGCTTCGGTGAGGGCTTCCAGCAGATCTGCGCGGCGCTCGCGGCGCTCGCGCAAACCGGCAAGATGCAGATCGTCTACCCCGTGCACTTGAATCCGAACGTGCGCGGCCCGGTGCTCGCGACGCTCGGCAACGCGCCCAACGTCCACCTGACCGATCCGCTCGACTATCCCGAGTTCGTGCGACTGATGCAGCGCGCGGCCATCGTGCTCACCGATTCGGGCGGCGTGCAGGAGGAGGCCCCCGCGCTCGGCAAGCCGGTGCTCGTGATGCGCGACGTGACCGAGCGGCCCGAAGCGCTGGCCGCCGGCACGGTCAAGCTGATCGGCACCGACCGCGATGCGATCTATAACGCGGTGCTCGAACTCGCCGTCGACGAGTCGGCGCGCAGCGCATACGCACGCCGCGTGAATCCCTATGGCGACGGCCACGCTTCGGAGCGGATCGTCGCTGCGCTCATGGGCAAGCCGTTCACGCCGTTCGCGAGCCATGGGCTGCCGGGCTATGCGCATCCGGTGCTGGCCGCGCGCCCGGACGCGCAGTGAGCGAAGGGGGCCGTCGCGGGGCGGCCGCGCACAAATAACAAGTAACAAGTACAAACAAGGCGAGCGCCTGAGCGCATGACGCCCACACCATGAGGCATGACGTGAAATCGAATTCGACCTTGCATCGGAGTCCAGGTGCGGCCGATCCCGCGGGCGTGACGGGCACGCGCCGCCCGCGCGGCAAGCGCATTGCAATGGCGGTTTATGCGCTGTATGCGGCGTCCGCTGCAATGAGCGCGCTGAGCTCCCACGCTCACGCCGCGCCCGCGGACCTCGCCGGCGCGTTCGCGCAGTTCGGCGCGGGGCGTGTGCAGTCGCGCACCGTGTCGCTCGCCGATCTCGGCATGCGCGAGCCGGTTGTGCTGCGCGCGCCCGACGCCGTGCAGGAGCTCTATCTGCCGGTGCCGGCCGACCTGCCTATCCAGAATGCGACGCTGCAACTCGACGCGAACTATATGCGCGGCAATGGCGGGCGCACGACCTTCCTGCTCTCGCTCGACGGCACGCCCGTGCAGTCGCGCAATCTGACCGAGTCGCAAGGCGACGGGTCGATCAGCCTCGGCGTGGATGGTGCGCCGCGCCCCTCGGGCTTCGTGCGCGTGGGGCTGCACTGGTCTTCCGTGCTCAGCGACGCGTATTGCACGGACCAGACTGCGATCGCGAATCTCTGGCGCGTCGCGCCCACGACGCGCTTGAGCTACCAGTTCGACGCCGCGTCGATTCACGACGTTCGCACGGCATGGAGCGCGCTGCCGTCCAAACCCGTGGTCTTGGTGAGCGGCGCAAAACTCGATGCCGCAGCCTACGACGTCGCGTGGCGGCTCGAAGCGCTGCTCATGCGCGGCGGCGCGAGCCCGGTCACGCAGATCATGCCCGCCGTGGGCGACACCGTGCATCTGGGCAGCGTGCAGATGAACGCGGCATTGCAGGCCGTGCCGGCGTTCGCGGCGCTCGCCTCGGGCGGCGACCACAAGATCGCGAACCCCGCCGAGCTCGGCGCGCTCATCGCGCTCGCGCCCGAGGGCGCCTTCGCGCCGAACGTCGTGATCGACGACGCCGCGCTGCGCGCGCATATCGGCGAGGCGCTCGATGCGTTGCGCGCGCAGGTGCAGAGCGTGTCGCCGGAGGCTGCGCAGGCGTTCGACGCATGGCGCAAGCGCGCGGGCGGGCCGTTGCTCGCGGCGTCGTCCGATCCGCTCGTCAAGGGCGAAGTCGCCCTCGCGCATCCGGGCGGCTTGCCGACGGTCGTGGTCGGCGACGACCTCGGCGTGAGCGCGCTTTCGCGCGTGTGGAGCGACGTTGGGGCATCGAACCGTCTGGTGGTGCACGAACTGGCCGCCGCGCCGAACCGCAGCGCGGGCGGCAGCACCGACCAGCTTGCGCTGTCGCTCGTGGGCGGTACGCCGCGCACCTTGAATGTGCTGACGAGCGCCGTCTGGGAAGCAAATTTCGATCTCGCGGCAGTGTCGGGCAACGGCGAGATTCCGCGCCGCGTGGAGCTCGATGTCGCGGCGGCGCCGGCGGCCGAGCGCAGCGGCGAGACCGTATCGGTGTTCTTCAATGGCGTGCTGATCGGCGCGAAGCTGCTTGACACCGACGGCCGCCAGCAACGCGTGAGCGCCGATATTCCGGCCTACGCGCTGGGCACCACCAATGCGCTGCGCGTGCAGTTCCAGCGCCCGCCCCAGGGCGAATGCCGCCCGCGCGAGCAGGGCTATCCCGTGGCGGTGCTGCCGGGCAGCCATCTGGTGCTCGGCCACGGGCCCGTTGCCGAGAACTTCACGGGCATGATCGTGCGCTTCTCGCAGCAGGCCACCGTGCTCGTGCCGCAGTCCTATCTCGCCGATCCGGTGGCGAGCCTGCCGCGCGTCGCGCGTCTGGCCAACGCCACGGGCGTCTCGCCCACGCGCGCGACGCTGCAAGCCGTGCCCGACGGCCAGGCCGCGCAGCCGGCGGGCCCGTTCCTCGCCGCCGATGTCACGCTCGACAAGCCGGACGGCCACGCGAGCTTCGATAACGGCCGTTTGGCGCTCAAGGGGCGCGGAGGCGCGACGCTGATGGACGTGTCGGGGCTCGCGAGGCTCGGCGTGATCGAGGTGGTGCGCTCGGGCAGCACGCCGGGCGTGCTCTATCGCAGCGTGGGTGCGCCGCCCGAGCTGCCCGCGAGCCTCCAGTACCTGCAGGGCGACGTCGCGATCGTCGCAGGCTCGGGCGTGCTCAAGCAGTTCGACACTCAGTACGCAGGCGGCGTGCCGCCTCTCGACGACCAGCGCGCGTGGCTCACGCGCCACTGGGCCGGCTGGGGCGTGCCCACGATTTCGATCGCGGTGCTGCTCGTATTGATTTTTGGCGCGGGCTACGCGCGCAGCCGGGCGCGGGCGCGTTCCGCTGCGGCTGCCGCGGCGGCGAAGGCCGAGGTCAAGGCGAAGGAGAGCGAAAGCGCCGGCCGGGACCGCAGCGGCAATAGCTCCGGCGACTCCGGCAACTCCGATAACAAGCAGGGCTGAGCGTGAGCTGGAACACGATCGACTGGTGGCTGAACTATCTGGCGGGCCGCTACTACCAGGGCATGGAGTATCTGGCGGCGGCCGTGGCGGTGATCATCCTGCTTTCGAGCATCGACGATCTGTTCATCGACGCGTGGTACTGGGTGCGCCGCATCTTCCGCCACTTCACCGTCGAGCGCCGCCATCAGCCGCTGCGCGCCGAGCAGCTCTACGAGCGCGAGCAGCAGTGGCTCGCCATCATGGTGCCGGCCTGGCGCGAGGAGGACGTGATCGCGGCAATGGTCGAGAACGCGGTGAAGGTGCTCGACTACCGCAACTATGTGATCTTCGCCGGCACCTACCAGAACGACGCGGCGACCATCGCCGAAGTCGAGCGCATGCGGCGGCGCTACAAGCAGTTGCACCGCGTGGAGGTGCCGCACGACGGCCCCACCTGCAAGGCCGACTGCCTGAACTGGATCGTGCAGGCGATCTTTCGCAAGGAAGAAGAAGCCGGCATCGAGTTCGCGGGCGTGATCCTGCACGACAGCGAGGACGTGCTGCATCCGCTGGAGCTGCGCTTCTTCAACTACCTGCTGCCGCGCAAGGACATGATCCAGTTGCCGGTCGCGTCGCTCGAGCGCGAATGGTACGAGCTCGTGGCGGGCACCTATATGGACGAGTTCGCGGAGTGGCACGCGAAGGACCTCGTGGTACGCGAGAGCCTCGCGGGCTCGGTGCCTTCTGCGGGTGTCGGCACCTGCTTTTCGCGGCGCGCGCTCGTGGGGCTCGCGAAGGAAACGCAGAACCAGCCTTTCAACACCGAGACGCTCACCGAAGACTACGACGTGGGCGAGCGCCTCGGCCGCATGGGCATGAATTCGATCTTCGCGCGTTTTCCGGTGCAGTTCGCCACGCGCCGCAAGACATGGTTCGGCCTCGGACCGATGCGTGAATTCACGCTCACCATGCCGCTATGCGTGCGTGAGTACTTTCCCGATACGTTTCGGACCGCTTATCGTCAGCGCGCGCGCTGGACGCTCGGCATCGGCTTGCAGGGCTGGGAGCAGGTGGGCTGGGTGGGCTCGCTCGCGAACCGCTATCTGCTCGCGCGCGACCGCAAGGGCACGGTCACGGCGTTCGTGGGCATCCTCGCTTACGCGCTGCTGATCCAGTTCCTGCTCTTCACCTACGCGGACCTGCTCGGGGTGCGCCCGGATCTGGTCGCCTCGCCGTTCTCCAGTTCGCCCTGGTTCACCGCGCTCTTGTGGGCCAACGGCATCGCCTTGATCCTGCGCACGGGGCAGCGCGTGTACTTCGTTTCGCGGCTCTATGGCTGGGAGCACGGGCTGCTCTCGATACCGCGCATGGTGATCGGCAACTTCGTGAACTTTATGGCGGTGTCGCGCGCGTGGAAGATGTACCTCGGCTATCTCATCACCGGCAAGCGGCTCGTGTGGGACAAGACGATGCACGATTTCCCGTCGTCCGATGGCTTCAAGGACCGGCGTCAGCGCCTTGGGGAGTTGCTGGTTTCATGGCACGCGATCGCGCCCGAGCAACTGGAAAAGGCGCTCGCGGCGGGGCAGGCGCAGGAGACGCCGCTGGGCCGCGTGCTGATGGCGCATGGCTGGCTCGACGAAGAGACGCTGGCCGAGGCGATCGCATTCCAGTCCGATTTGCAGCGCGCGCCGCTGGACGCCGCGCGGCTCGCGCGCCACGCGCAGGATCTGCCGCTCGAACTCGTGGTGCGCTACCGCGTGTTGCCGCAAGGCGACGATGGCGCGGGGCACGCGCTCGTGCTGTGCGCGAGCCCGCTCGGCGAAGAGGCGCTGGCGGCGTTGCAGGCGCAGTCCGCGTTGCCGATCGTGCAGCGCATTGCGCGCGAAAGCGAGATCGTCGAGGGCATGCGTTTGCTGCGCGGCGTGCCGGCACACGGTTACACGCAGCGCGACGGTCAGCGTGAAGCGCAACAAGACATGCCGGACCCGCAAGCGGGCGGGCGGCGCATGCTGCCCGTGCCGCTGCTCGGCGATCTGCTCATCGAGCAGGGCGCGGTGAAGCGGGCGGCGTTCGAAGCGGCGCTGCAGCGCTATCGTCCCGCCGATCATGGGCGCATCGGCGATTACATGGTCCAGCAGGGCGTCTTCACGCCGCAGGCGCTGGCAGCGGCGATTGCCGAGCAGGCGCGCAGGCGCGCAACAGTGGCGTCGGCATCATGAAGAAGAAGCGGAATCTGGAGCGATTGGCGATGCGGGAGCGTTGCACGGCATGGGCCGGGGCGGCATCGATGGCGGCTGCTCGCGTGAGCCTGGCGGGCTTCGTGAGCGTTGCGAGCGCCGGGAGTCTGGTGGGCGCGGCGCCCGCATGGGGCGAAACCGCGCCTTCGGCAAGCGTGCCGCTGCCGCTTGCGGGCGCGGCGTACCGGGTTGCGCAGCAGGGCTACGACGCCTACGCGAAGCACGATTATGCAGCGGCGCAGCGCTATGCCCGTGAGGCGATACGCCAGCGGCCCGACGTGGCGTCGCTGCATCTGCTGCTCGCGAATGCCGAGGCGGCGCAGGGCAATTGGCGCGGCGCGAGCAGCACGCTCGCGGATGCGATCGCGCAACTCGGGCCAGATGCGTCGCTGGTCGCGCGCAAGCGCCAGATCGATACGCAGGTGGCGGCGCTTGCCCCGGCGCAAGGTGCGCAAGCGCGTTCGCGGGGGGCGCGCGCGGCGGCCGCGCCGCCGGGCACGGGCTCGCCCGACAATCTCACGGGCCGCGCGTGGGAGCTCGCCGGCGATGCCTACCGCGCGTACGCCGCGAAAGACTACGAACGTGCGCTGCGCCAAGCCAACGAGGCCATCGCGCTGCGGCCCGACGTGCTGCGCCTGTGGCTGCTCGCGATCGATTCGGCCACGGCGGCGGGGCACGATGCGGCCGCGTTGCAGCTTGCTGAGGATGCGCAACGGCGCTTTGGCGACAATGCCCAACTGCGCGCCCAACTGCGCTCGCGCCGCCTGCAAGCGGGGGCGCGACTCGCGCCGAGCGAAGCGGCGGCGGCCCAGACGGCGCAGCAGGGCGGCGATCTGTCCGCAGCGGCAGCGCATGTGCGTGCCGCGATCGCCTATGCGCCGGACAGCATCGGCTACCGTTTGCAACTGTTCGATGTGCTCGCCGCGCAACGCGACATGGCCGGGCTCGACGCGGCCGCGAGCGATGCGTTGGCCGCCGGGGTCAAACCGGCGCTGATGCTTTACGTGGTGCGCGGCTATGCGCGCGCGGCGCAGGGGCAGAGCGCGCAGGCCGACGACGATTTCACACAGGCGCTGCGCATCGCCGATGCGTCGCCGCGCGATCGCCGCGTGGCGCGCGTGATCGTCGCCGATGTCTGGATCGCCGAGGGACAGCCGCAGCGTGCGCTCGATCTGCTCGCGCCGCTCGAGCCGGCTGGCGACGACACCGATGCGCTGATCACCGCGCGCCGCTACGCAGCGCGCACGGCGCTCGCGCAGACGCAAAAACCGGCGCAACCTCAGGAGGGCGAACGCGTGGCGACAGCGGCGCGCCCGGTGTTCGACTGCACCGTCGACGCGAGCGGCACGGCCTGCGATGTCTATGCCGCCGATGCGGGCTTCGCCGCGCACCGCGCCTATATTGTCGCGGCGCAGCGCGGCGACAAAGCCGCTGCGGTCCGCTACGCGCGCGCGGCGGTGGCGGCGGCGCCCAACGATCCCGAGCATCGCATCGAGCTGGTCGATGCGCTGGTGGCGGCCGGCGACACGGACGGCGCGAAGCGCGAGGCGCGCGCGGCGCTCGACGCAGGGCTGCTCGACGGCATGCCGCCGCTTGCGGCGGCTTATATCGCGCAGCGCGCGGGCGCGGACCGGCGTGCCTACGAATATTTCGCCCACGCCGACGAGGCGCACGCGTTGCCGCCGCAGGCCGCGGGCGATGTGGGCTACAGCGCTTACCGCGCGCATTTCGACGAGGCGGCTGCCCGCTATTTCGAACGCGCAATCGACTACGGCGTTTCGCCGCCCGACGGCGTCGCGCCCGCCACGCTGCCGCAGTTGCAGGACTTGCGCAACGCGCACGCGGACGTCACACGCGACTGGGGCTTCTTCACCTCGCTGAACTATCGCGGCGCGGGACTGCAGCCGGGCGTGACAACCGGATCGGTGCCCGGCGCGGACGACTGGCAGACCGGCATCGAAGGCTATTGGCGTCCGTTCGGCTCGCTCGGCGATCGCAACTTCGAGGTCTACGCGCGGGCCTATCAGGACTTCGGCGCGAAGGGCGCTGCGCCCAGCGGCATCTCGACGACGATCGGCGCGGTGGGCGCGCGCGCGAAGCCGTTCGAATCGATCGACGCCATCATCGCGTTCGAGCGCCTCATTCCCATCGGCTCGCATGCGCCTTCCGACTGGCTCCTGCGTCTGGCTTATTCCGGCGGCTTCGGCACCGAGCGCCGTCTCGACGTGCCCTCGTGGTGGACCTTGCAGGGCTACGGCGAGGTCGGCCATTACGTGAGCAACGGCTGGAACTACGGCACCGGCTATCTCGAGCTGGGGCGCACGTGGCGGCTCGACAGCATCAGCCCGAAGCTCACCGTGTTTCCTTATGGCGTGATCGGCATGGACTACGACTCGAGCATCAATCACAGCGTGCCGGTCGGCATGGGCGTGGGCTTTTCGACGCGCTACTGGTTCCGCGACAGCTTCTACAACGCGCCGCGCTCGTATGTGGATGTGTCGGTGCAATACCGCTGGCGCTTGAGCGGCGACGATCGCGCGGGCGGCGTGTTCTTCGGCACTGTGCTTTCGTGGTGAGGAGGGAGGCGACCATGCCGATTCGCTGCTTCTTTTCGCGCCGTTTTCGCGCTCGTTTTCAAGTGCGGGTTCAAGTCCGCTTTGTGCGCGCGGTGGCCGCATCGCTTTGCGCTTTCGCGGCGGCCGGCTGCACGCTGCAAGTGCCGGCCCACGCCGACTCGCTTGCTCAAGGCGTGGTCTGGCAACTCGGCAACGACCAGCTGGATCCGCACGGCAACTGGGACAAGCTCGGCATCAACGAATTGCTCGTGCAATGGATCGCCGTCGACGACGTCGCTTACATGGCTGGCGCGGGGCTGCCCGCGCCGCGCGTGCCGGACTGGGTGCGCATCGCCAACGAGCCGTGGGCGCGCGGCGTGATCGTGGGTCTCGCGGGCTACGCCGATGAGAAGAAGGCGCGCGCGAACGTCGAAGAACTCGTCGAACGCTCGATCAAGCTCGCGGCCGTGCGCCCGCCCGTGCATATCACCGGCTGGTACTTTCCGGTCGAAGTCGATCCGACCTGGACCGATGCGAAGCGTCTCGCCCCCTTGCTGGAACGCTTGCCGCATCCACTGTGGATCAGCGTCTACGACAACAGCAATATCGGTGGCGAAGCGCTGGCGAAGTGGCTCGACGACTGGCTGCCGCACGATGTGGGCGTGATGCTGCAAGACGGCTGCGGGGTGTATGCGCGCGGCCCGGCGGCGGCGCGCGAGTACGCGGATGCGCTCGCGGCGCGTTTGGGCAAGGACCGCGTGCGCATCATCGCGGAGGCGTTCAGGCCGAAGCAGGGCGGCGGTTTCCGCGCGGCCACGGCGGCGGAACTGGCGCCGCAACTGCAGAGGTATCACGGCTATCGCGTCTATATCTTCGACGGCCCGCATTATCTGTCGAACGAACTCGTCGATGGGCTGCTCGCCATTCAGCACCCCGCGCGCAGCGGCGCGCCCAAGGGTGCGGGCGCGGCGCCCTGAACGCTGCGCCCACGCGCAGTCAGCGCAACTGCGCGAACGCGATGAAGAGCACCATCGCGCCGATCGTGCCGTCGAGCACGCGCCACGCCCCGGCGCGCCGGAACAGCGGCGCCAGCACGCGCGCACCGTAACCGAGGCCGATGAACCACACCGCGCTCACGCACATTGCGCCGATCGCGAACGCGAGACGGCTGCCTTGCGGCTCGCGCGCGCCGGCCGTGCCGATCAGCAAGAACGTGTCGAGATAGACGTGCGGGTTGAGCCAGGTGAACGCGAGCGTCATCAGGATGATCGGCCACGCGCGCTGCGCGGGCGCTTCCTGCGCGCCGGCTGCCTCCAGCACGGCATGGGTGGGCTTCATCGCGCGCCGCAGCGCGCCGATGCCGAACCATACGAGCCACGCGAGCCCCACATAAAGCACGAGATGCACGAAGGTGGGATAGCGCTCGACCAGCGCGGAAGCGCCGCCCACGCCCGCGCCGATCAGGATGAAATCGGACAGCGTGCACAGCAGCACGATCTTGCCGACGTGCGAGCGCAGGATGCCCTGACGCAGCACGAAGGCATTCTGCGCGCCGATGGTGACGATGAGCGAGGCGCACAGCGCCGCGCCGTGCGAAAAAGCGAGCCAGTTCATGATGGTTGCGCGGCCGGTGGCCGAAATGGGGCGCAAGGCGCAAGGTGACGAAGCACGTTGCGGCAGGCGCATGGACAGAGGAAGCATTCGGCGTTAGTCTGCGGCCGTGGCTTGCCTAAGCAAAGCTCATTTTCTTAAACTGGATTAAGGAACGTTAATGCTCGACTATGCGTTGCTCGATGCGCTCGCGGCCGTGGTCAGGCACGGCTCGTTCGATCGCGCGGCCGGCGCGCTCAACGTCACGCCTTCGGCGGTCTCGCAGCGCGTGAAGCTGCTGGAGGAGCGCGTGGGTACCGTGCTCGTGAAGCGCGGCCAGCCCTGCGTGGCCACGGCAGCGGGCGCGCTGCTGTGCCGTCACACCGAGCGCGTGCAACTGCTCGAGGCGGAACTGGGCGGCGGCATGCCCACGGTGGCCGGAGCGCTCGACGCATCGCGCCCCACCTTGCGCGTCGCGGTCAATGACGACAGCGTGGGCACCTGGTTCATCGACGCCGTGGCGGGCTTTTGTGTCGAGCGCGGCATCCTGCTCGATCTCGTGATCGACGACCAGGACCATACCGCGCAGCGCATGCGCGACGGCAGCGTGCAGGGCGCCGTGACGACCCAGGCCGAGCCCGTGCAGGGCTGCCGCTCGACGCGGCTTGGGCGCATGCGTTACCTCGCGGTCTGCTCGCCAGCGTTTTTCGAGCGCTATTTTTCCGCCGGCGTGGGACGCGAGGCGCTGCGCCGCGCGCCATGCGTGGAGTTCAATCCAAAGGACCAGCTGCAAAAGCGTTTCGTGCGGCGCATCACGCGTGCGCAGGTGGACGCGCCGCTGCACTGGATTCCGCACGTGGCGGGTTTTCTGCGCTGCTGCGTGAGCGGACTAGGGTGGGGCATGTGCCCGGAACGCATGATCGCGCCGTATCTCGCGCGCGGCGAACTCGTCGAGCTTACGCCGGGACGCACGCTCGACGTCGAGCTCTACTGGCAAAGCTGGCGTTTGTCGATCGGCTGGCTCGACGATTTCGGGGCCATGCTCAGGCACCGCGCGGCCGAGTTCCTCGATCAGGGGCGTGGGGCCTGATCCGCCAGTGAGCGCGGGCCGATTCGTTGTGCGCCCAACCATCGGCCCGGAATTGACGCTCAAATGCCGCGCTCATTGGATGGAATTTGAATTGCCGAATTCGACCGGAATCGCGGTTGCCGCTGTTGCTATTACCCGTGCCTTTGCGATTCGCCGCATAAGGACATGACAAAATCGCTAAAGCACAATTCATTTTCGATTAATGCATCATGAAATAGAGGTGAGTCTCGAATTTCCGTTCTCCGGGGATCCGCATGCTGTGTGCGACAATTCTCCGCGCAGCGCGGTTGTCCTGCCTGATGGGAAACCTCAATATGCCCATGTCATGAAATGGACATGCGTTTCATTGATCGCGCTGCAACGAGTGGCGTGACGGGACGCCACGCGCCGCCGCGCGGCAATAGACAGGAAGCCTGTTGAGGCCGATCCAGCACAGGAACGCTGCATGCGCCCGCAATAGTCTTGTCAATGCTTCGTCGATCCATGCCACCGACACGTATCGGTTATTTTTTCCTGACGCAAATGTTAAAGATCAACAAATCGGCAAAAAAGTTGCGGAAGTAAATGTAAAGAAACGAGTATTGCTGTCTTACAATTGCCGCTGAATGCCGATGGCTGCATTTGCCTGTGTCGGGATTAATGTGTGAATATTCAGTTTTTTCTGTGGCTTGCGAGAATCGCACGCTATAATCCGGACGTGGCAGAGTGCTTATTCGACCGGCATATTTGAATCGTTTCCACGTGCACGAGGTGCATTATGACGAAATTAGATACCGGCAGCGCATGGCAACAAACCATTGATCTTCTGTCCGCCGCCTCGGAGCCTTTGGGCCCGGACGGCGAGCCTGAATGCGTCAGGAGTTGCAAACCGGTACCCATCACGCGCAGCGCATCGGAAGCGGCCAATCGGCGCCGCGCGACCGTGCGTTCGTGGGATGCACAAGGCATTACCTTGATCCGGCGTCATGATCCGGAAAGCATCACCGTCTGCTGGAGCGACGCCACGTATGGGCGTTACTCCGACCAGTTGTGGCGGGTTTGCACCGCGCGTCGCAGCGCGGTGTGCGCGTTGACCGGCGAGAAAATCCGTCGCGGCGACGCAGTGTTCCGCCCCAGCCCCAACCGCCGCCATCGCCCGGCCAATGCCGACGCCATGATTCTTGCCAGCAAGCTGGACGCCTTTCCCAGCGGTGTCGTGGCTGCGCGTCTCGACGAGGCGCTTGCGGCGTAAGCGCTGCGTGGCGCGCGCCTGACCGCCGCATTGCGGTTACATAGCGGTTACATAGCGGTCACATAGCGGTTGCATCGTAGTCGCGTCTCAGTCGGGCCGGCCGCGCCCAGGTTGCAGCGGCAAATCCGCCGCTTGGGTCTGCCTGGGTCTGCTTACGACAGCCCGCATCGAACGTTCGATGCGGGCTGCGGGCGTCTAATCGCCTTCTCCGGCAGCGCCCAGCTTTCCTCCATCCGATGTCTCTTGCTCCGCTGGCCCGTTCGCGGCACGGGCCAGCAGGCTGGGTCTTCACCACACCGTCATGCGGTCTTGTCGCCGACGGTTTCCTCCTCTGACGCGTCGCGCGTCTCCGGCATCACGAACCACACCATCAGTACCGCTGCCGCGCCCGCCGAGGCGAGGCCGAGAAAGCTCACGGTATTGCCCAGATGGTCGGCGACGAACCCCGCGAGCGCGGTGGAGAGCGTGGCGCCAATGCCCGCCGATAACCCGAAGAGCCCGATGCACAGGTTGTAGCGCCCCTTGTCGCCGGCCACGTCGGCGGCGATGAGCGGCAGCATCACGCCGAACACGGCGGCCGAGATGCCGTCGAGCATCTGCACCGGCACGAGGAAGTACGGGTTGCCGACCGCGGCGAACAGCAGCGCGCGCAGCGGCAGGGCGCTGAAGCCGAGAATCAGCACCGGGCGGCGGCCCCAGTGCTGCGCGGTACGGCCCACCCACGGCGACATCAGCGCGACGATCGCTTGCGGCACGATGATGCACGCCGCAATCACGAGCTGCACGTTGTCGCCCATTCCGGCCGTCACTTCGCCCGCCGCAAGGTTCAGCATCGCGGCGTTCGAGAGGTGGAACAGCACCACGCAGGCCGCGAAGGTCAGCATGCGCTTGTCACGCAGCAGATCGAGGATGGTTTCGCGCGGCTCGCCCGGGAGTGCTGCGGTCGCGGCTTTCGCGGGTTTGTCGTCAGGGCGGCTTTTCAGCGGCTTGGGCGCGTGGGCGTGCTTGTCGTACTCGATCATGGCGAGCGCGACGAGCGCGGGCAGCGCGAGCGCCGCCGTGAGCCAGAACACCGCGCGTGGCGAGATGTATTCGCCGCACAGCCCCATCAGGCCCGCCGCGACCGCGCTGCCGATCGAGGCCCAGCGCGCGTTGCGCCCGAGCCGGTCGCCCAGGTTCTGCCGGCCCACCAGCGCGAGCGCGAGCGCCGCCATGGCAGGCACCAGCATGCAGCTCGCAAAGCCGTGGAACACCTCGGCGGCCATCACGGGCACGACGGTCGGGCTCAACGCGAGCAGCACCGCCGAGAGAATGATGGCGATGATCGCCCAGGCGGCGGCGGCCTTCTTGTTGCGCAGGGCGTCCACGGCCGCGCCGCCCGGCACCTGGCTCACCATGGCGCTGATCGTGCCCACCGAGAGCGCCAGGCCGATTTCGCCCTGGGTCCATTTGTGCGAGGCGAGGTAAGAGGCGATGAACGGGCCGAACCCGGTCTGCACGTTCGCGACGAAAAAGTTGAGCCAGTCGAGCGCGCGCACGCTTCGCAGACTGGGGGTGGGATGCGTCGTGCCGGTCATTGGGCACCGCGCGCGGGAGCTGCAGGGGCGGCCGGCGCCGCTGCGGGACTGACGGCGCGAACCGGCAGATCGCTCGCATAGGCGGGCGAAGCGTCGATCTGCTGGTCGCTCATCTCGAGCAGGGCTTCGAGTGCGTTGTTCTTCGTGACGAAACGCAGGGCCGACCAGTCGGCGGCGATCGTGCGGCGCTTCTCCAGCGTGCCGCTCACGTCGAGCACGACCGCGAGCGGGTCGGCGCTGCCGCCGATCAGCACGTCCACCACGCGTCCCACCTTGGCGCCGTTGGCGCGCTCGACGTTGGCGTCGAGCATTGGCAGGCGCGTCGGGTTCGCCTCCGAGGTGCCGGGCTGCGGCGCGCCCGACTTGGGCCGGTCCGGCACCTGCAGCTGGGCGGGCGTGAGCGCGAGCGTGATGGCCGGCGTCTTCGCCGGCGTGTTGATGCGCACGGCGCTCCACGGGAAGTTGGCCTTGCGGTCGCCCACGCCCATGAAGCCTTGCAGGTTCACGACCAGTTCCTGCGGCTTGCCGCCGGGGCCGGCGACCATGTCCACGGCGCGGCCGACGACCTTGCCGTCGGGCTTGCGCACTTCGCTGTCGAGCAGCGTGCGGAAGGTGCCGCGCTCGAGGGTGCGGCTCTGCACGAGCGGGGCGGGCGGCGGGGCGGGGGGCGCGCTCGCGGGCGCGGGCGGCGGCGGCGTGGGCTTGGGCCGCCGCACGGGCGGGATGTGCGGTTTTCTGGGCGCGGGCTTTGCCTCGGCCGGCTGCGGAGCGCTTGCCGCTTCGGGCGCGGAGGCGGCTTCGGGTTCACTCGTGAGCCCCTCCGGCGCGCTCACGCCAATGGGCGCCTCGACGATGGGCGCGGGCGTCTGGTACGGGCTGAACAGGGTGCAGCCCGACAGTGCGGCTAAAGCAAACAGCGCAAGCAGGGCGAGGGCGTGCCGGGGGGACAGAACGGGACGTGCGAAACCGCCTCTCATCAACAGAAACTCCAGAGCGGCCGGCGCGTGGCGCGCGGCGAGGGGAAAACCGGGTCGGGATGCGTGAGAGTTTAACCCGCATGGGGTCCCATTCCGGCCGAAACTGCCGCTAATCTGCTGACAAAACCCGCGTCGCGGGGCCGTTCGGGCGCATTTCAGACGGGCGCGCGAGCGCATCGGAGTGTGGGCGGGGCCCTTGGCGGCCCGGGGTAAACACGAGGCCCGGCGGTGCTTCGCGCCCTGTGTACGGCGATATAAGCGTCGCGGCATGTCGTCAATGTGATTCGCGCGATGGGAGCATGGGACGGGTTCGCCTAATCTTCGAGCCTGTAAAAAGATGTCAAATAAATGAATGGGTATAGCGCGCTGCGAGGCGCGCCTGGCTGGCGTCGACACCACTAGTCAATCCAGACGAGACGAACCTGATGACGGATCCGCACCACATAACGCGGACCGTTTCAGCATGCTGATAAAGGAGGCCTCACCATGATGGAACCCCAGGCACAGCAGGTGGCCGAAATGGCTACCGCTGCGATCCGCAAGGGCGATACCGCCGACGCCGTTGGCTCGACCGGTTTCCTCGACCGTTACTTCGATATTTCCACGCGCGGCAGCTCGGTGCGCCAGGAAAGCGTCGCCGGCATCACCACGTTCCTTGCGATGGTGTATTCCGTGTTCGTCGTGCCGGGCATGCTCGGCAAGGCGGGCTTCGACACCAGCGCGGTGTTTGTCGCCGTATGTCTCACCACGGCGTTCGGCTCGCTGCTGATGGGCTTGTGGGCGCGTCTGCCGATCGCCATCGGCTGCGCGATCTCGCTCACCGCATTCACCGCGTTCGGCCTCGTGCTCGGCAAGGGCCTGAAGCCCGAAGTCGCGCTCGGCGCCGTGTTCCTGATGGGCCTCGTGTTCACCAGCATCTCGGTCACCGGCGTGCGCTCGTGGATCCTGCGCAACCTGCCGCACGGTATCGCGCACGGCACGGGCATCGGCATCGGCCTGTTCCTGCTGCTGATCGCCGCCAACGACGTGGGCCTCGTGATCAAGAACCCGGGCGCCGGCCTGCCGGTTTCGCTCGGTCCGGTCACCTCGCTGCCCGTGATCCTCTCGGTGGTCGGTCTCGCCGCGATCTTCGGCCTCGTGCGCCGCCGCGTGCCGGGCTCGATCCTGATCGTGATCGTCGCAATCTCGGCGCTCGGTCTTGCCATCGACCCGGCCGTGACGTTCCACGGCGTGTTCGCGTGGCCGTCGCTCTCGGCGCCGGGCCATGCCTCGCTGATCGGTGCCATGGACATCAAGGGCGCGCTCTCGCTCGCCGTGCTGCCGAGCGTGCTCGCACTCGTGATGACCGCCGTGTTCGACGCGACCGGCACGATCCGCGCCGTGGCGGGCCAGGCTGGCCAGCTCGACGCCAGCGGCCGCATCATCAACGGCGGCCGCGCACTCACGGCCGACTCGGTCAGCTCGATCTTCTCGGGCTTCTTCGGCGGCGCGCCGGCAGCGGCTTACATCGAATCGACGGTGGGCGTGGCAGCAGGCGCCAAGACTGGCATGGCCGCAGCCGTGGTGGGCGTGCTGTTCCTCGCGGTGATGTTCTTCGCGCCGCTCGCGGGCCTCGTGCCTTCCTACGCCACGGCGCCGGCGCTCATGTATGTGGGCCTGATGATGCTCTCGAGCGTCTCGCGCCTCGACATGGACGACATGGTGGATGCGATGTCGGGCCTCGTGTGCGCCGTGTTCATCGTGCTCACCGCCAACATCGTCACGGGCATCATGCTGGGCTTCGCGACGCTCGTGATCGGCCGCGTGGTGAGCGGCGAGTTCAAGAAGCTCAACGTCGGCACGGTGATCATCGCTGCTGTGCTCGTGGCGTTCTACCTGGGCGGCTGGGCTATCTGATGCGCGGCTAGCGCCCACATAGCCCGGTCTTCGGCAAGACGGACCCGAGGCGGCCCGTCCTGCCGGCTTCACGGCCCGCGTTCGCTTTGTGGCGGCGCGGGCCGTGCGGCATTCGGCGCGCGCAATTGTGCGCGCCCGGCGCGCCTTGGCGGCGTTCGCAAGCGCGGGCGCCTCCTCACTTCGGCAGCACGCTGTTGCCTCGTCGCTTGCCCGATTTGCCGGTCGATTTGCGCGCCGATTTGCGTGGCTTGGGCTCCACGCCCACGCGCGGGTCGCGCGCCAGCACGAGTTCGGTCAGGCGCTGCGCGGCGGTTTCGAATTCCGCATCGTCCTGCGTGACGTGCAGCCACTTGCCCAGCACCGGATGCGGCTGCAACGAAGGTATTTCGTCGATGAGCGCGGCGTGCCGATCGTGCGACGTGCAGACCAGCAGGCCGTTAAAGGGCTTTTCGCGGTCGGCGGCGATGAGGCAGAGCAGGCCATCCATATAGGCGGCGTCGGCGCCGAACATCTGCTTGTGCAGATAGCCGGGGTCACGCTCGAAGGCATCGAAGATCCAGAGCAGGGAATTGCGGATTTTGGACGGCATGGCGCAAAGGTCTCCGGATGGCTTGAGAAGGCGTGCCGGTGTAAAGATATCGAGGCACGACGCCGCGAAAACGCATTTTAAGGGCTGCGCGAATGCTGCCTTGACATCGGCGGCGCCCCTCCTATGCTTAACCGCATGGTTAAGCATGAAGACGACGCGTTGAACCGCATCTTCGCGGCACTGGCGGACCCCACGCGGCGCGCGCTGCTGGCGCGGCTCGCCCAGCAGGACGCGCTCTCGGTGAGCGCGCTCGCGCAGCCGTTCGCGATGTCGCTGCCCGCGGTGATGAAGCATCTGGATGTGCTCGCCGATGCGGGGCTCGTCCTGCGCGCGAAGACCGGGCGCACGGTGGCGTGCCGGCTCGCGGCGGGGCCGATGGAGGACGCGATGCAGTGGCTCGCGCACTACGAACGCTTCTGGAGCAGCGCACTCGATCGTCTCGCCGCTTTTGTGGAGGAGGAGGCATGTCCACCCAGCCCAGCCGTCCGGAGCACCGCGCGGAGCACGGCGCGGGAACAGCCAGCGCCGCCGCCCACGCCGGCCCCAGCCTCATTGTCAGGCGCCGCATCGACGCGAGCGTCGCGAAGGTCTACGCGGCATGGACGCAAGCCGCGCAACTGATGCGCTGGATGCATCCGCTCGACACGATCTGCCTGCATGCCGAGGCCGATGTGCGCGTGGGCGGACGTTTTCGCGTGATCATGCGCTCGCCCGGCGGCGAAGAATACGACGCGAGCGGCACGTATCTGGACGTCGTGCCCGAGGCGAAGCTCGTATTCACATGGGCATGGCGCAGCGAACCCGAGCGCGAATCGCGCGTGACGGTCGTGCTGCGCGCCGATGGCCCGACGACGGAGGTCATGCTGCGCCACGAACGCTTCCTCGACGAAGCCACGCGCGATGCGCATCGCGAAGGATGGTCGAGCGCGCTCGATCGTCTGGTGGAGCTGTTCGAATGACGGTATTCGGTTGAGCCGGTCACGGTCGGATCGACGTGAAGGCGCCCGCCAGGATGACGCGGCGCGCAACTGTTTCGGAGGACGAATAGATGGGATGGAGGCGCTAAAACGCTAGAGCGACATCTCGAAAGCGGGGCGCAGCAATACCTCGATGGCCATCACGATGAGGCCCATCGCGGCGGCCGCGAGGGTCAGCGTGCCATATTCGTCGTAGCGCGAGTCGTACAGACACGCAACCACGAAGAGGATGGCGAGCAGATTGGTCAGCCAGTAGAAGTTCAGCGCGAGAGGCATGGGGTTGCCGGAGTAAAAGACGCGACGGCGGATAGTGCGATTCGGGGCGATTCTATCGAACCGACCTTACGGATACGCAACAGCATGGTGGTCCTGGACACGCATTCAGGCGGCTTTTTAGGCCCGCTCAGCCGTGTTAGTCTCGGATCAATCTTGACTGCGGATCAATAATGAAAACATCGACCGACGAATTGCTCGTATTCGTCACGGTGATCGATGCGGGGTCGATCACCGCCGCCGCCGAAAAACTCGAGCAGACCGTCTCCGGCGTGAGCCGGGCGCTCACGCGGCTCGAAAAGCAGCTGGGCGTGGCGCTGCTCGTGCGCACCACGCGCCGCCTGCAATTGACCGAGGAGGGCGAGCTGTTTCTCGAACGCGCGCGCGCCATTCTCACGGCGATGGAGGACGCGGAAGAGGCCGTCTCGCGCCATCGCGAGCAGCCCTCGGGACGCTTGCGTGTGGATGCGGGCGCGCCTTTCATGCTCCATTGCATCGCGCCGCACATGGCCGCGTTTGCCCAACGCTATCCGCTGATCGAGCTCGAACTGACGAGCCATGAGCGCATCGCCGATCTGCACGAGCAGCGTGTCGATATTGCCATTCGCGTTGGCGCTTTCGAGGATGCCGCGCTGCACGCGCGCACGCTGGGCGCGAGCCGGCGTCATGTGGTGGCGAGCCCGGCCTATCTCGCGGCGCGCGGCACGCCGCGCACGCTCGCGCAATTGCGCGAGCACCGGCTGATCGGCTTCACGGCGCCCACGCAGGCGAACTGCTGGCCGCTTGGCGGGGCGTCGTCCGCGGCGCAGGCATCGCTGCTCGACGACATGCCAGCCACGCCCGGGGGCTTCGTGGCCCATCCGACGCTCGCGGCGTCGAGCGGCGAGACGATACGCCAGCTCGCGCTCGCTGGCGCGGGCGTCGCCTGCCTGTCCGATTTCATGACCGCCGGGGATCGCGCGGCCGGCCGCCTCGTGACCCTGCTCGACGACGTGCTCGTCGCCGAGCAACAGCCGATCCACGCTGTCTATGACCGCAGTGCGACGCTTGCCGCGCGCGTGCAGGGCTTCCTCGCATTTATCGGCGGCAGGCTGGAGGCGCTGGCCTGACGGGCACGCCTGCATCGCCGTGGCGATGCAGGCGCGAACTCATGGATTGTCCCAGGCCGGCGGGGGCTCGCGGAGGTTGTCTATACAGGCTCGCCAGGCTAGACTCCACGTCACTTGACTTGTATAGACAGGATTCGATCATGCTTCTTACGCCCGGCCATCTGACCCTCACGCAACTGCGCCAGATCGCGCGCGCAGCGGACAGCAGTAGCGTCCAGCTCCAGCTCGACCCCGCAAGCTTCGCGGCGATCGACGCGAGCGCGCGCACCGTTGCCGAGATCACGGCCAAGGGCGATCCCGCCTACGGCATCAACACGGGCTTCGGCCGCCTCGCCAGCACGCATATTCCGACCGATCAGCTCGAACTGCTGCAGCGCAATCTGGTGCTCTCGCACGCGGTGGGCGTGGGCGAGCCGATGTCGCTGCCGGTCGTGCGCCTCATGATTGCGCTGAAGCTGTCGAGCCTGGGTCGCGGTCACTCGGGCATCCGCCGCGAAGTGATGGAAACGCTCATCAAGCTGTTCAATGCGGACGTGCTGCCGGTGATCCCCGTGAAGGGCTCGGTGGGTGCTTCAGGCGACCTCGCGCCGCTTTCGCACATGTCGGCGGTGCTGCTGGGCGTGGGCGAAGTGTTCATCCGCGGCAAGCGCGCCAGCGCCGAAGCGGGTCTGGCCGCCGCCGGCCTCAAGCCGATAGCGCTGCAAGCGAAGGAAGGCCTCGCGCTGCTGAACGGCACGCAAGCCTCCACGGCGCTGGCGATCTACAACCTGTTCGCCATCGAAGACCTGTACCGCACCGCGCTGGTCTCGGGCGCGCTGTGCGTGGACGCGGCCGCCGGCTCGGTCAAGCCGTTCGACGCGCGCATTCACGAACTGCGTGGCCATCGCGGCCAGATCGAAGCGGCCTCGGCCTATCGCGCGCTGCTCGACGGCTCGGCGATCAATCTCTCGCACCGCGATTGCAGCAAGGTCCAGGACCCGTACTCGCTGCGCTGCCAGCCGCAGGTGATGGGCGCGTGCCTCGACCAGATGCGCCACGCCGCGCAAGTGCTGCTGATCGAAGCCAATGCGGTCTCGGACAACCCGCTGATCTTCCCGGACACCAAGGAAGTCATCTCGGGCGGCAACTTCCACGCGGAGCCGGTGGCGTTCGCAGCCGACAATCTCGCGCTGGCCGCCGCCGAAATCGGCGCGCTCGCCGAGCGCCGCATCGCGCTGCTGATCGACGCGACGCTCTCGGGCCTGCCGCCGTTCCTCGTGAAGGACGGCGGCGTGAACTCGGGCTTCATGATCGCGCACGTGACGGCGGCGGCATTGGCTTCGGAGAACAAGACGCTCGCGCATCCGGCCTCGGTGGATTCGCTGCCGACTTCGGCGAACCAGGAAGACCACGTGTCGATGGCGACCTTCGCCGCGCGCAAGCTCGCCGACATCGCCGGCAACACGGCCAACATTCTCGCGATCGAGCTGCTGGCCGCGGCCCAGGGCGTGGACCTGCGCGCGCCGCATGCGACCAGCCCGGCGCTGCAGAAGGTGATGGCTGCGGTGCGCAAGGAAGTGCCGCATTACGACCTGGACCGCTACTTCGCACCCGATATCGCGGCCATGGCGGAACTCGTGCAGAACGGCGCCATCGCCGCGCACAGCCCGTTCGCGTTCGAGTCCGAAGCGCACTGAGCGTCGTATTGAAGGCAACGGCGAAGATGCGGCCGGTGGCGCGAAGCGCGCATGACGCGCCGTCGAATCCATCGGCCCCTTCGACCAGGCAATGAACGCACCCGCATACCAGGGCATCAAGGACTTCATTCTTGCGCGCATCCACGCGGGCGAGTGGAGCGAGGGCGACCAGGTGCCCTCGGAGAACGAGCTCGCGCGCGAGTTCAAGGTCGCGCGCATGACGGTGAATCGCGCGCTGCGCGAGCTGACCGCAGAGCAGGTGCTCACGCGCGTGCAGGGTGCGGGCACCTTCGTTGCGCGTCCCAAGTACGAGTCCACGCTGGTGGCGATCCGCAGCATCTCCGACGAAATCCTCGCGCGCGGCCATGGCTATCGCGCCGAGGTGCTGGAGATCGGCGTGCTGCCCGCCGACGAGGCGCTCGCGATAGAGATGGGGCTGCGCACGAACGACCGGGTGTTCTACTCGCGCATGCTGCACTTCGAGAACGACGAGCCCGTGCAACTGGAGGAGCGCTGGGTCAATCCCGATGTCGCGCCCGATTACGTGGAGCAGGACTTCACGGCCACCACGCCTAACCACTACCTCATGCGCGTCGCGCCGCTCCAGGGCGTGGAGTACCGCATCGAGGCGCTTGCCCCGCAGGGCGACACGCGCGCGCGGCTCAAGATGAACGAGGTCGAGCCGTGTCTCGTCCTGCACCGGCGCACCCGCTCGAGCGGGCGCGTGGCTTCGGTGGCGAACCTGTGGCATCCGGGCAGCCGGTATCGCTTCACCGGACACTTCTAGACGGTGCCTCGGCGGCGTGCTTCCCGCCGTCCCCCCCTTTTTTATTCGCGTGCGTTGATGCCGCTTGCGGGTTGCGTCCTGCCTTGCGATGCGGCTAACCTTCAGGCATCGGCCAGGCTTGCACGGCCCACGAGGGAGGACCTCCGCAAATGGAAGATTCCAGCGCAACGCTCATGCCGACGTGGCGCGCGAACCTCGCGCTGCTCACGCGCGAAGTGGGCGCGGTCACGCGGCTCGCGAGGATGATGACGTTTTCGGCGAGCCACATGAAACTGATTGCTTCGGGGCAGCGCGATTTCAGCGCGGAGTTCGTGCGCGGCATCGAGGCCGTCACCGGCTTGCCCGAAGGCTGGATGGACGAGCGGCACGGCGCCGTCGAGGTGCCCCAGGAGGCGCGCGACGCGATCGCCGACGAAACGCCGCGCGCGCGCTTTCGCGGCACCGCGCATCCGGTGCGCAAGGCGCCCGTGCTGCGCACCGAGCCGATCTTCGGCCATGGCGCGGACGCCCGGCGCGCGCAGGGCACGGCTGCCCAGGACGCGCAACGGCGCCTCGCGGGCACGCGCAAGATTCGCGAGTTGGCCGCGCAGGACGTGCGCAAGCTCGAACGGCACCTGAGCATGCTGCCGGTGGAGCCGGAGGCGTTGCGCGCGCGCATCGAAGACGTGATTGCCCATGCCGAGCACGACGAGCGCTCGCGCGCCGATCTCGAAGGCCGGCTCGAACAGATCGAGAAGCACCGCGAGTTGCTTTTGCGCCACATCACGCGACTTCATGCGCTGCTTACGCGCTCGATCGACGACTGACGCCGGCGGCCGCAATCAGGGCCGCTACCGGGGCCGCGACGGGGGCCGCGACGGGGGCCGCGACGCCGCGCCAGGCGGCGCAACGCCTCAGACCCGCAGTTCAGCGAGAATCTGCTCGGCGAGAAAATCGCAGGTAGGCCGGTTCGAGCGGGCGCTGCGCGCGAGCACCACTTCGAGTTCGGGCAAGGCCGGCAGACCATGCTGCCGGCCCAGCGTGAGGAAGGTTTCGGGCACTGCGCAGCGCGCGAGCGGCGCGACCGCGAGGCCCGCCGCGACCATGCTGCACAGCCCCATCAGGCTCGGACTTTCATAGGACGTGCGATAGGCGATGTTTTCGCGTTCGAGCGCGGCAATCGCGTTCGAACGCGCGACGCTGCCCGCGCTGAAGAGCGCGATGGGCAGGGGGCGCTCGCGCCAGACCTCCCGGCCGATGGCCGCGCTCGCCTGAGCAGGCGGCCCGGCCCAGACCATCGGCTCGAAGCGGATGAATTCGCCGGCGAGTTCGCGCGTGCCCGTCACGCAGGCCAGATCGATCTTGTTGTCCTTCACGAGCGGCGCGAGCGCGCTGCTCGGCAGCCCGACCACCTGAATCTCCACTTTCGGCCAGTTCGCCGAGAACTTGCGCAGCACCTGCGGCAGCAGCGACGACGCATAGTCGTCGGGCATGCCGATCGACACTCGGCCCGTGACTTCGGGGTGTGCGAGCGAGGCCCACGCTTCGTCGCGCAGCGCGAGCATGCGCCGAGCGTAGGCGATCAGCGTGTGGCCGTCGGGCGTGGGCGTGACGTTGCGCGGCGCGCGAGTGAAGAGCGGCTTGCCGAGCGTGTCTTCCAGCGCGCGGATCTGCATGGAGAGTGCGGCCTGCGAACGGTGCACGAGCGCCGCGCCGCGCACGAAGCTGCCGGCGTCGGCCACGGCCACCACCATCGCAAGGACATCGAAATCGAGGGTCTTCATGGGTACGGGATGCGCGTCATGGGGCAACGCTGCATCAGTAAAACTGATTGAAACATTCAATATAACGCGTTTGCCTGAACGTTGCGACGCTCGCAGGCAGGGCTGGACGATCCGGGGCCGGCCGTCTTTTCGATGTGCTGCAACCGATGTGCAGCGACCGATGTGCTACAACGAAAGCCGAACTCCATCGTCCAGCTGAGGCCGACATGTCCGTTCTCGCCGCCCGTCTGCAACGCGCCCTCGCGCAACGCACGCGCGAGGGCGCGGCGCGCCCGCCGCTCGTGCGCAGGCTCGCGTCCGGGCCCGGCTGGCAGGCCGACGACGTCGTCTGCACGTTCGGCCCCGCCGACCGGCCCTATGAGGAGCGCCACGCGAGCGCGTGCCTCGCGATCGTCGCGGCCGGGTCGTTCGGCTACCGCTGCGGTGCGGGCAAGGCCGGCCGTGGGCGCGGCCCGGAACTGATGACGCCCGGCGCGATCATGCTGGGCGAGCCGGGCGCGTGCTTCGAATGCGGCCACCGCCATGGCGCGGGCGACCGCTGCATCTCGTTTCATTTCGATCCGGACTGGCTCGAAGAGCAGGCCGCCGCAGCGGGCCTCGTGCCTCGCGCGCGGCGCTGGAGCGCGCTGCGCGTGCCGCCGCTGCGCGCGCTCGCGCCACTGGTTGCGCGCGCCTGCGCGAACGTCGAGGTGCTGGAGCGCGGGGCCGCAGCGCCCGCCGCGTGGGATGAGCTGGCGATTGCGCTGGCGGTGGCGACCTTGCGCGTGAGCGCGGACAGCAAGGACATGCGCGGGCCGGACCCGGTGCAAGCCAGCGCGACGTCGACGACCGGAGCGGGGCCATCGGCGGCCGCGGCCGCACGCGTGGCCGCGACGCTGCGTCTGATTGAAGAGACGCCCGATTCGCCGCACACGCTCGCGAGCCTCGCGGCGGCGGCGGGCGTGAGCGAGTTCTACTTCCTGCGGACCTTTTCGGCGGTGGCGGGCGTGACGCCGCATCAATACCTGCTGCGCTCGCGTTTGCGCGCGGCCGCGCTGCGGCTGTGCGCCGGGGAGGGTGGCGAGAAGATCATCGACATTGCACTGGAGAGCGGCTTCAACGATCTGTCCAACTTCAACGCGGCGTTTCGCGCGGAGTTCGGCGCGAGCCCGCGAGCGTGGCGTGACGCGATGCGCGCCCGCGAACTCGCGGCGACGTCCTGGCCGCGCGCGGCGAGCGCGACGCCCGCACCCAACGCGACGGCCACGACGAACGCAGCGGCGCCGCGCGTGCCATGAGCGCCGCGCGCGCAAGGGCCGGTGCATTCGCGCTTGCATGGGCGCTGGCGTTCGCCTGGCCGCGCGCGCAGGCGCAGGTGCAGCCGCAGCCGCCTTCCGGAGCGCAGACACGAGCGCAGGCGCCCGAGGATTCCCTGGATCTCGCCGATTCGCCGCCCGCCACGCTCGAACGCGATGTCCACGAATTCGTCGTGCAGCGAGACGGCTCGATCGAGGAGCACGACGACTCGACGATGCGCGCCGACACCACGGCCGGCGTCGATGCCGTCGCGCAGCGCTACGTCTGGTTCAATAAGGATATCGAAACGATCACTGCGCTCTCGGCGTACACCATCGACCCCGACGGCACCCTGCGCGAAGTGGCGCCAGGCGCGATCCGCGACGTTCAGGAGCCGCGCTCGGCGGGCGCGCCGACCTTCCAGGACGGCGTGCTGCGCACCGTGATCTTTCCGGGCGTGCAGCCGGGTTCGCGCGTGCGCCTCGTCTGGACCAAGCGCCGCGCCAGGGCGCTGCGAGCCGGCATGTTCTCGTACTTCGCCGAGCCGCCGGGCGAGCCGGTCGAGCTTCAGCGCCTCGTCTTCGATCTGCCGGCGGACTTGCCGCTTCATGTCGATGCACGCGGTTATGAGGCGCTCGCGCCCGTGACCGAGAACGGCCGCACGCGCTACGCCTTCGAGTATCACCATGGCCCTTACGCGCCGCTGGAGCCGGGCGCCGTGGCCCGCGTGAACTGGGGCGCGCGCTTGATGGTGACGACCTTGCCCGACTACGCAGCCTTTGCCGCGCGCTACCGCGATGCAGCTGCCGATCCCACCGCGACCGATCCGTCCATCGCGGCCGTCGCGCGAACGCTCACGGCGGGGCTGGCGGATCCGCGCGAGAGGGCCGCGCGCATCTACGACTGGATGCGCCTGAATATCCGCTACGTGGCGCTTTTTCTGGGCGAGACCGCAGCGGCCCCGCACCGCGCGGTCGACATCCTGCGCGCGCGCTACGGCGACTGCAAGGACCACGTCGCGCTGTTCACCGCATTGCTCGCGGCGGTGGGCATTCGCGCCGAAGCGGCGCTGCTGAACCTCGGCCCCGTCTATGCGCTGCCTTCGGTGCCGGGCTACGGCGTGGAGGCGATCGATCATGTGATCGCGTGGCTGCCCGACCTGGGCGTGTTCGCCGATACCTCGTCGGGCGGCGTGGCGTTCGGCTATTTGCCGGCGGGCGTGCTGGATCGCCCGGCGCTGCTCGTCGACGACGGCGTGCTCGTGCGCACGCCCGCCACGCAGCCACGCGAGCGCACGGCGCGGCTCGAAATCGACGCGGGAGCCGATGGCGGCGCTGCGTACCGCTATCGCGTGGAGGACACGGGCGCGGGTGCGGAACTCGAGCGCAACACGCTGCGCCGCGCGACGCGTCGCCAGGCGCGGGAGATCGCTTTGCAGCGGCTGCGCCAGGCTGGCTTGACGGGCACCGCGCAGGTTTCGACGAGTGCGCTCGGCGCGACGCAGGGGCCGTTCGCCGTCACGGTCGCCGGCACGCTCGACCATGTCGTCTGGCGCGATGGCACGACGGCGCTGCCTGCCTTGAGCAGCTTACCGGGCGGCATCGCCTCGCAGCTCGACGCGTGGCTCGCGGTGCCGCAGCGCACGCAGCCGTGGGCCTGTGTGGGCGGCGATTTCGAGGAGCACGCGCAAATCGTGTTGCCCGCGTTCGCGCGCGTGACCGACTGGCCGCACGACATGTCGGCGAGTGCGGACGCGGATGGCGCCCGGCTCGACTACGCGTCGCACTACGTGTTCGATCCGGCGTCGCGCACGGTGCAGATTTCGCGCAGGCTTGCCGCGCATTTCGGGCGGCAGATGTGCTCGCCGGATCAGTTCGCGCAGATGCACGATGCGCTCGTGCGCATGCAGCGCGATACGCGTGCGCAGATCGTCGTGCGTGCTCGGGGCGAGCGTTAGCCGCCGCGCGTGGTCACCGGCACCCACGCACCTTGCTTCAATCGATAGAGCGTTGCAGCGCCGTTCTTGAGCGCGCCTTGATCGTCGAAGGCGATGTGGCCCGTGACGCCGTCGAAGGACAGGGTCTTGAGCGCGCCGCGCCAGACCTCGGGATTCGCCGATCTGGCGGCCGCCATCGCGTGAATGGCCGCCCACGCCGCGTCGTAGCCGAACGGCGCATAGGCGAGCACATCGACGCCGAAACGGCTCTTGAACCGTTGCGCGAAGTGCGGGCCGTCGGGCAGTTGCGCGAGCGGGCGGCCGTACTCCCACGCGAGCGTGCCTTCGCCCGCCACGCCCGCGAGGCGCACGAAGTCGGGAAGCGCCACGCCGCCGCCGCCCACGAACTGCGCGTTCATGCTGCGCGCCTTCATTTGCCTCACGAGCGCCGCGGCCTCGTGCGCGAGGCCGCCGAAATAGAGCAGGTCGGCGTTGGCGGCCTGGATGCGCGCGAGCTGCGGGCCGAAGTCGACGCTCTCGCCCGGTTTGCCCGATTCGCTCGTCGCGAAGTCGCGCGCGACCACGATGCCGCCGCGCGCTTTCACGGCGCGCTCGAACACGTCGGCTTCGCCCTGGCCGAATGCGCTGCGGTCGTCGAAGATGGCGATGCGCCGCGGCTTGATCTCGTCGACGGCCCATGCGCCCGCCATGCCGGCGGACCGCGCGTCGTTCGCGATCACCGCGAAGGTGTTCGCGAAGCCTTGCGAAGTCAGGGTGGGGTTGGTCGCGGTGGGCGCGATCATGGGGATGCCGGCGCTTTCATAGATGCGCGAGGCCGCGATGGCCGCGCCCGAGTTGAAGTGGCCGATCACCGCCGCCACGTTCTCATTGGCGAGCCGCGCGGCGGCCTGCACGCCGCCGCGCGGGTCGGCGCGATCGTCGATGCTGACGAGCTCGAAGTGCGCGGTTTGATCGCCGATCTTCACGCCTTGAGCGTTGGCGTCGTCGATGGCGAGCTGCGCGCCTTTTTGCAGGTCGCGGCCATAGTCGGCATAGTCGCCGCTCAATGGCGCGGCGAAGCCAATCCGTATGGTGAGCACGGTGGGCGGCCCGGCCGCAGGTGCGGCGCCGCCGGGCGCCGCGGCGAACATGCTCGAGAGCGCGCCGAGCGTGGCTGCGAGCAGTGCGGCGCGCCGCGACGCACGGGGCAGCGCACCGGATGGGCGAGGTGGCGTGTGGCGCGATCTCATCGTGGCTCCTGGCGCAGCGTTGTTGTTCTATGTGGTTCGGTCGTGCCGCGAGCGTGTCGTGCTTGTGCCGCGTGTCGTGCGCGTGTTGCGGTCTTGCGCGCTCAACGCTGCGCTTGCATTGCAAGCAGCGTTTCGCGCAGGCGCACGAGCGGCGCCATGGTGTCTTCGTTGGCCCAGCCTTCGAGATCGTCGAGCGCGCGGTTGCAGCCGTCGAGCACCACGTCCAGATCGACGGGCACGCCGTTGGCCAGCGCAAGGCGCACGATCGTCTCGAAGCGCTCGCAGTCGTCGTCGCCATAGGCAATGTCGAGATTGTCGGCGATGGTCTGTGCGATGTCGCTGCGCTGGCGGTCTTCTTCGTCGACGAAGTCGATGATGCCGCGCGCCACTTCGGGTGCGTGATAAAGCGCGATGTCGAGCCAGACGGCTGCGTCGAAATCGGCTTCATGGCTTTGCTCTTCGAAGTATTCGATGGCTTCCTGCTCGTGCGTTTCGCCGGCGTCGACGGCAAGGCACAATTGCTCGAAATACTCTTCCTGTTCGCTGCGGATGGGGTGGGACATCGATCGATCTCTTGACTAACGGAGGGCTTGCGGCTCGCATTATAGGCCGCGCGGCCCCGCCCTCAACCCATGTCGATGGCCCACGCGTCGAACCATTCGCGCGGGCGCGCGATCTGGTCCTGCGCCGCGACGATTTCCAGTTCGTAGCGCCCCGCGTCGTAGGTGGCCTTCACGACCGCGTTCACGGCGGCGAGCGTATGCTCGAACGCGGGCCGCAGCGCATCGCCGTTCATCAGGCGCGCGACGAAGATCGCACTCGTAATGTCGCCCACGCCCACGGGCTGGCGCGCGAAGTGATAGAGCGGGCGCTGGCCGAGCCACGCCTCGTGCTCGCTCACGACGAGCATGTTGAAGGTGTCAGCGGGGCTGTTGCGGTCGAGCAAATGCTTGACGAGCACGAGCTTCGGGCCGCGCTCCAACAGTTCGCGACAGGCGTCGACAGCCTCTTCGGCGGTCTCGATCTCGCGCCCGACGAGCCGTTGCAGTTCGCTGTGGTTCGGCATCAGCGCGTCGGCCACCTCGGGCATGTGCCGCACCAGAAACTCCTGAATGCCGGGCTCGATCTTGCAGCCGCTGCCGTCGCCGTTGACCGCGCCCATCACCGGGTCGCAGTAGTAGCGTGCGTGCGGGTTGGCGGCCTTCACGGCGCGCACGACGTCGATCACGGCCTGGGCCTGCTCGGGCGTGCCGAGGTAGCCCGAGAGCACCGCGTCGCAACGCGGCAGCACGCCGATCGCGCCGATGCCCTCGGCAAGATCCACCATCTGCCCGGCATCGATCGCGCTGCCGGTCCAGTGGCCGTATTGCGTGTGGTTCGAGAACTGCACGGTATTGAGCGGCCACACGTTCACGCCGAGCCGCAGCATCGGGAACACAGCGGCGCTGTTGCCCGCATGGCCGAACACGACGTGCGACTGGATGCTCAAAACGTTTTTCATGGGCAGTATCTGGGGGCGAGGTGCGAAAAATCGAGCGGTGCGGCAACGATAACCGAATTCGCCGCGCCCAGTCGATGACCGCGTATGTGCAGTGTTGCGCGCAGCCGTCTCGCGGGTTGCGATCTGGTGTGCGAAGTGTTGTGAGAATTGTGCGTCGCTTCAGGCCAACTCGCGATAGAGCGCCATATAGCGTTGCGCCGACGCGGCCCAGCCGAAGTCCTGATGCATGCCGCGCTCGCGCGTCGCGCGCCAGTCATGGCTGCGCGCATAGAGCGCGAAGGCGCGGCGGATCGCGGCGGCGAGCGCGTCGGGCTCGAAGCGCTCGAACACGAAGCCGGTGGCGAGGCCATCGGCGAGATTTTCCAGCGAGGCGTCGGCGACGGTGTCGGCGAGACCGCCCACGCGATGCACGAGCGGCAGCGCGCCGTAGGCGAGCGCGTAAAGCTGCGTGAGCCCGCACGGCTCGAAGCGCGAAGGCACCACCATGACGTCGGCGCCCGCGACGATCGAGTGCGCGAGTGTCTCGTCGAAGCCGAGCTCGACCGACACCGCGTCGGGATGCTGGCGCGCCGCGCGCGCGAAGCCCTGTTCGAGGCTCGCATCGCCGGAGCCGAGCACGGCGAGCTGCCCGCCGCGCGCGACGATCTCAGGCACCGCGCCGAGCAGCAGGTCGAGGCCTTTTTGCTCGGTGAGGCGGCTCACTACGGCGAACACGGGCGCGTCTTGCCGCTGTGCGAGCTTCAGCCGCGCTTGCAGCGCCGTCTTGCAGCGCGGCTTGCCGCTCATGTGCGCAGCCGAGTAATGCGCGGCGATGGCGTCGTCGTGGGCGGGATGCCAGATCGCGTAATCGACGCCGTTCAGGATGCCTACCAGATCGTGCGCGCGGCCCTTGAGCAGCGCTTCGAGCCCGCAGCCCTGAGCGACGGTCTGGATCTCGCGCGCGTAAGTCGGGCTCACCGTGGTGATCTTGTCGGCGAAATAGAGGCCTGCTTTCAGAAATGAAAGTTGACCGTAGAACTCCACGCCGTGCATGTCGAAGAAGTCGGCGGGCAGGCCCAGCATGTCGAACTGCTGCGCGGGAAAAATGCCTTGATAGGCGAGGTTGTGAATCGTGAAGACGGTGCGCGTGCCGGCACGCCGGCGTTCGCGCGCGGCGGCGCGCAGGTAAGCGGGGGCGAGCCCCGCGTGCCAGTCGTGCGCGTGCACGATGGCGGGTGTCCAGTCGGGATCGGCATGCTGGGCGAGCTGCGCGGCGGCCCAGCCGAGCAGCGCGAAGCGCTGGGCGTTGTCGCCGTAGGGCACCTGGGCGGCGTCGAGGTACGGGCTGCCCGGGCGGGCGTAGAGCGCGTCGGCGCGAATCATGTAGACGGGCAGGCCGTTGCCCGGCAGATGGCCGAGTTCGAGCGATGCTTCTGGAGCGCCGAAGGTGCGCGCGAGGCGCGCGACCGGGCGCAGGTCGGCAAGGCCCGCAGCGACGCTCGCGAAGCCCGGCAGCAGCACGCGCGCATCGGCGCCTTGCTCGATCAGCGCGACGGGCAGGGCGGCCGTGACATCGGCGAGACCGCCGGTTTTCAGCAGCGGGTAGAGTTCGCTGGCTACGTGCAGAACGCGGATCGTCATCGGAATGGGGCCCTTGCAGGCGAGTGACTGTCCAGGGTTGAGGGGGCGCGCGCCTCGCTCTTGTATTGATCAGCCGCCGCGCCTGAGCCTCGCCAGCGCTTCGTCCGTGACCAGCACGACGCCGTTCTCGGTCCGGTAGAAGCGCTCGCCGTCGAGCTTGGGGTCTTCTCCGATCACGGTGCCGTCGGCAATCGCGCAGCCGCGGTCCACCACCACCTTGCGCAGCCGGCAGCTCGCGCCGACCGTCACCTCGGGCAACAAGACTGCCTCGGCAATGTTGCAGAACGACTTCACGACCACATTCGACGAGATCACCGAACGCGAGATCTGCGAGCCCGAGATCACGCTGCCGCCGCACACGATCAGGTTGGTGCCGGAGCCTTGCAGTCCATTCAGGTCGCGCACGAACTTGGCGGGCGGCAATTGCTCTTGATAGGTCCAGATGGGCCAGTTGCGGTCGTAGAGATCGAGGGCGGGAATCGTCGAGGCCAGATCGAGATTGGCGGACCAGTAGGCGTCGATAGTGCCCACGTCGCGCCAGTAGGGCTCGGCGTTCGGATCGGAGGAGACGCACGAGAGGCTGAACGGATGCGCGATCGCATGACCATCGGTGACCACGCGCGGAATGATGTCCTTGCCGAAGTCGTGGTCGGTGGCCGTGCGCGCGATGTTCTCTTCGAGCAGCTTGAACAGATAGGCCGTCTCGAACACGTAGATGCCCATGCTTGCGAGCGCGATGTCGGGGTGGCCCGGCATCGCGGGCGGATCGTCGGGTTTCTCGACGAAGCCGGTGACGCGGCGCGCTTCGTCCACGGCCATCACGCCGAACGCGCGCGCGTCCAGGCGCGGCACCTCGATGCAGCCCACCGTGCAGTCGGCGCCGCTCGCGGCATGGTCGGCCACCATGCGCGTGTAATCCATCTTGTAGATGTGGTCGCCGGCCAGCACGATCACATGCTTGGGCGAGATCGAGCGGATGATGTCGAGATTCTGATAGACGGCGTCGGCCGTGCCGCGATACCAGTGTGCGCCTTCCACGCGCTGCTGCGCGGGCCACAGGTCGACGAACTCGTTGAACTCGCCGCGCAGGAAGCCCCAGCCGCGCTGCAGGTGGCGCAGCAGCGAATGCGCCTTGTACTGAGTGACCACGGCGATGCGGCGGATGCCCGAATTCAGGCAGTTGGAGAGGGCGAAATCGATGATGCGGTATTTGCCGCCGAAGTAGACCGCCGGCTTCACGCGCTTGTTGGTGAGCGGACCGAGACGGGTGCCGCGCCCGCCCGCGAGCACGATCGCGAGCGTGGTGCGCTGCAGATCGTTGAGGCTTGCCGGAGTTGCCATGATCGTCTCCTTGTTGTGCCCCGGGGTATGGCCTGATTCGTGCGTCTCGGCTCGTGCGCCGGATGCGTGTTGGGACTTCCCGTCGCCGGCGTCGTTTTTGTGACCGCGCATTGACTGTTCTAGCACTGAAAGCCGTCTTGCGCGAATTCCTTGCACAGGGCGGCAACGCATGGCGGCTAGAATCGGGGCATTTTGCGCCCGCCGTAATGGCCCGCGCCCGCCGGGCGCCGAGGCGACAACCCGCGTGAAGTCACGCCACTCTTGACGACATTGCCCATGCTTTCGATATCGAGGCTATACGCCATCGCCGCCTGTTGTGCCGCCGTTTCCGGTCTTGCTGCGTGCGCTGCCGGAAGCGGCCCGAATGCGTCTTCCGCCGCCGCATCCACGGTTGCCGTGCCGATCGGGGGTTCCGCCGATGGTCCCGTGTATGGCCCCGAGCTTCAGGGCTTCGACTATCCGCATCCGGTGCGCGAGTTCAGCTTCACGTCGCAAGGGCAGATGCTGCACATGGCCTATATGGACGTGCAGCCGTCCAGGCCCAACGGCCGCATCGTGGTCCTGCTGCACGGCAAGAACTTCTGCGCCGCCACATGGGGCGATACGATCACGCGGCTCACCGATGCCGGTTATCGCGTGATCGCGCCGGACCAGATCGGTTTCTGTAAATCGAGCAAGCCGGCGGCTTATCAATTCAGCTTCCAGCAGCTTGCGCGCAATACGCATGCGCTGCTCGAATCGCTGGGCGTGCGGCGCGCGACCGTCATCGGCCATTCGACCGGCGGCATGCTCGCGGTGCGCTACGGGTTGATGTATCCGCGCGAGACGGAGCAACTGGTGCTTGCGAACCCGATCGGGCTCGAGGACTGGAAAGCGAAAGGCGTGCCTTCGCTCTCGGTGGACGACTGGTATGCGCGCGAATTGAAAACGAGCGCCGACGGCATCCGCAACTATGAGCAGTCGACCTATTACGCGGGCCACTGGAGCGCGCGCTACGAGCCGTGGGTGCAGATGCTGGCCGGCATGTACCGGGGGCCGGGCAAGCAGCAGGTTGCGTGGGATTCGGCGCTGCTGTACGACATGATTTACACGCAGCCCGTGATCTACGAATTCGGCCAGTTAAAAGTGCCGACGCTGCTGCTGATTGGCGACAAGGACACGACCGCCATCGGCAAGGATGCCGCGCCGCCCGAAGTGCGTGCTCAGCTCGGGCACTACCCGGCGCTGGCGAGGGCGGCACAGAAGGCCATCCCGAACGCGAAGCTCGTGGAGTTCCCCGAACTCGGCCATGCGCCGCAGATGCAGGACCCCGAGGCGTTTCACGCCGCGCTGCTCAGCGGGCTGGCGGCGCTGCCGGGCCAGCCGCGATAGTCCTTCTCGCCTGGCCCGGCTGGGGTCAACGGGCCTCGGCCATCTCCGCGCGCACCTGCGCGGTGATCTCGAACGAGCGCAGACGTTTTGCGTGATCGTAGATCTGCGCGGTGACGATCAGCTCGTCCGCCTGGGTCTGCTCGATCACCGAGGCGAGTCCCGCACGTACGCTCGCGCGGTCGCCCACCACCGAGCACGCGAGCGAATGTGCGACGCTCGAAAGCTCGAATTCGTTTGCGGCGATTTGTGCCGCCGGTGGCGGAAGCTGCCCCGGCGTGCCGCGCCGCAGATTCACGAATTGCTGCTGTAGCGAGGTGAACAACAAGCGTGCTTCGTCGTCGGTCTCGGCGGCGAACACGTTCACGCCTACCATCGCGTGCGGTTTCGCGAGCGTCGCCGACGCTCGGAACTGCGAGCGATAGACGCGCAGCGCGGCGAGCAGCTGGTCGGGCGCGAAGTGCGAGGCGAACGCGAAGGGCAGGCCCATCGCCGCCGCGAGCTGCGCGCCGAACAGGCTCGAGCCGAGGATATAGAGCGGCACGTGCAGGCCCGCGCCCGGCACGGCGCGCACGCGCTGGCCTTCCACCGGATCGGCGAAGAGCCGCTGCAACTCGGCGACGTCGTCGGGGAAGGCCTCGGCGCTCGCGTGCAGGTCGCGGCGCAGCGCGCGCGCTGTGGTCTGGTCGGTGCCGGGCGCGCGCCCGAGCCCCAGGTCGATGCGCCCCGGATAGAGCGCCTCGAGCGTGCCGAACTGCTCGGCGATCAAGAGCGGCGCGTGATTGGGCAGCATGATGCCGCCCGACCCGACGCGAATCGTGCGCGTGCCGCCCGCAACATGGCCGATCACGACGGAGGTGGCGGCGCTGGCGATGCCGGTCATGTTGTGGTGCTCGGCGAGCCAGTAGCGGTGGTAGCCCCAGCGCTCGGCGTGCTGGGCGAGATCGAGTGTGTTGCGCAGCGCGACGCCGGCATTCGAGCCGGCAGGCACCGGCGAGAGGTCGAGGACGGAGAAGGGGATCATGGGCGAGTGGCGTTCCGATGTTCATGGAGCGTGCCGCAAGCCTGGCCCCGCGAACGCGCCGGGTGGGCGCTGGGGCGGCTGCAAGGCAGACGCAAGGTCGAGGCATTGTGCCAAAGCGCTCCGGATCCTGCTGACGGCCTCGGGGAATCCATGCGCCTCGCGTGGTTTCCGGTGGGGCTGCCCACGCCGGGCAGCGTAGATGGGACCGCGCAGGCTCGGCCTGCAAACGCCTGCAACCCCATTTCTCAATTGAACCAGAATAATTCTTATTTATATCGATATTCGGTTGAGCTCCACTAAAGCGCTATTCAATATCGTTAAGAATTTATTTCAATATGCTTACTGATTATTCTTGGGGCAATGTGGCGCTGGAAGCTCGTTGTGGACCACTTGAAATAATTGCCGTCTTTGCAAATATGAGAAGCATTTTTGCGAGAGCGCGGAAGCGGCGTGAGGACGTTGCTGCTACAATTTTTGCCTTTGAATCAGGGTGCGAGCAAGGGTGCAAAAAAGAGCGCCGCGCGCGCCTTTTTCTGGCAGTGCCCGGTCAATTCATCGGTTGATTGGCACGGCGTTTAAAAAATGTAGCCGTCTGTTACGCAGGTGGCGGCCCATATGTCGCGCGGATACGATGCGCGGGTCAATTTTCGTGATTTCCGGGGTAGGGCAAATGTTAGCAGGCGACACGCTCGAGTTGGCCGGCGCGCCGTGTGATTGCGCCGCGGTGCCGTGGCGCGGCGCGCGAGGCATCGAGGCATGACTGCAGTGCTGGGTTCTCTGTCCCCGGCGTGGTGGCTTGTGATCGCGCTGTGTTGCGCGGCCACTTTCTACGCGATTTGTGCCGTGCTCAGCATGCCGCGCCTTGGTTCCGCCGCACAAGTGCGCGTGGCGGCCCGGCGCGCCCGGGTCCGCACGCCGCTGCCGGTGAGCGTGCTCAAGCCGCTGTGTGGCGCAGAGCCCCGTCTCTATGAAAACCTCGTCACCTTTTGCGAGCAGCACCATCCGCGCTATCAATTGATTTTCGGGGTGTCCTCGTCGAAGGATCCCGCCATTGCGGTCGTGCGGCGGCTGCAGGCCGCGTATCCGGCCCACGACATCGCGCTCGTGATCGACTCGCGCGTGCACGGCAGCAACCTGAAGGTGAGCAATCTCATCAATATGGCGGCCCATGCGCGCCATGAGGTGCTGATCGTCGCCGACAGCGACATCGCGGTGGAGCCCGACTATCTCGAGATCGTCACCGCGCCGCTCGCCGACCCGCAAGTGGGCGTGGTCACCTGTCTTTACAGCGCGCGCAGTATCGGCGGCTTCTGGCCGCGCGTGGGCGCGCTGTTCATCAACGAGTGGTTCGCGCCTTCGGTGCGGGTCGCGCATTCCACGGGCTCGCGCGCGTTCGGCTTCGGTGCGACGCTTGCGCTGTCGCGTGGCACGCTCGAGCGCATCGGCGGTTTCGAGTCGCTCAAGGATTGCCTCGCCGACGACTATCAGCTCGCGCGCTTCGCACGCGATCACGGGCTCGACACGGTGCTCGCGCCGGTGCTGGTCGCCACTGACGTGATCGAGCCGACGTTCCGCACGCTGTGGCTGCGCGAGACGCGCTGGCTGCGCACGATTCGCTCGGTCAATCCGGCGGGGTTTGCGTCGCTCTTCATCACCTTTACCTCGCCGTGGCTCGTGCTGGGCGCGCTCGCATACTGGCAGCTCGCGGCCAGCGCCGCGATGGCATCCGGGGCCGGCGCAGTGGCGAGGGTCGCGTTGGCCGTGCTCGGCGCGAGCACGGTTAGCGGTATCATCGCGCGGTTGGCCTTGCATGTGCGCGGCAGTGCGAGCCTGCAGGCGTTCTGGCGCGATTTGCCGCTGGTGCCGCTGCGCGATGCGCTCTTGCTGCTGCAATGGCTGGCGGCCGTATTCGGCTCGCACGTGATCTGGCGCGGCGTGCGCGTGCCGGTCGCCAACCCCGACGTCGTGGCCGCGGCCGACATCGGTGCCATGCCGGGTGCGGGCGAAGCGCGCGTGAGCGCGGCGCCGCGCCGGGCGGCCGTCGAGGTGTCGGATGGCCGTTGAGGCCGTGGTTGGGCCCAGCGTTGTCAGGTCTGGCGAATCAGGCCTGGCGAAGCAAGCCTGGTGAAGCAGGCCCGAATAAATCAGGTCCAGCGTGCCGGACCGAAGCGCCCCGGGGCATGAGTCCCAGGCGCACCCCAAATTGTGGCGTGCCGCGCCGGCCTCGAGCCAGCGCGCGCGCTTGTCGTTCATTCATGCCCATTAACAAAAGGGTTGGCGGAGCACTCCTCTCATGAAAACGCTGTTTTTGCAGGCCCCGTCCTATG
This sequence comes from Paraburkholderia sp. A3BS-1L, assembly GCF_051125215.1. NCBI lineage: Bacteria > Pseudomonadati > Pseudomonadota > Betaproteobacteria > Burkholderiales > Burkholderiaceae > Paraburkholderia > Paraburkholderia sp. A3BS-1L. Next base: position 2,063,292 of record NZ_CP120442.1, on the reverse strand, counting down.
ACGGCTTCGACGGTGGCGCAGGCTCGCGCTATCAGGCGAAGCGCGAGATCCGCTCGTTCTGGTATCCGACCTGGCTCGCCCAGCCCGCAGCCCTCGTGCCGGACAGCCGCGTGCTCGACGCGCCCGCCGACGGTATTGGCGTCGAACAAACGCTGAAGATCGCGATGGACTACGACCTCGTGATCATCCACACGAGCACGCCGTCGTTCCCGACCGACGCGCTGTTCGCCGAGGACCTGAAAAAGCGCAAGCCGTCGCTGCTGGTCGGCATGGTGGGCGCGAAGGTGATGGTCGACCCGCACAACTCGCTCACGGCCACCGAGGCGATCGATTTCGTCTGCCGCGAGGAATTCGACTTCACCTGCAAGGAAATCGCCGAAGGCAAGCCGTTCGCCGAGATCAAGGGCTTGAGCTGGCGCGCGAAGGACGGCTCGATCGAGCACAACGAAGCGCGTCCGATCCTCGAGAACATGGACGAGCTGCCCTTTGTGGCGCCCGTCTACAAGCGCGATCTGAAGATCGACAACTACTTCATCGGCTACCTGAACTACCCGTACGTCTCGATCTACACGGGTCGCGGCTGCAAGTCGCGCTGCACGTTCTGCCTGTGGCCGCAGACGGTGAGCGGCCACCGCTACCGCACGCGCTCGGTCGAGAACGTGCTCGCGGAAGCGAAGTGGATTCGCGACAACATGCCGGAAGTGAAGGAGCTCATGTTCGACGACGACACCTTCACCGATGACCTGCCGCGCGCCGAAGCCATCGCGATCGGCCTCGGCAAGCTCGGCATGACGTGGTCGTGCAACGCCAAGGCGAATGTGCCGTACAAGACGCTCAAGGTCATGAAGGAGAACGGCCTGCGCCTGCTGCTCGTGGGCTTCGAAAGCGGCGACGACCAGATCCTCGTGAACATCAAGAAGGGCGTGCGCACCGACTTCGCGCGCCGCTTCAGCGCCGATTGCAAGAAGCTCGGCGTCAAGATTCACGGCACCTTCATTCTCGGCCTGCCGGGCGAGACGCCGGAGACCATCAAGAAGACCATCGAGTACGCGAAGGAAATCAATCCGCACACGATCCAGGTCTCGCTCGCGGCGCCTTATCCGGGCACGACGCTCTACAAGCAGGCCGTCGAGAACGGCTGGATGGAAGAGAACAAGACCATCAATCTCGTGAGCAAGGAAGGCGTGCAGCTTGCGGCGATCGGCTATCCGCATCTGTCGCGCGACGAGATCTATCACCATCTCGAGCAGTTCTATCGCGAGTTCTATTTCCGCCCGTCGAAGATTTGGGAAATCGTGCGCGAAATGCTCACGAGCTGGGACATGATGAAGCGCCGCCTGCGTGAGGGCGTGGAGTTCTTCCGCTTCCTGCGCGCCCACGAGGCATGATGGATGCGTCGCCGCGCGCGGCTGGGGTTGCCGACGTCGCAGGCAATGATGGCCGCGCGCTGATCTTCACCGCCGACGACTTCGGCCTGCACGAGCGGGTCAACGCGGCGGTCGAGCGCGCGCACTGCGATGGCGTGCTCAATGCCGCGAGCCTGATGGTCGCCGCGCCCGCCGCCGCCGATGCGGTGGCGCGCGCGCGGCAATTGCCGAACCTGCGCGTGGGCCTGCACCTCGTGCTCGCCGACGGCGCGGCCATGCTGCCGCACGCGCAAATTCCCGCGCTCGTCGACGCGCAAGGCCGCTTCGGCGACAACATGGTGCTCGACGGCTTTCGCTTCTTTTTCCTGCCTCACGTGCGCGCGCAGCTCGCCCTGGAGATTCGCGCGCAATTCGAGGCGTTCGCGGCGACCGGGCTCGCGCTCGATCACGTGAACACGCACAAGCACTTCCATCTGCATCCCACGGTGCTCTCGCTGATCCTCTCGATCGGCCGCGAGTACGGCTTGCGCGCGATGCGCCTGCCGCTGGAGGCGGGCGCGCCGTTTGCGCTCAGGCCCTGGCTTGCACTCGTGCGCGCGCGTCTTGCGCGTGCGGGCGTGGCGCATAACGATTACGTCGTGGGCATGGCGAACACGGGCGCGATGGACGAGGCAGTGCTGCTCGACGCGCTCGTGCATCTGCCGGCGCAGGGCGTGGGCGAGATCTATTGCCATCCGGCCGAGGCGCCCGCTGCGGGCGAGGGGCCGATCACGCCGTCGATGAGCGCGTATCGGCACGCCGACGAGCTCGACGCGCTGATCTCGCCGCGCGTGGCCGAAGCGCTGAAGCGCGCGGGCGTGCGCCACGGCGGGTTCACCGACGTGTTTTTCGACCGGGGGGCGGCGAAGTCCGCTGCATCGGGCGGCGCACGCGCGCTGGCAAGTCACACCCAGGAGACACAGGCATCGTCATGAAGTGGCTTCAATGGCTGGGCCTGCCGGTCGGGATCGCGATCCTGATCGGGCTGGCCGTGCACGATGGCGCGCGCGACGTGGTGCGCGTGATCGGCGCGGCGGGGCCGGTGCTCCTATGGCTCGTGCCGTTCCATGCGCTGCCGCTGTTGCTCGATGCGCACGCGTGGCGCCTCCTGCTCGACAAGCGCGCGCCGCTTGGTTTCCTCTGGTGGGTCGCGACCGTGCGCGAGGCCGTCAACCGCCTCCTGCCCGTGGTGGGCGTGGGCGGGGAGATCGTCGGGGTGCGCCTCGCGCGCTGGAAGGTGCGCGACCGCGGCGATGGCGACAACGGTGACGATGGGCGCGACCTGAGCCGGATCACGGCCTCGGTGATCGTCGAGGTGTTCGTGACCATTGCCGTGCAATACGCGTTCTCGGCGCTCGGCGTCGTGCTGATCGTGGCGGCAACGGGCGACGGCGGGTCGCTGCGCACCATCGTCACGATCGCGCTCGCGTTGCTCCTCACGGCGCCGCTGCCCGTGCTCGCAGTGGTCCTGCTGCGCCGCGGCGGGGTGTTCCATGCGATCGAGCGCTGGGCCGCGCAGCTGCTCGGCGCGAACAATCCGCTCATGATGGGCATCGACGGCAAGCAGCTCGACGCCGAACTCGACCGGCTCATGTCGCGCACAGGCCTGATGTTCCGCGCGTTCTTCTGGCAGCTCGGCGGCTATATGCTCGGCGCGTTCGAGACATGGTGGGCGCTCAAGCTGCTCGGCCATCCGGTCACGGTGGGCGAGGCGCTCGCCATCGAGGCCATCACCCAGGCCGTGCGCCACGCGGCCTTCATGGTGCCGGCGGGCCTCGGCGTGCAGGAAGTCGCCGTGGTGCTGCTCGCGCAATTGTTCGGCGTGAGCCCGGACGTGGCGCTCTCGCTCGCGCTCGTCAAGCGCATGCGCGAGGTGGTGTTCGGCGTGCTTGCGCTGCTGTCCTGGCAGGCCGCCGAGATCGCGCGCACGCGCCGCTCGCTGCGCGAGCGCAAGCGTGCCGGCGCTGCCGCGAGCGAGGCGCTGCCTGCCGCGGCCGGCGCGCACGCACGGGCGTCCCGGGCGTTGCACGAGCCGCATTCGAACTCGACGGCGCGCCACGACCAGCCGCATTGACGGTACATTGTGGGTTGTAAGCGCACGCTGAGCCGGCGCCCTGGTCCGTCCTCAGATGCGCCGCAAGCGCTGCTTCCGTGATGCCCACACGACATGTCGCCCACCTTTTCATCCACACGCTCGCTCGCGGTGGCGTGCGCCGCCTTGGCGGCGCTCACGCTCACGGGCTGCGACGACCGCCAGATCGACACCATGCTCGACGCCCTCCGGCAGACGTTCAAGACCTTCTTCGATTCGGTGAAGCCCGACGTGCTGCTGCTCAAGGGCATGACGCCTGGCGTCTCGACGCTCGAGCAGGTGCGCGAGCAGATGGGCAAGCCCGAGACCGAGCGTGTGTTCGACGACGGCTCGCGGCGGCTCGAATATCCGCGCGGCCCGGCGGGGCTCAAGACCTATATGGTCGACATCGGCCCGGATGGACGGCTCGTGGCGATCACGCAGGCGCTCACTGCCGAGAATTTCGCGAAGGTGCGCGTCGGCGAGAGCCAGGACGAGGTGCGGCGCTTGCTCGGTAAACCAGGGCAGGTGGCCGCGTACCGGCTCAAGAAGGAGACGGTGTGGAGCTGGAAGTGGCTCGAAGGGGGCGTCACGCAGGAAGCGTATTTCAATGTGCACTTCGGGCCCGACGGACGGGTCTCGACGACCTCGCGCTCCGATGTGATTCGGGGGCGTTGAAGGGCGATGGAGACGAACGAAGACGGGCAGGCGCCGGAAAGTGGACTCAGCAAGCGGACATAGGACATTGAATCTACTCGACAAAGTGTTGAGGAAAGTGAAGCAGAAAGCGAAGCAGGTGAGGAAAACCGGAGGACGCGGGAGGCGCGCATGGTGATGCAACGTCGGCGTCCGCCGCGCGTGGGGCTCGTGCTGGGTGGCGGGGCGGCGCGCGGCTGGGCCCATATTGGCGCGATTCGCGCGCTAGAGGAGGCGGGCATCAAGCCCGACGTGGTGTGCGGCACCTCCATCGGCGCGCTCGTGGGCGCCGTCTACGCGAACGGCGATCTGGACTGGCTCGAAGAGTGGGTCGGCAAGCTCACCTGGCAGACGGTCGTGCGCCTGCTCGACTTGCGCTTTTCCGGCGGGCTGCTGGGCGGGCGCAAGGTGATCGACCTGTTCGCGAAACAGTTCAACGGGCGCACGATCGACGACCTGGCCATACCGTTCGCGGCGGTGGCCACCGAGCTCGATACGGGCCGCGAAGTCTGGCTGCGCGACGGCGGCGTGGTGGACGCGGTGCGCGCCTCCATCGCGATCCCCGGGCTTTTCACGCCGATCTGGCACGACGGCGTATGGCTCGTGGACGGCGGGCTCAGCAACCCGGTGCCGGTCTCGGCGGCGCGCGCGATGCGCGCCGACACGGTGATCGCCATCGACCTTAATCACGACATCCTCAATGGCCGTGACCTGGGCGGCGCAATCGACACCGTGCCGCGCGAAACGCCGGCGGAGGTGGCGGGCGCCGGGACTTCGCCGGCGAGCGGCGAGGAGCTGGAATTGCCGCTCGATGGACTGTCCGACGCGCCCTCCGACGCATCGTCCGATACGCAAGCCGGCTCGCTGCCCAATGCGCCGCCCGGCGCGCGCCGCAGGGAACCCCCGTTGCTGCTGCGCCGCAATGGCAGGCCGTTTCCGAACTGGCTGCAGCCTTCGGGACTGGGCGCGCTGGGCGGCCCGGACGTGCGCGTCGCGCCGCCGCCAAGTGCGCGCGCGCCGTCCTTGCTGAGCTCGATCGCGCAGAGTATCGACATCATGCAGGTGCGCATCACGCGCAGCCGTCTGGCGGGCGAGCCCGCCGACGTGCTGATCCAGCCGCGTCTGGGCGGCATGGGGATTTTCGACTTTCATCGCGCCGGTCCGGCGATCGAGGAAGGGCGCGCGGCCGTGCAGTACATGCTGCCCGCGATCAAGGCGCAGTTGGGGATCGAGTAGGGCGCCGCGGCTTCTATCGAAAAAGCGACTCGAAACTTGTGAAAACGCCCAGCGTGGACCGCTGGGTTTTTTTCGGCTTACAAAATCATCGCGCCCTTGACGGCGCGGCTCAAAACCCCGGCCAGACGTGCGAAGCGCTGCTATGCTGCAATGCAGCATAACGGGCGCGCGCGTTTGAGCAATCCATTTTGCACTGCGACCATCCGCGCACATCTTCAAAACGACGCCCGCGGCCAACACCCGGAGCGTCGATAACGACTTTCACGGAGACGCGCGTGATGCTCTACGGCTTTGGCCCGGTACTGCTCGCCGGCACGATCAAGACGATCGAACTTTCGCTGCTCTCGCTCGGCGTGGCCGTGCTGCTCGGTCTTGCGGGCGCGGCGGCGAAGCTTTCGTTCAACCGGCCGCTCGCGGCCTGCGCGACGGCCTACACCACGCTGATTCGCTCGGTGCCCGATCTCGTGCTGATGCTGCTGCTGTTCTACAGCATTCAGATCGGCGTGAACGAGGTCACCGACGCGCTCGGCATGGCGCAGATCGACATCGATCCATTCGTGGCCGGCGTGCTCACGCTCGGCTTCATCTACGGCGCGTACTTCACGGAGACCTTCCGCGGCGCGTTTCTCGCTGTGCCGCGCGGCCAGCTCGAAGCGGGCCACGCCTACGGCATGAGCGGGGTGCGCGTGTTCGTGCGCATCCTGTTTCCGCAGATGATGCGCTTTGCGCTGCCCGGCATCGGCAACAACTGGCAGGTGCTCGTGAAGGCGACCGCGCTGGTGTCGATCATCGGTCTGGCCGATGTCGTGAAGGCCGCTCAGGACGCGGGCCGCAGCACCTTCAACCTGTTTTTCTTCCTCGTGATCGCGGCGCTCATCTACCTGGCGATCACCACCATTTCGAACTTCGCGCTGATCTGGCTCGAACGCCGCTACTCGGCGGGCGTGCGCCACGCGCAACTGTAATCCGGGGAGAACCAGGCGATGAACGAAATCATTCAACAATTCGGCCGCGCATTCCTCTACTGGGACGGCGAGCACGTCTCGGGCCTCGCGATGACGGCGTGGCTGCTCGTGATCTCGGTGGCGTTCGGCTTTGTCTGCGCGGTGCCGCTCGCGGTCGCGCGCGTGTCGAGCCGGCGCTGGATCTCGCTGCCGGTGCGCTTCTACACCTATGTGTTTCGCGGCACGCCGCTCTATGTGCAACTGCTGCTGATCTACACGGGCGTGTACAGCCTCGCTTTCGTGCGCGCCGAGCCGCTCTTCGACGCGTTTTTCCGCAGCGGCCTGAATTGCGCGATCCTCGCGTTCGCGCTCAATACCTGCGCTTATACGACCGAGATTTTCGCGGGCGCGATTCGCGCGACTTCGCACGGCGAAGTGGAGGCGGCGCGCGCTTATGGCATGAGCCCGTTCACGATGTACTGGCGCGTCGTGCTGCCTTCGGCGCTGCGCCGCGCGCTGCCCCTGTACAGTAACGAAGTGATCCTGATGCTGCACGCAACGACGGTGGCGTTCACGGCGACAGTGCCCGACATCCTCAAGGTCGCGCGCGACGCCAACTCGGCGACTTACCGCTCGTTCGAGTCGTTCGGGCTCGCGGCGCTGATCTACTGTGCGGTATCGTTCGTGCTGGTGGCTGCGTTCCGCCGCGCGGAGAAGCGCTGGCTCGGCCATCTTGCCGTGCGTACGCGATAATTTTTGGGAGACCACCTTGGTTCAGACGATGCAAACGAATCCGCGCACGCCGCAAACCCAAATGAAAACCCCAGCGCAATCTTCATCGGATAGCAAGCTGATTGCCCGCGACATCCACAAGCGCTATGGCGACAACGAAGTGCTCAAGGGCGTCTCGCTCGACGCGAAGAAGGGCGACGTGATCAGCATCATCGGCGCGAGCGGCTCGGGCAAGAGCACGTTCCTGCGCTGCATTAATTTCCTCGAGAAGCCGAACGCCGGCGAGATCGTGGTGGACGGCGAAACCGTGCGCACGAAAGCGGGCCGCAACGGCGACCTCGACGTGGCCGATCACAAGCAGCTCCAGCGCATTCGCACCAAGCTCGCGATGGTGTTTCAGCACTTCAATCTCTGGTCGCACATGAACGTGATCGAGAACGTGATCGAGGCGCCCATGCACGTGCTCGGCGTGCCGCGCAAGGAAGCCGAGGAGCGCGCGCGTGCGTATCTGGAGAAGGTCGGCCTCGCGCCGCGCGTGGAAAAGCAATATCCCTCGCATCTCTCGGGCGGCCAGCAGCAGCGCGTGGCGATTGCGCGCGCGCTCGCGATGAACCCCGACGTGATGCTGTTCGACGAGCCTACGTCCGCGCTCGATCCCGAACTCGTGGGCGAAGTGCTCAAGGTGATGCAGAAGCTCGCCGAGGAAGGCCGCACGATGATCGTCGTGACGCACGAGATGGGTTTTGCGCGCAACGTCTCCAATCATGTGATGTTTCTGCACCAGGGCCGCACCGAGGAAGAGGGCGCGCCCGCCGACGTGCTCGGCAACCCGAGGAGCGAGCGCCTGCGCCAGTTCCTCTCGGGCAGCCTCAAGTAAGCGGAGCGCCAGGACGTGTCGCAAGCGGCGTCCCGCACGACCCAGGTCGCGATCGTCGCGTTGCCGCCGGTCTCGATGTCGAGCGTCGGCCCCATCGTCGATGCCCTGAACCTCGCCAACGAAATCGACGGCCGCGCGCTCTACCGCTGGCAGATGTGCTCGTGGAACGGCCGGCCCGTGCCGCTCGCCGGCGGCGCGCAATGGCCCGCCGACTGCGCGTTCGGCGACGCGGTGGCGTGCGACTGGCTCATCGTCGTGACCGAGCGCTTTCAGCAGTTCGCCGACTATCGCCTGTTTCTCGCGAGCCTCGCGCGCGTGGGGCAGCGCACGCCGATCGTGAGCGGCATCCACCACGGCATCTGGTGGCTCGCGATGGCGGGCCAGCTGCAGGGCTATCGCGTGGCGGTGAACTGGGAGACCTATCAGCAGTTCTCCGAACAGTTCGAGCGCACCATCGTCACGCAGCACATCTACGAAATCGACCGCGGCCGCGCGACCTGCTCGGGCGGCCAGGCGACGCTCGATTTCATGCTCGCAATGATCGGCCGCGAGCACGGCCCCGAACTCGTGGACCGCATCGCCGACGCGCTCGGCGCAAGCACGCTCAGGAGCGGCGACGAGCGCCAGCGCATTCCGTTCGTGACTGCGCCCGGCGAGCGCCATCCGCGCCTGAACGATGCGCTCATGCTGATGGAGGCGAATATCGAGGACCCGCTCACGACCGACGAGATCGCCGGCCACGTGGGCGTCTCGCGCCGTCAGCTGGAGCGCCTGTTCCGCCAGTACCTCAATGCGATGCCGTCGAAGTACTACCTGGGCCTGCGCCTCGCGAAAGCGCGCTCTCAGCTGCAGCGCACCAGCAAGTCGGTGGTGCAGATCAGCCTTGCATGCGGATTTTCATCGGCGGCGCATTTTTCCAATGCCTATCGCGAGCGCTTCGGCGTGACGCCGCGCGAGGATCGCCGCAACTGGATCGAGCGCCAGCACGGCGGCGCGGCCGGGGCAGCGGCGCTGGAGCCGCGCGCGGGCGCGCTCGTGGAGCCGCCGGAGCGCGACTGATTGCAACCGGTCGCGCCTGATTGCACCTGATCCCGCCCGGCGACGACGAAAAAACACGTCGCGGTTACGCAAGACGATTGCGGCATGGTTGCCTACACTGCTTCTGTTACCGAGGCAAAGGGCGTTGCGCTGCAACAGGCGCACGCCGCCCCAGCCTGAAACCCACATTGAGCCCAAGAGGATTCGCCATGAACGACCAGACCGTGAGCCGCAAGACCTTCGACGAAGTGATGGTGCCGTGCTTTTCGCCCGCGCCGTTCGTTCCCGACCGTGGCGAAGGCTCGCGCGTCTGGGACACCGAAGGCCGCGACTATGTCGACTTCGCGTGCGGCATCGCCGTGACCTCGCTCGGCCACGCCAACCCCGAACTGCTGCGCGTGCTGCACCAGCAGGGCGGCAAGCTCTGGCACATCGGCAACGGCTACACCAACGAGCCGGTGCTACGCCTCGCGCGCAAGCTCGAAGCCCTCACGTTCGCCGATCGCGCATTCTTCGCGAACTCGGGCGCCGAGGCCAACGAGGCCGCGCTCAAGCTCGCGCGCCGCGTGGCATTCGACCGTCACGGCGAGCAGAAGGCCGAGATCATCTCGTTCACGCAGTCGTTCCATGGCCGCACCTTCTTCACGGTCAGCGTGGGCGGCCAGCCCAAGTATTCGGAAGGCTTCGGCCCTGTGCCGCAGGGCATCGTGCATCTGCCTTACAACGATATCGAAGCCGCGAAGCGCGCGATCGGCGCGCAAACCTGCGCCGTGATCGTCGAGCCGGTGCAGGGCGAGGGCGGCGTGATTCCCGCCGATCCGGCCTTCCTGCAGGCGCTGCGCGAGGCCTGCGACGCGCACAACGCGCTGCTGATTTTCGACGAAGTGCAAACGGGCGTGGGCCGCACCGGCACTTTCTACGCGTACCAGGACACCGGCGTGACGCCGGACATCCTCACCACGGCGAAGGCGCTCGGCAACGGCTTTCCGATTGGCGCGATGCTCACGACCGAAGCCATTGCGGCGCACTTCAAGGTGGGCGTGCACGGCACGACCTATGGCGGCAACCCGCTCGGCGCGGCGATCGCGGACAAGGTGGTCGAGCTCGTGAGCGACCCGGCGCTGCTCGCCGGCGTGCGCGCGCGCGGCGAAGCGATTCGCGCGAAGCTCGCGCAACTGAACGAACGCTTCGACATGTTCAAGGAAGTGCGCGGCAAGGGTCTGCTGATCGGCGCGGAACTGACCGCGCGCTTCGCGGGCCGCGCGAAGGACTTCAACGCGGCGGCTGCAAACCGCGGCGTGATGATGTTGATCGCCGGCCCCGACGTGCTGCGCTTCGCGCCGTCGCTCATCATTCCCGAGGCGGACCTGAACGAGGGCTTCGCGCGCCTCGAGAAGGCCTTCGAAGATGTGATCGGCGCGCGCTGAGCGCTAGCCGCGCCTCATTGACCACAGGATCGACGATGCTATTCGTTCGCCCCGCAAGGCTCTCCGATCTCGATGCGATCGCCCACATGGCCCGCACCGCGCAGCCCGTGCTGCACTCGCTGCCGCACGACCGCGCGGCGCTGGAAGCGCGCATCGCGCTGTCCGAGGATTCGTTTCGCGCCCAGGTGGATTTCCCCGGCGAGGAGTTCTATCTCTTCGTGCTCGAGGATTCGGCCACGGGCCGGCTCGTCGGCACCTCCAGCATCGTGGCGGCGGCGGGTTATTCGGAGCCGTTCTACGCGTTTCGCAACGACGCGCTGATTCACGCCTCGCGCGAACTGCACGTGAACCGCAAGATTCACGCGCTCACCATGTCGCACGAACTCACGGGCAAGAGCCGGCTCGCGGGCTTCTACATCGAGCCCGCGCTGCGTGGCGATGCCGCCGCGCATCTGATGTCGCGCGCACGCATGATGTACATCGCGATGAACCGGCGCCGCTTCACGCCCGAGGTGTTCTCGCTGCTGCTCGGCGTGACCGACGACGCAGGCGTTTCGCCGTTCTGGGAGGCGGTGGGACGCAAGTTCTTCGGGCGCGATTTCAAGGACATCGAAATGGTTTCGGGCGGCCGCAGCCGCACCTTCATCGCCGAAGTGATGCCCGCTTATCCGCTTTACGTGCCGCTGTTGCCCGAGGCCGCGCAGCGCGTGCTGGGCGAGCCGGATCCGAGCGCCTTGCTCGCCTATGAGATCCATCTGGAAGAGGGCTTCGAGACGGACCGCTATGTCGACATCTTCGACGCGGGCCCGGTGATGACCGCGCAGGTGGACCGCACGTCGTCGGTCGAGGGCAATGAGACGCGCACGGTGCGCGAGAGCGCCGGCGCGGCACGGGGCGCGAAGTATCTGGTTGCGAGCCAGCATGGCGGCGAGTTCCGCTGCGCTTTGGCGACCTTGCCCGAGGCGGCGGAAGTTACGGGGCGCGCGGATCATGGTGCTCACGCGCCGGCGGCCGCGCCGCTCGACGCGGCCACGCGTGCGGCACTCAACGTGCAGGACGGCGAGGCGGTGCGTTGCGCACCGCTGTATCGCCGTAGCGAAGATGACTCGATGGAACAATCGACTGGAGAAGCGCAATGATCGTGGTACGCGTCGTGCAGACGGGCGATGTGGACGCGCTCGTCGCGCTTGCCCAGGAAACCGGCCCCGGCCTCACCACCTTCAAGCCCGACCGCGAAGCGCTCGCGGCGCGCATCGAACGCACGCGTCGCACGCTTGCGGGCGAGGCGGCGCAGAGCGAGGCGGGCTACTTCTTCGTGATGGAAGACACCGCGACCGGCGACGTGGCCGGCGTGTGCGGGATCGAAACTGCGGTGGGCCTGCAGCAGCCGTTCTACAACTATCGCGTGAGCACGGTCGTGCACGCGAGCCAGGACCTCGGCATCTGGACGCGCATGCGCGCGCTCAACATCTCGCACGACCTCACGGGCTATGCCGAGGTGTGCTCGCTGTTCCTCTCGCCGCGCTATCGCACGGGCGGCATGGGCGGCTTGCTCTCGCGCTCGCGCTTCATGTTCATCGCGCAGTTCCGCGAGCGTTTTCCGGAGCGTCTGTGCGCTGAGCTGCGCGGCCACTTCGACGCAGAAGGCACTTCGCCGTTCTGGCGCGCGGTCGGTTCGCACTTCTATCAGATCGATTTCAATGCCGCCGACTACCTGAGTTCGCACGGCCGCAAGGCGTTTCTTGCCGAGCTGATGCCGCGCTTTCCGGTGTACGTCGAGTTGCTGCCCGAGGATGCGCAGGCCTGCGTGGGCCTCACGCACGCGGACACGGTGCCGGCGCGGCGCATGCTCGAAGCCGAAGGGCTGCGTTACGAGAACCACGTCGATATCTTCGACGCGGGCCCGGTGCTCGAATGCCATACCGCCGACTTGCGCACGGTGCGCGAGAGCGTGGTGGTGCCGGTACGCATTGCAGGTACTGCGGGCGCTGCGCAGGAAGCCGAGGAAGGCGTGCGCTCGCTCGTGTCGAACACGTCGCTGACCGACTTTCGCGTGGGCTTTGCTCCGGGTGTCGTGCACGACGGCGCGTTCACGCTGAGCGCGCAGGAAGCCGCGGCGCTGAACGTCGCGCAAGGCGATCCAGTGCGCGTGCTGGGCGCGACGCACAAGCCGAAACAAGGTTGAGGGCGGGGCTTGCAGAAGCCACGCTGAAAGATAAGGATGACCATGAACGAGCTTTTCATCGATGGGCAGTGGTGCGCCGCTAGCGGCCCCGCATTCGTTTCGCGCAATCCGGGCACGGGCGAGACCGTGTGGAGCGGCAACGCCGCGAACGCCGAGGACGTGGACCGCGCCGTGAGCGCCGCGCGCCGCGCATTCGTCGAATGGTCGCAGACGCCGTTCGAGGCGCGCTGCGAGATCGTCAAGCGCTTCGCGGCGCTCGTCACCGAACGCAAGGAGCAGCTCGCGCAGGCCATCGGCCGCGAGACCGGCAAACCGCTGTGGGAAGCGCGCACCGAAGCCGCGTCGATGGCCGCCAAGGTCGCGATCTCGATCACGGCCTATGGCGAGCGCACCGGCGAAAAGCGCAGCGACATGGCCGACGGCGTGGCCGTGCTGCGCCATCGTCCGCACGGCGTCGTGGCCGTGTTCGGCCCGTATAACTTCCCCGGCCATCTGCCCAACGGGCATATCGTGCCGGCGCTGATCGCGGGCAACGCGGTCGTGTTCAAGCCTTCGGAGCTCGCGCCGGATGTTGCGCGCGCAACGGTCGAGATCTGGCATGAAGCGGGGCTGCCCGCGGGCGTGATCAATCTCGTGCAGGGCGAGCGCGACACCGGCATCGCGCTTGCGAACCATCGCCAGATCGACGGGCTGTTCTTCACGGGCAGCTCGGATACGGGCACGCTGCTGCATCGCCAGTTCGGCGGCCGCCCCGAGATCGTGCTCGCGCTGGAGATGGGCGGCAACAACCCGCTCGTCGTCGCGCCCGTGGAAGACATCGACGCCGCCGTGCATCACGCGATCCAGTCGGCGTTTCTCTCGGCGGGGCAGCGCTGCACCTGCGCGCGCCGCATCCTGGTGCCCACCGGCGCGTTCGGCGACCGCTTCATCGAGCGCTTCGTCGAGGTGTCCTCGCGCATCGCGGTGGGCGAATACAACGCCGAGCCGCAGCCGTTCATGGGCGCGGTGATCTCGGCGCGCGCGGCAGCCAGGCTGATCGACGCGCAGGCCCAGCTGCTCGAACGCGGCGCGAAGGCGCTCTTGCGCATGGAGCAGCGCGACCCGGCGCTCGGCTTCGTCACGCCCGGCATTCTCGACGTGACGAATGTGGCCGATCTGCCCGATGAAGAGCACTTCGGGCCGCTCGCGCAGATCATCCGCTACGCCGGTTTCGACGACGCCATCGCACAGGCCAACAACACGGCCTACGGCCTCTCGGCGGGCCTGCTCGCCGATGATGCCGCGCTCTGGCAGCGCTTCTCGCGCGAGATCCGCGCGGGCATCGTGAACTGGAACCGGCCCACCAATGGCGCGTCGAGCGGTGCGCCCTTCGGCGGCCCGGGCCGCTCGGGCAACCACCGGCCGAGCGCGTTCTACGCCGCCGACTACTGCGCCTGGCCGATGGCCTCGGTCGAGAGCGCACAGCTGACCATGCCCGCGAGCGTCTCGCCGGGCCTTCAATTCTGAGGATCGACGATGACTCAAATTTCAACGGCACTCGCGGGGACCCTTGAGGCCAACTTCGACGGGCTCGTCGGTCCCACGCACAACTACGCTGGCCTCTCGTTCGGCAACGTCGCTTCGCAGAACAACGAGAAGTCGGTCGCGAACCCGCGCGCCGCTGCGCAGCAGGGCTTGCGCAAGATGAAGCGCCTCGCCGATCTCGGCTTCGCGCAGGGCGTGCTGCCGCCGCAGGAGCGGCCCTCGATGCGCCTGTTGCGCGAGCTGGGCTTCACGGGCAAGGACGCCGACGCGATCGCGCGTGCCGCGAAGGACGCTCCCGAGCTGCTCGCCGCGGCCAGTTCGGCTTCCGCGATGTGGACCGCGAACGCGGCCACCGTGAGCCCTTCGGCGGACACGCCCGAGCGCCGCGTGCACTTCACGCCCGCGAACCTGTGCAGCAAGCTCCATCGCGCGATCGAGCACGAGTCCACGCGCCGCACGCTCGGCACCATCTTCGCGGATCCGTCGCACTTCGTGGTGCACGACGCGTTGCCGGGCACGCCCGCGCTCGGCGACGAAGGCGCGGCGAATCACACGCGCTTTTGCGCGCAGTACGGCGAGCGCGGCGTGGAGTTCTTTGTCTACGGCCGCAGCGAGTACCGGCGCGGGCCGGAGCCCAAGCGCTTCCCGGCGCGCCAGACCTTCGAGGCGAGCCGCGCGATCGCGCAGCGCCACGGCCTCACCGACGAGACCACGGTGTTCGCGCAGCAGCGCCCCGAGGTGATCGACGCCGGCGTCTTCCATAACGACGTGATTGCGGTGGGCAACCGCAGCACCCTGTTTTGCCACGAGCTTGCATTCGTCGACCAGAAGAACGTCTACGACGAACTGCGCAGGAAGCTCGGAGCGCATGGCGCGCCGTTCGACGTGATCGAAGTGCCCGATGCGCAAGTGAGCGTGGCCGATGCTGTTTCGTCGTATCTCTTCAACAGCCAGCTTTTGAGCCGCGCGGACGGCAAGCAGATTCTCGTCGTGCCGCAGGAATGCCGCGAGAATCCGCGCGTGGCGATCTATCTCGACGAGCTGGCCGCGAAGCGCGGTCCCATCGACGAGGTGCTCGTTTTCGACCTGCGCGAGAGCATGAAGAACGGCGGCGGCCCCGCGTGCCTGCGCCTGCGCGTGGTGCTGAGCGAGGCCGAGCGCGCAGCGGTCGCGCCAGGTGTATGGATGAACGATGCGCTGTTCGCGAGGCTCGACGCCTGGATCGGCAAGCACTATCGCGACCGCCTCGCGCCCCAGGATCTCACCGATCCGGCGCTGCTGGTGGAGTCGCGCACCGCGCTCGATGAGCTCACGCAGATTCTCGGCCTGGGGTCGCTCTATGACTTCCAGCGCTGAGCCGGTTCAGTCGCACGCGGCGAGCACGGCCACGCCCGCTTGCCTCGCCGATTTTCTCGCCACGACGCTGGCAGGCGAGCGGCCGGCCAGCGCCGCGCAAGCGGAAGGCACGTGCGCCTATGGCGCGGTGCGCTGGCAATGGCTCGACGAAGGCGTGCTGCAACTCGAGCCGGTGCATACCGGCGGCGCACGCGGCGAGCCGCTCAAGAGCGTGCTGCTCTCCGCTGGCGTGCACGGCGACGAGACCGCGCCCATCGAGCTGCTTTCGCGGATGGTCGCGGATCTGGCCGCGGGGCATCTCGCGCTCGCGTGCCGTCTGCTGATCGTGCTCGGCAACGTGGCCGCGATGCGCGCCGCCACGCGCTATGAAGACGACGACCTTAACCGGTTGTTCAGCGGGCGCCATGCGCGCGTGCCGCAAAGCCGCGAGGCGCCGCGCGCCGTCGCGCTCGAGACGGCGGCGCAGCGCTTCTTTGCCGAAGCGTCCGATGCCCCGGGCGCGCGCTGGCACCTCGACCTGCACACTGCGATCCGCGCCTCGGCATTCGAGCAGTTCGCGCTGCTGCCTTATACGGGCGACGCGCCCACGCGCGCGATGTTCGACTGGCTCGCCGATGCGAACATCGCCGCTGTCCTGATTCATACGGAGAAGGGCGCAACGTACTCGTCGTTTAGCGCCGATGCTTGCGGCGCCGTCGCATGCACGCTCGAACTCGGCAAGGTGCGGCCGTTCGGCCACAACGATCTCACGCGCTTCGCGCAAGCGGACGCAGCCGTGCGCCGGATCGTGTCGGGCGCGCAGGCGACCCGGGACGCGCCGATGCCGCGCGTGTTCACGGTGATCGGCCAGATCACGAAGCAAAGCGATGCGTTCGCACTGCACGTGGCTGCCGACGTGGCGAACTTCACGCCGTTCGCACGCGGCACGGTGCTCGCGGAAGACGGCGCGTATCGCTACGTCGTCGCACGCGACGAGGAGCGCATCGTGTTTCCGAATCCCACCGTGAAGCCCGGCTTGCGTGCGGGCCTGCTCGTGGTCGACACGACCGCCGAAACCCTCGCATCGCTCACATGAACTACGCGAAAACCCCGCCTGGCGGGGTTTTCCGGCCGGCGGCGCCGGCCACGGTACAATCGCGTCCTCGCGGTTGCTGCGGCGCGTCATAGACGAGGCGCCGGTTTGAACCGCTTTGTTGGCGCAGCGATCCTGCGCCGAAGCGCGCCGCATGACCTTTGAAGCAGCCCCTTGAAGCGCGCTGCAATCCGACTGGAAAGAGACACTGATGAACATGAACTGGAACAAGCTGGCCACTTTCACACTGTGCGCCGCCTTCACCGTGGCCGCGGGCGCGGCCCATGCCGCTGACCTCAAGGAAATCCGCTTCGGCGTCGAGGCGTCGTATGCGCCGTTCGAATCGAAGTCGCCGAGCGGCGAACTGCAGGGCTTCGACATCGACGTGGGCAATGCCGTTTGCGCAAAGCTCAAGGTCAAGTGCATGTGGGTGGAGAACTCGTTCGACGGCCTGATTCCGGCGCTGCAGGCGCGCAAGTTCAACGCCATCAACTCGGACATGACGATCACGGACCAGCGCCGCCAGGCGATCGATTTCACCGATCCGATCTATGCGATTCCCAACCAGATGATCGCGAAGAAGGGCAGCCCGTTGCTGCCCACGCCCGAGTCGCTCAAGGGCAAGCATGTGGGCGTGCTCCAGGGCACGATCCAGGAAACCTACGCGAAGGCCAAGTGGTCGCCCGCCGGCGTCGACGTCGTGCCGTATCAGACCCAGGACCAGATCTACGCCGACCTCGCCTCGGGCCGTCTGGATGCCGCTTTCCAGGACGCCGAAGCGGCGTCGAAGGGCTTCCTGAACAAGCCGCAAGGCGCGGGCTTCGCCTTCGCGGGACCGCAGGTCGTCGACGCGAAGCTGCTCGGCGAGGGCGTGGGCTACGGCGTGCGCAAGAATGACGCGGCGCTGAAGGCCGCGCTCAATGGCGCGCTCAAGGAGCTGAAGGCCGATGGGACGATCGACCGCATCGCCGCGAAGTATTTCGACGTGAAGGTCGTGCTCAAGTAAAACGCGGCTTACGAGCGAGTTTTTGTGGATGCCGGTGAGGCTTTGCCTTGCCGGCATTTTTTATTGATCGAAGCGTCGTCAAGGTGAGGTATTCGCGCTCCACTTGCACACGTCGGCTTCTACCGTGCGCAAGTGGGAACAAGGCCACACCCATCCCACCGGACCGGCGCTCAAACTGCTCAACATCATTGCCGACAAGGGCTTGCAGGCCATCATTTGATCGGTCGCCTGGCCATTCTTCATGAAGCGCGTTGATTTCATGAAGCTTCGCGCTTCGTATGCGCGGTGTATGGGCCAGGCTAAAATCGCATAAGAATGAAAACGCCGCCGCGGCCTTGCCGGCTGTGCGCGGACGGGGCGCAAGAACAAGCAAGAACACATCGCAAGAGACCATACGATCAGACGCCGCGTACAGCGCGGCGCTTCGCGGGGGACCCATGAGTTTCAGTGCCGCAGACCGGCCGCCCATGTCGGGCGTCGAGGATGGCCGTAGAACGACCGGCACGCCGGCGGAACCCACGACCCATTCCAGCCACGCTTATTTCGCACGCAAGCCCGTGCTCGATCGTGACGGCGTGCTCTGCGCGTTCGAATTGCTGCCGCGCGTGGTTGCGCGCGAAGGCGTCGCGCAAGAGCCGTCGCCCGATGGCAACGCAGCGCAAAACAAGGCGCTCATCGAAGCATTCTGCTCACCCACTTTGCGCGCGGCGCTGACCGGCCACCGGGCGTGGCTCGACGTCACGCGCGAGCTGCTGTTCGACGATGTCCTGCTGCGCCTGCCCGCCGATCGCGTGATGCTGGAATTGCCGCCCGGCATCGGCGCCGATCCCGAGCTGATCGCGCGGCTCGCCAAGCTGCACGGCAAGCGCTATCGCTTCGCGCTCGACCACGTTACGCAGGCCGACGAGTCGTTCGCGAAGCTGTTGCCCTATGCGGACGCGGTCAAGCTCGATCCGCGCGGCATCGCGCCCGCGCTGCTGCCGAAGTTCGCTAGCGTGCTCAAGGCGGCGGGCAAGATCCTCGTGGCGCTCGACATCGATACGCCCGCCGAACACGAGCGCGCTCACGCGCTGGGCTTCGACCGCTTCCAGGGCTATTACTTCGCGAAGCCGCAGGGTACCGGGGCGCGGCGGGTGAGCGCGCCTCGCCAGGCCTTGCTGGGTCTGCTGAAACTGCTGGCCTCGGAGCCCACCGTGATGCAGCTCGAAGCGGAACTTAAGCTCAATCCCGTGCTGGTGATGCATCTGATGCGGCTCGCGAATTCGGGCAGCTTCGGTCTCGGGCGCAAGGTGAGCACGCTGCGCGAGGCGATCAACGCGACGGGCACCAATCGCATCGCGCGCTGGACGCAACTGCTGCTGTACGCGGACGGCCGCAAGATCGCGCTGGAGGACGACCCGCTCCTGCAACTGGCCGCCACGCGTGCGCGCTTCATGGAACTCGCCGCCGCGCTGCTGCCCGAAGCCGGGCCCGCCGAGGAAGATGCGGCGTTTCTCGTC
Source organism: Paraburkholderia sp. A3BS-1L (assembly GCF_051125215.1). Classification (NCBI taxonomy): domain Bacteria; kingdom Pseudomonadati; phylum Pseudomonadota; class Betaproteobacteria; order Burkholderiales; family Burkholderiaceae; genus Paraburkholderia; species Paraburkholderia sp. A3BS-1L. The sequence goes on along the minus strand of NZ_CP120442.1, from coordinate 2,044,223 downwards.
GGCGTGTTTTCGTTCGTCGATGCCGTGTTCGGCGGTCCGCTCGACCAGACGCTCGAAGTCCTCAGGCTCGCCAGGCCGATCCGCGCGGCCATTGCGCGCCGCGAAGGCGTGCTGGGCCGGCTGCTCGACGTGAGCGAGGCGCTGGAGCGCGCTGATTGGGCAGCTGTGGATGCCGTGTGCGCCACGCTTGCGCCGCTCGATGTGGGCGCGCTGGCGGCGCTTGCGCTCACGGCGGCGGCGTGGGCCGGCACGGCCGAGCACAACGCCGAGGCCGAGGGGCTGGAGCGGTTCGAGGATTGACGATCGAGATGCCGGCGAGCCCGCCCGCACCTGCCTGCGCCTATGTCTTCACGGGACTCGCCGAGAAAAACCGCGCGAGCTCGTGCGCGAGCTCGTTCAAGGCGCTCATTTCCTTTGGCAAGATTTTCCGCGGCTCCTGGCTCAGCAGCCAGTCGCCGTAGAGCAGCGCCACCGGCGGCTCGCCGGGGTGCGCCACCGGCAGCAGCACGAACGCGCGCGCGTCGTCGAGGCGCGCGCGGTACCACGCGGGCAGACGCGCGAGCATCTTGGGGTCGCGCGCATTCTCGATAAAGATGCCCACCGAGTTCGCAATCGCGAGATGGAACACGTCGGGCTGGAACGCCGCGCTGAACGCGAGCTTGTCGAGATGGCCCTCGACCTGCGGGCCGAAGCCGCGCTGCGCCTCGAACATGTTCGAGCCGTGCCGCACGAACACGATCGTGCGTGCGAAGCCGAGACCGGCCAGCACGGTCTCCGTGGCGAGCGTGAGCGCCGTCTGGAGCGGGCTGCCGGGCGGCAGCGCGCGCAGGTCTTCCACAGCCGCCGAGATGCGCGCCTCGGGGGGGAGCGACTCGCGCGCAATGGCGTCGGCGTTTGCGCGCAGTTCGACGATCTCGCGCATCACGCCATCGTCGGCTTCCTCGCGGGCCAGCGCGAGGCTCATCTGCACCAGCGTTTCGGGGTCGGTGTTGAGCGCGCGGCCATAGTGCTGCGCGAGCTCGGCAATGTGCTCCTCGCGCGCTTCGTCGGTGAGGCCCGCCGTGGTGAGCACGCGCGCCACCTCGGTCGAATAGTTCGTGATGGCGCGCAGCCATTGCACCTGGCGCGGCTCGTTGGCGGCAGGATCGTATTCCTCCATGCCTGAGCGGATGGCCTCGGGCAGGCGCCAGCGCGAGGCCGCGTCCTGGCCGATCTCGGCGAAGGTCACGCCGAGCACGTCGATGCAGGCATCGTCTTCGTCCGTGCCTCGCTCGCATTCGCGGCGGATCTGGTCCCACTCCGGCTCGAGATAGAACACCACCAGCAGCTTGCCCACCTGGCGCATCAGCGTGCAGACCACGGCTTCCTCGCCCGCGCGCAGGTCGCCGCGCTCGGTGAGCTTGCGCGCGACGCAGCCCGAGAGCATCGTGCGGTTCAGTTCGAGCTTGGCGTCGATGCGGCGTGGCGCGCTGTGATGGAAGTGATCGACGATCTTCAGGCCCACCACGAGATGGCCGACCGCGTCCATGCCGAGCACCATCAGCGCGCGCGTGACAGTCGTGATGTTGCCGCCGAAGGCCATGTACATGGCGGAGTTGGCAAGGCGCAGCACCTTCTGCGTGAGCGCGAAGTCGGAGAGCACGACCTTCACGAGCGCGGTGAAGTCGTAGTCGTCGTTGGTCATGGCGGCCACGGTCGAGCGCAGCGATTGCGACAGCATGGGGAAGTCGCCGCGCTCGTTCATACGAGCCCAGAGCCGGTCGAGCAGGACTGCCTTTACCATCTGAACCATGTCATTTTCGCTGATGCCCTGCGTGTACCGGTGCCATGCTCAATGCACGCTGTGAACGTGCAAGGTGCGCGACTCGAAACGCTGCGAGAGTTCCTCCGAAGGCAATGCCTTGCAGACGAGCCATCCCTGAATATGGTCGCAACCCATCTTCGTGAGCAGCTCGCGCTGCGCCTCGGTCTCGACGCCTTCGGCCACGAGTTCGAGTTCGAGCGTGCGCGCGAGGCCCACCACGGCATTGACGATCGCCTGATCGTTGCGTGAGGTTAGCAGGTTCACGACGAAGCTGCGGTCAATCTTCAGCTTCGAAAGCGGAAAGCGCTGCAAATACGCGAGACTCGAATAGCCGGTGCCGAAGTCGTCCACCGCAAAGCGGATGCCGAGCGCCGTGAGCTCCTCGAGCAGCGCGACGGCGTGCTGCGGATCATGCATCAGCACGCTTTCGGTGATCTCGAAGACAAGCCGGCGCGGATCGATGCCAGTGAGCCGGAGCGCTTCTTCGACGCCTTCCTTGAAGCGCGGATTGCGGAACTGCTGCGGCGACACATTGACCGCGATGTACTGCAAGGCAATGCCTTGCTCGTCCCATTGGGTCAGTTGCATGCAGGCCGCTTTCAAAACCCAGTTGCCGAGATAATTAATCAGGCCGACGGACTCTGCAAGCGGGATAAATGTCGATGGCGACACGTCGCCGTGCAAGGGATGCTGCCAGCGCATCAACGCCTCGACCCCGACCACGCCGTGCGTGGCGCTGCTCGTGATGGGCTGGAACGCGAGCGAAAACTCGCCGTTGCGCACGCCGTCGTGGAGATCCGATTCGAGCTTGAGGCGCAGCGTGTCGGTCGGGTCGTGGTCGGCCACGTGCAGCATCAGCGTGTTGCCGCCCGCGGCCTTGGCCTGTTGCAGCGCCTGGTCGGCGCGGCGGATGAGCGAGGGGCTGTCCGCCTGCATGTCGCCGTCGTTGCTCTCGCAGCAGTCCGCGTGCTGCTCGGGATAAAACGCGATGCCGATGCTCGCCGCCAGATGCACCGGCTGGTCGCGAAACGAATACGGTTGCAGGATCGACGTGAGCAGGCGGCGCGCGAGCGTTTCGGCGGCGCTGCGGATATCGGCGGGCGGCGTGATCAGAATCGCGAACTCGTCGCTGCCCGTGCGCGCGATGAACTCGCCTTGCTGGGTCAGGTGCGCGAGGCGGCGCGCGGTTTCGCGCAGCAGCTCGTCGCCGGCGTCGTAGCCGAGCGCGCGGTTCACGCGCTGATAGTCGTCGAGATCGAGCAGCAAAAGGGCGATCGGCGTGCCGCGGCGGTCGGCTTCGGCTAGCGCGCGTTCGAGCTCGGGCTCGAGCGCCGCCTGGTTCGGCAGGTCCGTGAGCGGATCGTGGTGGAGCGCGTGCGTGAGCCGGATCTGCGCGCGCTGCCAGTCCGAGACGTCGAAGCCGGCCACGGAGAAGCCGTCCACGCCCGCATAGGCGGCGCGCTGCACGCGCAGCTCGACGGCGAGCGGGTAGGTGAGCGCTTTCACGAGATCGATCGTGTCTTTTTCGACTGCGCCGCTCGCCAGTGCTCGGGCGAACAGCGCGTCGAGCCGCGCGAGATCGCCCGGCGCGACGAGGTCGTGCAGCGACGCGCCGAGCAGGAACTCGCGGTGATAACCGGCAAAGCGCAGGCTCGCGTCGGAGACGTAGAGAAAGCGCAGGTTGCGGTCCACGTGCACGAGGAAATCCACCGCGGCGGCGGTCTGCTCGAACGCGCGCGAGACCGCGTCGGACCCGGCGGCCTTGCCTGCTGCGGCGTGCGCGGGGTCCCGGCCGTCCGCGGCCGGCGCAGCGGCCGGGTGGCCGGGCGCACCATCCGCTCCATCCGCACAGGCGAGCAGGGCGCCGCAGCGGGCCCCGTCCTGCTCGCCTGTGCGCCCGGCGCGTGGCCGCAGGCGGTCCACGACCGCGCGCAGCCACCCCGGGAGGGGCGCGGTAATCCTGTTCGCTTCCATGTATGTATCGCTGGCAACCTGTGTACGTGTCTGCGGGGCGAGCCGGGCACGCCGCTTGACGTGCCCATCAGACCGAGATATCGACTGCCGCGGCGAAATCTTTAGCTATCGGGGGAAAATCGGCCGCGCAGCCATCTCGCGGTGCGAGGCAATGCACGCGCGCGCCGCACCCTGCGCGTGCCGGCGGAGTGTGTTCCAATAGGGCCGTCGCTGGACGCGGCGGGACCGCGCCGCAGTCCGTGCCGCAGTCGGCGCTGCTGACCATGGCCACGCCTCGCCGCCCGTGTTCCGGGCTGCCGCGCTGGCCCGAACCGGCGACGCATTCGAAGCCATACGAGGACATCCGACATGAAACCGAGGTATTTCGCGGCGGGGGCTGCGGCGCTCGTGTGCGCCGGATTCGCGTTCTTCACCCTGAGCGCGCAGGCGACGCTCAAGCCGGGCGACTCCGCGCCCGATTTCACGACGCAGGCGTCGCTGGGCGGCAAGACCTATACCTACTCGCTGGCCAGCGAACTCAAGAAAGGGCCGGTGGTGCTGTACTTCTATCCGGCGGCGTTCACCAAGGGCTGCACGATCGAGGCGCATGATTTTGCCGAGGCCGTCGACCAGTACAAGCAGTACGGCGCGACCGTGATTGGCGTTTCGCACGACAACATCGATACGCTCACGAAGTTCTCGGTGAGCGAGTGCCGCAGCAAGTTTCCGGTTGCCGCCGACGAGGATTCGAAGATCATCAAGTCTTACGACGCGTCGATGCCGATGCACGAGGCCATGGCCAACCGGGTTTCCTACGTGATCGCCCCGGACGGCAAGATCATCTACGAATACACGAGCCTCTCGCCCGACAAGCACGTGGAGAACACGTTGCGCGCCGTGAAGGAATGGGCCGCGCAGCATCCGCAACAATAATCGCCATGACGGCGGCGCGTAGCACGTCTCGTGCCGCGCGCTGCCGGCCGCGCGTTGCGCTTGCGATGCGGCAAACCCGTGCTATCGCTGCGGGGCCGCGCCTGCCGTGCGCTGGTATCGTGCAGCTTTTCGGTTTTCCGCATTGGTGTCCATCAGGCGCCCGCAGCCCTTGCGCGCCTGCGGATTCCGTCTTCGTATGCCCATTCTCGTTCTTCTTCTCGCATTTGCCGCGCTCGTTTATGGCGCCGTGTGGTCGTTTCAGACGCTGGCCGAGAGGCTGGGCGCGGACGTGGCGATTGGCGCGTCGGCCGTGGTCGTAGCGGCGTTCGCCACGCTGCTTGCGAACTGGTTGCAGCACCGCCGCGAAGTGGCGCCGAACCTGCGCGGCGAGGGCGACTGGACCCATCGCGTCGCGGGCGCGTGGGGCGAGGCGCGGCTCGCGGCCGGCAAGCGGCTGTGCGAAATCAAGCTCGGCGAGACGCGTGGCGCGTACATCTTCGCAGACCTCCAGGGCGCTCAGCCCGCGCGTGACGCGAGCGGCTGGCAGGTCGAGCTTCGCGTGGCCGACGCGGGCCGGCCGCTCTGGTCGCTGCCGATGTCGAGCGAGCGCGAGGCGAAGCGCTGGGCGCGGATTTTTACGCTGGCGATGGCGCAGAAACTTTGAAACGCAGCGCGGGGTCGAACGCTGCTTGCCTGAACTCATCGGAATTGCCTATGCCTCGCAGTTTTTTTCGCAGCTTTTGTGCAGCACTGACGCTCGCGGCCACAAGTGCCGCCTTCTTGACCGCCTGCGACCAGCAGAAAGTCGCCGATGCCGTAAACGCCGTCAAACCCGACTCGATGGCCTTCGGCGGCCTGAAAATCGGCGTTTCGACGGTCGAGGACGTGCGGCGTCAGGCGGGCAAGCCGGAGATGGTGTGGGAGGACGACGACGGCGCGCAGCGCCTCGAATATCCGCGCGGCCCGAACCGCCTGACCACGTGGATGCTCGACTTCGACGCCAACGGCAAGCTGGTCGCGATGACCCAGGCGCTCACGGCGGGCAATATCGCGCAGGTCGTTCCCGGCATGACGCAAGACGAGGTGCGCCGCCTGCTCGGCAAGCCCGCCACGATCGCGAAGTACGCGCTGAGCCACGAGGAAGTGTGGAGCTGGCATTGGGCCGAAGGCGGCGTGGCCGGGGACGGCATGTTCAACGCCCATTTTTCGCCCGATGGGCTCGTGGTCCGTACGTCGCGCTCGGATGCGCCCGGACATGAGCAGCACTGAAGAAGCTTGCTGGCGGCTGAGTCCCGGGAATCGGGCAGCCGCCCCGCCCATCCAGCCTCTACCTCCTCACTCCAGCACCCTCGGCGGCGGCTCCACGCGCCCGCGCTTCGCATCCCACCACACGCGCAGGCGATCCATGTACAGATACACCACCGGCGTCGTATAGAGCGTCAGCGCCTGGCTCAGGATCAGCCCGCCCACGATCGAGATGCCGAGCGGCGCGCGCAGCTCCGCGCCTTCGCCGCGCCCGAACGCGAGCGGCAGTGCGCCCAGCAGCGCCGCGCAGGTCGTCATCATGATCGGCCTGAAGCGCAGCAGGCAGGCCTGATAGATCGCGTCGCGCGAACTCAGGCCCTGGCGCGACGCGTCGATCGCGAAGTCCACCATCATGATCGCGTTCTTCTTCACGATGCCGATCAGCAAGATCACGCCGATCAGCGCAATGATGCTGAACTCGGTCTTGAACAGCAGCAGCGCGAGCAGCGCGCCCACGCCCGCCGAAGGCAGCGTCGAGAGAATCGTGAGCGGGTGGATATAGCTCTCGTAGAGGATGCCCAGCACGATATACACCGCCGCGAGCGCCGCCAGAATCAAGAGCGGCTGGTTGTTCAGCGACTGCTGGAACGCCTGCGCCGTGCCCTGGAAGCTGCCGTGGATGGTCTGCGGCATGCCGATCTCGGCCATCGTGTCGTAGATGACCCGGGTGGCGTCCGAGAGCGACTTGCCCGGCGGCAGGTTGAACGAGATCGTCGAGGCCACGAACTGGCTCTGGTGATTCACCGAGAGCGGCGTCGTGCCCGGTCCGAACGAGGCGATCGCCGAGAGCGGGATCATGGTTTCCTTCGTCGTGGAGACGGCCGCGCCCGAGGACGCGCTCGACTTGCCGCTCGCCGCGATCGAGTTGATCGCGAGATTGCGCGCCGAGTCGGCGGCAATGGCCGCGGCGCTCGCCGCCGAGCTTGTGCCTGATTTTGCGCCCGTGCCGCCCGTCGACGCTTTCGACGTGGCCGGCCCCGTGACCGTGCCCGCCGTTGCGTTGGTGCTCTGCGCGCCGCTCGCGCTGCCGCCTGAGGTGCTCACCCAGATCTGATTGAGCATGTCCGGGCTTTGCCAGTACTTCGGCGCGACTTCCATCACCACGTGGTACTGGTTGAGCGGGTTGTAGATGGTCGAGACCTGACGCTGGCCGAAGGCGTCGTAGAGCGTGTTGTCGATCTGCGCAGGCTTGATGTTCAGGCGCGCGGCGCTCGCGCGGTCGATCGTGACCATCGATTCGAGGCCGCCTTGCTGCTGGTCCGAATTCACGTCGGCGAGTTCGGGGCGCGCCTGCAGCGCTTCGGTGAGCTTCGGCGCCCACTTGTAGAGATCGGCGGTGTTGTCGGCGAGCAGCGTGAACTGATACTGCGCGTTCGACTGCCGCCCGCCCACGCGGATGTCCTGCACGCTCTGCAGGAAGGTGCGCGCGCCCGCCACGTGCGAGAGCGGTCCGCGCAGCTGCGCGATCACTTGATCCGCGGACAGCTTGCGCTCGCTCTTGGGCTTGAGCGAGACGAACATGAAGCCCGAGTTGGTCGCGCGCCCGCCCGTGAAGCCCACCACCTGATCGACAGCCGGATTCTCGCCGACGATCTTCATCATCTCCGCGAACTTCACCTTCATCGCCTGGAACGAGGTCGACTGGTCGGCCTGGATGCCGCCCACGAGGCGCCCCGTGTCCTGCTGCGGGAAGAAGCCCTTGGCGATGTTCACGTAGAGCACGACGTTCAGCGCGATGGTGGAGATGAGCGTCATGAGGATCAGGCGCGGATGCGCAAGCGCCCAGCCGAGCGTGTGCTCGTAGCCGCGGTGCAGGCGCGTGAAGCCGCGCTCCAGCCATTGCCCGAAGCGGCTTTGCTTCCTCTTTTCGTGCGGCTGCTCGAGCAGGCGCGAGCACATCATCGGCGTGAGCGTGAGCGACACCACGAGCGACACGCCGATCGCAAGCGAGAGCGTGAGAGCGAACTCGCGAAAGAGGCGCCCGACGATGCCGCCCATCAGCAGGATGGGCAGGAACACGGCCACCAGCGAGACGCTGATCGAAAGCACCGTGAAGCCCACCTCGCGCGCGCCGAGCAGCGCGGCCCGCCGGCGCGGCACGCCGTTCTCGAGGTGGCGCGAGATGTTCTCCAGCACGACGATGGCGTCGTCGACGACGAAGCCGGTCGCGATGGTGAGCGCCATCAGCGAGAGGTTGTCGAGCGAGAAGCCCATCAGGTACATGGCCGCGAAGGTGCCGATGATCGAGATGGGCACCGCCACGCTCGGAATCAGCGTCGCGCGCCAGTTGCGCAGGAACAGGAACACCACCATCACCACGAGCGCCACGGCGATCATGAGCGTGTGCTCGGTGTCCTTGAGCGAGGCGCGGATCGTGACCGAGCGGTCCGAGGCGGGGGTCACCTCGACATCGGCGGGCAGCGACGCCTTCAGTTGCGGCAGCATCGCGACCACGCGGTCCACCGTCTCGATGATGTTCGCGCCGGGCTGGCGGTAGAGGATCACGAGCACCGAGCGTTTGCCGTTGGCAAGGCCGAGGTTGCGCAGGTCCTCGACCGAATCGACCACTTCGCCCACGTCGGAGAGCTTCACGCCCGCGCCGTTGCGGTAGGCGATCACGAGGTCCTTGTATTGGCTCGCCTTGCTCGCCTGGTCGTTGGTGTAGAGCTGGTAGCGCTTGGGGCCGAACTCGATGTCGCCCTTCGGGCTGTTCGCATTGGCCGAGGCCAGCGCCGCGCGCACGTCTTCCAGGCCGATGCCGTAGTGAAACAGGGCGTGCGGCTCCAGTTCCACGCGCACGGCCGGGTTAGCCGAGCCGCTCACGTCGACTTCGCCCACGCCGTCCACCTGCGAGAGCGATTGCTGGAGCACCGTGGCCGCCGAGTCGTAGAGCTGGCCCGCGCTGAGCGTGGGCGAGGTGAGCGCGAGGATCAGGATGGGCGCGTCGGCGGGGTTGACCTTGTGGTAGGTCGGGTTCTGCCGCAGGCTCGACGGCAGGTCGGCGCGTGCGGCGTTGATGGCGGCCTGCACGTCGCGCGCGGCGCCGTCGATGTCGCGGTTCAGGCCGAATTGCAGCGTGATGCGTGTGCTGCCCACCGAGCTCTGCGAGGTCATCTCGGAGACGTCGGCGATCGAGCCCAGGTGCCGCTCCAGCGGGCTTGCCACGCTGGTGGCCACGGTTTCCGGGCTCGCGCCCGGCAGCGACGCCTGCACGGAGATGGTGGGGAAGTCCACCTGCGGCAAGGGCGCGACCGGCAGCTTCGCGAACGCGAAGAGCCCCGCGAGCGCGATGCCGAGCGCGAGCAGCGTGGTGGCGACGGGGCGGTTGATGAACGGGCGCGAGAGATTCATCGCGTCAGTGCTCCGGCGGGGACGAAGGCGCGGGCGGCGTGGGTGGCGTTGGGCGCGAGCCGCCGCCGAAGCGTTGGCGCATGCGCGTCGCAAGCCGGTCGAACGCCAGGTAGATCACGGGCGTGGTGAATAGCGTGAGCGCCTGGCTCACGATCAGCCCGCCCGCGATGGCGATGCCGAGCGGCCGGCGCAGCTCCGAGCCCGCGCCGGTGCCGAGCACCAGCGGCAGCGCGCCCAGCAATGCGGCCAGCGTGGTCATCATGATCGGCCGGAAGCGCAGCAGGCAGGCCTGATAGATCGCCTCGCGCGGCGGCTTGCCTTCGTTGCGCTCGGCGTCGAGCGCGAAGTCGATCATCATGATCGCGTTCTTCTTCACGATGCCGATCAACAGCACGATACCAATGATGCCGATGATGTCGAGGTCGTGCCCGGTCATGATCAGCGCGAGCAGCGCGCCGATGCCAGCGGACGGCAGCGTCGAGAGAATCGTGATCGGATGCACGAAGCTCTCGTAGAGTACGCCCAGCACGATGTACATCGTCACGATGGCCGCGAGGATCAGGAACAGCTCGTTGGCGAGCGAGGCCTGGAACGCGAGCGCCGCGCCCTGGAAGCGCGTCTGGAACGAGCCCGGCAAGCCGATTTCCTGCTCGGCCTGCTGGATCGCCTTGACCGCCGCGCCCAGCGACGCGCCCGGCGCGAGGTTGAACGAGATGGTGGTGGCCGGGAACTGCGAGAGGTGCGAAACCAGCAGCGGCGCGGGCCGCTCGTGAAACTTCGCGATGGCCGAGAGCGGCACCTGGCCCGCGGTCGAGGTCGAGGAGGGCAGGTAGATCGAGTTCAGCGAATCCGTGTAGTGCTGCATCACGGGATCGGCTTCGAGAATCACGCGGTACTGGTTCGACTGCGTGAAGATCGTCGAGATGATGCGCTGGCCGTAGGCGTCGTAGAGCGCGTTGTCGACGGTCGCGGGCGTGATGCCGTAGCGCGCCGCGCTGGCGCGGTCGATCTCGATGAACACCGACTGGCCCTGGTCCTGCAGGTCGGTCGCCACGTCCGCAAGCTCGGGCAGTTGCCCGAGCCGGTGCGCGAGCTTGGGCACCCAGGTGGTGAAGTCCTGGATGTTGGGCGTCGTGAGCATGAACTGGTACTGCGTCGGGCTCACCGTGGAGTCGATCGTGAGGTCCTGCACCGGCTGCATGTAAAGCGACGCGCCCGTGATGTGCGACACCGACTGCTGGAGGTCGCGAATGATCTGGCTCGCCGTTTCGCTGCGGTCGTCGCGCGGCTTCAGGTTGATGAGCATGCGCCCGCTATTGAGCGTGATGTTGGTGCCGTCCACGCCGATGAACGAGGTGAGGCTCTCCACGTTCTCGTTCTTGAGAATCTCCGCGGCGAGCGCTTGCTGGCGCTCGGCCATCGACGCGTACGAGACCGCCTGCGGGGCCTGGGTGATCGCCTGGATCACGCCGGTGTCCTGCACGGGGAAGAAGCCCTTGGGCACCACCACGTAGAGGATGCCGGTGAGCACGAGCGTGGCGAAGAACACGAGCATCGTGAGCCGCTGGCGCGCGAGCACCCATTCGAGCGCGACGCCGTAGCGCGCGATCACGTGTTCGAAGAACGCATGCATGCGTGCTTCGAAGCAGTGGCTCTCGGGCGGCGGCGTGTGGCGCAGCATCTTCGCGCACATCATCGGCACGAGCGTGAGCGAGACCACGGCCGAGATCACGATGGTCACCGCGAGCGTGATCGCGAATTCGTGAAACAGCCGGCCTACGACATCGCCCATGAAGAGCAGCGGAATCAGCACCGCGATCAGCGAAACCGTGAGCGAGATGATAGTGAAGCCGATCTGCTTCGAACCCTTGAGCGCGGCTTCGAGCGGCGTTTCGCCGTCCTCCACGTAGCGCGCGATGTTCTCGATCATGACGATGGCGTCGTCCACCACGAAACCGGTGGCGATCGTGAGCGCCATCAGCGAGAGGTTGTCGAGCGAGAAGCCACACAGGTACATGACCGCGAGTGTGCCGATCAGCGAGAGCGGCACCGAAAGGCTCGGAATGATGGTCGCGTAGATGTTGGCGAGGAACAGGTACATCACCAGCACTACCAGCACCACCGACATCAGCAGCTCGAACTGCACATCGCGCACCGAGGCGCGGATCGTGGTGGTGCGGTCGGTGACGATCTGCACGTCGAGCGAGGCGGGCAGCGCTTCCTGCAACTGCGGCAGGATCTTCTTGACGCTGTCCACCACCTGGATCACGTTGGCGCCCGGCTGGCGCTGCACGTTCAGGATGATCGCGGGCGTGCTGTCCACCCATGCGCCGAGCTTGGTGTTCTCGGCGCCCTGCACGATGTTCGCGACATCGGTGAGCATCACTGGGCGGCCGTTGCGGTAGGCGATCACGGCGTCTTTATAGGCTTCGGCGTCCGTCAACTGGTCGTTCGCGTCGATCGTGTACGCGCGCGTGGGACCATCGAAGCTGCCCTTGGGCGTGTTGACGTTCAGGTTCGAGATGCTCGTGCGCAGGTCATCGAGATTCAGGCCGTAGGCCGCGAGCGCGCGCGGATTCGCCTGGATGCGCACGGCCGGGCGCTGGCCGCCCGTGACGCTCACGAGGCCCACGCCCGCGACCTGCGAGATCTTTTGTGCGAGGCGCGTGTCGGCGAGGTCCTGGACCTGCGTGAGCGGCAGCGTCTTCGAGGTGATCGCGAGCGTGAGGATCGGCGCGTCGGCGGGATTGACCTTGGCGTAGATCGGCGGTGCGGGCAGGTCCGACGGCAGCAGGTTGCCCGCCGCGTTGATGGCCGCCTGCACTTCCTGCTCGGCGACGTCGAGCGGCAGATCGAGGCTGAACTGCAGGGTGATGACTGAGGAGCCCGCCGAGCTACGCGACGACATCTGGTTGAGCGACGGCATCTGGCCGAACTGGCGCTCGAGCGGCGCGGTGACCGAGGAGGTCATCACTTCCGGGCTCGCGCCCGGATAGAAGGTCTGCACCTGGATGGTCGGGTAATCGACCGTGGGCAGGGCGGAAAGCGGCAGGAAACGCAGCGCGACGAGGCCGACCAGCATGATCGCCGCCATGAGCAGCGCCGTGCCGACCGGACGCAGAATAAAGGCGCGGGATGGATTCATGCGGCTTACTGGCCCTCAGCGCCGGATGCCTGGCGGCGATGGCCGTGGTGGGCACCCGAAGCGCCCGACGCCGCACTGGCCCCCGATGCGCCGCCTTGTGGGCCTGAGGCCCCCGATGCACCCGAAGCGTGTTTGGCCCGCGCAGCGGGAATAGTGATCTTCGAGCCTTCGCGCAGGCGGTCCGAGCCGTCGGTCACGATGCGCTCGCCTACGGCGAGGCCCGAGGCGATGCTGGTGCGCTCGGCGTCCACCGGGCCGACCTTCACGAGCCGCACCGTCACGGTGTTGTCGGGCTTCACCACATAGACATATGCGCCCTGCGAGCCGTTGAGCACCGCGGAGGTGGGCACGATCACCGCGTCGTGGATCGTGTCGACGAGCAGCCGCGCATTGACGAACTGATTCGGGAACAGCGAGCCGTCGCCGTTGGCGAAGCTCGCGCGCAGCTTCACGGTGCCGGTCGTGGTGTCGATCTGGTTGTCGAGGGTTTGCAGGAAGCCGCTTTCGAGCAGCGTGGTGTTGCTGCGGTCGTAGGCCGACACCGACATCTTCGTGCCTGCGCGCAACTGTTTCAGGATGGACGGCAGATTGTCTTCCGAGGTCGTGAAGATCACGCTGATCGGCTGCAACTGCGTGAGCACGACGATGCCATTGGTGTCGCCGGGCGTCACGTAGTTGCCCGGATCGACCTGGCGCAGGCCCACGCGTCCGGAAACCGGCGCGGTGATGCGCGCATAGGCGAGGTCGAGCTTGTAGGTGTCGATGTTGGCCTGATCCGACTTGACTGTGCCCTCGTACTGCTTCACGAGCGAGCTTTGCGTGTCGACCTGCTGGCTCGCGATCGAGTCCTGGGCGAGCAGCGTCTGGTAGCGCTTGAGGTCGAGGCGCGCGGTGGCGAGCAGCGCCTGATCGCGCGCGAGCTGGCCTTGGGCATTGGCGAGCGAGATCTGATAGGGACGCGGGTCGATCTGCGCGAGCACGTCGCCTTTGTTCACCATCTGGCCTTCCTCGAAGTTCACGCTTTGCAGCGTGCCGGAAAGTTGCGTGCGCACCGTGACGGCGGCGAGCGGCGTGACCGTGCCAAGCGCCGTGATGACAATGGGCATGTCGCCGGATTTCGCGGTTGCCACGCTGACCGGCTGCGGTAGATTCGCCATCGCACCGGGACCGCCGTGGCGCATGCGAGCACCGCTTGCAGCAGTGGAGCTGGCCGCGCCGTTCGGGTTCTTGTTCCAGGGCTGCCAGCGCAGCAGCCCGATCGTGGCGACGGCCAGCACGATGGCAAGCGCGATCAGCTTGCCGCGGCGCTTGCGCGGCGCCGGTCCGCCCGATGCGGCAGGGGAGGACGGGGTATCTCGACGAGGGGAATCCGGGCGCTGTTCTTCTTTATCCATCGGTCAGGTCGGTAACAAAATCGGTGACGTGCTTGTCGGTTGAGCGGATTGGTCGGGCGCGCGCCCGTGGTCGTGCATGGATCGCGCGTGGGTCACGCATGGGGCACGCGTGGGTCACGTATGACGCGATGCTACGCGAGACGCGCGTAAGGTCGATGTCAGGTGCTTGTCGGGAAGCAAGCCGATGAGACGCCAGGCAGTTCTGCGCCCCCGGCGCCTTGTTGGCTGACCGATGCAGCCAAAAAGCATGATGCTACGTTGCTGGCTCCGTAACAGTCCAGCACCGTATCTTTCGGTGCATTACGCCGGTTACAGCTCCCCGCGGGCGTGGTGGGAAGCGATCGGCGAAGATCGGCAAATGGGTGCGTGAAAATTGGGGTTATATCAATCCAGCGAGAATTGGACGGAAATGTTTGATTGTTCACGTATTCTGGCGAGATTTTGCTTGACTTAGTCAGCATCTGGATAAAAAATCGACCGCACTTTCGACATGACCGCGAAGGTCCCGAAGCATGCCGAGAACCCTGCAAGTCTTGCGGGGTTTTTAAGTATCTCGGAGTATGCATTTTGCATAAATGCGGCGGCCCGGTCATCGTTCGATTACCGTCTCTCAGGTTCTAGCACGGCCCTCGGAATGGCTAGAACTTTTCAAAGCGTCACGTTCGCACGTGGCGCTTTTTTTTCGCCTGATGGGTTGCTCGCGCCCGCCGCTCGCATCGTTATCAAACAAATCAGGAAGCCAAAATTTATTCTTGACTATCTTGTAATTGTTTAACAAGAATATATCCACGGCTCGTACATCATTTTCTGAATAGTTCGCGCGAGCCACCCCAAGAGGTCATTTCGAATGAGCGATATCGACCCGGTGCGAAAATCAGAGGAGCTGCGCAGCTTCCTGTTCCTGACCGTCGTCATGGTCCCCGTGCTCACGGTAGCGCTCATCGCCGCATACGGATTCGCGGTGTGGTTTTACCAATTGCTGATCGGCGGTCCACCACACTGATTATTAGGTATCCATAACGAATATTATCTGAGGGCGGCACTGCCATGTCCGTCGAAACTCGAAGTGCAACCTGCGAAAAGGCCACCTCCCACGAGTTTCATGTAGCGGGGGTCGTGATATACGCCCAAAGCGATCGGTGCGAGAGCATCTCCCACACCCTCGGCATGCTGCCCGGCGCGCAGGTCCATGCCGCGACGCCGGACGGCCGCATGGTCGTCACGCTCGAGGGCGCGCACTCGCGGGCGATCGAAGAGCAGCTCAGCGCAATCAATGCTTTGCCGGGGGTCCATGCCTCCGCGCTCGTCTATCAGCATCACGAGAGCATCGAATCGCCGGAATAGGGGGAGTTTGTCGATGAAGCTGACCCGTCGCGAATTCATCAAGCAAACCGCGGCAACGGCCGCCGCCGCGGCTGCGGGCGTTACCTTGCCAGGCGGTGCGGTGCTGGCGGCGGACGACGACCTCAAGTGGTCCAAGGCGCCTTGCCGCTTTTGCGGCACCGGCTGCGGCGTGCAGGTCGGCGTGAAGAACGACAAGGTGGTCGCCACGCTGGCCGACCCGCAGGCGGAGGTCAACCGCGGCCTGAACTGCGTGAAGGGCTATTTCCTCTCGAAGATCATGTACGGGCAGGATCGGCTCACGACGCCGCTGCTGCGCATGAAAGACGGCAAGTACGACAAGAATGGCGAGTTCGCGCCGGTCTCCTGGGATCGGGCCTTCGACGAGATGGCCGCGCAATGGAAGCGCGTGCTCAAGGACAAGGGGCCGACGGCGGTGGGCATGTTCGGCTCCGGCCAGTGGACCGTCTGGGAAGGGTATGCAGCGGTCAAGCTGATGAAGGCCGGCTTTCGCAGCAACAACATCGACCCGAATGCGCGGCACTGCATGGCCTCAGCCGTCCAGGGGTTCATGCGCACGTTCGGGATGGACGAGCCGATGGGCTGCTACGACGATATCGAGCAGACCGACGCGTTCGTGCTGTGGGGATCGAACATGGCCGAGATGCACCCGGTGCTGTGGACCCGGGTGACGTCGCGCCGCCTCAGCGCGCCGAAGACCAAGGTGGTGGTGCTTTCGACCTTCGAGCACCGCTCATGCGAGCTCGCTGACGAAACGATCGTGTTCACGCCGCAGGGCGACCTCGCGGTGCTCAACTACATCGCGAACTACATCATCAAGAACGGCAAGGTCAATCGCGACTTCGTCGACAAATACACGGTGTTCAAGCAGGGCAATGCCGACATCGGCTACGGGCTGCGCCCCGACCACCCGCTGCAGAAGGCGGCGCAGAACGCCAAGGATCCGGGCGGGGCCAAGCCGATCACCTACGACGAGTTTGCAAAGTTCGTCTCGAAGTACGACGCCACATATGTGACCAAGATTTCGGGTGTGTCGAAAGCGAAGCTCGACCAGCTCGCGCAGCTTTACGCCGATCCCAACATCAAGGTCGTGTCGTTCTGGACCATGGGTTTCAACCAGCATACGCGCGGGGTGTGGGCCAACAACATGGTCTACAACCTGCACCTGCTGACCGGCAAGATCTCGACGCCCGGCAACAGTCCGTTTTCGCTCACGGGGCAGCCGTCCGCGTGCGGCACCGCGCGCGAGGTGGGCACGTTCTCGCATCGTCTGCCCGCCGACATGGTCGTGACCAACCCGAAGCATCGGGAAACGGCGGAGCGCATCTGGGCGTTGCCTGCGGGCACGATTCCCGAAAAGCCCGGGTATCACGCGGTGCTGCAGAACCGCATGTTGCGCGATGGCAAGCTCAACGTGTACTGGGTGCAAGTCAACAACAACATGCAAGCCGCCGCGAACCTGAACGAGGAGGGGCTGCCGGGCTATCGCAACCCCGCGAACTTCATCGTGGTCTCCGACGCGTATCCCACCGTCACAGCCGTGGCCGCGGACCTGATCCTGCCCACTGCGATGTGGGTCGAGAAGGAGGGGGCGTACGGCAATGCCGAGCGGCGCACGCAGTTCTGGCATCAACTGGTGGCGCCGCCGGGTGAAGCGCGCTCGGACTTGTGGCAACTCGTGGAGTTTTCGAAGCGCTTCAAGGTCGAGGAAGTCTGGCCCGCGGATCTGCTGGCGAAAAAGCCCGAATATAAGGGCAAGACGCTCTACGACATCCTTTACCGCAATGGGCAGGTCGACAAGTTCCCGCTCAAGGACGCCGATGCCGGCTACCGCAACGACGAGGTCAAAGCGTTCGGCTTTTATATCCAGAAGGGGCTGTTCGAGGAATATGCGAGCTTCGGCCGGGGCCACGGCCACGATCTCGCGCCGTTCGACGCCTATCACAAGGCGCGCGGTCTGCGCTGGCCGGTGGTCGACGGCAAGGAAACGCGCTGGCGCTACAAGGAAGGCACGGATCCCTATGTCAAGGCGGGAACCGGATGGCAGTTCTACGGCAATCCCGATGGCCGCGCCGTGATTTTCGCGCTGCCGTACGAACCGGCCGCCGAGTCGCCGGACAAGGAGTTTCCGTTCTGGCTGGTCACCGGGCGCGTGCTCGAGCACTGGCATTCGGGATCGATGACGCGGCGGGTGCCGGAGCTTTATCGCGCGTTTCCCAATGCAGTGTGCTTCATGCATCCGGACGACGCGAAGGCAATGGGCGTGCGCCGCGGCACCGAGGTCAAGGTGATGTCGAGACGGGGCTACATTCTCACGCGCATCGAAACGCGCGGGCGCGACCGGCCACCGCGCGGACTCGTGTTCGTTCCGTGGTTCGACTCGAGCCAGTTGATCAACAAGGTCACGCTCGACGCCACCGATCCGATCTCTTTGCAGACCGACTTCAAGAAGTGCGCGGTCAAGATCGTCAGGGTCTAAACGGAGCCCGCCATGCGAAACTGGATTGCGCTCATCATTGCCTCGGTCGTGGCGCTGGCGGCCTGGGCGCAGCAACCTGCCGTTCCCGGCAAGACGTTTTACGATACGCTGCGCGGCACGACGCCCCTGAATGAAGAGGCGACTCCGCCCATGATGTGGCCGACGGAAAACAAGGACGTCATTCGCGGGCGGGCCTACGCGCAGCAGCCGCCGACAATTCCGCACAAGATCGACGGCTATCAGCTCGACAGGAATGCGAACAAATGCCTGGCCTGTCATGCCGGCAGCCGCGCGGCCGAGAGCGGCGCGGTGCCGGTCGGCATTTCGCACTATACGGACCGTGACGGCGAGACACTCGGGCACCTCGCCCCGCGCCGCTATTTCTGCACGCAATGCCATGTTCCGCAGGCGGACGCCAAGCCGCTGGTCGAGAACACGTTTGCGGGGGTCGAGGACGTCAAGCTGCAGGGCGCACCGCAGAAAGCGAAGAAATAGGGGGGCCCACATGCGCGACTTGTTTCGACGCTACTGGAGGGCGATCACGCGGCCGAGTGCGTTTTTCAGCCTGGGTTTTCTGACGCTGGGCGGCTTCATTGCAGGTGTCGTTTTCTGGGGGGCTTTCAATACGGCGATGGAATGGACCAACACGGAAGCGTTTTGTGTCGGTTGCCATGAGATGCGCGACAACACCTATGCCGAGTTGAAAGCGACGATTCACTACAGCAACCGCACGGGCGTGCATGCGAAGTGCTCCGACTGCCACGTGCCGCACGACTGGACCGACAAGATCGCGCGCAAGATGCAGGCGTCCAAGGAAGTATGGGCGAAGATCTTCGGCGTGGTGAACACGCGCGAAAAGTTCGAGGCCAAGCGGCTCGAACTCGCCGAGCACGAATGGGCGCGTTTCAAGGCGAATAATTCGCTCGAATGCCGCAACTGCCACTCGTTCGAATACATGGATCTCACGCGCCAGAGCCCGCGCGCCCAGGAGGCGCACACGCGTTTCCTCGAAACGGGAGAAAAGACCTGCATCGACTGTCACAAGGGTATTGCGCACCATCTGCCGAACATGGCCGAGGCGGTGCAGGACGGCGCACTGGGAGACAGCGGGAAAAAACAGTGAGCCTTTCTCCTGACGGGTCCGGAGATGGGGGATCCCGGGGTGAATTCGAACGCCAATCCGAACGCCAACGAGTTCTTGTCATGTATTCCATTGAACAGCTTGCCGTCGAGCGCGGTGGCCGGACGATCGTAAGCGGCATCGACCTCAGCATCGAGCCGGGATGGGCGCTGCAGATCCACGGCGCGAACGGCAGCGGCAAGACGACCTTGCTCGGTGCGCTCGCGGGCCTGCTGCCGCTTGCGAGAGGGCGGGTTTGCTGGCGCGGCGACGATGTGCGCCGCGCGCCGCGTCAGTTCCGCAGCGAGCTTGCGTATGTCGGGCATGCCAACGGTGTCAGCGACGACCTCACCGTGCTGGAGAACATCCGCTTCGCGGCGTTGCTCGGCACGGCGGATGCGCCAGGCGGCAACGATGGCCGTGGCGGCGACGATTCCATCTCGCGCGAAGACGAAGTACTCGAGCAGGCCGGGCTGCACGCGCACAGGCATACGCGCCTGAGCCGCCTTTCGCAGGGCCAGCGTCGCCGCGTCGCGCTGGCGCGCCTGATGCTCGGCCGCAAACCGCTGTGGCTGCTCGACGAGCCCGGCGACGCACTCGATGCGTCCGCAACCGATTGGTTCACGACCTGCATCGATACGCATCTGCGCGCGGGCGGCATCGTCGCGCTGACGACGCACCGGCCGCTGCAAAGCGGCGCTGCCCGCACACGTCATCTCTATCTCGAACGGAGCGGCGGATGCTTGAAGTGATGCCCGGCATCATCCGCCGCGAGTTGATGCTGAGCTGGCGCAGACGCAGCGTCACGCTGGGCGCGTTGATGTTCTTCATCGTTGCCTCGAGCCTCTTTCCGCTCGCCATCGGCACCGAAGCGAAAACGCTGCAGCTGATCGCGCCCGGCGTGCTGTGGGTGACGGCGCTATTTGCGGCGATGTTGTCGGCCGGGCAATTGTTCGGCAGCGATTATGCGAGCGGCGCACTCGAGCAGATGCTGCTTTCACCGCTGCCGCTGCCTGCCATCGTGTTCGGCAAGATCGTCGCGCACTGGCTGACGAGCGGGCTGGCGCTCGTGCTGCTGGTGCCAGTCGTCGCGCTCCAGTATGCGCTGGACTGGCGCGCGACGCTTTACCTGATGGGCACCTTGCTGCTCGGCACGCCGCTCCTGAGCCTGATCGGCTCGATGGGGGCGGCGCTGACCCTCGGCGTGCGCGGCGGCGGCGTGGTGCTTGCCCTGCTGGTGTTGCCGCTCTACGTGCCCGTGCTGATCTTCGGCGTGAGCGCGGCGGATCTGGCCGGCGTGCCGGGGCGCATGCAAGCGAGCTTTTCGCTGCTCGGCGCCGCCTTGTGCGTGGGTGCGTGGCTTTGCCCATGGGCAAGCGCGGCGGCATTGCGCATTGCCATGGAGTGACGCAGATGAAGCGTGTGAACTGGTTTCGCTACGCCTCGCCATCCACCTTCGATGGTCTCGCAAGGCGGCTCGTGCCGGGGTTCGGCATAACGGCGGTGCTGCTGGTGTGCGCGGGGCTCGTGATCGGGCTCGCGATCGCCCCCGCCGATGCGCTTCAGGGCGATGTCTACCGCATCATGTTCGTGCATGTTCCCGCAGCGTGGATGTCGATGTTCATCTACCTCGTGATGGCCGCCTGGTGCGCGCTCGACCTGGTCCTGAACGCGCGGCTCCCGGCCATGATGGCGCAGGCGCTCGCGCCCACCGGCGCACTGTTCACGTTCATCGCGCTCGTATCGGGCGCGTTCTGGGGCAAGCCCGCGTGGGGCACGTGGTGGGTCTGGGACGCGCGGCTCACCTCCGAGCTGATCCTGCTTTTTCTCTACGCGGGCTTCATGACGCTGCACTCGGCCATCGACGGCACGCGCCGCGCCGACCGCGCGTGCGCGGTGCTCGCGTTGATCGGCGTGGTGAATATCCCGGTGATCTTTTTTTCGGTGCAGTGGTGGTACACCCTGCATCAGGGGCCGTCGCTCGGCTTTGGCAGCGGCGTGGCGATGAGCGCGTCGATGGTGTGCGGCCTGCTGGTGATGACCGCGGGCTTCTGGTGTTACGCGATCGCCGTCGTGCTCGCGCGCGTGCGCATCATCATGCGTGCGCGTGAGCGCGTGTCGTCGTGGCAGATGCATATCGAGGAGCGTCCGGCATGAATGCCCTGACCAGCGTGATGACGATGCTCGCGCATACGCCGTATCTCGCGGCGGTGCTCGTCGTGACCTTCGGCTTGCTGGGCGTCGAGGCGTGGATCGTGCGCAGCCAGGCGCGCTCGCACGGCGAGCGCGCCGCGGAGGGCCGGTGAAAGCACGATACCGTCGTTTCGGCTTGCTGGCCGCTGGCGTCGTCAGTGCCGGGCTTGCGTGCGCGCTCGTGCTCAATGCCCTGCGCAGCAACATGATGTTCTTCGTGACGCCAAGCCAGGTGGCCTCGCACGAAGCGCCGCTCGCGCACCGCTTCAGGCTCGGCGGGCTGGTCGAGCGTCATTCGCTCAGGCGCGATGCCGATGGGGTGACCGTGCACTTCGTCGTGAGCGATGCTGCGTCGTCGGTGCAGGTGGTGTATCGCGGCGCGCTTCCTGATCTCTTTCGCGAGGGGAGCGGCGTCGTTGCGCAGGGCCGGCTCGGCGACGACGGACGGTTCCACGCCGACGAAGTGCTCGCGAAGCACGACGAAAAGTACATGCCGCCCGAGGTGAGCCGCGCGCTGCGGCAGGCCGCCGATGGCGTACCGCACGGAGCGCAACCCGCCGCGCAAGCCGCGCCGCGTCCGACCGCAGTGCGGGTCGCGGCGGGCCTGTCCGATCCGGGCGTCCAGCGATGATTCCCGAGATCGGCCACTTCGCGCTGATACTCGCGCTGATGCTCGCGTTGATCACGGGCGTGCTGCCTGTGCTCGGCGCGCAGTTGGGCATGGCCGGCTGGATGCGCATTGCGTGGCCCGCCGTGCGCGCGCAGTTCGGGTTCGTCGCGCTCGCTTTCGGCACGCTCATGTGGTCGTTCTGGAGCAACGATTTTTCGGTTGTCTACGTGGTGGAGAACTCGAATTCGACGCTGCCCGCCCTGTATCGGCTGGCCGCGGTCTGGGGCGGGCACGAGGGCTCGCTGCTGCTCTGGGTTCTGCTGCTGACGCTCTGGATGGTCGCGGTGAGCTGTTTCAGCCGTCAACTGCCGATGGAGCAGGTGGCGCGCGTGCTCGGCGTCATGAGCTGGATCGCCGTGGGCTTTCTGTCGTTCCTGCTGCTCACCTCGAATCCGTTTGCGCGTCTGATGCCGCCCGCCATGGACGGCCGCGATCTCAACGCGCTGCTGCAGGATCCCGGCATGGTGATGCATCCGCCGATCCTGTATATGGGCTACGTCGGCTTTTCCGTGGCGTTCGCGTTCGCGATCGCGGCGTTGCTGGCTGGGCGGTTCGATTCGGCCTGGGCGCGCTGGTCGAGGCCATGGACCACAGCCGCATGGATGTTCCTCACGCTCGGCATTGCGCTCGGCAGCGGCTGGTCCTACTACGTGCTCGGCTGGGGCGGATGGTGGGCCTGGGACCCGGTCGAAAACGCGTCGTTCATGCCGTGGCTCGCCGGAACGGCCCTGATGCATTCGCTGGTGGTCACCGAAAAGCGCGGCAGCTTTCGCAGCTGGACCGCGTTGCTGGCGATCTGTGCGTTTTCGCTGAGTCTGCTCGGCACCTTCCTCGTGCGCTCGGGCGTGGTCACGTCCGTGCATGCGTTCGCCTCCGATCCCGCGCGCGGCATCTTCGTCCTGGCGTTGCTGGCGTTGACGACCGGTGGGGCGCTCATGCTGTTCGCGTGGCGCGCGCCGCAAATCGGGCTGGGCGCGGGTTTCGAGCCGGTCTCGCGCGAGGCGCTGCTGCTGTCGAACAATCTGCTCTTGATGGTGGCGGCGGGATCGGTATTGCTCGGCACGCTCTATCCGATGCTGCTCGACGCACTGGGCGCGGACAAGCTCTCGGTGGGCGCGCCGTATTTCGACAGCGTGTTCGTGCCGCTCATGACGCCCGCCATTTTCCTGATGGGCCTCGGTCCGCTCGCGCGCTGGAAGTCCGCGCGCGTGCCGGAGCTTGCCGTGCGGCTGCGCTGGGCGGCGCTCGTGAGCGTGCTCACCGCCATCATCTTGCCGTGGCTGCTGGGAAGCTGGCGCCCGCTCGTGAGTTTCGGCGTGCTGCTGGCCGCGTGGACCCTGACGAGCGTGGCCGTGAGCGTGCGCGAACGCCTGCGCGGCTTGCAAGGGCCGATGGCCGCCCGCTTGCGCAGCGTGCCGCGCGCGACATACGGCATGTGGCTCGCGCATGCGGGCGTGGGTGTCTTCATCGTCGGCGTCACGCTCGTCAAGGGCTACGAGGCCGAACGCGACGTGCTGCTGCGTAACGGAGAAAGCGTCTCGGTGAACGGCTACGACTTTCGCTTCGAGGGCGTGCAGACGGTTTCCGGTCCTAACTATCAGGCCACGCGCGCGACGCTCGTGGCCAGCCGTGGCGGCGAGCCGGTTGCGACGCTCTTTCCCGAGAAGCGGGTGTTCGCGGTGCAGAATACGCCGATCACCGAGGCAGCCATCGACCACGGCGTGCTGCGCGATCTCTACGTGGCGCTCGATCAGCCGGTCGGCGCGAATGCGTGGTCGATTCGCATCCAGATCAAGCCGTTCGTGCGCTGGATCTGGGGCGGCTGTCTGCTGATGGCTCTCGGCGGGCTCCTTGCCGCAACTGACCGGCGCTACCGCCTGGCTTCGCATCGCCGCACGCAGCGGGCGGGGTGGCCCGCCGGCATGGCGGTGCACGATGTGCAGGCGGTCGCGAAGCGCGCGGGAGTAACGGAAACAGTGGGAACCACGGGAACAACGGGCGAGGCCGGCCGATGAAGCGCTTCCTGATTCCGCTATGTGTGCTCGCGGCGTTGCTGGCGCTGCTGACTGCCGGGTTGCGGCACGATCCGCGCCGGCTGCCTTCGGCATTGATCGGCAAGCCCGCGCCGGAATTCGATTTGCCGAGGCTCCATGAACCCGCGCAGCGTCTGTCGACCCAGCACCTGCGCGGGCAGGTGTGGATCATGAACGTATGGGCGTCGTGGTGCGAATCGTGCCGCGACGAACATCCGCTGCTGGTCGATCTGGCGCGCCAGCACATTGCGCCGGTGCTGGGGCTGAATTACAAGGACGAACGGCAAAACGCGCTGCAGTGGCTCGCGGACGCGGGCGATCCCTATACCTCGTCGATTGTCGACCGCACCGGGCAAACCGCGATCGACTATGGCGTGTATGGCGTGCCGGAGACCTTCGTGGTCGACCGCGCCGGGGTCGTGCGCTACCGCGAGGCCGGCCCGCTCACGCGTGCGCGAATCGATGGCGAGATCTTGCCGCTGGTGCGCAAGCTGCAGAACGAGGGCACGCCATGAATCGTCTCGCGCGGGCCTGGGCGGCCCGGCTCGCCATTGGACTGATGCTGGCGCACACGTGCGCCAGCGCGGCAGCGGGAATCTCGGGCGAGACCGGCACCGACGCGCGCTTGCGGCGGCTCGACGAAAGTTTTCGCTGTGTCGTGTGCCAGAACCAGAGCCTCGCCGACTCGAATGCCGAACTCGCCGCCGACCTGCGCGCACAGATTCGCGACCAGGTTCGCAGCGGCGCAACCGACGAGCAGATCAAAGCCTGGATGGTGCGCCGCTATGGCGACTTTGTCCTGTACCGGCCGCCGCTGAAGCCCGTGACCTGGGCGCTCTGGCTGGGGCCGTTCATCGTGCTCGCGGCGGGTGCCTGGACGATGTGGCGCAGTATCGTGCGTCGGCGCGGCCTGAGCGCCGCAGCGCTCGACGCCGGCGAACGCGCGCGCGTCGCGTCCTTGCGCGGGCACGAGGAGGAGGGCGCGGCGTCATGATCCCTTTCTGGCTGATCCTCGCGGCGATGATGGCGGTCGCGCTCGCGTGCGTGCTCGTGCCGCTTTGGCGTGGCGCGGATTCGCGCGCGAACACGCAGGCGATGGCTGTCGCGATCTACCGCTCGGGAATGGCCGAGCTCAGGCACGAATGCGCGGCGGGCCTCGTTCCCGCGGAGCATCAGGCGCAGGCGAAGCGCGAGCTCGAGCGGCAGTTCGTCGATGACACCAGCGACCGGATTGCGCCATCGGCCGGTGAACGGCCGATGAGCAACCTGACGCGCGCTGCGGTGGCGGCGCTGCTCGTGGCGTTGTTGCCGGCGGGAGCGCTGGTGCTGTACATGCGGATCGGCAATCCGGTTGCGGCGGCGATCGAAAGCGTGAGCGGCAAGCAAGCCGATAGCCATATGGGCACGCAAGGTTCGCTCGAATATGTCGTGAGCCGGCTCGCAGTGCGGTTGCGCGAACAACCGGACGACGCCACGGGCTGGGCGATGCTTGCGCGCTCCTACGCGGTGCTGGAGCGGACGGCGGACGC
Source organism: Paraburkholderia sp. A3BS-1L (assembly GCF_051125215.1). NCBI lineage: Bacteria > Pseudomonadati > Pseudomonadota > Betaproteobacteria > Burkholderiales > Burkholderiaceae > Paraburkholderia > Paraburkholderia sp. A3BS-1L. Next base: position 2,018,952 of record NZ_CP120442.1, on the reverse strand, counting down.
CGTCGCCGCGTATCGCCGCGCGCTCGCCTTGACGCCCGCCGATCCTGGGCTGCTTGCGGACTACGCCGACGAACTGGCGACGCTGCGCGGCGGCGACCTGAACGCAGAGGCGATGCAGAGCATTCAGGCTGCGCTCGCACTGGACCCGGCCAACGCGAAAGCGCTCGCCCTCGCGGGCTCCGCCGCGCTCGACCGGCGCGACTATCGGCAAGCGCTCGCCTATTGGACGCGTTTGAAGGCCGTGGCGAGTCCGCAGATTGCCGCGCAGGCGCAGCACAATATCGACATGATCGAGGAACTGGCGGCGAAAGCGCATGGCGTGCGGGCGCCTTGACGGGGCGCTGTGCGGCCTTGCGAAACGGCGCACTGGCCTCTCGGGGTTTTCGAACTAGCGCGCAAGCAGCCGCTCCACTTCGCTTACCGCGACGTCCAGGCCATTCTCTTGCGCCATGCGGTTGCCGAGCGCGGCGGCTCGCGCCTTGACGTCGTCGCGCTGCGTGAACGCGATGGCCCGTTTCAACGCACGCGCGTGCAAGCGCCTTCCATCGACGGCGGCCGGCGCCACGCCGAGCGCGGCGAGCCGGTGCGCCCAGAAGGCCTGGTCGCCCGCGAACGGCACCACCACCGACGGCACGCCGGCCCGGCAAGCCGAATGCGTGGTGCCCGAGCCGCCGTGATGGACGACAGCGCTCGTGCGGGCGAACAGCCAGTCGTGCGGCGTCTCGCCGATCACGCAAAAATTCTCCGGCAAACGCGTGGCATCCACGCCGCTCCAGCCTAGATAGAACAGCACGCGGCGCCCTTCTGCGGCATCGATCAGAGTCGTCACGAAATGGTCTCGATCGAAGCCGGCCATGCTGCCAAAGCCGATGTAGAGCGGTGCTTCGCCCGCGTCCAGAAAGCGCGCGAGCGCGGCAGGCGGCGTCCAGTCGCCCGACGCGTGGGGCCATTGACCGCAAACCGTGGCGTTCGCAGGCCAGTCGCGCGGGCGCGGCAGCAGATTCGGCGAGACGCCGTAGAGCATCGCATGCTCGGTCCATACGCCGCCGCGCGGCGCGAGAGCGCAGACCTCGGCGCGCGCGGCGTTGGTCGCGCGCCGGAACGCGCGCCACAGCAGGGCGTTCACGAGCCGTTGGCTGGCATGGTTGAGCCAGCGCGGCACTTTGGAAGGCGGCAGGAACGGCGACGCGAAGTCCCTGGTCGGCGTGAGCGGAATGAGACTCGCGCCCAGCACCGGCACGCGCCGGTATTCGGCCACCGAGAGCCCGACGAACGCGGCCAGCCCCGAGACGATGATGGCGTCGCTGCCTGCCGAGGCGTCGGCGACTTCCCGCATCCACGCGCGCGTGCTGGCGTTCGCAATCGAGGCGAGCGCCTTTGCCGTGGCGTCGAAGCTCGTCCGGCCGCTTACCACCGAGCCCAGCGCCGCGCCCGGCATGAGCGCCGCGCGGATATCGCCCGATAGCGCCGAGGCCGGAACGCCGAGCGCTTCGGCCGAGCCAAGCGTCGCGCGGTCGGCGAGCAGGTGCGCTCGATGGCCGGCGTCCATGAGCGCCCGGCAAAGCGCGGCGAGCGGGCGGGTATCGCCTTCGGTTCCGTAGGTAACGACGGTGAGCTTCATGGATGAACTTCCGGAGCGGGATGCCAACCCGCAATGTAGCGTCATCTCATCGTCGCCGGGCCGGGCTGGGCTGGGCTTAGAACACCGTTTCGCGCTCCGGCGTCGCGCTGATCTTGTGGATCGACAGATCGGCGCCGTTATATTCACCCTCCTGATCGACGCGCAGACCCACGAGGGCGCGCAGCGCACCGTAGACCACCACGCCGCCGAGCGAGGCGATCACGATGCCGGCAAGCGTCCCGACGATCTGCGCGCCCAGCGAAATGCCGCCGATTCCGCCCAGCGCGCGCATGCCGAAGATGCCCGCCGCAATGCCGCCCCACGCGCCGCACAGGCCGTGCAGGGGCCACACGCCGAGCACGTCGTCGATGCGCCAGCGGTTCTGCACGCAGGTGAACATATAGACGAACAGCACGCCGGCCACTGCGCCCGTCACGAGCGCGCCGAGCGGATGCATCACGTCCGAACCCGCACACACGGCCACGAGGCCCGCGAGCGGCCCGTTATAGGTGAAACCCGGGTCGTTGCGGCCCGCGAGCCATGCGGCGAGCGTGCCGCCCACCATCGCCATCAGCGAGTTCACGGCCACGAGGCCGCTGATCTTGTCGATGGTCTGCGCGCTCATCACGTTGAAGCCGAACCAGCCCACAGCGAGCACCCACGCGCCGAGCGCGAGAAACGGGATGTTCGAGGGCGGATGCGCGGCGATGCGGCCGTCGCGCGAATAGCGGCCGTGGCGCGGTCCGAGCAGCAGCACGGCGGGCAGTGCGACCCAGCCGCCGAACGCATGCACCACCACCGAGCCGGCAAAATCATGGAACGGCACGCCGAACACATGGGTGATCGCATCCTCGAAGTGCAGGCGGTTGTTCCACACCATGCCTTCGAAGAACGGATAGATGAAGCCGACGATCACGAAGGTCGCGAACAGTTGCGGGTTGAACTTCGAGCGCTCGGCGATGCCCCCCGAAACGATGGCCGGTATGGCCGCCGCGAAGGTGAGCAAGAAGAAAAAGCGCACGAGTTGATAGCCGTTGTGCTCGGCGAGCACGTCGGCGTGCGAGAAGAACTGCACGCCGTAGGCGATGGTGTAGCCGATGAAGAAGTACGCGATCGTGGAGACCGAAAAATCGACGAGGATCTTCACGAGTGCGTTGACCTGGTTCTTCTTGCGCACGGTGCCGAGTTCGAGAAACGCGAAACCCGCATGCATGGCGAGCACCATGGCGGCGCCCAGCAGCAGAAACAGCGTGTCGGTGCCGGTCTTGAGATTGTCCATCGTGAAGTTCTGCCCTTGCCCTGAGTGGGCGCATAAATAGAGACAAAAACAGCAAGATGCGGGCCAGCTTCGCGCCAAACTGGTGAACGTCATGGGAAGGCAGGCCATTTGACGGTGCGCGCGTGCACCGGAGCGGTCTTGCGTGCGCCGTGGTCGCGCGCACGAAATGGGTGCGCACGTTGCGGGTGCGAGCCCGTATGGCATGGAGCGGCACAATTGCAGTGCCGGCGCGCCAAATTGGTGAGACGACGCGCCAATTCGGGGCGAATTATTCGATTTGCCTTTCTTTTAAAGAAAATCGTCGGCGATTCGAAAATATTCGGTGGGCCACACATCGCGCGCATGTCAGGCGCACATCGGCGGGCAAACGCCGACATAATAATGATCCAACCCAAACCTTTAGCCATCCCGACTTCCCGAACCGCCACCCCATGCGCCTCACCACCAAAGGGCTGTTGCTGATCGCGATCCCGGCTGTCTTCGAGTTGACGCTGCTGTCGGCCGTCGTGAAGGCCGAGGCCGATGCGGAAAGCGCCGAGCTTGCCGGGCAGCACAGCCAGGCCGTGCTCGCGCAGGCGGGCCGCGTGCTCGAGCCGGTGCTGGTCGAATCGGTGCAGTTGCGCGGGGCGGTGGCCGCGGGCGACGTGCGGTTCTCGACGCCGGTGGCGTTGTGGATGGACGTCGATCGCCGCATCGACCGGCTCGCGGAACTCGTCGCCGACAACCCCTCGCAGGTCGAGCGCGCCGCGCGGATCCGCCATGCGGTGCAAAACTATCGCCAGTGGTCGGACCGCATTCAGGATCTGCTGCATTCGGGGCGCCGCGCCGACCTGGTCGAGCGCTTTCGCACTTACACGGACTTTGATGCGCTCGACCGCGTGCGCACCCAGGTCACTGCGTTCCAGACCGAGGAGCGCCGCCTCGACGTGATGCGCCTCGCCGACGCCGAGCAGGCGCGCGCGCAGCAGCAGTCGCTCGTGATGACTGCGGTGATCGGCTCGATCATGCTGGTGGCGCTGGCCGTCTGGGTCTTCACGCGCGGCGTGCGCGGGCGGCTCGATGCGCTGTCCGACAACGCGAGCCGGCTCGCGGGCAATGAGCCGCTCGCGCCGCTGGCGACCGGCAACGACGAAATCGCCGAACTGGATCTCACGCTGCATCGGATCAGCCAGCAACTCGTGGAGGCCGAGCGGCTGCGGCTCGGCTTCCAGGCCGACCTTGCGCGCCGCGCCGAGCAACTCGCGCGCATCAACGAAGATCTGCGCCAGCAGACGCAGGAAAACGAGATGTTCATTCACAGCGTGTCGCACGACCTGCGCGCGCCGCTCGTAAACCTGCAGGGTTTTTCGCGCGAGCTCACTCACGCGTGTGAAGACTTGCGCGAGCGCGTGGCGCGCTCGTCGCTTGGCCCCGAGGCGCGGGCGCGCATCGAGCGGATCATCAACGAGGACATCGGCGAAGCGCTGCGCTATCTGCAGACGGCGGTGCTGCGGGCCTCGCATATCATCGACGCGCTCTTGCGGCTGGCACGCGTGGGGCGCGTGGAGTACCGGCGTCAACGCGTCAATGTGCAGGAACTGGTGCAGCGCGTCGTCGACGCGATGCATGCCTCGGTGCGTGCGCGCAACGCCCAGGTGAGCGTGCATGGATTGCCTCCGGTTTGGGGCGACCCGACCGCGCTCGAGCAGGTGTTCGCGAATCTGATCGGCAATGCGCTCAATTATCTCGATCCTGCCCGCGAGGGGCGCGTCGAGATCGGCACGGCGGACGCGCCGCCGGGGGTGGAGTCGCTGCAGATTTTCTATGTGCGCGACAACGGTCTGGGCATTCCCGATGTGGCGCGGCCGCGCCTTTTTCAGGCCTTCCAGCGCATGCACGGCAACGTCGCGCCCGGCGAGGGCATCGGGCTCGCGCTCGTGCGCCGTATGGTTGAGCGGCACGGCGGGCGCATCTGGGTGGAATCGGTCGAAGGCGAGGGCACGACGTTCTATCTTTCGCTGCCCGACGCGCTTGCGGTCGGGCCGCCGGCGCCGGGTGTCGCCGCGGCGCTCGTGGCCGCGCACGAGCGCATGCGCGGGCGGGACGGTGCGGGCGACGGTATGGGCGACGGCGCGGCGCCCGCGGGGGCCGTGCCAGGGCCGGTTTCCGCAAGCGACCCGGGCGTGCCGCGCAGCGTGGCCGTGGCCGGTGCACCGGCCGTGGATGGGCCGCTGGCGGATTTGTAGGTCATGAAGGGCGTGTGGGTCAGCAGGCGAAAATGCGCCGCGGCTTGAGGAGGCTACGGCCGCGAATCGACCAGAGGCAGCCCGCGCCAGCCAGTGCGAGCACGACGGCCAGCGCGGCGTGAGGGTTCAGGTGCGCGGCAGACAAGCTGCCTGGCGAGACCAGCGTGCGCTCGAGCATGAACAGCGCGCCCCATAGCGCGATGGCCGCCTGAATCAGCATGCGCGTGCCGCGCGCATGGCGCGCGCGTTCGGCCGCGGTTCTGCGCCGGCCCGTGCGCGTGCAAAAGAACGCGATTGCCATCAAGGCAATCGCGAGTAACACCACCCAATCCGTCAGATCCATCGCCGTACATTCCTGCAATCAAAGCGATATTGTCGGAAAGGCAGGGATCGGCTGGCATCGGAGTCGTCCGAATCTTCGCGCGATTACGTTAAGGATTGTCAGATATTCGCGTAATCGGTTGCGATTCGGGTCGTTAAAGCAGCTAACGCGGTCAAAGCGGCGCGCCGTCAGCGCACGGCGGCGCACGACTCGCCTGTCAGGGCTCGATGTGCGTACCGAGCAAGGCGAGAAATTGACGCAGCCATTCGGGATGGGCGGGCCAGGCCGGCGCGGTGACGAACGGTGCATCGGTCACGGCGCTGTCGATGGCGATATCGGCATATTCGCCGCCCGCGAGACGCACTTCGGGCGCGCAGGCCGGATAGGCCGAGATGCGCTTGCCGCGGATGACCTCGGCGGCGGCGAGCAGCTGCGCCGCATGGCAGATGGCGGCCACGGGTTTGTTGGCTTGCGCGAAGTGCTGCACGATCGCGATCACCTTCGGGTCCAGGCGCAGATACTCGGGTGCCCGGCCGCCCGCGATGACGAGCGCGTCGTAGCGCTGCGGATCGATTTCGTCGAAGCTGGCGTTCAGCGCGAAGTGATGGCCCGGCTTTTCGGTGTAGGTCTGGTCGCCCTCGAAGTCGTGAATCGCGGTCTTGATACGCTCGCCGGCCTGCTTGCCGGGGCACACGGCATCGACCTTGTGGCCGATGGCTTGCAGCGCCTGGAAGGGCACCATCGTTTCATAGTCTTCGGCAAAATCGCCCGTGAGAAAAAGGATCTTCTTGACTGCCATCGCCAGGCTCCATGAGGGTTGCGGTTGCTGTGGCCCGCTGCGGTGGGGGCATGGCGGAACGCAACGGGTGTCCACACAGTCTATTTCAGCATGCTTGACGATTTTGCGAAGGCCACCGCGGCCGATTCCGATCCCGATGCTCAACGCGACGCCATCGTCTGGCGTGCCTATGTGGCGCGCCACGACGTGGCGCCGCTCGCCGCGCTCTTTCGCGATGCCATCCTGACGCTGACCGCTTCGCACTACGACGCCGCCCAGCGCAAGGCCTGGGCGGCGGCGGCCGACGATCTCGACGCCTTCGATGCGCGTCTCGCGCGTGGTGTGACGCTCGTGGCCGAACACGCGGGCAAGCCGGCCGCATTCGGCCAACTCTTTCCCGCCGACCACGTGGAGATGCTCTATGTCGCGCCGGGCTGGACGCGGCGCGGTCTCGCATCGGGGCTCATCGCGCGCATGGAGGCGCTGGCGCGCGAGGCGCGGGCGAGCACGCTCGACACCGACGCCAGCGCGCTCGCGCGTCCGGTGTTCGAGCGCGCGGGTTTTTCGCTGGTCGCTCAGGAGGTCGTGCGGCGCGGCAGCGTATCATTGCCGCGTTTTCATCTTTGCAAGCCGCTGCGTGCGGTGCTTTTTTCAGGGTGACTATGTCTTCGAAGGTTTTGAAACGACTGGGCATCGTGCCCATGCTGCTGAGCGTGGCGCTCGCTGCTGGCTGCGACAAGCAGAATGCGACGGTGGCCGATCTGAGCAAGAAGTCGGCCGATGCCGCGCAGCAGGCCGCTCAGCTCGCGGCCAGCCAGGCCAGCGCGCAAGCGGCCCAGACGCTGGACAAGGCGGCTAGCTACGTGAACCAGCAGCTCGACGCCGCACAGCGCAAGCTTGGCGAGGCGGCTTCGCAAACGCAGGCGCAGACTCGCGATCAACTGCAGTCGCAGGGCGAGGGCGCGTCCGCATCGATTGCTTCGGGCGCGAGCGCCTCAGCTGACGCGATGGCCTCGCAGGCACGCGGGCAGTGGCAGGCGGCGGCGAGCGCGGCCCACGCGATGCTCGGCAACGCGGCTGCAGCCACCGGCACCGGTCTGTCGATGGCGGGGACCTCGCTGCAACGCTGGGCTTCAAGCAGCGCTGCGGCGACCGGCTCGGCGGCGTCGGGCACGAAATGATGATGGGTGTCCGCGGTTGACGGGCGAAATTAATGTAATTATGATGGTTACACTTTGTCTCGCCGCGTTTCCAGCGGCTGGTTTGTTGTGAATACGAGTAGCCGTTTCGCGTTTGCCGTTCATGTGCTCGCACTGCTGGCATTACAGGAGGGCGCGCCGCTGTCCTCCGAGATCATCGCGGGCAGCGTGAACACGAACCCCGCGCTGATCCGTCGTCTCTTGACGATGCTTGCCAATGCGGGGCTCACTGCATCGCAGCTCGGCGCGGGCGGCGGGGCGCTGCTGGCGCGCGAGCCGCACACGATCTCGCTGCTGGAGATTTACCGCGCGGTCGACGACGCCCAGCTTTTTGCCATGCATCGCGAAGAGCCCAATCCGGCCTGCATGGTGGGGCGGCACATCCAGCAGACGCTGCGCGGCATCATCGACGACGCGCAGCGCGCCATGGAGGCGTCGCTCGCCGCGCGCACGCTCGCCGATGTCGTCGAGGATATGGAGCGCAACGAGCGCAAGCTCGTGCGCGCACGTGGGAAGTGAAGCAGGCGGCGGCGTGAAAACCGCGCGCTAACGCGGGGTGCTTGTCCTGACGGGGCGTTGCCCCGTTTTTTGGATCTTTAACTGTAACTATTATAGTTACATATATGTTTGATAGAGGAGTTGGGAAATGAGCAAGTCACTGAAGATCGCGCTGTTTGGCGCAACGGGCATGGTCGGTTCGCGCATCGCCGCGGAAGCAGCACGGCGCGGCCATCAGGTGAGCGCGCTGGTGCGCCAGCCCGAGCGCGTTGCAGCGGGGCCGAACGTCCACGCCGCGAAAGCCGATTTGCTCGACGCCGCGAACGTGGCGGCGGCGGTGCGCGGCCACGACATGGTCGCGAGCGCCTACGCGCCGCCCATGAGCCAGCTCGATGACCTCCAGAACGCGAGCCGCGCGCTCGTCGAAGGCATGCGGGCCGCCGGTCTGGCGCGTCTCGTGGTGGTGGGCGGCGCGGGCTCGCTGGAAGTCGCGCCGGGTGTGCAACTGGTCGACACCGAAGGTTTCCCCGACGCGTACAAGCCGATCGCGCTGGCGCACCGCGTCGCGCTGAACTACTACCGCACGGTGAAGGATCTGGACTGGACCTTCTTCGCGCCTGCCGCGCTGATCGCGCCGGGCGAGCGCACCGGCACATTCCGCACGGGCGCCAGCACGTTGATTGCCAACGCGCATGGTGAAAGCCGGATCTCTGCCGAGGACTATGCCATCGCGTTCGTCGACGAACTGGAGCAGGGCCGCTTCATTCGCGAGATTGCCACCGTGGCGTATTGATTCATCGAAGAGGCCATCTCGGTCTGAAGGCGGGATTGGGGCCGCTTGCCGCGAGTGTGGACGGCTATACGGTGTGCGCCGGAACTGTGGCGTCTTGCGTGCAGGTTTCGGCGCGCACGAGTGGCACGATGTCGTTCACGTGCGTGGCGAGTTGTTCTCCCGATACACCGTAGACGTGCAGCGAGACGCATGCGCGGCCGCTGCCGTTCGAGAGCCGGTGAATGTTCGTCCGCCCGCATCCGCCGAAGCTGATGGCGCCCGCTGCGCGAGGGTTCGCGCGCACCACGTCCGCACCCTGACGCGCCTCGTCCCAGACGTAGAGCATTTCGGTCAAGGTGCCTTCGAGCACCGCGTAGCCGCACCACGTGTGATGCGCATGGATCGGGCTCGCCTGGCCCGGCTGCCAGACGAGAGTAGCGACCGCATAGCGCCCGAGCGGATCGGCGGTGATCAGATGGCGGCGATACTTCTCGGCGTTGCCTTCGCGCTGCGCTGCCGTAACGAGCGCAGGGTCGGCCAGCGCGCGCGCCAGCGCGGCGCGCACACCGCGCGCGAAGGCGCCGCTGCGCGATGGATCAGACTCTGCGGGCGTGCCGGGTTCGCGCGCATGACCCCAAGCGTCGAAAGCCGCATCGAGCGCCGCGCACAGGCGTGCCACGGCAGCCCCGTGTCCCGCCGCGTCTGCCGCGTTGGCCCTGCCGGAGACGCGCATGGCTTGGAGCAGGAGGGGTTCGGATGGGACGTTCATGGCGGGTCTCTTGTCGTCGTTCTGGATGTGAGAGTTATAGCCCCTGCCGTCTAGAAAGAGTTTTCATTCTTTTCCCTCTCTGCGGCGTAAGATAGAAGAAATTTCTATCCTGCGGGGAGGCGGGGAATGGATATCATCGATAGAAAGCTGGTAGAGCTATTGCAGCAGGATGCGACCACGCCGGTCGCGGAGCTGGCCCAGCGCGTGAATCTTTCGCAGACCCCATGCTGGAAGCGTGTGCAGCGGCTCAAGGAAACCGGCGTCATTCGCGCCCAGGTGGCGCTGTGCGACCCGAAGAAGCTGGGCGTGGGCACGACGGTGTTCGTCGCCGTGCGCACCAACCAGCACACCGAGCAGTGGGCGCAGGCCTTCACGCGCGCGGTGCAGGAGATTCCGGAGATCGTCGAGGCCTATCGCATGAGCGGCGAAACCGATTACCTGTTGCGCGTGGTGGTGTCCGATATCGACGATTACGACCGCGTCTACAAGCAGTTGATTCGCGCCGTAGCGCTGTTCGACGTGAGCTCCAGCTTTGCGATGGAGCAGATCAAGTACTCGACGGCGCTGCCGGTGCGCGGCGTCTGAGTGCCTTCCCTGGCGTTTTCCTGCGCTCGCCGTAATTTCGCCTGCAAGCCCGCTGCAAGGCGTGGCAGCGTAGAATGCGCGTTTCTTTTCATCACCCAGGCAGGGCACGATCCATGAATGAACCGCGCAAGAAGAATCCCACCTTTGGCGTTGGCGTGATGATAGTGGTGGTGGTGCTTATCGTGATCGGTACCGTGCTCTTCAATGCGCTGCGCAGTAAGCACGAGTACGAAGCGAGTGCCGGCGCGCAGGCGGCGAGTGCTGCCTCGAGCGCCGCTGCGCCGCCGGCGGCCAGTGCCGCGCAATGATGCGTTGCCCGGCGTGCTGATGTGACGATGAGCGCCGGTGGTACCCGATGCGGCAGCGACAACCCATGTCGCTGCCGTTTTTTTATTCTTCGGGAAGCCGGATCACGCTTGCGTCCTTGCGAAGAATCCAGGACGCCGCGAGCATCTGCTTGCAGTGGTGCGCAAGCAGCTTCACGTCCTGGGCGAATTCGCTCGCGGGGCCGAGCGAGCGTTCCGTGGCCACCACCATCGTGTCGAGTTCGCGCGTCATGCGCTTCGTGATTTCGGTTTGATCGTCGGGGATCGGCTTGCCAGCTTCGGCGGCCACCAGGTTCTCGTGCACGCAGTTGAGCGCGTGTTCGAGCGCATCGAGCGGGGTGCCCGGCCCGGCCTTCGCCGTGTCGCGCAACAGTGGCGCCGTGGCCGTGATCTGCGAGGCCAGCACGTGGCCGCGCACGAGCAGGTCGTTGAGTTCGGGGACGAACTTCTGCGCCGACTTCGGCTCGAGCATCATGCGCTGGAAGGCCTGGCCGAGATTGGCGAACGCGACGTGCACGTTCTTGCGCGCGAGCCGGTAGCGGAAGTCGCGCGCGAGCGCAGGGACGGCGGCGCCGGCCGGCGTCGAGGGCGGTGCAGTGCCTGCCGGCTCGCTTGCCTGAGCGGAGGCTTTTGCGCTGGCTGTCGCTGTGGCGTGCTGGTCGGGGGCGGGCGGTGACGGCGTTGCCGCTTCGAGCGCGACTTCGGCCGGCTCCACGTCTTGAGGCGTGTCCTGACCTGCTGGGGCCGCCACCGGCATGTCCGCTACCGGCGCACCGCTCGACACCGCCGCGAAGGCCGGCACGCGCGCAGCCGCTCCTGCAGCGGGCGCCGCGCCCGCAAACGCCGGCTGCGTGCCGCGCGTGCGTCCGCTCCACCACCAGCTCGCTTCCAGATAGTTGCGCGTCGCCGCGATCATGTCGTTCACGAGCTTGCCCATCAGCCGGTATTCCCAGTAGGGGAACAGATGGCTCGCGCCGATGGCGATCATGCAGCCCACCACGGTGTCGATCGCACGCTCGCCGATGATGCGCATGTTGCCCGGCGCCAGCAGATGGAACATCAGCAGCACATAGGCCGAGGTGAACACCACGCTCGCCGTGTAATTGAAGAGCAGCAGGCTGTAGCTCATCACCATCGCCGCGAACATCGAGACCAGCAGCACGAGCGGCTCTTTCACGAGCAGGATCAGCGCGATGCTGGCCACGCAGCCGATCAGCGTGCCGACGATACGCTGTGCGTTGCGCTGGCGCGTGAGCGAATAGCCGGGCTTGAGAATGATGATGCTCGTCATCACGATCCAGTAGGCGTTCGTGAGCGGCAACAGGCGGCCGAGCCAGTAGCCCACGGCCACGGCGATCGTCACGCGCAGCGCGTGGCGAAAGCTTGGCGAGGCCATCGTGAGATTCGAGAAGATCTGCAGGAAGGGCACGCGCCGGCTCGTCACGAAGCGCTCGAGCGCCGCGTCGATGCGCACTTCCGTCTCGGTCGGTGGCGTGTCGTTTGCGAGGTCGCGGCGCATCCGGTCGATCAGGCGCGTCGCGCTCCAGATGCGCCGGAACGAGGCCGAGATCGCAGCGTAGGCCTCGGGTTCCGTCGTGGGCAGATCGCGCTTCTTGAGCAGCTCGAGCTCATATTCGATCGCGCGCAACTCGGCCTTCACGTTGATGGTGGCGCGCGGCGCCTCGTTTTGCAGCGTGGCGAGGCCGATGTCCTCGAGATCGGCAGCGGCCTTGCGGATCAGATCGCGGTAGAACGCCAGCAGGTCGGAGCCGCCGAAGGTATTGCGCACGAGCGGGTAGTCGGTATGCGCGCCCACGAACAGCTCGTGCAGGTCGACCGTATTGATGAACAGGTTGAAATGCATCGCGCGGCGCGCGTCGATCTTGCCGCTCTTGAGCTTGGGCAGGTTGCGCAGGACGATGTCGCGCGCGGCGTCCTGGCGTTCGACCGCTGCGATCTGCTTGGCGACGAGGTTGCGGTAGCACTCGTCGAGATCGTTGTCGAGGTCGAAGAACTGCGCGCGCGCGAGCAGATAATCGGCGCATGCGAATACGCTTTCGGCGATCGCCTGCTGCTCGATGCGATCGAGCATCAGACGGCTTACGAGGGTCGACCAGCCCGTGTACCAGAGACCGCCCAGCAGAATCCACGACGCGTTGACGAGCGCCTGATGCGGCGTGAAATGCTCTTCGAGCGTCATCACCATCATGAACAACGTGGCGAAGCTGATCTGCGGCCAACGGTTGCCGTAGACGACGATCAGCGAGAGCACGAAGGTGAGCGGCACGACAGTGGCCCACAGCGCGATCGGGCTGAAGGTGGCGAGTCCGGTTGCATACGCGGCGAGAAAGCCGATCGCGCTGCACGCGAGCATCTCGTTGCGCTTGTATTTGAGCGGCCCCGGCATGTCGACCACGCAGGCGCCGAGCGCGCCGGTCGAGATCGTGAACCCCAGATCGCTCTTGTCGAACACGAACAGGCACAGGATGGCCGGAAGCGAGATGCCGACCGCGATGCGCAGGCCGCCGTAGAAGTACTGGCTGTAAAGGAATTTCCTGATTTCTACGGAGTAGCGCATCGACTGCCGGAGGGGTTCGGGTGCGGACGGTGTGCCGCGGGCTGTGGCGCTGAGTTTAAATGATTTCGGGCGCGATCTGCCCGTCTCTGTATTTCGCGCGGGCCGCCCGAGCGCTCTGCCCGAGTGTCAGTCAGTCCGCGCTCAGCGTGGAGGCGTCGCCGAGCAGCCCGCGCGTGCCGCGGATGCGGAGCATGCGCGTGCGATACCAGAAGGTCCACGCGAGCAGCGCGCCGAATATGCCATAGCCGATCATCGGCGTGACGATCAGGACGCGCTCGATCGGCCACGTAGCAGCGAGCCAAGTGCGCAGGGCGGCGTCGGCCGTGAGCCCTGCGCCCCAGACGACCGTGAGCAGGCGCATCGCGCCAGCAAAGCTGCGGTTCTCGTTCCACAACAGTTCGAGCCGCGCGGCGCCCTCGCGCGTTTCGCGCGCGACCGTGGCGCGCGCCAGATAGAACACCAGTGGGCGCTTTGCCAGCAGCGAGAACAGGAATGCGGCGCCGATCGCGCCCGAGGCGAAGCTTTCGCGCATCAGCAGCATGCGCGTGCTGCCGCCGAACGCCATGGCAACAAGCGAGAGCACGATGCCGAGCAGGATGACCGCCGAGAGCGCGTCGATGCGCCGAAAGCGCACGAGTTCGACGATGCTCCAGGCAAGCGGGGGAATGGCCGAGGCAACGAGTCCGCCGAATTCGCCCCAGTGCGGTTGGGTGAGCCGGTACGCGACCCACGGCAGCAGCAGGTTGACCGCCAGTTCGGCAATGAATGCTGGACGCAGCTTCATGCGAGGTGCGCTCCAGAAAAGGGTGAAAAAAGTATGAGCCGAGGGCCGGCTATCGGCAAACGGCCTTGCGATGGCCCATGATACGCGTCCCGTCATATCGCGTGCCCGAGCTTGTGCGGGTTCGCGCCCATAAGACGGCTTGGCTGTGCTCGGCTGTGGCCTTGCTGCATGTCGAGCGTCGCACGTCGTCGTGCCTCGCCGCGCGCCGCCTTATGCGACACTGCGAGTCGTGGTCCAACCCGGCCCAGGCCGGCCGCCGTGCTCCTGCATTTTCCGTCCATCATGATTGCCCGTTCGCCTGTTCCGTTGCACGAAGTCGAGCTTTCCGCCGTTCGCGCTCAGGGCGCGGGCGGGCAGAACGTCAACAAGGTGTCGAGTGCGATTCATCTGCGCTTCGATATTCGCGCATCGTCGCTGCCCGAAGTGCTCAAGATGCGCTTGCTCGCGCTCACCGACCGGCGCATCTCGCACGAGGGTGTGGTCGTCATCAAGTCCCAGGAACACCGCACGCAGGAGCAGAATCGCGCCGCTGCGCTCGCGCGTCTCGAGGCGCTAATTGATAGCGTGAGCGTGTCGAGAAAGGCGCGCGTGGCTACCCGGCCCACGCGTGCGTCGAAGCTGCGCCGTCTCGATAGCAAGACGCGCAAGGGAGAAGTGAAAGCGGGGCGGCGGCGCGTGCTCGAATGAAGCAACCGAAGTGGCCGATATGACCGCGCCGTGCGCTCAAGCCTGCGCAGGATCCGGCGGCGGCTCGCGCAGGGTCAGTGCCGGCGGAAAATCGGCGCACAACACGTGTGTTGCGCCCGCGTAGTCGAGTGCAATGGCGGCGGTGTAGCACAGTGCGCCGTCATGAAGCGAGTAGTGCGGGCCCATCACGGTCACGCGTCCGGGCGCGGCGAGTGCGCGCCGGAAGTATTCGCGGCGCGACCAGTTGCTGTTGGTGTCGGGATAGAGCGGGGCGAGCCTGGCGGGCGGCCCGACGCCCGGCGCGGCGATCGAGGGCGCATGCTGCTCGCCCCGATCGTTTGCAGCGAAGACGCGCAGCGCATCGGCGTGCTCGAAAATTGCCGTCGCGGCGGCTTCGAGTGCGCCGCCCGCAGTCAGCACGCGCGCCCCGCGCAGCATGACACGCGTGACTTCGCCAAGATCGACCTGTTCGTGCAGCCGGCTGTGGCGCCGATAGTCGGCGAAGCGCCACCACATCGTTTGCGCGAGCGCGGGCGCGGCGGCGCTGGCTTCGCTCACCACGGCATGCGGCTGGCCGAACCAGAAGCCCTGCACGAGATCGACATCCGCTTCCATCAACACCATCAATTCGTTTTCGGTTTCGACACCTTCGGCGAGCACCATCGCGCCCGCATGATGAAGGATCGAAACGAGACTGGCGATGAACGAAATATGGCTCTCGCCGTTGGCTGCGCGCTGCACGAGCGAACGGTCGAGTTTGACGATGTCGGGACGGTAGCGCCAGACGCGATCGAAGTTCGAAAACCCCGAGCCGAAGTCGTCGAGCGCGACAAGAAAATCGCGTCCGCCCGGCGGCGGACGGGCTTCCAGAAACGATGCCGGTTCGTCGCCGGCGCGCTGCTCGAGCACTTCGATCACCACGCGCTCGTGCGGGAACGCGAAGTGGCGGCATAGCCCGTCGATGGCGGCTTGCGTCGGCCAGTCGCCGGGCGTAGGGCGCGGCAGCGAGTTCAGAAAGAGCCAGCCCGTTGCGATGCCCTGCGCGGTGAAGTTGGCGAGATGAAGGCAACGTGCGAGTTCGTCGAGTTCGTGCGCGGCTCCGGGCGTCGCGCGCGCGAATAGCGCGGCGGGTCCGGTGCCGCCGGGCTCGGCGCCGACGACGCGTAACAACGCCTCGTAGCCGACCACGCGTTGATGCGTAATCGAGAGCACCGGCTGGAATGCGCTTTCGAGCAGCGTCGAGCGCCAGCGCGCCCGAAAGCGCCCGTCATGGGGTTCCAGGTGCCTGAGCAGCGTGGCGAGCGATGCCTGCGGGTTCGACATGGCGCTGGAGCGCGCCTCGCGGCGCATGATTGAATTCACTGACCGACGATGAAGCGCAATTCCAGGCAGAGCGGTGTCTGGGCGGCACGCTTTACCGCCAGTGTACGGAGTATCGGCAAATTATGCTTGCCAGGCTGCCGAGCCGTGTCATGGAACTGCGGGAAGGGCGGCCGCGGCTCGAGGGCGGGCTCGCTGCGCGGCTAGGGCGCCGCGCGGTCCTCGCTCAATGAGCACACTTTGATGAGCAATTAGTGAGCCGTGCCGGGCACATCGAGGATCAGGATGATGGTCCAGTCGGCGTCGCCCTCGTGGTGGTACTGGCGTTCGGCGACGATGAACGGCTGTTGCTTGCCCTGCGGGCCCAGGAACAGAACGTCGCCTTCCATCGGCAGGCATTCGATGGGGGGCAGCGCAAGGAAGGCGTCGCCATCTTTGCTGCGCGGCATCAGTTTTTCGATCTTGCGGGATGCCGCTTCAGTCCATTCGATGTCGAGCTGGATGTTACTCATGAATGTTTCTCCGCGCGAGTCGCGCACAAACAGGTGGGGGAATCCGGGGTGCGCGACTTTAGCATACCGCGCGAAGCGACTTGCGGGTGCATGGGCGCCTCGGTGTCAGGCACGGACAAGAAAAAAGCCGATGCCAGGGGACTGGCATCGGCTCGTTCGGCATGGCGCAGTGCAGTTGTCGCTATGCATTACGGCGCCGCAATGTTGAGCAGGCTCCCCGAGGCAGGCCGTGAAAGCGGCGGCGGGGGCATACGCGCTGTGCGCGCCCTGCACGGCCACGAGGGCTGATGTGCGACCTTTACTGTGCAGCCTTGGCCGGAGCCTTGTGGTGGCTGCTCCCTTTTTTGTGATGTTTTGCGGGCATCGGGGCCGGTGCCTCGGCGGCGGCTTGCTGCTTCGCCTGCAGATCTTGCGCACGCTGCTCGACGTCGGCGGCCTTGGCCGGATCAGTGCTCATGGTGACGCCATTTTCCGTTTGCGCATAGGCAGCGCCCGTGAGGGCGGAAAGCGAAATCAGGACTGCGAGGGACACTTTTTTCATCACTAACCTCCGAAGGAGCGGTTTATGGACCCAGCCTGTGCCTGCTCAAGCAGGATTGGCATGCCATTCTAACGATTGAATACTCGTTCCAGATGACATCGCATAAGGCGTGCGCGTGCCTGTTACATATCTTTACATATCCCGGTGGCTCTTGTCGCGTGTTAGCCATCAGGCGTGATCTAGAACCAGCCGAGCATCCTGTACACATGGAACTGCGCAATGCCGATCAATTCGTGCAACGCCGTTTCTGCGTCGCGCAAATTGGCTCGGCGCGGCCACATGCCGGTGCGCACGTGGCGCACGTCGGATACCGCCGGCACGGGACGCATTTCAAAGCGATGGAAGTCCAGCATCGCGCGCGACATGTGGTAAGCCGAGGTTACGACGAAGAGCGTATCCGCGCGCTGGGCGTGCACGATCGGCGCAACGTTGCGCGCGTTCTCCCAGGTCGTGAGGCTGCGGTTCTCCAGCACGAGGTCGCTTTTCGCGACACCTGCTCGCAATAGCAACGGGGCGTAGGTATCGGCTTCGCTGGCAGCGTGATGCTGCGGGTTGCCGCCGCTCACGATCACCTTGCACACGCCACCGGCCGCGAGGCAGCGTGCTTGCAGCGCCGCAGCCATCGCAATGCGCGCGTAGACGTCGTGTTTGGGCACGAGTGTGCCGTCGGCGCGCACGTTCGTGCCGCCGCCTAGCATCACGATCGTCGTGCGTGGACCGAACGCGGAAGCGGGCGTCGTTGCCGGATCATAGGGAGTGCGATAGTTCGGGGGCTGGGCAAGATCGACGAGCGGTTTGGCCAGCCACCCCGATCCGAGCAGCCAGAAAAGGATGACGGCAATGACCGCGATGGGCCGACGGGCGCCACGCCACAACATGAACAGCGCAAAAAATAGCGCAAATATTCCGAATAGAATCAATTTGAATGAGGTACCGTATTGTTTTCGGGATGATTCGTGTCGAGCGCAGCGGCGCCACACTTTTTCGGGGCCCCGAATAACCTGCAGTCCTTGCCACGGCGCTCGGAAACGGCAGGGCGCCTGGCCGCGCATCGTGCAGCCGTTGCAGCCCTCGCCGGCATTGCGCCGCAGCAGGCGGGATGGCCGCAGGACTGCATTTTAAGAAAGAAGTGAGATGACCACGTATTCCAACGAAGCAGTACTCGAAGCGTTGCGGCGGGTGCAGTATCGGCAGGTCCCGTGGGCGCGACGCCCGGAAGTCTTTCAATACCTGCGCAACCTGGGGTTCATGGACACCGTCAGGCAGCGCACCGTTGCCCCCGCTCCTGGCTTTCATGCGCCGGTCGATATTGCTGTACTGACCGAGCGCGGCCGCGCCGAATTCGCGCGCCTCTCCCGTGACGAACGCTCCCTGAACTGGATCGAGCAGCGCATGGCCGATTATGTGGCCGATGCGGTCGTGCAGTCTTCCGACGAAGCAGACCAGACCGACTGATAGCCGCCCCGCAAAAAAAAGCCCGTATCGAAAGATACGGGCTTACCGGAATTACTGCTGCCACGCTGTGCTTAATGGCAATGAGTAGACCGGCTTCGGGCGTGGTGGTTCCCTTCATCTTCACGACGACGCGAGGGCGCACGGCCGCATGATCTTGCGCCTTTATGCGGCGCGCGACTAAGGGTTGCGCGATGTGTCCGTCCGATCCGGGCGAGGTGCTGCGCTGCGGCGCGCGTTATCGGCGATGTCGCCACGCAGATTGCCGCGCGGAACGGCTTGTGCCGCGCCATTGGCGCGAGGCTTCTCGGCAAGTCCCCACGAATGCGTCCCGGCGCGCGCCACGGACACGTGCGGCGCGCCAGCGTGCGGTGGCTTGGCTGTAGCGTCAGGTGCCAGCAAGGACGCGAGCGAGGGCGAAAGTGACAGAAGCGCAAGGAGTGCCAAGGCGCAGAACGAAACCATGAAGCCCTGGTTCAGGAGAGTCATGGATTTCATGGAAACCTCCCGTCAATACGGGTAGTTGACGTTTGTAGACATGCCTCTAAGCTAATGTTCCCTGCGAAAGCACGCTGTAAATATTCGTAAATAGATGTTTCGCACACATCGATCCCAGCGTTGCACGACAAAGAGGTGCAATGGCGAATCAGGGATGAGTGCGTACTACGGTGGGAGCAACACGCGAAAGGCGAATGGGGGGGGGGCGCAGCACTCGCCGGCGTGGGATGTCACGAAAGGGGCCGCGGCGTGTGCCGCGGAGGTCAGGATGCCGGGCGGCGTGGCGCCCGGCGGGAGAAAGTGCTGAAAAAGTGCAGGTTTCGTACTTGTGGGGCAGAGGCTCAGGCCATCTTGACCGGCGCGCGCCACGACTCCGGATTGGTCCAGAATGCGCCGCGCAGGCGGTCGCGGCTCGGCGGTGCAGGCGGTTTCGTGGCCGTCGCGCCAATGCGTCCGCGCAGCGAGATTTCGCGGCCGCTCGTGCTCAGACGCTTCACGATTTCGGCAAGCGTGCCGTCGGCCTGCCATTCGTCGAAGCGGCGCCGGCAGGTGGGCGGCGAGGGGTAGCGGCCCGGCAGCTTGGACCAGCCTTCACCCGTCGAAAGCACCCAAAGCACTGCATTGACCACAGCACGCGCTTCGACGCGAGGCCGTCCGCGCCGCTCGCTCCGTGCGGGTTCCGCACAGAACAACACCTCGACCAGCGCCCACTCGTTGTCTCTCAAATCGTCGAACAGCATCATGTATCACCTCAGCGAAGCTATCTCCGGTGCGCTGCCCCGCGCTGCGCACTCTTCATGTACTTCCGGCCGGCTGGCGGAGTACCAGGCGGAATCGGTTGGACGGACCAATCTCGAAAAGCCGCGGACCGTCCTGCGAACCTGTACGTGCCTTAAAGCGAGAAGCGTGCCAGCGCACACGTTTTTGTCTCGAAGCCGCGTGGTATCAAGCCCGTGCGGGTGCTTGCCAGGGCCGTATGAGACTCGAAAACGCATCATCGGGAAATCGGGACAATCACCAATCTTGTGCAGACAGGCCCGTCCGGCGTGCGTTTGCGCCGGATTGTTGCATTGCGGCGAAATAGTTGCGGAAGACTGTGAGCGTTCGGGACTGGACATTGCCGCTATAACGTGTTGACCTTCCCCCATAAAATTGCATGAAATGGAAAAATTCATGAGGTAATGGGATGAATGTAACTTTGCGGCAATTGCGCGTGTTCATCGAGGTGGCGCGCTTGCAGAGCTTCAGCAGGGCGGGCGATGAAATCGGGCTCACGCAGTCCGCGGTCAGCCGCTGCGTGCGCGAACTCGAAGCGGAGATGGGCGTGAAGCTCGTCGATCGCACCACGCGCGAGGTTCAGCTCACCGACGTCGGCGCCAATCTGATCGCGAGCATTCCGCGTCTGATCGGCGATCTGGACGACGCGCTGCGCGAGATTCGTGAGATCGGCGAGCAGCGGCGTGGCCGTGTCGTCGTAGCGGCGAGCCCGACGGTCGCGTGCCGGCTGATGCCCGAAGTCGTCGCTGCGTGCGGGGAGCAGTTCCCCTATGTGACGCTCGGCCTGCGCGACGATGTGCAGAGCGACGTGCTGCGCAAGGTACGCTCGGGTGAAGTGGATTTCGGGGTGGTCATCGGGCCGTTTGCGGCGGAGGATCTCGAAACCGAGCTGCTGACTACCGACTCGTTCTGCGTGGTGGTGCGCGTCGACCATGCGCTCGCGCGCGAGAAGCAGGTGGCGTGGCGCTCGCTCAACGGCGAAGCGCTCGTGCTGCTGGACCACGCTTCGGGCAGCCGCCCGCTGATCGACGCGGTGCTCAGGGAGCAAGGCGTGAGCGCGCGCGTGGTGCAGGAGCTGGGGCATCCTTCGACGGCATTCGGTCTCGTGGAGGCCGGGGTAGGCGTGAGCGTGCTGCCGAAGTTCGCGCTGCCGGTGCCGGCGGGCTCGTCGCTGGTCGCGCGCTCGCTCGTGCCGCGCGCCGAACGCACCGTCGAGCTTGTGCGCCGGCGCGACCGCTCGCTCTCGCCCGCTGCCGAGGCCGTGTGGGCGCTGATTCGCGAGCGGGACGCGGGCCCCGAGGAGATGCGCGGCGCCTGATGGGTCGGAGCAGCGCTGTGCGGGCCGGGCAGCATCGTCTTCGCCAAGCGGTTGTGCGCGCTACACTGGCGAGCGCAAGCAAACGCGAATTCCCCGATCCACCGATCCCCTGCCTCCCTGGAAGCTTCGATGCGCGATCTCGATCTGTCTTCGTCTGCCATTTCCTTGCCCGATGCCACCGCCGCGCCGATTGCCGAAACCGGCGTCGGCGCTCAAGCCATGGCGCGAGAAGCGGTCAGGGCGCTGCGCTCGTCGCAGATCCGGGAGGTGGCGAACGCGGGCTTCGGTGTCGCCGATGTCATGCCGTTCTGGTTCGGCGAATCGGATCGTGTAACGCCGGCCTTCATCCGCGACGCCGCCGCGGGTGCGCTCGCGCGCGGAGAAACGTTCTACACGCACAATCTCGGCATCGCCCCGCTGCGCGAAGCGCTCGCGCGCTACGTGAGCGAGCTGCACGGCGCGACACCGATGGAAAACGTCGCGGTGACGAGCGCCGGCGTGAATGCGTTGATGCTCGCCGCGCAACTCGTGGTGGGTGCGGGCGACCGTGTGGTTGCGGTGACGCCGCTTTGGCCCAACCTCGTCGAGATTCCGAAGATTCTCGGCGCGAGCGTCGAGACGGTCGCGCTCGGCTATGGCGAGCGGGGCTGGAGGCTCGATCTCGAGGGGCTCCTGAAGGCGCTCACGCCCGGCACGAAGATGCTCATGATCAACTCGCCCAACAATCCGACCGGCTGGGTGATGTCGCGCGACGAGCAGCACGCCGTTCTTGCGCATTGCCGCCGTCACGGCATCTGGATCGTCGCCGATGAAGTCTATGAACGGCTCTATTACGGCGAGGCCGGCGAACGCACGGCGCCGTCGTTCCTCGATCTGGCGTCGCGCGACGAGCGATTGATTTGCGTCAATTCATTCTCGAAAGCCTGGCTCATGACGGGCTGGCGGCTGGGTTGGATGGTTGCGCCGCGCGAGCTCATGGACGACCTCGGCAAGCTGGTCGAGTACAACACGTCGTGCGCGCCGTCGTTCGTGCAGCAGGCGGGCGTGATCGCGCTCGAGCAGGGCGAGGCGTTTACGCGTTCGCTCGTCGCCGATCTGCGCGTGTCGCGCGACCACCTCGCGGCGGCGCTAGCCGGGTTGCCGGGCGTCGACGTGAAAGTCCCGCATGGCGCGATGTACCTGTTTTTCAGGCTAGAGGGTGCGCAAAAGAGCCTTGAATTGTGCAAGGCGCTGGTGCGCGAGGCAGGGCTCGGGCTCGCGCCCGGCAGTGCATTCGGCCCGCAAGGCGAGGGCTTTGTGCGCTGGTGCTACGCGTGCGATCCGGCCCGGCTCGATACTGGCGTAGAGCGCTTGTCGCAATTTCTTGCTAGCCGCCAGGCGCGCTGAACGGCGCGCCGCAACGATGGGGCGAGGCGCGCGCCATGCAAGGCGCATTGCCGGTTGCCGAAGCGGATTCAGGGCGGATTCAAGCAGACGAAAGCAACTCTGAAGCCGTCTTTACGCCCCCGGCGTTTTTGCGTAAGATGGCGTTCAGTCACGCGATTCCCTGCGGGAATTTCGCTGCTCCGTCCGGCTGGGTCTGGCACTTTGACTGTGCATATGTTGTATAACGGCCCCCCGGTGCGTGCTCCCATCAATATGACCGATCAGAATCGGGCGAGCGCGTCTCCAGTTCCATATCGTCTTTCGTCTGTCTGATCCGGTTCCATGAACCTGATTTACCTTACTTAGGGTCTGACCTGGCTGCATGAATACCCAAGAGGCGAAAATCGTCCTCGAGACTGCATTGATCTGCACGCAGGAGCCGCTGAAAATCGGCGATCTGCGCAAACTGTTTGCCGACGACATCTCGGCTGACACTGTCCGTAACCTGCTCGAAGACCTGCGCAGCGAATGGTCCGGGCGCGGCGTGGAACTGGTGGGCCTCGCATCCGGCTGGCGCTTTCAGAGCAAGCCGGCCATGCGCACCTATCTCGACCGCCTGCATCCCGAGAAGCCGCCGCGCTATTCGCGCGCCGTGCTCGAAACGCTCGCGATCATCGCGTACCGGCAACCGGTCACGCGCGGCGATATCGAAGAAATTCGCGGGGTGACGGTCAACACGCAGGTCGTCAAGCAGCTCGAGGACCGCAACTGGATCGAGGTGATCGGCCACCGGGACGTGCCGGGCCGCCCCGCGCTTTACGCCACGACGCGTCAGTTTCTGGACGACCTCGGGCTGAAGTCGCTGGAGGAACTGCCGCCGCTCGACGACCCATCGAGCCAGTTGGGCGAGCAATTGCTGGCTCAGCACGCGATCGAATTCCCGGACAGCGAAGCCGCGCAACTGGTTGCTGCGGGCGTGCCGGAAAGCGCTGAAGCGCCGGCGATGGTCGATGCGGATGCCGGACAGAAAGCGCTCGCGCCTGCGCTGGGCATGGCTGATGCGGGCGCGCAGGATGCCGTGCATGCGGACTGTTCCGGCGAGCAAGTCGGACACGGCGAATCCCGCGCGGACGCGCAGGAAACGGAGTCCGCCCGGCACATGGCCAGCGCGCCTGAAGAAGCACACCAGGGCCGCAGCGACGCGGCACAGGACGATCCCGTCTCGACGACGGACGACGAAGCCGCTCGACGCAGCGTCTGACGCAATAAACATTTTTGACGCGCCCTCCGCAAGTGATTGCGTGCGGGCGCGCAACCTGACATTTCGAGGTTGTTTTGACTGATATCCACGACATCGATTCGACCGACGCGCCCGAATCCGCGCGTCGCGCGTCTTCTGCGCGCGACGACGACACGCGCGCCGACCACGGCGAGGTTGCTCCGGCAGGCGAAGCCGGGGGCGAGGACCGTCCCCGCCGAGGTTTGCGCCGCGGTCCGCGCAGCTTGATCGCGCGCCGCCGCGCGGGCGCGAAGGCCAAGGTCGGCGAAGGCGCGGCAGTGTCGGCCGAGTCCGCGTCGGACGTTGCTGCGCCGGTCGTGACGGATGCGCCGCAAGACGGCGCCGTCGCTGCACAGGCGCGCAAGCCACGCAAGGATGCGGGCGCGAAGAAGGGTGGCCGCGAGGGCGGTCGTGAAGGGCAACGTGAAGGCCGCCGCGACGCCGCTGCCGCCGAGCAGGCAAAGCCCGCGCAAGCCGGCAAGCAGGGCGCGCGCGGTGCAGCCGAAGGCAAGGGCGGCAAGCAGGGCAAGGGCGGCAAGGGCCGCGCGGAGACGCCTGCCGCTGCGACCGGGGACGCGCAGGACGACCTGTTCCTCTATGTGACTTCGCCGGCCTTCGACGCCGATAACGGCGCGGGCAGCGGCGTGCGTGCGCCGATGCTGCGCCGTGGCCGCGTCCAGCCTAAGCGCGTGCTGAGCCCGGACGACGACGCGCCGAAGCTGCACAAGGTGCTGGCGGACGCGGGCATGGGCTCGCGCCGTGACATGGAAGAGTTGATTATTGCCGGGCGCGTATCGGTGAACGGCGAGCCCGCGCACATCGGCCAGCGCATTCTGCCCACCGACCAGGTCCGCATCAACGGCAAGCCGATCAAGCGCAAGCTGCCGAACAAGCCGCCGCGCGTGCTGCTCTATCACAAGCCCACCGGCGAAATCGTGAGCCACGCCGATCCGGAAGGCCGTCCGTCGGTGTTCGATCGCCTGCCGTCGATGAAAACGGCGAAGTGGCTGGCCGTGGGCCGTCTCGACTTCAACACCGAAGGTCTGTTGATGCTCACGACCTCGGGCGATCTCGCAAACCGTTTCATGCACCCGCGCTACAGCGTGGAGCGCGAGTACGCGGTGCGTGTGGTGGGCGAACTCACCGAAGGCAATCGTCAGAAGCTGCTCAAGGGCATCGAACTCGACGACGGCCCGGCAAACTTCCTGCGCATCCGAGACGGTGGCGGGGAGGGCACGAATCACTGGTATCACGTCGCGCTGGCCGAAGGCCGTAACCGCGAGGTGCGCCGCATGTTCGAGGCGGTCGGTCTGATGGTGAGCCGCCTGATCCGCACGCGTCACGGCCCGATCGCGCTGCCCAAGGGCCTCAAGCGCGGCCGCTGGGAAGAGCTCGAGGACAACCAGGTGCGCAGCCTGATGGCGGCGGTCGGCCTGAAGGCGCCGACCGAGGAGAAGGGCGGCCGCGGCAAGGAGCCGGAGCGTCGTCAGCCTGATCCGATGCAAACCTCGATGGGCTTCATCAACCGCGAGCCGGTGTTGAGTTCGCACGGCGCGATGGGCCAACCGCGCCAGTCGCGTCAGGGGCAAGGCCAGGGCCGGCGCGGCGCGGCGCAGGGGGGATTCGGCAGTGCGCTGGGCAACTTCGGCGGCGGTTTTGGCGGAGCAGGAGGAAATCGCGGCGGGAATCGCGGCAATGGCCGCCCCGGCACGCGCGACGTCGACGGTAACCGTGCACCCAGCGCGGCGGGCAAGCGCGCGGGCGCCAATGCGAACAGCAATGGCGGCAGCGGCGGCAATCGCCGTGGGCCCGGCGGCAACGCCAATACGAACGGCAACCGCGCGGCCAGCGGCAATCGCACGGGCGGCCAGCGCGGTGCGCCGCGCAACCGCACGCGCGGGCATTGACGCGGGCGTCGGAACGGGAGTGAGACCCTCGCGTCATGTACAGGTCGCGGGGGGCTCCACGGGTGTGTCCAAGTTTGCGTTAAAGCCATAAAAGGGCTACAATCTCGGAGTCGCTGGGCGTGCGGCTTTTATTTGCGCCCCAGGTGCGACCACCTGGCTAAGTGAGAAGATGGGCGTTTCGCCCATTTTTTTTTGGTCCGCCCGAATTGGATGCTTTAAAAGTTATCCGGATGCTCTAAAAGCATCGTCGGCGCAGGATCCGGCCTTGGGCGGTCGTCATCGTGGGGCAGTGTGCAAGTAGGTGCAAGAGCGCGCGCTCATCTGGCGCGCGGCCCGCGAATCCCGAATCACTGGAAGTTGCCGGCTCGCTGCGCGAACATCTGGAGCAGGCATAGTGCAACTGACGGAACTGATTGAAACCACGGTCACCGGGCTCGGCTACGAGCTGGTCGACCTCGAGCGCACCGGGCGCGGCATGCTGACCATCTACATCGATCAGCCCGCGGGTATCGCGATCGAGGACTGCGAGAAGGTCACGCGTCAGCTGCAGCACGTTCTGACGGTCGAGAACATCGACTACGAGCGCCTCGAAGTCTCGTCGCCCGGCCTCGACCGTCCGCTGAAGAAACTGGCGGACTTCGAACGCTTCGCGGGCTGCGAAGCGGTTATCACGTTGAAAAAGCCATTGGACGGACGGAAAACGTACCGCGGCATCGTGCATGCCCCGGAAGGCGAGACCGTTGGTCTGGAATTCGAAGGGAAGGCGGGTCCCGCGATGCTCGATTTCACGCTCGCGGACATCGACAAGGCACGCCTTATCCCCAAAGTTGACTTTAGGAGCCGCAAACAATGAGTCGCGAAGTGTTGATGCTGGTGGATGCGCTGGCACGCGAGAAGAATGTCGACAAGGACGTGGTGTTCGCCGCCCTTGAAGCGGCGCTTGCGTCGGCCTCCAAGAAACTCTTCGACGAGGATGCGGATATCCGCGTGCATATCGACCGCGAAAGCGGCGAGCACGAAACGTATCGCCGCTGGCGTGTCGTGCCGGACGAGGCGGGCCTGCAGGAGCCGGACCAGGAAATCCTGCTGTTCGAAGCCCGCGAGCAGAACCCCGAAGCGCAGATCGACGAGTTCATCGAGCAGTCCGTGCCTTCGGTCGAGTTCGGCCGCATCGGCGCGCAGGCGGCCAAGCAGGTCATCCTGCAGAAGGTGCGTGACGCCGAGCGCGAACAGATCCTGAACGACTTCCTCGAGCGCGGCGAAAGCATCATGACCGGCACGGTCAAGCGCATGGACAAGGGCAATTTCATCGTCGAGTCGGGCCGTGTCGAAGCGCTGCTGCGCCGCGACCAACTGATTCCGAAGGAAAACCTGCGCGTGGGCGACCGCGTGCGCGCCTGGATCGGCAAGATCGACCGTACCGCGCGCGGCCCGCAGATCGAACTCTCGCGCACCGCACCCGAGTTCCTGATGAAGCTGTTCGAGATGGAAGTGCCGGAAATCGAGCAGGGCCTTCTCGAGATCAAGGCCGCGGCGCGCGACCCTGGCGTGCGCGCCAAGATCGGCGTGGTGGCCTATGACAAGCGCATCGATCCGATCGGCACCTGCGTCGGCATTCGCGGTTCGCGCGTGCAGGCCGTGCGCAACGAGCTCGGTGGCGAAAACGTCGACATCGTGCTATGGTCGGAGGATCCCGCCCAGTTCGTAATCGGCGCGCTCGCGCCGGCAGCCGTGCAGTCGATCGTCGTCGACGAGGAAAAACACTCGATGGACGTCGTGGTCGACGAGAGCGAACTCGCGGTCGCGATCGGCCGCAGCGGCCAGAACGTGCGTCTTGCCAGCGAGCTGACCGGCTGGCAAATCAACATCATGACGCCGGACGAATCCGCGCAGAAGCAGAATCAGGAGCGCACGGTGCTGCGCGACCTGTTCATGGCGCGTCTCGATGTGGACGAGGAAGTCGCCGACATCCTGATCGACGAGGGTTTCACGAGCCTCGAAGAGATCGCCTATGTGCCGCTCAACGAAATGCTGGAAATCGAGGCGTTCGACGAGGACACCGTGCACGAGTTGCGCAACCGCGCGCGCGATGCGCTGCTTACGCAGGCCATCGCGAACGAGGAGAAGGTGGAAAGCGCCGCGCTGGACTTGAAGAGTCTTGACGGCATGGACCCGGACCTGCTCGCGAAGCTCGCGCAGCATGAGGTTCACACCCGCGACGAGCTCGCTGAGCTGGCCGTGGACGAGCTGGTCGAAATGACGGGAATGGAAGAGGACGCCGCCAAGGCGTTGATCATGAAGGCACGTGAGCACTGGTTCCAGTAAGCCTGGCAACAGGCATGGAACCCGGGCGCGACGAGCAGGAAGCGACCATGACCCACTGAACTGATCGCGGCGGGGCCTTGCAAGGCTTGGCACCCAAGGCCGCATGAAACGATGTCAACCGCAAGGAATCGGTCCTTGCATTAAGAGGAATGAATGGCGAGTAACAACGTAGCCCAATTTGCCGCGGAACTGAAAATGCCTGCAGGCGTGCTGCTGGAGCAGCTGCAGGCGGCGGGCGTGCAGAAAGCGAACGAGAGCGATGTCTTGTCGGAGACCGACAAGGCGCGTCTGCTCGACCACTTGCGCAAGTCGCACGGCTCGACCGACGCGGACAAGCGCAAGATCACGCTGACGAAACGGCATACGTCGGAAATCAAGCAGTCCGATGCGACGGGTAAGGCTCGCACCATTCAGGTCGAGGTGCGCAAGAAGCGCACTTTCGTCCGCCGCGACGAATCCGCCGGTGAGGTGGAGGCATCGAATCATGCCGCCGACGCAGCCGCTGCCGCCGAAGAGGCGGAGCTGCAGCGCCGCGAAGAGGAAGCACGCCGCGAGGCCGAGCTGCTCGAGCGTCAGGCTCAGGAGCTCAAGGAGCGCCAGGAGCTTCTCGCACGCGAAGAGGCCGAGCGCCGCGCACGCGAAGAGGCTGCCGAGGCGGAGCGCCGCCGCGCAGAGGAAGAAGCCGCGTCGAAGAAGGCGGCCGCCGATGCCGTCGCGCGCGAGCTGGCCGCGCAGGCCGTGGCTGCGCAACGCACCGCAGAAAGCGAAGCGACCAAGGAAGTGAAGCAGCAACAAGATCAGCAAGACGAGCAGCGCGCCGCAGCCGAGCGCGCAGCGCAGCGCGAAGCGGCCCAGAAGGCCGAGGCCGCCGCACGCGAGGCCGCCGAAAAGGCGCAGAAGGAACAGGACGAGATCGCGCGCCGCCGCGCGGCTGCAGAAGCCGAAGCGCGCGCGATCCGCGAAATGATGAACACGCCGCGCAAGGCGCAGGTGAAGGCGGTCGAGCCGCCCAAGCCCGCCGAGCCGCCCAAGCCCGCCGAGGCCAAGGGTACGCTACACAAGCCGGCGCGTCCGGAAGGCCAGGCACGCCCGGCCGCGGGTGCATCGGCTGGCGCGAAGAAGCCCGCCGCTGCGGCGGCGCCCTCGGCGAACGCGCCGGGCGCCGGCGCGGGCGACCGCAACAAGAAGCCGGGCGCAGGCAAGGGCGGCTGGCAGGACGACGCCGCCAAGCGTCGCGGGATCAAGACGCGCGGCGATTCGTCGGGCGGCGTGGACCGCGGCTGGCGCGGCGGCCCGAAGGGCCGTGGCCGTCACCAGGACAACGCGTCGACGTTCCAGGCGCCGACCGAGCCGATCGTGCGTGAAGTGCACGTGCCGGAAACCATCACGGTTGCCGACCTCGCGCACAAGATGTCCGTGAAGGCATCGGAAGTCATCAAGGTGATGATGAAGATGGGCCAGATGGTCACCATCAACCAGATGCTCGACCAGGAAACGGCGATGATCATCGTCGAGGAACTCGGCCACCGTGCGGTCGCCGCGAAGCTCGACGATCCGGAAGCGCTGCTGGTCGAAGGCCAGGAGGCCACCGACGTCGAGCAACTGCCGCGTCCGCCGGTCGTCACCGTCATGGGTCACGTCGACCATGGCAAGACCTCGCTGCTCGACTACATCCGCCGCGCCAAGGTTGCAGCGGGCGAAGCGGGCGGCATTACGCAGCACATCGGCGCTTACCACGTGGAAACGCCGCGCGGCGTGATCACGTTCCTCGACACGCCGGGTCACGAGGCCTTCACGGCCATGCGTGCACGCGGTGCGAAGGCAACCGACATCGTCATTCTGGTGGTCGCAGCCGACGACGGCGTGATGCCGCAAACGAAGGAAGCGATTTCGCACGCGAAGGCTGCGGGTGTGCCGCTCGTGGTGGCGATCAACAAGATCGACAAGCCCGATGCGAACCCCGAGCGCGTGAAGCAGGAACTCGTGGCCGAAGGCGTCGTGCCGGAAGAGTACGGCGGCGACTCGCCGTTCGTGCCGGTGTCGGCCAAGACCGGCACGGGCATCGACGAGCTGCTCGAAAACGTGCTGCTGCAAGCCGAAGTGCTGGAACTCACGGCGCCGGTCGTGGCGCCCGCCAAGGGTCTCGTGATCGAAGCGAAGCTCGACAAGGGCAAGGGCCCGGTGGCGACCGTGCTCGTGCAGTCGGGTACGCTCAATCGCGGCGACGTGGTGCTCGCAGGCACGGCTTACGGCCGCGTGCGCGCCATGCTCGACGAAACCGGCAAGCCCACGAAGGAAGCGGGTCCGTCGATTCCGGTCGAAATCCAGGGTCTCTCGGAAGTTCCGGGCGCCGGCGAAGAAGTCATCGTGCTGCCCGACGAGCGCAAGGCGCGCGAAATCGCGCTGTTCCGTCAAGGCAAGTTCCGCGACGTCAAGCTCGCGAAGCAGCAGGCCGCGAAGCTCGAGAACATGCTCGAGCAGATGGGCGAAGGCGAAGTGCAGAACCTGCCGCTCATCGTCAAGGCCGACGTGCAGGGCTCGCAGGAAGCGCTGGTTCACGCGCTCCTCAAGCTCTCGACGAGCGAAGTGCGGGTGCAGATCGTGCACGCCGCCGTGGGTGGTATCAGCGAAAGCGACGTCAACCTCGCGACGGCTTCGAAGGCGGTCATCATCGGCTTCAATACGCGTGCTGACGCACTGGCGCGCAAGCTGGCCGAGACCAACGGCGTGGACATCCGCTACTACAACATCATCTATGACGCTGTGGATGAGGTGAAGGCAGCCATGTCGGGCATGCTGGCGCCGGAGAAGCGCGAAGTCATCACCGGCATGGTCGAAGTGCGTCAGGTCTTCAAGGTGCCGAAGGTCGGCGCGGTGGCGGGCTGTATGGTCACGGACGGTATCGTCAAGCGTTCGTCGTCGGTGCGCGTGCTGCGCAACAACGTGGTCATCCACACCGGCGAACTCGACTCGCTCAAGCGCTTCAAGGACGACGTCAAGGAAGTCAAGCAAGGCTTCGAGTGCGGTATGTCGATCAAGAACTTCAACGACATCGTCGAAGGCGACCAGTTCGAAGTGTTCGAGATCACCGAAGTCGCGCGTACGCTGTAATCCAGCGGCGCTAGCCGATAACGGGCGGGGCAGGCGCTGGCCAGCCCCGCCCGTTTTGTTTTTGGAATCATCATGCCGAAAAAACGTACCTCCCCGAATCGCAACGTGCAGATTGCCGACCAGATCCAGCGCGACCTCTCCGAGCTGATGCGCGAAGTGAAGGATCCGCGCGTGGGGCTCGTGACGATCCAGAGCGTGGAGCTCACGCCTGACTATGCTCACGCGAAGGTCTACTTCACGACGCTCACGGGCGATCCGAAGACCACCCAGGAAGCGCTCAATCACGCTGCGGGCCATCTGCATAACCAACTGTTCAAGCGACTGCATATCCACACGGTGCCGACGCTGCATTTCCATTACGACCAGTCGATCGAAAAGGGTGTCGAGATGTCGCGTCTCATCGACGAGGCGAACGCAACGCGCGCGAAGGACGACTGACGCTGCCACGCATGACTGCATCATCCAGGAATTCTCAAGGCGAGCCTCGTCCCAAGGTGCCGCGCCGACTGCTCGATGGCGTGCTTCTGCTGGACAAGCCGATCGGCCTGTCCAGCAACGACGCGCTGATCCGCGCCAAGCGTCTGTTTCGCGTGAAGAAGGCGGGCCATACCGGCACGCTCGATCCGCTCGCTTCGGGCTTGCTGCCGTTGTGTTTTGGCGAAGCGACCAAGTTTTCGCAGGACCTGCTCGACGCCGACAAGACCTACGAGGCCACCATGCGCCTCGGCGTGCGCACGGCGACGGGCGATGCCGAAGGCGAGGCCGTCGAGACGCGCGAGGTGCGTTGCGACGAGGCCGCCGTGCGCGAAGCGATGGCGAAGTTCGCCGGCGACATCGTGCAGGTGCCGCCGATGTACTCGGCGCTCAAGCGTGACGGCAAGCCGCTCTACGAGTACGCGCGTGCCGGCCAGACGGTCGAGCGCGAAGGGCGCCACGTGACGATCCACTCGCTGGAGATGATCGCGTGCGCGCTGCCGGCGGTTCCCAAGGTCACGTTTCGCGTGACGTGCAGCAAGGGCACATATGTGCGCACGCTTGCCGAGGACATCGGCGAGGCGCTCGGCTGCGGCGCGCATCTCGTGATGCTGCGGCGTACTGGCGTGGGTGCACTCACGCTCGAACATGCGGTGACGCTGGATGCGCTCACGGCCGCCGATGAACCCGGGCGCGACGCGTGGCTGCAACCCGTGGACGCGCTGCTTTCCACGTTTCCGGCCGTGACGCTGAGCGCCGAGGCGTCGCGCCGCTTCGCGCATGGCCAGCGCTTGCCGCTCAACGAACTCGTGCTCGACCGCGCGGCGTGCGAAGCGGCCGAGCGCGTGCGCGTGTATGGGGAAGCAGGGGGCTTGCTAGGCGTGGCGAAGGCGGCTAATGGCGTGCTCGCGCCGGAGCGGCTGGTGGTCAGCGGGGCCGCTTGAGTCGAGTCGCGCTGCGCTCGATGCAAAGTGGCGCTGCGGAAATGAAGAAACATGAAGAAGCGGCACGCCGGTGTTGAACCGGACGTGCCGTTTTTGCTGCTGGAGCGCGCGTGCCGGAGTCACCGCACGCGCTACGCGCTCAATGCGCCGCCGAGGCCGCCGCGCCCGCATCGCCGCCGCCGGTGCGCTCGGGACGCGTGATCCAGATCAGCGCGATCAGCACGATGAAGATCGCCGACGAAATCCAGAAAAGGTCGTTCACGCCGAGCTGTGCGGCCTGCTGCGAGACCATGCGGTCGAACAACCCGTGTGCTTGCGCGGGATCGATCCCGGCCGCGTTCTGCATCTGCTGCATCGACTGATTGAAGACCGGGTTGGCCAGCGTGGCCTGCTCGGTGAGGCGCGCGTGGTGGAACGTCGTGCGATGGTCCCACGCGGTCTCGAAGATCGAGGTGCCGATGCCGCCGCACATGATCCGCACGAAGTTCGACAGACCCGACGCCGCCGGAATGCGGTTGCCGGGCAGACCCGAGAGCGTGATCGAGACGAGCGGAATGAAGAGGCCTGCCATGCCGATGCCCTGGATCAAGGTGGGCACCGTGAGCGCCCAGGTGTCCACGCCGGTCGTGTATTGAGAGCGCATCCAGAAGCACAGCGCGAACACCACGAACGCCGCTGTCGCGATATAGCGCGGGTCGGTGCGCGGCAGGAGGCGGCCGGTGATCGGCGAGAGCATGATCGCGAAGAAGCCCACGGGCGCCATGATGATGCCCGCATCGGTTGCGGTGTAGCCCAGCGTGGTTTGCAGC
Organism: Paraburkholderia sp. A3BS-1L; assembly: GCF_051125215.1. Lineage (NCBI taxonomy): Bacteria > Pseudomonadati > Pseudomonadota > Betaproteobacteria > Burkholderiales > Burkholderiaceae > Paraburkholderia > Paraburkholderia sp. A3BS-1L. The sequence goes on along the minus strand of NZ_CP120442.1, from coordinate 1,985,897 downwards.
CACAGCGGCAGCAGCACGAGATTGCCGAAATAAAGACCGTAGCCCACCGAAAGCGCAATCGTTGCGCCCGTGAAGTTGCGCCTTGCGAAGAGCGAAAGATCGACCACGGGGTGATCGGCGGTCAGCTCCCAGATCACGAAGAACGCGAAGGCGATCACCGCCGTGAGCGCGAGCGCGACGATCGTGGTGGACGCGAACCAGTCGAGATCCTTGCCCTTGTCGAGCATGATCTGCAGCGAGCCGACCCAGACGACCAGGAGTCCCAGGCCCACGCCGTCGATGGGCGCCTTCTTGATGATCGAATCGCGGTTGCGGAAGATCGCCCACGTGGCGATGGCAGCCATGATGCCCACCGGGATGTTGACGTAGAAGATCCACGGCCACGAGATGTTGTCCGAGATCCAGCCGCCGAGAATCGGGCCGGCCACCGGCGCGATCAGCGTGGTCATCGACCACATCGAGAGCGCGATGGGCGCTTTCGCACGCGGATAGCTCGCGAGCAGCAGCGTTTGCGAGAGCGGGATCATCGGGCCGGCCACGGCGCCTTGCAGCACGCGCGAGGCTAGCAGGAAGGGCAGGTTGGGCGAGAGGCCGCACATCCACGACGAAATCACGAACAGGATGATCGACGCCATGAACAGGCGCACCTGGCCAATGCGGTCGGTGAGCCATCCGGTGAGCGGCACGGAGATCGCGTTGGCGACCGCGAACGAGGTGATGACCCACGTGCCCTGATCCGAGGCGACCCCCAGGTCGCCGGAGATCGTCGGGATCGACACGTTCGCGATCGAGGTGTCCAGCACGTTCATGAACACCGCGAGCGACACCGCGATGGTGCCGATCACGAGTTGCGCGCCCTGCAACGGCGGATGGACTACGGGTTGTTGTGCTGCCATTGAGTGCTTATTCGTTGATGTCGTTGCGGTCGTTGCTGTATCGCGCTTACATCACCCTGGCCGCGGGCTTCGCGGCGCCGTTGCCCGCCGACGAGAGCTGCGCCTTGCCGGCGTTTTGCCCCGCACTCTGGCCTGCGTTTTCCGCGATGATGCGGGCGATTTCGGCATCGGCTTCGTCGCCGTACTTCTCGAACACGCTGGTCTGATAAACCGTGTTCTGCGCGTTGCCGAGCTGGCTGCCCGTGTCGTCCTTGATGTTGACGTCGACCTGCATCGACAGGCCGATGCGCAGCGGGTGCTTCTTGAGCTCTTGCGGATCGAGCGCGACGCGCACCGGCAGGCGCTGAACCACCTTGATCCAGTTGCCCGTGGCGTTCTGCGCGGGCAGCAGCGAGAAGGCCGAGCCCGTGCCCGCCGAGAAGCCCACCACCTTGCCGTGATAGACCACCGACGAACCGTACACGTCCGCCGTCATCTCGACCGGCTGGCCGATGCGCATGTGCTTGAGCTGCACTTCCTTGAAGTTGGCGTCCACCCACACGGCGTTCAGCGGCACCACCGACATGAGCGGCGTGCCCGGCGAGACGCGCTGGCCCACCTGCACCGAGCGCTTCGCCACGTAGCCCGTCACTGGTGCGGGCAGCGTGTTGCGCGCGTTCGCCAGATAGGCGTCGCGCACCTTGGCGGCAGCGGCCATCACGTTCGGGTGGTTGGCGATGGTGGTGTTCGCGGTGAGCGCGCGGTTCGCGGCGAGCTGCTGCTGCGCAGCCTCGAGCGCGGCCTGGGCGCTCTTCACGGTGTCGCGTGCGTGCGAGATTTCTTCCTGCGAGACGGCACCCGTCTGCGCGACCTGCATGCGGCGGCGCAGATCGTCCTGGGCGCGCGAAAGGTCGGCCTGACGCACGGCGACTTGCGCCTGGTATTGGCTGTCGTCGGCGAAGAGGCCGCGCACCTGGCGCACCGTCTGGCCGAGATTCGCCTCGGCCTGTTGCAGCGCGATGCGCGAATCGGCGGGATCGAGCTGCACGAGCGGGTCGCCGCTCTTCACCGTTTGCGTGTCGTCTGCGTTCACGGCGATCACCGTGCCCGTCACCTGCGGCGTGATCTGCACGACGTTGCCGTTCACGTAGGCGTCGTCGGTGCTCTCGGAGAAGCGCGCGACGAGGAAGTAATAGAGGCCGTAGGCAATGGCTGCAATCACGATCACGAGCACAAGCAGCGTCATCATGCGCTTGCGCTTGCCGTTGTTCGCGTTCGGCTGCGGATTGGCCGCCGGTTGCTGGGGGGTGCTCATGGAAGGATCTCCGGGTTCTGGCGTGCTGTTCGTTCAGTTATGGGTGTTCAGTTCGAGGCGGGCGCGCTTGCCGAGGCCGCGGTGTTCTGCGCCGGCACGGACGTGCGGCTCCACGGGCCGCCGTTCACGTCGCTTTGACCACGTTGACTTTTGGCGTCGCTGCCGATCTCGACCGGCGGCACGAGGTCCGCGTCGTGCGCGTCGAAGCCCCCGCCGAGCGCCGTGATGAGCGCCATCTGCTGGTCGCGGCGCTGCATCTTGAGGTTCGAGACGGTTTGTTCCGCTGCGAGGCGGTTCTGGTCGGCGTTGAGCACCTGGAGCTGCTCCGATAGCCCGGCCTTGTAGCGGATCACGGCGAGCTCGTATGCCTTGGACGAGGCGTCGAGCGCGTGCTGCGCGTCGACGAGCTGCTGGTCCGCCGAGCGGATCGACGAAACCTGCGTGGCCACCTGCTGGAGCGCGTTGATGAGCGTCTGGTTGTAGTTCGCCACATCGAGGTCGAAGTCGGCGTAGCGGCTCTTCAACTGTGCGCGCAGCGCGCCCGCGTCGAAGATCGGCAGATGCACGGCCGGGCCGAAGTTCATCGTGCGGCTCGAGAAGGTCAGGAAACGGCCCCAGCCGAACGCGTCGAGGCCGATCGCGGCGCTCAGGTTCACGTCCGGATAGAACTCGGCCTTGGCTTCCTTCACGTCGTGCATGGCGGCTTCGACTTGCCAGCGCGCGGCGACGATGTCCGGGCGGCGCGCCAGCAGATCGGCGGGCAGGTTGCCGGGCAGGGTCATGTCGGCGACCGGGTTGAGCACCGGCTGCGCGATCTGCAGGCCACGGTCCGGGCCCTTGCCGAGCAGCGCGCCCAACTGGTAGCGCACGCTCTGGATCTGGCCGTCGATTTGCGTGAGGTTTGCCTGGCTCGTCGCGATGTTGCCGTTCGCGGTCTGGCGCTCGACGTTGGTGTCGAGGCCCGCCGCCACGCGGCCGTTCGTGATCGTGCCGATGGTCTTGCGGTTGTCGATCTCGCGCGCCGCGATGTCGCGCAGCGCGTAGAGTTGCGCGAGCTGGTTGTAGGTGCGGGCGACCGACGCAGCGAGCGTGATGCGCGCCTGCTGCATGTCGGCCTGGGCGGCGCGCTGGGCGGACACCGCCTGAGCGAGCCGCTGGCGGTTCTTGCCCCACAGATCCAGATCCCACGACGCGCTCGCGAGCGCGTTGTTCTCGTTGTACCAGGTGCCGCCGTAGGGCGGCGGGAAGATCGTGTTCTCCGTGAAGATCTGGCGGGTCCACGAATAACTCGCGTTGGCCTTCGGATAGAGCCCAGCCGTCGACGTCTCGATATACGACGATGCCTTGGCGATGCGGGCCTGCGCCTGTGCGATGGTTGGGCTGCCCTCGAGTGCCTCGGCGATGAGCTTGGGCAACTGCGGGTCGCCGAACTGCTGCGCCCAGTCGAGCGTCGGCCACTGGCCGCCTGCGGCCGGGATGCTCTGCGAGGTCTCGAACTGTTGCGGTTGCGCGATGGTCTTGTCGCTCTTGACGCCGAAGTAGTTCGCGCAGCCCGCCAGCGCGAGCGTCGCCACCGCGGCGGCGATCGCCCCCCGGCAGGAGAGCGCTGACGCAAACTGGGGAAACTGGACACCGGGTTTCATTGCTCGTCTCATGGAGTGAGTCGAAAAAAGTGAGGTAAAGCTGGACATTGCAGCTATTTTTTCGTGCTGCGGCCGCGAATTTACTTGCCCTGTCATGAATTGGGCGGTGAGTTCTGTCCCGTGTTCTGCGTAGCTTCGCAGCTATTGGCAAGAACCCGCCGCAACATGCTCTTGAGGAAACCGATTTCCTCGGGTGTAAAACCTTGCGAGAGCCTGTTCGTCACGCTCGTGAAGATGGCCGGCATGCGCGCCGCGATGGCTTCGCCCTCGGGCGTGAGTGCGAGGCGCACGGCGCGGCGGTCTTCGGAGCTGCGCACGCGCTTGAGGAGGCCGCGCTTTTCGAGCCGGTCGACGAGTCGGGTCACCGCGCTCGCGTCGATGCCGTACTCGCGCGCGAGCTCAGCCGCCAGCACGCACTTGCCGCTCGCCACCATGAACAGCACGCTGGCTTGCTGGCTCGTCACGCCGAGTTCGGCGACGGTGCGCTGGGTGATCAGGTTCGACATCGTCGATTTCACCCGCGAAAGGAGGTAGCCAACGCTTTCGCCGAAGTCGTAATCGCGCACTTCGGGCTGCGGCGTGGGAGTCGGATCCGTCATGTTTCTGCTGCGGCTGCAATGATTGACCAAGCATGGATTATAGGAGCCGTTAGTTGACGCGGCAAGGGTTTATTGTGGCAGGGCAGAGAAACTTTTGCCGGGCAAGGTCTTAATCGGGCGCGATGCGCCCCGGCCGTGCCTTCCAGGGCCTCCTGAGTATGAGCACGATCAATTCATCTGCACGTGCTATAATTTCAGGTTCCCAAAAGTGCGTCATTCACAACGTCTGTTCGCAATGCCCGATCCGAGTGTCGGAGCGCGCGCAGAACCGTTGCGCGAGCCCGCTGTCGAGTTCTTGCGCCGCACCCAACTGAGTACCCAGGTTCCTATGTCCCGCGCCCTTCGCAACATCGCCATCATTGCCCACGTCGACCACGGCAAGACCACGCTCGTCGACCAACTGCTGCGCCAGTCCGGCACTTTCCGTGACAACCAGCAGGTCGCCGAACGTGTCATGGACTCGAACGACATCGAAAAAGAGCGCGGGATCACGATTCTCGCGAAGAACTGCGCGGTCGAGTACGAAGGCACCCACATCAACATCGTCGACACCCCGGGCCACGCCGACTTCGGCGGCGAGGTCGAACGCGTGCTCTCGATGGTCGACTCGGTGCTGCTGCTCGTCGACGCCGTCGAAGGCCCGATGCCGCAAACGCGCTTCGTCACGAAGAAGGCGCTCGCGCTCGGCCTGAAGCCCATCGTCGTCGTCAACAAGATCGACCGCCCGGGCGCGCGTATCGACTGGGTGATCAACCAGACCTTCGATCTGTTCGACAAGCTCGGCGCGACCGAAGAGCAGCTCGACTTCCCGGTGGTCTATGCATCGGGCCTGAACGGCTACGCGTCGCTTTCCGCCGATGCGCGCGAAGGCGACATGCGCCCGCTGTTCGAAGCGATTCTCGAACACGTGCCGGTGCGCGACGCCGATCCGGATGGTCCGCTCCAGCTCCAGATCACCTCGCTCGATTATTCGACCTACGTGGGCCGTATCGGCGTGGGCCGCATCAAGCGCGGCCGCATCAAGCCGGGTCAGCCGGTGGCGCTGCGCTTCGGCCCGGAAGGCGAGGTGATGAACCGCAAGATCAATCAGGTGCTGTCGTTCAGCGGCCTCGAGCGCGTGCAGGTCGAGTCGGCTGAAGCTGGCGACATCGTGCTGATCAACGGCATCGAAGACATCGGCATCGGCGCCACGATCTGCGCGGTCGACAACCCCGAAGCGCTGCCGATGATCACGGTGGACGAGCCCACGCTGACGATGAACTTCCTCGTGAACTCGTCGCCGCTCGCGGGCCGCGAAGGCAAGTTCGTGACGAGCCGCCAGATCCGCGACCGTCTCACGAAGGAGCTGAACCACAACGTCGCGCTGCGCGTGAAGGACACCGGCGACGAAACCACCTTCGAAGTGTCGGGCCGTGGCGAACTGCACCTCACGATCCTGATCGAGAACATGCGCCGTGAGGGCTACGAGCTGGCCGTGTCGCGTCCGCGCGTGGTGCTGCATGAAGTCGACGGCGTGAAGATGGAGCCGTACGAACTGCTGACCGTCGACGTCGAAGACACCCACCAGGGCGGCGTGATGGAAGAGCTGGGCCGCCGCAAGGGCGAAATGCTCGACATGGCTTCGGACAGCCGCGGCCGCACGCGTCTCGAGTACAAGATTCCGGCCCGTGGCCTGATCGGCTTCCAGGGCGAGTTCATGACGCTCACGCGCGGCACGGGCTTGATGAGCCACGTGTTCGACGAATACGGTCCGATTCGCGAAGGCTCGCTCGGCGAGCGCCGCAACGGCGTGCTGATCTCGCAGGACGATGGCGCTGCCGTCGCCTACGCGCTGTGGAAGCTGCAAGACCGCGGCCGCATGTTCGTGAAGCCGGGCGACGCGCTCTATGAAGGCATGATCATCGGCATTCACAGCCGCGACAACGACCTCGTCGTGAACCCGATCAAGGGCAAGCAGCTCACCAACGTGCGCGCCTCGGGCACCGACGAAGCCGTGCGCCTCGTGCCGCCGATCCAGATGTCGCTCGAATACGCAGTCGAATTCATCGACGACGACGAACTCGTGGAAGTCACGCCGCAGTCGATTCGTCTGCGCAAGCGTCATCTGAAAGAGCACGAGCGTCGCCGCGCGAGCCGCGAGGCCGCTGCCGAATAAGCGCAGCTATTGAATTTTGCGCACTGCAATGCAAGCTGGAAGCCAGAAAAGCCGCCTCTTTGTGGGCGGCTTTTTTGCGTCTCGCAACAATTGTGTTGCAGTGCGTAAAGAGTGTGTTGCGAATGCCGCAAAGGCCCGTCTACAAAGGGTTTGCGTGCGCGTTCGTGCCACATTGCAATCTATGGCGGGTATCACTTCTGTGATATCCTCCGCGGATGCATGATTTAGGTCCTTCCAAGCAGACTTGATTCGCAATCCGCTAAACGGTCAGGCCGTGGCGCGGAAGGTTGAGTAACCCGCTATTTCTCGAGAAACTCGAAGAAAGGTGAGCGTAAATGTCGGAAACGATGAAGCAATTCCAGCTGAACTCCTATCTGTTCGGCGGCAATGCTCCGTATGTCGAAGAGCTATACGAAGCATATCTTGATAACCCTGCGTCCGTTCCGGACACCTGGCGCGAGTACTTCGACGCACTGCAAAACGTGCCGTCGTCGAGCGGCACCACGGACAACGACATCGCCCATGGGCCGATCGTCGAGTCGTTTGCCCAGCGCGCCAAGGCCAACGCGTTCATTCCGCGCGGAGGCGGCGAAGACCTCGCCACGGCACGCAAGCAGGTGTACGTCCAGTCCCTCATCGGTGCTTATCGATTCCTTGGCTCGCAATGGGCCAACCTCGATCCGCTGAAGCGCCGCGAGCGTCCGAATATTCCCGAGCTCGAGCCCGCGTTCTACGACTTCACCGAAGCCGACATGGACGAGACGTTCAGCGCCACGAACCTGTACTTCGGGTTCGAGCGTGCGTCGCTGCGCGAGATCGTCAAGGCGCTGCGCGACACGTATTGCGGCACGATCGGCGCCGAGTACATGTACATCAGCGATCCTGAGCAAAAGCGCTGGTGGAAGGAGCGTCTCGAGTCGATCCGCTCGACGCCCAACTTCTCGAACGAGAAGAAAAAGCACATCCTGCAGCGCCTGACGGCGGCCGAAGGCCTCGAGCGCTTCCTGCACACCAAGTACGTCGGCCAGAAGCGCTTCTCGCTCGAAGGCGGCGAGTCCTTCATCGCCGCGATGGACGAAGTCGTCCGTCACGCAGGCGCCAAGGGCGTCCAGGAAATCGTGATCGGCATGGCCCACCGCGGCCGCTTGAACGTGCTCGTGAACACGCTCGGCAAGATGCCGTCGGACCTGTTCGCCGAATTCGAAGGCAAGCACGTCGACGATCTGCCGGCTGGCGACGTGAAGTACCACAAGGGCTTCTCGTCGGACATCGCGACCGAAGGCGGTCCGGTGCACCTGTCGCTCGCGTTCAACCCGTCGCACCTCGAAATCGTCAACCCGGTGGTCGAAGGTTCGGCCAAGGCCCGTATGGACCGCCGCGGCGACGAAAACGGCCTGCAAGTGCTGCCGGTGCAGATCCACGGCGACGCCGCCTTCGCGGGCCAGGGCGTCGTGATGGAAACGCTGAACCTCGCGCAAACGCGCGGTTACGGCACGCACGGCACGCTGCACATCGTCATCAACAACCAGATCGGCTTCACGACTTCGGACCCGCGCGACGCGCGTTCGACGCTCTACTGTACCGACGTGGTCAAGATGATCGAAGCGCCGGTGCTGCACGTGAACGGCGACGATCCGGAAGCGGTCGTGCTGGCGATCCAGCTCGCGGTCGAGTTCCGCATGCAGTTCCACAAGGATGTCGTGGTCGACATCATCTGCTTCCGCAAGCTCGGCCACAACGAGCAGGACACCCCGGCGGTCACGCAGCCGCTCATGTACAAGACGATCGCGAAGCACCCGGGCACCCGTGCGCTGTACGCCGAGAAGCTCGTGCAGCAGGGCGTGATCTCGGCTGAAGATGGCGACAACTACGTCAAGGCCTACCGTGCCGCGATGGACGAAGGCCACCACACGGTCGACCCGGTGCTCTCGAACTACAAGAGCAAGTATGCGGTGGACTGGGTGCCGTTCCTGAACCGCAAGTGGACCGACGCTGCCGATACGGCAGTGCCGCTCGCGGAACTCAAGCGTCTGGCCGAGCGCATCACCACGATCCCCGAGAACTTCAAGGTTCACCCGCTGGTCGAGCGCGTCATCAACGACCGCCGCGCGATGGGCAAGGGCGAAGCGAAGCTCGACTGGGGCATGGGCGAGCACCTCGCATTCGCGTCGCTGGTTGCTTCGGGCTACGCCGTGCGCCTCACGGGCCAGGACTCGGGCCGCGGCACGTTCACGCACCGTCACGCCGTTCTGCACGACCAGAACCGCGAACGCTGGAATGACGGCACGTACATCCCGCTGCAGAACATCGGCGAGAACCAGGCAAGCTTCACGGTGATCGACTCGGTGCTCTCCGAAGAAGCGGTGCTTGGCTTCGAGTACGGCTATTCGACGGCTGAGCCGAACACGCTCGTCGCGTGGGAAGGCCAGTTCGGCGACTTCGTGAACGGCGCGCAAGTCGTGATCGACCAGTTCATCTCGTCGGGCGAAGTGAAGTGGGGCCGCGTTTCGGGTCTTACGATGCTGCTGCCGCACGGCTACGAAGGTCAGGGTCCGGAGCACTCGTCGGCGCGTATCGAGCGCTTCCTGCAACTGTGCGCCGAGCACAACATGCAGGTCGTCCAGCCGACCACGCCCGCGCAGATCTTCCACGTGCTGCGCCGCCAGATGATCCGCCTGTTCCGCAAGCCGCTCATCATCTTCACGCCGAAGTCGCTGCTGCGTCACAAGGAAGCCGTGTCGGACCTGTCCGAACTCGCGAAGGGCACGTTCCAGCCGGTCATCGGCGAAGTGGACGACACCATCGACGCGAAGAAGGTCAAGCGCATCGTCGCTTGCTCGGGTCGCGTGTACTACGACCTCGTCGCGCATCGCCGCGAATCGAAGTCGAACGACGTCGCGATCATCCGTATCGAACAGCTCTATCCGTTCGCGCACAAGCAGTTCGAAGCCGAGCTGAAGAAGTACGACAACGCGACGGAAGTGGTGTGGGTGCAGGACGAGCCGCAGAATCAGGGCCCGTGGTTCTACATCGAGCACCACCTGAAGGAAGGCATGAAGGAAGGCATGAAGCTCGCGTACAGCGGTCGTCCTGCCTCTGCCTCGCCGGCCGTCGGCTACTACGCGAAGCACTACGAGCAGCAAAAGACGCTGATCGAAGGTGCGTTCGGCCGCCTGAAGGGCGCGCAGGTCGCGAAGTAAGCACACATAGAGCGAATCGAACCGGGAAAGCGCGTTTCATTCATCACGCGCTTTCCCGCGCTCAAGTGCGCGACCCGGTTCGTCATACGGGGAAAATCCCCGATACAGTATTCAGGAAAATCACATGGCTATCGTAGAAGTCAAGGTCCCGCAGTTTTCGGAGTCGGTGTCGGAAGGCACGATGCTGCAGTGGAAGAAGAAGCCGGGCGAAGCTGTTGCCCAGGACGAAGTCGTCATCGAAATCGAAACCGATAAGGTCGTGCTCGAAGTGCCCGCGCCGGCTGCCGGCGTGCTGAGCGAAATCATCGTGGGCGATGGCTCGACCGTTACGAGCGAACAGCTGATCGCGAAGATCGACACGGAAGCCAAGGCGGGCGCCGCTGCGGCCCCGGCCGCTGCCGCAGCACCGGCTGCCGCAGCTCCCGCAGCCGCACCGGTTGCCGCCGCTGCCGCATCGACGGCCAGCAGCACCGTGGCCTCGCCCGCAGCGTCGAAGCTGATGGCCGAGCAGGGCCTCTCGGGCGGCGACGTCGCAGGCACCGGCCGTGACGGCCGCATCACGAAGCAGGACGTGCTTGGCGCAGGTGCGCCGAAGGCCGCTCCGGCAGCCGCACCGGCAGCTGCGAAGGCCGTTGCCGCGAAGCCCGTGCTGCCGCAAGTCAATGCGCCGGCATCGGCTGCCAACTGGCTCAACAACCGTCCGGAACAGCGCGTGCCGATGTCGCGTCTGCGTGCGCGTATCGCCGAGCGTCTGCTCGAGTCGCAGCAGACCAACGCCATTCTCACGACGTTCAACGAAGTGAACATGGCGCCGGTCATGGACCTGCGCAACAAGTACAAGGACAAGTTCGAGAAGGAACACGGCGTGAAGCTCGGCTTCATGTCGTTCTTCGTGAAGGCAGCAGTCCACGCGCTGAAGAAGTTCCCGCTCGTGAACGCGTCGATCGACGGCAACGACATCGTCTACCACGGCTACTTCGACATCGGCATCGCGGTCGGCTCGCCGCGCGGTCTGGTGGTGCCCATCCTGCGCAACGCAGACCAGATGAGCCTCGCCGACATCGAGAAGAAGATCGCCGAATTCGGTCAGAAGGCCAAGGACGGCAAGCTCTCGATCGAGGAAATGACGGGCGGCACGTTCTCGATCTCGAACGGCGGCGTGTTCGGCTCGATGCTCTCGACGCCGATCATCAACCCGCCGCAGTCGGCGATTCTCGGCGTGCACGCAACGAAGGAACGCGCTGTGGTCGAGAACGGCCAGATCGTGATCCGTCCGATGAACTACCTCGCGATGTCGTACGACCACCGCATCATCGACGGCCGCGAAGCCGTGCTGTCGCTGGTCGCGATGAAGGACGCGCTGGAAGATCCGGCTCGCCTGCTGCTCGACCTGTAAAACGCGGGCTTCATCAAGAAGAAGCATCAAGTCTCACACTGAGCGCCGTGCGTGCGGATTCCGGAAGCCGGGGTCCGCGCGCCGCGCTCACGTATCGAAAGGATGACCATGTCCAAAGAATTTGACGTCGTCGTGATCGGCGCCGGCCCCGGCGGCTATATCGCGGCGATTCGCGCTGCGCAGCTCGGCAAGTCGGTTGCGTGCATCGAAAAGTGGAAGAACCCGGCCGGCGCGCTGAAGCTCGGCGGCACCTGCCTGAATGTGGGCTGCATTCCGTCGAAGGCGCTGCTCGCGTCGTCGGAAGAGTTTGAAAATGCCCAGCATCATCTCGCCGACCATGGCATCAGCGTGGCCGACGTGAAGATCGACGTCGCGAAAATGCTCGAGCGCAAGGACGGCATCGTCGAGAAGATGACCAAGGGCATCGAGTTCCTGTTCCGCAAGAACAAGATCACGTGGCTCAAGGGTCATGGCAAGTTCACGGGCAAGAATGACGCTGGCGTGCAGATCGAAGTGAGCGGCGAAGGTGAAACCGAAGTCGTCACGGCGAAGAACGTCATCATCGCGACGGGCTCGAAGGCGCGCCATCTGCCGGGCATGCCCGTCGACAACAAGATCATCGCCGACAACGAAGGCGCGCTCACGTTCGACTCCGTGCCGAAGAAGCTGGCCGTGATCGGCGCAGGCGTGATTGGCCTGGAACTCGGCTCGGTGTGGCGCCGTCTCGGCGCCGATGTCACGATCCTCGAAGCGCTGCCGGAATTCCTCGGCGCCGCCGATCAGTCGCTCTCGAAGGAAGCCGCGAAGCTCTTCAAGAAGCAGGGTCTCGACATTCACGTCGGCGTGAAGGTCGGCGAAGTGAAGGCCACCGACAAGAGCGTCACGATCAACTACACGGACAAGGACGGCAACGCACAAGTGCTCGAAGCCGACCGCCTGATCGTGTCGGTTGGCCGCGTGCCGAACACCGACAACCTCGGCCTCGAAGCGATCGGCCTGAAGGCCAACGAGCGCGGCTTCATCGACGTCGACAACCACTGCGCAACGTCGGTGCCGAACGTCTACGCGATCGGCGACGTGGTGCGCGGCCCGATGCTCGCGCACAAGGCCGAAGACGAAGGCGTGCTGGTGGCCGAGATCATCGACGGCCAGAAGCCGCACATCGACTATAACTGCATTCCGTGGGTGATCTACACCGAGCCGGAAATCGCGTGGGTCGGCAAGACGGAGCAGCAGCTCAAAGCCGAAGGCCGCGACATCAAGACGGGCCAGTTCCCGTTTATGGCGAACGGCCGCGCGCTCGGCATCAACAAGGCCGACGGCTTTGTGAAGATGATCGCCGACGCGAAGACCGACGAGTTGCTCGGCGTGCACATCATCTCGGCGAACGCATCGGACCTGATCGCGGAAGCCGTGGTGGCGATGGAGTTCAAGGCTGCCGCCGAAGACATCGGCCGCATCTGCCATCCGCACCCGTCGCTGTCCGAAGTCATGCGCGAAGCGGCGCTCGCCACCGACAAGCGCGCGCTCAACATGTAAGCGCCGAGGGCAGGGTGGCAAGTCTCCTTCGAAGAGACAGGACTCTGCCTCGCAGCACCATGCATTAGTACAGAGGCGGGTGAGCTCAGGCTCTCCCGCCTCTTTTTGTTTGCGGTCCAGAAAAATGAACGTCACCGAATACTACGAAAACGAACTGCAGAAGCGGGGCTATAAACCGGATACGGCCCAGCGTACCGCCATCGACCGGCTGCAGCGGTGCTACGACGAGTGGGTCGCCTACAAGGGCCGCCGCTCGAACGCGTTCTGGAAGCTCATCAATCACCCGGATCTGCCGCGCGGCGTTTATATGTGGGGAGGCGTGGGCCGCGGCAAGAGCTTCCTGATGGACAGTTTCTATGCGGTCGTGCCGCTGCAACGCAAGACGCGCCTGCACTTTCACGAGTTCATGCGCGAAGTGCACCGCGAACTCGAAGAGCTCAAGGGCCAGGCCGATCCGCTCGATGAACTCGCGCGCCGCATCGCGAAGCGCTATCGCCTGATTTGCTTCGACGAATTTCACGTCTCCGACATCGCCGATGCGATGATTCTTTATCGCCTTTTGGATGGTCTGTTCAAGAATGGCGTGCAGTTCGTGATGACGTCCAACTACGATCCCGATCTGCTCTATCCCGACGGCCTGCATCGCGACCGCATGCTGCCGGCCATCGAGCTCATCAAGGAAAAGTTGGATGTCCTGAACGTCGACGCCGGCATCGACTATCGTCAGCGCACGCTCGCGCAGGTCGAGGTCTATCACACGCCGCTTGGCGCGGCTGCGGACAAGGCGTTGCGCCATTCGTTCGCGGAGCTGGCCGCCGTGCCGGACGAAAGCCCGCTGCTGCGCATCGAGAAGCGCGAGCTCAAGGCATTGCGCAAGGCCGATGGCGTCGTGTGGTTCGATTTCGCCACGCTGTGCGGCGGGCCGCGCTCGCAGAACGACTATCTGGAACTCGCGAGCCGCTTCCACGCCGTGATCCTCTCCGATGTGCCGCAGATGACGCCGCGCATGCAGTCGGAAGCGCGCCGCTTCACCTGGCTCATCGACGTGTTCTACGACCACAAGGTGAAACTGCTGATGTCGGCCGCGGTGCCGCCCGAGGAGCTCTATGTGGAGGGACCGATGGCCAACGAGTTCACGCGCACGGTTTCGCGCATCGTCGAGATGCAATCGAAGGAGTATCTGGAAACGCCGCGCCGCATCGTCGATACGACGCTCACGTAAGCAGCGGGCTTATGGCCCCGGAAAAACCATTACTACGTCGAAAAAACGGGCGAGGATCCGCATTTTCAAGATTCGGACTCGTCTGATAGGGGCCGCCGGGTCAAGTCGATATCTTTAGTCAGGACAGGTTCTGACAAAGGAGTAGACCATGACCCCCCATCGCGATATTACCGAGGAAGAATGGCAGCGCGTGATGCCGCTGCTGCCAGAACTGCGCCCGCGCTCGGAAATGCGCGGCCGTCCGCTTGCCAACACCCGTTCGGTGCTCAACGGCGTCTTGTGGGTCATGTATAGCGGCGCTACGTGGTCGGCCATGCCGCGCCGCTACCCGTCTTATCAAACCTGCCATCGCCGCTTCAAAGCCTGGCATGACGAAGGAGCTCTCAAGCGCGTGATGGCCGAGCTTTTCGGCGAAGAGGGCATCGCGTTGTGCGACACAATCGAATCGCGCATGCGCAAGCATCTGAGCCGCGCCGAAAAGGCTGCCGCGCGCGTTCAGGAAGGCTTGCCCGGACTGCCATCCACCACGCGCCATTCGCCGTTCAGCCCCGCCACGTCCGCTGTGCCGCAGCCGTTCAGTTATCGGTCGGTGTATCGGCATACGGCTTGATTGCGCTTCATCGCGCTTCATCGCGTTTGACCGCGCTTGACCAAATAGGGGCGCGTTGTACGCGCGTTAATACTCACGAAGGCCGCCTAGTCACAAGGCAGCCTTCGCGTTTTTTGAGCGCTCGCGCGAGCTTTTTGGATTACTGCTGGCGTACCCAGGTCTGCGATCGTCCCAGCAGCGAAATGCCCAGATAACCGCGCACCACCAGCTTCTGGCCGCCGTCTTCGGTGTGGATCTTGCAGCGGTACACCTTGCCGTTCTCGGGGTCGAGAATGTGCCCACCATCCCATTCGCTGCCGGCCTGCTTCATGCCATCGATGATCGTCATGCCCAGAATCAACTGGTCCTTGCGCGAGTCCGTGCATGACGTGCAGCGGCGGTCCGGCTGATCGTTCGCGCCCAGTCCCTTGATGATCTTGCCGGTGAGGCCGCCGCTGCCATCTTCGCTGATCTGCACGAGCGCTTTGGGCTGCCCGCTGTGATCGTCGATCGTTTGCCAGACACCGACGGGCGAATTCGATTGCGCGTGAGCGGCGATCACGCCGCCAAGCAGCGCCCCGGCCAGCACGATATGACGCGCCGCACGGGCGGCGAACGCGTTGCCGCGGTCGTTGAACGGGAACATGTCTTCCTCCACTGATGTTTATCGGTATGTGTGCGTCAAACCGCTGCGAGCCCGGTTGCGTGGCAGCGAACTGCGGCAAAGGCGCGCGGCGGTCAGCGCAGGATACGCGAAAGCGCTTCGCGCGTTTGCGAGGAGAAACTCTAGTCGACGTGCATGGCGCGTGGAGCACGCACCGTGCCTGGCGGGCTGTCGTCGTGAATCGGCCCGGTTTGCGGCTTTTGCCTCAATTGAGCTGATACGAGAACGTCGCATTCACGCGCGGGCTGCGCGACGCGCTTTCAACGGGCGCATCGGCCAGCGCCTTCGCCACCGAGAGATCGAGGCTGTAGTACTTGCCGTCCGTGATCCGGAACCCCGCCGAAGCCGATGAAAGCCGCGAAGGCGAGGGCGTGCCCGCATGCAGGTACACGCGCGCCATGTCGAACGAAACATACGGCGTGATCGACTGCAGCCATACCTTGCCCAGCCTGAATGGATGATTGAGCTCGAGCACGAAGGCCCAGCCCGAATCACCCGATGCCTCGCCGGGCTGATAGCCCGCCGCGAAGCGCTGCGCGCCGAACGAGATCTGCTCGGAAGTCGGCAGCGTGTTCGGGCTGTATTGCCCGGTTGCGGCGACGGACGTGCCAAAGCCCATCGGCCAGTCGTTGCTCTGCGAATACGAGGCATCGGTGCGCACGAAATTCAGCGACACCGGATTATGCAGCGAGAGACCGGGAATATTCGTTTGGGCCGACTTCGACGTGCCGAGAATGTCGAAGGCCTTCGCCACCACGAGGCTCGCCTTGCGCACCTGGCCCGGCTTCACCTCGGTGTAATCGGCTTGCAGCTGCAGCACGCGCACCTGTGAACTCAGGTCGTATTGCAGTCCGTTGAGGGTGTTGCGGTAGCGGTCCTCGTCGTGTGCTGCGTAGGCGCTCGCGGTGCCGATGAGGCTGCGTGTATTGCCCAGCAGCAGCGGATACGAGAGCGAGCCCGTGAGCTTGTCGCTGATGACGGTGCGCTCCACGTAAGCCGGCAGGCCCGGGTTGTCGACCGGGTTGCCGCGATAGTGCGAGGCGTCGAGCTTCGCGGCGAGGCCGTCGCTCGCGATCGGCACGGCCGCGTGTGCGGCGAGGTACGTGACGTTGTCGCGTCCTTTGGGCAACAGTGCGGAGAAGCTCAACTGCTCGCCAAACGGCGTGAGGCCGTTTTCGGTGAGCGTGAGGAGGCCCTGCACGCCGGGGTGATTGAAGTCGATGCCGGTGCTCACGTCCCAGGGCTTTTGCGTGGCGTCGAGTTCGAGCGTGGTGGCGCCGTCGGTGGTCGTGGGCGGTGGCACGTTCGCCTTCACCTTGAGGCCCGGCAGCATGCCGAGCACGTTGATGTGGCGCTGGAACGTGGCGGTGCGCAGCGGCCGGTCTTCGGCGATGTGCGCAGCGATCGCGCGCATCCTGCCCTCGAGCGCGCCGGGCTTGCCTGTGATCTTCACGTCTTTCACGTAGCCTTCCACGACCGTGATGCGCACCACGCCGCCCGCGAAGTCCTGCGCGGGCACGAATGCGAACGAGAGCGCATAGCCCCGGTCCTGATAGAGCTTCGTCACGCCATTGGCGGTTTCGATGAGCTGGCCGATCGTGATGTCGTGATTCGCGAGCGGCGCGAAGCGGCGGGCGACCTCGTCGAACGGAATCGATTTCACGCCCTCGACCTTGAAGGTGGTGGGCGTGATGTGCGTGGCGAGCAGTTGCTCGAGCGCGGGCGCTTGCTGCTGCACCTGCACCGTCACGCTGGGCGCCTTCTTTGGCGCGTTGATTTGGGGCAGGGCATCCAGGGGATTGCCGCCCTGCAAACCACCCGCCGACACCGGCCGGTTCTGCTGTGCGAGCGCGACTCCCGTCAAGCCCGCGCTCGCGATGATCCCCGCCGTGGCGAGCACGGCCCATGGTGCGCCTTTCATTGAACTACCCTCGACTTGTCGGACAGTGCGCGCCGGTTGCCTGAATGCCCCGGCGCGCCCGTCTCTTTGTGCCGCCTTTTCGGCGGTCTTTATATGACTCCCTGATCGCCTGCGTTTTATTGCTTCGTAATCCATACTACATGCTGCTGTGTTGCCGGACGTTGTGTGACGCGGCATTCCTCTCCAAACGCCGCGTCATGCATTGCCCGTCTTGCATGGCGATGGCTGTGCGCGCTACGGCAGCTTGTGCAGTACGCCACTCAGCAGTCCCCCTGATGCGCCTGCCATGCCAGAACTGCTCGAAGAACCCGTTGCGCCGGCCGTCGTGCCGAGGGCGCCCGTGACCGTGCCGACGAGCGCCGTAACCGGCGTGAGCAGCGTGGCTGTCCCCCCGCCGTTGCCGCTGCCCGCGAGTGCTGCGAGCGGACCCGCCGCCGCAGCAGCGCCCGAGCTGCCGCTGCCTGTGGCGCCGCCCACTGCGTTGGTGGCCGAGGTGGCCGCGGAAGTCACGCCCGAAAGCAGCCCTCCCGCGACGGGCAGGCTGCCGAGGCCGCTGGTGAGCGCGCCCACGCCACCCGCGCCACCCGTAGCGCTGGAAGCCGCGCCCGTCACTGCCGAGAGCGGCGTGCCGCCGAGGCCGAGGCTCGCGGCGGTCGCGTTGAGCACGCCGAGCGGGCCCGCTGCCGCCGCGCCGGTCGGCGGCCCGTTCGCGACGAGTGCGGTGCTCCCGCCCACGACGCTGGTGATGAGGCCAGGGATCGGCGCGGCGCCGTTCGGGCCGTTCGGATTGACGAGGCCGCCCGCGTTTGTGACCGTATTGCCGAGGGCGCCGACCAGCGTGCCGACATCCGCGCCGACCGGTCCGAGCGCGCCGTTTGCCTGTTGTGAGCCTGCGGTCGTCGAGGCGACTTTCGTGCCGGCCGTCTGCAGCGTGCCACCGACTTGTGCGAGCAAGCCCGAAACCGGCGCGCCCAGGCCCGTCGACGTGCCCACTTGCTGAGTGACGAGTCCCGCCGTGGTGACGATCGGCGTGATGGCCGTGCCGACGGGCTGCGTGGCCTGTTGCACCGGAGCTGACGAGAGCACGTTGCCGAGCGTCGTGCCCGTGGCGTTCACGGCGTTGGCTGTCGTGTCGAGAGCGCTGGCAAGCGGCGTCGTGACCGGGGCGAGCGGCGCGAGTTGTCCGCTGCCGAGGCCGTTGACCGCGGTGGCCGCGCCCTCGACGACGCCACTGGTTGCGCTCACCACGTTGCCGAGCCCGGCCGCGGTCGTGCCGACCGGATTGGGCGTCGAGCCGGTTTCGCCGATGCCGTTCGAGACAGCGTTGGCAAGTGCGCCGGCGACCGTGCCGGTGCTCGACACGGCATCGCCGAGACCCTGGCTGACCTGCGGGCTCGTGCCCGGCACCGTGGTTGAACCGACGGCGTTGCCGAGGTCGTTGGCGCTTTTGGCCACCGTGTTGACCACGCCACTCGTGCCGGTCGATGCGGTGGTGGTCCCGCCACCGCTGTTGCTGCCCGAGCCGCCGCCGGTGCCGGCAGTCGAGCTGCCTCCGGCGCCACTGGTGCCGCCGGTGCCGCTCGGGCCCGTTGTGCCGGTCGGAGCCGCAGAAGCGGAAGGCGGCGTGTAGCTGCTGCCGCCGCAGGCGGCGACGCTGCACGCCACGGCAGCGGCGAGCGCGGTGAGGCGCAGGCTGTGCACGAGCGCAACAGCGCGGTGGTGGGGGCTCACGGTGAAGCTGCTGAACATGACGCTGTCTCCTGGACTGGATCTGAAGCTGAAAGAGGCGCTGGAACGCGGAATAGACGAAGCGGATTACTTCTTGGCTCCGAGCAGGCCGCCGACGATCGACGTGAGGCCGGCGAGCGGGCTCCCCGCACTGCCGCTGGAATTGCCGCCCGTCAGCGAGGAGAGCGAGAGCGCGGGAGCCGCGCTGGTGGTGCTGACGGCCGGCGTGCTGGATGTTCCCGAGGTGGCGGCCGGCCTGGGGCCCGCGCCGAGCGCAGCGCCTGCAACGACGGCGCCGCCCGCACCGCCAGCGCCGCTCACGGTGTGGGTGAGCGCGCCAGTGACGGTGTTGAGAGTGCCGGCGACGAGGCCCGTGACCGGTGCGAGCGGGCTGGCGCTGCCGCCCGTGGCGGAGGCGAGCGTGCTGGTGGCGGTGGTGAGCGCACCCGTGACCGGTGCGAGCGGATTGCTGCCGCCCGTGCCTGCGCCAACACCAATGCCAATGCCCGCACCGATGCCTGCCGTGCCACCGCCAGTCGCGCCACCGGTCACGCTGCTCAGGATGGTCGTGACGGGGGCGAGCGGAGTGCCGCCCAGCGGATTGGTGCCGCTGCTCGCTGTGCCGCCCGTCAGCAGGTTGCCAGCCGTGGCGACGGTCTTGCCCGTGTCGGCGACGAGGTTGCCCATGCCCGCCGTGACGGGATTCGTACCGCCGCTTTGAGCGACTAGCGCACCGCCTTTCTGGATGCTGCCGCCGAGCGTCTGCAACAGGCCTGCTACCGGCGTGCCTACGCCCGTGGTGCTGCCGACGGTCTGCGTGGTGGAGGCGAGCACGGAGGTGATCGGCGTGATGGTCGAGCTCAGTTGCTGCGTGACCTGTTGCACCGGGCCTTGCGTCAATGTGCCGGTGAGCTGGTTGCCGACGCTCGTGACCGTGGTGCCGACGGTGCTGACCGTGGCGCCCACCGGCGTCGTGACGGCGGCGAGCGGTGCGAGCGGGCCGCTGCCGAGGCTCGTGACGAGCTGGCCCGTGCTGGTGACGGCCTGGCCCGCGTCGCTCACGACGCCGCCCGTGCTCGACAGCGTGGTGCCTACCGGATTGCTGCTCGCGCCGAGCTGGCCCAGCCCCTGGGACACGCCGTTGCCGAGCGTGGAGACCGCGCCGCCCACGTTCTGGACGAAACCTCCCACGGCCTGGGTGGTTTGCGGGTTGACGCCTGGCAGCGTCTGCGCGGCGATCGTGCCGCCGATGCCCGAAACGGTCGAGCCTGTGTCATCCACGATGTTCCCTGCGGCGTGCGCAACGGCCCCCACGGCATTGGCCGCGACGGGCGTGCCGCCGCTGCTGCCATTGGAGCCGGTGGTCGTGCCGCCCGCGCCGTTTCCTGTGCCGCCTCCCGTGCCGGAGCCATTACCCGTGCCTGAACCGCTGTCGCCGGTGGTGGTGCCGTTGCCGACGCTGCCCGAGCCGCTGCCATTCTCGGCGGAGGTGGTGGAGCCCGCGCCGGAGCCGCTGCCGTTTCCGCTGCCGCCGCCTACGCCGCCACTCGCACCGCCGTCTGTCTGCAGTGCGCCGCCGCTGCCGCCCCCGGTACCGCTGCTGAGAGAGCCCGAGCCGCCGCAGGCGGTCAACGAGAGCAGCGTGGCGATGGTTGCAGCGATAGCCGTCAAGCGCGCTGCATTCGCGATGCGCTGATTGTTCATGATGTTGCCCTCGGTTCGTATGGTGTTTTTGTTGGTGTTGTGTGGCTGGTCCATCGGACCTGCGCTCCTTACACCGCAACAGGCATGCCAATGTGCACGCGCACACACAACGAGGTCTGGAGGGTTTCGTCTAATCAAGACGTATCAAGCACTTGTGAATGCTTTTGTCGAACGAATGACGGAGGCCGAAATGAAGCGTTACGTGATGCCGCGTGTTACGTCACGTAACGCGGAGAGCGCAGTGTTACGGGCGTTGCCGTAACGGGGCAGAAAAGTCACATCGTCGAAATAAGATCGATGACATGGCGGCTGTATGCCGACTGGGAGAAGCGCGCAAACGTTAAATCTGGTTAGATTATCCAGTCCTGAATAGTGGCATCATGGTTTGCCCGGAGTAAACCGCGAATCGCGGATGCCGATAATGCAATTACGACTTCGCGTTTGCGTAACGAGCGATTGCGTTACGCAGAGCGTTACGTTATAAAAACCGCACAGACAAAAAATACAAATAAAGCCTTACGTAGCATGGTTGAGGGGCGTGCTGCGATATGCCTGAAACGTTGGCGGACTGGCATGGGCAGTTCGAGGACCGGATGCATTGGCACAGCTCAGCAGCATTGCACTGCGAGCACCGATGCAGATCAGCGTGAGAACGCAAAGAAGAGAGAGGGCCGAAATGAACAAGCTGATAACGAAATTCGCGAAGTCGGAAGAAGGGGTTACCGCGCTTGAGTATGGGCTTATTGCGGGGGTTGTTGCGCTGGCCGTCCTTGTCAGCGCCACCAATTTGGGAACCGATCTCGGGTTACTTTTCACGGCCATCGCGAACAAGGTAACGGGTATAACCGCCGGGATATAAGTGATTGAGCGTTTAAGCTAACGCTCACCATCGCTCACTAACTAAAAGCTCCAGCGCACACTTGCTTTCGAGTGCGCGCTGGATGGTTGCGCGCGCACCTTTCTCGATGATTCCATTCTATTTATCCAGCCTTGTGTTCGGCGCATGGGCTGTGGCCGTTGCTGTGTGCGACTGCCGCTCGCGCCGCGTGCCGAACACACTCGTGGGCGCAGGGTTCGCCGCCGCTTTGGCGGCAGCGCTGCTGCACGCGGGACCAGCGCATCTCGGCATCGGTCAGGCGCTGGCCGCCGCCGCTGTTGGCCTTGCCGCGCTCATGCCGTTCTTCGTGTTCGGCATGATGGGCGCGGCTGACGCCAAGGTCTTCGCGGTGCTCGGCGCGTGGTGCGGCATGCAACCACTCGTGGGCCTGTGGATTGTCGCGAGTCTGGCCGCATTCGTGCACGCGCTCGCCATGCTCATCACGCTGCGCGCCCGCGCACCGGTCACAGCGGCGCGTCCCGCGCGGCTCGTTGCCATGGGGGCGCGGCGCGGTACGCCATATGCCGCGTGCCTGAGCGTGCCCGCGCTGGTCTGGCTCGTGCTCCAGTTGATGCCCGGGTGGTCGGCATGATTGCGCGCACAACGAACACGCGCGACATTGCCTCGAAAGCAGGTCGTGGCAAGCGGGCGCAACGCGGTGTCGCCGCGATCGAGTTTGCGGTCACATTTCCGCTTTTCTTCGCGATTCTCTATGCGATCGTCATGTACAGCATGATCTTTCTTGTGCAGCAGAGCCTGACCGCGGCTGCCGCGGAAGGCGCGCGCGCGGCGCTCATTTATCAGAACGGCGCCAATTCCGCTTCGGCGCTTGCTAGCCGCGCGCAGGCTGCCTGCACGCGGGCGCTGGCGGTCATGAACTGGCTCACGCATGCGCCTCAATGCACGCAGTCGGTCAACACCGCGCCGGCCGGGTGCACGGAGAACACGGCAATGGATTGCGTTCAAATTACGCTCACCTACGCGTGGGGCGCCAACCCGCTGGTGCCGCCGTTGCCGCTGATGGGGCTGCTCGCGCCGTCATCGCTCGTGGGCCAGGCTACCGTGCAAATCGATCCGGAGAATCTCCTGTGAAGCCCTTTGCGCATGCCTTCGATCCTATTGCCGAGTCGGACTGGGTGGCCATACGACACCCCATTCGCACGCATTGTGGATGACCGCTCATGGCCAATCTGACCAAAGTCACTGCAGGACTCCTGATTGCGGGCGCGCTCGTGCTCGGGCTGCTCGCATGGATGCTCGCGCGTCGTCCGCCGCCGCCATCCATCGCGCCGCCGCCGGCGTCCACGCGCTCGCTCACGCCGGTCGTGGTGGCCACACGCGCATTGCCAGCAGGCCAGCCAATTCCCGCCGATGCGCTGCGCGTCCAGCCGCTGCCGATTCATCCGCAGGGCGCGGTGAGCGATAGCGCTCTGGTTGCGGGCCGCGTGCCGCTCGCCGATATCGCCGCCGATGCGCCCGTGCTCGACCAGCAGCTTTCGTCCAGTATCGCGACGAGCCTGGCGCCGGGCGAGCGCGCTGTGGCCGTGCGCATCGATGAGACCAATGCGGTCGGCAATGTCCTGCACGCGGGCAATTATGTCGACGTGTTCTTTACGCTGCGCCGCGACGGCAGTGGCATGAACGGCGGCGAAGTCGGCCGCACCCAGGCGCGTCTTCTGATTTCGAAGGCGCGCGTGCTGGTGTTCGGTGCGCAGCCCGCAGCGTCGGGCAGCGCAGCGGGCCAGCGCACCACCAACTTCGGCACGCAGACCGGGACGCCACGCACGGCGGTGCTCGCGGTGCCGGTGACCGAAGTCGATCAGCTCGCGCTGGCCCAAAGCCAGGGACAACTGATTCTCGCGCTACGCAACCCAACGGACGACGATCAAGTCGATCCCGCCGCGTTCGGCCCGCAACCGGGCGTGCTCAAGGTGGCCACGCACACGGCGCCCGATGGTTCCACGCGGGCGGCGGCGGGTGTCGCGCTCGACCAGCTCGCGGGCGGCGGCGCGCCGCGCGAAACGCCGCCGATCGCGCAGGCCGCGCCGCGCCGCGCCAGTGCGTCCGCGCACGGTGGGCTCGAAGTGATACGGGGCGGGCGCGCGGAAACGGTCGCTTGGTAAAGGATGCAAAGGGAAGGGCTGTACGGGAGCGCGGTGCTCGAACTGCCTTCGACAAAGTGCGCAGATCTGGCCGTATACAAAAGAAGCAGGAACACGATGACGATAACGAGGACTTTCGCCGTGGTTGCGGCCGCCGCCTGCGCGGGCGGCCTCGCATTCGCTGCCATCCCCGCATGGGCGTCGCCGCCCGCGCAGGCGCAGGACGTCGCGGACGGCGTGCCATCCAGCGTCGATATCGCGGTGGGCGAGCAGCGCACGCTGCCTGTCACGGGTGCGCTCACGCGCATCGCCGTGGGCGACCCATCGGTGGCCGACGTGCTCGTGATCCGCGGCGACCGGCGCGGCGGCGTGCTGCTCGTCGGCAAGGGCGCGGGCACGACCAACGTGATGCTGTGGCAGGGCAGCGGCGCGCCGCGCACGCTCACGGTCAACGTGACGACGGGCGCAGCGCGCGCGCTGCTCGATACCGGCACGCCTGACCTGAAGGTGCTGGGCGACACGGCGCTCATTGCCGGCCGCGCCGCGTCGATGGAGCAGCATCAGCGCGCGGTGGCTGCCGCGCAGGCGTCGGTTCGGGCGAGCGGGAAGGGCGGCAAGGACGCAGACAGCGGAGCGGACGACAGCGGGGGCAGGGGCGCAAAGCGCGGCAAGGGCGCGAACGTGTTCGACACGTCGAGCATCGCGACGCGCTCGGTCGTGCAGGTGGACGTGCGCGTGGTCGAGTTCAGCCGTAGCGTGCTCAAGCAGATCGGCTTCAATTTCGTTCACCAGAACAATGGCTTTGCGTTCGGCTCGTTCACGCCGACCTCGTTTTCCTCGGGGAGCATCAATACGCCGGGGGGATCGGCGGGGGTGGGCTCGGCGTCGAATTCGTCGAGCCTGGCGAGCACCGCGCTGCAGGCCGCCGTGCCGATCGCGTCCGCGTTCAATCTGGTGTTCGCCTCCGCGACGCACGGGCTGTTCGCCGATCTGAGCCTGATGGAGACGAACAACCTCGCGCGCGTGCTCGCCGAGCCCACGCTCGTCGCGCTTTCGGGCCAGAGCGCGAGCTTTCTCGCAGGCGGCGAGATTCCGGTGCCGGTGCCGCAGGCGCTCGGCGCCACGGCGATCGAATACAAGCCCTACGGTATCGGGCTTTCGCTCACGCCCACGGTGCTTTCGCCGCAACGCATCGCGCTCAAGGTCGCGCCCGAGGCGAGCCAGCTCGACTTCGCGAACGCGGTGACGATCAGCGGCGTGTCGGTGCCCGCGATCTCCACGCGCCGCACCGAAACGACCGTGGAGCTCGGCGACGGCGAGAGCTTCGTGATCGGCGGGCTGATCGATCGCGAAACGGCGTCGAACGTGAACAAGGTGCCCGTGCTGGGCGACCTGCCCATCATCGGCACGTTCTTCAAGCAACTGAACTATCAGCAAAACGACAAGGAACTGGTGATCATCGTGACGCCGCATCTGGTGTCGCCGCTCGCCAGGGACGCGAAGCTGCCCGGCACGCCCGGTGAGTTGTCCGAGCAGCGCAATGCGCCGGTGTGGCGCTCGCTGCTGGGCGGCGCGGCATCGCGCGATCCAGTGCCGGGATTTTCGCCGTGATGCGGCGGCAGTCGCTGCGCGAGCAGCAAGGCTTTGCATGGGACCGGAGTAAGGCGTTAAAGCGCGAACTCCGGCCGACAGGAGAGCATTCATGAACGCGAGATCGCACGTGCCGGTTGAACGCACCATGACGGAGTCGTTCGTCTTCGCCACGGCCAATGACGCGAACGCGCGTTGGGTCGCGCAGATGCTCGGCCCGGTGGGCAAAGTGGAGACGGTGGCGCTCGACCCGGCGCTGGTCACGCAGCAGATGTCGCAGAACATGCCTTCGCTGCTGCTG
Organism: Paraburkholderia sp. A3BS-1L; assembly: GCF_051125215.1. Classification (NCBI taxonomy): domain Bacteria; kingdom Pseudomonadati; phylum Pseudomonadota; class Betaproteobacteria; order Burkholderiales; family Burkholderiaceae; genus Paraburkholderia; species Paraburkholderia sp. A3BS-1L. The sequence goes on along the minus strand of NZ_CP120442.1, from coordinate 1,960,477 downwards.
ATCGATTTTTCGCGCAGCGGCGCGAATTCCGGACAACCCCAGAGTGGCGCCGCGAGCGCGGCGGCGGCGGCCGCTCATGCCGCGTTTCCGGGGCTGCAGATCATTGCGGTGGGCACGCTCGCCGAGCCTGAAAGCGCGATCTCGGCACTGCGCGCGGGCGTGCGCGATTTCATCGACGCGGGGGCGGCTAGTGAGGATGCCTTACGTATCGTGCGCCAGGTGCTGGACAACCGCGTGGAGCCGGTGAGCCGGCACGGCCGCCTCACGGTGCTGCTGGGCGCGCGCGCCGGTATGGGGGTCACGACGCTTGCGGCGGGTCTCTCCGTGCTGCTCGCGCGCAAGGGCGCCGCGCTGAGCCGGCACGCCGCGCTGCTCGACCTCGGACTGCCGGCCGGCGACGGAGCGCTGCTGCTCAACGCCGGCAATGGTTTCAGTTTCGTCGATGCGGTGCGCAACCTGCGCCGCTTCGATCAGACCTTCGTGCACACGGCGCTCGCGCGTCACGAGAGCGGTCTTGCGCTCACCACGCTGCCCGCTGATCTCGGCGCGCTGCGCGAAATCTCGTATCAGTCGGCGGTCGCGCTGCTCACGCGGCTGCGCGCGTTCTTCGATCACCAGATCGTCGATCTCGGCGGCTTCTCGAACATGGAGTTCGTGCTGGAGGTGGCGCGCGCAGCGGATCAGGCCTGGCTCGTGTGCGACCAGAGCGTCGCGTCGATTGTCGCGGCGTCGCGCGAGCTCGAAGTGCTGCGCGAGGGCGGCGTGGACAACGCCAATCTGCGCCTCGTGATCAACCAGTACGAAGCGGATATCGACCTGTGCGCGGCGCAGATTGCCGAGCGCCTGAACATCGAGCTCGCGGGCGTGCTGCCGGCGCGACGCGTGGCGCTGTGCCAGGCGGCGAACCGTGGGCAGCTGCTGGTCGACAGCGCGCCGCGCGACCCCTGGGTGCGCGCGCTCGACGCGCTCGCCGCGCCGCTCGATGGCCTGCGCACGCCGGTTCCGAAGAAGTTCGACGCATTGCGCCGCCCGCTGCGCGGCCTTTTCCAACACTCATCGAAGCGTTCGTAGACCATGGCGGATAACATCCAGTTTGCCGATGACGCGCCCTTGTTCGCGCACAGCCAACAGTTCCAGGACATCAAGAACGCGGCGCACGAGCACCTGCTCACCCGCATCGAGGAGCTAGGCGCCGAGTTCGGCCGCTGGTCGCGTCAGGCGATCAACCAGTTCGTCGATCTGGAAATGGACAGCTTCGTGCGGCTGCGGCACATCCCGATCAACGAGAGCGAAGTGCGTGCGATCGCCGGGGCGCTCACCAAGGAGCTCGCAGGGTTCGGGCCGATCGAGGACCTGCTCGCGGACCCGGCCGTCGAGGACATTCTCATCAACGGCTTCAGCGACGTTTACGTATCGCGGCACGGCATCCTCTCGAAGATTCCGGTGCGCTTCTCCGACAACGCGCATCTGCTGCGCATCGTGCGGCGCATCCTCGCACCCATCGGCCGGCGTCTGGACGAATCGAATCCGATGGTCGACGCGCGCCTGCCCGATGGCGGGCGCATCAACGTCGTGATCGAGCCGCTCTCGCTCGCGGGGCCCATCGTCTCGATTCGCAAGTTCCGCAAGGATCCGCTGCGCCCCGACGATCTGCTCGGCAACGGTACGTTCGGCGTGGAGATCGGCGCGCTGTTCGAAGCGGCGGTGCAGGCGCGCTGCAATATTCTCGTGTCGGGCGGCACGAGCTCGGGCAAGACATCGCTCCTGAACGCGCTGGCGTTTCATATTCCGGAGGTCGAGCGCGTGGTGACGATCGAAGACACCGCCGAGCTTTCGCTCAATCACCCACACGTGGTGCGGCTCGAAAGCCGCCCCGGTGGCTTCGACGGCACGGGCGTGGTGACCATTCGCGACCTGCTGCGCAATACGCTGCGCATGCGCCCGGACCGCATCATCGTGGGCGAAGTGCGTGGCGGCGAGGTGCTCGAAATGCTCCAGGCGATGAACACGGGCCACGACGGATCGATGGCGACGGTGCACGCGTCGTCGCCGCGCGAGTGTCTGTACCGGCTCGAAATGCTGGCGGGCTTTGCGGGCTTTCAGGGCACCGAAAGCAGCCTGCGCCGGCAGATCGCCAACGCCGTCGACTTCATCGTGCAGATCGGGCGCCTCTCCAGCGGACGCCGCCGGATTCTTTCGGTTACCGAAGTAACGGGGCTCGCGGACAATATCATCGCGACCCAGGAACTGTACCGCTACGAGCCGGTCATGAACGCGGACGGCGAGGAGGTCGACCGCTGGGATTCGCTCGGCATCCATCCGCACTCGCCCAAGCTCGCGCGGTTTCGCCAGGCGCTTGCGGCTTCGTCGAATTTCGGCTTTGGCGGCGGGCGCGACGGGGGTTTCAATGTCTAGCGCGATCGCGCTCATTGCGGCGCTTGCGCTGCTGCTTGCCGCTGCCGGGCTGATGCTCTGGCAGCGCGCGCAGCAGCGCACCTCGCGTGAGCATGTGACGCGCTTTGTCGATAGCCGGATGAGCGCCGCAACCCAGGCGACCCCGGTCGGGGCGATGCCGGGCACGCCCGCCGCATCCAGACCCGCTGCGGCCAGATCCGATGAAGTGCGCGCCGCCTATGTAGGCGGGAACGCCGCCAGGCGCGGCGGGGCGCTGCCCTTGGCGGCGCTGCAGTCGCACGACTGGAGAGGCCGCGCGAGGCTCGCGCTGCAGGGCATGCTGAGCCGTGCCGGCATCGTCGACATGCGCAAGCCGCTGGCATTCGTCGGCCTGATCGCGCTTGCACTGACGCTGTTGGCGCTGGCGGTCGGCGGCGTGCCGGCGGCGCTCGCCGTGGTCGTGCTGGTGGTGGCGCTGGTGGCCTTCGCGCTCTCGGTGCGCATGCAGCGGCGGCGCGCGCGGCTCGTCGCGCAATTGCCTTCGTTTCTCGATGGCATTGTGCGGCTGATCGTGCTCGGCAACAGCGTGCCGGCCGCGTTTCAGGCCGCGCTGCTCACCACCGAAGCACCGCTGCGCGAGTGCCTCGATCACGTTTCGCGCATGCTGCGCGCCGGCGTCGAAATCGATCGGGCGCTCAATCACGTCGCACAGGTCTATGGCGCGCGCGAACTCGAACTCGTGGGCGCGGTGCTGCGCCTTTCGGTGCGCTACGGCGGCCGGGTCGACGTGATGCTCGAACGCATGGCAATGTTCATGCGCGATCTCGAACAGGCGCAGCGCGAACTCGTTGCGATGTCGGCGGAAACGCGTCTCTCCGCATGGGTGCTCGCGCTGTTGCCGCTCGGTATCGCGGGCTTTCTCATTTTGACCAACCCGCGGTATTTCGCGTCGATGTGGAACGATCATTCGGGGCGTCTGCTGGCGTACGGGGCCATGGGCCTGCAGATGCTGGGCGCTTGGCTGCTGTACCGGCTCACGCGGCTCAAGGGGGCGCTGTGAGCGCGCACGGTCTCGGTGTGCTTGCGCTGCTGCTTGGCGCGCTCGGTTTCGCCTTGCTTGGCGCGCTCGCGTGTGCGCGGCTTCTGGCTGCGCGCAAGAGCGGGCGCGTGCTCGATCAAGCGATGATGAACCGCGCGGCGCAGACGGGCCAGCAAGGCGCGGCCGCCCTCGATGCACGCACCGCGGCGTCACGCGGCGCACAGGGGGGCACCACGACCAGCGACGCCTCCATCGGCGTGTCGAAACGCTCCGGACTACCAGGCATGATCGACGCGCTCGGCGCGATGGGCGCGGGCTGGCTCGATACCTCGCTGGGCAAGCTGATCGTCGCCGATGAAGACCGCGGCCTGCTCGATCAATGCGGCTACGTCGACGCGCGCGCAAGGGGCCTGTATTGCACCGTTCGCCTCGTATGCGCATTCGCGATGGCGGCACTGGCTGCGTGGTGCAGCATCGCGCACGGCGTGCGGCCCGTGGCCTGGGCGGGTGGCGGTCTGTTATTCGGTTTTTTCCTGCCGAAGCTCGTGGTGCGTCGCCGCGCGCACGCACGGCTCGACGCCGTGGCCGACGAGTTGCCGATGCTCGTCGATCTGCTGCGCCTGCTGCAGGGCGTCGGGCTCTCGCTCGATCAGAGCCTGCAAGTGATGATCAACGAATTCCGCGTCGTGCTGCCCGTGCTCTCCGGCGAAGTGGAGATCGCACAGCGCCAGTTCGTGGCGGGCCGCACGCGCGAGCAGTCGCTGCAGCGCATGGCGTCGATTTACGAAAACGAGGACCTGCGTGCCGTGATCCGGCTGCTCGTGCAGGTGGACAAGCACGGCGGCGCCGTGCAGGAGCCGCTCAAGCAATTCGGCGACAGGCTGCGCGAGGTGCGCCGCGCGACGTTGCGCGAGCGCATCGGCAAGCTCACCGTGAGGATGACCGGCGTGATGGTGGTGACCCTGCTGCCCGCGCTGCTCATCGTCACGGCGGGGCCTGGCGTAATCGCTGTCCTGCATTCGCTGGCATTGGCCCGTCATTGAGGGGCGGCGCGATCGACCCATGAACACGACTGGAACCATCATGAAGCATTTCATCGTCGACACGGTTGCGCGCCGTGCGCTGGCGGCCATGGCTGGCATGGGGCTCGCGGCGCTGGCCGCGTGCGGGACGCCGCAGGGCTATGGAGTGGGCCCGCAGGCGCAGGCTGAAATGCAGATGCGCGCCAGCACCCACGACCCGGTGCCGGATACGCCGGGCATGTACCTTGGCCTGATTTCCCGGATGCAGGCCGAAGGGCTTTATTACGCATCGCTCGCGCATATCGATGCGTTCGAGCGCCAGTACGGCGCCACCCCCGATTCGATCGTGCTGCGCGCCGACGCGCTGCGCGTGACGGGGCAAGCGGGCGCGAGCGCGGCGGCTTACACGCAGTTGCTCGATACGCCGCTCGCGGCGCGCGGCCATCGCGGGCTTGGTTTGCTTGCGGGCGTAGCGGGCGACTTTCGCAAGGCTGCGCTGGAGCTTGAAGCGGCGTCGCGGCTCGACCCGACCAACGCGACTACGCTCTCCGACCTCGGTTATGCGTTGCTGCGCGATGGCGACGTGGCCGGCGCGCGCGTGCCGCTGCTCGAGGCGCTGGAGCTCGATTCGCACAACGCGAAGATCGTCGCGAACGTGGCGCTGCTATTCGAGGCCGGCGGCAACGACGCCGATGCGCATGCGCTCATGGCACGTCAGGGCTTGCCCGAGCAGACCCGGGCGGCGATAGCACGCGATGCGCAGAAGGTGCGCGAAGTGGAGCGCGCGCGCCAGGGAGCGCAGCAGCGCGAATCGAAGGATCAGCCCGCGCCGCGCATGGCGCAGCGGGCCGCCGCGCCCCCATCGCGCTCGTTCGCGAGCGCCCAGGGCGTCCAGAGCGCCCAAAGCGCGCAGAGCGGCTGGCCCGGCGGCGACGCGCAGCCGCGCCTGGTCGAGCGCTTCGCCCCGCAGTAAGGACTCACGCGAGACCAGGAATATGAGGACTACGATGAAAACCAATCAGCTCATCGACGCGGGCGTTGCCGCGAGCCTGGCCGCTTCGGCGGTTTTTCGGGCGTGCCACCATCGCGCTGCGGTGGCCGTGCTCGTCGCGAGCATGACGATTGCCTTGGTGCTCGCCGCGCCGGCGGCGCATGCCGAGGGCATGGACGCGCAGACGGATGCGCAAACCACCGGCGAGCCGGTTCCGAACAGCGAAATCGGCCACTCGACGAGAGCCTGGCTCGATCTTCAGCGCAGCAACGCCCAGGCGGCGCCCGCGCTGCCGATGCTCGGCGAGGAGGCGGGCTACGCCTGGCGCCGCTACATGAAATCGTTCGATACGGACATCCCGACCAGCTTCGGCTCGACGGTCCAGACCGGCAACGGACAAGGCGGCGGAGTCGGCGGCGCAACCATGGGCGGGGGAGGCGCGTACTGAGATGGTGGCGCGCTCACGCCAGCCGGCTCGTGCCGGCTTTCCCGGCGCTTGCCGCGCGCATGCGCGGCGTCAGCGCGGCTCGCTCGCGGTGATGGCGGTTATCGGGCTCGTGGTGGCCGTGGCGGCGCTGGGCGTGCTCGACGTGGCGAATCTCTATCTTGCGAAGCGCGCGTTGCAGAACGTCGCCGATTTCGCGGCATTGGCCGCGGCGCAACAGATGGACGACCGCTGCGCGCAGCCGCTCGTGACGGCGACCGCCAACGCGGCGAGCAATGGTTTCGTAGTGAACGGCACGACGCGCACGCTGGCCGTCGCCTGCGGGCGCTGGGACTCGAATGGGAATGGCGGGATGACCTTCGTGAGCAACGGCACGCCGCCGCTCAACGGCGTGCAGGTGAGCGTGACGAATACCGTGCCGTATTTCTTCCTCGGGCCGGCGCGCCAGATCACGGCGAACGCCACGGCCAAGGCGTCGGTGATCGGCTCGTTCCAGGTCGGCACGTCACTCGCCCAGGTGAATCTGCTCAACGGCATGCTCGGCGCGCTGCTCGGCGGCACCCAGGTCCAGCTCGACGCGGCCTCGTGGACTGGCCTTGCGAATGCCAATGTGAAGGTCGCCGATCTCGCCGCTGTCGCCACGTCAGCCGGAACATACGATGGCTTGCTCGCCGCGCAAACCTCGGTAGGCGGCCTGGCCAACATCCTGCTCGCGGCCGTCGGCCGCGACGGGGCGCTCACGGCTAATGTCGCGGCGGCGCAAAACGCCCTGAGGGCGGTGGCCGCGCTCGTTCCGCAGGGGACGCTCAACTCCATCCAGCTGGTGTCGCTGTCCGGCTCGCCGGCCTTGCTGCAACTCGGCGTGGCCAACGCCGAATATGCGGCCGACGCGAGCGTCAACGTCCTGCAAATGCTGATCGCCGGCGCTGAGATTGCCGCCGCCGGCAATGCGCCGGTCACGTTCAGCCTGGATACGACCGGATTGAGCGGCGTTCTGCCCGTGAGCGTCGCGCTCACGCTGCAGGTGATTTCGCCGCCTTCGATCGCCGTGGGCGAGCCCGGCTACATCGAGGGAACCAGCACGTGGCGCACCCAGGCCCAGACCGCGCAGATCCTGCTGGGCGCGAACGCCGTGATTTCGACGACGAACACCACGACCTCGTATCTCGGCATCGGCTACGTCCTCGATGTGAGCGTGCAACTGCCGCTCTACGTGGTCGCCGCGCAAGGGCAGGCGTGGCTGCAATCGGCGCAGTGCGCGGCCAGCAAGGCGGCAAGCACGCAGACGATCGGCGTGCAGACCGGGCTCGCCAATATTTGTATCGGCACGCCGCTCGCCAGCGGTGTGCAAGCGAAGGACGTGAGCGGCTTTAGTTGCGCCGGCACGAACGCCCGCTGGAATGTTGCGAGCGTGTCGTTGTTGGGCACGACCATCGCCACCGTGAGCGCGCCTTCGGTGGGCGTGCCCGTCGTCAATCCGTCCAGTGCGGTCCTGATGTTCGACGGCGACGGCAATTCGATCACCGGCAATTCCGTCAATTCGAACGCGATCGGCGCGGTGCTCGACAACTCGCTTCAGTCGACCGTGACGACACTGGGCCAGCTGACCGAAAGCAGCAACGGCTTGCAACTGACGCTGCTGCAAGGGGCGCTCAACTCGCTGCTCGGGCCCATCATCGGAGGCGTCGTCGGCGGACTGGTCGACGGTCTCGCCATGCCGGTGGTGAAGGGCATACTTGGCACCACCCTCGGCCCCGTGCTCCAGGGGCTCGACGACATCATCCTCGGCCCTTTGCTGCAATTGCTCGGCGTTCAGCTCGGCGTCGCGACCGTGACCGACTATCCGCTCACCTGCGGTGTTGCAACACTCGTTCAATAAGACAACCCACCGATGCGAACCACCACCCCCATCGAGGAACTCGACCTCTACGTCTGGGAAGGCAAAGCCGATATTGTCGAGCGCGTCGCGCGCTGCATGGCGAGCCTCGACGTCGAGGTGATCCGCGCCGACGACACGGCGGTCTCGCCGCAACGCATCGCCGTGCGCGCATCGATCGCCATCGTCAGCGTGAGCGTGATCGACACCGGCGCGCTGGTGCTGCGTGACTGGCAGGCCACGCACGGCATGCCGGTGATCTGGGTCGGCGCGGCGCCGCGCGACAACGACCCGGCCATGTATCCCGCCGAGTACTCGCACATTCTGCCGCTCGACTTCACCTGCGCCGAACTGCGCGGGCTCGTGTCGAAGCTCGCGGTCCAGCTGCGCGCGCATTCGGCCCAGACGGCGGGCGCGGACATGCTCGTGGCCGAGTCCGAGAGCATGCGCGCGCTGATGAAGGAGGTGGATACCTTCGCCGACTGCGACACGAGCGTGCTCGTGCACGGCGAAACCGGCACCGGCAAGGAGCGCATCGCCGAGCTGCTGCACCGCAAACACAACCGTTACGGCGCGGGGCCATTCGTGGCCGTCAACTGCGGTGCGATCCCCGATGGCCTGTTCGAGTCACTGTTCTTCGGGCATGCGAAGGGCTCGTTCACGGGCGCGGCGCTCGCGCACAAAGGCTACTTCGAGCAGGCCGACGGCGGCACGCTGTTTCTCGACGAAATCGGCGATCTGCCGCTCTATCAGCAGGTGAAGCTGCTGCGCGTGCTGGAGGATGGCACGGTCACGCGCATCGGCTCGGCCACGCCGCTGAAGGTGGACTTTCGCCTTGTCGCGGCGACCAACCGGCAACTGCCGCAACTGGTGAAAGACGGCAAGTTCCGCGCCGATCTCTATTACCGCCTTGCCGTGATCGAGCTGTTCGTGCCGTCGCTGGAAGAGCGCGGCGCGGTGGACAAGATCGCGCTCTTCAAGGCGTTCGTGGCGTCGGTGGTGGGCAGCGAGCGGCTCGCGGCGCTGCCGGAGCTGCCGTACTGGCTGGCCGACTCCGTGGCGGCGATGCGCTTTCCGGGCAACGTGCGCGAGCTGCGCAACCTGGCCGAACGGGTCGGCGTGACGGTGCGGCAGATGGGCGACTGGGACGCGCCGCGCCTGCGCCGGCTCCTTGCGGGATCGGGCAGCGTTCAGCCGGCGCCGGGGGAGTCGGCGATGGCGCCCGTCGTCGATCGCAGCAAATGGGACATGGCCGAGCGCAGCCGGCTGCTGACGGCACTCGATGCGAACGGCTGGCGCCGCAAGGACACAGCCCAATACCTGGGTATCAGCCGCAAAGTGTTGTGGGAAAAGATCCGCAAATACCAAATTTTCGACGAAGAACCCGCAACCGGCGAAACTGAGTAATAATTGTGCGATTTTGTAAAATCATACAAAAGCACTGTACAAAACAGGGACTTCATGAGCGACAAGTGGAGAGTTCGACAGCTTGCGTTGGCCGCGCTGATGCTGCTCGGGGGACTGGAATCAGGCTGCGCGCAGCCGGTGCAGCAGGGGACGGCGCAATCGGCCCAATCGGCCCAATCGGCGCAATCGGCTGGGCAGTCGACGGTCAACGTGGCCGCGAACATGGCGGCACAGGATCCGGCAACCGCAGCGGTGCAGCCTCAGGCGGCGCCGGGCGCGCAGCCATTGCCGGGGACGCCGGTCGCGCTGACGCAGGAGGAGGCGCAGCAGAACGCGGCAGGCAATGTGGCCGAGCTGCAGCAGATGATCCGCGGCTCCGATCTCAATGAATTGCGCACGACCTACAACGGCACCTATGGTGCGAGTCTCCTGTTCTACGGCAAGGAGATGACCTATTACGTGACGTTGTTCCAGAACAAGACGTTCTGGCGCGTCATCAAGACCAGCGACGAGACGCGCGCCGAGGCGATCTATCGCGATTTCGTGCAGAAGACGCTGCAGTTGTCGGATGTCGAGATCCGCCGCACGCGCCTCGAGGCGCAAAAGGCGTACACGGCCCGCATGATCGCGCTGACGCAGGATCACGCCAATCGCCTGCAGGCCGATCTCGCGATTGCGCGCCAGCAGCAGGCCATTGTCGCGGATCAGCAGAAGCAGGCGCGCACTCAGGCCAATACGCTTCAGGTCGAGAAGGCGGCTGCGCAGGATCAGCTGCGTGCAGCGCAACGCCAGGTGCGGGAACTGCAGCGCGAGGTCGAGGGCGGCTTGCCGGTCCGGTGATCAGATTGCTGGCAGGGCGGATGGGAGACGAAGGCGGGCGTCCGTGACGCGCCGCCTTCGTTGCCTTCGGGGGCGATGTTTCGCGAAAACCTGACGAATTCCTGGTGAAGGGTCGTGGGCGGTGCAAGGGGCCCATACGGACCCGCCCCGATCATGGCGACCCGTTCGGATCGCCCGACGGGCGCCGATGGGCGGCCTCAGTGCTTGCCGTGACGATGATGCTTGGCATGGCCTTTGCCGGTGTCGTCGGCGGGCTCGGGCCTGGAGGGGGGCGGATCGACGGCGATAGGGTCGCTTGCCGGGAAAGTCTCTTCGAGCGCTTCGTCGAGCGCATCTTCCTGCGAGGGCTGAGGAGACTTCGGTTTGGATGAACTCATGGCGTTCTCCGGGCGAAGAGAGTCGTCTTCAGGATAACGCAAAGAGAAAGACCACGAGCGCATGGCCGGATCTTGTGCGCTTGCGCTTCGCGCGATCGGCGGTGGCAGAAAATGCGCGCGCGACCCGCGCGCGCATGGCTCAGCCGTTGTTCGAGCCTTCGCCGCCGTTGCCGCCGTTGCCGCCGTTGTTCACGGCACCGTAGAGCCGGCGGCGGCGTGTGACGACCACCGGGCCATCCTGGGCGGGGCGCTCGGGCGAACCGGGTGAATTGGACGGGCCGGACGAGCCAGACGCCGACCAGGATTCGCGCGGTTCGCGCTCCCGGGGCTCACGCGATTCGCGCGAACCATGGCCGCCGTGGCCGCCATAGTTGCCATGCGGGCCACGGCTCGTATGCTCGCCGTGCGAAGGGCGCGGCGTGCGCGGACCCGGGCGCGTGCCGGTGTCGAGCTGGATGGTGGAGATGGCGCGTTTGTAGATGCCTTGCAGGCCGACAGGCGTGCGCAGCATCACCAGGTACTGATCGAACGACTCGATGCATCCGGTCAGGCGAATGCCGTTGACCAGATAGATTTCAACGCGCTTGCGCTCTTTGCGCGCGGCGTTCATGAAGTCGTTTTGCGGGTGCGATTCTGCGGAAGGCATGGACGAATTTTGACCAGGCGGCTCAATGCCGCAATTCATTTAGAAACGTTTGCTCGCCGGAATTCTACCTTGTGCCGGCAAAGCGCGCGTGCGTTGACATACTTTATTGCAGAACTATACCGGCTAGCGGCCACAATGGCGGAATTGGCGGGCTGGCACCTTGCATGTCCGCAAAGATCCACAAAAGCGGGTCTCGAACCATCGGACGCGCTGCCGGCGCATACGTTCATAGCGTAGTGCAAAGCGTGCGCGAACGTGTCACCGATTTCGCTGTCTTGCGCACGCACGCGTCCGACCGTTCCCGCGCCTTATTGAATGGCGATTTTCCGGGCTTCCGGGCGTGCGTTCCGTGCGGCGACGCACGCGCGCGGCAGGCGCGCGATTGCAAACTGGGAATAACGCGCTGGCCTGCCGCGTTTACCTCTTGTCGACGTCGGCGGTTCAGCGCACGACGTCCACTCTGCACAGGAGATGACCATGAAGCGGTTTCGCAGTGTACTTGCCTGTCTTCTCTGTCTGACGATGGCCGCGGTCTCGGGTTCGGTGACTGCGTGCAGCGACATGAATTCGGGCGGCAGCAGCTCGTCGAGCAGCGCGGGCGGTTCGTCGGGCGGCGGCGGTTACTGACTCGCGGCTAGCCACGCCACCGGGTCCCGCGCGCCATGCTGCGCCGTCCGTCCGCGGAGTTCGAAGCGCAAGTAATCGCGCAACTCGCACCCATGCGCCGTTATGCGCGTGCGCTCACCGGCGACGCCGCCTGGGCCGACGATCTCGTGCAGGACGCCGCGGAGCGGGCGCTCTCGCGCGCCGCGTCGTTCCGGCCGGATAGCAACCTGCGTGCCTGGCTGCTGACGATTCTGCGTCACATCTACATCGACCAGTTGCGCGGGCGGCGCGAGATTGCGGTGGACGATGAAAGCGCGCCGTGGCGCACGCTGGAAGCACCGCACGGAGAAGTCGACGGCCTCGTGCTGCGGGATCTACAGCGCGCGCTCTATCAGCTTCCCGCCGCGCAGCGCGAGGTGCTGTTGCTGGTATGCGTGGAGGAGTTGAGCTATCAGGAGGCGTCGACGGTGCTCGGCGTGCCGGCGGGCACCGTGATGTCGCGGCTTTCGCGTGCGCGCGAGCATCTGCGCGCATTGCTCGACAGGGGACCGGTACAGGATTCGGCGCGGCACGTCGCGCCGCTCAGGGTGGTGGGGACCACGCGATGAACGACGACGAACTCGAACGCGAGCGCGCGAACACAGCACCGGCGGGTTCGTCCGATGGCGGGACGCCGCCTGGCCCGATCCCGCCCCCGGTCCAACCGATTGATTTGGACTCCGATATGGACCTTGCCGTGCTGGGTGCCTGGCTCGACGATGAACTGCCCGCCGACGCGCGCGCAGCCGTGCGGGCGCAACTGGCGGCGGACGAGCACGCCGCGCAGCGCGTCGCGGCCTGGCGCGCGCAGAAGGCCGCGCTGCAAGCGTTGTGCCGTGCCGGCGACGAAGCCGCTGTGCCGGCTTACCTGGTGCTCAGGCGACGTGATCCGTGGTGGCGGCGCGCGGGCCTCGCGGCGGTCTGGGCTGTCGCGGGCGCGGGCTTCGCGCTGGCAGCAGGCGCGCTGATGCCACAGTGGTTTCCAGGCGGCCCGTGGGGCGCGGGAGGGGCGGCAGGCGTGGCGGGCGTGGGCCAGGCCCCCCCATCATTGGCGCGCGACGCGCAAGGTTTCGCACGCAGCGCCGACGTGGCCTATGCCGTGTATTCGCCCGAAGTGCGACATCCCGTGGAAGTGGGCGCGGCGGACGAAACGCACCTCGTCGCGTGGCTTTCGAAGCGGCTAGGCAAACCGCTGGCCATTCCGCCGCTCGGCGAATACGGGTACGCACTCGTGGGCGGCCGTCTCTTGCCGGGCGCGGCCGGCCCGGCAGCGCAGTTCATGTATCAGAACCACGCTGGTACGCGGCTCACGCTCTACGTGAGCGCATCGGGCCGCGATCGCGATGCCGTGCATCTGCTGAGCGACGGCAGCCGTCGTACCTTCTACTGGAGCACCGACGGCACGGGCTATGCGTTGTCCGGCCCGGCCACCGAGGCTCGCTTGCGCACGATCGCCTATGAGGTGTGCGGCGCGCTCGGCGGCACGCCGGCGCAATGGTGACAGGCGCACGATGGCGTCGCACGGATCCGAACCGGCCCGCGTATTGCCGCCGGGCATGAGCGCGGCGCGCTTTGTGCGCGCGCTCGCCGCGTTCGAGGCCATCGTGGGCGCGCCCAACGTCTGCCGTGGGGGCGCGGCGCTCGCGCCGTATTTCGATCCGTTCGCGCCCGTCGAGGATGGGAGCGAACTCGCGTCGCCCTTTGCGCCCTCGGCGGCGCTCCTGCCGGCCAACATCGACGAGATCCGCGCGATCCTGCGCGTGGCCAATGCGGCGCACGTGCCGCTCTGGACCGTCTCCACGGGCCGCAACTTCGCGTATGGCGGCGCGGCCCCGCGTCTCGCGGGATCGGTCGTGCTGGACTTGCAGCGCCTGAACCGCGTGCTCGATGTGGACGAGCGGCTCGCATGGGCGCTCGTCGAGCCCGGCGTGAGCTACTTCGATCTCCATGCGCATTTGCGCGAGCACGGCCTGAAGCTGTGGGTCGATCCGCCGGCGGCGGGCTGGGGCAGCGTGATCGGCAATACGCTCGAGCGCGGCTTCGGCTACACCGCATACGGCGATCACGCAGCGGCGCAGTGCGGCATGGAGATCGTGCTCGCCAATGGCGACATCGTGCGAACCGGCATGGGCGCGATCGGTACAAGCACGGCGTGGCAGCTCTACAAGCCCGGCTACGGGCCGTCGTTCGACGCGCTTTTCATGCAATCGAACTACGGCATTGTTACGAAGATGGGGCTCTGGCTGATGCCGGCGCCGCCCGCTTATGTGATCGGTGAAATCCAGTTTGCGCGCGAGGACGATCTGGGCGCGATCGTCGATACGCTGCGGGCGTTGCAACTGGATGGCACGATTGCGCAGCACGCCGTGATCGAAGGCGCGATCCGCCGCGCGGCCAGCATTGCGCCGCGCTCGCGCTGGTACGAGGGCGACGGACCTGTGCCCGAGGCGGCCGTTGCGGCCATGCAGCGCGACCTCGATATCGGGCGCTGGAATCTGCATTACGCGCTCTACGGCGAGGCCGATGTAATCGAGCTTCAGCGCCGCAAGGTCGAGCGCGCGTTCGCACCCGTGCCGCACGCGCGCGCGTTCGCGAAACGTTATGCGGGCAGCGACGAGCCGCAGGGCGGCGGCGAGCGCAACATGGCCGGCATTCCGTCGATGAGCGCGTTTCGCATGCTCGACTGGCTGGGCGGCGAAGGCGCGCATGTGGACTTTTCGCCCCTTTGTCCCGCCGATGGCCACGACGCGCTGCGCCAGTACGCGCTCGTCAAAGCACGCGCGGCGGAATATGGCTTTGATTACTACGGCGGCTTCACCGCGGCGGGGCGCTGTCTGCATCATGTGTTCGCGGCGATCTTCGTGCGCGAGCGGCGCAACGATGCCGTGCGTGCGGGCGATCTGCTGCGCGCGCTGATGAGCGATGCACGCGCGGCGGGCTATGGCGTGTATCGTTCGCATCTGCTCTACATGGATTACGCGGCGGCGCAGTACGACTTCAACGACGGCGCGCTGCTGCGGCTCGCGCAGACGGTGAAGGATGCCCTCGATCCGCAGGGCGTGCTGGCGCCGGGCAAGCAGGGCGTGTGGCCGGCGGCGTGGCGCGCGATGCGCGGCTATACGTGAGATGGCGTGAGATGGCTTGAGACTGTGTGAGGCTGGCATGGAACGGAGGCGACGCGATGAACCGGCGGACCTTTCTTCATGCAACGAGTGGCGCGTTTGCAGCGGCCTGCGCGGCGACCCCTGTGTGGCGGCCTGGCGCGCCGCCGATGCGCGTGGCGGTCTACGACCCGGCGCTGGAACAGGGCAGGGCGCTCGCGCGCAAAGCCGCGCGGCTCGGCGTGCCCGTGTTCGCAACCGGAGCACAAGGCGCGGACGACATCGGCACGCTGTGGCACGCGCAGCTTGCGCGCCGCCTCGAACCCCGCGCTGAAGCGCCCGCCGTCGTCCTCTGTGCACTACGTGGCTCCGACCGCTTCGTGCTGGAGCGTCTCGCTGCGGCGCGCGGCTGCATCGTGCTCGGTGTGCTCCGGAGTTAGCCCGCGCCCGCCTTGCCGACTTTGGCGATCTCTTCATCGCGCAGCTCGCGCCGCAGAATCTTGCCGATATTGCTTTGCGGCAGCGCCTCGCGAAACTCCACGAGACGCGGCACCTTGTAGCCCGTGAGCTGCTGGCGGCAGAACTGGATCAGCGCGTCCTCGGTGAGCGCGGGGTCGCGGCGCACGACGAATACCTTCACGCGCTCGCCCTGCACGGGGTCCGGCACGCCGATGGCCGCGACTTCGCGCACACCCGGATGCAGCGCGATCACTTCCTCGATTTCGTTCGGGTATACGTTGAAACCCGAGACGAGGATCATGTCCTTCTTGCGGTCGATGAGGTAAATATAGCCGCGCGCATCCATGATGCCGATGTCGCCCGTCGCGAACCATCCGTCATTGACGAAGCTGCGCGCGGTTTCGTCGGGACGCATCCAGTAGCCCTTCATGACCTGCGGGCCTTTTACGCACACCTCGCCCGGCTCGCCGAGGTTCGCCCACGTGCCGTCGTCGCGGCGAAAGCGCACCTGCGTGGAAGGCGCGGGCAGTCCGACCGATCCTTCGAAATCCTGAAGATTGGCGGGATTCATCGCCACGATGGGCGAGCACTCCGTGAGCCCGTAGCCATCGACGATCGGCTTGCCGGTGACTGCCTTGAAACGCTCGGCGATGGCACGCTGCGTGGCCATGCCGCCCCCCATCGCAAGCTTGAGACCCGAAAAATCGCGCTGGCGGAATGTCTCGTTCTCGAGGAACGCGTTGTAGAGCGTGTTGACCGCGCTGATGCAGCTGAACCTCTCATGACGCAGAACCTTCATCACGCGCGTCACGTCGCGCGGATTCGCGATCAGGATGTTGCGCCCGCCGATCGCCATGAAGCACAGCGCGTTCACGGCGAGCGAATAGATGTGATAGAGCGGCAGCGGCGTGAGAATGGCTTCGCGCTCGTTCACGAGTTGCCCGGCGATCCACGCCTTGGCCTGCAGCACATTCGCGATGACCGTGCCATGCGTGAGCATCGCGCCCTTGGCCACGCCCGTGGTGCCGCCCGTGTATTGCAGGAAGGCGAGGTCGTCGCGCTGCAGCGCCACCGGTGCGCGCGGCGCGCGGGCGCCCTCACTGAGCGTGTCGAGCAAGCGCACGGTGCGCACGCTGGACGGCAGCCGGTACACGGGCACGAGCTTCTTCACGTGGCGCAGCATGAAGTTGATGAAGCGGCCCTTGAGGTTGAAGCCTTCGCCCAGCAGGTCGCCCAGTTGCGTGAGCACGACGCGCTCGATGCGCGTGCCGGGCAGCGCGTTTTCCAGCGTCTTCGCAAAGCTTTCGAACACGACGATGGTTTGCGCGCCGCTGTCTTTCAACTGGTGCGCGAGCTCGCGCGCCGTGTAGAGCGGATTGACGTTTACGACGACGGCGCCGGCCTTGAACGCACCAAATAGCGCGACCGGATACTGGAACGTGTTGGGCAGCATGATGGCGACGCGCTCGCCGGACTGCACACCCACGCCCTGCAGCCACGAGCCGAACGCGGTGGCCTTGCGGGCGAGTGCACCATAAGTCATCGGCGAGCCGGCGCTTGTGTAGGCCACGTTGTCGCGAAAGCGCGCGGTGCAGTCGTCGAAGAAGTGGGCGAGCGAGGTGTACTGCGTCACGTCGACTTCGTGCGGCACGCCCGGCGGATACGAGGCGTACCAGACGCCGTCGGTGTCCGGCGGCGCAGGGGCCGCCGGGTCCGGGTGGGGGTGAGCCAGCGGCGGCGGTGGCGTCTCGCTCATTGTCGTTCTCCGGGCGTGGCGTGGTCTCTCGCCATCTTGCACCATCTCGCGCCGGGCCGCGCGCCGCATCAACTGGTCATCTGTTTGGCGGTCTGCGTCATGTCGATGCCGCGCCGCTCTCGGCTGAACGGGATCAGCACGGCGATCACGACGGCCACCGTGCCCGCGACGATCGCCATCGCCATCCCGTAGTTCTGGCCGTGCGTAACGGCGAGCGAGGCTTGCAGCGTGGCATTCACAGAGGCGAGCAGGTTGCCGAGCTGGTAGACGAGGCCCGGGAAGGTCGCGCGCACTTCATCGGGCGAGATCTCGTTGAGATGCACCGGGATTACGCCCCATGCGCCCTGCACGGAAATTTGCATGAGGAACGCGCCGAGCGCGAGCAGCACGGGGCCCGACGAGAACGCCCACAGCGGCAGCACCGGCAGCGCGATCAGCGCCGAGATGAAAATGGCCTTGCGGCGGCCGATTTTTTCCGAAAGCGAGCCGAAGAAAACGCCTCCCACAATCGCGCCGATATTCAGCGTGATGGTGATGAGCGAAACCGTATGCGGATCGAAGTGATGCTGCTCGCGCAGGAAGGTTGGATAGAGATCCTGAGTGCCGTGCGAGAAGAAGTTGAATGCTGTCATCAGCACGATCGCGTAGAGCGAGAGGCCGAGGTTGTGCTTGAGCGTGGACAGCAGGCTCGGGCGTGCGCGCTTTTCCATCTCTTTCCAGGCCGGCGATTCGGGCACGTGGGCGCGCACGTAGAGCACGAGCAGCGCGGGCAGCACGCCAACGAAGAACATGCCGCGCCAGCCGATGTGCTGGTAGAGCACGCCGAACACGATCGAGGCAAGCAGATAGCCGCTCGGGTAACCGGCCTGCAGGAGGCCCGAGACGACGCCGCGCGCCTTTGGCGGAATAGTCTCCATGGTGAGCGCGGAGCCCACGCCCCATTCGCCGCCCATCGCCACGCCAAAGAGCGCGCGCAGCACGATGAACGTCGTGAGGTTGGGCGAGAAGCCGGTGAGCATTTCGAGCAGCGAATAGCACGCGATATTGACCATCAGCGTGGGACGGCGGCCGAATTTGTCGGCAAGCCGGCCGAAGATCAGCGCGCCTAACGGGCGCATGGCCAGCGTGAGCGTAATGGCAAAGGCAACGGCGGGGATTTCAGTGTTGAATTCGGTGGCGATATCTTTCAGAACAAAAACCATCAGAAAGAAATCGAATGCGTCGAGCGTCCAGCCCAAATACGCTGCGATCGTGACGTTCTTCTGCTCTCGCGTCCAGCTCATGGCGTTATTCTCCTTGTGTGGCCGCGCTTGTCCTGTCTCCCGGCAATGCGCGCATGGCTCGCTCAGCCCCGCGTGGCGAACTGCATACGAGTGTACGCTGCGCATTAAACATTTGCAGGAATGTCCGGCGCAACCTGGACAAATCCCTGGAGAATTGCTTTATCGGGACCTGTCAGATGAAAGGTTATTGTTTTTATAGTAATTAAAATGTAATTAATTTGAATTGAAAATTGAATGCCCTGCGAATAACGTGCGCGCGGTTTGATGCAGTCATTGGCGATCCTGACTGAATCGGCGAGCGGGGCGGCTCAGCTTCGCATCAGCCATTCTGCGGTGCGGAAGACGACGTCGTCCCAGTCGCCGGGCGTGGTCTGGCGCAGCACGTGCGCCTCGCGCATCCAGGGAGAACGCGTGCCGGTTGCGCCCCAGCGCCACTCGCCGGCCGGATTGACGAGTACTGCAGTGGGCTTGCCGATCATCGTGGCGAGATTGGCGACGCCCGAGTCAACGCTGATTACGGCGTCCAGTTGTTCGATGCAGGCCGCAGTGTCGCCAAACGACATGATGCCCGGCGCGTAATGGGCGATGTTTCCGCGTGGCGAGCCGCCCGTCATCTCGGCCACAGGGTGATGCAGGCTGATGAACCGAACGCGGCTGTCGAGCGCCGCGTTGGTCGTGAGGCGCTCGAGCGCCGCGAGCGGCAAGGAGCGCAGGGCAGCCCAACTGCGCTCCTTGCTGCGCATGTCGCGGTTGTGGCGTTGCGCGCAATCCCAGAACACGCCAACCAGCGCCTTGCCTGGGTGCTGGGCGCGCAACGTGTACGCCCAGCTTGCTGCCTGGTCGCGCGCGCGTTGCGGTGCGCGTATCCAGGCGGCGAACCAGGGATCGGGGCGCGGCTGCAGGTGGGCTGCGAGCATCGGCAGATGCAGCAGCGTGGCTTGCATCGTGGGTGCGAAAGCCTCGACGGCGGGCAGCGTTGATTCGTCCAATGGCGAGATCGGGGCCATCGGTCTGCGCGCGACGACCACGCGGCAGCCGGCCAGCGATGCCTCGACGACGCTGTGGATCGGCGCGTCGCAGGTCACCATGATCTCCGCGCCGGCCGCGCGCCAATGCGCGATGCTGCCGAGCATCATGAACTGGTCGCCGTAGCCCATCTGGTGCGTGACCAGCACGCGTTCGCCGCGCAGGTCGCATTGCCCGTCCCACATCGGCACTGCGCTGTATCGGTAGTTTCCGCTGTCACTTCGGTTGCGCCAGATCCAGTGCGAAAAGCCGCGCGCGTCTGCCGTGCTGAGCAGCGCCTCGGCGAGCCACTTGCGTGCCCGCAGTTTGTCGGGGTCGTGGTCATCGGCCGGAGCGTTCACCACTTGTTCCAGCAGCGCAATGGCGCGCGTGGTGTCGCCGCTCAGGTAAAGGTCGCGGCCGAGCCGTGCCTGATAGAACAGCGGCGACCAATCGAGCGTCGCGAAGTCGATCCAGGCCTGTGCGGCTTGTGCGTGCTGGCCCAGCAGGCGCAGCGCGCGGGCGCGCGCGTGCACGAAGCTGCGGTTGTGCGGATCGAGCGCCAGGCCCTTTTCGGCCCACGGCAGCATTTGCTCGTCGCGCCTCACACCGACGAGCGCTTCGCAAATCTGCAGCAGTGGCGCGGGTTCGGACGGGCAGCGGGCGTGCGCGACGAATGCTTGCAAGAGTCGCTGTTCCGGATCGAGGGTCATTGCTGGGGAGGGGCATGAGGGGCTATTTGTCGGGGAAATCCTAGTGAAGGGGGCGGCCGACAGATATCGGAGGCTTCTTAAAAGCGCGCCGCTGCACCCCGTCTGCGGATGCTGCTGCATGGGTGCGGGTCTTCGAGCATAATGAACGATCGTGCTTTTCCTGATTCCGGTGATGGGGCAGCGTCACTAGAATCGGTTTGATTCCCCGTGTATTCCGTAATGCGGATCCGGGCCAATAGACATCAAGGAGACTTTAAGCATGCAGGTCAGGGAATTGTTCGAACTGGGTGGGCAGACGGCACTTATTACGGGCGGTTCGCGCGGGCTCGGGCTGCAGATGGCCGAGGCACTCGGCGAAATGGGCTGTCGCGTCGTCATCACCGCGCGCAAGGCCGACGAACTCGCAGCGGCGCAGCAGCATTTGCAGGCGCGCGGCATTGAAGTCACGACGGTCGTGAGCGACCTGCAGCGTGCCGAGGCCGTCAAGCCGCTAGTCGACGAAACGCTGGCGGCATGCGGCCGGATCGATATTCTCGTGAACAATGCGGGCGCGACGTGGGGGGCGCCGGCGGAAGACTATCCCGACGAGGCGTGGCACAAGGTCATGAACCTCAACGTCAACGCGCCGTTTTTCCTCGCGCGCGAAGTGGGCAAGCGCAGCATGATTCCCGCGCAGTGCGGCAAGATCATCAATATTGCGTCGATCGCTGGCCTGAAAGGCTCGCTTGGCGCGATGCAGACCATCGCGTACAACACCTCGAAGGCTGCGGCCATCAACTTCACGCGCGCGCTGGCCGCCGAGTGGGGCAAGTACAACATCAACGTGAACGCGATCTGCCCGGGCTTCTTCCCGTCGAAGATGACGGCGGGTCTGCTCGACAAAGCCGGGCAGGCAGTGATCGATCGCACGCCGCTGCATCGCCTCGGCGACGAAAGCGATCTGAAGGGCGCGGTGGTGTTTCTGGCGAGCGCTGCGTCGCGGCATGTCACCGGCCAGCATCTGGCGATCGATGGCGGCGCGAGCATCGTTTGACGCCGCGCGCATCGCACTATGTGCCCGAATTTCACGAATCCCACGAGCCGACTACCCGCCATGCCCCAATCCACCTCCGCCGCGCCGCGCCCGAGCTCACCGTACTGGCCTGCGCATCTTCCGCCACACATGAGCATTCCCACCACGAACCTCTTCTACAACGCGGAGGTCTCGGCGGCGCGTTATCCGGACAAGCCTTTCATCGTCTTCTATGACACGCCCGTTACCTTCGCGCAGTTCAAGGACGAGGCCGAGCGCGTGGCGGGCTATCTGCAGACCGAGTGCGGCGTGAAGGCGGGCGACCGCGTGCTGCTCTATATGCAGAACAGTCCGCAATGGGTGATCGCCTATTACGGCATCTTGCGCGCGAACGCCGTGGTCATACCCGTCAACCCGATGAACCTCACCGACGAGCTCGCTCACTACGTGGAAGATAGCGGCGCGACCACCGCGTTCGTCGCGCAGGATCTGTATCCGCGCATCGCGTCGCTGGTGGGCGCGGGCGAAGGGCAGGGCCTGCGGCATCTGCTGGTCGCGTCGTACAGCGATTATTTGAAAAACGAACCGTTCTCGCCCCCGCCCGAATTCGTGAGCGCGCCGCGCCACGTGGAGGGCCCGGGCGTTGCGCACTGGGCCGACGTGCTGGCGGCGGGCTGCACACCCGGCGCGCTCACGGCAGGGCCGGACGACCTGTGCGTGATGCCGTACACGTCGGGAACCACGGGCAAGCCCAAAGGCTGCATGCATACGCATCGCAGCGTGATGTCGACGGCCGTGGGTGGTTGCGTCTGGTTCGGCAATACTCAGGATTCCGTACAGCTTTCCGTGCTGCCGCTGTTTCATGTGACCGGCATGCAGGGCGGCATGAACAGCCCGCTCTACAACGGTTCGACGATCGTAATCCTGCCGCGCTGGGACCGCGACGCCGCGGCTCGCGCGATCGAGCATTACCGCATCACGACCTGGCAGTCGATCTCGACGATGGTTGTGGATTTCCTTTCGAATCCGCGCATCGGCGAATACGATCTGTCGAGTCTCGCCGCAATGCGCGGCGGCGGCGCGGCCATGCCCGACGCGGTGGTCAAGAAGCTGCGCGACCTCACGGGTCTCGAATTCGTGGAGGGCTACGGCATGTCGGAGACGATGGCCGCCACCCACATCAATCCTGCGCAACACCCCAAGGCGCAGTGTCTCGGCATTCCGGTCTTCGACGTCGATGCGCGCATCGTCGATCCGATCACGCTCGAAGAGGTGCCCGAAGGAGAGGCGGGCGAGCTCATCATGAGCGCACCGCAAGTGATGCTGGGCTACTGGGGCAACCCGCAGGCAACGCGCGAGGCCTTCATCGAGCGCGACGGCAAGCGTTTTTTGCGCACCGGCGACCTCGTGCGGCGCGACGCCGATGGCTATTACTTCATGACCGACCGCCTCAAGCGCATGATCAACGCGTCCGGCTACAAGGTGTGGCCGGCCGAGGTCGAGGCGCTCATGTACCGGCATCCGGCCATCAAGGAGGTTTGCATCATCGGCGCTCAGGACCCCAAGCGCGGCGAGACGGTGAAGGCCGTTGTCGTGCTCGATCCGAGGCAGGTGGGCAGCGTGAGCGAAGCCGATATCGCCGCGTGGGCGCACGAGAATATGGCTGCGTACAAGGCGCCGCGCGTCGTGCAGTTCGTCGATGCGTTGCCGAAGTCGGGCAGCGGCAAAATTCTCTGGCGCCAGTTGCAGGAAGAGGAGGCTGCCGCGCGCTGAAGTGCATTAAAGCGGCGCACCGAACCTCCTGCCTTCCTCGCGAGCCTCAAGCGCCTGCCAATGCCGGCAGGTGCAACTCGCTCCAGTCCCATTCTCCGTGCGCGGCTTCGGCGGCCGCGCCCTTTGTTCCCGTGTGCTGCGCGGTGTGACCCGGCGACCATTCGCCAGGCGCCTGCGCATTCTTGCGCCCGAGAATCGCCTCGCACAGAAAGTCGATGCTGTACGCCTTCAGCAAATGCGCGTGATGCGTTTCGATATAGGCTGCAAGGCGCGCCGCTTCGCCCTGGATCTCCGCAAGCGAGTAGAGCGTGGTGGGATCCCAGCGAAAGCGCAGTCCGAGTTCGGCAAAAGCGGAATTGAATGCGCTCAACTGGTTGTGCAAGTGCTGATCGTGTTCCGTGGCTTTGCGGCCGGCTGAAGAGTGGCTCATGGCTGGTCTCCGTGTGAGTTCAGATGACGTGAGCCAATCGTAGAAGCGTTGAAGAATAAACGATAGTTAAAGTTTTTTTCGATTTGTATAAATAATTGAATATGGATACGCGTTGCGAGCCGCTGATCATCGACCTACGCGTAAACCCGCTTGGTGAGGCGCTTGCTTCTGATATATTGTATGGCACATATGGAATTTGCTTTTAACGACGGCTAAACACAACGTTGGAGACAAACCACCGATGTCTGCCGAAATCCAGGACGTAGCGGGGGGAGCCCCGCTGAGCTTGACGCTCGAACCCATCCACGCCACGGTTTCCCTGCGCGATCAGGCCTATGCGAAGCTGAAGCAGGCGATCGCAGAGACCGACATCTACCGCTCGCGAGACGAAATCCGCCTCGACGAGAAAGAGTTGACCGAAAAGCTCGGCGTGAGCCGCACGCCGGTGCGCGAGGCCATGACGCTGCTGGAACAGGAAGGATTCCTGCGTACTGTGCCGCGGCGCGGCGTCTATATTCTGCGCAAGACCCGCAAGGAGATCGTCGAAATGATCTATATGTGGGCCGCGCTGGAAAGCATTGCGGCGCGGCTCGCCACGCAGCGCGCTTCCGACGAGGACATCGCGCGTTTGCGCCATATGTTCGCGGATTTCGGCGAGGACAAACCCGCCGAGCACATCGAGGAATACTCGGAAGCGAACATCACGTTTCATCAAGCGCTGGTGGAACTGTCCAAGTCGCCGATTATCGTCGAGACCATCAAGAACATCTTCATGCATGTGCGAGCGATCCGGCGCATGACGATCGCGCAAAGCGATCGCGCGTCACGATCGATCGTGGACCACATGCGGATCATCGAGGCCCTTGAGGCGCGCGACACCGAAAGAGTGGAGCGGCTCGTGCGCCAGCATTCGATCGATCTTGCGTTATTTGTCGAAGCGAACTGCGACTTTCTCGACTGAGCGGCTCGCGCGCACACGTTGCGTGCCGCTGTTGTGCATTTTAAGTGTTGCCGTTGGTCATGAAATTTGGACTCCGTAATAAATAGTGGCGCTTGGCGCTGCTGCACCAACCGGGGATCTCAAAAAAACGCTTGACTAATATTGTGTGTGGAATATTGTATATCACGAGTAACCCAACGCCCCGCCAACGAGGAGACGTCATGGCAGAAGCAGGAATGAACGACGCGCAGAACAGCCCTGCGCAGGAAGCGCAACCGACGACCGACGGGTTTCACCTCGTCATCGATGCGCTGAAGCTCAACGACATCGACACGATTTACGGTCTCGTCGGTATTCCGATCACGGACCTCGCGCGTCTTGCTCAAGCTGAAGGCATGCGTTTCATCGGCTTCCGGCACGAGCAGAACGCGGGCAATGCCGCGGCGATCGCGGGTTACATGACGAAGAAGCCGGGCATCTGCCTCACGGTTTCGGCGCCGGGCTTCCTCAACGGCCTGACCGCGCTCGCCAACGCCACCACCAACTGCTTCCCGATGATCCTCATCAGCGGCTCGAGCGAGCGCGAGATCGTCGACCTGCAGCAGGGCGACTACGAGGAAATGGACCAGCTCAACGCCGCCAAGCCGTATGCCAAGGCCGCTTACCGCGTGCTGCATGCCGAGGACATCGGCGTCGGCATCGCCCGGGCGATCCGCGCAGCGGTCTCGGGCCGCCCCGGCGGCGTTTATCTCGACCTGCCGGCCAAGCTGCTTGCGCAGACCATCGACGCCGTGAAGGGCCAGCAGTCGCTCATCAAGGTCGTGGATGCCGCGCCGCGCCAGCTGCCCGCTCCCGACGCGGTCCAGCGCGCACTCGAAGTCCTCAAGACGGCCAAGCGCCCGCTCATCCTGCTCGGCAAGGGCGCGGCCTATGCTCAGGCCGACGCGCAGATTCGCGAGCTGGTCGAGAAGAGTGGCATTCCCTATCTGCCGATGTCGATGGCCAAGGGCCTGCTGCCCGACACGCACGAGCAGTCCGCGTCCGCCGCGCGCTCGTTCGTGCTCGCCGAATCGGATGCCGTCGTGCTGATCGGCGCGCGTCTGAACTGGCTGCTCTCGCACGGCAAGGGCAAGACCTGGGGGGCGCCGTCGCCCAAGCGTTTCGTGCAGATCGACATCGCGCCCACCGAGATTGACAGCAACGTGGCGATCGAAGCGCCCGTGATCGGCGATATCGGTTCGTGTGTCGAGGCGCTCGTCGCCGGCATGGGCTCGAACTTCCCGCAGCCGAGCGCCGAATGGCTCGGCGCCGTGGCGGAGCGCAAGACCAGGAACCTCGCGAAGATGGCCGCGACGCTCGAGAAGAACCCCACGCCGATGAATTTCCACAGCGCGCTGCGCGCGATTCGCGATGTGCTCAAGACACGTCCTGACATCAACGTGGTGAACGAAGGCGCGAACACGCTCGACTATGCGCGTGCGGTGATCGACATGTACCAGCCGCGCAAGCGTTTCGACTCGGGCACGTGGGGGATCATGGGCATCGGCATGGGCTTCGCGATCGGCGCGGCGGTCACGAGCGGCACGCAAGTCGTGGCCATCGAAGGCGACAGCGCGTTCGGCTTCAGCGGCATGGAGCTGGAAACCATCTGCCGCTACAACCTGCCGGTTTGCACGATCGTCTTCAACAACAACGGCGTGTATCGCGGCACCGACGTGAACCCGACCGGCGGCGCCGACGTCGCGCCCACCGTGTTCGTCAAGGGCGCGCGCTACGACAAGATGATCGAGGCGTTCGGCGGCATCGGCCACCAGGCCACGACTCCGGAGGAACTGACTGCGGCGCTGCTCGAAGCGATCGCGTCGGGCAAGCCCACGCTGATCAACGCAGTGATCGACGAATCGGCCGGCACGGAAAGCGGCCGTCTCACGAATCTCAATCCGCAAAGCGCGGCCATGAAGAAATAAGCTGAGTCTCCCAGGACACATCACAGGACACATTCATCAGGAGCCAAGACATGAGCAAACCCCTCGACGGCATCAAGATCATCGACTTCACGCACGTACAGGCGGGCCCCGCATGCACGCAAATGCTCGCGTGGTTCGGCGCGGACGTGATCAAGGTGGAGCGCCCGGGCGCTGGTGACGTGACGCGCTCGCAGCTGCGCGACATTCCCGAAGCGGACGCGCTGTACTTCACGATGCTCAACAGCAACAAGCGCTCGCTCACGCTCGACACCAAGAAGCCGGAAGGCAAGGAAGTGCTCGAGAAGCTAATTCGCGAGTCGGACGTGATGGTGGAAAACTTCGGCCCGGGCGCGCTCGATCGCATGGGCTTCACGTGGGAGCGCATCAAGGAGCTCAACCCGAAGATGATCGTCGCTTCGGTGAAGGGCTTCAGTGAAGGCCACCACTACGACGACCTCAAGGTCTACGAGAACGTCGCGCAGTGCGCGGGCGGCGCGGCTTCGACCACGGGCTTCTGGGACGGCCCGCCTACGGTCAGCGCAGCGGCGCTCGGCGACAGCAACACGGGCATGCATCTGGCCATCGGCATTCTCACGGCGCTGATCGGCCGTGAAAAGACCGGCAAGGGCCAGAAGGTGGCCGTCTCGATGCAGGACAGCGTGATCAACCTGTGCCGCGTGAAGCTGCGCGACCAGCAGCGTCTGGATCGCGTGGGCTATCTGGAGGAGTATCCGCAGTATCCGCACGGCACTTTCAGCGATGTGGTGCCCCGTGGCGGCAACGCGGGCGGCGGCGGCCAGCCGGGCTGGGTGCTCAAGTGCAAGGGCTGGGAAACCGATCCGAACGCGTATATCTACTTCACGGTGCAAGGCCATGCATGGGAGCCGATCTGCCGCGCGATCGGCAAGCCCGAGTGGATCAGCGATCCGAACTACATGACGGCCCAGGCGCGCCAGCCGCATATCTTCGACATCTTCGCGACGATCGAGGAGTGGCTCGCCGACAAGACCAAGTTCGAGGCCGTCGATATTCTGCGCAAGTTCGATATCCCGTGCGCACCGGTGCTCAGCATGAAGGAAATCGCCAATGACCCGTCGCTGCGCGAGAGCGGTACTATCGTCGAAGTCCCGCACAAAGAGCGCGGCACGTATCTCACCGTGGGCAGCCCGATCAAGTTCTCGGACCTGAAGCCGGAAATCACGGGTTCGCCGCTGCTCGGCGAGCATACGGATGAGGTGCTCGCGGGTCTTGGGTACACGCCGCAGCAGATCGCGGCGCTGCACGAGACGCGCGCGGTCTAAGTACGGGACGCTCCGCAGGCCAGCGGAGCGCGGCGCGCGCATGAGGGTCGTGCGCGCCGCGCTCCGGCGATTCAACCCTTTCCCCACTTAGCTCCTATCAGGTCAAGCACCATGTCAACCGCCATCGATTTCGCCCAGCTTGCCGACGCTATCGGCGACGCCATCGTCATCTCGGACGCCGCCGGCGACATCACGTACTGGAATCCCGCCGCTACGCGCATGTTCGGCTATACGCGCGAGGAGGCGCTTGGCAAGACGCTCGATCTGATCATTCCCGAGCGGCTGCGCGGCCGTCACTGGGACGGTTATCACAAGACGATGGCGTCGGGGCAGACTCGCTACGGCAACGACGTGCTGCGCGTGCCCGCCGTCGACAAGGACGGTCGCGCGCTGTCGATCGCGTTTACCGTCGCGTTGCTGCACGGCCAGCAAGGCGAGATCACGGGCATCGTCGCCGTGATTCGCGACGAGACCGCGCGCTTCCAGGAAGAGCGCAATCTGCGCAAGCGCATTACCGAGCTCGAAGCCCAAGCCCAGGCCCAGGCGCAGTAGTTCTGAGCCAGTTAGCCAGCCTGCGGGCTGGCCGTATATCGCCCGACCTCAAGGTTCGCACGGAGCGCTTCGATGCATACGGAAATACTCGGTCATTACGAGGTCGAACTCTCGGCCCGTCAATTCATACACAACGGTGGCTGGGCGGCGTTCGCCGCTATCCACGATCCGCACGGCGGGCGCGGCGAACAAACGGGGTGCGCCCCCGTGCTCCCCGAGCAGCGAGTCGCCGACGAGACCGTTTTCGCCAGTGAGGCCGCCGCCATAGCAGGCGCCCGCCAGGCGGCGCTCGCAATGCTCGGCTATCTCGAGACAGTCAACCCGCCGCGCTAGCGGTCCCGGCTACACGTGAAGACGCGTAACAACGCATAGGGACGCACAGCGAGGCGGCGCGCCGCGCAGGCAGCGGCGCGCGCCAAGAATTCCAACATCCAGCAGGAGACGTTTCATGATGACATGGCCACGCCCTGGGCGCGCCAGGGGACTTTGCGCGCCGCCGCATCGCCGCGCCGGTATTTGCGCTTCATTCGTGCGCGGAGGTTCGCCATGGCAATGACCATTGCGGTGCCCCGCGAAATATTCGAAAACGAACGCCGCGTGGCGGCCACGCCGGAAAGCGTCGCACAACTGATCAAGCTTGGCTACGAGATCGAGATCGAGGCGGGCGCGGGCGAGCTCGCTTCGTATAGCGACGAAGCGTATCGCGCGGCCGGTGCATGCGTTGTCGACGATCCGCTCGAACTGTGGTCCAACGCCGACATCGTGTTCAAGGTGCGCCCGCCGTCGCTCGAGGAGGCGCAGCGCCTGAAGACCGGCGCGACGCTCATCAGTTTCATCTGGCCCGCGCAGAGCGGGGCGCTGCTCGAGGTGCTCGCCACGCGCGGCGCGACGGTGCTCGCGATGGACTGCGTGCCGCGCATCTCGCGCGCGCAAAAGCTCGACGCGCTGAGCTCGATGGCGAACATGGCCGGTTATCGCGCCGTGATCGAGGCCGCGCAGCATTTCGGGCGCATTTTCACCGGGCAGATCACGGCGGCGGGCAAGATGCCGCCCGCCAAGGTGCTCGTGATCGGCGCGGGTGTGGCCGGTCTCGCGGCCATCGGCGCAGCGCGCGGGCTTGGGGCCGTCGTGCGCGCATTCGATACGCGGCCCGAGGTCGGGCAGCAGATCGAGAGCATGGGCGCCGAGTTCCTGAGCGTCGACGTGGAGGAGGAAGGCGGCGGCGGTGGCGGCTACGCGAAGGTGATGAGCGCGAAGTTCATCGAAGCCGAGATGGCGCTGTTCAAGGCCCAGGCGAGCGAGGTGGACATCATCGTCACGACCGCGCTGATCCCGGGCAAGCCCGCTCCGCGCCTGATCGACGAAGAGATGGTCGCGTGCATGCGCGCGGGCAGCGTGATCGTCGATATGGCTGCGGAGCAGGGCGGCAATTGCGCGCTCACGCGCGCGGGCGAAGTGGTGCATGCGCATGGCGTGACGTTGATCGGCTATACCGATCTGCCGAGCCGCATGGCGAATCAGTCGAGCCAGCTCTATGCGACGAACCTGCGCCATCTGATGACCGATCTCACGCCTCTTAAGGATGGCGAACTAAAGCTCGACATGGACGATGTCGTGCAGCGGGGCACCACGGTCATGGAGCAGGGCAAGCTCTGCTGGCCCGCGCCGCCGGTGCCGACGGCGGCTGTCGCGCCGGCCGCGCAAGCCGCGTCGGCCGCGAGCGGGGCGAAGCCCGTGCAGCAGGCGCACGGTGCGGCTAGATCGGCTGCCGCCGAAACGCGTAGCCGCAGTGCATGGCCGCTGGTCATGCTGGTGCTGGCGGCCGTGGCGTTGCTCGCGCTCGGCGCGGTGGCGCCGAGCGCGTTCGTGGCGCATTTCACGGTGTTCGTGCTGGCCGTTTTCGTGGGCTATCAGGTGGTCTGGAATGTGACGCCGGCGCTGCACACGCCGCTCATGAGTGTGACCAACGCCATCAGCGGGATCATCGTGATCGGCGCGCTGCTGCATCCCAACGGCGCGGATACGGCGATGGTCGTGAAAGTGCTCGCGGGCGTCGCGCTGCTGGTTGCGACGATCAACATTGCAGGCGGGTTCCTCGTGACCCAGCGCATGCTGAAAATGTTTCAACGGACCTGAGGAGGCGACGTCATGCTTAGTGGAATCGGCAATATGGCGTGGCTCGGTTCGGCCACGCTCTTCATTCTCAGCCTGCGCGGGCTGAGTCATCCGGCTAGCGCCCGGCGAGGCAATCTTTTCGGCATCTGCGGGATGGCGATCGCGGTCATTGCGACGCTACTCGTCACGGGCGGGGCGGGGCTCGAAGTAGCGCTCGGCGCGGCGCTGGTGGGCGGCGGCATCGGCGCCGTGCTGGCTAGACGCGTGGAAATGACGCAAATGCCGCAACTCGTGGCCGTGCTGCACAGCTTCGTCGGCCTTGCGGCGACGCTCATCGCGGTCGCGAGCTTTCTCTCGCCGGCCGCCGCCGCGAGCGCCGTCGAGCGAGGAATTCACGACACCGAGATCTATATCGGCGCGTTCATCGGCACCGTAACGTTCAGCGGTTCGATCGTGGCGTTTCTCAAGCTGCAGGGCACGGTGGGCGGCAAGCCGCTCGTGCTGCCTGGCCGGCATCTGATGAACGCCGTGGCGCTCGCGGTTTGCATCGGGCTTGCGCTTGTCTTCGTGGCCGCACCGGATGGCCCGAATGCACTCCCCGCGCTCATCGCGATGTGCGCGATTGCGGCGGTGCTGGGCGTGCATCTCGTGATGGCGATCGGCGGCGCGGACATGCCCGTAGTGGTGTCCATGCTCAACAGCTATTCGGGCTGGGCGGCCGCGGCAACCGGCTTCATGCTCGATAACGACCTGCTGGTGACGACCGGCGCGCTGGTGGGTTCGAGCGGCGCGATCCTCAGCTACATCATGTGCCGCGCGATGAACCGCAGCTTCGTCTCGGTGATTCTCGGCGGTTTTGGCGCCGTGGCCAGCACGTCGAGCGCCGCGCCGCAGGGCGAAGTGGTGGCGACTTCCGTGGACGAAGTGGGCGCGCTGCTGCGCGATGCCGCCGAGGTCGTGATCGTGCCCGGTTATGGCATGGCCGTCGCCCAGGCGCAAAGCACGATCAGCGAAATCACGCGCAGGCTGCGTGCGCAGGGCGTACGGGTGCGTTTTGGCATCCATCCAGTTGCCGGGCGCTTGCCGGGCCATATGAACGTGCTGCTCGCCGAGGCGAAGGTGCCCTACGACATCGTGCTCGAAATGGACGAAATCAACGAGGACTTCACGAATACCGACGTCGTGCTCGTGATCGGCGCGAACGATATCGTCAATCCGGGCGCGCAGGAGGATGCGGGCAGCCCGATCGCGGGGATGCCGGTGCTCGAGGTGTGGAAGGCGCGCACCGTGGTGGTTTCCAAGCGCAGCATGGCGACGGGCTACGCGGGCGTCGACAATCCGCTCTTTTATAAGGAGAACACCCGAATGCTGTTCGGCGACGCAAAGGGTAGTGTCGATGCATTGCTCAGGCAGCTAGAAACGGCCTGATGCAGGAGTAGCGCGCGGCGCGGCGAGACCCGGGTAAACCCGGGAAAGACCGCGCTTCGCGCGAGACCGCCGGATCCGGCGGCTCATCAATGCAATGTACGGAGAGAGACAAACGTGGCACAAACCGATCGCATCGACGCCCCTTATACGGCGCGGCGGCACAACCGCTGGGTGCAACTCGCGGCCGGTGTAGCCTGCATGGGGCTAGTCGCCAATCTGCAGTATGCGTGGACATTGTTCGTAGTGCCGATGGATTCGAAGCACCACTGGGGGCAGGCCGCCATTCAGCTCGCGTTCTCGCTGTTCATCGTGACGGAGACGTGGCTCGTTCCCGTGGAGGGCTGGCTCGTGGACCGCTTCGGCCCGCGCCCGGTCGTGATGGGCGGCGCGTGCTGCGTGGCGCTCGGCTGGATGCTCGACGCGTGGGCGCCGGCGCTGCCGGTGCTCTACGTGGCGGCGGTGATTTCGGGCATCGGTGCGGGATGCGTGTACGGCACGTGCGTGGGCACGGCGCTCAAATGGTTTCCGGACCGGCGCGGGCTCGCTGCGGGCACGACGGCGGCGGGTTTTGGCGCGGGCGCGGCGCTCACCGTCATTCCGATCGCGCGCATGATCCAGCATTCGGGCTACGAGACGGCCTTCGGTTTTTTCGGTTTGCTGCAGGGCGTGTGCATCATGGCGCTCGCGCTCGTGATGGTGCGCCCGAAGCCGCCCGCGCATGCGGCCGGCGTGCAGCGGGTGGTGGCCACGAAGACCGACTACACGACGCGGCAGATGATCCGCGCGCCGCTGTTCTGGGTGATGTACGCGATGTTCATGTGCGTGGCCACGGGCGGCATCATCGCGACCGCGCAGATCGGGCCGATCGCCAAGTCGTACGGTTTCTCCTCGATGCCGGTGGCGTTCATGAGCATGACGCTGCCGCTGCTGACAATGACACTGTCGATCAACAATCTCTGCAACGGCTTCACGCGGCCGCTGTGCGGGCTCATTTCGGACCGGATCGGGCGTGAGAACACGATGTTCATCACTTTCATCGGCGAAGGGCTCGCGTTGCTCGGCCTGCGCTACTTCGGCCACGACCCGTATCTCTTCATCCTGTTTTCGGGGCTCGTGTTCCTGTTTTACGGCGACATCTTCTCGAACTTCCCGGCAACCTGCGCGGACACCTTCGGCGCGCGCTACGCGGCGGGCAACGCCGGCACGCTCTATACGGCCAAGGGGACTGCCGCGCTGATGGTGCCGGTGGCCACGCTGCTCGCGGTGCACGGCGGCTGGAACATGGTGTTCGAATTCGCGGCGTGTATCGCGATGATGGCGGGGGTGTGCGCGAAGGTGGTGTTGCAACCGATGCGGCGGCGCTGGATCTTCCAGTCGGCCAAGCCTGCGGGGCATGTCGAAACGGCGTTCGTCCGCAATCCGCTGGGTACGGGCGAGTAGTTAAATCGTTATCGGGGCGGGCGGCGCGCGCTATCCGGATGAGGGGCTTCGCACCGCTGCGCGCCGCCGCCCGGGTGCGTGCGCAGCCTGCGCATGAGCGCCGCCGCTGGCAGCGCACGTACGCGTGCGCGGCGCACCCGGCGGGCATCGGTGTGTGCCTGCATGCGGGGCAGCTCGGGCGCCTCGTCGGTGTCGTCCGTCGTGGATAACGCCGCGTAGCGTCCTTCGGTCTGGCCGCGCTCGATCCACTCGGCTGGCAATCGGGTCGCGATCAAACACGTCGCTGCGGCGCGAAGCCCACGGCGGCGATCGCGGCGATAACGACGATTTCCATTCCTTCTCCCTGTCGCGGGCGTGATCTCGTGCCGACGATGCGCCTCAGGCATCCCCGGGTTTCTGGTCAATGTATACCATTAAACATAACGAGATGTTTTCAGGGTGACGCGCGTTCGTTCAATCATGGATGTTGTTCATGAAGTATGAACGGAAGAAAAAATTGAACATCTCGTGGTTTCTGTTCATAATGCTGGCGTGTTCATTGTTTTTGAACAAGCGAGATTTATGAACGACGGCAACCAGCATGGTCTCCCGAATTTTGATCGTCCAACCGAGGCGCTGCTCAGGCGGCTCGTCAACGGGGCCACCGGGCGTCTGGGTATTCCGCTGCGGGTAATCGACTTCGGCCCGACAGCCCGCAGCGCTGCGCCGGCCAGAGAGGCGAAGGTTACGCTGGAGGTGAACGGCGCTCCGCGACCCTACATGCTCGCTGCTCGCACCCGGATACGAACGCGGGAGGAGGTGAGGACCGTCGTGGCCCAAAGTGCCACTGCCGATCTTCCGATCCTTCTGGCCACGTCCTGGCTGACGCCTGCATTAGCGGACGAGTGCGTCGAACAAGGCCTGCAGTTCATCGACCTCGTCGGTAATCTTTATGTGCGTGGTCCCGGCCAGTACATTCTCGTCACAGGCCGGCCGGCGAATCCGGACATCAGGCGTTACGTCTCGAGATCAGGAAAACCTGCGATCTCCGCGAGTGCTTCCGCGCTCAAGATGATTTTTGTGTTGCTTTCCGCTCCGGAACTCATCAACCGTCCATACCGGGAAATCGCGTCGTCGGCAGGGGTGGCGCTTGGCACGGTCGGCGGCGTGTTCGATGACCTGCGTGAACGCGGCTTGCTGGCCGGCACGGAGGACCGGCGATTGCTCGATCCTGACGCGCTGAGGGAAGAGTGGACGATCAATTATCCGCTGCGCCTGCTGCCGAAGCTCAGCGTACAACGGTTTGCGGTCGATGATCCTTCGTGGTGGCAGCGCGCGGAACTTCCTGCCGGGCAAGCCTGGTGGAGTGGAGAAGTCGCTGCCGCAAAACTGACCGGGCAGCTTCGGCCGGCCTCGCAGACACTATATGTCGAACCCGCAGCGAGACCGGCTGTCATGATGGCGCTGGCGAAGCAGCACCGCCTGCGTGCCGATCCCGCGGGCAGCCTGGAAATTGTCGATGCCTTCTGGCATCTCGACGACGCACGGACGGCGCAGCTGACGGCGCCGCTTTTGCTCGTGTACGCGGATCTCCTGCGCACGAGAGAGCCCCGTAATGCGGAGGCAGCGGCGTTGATTCGCGATCAATGGAGCGGGGCGAATGACGGTCGTATATCTTAAGGCGCCACTCCCGGCGGGAAAGCAGGCAGTGTTGTCGGCCATGGATCGCGTGGCGCGGCTGTCGAACCTGCAGTACTTCGTTGTCGGTGCGACTGCCAGGGATATTCTGATGTACCACCTGCATGGATTCCCGCTCAACCGCGCCAGTCCCGACATCGATTTCGCAATGGCCATCGAGAGTTGGCCTGCATTCGAAGCGTTGCGAACCGCGCTGCTTGGGGAGCCGGCGTTCCGCCCGGACGGGAAGATTGTGCATCGGCTTCATTATTCGCCTCCGGTTGGCGAAGGCTTTCCGGTGGATCTGGTCCCGTTCGGCGGTGTCGAGATCTCTCCGTCGCAAGTGGCGTGGCCGCCGGACATGGCAATTGTGATGAACGTGGCGGGCTACGCCGAAGCGCTGGATAGCGCGGTGACCGTGCGCATTGCGGACCGATGCGAGATTCGCGTTGCGTCGATACCGGGTCTCGTGATGACGAAGCTGATCGCGTGGCTGGACCGTGGGCAGTCCAATCCGAAAGACGCGGTGGATTTCCGGTATCTGCTCGAAAACTATGCGACTGCCGGCAACGCCGACAGGCTTTATGGGGAGGAGTTGCCGCTACTGGCGGCTTGCGATTATGCGTTCGAGCGCGCTGGTCCGAGATTGCTCGGAATGGATATCGCGTCCATCGCGTCGGCCCGAAGCAGGCAACAGATCGCCCGCATTCTGGCCGCCCCCGAACTGCACGATAGGCTCGTCGTGCATATGCTGCGTGGCGGCGCTCACTCCGGAGATCCGGTAGCGGCGATCGAGAGCCGGCTCGTTGAATTCAGGATCGGGCTGCTGGATTGGCCGGGGCCGTGATTGCATTGCTGTACTGATCGCCGATAGCGGGCGCGTTTCAGTTTCAGTCGCGCAAAAACAAAAAAGCCCGCAATTTGCGGGCTTTTTCGATGAAGCCGTGACTCGAAGAAGCGTGGTGCCCAGGAGAGGACTCGAACCTCCACAGTGTTGCCACCGCCAGGACCTGAACCTGGTGCGTCTACCAATTCCGCCACCTGGGCACGTCTTCAAGCTAGACAGCGATTATAGCGTGTTCGTGGACCCTGTCAATCAATGTTTTCAAAAAATCTTCACATCGCGAAAGATCTGCATCTGCGCGCGGGAAGCCGCGAAACATTCGGCGCAGCATGCTGCGGCTCTCACCGCCAGCGGAGCCGCACGGAAACGAAAAAAGCCGGCATAAAGCCGGCTTTTTTGAATCTTGGTGCCCAAGAGAGGACTCGAACCTCCACAGTGTTGCCACCGCCAGGACCTGAACCTGGTGCGTCTACCAATTCCGCCACCTGGGCAAGGTGTCGCTTACTACTTGCTGCTACGCTTGTCGTGCAGCAGAGAACGAGATTTTAGCGTGTCTGCAGGACCTGTCAAGGCCCTTTTGAGGAAATTCGAGAAAAAAGTGCCGCGTCGGCGCTGGCCGTGAGTCCGGCGCGCGAGGCGCGTGCAGCGGGCGTCCGCAAGCTTCCACGCTGAATTGCCGGGCGCGGCTCGGGTGTTAGAATGCCTCGCAGCAAGACCGGGCGCGGCATGATTTCCCGTGTCCGCGCACTATCCGATGTCCACGCCACGAGAACAACCATCGATAAGCCCTTGAGCAAATATCCCTATCCGATTCCCAGCCGCGAGGAGATTCTCGGCGTGCTGCGGACCAGCGAATCGCCCTGTACCGCGAACGATATCGCCGAGGCTCTCGCCATCAAGCGCCAGGAGCGTGAAGGGTTTTTCAGGCGGCTCGCCGCGATGGAGCGCGACGGGCAGATCCGGCTCGATTCGCGCGGCCATTATCAGCTTGCGCATCCTTCCAACTTCGTTGCGGGCCGTGTTCAGGGCCATCGTGACGGCTACGGCTTCCTCGTGCGCGACGACGGCCAGGACGACCTGTTCCTGCCGCAAGGCGAGATGCAGAAGGTCATGCACAACGACCGCGTGCTCGCGCGCATCGTCGGCTATGACCGCCGCGGGCGTCCGGAAGGGCATATCGTCGAGGTCACGGACCGCGCGAACCGCAGCGTGATCGGGCGGCTGCTCAATGAAAACGGCGCGCTCATCGTCGCGCCCGAAGACAAGCGCATCGGCCACGACATTCTCGTCACGCAAAATGCGAAGAAGGCCAAGGTCGGGCAAGTGGTGGTCGTCGAACTCACCGACTTCCCGAGCCGCCACTCGCAGCCGCTCGGCCGCGTGCTGGAAGTGCTCGGCGACATCGACGATCCCGGCATGGAGATCGAGATCGCCGTGCGCAAGTACGGCGTGCCGCACGAGTTCAGCAAGCCCGCGCTCGATGAGGCCGCGAAGCTGCCCGATGCCGTGCGTCCCGCCGATATCCGCTATCGCATCGATTTGCGCGACGTGCCGCTCGTCACCATCGACGGCGAAGATGCGCGCGACTTCGACGACGCCGTTTACTGCGAACCGATGAAGGTCGGGCGCGGCGACGGCTTCCGCTTGCTCGTGGCCATCGCCGACGTCTCGCACTATGTGCAGCCGGGCGGCGGGCTCGATGTGGACGCCATCGAGCGCAGCACCTCGGTGTACTTCCCGCGCCGCGTGATTCCGATGTTGCCGGAGAAGCTCTCGAATGGCCTTTGCTCGCTCAATCCGCATGTGGACCGCTGCGTGCTCGTGTGCGATATGGTCATCACCGCTCGCGGGGAGATCAAGGCGTATCAGTTCTACCCGGGTGTGATGCATTCGGCGGCGCGCCTCACGTATACCGAGGTCGCCGCGGTGCTCAAGAACACCAAGGGGCCGGAGGCGACGCGGCGCGCCGCGCTGATGCCGCATCTGCAGAACCTCTACGGCGTTTACAAGGCGCTTTTCGCGGCGCGCCAGAAGCGCGGCGCGATCGACTTCGACACGACCGAGACCTATATCGTCTGCAACGCGCAGGGCAAGATCGAGCAGATCGTGCCGCGCCAGCGCAACGACGCGCACAAGCTGATCGAAGAGTGCATGCTTGCGGCCAACGTTTGCGCGGCGGACTTCATGAAGCGCAACAAGCATCCGGGCCTGTACCGGGTGCACGCGGGGCCGAGCGCGGAAAAGCTCGAGAACCTGCGCACCTTCCTGCGCGGCATGGGTCTTTCGCTGGGCGGCGGCGACACGCCTCACGCGAGCGACTATGCGGCGCTGATGGCGCACATCCGCGACCGGCCCGATGCGCAGATGCTGCAAACGATGCTGCTGCGCTCGATGCAGCAGGCCGTCTACAGCCCGGACAACATCGGCCACTTTGGCCTCGCTTACGAGGCCTACGCGCACTTCACGAGCCCGATCCGCCGCTATCCCGACCTGCTCACGCACCGCTCGATCTACGCGATCCTGCAGGGCAAGAAGTATCAGCCGGCGGCGCCCGAAGGCGTCGAGCTCAACACGGCCCTTTCGCCGCGCGCCCGCGCGATGCAGGCCGAGGACGAGGCGAAGCGCGGCAAGCGTGCACGCGGCGCGAATACGGCAATCTGGGAAGAGCTCGGCTTGCACTGCTCGGCCAACGAGCGCCGTGCCGATGAAGCCTCGCGCGACGTCGAGGCGTGGCTCAAGTGCTACTTCATGCGCGACAAGCTCGGCGAGGAATATGGCGGCATGGTGAGCGGCGTGACGTCGTTCGGCATTTTCGTGCAGCTCGATTCGCTGTTCATCGAAGGTCTCGTGCATGTGACGGAACTGGGCTCGGACTATTTCCAGTACGACGACATCAAGAACGAGCTGCGCGGCGAGCGCACCGGCATCCGCTACCGTCTTTCGGACCGCGTGCGCGTGCAGGTGAGCCGCGTCGATCTCGATGCGCGCAAGATCGATTTCCGCCTCGTGCGCGATACGCCGGTCAAGCCCGCTCTGAATCGCGGCGGGCAAGGCCAGCAGGAACGTGGCGGGCCGCAGGAGGGCGGTCCGCGCGTGCGTTCGCTGCCGCAGGGCATGGGCGGTCAAGGCGGCCAGGGTGGCCAGGGTGGCCAGAGCGGCGACGTCCGGCGCAAGAAGGCCGCGCCGGCGCAGAGCGCGGCCGTGAAGGAAGCGCGCGCGGCGCGCAGCGCGGCGAAGACCGCGAAGAAGCGCGCGGCGTCGAAGTCGGCGGCGAAGAAGCCGGTATCGCGCAAGAAGCGCTAAAGCCGGGCTGCGCGCGAGGGCGTGCAGCATCGGCAGCAACCATGCGCCGCGCCGCGAATGCCGCGCGGCGCGCGCACGTTTAACAGTCACGCCGGGCCTTGCACCGAGGCGGCCATCTAGACGGCCATCGACGCAGGCAGGGCGTACCCGGACCGCGCGTCGGCCGGCAGAATCACAGTCGTTCGCGGCACGAGGCTCGCAACGCGAGACTCAAGGCACGAGGCCGCAGGTCCTGTGCGCCGCGAACCGTTCATCAGGGGTTGTATCCAGTCATGTCACGTCTCAAGGTTCTTTACGGGTTTCATGCGGTGACCGCACGCTTGCGGCACGACGCGTCCACGGTCGAGGATGTCTATTACGACACGACGCGGCGTGACCGCCGCATGCAGGATTTCCTGCACGCCGCAAAGGAAGCGGGCGTGCGCATCATCGCCGCGGACGAGACGCGCCTGTGGGGGCTCGCTCGCACGGAGCGCCATCAGGGCGTGGTCGCGCGCGTGCACGATCTGCCGCTCGCGCAGAACCTGGCCGAGCTGCTCGACGGCATCCAGGGCTCGCCGCTGCTGCTCGTGCTCGACGGCGTGACCGATCCGCACAACCTCGGCGCATGTCTGCGCGTGGCCGATGCAGCCGGCGCGCACGCCGTGATCGCGCCGCGCGACCGCGCCGTGGGCCTGAACGCCACCGCTGCGAAGGTTGCGAGCGGCGCGGCCGATACGATTCCGTATATCACCGTCACGAACCTTGCGCGCGCGCTGCGCGAGCTGAAGGACGCCGGCGTATGGGTGGTCGGCACAGCGGGCGACGCGAGCGCGAGCCTGTACCAGACGAAGCTCGACGGCCCTGTCGCGCTTGTGATGGGTGCCGAAGGCGAGGGCATGCGCCGCCTCACGCGCGAAACCTGCGACGAGGTCATGCACATTCCGATGGCGGGCACGGTCGAGAGCCTGAACGTTTCCGTCGCTTCGGGCGTGTGCCTGTTCGAGGCGGTGCGTCAACGTTCGGTCGCGCGCTGACGCGTGCCGCGCATGCGCGTCCTGCGCAAGTCGAGACTCGGCGTGGCGGCGTTCGCGGCGCTTGCGCTCGCCGCGTGCGCGCCCGCCACGATGGTCGATCGCGGCGGCTACGTCGCCGACACGCAATATCACGCGCGCAGCGCGGACTCGCGCATCCGCTTCCTCGTGGAGCACTATACGCAGGGCGATGAACCCACCGCGCTTGAAGAGCTGACGCGCGAGAACGTGAGTGCCCATTACCTCGTTCCCGTGCATCCGCCGCTGCGCGACGGCAAGCCCGTCGTGCTGCAACTCGTGCCCGAAGCACAGCGCGCCTGGCATGCGGGCGCGAGCGAGTGGCAGGGCACGACCGAGCTCAACGCGGCTTCGATCGGCATCGAAAACGTCAATTCGGGGCCGCTCACAGACTCGCAAGCCACGTCGCAAGCCACGCCGGAAGGGTCGCCGCCACGCGAGTGGGCGCCCTGGCCACCCGAGCAGGTCGCGGCGATCATCGCGCTCTCGAAGGACATCGTCGCGCGTTACGGCATTGCACCCACGCGCGTGGTGGGCCATAGCGATATCGCTCCTCAGCGCAAGATCGATCCGGGCCCGCTGTTCCCGTGGAAGCCGCTTTACGAGGCGGGCGTGGGCGCATGGCCCGACGATGCGACCGTGAAGGCCGAGCTCGCGGGCCGCGCCCCCGACGCGCCGGCCGACGTGCTCGGCCTGCAGACAAAGCTTGCGCGCTATGGCTACGAGGTCGCAACCGACGGCGTGCTCGACGCGCGCACGCGGCGCGTGTTCGCGGCCTTCCAGATGCACTTCCGGCCACGCGACTACTCGGGCACGCCCGACGCGGAAACCGATGCGATCGCGCAGGCGCTGCTAGACAAATACGTCGACCGGACGGTACCGGCGCCGGCCGGCGTGAGCGAAACGGCGCCTTGAATGCGCGGCGCGACATGCGTGCGGCGCGCGAGA
Organism: Paraburkholderia sp. A3BS-1L; assembly: GCF_051125215.1. Classification (NCBI taxonomy): domain Bacteria; kingdom Pseudomonadati; phylum Pseudomonadota; class Betaproteobacteria; order Burkholderiales; family Burkholderiaceae; genus Paraburkholderia; species Paraburkholderia sp. A3BS-1L. Next base: position 1,919,738 of record NZ_CP120442.1, on the reverse strand, counting down.
CGTCGTGCATCGGCGCGCAGCGTGCGTGGTCGCCCCAGCGGCGGCACGCAACTCCGGTAAACTATGCGTTTTCCGCGTTTTCCTTCCTCGGGCAGTTCCCCATCATGACTCAAGACGAACTCAAGAAACTGGTCGGCCAGGCCGCCGCAGACTATGTCAACGCGCATGTGCCGGAAGGCGCCGTGATTGGCGTCGGCACCGGCTCGACCGCGAACTGTTTCATCGACGCGCTGGCTGCCAGCAAAGGCCGCTATCGCGGGGCCGTATCGAGCTCGGTCGCGACCACGGCGCGCCTCGAAGCGCACGGCTTCAAGATCTTCGACCTGAACGAGATCGAATCGCTGCCCGTCTATGTGGACGGTGCCGACGAGATCGACGCATCGGGCGCGATGATCAAGGGCGGCGGCGGGGCGCTTACGCGCGAGAAGATTGTCGCGTCGGTGTCGGAGGTGTTCGTGTGTATCGCCGACGCAAGCAAGCGCGTGGACGTGCTCGGCCAGTTCCCGCTGCCCATCGAGGTCGTGCCGATGGCGCGCACGGCTGTCGGGCGCCGCGTGACGGCGCTCGGCGGCGTGCCCGTGCTGCGCGTGCAGACGGACGGCACGCCCTATATCACCGACAACGGCAACGAGATTCTCGACGTGAAGGGCCTGCGCATCGGCGACCCGCGCGCGCTCGAGGCGCAGGTCAACGCATGGCCCGGTGTCGTGACCGTGGGCCTGTTCGCGGCACGCGGCGCCGACCTGTGCCTGCTCGGCGGCGAGTCGGGCGTCGAGCGCATCGACTATCGCAAGGGCTGATCGCCCGAGCGAGCGGCGGCGCGAACACCGCTATGCGGTGCGCGCGCCGTCATGCTCCTGTGCTGCGGGTCCGATAATCGTTCAGGGCTCCTGATGATGTGGCGAGGCGGGCAGGCTGTGCGACCCGAGCCGTCATGACGAGAAAGCGGAGCTGTCTCGTCATGACGTCCAGGGATCGGCTCATTCCACGGTTTCCGCTTGATGAAGGCGCGGCAGCAAGCGGTCGAACTCGCGGCGCACGAGGCCGTAGCACTCGCAGGCGCGGGCTTCGAGGCCCTTGCGGTCGAGCACGCGGATGCGGCCGCGGCTGTGGTGGATCAGGCCTTCGTTGTGCAGCTTGCCGGCCGCTTCGGTGATGCCCTCGCGGCGCACGCCAAGCATGTCGGCGATGAGCTGCTGCGTGACCGTCAAGTCGTTCGACGCTACGCGGTCCACTTCGATCAGGAGCCAGCGGCACAGCTGCCTGCTGAGCGAATGATGGCGGTTGCAGGCCGCGGTTTGCGCCACTTGCGTGAGCAGGGCGTGCATGTAGAGCAGCATGAGGCGGCGCAGGAAGTCCGAGCGCGCGAACTGCTGCCGGAGGCTTTGCGCGCTCATGCGATACGCGAAGCCCGTGCATTGCACCTGCACGCGATTGGGCATGGTTTCGCCGCCCGTGAGCACGGGCACGCCGGTCATGCCTTCGCGGCCCACCGCCGCGATCTCCACGGAGCTGCCGTCTTCCATCGTCGAGAGCATGGAGATGATTGCCGTGGTCGGAAAGTAGACGTGGTGAATGCGCTGGCCGGAGTCGCAGAGCAGTTGTTCGGTGCGCAGATGGACAAGTTCGAGATGCGGTGCGAGTGCTTGCCACTCGTGCGACGGCAGTGCTCCGAGCAAATGGTTGCCGTGCAGATCCGATTGAAGGGTCAACATGATTTGGTCCTCGTGCGAAGCGGCTTTCACCGCCCCTTGTCTTTTCATTCCGGTCGTCGAACCGCTTTTTGTATGCCGCTTCCCGTAGCGGCTATTGGCTCGTAGTGCCGGCCCCATAGTCCCGAGTGCGTGCGCTATATCGGCTGTATGCGTCACGCTGTGTGGCGCATCCCACTAAGCAGGGGATGTGCCAGAGCGGCGCAAACCTCGTATGTGTGCGGCTTTGCGGGCACAACGATGTGAGCGCACCCAGGTAACTCGCCGTTTTTGTTTCAAATCTGTACGACGCTTAGGGCGGCTCCGGCCGCCGCAGGCGCTATTTGTAACTAGATGTAACTTTGCAAGTAATTGAATTTATTGGATTATTCGGCGCACCAGGGGGCGTGTTCAAAAATGACTCCATGCTGAAACACGCGCGATCGAGGGCTGCGCCCGACCGCTCGCAACGCACGCGGAACCGTTCGAATTTGATTCAGTTGTGTTGCGCCGGAGGCGATCCGCGCGGAAATGTTCGCTCCTGAAACATGGATGCCCAGCCGCTCTCGCACAGCACATGCGTGCACAAATGTCTCGTTGCTCGACTGCACGCCAGTCGCGCGGTCAGTGTGGGTATGCGTACAGAATCGCCTGCAGCGCTTTGCTCCAATGGAGTCCAAATACCCAGGGGCGCACGCGAAGCAGTACGCGATGCCGCACCTGCCCTGGACTGGATATCCGAATGGGGAGCTTCCTGCATGAACCAGGTCGTTACGCAGGCCGGCTTGATTGCCGCGGCCAATGAACCCGAAGTCGCACTCGTCGTTCAGCCCGTTGTGCTGGCCGGCGGTTCGGGAACGCGGTTATGGCCGCTTTCGCGCGAACATTGCCCCAAGCAGCTGATCGACCTGCTCGATGGCGAGTCGCTGCTCGAGGCCACCGTGCGCCGCCTCGATGGTGTGTATGCGCGTGGCGGCGCGTCGGTGCGCAAAGCCGCGCCGCTTGTCGTGAGCAGCGAGGATCTGCGCCATATGACCGCCGACCGGCTCGGCCGCAGCGGCACGCCGGCACGCGTCGTGTTCGAGCCGGTCGCGCGCAACACCGCGCCGGCACTCACCGTGGCTGCGCTCGCCGCATGCGCGGAGCAGGCAGCGGCGGAAACCGTATCGGACGCCGCGTCGGCAAAAGCATCGGAAAAACCGCCGCAAAACGATAGCGACCCGATCCTGGTCGCCATGCCCGCGGATCACCTGATTGCCGATCGGGCCGCGTTTGCCGCGGCGCTGGAAGACGCCGTGACCTACGCAGCGCGTGGTGCGATCGTCACGCTCGGGGTGCCGCCGCAACGCGTCGAGACGGGCTATGGCTACATCGGCGCTGGCGCGACGCTTGGCGCGAGCGGTGCGCGCTCCATCGAGCGCTTCGTCGAGAAACCCGATGCCGAGGTTGCCGCGCGGTACGTCGCGTCGGGCGATTACTGGTGGAACAGCGGCATTTTCGTGGTGCGCGCCTCGGTGTGGCTCGCGGCCATCGCGCGCTGCCGGCCCGCCATCGCGGCGCAGTGCGCGCAGGCCTTCGAGCGCGCGAGCGTCGACGCGGACGGCGCGGTTCATCTGGATGCGGCGGCGCTGGACGCGTGCCCCTCCGATTCGATCGACTATGCGGTGATGGAGTCCGTGGGTGCCGACGCGCTGCTCGCCGGCGTGGTCGTGCCGCTCGTGGCGGGCTGGTCCGACGTTGGCGCGTGGGATGCGGTCTGGCAGGTTTCCGACAAGGACGCGAGCGGCAATGTCGCGCGCGGGCGCGTGCTGTTCGAAGACTCGACCGAGAGCTTCGCGCATTCCGATGGCCGGCTCGTGGCCTGCGTGGGCGTGCACGGCGTGGTGGTGGTGGAGACCGCCGATGCCGTGCTCGTCGCGGCCAAGGACCGCGTGCAGAGCGTGAAGGCGATCGTCGGCAAGCTCAAGGCGCAACACGGCGAGGAGGCGCAGCATCATCGCCGCGTCGAGCGGCCGTGGGGCTGTTATGACTCGGTCGACCGCGGGGAGCGCTTCCAGGTCAAGCGCATCGTCGTGAAGCCGGGCGGGCGGCTCTCGTTGCAGATGCATCATCACCGCGCCGAGCATTGGGTCGTCGTGCGCGGCACGGCCCGTGTGACGCGCGGCGACGAAGTGTTCCTGATCTCCGAGAACGAGTCCACCTATATTCCGCTCGGCGTGAAGCACCGGCTCGAAAACCCGGGCAAGACGCCGCTCGAGATCATCGAGGTGCAGTCGGGCGGCTATCTCGGCGAAGACGACATCGTGCGCTTCGACGATCAGTACGGGCGTGCGGGAGAGCACGAAGACGCGCTCGCGTGGCAAAGAAAGTAGCTGGGTAAATCCATACAAACTGCTTACGAATCAACGGCAGGAAACTGCAAATCACAAGAATCGGGAAATCAAAGGGCCTGACGGGATCACCCGGGACACACTCGGGAGAGCCTGGAAAAGCGGGTACGGACAGGGCGTTTGCCGCGCCATCTTTGCGTCAGGAGATATCCTGGCTGGCGGTTCATGCAATTCGCATGGCAACTTACGACTAAGTTCGACGAAGCACGAGGGCCCACGCAGCAACCGTCAAACAGGCGCGCTTACGCGGCATCGGGGGGAAGGGTCATGGAACTGGGGAACAAGGAACGCTCACTCGTGAGCAAGGTCATGGATGGCCTTATTTCGGGCATCGTCGAAGAACGTTACGGCGCGATCCTGCCGCCGCAGGATGTACTGTCCAAAGAGTTTGACGTGAGCCGCACGGTCATGCGCGAAGCGCTGTCCATGCTGCTCGCACGCCACATGCTCGACGTGCGGCCCAAGATCGGCACGCGCATTCGTCCCATGCGCGACTGGCGCATGATCGACGAAGACGTGGTGAGCTGGCGTTTTCGCGCGAAGCCGGACAAGAACTTTCTGCGCGACGTGATCGAGTTCCGCGCGCTGATCGAGCCCGCCGCGTGCGCGCTGGCAGCCGAGCGCGCGAGCGCAGCGGATCTCGCAGGCATTCGCGAAGCCTACGAGGCGCTGCGCCAGACGAGTCCCGGCGAAGCCGGTTGCGAAGCTGCCGACACGCTTCTGCACACGCGCATTCTCGCTGCGAGCGGCAATCAGTTCTATCAGCAGATGGCGGCGATCATTCGCGGCGCGCTCACGCTCGTGGGGCCCATCCTGAGCCAGCGCGAGGACGGCTGGACCAACGTGGTCAACGCGCACGGCAGCGTGGTCGACGCGATCGAGCGACGCGCGCCCGAAGACGCGCGCAAGGCCGCGGCGGCCATGATCGAGCTGACTGCCGACGAGCTTCACAGCTCGCTTTCGCCGGAGGCTGTCGAGCCGCGCTGATGCGCTCGTTCGTTGCCTGGTTGGTTAGCCGGGTGATTAACTGAGCAATTAAACGAGCAATTAACTGAGCGGTTAACTGAGCGGTTAACTGAGCGGTTGCCTGCGCGCGCGCAAGCCCGTATCGTGCGTATCTTTGCTTTGCTGCGGCCGGTGTACGGCGTGCGGCAGGCAGATCACGCAATCGACGCAATCGGCGATACGAGGCAAGGCATGGGCGATTCAGGCAAGCGCAGCGAAATCCGTAATGGTGTCACGTCGGCCACGATAACCTGGGGCATCGTGGGCGCGGGGCGCATTGCGCGGCGTTTCACGCAGGGCGTGGCGCATGTGCAAGGCGCGCGCGTGGGCGCGGTGTGGTCGCGCCGCGTGGCGCCGGCCGAGGCGCTCGCGCAGGAGTGCGGCGCCACTGCGTGCGCGAGTTTTGAGGCGCTGCTCGCGAGCAGCGTCGACGCCGTCTACATTGCCACGCTGCAGGACAGCCACGCGCACTATGCGGTCGCGGCGCTGGACGCGGGCCTGCACGTGCTCTGCGAAAAGCCCGCGACCGTGAACGCCGCGCAACTCGAGCGCGTGCTCGATGCCGCGCGGCGCGCGCAACGTCTCTTCATGGAGGCGATGAAGCCGCCGTTCTACCCGCTCTATCGCGCCTTGCGCGCGCATCTGCAAGCCGATCCCATCGGCCCCGTGGGCCTCGTGCGCGCGGGCTGCTCGGTTGCCAACGTTCCTGCCGGCCATCCGTCGTTCTCGTTCGAGCACGCGGGCGGCGCGCTGCTCGACATCGGCGTGTACGAGATGTTTCTCGCGGTCGACTGGCTAGGCGCGCCGCGCGAGGTGCAGACCTTCGGGCGCCTGGGCGTCACGGGCGTGGATACGTTTGCAAGCCTCAATTGCCAGCATGAAAACGGTATCGCGCAACTCTTTTGCGGGCTCGATCTGCATGGTTTTGGCGATGCGTTGCTGGCGGGACCGAACGGCCACGTGACGATTCATGCGAACTGGTGGAACCCGGTGCGCGCGACGATCCGCTATGTCGACGGCCGCACGGTCGAACTCGACGAGCCCTTCGAAGGCGGTGGCCTGAACTACGAAACCGCGCACTTTTGCGAGTTGCTGCGCGCCGGCGCGCTGGAGAGCCCGGTTATGCCGCACGAGACCTCGCGGCGCATGATCGCGATGGCCGATGCCGCTCGCGCGGCGCTCGGCTTGCGTTTCGACTGCGAGTGACGCTAGTGCCGCTCAATGCCGCTCAATGCCGCGCGGGCAACGCGAGGCGTTTTTCGTACCAGTGCTGGATCCACTCGAGCACCTGGCAGAGCACCCAGTAGACGGCGGCGGCCGCGAGATAGAGCGGCAGCGGCTGATACGTCGAAGCAATGATCTCCTGGGCGCTGCGCAGCAGTTCGGTCACGGTGATGACCGACACGAGCGAAGTGTCCTTGATGAGGCTGATCAGGCTGTTCGAGAGGCTCGGCACCGCAATGCGCAGCGCCTGCGGCGCGATCACGTAGCGCAGCGTCTGACGCCGCGAGAGGCCCAAGCTATAGGCGGCGAGCCACTGGCCGCTGTGGATGCCGAGAATCGCGCCGCGCATGCTCTCGGAGAGATAGGCCGCGACGTTCGCGGAGAGCGCGATTACGCCGGCAGGCGTGGGGTCGAGCGAGATGCCGATGCTCGGCAATCCGTAGTAAATCACGAAGATCTGCACGAGCAGCGGGGTGCCGCGCATGAGGCTCACGTATACGCGCGCAATGAACACGAGCGCACGATTCGAGCTGATACCCATGAGCGCGAGCACCGCGCCGCCGATGAGCCCGAAGATCATCGACAGGACTGCGAACTTGACCGTCAGCACCGCGCCCTGCGCGAGCACGGGCAGCGACTGGATGATGAGCGAGTAGATGGGCATGGGAGGACGCGGATGAGAAGCGCTCGCCGGGCGAGCCGTAAAAACATGGGGCGGCACCCTGCGATGCCGCCCCGCGCGACTGACGCCGTTACTTCGTGATCGGCCTGGTCACGTCGATGCCGAACCACTTGTCCGAGATCTTCGTGAAGGTGCCGTCGGCTTCGAGTTGGGCCATGGCGTCGTCGATGGCTTTGGCGAACTTCGGATTACCCTTCCTGAACGGAATGGCCGACGGGTTGCCGGCGCCGACCATCGCGCCCGTGCGCAGCGGCAGCTGCGAGTTCTTCAGCAGGTAGGCGAGCATCAGGCGGTCGTTGAGCGCCGCGTCCAGACGTCCGGCTGCGAGGTCGCGCAGGTATTCCGGCGCACCAGGATAGGTCTTCACGTCGATGCCCGGCACCGACTTCGCCATGTCCATGTAGTTGGTGCCCAGACCGACGCCGAGCTTCTTGCCTTTCAGTTCTTCGAGCGATGTAAACTGGCGCGTATCGTCCTTGCGCTGAATGAGCTGCGCGGCCGAGTACGTGTAGGCCGGCGAGAAGTCGAGCACGGCCTTGCGCTGGTCGGTGACGCCCACCTGGTTGACGATCACGTCGAATTTGCCGGCCTGCAGACCCGCGATGATGCCGCTCCATTCGGTCGTGACGAATTCGGGCTTCAGGCCCAACTTCGCGGCCACGGCCTTGGCGATGTCGACGTCGTAACCCACCAGTTCGCCGTTAGGCGCCTTCGAGTTGAACGGCGGGAACGTGCCTTCGAGACCGATGCGCAGCGTGCCGCGCGCCTTCGCCTGGTCGAGCAGGTCTTCGGCGTGGGCGCTCGCTGCAACGAACGATGCGCCGGCGAGTGCGAGCGCAAGGAGCTTTTTCAGCAAGGCGACTTTCATTGTTTTCCTCTTGTTTTGCTGCGGTTTTGTAGCGAGCCCGAGGATTCCCCGGGCCGGCCGTCTTCTGGAGCGGAGTGCATGGCCCGATGCGCGCCATGCGCCGCACATGGCCTGAAACTATAGCCTCACGCGCGGCCCGAGGCCAGCGCACGCGCGCATTCGGCAACGAGCGCCGGGCCGCGGTAGATGAAACCCGTGTAGACCTGCACGAGCGATGCCCCTGCAGCGATCTTCGCGCGCGCGTCTTCGCCCGAGAAAATGCCGCCTACGCCGATGATCGGCACCTGCTCGCCGAGTTCGGCGCGCAGTTTGCGGATCACCTCGTTCGAAGCCTCGAACACCGGGCGGCCCGAGAGACCGCCGGTTTCGTTGGCATTGGGCAGGCCCTCGACCGCCGCGCGCGAAAGCGTCGTATTGGTCGCGATCACGCCTTCGATCTGGTGGCGCAGGAGTGTGTCGGCGATCTCCTTGATCTGCTCATCGTCGAGATCCGGCGCGATCTTCAGCGCGAGCGGCACGAGCTTGCCGTGCATGTCGGCGAGACGCTGCTGCTTGTCCTTGAGCGCGGCGAGCAGCGCGTCGAGCTCGCCGCCGCCCTGCAATTGGCGCAGATTCTTCGTGTTCGGCGACGAGATGTTGATCGTCACGTAGCTCGCGAACGGATAGACGCGCTCGAGACAGAACAGGTAGTCGTCGGCTGCGCGCTCAATCGGCGTGTCGGCGTTCTTGCCAATGTTCAGGCCGAGGATGCCGCGATAGCGCGCGGCCTGCACGTTCTTCACGAACTGCTCGACGCCCTGGTTATTGAATCCCATCCGGTTGATGATGCCGCCGGCCTCGGGCAGGCGGAAAATGCGCGGACGCGGGTTGCCCGGCTGCGGACGCGGCGTGACCGTGCCCACTTCGATAAAGCCGAAGCCCAGCGCGGCGAATCCGTCGATGGCGGCGCCTTCCTTGTCGAGGCCCGCGGCGAGACCCACCGGATTGCGGAACGTGAGGCCCATGACGGTGCGCGGCGAGTCGGGCACGCGCGGCGCGAAGAGGCCTGCCATGCCCGTACGGCCCGCAGCGCCGATCATGCGCAGGGAGAGATGGTGGGCGTCTTCGGCGTCCATGCGGAAGAGCCGGTCGCGGACGAGCGGATAAAGGGTGCTGAACACGGGGAAAAGGCGCAGGCGCAGAAAAATGAGAACCCGCTATTTTAGCGATAAAGTTCACCACGCAGTTCACCCCCGCCATTTACCGCAAACGGCGGCGGGCTGCGCGCATGCACGGGAAGATCAACTTGGCGCCGCTCGCGTGCTAGCCTGCAGCAGCTTCGCTCGTGGAGCCGAGCGCGCACCAGACGCCGTCGAAGAGGCCTTCGAGCGGCTGAAAGCGGGCTTTATAGGCCATTTTCGGGCTCTCGCGAATCCAGTACCCGAGATAGACGTAGGGCAGTTGCAGACTGCGCGCCTGCTCGATTTGCCAGAGGATGTTGTAGGTGCCGTAGCTCGTGTGCGGGCTGTCGGGCTCAAAGAAGGTGTAGACCGAGGACAGCCCGTCGCCGAGGATGTCGATCATGCTCACCATGCGCAGCGTGCCGGGCTCGTCGGGGCGCTGCGGATCGGGCTCGCGAAATTCCACGAGGCGCGAGTTGATCCGGCTTTGCAGCAAAAACTGCTCGTACTGGTCGCGGCTGTCGCGGTCCATGCCGCCGCCCGCGTGCCGCGCCGACTGGTAGCGCATGTAGAGCGCGTAATGGGCCTCGTCGTAATGGAGCGGCGCGACCGTCGCCACGAGTTCGCCATGATGCTTCCAGGTGCGGCGCTGGGTGCGGTTCGGCGTGAAGCGCTCGACCGGCACGCGCACCGGCACGCAGGCGCGGCAGCCATCGCAATAGGGCCGGTAGGTGAAGACGCCCGAGCGGCGGAAGCCCGCCTTCACGAGATCGGTGTAGACGTCGGAATTGATGAGATGGCTGGGCGTCGCCACTTGCGAGCGCGCGATGCGCCCCTCCAGATAGCTGCAGGGGTAGGGTGCCGTTGCATAGAATTGCAGCGCGGAAAGCGGTGAAAGCGGCAGCTCGTTCGGATGCGTCACGTTGGCAGCTCTCGTTGCGGTTCGGATCGTCGCGCAGCGCCACGCGCAGCGGATGCGACGTTTTCTCCTTGCATACTAACATCGACGCCAGACGCGCATCCATCGAATTGCGCGCCGCCGGGCATGGGCGACGGGCGTGGGGCTGCCCTGACGCGTGTCCTAGAGCGCGGATACGGCGCTGTTGTCGGCGTGGCCCTGGCCGATCCAATCGGCGAGCACGCTTTTATCGAAACGCCAGCCGAACGCGCCCGCGCCTACCGTCGCGCGCACATGCGCGATGAACGCCTTGCGCCCGATTTCGCGCCCCCCCAGCGAAGCCAGATGCGCGGTGTTCTGCTGGCAGTCGATCAGCCCGACGCCGTTGCGGCGCAGATGCGCGACGAGCGCGGCGAGCGCGATCTTCGAGGCGTCGGTGACGGAGGCGAACATCGATTCGCCGAAAAACATCTTGCCGAGCGAGACGCCATAGAGGCCGCCCACGCGCTGGCCGTCGAGCCACGCTTCGATACTGTGCGCGTCACCGATGCGATGCAGGCTCGAATAGGCGTCGATCACGTCGGAGGTGATCCAGGTGCCGCGCTGGCCACGGCGCGGCGCGTTCGCGCAGGCGCGCATCACGGCGGCGAAATCGTTGTCGACGCGGATTTCCCACGCGGGGTCGCGCAGCACGCGCTTGAGCGTTTTCTTGAACGAGGGCGAGACCTTGAACTCGTCGGGGCGCAGGATCATGCGCGGATCGGGGCTCCACCAGAGCACGGGCTGGCCGTCCGAGTACCACGGAAAAATGCCGTGCCGATAGGCGTCGACGAGGCGCGCGGGCAGCAGGTCGGCGCTTGCGGCAAGCAGGCCCGGCGCGCCGCTCGACGCGCCAAGGGCGCGCTCGACAGGCGGGAACGGGTCGTCGGGCGAAAGCCAGGGCACCATCGCCGTAAAGCAGGTCAGCCGTCGCGCAGGGAGCGCAGGACGTCGCCTGTGTGCAGGCCGTAGCTACCCGATTGGCGGTCGGAAAAGAAGCAGCGCAGGGTCTGGCCGACGGTGGGGAACGCGATGTCGTCCCACGGGATTTCGTGCTCTTCGAAGAGGCGCACTTCGAGGCTCTCTTCGCCGGCTTCGATATCGAGGTCGAGCAGGCGCGCAAGATAGAACAGATGCACCTGATGCACGCGCGGCACATTCAGCAACGAGAACAGGTTCTGCACCTCGACGCGTGCGCCGGCTTCCTCGAGCGTCTCGCGCGCAGCGGCTTCGGAGGTCGTCTCGCCCATCTCCATGAAGCCGGCGGGCAGCGTCCAGTAGCCGTAGCGCGGCTCGATCGCGCGGCGGCACAGCAGCACCTTGTCTTCCCAGACGGGAACGGTGCCGACCACGTTGCGCGGATTCTGGTAGTGGATGGCGCCGCAGTGCGAGCAGACGTAGCGTTCGCGATTGTCGCCGGGCGGAACGAGCAGGCTGACCGCCTGACCACAAGTCGAGCAGAATTTCATGGGCACGATAGGGGGATGGGTGATGCGAGTGTATCACCGCAAGGCGGGGCGACGGGAGCGGGCGCGGATTCCCGGTATTGGAGGAGGGGGCGGGCTGCTGCTCGCTTGTGTGGCGATCGGAAGCGGTTCGATTTCAGCGGGGATCGCGCCGAACACCGCGCCAGGCTTTGGCCCTGGTGCGTGCCAGCAATGCATCCCTCACTTCACTCACGACCTCAACCCAATTTCGTAATTTGCGTTACCGAAACAATTGCATGGTCGGATACCAGGGGCTGTCCGTTCTATGGGTGAGCCATCGCCAATCGCCGTAAGCCGGTATGAGCGTCCACACTGGAGTGCCGCCCGCGCCCGCGAGGTGAGCGACCGATGTATCAACCGAAATAAGCAAATCCAGTTTGTTGAGTATTGATAGCGTATCCGTAAAATCGTGAATTTCCGGGCCAAGCGTGTGCAAATCGAAATGCTTCTCGAGCGCACAATTTTCTCGCTCGCTTTTTCCTTTCTGTAAGGAAAACCACGTCACGTTCGGTAGTGTGAAGAGGGGGATAAATGTATTCAGGCTGATCGACCGGAAACGATCGAGCGAGTGCGCAGGACCTCCTTCCCACACAACGCCGATTTTCATATTCCCTCTGGAAGCTCCATTGGTGGTAAGCGCGTTGATCCTATGATTCCAGTAGTCGTCTTTTTCCGATGATGACGATATGTATCGGGTTGCGTAGGGAAGCATCGAAAGCTCAAGGTTCATGAATTCTGGAACCCTGGTTATATGGCACCAGTATTGATAGGAGCACGGTGGAATTCGAGTATAGGTAGCGCGAATGCTGGCCATGGATTTTGCCAATGGCACTATAGGCTCACACACTAGCGCGTCCACTGTTGCGCCTTCTTCGTTCAACCATTTCGCAAATCTTAAAAATTGAATCTCGTCGCCGCGTCCTTGTTCGCCGACGAGCAAAAATGTGCTTCCAGAGACCGGTTGGCCCGACCACCTGGGAAAGGGGAGCTGAACCATGCTCTCTTCAATTCCGGGCATTTGGTAATACCATTTTTTGCGTTTCCAGCCTTCTTCAAATTCACCGAGGCGTAATAGCGTGTCAGCATAATGACTTTGAAAATAGGGATTCTTGCTGTGAACGCTCACTGCAATCTCGATATGCTGGCGACTTTTCGCGACATCTCCTGTTATGCTGCATGCTCTTGCGGCGTCGTAACGCGATACGGGATGTGCTGGTGAAATTGCAAGCCCTTGCATTGCCACACTCAGAGTTTGCTCGAATCGATCACTTTCGTATAAGGCATAAGCGAGTTCTCTAAGCGCATCGGGATCGTTTGCGATATTGGTTAATAGGTTTAGTAGAGTTTCATCAAATGTGTTTGCCAGCCCGGCGAAATATTTGATTCTCGCCCAATCATTTTTGAACATGATTTAATCTCTCTGGAGCCGATCTTTGGAGGCCAGTAGATTTTTGCCTTACAAATTTGATGCAATTCGGCGGTACCGCAATATCTTATCTAAGATATGGTGATATTTTTCGCCTGTTGCGAATCGGATCTATCCTAATTCGTGCCGAATTGGCGGGCAGGAAGGACAGGTGAAACCGGAAGGTGCCAGAAAAACAAAACCCGGCGCGAGCCGGGTTTTTCGTGTTGGGTGCGTGACCGGAAGGGCGTCCGATTAGCATTCGCCCTTCTTGGCGTGACCGGGCGGGCAGTGCCAGCCCTTGTTGTTGTGGTGGTGCTTGTCCCAGTCGTCGCGGTCCCAGTAACGGCGGCCATCCCAATAGCGGTCGCCATACCAGCCAGGCGTGACGACGATGGCGGCGGGCGGCGGCGCGACCACGACAGGGACAGGGGTCCCCACGTTGATGCCTACGTTGACATCGGTCGCGTATGCTGCGCTGGCCAGACCGACAGAGGCGGCGGCAAGTGCCAGGCGGACGAATGTTTGCTTCTTCATTGATCGGTCCCCAAATATCGCCCCGCGTTCGGGATGGATTTCGCTGGACAACAAAAAACCCGCCGAAGCGGGTTTGATGGCATGACGGTTTTTGTGAAAGTCTCAATGGACTTTGGTTGCGGGGGCAGGATTTGAACCTGCGACCTTCGGGTTATGAGCCCGACGAGCTGCCAGACTGCTCCACCCCGCGTCCGTCAGAGAAAGAAAGTATAGGGTAAATGCCGCTGCGACGCAACAACAATTACCAACATTCTTCTGGGAGATAGCAGAATCATTGCGGACCGGGCGGGCGAGGCTGCGCCCGGTCCGTTCGCATAAGGGGCCAGGCTAGAATCGTGTGCCCGGTTGTCGCAGCAGAAATCGCGAGCCGCCCGACCTTTTCGCCCCTTACTCTGCCTCATAACTTCTCATGGACATCGCCCTCGATCTGCAATCGATAGCCGCGCAGGAACACGCGCTGGTGTTTCCCCGTTTCGACACCGATCGCGCCTGGCAACTCGGCACTTTGCTGCGCGAACTTGCGGTCGCGCGTTCGCACGCGGTCGTCATCGACGTGCGCACCTTTGGCCTGCCGCTGTTCTTCTGCGCGCTTGCCGGCGCGACGCCCGAGAACGTCGAGTGGGCGCGCCGCAAGTCGCGCGTGGTCGAGCATTTCCGGCGTAGTTCGTATGCGATCGGCTTGCGCGTGCAGCAGTCGGGCTCCTCGCTCGCGGAGAAAAACGGCCTGCCCGTAGCTGATTACGCCACGCATGGCGGCGCGTTTCCGTTGGCCGTTGCGGGCGCCGGCGTGATCGGCTCGGTGACGGTTTCGGGGCTGCCGCAGCGTGCCGATCACGAACTCGTGGTCGAGGCGCTGTGCGCGCATCTCGACGCCGACTACAGCAAGCTCGCGCTTGCGAAGGCCTGACGCGATGCGCATGTCTCCCTGGCTCATTCTCACCATCGCCATCGTCGCGGAAGTCATTGCCACGTCCGCGCTGCGCGCTTCGGAGGGTTTTTCGCGGCTCGTGCCATCGGCGGTGGTGGTCGCCGGTTATGGCGTCGCGTTCTACTGTCTCTCGCTCACGCTCAAGAATTTGCCCGTGGGCGTGGTCTATGCCGTTTGGTCCGGCGTGGGCATCGTGCTCATCACGCTCGTCGCGATGGTGCTCTACAAGCAGGTGCCCGATCTGCCCGCGGTGCTCGGTCTCGGACTCATCGTGGCCGGTGTGGTCGTGCTGAATCTGTTTTCAAAAATGCAGGCTCACTGAGGTCGCGCCGAGGCCATACCGAGACCATTCAGTATTCAGGCGGCACGATGCGGATGCCGCTGGTCGCGATGGTCTCGCGGCTACGTTCGCCTTCGGGCGTGGCCGCGTCTTCCCACAGGCTGATCGCGTGCGAGACCTCGATGCCGTGTTCCTGTGCGTAAGTGAACCAGCGGCTCGCGGCCTGCTGCTCGGATATTTCACGGTTTTCTTCGAAGTATTGGCCGTTCAGGTGCGATTCCATAGTTTTCCTGCGTCGGCCGGCGTTAGTGCTTTGGCACTGACTCCGGGCCCGTGCTTCCGGTTGAACCGGGCTGGCGCTGCGCTTCACACAAAGCCGCGCTTGCAATAGTGAAAGGTTTGCATGGCGCGCATTTCTCGCGCGCCGATCATGTTCAGTGTTGCAGCTTCCATACCCATTCGTCTATCGGTTGCACGGTGGCCGATGTCACGTATCGGTCCTGTCGGGGCGTGCAGCGAGTAACATGGGACGCGATCCCGCCGTCCGTCGGTGCGGGTTTTCTTCTGCAGATTTTCCAACGGGGCTGGACATGGATATCCGTTTCCCTTCCGAGGCGCCGTCCTGGCACGATGCAAATCTCACCGTGGGGTTTCCCGCGCTGGTGGACGGTGCGCGCGTGCCCTGCGCGATCTCCGTCGAGGCGCTCGAGGATCATTTCGGTGCGCTGTCCGCGGGGCGCGACGCGTGGATGCAGGCGTTCGATGCCGGCCGAGCGCGCATCGAGGCCGTGGCGCGCGCGCATCTTGAACTCAGCAACGGCACGCCGGTATTGCTAAAAAGCGGCCATTTTCCGCCGGGCACTTTGCTTTCCTGATGAGACTGGGCGAGCCGGTGCCGCACATCCCGGCGCACCGGCTCGATAATCGCGCTCAGGCTGTTCCCATGGACATCGTTGAACCCAAAGACCCCGATGCCACCGCGTTTCGCATGGCACTGCGCGCGCGCATACTGGATGCCGCACGCCGAATCGTGACGCGCGACGGGCTGCATGCACTTTCGATGCGCAAGCTTGCCGAGGCGATCGGCTATTCGCCGGCTTCGCTTTACCTCCATTTCGACAGCCGCGATGAGATTGCCCGCGCGCTGGGACGCGAGAGCTTTGCGCAGTTGCTTGCGCATCTTGAACCGTGCGCGCAGATCGGCGACCCGTGGGAGCGGCTTCATGCGCTGGCGCATGCCTATGTCGCCTTCGGGCGCGCGCATCAGGAGGCTTACCGGCTCATGTTCATGGAGCCGCGGGAGGGCGGCCGTTCCGGGACGCACGTGACGGGCCGTGCGGCAACGCGGCCGGCGCGCGACCCTCCGGCGATTGCCGAATCCGGCGATGCGCTGCCTTGCGAGGACGCTGCGCGCGTGGCGGATCTGTTCGCCGATGCGCTCGAAGCGCTTGTGACCGCGGGGCATTTGCGCAGCGGCGCGCAAGGCGAGCCTGCGCTGCTTGCACGCGCGTTATGGGCGATGCTCCATGGCGTGGTGGTGTTTTCGCTGATCGGGCCGGGGTTCGCACATGAGGCGGCGTTGGCGCCGATCGTCGACGCCGGGCTCGGCGGCTGGCTTGGCAGTCCGCCACCGCCCGCTAGTGCAGTGGAGAAAACGCGAAACGGCCCATCGTGATAGCCTCGCTGGGCGCGGTTAGCTGGGGGCGCGAGCATGGCGCGCGCTGCCGCGGAGCGCAGGTTTTCTTCGTGCTTTCATCCTGATCGATCGATTGTCATGTCACAGGAAGTCACCGCAAACG
The DNA here is from genome assembly GCF_051125215.1 of Paraburkholderia sp. A3BS-1L. Lineage (NCBI taxonomy): Bacteria > Pseudomonadati > Pseudomonadota > Betaproteobacteria > Burkholderiales > Burkholderiaceae > Paraburkholderia > Paraburkholderia sp. A3BS-1L. Next base: position 1,903,345 of record NZ_CP120442.1, on the reverse strand, counting down.
CCTTTGCCGCCGATGCAGCGCAGTACGTGCTCACGCAGGTTGCGAACCGCATCGGCTTGATCGAGCTCGATCGCCCGCGGGCGCTCAACGTGCTGACCACGGCGATGATTCGCTCGATGCAGGCCGCGCTCGATGCCTGGCGCGACGACCCCGAAGTGCTCGCCGTGATCGTGCACACGCGTCATCCGCGCGCGTTCTGCGCGGGCGGCGACATCCGCTTTCTCCATGAGTCGTACCGCGCTGGCGATCACGCTGCAGTCGATACGTTTTTTATCGAGGAATATCGGCTGAATCATGCAATCTTCAGTTATCCGAAACCTTATATCGCGTTGCTGAATGGCGTCGTGATGGGCGGCGGCATGGGGATTACGCAGGGCGCGCATCGCACCGGCGGACTGCGCGTGGCAGGCACCACGACACGCATGGCGATGCCCGAGACACGCATAGGGTTCTTTCCCGATGTCGGCATGGGCTGGTTCCTCGCGCGCACGCCGGGTGCGCTCGGGCGCTATCTCGCAGTGACCGGGGAGACGATCGACGCCGATAGCGCGCTCTATGCCGGTCTCGCCGATGTGTTCATCGACGAGGCGGCGTGGCCCGCGCTGCTCGATGCACTGCTGACTGAGTCGTTCGCAACGGGCGAAGCGGTCGTCCAACGGATTCGTGCCGTTGCCGCATCGAGCGAGGAGGTGCGGCGCAATGCAGCGTGTTCGGCGCTGGCCGTTGCGCGCGCATGGATCGATCAGCATTTTTCGCGGCCTTCGGTGGCGTCGATTCTTGCGTCGCTGGAGAGCGTGCAGCACGACGCGAAGGATGTGCAAAGCGATTGGGCCGAGCAGATCGTGGGGGTGTTGCGGGAGCGCTCGCCGTTGTCGATGGCGGTGTCGCTCGAAGCGGTGTCGCTGGCGGAGGGCTCGATGGCCGACGTACTGCGCCGCGATCTCGATCTCACGCGATCGAGCTTTGCCCAGGGCGACGCGATGGAGGGCATCCGCGCGCGCATCATCGACAAGGACAATGATCCGCACTGGCGTTTCGCGCGTATCGAGGATGTGCCGCCCGCCGACGTGCAGGCGATGTTCAAGAGCCCCTGGGATGCCGCCGGGCATCCGCTGCGGGCGTTGCCGGATTAGACTCGCCGGCGGGCGCTGCGCGTGGCGCGCCTGCTACTTTCTCCGCGCATGAGCGCCGCTTCAGTCTTCGCTGGTTTCGCTCATGAAGGCGCGCATGAACACGAGTGCGCCCCAACCCCAGACCGCATTCGACGCGAAGCCCATGGCGACGCGAGGCAGCATGTTGCCGCTCGGCCAGATGCCGCGCAGCGGATCGACCACGAACAGCATGGCGGCTGTGAGCACGATGCCGCCGAACACGAACGCCTGCACCCACGGAGCGGGGCGCGACGGCGAGATGCGCAGCAGCCACGTCATCGGGATGGCCCACAGCGCGCTCCAGATCGCGTTGACGAGGAACTCAGGCAGGCCGATGGGAGCGAACGGCTCGGTGGAGAAACCGGCGGCATCGATGACTTGCGCCGCGTGAAGCAGCGCGAGTGTTGCTTCGCGAAAGAACAGCGAGGCCAGAAAGCCGGATACGAACGGCAAAATCAGTTTTTGCATGAGGGTGCGCGAGGATTGCGTGGCGCGGACCGCGCATGCCCGAAATGAAAAGGCGTAAAAGCGCGGCCGGCCGGATTATTGTCGATGTGTGCGCCATTATATCGGCGCGCCGCGCCTGTGATTGCACCTGTGTATGTTAAAGCGTCGCGTAAAGCACGAAAGTGGAAAACCTAAGCTCAAAAAAATCGTTCAAAACGCTTAGGGCGATCCCTAGACTGGGTCTCCATGAAGACGGCGCCGCCGTTGTGGCCCCGCCGATTTAATCGACCCCGCCGGTTTGAGCGGTGTTCCGGTCCTTGCCATCGCATGGGGCCGCGCCTCGAACTTTTCCGTCTCACGGGTCGAACAAAAGCAGGAGCAATGCATGAATGTTTTCTGGTTCATCCCGACCCATGGCGACAGCCGTTATCTGGGTACGGCCGAAGGCGCGCGCGCCGCTGATCTCGCCTATTTCCAGCAAGTGGCCGTCGCGGCCGATACGCTCGGCTATGAAGGCGTTCTGCTGCCGACGGGCCGTTCATGCGAAGACGCTTGGGTCGTGGCATCGAGCCTGATCGCCGCGACGCGGCGCCTGAAGTTTCTCGTTGCGATTCGCCCGGGCCTTTCGTCGCCGGCGCTTTCCGCACGCATGGCCGCGACTTTCGATCGCCTTTCGAATGGACGCTTGCTCATCAACGTAGTGACGGGAGGCGACGCCGCCGAACTCGAAGGCGACGGGGTGTTCGTCGATCACGACACGCGCTACGAAATCACCGACGAATTCCTGCATATCTGGCGCAAGCTGCTTGCCGCTTCGCACACCAGCGAGGCGATCGACTTCGAAGGCAAGCATCTGAGTTCGAAGGGCGGCAGGGCGCTTTATCCGCCGGTGCAGCATCCACATCCGCCGCTGTGGTTCGGCGGCTCGTCGCCGGCTGCTCACGATATGGCGGGCGCGCACATCGATACCTATCTGACGTGGGGCGAACCACCCGAGGCCGTCGCGAAGAAAATCGCCGATATCCGCGCACGGGCCGAGCGGCACGGCCGCAAGATCAGCTTCGGCATTCGCATGCACGTGATCGTGCGCGAGACCGAAGAGCAAGCATGGGCAGCGGCGGAGCGCCTCATCAGCCGTCTCGACGACGACACCATCGCGCGTGCGCAGGCGGCGTTCAACAAGATGGATTCGGAAGGCCAGCGCCGCATGGCCGCGCTGCACGGCGGCAAGCGCGGTACGCGCAAGGAACTGGAGGTGCATCCGAACCTGTGGGCGGGCGTGGGCCTTGTGCGTGGCGGCGCGGGCACGGCGCTGGTCGGCAATCCGGAGCAGGTTGCCGAACGCATGAAGGAATACGCGCAGCTGGGTATCGAGACCTTCATTCTTTCGGGCTACCCTCATCTTGAGGAATCCTACCGCTTCGCAGAGCTCGTGTTTCCGCTGTTGCCGGGACGCCGCACGAAGACGTCTGGTGGTCCGGCCTCGGGTCCGTTCGGCGAGGTGGTCGGTAATCAGTATTTGCCGAAGGTGAGCCAGAGCTGATCCACGATCGACTGGCTTATCGGTTTCCAGATGGAGGCGAACGCGAATTCAATATCGCCAGAACCGCGCAATATGATCAGGATGACATAACGATGAACCAAACCGCTGTAACCGCCGCCGGCGCGGCCATTGATCCACGTGGGGTGCGGCCATTCGCCTTGGTTGGGCGCAAGGCGTTCGCACGCGTCGCGCCCTGGCTCGTGCCGCTCGCGATTCTGGCCGCGTGGGAGCTGGCCGCACGCAGCGGTGTGCTTTCCACTCGCGTGCTGCCCGAACCGCTCGCGGTCGTGAAGGCCGCGTGCTCGCTCGTCGAATCGGGCGAGATGCTGCAGGACGTGCGCGTGAGCACCGGGCGCGCGATTTCGGGTTTCGCGATCGGCGGCGGCATCGGCCTCGTGCTCGGTCTTGCCACCGGGCTCTTCAAGTCCGCCGAGACCGCGCTCGACTCGACCATCCAGATGATCCGCAATATTCCCGCGCTCGCGATGATTCCGCTCGTGATCCTCTGGTTCGGCATCGAGGAGCAGGCGAAGGTGTTTCTCGTCGCGCTCGGCGTGTTTTTCCCGGTGTATGTGAATACTTTTCACGGCATCCGCTCGGTCGACGCGAACCTCATCGAAATGGCGCGCAGCTATGGTCTCAGGGGCTTTGCGCTCTGTCGCGAAGTCATTCTGCCCGGCGCACTGCCGTCGATTCTCGTGGGCGCGCGCTTCGCGCTCGGATTGATGTGGGTGACGCTGATTGTCGCGGAAACGATTTCCGCGCAGTCTGGCATCGGCTACATGACGATGAACGCGCGCGAATTTCTTCAGACCGATGTGGTGGTGGTCGGCGTTCTGCTCTACGCCGCGCTCGGCAAGCTCGCCGACTGGCTCGCCAAATGGCTCGAACGTGCTGCGCTGCGCTGGCACCCCGCTTATCAACAAGGGAGCGATGCATGAACGCAAGCACGTTGGCGGTTCATTTCGGCGGCGTCGCGGGCCGTGATCTCGAAGCTGAGATCGAGTTGCCGCGCACCCAGGAGCGCGAAGCGCACGAGGCGGACGCGCGGCATGGCGCGCAGCGCACTCAAGCCGGCGAACAGGATCGACGCGCGCCGGTAACGACAGAAACGGCGACTGCGCGCAGTGACGCGCGCACGCACCACCCGGCCGTCGAATTGCGCCGCGTGGGCAAGCGCTATGGCGAGCGCGTCGTGCTCGATGGCTTCGACCTCTCGATCGAACGCGGCAGCTTCGTGGCGATCGTGGGACGAAGCGGCTGCGGGAAATCTACGCTGCTGCGCCTCGTTGCCGGGCTCGAAGCACCCGATGCCGGCGAGCTTACGCGGCGCGACGAGCGTGGCGCGTCGCTCGAGACGCGCATGATGTTTCAGGACGCACGGCTGCTGCCGTGGAAAACCGTCCTCCAGAACGTGATGCTCGGGCTTGGGCGCGGTGCGCGCGACGACGCTCGCGCCGTGCTCGATGAAGTCGGGCTGCTTGCACGCGCCGACGAATGGCCCGCACGGCTCTCGGGCGGTCAGCGTCAGCGCGTGGCGCTTGCGCGGGCGCTGGTGCACCGGCCGCACTTGTTGCTGCTCGACGAGCCGTTCGGCGCACTCGATGCGCTCACGCGCATCGAAATGCATGCGCTGATCGAGCGCCTCTGGCGCGAGCATCGCTTTACTGCGCTGTTGGTCACCCACGACGTGCATGAGGCCGTCGCGCTGGGCGACCGCATTCTGCTGGTGGAGCAGGGCTGCATCGCACTCGACCAGCGCGTGCCGCTCGAACGTCCTCGCGCCCGCGCGGACGCGCGCTTTGCCGGGATCGAAGCGCGCGTGCTCCAGCGCGTGCTGGGCAGCGAGACGCCACGTCGGTCATCACGACGCGCTCGATCGACGAACTCGAACTGAAGGTCCGCTCGGAAGTCGTTGCGCTCGTGAAGTCGACGGAGGTGTCGATCGTGCGGTTGTCAATCGCTGGCGGGCGGCTTCGGGGCTTGCGCGCAGAGTTGTGCGCCCGGCGTGGAAGTGGGAGGATGGATCACCTGGCCACGACGGAGAGACGATCATGGAGCCGAAAGGCATCGACATGGGTGACTATGAGGAGCGCTACAAGGACTACGACATCGAAGTGGCGGTTGAGCAGGTGCTCACGGGCGTGAAGGCGCACTTTCGCGTGCTCAAGGACGGCGCTCTGGTAACGGACTGGCAACTGGTCCATATCGACCGCCTGTGGTCGACCGAGCATGCGGCGGCCGAGGCGGGCTTCGAGGCGGCGCGTGCGTGGATCGACGGCAACGCGGTGCAATGAGGTTTATCGCGTTGCCGGTAGGGCGCCGCCTGGTAAGGTGCGTGCTCAGAAGGCACTCGCCTCGCTTTTGCGTGGGTCCGGATAAAAGCGTGTTCCATTGAATTTATCAGGGCCGACAAATAGCAGCAGCACGATGCCGATCTGGCCCAGCGGCATGGCGGCCATCAACCACCACCACCAGCCGCTCATGCCAATATCGTGGAGCCGGCGCACCATTGCGGCAATGGGAACCCAGAGTGCCACGCACGCAATCACCATGCCGAGAATCGTGGCCGCAAGCGTACTGCCGAGCCCGTCTTCGGGCATGAAAACGTCGAGTGCATAAACGAATATCAGGAAGAGCAGCATCGTGATGGCGTACTCGCGGCGCGTGGCGCGGCCAGAAAGCGTGAAGCGTCGTTCGAGCCATTTTTCCATGGTGTCGATATGTCCGTCGTCGGGTGCGTGCTATTGGGATCGTCTTGCTGTGGGAAGCGATTTTACGCACGGGTGGCGATGGGATGTCATCGATTTCATCGATTTCATCGAGTTTATTGATTTGGCATCCTGCATATTATTCGCTATGAATAGATTTGCTGAAACTATTCATTCTGCATACAGTGAAGGCTTGCTTGGGGCATTGAGGCGTCGAGTCGCCAGGCAGTCGCTAATATGATCGAGTCCATAAGGAGTCCATGGAATTGATCATTTTCTGAGTTAATGGCGGGGAGGAGCGGGACGGGTATTCGAAAACCAGAAAGCAAAAAGCCCAGTTCAAAGGAACTGGGCTTTTTGTTTGAATTCTCTGGGGTGGCTGATGGGACTCGAACCCACGACGACAGGAATCACAATCCTGGACTCTACCAACTGAGCTACAGCCACCACTGTTACTGCTTCCTTGTTGGCGCTGCTTTGTGAGCGGCGTCAATCAAGAAGCAAGATTATATACATAGCCGATCGGACTTGCCTAGTCCCTTTATTCAAATATTTCGGAGGAAAGTGCAGGCGACGCTTCCATGGGGCTGCGCAGGTGCGCGCGCGCTTCCTCGAAGATCGCGAGATCGCCCTTGGCGAGCTTGCGGTTGTCCGACAGCACGCGTCGCCATCCGCGCGCGCCGGCTTCGCCGCGGTACAGCCCCAGTGCGTGGCGCGTGATCGCGGCCAGGTGCGTGCCGCGCGCCATTTCGCTCGCGCAGTACTGCATCAGCTTCGCTTCGATGTCATCGCGTGTGGGCGCGGGTTTGCTGGCGCCATAGAAGCGCGCATCGACACCGGCCAGCACGTAGGGGTTGTGGTAAGCCTCACGGCCGAGCATCACGCCGTCGACGTGCTCGAGGTGCAAAGCCACCTCGTCGAGCGTCTTGATGCCGCCGTTAATGATGATCTCGAGCTGCGGAAAATCGCGCTTGAGCTGCCACGCGTACTCGTACTTGAGCGGCGGAATCTCGCGATTTTCCTTCGGGCTCAAGCCTTTAAGAATGGCGTTGCGCGCATGGACGATGAAAACCGTGCATCCCGCCTCCGCGATGGTGCCGACAAAATCGCGCACAAACGCGTAGTCCTCGACCGCATCCACGCCGATGCGGTGCTTCACCGTCACCGGCACCGAGACTGCGTCGCGCATTGCCTTCACGCAGTCGGCCACGAGCTGCGGCTCGTTCATCAGGCATGCGCCGAATGCGCCGCGCTGGACGCGCTCTGACGGACAGCCGCAGTTCAGGTTGATTTCGTCGTAGCCCCATTGCTCGCCAAGCCTGGCCGAGCGGGCGAGGTCGTCCGGCTCGCTGCCGCCCAGTTGCAGCGCGACGGGCGCTTCGTCGGGCGTGAACGCCAGATGGCGCGGAACGTCGCCATGGAGCAGGGCGCCTGTCGTCACCATCTCCGTATACAGCCACGTGTGCCGTGAAATGAAGCGGTGCAGCGAGCGGCAGTGGCGGTCGGTCCAATCCATCATCGGTGCGACGGACACGCGGCGGGGACTGGCGATACGGTGGGTGGACATGGCGAATCGGTGCGCAGGGAGCGCGGCAAGCGTGGATCAACCTTTTATTTTATCGCATCCTGCCCAGTGAGTTCTGGGGCGTTTCCGGCAATTTCGCACTGCGGCAAGGCGGCATGCGTGGGCCGAGCTTTTTGCGCGAGCGCTCGCAGGAGCGCGTACCGCACGCCCGGCCGCGCGAAAGACCCTTTGAACGTTATGTAATCAGTGCTCTGTGTTGTGCATCGCGCCAGAAATTTTTTGCGCTTTTTTAGGACCAGTTCCTCGCTCAGGCCCGCCAGGACTGGCAGAGGCGATTGTTTGCGGCGTTGGAATAGTAAATTCGATATATCGTGATTATTTTTTGATAGTAGGTGGATACACTGAGTTTCACTGACGCAGCTCATGGGGCATCGACCTCCCAGGCGCGGCGCCATCCCCGAACTGCAATCGAAACTGATACTGGAGTCCACCATGAAGACCAAACTGATCGCCGCGCTGCTGGTCGCAGCTTCCGCCTCCATCGCCGCTCCGGCGTTCGCCAGCGGTTATGGCCCCGCGCCGTCTTATCGTCCGGACGTTGGCGCGCCGGCGTCGCAACAAGGGCAGAGCGCCCAGACGGTAGCGGCCGAGCGTGCCCAGCAGCAAGGCGTCGACGCGTCGTACGGCGGTGTCGCGAGCGTGGCGACGCAGTCGGGCAGCCGCCACGATCAAACGCCGCGTTCGCAGCAAGTGTTTTTCGGCCACTAAGTTTCTCGCGGTCCGAAGCGCCGCCCCTGAATCGGGCGGCCTGGGCGCCGGGTGTCCTCAGGACCCCGGCGCTTTGCTTTGTGCGCGCGGATTTCCCGGCTCCTGAAAAAAATCGGCCGGCGTGATAGTTTCGCGGTTCTTCTCAATTAGATGATGGAAAATGCTTCGATGGAATACCGCACTCTCGGCGATACGGACGTCAAGGTGAGCCTGATCGGCCTCGGCACGATGACGTGGGGCGAGCAGAACACCGAGCGCGAAGCGCACGAGCAGATCGATTACGCACTCGATCACGGCGTCACGCTCATCGATGCAGCGGAAATGTACCCGGTGCCGCCGCGCCCCGAAACGCAAGGGCAGACCGAGCGTTTCATCGGCACGTGGCTCGCCCGGCATCGCGCGGCGCGCGATCGCATCGCGCTCGCGACCAAGATAACGGGCCCGGCACGCCAGCCGCACAATCCGCGTCATATCCGCGGCGACGGCAATCAGTTCGACCGCAAGAATCTGACCGAAGCGCTCGATGGCAGCCTCGCGCGCCTGCAGACCGATTACGTCGATCTCTATCAATTGCACTGGCCCGACCGCAGCACGATGACGTTCGGCCGCAACGCGTATCCATGGATCGACGATGCATACACGGTGCCGATCGAGGAGACGCTTGCCGTGCTCGCGGATTTCGTGAGGGCGGGCAAGGTGCGCCATATCGGCGTGTCGAATGAAACGCCCTGGGGCGTTGCGCAATTCCTGCGCGCCGCCGAAAAGCTGGGGCTGCCGCGCATCGTCAGCATCCAGAATCCGTATAGCCTGCTCAATCGCACGTTCGAAAGCGGGTTGTCCGAATTCTCGCATCACGAAGGCATCGGCCTGCTGGCCTATTCGCCGCTGGCGTTCGGCTGGCTCTCGGGCAAATACGAGGGCGGCGCGCGGCCCGAGGGCGCGCGCATCACGCTGTTCGAGCGTTTTCAGCGCTACAGCAAGCCGCAGGCGGTGGCGGCCACGTCGCGCTATGTGGCGCTCGCGAAGGAGCTTGGGCTGTCGCCCTCGCAGCTCGCGCTCGCGTTCGTCAACAGCCGGCCGTTCGTGACCAGCAATCTGATTGGCGCGACTTCGATGGCGCAGCTGAAGGAAAATATCGGCAGCGTCGATATCAGGCTTTCGTCCGAAGCGCTCGCGCAGATCGACGCGCTGCATGAGGTACAGCCCAATCCCGCACCTTGAATTTGGCTTGATCAAGCATTGCGCGTGCTGGCATCATGCGGCGCGCGCTGCCCGGTTCTGCCGGTCGGCGCCTTGCTTGACCCGCTCGCCCCGGATCATCCGACCCCGAGCCCCTTAGCGGAGTATGACTACAATGACCAGCGCACGCGAAGCACAACCCCCACAATCGCCGCCCTCGTGGGGCTGGCCCCTTTTCATTCTGCTGGCCGTTGCCGGCCTGTTCTATGTGAAGTGGTTTCCGTATTACCACCGCGCTTTCACGGCCGAGGCCACGCATTCGATCGGCAAGTCCATCTTGATGGGCGGCGCGGCGAGCGCTCCTGAGCCGTCGTTCGCGGCCGCGCTCGACTATGCCTTGGCCTACGGCAAGGCGATCTGGCAGGCAATGGTGCTGGGCCTGCTGCTCGGCTCGGGTGTGCAGGCGCTGTTGCCGGCGCAATGGATTGCGCGCGTCCTGGGGCGCCATGGTTTCGGCAGCGTCGCGGCGGGCGGTCTGCTCGCGGTGCCCGGCATGATGTGCACGTGCTGCGCCGCGCCTGTCGTGGCGGGGCTGCGCGCGCGCAATGCGTCGCCGGGCGGGGCGATCGCGTTCTGGCTCGGCAACTCGGTGCTCAACCCCGCGACGCTCGTGTTCATGGGCTTCGTGCTGGGCTGGCAGTGGAGTGCGCTGCGCCTCGTGCTGGGCGTGCTGATGGTGTTCGGCCTCGGCTGGCTCGCGAACCGGCTGGTGACGCGCGAGGAGGCGCTCGCCGCCGACGTGCGGCTCGCGATGTTCGCGCAGGAGCAGGCCGAGAGCGGCAATGTGCTCATCCGCTGGCTGCGCCTTTTCGTGCGCATGGCGGTGCGGCTCGTGCCGGAATACATTGTGCTCGTGCTGTTGCTGGGCGCGGCGCGTGCGTGGCTCTTTCCGCACATCGGGCCCGAGGTGGCGAGCAGCCTCGGCTGGATCGTCGTTTTTGCGCTGGCCGGCATGCTGTTCGTGATCCCTACCGCCGGCGAGGTGCCTATCATTCAGGCGATGCTGGCGCTCGGCATGGGCGTGGGGCCGGCGGGCGCGCTGCTGATGACGTTGCCGCCCGTGAGTCTGCCGTCGTTCGCGATGCTGGCCGGCTCGTTCCGGGTGCGTACGCTGGCGCTGGTGGGCTCGGTGGTCGTGCTGTTCGGCGTGGTGGCAGGGCTGGCGACAGTCGCGCTGGGCTTTTAGCGCGCTTCATTAAGGCCTGTTCGCACGTATTGGTGCGCAACGGCGTGAACAGGCCCTAAGATAAGAGACACGCATCAACTTCGGATTGCCGGCCAGCCGGCTGGAGTCCGCACAGAACAGGGCTCGCGCCCGGGAACCGCCATGGCAAAGCAAAAAACGAATCCGAAACTCGAACAGGCCCTGACGCGGGGCGACCTCGCCATCCGGCAGGCCAACTCCGCTCGTGCAACGGCGGTTTTGCGCGCGCTCGGCAAGATGATCGTCGAGGCGTCGGCGACCATCGGCGTTGAGGCGCACACGTCGATCCCCGATGGCGACCGCATTTACGATCCCGCCGACGGCCTCTGGCCGCAGCAGTTGCTGATTTCGCTCGATGGTCCCGTCGAGGACTCGGATCCGGAAGAGATCCGAACGATTCGCCTGCTTGCCCAGTCGCAGTCCACGCAGTTCCGCGTCGAGTGGCATCGCGCCGACGGCAAGATCGGCCGTCAGGAAGGCGGCCCGTTCGCGACCGTCGCCTTCATTTCGGATGTCGACATCCCCTGGGGCGACGACGAAGACTGAGCTTGCTCCGAACCGCGCGCGTTAGCGCATCATGCGCCGCCGGAACAGGATCGAGGCGACGCCGAAGGGCACCACCACGTAGAGCACGAGCACGGCGAGATGCAGTCCCGCATGCTCGATCGGGCGCCCGAGCATGGCCGGGCGAATCAACTCGACGGCGTGCGCGAGCGGCAGCATCAGCGTGACGTGCTGCGCGACGGCGGGCAATTGCGTGAGCGGAAAGAACACGCCGGAAAGCAGCAGCATCGGCGTGAGCACGAGCGTTTGATAGAACATGAAGAAGTCGTAGGACGGCGCGAGCGCCGTGACGATCATCGCGCAGCTCGCGAATGCGAGGCCCGCGAGCGCGATCACGGGCAGCGCGAGCAGCATCGATGGAAAGCTCGCGTAGCCGAGCAGGCCCGCCACGATCATGATGGCCGCGCCCGACAGCACCGACTTGCTGGCGGCCCAGACAACCTCGCCGAGCACCACGTCGCCGAGCGAGAGAGGCGTGTGCATGATCGCTTCCCATGTGCGCTGCACGTGCATGCGCGAGAAACCCGAGTACATGGACTCGAAGCTCGCCGACATCATCACCGAAGACGACACCGTGCCTGCCGCGAGAAACGCGATGTACGAGACGCCGTCGACGTGGCCGACCATCAGCCCGAGCCCGAAGCCGAGGCCGAACAGATAGATCATCGGATCGGCGAGATTGCCGAACATCGAGGCGATTGCCAGCTTGCGCCAGACGAGATAGTTGCGCCGCCATACGGCGATCCAGTGCGTCGCGTTCGACGGCAGCGCCGCGCGCGGCTCGCGCATGGGCGACTGGGTGGGACGCGTGGGCGGCGGGGTTTGCGTGCGTGTCTGCATGATGGCGATGTTAATCCTGCATCTCGCGGCCCGTGAGCCGCAGGAACACATCTTCAAGATTCGCGGGCCGATGCAGGTAGCGCAAATCCGAGCGATGGCGCAAAAGCGCATGCACGGGCGCGGCTTCGTCGACATAGCAGAAGAGCGTTTCGCCGCTGATTTCCGTGCGCTTGGCGAGCGGCGCGAGCTCGTCGCGCAACGCCACCGGATCGGGCCCGTAGACCTCGATCACGTCGCAGCCGATTTCCGATTCGATCAGCGCCTTCGGTGGGCCCTCGGCGATCTTGCGGCCCTCCTCGATGACGCAGACGCGATTGCAAAGCCGTTCGGCCTCCTCCATGAAATGCGTCGTGAGGAGAATCGTTTTGCCGCGCGCGAGCAGCGAGCGCAGCCGCTCCCAGATCAGGTGGCGGGCCTGCGGATCGAGACCCGTGGTGGGCTCGTCCATCACCAGCACGTCGGGGTCGTTGACGAGCGCGCGCGCCAGCGTGAGACGGCGGCGCATGCCGCCGGAAAGCTCGCCCACGCGCGCATCGGCCTTGCTTTCGAGGCGTGCGAATTCGAGCAGCGGCGCGACGAGCGCGCGTTTCGCTTGCCGAGAGTCCGAAGTAGCGGCCGAACACGAGCAAATTCTCGCGCACTGTGAAGTCGGGATCGAGATTGTCGAATTGCGGCACGACGCCCACGCGCGCGCGCGCATGACGTGCCCGCGCGGGCACCGGTTCGCCGCACAGGCTGATGCGTCCGGCATCGGGCGAAACGATGCCGAGCAGCATGCGCAACGTGGTGGTCTTGCCTGCGCCGTTGGGGCCGAGGAGCCCGAAGCATTCGCCGGGGAGGACGTCGAACGACAGGCCGTTCACGACGGTCCTGTCTCCGTAGTGCTTGATCACCTGCTCGAATTCGATGGCGGGCATGGTTGGGCGGCTGTTGCATGTTGCAAGGCGGCCTATTATAGGGCGTTCATCTCCCCATGCCGTTGCACCATCGATGTGCACGCAAACCTGGCGTTTTCCAGCCCTTGCGTGTCGAATTGCGGCGCACCATCATGTAATAGTGACCTGCGTTTCCAGACGGGTAGGGAGAATCGATCATGGCGAGCTACAAGAAAATTCTGCTTTGTTACGACGGCTCGCGCGAAGGCCGCAAGGCGCTGCGTTGCGGCGCGGATCTGGCGCTGGACCTGCATGCGGAGACCCATCTGCTTTCGGTGGTCGACATGCGCTCGACGATCGCGCAAAGTGCGGGCTTGCTCACCGACGTGGCATGTGGGCGCTTCGAAGAAACGGCGCGCGAGATTCTGCAGGAAGGCGTGGACTGGCTGACCGAACGCGGCGTGCGCGCGCAGGGCCACTTCGCGTTCGGCCATCCGATCGACGAGATTGCGAATCTCGCCAATGAGCTGCACGTCGATCTCGTAGTGGTGGGGCATCGCTGCCGCACCGGACTTTCGCGCTGGTGGATGGGTGCGGGCAATACGCCGCTGCTCGACCGCGTGACGTGCAGCATTCTCGTGGCCTGCTCTTCGGCTGCCGAGGAAAAACAGCAACAGCAGGCGGCGGCCTAGCCGCTATCAATCGCTTCCGCGATTGCAGCGCTCAGTCAATCAGCGAAAAGCGGCGGAGCCACTACCACGAAGATGGCTCGCCGCAATTCTTGCGGTTCATCTCGGTACGGCTTGCTCAGTTCGACGCGCTCGCGTCGTTGCCGGTATTCGGCTCGTTCAATTCCACGGCGGCGAGCTTCCACGAAAACAGCCCATGACGCTGCAGGATGGCGGCATAGCGATCGCCGCCATAGCCGCTGTTTGCGCCGCGCTGCCACGTGACAACGAACGTGTTCAGACTGCGATAGCCCGCCGAGGTTTGCGCGCGCGGCTGAGCTTGCTGCGGCTGCGGCGATTGCGCCTGAGCCGGCGGATTGCCGGGCGCGGGCTGCGTCGCTTGGCCTGCCTGTGACGATGGTGGCGGCGACGGCGCTTCAGCCGGCGGCACAGGCGCGGGCCGTTCTCCCGGCTTGCCGGTCGGCGGCATGCCGCTGAGCAATGCGGCCACGCCCTCTGGCGTGGCATACGCGTCCACCAGTGGGCCGATCAGCGCATTGCCGATCATCGCGCCGAACAGCATGAGTGGATTGCTGGCGTGGGCGGCCTCCATGCGTTGTTGCAGCATCTCGCCAACCTGCTGCTTCAAGCTCGCGCGCAGCGCCGGGTAGTCGACGTACTCGCTCAGTGCGGCTGCGTCGCGTGCGTCGGCGGCTGCCTTGAGGTTATTCAGCGCGATATATGGCGATGCATAGCCATAGCCCACTGCCGCCACGATTGCAACCGCCGCGACGGCGATTGCGACGGGCTTCTTCCAGCTGGATGATTTGCGCGGATACGTTTGGGTATCGGTCATTGGTTAGTGCAACCCTGCAGTGTTCAATCAGGGTGTTGACCGCGCGCAATCAAAAACGATCCCACTTTTATTGCTTACTTTGCCAGCGCGACCGGCGCATCGGCCTGCTGCTCCGCGATACAGCGGTCGATGGCGCGGCACACCGCCTCCATCGTGCCCACCATGATGAGCCGCGACTGGCCGTGATAGACGCGCACCGGTGCGCGGCGGTCGGGCTGCTCCGCATTCAGCGTGCTGTTGAGCGAAACGCGTGCGAAGGCCGGCTGCGCGGAAGGCAGCGGGCGCGCTTCGTCTTCTTGCTCGATGTCGTCGAAGAGCGAGCCATTGATCTGGTAGCCGCATTGACGGCCAAGGGCCGCCGCCGAAGCACGCGCCTCGCGCATGGCGCACGAGGCAATCCCGCGCAGATGGCGCAGACGGCCGAATTGACGGAAGGGCAACAGGCGGGCAAGGCGTTCCATGACTCTCTCCGGAAAATGCGCAGAAGATGCGCAGAAAATGCGCAGGCGGAATTATCAGAATTCGGTGGGACGGATCAGACCAACGGCAATGCCTTCGAGCGCGAAATCCGCGCTGCCGGCCGCGACGAAAATATTCTCGTAGTCAGGGTTCTCCGCGATCAGCTCGATGCCGTTGCGCTGCCGCTTCAGGCGCTTCACGGTGACGTCGTCGCCAAGACGCGCCACGATGATCTGGCCATCCTTCGCTTCGCTCTTTTTTTGCACGGCGAGCAGGTCGCCGTCGAGGATGCCCGCGTCGCGCATGGACAGCCCGCGCACCTTGAGCAGGTAGTCGGGCCGGCTCGAAAAGAGCGCGGGGTCGCAGGTGTAGTTCTGCGAAATGTGCTCTTGCGCGAGGATCGGACTACCCGCCGCGACGCGGCCCACGAGCGGCAGCGAGAGCTGCATGAGGCCCGCGTGCGGCAGCGTGAATTGATGCGGCAGATCGCCCGGACCGGGCACGAGGCGGATGCCGCGCGAAGCGCCCGCAGCCAGCTCGATCACGCCCTTGCGCGCCAGCGCGCGCAGATGTTCCTCCGCCGAGTTCGCCGAACTGAAGCCCAGTTCGGCGGCGATTTCCGCGCGCGTGGGCGGAAAGCCGGTGCGCTCGATCGCGCGGCGGATCAGATCGAAAACCTGCTGCTGTCGTGCGGTGAGTTTGGTCATGGCGCTACTGTATGTTTGAACAGGTGACTGTATTTTTATACAGTACTCGCCGCTTTTCAAGTGTTACTTGAACTTTGTCATCCGCACGGCGTCGCGACGGCGCTTTCCCTTCCCCGACGGACGCAACCACCGGCAAAACAGGCGCAAGCGCCCAATTCCTCCGTCCTTACCACTTTTACGTATTAAAAAATGAGAAAACATCATTTTTAATAATGTAAGCCGATCGCTAGACTGGCCTCCATCGATTGCTGCATGGCACGCGAGAACGCACGAAAGTGCACGAATGCGCACGACGACACGGAGAAAAAGTGGATGAAACAAGGCATTACGGGGCACGCATGGTTCAGGACGCTGGCGGCGAAACTGCTGATCGGCGTGGCGCCGCTCGTCGGCATGGCGGCCTTCGCGCCGGCGGCGCATGCGGACACGGCGCTGCTCAACGTCTCCTACGATCCCACGCGCGAGCTGTATCAGGACATCAACGAAGCCTTTATCAAGGAGTGGAAGGCGAAAGGCGGCGAGACGCTCACCATCAAGCAGTCGCACGGCGGTTCCGGCGCTCAGGCGCGCTCGGTGCTAGACGGACTGCAGGCCGACGTTGTGACGCTCGCGCTCGCCTGGGACATCGACGCACTCGCCAATAAAGGGCTGATCGCGAAGGACTGGCAAATGCGTCTGCCCGACAACGCCTCGCCATACACCTCGACCGTCGTGTTTCTCGTGCGCAAGGGCAATCCGAAGCGCATCAAGGACTGGGACGACCTCGTGAAGCCCGGCGTCTCGATCGTCACGCCCAATCCGAAGACCTCGGGCGGCGCGCGCTGGAATTACCTCGCGGCGTGGGCCTATGCGGCGCACCAGCCGGGCGGCAACGACCAGAAGGCGAAGGCCTTCGTCACGAAGCTCTACAAGAACGCAGGCGTGCTCGACTCGGGCGCGCGCGGCGCGACCACGAGCTTCGTGCAGCGCGATATCGGCGACGTGCTGATCGCCTGGGAAAACGAAGCATTCCTTTCGGTTAAGGAGTTCGGGCCGGACAAGTTCGAGATCGTGGTGCCGTCGGCCAGCATTCTCGCGGAGCCGCCGGTTGCGGTGGTCGACAAGGTCGTGGACAAGCACGGCACGCGCAAGGTGGCGCAGGCGTATCTCGAGTTCCTCTATGGCGAGAAGGGGCAGGAGATTGCCGCGAAGAACTTCTATCGTCCGCGCTCGGACAAGGTGCCGGCGGCGATCACGGCGAAGTTCCCGAAGCTCAAGCTTTACACGGTCGACGAGGCGTTCGGCGGCTGGGCCAAGGCGCAGAAGACGCATTTCGCCGATGGCGGCGTGTTCGATTCGATTTATCAGCCGCAATAAGCCGGCCGTAAGCCGGCCGTAGTAAGCCGACGGCAATACGCAGTAGCAAGCAACGCCAAAAACAAGGCGCGCCCGACGAGGCGCGTCTTTAGCCGCGGCGCCCCGCATGTATCGTATGACGAGAGGTGCTCCGCGCAACCCATGTGAAGAGATAGAGCATGACGACGTTTCGATTACAGAAGCCAGGCGCGCTGCCGGGATTCGGCGTGACGCTCGGCATCACGGTGGCGTATCTGAGCCTCGTGGTGCTCATTCCGCTTGCGGCCACGTTCCTCAAGACCGCGACGCTCGATTGGGCGCAGCTCGTGCGCGCGGTGGCGTCGCCGCGCGTGCTCGCGTCGTACCGCCTCACATTTTTCTCCGCGCTTGGCGGAGCGCTCATCAATGCGGTGTTCGGGTTCTTGCTCGCCTGGGTGCTGGTGCGCTACACGTTCCCGTTCAAGCGCGTGATCGATGCGCTCGTCGATCTGCCGTTCGCACTGCCGACTTCCGTGGCGGGGATCTCGCTTGCCGCCGTGTATGCGGGCAACGGCTGGATCGGCCAGTTCCTGCAGCCGCTCGGCCTCAAGATCGCGTTTACGCCGCTTGGCGTGCTCGTGGCGCTCACGTTCATTGGCCTGCCGTTTGTCGTGCGCACCGTGCAGCCCGTGCTCGAGGAGTTCGAGCGCGAGCAGGAAGAGGCCGCCGCCTGCCTGGGCGCGTCGCGCTGGCTCACGTTTCGCCGCGTGGTGTTGCCGGCGGCATTGCCTGCGCTGCTTACGGGTTTTGCGCTCGCATTCGCGCGCGCGCTGGGCGAGTACGGTTCGGTCATCTTCATCGCGGGCAATGTGCCGATGAAGTCGGAAATCACGTCGCTGCTCATCATCACGAAGCTCGAGCAATACGACTATGCGGGCGCTACGGCGCTGGCTGTGGTGATGCTGTGCGTGTCGTTCGTCATGCTGCTGCTCATCAACACGTTGCAATGGTATTTGCAGCGGCGCACGAGCCGCCGGGCATCGCGCGGCGTGTCGCGCTCGCGTGTGCCGAACCCGATGCACGCGGGTGTTGGAGGAGAGGCGCAATGAGTGCAGCAAGTACGCGGGTCCGCGATGCAGGACGTCCCAATTCCGTAACGGAAGCGCCCTGGGTGCGCTGGCTCCTCACCGGCATTGCGCTGGCGTTTCTCGCGCTGTTTCTGGCCGTGCCGCTCGTGGCCGTGTTCTGGCAGGCGTTGAGCAAGGGCATCGGCTTCTATTTCGTATCGCTCGCCGACCCCGATGCGCTCGCCGCGATCAAGCTCACGCTGATCACCGCCGCGATCGCCGTGCCGCTCAATCTGGCGTTCGGCCTCGCGGCATCGTGGACGATCGCCAAGTTCGAGTTCCGCGGCAAGGCGTTGCTCACCACGCTGATCGACCTGCCGTTTTCGGTTTCACCCGTGATTTCAGGGCTCATTTACGTGCTGCTGTTCGGCGCGCAGGGCTGGCTCGGCCCCTGGCTTGCGGACCACAATGTGCAGATCATCTTCGCGGTGCCGGGCATCGTGCTCGCGACCATCTTCGTGACGTTCCCGTTCGTCGCGCGCGAACTGATTCCGCTGATGCAGGCTCAGGGCACCGACGAGGAAGAGGCCGCGCACGTGCTGGGCGCGTCGGGCTGGCAGATGTTCCGGCGCGTGACGTTGCCGAACATCCGTTGGGGTCTGCTGTACGGCGTGATTCTCTGCAATGCGCGCGCGATGGGCGAATTCGGCGCGGTTTCGGTGGTGTCGGGACACATTCGCGGCCAGACCGACACGATGCCCTTGCACGTGGAGATCCTCTACAACGAATACAACTTCGCGGCCGCGTTCGCCGTGGCTTCGCTGCTTGCGTTGCTCGCGCTCGTTACGCTGGGTCTCAAGCTGCTGGCGGAGCGCCACATGTCTGCGGAGCTGCGCGATACCGGCGACGTGCCGGCGCTCGCGGGACCGCCGGCCACGCGCAGTGCGGCCGCGCCTCAAGGCGCAGTGATTGGCCAACGACGTACACAACAACACCCACAACAACACACCCGCGCGTTGCGCCGGACGCTTGAACAGGGAAAGGGCTAAAGATGGGCATCATCGTTCGTAATCTGCACAAGCGTTTCGGCGATTTCACCGCGCTCGACCATGTTTCGCTCGATTTTCCGGCGGGCGAGCTGGTCGCCTTGCTCGGGCCTTCCGGATGCGGCAAGACCACGCTGCTGCGTGTGATCGCCGGGCTCGAATATGCCGATGAAGGCCAGGTCGTGCTCCAGGGGCAGGACGTGGAGATGGTTGGCGCACGCGAGCGCCAGGTGGGCTTCGTGTTCCAGCATTACGCGCTGTTCCGCCATATGACCGTGTTCGAGAATGTGGCGTTCGGGCTGCGCGTGAAGCCGCGCAACGAGCGTCCCTCCGAAGCGCAGATCCGCAAGAAAGTGCATGAGCTGCTCAAGCTCGTGCAACTCGACTGGCTCGCGCAGCGCTATCCGTCCGAGCTTTCCGGCGGCCAGCGCCAGCGCATCGCGCTGGCCCGCGCGCTCGCCGTGGAGCCGAAAGTCCTGCTGCTCGACGAGCCGTTCGGCGCGCTCGACGCGAAAGTGCGCAAGGAGTTGCGCAGCTGGCTGCGGCGCCTGCACGACGACCTGCACATCTCGACGATCTTCGTCACGCACGACCAGGAGGAAGCGCTCGAAGTGGCCGACCGCATCGTCGTGATGAATCATGGGCATGTGGAGCAGGTCGGCAGCCCCCAGGACGTGTACGATCATCCGCAGTCGGCGTTCGTCTACGAGTTCCTCGGCGCGGCGAACCGCTTGCATGGGCGAGTCGGCGTGCAAGGCTTCGTGGCCGACGGCGCGGCGCAGCCGATCGCGGTGCAGGCCGGCTTCGAAGGTCCGGCGCTCGCCTACGTGAGGCCGCACGATATCGTGCTGCATCGCGATGCCGACGCACATCGCGACGGCCTCGTCGTGGACGTGCGCCGTGTGGTGACGCTCGGCGGCGCGGTGCGCGTGGAACTCGAAAGCCGTGCGGGCGGCGTGCTCGAGGCGCAGCTCGATCGCGAAACCTGGCGCGCGCTGAGTCTCGCGCCCGGCGACGGCGTGACAGCGGTGCCGCGCGGGCTGCGCGTGTTTCCCGCCTGATGGCCGGCGCATAACGAATAATTGACCGATTGATCGCCGAATTAGTCGACACATTAATCGACGAAAGCGCGGTTGGCGGTTCAGGAGAGAAGAACATGAATTTTCAGCAGTTGCGTTTCGTGCGTGAAGCCGTCCGGCAGAACATGAACCTGACCGAAGTGGCGAACGTGCTCTATACGTCGCAGTCGGGCGTCTCGAAGCAGATCAAGGATCTGGAGGACGAACTCGGCGTCGATATCTTCATTCGCCGCGGCAAGCGCCTCACGGGCCTCACCGAGCCGGGCAAGGCCGTGCACCAGCTGATCGAGCGCATGCTGCTCGACGCCGAGAACCTGCGCCGCGCGGCGCGCCAGTTTGCCGATCAGGACAGCGGCCATCTCGTCGTGGCCACGACGCACACGCAGGCGCGCTACGCGCTGCCCAAGGTTGTGCACCAGTTCCGCGAAGTGTTTCCGAAGGTGCATCTCGCGATGCGCCAGGGCAATCCGCAGCAGATTGCGCAGATGATCATCAACGGCGAGGCCGATATCGGCATCTCGACCGAGGCGCTCGACCGCTTCCCCGATATCGTGACGTTTCCTTGCTATTCGTGGCATCACGTGGTGGTCGTGCCGAAGACGCATCCGCTCGTGGGCCGCGAGAACCTCACGCTCGAGGAGATCGCCGAGTTCCCGATCATCACCTACGACCAGGACTTCACGGGCCGCTCCCATATCGATCAGGCGTTCGCGAAGGCCGGCACCATGCCGGACGTGGTGCTGACCGCCATCGATGCGGACGTGATCAAGACCTACGTCGAACTGGGCATGGGCGTGGGCGTGGTGGCCGCGATGGCTTACGACCCCAAGCGGGATAGCGAACTCGTGGCGCTCGCCACGCAGCATCTGTTCGAGGCCAGCACGACGCGCGTGGGCCTGCGCAAGGGCGCCTTCCTGCGCCAGTACGCCTACAAGCTGATTGAAATGTTCGCGCCGCAGCTCAACGAACAGCAGATCGCGAGCCAGTTGCGCGAGGCGGTTTGAAACAGGGGCATCATCCGGATCGTCTGGCCCGGTCGTTCTCCGGTCTTCTGTCTATTTCTGGGCCGGCGGCGATTCGCTTAGAATCGCGGCCATGAATACGCCCACTTCTCCCCAATACGCGCCCGGCGCTCCGTCGCTGCCGCGCGTCGCCGTGCTGGCCACTGGCGGCACCATCGCGGGCTCCGCGCCCGACGCGGCCAATACCGCCGGCTACCAGGCCGGTGTGATCGGCGTGGCGCAGCTGCTGGCGGCCGTCCCGGGTCTCGACGCGCTCGCGCGGATCCAGGCCGAGCAGATCGCGAGCGTCGACAGTAAAGACATGTCGTTCGCCCTCTGGAGCGCGCTCGCGCAACGCGTGAACGGGTTGCTCGCAGACGACGACATCGATGCCGTCGTCATCACGCATGGCACCGATACGCTCGAAGAAACCGCTTATTTCCTGCATCTCACGATGAAGAGCCGCAAGCCCGTGATCCTCACGGCGGCCATGCGGCCCGCCTCGGCGCTCTCCGCCGACGGTCCGCTGAACCTGCTCAATGCCGTGGCGCTCGCGGCGAGCGGCCAGGCGACCGGGCAGGGCGTGCTGGTGGCATTCAATAACCGCATCCATTGCGCGCGCGACGTCATCAAGATCAGCACCTATGCGGTGGATGCGTTCCAGTCGCCCGAGATCGGCGCGCTGGGCTGGGTGCAGGACGGGCGCGTGGAATTCCAGCGGCGCGCGCTGCGTGCCCATACCGTGGATGCGCCCTTCAATGCAGATGGGCAATGGCCGCAGGTGGAGATCGTCACGAGCTACGCGGGCGCCACGCGCATCGCCGTTGACGCTCTCGTGAGCGCAGGCGTGCGCGGCATCGTCGTGGCCGGCACCGGCAACGGCTCGATTCACACCACGCTGCAGCAGGCGCTTGCCGAGGCGGCGGCGCGCGGGGTTGCCGTGGTGCGCGCGTCGCGCGTGGGGTCGGGACACGTGATGCACAACGGTGCGGCGAAGGACGATGCGCTCGGCTTCGTCTCGGCGGGCACGCTGAACCCGTACAAGGCGCGCGTGCTGCTGATGCTCGCGCTTGCGGCGGGCACGAGCGGGAAGGCCGCGTTGCAAAGCGTGTTCGATACGTACTGAGCGATAAGCGCTAAACGACAGGAACCATGCAAACGGGCCTTGCGGATTGCTCCGCAAGGCCCGTCTTTTTTCAGCCGAGCGCCTTATTGCAGCGGCGGAATCACGAGCACCTGGCCGGGGTAAATCTTGTCCGGGCTCTTGAGCATGGGCGTGTTCGCCTGGAAGATGACGTCGTTTTTCGCGCCGCTGCCGTAGTACTTCTCGGCGATCTTCCAGAGGTTGTCGCCCGAGACCACGGTGTGGTGCTGCGCTTCGGGCGCCGGATTCGTCACGCTCATCTGGTCGTCGACCTTGTCCACGTTCTGGACATTGCCGGCGGCCACCAGAATCTTTTCCTTGGTTGCCTGGTCAACGGCATTGCCCGTGACGGTGACCGTGTGCGAAACGCCGTCATAGGTCACGCCGAGGTTGTCGGCGTCGAGACCCTGCGAGCGGATGTAGGCGGCGATCGCATCGCCGGCCTTCTGGTTCAGATCGGCGAGATTCGCAGCCGGCGCAGCTGCGGTTTCTGCGGCCTGGGCCGGAGCGGCGGCTGCGCCGAACAGCTTTTCGCCGGCTTCCTTGATGAAGTTGATGATGCCCATCGATCACACTCCTCACGTGCTGGGATTGATTGGGTAGCCACGCAGCGGGTAGCGGGTCCACCTTGCGCCGTCTGCGTGACAGACGGATGAAAGCACGATTCTAGAAACGCAGGTGCGAGGACGTCCAGCGTTCGAGCGTTAAAGAGTGTGAAGCGCGCGGCAGGCGTTGCGCGAGAGCAGGGCGGGGAGTGCGTGGAGCAAAGGGAGCGCTGGTGCGCCGAACGCGTGACGGCTGATGAAGTGTGTCGCAATCCGACAGGCGGACACCCGGTGATGACGTCTGACCGACCAAGGCTTCCCCGCCGTCACCGAGTGCCGCTTTCGGACCCCACTGGCCGCCCTCAGCCCAGAGCGGCCTCGATTTGCTTCGCGATGGTTGCCGCCACCACGAAGCGCCCCACCTGTGGCCGTCGCGTTCCGTGCGCGCCAGCCTGAATCTGGATGTTGCCAACTGCCTGGTTACTGCCTGGTAGTTGTCTGGCCGTTGCTGCCTGGCCATTGCCAGGCGACTGCCCAATCTCAGCGAGGCATTGCGCGCGGGTGCTGTGTGCATTGGCGTGCAATGCCTCATCTGCGGAACAACTCGATCAAGCCGCTTTCGAGTCGCGCGAGCGACTCGAGCGGTTTTGCTTTACGCCTTCTTGCCTTCGGTGATTTCGAAGTTGGCCATGATCTCGAGCGCGCGGACCATTGCCGAGTGGTCCCATGCCTTGCCGCCGTTTGCTGCACACACGCTGAAGAGTTGCTGTGCGCTGGCGGTATGCGGCAGGGCGATGCCCAGCTTGCGTGCGCCGTCGATGGCGAGGTTCAGGTCCTTCTGGTGCAGTTCGATGCGGAAGCCCGGATCGAACGTGCGCTTGGTCATGCGCTCGCCGTGCACTTCGAGAATGCGCGATGCAGCGAAACCGCCCATCAGGGCCTTGCGAACGCGCTCCGGATCGGCGCCCGAGCGTGCGGCGAACAGCAGGGCTTCCGCCACGGCCTCGATGTTCAGCGCGACGATGATCTGGTTCGCGACCTTGGTCGTCTGGCCTGCGCCGTTCTCGCCGATCAGCGAGATGTTCTTGCCCATCAGCGCGAATAGCGGCTTGGCCAGTTCGAACGACTTCTCCGGGCCGCCCACCATGATCGTGAGCGTCGCTTCGCGCGCGCCGACTTCGCCGCCCGAAACCGGTGCGTCGAGGTAGTCGCAGCCGAGCGCGTTGATCTGCTTGGCGAACTCCTGCGTTTCGATCGGCGAGATCGAGCTCATGTCGATCACGAGCTTGCCGGCCGAGAGGCCCTTGGCGACGCCGTCATCGGCGAACAGCACCTTCTGGACGTCGGGGGTGTCCGGCACCATCAGAATGATGACGTCCGAAGCCTGCGCGACAGCGGTCGAGTCGGCCACCACGGTGGCCTGCTTGCTGAGGTCTTCAGGTACCGGGAACTTGCCGTTCACGACGAGTTCGTGGCCGCCCTTCAGAAGGTTGCGGGCCATGTGCGAGCCCATGATGCCGAGGCCGATAAAACCAATCTTTGCCATCTGTATGTCTCCGTTGAGTCGAATGCGGTTCGATGTGGGGTCGACGCGACCTGGTCAGGCGAGTTCAGCCGCGCGTTGCTGCGCGCTGCGCAGCCAGCCGAGGCCTTCGACGGTCGTCGTGCGCGGCTTGTACTCGCAGCCGATGTAGCCTTCGTAGCCGAGCGAGTCGAGCAGATCGAACAGGAAGGGGTAATTGATCTCGCCCGTGCCCGGCTCGTTGCGGCCAGGGTTGTCGGCGAGCTGGATATGGGCGATCTTCGCGAAGTGTTTCTTGATCGTCGCGGCGAGCTCGCCTTCCATGCGCTGCATGTGATAGATGTCGTACTGCAGGAACAGATTGTCCGAGCCGGTCTTTGCGATCACGTCGAGCGCTTCGGCCGAACGGTTCAGCGCGAAGCCCGGGATGTCGTACGAATTGCACGGCTCGACGAGCAGGCGGATGCCTTCGCGCTTGAGCTCGCCCGCGGCGTAGCTCAGGTTTTCAACGATGGTTGCAAGCGCGGTGTCGCGATCGATGCCTGCCGTGGGGATGCCCACGAGGCAGTTCAGTTGCGGCACGTTCAGCGCACGGGCGTACTCGATCGCACGGCCGACGCCTTCCTTGAACTCGCCCTTGCGATCGGGCAGGCAGGCAATGCCGCGCTCGCCGCCTTCCCAGTTGCCGGCGGGCAGGTTGTGCAGCACGAGCTTGAGCTTGTGCGCGGCGAGGCGCTCGGCCAGTTCCTCGGCCTTGAACGGATACGGGAACAGGAATTCGACAGCATCGAAGCCCGCCTCGGCTGCCGCGGCAAAGCGGTCGAGGAACGGCACTTCGTTGAATAGCATGGTGAGATTCGCGGCGAATTTTGGCATGGTGCTGGGTCTCGCTGGTCGGTCAGTAAAAAAGGAATCAGGCAGGCGGCGCGCCGATACTCGACGCGCGGCCTGCTGGGGTGATGCTCGGCTCAATGCGCTCGACTTAGTCGAGTGCACTCAGGGGCGTGATAGCCGTCGGTGCGTGCTCCGGCTTCTCGGCGAGCTCTTCGAACTCGTTGATCGCGTCGATCTCGGCGCCCATCGAAATGTTCGTCACACGCTCGAGAATCACTTCGACCACCACCGGCACGCTGAATTCGGCGGCCATGGCCTGCGCCTGCTTGAGCGCCGGCTCGATTTCTTCCGGCTTGAACACGCGCAGCGCCTTGCAGCCGAGGCCTTCGACCACGGTCTTGTGATCGACGCCGTAGCCGTTCATTTCAGGCGCATTGATGTTTTCGAAGCCGAGCTGGACGCAGTAGTCCATGTCGAACGCGCGCTGTGCCTGGCGGATCAGGCCGAGGTACGAGTTGTTCACGAGCACGTGGACGTACGGCAGCTTGAACTGTGCGCCGGCTGCCAGTTCTTCGATCATGAACTGGAAGTCGTAGTCGCCCGAGAGCGCCACGATGGGGCGCGACGGGTCGGCTGCGCGCACACCGAGCGCTGCCGGAATCGTCCAGCCGAGCGGGCCTGCCTGGCCGCAGTTGATCCAGTTGCGCGCCTTGTAGACGTGCAGGAACTGGGCGCCTGCGATCTGCGAGAGACCGATCGTGCTCACGTAGCACGTGTCGCGGCCGAACACCTTGTTCATCTCTTCGTACACGCGCTGCGGCTTGATCGGCGTGTTTTCGAAGTGCGTCTTGCGCTGCAGCGTGCGCTTGCGTTCCTGGCAGTCGGCGACCCACGCGCTGCGGTCCTTGAGCTTGCCAGCAGCCTTCCACTCTTGCGCGACCTGGACGAACAGTTCGAGCGCAGCCTTGGCGTCCGAAACGATGCCGAGATCCGGGCCGAACACGCGGCCGATCTGCGTCGGTTCGATGTCGACGTGCACGAACTTGCGGCCCTTCGTGTAGACCTCGACGCTGCCCGTGTGGCGGTTCGCCCAACGGTTGCCGATGCCGAGCACGAAGTCCGATGCGAGCATCGTCGCGTTGCCGTAGCGATGCGACGTCTGCAGACCGACCATGCCGGCCATCAGCGGATGGTCGTCGGCGATCGCGCCCCACGACATCAGCGTCGGGATCACGGGCACGCCCACGATTTCCGCAAACTGCACGAGCAGGTCTTCGGCTGCCGCGTTGAGCACGCCGCCGCCCGAGACGATCAGCGGCTTTTCGCTGGCGTTGAGGAGTTCGATCGCAGCTTCGATCTGCTTGCGCGTGGCTTGCGGCTTGTAGACCGGCAGCGGCTCGTAGGTGTCGATGTCGAATTCGATTTCGGCGAGCTGCACGTCGATCGGCAGGTCGACCAGCACCGGACCCGGACGGCCCGAGCGCATCAGGTGGAATGCCTGCTGGAACACGCGCGGCACGAGTGCCGGCTCACGCACGGTGACGGCCCACTTCGTGACGGGCTTGGCGATCGACTCGATGTCGACAGCCTGGAAGTCTTCCTTGTACAGGCGTGCGCGCGGTGCCTGACCAGTGATCGCGAGAATAGGAATCGAGTCGGCGGAAGCGGAGTACAGGCCCGTAATCATGTCGGTGCCCGCGGGGCCCGAGGTGCCGATACAAACGCCGATGTTGCCGGCGTTGGCGCGCGTGTAGCCTTCGGCCATGTGCGAAGCGCCTTCGACGTGGCGGGCGAGCACATGGGTGATGCCGCCGGCTTTTTTCATCGCCGAGTAGAAGGGGTTGATTGCAGCGCCGGGCACGCCAAAGGCGGTGTCGATGCCTTCTTTTTCGAGCACCAGAACGGCTGCGTCGACGGCTCTCATCTTGGCCATGAAAAGTCTCCTGAATGTTGCTAATGCTTTGAGGGGCTGCGCCATGGGGATGGCGGGCATTGGATACGACGGTTGAGGCTCACTTTAGGCGCGCTAGAAAGGTTTGATAAGATCAGCCCAGGTCGTTTATTCCGAAACAAAAAGTATGGAATCGCCGTGGGCGGCGCTTGCGGGGCGCGGCATGGGACAGGAGAGCAGGCATGGACCGCTTCAAGCAGATTGAAACCTTTGTGCGCGTGGCCGACGCGGGCAGCCTTGCGGCGGCCGCGCTGACCGAGGGCGTCTCGCCGGTGATACTCGGGCGGCGCATCGACGCGCTCGAAAAACGCCTCGGCGTGAAACTCATGTACCGCTCGACGCGGCGGCTCGTGGTCAGCGAGGAGGGCGGCGCGTTCCTCGAGCGTTGCCGCGGCCTGCTGCTGGAGTGGGAGCAGGCCGAAAACGAGCTGTCCGCCGGGCGGCGCGTGGTCAACGGGCATCTGATCGTCTCCGCGCCGGCAGCCTTCGGGCGCAAGCACGTGGCGCCGCTCGCGCCCGCATTTCTCGCCGACAAACCCGAGCTCCAGGTCTCGTTCAACCTGACCGATCGCGTGGTCGATCTGGTGCGCGAGGGTTACGACCTGTCGATTCGCATCGGCGGGTCGGTGGACCCGAATTTCGTCGCGGTGAAGCTCGCCACCAACCGGCGCGTGGTGTGCGGCACGCCAGAATACTTCCGCAAGCACGGCAAGCCGAAGACGCTCGAAGACCTGCCGAATCACAACTGTCTCGCCTTCAATCTGCAGGGCGGCCAGAACCGCGGCTGGTATTTCAGCCGCAACGGCAAGCTCGCAACCGTGCGCGTGGGCGGCACGCTCGACTGCAACGACGGCGAGCTGCTGCACCGTTGGGTCACCGAGGGGCTTGGGCTCGGCTGGCGCTCGACGTGGGAGATCGATGCGCAGCTCGCGCGCGGCGAACTGGAGACGGTGCTCGACGAGTACGCGCTGCCCGACTACGACATCCTCGCCGTGTACCCGCAGCAACGTTACGTTCCGGCGCGGGTGCGCTATTTCATCGATTACCTGAAAGAGGTCTACGCGCGGCCAGGGTACTGGAGCGGCGTGGCCTGATCGGAGACCCCTGATTTCAGGCCCGCGCATGGCCCATTTATTTTTCGTTTTCGCACGCATTTCTCGGGAATAAACTGGCCGCTGTGCGGGTAATGCATGAGCGAGACCGGCGCCGGCGTGCGCGTTGTGCGCGGCGTCGAGCGTTGAGGTCGCGCCGCGAGCCATCAGGCACGAGGGGACCAAGTGGGCGAATCCGCGAACGGGGCGCACGAGATGCACGAAGTGCACGAGGGGTCCGGTGATGCGCAGCGCAGCCGCCGTTTTCAGGCGCTGGCGCTGCCGCATCTGGATGCCGCGTACAACCTTGCCCGCTGGCTTTCGCGCAATCCCGGCGACGCCGAGGACATCGTGCAGGAAGCTTTTTTGCGCGCGTTCCGCTTCTTCGACGCGTTTCGCGGCGACCAGGCGCGGCCCTGGCTGCTCGCGATCGTGCGGCGCGTCTGGTACGACGAGTGGCGGCGGCGCGCGGGCGCGGAGGAAGTTGCGCCGTTCGACGCGTTGCGCGACGATCAGCCGCCTGACGGCTGGGACACGGGCAGCGCCGACCCGGAGGCGTCGGCAATTCGCGCCGAGGACGCGCGGCGCGTGCAGGAGGCGCTGCAGCGCCTGCCGGTGGAGTACCGCGAGGTGCTGGTGCTGCGCGAGCTGGAGGAATTGGGCTATCGCGAGATTGCGGCGGTCATCGACGTGCCGGTGGGCACGGTGATGTCGCGGCTCGCGCGGGGCCGCAAGCGCCTCGCCGCGCTGCTGGCGGCGCAGGCATGTAGCGGCGGTGCGGCGGCCGGGCCGGCAAAGGCGGTCGAAAGGACAGCCGGCGATGCGGGCAATATGGCCGACAACGCGGCCAGCAAGGCAGATTTCGGGGCAAGCAAAGCGTGGAGACCATCCGGCCGGGGGGCCGACGGCCGGTTCCGGGAGGAGCCGGCCGTCGACGGCGGAGCGCGCGAGCCTCAGGGGCCGTGTGCGCCACGTCCTGCCACGGAGGCGCCCGATGAACTGTGACGAAGCGCGCCCGCTCGTCGAGGCAAGCGTCGACCGTGAACTTTCCGCCGCCGACGAATGGCGCGTGCGCGAGCATCTGGCTGGCTGCGCGCAATGCCGTGGCGCGGCTGCGAATGTCGAAGCCATTTCCCGTCTGACGCGTGCGGCGCCCTGCTATCGGGCGCCGGAGGGCCTCGCCGCGCGCATCGTGGCGGCGTTGCCGCCCGTGCAAAGCCCGTCGATGACCGCTGACCGCGTGCACCGCGAGGCGCCCGCGCGAACCGGCGCATGGCGCCGCTGGCTGCCCGGCCTGCGAGGGCGTGCGCCAGGCGAGGGCGGTGCGGGCGGTGCGGGCGGGCGGTCCCGGGGCGCTGGCGGCACAAGTACGGCCGGCCTGCCCGCTGCGGGGCTCGCAGGATTCGCATGCGTGGTGCTGGTGCTGTGTGCCTTGAGCGTGGCGACGGTTCTGCATCTGCGCAAATCCGCCGCTGATGGGGCTTTTGTCGAGGAGCTCGTGGCCAGCCACGTGCGCGCGCAGATCTCGGGGCGCGATCTCGACGTGGTGTCCACGGACCGCCATACGGTGAAGCCGTGGTTCAACGGCCGCATCGACTATGCGCCTCCCGTGGAGGACTTCTCAGCGCAGGGCTTCCCGCTCGTGGGCGGCCGTCTCGATTATGTAGGGCGCGAGCGAGTCGCGGTGCTGGTTTACCGCTACCGCAAGCATGTGATCGATGTCTATGTCTTCCCGCCCGGCGTGGCGGGGCCGATGACGGAAACTGCCGCGCCTCGCACGAGCGAAGGCTATTCACTTGCCCGTTGGCAGGCCGCCGGCATGACCTGGTGGGCCGTCACCGATGCGGGCCCGGATGCGCTCGCCGGCCTGCGCGCGGCGCTCGATGCGCGGCTCGCGGACAGCCGCAGCGGCAGTGGCTGAGACGCCGGCGGGCGTACGCCAGCGCGCAAGTCCTTGAAAACATGTCTGAAACGCTGCGTGAAACCATAATTTCGGTTGCGCGAGCGGGGCAGATCGCGCTACAATCTTCGGCTTCTCACTTGCCGCACCGGTTCCGACGCCCGGGTGGCTTAAATCCATAAGGAGTGATACATGCGTCATTATGAAATCGTCTTCATCGTGCACCCCGATCAAAGCGAGCAAGTGCCCGCGATGATCGAGCGTTACAAGAGCACGATCACGTCGCACGGTGGCCAGATCCACCGCATCGAAGACTGGGGCCGTCGTCAACTGGCCTACATGATCGAGAAACTCGCGAAGGCTCACTACGTCTGCATGAACATCGAATGCGACCAGACCACGCTCGACGAACTGGAACACGCATTCAAGTTCAACGACGCTGTTCTGCGTCACCTCATCGTCAAGATGAAGAAGGCCGAAACCGGCCCGTCGCCGATGATGAAGGAAGTGCAGCGCGAAGAAGCCAAGAAGGCGGCTGCCCAGCCGACCGAAGCGCAGGCTTAATAACACAAGCCACCAGGATCAACGCTCATTTGCCTGACTCATTTGCTTAAATTCGCCCCGTGAACAGGCTGCAGCTTACGGCTAGCGTCGTAGAACGCGAACCGGTGCGGTACACCCCCGCCGGCGTTCCGATCGCAAGCGTCACGTTGCAGCATCGCACGGAGGTCGTCGAAGCCGGCATTGCCCGTTTCGTCGAGCTCACGATGCCCGCGGTGGCGGCAGGCAAGGCCTGCGGTCTCGTCGAAAGCTGCGAGATGGGCGTGGAAGCGCTCTTCACCGGATTTTTGGCAAAAAAGCACCGCAACGCGCGAACCCTGGTGTTTCACATCACCGAAATGCAAGGTACAGGAAAGGACTAATCATGGCCCGCCCTACTGGTAAGAAATTCGACAAGCGTCGTCAGCAACAAAACCCGCTCTTCAAGCGCAAGAAGTTCTGCCGCTTCACGGCTGCAGGCGTCGAGCAGATCGACTACAAGGACCTCGATACGCTGAAGGACTTTATCGGCGAAAACGGCAAGATCACGCCGGCTCGTCTGACGGGTACGAAGGCCCACTATCAGCGTCAGCTGGACACGGCTATCAAGCGCGCGCGTTTCCTCGCGCTGATGCCGTACACCGACCAGCACAAGGCCTAATAAGACGACGCGATAAGGAGCAATAGAATGCAGATCATTCTTCTGGAAAAAGTCGTCAACCTGGGTAACCTCGGCGACATCGTCAAGGTGAAGGACGGTTACGCACGTAACTTCCTGATCCCCAACAAGAAGGCACGCCGTGCCACGAAGGACGCAATCGCCGAATTCGAAGTTCGCCGCGCCGAACTCGAAAAGGCCGCGGCTGAAAAGCTGGCAGCCGCGCAAGCCGAAGGCGAAAAGCTCAACGGCCTGACCGTTCAGATCGGCCAGAAGGCTGGCGTGGACGGCCGTCTGTTCGGCTCGGTCACGAATGCGGACATCGCCGTTGCGCTCGGCAAGGTTGGCTTCGCAGTGGAAAAGATGCAAGTGCGTCTGCCGGAAGGCCCGCTGAAGATGGTGGGCGACCACCCGGTGCAAGTTGCGCTGCACACCGACGTCCTCGTCGACGTCATGGTGTCGGTGCTGGGCGAGCACGTCTAAGCATTGAGGCAGCCTGGGGGGCGACCCGCCAGGCCGCTTGAGCGCCGTAGCTCACCGCTGTTTCAAGGAAGGCAGGAGCCCCCGCGGCTTCTGCCTTTTTTGTTGTGTGCACGGCCGCTGCCGCTGAAGCGCTGGCACTGTGCCGTCGAATTGCTGCCGTTTCGCTTGTTCCAGGTAGCCGGCTTGTCCGATAATTGCCCTCCATGAATGCTCCGAAAGATCCCCAACTCGAATCGCTGAAAGTCCCGCCGCATTCGATCGAGGCCGAACAGTCGGTGCTCGGCGGCCTGCTGCTGGATAACGGCGCCTGGGACCGGATTGCCGACTTCCTCTCGCAAAGCGACTTCTACCGCTACGATCACCGCCTCATCTTCGAGCATATCGGCCGCCTGATCTCGGGCGCGCGCCCGGCAGACGTCGTGACCGTGTACGAGGCGCTCGGCACCTCGGGCAAGGCCGAGGAGGTGGGCGGGCTCGCGTACCTGAACGCACTTGCGCAGAACACGCCGAGCGCCGCGAACATTCGCCGCTATGCCGAAATCGTGCGCGACCGCGCGGTGCTGCGCCGCCTGGTGTCGGTCGCCGACGAAATTTCCGCCGATGCTTTCAACCCCCAGGGCAAGGAAGTGCGGCAGCTCCTCGACGAAGCCGAGGCGAAGGTGTTCTCGATCGCCGAGGACGGCGCGCGCGGCACCCAGGGCTTCCTCGAGATCGGGCCGCTGCTTACGCAGGTGGTCGAGCGCATCGACACGCTCTACCACACGGCCAATCCGACCGACGTGACGGGCACGCCCACCGGCTTCATCGACCTCGACCGCATGACCTCGGGCATGCACGGAGGCGAACTGATCATCGTGGCGGGGCGTCCGTCAATGGGCAAGACTGCGTTTTCCATGAACGTCGGCGAATACGTGGCCGTGGAGTACGGTCTGCCGGTCGCGGTGTTCTCGATGGAAATGCCGGGCACGCAGCTCATCATGCGCATGCTCGGTTCGGTCGGGAGGCTGGATCAGCACCGCATGCGCACGGGCCGCCTCACCGACGAGGATTGGCCCAAGCTCACGCACGCCGTGCAGAAAATGAGCGAGGCGCAGATCTTCATCGACGAAACCGGCGGGCTGAATCCGATGGAGCTGCGCTCGCGCGCGCGGCGTCTGTCACGCCAGTGCGGCAAGCTCGGGCTCATCATCATCGATTACCTGCAGCTGATGAGCGGTTCCTCGTCGGGCGAGAACCGTGCGACCGAAATTTCGGAGATTTCGCGCTCGCTCAAGAGTCT
Source organism: Paraburkholderia sp. A3BS-1L (assembly GCF_051125215.1). NCBI lineage: Bacteria > Pseudomonadati > Pseudomonadota > Betaproteobacteria > Burkholderiales > Burkholderiaceae > Paraburkholderia > Paraburkholderia sp. A3BS-1L. The sequence goes on along the minus strand of NZ_CP120442.1, from coordinate 1,870,334 downwards.
CGCCAAGGAGCTCGACGTCCCGGTGATCGCGCTTTCGCAGCTCAACCGCGGTCTCGAACAGCGTCCCAACAAGCGTCCGGTCATGTCCGACCTGCGCGAATCGGGCGCCATCGAACAGGATGCGGACGTCATTCTGTTTATCTACCGCGATGAAGTCTACAATCCCGACAGCCCTGATAAAGGCACGGCGGAGATCATCATCGGCAAGCAACGTAATGGTCCGATCGGGCCAGTTCGACTCACGTTCCACGGCCAATACACGAAATTTGACAATTTTGCCGGTGCGCAGAACTTCTATGGCGAGTAAGGCGTAGTAGCGGGGAAGTCGCTGAAAAACGGGGTGTGAGCTTGCGCCAAAGTGGCGCAAGCCGGGTTCTGACATCCCCAGATGCATGCGGCGTCCAGCCCGTGACGATACAATGTCGCCGTTTTATGACGGCTATCTTGCCGTTTTGTGACGGCGATCCGAGACCAATTACCGGGATTCCAATGTTCGGTCGATTCATGCCCACTGAGGGCAAGTTCTTCGAAATCTTCAACGCGCACGCAAAGTGCATCGTATCCGCAGCCCGTGAGCTCGAGCTCCTGATCGACAATCTGGCTGATGCGGAAGTTCATAAACAGAACGTGCAGACCGCCGAAAAGGCCGCCGACAAGCTCACGCACGAAGCCATCGACCTGTTGCACAAGACCTTCATCACGCCGTTGGACCGCGACGAGATCCACAAGCTGATCACGACGATGGACGACTGCCTCGACCTCATGGAGGACGTTGCCACAGCCATCTCGCTGTACGACGTGCAGTCGGTGACTTCCGAGGCCAGCCAGCTCGCGCATGTGGTCACGGCCACGGCCGAGCGCGTGCAGGCGGCAGTGGCGCTGCTCTCCGACATGAAGCAGGCGCGCGAAATCCTGAAGGCGTGCGAGGACATCGACCGCCTCGAATCGGATGCGGACCGCCTGCTGCGCGCGGCCATGTCCAAGCTCTTCCGCGAGGAAGACAACGTCAAGACGCTGATCAAGCTGAAGGCGATCTACGAGATCCTCGAAGCGATCACGGATAAGTGCGAGGATGTCGCGAACATCATCGAAGGCATCGTGCTAGAGAACGCCTGAGCGGACCACGATGCATTCCATACAACTCGCCCTCTGGGTGGTCGTCGGACTGGTGGCCATCTCCCTCGTCTTCGACTTCATGAACGGCTTTCACGACGCGGCGAATTCCATCGCCACCGTCGTGTCGACGGGCGTGCTCAAGCCGCAGCAGGCCGTGGCGTTCGCCGCCATGTTCAACGTGATTGCCTATTTCGTTTTCCACCTGAAGGTGGCGCAGACGGTGGGCAAGGGCACCATCGACCCCGATATCGTCGACCACTACGTGGTGTTCGGCGCGCTCGTGGGGGCGATCGGCTGGAACGTGCTCACGTGGTACTACGGCATTCCGTCGAGCTCCTCGCACGCGCTGATCGGCGGCCTCGTGGGGGCCGCGCTCGCCAAGTCGGGCTGGCACTCGCTGAACTTCGACGGCCTCATGAAGACCGTGGCCTTCATCTTCATCTCGCCGCTGCTCGGCTTCGTGCTGGGTTCGTTCTTCATGCTGACGGTGTCATGGCTGTATTTCCGCACGCCGCCCAGCAAGGTGGACCGGCGTTTCCGGCGCCTGCAGCTGATCTCCGCGGGCCTCTATAGCCTCGGCCACGGCGGCAACGACGCGCAAAAGACCATCGGCATCATCTGGATGCTGCTGATCGCGACGGGCTACGCCTCGGCAACGGCCGCCGCACCGCCCATCTGGGTGATCGGCGGCTGTTATCTGTCGATGGGCATCGGCACGCTGTTCGGCGGCTGGCGGATCGTGCGCACCATGGGTCAAAAGATCACCAAGCTCAAGCCCGTGGGCGGCTTCTGCGCGGAGTCGGGCGGAGCGCTTACGCTCTTCACGGCGTCGGCGCTCGGCATTCCCGTGTCCACGACGCATACGATTACTGGCGCGATTGTTGGCGTGGGCGCGACCCAGAAGCTCAGCGCCGTGCGCTGGGGTGTAGCGGGCAACATCGTCTGGGCCTGGATTCTGACGATTCCTGCTTCTGCGACGCTCGCCGCAGCGGGCTGGTGGATCGGCCACCGGTTCCTGTAATCAGTCAGGACTGGTTGGGCAGCACGGCGCCTTCGGGCGCCGTTTTTTGTTTGGGCGTGGGCCGGTAAGGCACGGGCGGCCGTCGGCGGATCAGATGATCGGCGTCGTGCAGCCGTCCATCGGCACGATCGCACCGGTCACGTAGCTGGCCCGGCGGCTCGCCAGAAAGAGGGCGACGTCGGCGATTTCCTCCGGCTTTGCGTAGCGTCCGAGCGGCACCCTGGCCTCGCCACGCGCGAGTGCGTCTTCGGCGCTGATGCCCTCGCGCCCCGCTTCCAGTTGCACGGCCTCTTGCAGGCGCTCAGTGAGCGTTGCGCCCGGGTTGATCGCATTGATGCGGATGCCATAGCGCGCGTGATAGTGCGCCAGCCCCACGGTGGCGAGCATGAGCGCCGCATTCGCCGCGCCGCCCGCGATATGGATGTCGCTGGCGTACTTGCCGCCCATCCCGATGATGTTGACGATCGCGCCCGGCTCCCTGGCCGTGTCGGCCTTGATGCGAGCCACCATGCGGCGCAGCACCTCCTGCTGGGGGTAGATGTACGGGAAGTACTTGGCTTCCATGGTCGCCTTGAATGCGTCGGCGTCGAGCGATTCCGGATCGTAACGGCGCGCGGCGCCCGCGCTGTTGATGAGGATGTCGATGGGCCCCACGGCCGTCGCGACTTCCTCGACGACGTCGGCGGCGCTGTGGGGCTCGTGCAGGTCGGCGCGCGTGAGGTGGATGTGGAGCCCTTCGCTGGCCAGTTGCTCGCGCGCGCGCGCCAGGTTGGCGGGATCGCGCGAAACGATTGCGACTTTCGCGCCTTCCTTGGCGAATGCGCGAGCGCAAGCGAGGCCGATTCCCTTGCTGCCGCCCGTGACGAGAACCACTTTGCTGCCGAGTCCGAGTTCCATCGCTACCTCGCTGCGCGAAAGTAAAAAAACGGTCCCAAAACGATAGCAGACGCGCAGCGCGCGCGAAACCGCCAAGTCTTTCGATTGGCCTTTCGGCCAGGAGCTGGTGAGTCTGCGGACGCCGCACCGCGGAAAACGCGGTCCGGGCGCCTGGCTCTGGACGCGCGCTTCAGAACGAGCCGGTGGCGAAGCGAGCGATCGGATCGTCGCTCGATTGCGTGGGTGCGGCGACGTTGCCGCTTGCCGTCGACGCGCGCATGATCTGCGCGGGCGCGCCCGAAGACGATGTGGGCTCGATCGACGTCGAACCCGCCTGTGCGGCTTGGCGTGCCGCTGCGTTCATGCCGGGAGGCGGCGGCTCGAAGGCATCGGCGGCGGCGTTGATGGCATCGCGCGGTGCGGCTGCGGGTGCAACGGAGGCAGTCGGCGCGGCGGCAGGCGCAACCGCGCCGGCCTGGCGGGCCTGCACCTGGGCGGCGCTGATCGCCGCAGGCGGCGGCTCGAATGCGTCGGCTGGCGCGGCGGAGCCTGTTGTGGAGACCGGCGCGGCGGCGCCGGCATAGGCGGGCTGAGGCGTCGACGTCAAGCGGCTCTGATCCGCCGCCGTGGCCATGCGCGGCGCCGGCGGCGCGGCGGCGGGTGCCATGGCGGTCGCAGTGGCGTTGGCTCGCGTGGCTGAAAGCGCCGCTGGAGCCGCAGACGCGGGAACTGCAGCCGAGACAGCCGCTGCCTGCGTGGCAGGCGCGGGCGTGGAGGCTTCCCAAGTCGGTGTATCGAACGGCGTGGTCGGAGCGCGCTTCGCCGGCGCCATGCGGCGAATGCCGTCGAAATGTTTGGCCCAATACGGATTGGTCAGATAGTCGAGCCGCACGGTGCCGCCCGTGGACGGCGCATTGACGAAGCGCAGCTTGCCGACATAAATGCCCACGTGAGAGTGCGGCCGGCCGGTCGTGTTGAAGAACACGAGGTCGCCAGCCGCGATTTCATCGGGATCGATGACCTCGCCGCGCTGGCTGATGTCGGCGGTGGTGCGCGGCAGATCCACCTGGGCCGAGCGCGCGAACACATACTTCACCAGACCGCTGCAATCGAAGCCGCTATCGGGCGTATTGCCACCCCAGCGGTACGGAATGCCCACGAGGCTCATCGCCTGGATGGAGATTTCCTCGCGTCCGACGCTGTGATCGACGAAATTGGGGAAGCCAGGTGGCCTGGTGCGCCAGGCATTTGCACTCGAACCCGAACTGTCACTGCGCGAGGTCTTCTGCGGCGTGCTGGAACACGCCGCAAGAAAGGCCACGATCAGTAAGGGGAGCCAGAGTTGCCGCATGAAAAGGCATTCGGCAAACGCTGGGCATTTGCCATTGGGGAAAACCGTAATGAGCGGATGGTAGCCCGTCAAACATGGCTTCGGCAAGAAATCTTCACAACTTACTTGAAGTTCGTGCTTGACCCGTTGCCAGTCTGGTACGCCGCAATACGTTCCAGCGAATAAAAAAAAGGACCGTATCCGGGTCGCCGGAAACGGTCCTTCGGGATGCGGCCAGCGCTTCGCAAAGCGCTGGGAACGGGCTACCGCGTGGCTTTAGAGGATGTCCGACGCGTAGTCCGCGAGACGCGAGCGCTCGCCGCGCGCGAGCGTCACGTGGCCGCTATGCGCCCAGCCCTTGAAGCGGTCGACTACATAGGTGAGGCCGGAGCTGCCTTCGGTCAGGTACGGCGTATCGATCTGCGCGATGTTGCCCAGACACACGATCTTCGTGCCCGGACCGGCGCGCGTGACGAGCGTCTTCATCTGCTTGGGCGTCAGGTTCTGCGCCTCGTCGATGATCAGATACTTGTCCACGAACGTGCGGCCGCGCATGAAGTTCATGCTCTTGACCTTCAGGCGCGAGCGGATCAGCTCCTGGGTGGCGGCGCGCCCCCATTCGCCGGCGGCGTCGTCGGTCTTCTGGAGCACTTCGAGGTTGTCGTCGAAGGCGCCCATCCACGGCTGCATTTTTTCCTCTTCGGTGCCGGGCAGGAAGCCGATGTCTTCGCCTACCGGCACCGTCGCGCGCGTCACGATGATTTCGTTGTAGCGCTTGTCGTCGAGCACCTGGGCGAGACCCGCCGCGAGCGCCACGAGCGTCTTGCCGGTGCCGGCCTGGCCGAGCAGCGTGACGAAGTCGATCTCCGGGTTCATCAGCAGGTTCAGCGCGAAGTTCTGCTCGCGGTTGCGCGCCGTGATGCCCCACACGTTGTTCTTGTGGTGGCCGTAGTCGCGCAACGTTTGCAGCAGCGCCGTCTTGCCGTTGAGCTCGCGCACGATCGCGTGGAACGCGGGTTCGCCGTTCTGCGGCTCCAGATAGACGAATTCGTTCACGAGCATCGAAAGGCATTCGGGACCCGTCACGCGGTAGTACGTGGTGCCGGTCTTGGTCTCCTGCCACGACTCCATGCCCTTCGCGTGTTTGGTCCAGAAGTCCTGCGTCAGCGCGCGGATGCCCGAGTAGAGCAGGTCCTTGTCTTCGAGGACCTGGTCGTTGAAGTAGTCTTCGGCGGGCAGGCCGAGCGCGTGCGCCTTGATGCGCATGTTGATGTCTTTCGACACCAGCACGACGAGGTGGTCCGGCCGGTCGCGCTGCAGCGCGCGCACCACGCCGAGGATCTGATTGTCGGCCTTGCCTTCGGGCAGGCCGTCGACCGGATCGATGTGCGTGAGCGTGGTCTGGAAGTACAGACGCCCGAGCGCCTCGCGGCTGCCGAGTCGGTCGAGCGAGATGCCTTCCGAGATCGGGCCCGCGTTGGCGACGAGTTGATCGAGCGTGCGGCTCACCTGACGCGCGTTGCGCGCCACTTCCGACATGCCCTTCTTGTGGTTGTCGAGCTCTTCCAGCGTCATCATCGGCAGGAAGACGTCGTGCTCCTCGAAGCGGAACAGGCAGGTCGGATCGTGCATCAGCACGTTCGTGTCGAGCACGAAGAGCTTTTGCACCTCCATCGTCTCTTCGGGGTGCAAGCGCTTCTTTGTGCCGGTGCGCGGGGCGCTTGCGGCGGTGCCGCTAGCCGTTTTGCCCGCGGGCGATTTGCCGCCGCGCGCCGCGGGTGCCGCAGGCGCTTCGGCATGCGGCTCGGCATGTGCCTGCACCGGCTGCAGCAGCGCCGCGGTTGGCTGTTTGCGTTTTCGCGCCGGTGCCGGCGCGACCGGTTCGAGCGCTGCGAGTTCGGCGCTGGCTGTGTGCATGGGCACGGTGCGCAGCGTGGTCGCCGCGTTGGCGGCGGGGGTCATCGGCTCGGCGACGCTGTCTGCGCCATAGTCGGCGACATCGGCGGCGTCGTTTTCGCTCGCCGCTTTGCGCGTGCTTCGGGTCGTGCGCGCACGCGCCTTGTATTCATCGGGCGGCAGCAGGTTGCCGAGCTTGCTGGGGGGGGTAGGCAAAGGCATGGTGTCCCTCGAAAAATTCGGGTCGAGTGGTCGCGGTGTTGACCGTACGGTGCGCGTACGGTGCGCTTTCTGGCGGGGCGTGCGGGTGCCGGGTAAGGTGCCCGCCGTGACCGCGCCGGGTGCGCGCTCAGGTCTGAAAATGCCGGTTCGCCTGTTTTTCGATCGGCTCCTTGACGTTGACGCGCGCCGGGTCGCTAATCCGGTGCGACGTGGAGGGAGTGACAGCTAACGAAGAAGCAAACAAAAAAGCCGCTGCCCCGGGTGACGAGGCAAGCGGCTTGACTGCTTTAATGGCGCGTTGCCCCGGATGCGCTGGAGCGGTCATCCTGTGACCGCTCCCAAGACCGCGTGGCAAATGCGACAAAAAATAGGGTGGACAGGCACTCATTGAAGCCCAATATATCGCGCCTCACAGCGCTTGTACAGCCTCCAGGACCTCCTCGACATGGCCCGGCACCTTGAGCCCGCGCCACTCCTGGCGCAGTACGCCGCTGGCGTCGATGAGGAACGTGGAGCGCTCGATTCCTCTCACTTCTTTGCCATACATTTTCTTCATTTTGATGACGTTGAAGAGCGAGCAGAGCGCTTCGTCGCCATCCGATACCAATGTAAACGGCAATTCGAGCTTGGTCTTGAAGTTCTCGTGCGAGCGCACGCTGTCGCGCGAGACGCCCACGATCGTGGCGCCCGCCTTCTTGAACTTCGGGTAGAGGTCGCGGAACTCCATGCCTTCGCGCGTGCAGCCGGGCGTATTGTCCTTAGGGTAGAAGTACAGCACGACCTTCTTGCCCTTGAGGCTCGAGAGCGTGAAGTCGCCGCCGGTGGCGGGTGCGGTGAAATTGGGAACGGGTTGGTCGACTGCGATGGTCACGTCAGGCACGTGGCTCTCCTGTTGTTATGGGCTCGCATGGGCGGGGGCGATTCCCGCGAATCGACGGCGCGGCGCAGTCTCGTGCACGCTGCGCCGCGGCATCGCCATGCAGCGGATTTCAGTCGGGCTGGACGATCAACTGGCCCGAGCGGCCGGTGATCTCGCCCCAGGTGACAGGGTACGATGGCAGCGAATCCGGGTCCAGCGCCGCATGGTAGTCGCCCATCGTGGCAAACGTATGGCCCTGCGCGCGCCAGCCGGCAAGCAGTTGCTCGAAGACCGGCGCGAGCTTCTGGCCTTCGAGCTCGGCATGCAGCGTGAACACCTGGTCGTGCGGATTGCGCTCGGTACGCTTGAGCAGCCACGCCGCGACGTTGTCGATGTCCACGCCGTCCACGCCCAGCACTTCGTCGAGCGTGGGCAGCGTGGTAGGCATCTGCACGTGGTTGAGCGTGCGCCCGCGCACCACGGGTCGATAGGGCGAATGCCCGCGTCCGTCCGAGGCGTACTTCATGCCCCACGCGTCGATCTGCTCGAACGCGGCCTCGTTCATCTGCCAGCCCGCGGCGCCGTGCGTGACGGGAGCGGTGCCGAAGATCCGCGTGAAGCGCTCGTGGCTCTTGTTCATCTCGCGCGCAGTCCAGGCGGGCTCGCGGCTGCGCACGTTGTCCTGCCAGTAGACGTGATCCCACGTGTGAATGCCGCATTCGAAGCCGGCTTCGTGGATCGCGCGCATCTCGGCCGCCGCGCGCACACCGATGTCGGGGCCGGGCAGCAGCACGCCGTACATCAGCTGCTTCACGCCGTAGTGCTCGACCACGGACGTGCGCGAGACCTTCTTGAGAAAGCCCGGCCGGAACACGCGGCGCAGCGCCCAGCCCGTATGGTCCGGGCCGAGGCTGAAGAGAAACGTTGCGCGGGCCTTGTAGCGATCGAAGATGCGGGCGAGATTCGGCACGCCTTCGCGCGTGCCGCGCAGCGTGTCGACGTCGATTTTCAGGACGATGCGGGCCAAAGAGCGGGTCCCTTGCTTATTGCTGCTCGACGAGCGCGCGTGCTTCGGCCACGTGGCCGCGGTACGCTTCGAAGATCTTGCGCAGCGCTTCGTCGAAGGTCGACTTCGGCGCCCAGCCGAGCTCCTGCATCGTGTTCTCGATCTTCGGCACGCGGTTCTGCACGTCCTGGTAACCCGCGCCGTAGTACGCGCCCGACGACGTTTCGACAAGCTGGACCTTCTTCGCGGAGTCGGCGTACTCGGGGAACTCGGCAGCGAGCGCAAGCATCTTGTGCGCGAGCTCGCGCACCGAGAAGTTGTTGGTCGGGTTGCCGATGTTGTAGATCTTGCCCGTGGCGACGCCGTTCTTGTTCTCGATGATCTTCATGAGCGCTTCGATGCCGTCGTCGATGTCGGTGAACGCGCGCTTTTGCGCGCCGCCATCGACGAGGCTGATGTTCTCGCCGCGCACGATATGGCCGAGGAATTGCGTGACGACGCGGGACGAACCTTCCTTCGGCGTGTAGATCGAGTCGAGGCCCGGGCCGATCCAGTTGAACGGACGGAACAGCGTGAAGTTCAGGCCTTCCATGCCATAGCCCCAGATCACGCGGTCCATGAGCTGCTTGGAGCAGGCGTAGATCCAGCGCGGCTTGTTGATCGGGCCGTAGGTGAGGGCGGATGCGTCCGGGTCGAACTGCTCGTCGGAGCACATGCCATAGACCTCGGAGGTCGAGGGGAAGACCAGGTGCTTGCGGTACTTCACCGCCGAACGCACGATCGGCAGGTTCGCCTCGAAGTCGAGTTCGAACACGCGCAGCGGTTGCTGCACGTAGGTCGCGGGCGTGGCGATGGCGACGAGCGGCAGGATCACGTCGCACTTCTTGACGTGGTATTCGACCCACTCCTTGTTGATCGTGATGTCGCCTTCGAAGAAGTGCATCCGCTCATGCTTGACGAGATCGCCGAGGCGGTCCGTCTGCATGTCCATCCCGAACACTTCCCAGTTCGTGGTTTCGAGGATGCGCTTGGAGAGGTGATGGCCGATAAAGCCGTTCACACCCAGGATCAGGACTTTTTTCATGGACGGGGGACAGATGAAGTGAGTTCGGAGAATGCGGCGGGGGTAACGATGGTCTCTTGACCATGATGCTGGCGCCGCAGCTCGTGGATCGCGATGGCGCGGCCGTCGCCGCAGACGGCGAAAAGCGCATTATCGCTTACGTAGATACCCGGGGGCAATTGGCCCGATATGCCGGGCGTCGCTACGCCGGGGCGCACGAGGCGCGCGCGGGCGATCACGAAGCGCTCCTTGCCGATGTCGACGAACGCGCCGGGATAGGGCGGCGCGACTGCGCGGATCAGGTTGTAGACGTCCTGGGCGCGCTGCGTGAAATCGATGCGGCCGTCTTCGGGCTTGCGCCCTCCATAGTAGCTGCCATGCGAGAGATCGTTCGGCAGATGCGGCGCCTCGCCCGCGATCAGCGCGGGCAGCACGCGCCAGAGCGTCTGCTCGGCGGCCACCGTCACCTTGTCGAATACCATCGCGGCGGTGTCATCGGGCAAGATCGGCACAGGGGTCTGCGCGATGATTGCGCCCGCATCGGGCTTGGCGGCCATCTCGTGCAGCGTCGCGCCGGTCTCAGTTTCGCCCTTGAGCACGGCCCAGTTCGTGGGCACGCGGCCGCGATACTTCGGCAGCAGCGAGCCGTGCATGTTGTAGGCGCCGCGCGCGGCGATCGCGAGCAGGTCCACCGGCAGCATGTGCCGGTAGTAGAACGAGAAGATGAAGTCGGGCCGCGCGGCGGCAACGGCTGCGCGCAGCGCGGGGCTTTTCGGATCGGCGGGCGTGATGGCGTCGATGCCATGCTCCTCGGCCACCGACTTCACGCTGCCGAACCAGATGTTTTCGGTCGGGCTGTCCTCGTGGGTGACGACGAGCGCAACGTCCACGCCGCGCGCAAGCAGCACCTGCAGGCAGCGCACGCCCACATTGTGATACGCGAAAACGACGGCGCGCGGCTTCATGACTGGGCTCCTTGCTGTCCACCCTGGCTACCCTGGTTCGCGGCGCTGGCGGCATTGAGCGACGCCTGCACGCCCTGCACGATGTCCTGGCGAGGCGCGCCCACCACTTCGCGGCCATTGCGCTCTTCGAGGATCGTCTGCACGAGATAGCGCGGCCGCGCGCGCACTTGCTGATAAATGCGGCCGATGTATTCGCCGAGCAAGCCGAGCGCGAAAATGATCACGCCGAGCAGGAAGAACGTGATGGCGAACAGCGTGAACACGCCTTGCACTTCCGCGCCGATGATGAAGCGGCGAATCAGCAGCAGGATGAAGAGGCCCGCGGAGCCGAGCGAGAGAATCACGCCGATGAACGAGAGCCACTGCAGCGGCACGACCGAGAAGCCGGTCACGAGGTCGAAGTTCAGGCGGATCAGGCTATAGAGCGAATACTTCGATTCGCCCGCGAAGCGCTCTTCGTGCGCGACGTCGACTTCCACGGGGTTCTGCGCGAACGTGTAGGCGAGCGCCGGAATGAAGGTATTGATCTCGCCGCAGCGGTTGATCGTGTCGATGATGTGGCGGCTGTACGCGCGCAGCATGCAGCCCTGGTCGGTCATCTTGATGCGCGTGATGCGCTCGCGCAGACGGTTCATCATGTGCGATGCCTTGCGGCGCCACAGGCTGTCCTGGCGCTGCATGCGGATGGTGCCCACATAATCGTAGCCTTCGCGCATCTTCTCGACGAGCTTGCCGATTTCCTCGGGCGGGTTTTGCAGGTCGGCGTCGAGCGTGATGACGATTTCGCCGCGCGCCTGTTCGAAGCCCGCGAGAATCGCCATGTGCTGACCGTAGTTGCCGTTGAGCAGGATCGCGCGCGTGGTGTCGGGCCGGGCGCGGAACTGCTCGGCGAGCATCGCGGCCGAGCGGTCGCGGCTGCCGTCGTTGATGAAGATGATTTCGTACGAGGTGCCGAGCGCGTCGAGCGCCGGGTACAGGCGCGCGAACAGCGCGGCGAGTCCTGCTTCCTCGTTGTAGACCGGAATGATGACCGAGACTTCCGGCGACTCCGGGGTCAAGGTGCGTTGTTCCGTTTGGGTCATGAGTGCGTCTTTTCCGTTCTGATGATGCATGTAATTGGCGTCGAAATTGCCGCTCTCAGGCGGATTCAAGCCGATTCAAGCGGGTGCGTCCCCCCTGGGCTGCCGCACCCGCGTGCCTGAATCCCGGTGTGAAGCGCCGGATCAGGCGGCGGCGCCGACTGCGTACTGCGTGCAGATGTCGTCGACGGCGCGGCACACCCGCGCCACGTCGGCGACGCTCATCTGCGTGAATAGCGGCAGCGTGACCGTGGTCGCGCCGAACCGCTCGGCGTGCGGGAACATGCCCGCACGGAAACCGCGCTCGCGATAGAGCGTGAAGAGGTGGATGGCCGGGTAGTGCACGCCCGAGCCGATGCCGCGCTCCTTGAGCTGCTCCATGAATTCCGCCCGGCTGATCGTGAGCTTCTCCAGCGGCAGCGTGATCTGGAACATGTGCCAGTTGCTGTTGGTGAAATCGGCCACCGGCAGGCCCACGCCGAGCTTCACCGCGGCGCTGCCCTCGAAGCCCGTGAAGTACGCATGCGCGAGCTTGCGGCGCTGCTCGGTGAAACGCTCGATGTGCTTGAGCTGGCCGAGGCCTACGCGCGCGGCCACGTCGGTGAGATTGTACTTGCCGCCGAGCACGTCGCAGTCCATGCCGTCGAAGCCCGTGCGTGTGATGCCCTGCAGGCGGTACTTGCGGGCGAGTTCGGCTTCGTCCTCGTTGTTGAGCACGAGCGCGCCGCCTTCGATCGACGTGAGGTTCTTGTTGGCGTGGAAGCTGAACGAGACGATGTCGCCGATCGCGCCGATGCGCTTGCCGTTCCACGTCGAACCGAACGCCTGCGCAGCGTCTTCGATCACGCGCAGCTTGTGCTGGCGGGCGATGGCGTAGAGGCGGTCCATGTCGACGGGCAGGCCCGCGAGATAGACGGGGATGATCGCCTTCGTGCGCGGTGTGATGGCGGCTTCGAGCTTGTCGAGGTCGATGTTGCGCGTGACGGGGTCGATGTCGGCGAACACCGGGGTCGCGCCCACTTCGTAGACCACGTTGCTGGTGGCGACCCACGAGGCAGGCGTGGTGATGACTTCGTCGCCAGGGCCCACGCCTGCGATGCGCAGGCCGATTTCGAGCGTCGCGGTGCCGGAGTTGAAGGTGCGCACCGGACGGCCGCCGCAGAACTCGGAGAGCGCGGCCTCGAACGCCTGATTCTGCGGACCGGTCGTGATCCAGCCCGAGCGCAGCACGTCGGCGACGCCCGCGATGGTTTCTTCGTCGATTTCGGGCTTGACGAACGGCAGGAACGGAACGGAGGACTGCGCGGATGACTGGGTCATGAGGGCTTTGCTCGTGAGAACGTCAGAAAAAATCGGAATTCGGCTGCGGTGCAAGGATGCCAGAGACACACAGGCGCGCCTCGATGCGTGCCCGGGCGTGCTTCGGTGCGCCCTAACTGCGGGCGAGCACGAACACGCCGATCAGAATGATGCCGATGCCGACAAGGCGCTGCACGCTCAGCACCTCGCCGAACAGATACCATGCGGCGAACGCGTTGACCACGTAGCCGAGCGAGAGCATCGGATAGGCGATCGAGACGTCCACGCGCGAGAGTCCCACGATCCACACGACCACGCTGAACACGTAGCAGGTGAGTCCGCCGATGATCGGCAGTTGCGTCGCCAGCTTCCAGCCAATGGGCACGATGTTCGCACGGGTGAATTCGAAGTGTCCAACGGCATTGACACCGGCTTTCAGCAACAGTTGCGCACAGGCATTCAGGCCGACACCGGCGAGAATGCAGATGAGGGAAATCGGATTCATCGTGTTGGATGGTTAATAAGGGCTGGATATAGGCGCGAAGTGAATTAGTGGCGGAATTGCCGTGGCGCGCGGCTGGCGGGCCCGCTACGGTTGCTCCGGCCGCACAATGGCGGTGTGCTGGCGCCCGGCCAGTTGTCGCTGGCCGCCATCCACGCTCCACGCTCCACGCAGCGGCGGCGCCCAGCATTATCGCCCATGCGCGCGGCATGACCGCCGCAAGCCGGGCGTCGTCAGGGTTGCGGCTTCTCGACGATCACGCGGCGCGAGTCGCGCGCGATCACCTGCATCGGGAAGCCCTGGGCGGTCAGCTCGTTATAGCGATCCGTTGGCATCAGCGCGAGCGCATAGCGCTCGTCCTTCCAGCGCTGCTCCCATTCCGCGATGGTCGGCACCCATTTTTGCGGCTCCTCGGAGATGCCGAAGGCCAGTTCGTCGGTCACCTGCACCATCGTCATCGGGTGGCGCACGTAGAAGGGCATCGTGTGGTCGAGCACGCCCACCGAGTAGAACGGCGTGTCGGGCGGCAGTTTCGCGATGGCCGCTCGCACCGCGGGCGCGAGCGGCGCGCCCGAGCTGAGCGTGCCGAACACGTCATGCCCCGTGCCTGCGATGGTCGCGAGCAGCAGCCACGCGGCGCCGAGCGCCACGGCCGGCGCGCTGGCGCCCGTCTCGGGCGTGCGTTTCGCACGGTTCAGGCGCAGCCCGATCATGGTGGCGATGAAGGCGACCGCGGCGGCCGCGAACACCCAGACCTGGAACTCGCGATAAAGGGCGTTGGGATTGCGCGAGTCGCCAATGCGCGTGAGCACGAAGGAACCCGCCATGAGCGCGACGGCGAGCAGCGCGTAGCCCGCCAGATGGCGGTGCCACTGCTTGCGCGTCATGAGCGGCAGATACAGGCCGATGACAAGCGCAAGCGGCGGCGCGATCGGCAGCGTGTACGACAGCAGCTTCGAGTGCGAGGCGCTGAAGAACAGGAAAATGAACACGCTCCAGACCAGCATCAGCGTGACGGGGGCGAAGCCGTTGGGCTGGCTCGGCGCGCGCAGCGCATGGCGCACGCTCTGGACGCTCACCGAGAGCCACGGCAGGAAGCCCACCAGCAGTACCGGCACGAAATAATATAACGGGCCGGGACGGTTCTGCGCCGGTGTGAGGTAGCGCTGGAACTGCTGGACGATGAAAAAGAAGTTGAAGAACTCGGGATTGCGCTGCTGCACGAGGATGAACCACGGCGAGACGATCGCGAAGAACACGATCAGGCCGCTCACGAGGTAGAGGCGCTTCCAGAGCGCCCAGTCGCGCGCGATCACCGTGTAGAGCACCAGCACGGCGCCCGGCAGGATCAGGCCGATCAGGCCCTTCGAGAGTACCGCGAGCGCCATCGCCCCCCAGCAGACCCACATCCACAGGCGCGCCGTGCGCGCAGGCAGGTTCGGGCGCTGGGCCAGCAGCAGCGCGCAGAGCGTGAGCTCCATCCAGAAGGACAGGGCCATGTCGAGCGTGTCGAAGTGGCCCATCAGGTTCCAGTATGGCGCGCAGGCGAGCACCAGCGCGGCGAAGAAGCCCGTGGCGGCGTTGAAGACACGCGCGCCGGTGAAGCCGATCAGCAGCACGCCCGCGAAGCCCGTGAGGGCCGTGTAGAGGCGCGCCTGCCATTCGCCGATGCCGAACCACGCGAACGTGAGCGCGTTCATCCAGGTTTGTAGCGGCGGCTTCTCGAAATACTTGTAGTCGTTGTAGCGCGGGGTGATCCAGTCGCCGCTGGCGAGCATTTCGCGCGCCATTTCGGCGTAGCGGCCTTCGTCGCTCGGCACCAGATGGCGCCAGCCAAGCGGCACAAACCAGATGACGGCGAGAGCGACGATCAGGAGCAGGATCGCGCTGCGATTGAGCGGCAGCCGCGAGGGCGTATCGTTCATGGGTTCCAGCCTGTTCTTGTTGATGTTGCGGTCGGTCAGGCGGCGCGGCGCCCGTGATTTCATGGCGGGCGCGCAGCGCCCGCGCGGCGCGCAAGTGTACTACGGCGCGCCGGGCTTACCTGAAGGCGGGCTTAAGGCGATGCCGCGCACTAACCCGCGGCCCGGCTTTCGATCAGGATTGAATCAGGATTCGATCAGGAGCGCGGCGGCCACGCGCCGGCCTTCGGCCATCAGGATGTTGTAGGTGCGGCAGGCAGCCTTGAAATCCATCGCCTCCACCCCGATGCGCTTCGTGCCAAGCGCCGCGGTCAGGCGCGGATGGGGAAAGCGCAGTCGATCGCCGCTGCCGAATACCACGACCTCGGGGTCGAGCGGCAGTAGCATCTCGAAAAGTTCGGGGCTCAAGGCGTCGAACGCGCTGACCGGCCAGGGCATGACAGGCGTCTCGGGCATCACGATGACGCTGCCGGTATGGCGTTCGAGGTTGATTTCGACGTAATCGGCGCCGTAACCGGTGACGGTGTTCAGGGCGCCGCTAGAGTCCTGGTGTAGTTTCAAAACTTCGGTTCCGGAAGGTCTCGGTTCGGGAGGCGCGCGGCTTGGTGCGCATTGCGGAAGTCGGCCAAAATCCGCTAAATTATAGCTTTTTAGCGGCTGCGACGACGGGCCTTGCTCATAAGGGCCCGATGGCGTGCTCTGAGGCGCGCCGAAGGCGCAACCAGTGCCGGCCCCGGCAGCGAGCCTTCCGCGTGCGCATGGCGTGTGCGTTCAGTGTGCCTGTCGTGCGCTTGCGCCATCCGCCTCAGCCCATCGGCCCGGGTCATCATCCATCGAAGGGCGAACGCAGTCACAAGCTGCAGGCTGGCTGCCAGACCGTACAATCCATGAATTCGTGCATTGCGTGCTTCCTGGTGCGGCACGCAATGCATGTCGTCTATGCCGATCAACCCCGTCGCAGCCCGATCCAGATTTTCAGACTGCCTCCGGAAACAACACACGCTTTTGGACCAACCGCCCGCCGTGAAACCGATCCTCAAATCCAACAAGCTGCAGAACGTTTGCTACGACATCCGGGGGCCGGTGCTCGAGCATGCCAAGCGCCTCGAAGAAGAAGGCCACCGCATCATCAAGCTGAATATCGGCAATCTCGCGCCGTTCGGCTTCGATGCGCCCGACGAGGTCATCCAGGACATGATCCTGAACCTGCCGGGCTCCTCGGGGTATTCGGACTCGAAGGGCGTGTTCGCCGCGCGCAAGGCGATCATGCATTATGCGCAGCAAAAAGGCGTGAAGGGCGTCGAGCTCGATGACATCTACATTGGCAACGGCGCGTCCGAGCTGATCGTGATGGCGATGCAGGCGCTCCTGAACGACGAAGACGAAGTGCTGCTCCCGGCGCCCGACTATCCGCTCTGGACGGCGGCGGTGAGCCTGTCGGGCGGCACGCCCGTGCATTACATCTGTGACGAGTCGAATGCCTGGATGCCGGATCTGGACGACATCCGCGCGAAGATCACGCCGAACACGCGGGCGATCGTGGTCATCAACCCGAACAACCCCACGGGCGCGCTGTACTCGGACGAACTGCTGCAGGGCATCGTGGCGATTGCGCGCGAGCACGGCCTGATCATTTTCGCCGACGAGGTCTACGACAAGATCATCTACGACGGCAAGACCCACACGGCACTCGGCTCGCTGTCCGAAGACGTCATCACGGTTACGCTGAACAGCCTGTCGAAGAGCTATCGCGCGTGCGGCTACCGCGCGGGCTGGATGTTCCTGTCGGGCATGACGGCCGAGAACCGCCGCCGCTCGAAAGACTACACCGAGGGCCTGGGCATTCTGGCCTCGATGCGCCTGTGCGCGAACGTGCCCGGCCAGTATGCGATCCAGACGGCGCTGGGCGGCTACCAGAGCATCAACGAGTTGATCCAGCCGGGCGGGCGCCTGTATCGCCAGCGCGAACTCGCCTACAACATGCTCACCGCCATTCCGGGCGTGACCTGCGTGAAGCCCGAAGCGGCGCTCTACATGTTCCCGCGCCTCGACCCGAAGCTTTATCCGATCGAGGACGACCAGCAGTTCATTCTCGACCTGCTGCTCGCGGAGCGCGTTTTGCTGGTGCAGGGCACGGGCTTCAACTGGAAGCAGCCAGACCACTTCCGTGTGGTGTTCCTGCCGAACGTCGACGACCTGACCGATTCGATCAACCGCATCGCGCGCTTCCTCGACAACTACCGCCAGAGGCACGGCACCTGAGCCGCGTCCGGCATACACGCCATGCGCGCCGCGCGGCTGACTGTCCGGCGCGACGCAACCGCTTTTCCTTTTAAACACTTAGACGAACACACGCTGCATGGAACCGATCAAAGTAGGTCTCTTGGGCTTCGGCACGGTAGGCAGCGGCACCTTCACGGTACTGCGCCGCAACCAGGAAGAAATTAAACGCCGCGCGGGCCGCGGCATCGAGGTTGCGCGCATCGCCGTGCGCAACCCGGCCAAGGCCACGGCGGCGCTCGGCGACGAAGCCGGCACGGTCGAGCTGACGAGCGATTTCAACGCGGTCGTCGATGACCCGTCGATCTCGATCGTCGCCGAAATGATCGGCGGCACGGGCGTCGCGAAGGATCTCGTGCTGCGCGCCATTGCCAACGGCAAGCACGTGGTCACCGCGAACAAGGCGCTGCTGGCGGTTCACGGCACCGAGATCTTCGAAGCGGCGCGCGCCAAGGGCGTGATGGTCGCGTTCGAGGCGGCGGTCGCGGGCGGCATCCCCATCATCAAGGCGCTGCGCGAAGGTCTCACGGCCAACCGCATCGAGTACATCGCGGGCATCATCAACGGCACCACGAACTACATCCTTTCGGAAATGCGCGAGCGCGGCCTCGACTTCGCGACCGCACTGAAGGGCGCGCAGGAGCTGGGCTACGCCGAAGCCGATCCGACCTTCGACATCGAAGGCGTGGACGCCGCGCACAAGGCCACGATCATGAGCGCGATCGCGTTCGGCGTGCCCGTGCAGTTCGACAAGGCCTACGTGGAAGGCATCAGCAAGCTCGACGCCATCGACATCAAGTACGCGGAAGAACTGGGTTACCGCATCAAGCTGCTGGGCATCGCGCGCCGCACGGAGAAGGGCATCGAGCTGCGCACCCACCCCACGCTGATCCCGGCCAAGCGCCTGCTCGCGAACGTGGAAGGCGCGATGAACGCGGTTGTCGTGCACGGCGACGCCGTGGGCACGACGCTCTACTACGGCAAGGGCGCGGGCTCGGAGCCGACGGCTTCGGCCGTGGTCGCCGATCTGGTGGACGTCACGCGCCTGCACACGGCCGACCCCGAACACCGTGTGCCGCATCTGGCGTTCCAGCCGGACAGCCTTTCGAACACGCCGATCCTGCCGATCGACGAAGTCACGAGCGGCTACTACCTGCGCCTGCGCGTGGCCGACCAGACCGGCGTGATGGCCGACATCACGCGCATCCTCGCAGACAGCGGCATTTCGATCGACGCGCTGCTGCAAAAGGAATCGGAGCAGATCGACGCGCAGGGCAAGGCGGAAACCGACATCATCCTGATCACGCACGAGACGGTCGAGAAGCGCGTCAACGCGGTGATCGCGCAGGTAGAGAAGCTGGCGACCGTGAAGTCGTCGGTGACGAAGCTGCGCATGGAAGGACTGAACTGAAGCGCTGAATAAGGCAAAGGCAATGAATTACGTATCGACGCGCGGCGCGGGTGCCGGCGAACATCACTCGTTTTCCGACATCCTGCTGGGCGGCCTCGCACGCGACGGCGGCCTGTATCTGCCGGCCGAGTATCCGCGCATCGGCAAGGAAGAACTCGCGCGCTGGCGCGGCCTCTCGTACGCGGACCTCGCGTTCGAGATCCTCTCGAAGTTCAGCGACGACATTCCCGCCGAGGACCTGCGCGACCTGACGCGCCGCACCTATACCGCCGCCACGTACTGCAACGTGCGCCATGGCGAGGACGCGAGCAAAATCACGCCGCTCACCACGCTTGGCGAGGAAAACGGCGCAAAGCTTTCGCTGCTCGAACTCTCGAACGGCCCGACGCTCGCGTTCAAGGACATGGCGATGCAGCTGCTCGGCAACCTGTTCGAGTACGCGCTCGCGAAGGCGGGGCAGCAGTTGAACATTCTCGGCGCGACTTCCGGCGACACCGGCAGCGCCGCCGAATACGCGATGCGCGGCAAGAAGGGCGTGCGCGTGTTCATGCTCTCGCCGCACAAGAAGATGAGCGCATTCCAGACCGCGCAGATGTTCAGCCTGCAGGATCCGAACATCTTCAATCTCGCGGTGGAAGGCGTGTTCGACGACTGCCAGGACATCGTCAAGGCGGTTTCGAACGATCACGCGTACAAGGCGCAGCAGAAGATCGGCACGGTCAACTCCATCAACTGGGCGCGCGTCGTGGCCCAGGTCGTCTACTACTTCGCGGGGTACTTCGCGGCCACGAAGAGCAACGACGAGCGCGTCTCGTTCACGGTGCCTTCGGGCAACTTCGGCAACGTCTGCGCGGGCCATATCGCGCGCATGATGGGCCTGCCGATCGAGAAGCTCGTGGTGGCCACGAACGAGAACGACGTGCTCGACGAGTTCTTCCGCACGGGCGTCTACCGCGTGCGAGCCTCGGCCGAGACGTATCACACGACCAGCCCGAGCATGGACATCTCGAAGGCGTCGAACTTCGAGCGCTTCGTCTACGACCTGCTCGGCCGCGATCCGGCGCGCGTGACGCAGCTGTTCCGCGACGTGGAGGAAAAGGGCGGTTTCGATCTCGCGGCCAGCGGCGACTTTGTGCGCGTGCAGCAATTCGGCTTCGTGTCGGGGCGCAGCAGCCACGAGGACCGCATCGCCACGATCCGCGACGTGTACGCGCGCTATCAGACGATGATCGACACGCATACCGCGGACGGCGTGAAGGTCGCGCGCGAGCGCCTGCAGCCGGGCGTGCCGATGATCGTGCTCGAAACCGCGCAGCCGGTGAAGTTCGGCGAGACGATTCGCGAGGCGCTCGATCGCGAGGCGGAGCGTCCGGCGGCGTTCGAAGGGCTGGAGGCGCTGCCGCAGCGCTTCGAAGTCATGCCGGCCGATGCCCAGCGCGTGAAGGACTACATCGCCGCTCACACGGGGCTTTGATGGCCCGCTGAGGGGCCTGCGAACCCTGGTCGCGCCCGCGGCCAGGGTGCTGCAAATCCGTGGCATAAAGCGCAGCGGCGCAACGCCGCGTCCTCGCCGCTACAATACCGACAGACCACTTCTGTCGAAGGCGCCGCACGCGGCGTCCAGTCAAGCCCACTATCCCCGCCAATGTCCACGCCTCAACCGCCATCCTCCGCTGCAGCCGCGCCTGCGCCGCGCGCGCCGATGCTTTCGACCGCCGACGCGCTCGCCACCTTGCTGGCCGCCGCCCGGCCCCTGACCGATGCCGCACACGGCGGCGCCACCGAGACGCTTTCGACCTTCGACGCGCTCAACCGCGTGCTGGCGGTCGAGGTCGTCTCGCCGCTCGATGTGCCGCCAATGCATACGAGCGCGATGGACGGCTACGCGGTACGCGTGGCCGATCTCGCGCAGGGCAGCCGCCGTCTGCCGGTCTCGCAGCGCATTCCCGCCGGACACGCGCCGCAGCCGCTCGCGGCGGGCACGGCGGCACGGATTTTCACGGGCGCGACGGTCCCTCCGGGCGCCGATGCCGTGGTGATGCAGGAACAGACCGAGACGGCCGACGGCGAAGTGACGATCCTGCATGCGCCGAAGGCTGGCGAGTGGATTACCGCTCAGGGCGCCGATATCAAGAAGGGCTCGGTAATCCTGCCCGCGGGCACGCGACTCACGCCGGCGGCGCTCGGGCTGGCGGCGTCAGTGGGGTGTGCGACGCTCACGGTCACGCGCCGCGTGAAAGTAGCGGTGTTCTTCACCGGCGACGAGTTGACCATGCCGGGCGAGCCGCTCAGGCCGGGCGCGATCTACAACTCGAACCGCTTCACCCTGACCGGCTTGTTGCGCAACCTGGGCTGCGAAGTCACCGACTACGGTATCGTGCCGGACCGGCTCGACGTCACTCGCGCGACGCTGCGCGAGGCCGCCGCGAAGCACGACCTGATCCTGACCTCGGGCGGCGTGTCCGTGGGCGAGGAAGACCACGTGAGGCCAGCGGTGGAGGCCGAGGGGCACATCAACATGTGGCAGATTGCGATGAAGCCGGGCAAGCCGCTGGCGTTCGGCGCGGTGCGCCGGCCTCGGGGCGGGGCGCAGGCTGCCGCTGATGAGGCGTTCTTCATCGGGCTGCCGGGCAATCCGGTGTCGAGCTTCGTCACCTTCCTGCTGTTCGTGCGGCCGTTCCTGCTGCGCCTTTCCGGCGCGACCCACGTGAGCCCGCGCGCGCTCTCGCTGCGCGCCGATTTCACGCAGGCCAAGGCCGATCGCCGCAACGAATTCCTGCGCGCGCGCGTGAATCCGGCGGGCGGCCTCGACTTGTTCGCGAACCAGAGCTCGGCGGTGCTGACCTCGACCGTATGGGGCGACGGCTTGATCGACAATCCGCCGAATCATGCGATCAGCGCGGGCGAGACCGTGCGTTTCATTCCTTTCACCGAACTGCTGTATTGAGTTGAGCGTTATCCGATGAAGATCCAGTTGAAATTTTTTGCGAGCGTGCGCGAGGCGCTGGGTGTGGCCGACGAGGCCGTCACGCTGCCCGAGGGCATCGTCACGGTGGGCGACGTGCGCGGCTGGCTGCGCGCGCGCGGCGGCGTCTGGGCGGAAACGCTGGCGGAGGGGCGTGCGCTGCGCATGGCCTGCAACCATGTGATGACCGATCCGGCCACGCGCATCACCGATGGCTGTGAAGTGGCGTTTTTCCCGCCTGTCACGGGCGGTTGATTCATCAAAACGACCAGGACGACGAGGAGAGCAGCCATGCCAGTACGTGTCCAGACCGCGGATTTCGACCTGACGACCGAAGTTGCGCAACTGCGTGCGAGCAACCCGGCGATTGGCGCGGTGGCGTGCTTCGTCGGGACCGTGCGCGACATCAATGACGGCAGCACGGTCGCGGGCATGGAGCTCGAGCATTATCCGGGCATGACCGAGAAGGCGCTGGAGGGCATCGTCGCCGAAGCGCAGCGGCGCTGGCCCGGCATCGAAGTGCTGATCATCCATCGGGTGGGCAAGCTCGCGCCGCTCGACCAGATCGTGCTGGTGGCGACGACCTCGAAGCATCGCGGCGATGCGTTCGCTTCGTGCGAGTTCGTGATGGATTACCTGAAATCCGAGGCGCCTTTCTGGAAGAAAGAAGAGACCGGGGAGGGCGCGCGCTGGGTCGATGCACGCGAGAGTGACGATCAGGCGCTCGCGCGCTGGGGCGTGACGTCGACGAATGCGGCGAAGGAAGCCTGAGCGCGCCGCCGATCGCGGGATAGCTACCTGCGGACACACATGACTGGCGGTTCAGTGGGAGCGAGCGGTTTCGTCTTCGTCCATCGAACGGCCCACGAATTTGGCCGGAAACGGCTCACCAGTCGGGCGAGTGGGCAGATCGTGGCCATGCTCCGCCGGACGGCGGCGCGGTGCGATCGAATCGAGCAGGGCCTGCTGTTCGGGCGGAATTACGTAATCCCAGCCGAAGCGGCTCAGTTGCAGACTTTGCGCGATGCGCAGCGCGGGCTCCATGAACTGCACGGCCGCCGCGGGTTCGTAACGCGCCTGAACCGTGTCGAGAAACAGATAAAGCCAGTGGCTGAAATGCTTGGGCTCGACGCCCGGCACGGGGTCGTGCGCCTGCTGCACATTGCCGCGGTAAGTCTTCGTGCCGAGCACGAGGCTTGACCAGAAACGGCACATTTTCGGCAGATGCTCGTCCCAGCGGCCAGCGAGCACGCCCTCGAAAACAGAGCCGAGCAGGGCGTCCGCGCGCACGCGCTCGTAGAACGCGTAGACGAGTTCGCGGATGTTGTCTTCGGTGGGGGCGGTGTGCCGCAGGGGCGCGGCGCCGGTGTCGGAGTGCGTCATGTCGAAAGCCGGGGGCGGGGCGCGGAGCCGCCACGCAACGAATGATTTTGCGAAGTGCTGATCGAAGCGCTCATAATACCCAGGCGATCAAAAAAGTGCATGCGACTAGCATGTTATCGTATGGTTTTCCGCGCTCGCGCGCCCACTTACAGCCTGGCACCATGAGACTGACCGACTACACCGATTATTCGCTGCGCGTGATGCTTTATCTCGCGCTGCGTCGCGACGGGCTTTCGACCATCCAGGAGATCTCGGATGCCTACGGCATTTCGAAGAATCATCTGATGAAGGTGGTGCAGCGTCTTGGCGAGCTGGGCTGGGTCGATACCATCCGTGGCCGTAACGGCGGCCTGCGGCTCGGGCCGAATTCGCTCGAATTGAGCGTCGGTGCGGTGGTGCGGCAGACCGAGAGCGATTTTGCACTGGTCGGATGCTTCCCGGACGAGCACGGTGAGCGCCGAAGCTGCGTCATTGAGCCGCAATGCCGGCTCAAGCACGCGCTCGCGGCGGCGCGCGACGCGTTCCTTGCCGAACTGGACCGGCATACCATCGGCGAACTGGCGCAGCCCGCTGGGGAACTGACTGGCTTGCTGGGCCTCGCCCCCGTTATCCTGATGCCACGCGCGCGCACCCCGCGCCATGCGCCGCCGGGCGAGCACTGAGGCTCATCAGGGCTCCGCTGAGGCCCACTGAGGCACATTGAGGCACATTGAGACTCGAAACGCTGTGACTGCGACGCTCGCGCACGCCGTGTCCCTCGCTTAGCGTCTATCCTCACAGAGGCGCCTCGGCCTACCGCGCCGGCCGGCCGTTTCGCCGCAAGCCGGCGCGGCCGCTCGCTCAGGCCGGACAAAAAAATCGGAAAAAATTACGCGGCGCGTGCTTGAAACCCGCACAACACCCCTCAGATTTGGTGACAGTTAAAAAAACTGGAGGTCTCGTTTCAAATGAGAGTCGATAAACTCACCACCAAGTTCCAGGAAGCGCTTTCCGACGCACAAAGCCTCGCCGTCGGCCACGACAATCAATACATCGAACCGGTCCACTTGCTGGCTGCGCTCGTTGCGCAACAGGACGGCTCGGCGCGCTCGCTTATGTCGCGTGCGGGCGTGCAGGTTCAGGCACTGCAGAACGCGCTCAATGACGCCATCAACCGCTTGCCGCAGGTGCAGGGCACCGACGGCAATGTGCAGGTCGGCCGCGAGCTCACGGGTCTGCTGAATCAGGCCGACAAGGAAGCGCAGAAGCTCAACGACACCTATATCGCGAGCGAAATGTTCTTGCTGGCGGTCGCCGAGGACAAGGGCGACGCGGGCCAGATCGCGCGCAAGAACGGCCTCACGCGCAAGGCGCTCGAGGCGGCGATCGTCGCGGTGCGCGGCGGCGCGCAGGTCCATAGCCAGGACGCCGAGAGCCAGCGCGAAGCGCTCAAGAAGTACACCGTCGACCTGACCGAGCGTGCACGCGCGGGCAAGCTCGATCCCGTGATCGGCCGCGACGACGAAATCCGCCGCTCGATCCAGATCCTGCAACGCCGCACCAAGAACAACCCGGTGCTGATCGGCGAGCCGGGCGTGGGCAAGACGGCCATCGTCGAAGGCCTCGCGCAGCGCATCGTCAACGGCGAAGTGCCTGAGACGCTCAAGGGCAAGCGCGTGCTCTCGCTCGACATGGCGGCGCTGCTCGCGGGCGCGAAGTATCGCGGCGAGTTCGAAGAACGCCTGAAGGCCGTGCTCAACGACATCGCGAAGGACGAAGGCCAGACCATCGTTTTCATCGACGAGATTCATACGATGGTGGGCGCCGGCAAGGCCGAAGGCGCGATGGATGCGGGCAACATGCTCAAGCCGGCGCTTTCGCGCGGCGAGCTGCACTGCATCGGCGCGACCACGCTCGACGAATATCGCAAGTACATCGAAAAGGATGCCGCGCTCGAGCGCCGCTTCCAGAAGGTGCTCGTCGATGAACCGTCAGTCGAGGCGACCATCGCGATCCTGCGCGGTCTGCAGGAGAAGTACGAGCTGCACCACGGCGTGGAAATCACCGACCCGGCGATCGTCGCGGCGGCGGAGCTCTCGCATCGCTACATCACCGATCGTTTTTTGCCGGACAAGGCCATCGACCTGATCGACGAAGCCGCTTCGAAGATCAAGATGGAAATCGATTCGAAGCCCGAAGAGATGGACAAGCTCGACCGTCGTCTCATTCAGCTGAAGATCGAGCGCGAAGCCGTCAAGAAGGAAAAGGATGAAGCGTCGCAAAAGCGTCTGCAGCTGATCGAGGAAGAGATCGACCGCCTGAGCCTCGAATATAAGGACCTCGAAGAGATTTGGACTGCCGAGAAAGCGGCGGTGCAGGGCAGTGCGCAGATCAAGGAAGAGATCGACCGCGTGCGTGCTGAGATCACGAAGTTCCAGCGCGAGGGCAAGCTCGAGAAGGTTGCCGAATTGCAGTACGGCAAGCTTCCGCAACTCGAGGCGCAACTGAAGCAGGTCACGCAGGCCGAGGCGGACGAGCAGAACAATCCGGCGCGCCGGCGGTTGCTGCGCACTCAGGTGGGTGCCGAGGAAATCGCCGAGGTCGTATCGCGTTCGACGGGCATTCCGGTCTCGCGCATGATGCAGGGCGAGCGCGAAAAGCTGCTGCTGATCGAAGACAAGCTGCATGAGCGCGTAGTGGGTCAGGACGAGGCGATCAACGCCGTGGCCGATGCGATCCGCCGCTCGCGTGCCGGTCTTGCGGACCCGAACAAGCCTTATGGCTCGTTCCTGTTCCTCGGACCGACGGGCGTGGGCAAGACCGAAGTGTGCAAGGCGCTCGCTGGCTTTCTGTTCGATTCGGAGGATCATCTGATCCGCATCGACATGAGCGAGTTCATGGAGAAGCACAGCGTCGCGCGTTTGATCGGTGCGCCGCCGGGATACGTGGGCTACGAGGAGGGCGGCTATCTGACCGAGGCCGTGCGCCGCAAGCCGTATAGCGTGATCCTGCTCGATGAAGTCGAGAAGGCGCATCCGGATGTGTTCAACGTGCTGCTGCAGGTGCTCGACGATGGGCGCATGACCGATGGCCAGGGACGTACCGTCGACTTCAAGAACACGGTGATCGTGATGACGTCGAACCTCGGCTCGCACCTCATCCAGTCGATGACGGGCGAGCCGCAGGAAGCGGTGAGGGAAGCTGTCTGGAATGAAGTGAAGCAGCAGTTCCGGCCTGAGTTCCTGAACCGGATCGACGAAGTCGTGGTGTTCCATGCGCTCGACCGCTCGAATATCGAGTCGATCGCGAAGATCCAGTTGCAGCGCCTGCAGGAGCGTCTGGGGAAACTCGATATGGAACTGGTGGTGTCGGACGAGGCGCTCGCCAAGATCGCCGAGGTCGGTTACGACCCGCTGTTCGGCGCACGCCCGCTCAAGCGCGCGATCCAGCAGGAGATCGAAAATCCGGTCGCCAAGCTGATTCTCGCGGGCAAGTTCGGGCCGAAGGATGTGATTCCGGTCAATGTCGAGGACGGCAAGTTCGTGTTCGAACGCGTCGTGCACTAAGACGCGATTCACTCTGCGCGAAGCGCGTGCCGGAAAGCACGCGCAGCCGTAAACAAAAAGGGCAACGGAATTTTTTCCGTTGCCCTTTTTTCCGTGTGGTGCGCGACAGCTTATGCCTGCTTGCTCCCGCCGCCAAGCAGCGAAGCGAGGCCACCCAGGGTGCCCAGCACGCTCTCGGCATTGATCTGGCCGCCGACCGGCACTTCACCGTTTGGCGTGCCGGCGTTGATCACGTGCGGCAGCACTTGCGCGAGCAGGCCGCTGACCTGGTCGGGCTGCATGCCGACCTTTTGCGCGAGGCCCGAAACTACATCGGAACCCAGTGCGTTGTGGAGTTGATCCGGCGAAACCGCCTGGTTTTCGCCGTTGCTGACCCACGACTGCACGACATCGCCGAGACCGCCTTGCTGGAACTTCTGGATCAGGCCGTTCAGTCCGCCCGGCTGGTTGTTGATGAATTCCATCGCGACGGCGAGGAGTTGGGCTTGACCACCGCCGCCTTGTTGCTGCGACGAGGAACCGAGCAGGGAACCGAGTGTATCTAGCAGGCTCATGACAATCTCTCTGAATGATGGCCGCGGCGGGGGACGCGGCCGGAAAACCGAAACCCGGAATCCAGATCCGGTACGCGAATCATGCACCCGAAGCAGCCGCGTCGGAAGCGGCCTTGCTCTTCTTCGACTTCCTGGGCTTCTTCGCCGAGGTGTCCGAGGCAGTGCCCGGCGCCGCAGCGGCGGATCCCGCTTCAGGCGCGCTTGCTCCAGCGGCTGCCTTGTCTTTCTTGCTCTTGTGCTTCGACTTGCTTGCGCCCGCATCCGACGCGGCTTGCGGCGCGGTCGTGGCAGCGGGCGTCTGCGAGGTCGTCATCGGATTGGGCGTGGTGCCGGCGGCAGCAGTTGCAGCGGGAGCGGCGCTCTTGCTGCTCTTGGACGTCGTGGCGCTCTTGCCGGCCGGCGGCGCCGACGAGCCGTTGATCGTGAGGCCCGCGGCTTCGAGGTTCTGCACCGACTTCGGACCGATGCCCTTGACGCGGTTCACGAGATCGTCGGCGTCCTTGAAGGGACCGTTCTTGGTGCGCTCGTCGATGATCGCCTTGGAGTGGGCAGGACCAATGCCCTTGACGGATTCGAGCGTGGCTTGATCAGCGGTGTTGACTTCGACGGCCGCCGCCAGTGCGGCAGACAGCGACAGACCCAGTGCGAGGAACAGCATCATTAACTTCTTGAGCATGGCAATCACTCCATTGAGGGCATTTCGGTTAGCCGGGAACGGACGACGCATCGAGCATGTAGTGCTGCGCTACAAGGATAAGGCAGTTGGCGTATCCGTGGACGGGACGCGCTCGATTTATACCCACGGTTTCGTGGCAATACAATCGCGCCGCACAATATTTAATACTTCTGTGCAATTCGACGGCGACCGGGATGGCGCTTGCCGCGTGCTTCAGGCGCGATGCGGCCCGACGATGCCGAGCTTCGCAATGCGCCGATAGAGCGTTGCGCGCGAGATGCCTAGCGCCGCCGCGGCGGCATTCGGACGCCAGCGATGTGCGGTGAGCGCTGCGATGATGCGCGAGCGTTCGTCGTCGCTGCTGTTTTCCGCGCTGTTTGCCGGGCCGTTTGCCAGGATGCTCGCCTTGTTGCTGGCGGGGTCGACGGTCGCGGCCAGTTGCGCCGCGAGGTCTCCGCTCAGGTGTCGTGCCTCGACGCGCACCGTATCGCATACCGCGCATGCGTAGCGCATGGCGTTGCGCAACTGGCGCAGGTTGCCGGGCCAGGCGAACGCCGCAAGCCGCGTTGCGAGATTGGCGTCGAGCGCGAGCGGGCGGCCGGCCGCCTGCGCCTCTTCTGCGAACACCGATTCGATGAGTGCCGCGATATCTCGACGCTCGCGCAGCGGCGGCAACACGAGTACCGCGCCGCAGAGCCGGTAGTACAGGTCTTCGCGAAACATGCCTGAAGCGGCCATTTGCGCGAGATCGCGGTGGGTCGCGCAGATGACTTCGAGGTCGACGTGCGTGGGCGTTTCGCCCCCGAGCGGCAGCACCTCGCCTTCTGCGAGCACGCGCAAGAGGCGCGTCTGCAGCGCGAGCGGCATGTCGCCGATTTCGTCGAGAAAGAGCGTGCCGCCATCGGCCATGGCGATCTTGCCGCGCGCGCCGTGACGCCGCGCGCCAGTGAACGCGCCCGGCGCGTAGCCAAAGAGTTCGCTCTCGATCAGCGATTCCGGCAGCGCGCCGCAGTTCACGGCGACGAAAGGCCGATTGCGGCGCGGCCCCGCGTCGTGGATCGCCCGCGCGAACACTTCCTTGCCCGCGCCCGTTTCGCCAAGCAGCAGAACCGGCAAACGCTTGCCCGCCACGCGTTGTGCGATACGCGCGTTTTCGGCGACGCGCGTATCCGCGCTGCGCAGGAATGGGCCCAGCGCGCCGTGGTCGCGCGCGTCTTCGGCACGCGCGTTGCGCAGCGGCGTGGCACCGTGCACGGCCGGCGATGATGCGCGCGCGGCGCCCGGGAACCCGGTGCGCCCGAGCGGCGCGCGAATGCGCGCGTAGAGCATGGCGCCGTTTGCACGCAGGCGCAGCGCCGCAATGGCTTCGATACGGCCAATATCGCGCAGCTGCACGTGGGACGAATCGAAGATCTCATCGATATGGCGCGGCCCGTCGAGCCCCGGAATGCATTCACGCGCGCGGCGGTTCGCGGCGGCTACGTTGCCGTTCTCGTCGAAGGCGATCAGCAGCTCGGGCTGAGCCTCGACGTAGTTGCGGTTCTGGTGTCCGAAAAGAATCCAGCATGCGGCGGTGCGATGCAGGAAATAGCCGTCTTCGATGAGCGTCGCGCTCTGGCGCACCAGTTGGTTGACGATGCGCTGGCTGTCGCGGTTGTCGGGCGACTGCACGGCAGAGGCGTCGAGCACGCCGATCAGCTCGCCGCCCGGCGCGAAGATTGGCGCGGCGCTGCACGTGAGCGTCGTGAATGCGGCGCGGAAGTGGTCGGTTTTGTGCACCGTGATAGGCGCGAGATCGGTGAGCACACTCGCGATGCCGCACGTGCCTTCCTCGCTCTCCGACCAGCACGAGCCGATGTAGAGCCCCGCATGCTTGAAGTGGTTGCGGCGCTCGCGGTCGATGCGGTAGTCGATGGTGACGCCGTGCGCGTCGGTGAGCATGACGCAATAGTCGGCGTCGCGCACGGTCTCGTGCAGACGCGTGAGGCATTGGCCGGAGGCGCGCAGGAAGGCTTCTTCACGATCGCGGATTTCGCGCAGCTCGGCTGCGCTCAGCACGCGCGGACCGATCACCGAGCCCGGATCGAGCTGATAACGCTCGAACGAGCGCTGCCAGGACGAGACGAGGCGCGGCGAGTCGTTCGGCGCGGGCAGCCGGCCTTCGACGGCGCCGCGCACGCGTTCGGCGTGGCGGGTGGGCGCGAGTGCGTAGGGCATGGGCGATTCCAGGCGATTCCTGATGCAGGGCGTCGGCGCTCGGAGAGGTCGGCGGGAGTCTCTTTTTGTAGCACATCTGCGGCGTGCGATCACACCGCAGCGCAGCATGCGAGACGACCGAGACAATTGTCTCAGGGGACGGCGACACGATCGTGAGACAAGGCTCGAGGCTTGCTGTGCGGGGCTGGGCGAGTCTTGCCACGGGCGCCGGAGGCCGCCTTTGTCTCGCGGAGCGCGCACGCCCCGTCGCGACTGAGACGCCGTGCGGGCCGTGAACGATCGTGCTGATGGGGCTTCAGCGCGACCGCAAAGCCAATAAATACGGCATTCGGCAGGACATCGGCGCTTATTCGAACGCGTTGGCACAGCGCTTGCAGAGCATCACGCCAATAGAGGCGCCTGCATGCGCCTCCACATAGGAGACAACGCTCGTGACGATGCCGGTGACCGTAGGCGTGATCGCGAACCCCGCTTCGGGACGCGACATCCGCCGTCTAACCACGCACGCCTCGGTCTTTCCGACTGCGGAAAAGGCCAACATGGTCGTGCGTCTGCTCGCGGGGCTTGGCGCGCTGGGCGTCGAGCGCGTGCTCACGCTGCGTGACCGCACCGGCGTGGCCGCGCTCGTGCTGCGCGCGCTCGAAACCCATGCGGCCGTGGCTCGGCATGAACGCTGGCCCGCTGTGGAGTTCGTCGATTTGCCGATCAGCGAGAGCGTGGCCGACACGCATACGGGCGTCGTGCATATGGTTCGCGAGCGGGTCGCACTGATCGCCGTGCTAGGCGGCGACGGCACGCATCGCGCGGTTGCCGCGCATTGTGGCGATACGCCGTTGCTCGCGCTATCGACCGGCACCAACAACGCTTTTCCCGAGTTGCGCGAAGCCACGGTTGCGGGTCTCGCGGGCGCGCTCGTCGCCACCGGCGCCGTGCCGGCCGAAACTGCGCTTGCACGCAACAAGCGCCTCGTCGCGCGGTGCGTCGAAGGACCGAATCGCGGGCGCGAGGAGATCGCGCTGGTCGACATCTGCGTATCGCGTCAGCCATTTATCGGCGCGCGTGCGATTTCAGATAGTTCGGATATCGAATCGTTATTCCTCGCCTTTGCGCCGCCCGACGGCATCGGGCTCGCGTCGATCGGCGGTGCATGGGCGCCGGTCGGGCGCGACGCCGCGCACGGCCTGCATATGACCTTTGCACGGGCTTCCACGCAAGGCGGCGAGGGCGAAGGCGTGCCGCTCCTCGCGCCCATCGCGCCGGGGCGCATCGAGCGACTGGCGATGCGCACCTGCCAACGGCTCGAAGTGGGCATGGCGCTGCCGCTCGACGCGAATCACGGCACGCTCGCCTTCGACGGCGAGCGCGAGATCGAACCGGCGCGCGGCGACCGCTACGAAATCGCGCTCGACTGGGATGGGCCGTTGACCGTGGACGTTGCACGCACCCTGCGTTACGCGGCCTCGCATCAGTTGTTGCGCGTGGCGCCGGGATAGCGCGTGCTTTATTGGATTTCCCCGAACTTTCATCAATCAAGGAGTCATTCCGCCACCCAGTTCGTTTCGGAAACAGCAGGCATCACCACCGTGGTCATCACAATTCGACAGGAGACAACCATGTCTGTCACGTTGAACAAGGAGCAGTTGCTCGCGGCGTATCGCTCGATGCGCACGATCCGGGAGTTCGAGGAGCGCTTGCACGTCGAATTCGCGACGGGCGAGATCCCGGGCTTCGTGCATTTGTATGCGGGCGAGGAGGCGTCCGCCGTCGGCACCATGAGCCATCTGAACGACAACGATTACGTCGCCACCACGCACCGTGGCCACGGCCATTGCATCGCGAAGGGCGTGGACGTGCGCGAGATGATGGCTGAGATCTATGGCCGCGCCACGGGTTCGTGCCGCGGCAAGGGTGGCTCGATGCACATCGCCGACCTCTCGAAGGGCATGCTGGGCGCGAACGGCATCGTTGGCGCCGGCGGCCCGCTCACATGCGGGGCGGCGCTCGCCGCGAAGCAAAAGAAAACCGGCGGCGTGGGCGTGTGCTTTTTCGGCGATGGCGCTTCGAACCAGGGCGTGATCTTCGAGTCGATGAATCTCGCTTCGGTGTGGCGTCTGCCCGTGATTTTCGTCGCCGAGAACAATGGCTATGCGGAAGCGACCTCGTCCACGTGGTCGGTCGCGGCGGACAACATCGCGGACCGCGCCAACGGCTTCGGCATGCCGGGCGTGATCGTCGATGGCTTCGACTTCTTTGCGGTGCACGAGGCGCTGGGCGAAGCGGTAGCGCGGGCGCGCAACGGTGGCGGCCCGACGCTCATCGAAATGAAACTCTCGCGCTATTTTGGCCACTTCGAAGGTGATGCGCAGACTTATCGCGCACCTGGCGAGGTGCAGAAGTTGCGCGAGGAAAAGGACTGCCTCAAGCGCTTCGAGGAGCGCGTGGTGCGCGCGGAGCTCGCAAGCACCGACGACTTGCGCAAGGTGGACGCCGAAGTGAAGGCGCTGATCGACGATGCCGTGGCGAAGGCCAAGGCCGCGCCGTTACCGGCCCCCGAAGCGCTGCTCACCGACGTGTACGTGTCTTATCCCTGAGCGCGGCTTGCTCATGTAATCAGGATTCCAGATCAAGGAGACGGAAATGGCACGGAAAATCACCTATTCGCAGGCGATCAACGAGGCGCTCGCCCAAGAGATGGCGCGCGACGAGAGCGTGATCGTGATGGGCGAGGACAACGCGGGCGGCGCGGGTTCGCCCGGCGAGCAGGACGCATGGGGCGGCGTGCTCGGCGTGACGAAGGGCCTCTATGGCAAGTTTCCGGGGCGCGTGCTCGACACGCCGCTCTCGGAGGGCGGCTTCATCGGCGCGGCGGTGGGCGCGGCGGCATGCGGCATGCGGCCGGTGGCGGAGTTAATGTTCATCGACTTCATGGGCGTGTGCTTCGACCAGATCTTCAACCAGGCGGCGAAGTTCCGCTACATGTTCGGCGGCAAGGCGGTCACGCCAGTGGTGATCCGCACGATGTACGGCGCGGGCCTGCGCGCGGCCGCACAGCACTCGCAAATGCTCACGTCGTTGTTCACCCATATTCCCGGCCTCAAGGTCGTGTGCCCGGCCACGCCATATGACGCGAAGGGCCTCATGATCGAGGCCATCCGCGACAATGACCCGGTGATCTTCTGCGAGCACAAGCTGCTCTACACGATGGAAGGCGAGGTGCCGGAAGAGTCGTACTCGATTCCGTTCGGCGAAGCCAACATCGCACGCGACGGCGACGACGTCACCATCGTCACCTATGGGCGCATGGTCCACTACGCGCTCGATGCGGCGCAACAACTCGCGAAAGACGGCATCGAAGCCGATGTGATCGATCTGCGCACGACGTCGCCACTCGATGAGGAAACGATTCTGGAGAGCGTGAGCCGCACAGGCCGCGTCGTGGTCGTCGACGAGGCGAACCCGCGCTGTTCGATCGCGACCGACATTGCGGCGCTCGTGGCGAACAAGGCATTCTGCGATCTCAAGGCGCCGGTCGGCATGGTGACTGCGCCGCATACACCGGTGCCGTTCGCGGCCCCGCTCGAAGACCTTTACATTCCCTCGGCGCAGCAGATCGCCGATGCCGTGCGCGCGGCAAGGAGCTGAAGTCATGCCGATTCACATGATCACGATGCCCAAGTGGGGCCTTTCGATGGAGCAGGGCCAGGTGAATGGCTGGCTCAAGTCGCTCGGCGACAAGGTTTCCAAAGGGGAGGAATTGCTCGACGTCGAGTCCGACAAGATCGCGTCGGGCGTCGAGTGCGCATTCGATGGCGTGCTGCGGAGGCAGATCGCGCAGGAAGGCGACACCTTGCCGGTGGGCGCGCTGCTCGGCGTGGTGGCGGGCGTTGAAGATTCGGATGCCGAAATAGATGCGGCGGTGGCCGAATTCCAGCGCGATTTCGTGCCCGCGAAGGCCGGCGATGCCGATGCCGGCCCGCAGCCGGAGAAGGCGCAGATCGGCGGGCGCACCCTGCGCTATCTGAAGCTGGGCGAGGGCGACGGCACGCCCGTCGTGCTGATCCACGGCTTCGGCGGCGACCTCAACAACTGGCTCTTCAATCATGCCGATCTGGCCGCGGAGCGCACCGTGTGGGCGCTCGATCTGCCGGGACACGGCGAATCGGGCAAGGCGGTGGAGAGCGGGGCGCTCGATGAACTCGCGCAGAGCGTGGTTGACTTCTTCGACGCGCAGAAGATCGGGCGTGCGCATCTGGTCGGGCATTCGCTAGGCGGCGCTGTCGCGATGACGGTGGCCGAGCGCGTGCCGGCGCGGGTCGCTTCGCTGGCGCTGATCGCAAGCGCGGGGCTCGGAGATGAGATCGACGACGCGTATATCGAAGGCTTCGTCGCGGCGGCAAACCGCAACGCGCTCAAGCCGCATGTGGTGAAGCTGTTCGCCGATCCCGCGCTGGTCACGCGCCAGCTCGTGGAGGACCTCGTGAAGTACAAGCGGCTCGAAGGGGTGCAGGACGCGCTGAGGAAGATCTCGGCGCAGGCCTTCGAAGGCGGCGCGCAGCGACGCGTGTTCCGCGACCGGCTTTCGACGCTCGCGCCGAAGGTGCTGGTGATCTGGGGCGAGACCGACCAGATCATTCCGGTCAAGCACGCACAAGGCTTGTCGCCCGGGGTGCGCGTCGAAGTGATCGCGGGCAAGGGGCACATGGTGCAGATGGAGGCCGCCGCGGAGGTCAACCGCGTGCTCAAGGCCTTCTTCGAGACGGGAGGCTGACCATGAACGCCGTCACGATTGAAGCGGCGCACGCGGGCGCTCGATCGCCGGGCGCAGCCGGCGACACCGCGCTTGGCCAGCATGGCTTGCGTAGCCGCGAGAAGCTCGCGCGCATTCCCGTGAAGATCGTGCCGGCGGACGAGGGCGCGGCGCTGCCCAAGCCGCCCTGGCTGCGCGCGCGTCCGCTCATGAGCACGACGGTTGCGGAGGTGGCCGCTGTGCTGCGCGAACACCGCTTGCATTCGGTGTGCGAGGAGGCGATGTGCCCGAACATCGGCGAGTGCTTCGCGCAACGCACGGCCACGTTCATGATCATGGGTGGGTTGTGCACGCGGCGCTGTCCGTTTTGCGACGTTGCGCATGGGCGGCCCGCGCCGCTCGACGAAGATGAGCCCGTGCACCTCGCGGCGGCGGTCGCGGCCCTCGGACTGCGTCACGTGGTGATCACCTCGGTGGACCGGGACGACTTGCGCGATGGCGGCGCGGCGCATTTCGCGCGCTGCATCGCCGGTGTGCGCGATCGCGTGCCGGGCATCGGCGTCGAGGTGCTGACGCCTGACTTTCGCGGGCGCATCGATCGTGCGCTAGAGGCGCTCTCGGCGGCTTGGCCCGATGTGTTCAATCACAACGTCGAGACCGTGCCGTCGCTGTACCGGGCGGCGCGGCCCGGTGCCGACTATCGCGGTTCGCTCGAACTGCTTGCGCGCGCAAAGGCTGCGCATGAGACGCTGGTCACGAAGTCGGGGCTCATGGTGGGGCTGGGCGAGACCGACGCCGAACTGCACGCGACCATGCACGACTTGCGCGAGCACGGCGTGGAAGTATTGACGATTGGGCAGTATCTCGCGCCATCGCGCTATCACCTTCCGGTACGTCGCTATGTGCACCCGGACGCGTTTGCGGCGCTGCGCGAGGCAGGGCTCGCGATGGGATTCAGTGAGGTGGTGGCAGGGCCGCTCGTGCGTTCGTCATATCACGCCGCGCAGACCGTCGAGGCCGCGCGTGGTTATGGATTCGCAAGCGAAGAAGCCGGTTGATTTGCAACTAACTGCCAAGACCGGGCATCTGCTCCAACAATTGCCCGGCGGCAGGTTTCATACCTTCGCGCGCGGATGCCACTTGCTGACCAGCGAAAGGTAGACCACGAGTCCAATGCCGGCGATCGCGAGGCTGGCGGTATTGGCGATCCAGAAGCCGCGCGCGCCTGTGGCCCATTCGGGCAGGGTGCCGGGCGCGTTGAAGCCGAGCGCATAGCCGCCGCCGAGGCCCACACCCCACAGTGCAATGGCATAGATCAC
The DNA here is from genome assembly GCF_051125215.1 of Paraburkholderia sp. A3BS-1L. NCBI lineage: Bacteria > Pseudomonadati > Pseudomonadota > Betaproteobacteria > Burkholderiales > Burkholderiaceae > Paraburkholderia > Paraburkholderia sp. A3BS-1L. The sequence continues at coordinate 1,834,081 of NZ_CP120442.1, read as the reverse complement.
CGTGGGCACCACAGCGACCTTGTAGGCGCGCAGCGCGAATGCTGTGGTGATCTGCAGGGCGTCGAACACGTGATAAAGCGTGACGATCGCCACGAGCGGCATCGCCGCCACGGCGACTGCCGGGTCCGGCGTATAGCCCATGATCAGGAGCGGCCGCAGCACCAGCACGATCGCACCGTAGCAGCATGCGATCGCCACTGCGGTCATCACGCCATGGCGAGCGAGCGTGCGCGCTTCGGCGGGGCGTGCGCCGCCCAGCGCCTGGGCAACCAGCGTCGAAGTCGCCACGCCGATCGAGAGCGGCGTCATGTAGAGCACCGCGCCCACGTTCCCGGCGATCTGATGGCCGGCGAGCGTCGTCGTGCCGAGGCGCGCGATGAAGATGGCCATGAAGGTGTACGACGTCACCTCGATGAGATACGAGAGCCCCATCGGAATGCCGAGCTTGAGCAGTTCGGCCTGACGCTTCCAGTCGGGCCAGCAGAAGTGCTTGAAGATTTCGAAGGGCGCGAATACGTCGATGCGCGTGAGCGCGATGGCGGCGCACACGGCGAGTGCCCAGTTGATCGCGGTGCTCGCGAGCGCACAGCCCGGGCCGCCCAGCGGGGGCACACCGAGGCCGCCGAAAATGAGCCAGGTGTTCAGCGGCACCTTGATGGCGAGCGCGGCCACCTGCAGGAACATGACGAGGCGGGGCCGGCTCACGGCATTGGCGAGCGAGCTGTAGATGCGGAACGCGAGGCTCGCGGGCAGTCCGAACGAAAGCAGCCTTAGATACGCGACGGTGCGCTCGCGCAGCGCCTCGGGCGGGCGCGCGAGATCCAGCAGCGGGCCGGGAAAATAGAGGATCGCGAAGCCGATCACCATCAGCGCGAGCGCGAGCCAGAAGGCCTGGCGCACTTCGAGGCCGATCTCGATGTCCTTGCGCGCGCCATAGAGCTGTGCGGCGACGGGTTGCAGCGCGGTGAGTATCCCGGTCAGGCCGATATAGACCGAAACATAGATCGACGAACCCAGCCCCAGCGCCGCGAGATCGAGCGCCGAATAGCGGCCCACCATCGCGGTGTCGATCACCCCGAACGCGATGATCGCGAGCTGGCCGACCAGCACCGGCCAGGCGAGCGCGGCGATGCGCTGGATGTCGCCGACGAAGGTCGTCGTCACCGGGGCCTCAGTCGGGACGCTTGCGCCAGATGCGTTTCTTCAGCGGCGGCTGCGGGCGGTCGATGCGCACGTAGAGGCGGAAGCGCTCGTCGCGGTCGGCCACGCGGCGGCCTTCCCAGACGAGCTTCCACACGAAGTTCGACATTGGGCTCGGCTCGCCGTAATCCTGCGTGTCCTGGCGCAGGATCACATCGCAGTCGTCGTTGAAGGAGAAATGCATCTTGCCGAAATACGCGAAGGTGGCGATTTGCGCGTCGCCGAGGCGCACGGGTGAAATGCACTGGTAGTCGTCTGGCAGATGCGTGGCGATCTGCTGCGCGACGTCCTTGTAGGTCCGGCTGTAGTTGACGACCGGCAGCCAGAGCGTCATCAGCAGGACCCACATCAGCGTGGTGCCGCCGCTCGACAGCACGACACTGCGCCAGAGCACCTTCGGGTGCCGCGCGACGCGCCAGTGCGCGAGCGTGATCCAGCACACGGTCACGGCCACCGCGCACACGAACGACAGAATCTTGAACTGCGGCACGTAACCGGGCACGAGGCGCGCGAGGTTGCGCGCGAGCGGCGCCGGGAAGCCGGTCATGCTGGCGAGCCAGACGAGCCACACGAAGGTGCCGAGTATCGTGAAGCTCAGCACCGCGAACCAGTCGATTGCATTGATCGTTCCGCGCTTGAGCGTGGGCAGCGCGAAGGTCGCGAGCACCGAGAGTGCGGGCAATACGAGCATGAAGAGCAGGTTGGTCTCGTGGCTCTGCACGATCACGAGGACCAGCAGCGGCACGATGACCGAGAGCGGAATTGCGACATGCGGTGCGCGTCGCAGCCCCGCCCAGCTCATCCAGGCCCAGATTGCGAGCGGCCAGGCTGGCCATGTGAAGAGCGGCAGGTTCTTCGCCGCGTAGCGCAGCACCGAGCCCGGCGGGCCCGCGAAGGTATTGACGCTCGTGCGCGCCCACTGGTCGAGGAACCATACGCCATCGGTGGGGTAGAGATGCAGAGTGGCGATCGGCCAGGAGAGCGACACCACGAGCGCGACCGGCAAGCCGGCCACGAGCAGCCAGCGCGAGCGCGTCTCGGGCGCGAAAACGAGCATGACGAGCGTGCCGATGAGCAGCGCGGCCACCAGCACGGGCCCGCTCGAAAGCATCACCACGCCGAGCGCGAGGCCCCACCAGAGCGCGCCTTGAATGGGCTTGTCGATGGCGCGTACGAGGCCGTACACCAGCATGGCGATGCCCATGAACTGCATCAATTGCGGCGTGGTTTCGTGGCCGCGCTCGGCGAGACCGAAACAGGCGAGCAGGATGAGCAGGGCGCCGTCGCCGAGCGTGCGGCCGTAGTCGCGCGGCTCGGGCTCGCCGCCAAACGCATATTTGAACGGCTGCACTTCAGGGCGCCGGCCGAGTAGATAGGCGCCGTACCAGACGAAGGCACACGCGCTGCAGAACAGCACGCCGGTGGCCACGCGGGCCGCGTTGCTCGCGTCCACCCAAGGGGCGAACACGCGGATGCAGATGGCGCCGAGCCAGTAGCCAAGCGGGCCATTGGCGGTGATGTATTTGCCGACGAGGTTCGGCATCAGCCAGTCGTGCGCGGTGCCGCCGGCCATCGTCCACATCACGCCGAAGCCGGCCGCATCCTCGTTCTTCCACGGGTCGCGGCCGAACAGGCCAAACGAAGCGAAGATGATGCAGATGGTCAGCAGCAGCCAGCGCGGCAGGGCGCTGGTGGCGGAGGCGGTCAGGCGAATGGCAGGCTTCATGCAATGCGAAGGAATTCGGGTAAGCGGACCGCGGGGTGCGCGAATGGCGGCCGTGGCGTCAAGGGGGCGATGCCTCGGGCGGCTGCGGGAATTGCCACGGCACGTGTCGTCGTGCGCCGCCGGTCGGGAGCATGCGGCATTCTAGCCGCCTGCGCCAGCGAGCGTCACGGCGCGGACCAGCGTGAACACCGTGCGGGCAATAAAAAAGGGCAGCGCAGGCTGCCCTTCTTTTGTGCGGGACCGGCTTGGAGCCGGTACGCGAAGTTCGCTTCGAAAGCTTACTTTGCAGCCTTGCCCGAGGCGCGCGCGCCGAACTTCTTGTTGAACTTCTCGACACGGCCGGCCGTGTCCATGATCTTTTGCGTGCCCGTGTAGAACGGATGCGATTCCGACGACACTTCGATCTTCGCGAGCGGGTAGGTCTTGCCGTTGAACTCGGCGGTTTCGCGCGTCTGGATAGTCGAGCGGGTCACGAACTTGAAGTCGTTCGAAACGTCGATGAACAGGACTTCGCGGTAATCCGGGTGAATGCCTTCTTTCATGGTTTTTCCTTAAATCTGGCGGTAGCCAACCCGCGAGCCCGGCTGCCCAATGCAGGACCGGCGCTTTTGCCTGAAATCAGGCGCGAGCCACTTGCCCAAGGTCGAAAAACGGCGATTATGCCAGAAAATCAGCCGGTTGGCGAATTTTTGCTGGCTCGCGAGGTGGGATTCACGCAGGCGGAGCGGCGAGCGCGGCCAGCGCTCCCACTTTGGCCGGATCCTGCCGGTAATAGCACGCGAGCAGCCGGTAAAGCTCGGGATATTCAGCCTCGAATGCCTTGGGCTTGACGAACAGCGCCTCGCTGCACACGGCGAAGAACTCCGACGGATGGTCCGAGGCATAGGGATCGATCAGCGAGTCGCGCTCGAAGCGCGACCAGCGGCGTTCGGGCACGGCATCCACCTTGTCGCAGAACTGGTCGTAGGCGTTGTCGAACACATCGGCCCAGGCCTGCCCGTCGAGCGGCGCATGCCAGCGGCGAAAAAGGGGCGGATGACCGTCGGCTTCGCCGGTGAGCATATCGATCTTGTGCGCGAATTCGTGGATCACGACATTGTAGGCATCGCTGCCATCGGTCATCTGCGCGTCTTCCCATGAGAGGATCACCGGTCCGCCTTCCCAGGCCTCGCCGCTCGCGTCGTGCTCGACTTCGTGCACCACGCCGTCCTCGTCCTCGACGGTCTTGCGGATCACGAATTCGCCGGGGTAGACGGTGACGCCGACCCAGCCCTTGTACAGATCGAGGGAAAGATTGAGCACCGGCAGCGACGCCTGAGCCGCGATCGCCACCGCGATCTGGTCGGTGAGCTCGAGGTCGTGCGCCGTGGAAAATTCCTTTTGCGCGAGAAAGAGGCTCGTGAGTTCGCGCAGGCGCGCGAGATCGGCGGCTTCGAGGTGCGAGAGGAAGGGCAGCCCGGCGAGCGTGGTCTGCCAGAGCGCGTCGTCGATCGCGTAGGTGCGCAGCGCCTTTTCGCGGCGGCGCGCGCCGAACCAGTGGGTCAGTTTCGAAAGCATCGCTCGGTGCGCTCAGTGGTGTATGCGGGGTGCGTTCACGTGTCGTTCAGTTCAGTCGATCTGCTTTTGCCACGCCGCGAAGATCCCGCCGCACACGGCCACGCCGATCAGGAAATAGAACCCGTCTAGCGAGCTCAGAAAGCTCGCCTGCTGCGCGACCAGACGGCTCATCTGCGCGAGCGCGACCCCATGGGCCTCGACTGGCGAGCGGCCGAGCGCTTCAAAGGCGTGCGAGAGCGTGGCGTAAGTGCTCTGGAAGATCGGGTTGAGCGGGTTCACGAACTCCACGAGCCGCGCCTGGTGCAGCGCCAGCCTGTGCTGCTCGACGATGATAATCGTTGCGGTCGCGAACGATATGGTCAACTGACGGACGACGTTTTTCAAGCGGTATCCGTGCGTGAACTCTTCGTTGTCGAAGATGCGGAACGTCAGGTTCGCGACCGGCAGCACGATGAAGAGCAGCAGGAGGCCGCGCAGCAGCAGCGGGAAAACGAGCCAGCTTTCGCTGGTGTCGGGCGTGAGGCGTGTCATCCAGAACGAAATGAACGCCGCTAGCACGAAGCCCGGCACGATGATCCACTTTTTGTGCGTGACGAACTTCGCGTAGCGGAAATAGAAGAACAGCGTCGAAGCTGAAATCAGCGACGTGATGCCGGTGAGGCGCCCCGCATTTTCCACCGGATAATTCAGCCCGCCCTCGAGAAAGCGCGAGACCAGATAGCTGAGCGCCGTGCTCTGGTAGTAATAGATCATGTAGAGCAGCAGCCCGACGCGAAACGGCTTTTCGCGCAGCGCGTGCAGTCGCATGAGCGGCTTCGGATGATGCCACTGATGCCAGGCGAACCACGCGAGCGCCGCTATGCCGGCCACGCTCAGCAAGATGGTGCCGGGCGAGGTGCTGAAGAGCGTGAAGCGCACCTGCTGCATGGCGATCTGAAGCGCGCCTTGGGCAAGCGCAAAGGTGATGTAGGGCCAGAAATGCGTATCGCCGCGCGCTTCGGGCAGCACGTGGCCGGCGTCGGGCAGTGCGAGCAGGGCGAGCACGGCATAGAGCACGCCGGCGGGCGCGGAAAACGCGAAGAGGGCGCGCCAGTCGAAATGCGAAACGAGAAAACCGCCTGCGAGCGGCGCGAGGGCGCTGGACAGCACGATCAGGATCAGGAATGCGCGCGTCGCCACGGGACGCTGCTGCGGCGTGAAGGAAATCTGGATGAGGATGCGGCAGGTGCCCATCATCGGGCCAATGAAATAGCCCTGGAAACCGCGCGCGAAGGCGAGTTCGATCGACGATTCGCAAAGCGCTGCCGCCACCGCGCCCGCCGAGTAGAGCAGCAGGCAGCCACCGACATAACGGCGGTAGCCGATGCGCTCGACCCACCACTGCTGCTGCAGGATGCCGAGCACGGCACACACTGCGTAAGCGCTGGACGCCCAGACGAGTTCGTCGGGAGAAGCGTTGATGCCGCCGGCGATATAGCTCGTGAAGAATGAAAAGATGGCGTTGTCGTAGTAGTCGAGGCCGGTCGCGAGCGCGAGCACCCAGGGAAAGAAGTCGCCTCGCAGGCGCGCAGCGTCAAAGACCGGTGCGCGCGTCGGGGTGCTGCTCATTCGCGAGCGCTCCCATGTTTGCGCCCGCTCGCGCTTTCGCCTTCGTCGCCGGTCTCGACGGGCCCGGCAGCGGGCGAGGTGCCGCCTGTATTGCCGTTGCGTTTGCCGCCTCTCGTGCTCGGGAGAGAGGCCGACGGCTCCGCGGCTTTGGCCGCCTCCTTGCGCCGGCGCGTGGCGGCAAGCCGCTCGTCGATCAAGGTCTCCGATGGCACGCCAGCAAGGCGCCGCCGCAGATAGTCGAGATCGCCGGCCAGTTCGGTGCGTACTGCCTGCGCTTCCCTCAATTCGCGGCGCACGGCGGCGATTCTTGCGTCGAGCGTGTCGATCTGTTGCGCGAGTGCATCGGCAATCTGCTGCAGCGATTCCTGTGAATAGCGCCGGCGGCCATCGTCGAGCGATTCAAGCGGGCGCTTGAGCATCTCGGTAATGCCGTGCAGCGAGAAGCCGAGCGCACGCAGCCGCAGGATGCGGGCGAATTGCTCGAGGTCGTGTTCGTCGTAGAGGCGGTAGCGGCCTTCGCTGCGCGTGGGCCTGACGAGGCCGCGTTCCTCGTAATACTTGAGCGTGCGCGGCGTGACGTTGAGCCGCTGGGCGGCGTCGCGCACCGTCAGCAGTGCGCTGGAATCCCTGGACATCGGCGGGCGGCCGCATGGCGGCGGTGGAGTGATGGCCGGATTATAGTCCAACGTGAACGTTCACGTACAGGTTACGGCGCTGGAGCAGCCGGATCAGAAATGACAAACGCCCGCGGATGCGGGCGTTTGCAGTACATCAAGGGTACAGGATGGGCGAGGCCTTAGCCGCCGCGACGCATCATGTCGAAGAACTCAGAGTTGTTCTTCGTCTGGCGAATCTTGTCGAGCAGGAATTCCATGGCCTCGACTTCGTCCATGTCGTGGATGAACTTGCGCAGCACCCAGATCTTCTGGAGGATGTCCGGCTTGATCAGCAGCTCTTCGCGGCGCGTGCCCGACTTGTTCAGGTTGATCGACGGATAGACGCGCTTTTCCGCGAGACGGCGCTCGAGGTGCACTTCCATGTTGCCGGTGCCCTTGAACTCTTCATAGATCACGTCGTCCATGCGGCTGCCGGTTTCGATCAGCGCGGTGCCGATGATGGTGAGCGAGCCGCCTTCCTCGATATTGCGCGCGGCGCCGAAGAAGCGCTTCGGGCGTTGCAGCGCGTTGGCGTCCACACCGCCGGTGAGCACCTTGCCGGATGCGGGCACAACCGTGTTGTACGCACGGGCGAGACGCGTGATGGAGTCGAGCAGAATCACGACGTCGTGCTTCATTTCGACAAGACGCTTGGCCTTCTCGATCACCATTTCGGCCACTTGCACGTGACGCGCGGCCGGTTCGTCGAAGGTCGAGGCGATCACTTCGCCTGCCACCGAGCGCTGCATTTCGGTCACTTCTTCCGGACGCTCGTCGATCAGCAGCACGAACAGGATCACGTCGGGGTGATTCTGCTTGATGGCGTGCGCGATGTGCTGAAGCATCACGGTCTTGCCCGACTTGGGCGAAGCGACCAGCAGGCCGCGCTGACCCTTGCCGATGGGCGCGATCATGTCGATGATGCGGCCCGTCACGTTCTCCTCGCCGCGCATTTCACGCTCGAGCAGCAGCACCTTGTTCGGGTGCAGCGGCGTGAGGTTCTCGAACATGATCTTGTGCTTCGAGGCCTCCGGCGGCTGGCCATTGACCTTGTCCACCTTCACGAGCGCAAAGTAGCGCTCGCCATCCTTCGGTGTGCGCACTTCGCCTTCGATCGTGTCGCCGGTGTGCAGATTGAAGCGGCGGATCTGCGACGGGCTGATATAGATATCGTCCGTGCTCGCGAGATACGAGGTTTCCGGCGAGCGCAGGAAACCGAAGCCGTCCGGCAGCACTTCAAGCGTGCCGTCGCCGAAGATCGTTTCGCCCGTCTTGGCGCGCTTTTTGAGAATCGCGAACATCAGTTCCTGCTTGCGCAGGCGGTTCGCACTTTCGATCTCGAGGCCATTGGCCATCTCGATCAATTCGGACACGTGCAGAGACTTGAGCTCGGAAAGATGCATACGGAGAACCCGTCGGGGAGGATGCGACGAAAAGAAGTCTGGGGGAAAAGAAGCGAGCGGAACCGCTCAAGGACTTTTGCTTGAAACTTGCTTGAAACTTATATAAGGGCGCCGGGTAGACGCTTTATAAATTCTAGCATAGCACACGCCAGAAGCCGCCAGTGGAGCCCTGTGGCAAGTTTTGGCATGTTTTTATGGTGCGTGTTGTCGGTGGACAACACGCACCTTTGATTCGCCCGCCCGTTCGCCCATTCGCGCGGCGGGGAGGAGGAACGCCTGGTTACAGGTGGCTATCCAGGAACGCGGTGAGCTGCGACTTCGAGAGCGCGCCGACCTTCTGCGCCGCAACGGCGCCATTCTTGAAGAGGATCAGCGTCGGGATGCCACGCACGCCGAACTTCACCGGCGTCGATTGATGCTCGTCAACGTTGATCTTCGCGATCTGGAGGCGATCGCCGTAGTCCTTCGCGACCTCGTCGAGAATCGGCGCGATCATCTTGCAGGGGCCGCACCATTCGGCCCAGAAGTCCAGCAGCACGGGCTTGTCGGATTTCACGACGTCCTGTTCGAACGATGCGTCGCTGATGTGCTTGATTTGTTCGCTCATTGTATGAATACCTCTTCACGATCGAGGCTGATTGAATTGCTCGCCACGATACACCAAAACTCAAAATATATCCGGGGGCCAAGGCCTCGCCAGGCGGGACCGGATGGGGTCGCCGGGATGCGGTCGCCGGGCCTGCCCAGGCAACAGTCGACGCCAGTGTAGCCTAAATCCCTATGCGTTGCCGACGGTGATAGTACGCATATCGGCAGCAGGGTTTCCCGGTATTTCAAGGCGTTCCCCAAACTTCACGATGCCGATATGGCGATGCGGGGGCGCATTTGCAAGAGGCGCACACGATGTGTCTGTCTTCATGTTTTACGCGTGCTCACCCCGGCCCATTCATCGTGGTGGACCAGGGCCGTTTGAAGACTTTTTGCGATGCGGCATTCGCAATGCCGCACAACCAATGTTAGAATGCGCCGTGACGGGCCTCCTCGCATGGAGGGGCGGTCAACCTGGTCAGGTCGGGAACGAAGCAGCCACAGCCGTTTTCCGCCAGTGCCGAGGGTCGGGCTCGTCACCTTCCTTTTTCTTCCGCGTCGTTTCTTCTCTCCCTCATCGTTTCTCCCCAAGTGCATGGCCTTTGCCGGATTTGGCTGAGTGCGCCGCTTTTAGCGTGTCGTTCGCACGCGGATCGCCTGCGGGGACGTGGGGCGCAGTACGCGCAAGCGCTCGTCCGGGCGGCCTCACGGCGATGCTGTGGCTGGGGTTCGGCGTGCCCGTCCAGAGGACGCGAGACGCGCTTCGAATCCATCTGGACGCACGGGCGTTGCTGATACAATTTCCGGATGACCTATCAAGTTCTCGCACGCAAGTGGCGACCGAAGGATTTCGCTTCGCTCGTCGGACAGGAGCACGTGGTGCGCGCGCTCACGCATGCGCTCGACGGCGGGCGTCTGCATCACGCGTACCTCTTCACGGGCACGCGCGGCGTGGGCAAGACGACGCTCTCGCGCATCTTCGCCAAGGCGCTCAATTGCGAGACCGGCGTGACGTCGAAGCCCTGCGGCGTGTGTCGTGCGTGCCGGGAAATCGACGAGGGCCGCTTCGTCGATTATGTCGAGATGGACGCGGCGAGCAATCGCGGCGTCGACGAAATGGCGGCGCTGCTCGAGCGCGCGGTCTATGCGCCAGTGGATGCGCGCTTCAAGGTCTATATGATCGACGAAGTGCACATGCTCACGAACCACGCCTTCAACGCGATGCTCAAGACGCTGGAGGAGCCGCCGCCGCACGTCAAGTTCATCCTCGCGACCACCGACCCGCAGAAGATTCCGGTCACGGTGCTTTCGCGCTGTCTGCAGTTCAACTTGAAGCAGATGCCGGCCGCCAATATCGTCGAGCATCTCACGCATATTCTTGGCGAAGAGAGGGTCGAGTTCGAACCGCAAGCGCTGCGCCTGCTCGCGCGCGCTGCGGACGGCTCGATGCGCGACGCCCTCTCGCTCACTGACCAGGCTATTGCCTATTCGGCCAATCAGGTCACGGAAGAAGCCGTGCGCGGCATGCTCGGCGCGCTTGACCAGAGCTACCTGATTCGCCTGATCGACGCCCTGGTCGCTGGCGATGGTGCACAGGTACTCGCGATCGCCGACGAAATGTCGCTGCGCAGCCTGTCGTTTTCCACCGCGCTGCAAGATCTCGCGAGCTTGTTCCACCGTGTGGCGTGGGCGCAATTCGCGCCGGCGTCGGTGCTCGACGAATGGCCCGAGGCCGACGATCTGCGCCGCTTCGCCGACGTGCTGAGCGCGGAGCAGGTGCAGCTTTTCTATCAGATCGCGACGCTCGGGCGCAGCGAGCTCGGTCTTGCGCCAGACGAGTACGCGGGCTTCACCATGACGCTGCTGCGCATGCTTGCGTTCGAGCCCTCGGTGGGAGCGGGCAGTGCGGGCGGCGCGCCGGTTTCGAGGCCGGCCGCGGCAGGCGCAGGTGTGCGCGTGGCTGCGCAGACGGCAGCACAGACTGCAACTTCGGCTGCGGGCGTTGCGTCCGCCGAGCGCGCTGTTGCTCAGCCGAAGGTTGCCGCGCCGGCCAAGCCGGTCGCACCGCGTGCCGAACAGGAACAAGCTGAAGGCGCGAGTACGCCGCTTCGTGCCGCTTTGACGGTAGACGCGAAGCAGGGCGCACCATCGCCGGTTGTCGACGACGGACATGCAGCGCCAGCAGACGTGGAACCGATCGCAGACACGGCTGCAGCGAATGTCGTGGAGGCCGCCCCCGTTGCACAAGAGCGCGTCGTGCCGCCTTGGGAAGACGAGGCCACAGCCGCGTCGGGCGACGATGCAAAGCCCGAAGCGCAAGCCGGCGTGCAAACCGCGCCGGCGCCTGCTGTTGCGCCTGTCGCCGCAGAGCCGGCCGCGCCCGAGTCACAGCCTGGCACGCATGAGGCGCCGGCCGTAGCCGCATCGTCGCGTAGCGGCGCGAGCGCTGCACTAGACGTGCTGCGCAGCAAGGGCATGCGCGTGTCCACCGAGCGCGGCTCCCGGCCCGCGGCCCAGGCTGCAACGCCCGCGGCGCCTCCGAAGAGCGCCGCGCCGCGCGCGGAGGTGAAGGTGCCAACACCCGACCCCGCGCGTCGCGCTGCGGCCGCGCAGGAAGCGCAGGCGCGTCGGCCCGCGCGGGAATCGAGTCCGCGTCAGGACGCATCGGGCGCGCCGCCCTGGGACGACATCCCGCCTGACGATTACGTGCCGCTCAGCGCCGACGATGCTTATTTCTCGGCACCTGACGATACCTTCGCGCCTGCGTACGACAGCGAGTCCGCCGCGCCGCGAGCGGCCGCGCCTGCTGCGACTGCGGCCGCAGTGGTCGATGTCAGCAAGCTGCCTGCGGGCATTCCGCTCGACACTATCGGTTTTGCGGGCGACTGGCCGGGGCTTGCCGCCACGCTGCCGCTCACGGGCATCTCGTATCAGCTTGCGTTCAACAGCGAACTCACCGCGCTCGAGGGCGGCGTGCTCAAGCTCAGCGTGCCGGTGCCGCAGTACGCCGACACCTCGCAGGTCGCCAAGCTCAAGACGGCGCTGGCCGAAACCCTCGGCAAGGCCGTGGAAGTCGACGTCACGGTCGGCCCCGCGCGCCGCACGGCGGCTGCGCTGGATGCCGCTGCGCGCGCCGAGCGCCAGCGCGACGCCGAGCGCGAGATCGGCGCCGATCCTTTCGTGCAGCAATTGATTCGCGACTTCGGCGCGAGCATCGTGCCGGGTTCGATCCGGCCGATCGCTCCGGAGGCCGCGACGGGCGGCAACCAGGCCGCCCATTGAATTGCGCGGCGCGGCGCCCCGGGCGTCGCGCGTGCGAACACATCATTTTTTACGAATCACACATGATCCAGAAGGAGCAGTGAAATGTTGAAAGGTCAACTCGCCGGGCTCATGAAGCAAGCGCAGCAGATGCAGGAAAACATGAAGAAGATGCAGGAGCAGCTTGCCCAGATCGAAGTCGAGGGTCAGGCAGGCGCCGGCCTGGTCAAGGTCACGATGACGTGCCGTAACGACGTGCGCCGTGTGTCGATCGATCCGAGCCTGCTCGCCGACGACAAGGACATGCTCGAAGACCTCGTCGCCGCCGCGTTCAACGACGCCGTGCGCAAGGCCGAAGCCACGTCGCAGGAAAAGATGGGCGGCATGACCGCGGGTCTGCCGCTGCCGCCGGGCTTCAAGATGCCGTTCTAACCCCAGGCGCGCCGCGCGGCCCGGTGGCTGCGCGCAGCCTGTGCGCGGTGGTTTTCCTGGCCGCCGCGCACGCTCATGCATTGCCACGCTGAATCCGCATGAAACAACCTTCCGCCCTGGCGGCGCTCGTCGAGGCGCTGCGCGTATTGCCCGGTGTCGGGCCGAAGTCGGCGCAGCGCATGGCTTATCACCTGATGCAGCACGACCGGGACGGCGCTGAAAAGCTCGGCCGCGCGCTGCTGTTCGCGACCGACCATCTGAAGCATTGCGAGAAGTGCAATACCTTCACCGAAGCTCAGATATGCGAAACGTGTCTCGACGATGAGCGCGACCCCACGCTCCTGTGCGTCGTGGAGACGCCCGCCGACCAGATCATGCTCGAGCAGACCATGACTTATCGCGGGCTGTATTTTGTGCTGATGGGCCATCTAAGTCCGCTGGACGGTATCGGTCCCAAGGAAATTCATTTCGACCGCCTCGTGAAGCGCGCCTCGGACGGCATCGTCAAGGAAGTTGTGCTCGCAACCAATTTCACCAACGAAGGCGAGGCAACCGCGCATTACCTCGGCCAGACGCTCAAGGCGCGAGGCCTCGCCGTCACGCGCCTCGCGCGTGGCGTGCCGGTGGGCGGCGAACTGGAATACGTCGACGCGGGCACCATTGCCCGCGCAATGCTCGACCGGCGCTCGATGTAGCGACGCGCCGGTTGCAGAACACAAGGAGTCTCATGAGGGCAGCCTCTTCCCCTGAATCCGCAGCGAAACCAGCCGGCCCGCTCGCAGGCGTGAAAGTGCTGGAGCTCGGCACGTTGATCGCAGGTCCGTTCGCCGCGCGCTTTCTTGGCGAATTCGGCGCCGAGGTCATCAAGATCGAGGACCCGAAGGGCGGCGACCCGCTGCGCAAGTGGCGCAAGCTCTATCCCGAAGTGGGCGGCACCTCGCTCTGGTGGGCGGTGCAGGCACGCAACAAGAAGTCGGTGACGATCAATCTCAAGGCCGAGGAAGGCAAGGAGATCGTGCGCCGGCTCGCAAAAGAAGCCGATATCGTCGTCGAGAACTTCCGGCCTGGCCTGCTCGAAAAGCTCGGTCTCGGCTACGACGTGCTCTCGAAGGAGAACCCCGGTCTCGTGATGGTGCGGCTCTCGGGTTATGGCCAGACCGGCCCGTATCGGGACCGTCCTGGATTCGGCGCGATTGCCGAGTCGATGGGCGGGCTGCGCCACATCACCGGCTATCCCGAGTTGCCGCCGCCGCGCATCGGCATTTCGATCGGCGACTCGATCGCGGCGCTGCACGGCGTGATCGGCGCAATGATGGCGCTTCATCATCGCAACGTGAACGGCGGCAGCGGCCAGATCGTGGACGTCGCGCTCTACGAGGCCGTATTCAACATGATGGAGAGCGTGGTGCCCGAGTACGGCGTGTACGGCATTGTGCGCGAGCGCACTGGCGCCTCGCTGCCGGGCATCGTGCCGTCGAACACCTATCCGTGCCGTGATGGCAGCATCGTGATCGGCGGCAACAGCGATCCGATCTTCAAGCGTCTCATGACGGCGATCGATCGCGACGACCTCGCCAACGATGCCGGCCTTGCGCACAACGACGGCCGTGTGCCGCGCACTGCGGAGATCGACGGCGCGATTGCAGAGTGGCTCGCGGCGCGCACCATCGACGAAGCGCTCGACGTGCTCAACGCTGCTGACGTGCCTGTGGGCCGCATCTACACGGTGGCTGACATGTTCGCCGATCCGCAGTTCGCCGCGCGCCAGATGATCCAGCAGTTCCGCTGGCAGAAGAAGGACGCGCAGGGGGGCGAGGGCGTCGATATCGCGCTGCCGGCGGTCACGCCCAAGCTCTCGGAGACACCGGGCGACACGCGCTGGCTCGGCCCCGAACTGGGTGAGCACACCGACGAAGTTTTGCGCTCGCTCGGTTATGACGCGGAGCGCATCGCACAGTTGCACGCGCAACAAATCGTCTAGCAGCGCGGTGACCGGGCCGGAAACCCAAAAAGGCTCGCGCGCTGCGAGCCTTTTTTATTCCTGCCGGGGTAACGCGCCGCGTGCCGCTCAGGGCTCGATCACGATCTTGCCCGTCACCTTGCGCGAGGCCATGTCCTTGAGTGCCTGCGCGGTGTCGGCGAGCGCATAACGCTTCGAGACATAGGGCTTGAGCTTGCCTTCGCCGATCCAGCCCACCATCTGCGCGAAGGCCGCTGCATTGCGCTGCGGCTCGCGGCGCGCAAAATCGCCCCAGAACACGCCGACGATGCTCGCACCCTTGAGCAGCGTGAGGTTCAGCGGCAGCTTCGGAATTTCGCCGTTGGCGAAGCCGACCACGAGATAGCGCCCGCGCCAGCCGATGCTGCGAAATGCCGGTTCGGCATAGACGCCGCCGACCGGGTCGTAGATCACGTCAGGACCCTTGCCGTCGGTGAGCGCCTTGATGCGCTCGCGCAGGTCCTCGGTGCTGTAGTTGATGGTGGCGTCGGCGCCGAAGCGGCGGCAGACCTCGAGCTTTTCGTCGCTCGATGCGGCGGCGATCACGCGCGCCCCCAGCGCCTTGCCGATCTCCACCGCAGCCAGGCCTACACCGCCGGCCGCGCCGAGCACGAGCATCGTTTCGTCGGCGCGCAGCGCGGCGCGGTCGACCACAGCGTGATGCGAAGTGCCGTAGGCGAGCGTGAAGGCAGCCGCAGTGGCGAAATCGGCGCCTTCAGGCAGTGGCACGCAGGCGGCGGCATCGGCAAGCACCTGCTCCGCGAACCCGCCGTTGCCGACATAGGCGACCACGCGCATGCCGGGTGCGAGCGTCACGCCCTCGCCGACGGCGCGCACGATGCCGGCGACTTCGGCGCCGGGCGTGAAGGGCAGCGGGGGCTTGACCTGATATTTGTTCTCGATGATCAGGACGTCCGGGAAATTGACGGCGGCCGCTTTCACGTCGATCACGACCTGGCCCGCGCCTGGCACGAGTTCAGGCAGGTCTTCGAGGGTGAGCGTTTCGGGCGGGCCGTACTGGTTGCAGCGGATTGCGCGCATCGTATCTCCTGTCTTCTGCCGTTCTGGCGGGGCTGTCATGGATAAGGCTCAGCGCCACAGTGTACGGTAATCCTGGTGAATGCGAACGACCGTGCATTTATTTCTTGGGTCGGGTGATCGATCCGGTCCGTGCGCGGATAGAAAAGACCGCGCAACGGGCGCGAGAAGCGGGAGAAAAGCGAAGCGCGCAAGATTCCCTGCACGCGTTGGAATGCGCCACGAATTAGCCCCTGCGCAACGGCGTGGCGCACACCGGCCTGTCGTTCGCCTGCCTTCTTTCCTCGGTTACAATCGGCGGATGCGAATCCTGATCAGCAACGACGACGGTTATCTCGCCCCCGGCCTTGCCGCGCTCTACGAAGCGCTCAAGCCGCTCGGCGAGGTTACGGTAATGGCGCCCGAGCAGAACTGCAGCGCCGCTTCCAACTCGCTCACGCTGTGGCGCCCGCTTTCGGTGCTGCGCTCCGCGACTACGGGCTTCTATTACGTGAACGGCACGCCCACCGACTCCGTGCATATCGCGCTCACGGGCATGCTCGATCACAAGCCCGACTTGGTGGTGTCCGGTATCAACAACGGCCAGAACATGGGCGAGGACACGCTGTATTCGGGCACGGTGGCGGCCGCCACCGAAGGCATCATGTTCGGCATGCCGGCCATTGCGTTCTCGCTCGTCGACAAAGATTGGGCGCACCTCGACTCCGCCGCGCGCGTGGCGGCCGAAATCGTCGAGCATTATCTGGCGAATCCGCTGCCGGGCAGTCCGCTGCTCAACGTCAACATCCCCAATTTGCCATACGACGAACTCGGCGAATGGCGTGTCACGCGTCTGGGCAAACGCCATCCATCGCAGCCTGTGATCCGCCAGACCAATCCGCGCGGCGAACCGATCTACTGGATCGGCCCCTCGGGCAGCGCGCGCGACGCGAGCGAGGGCACGGACTTTCATGCGGTGTCGCACGGTCACGTGTCGATTACGCCGCTGCAACTCGACCTTACACACACGCAGATGTTGCCGGCGACGCACGATTGGGTGCGTCAGGGTGGCAGCGCTTCATGACGGGCGAGCGCACGAAGCGTTTCCCGCTCGGTCTCGCGGATCTCGTGCGCGAGCCGCGGCGTCATGACGGCCAGGATCGTCACGATGGGCGGCCGGGCGAGGCGCGTGCGCCGCTCGGGCGAACGAGCCGGCCAGGCGGCGTATCGAAGCAGGCAGTCAATCCGGTGGCCAAAGCCGCGCCTGCGAAAAGTGCCGGCGTCAAGGGCTTGGCGGGCGTGAAGAGCGCGCCTGGTTCGTCATCCACCGCGCACGCCATTCAACCCGCAAAAGCGCCCGGAGCATTGCATGCGGCAGCGTCGCCTGCGCGCAAGTCCGAGGTGCGCCGCAGCGAGCAGGCGCAGCGCCCCGCGGCGTTCTTTTCTGCGACTACATCCGCGGCCAGGAGCGCACAGGCACGGCCGGCAGCCAACGCGCGCCCGGGTGCGGCGCCCAGCTCGGGGGCGCCAGGTGTCGCGCTCAATGGCGCACACGCGCTGACTTCGGAACGGGTTCGCGAACGCATGGTCGAACGCCTGCGTGCGAATGGCATTGCCGACCCGCGTGTGCTCCAGGCAATTGCGGGTGTGCCGCGCCACATGTTCGTCGACCCCGGCCTCGCGACCCAAGCCTACGAAGATGCGGCTTTGCCGATTGGCCATCACCAGACCATTTCGAAGCCCTCGGTAGTCGCCCGCATGCTCGAACTCGCGGGCGCGGGCCGCAACCTCGAGCGCGTGCTCGAAATCGGCACCGGCTGCGGCTATCAGGCCGCGGTGCTGAGCCGGATTGCACGCGATGTGTATTCGATTGAACGCGTCAAGCCGTTATACGAACGCGCAAAAACGAACCTGCGCCCGTTGCGCATCCCGAACATCCGCTTGCACTACGGCGACGGAAGGCTCGGTTTGCCGTCGGCGGGGCCGTTCGACGCGATCGTGATCGCCGCCGCCGGCTTCGAGGTGCCGCAGGCGCTGCTCGAACAACTCGCCATTGGCGGACGGCTCGTCGCGCCTGTCGCGGAGCAGGGCGAGACGACCCAGGTGCTCACGCTCGTCGAGCGTACGGGGCCTGCGCAGTGGCGGGAGTCGCGGCTTGATCGCGTTTTCTTTGTCCCTTTAAAATCCGGAGTGATTTGAAACCGATGAGTATGTTGCGCGCGATGCAAAGAAAACGCTTGAATATCGACCTGACCGCGGCCCGTAACGGTGCTTCGGTCATCGCGCTCTGCCTGCTGACGGCTTGCGCGACGCGCCTCGACAACGCACCTGTCGTTGACCGCACCGCGCCGCTCGGGACGGCGGGCGCACAGCCGGCGGTGCCGCTCGGGCCGCCTCCTCCGGGATACTACCGGGTGAAGCCGGGCGACACTCTCTATAGGATTGCGCTCGAAAACGGTCAGAACTACCGCGACGTTGCTACGTGGAACAATCTCACCAACCCGAACCAGATCGAGGTGGATCAATTGCTGCGCGTCGCGCCGCCGAATGGTGCGAGCAGCGCGCCGGGTGCCGTCGCTGCGCCGGCGCCGGGCGCACAGCCGGGCTCGTCTGCGATGCCGCCGATGTACGGTTCGGGCGTGGGCGCGCCGCCGCCCGTTGCTGCTGTGCCCCCGCAGGCAAGCGGTGGCGACATGGCCGCGGCGCCCGGCAGCGTGTCGCTTGCGTGGCCGGTGCGTGGCCCGGTGCTCAACAGCTTCGACGATGCGAAGAACAAGGGCATCAATATCGGCGGTTCGGCTGGAGAGTCGATCAAGGCTGCCGGGGACGGCCGAGTGGTTTATGCCGGAAATGGGCTGCGCGGTTACGGCAATCTCATTATCATCAAGCATGACGCGACGTTTTTGACAGCGTACGCACACAACCGGGCTTTGATGGTAAAAGAAGGAGATGCGGTCACGAAGGGTCAGAAAATTGCCGAGATGGGTAATACCGATTCGGACCGCGTGATGCTGCATTTCGAAGTACGCCGTCAGGGCAAGCCCGTCGACCCTATGAAGTACTTGCCGCCGCAATAAAGCGAGCCGAATATGCCGAAATCGAAGCGCCGTCTGCAGCAGTCCGAGTCTGACAGTCAAGCCGCCCAGGTTTCGGTGGAGGACGGCGCTCGGCAGGGCGACGACGAAGAACTCGAGAACACACGCGAGCTCGACGAGCGCGAGTCCGGCTCTGAAGAGGGCGGCCGCGAGAGTGAAGAAGTAGCGGAAGCGCCGCCCGATGCGGACGACTTTCGCGCGATGCTGCAGGCCGAACTCACGGCCGACACCATCCAGCATTATCTGAACCGGATCAGTGTGAAGCCGCTGCTCACCGTCGAGGAAGAGCAGCGCTACTCGCGTCTTGCCAAGGCCGGCGAATTCGAGGCTCGACAGGTCATGATCGAGCGCAATCTGCGTCTCGTCGTCAGCATTGCGAAGGGCTATCTGAACCGTGGCGTGCCGCTGCTCGACTTGATCGAAGAGGGCAACCTCGGCCTGATGCACGCGATCGAGAAGTTCGATCCGACGCGCGGCTTCCGCTTTTCGACTTACGCCACCTGGTGGATCCGCCAGAGCATCGAGCGCGCGATCATGAACCAGGCGCGCACGGTGCGCCTGCCGGTGCATGTGATTCGCGAGCTCAATCAGGTGCTACGCGCGAAGCGCCATCTGGAGAAGAATTCGCTGAACGCCGATTCGGCGTCCGACCGGCGCGACGCGAGCATCGACGACATCGCCTATCTCACGGGCAAGACCACCGAGGAAGTCACCGACATCCTCGCGCTCAACGAACACACCGCTTCGCTCGATGCGCCGCTCGACCTGGATCCGGCAAGCAGCCTGCTCGATCTGCTCTCGGACGACCAGAGCCAGTCGCCCGACGCTGAGGTGCAGCATCGCGAGCTCGAGACGCTCACGCGCGCCTGGCTCGGCCGGCTCTCGGACAAGCATCGCCATGTCATCGAGCGGCGCTTTGGACTGAACCATATCGAGCCCGCCACGCTCGAAGAGCTGGCCGACGAAATGGGCCTCACCCGCGAGCGTGTGCGGCAAATCCAGCAAGAAGCGCTGGTGCGCCTCAAGCGCTTTTTCGCTTCGAACGGCGTGCGCAAGGACGCTGTTCTATAAAGTCTCGCAGTCCACCTCGCAGTTAACCCGAATGACAGTTCCTGTACTTGTATTCGACATCGAGACGATTCCCGATGTCGACGGCATTCGCCGCCTCGAAGATCTGCCCGCTTCGCTCACCGACGCCGAAGTGGCCGAGCACGCGTTCGCCGCGCGCCGCGAGAAAACCGGCAGCGATTTCCTGCCGCATCATCTGCAGCGCGTGGCCGCGATTTCGTGCGTGTTCCGCGACGGCCAGGGCTTTCGCGTGCGCTCGCTCGGTACGCCCGAAGACGGCGAAGCAAAGCTGATCGATTCGTTCTATCGCACCATCGAAAAGTACACGCCGCAACTCGTGTCGTGGAACGGCGGCGGCTTCGACCTGCCGGTGCTGCACTATCGGGCACTGGTGCACGGCATCCGCGCGGTGCGCTACTGGGAAATGGGCGAAGAAGACCGCGACTTCAAGTGGAACAACTACATCAGCCGCTACCACTCACGTCACACTGACCTGATGGACCTGCTCGCTCTGTATCAGCCGCGCGCCAACGCGCCGCTCGATGCGCTTGCGAAACTGTGCGGCTTTCCGGGCAAGCTCGGGATGGACGGCGGCCAGGTGTGGACGTTGTTTCAGCAGGGGCGCATCGAGGAAATCCGCAACTACTGCGAGACCGACGTGGTCAACACGTATTTGCTCTATTGCCGCTTCCAGATGATGCGCGGCGGCTTCACCGAGCGCGAATACGACGACGAAATCCTGTTCGTGAAGCAATCGCTCGCGGCCGAGCCCGCGGCGCACTGGCAGGAATATCTGGAAGCGTTCGGCCAGTGAGCGCCGGGGCCTGGGGGGTCTACCTGGTCGGCCCACTGGGTCAGTCCAGCTCGAGCACGATGGGCTGATGATCGGATGCTTCGATGGCGCCGTCGATCTCACAGTGCTTTAGGCGCCCGCGCAAATCCTCGGTGACGAACACGAAGTCGCAGGCGAGCGGCCCGTCGGACCATTGCACGGTGTCGAAGACGCCCGCTGTGGGCGGTGGCGTCGCGCCGGGATGCAGCGACATCCAGGCATCGACGAATGCCGGACTGCCGGCAAGCGGCTCAAGCATGCGTGTGTAAGCGGCGCTGCCGAAAGCGCTGTTGAAATCTCCACAGACAATTGCACTCACTGGTCGCGCGGTACGAGCGAACGGTCCTGCGGCGTTTTCGGCGGGGGCGGGGTGTGCCGCGTGGGCGGCGGCTTCCTGCTGCAGTTGCCGAAGCGCATCGACCTGTGCAAGCCGCTGGCGCGTGGAATAGAACTCCAGATGTGTCACGAGCACGCGCAATGCGCCGCCTGACGACGTAGCGCCGGACACATCGAGCACCGCTTCGAGCGCGACGCGCTGCATCGACGGCGCGGCAGGATCGGCGGGCCAGGGCAGCAGATGGCGGAACACCTGGGCGACGGGCAGGCGTGTGGCGATCGCATTGCCGAACTGCCGGCGCGGTGCGGGCCCCGTGCCTGGCGCAGTGGCCGGAATGACGCTCAAATCGGCACTCAGATCGGCACCGATTGCCTCGATTACTGTGAAGCCGGGTAGAAGCGTTGCCAGTTCGGCGAATTGATCGTTGCCAGGACCGCCGGGCAGCGCGTGAAAGCCTCGCGTGATTTCCTGCAGACACAGGATGTCGAAGTCGGCGAGGCGGCGGGCTTCGCGCACCGTGCGCGCGAGATCCACGACGCCTGATGCGTCGCGCCCCCACTGCACGTTCCAGCTAACGAGTTTCATGACCGGCTCCGGTTCACGCATCATTGAATGGCCGAGTCGCCAGACTCCGAGGAGTGGCCGCGAGCGGGTTATCGGCGCATGACCGCGTAATCGGATGAATGATAGGCCACGGCGGGCCCGGCTGCCGCGCGTACCAGGGCCAGGTCGCATTTCCCGCGCGCGGTCGCCGATATGACGCGCTGCTTGAAGTACACGGCAAAGGGCACGTTCCCGTAGTCGCCGAGCGCATACTGGTAGCACTCGTTGCCATTTTCGCCAAATATGCGATCGGGTGGCCCGATGCGCTTGGTAACCTCGGTTTGCGTCATGCCACGCATGACGGAGGAAATCGTTACGTCAGGTGCGGGCGTCGGCGAGGTGCAGGCGCTCGCGCCGAGGACAGTTGTGACGAGCATCGCATAAAGCAGTTTGTTCATTTCAAACCAGAAGATCATGATGGGTGCGCTATCTGTACGCTCCCGGTGAGAAATTTCCTATCGGATTCGTCTCAATTCAACGTGCCAAGGAATCCAAAGCATCGCGTGCACGTGCGGGGCCGTTTACTCGGCCACTCAATCGAATACGAAGCGGACGACGAGATAAATGAGGCCGATCATCAGGAGCTGGCTGCCTGACATGACTGCGCCGACCGCATACGAGCGGCGCCGTGCGATGGCGCGACGAGGCGGCACTCCCAGAAAAGGAGCGAGTAATACAACCGCAGTGCAAAGCATGACCAGCGGGATCGCAAAGCCATGATCGGAGAGGAGTATGTCCATGATGTCGGGTCTCGGGCGCTGGCCTCATATGGCACATCGCGAGAAACATCGTACTGACCGGTGCCGGCGCCGGATATCGGATTAATTTGAAAGCGCGCGAGTGCGCATACCGGCGTGAGCGGGTGCGTGTCGTAGCGCGGGTAGGGGAGGCGACGCCGAATCGACTACAATCTCGCCTTCGCCTGAAAAATTCCCCCTCACTGTCTGTCAGGAACCCGCTGGTGTCTCAAGCTGCCCCCGACCCTCAAGCCGAAGCCGGCCGCACCGAATCCACTGCCGCTGCTTCTGTGCCCGTGCCCGCGAAGAAGCGCAGCAAGCGCGAGCGCCGTGCCGAGAAACGCGCATCCATCGAAGCGTCGGTTGCTCATGCCCCGATTCTGGAAATCGAGTCCCTCGACATGGAGGCGCGTGGCGTGGGCCGCACCGTCACCGAAACGGGCGAACCCGGCAAGGTGATCTTCGTCGAGGGCGCTTTGCCGGGCGAGCAGGTCACATACTTGAGTTACCGCAAGAAGCCGAGCTTCGAGCAGGCCCAGGTCGTGAACGTGCTGCGTGAGAGCGCGATCCGCACGAGGCCGCAGTGCCAGTTCTTCGGCACGTGTGGCGGCTGCTCGATGCAGCATCTGGACGTGCGCGCCCAGATCGCCGTCAAGCAGCGCGTGCTCGAAGACAATCTCATGCATCTCTCGAAGGTACGTGCCGAAACGATGTTCCGGCCAATCCATGGGCCGTCGTGGGGCTATCGCTACCGTGCGCGCCTGACCGTGCGCAATGTGCCTAAGAAGGGCGGCGTGCTGGTGGGGTTCCACGAACGCAAGAGCAGCTATGTCGCGGACATGACGAGCTGCGAAGTATTGCCGCCGCACGTCTCGGCCATGCTCGTGCCGCTGCGCCGGCTGGTCGAGGCGCTGTCGATTCGCGATCGCATGCCGCAGATCGAGTTGGCCGTTGGATCGAGCGTGACGGCGCTGGTGCTGCGCATCCTCGAGCCGCTCACCGCCGCCGACGAAGACTTGCTGCGCGCCTTTGCCGATCAGCACAACGTGCAGTTCTGGCTGCAGCCCAAGGGGCCGGACACGGTGTTCCCGTTTTATCCGCTCGACAAGGCGCTCGACTACACGCTGCCCGAGTTCGATATCCGCATGCCCTTCAAGCCCACGGATTTCACGCAGGTCAATCATCAGATCAACCGCGTGCTCGTGGGCCGCGCGCTGCGCCTGCTCGCGCCCGGGGCGGGCGATCGCGTGCTCGACCTGTTTTGCGGCATCGGCAACTTCACGCTGCCGCTCGCGCGTCTCGCCCGCGAAGTGGTGGGCATCGAGGGCAGCGATACGCTGACGGCGCGTGCACTCGAAAACGCGCGTGCTAACGGCGTGGACGGCCATACGTCGTTTGCGTGCCGCAATCTGTTCGAAGTCACCGCCGACGACCTTCGCGCGCTCGGCGCCTTCGACAAATTCCTGATCGATCCGCCGCGCGAAGGTGCACTCGCGGTGTCACAGGCGCTGGCCGAGATCGCGAAGAGCGGCGACGGGCCGCTGCCCACGCGTATCGTCTACGTGTCGTGCAGCCCGGCGACGCTCGCTCGCGACGCGGGCGTGCTGGTGAACGAAGCGGGTTACCGGCTCAAGGGCGCGGGGGTGGTCAACATGTTTCCGCACACGTCGCACGTCGAGTCGATCGCGCTGTTCGAACGCGACTGAACGAGGACGGCGCCTCCGGTGCCTTTCCTGGCCGCTCGGCAATCGATGGCGGCAAAAAAAATCGCCACGGATTTCCGTGGCGATTTTTTTGGACCGATTGGGCCGAAGCGGTGATTACCAGATCTGGTACCACGGCTTGCTCTCCTTGCCAGCACGCGCATGGCCCGTGATATACGGGCTGTCCGGGAACGTGGCTGCGAGCACGCGGCGGGTGTCCTCGGCCATCTGCGGCTGATTCAGCTTCTGATACGAGAGGATCATGATGTGCAAGGCATCCTCGATTGCCGGCGCGCTCTTGTAGTCCTGGATCGCGAGTTGCGCGCGATTGATCGCCGCCACGTAGGCGCCGCGACGGTAGTAGTAGTCGGCCGCGTGCACTTCGTGCGAGGCGAGTGCGTTCACGATGTAGCGCATGCGCTGCGCCGCGTCTGGCGCGTACTTGCTCTTCGGGAACCTGTCGACGACGACCTTGAACGCGTCATACGACTCGCGCAGCGACTTCGGATCGCGCTCGCTCATGTCCTGGCCGGAGAAGCGGCCGAACAGACCGAGATCGTCGTTGAAGTGGATCATGCCCTTCAGATAGTACGCGTAGGCGATGTCCGGATGATCGGGGTGCAACTGGATGAAACGGTTGATGGCCTGGTCGGCGGCATCGTTCTCGTTATCCTTCCAGCTGCAGTAGGCGACGTTGATCTGCGCCTGCTGGGCGAAGTGGCCGAACGGGTCGCGACCTTCGAGCTGTTCGAAGTATTTCGCGCATTTGCCCCAGTCGCCGCTGGAGAGCGCGTCCTGGGCCTCCGTATATAATTTGTTGTTATTCCACGTTGCCGTTTCGTCGGTTTTTTGCGGCAGGCCGTGGCAGGCCGCGACCACGGCGAGCGCGGCACCGCAGGCGGCAATGCGAACAACGTTGCCGATCTTGCCGAGCGTTCGTGCTCGCGCCGTGCGCGTAGCGTTTCGGGCCATTGTTTCTTGGGCCAGTTTCGTAATCGTGTTCAAGGCTCGCATTTATCCAGTCCAGCTACAGGTCCACAGGTGACCCAGACTCAATGACCCGTTCAGTTATTCGGGGGGCCGGCGCTCCCGGCGCCCAAAACAGCATCAGCGATTATAGCCTGGGCGATGAGCCCAATGACGCAGCAGCCGGCGAGGCGCGCGATGACGCCCCCATTGGCAACGCGTGCGCCGCCGCGCCGCGCACGCGTCGCGCCCAGCAGGAGCAGGAAGCCCGCCGCGTCGAGGTGCCGGACGAGCTTGCCGGCGAGCGGCTCGACAAGGTGCTCGCCAAAGTGTTTCCCGAGTTTTCACGCAGCCGTCTGCAAGGCTGGATCGAGGAGCAGCGCGTGCGCGTCGACGGCAAGCCGGCCAAGGTGCGCCAGCCGGTGCCGCTGGGCGCCGTCATCGAACTCGTTCCCGATCTGCTGCCAGAACAGCTCGCGTTCACCCCCGAGCCCCTACCGCTCGATGTCGTCTACGAGGACGACGCCATCGTCGTAATCAACAAGCCTGCGGGGCTCGTGGTGCATCCGGCAGCCGGCAACTGGAGCGGCACGATTCTCAACGGCCTGCTGCACCGCTACGGCGAGGCGGCGGCGGGCCTGCCGCGCGCGGGCATCGTGCACCGGCTTGACAAGGAAACTTCGGGGCTGATGGTGGTTGCGCGCACGCTCGAAGCGCAGACCGATCTCGTGCGCCAGTTGCAGGCGCGCACGGTCAAGCGCCGCTATCTCGCGCTCGTGTGGGGCAATATTCGCGATGAGGGCACGATCGACGCGCCCATCGGCCGCGACCCGCGCGAGCGCACGCGCATGGCGGTCGTGTCGGGTGCCTCGGGCAAGCCCGCGCGCACGCACTTCCGGCGCATCGACAAGACCCTCTGGCACAACCAGCCGGTGAGCGCGATCCATTGCGACCTGGAGACGGGCCGCACGCACCAGATCCGTGTGCACTGCGCGGCCATCGGCCATCCGCTGCTCGGCGACCCGGTCTATGGGCACGCGCGCGGCAAGCGCTCGGTCGCCGCGCTGCCTGGCGGCTTCGCGCGCCAGGCGCTGCACGCGTGGCGTCTCGGCCTGATCCATCCGGTCACGGGCCGCGCGATGCAATGGCGCGCCGAGGTGCCCGACGACATGGACGCGCTGATCGAAGCGCTCGGCTTCGGCCGCGAAGACGGCGAGGACGAGCACGGCTTCGACGAAGAGATGTTCGATAGCGCGTACACCGACGAGGGCTACGTCATCGGCAGCGACGAGGACGATTACGACTACGACGAAGAAGACGACGAAGGCGAAGAGGACGAGGAGAACAAGCCGGTATGACTACGACCTGCCACGAACTGACTTCCGCCGATTTGCTGCAACCGGATTGGCATGTGGCGCCGCGCGTGCGCGCGATCGTGACCACGCGTAACGGCGGCGTGAGCTTGCCGCCGTTCGGCCGTTGGCGGGCAGATGCGGCGTCCCTGGCGGATGCGGCGCACGAAGGCGGCGTGGAACTGCCGTGCGGCCTGAACCTGGGCCGTTCGTCCGGCGACGATCTGGAGCACGTCGAGGCCAACCGCTCGCGCTTGCTCGCCTATGCTGGCGTGCCGGCCGCGTGGCTGAAGCAGGTTCACGGACCGGTGGTGGTAGACGCGGCCGCCGCGCTCGAGTCCGCTCGCGCGGGTACCCTGCTCGAAGCCGATGCGAGCGTGACCGACCAGCCGGGCATCGCCTGCGCGGTGATGGTCGCCGACTGCATGCCCGTGCTGATTAGCGATGGCGCGGGGCGGGCCGTCGGCGCGGCGCATGCGGGGTGGCGTGGGCTCGCTGCAGGCGTCATCGAGAAAACCGCGCAACGCGTGGCCGCGCTCGCGGGCTGTGCCGCGAGCGAACTGCACGCGTACCTTGGGCCGGCAATCGGCCCGAAGGCGTTCGAAGTGGGGGAGGACGTGCGCGCCGCGTTCATGGACCACGTCGAGGCCATCGATGGTGCGCGGCGCGATGCCGTGCGCCTCGGCACAGCATCGGCATTCGTGCCGCGCCCAGAGGCGCCCGGCAAGTATCTCGCTGATCTGGGCTGCCTCGCGCGCCTGCGGCTTGCTGAAATCGGCGTGACGCATATCAGCGGCGGGGGGCTATGCACTTTTACCGATCGTGAACGGTTCTACTCTTATCGCCGCGAACGCGTGACGGGACGCATGGCGGCGCTCATCTGGCTCACGCCTTGAATCGTGCGGTGAGGAGCCGCTTCGCGATTTCAAATGCGCGGCTTCCTGCTGAACATTTCAAACATCGGTTTTAAATCTCGATTCGCCATATTTTGCTGCGCTGCATTGTTGGCGCGAAGCGCCGTATTCCATGCAATTCAAATTAGTCTGGCGATTCCTGCATTGCACTGCAAGCGCTTGCGCGCATGGTGCTTTTTTTGCACTGCCGTGCGCGACGCATTGTGTCAGCCAATTTAAGAATGGCTTACATCGGGAAAACGATAATAAAAAAAATATCGCAGTGCGGCAAAATCGGGCACAAGCATTGACACGCTTTGCAGTGGGGAGCAAGAATGTCCCTCAACTACGGGACAGGACGCGACCGGGCGCACACTAGCAGCCGTGCTCCGCTAGCGGACCACCTGCCTCTCAACCAGTCCTCCGGGACACATCGGTCAAAAGCAGGCATGACGGCATCTCAACGTTCCTCGACAACCCCGGGTGCGGGCGCTTCAACCGACGGTGCACAGTCTTTCATTCCGAAATTCACACCGGACGCCGCTGGCATGCAACAGATGCTCGATGCATGGACGCAGGCATGGCGCAGTGCCATGGATGCTGCGCAGCAACCGGGTATGCAGCACTGGGGCCAGGCGGCGGGGCAACCCGGCGCGTTCTGGCCCGGCATGGCCAACGGCGCCGCGAATGCTGCGCCGAATCCCGTTCAGGCGGCATTTAACGCTGCAATGAATCCCGCCGCAATGCGTTCCGCCTTGGGCGCGCTCGAGGCGTTCAAGCTGCCATCGGCGTCGATCGAGCCTTCGCGTTTGCAGCATCTGCAGGCCGAGTACTCGCGCGATGCGCTCGAACTTCTGCGCGAGGCGTCTGCCGCCTCGCCCAAGGCCCCGGAACTCAAGGACCGCCGCTTCAACGCGGACGCGTGGAAGGCCACGCCGGCCTATGCGTTCACGGCGGCGTGGTATCTGCTCAATGCGCGTTACCTGCATGAGATGGTCGACGCCATCGACACCGATGCAAAAACGCGCGAGCGCATCCGCTTCGCGGTTCAGCAATGGACGGCGGCCGCGTCGCCCAGCAATTTCCTCGCGCTCAACCCCGAGGCACAGCACGCGCTGCTCGAAAGCCATGGCGAGAGCCTGCGCCAGGGCGTGATGAATCTGCTCGGCGACATGTCGCGCGGCAAGATTTCGCAAACCGACGAATCGCGCTTCGTGGTGGGCCGCAATCTCGCGAACACCGAAGGCTCGGTGGTGTTCGAGAACGCGCTGTTCCAGCTCATCCAGTACAAGCCACGCACGGCGACCGTGCACGAGCGGCCGCTGCTGCTCGTGCCGCCGTGCATCAACAAGTACTACATCCTCGATCTGCAACCCGAGAATTCGCTCGTGGCGTATGCGCTGGAGCAGGGGCAGCAGGTGTTCCTCGTTTCCTGGCATAACGGCGACGCGTCGATCGCCCATAAGGGCTGGGACGACTACATCGAGGAGGGGGTGCTGACCGCCATCGAGACGACGCGCAGCATCAGCGGGCGCGAGCAGATCAACACGCTCGGCTTCTGCGTGGGGGGCACGCTGCTCGCCACGGCGCTGGCCGTCGCTGCGGCGCGCGGCGAGCATCCTGCGGCGTCGATGACGCTGCTCACGACGATGCTCGACTTCTCCGATACGGGCGTGCTGGACGTGTTCATCGACGAGGCGCACGTGCAGATGCGCGAGCAGACCATCGGCGGCAAGAACGGCGGCACGCCGGGGCTGATGCGCGGTGTCGAGTTCGCGAACACGTTCTCGTTCCTGCGCCCGAACGATCTGGTCTGGAACTACGTCGTCGACAATTACTTGAAGGGCCGCACGCCCGCCGCGTTCGATCTGCTGTACTGGAACAGCGACTCGACCAGCCTGCCGGGCCCGATGTATGCATGGTATCTGCGCAATACCTATCTTGAGAACAAGCTGCGCGAGCCTGGCGCGCTCACCGTGTGCGGCGAGGAAGTGGATCTCTCGCGCGTCGATGTGCCGACCTTCATCTACGGCTCGCGCGAGGATCACATCGTGCCGTGGCGCAGCGCCTATGCTTCGGTGCCGCTGCTTTCCGGGCCGCTCAAGTTCGTGCTGGGCGCGTCAGGGCATATCGCAGGTGTGATCAATCCCGCTTCGAAAAACAAGCGCAGCTACTGGAGCGTCGAAACCGACGCGAAGCACCTGCCCGACGAAGCCGACGAGTGGTTTGCCAATGCCGAGGAAAAGCCCGGCAGCTGGTGGCCGAGCTGGATCGAGTGGCTCGACCAGTTTGGCGGCAAGAAGGTGAAGCCGCGTGCGCAGCCCGGCTCGGCGGAGTTTCCAGAGATTGAGCCCGCGCCCGGGCGTTACGTGCAGCAGCGCGACTGAGGCGGCCGAAGCGCGGAGTGGATGGGTTCGAAGCGCCCGCCGCGAATGTTGCGGCGAGGCGTTGTGAAGGGTTTTTAACGTGACGGGCAGGTGGCTTTCGCAACTTCCCGCCGCCTGGAGGAACTGAAAATGACGGATATCGTGATCGTTTCGGCCGCGCGTACCGCGGTGGGCAAATTCGGCGGTTCGCTGGCAAAGATTGCCGCGCCCGATCTGGGCGCGCTGGTCATCAAGGCGGCGCTGGAACGCGCGGGCGTGAAGCCCGAGCAGGTGAGCGACGTGATCATGGGTCAGGTGCTGACCGCGGGTTCGGGCCAGAACGTTGCGCGCCAGGCGTCGCTCAAGGCCGGGCTGCCCGCAGCGGTGCCCGCCATGACGATCAACAAGGTGTGCGGCTCGGGCCTGAAGGCGGTGATGCTCGCGGCCAACGCGATTATCGCGGGCGATTCGGAGATCGTCGTGGCCGGCGGCCAGGAGAACATGAGCGCGGCGCCACACGTGCTGCCGGGCTCGCGCGACGGCTTCCGCATGGGTGACGCGAAGCTCGTCGACACCATGATCGTCGATGGTCTGTGGGACGTTTACAACCAGTACCACATGGGCGTGACTGCGGAAAACGTCGCGAAGGAATACGGCATCACGCGCGAAGAGCAGGACGCATTCGCGGCGCTGTCGCAGAACAAGGCGGAAGCCGCGCAGAAGGCGGGCCGCTTCGACGCGGAAATCGTGCCGGTGGAAATTCCGCAGCGCAAGGGCGATCCGCTGGTGTTCAAGACCGACGAATTCGTGCGTCACGGCGTGACGGCGGAGTCGCTCGCGGGCCTGAAGCCGGCGTTCTCGAAGGAAGGCACGGTGACGGCGGCCAACGCGTCGGGGCTGAACGACGGCGCGGCGGCGGTGGTGGTGATGTCGGCGAAGAAGGCCGAGGCGCTGGGCCTCACGCCGCTTGCGCGCATCAAGGCGTATGCGGCGGGCGGCGTGGATCCGAAGGTGATGGGCATGGGCCCGGTGCCGGCATCGAAGCGAGCGCTGGAGCGCGCGGGCTGGTCAGCTAGCGACCTCGATCTCATGGAGATCAACGAGGCGTTCGCGGCGCAGGCGCTGGCCGTGAACAAGCAGATGGGCTGGGACACGTCGAAGATCAACGTGAACGGTGGCGCGATTGCGATTGGTCACCCGATCGGCGCATCGGGCTGCCGGATTCTGGTGACGCTGCTGCACGAGATGCAGCGCCGTGATGCAAAGCGCGGTCTGGCCTCGCTGTGCATCGGCGGCGGCATGGGCGTGGCGCTTGCGCTCGAGCGCGCTTGAGCGCGCTTGAGCTCGATTGAGCTCGATTGAGCGCAACCGGGTCGCGGCAGCAACGGATTGGACGCGAGGCCGGGGCCGTCGGTCGGCGCTCCGGAAAACGATAATGGAGTGTGGTTTATGTCACAGCGTATTGCGTATGTCACGGGCGGGATGGGCGGCATCGGAACGGGAATCTGCCAGCGCCTCGCGAAGCAGGGCTTCAAGGTAGTCGCGGGTTGCGGACCGAACTCGCCGCGCCGTACCAAATGGCTCGAAGACCAGAAAGCGCTGGGCTTCGACTTCGTCGCCTCGGAAGGCAACGTTGGCGACTGGGATTCGACGAAGCAGGCGTTCGACAAGGTCAAAGCCGAAGTGGGTGAGGTCGACGTGCTCGTCAACAACGCCGGCATCACGCGGGACGTGGTGTTTCGCAAGATGACGCGCGAAGACTGGACCGCCGTGATCGACACTAATCTAACGAGCCTCTTCAATGTCACGAAGCAGGTGATCGACGGCATGGTCGAGCGCGGATGGGGGCGCATCATCAATATCTCGTCGGTGAATGGCCAGAAGGGCCAGTTCGGGCAAACGAACTATTCGACGGCCAAGGCCGGGATTCACGGCTTCACGATGTCGCTCGCGCAGGAAGTGGCCACCAAGGGCGTGACGGTCAACACTGTTTCGCCCGGCTATATCGGCACGGACATGGTGAAGTCGATTCGTCCCGACGTGCTGGAAAAGATCGTCGCGACCATCCCGGTGCGCCGCCTCGGTGCTCCCGAGGAAATCGCCTCGATCGTCGCATGGCTCGCCTCGGATGAGTCGGGCTTCTCAACCGGTGCTGACTTCTCGCTGAACGGCGGGTTGCACATGGGCTGATCCCGCGCGACGCCGCGTGCGTGACAGGGGCGCGCGGTATCGCAGGGATCGACGGCGGTGGCGGGCCTGTTTGCACGCCGGGGCAGGCTCCGCTACCGGGCTGGAAGACAGCGCAGCGCGCGATGGTATCTGCCGTCGCGCGTTGGCGCTTACAAGGGCGACACATGACGACTACAAAGAAGACCGCCGAACGGCTGATCAAAAAATATCCGAACCGTCGGCTGTACGACACGGAGACGAGCACCTACATCACGTTGACCGATGTGAAGCAACTCGTGCTCGATCAGGAGGAGTTCAAGGTCATCGATGCGAAGAGCAACGAAGACCTCACGCGCAGCATCCTGCTGCAAATCATTCTGGAAGAGGAGAGCGGCGGCTTGCCGATGTTCTCGTCGTCGATGCTCTCGCAGATCATCCGTTTCTACGGACATGCGATGCAGGGCATGATGGGCACCTACCTGGAGAAGAACATCCAGGCGTTCATCGACATCCAGAACAAACTCGCCGATCAGTCGAAGAGCCTCTATGAAGGCAACGCGATGAATCCTGAGGTCTGGTCGCAGTTCATGAATATGCAGGCGCCGATGATGCAGGGCATGATGACCAGCTACATCGAGCAATCGAAGAACATGTTCGTGCAGATGCAGGAGCAAATGCAGAACCAGGCCAAGAACATGTTCAGCAGCTTTCCGTTCAAGCCCGTCGCGCCTGGCTCGCCCGCGCAAGGCACCAACGAGGGCGGCAGCGGCGAAAACGAGAAGAAGTAAGCTCAGGCGCTTCTCGGGTCGCGCAGTGCTTCCGGATGGCGCTCGGCGACGCGCAACAATGTTTGCGCGGCGCCGGTTGGCTAGCGCCGCCCCTGTTCCCGGATTGATCGCCGGCCATCTTCCATCTGACCCTGACTCCACTCGATGCTGGCCAGACAGCGCGCGCCGCTCGATACGCCAAACGGGTAAAATGGCAGATTGGCTTGATCTCGCGCGGCGCATTCTCCGCCGTGCGCCCCACATCCGGACGTACACGTGAAAAACCCTGTTGAATCAACGACCTCCCGCAATCCTGCACCGCGCGTAGGGATGGTATCCCTCGGCTGCCCCAAAGCGCTCGTCGACTCGGAGCAGATCCTCACCCAACTGCGCGCCGAGGGTTACGAAATCTCGGGTTCCTATGACGGTGCCGATCTGGTCGTGGTCAACACCTGCGGGTTTATCGACGAAGCCGTGCAGGAGAGCCTCGACGCCATTGGCGAGGCGCTCAACGAGAACGGCAAGGTGATCGTCACCGGGTGTCTGGGCGCGAAGGCCAGCGCGAGCGGCTCGAATCTCATTGAGGAAGTGCACCCCAAGGTGCTGGCCGTGACCGGCCCGCACGCCGTAGGCGAAGTCATGCAGGCGGTTCACAGCCATCTGCCCAAGCCGCACGATCCGTTCGTCGATCTCGTGCCGCCGGCGGGCGTGAAGCTCACGCCGCGTCACTACGCGTATCTCAAGATTTCCGAAGGCTGCAATCACCGCTGCACCTTCTGCATCATCCCGTCGATGCGCGGCGACCTCGTCTCGCGTCCGGTCGCGGAAGTCATGCTCGAGGCGGAGAACCTCTTCAAGTCGGGCGTGAAGGAGTTGCTCGTCATTTCGCAGGACACGAGCGCCTACGGCGTCGATGTGAAATATCGCACCGGCTTCTGGAACGGCAAGCCCATCAAGACACGCATGACCGATCTGGTCGCCGCGCTCGGCGAGCTGGCCGCGCAGTACGGCGCGTGGGTGCGGTTGCACTACGTGTACCCGTATCCGAGCGTGGACGAGGTCATTCCGCTCATGGCGGAAGGTCCGTTCAAGGGGCACGTGCTGCCGTACCTCGACGTCCCGTTCCAGCACGCGCATCCCGAAGTGCTCAAGCGCATGAAGCGCCCCGCGAACGCGGAGAAGGTGATGGAGCGCGTCAAGGCGTGGCGCGAAATGTGCCCGGACCTCACGATCCGCAGCACCTTCATCGCGGGCTTCCCCGGCGAGACCGAGGAGCAGTTCGAGACGCTGCTCGACTTCATCCGCGAAGCCGAGCTCGACCGCGTGGGCTGCTTCGCCTACTCGCCGGTCGAGGGCGCGAGCGCCAACGAACTCGATGGCGCGCTGCCCGACGAAGTGCGCGAGGCGCGCCGCGCGCGATTCATGGAAGTGGCCGAGGAAGTCTCGGCCAGGCGCATCCAGCGCAAGGTCGGCAAGACGCTCAAGGTGCTCATCGACGAGATCAACGCCGACGGCGGCATCGGCCGCACGGCGGCGGACGCGCCCGAGATCGACGGCGTGGTCTACGTCGCGCCCGCGACCAAGGCTTCGAAGCGCTACAAGGTCGGCGACTTCGTTTCGGTGAAGATCACCGGCGCCGACGGACACGATCTCTGGGGCGAGGTCTGATCGGCATGTCACGCCTGGCGACAGAAGTCCTCGCCTATGGCGAGGCCATGATCGAATTCAATCAGGCCGAGAAGGGCCAGCCCCAGTATCTGCAGGGTTTCGGCGGCGATACCTCGAACTTCGCCATCGCGGCGGCGCGCCAGGGCGTGCGCACGGGATTCGTTTCGGCGGTGGGCGACGATCAGTTCGGGCGTTTGCTGCTCGACCTGTGGGCGAGCGAGGGTGTGGACACCTCGATGGTACGGGTCGACGCCAGCGCGCCGACCGGCGTGTACTTCGTCTCGCATGGCCCCGACGGCCATGCCTTCGATTACCTGCGCAAGGGTTCGGCGGCCAGCCGCTATGCGCCGCGCGATCTGCCGCTCGACGCGCTGGCCGCCGCGCGCGTGCTGCACCTGTCGGGCATTAGCGTGGCGATCGGCGCCACCGCCTGCGACGCGGCGTTCGCGGCGATCGACCATGCACGCGCGAATGGCGTGCAGGTGAGCTTCGATACGAACCTTCGCCTGAAACTCTGGCCGCTCGCGCGTGCCCGCGCGGTCATGACCGAGGTGCTGCGTGTCACCGATATCTGCCTGCCTAGTTGGGACGATGTCGCGGCGCTGACCGGCCTGGACGATCGCGATGCGATTGTCGACCGTCTGCTCTCGCTCGGTTCGCGTGTCGTCGCGCTGAAGCTCGGGAAGGAAGGTTCTTATGTGGCAACGCCGCACGAGCGCCGTCTCGTGCCGGGCCGCGTCGTAGCGGCTGTCGATGCAACAGGTGCCGGCGACTGCTTTGGCGGCGCGTTCATCGCCCGGATCGTGGCCGGCGACGATCCGTTCGCGGCGGCGCAATACGCAAACGCGGCAGCGGCGCTTTCGACGCTGGGTTATGGCGCGGTCGCGCCGATTCCGCGCCGCGAGGATGTCGAGCGCATGCTCGCCGCCAAGGACGGGGCTTGATGGAAAGGTCGGCCTCGAAAGTCACGAGCATATCGAATCTCGTGCGGCGGTATGGCTTCGCGTGCTTCGCAGCAGCAGCGCTTGCGTTGCCGCTCGTAGCCTGCGCCGCGGGCAGCAGTGCATCGAGCGATGCGGCGAACGCCTCTGCCGCGCCGGAATCTGCGCATGCGCCGCTCAAACCGAGCCCGGAGTTCGCCGGGCTTCCGCAATACGTGGGCACGCTCGGCAAGCGTCCGATCGTGATGCGGCTCGGCGCAAAGACCGACGACCCGGACGACAAGACCGGCGTGCATGGCGAATATCAGTTCACCGACACGGGCGAGGTCGTTCTGATTGCCGGCGATCGCACCGGCACCACGCTCGAAGCGGAAGAGTCGGACGACGGTTCGCGTATCACGGGCAATTGGGTCGGCACGTTCGCGGACGATGGCTCGATCTCGGGCGACCGCATGGAAATCGACGACTCGAATCCGCAGCCGTTCGACTTGAAACCGCTTGCCGCAGGGGCAGCGGCGCACGCGGCGGCCCATCCCGCCGCGAAAGGCGGCCAGGCCGTGAACGGGGGCGGCAATCTCGTGACGGGCGACTAACGCGCCATTGCGCACGATAACGCGCGCGCCGCATGGTGCGCCCCGCACGAAAGCGCAGGTGTTAATCTTCTGCATGCGGCGCGCGTCGCGGCTCCCGTTTCGTTATCGGTCTCGTCCTGGGGAGCACCGCGCCATCTAACCCCCAGCGCATTTACCGCTTGCCATCCGACATGAAGAAATCCGAATCCAGCCGCGCGCTGCAAACGCGCGTCGTTCGCCCCGAAGAAGACATCACGCCCGGCTTCGAATCGTTTGCCGCGCCCGTCACGCGAGCGTCGACGGTCGTGTTCCCCGACCTCAAGTCGGTGCGCGCGCTCGACTGGCGCAACGACGCGCAGTGGCGCTACGGCCTGCACGCGACGCCCACGTCTTCGATGCTCACGCAGCGTCTTGCCGCCATCGAGGGCGGCGAGCATGCGCTGTTGCAGCCGTCCGGTCTCTCGGCCATCTCGAACGTGTACTTCGGGCTCCTGAAGGCTGGCGACGACGTGCTGATTCCTGACAACGTCTATTCGCCGAACCGCGACCACGGCGACTGGCTTGCACGCGATTTCGGGCTGACGGCGCGCTACTACGATCCGATGATCGGCTCTGGCATCGCTGAGCTGATCCGCCCCGAGACGAAGTTGATCTGGCTCGAAGCGCCCGGCTCGGTGACGATGGAAGTACCCGACGTGCGTGCGATCACTGCAGCCGCGCGCGCGCGCAACGTCGTCACGGCGATCGACAACACGTGGTCGGCGGGCCTCGCGTTCAAGCCGTTCGAGCACGGCATCGACATCTCGGTGCAGGCGCTCACGAAGTATCAGTCAGGCGGCAGCGACGTCCTGATGGGCGCAACGATCACGCGGGATCGGGAACTGCATCTGAAGCTCAAGGCGGCGCGCATGCGGCTGGGCATCGGGGTTTCGTCGGACGACTGCTCGCTCGTTCTGCGCGGCCTGCCGAGCATGAAGGCGCGCTTCGAGACGCACGACCGCACCGCGCTCGCGCTCGCGACGTGGCTGAAGTCGCGCGCCGAGATCGCTGCGATGCTGCATCCCGCATTCGCCGATTGTCCGGGCCACGAGTTCTACAAGCGCGATTTCACGGGGGCGGGCGGTCTGTTCTCGGTGGTGTTCGACGGGCAATACAGCCCTGCCCAGATCGACACGTTCTGCGAATCGCTCGAGCTCTTCTCGCTTGGCTGGAGCTGGGGCGGGGCGCATAGTCTCGCGATGCCCTACGACATCGCGTCGATGCGCACGGAGGCGAACTGGCCGCATCGCGGCACGCTGGTGCGCTTCTACATTGGCCTCGAGGATGAAGCCGACCTGCGCGCCGACCTCGAGCGTGCGCTCGCGACGCTCGAAGGCGGCGCATCGGCGCGCGGCCCGCAAGACTGACGCCATAACAAAACGGCCGCGCTTGTCGCCGGGGTTCGCTATCCCCGGGACAGGCGCGGCCGTTGTCATTTCAGCACCGCGCGTGCCGCATGCGCGGCACGTTCGACGCGCTTCAGAAGAGCCGCAGCAAGCCGTCGAGCCCGACGAAATTGAACGCGACGCTAGCCGCTTCGCGCACCACGGGCTTCGCGCGGAACGCCACCGAAAGCCCCGCCTCGGCCATCATCTTCAGATCGTTCGAGCCGTCGCCCATGGCAATCGCGCGGCGCGGCTCGATGCCGATCTGCGCACAGGTTTCGACCAGCGTGCGCGCCTTCACCTCCGCATTGACGATCTCGCCCACGACGCGGCCGGTGAGTTTGCCCTCGACGATTTCGAGCGTGTTCGCTCGCGTGAAGTCGAGGCCGAGTCGCGCCTTCAGCCGCTCGGTGAAGAACGTGAAGCCGCCCGAAACCAGCAGCGTTTTCAGGCCCGCGGCTTTCGCGCCGGCGAGCATTTTTTCGGCGCCGGGAGAAAGCTGCAGGCGTTCCTCATAGACGCGCTCCAGTGCGCTCGCGTCGAGCCCCTTGAGCAGCGCGACGCGGCGCGTGAGGCTTTCGTTGAAGTCCTTGATCTCGCCGCGCATCGCCGCTTCGGTGATTGCCGCGACTTCGGCTTTCAGGCCGCAGAAGTCGGCGATTTCGTCGATGCATTCGATCGTGATGAGCGTCGAGTCCATGTCCATGGCGACGAGCCCGAAGCCGGCAAGCGTGCGGTCCGACTCGATGAACGCGAAATCGAGTTGATGCGTCCCGCAATAGACGTCGAGGTCCGCGTGCTGTGCCGGCGCGGCGTCTTCGATACGGATCGCGTGCGCGTCGATCGGCACGAGGCGGCTGCCGCGCGCGAGCGCGAGCAGTGGCTTGTGGTGGACGGCTTGCAGCGGAGCGGGGCTCTGGATGACGAGATTCATGACGTGAACAGTGCCGGGATTCCGGGATGGCGCCCCGGAAACGGCGGAGGATCGAACGGGTATCGATAAAAGCGTGCAAGGACGGTCGATCCGGCCAATGCACGGCGGCGAAAGACGAATTGTACCGTTTCGATGCCGGCGCGCGGCCCGCTCCGCAGCTTACAGAGACGAAAGCCGCCTTTTTAGGCACAATGAAAGCTCGTGCGGCGCCTGCCGGGGGACGGTCGCCGCATGCCGTCAACCGTGCGTATCGTGATGAGCGGCTCGTCTCGCGCGATGCGTCGCACGCGCCCTGCAGGGCGTAGGGGGAACCGGTATGCAGGACGCTCACCATGCCCAGACGGGCGCCGCTCGAACGCCGACCGGCGCGCGGGCCGACGCTGCGGACACCGCAGCGCAAACCGCACCCAGCGCGCCCAACGTGTCTACCCAGCGCGCGCCGCGTGCCTCCATGCCTCGTGCGCCTAGATCTCCTCGAATCTCTTCGGGCCGTCATGGGACCATCGGCGAAGTCGCAGGCATACGCATCACCAGCGCGCGCCGCGTCATCGATGTCGACAGCGGCACACGCAAGCTCGACCTCGTGCGCTATTACGCGCGCGCCGCCCCCTGGCTGCTGCCGCATTTGCGCGATCGTCCAGTTTCGCTCGTGCGTGCGCCGCAAGGTCTCGACGGCGAGCTTTTCTTCCAGCGCCACAGCGCGCGCGCGCCGATTCCCGAGGTGACGCAACACGAAGGCCTCGATCCCGGCCATCCGCCGGTGCTCACCATCGATTCGCTCGAAGCGCTTGTGCACGTCGCGCAGATGGACGCAATCGAGCTGCATACATGGAATGCCGTCACCGCCGATATCGAAGCGCCCGATCGCATCGTGCTCGACCTCGATCCCGATCCGGTGCTCGACTGGGACCGCATGATCGAGGCCGCGCAGCTCACGCGCGCGATGCTCGCCGATCTCGGTCTTGAAGCGTTTTGCAAGACGAGCGGGGGCAAGGGGCTGCACATCGTCGTGCCGCTCATGCACGGTGCGGGCTGGGACGACGCGAAGGCGTTCGCGCGCGCCGTGGCGCAGCGGCTTGCCTCGGGCTGGCCCACGCAGTTCACGGCGACCATGGGCCCCGAGCATCGCAAGAAAAAAATCTTCGTCGACTATCTGCGTAACGTGCGCGGCGCCAGCACGGCGGTTGCCTATGGCGTGCGAGCGCGGCCGGGCATGGGCGTCTCGGTGCCGATCGCGTGGGACGAACTCGCCGATACAACGGGCGGCGCGCAATGGACGCTCGCAAATATCGATGCGCGTCTGGCGCATGTCAACCGCTCGGACCCATGGGCAAATTATGCGCAGGTGCGCCAGTCGATTAGCAGCGAGCTCACGCTGCGGCTGGAGCAGGGCGCTGCTTAGGCGTCGTGCGACGGGGCCCGCTTCGTCTTCGTGCATCACGACAGCACGTTGCGCATTGCTAATAAAATGCGCGGACTGGCAAGCCGGATAAAACCTGGTCACGCCGACGTCATCGTCCGGCGCAAGGCTTCGCGCGTCGCGCTAGACTGACAGTAGAAGTTCCGCCACGTGCTGCCCGCACCGCGTCGTTCGCGGCCCACGGCAGCTCCCGCCAGGAGGTGACGCATGCCTTGCAGCAGCTCCAGCCGTCCCAGCCGCACTCGCGCGGCGCTCGTTCGTGTTGCCGTTGCCCTGTCTTGCGCGATCGCGCTGCCGGCACTGGCCTCGCCCCCGATCAAGGTGACGTCGAAGACGCCGCCCGATGGCCCGATTCGTTACACGGTCAAGGTCGCGTCGAAGCTCTACGGCAACTCACAGGAGACCCGCACGCTGCGTTCGGGCGACACCGACGACTTTACGTGGCGCACCACGCCGCCAGGCGGCGCGGTGCCGGCGGCGCAGAGTTGTCCCGATTACGCCTCGCTGCCGCTCGACGCGAACGGCGCGATGGTGCGCCAGACGCAGGTGCGTCTCGCGCCTATCGTCGCGGCGGACGGCACGGCGAACGTTCAGGTGAGCTTCCGGGCCCAGGCGCCGCGCACGGGCAAGTCGGCCGCCGGCGCGCAATGTCCCGAAGTGGTCGCCCATAGCGAGGTGCTGCACTTTTCGATGCCGACCAACGGCACCGCCAAAACGCTCACGCTCAGCGACGGCACGCAGTTGAGCATTTCGGCGCAACGTTAGATGGCTGCGTTCAGAACCGGGCCCACGTTGCGGTAGCGCGGAAATGCACTCGCGCGCGTTGCGGCGAGCGGCTGGAGGCCCTTGACGGCACGTGCGCGCGCGTCCCGTCAAGGCACATCATGCCCGGGACGTCACGCGCGCGCTTTCGTGCGGGCCTGCCGCTCGACGAGCCGCGCGGCCAGGAAGCAATGCTCGGGCGAAAAAAGCCGCCGGTACGCGAGCACGACAGCGCCCACGGTGCCCAGCGCCGACGATGCCGCGATCAGGAACATGATCACGATTTGATAGCGCACCGCCTGCAGCGGCGATTGGCCCGCGAGCACCTGGCCCGTCATCATGCCGGGCAGGCTCACCACACCCACCACAGCCATCTGGTTGAGCGTCGGGATCATGCCCGCGCGCACGGCCTCGCGCGCGCTCGCCTGGGCCGCCTCCCAGCCGGTGGCGCCGAGCGCGAGGGCGCTTTCCACGCGGTCGCGCCGCGCCGTGAGTTCCTGCATCACGCGCTCGACGCCGAGCGACACGCCCGTGAGCGTATTGCCGAGAATCATGCCGAGGATCGGTATCGCATATTGCGGCTCGTACCACGGCCGAATCCGGATCACCACGAAAAGTCCCACAGCCGCCACGAGCCACGCGCTGACCCAGATCGATACGATGCTGTCCACGCGCTGGCCGAGATAGGTGCGAGCGCCGCGCTGCGAGCCCGCGATGCCGGCGATGAGCGTCATCAGTGCCATGAGCGGCAGCACCGCGTACCAGCGGTTGAACGCGAACACCCAGCCGAGCACGTAGCCGATGGCGAGCAACTGCACGACGGTGCGCACGGCGGCCCATGCGAGCTTGCGTTCGAGGTCGAGCTTGAGCAGCACCGAAACGGCGCCGTTGACGAATACCAGCAGCGCGGCGATGGCGACGTCGCCGATGCCGAGGTTCTGCAGCACGCCGGGGCTCATCGCAGGGCCCCCAGCGTGGCGTGCGTGGCGGCGGCCTCGTCGAGCACGCCCGCGCGCATCGTGATGTGGCGCGTGCCCACGCGTTGCGCCTGCGCAGGATCGTGCGAGACCCATACGGTCGCACGTGCGGCGCGCTCGTGTTCGAACCAGTGCGCGATCAGCGTCTCGACCGCGCGCGCCGATTCAGGATCGAGCGAGGCGGTAGGCTCATCGAGCAGCAGCGCCTCGGGATCGAGTTGCAGCACGCGCACGAGCGCCACGATCTGCGCTTCGCCGCCGGATAGCTCCGCGGTCTCGCGCGCGAGGAAACCAGCCCCCCGGCCCGCCGCGTCGAAGAGCGCACGCGCGCGCGCGACGTCGAAGGCTGCATCGCGATAGACCGCGAGCGAGAATGGATAGCGCAGATTGTCCTCCACCGTGCCGTCGATCAGCGCGGGCCGCTGCCGCACGTAGGCAATGTGACGCCGGTAGCGCGGAATCCGCGCGGACGCGATCGGTTGGCCATGCCAGTGCAGGGTGCCGCCGTCGAGCGGATCGAGCAGCGCGAGCGCACGCAGGAATACACTTTTGCCCGATCCGGACGGGCCCGTGAGCACGACGCGTTGACTCGCATGAAGCGCAAAATCGGTGGGCTGTAGCAAGACCTGGCCCCGCTGGGCATCGCGGCGCGTGATGCGTCTTGCTTCGATGAGCGGCGCGCTCGACTTCGGGTCAACGCCGGCCCGGCTCGAATCGTTGTGATGAGTCATCGGAGAATTACAGACAAATAGCAGCCACCGGGCACGCAGGCTGCTGCGCCATCGTTGGCGAAACAACAACGCATAACATGGAGTACGCATGACGTCACGGCAACCCCGCGGCTTGGGCCGCACGCTCGCCAAGATCTTCGCATGGCTCGCGGCCGGTGTCGTGGTGCTCGTCGCCGGGCTGGGCGTCTTCATTTACACCTTCGACTGGAATCGCGCCAGACCCTTTGTCAACGACAAGGTGACGCAAGCTATCGGGCGACCCTTCGCCATCGTCGGCAACCTCAAGGTGGGCTGGCGCCGGCCGCCGAACGAAACGGGCTGGCGCGCCTGGGTGCCCTGGCCGCGCTTCTCGGCCTCCCAAATCGAAGTGGCGAACCCCGACTGGACCCAGACGCCGCACTTTGCCACGCTCGATTCGATCGATTTCGATGTGGCCGTGCTGCCGCTGCTCGCGCACGACATCGTGATTCCGGCGATTCACCTCGAGAATCCGGCCGTCGATATCGAACGCCTCGCCGACGGGCGCAACAACTGGACCTTCAAGCTGGCGTCGTCGGGCGGGCCTTCCACATGGAAGCTTGATCTGCACGACATCACGTTCTCCAGCGGCAATATCGCCGTGAGCGACCAGCAGACGAAAACCGATGTGAAGATCGCCGTGAATCTGCTCGGCAAGGGGATTCCGATTGGCGAGGTGATGGCACAGCAGGAGGCCGCGTCGCGCCAGGGTTCCGCCGAGATGATCGGACGCGCCGGCGCGAACCGGCTCGCGCAGCAGGCGGAGAAGGCTCAGGCCTCCGAGGCGGCCGCCGCAAGCGCTGCATCCGCTGCGAGCGCCGCTAGCGCAGCTAGTGCCTCCAGTGCCTCCAGCGCTGCAAACGCTCCAAACGCTGCAAGCGCACCTGCGGCACGCAAGCCGAACGAGCCGTTCTACGCGTTCGGCTGGACCGTCAAGGGCACCTACAACAAGACGCCGCTGTCGGGCGCCGGCAAGT
Organism: Paraburkholderia sp. A3BS-1L; assembly: GCF_051125215.1. NCBI lineage: Bacteria > Pseudomonadati > Pseudomonadota > Betaproteobacteria > Burkholderiales > Burkholderiaceae > Paraburkholderia > Paraburkholderia sp. A3BS-1L. The sequence continues at coordinate 1,791,322 of NZ_CP120442.1, read as the reverse complement.
TCGGCGGCGTGCTGGCGCTGCAAGACGCAAAGCGGCCGTTCCCGCTCCAGGCCGACGTGCACGCCGGCGACATGCATATCGCACTGGTCGGCACGCTGACCGACCCCATGCATCTCGCCGCTGTCGATCTGCGCCTGTGGCTGCAAGGCCGGAGCATGGCGCATCTATACAGGCTGACCGGCGTGACGCTGCCCGAAACGCCGCCTTACGCAACCGAAGGGCGTTTCGTCGGCCAGTTCCATCGCGGTGCAAGCGTGTTCCGCTACGAGAATTTCACGGGCCGTGTGGGCGGCAGCGACCTGAACGGCACGTTCGTATACACGCAGCGCCAGCCGCGCCCGCTGCTGTCCGGCGAGCTCGTGTCGAACCTGCTGCAGTTCTCGGATCTGGCGCCGATCATCGGCGCCGACAGCAAAGCGAGCAAGGCGAAGCGCGGCGACACGGCCAGGCAGCCTGCCGGCCGGGTGATCCCCGTCGAGCCGTTCAAGACCGACCGCTGGACGTCCATCGACGCCGACGTGAAGTTCACCGGCAAGCGCATCGTCAAGCAGGGCAGCCTGCCGCTCCAGGACCTCTACACGCACGTGATCCTGACTGACGGCGTGCTCGAGTTCGAGCCGCTGCAATTCGGCGTAGCGGGTGGCCGGTTCGCCACGCGGCTCTCGCTCGATGGCAGCGGCGAACCGCTCAAGGCGCGCGGCACCATCACCGCGCGCCACCTGAAGCTCAAGGAGCTGTTCCCGAAATTCAAGTCGATGCAATCGGCGCTTGGCGAGATCAACGGCGACGCTTCGCTTTCCGCGACCGGAAATTCGCCGGCTGCCCTCGCGGCTACCTCCAACGGCGAGGTGAAGGCGCTGGTCACGCAGGGCACCATCAGCCGCCTGCTGATGGAAGCGGCAGGCCTGAACGTGGCGAATGTGGTCTACGAAAAGCTGTTCGGAAGCCGCGACGTGAACATCAATTGCGCGGCCGCCGATTTCGTGGCGACCAACGGCGTGCTCGATCCGCGCGTGTTCGCGCTGGACACCGACGATGCGGTGATCAACATCGACGGCCCCATCGATCTGCGCAACGAATCGATGGACATGAAGGTGCATCCGCACACCAAGGGTTTTCGGGTGTTCTCGTTGCGCTCGCCGCTCTACGTGAAGGGCACGTTCCAGAATCCGCACGTGGGCGTGGATGCCGCGGCGCTCGCGCTGCGCGGCGGCGCCATGGTGGGGCTCGGGCTCATCAACCCGTTTATGGCACTCTTGCCGCTCGTCGCGCCGAGCAATAACAAGCCGCTGCCGTGCGATCAGTTGTTCGCGCAGATCCGCCAGCGTCCGGCCGCACCGCCGCCGGGCCAGAAGATGCCTGCCTTGCCGCAGCCCGCTAGCGGGACGAAGGCGGTCTCGCCGCCTGCGTCACATGGCGACGCTGCGCAAACCGGCATACAGAGTCTCTACAAGGGCAGTTGAGGCAGATGGCCGACGCCGACGCATTGCAGCCGCGCAGATACAACAACGCCCGACGCTTGAGCGTCGGGCGTTGTTGAGGATGGCTCAGCGCAACTGTTGGCGCGGCGCGGGATCGCCGGTGGTGTCCTGGCGGCGTGCCGCGTGCCGCAAGCTGATGCCGGGCCGCGTCCCGCCGAACTCGGGCAGGATTCGCCCGCGCGCCCGGCTCGCGAACACGAGAAGGCCGAAGCCGTCGGCTTCGTACCAGTAGCCGCCGTTCTCGAGCCCCTCGATCGGTTGCTCGAGTGCATGCGCGATCGATTCGATGCAGCGCCGACGCAATTCGCTCGTGCCGGGATAGGGCGGATGCGCACCGCGGACGCTGCATAACAGCACATCGAGCCCAGGCAGCACGTGTGCATAGAGCACTGGTTCGTCCTGCGCGCGCGCACGTGCAATCTTGGTGTCGAGTTGACCAAACGGCTTGAAGTGGCTGAGTACGGCGAGAAACGACTCGTCGCCATCCGCCCTGATGCGTTTACGCTTTTTCGGGAAGGACATAAAAATTCGCCTGAAAAAGGTGGATTGCAAAAAACGCAGCGTTCCCATGCGACCACTCCCGGACTGGTGCGCCGCACGTCGATCCCTCAAGCATACCGATCTGCCAGTTCACGAGGACTCAGGCCCGTGAGGACCCTGTCGACACCCTCGTTGTGTCAGGCAAACGCCATGCCGGACCACACGTCGCGCTCATGTAGGTATCCCGGCGCTCTCTCGCTACCATTTACTTATCTCCGGTCTCAATAATAGACCTGCACGCGCGCGCAGTGTGACGATTTCTCTGGAAAATGCCGGCTTTTCTCACTACGTGGTGCGGGTCACCACATACGTTGTAATCTCATAATCTACCGGGGATAATGATTCGGCACGGGCGGCGCGGCCTTTTCGCGGCACGCGAGGACCTGGCCTGGGGTGGCCGGGCGGGGTAGGTCCGGCGCGCAAGCGCGGCCCGGAGCGGCATCTAATCAGACAGACATGAAACTGTTCGCCAAGGGGCTTTTGCTGATCGCGATACCGAGCGCAATCGAACTCGCGCTGCTCGGCCTCGTATTCGATACGCAAGGCGAGGCCGCCCTGGCTGCGAAGAGCGCTGAGAACAGCAAGCAGATTCTCTGGCAGGCCGCGGGCCTCGCCCATCCGCTGTTGCGCGAGGCCGCGCGGGTCCGCACGGCGATCGTGCTCGAAGATCCCTCGTTCATCGACCGTCGCGCTGTTTGGGCCGAATTCTCCGACCGCATCGCGCTGCTCGAGCATATGGTGAGCGACAACCCCAGGCAGCTCGCGCGCATCCAGCGCATCAACGACTCTGCGCGAACGTGGCGCGCGAGCTGTGGAAAGGTGGCCGACGCGCTGCGCGACGGTAATGCCGGGGGCTTCACGTATACGGGCGGCATCGGCCTGCCGCCGGAAATCGACGCGGTGCGCAGCGAGCTGGATGCGTTCATCGCCGAACAAACGCGCTTTGACGAAACGCGCAGCGCCTCGCTGCGCAAGAGCCGCGAGCGGCAGCAGGATGCGCTCATCTTCGCGGTCGCCGGGTCGATGTTGGTCTGGGCCGCCACCGCAGCAGTGTTCGCGCGCAATGTGAGCCTGCGCCTTGCCACGCTGAGCGCCAATGCGCAACGGCTCAGCGTTGGCGTGGCGCTCGCGCCGCCGCTTGCCGGCAACGACGAAATTGCCTCGCTCGACGCCGTGCTCAACCAGACGAGCCGGCGCCTGAGTGAAGCCGAGCATGAACAGACGGCGCTCAAGGCGCAATTGCAGGAGCGCGCCGCGGATCTCGCCGCCGCCAACGACAATCTGCGCCAGGAGAGCCAGGACAACGAGATGTTCATCTACAGCGTCTCACACGACCTGCGCTCGCCGCTCGTGAACCTGCAGGGCTTTTCGAAGGAATTGCAGGTTTCGTGCAGCGATCTGCGCGAGCAGATCGATCTGGCCGATCTGCCGCCTACCGAGCGCCGGCACATGATGGAAGTGCTGGACGGCGATGTCGACGAATCGCTGCAATTCCTGCGCCAGGCCGTGGCGCGCGCGGCAGCCATCATCGACGCGCTGCTGCGCATGTCGCGCGCCGGGCGGCTCGAGTACCGCTGGCAGCGCGTAAATGTGGGGCGGATTGTCGAGCGCGCGCTCGCCGGCCTCGCAGCGGGGCTCGCGCAGCAGGCGCGCATCGAGGTGCGCGAGCTGCCGCCCGCGTGGGGCGACCCCGCGGCGCTCGAGCAGATCTTCGGCAACCTGATCGACAACGCCTTGCGTCATCTCGATCCGGCGCGGCCCGGGCATGTGGAAATCGGCGCACTGGAGCTGGGCGAGGGCGCACAGGGCCGTGCGACGCTGCCCGCCACGTCGCTCGTCACGTCGCTCGTCACGTCGCTCGTCACGTCGCTCGTCACGTCTTCCGCGATTGCCGGCGCCACCGCGCGTGATGCCTCGCGCATATCGGGCACGCGCACCCGGACCTATTATGTGCGTGACAATGGCATCGGAATCCCGGCTGCGTATCTGCCCAAACTCTTTCGCGTGTTCCAGCGTCTGCACGGCGGCGAGTCGGACGGGCAGGGCACGGGGCTCGCGCTCGCGCGCCGCATTGCGGAGCGCCATGGCGGCCGCATCTGGGCCGAGTCGACGGAAGGCGCGGGTTCCACTTTCTTCGTCGCGCTGCCCGACGAGCCGCTGCGTGCAGCATGAGGGCACGACCATTGAATCGCATGAGGAAACCTCGGAGAGCGGTATGAGAGAGGGAGAGAGGGCCGAAAAGAAGGCGGACGACAGCGCGGGGACGCAGCCGGATCCGCACCCGGGCGGCGCGCGAGCCGACCTGGCGGCCGAGCCGGGCGAGCCAGGGCGGCGCGTGAGCATCGTGCTGATCGAAGACGACGATGGGCATGCCACGCTGGTCGAACGCAACCTGCGGCGCTCGGGCGTGTCCAACGGCTTTTTGCGTTTTCGCGACGGCCAGGAGGCGCTCGATTACTTCTTTGGCACGCCGGGTGCCGACACCGTTGCAGCGTCGAATTACCCGTCGCGGGAAGAACTGGCGAATTTCGTCGTGCTGCTCGATCTGCGCATGCCGCGCGTGGACGGCTTCGAAGTGCTGCGGCGGTTGAAGGCCGATCCCGTGACCGCTTCAGTGCCGGTGATCGTGCTCACCACGACCGACGATCCGCGCGAGATCGAGCGTTGTTACGAACTGGGCTGCAATGTGTACATCACGAAACCCGTCGAATATGACGCATTCATCGAGGCGGTGCGGCGGCTTGGATTTTTTCTCCAGGTCGTCAAGCTGCCGCCGGGGCATCGCTTCTTGCGTCCTTGATGTTTTCGATTCACGCAGGATCACCACGACAATATCGATACTGCCCGCGTCAGCGGCGCGGCGCCAGCCACAAGGGATGCTCGACGCATGAGCGGCATGAACGGCATGAATGATTTGAACGAAGGGGCGCCGATGTTGGCGGGCCCGCACGTGCTCGTCGTCGACGACGACGAGGGCATTCTGCGGCTCGCGCGCAAATCGCTCGTGCGGGCCGGCGCGCGCGTGGACACCTGCACGGGCGTTGGCGAGGCGCGCGCGGTGCTCGCGGCGCGCACGCCCGACGTGCTCGTGCTCGACTACCAGTTGGACGGCGCCGAGACCGGCCTCGACTTTTTCCGCCGTCTGCGTGCCGAGGACGTGCGCGTGCCGGCGATTCTCGTCACCGGTTTCACCGACGAATCGCGCGTGATCGCCGCGCTGCGCGCGGGCGTCTCCGACGTGGTGCCGAAGTCGGGCGATTACCTCGACTACTTGCCCGAAGCGGTGGCGCGCGTGCTCGCCCAGGTCGCGCTGCAGCGCGCCTCCGACCAGGCGCTGCTCTTGCGCGATCGCGAAGAGCACTACCGCACGTTGTCCGAAGCGCTGCCGCACCTCGTGTTCACCTGCGGGGCGGATGGCGAGTGCGATTTTCTTTCGAAGCAGTGGCGCGAATACACGGGCATCGACGCCGACACGACGCACGGCCTTGCGTGGCTCGACGCCGTGCATCCGGACGACCGCGACGAGATTCGCGACACCTGGCTCAAAGCCGTGCGCACCGCCAACGACGATTACCGGCACGAACTGCGTATTCTGCGCCACGACGGCGCATACCGATGGTTCGACGTCCGAATCGTTGCCATGCGCGATCCACGCGGCGGCGTCAACAAGTGGTTCGGCAGTTGCACCGACATCCATGCGCAGCGCGAGTCGAACGAAGAGCGCGAGCTGCTGCTGGCCTCCGAGCAGGCCGCGCGCCAGGCGGCTGAAGAAGCCAATCGCGCAAAGGACCGCTTTCTGGCGATGCTTTCGCACGAGTTGCGCACGCCGCTTACGCCCGTGCTGGCTGGTACGCGCCTGCTCGAGCAGATTGACGGCTTGCCCGACGCCGCGCGTGCGGGCGTGCTGATGATTCGCCGCAATATCGAACTCGAGGCGCGCCTGATCGACGATCTGCTCGATCTCACGCGCGTCGCGAACGGCAAGCTGAGCCTCACGCTCGACACGGTCGACGTGCACGAGGTGATCGACGCGGTGCTCGAACTCTTTCACAGCGAAATCCAGATCAAGCAGCAGGACGTGCACGTCGAGCGACTGGCGCAGCATCACTACGTGCGCGGCGACCGCGCGCGAATGCAGCAGATGTTCTGGAATCTCGTGCGCAACGCGGCGAAATTCACGCCCGACGGCGGCCATATTTTCGTGCGCACCCGCGATGAGCGCATGCATGTAGTGATCGAAGTCGAGGACACCGGCATAGGTATCGCGCCTGACCAGATCGGCAAGCTCTTTCACGCCTTCGAGCAGGGTAGCCACAACATGACGCGGCAGTTCGGCGGCCTCGGCCTCGGCCTCGCGGTGACGAAGGCGCTGACCGAGGCGCATGGCGGCACCGTGAGCGCGAAGAGCCCGGGGTCGCATTGCGGCGCGACCTTCACGATCGTGCTGCCGACTGCGGAGCCCGCTTCGGGCGCCGCTCGCCCTGCGGACCACAGCGGGCCGCACCGTGCGGGTGCGCTCGACATCCTCCTGATCGAGGACCACGACGACACGGCCGAGGTCATGTCGCAATTGATTCGCACGCTCGGCCACGACGTTTCAGTGGCCGCGAGCGTGGCCAGCGCGCTCGCTCTCACGGCCGCGCAGCATTTCGATCTGGTGGTGAGCGATATCGGTTTGCCGGACGGCTCGGGCATCGACTTCATCCGTGCATTCCGCAAGGAGTCGGCGGCGCCGGCCATCGCGCTCACGGGCTTCGGCACCGACGACGATGTGCGCCGCAGTCTCGACGCCGGCTTCACCGCGCATCTCACGAAGCCCGTGAATTTCGAGCAACTCGAGCGTTTGATCGAAGCGACGGTGACACAGCGCGCAGGCGATGCATCGGTGGCATGAGCGTCGCCCGCGAGATCGAAAAAAAAGCCCGCGAAAGCGGGCTTTTTTTTGACTGTCCTTACTTCTTGAGCGAGTCGCGAATCTCGCGCAGCAGCAACACGTCTTCGGGCGTGGGCGGCGGTGCGGCCGGCGCGGGCGGTTCCGACTGGCGCAGCTTGTTCACGAATTTCACCATCAGAAAGATGATGAAGGCGAGGATCACGAAGTTGATCAGCGCCGTGATGAACGCACCGTAGCCGAACACGGCCACGCCGGCGGTTTGCAGATCCTTGTACGAGTCGGGATTGCCCTTGAAGGTGTCGGGAATGTGGCCGAGCCGGACGAACAGGTTCGAGAAGTCGAGGCCGCCCGTGACGACGCCGATCACCGGCATGATGAGATCCTTCACGACCGAGTTGACGATGGTGGAGAAGGCGCCGCCGATGATCACACCGACTGCGAGATCCATCACATTGCCTTTGACGGCAAACTCCTTGAACTCCTTGATGATGCTCATGAGCGGGCTCTCCTTGAACGGGGCGGCAAAGGCCAGGGGGCGTAAGGGCACAATGGCGCAATGATAGCGAACGCATCTGCAATGCGGTAGCGATTTGACACTGCATGACATTGTGTCGATGGCCGGCCCCGCGTCGCGGGGCCTCAGTGAGCCTGCTCGATCTGCTCGCTAAAGCGTTGCGGGTCGGTATTGGTCCCGCACAGCAGGACGCCCACGCGCTTGCCCTCGAGCGTGTCGCGCAGCGGCCCGTAAAGGCCCGCGGTGGCTGTTGCGCAGGCCGGCTCGACGGCCAGTTTCAGTTCGTCGAAGAGCAGGCGCATCGCCGTGCGCAGGGCGTCGTCCGAGACCGTGACGACGCGCTCGACATGGCGGCGGCATAGCGTATAGCTGTACTGCTCGGTGTGCGGCGACATGAGCGAGTCGGCAATCGTCTGCATGTGGGTCATGCGCACCGTGTGATTCGCCGCGAAGCTGCGGCTCATTACGTCAGCGCCCTCGGGCTCCACGCCGTAGACACGCACGCGCGGGTTGGCGAGGCGCAGCGCCGTGGCGACGCCCGCGGCCAGCCCGCCGCCGCCGATCGGCACGATCACGGCGTCGAGATCGGGTGCCTGGGTCGCCCATTCGTAGCCGAGCGTCGCCGTGCCGAGCACGGTGCGACAGCCGTTGAACGGGTGCACGAAGTAGCGGCCTTCCTCGGCCTCGATGCGGCGCACGATCTCGAATGCCTCGCGGTTGTCGTTGGCCCGCACGATTTCGGCGCCCAGCCTTCGGCACTGCTCGACGCGCGCTTCGCTCACGCTGCGAAAGAGCACGACCTTCACGCCGATGCCAAGCCGCTTTGCCGCGTACGCGACGGCGATCGCATGATTGCCGCCCGAGACGCAGGTGACGCCCGCACTGCGCTGCGCCGCGCTGAGCGCGAGCAGGTGCGTGAACGCGCCGCGCACCTTGAAGCTGCCGCTCGCCTGCAGCAGTTCGAACTTGAAGTTGACGTGCGTGCCGCCGAGCGAGGGCAGGTCGTGGCGGTCGAACACCGGCGTGCGCAGCACCCACGGCGCCAGCATGAAGTGCTGCGAGGCGATCTCGTCCAGGGTTGGAACGGGTTCGCCGTCGATCGTGCGATCGGTGGGCAGCGGCGTGGCGGTTGACATGGCGTTGGACCTGCGCGCGGGACGAGTGTGTTGAGGAGGAGCGCCTCGGTGACTACTGTGCCTGCGCCTGAACCGAAAGGCCGTGCACGAGCTTGCGCAGGAAGCCCTCGCACGCCGCGAGCTGGTCGAGCGAGACGAATTCGTTGGGCTTGTGCGCCTGCTCGATGTCGCCCGGGCCGCACACCACGCTCGGAATGCCTGCACGCGCGAAGAGGCCCGCTTCTGTGCCGTACGCTACCTTGTGCCGCGTGCGGTCGGCGGTGAGCGCGCGCACGAGCTGGGTGATCGCGGCTTGCTCGCTGTCGTCGAGTCCCGGCGCGGCAGCGATTTTCATGAACTCGATCGCGCCCGCTGCATTTTCGCGCTGCATCTTCGGCACGAGCGTTTCGCGCGCGTATTGCTCGATGCGCGCGAAGATCGCGTCGGGGTCGAGTGTGGGCAGGTTGCGGAATTCGAAGGCGAAGCGGCATTCGGCCGGCACCGTGTTGATCGCGTTGCCGCCTTCGATCGTGCTGGTTTGCGCGGTCGTGAACGGCACGTCGTAGAGCTCGTCGAATGGGCCTTTCGCGCGGAACTCGTCGGCCATATCGCGGATGTAGCAGATCAGGCGCGCCGCGTATTCGATGGCATTCAGGCCGCGCGGCGTGAGCGACGAATGGGCAGCATGGCCGCGCACGCAGCATTGATACGCGTTGATGCCCTTGTGCGCCACGATCGGGCGCATGCTCGTGGGTTCGCCAACGATGCAGCCCTCCGGGTTCACGCCGCGCTTGACGAGATCTTCGATCATGAGCGGGGCGCCCACGCAGCCGACTTCCTCATCGAACGAGAGCGCGAGATGCAGCGGCTTCGCGAGTTTGATCTGCTGGATCTCGGGCACGAGCGAGAGCGCTGTGCCGATAAAGCCCTTCATGTCGCAAGTGCCACGTCCATACAGCAGGCCGTCGCGAATCTCGGGCTTGAACGGGTCGCTGTCCCACTTCTGGCCGTCGACGGGCACCACGTCGGTGTGGCCCGACAGCACGATGCCGCCATCGGTCGAGCCGTCGTGGGCGGGCAAGGTGGCGAACAGGTTGGCCCATTTGCCGTTGTGGCCGTAGGTGAGCGTCGCTTCGATGCCGCGCGCGCGCAGGTCGTCGCGCACGGTCTCGATCAGCCCGAGATTCGGATGGCGGCTGACCGTGTCCATCGACACGAGGCGGGTGACCCATGGGAGCGCAGCGGGGAGAGAGGCGGATGACGATGCTTGGGAAGACGGCGTGGACGACTGCGCTGAATCAGCGGCGATGGTCATGATGGACTCCAGCTTGCTTGTCTATCCATATTACCCAAAAAGAATCGCTCAAGCCAAAACGACCCGGGCGAAGCAGCCCGGGTGTGCAATGGCGCAGTGCAACATCCGCCCCGCGCCAAGGCGCATTCAGCGTGCCGCCGCCCTCGCCGGCGCGCCGAGCGCGCGCAGGGTCTCCTTGACCGTCGCCACTCGCACCGCGAGGTCGGGGCTGCGTGTTTCGATGCGCAGCTTGTCCTGCCCCGCGAGCTTGATGTGCTTGTGCTTCTGCACCATTTCGATGATGCGCATGGCGTCGACAGGCGGATTCGGCACGAACTGCAGCCCGATCACGGCTTCGCTCGCGTCGATCTTGGTGACGCCGAGCGGCTTGGCCGCGAGACGCAGCCGATGCGTTTCGATCAGCGCGTGCGCCTGCGGCGGCATCTTGCCGAAGCGGTCGATCAGCTCCTCCTGAATGCCGTCGATCGAATCGTCGTGCTCGCAGTTCGCGAGGCGCTTGTAGAGCGACAGGCGCTCCTGGACGTCGCCGCAATAGTCGGCGGGCAGGATCGCGGGCGCGTGCAGGTTGATCTCCGTGGTTGCGGCGAGCGGCGCGTTCAGATCCGGCTCGCGGCCGTCCTTGAGCGCCTTCACGGCGTCGTTGAGCATGTCGGTGTAGAGCTGGAAGCCGATCTCGTGAATTTCGCCCGACTGCTTGTCGCCGAGCACTTCGCCGGTGCCGCGGATTTCGAGGTCGTGCATCGCGAGATAGAAGCCGGCGCCCAGTTCCTCCATCTGCTGAATCGCTTCGAGACGGCGCTGCGCCTGCTTCGTGAGCCCCTGCGGATCGTGCACGAGCAAATACGCGTAAGCCTGGTGGTGCGAGCGCCCGACGCGGCCGCGCAGTTGGTGGAGCTGGGCGAGGCCGAATTTGTCGGAGCGGTGAATGAGGATGGTGTTCGCGGTCGGCACGTCGATGCCGGTCTCGATGATGGTCGTGCACAGCAGCACGTTCGCGCGCTGCGCCACGAAATCGCGCATCACGGCTTCGAGTTCGCGCTCGTGCATCTGCCCGTGCGCGACCGCAATGCGCGCTTCGGGTACGAGCGCTTCGAGCATCGCGCGGCGGTTCTCGATGGTCTCGACTTCGTTGTGCAGGAAATAAACCTGGCCGCCGCGCTTGAGCTCGCGCAGCATCGCTTCGCGAATCACGCTGTCTTCCTCGCGGCGCACGAAGGTCTTGATGGCGAGGCGCTTTTGCGGCGCGGTCGCAATCACGGAGAAGTCGCGCAGCCCTTCGAGCGCCATGCCGAGCGTGCGCGGAATCGGCGTGGCGGTGAGCGTGAGCACGTCCACTTCGGCGCGCAGCGCCTTCAGGGCCTCCTTCTGGCGCACGCCGAAGCGGTGTTCCTCGTCGATGATCACGAGCCCGAGGCGCTTGAACTGCACATCGGACGAGAGCAGCTTGTGCGTACCGATCACGATGTCGACGCTGCCTTCGTTGATCTGCTGGATCGCGCTGCTCACTTCCTTCGCGGACTTGAAGCGCGACAGCTCGGCGATGCGCACGGGCCAATCGGCGAAGCGGTCGGTGAAAGTTTGCGTGTGCTGCTCGGCGAGCAGCGTGGTGGGCGAGAGGATCGCCACCTGCTTGCCGCCCATCACGGCGATGAAGGCCGCGCGCAGCGCCACTTCGGTCTTGCCGAAGCCCACGTCGCCGCACACGAGGCGGTCCATGGGCTTGCCGCTCGTCATGTCGCCGATCACGGCCGCGATCGCCGCCGCCTGGTCGGGCGTTTCCTCGAAGCCGAAGCTTTCCGCAAACCTCACGTAGTCGCGCGGCTCGAGCGCGAACGCGTGGCCCTCGCGCGCAGCGCGGCGCGCGTAGAGGTTGAGCAGCTCGGCGGCGGTGTCGCGGATCTGCTGCGCGGCCTTGCGGCGCGCCTTTTCCCACTGGCCCGAGCCGAGCGCGTGCAGCGGGGCGCTATCGGGATCCGCGCCGCTGTAGCGCGAGATCACGTGCAACTGCGAGACCGGCACGTAGAGCTTGCTGGCACTCGCGTATTCGAGGTGGAGGAACTCGGTGTCGCCTTCGCCGAGGTCCATCGTCACGAGCCCGTGGTAGCGGCCGATGCCGTGCTGCGCGTGCACGACCGGGTCGCCCACCTTGAGCTCGGAGAGGTCGCGCACCATCGAATCGACGTTGCTCGCCTGTTCCTGGCGGCGGCGTCCCGCGCGGCGCGCGAGCGGGCCGTAGAGCTCGGTCTCGGTGATGATCGCAAGGCCTTCGCCGGGCAGCGCGAAGCCGGTCGAGAGCGGCGCCACGCCCAGCGCGAAACGCTCGTCGCTGCCGAGCCAGTCTGCGTAGCTGTCCGCGGAGGCGGGGCGCAGATGGTTCTCGGCCAGCAGTTGCGCGATGGTCTCGCGGCGTCCCGCCGACTCCACCGCGAACAGCACACGGTTCTTCGTGGTGTCGAGGTACCCGCGCAGCGCGGCGAGCGGGTCGTCGGCGTGGCGGTCGATCGCGAGGCTCGGCAGCGCGTTGGCCCAGCCGCCCGCACTCGTGGCCGGCAGCGCGAGGCGCGCGAAGGGCTTGGCGAGCGTGAAGAAGTCCTCGTCGGTCAGGAACAGGCGCTGGGGCTCGAGGATCGGCCGCTCGCGGTCGTGCGCGAGGAAGGCGTGGCGCTGCTTCGTGTCGGCTGTGAAGCGGCGGATCGAGGCGTCCAGGTCGCCAGAAAACACCAGTTGCGCATGTTCGGGCAGATAGTGGAACAGCGTGGCCGTTTCTTCGAAGAAAAGCGGCAGGTAGTACTCGATGCCCGCGGAAGGCACGCCGTTGCCGATGTCCTTGTAGATGGACGCGCGGCTCGGATCGCCTTCGAACACCTCGCGCCAGCGGCTGCGAAACGCCGTGCGCGCGGCCTCGTCGAACGGGAACTCGCGGCCTGGCAGGAGGCGCACGTCCTTGACCGGATAGAGGCTGCGCTGGTTGTCCGGGTCGAAGGCGCGGATCGAGTCGACCTGATCGTCGAACAGGTCGAGGCGGTACGGCAGCGGCGAGCCCATCGGGAACAAGTCGATCAGCGAGCCGCGTACGCAGTATTCGCCGGGCCGCACGACCTGGCTCACATGCTCGTAGCCGGCCAGTGTGAGCTGCGACTTGAGCTTCGCCTCGTCGAGGCGCTCGCCCTGCGTGAACGAGAACGTGTAGGCCGCGAGAAACGATGCGGGCGGCATGCGGTACAGCGCGGTCGTGGCCGGCACGATGAGGATGTCGCAGCGGCCCTCGCCGAGGTCGTGCAGCGTCGCAAGGCGCTCGGACACGAGGTCCTGGTGCGGCGAGAACGTGTCGTAGGGCAGCGTTTCCCAGTCGGGCAACAGGCGCACGCGCGCTTCGGGCGCGAAGAACGGGATTTCCTGGGCGAGGCGCTGGGCGTCCACGGCGCTCGCGCAGATCACCGCCAGAAGCGGGGCGCTTGCACGCGCGGCTTCGCGATAGCGGGCGATCAGGAGCGCATCGGACGAGCCGTGCGTGCCGTCGAAGGCAAAGCGCTGCCCCGGCTTGACGATGGCGACCGGGGACGAAGACGGCGACTGCTTGGGTGCGGCGATATCGGACATAGGGGCAACAGAGTGGCGAGGCGCTGCTTATCGTATGCGTCAGTGATGTGTCAGTAGCGGAGCGCGCGAGGCAACGCGCATGCGATCCGGTTATCGACAGCCATTCGTAAGGCAAAAGGGCGCGCGCAGCCTTGCGAAGGGCGGCCAACGTATCCGCCACGCCCGCCAGGCAACGCAGGTTGCGGCGCTGGCCGAGGGCCTTGAGCGAGCGGCTGACGTGTGGTCAAAGGACCTATTATAAAATCCGTCCTTTACTTTGACTCATGCGGCCTGCAATACCGTGACCTCACGTCTTTTTGCCCTGATCCCCTGTGCCGGCACCGGCAGCCGTTCGGGATCGGCGATGCCCAAGCAATACCGGGCGGTTGCCGGACACGAACTCCTGCACTATACGCTCGCGGCATTTGACGCCTGCAGCGAATTCTCCCAGACGCTCGTGGTTATTTCTCCCGACGATAGCCATTTCGACGCGCGCCGCTTCGCCGGCCTGCGCTTCGCGGTGCGCCGCAAGGGCGGGGCGTCGCGCCAGGCGTCGGTCTACAACGGCCTGATCGCGCTGGCCGACTTCGGCGCCACCGACGACGACTGGGTGCTCGTGCACGACGCCGCGCGCCCCGGCATCACGCCCGCGCTGATCCGCTCGCTCGTCGAAGCGCTCAAGGACGACCCCGTGGGCGGCGTCATGGCGCTGCCCGTCGCCGACACGCTCAAGCGCGTCGCGCCCCGGCACGTGCCGGGCGGCCCGCGCATCGCGCGCACGGAAGCGCGCGATGGCCTCTGGCAGGCCCAGACCCCGCAGATGTTCCGCATCGGCATGCTGCGCACGGCGATCGAGCGCGCACAGCAAGAAGGTCACGATCTCACCGACGAAGCGAGCGCCATCGAATGGCTCGGCCATTCGCCGCGGCTCGTGCAGGGCAGCCTGCGCAACTTCAAGGTGACCTACCCAGAAGACTTCGCACTCGCCGAAGCCATTCTCAGCCGCAATCCTGGCAACTGAGCAGACAACTGAGCAGGAAACTGGGCCGGCAATTGAGCCGGCCAACAGAGCTACACGGAAGACCTCATATGGATATCAGAATCGGACAAGGCTATGACGTGCACGCGCTCGTGCCGGGACGTCCGCTCGTCATCGGCGGCGTGACGGTGCCTTACGAGCGCGGGCTGCTCGGCCACTCGGACGCCGACGTGCTTTTGCACGCGATCACCGACGCGCTGTTCGGCGCCGCCGCGCTCGGCGACATCGGTCGCCATTTCCCGGACACCGACAAGCAGTTCTACGGCGCGAACAGCCGCGTGCTGCTGCGCGAGTGCATGCGCCGCGTGCAGGAGGCGGGCTTCACGCTCGTGAACGTGGACACCACCGTGATTGCACAGGCGCCGAAGCTCGCGCCGCATATCGAAGCGATGCGCGCATGCATTGCGGAAGATCTGCAACTGCCGCTCGATCGCGTGAACGTGAAGGCAAAAACCAACGAGAAGCTCGGCTATCTGGGCCGTGGCGAAGGCATCGAGGCGCAGGCGGCCGTGCTGCTCACGCGGGTCTAGCAGGCCGTATGCCTGCTGCCGTACCCAGGGCGGTGATTGCATCTGCAATCACCGCCCTGGCTTTTCTTGTCGATTAATTTCCGTTTTTTTTCGCCGCATACTCAAGGCGGATTAAGTCGTACCGGAAGCGGAAAGGTTCATGACGAGACTCGAAAGACGCGTGAAAGGCCTCGACGGTCTCCGGGCACTGGCTGTGATGCTGGTGTTCCTCTCGCACAAGGCGCACGTCGACGCAATCGACGCAGGCAAGATCGGCGTGTGGCTGTTCTTCCTCATCAGCGGTTATCTCATCATCGGCGAACTGCATCGCAACCGCCTGCGCGTCGAGCAACGCACAGCGCGCCGCGATGCGGTGCTTTATGTATTTTTCGTCAAGCGCACGTTGCGCATCTTCCCGGTCTATTATTTGCTGCTCATCGCGCTGACGATCGCACATGCGTTCTTCTATCAACGCGATGTGGATCTCGGGCTCGCCTGGCATTACGTATTCCTCTCCAATTTCTGGATCGGCATTGTCCATGATGGATGGCCGGGCTCGGTCTCGCATTTCTGGAGCCTCGCGGTCGAGCAGCAGTTCTATCTGATCGCGCCGTTTGCGCTGCTGTTCACGCGCGCTTCATATCATCTGGCGATTTGCGTCGTCATGATCTGCGGCGCGGCGCTCGCGCATCTCGTGCTCTACGCGACTGGTGCGATCGAGCCGCTCGTCTATGCGTTCTCGCCGTGGAATTTCGCCTTGCTCGCGCTCGGCGGCGTGCTGGCCATCGGCGGCGCCCGCGTGCCGATCCAGGGGAGGGTGCGAAGCGGCGCCTGGTTCGTGCTCGCATGCGCGGGTCTCGTGACATTCGCGCTGGCGCGCGCCGATTGCGACACCTGTGAAGCGGCACAACGCGCCATCTTGCCAGGCTTGCTCGATATCGGCCTGGCGCTTTCGCTCGGTGCAGTATTTCTATGGCTCGTGCGACGCCAGGACAGCCTGCTCGCGACCGCGCTGGAAGCCAGGCCGCTCGCGTATCTCGGCACTATCAGCTACGGGTTCTATCTGTTCCACAATCTGGTGCCGTCGCGTCTGGGCGAGGCGCCGGCGTTCTACGCAAGCTTGCACGTGCCGCCGCTGGCGCAGGACCTGCTGTCGCTCGTCATGCAGTTCGCGCTTTCGGTGTTGCTTGCGCATCTGTCGTGGCAGTTGCTGGAAAAGCGCGTGCTCGAATGGAAGGAGCCGCTCGCCACGGCGATCCGTAGTCGCCTGCCTGCGCGCGCGGCCGCCGGGCGGACCTGAGCGGGGCGGCGTTGAGCCGCTCTCAGTGCGCAGACTGCATGTGCGGCCTGCACATGCAACCTGTGCACGCGGCTTTCAGCATGCGTGCCTCAAAACGTCGCGCCGCCCACCTCGCGATCGCTCGGGCAGAGTTCGCCGGTTTGCAGCCCATCGAGCACGCGCAGGATTTCGGCGGCGCTGCGCCCGACGCTCAGGTTGTTCACCGAGACGTGCTGAATGACATTGTCCGGATCGACGATGAAGGTCGCCCGCAGCGCCACGCCCGCTTCCTTATCGCGAATGCCGAGCTGGTCGATCAACTCGCCTTTCACGTCGCCGAACGCATAGTGGTTCAGCCGGTCGAGCGCCTTGTTCTCGCGCCGCCACGCGAGCTTCACGTATTCGTTGTCGCAACTGCCACCCAACAGCACGGTCTCGCGGTCTTCGAATTCCTTGTGCAATTGCGCGAATGCCGTGATCTCGGTCGGGCAGACCGTCGTGAAATCTTTCGGATAGAAGTAGATCACTTTCCACTTGTCGGGAAAGCTGCGCTCGGTGAACTCCATGAACGCGGACTCGCCGTTTTCTTCGGGCTGGTTGAAGCCGGGTTTCGCGGCGGTGACCGTGAAGGCTTCGAGTTTGTCGCCAACGGTTTTCATGGCGTCGCTCCTTGAACGCGGGGCGCACGCGCGCCCCGTGCGCGCGCCTCATGGCCCGATGTTTGGGCTAATTGTGGCAGGGGCGGAGCGCGCGTGCCACCGGCGTGCGCCGGGACCGGGGCAAAGGCTGAAACTCAGGCGCCCTTGGCGAGCGGAAACTCGATGGTGACTTCGAGACCCGGCCCCGGCGCGCGATTGCGCAGGCGCAGCGCGCCGCGATAGCGGCCCACGAGGCGCTGCACGATGGCCATGCCGAGGCCCGTGCCGTTGGCCTGGGTGCGGGCGCTGTCGACGCGATAGAACGGCCGTGTGACGAGCGGAAGCTGGTCTTCGGGAATGCCGGGGCCTTCGTCGACCACCGAAAGCTCCACGCGCGAATGCGAGACGCGGGTTTCCAGCATGATGTGAGGAATGCCGTCGGACTCGCTCAAGCCGTACTTGCGCGCATTTTCGATCAGATTGCCCACCACGCGGCGCATGTCGGTGTCGTCGGCTTCGATCACGGCCGTGGGCGCAAGACGCGTGATCAGGCGCACGCCGTCCTCGGTGGCCATGCGCGCGGCCATTTCGCTCGCGATGACCGACAGGTCGACGCGCTCGGGCATGCGCTGCACGGGCCGCGCATAGTCGAGGAAACGGCCGATGATCATGTCCATCTGCTCGATGTCGTCGATCATCGCGTCCTTGGTCGCCTGGTCGGACGGACTCATTTCCGTTTCCAGCCGCAGCCGCGCGAGCGGCGTGCGCAGATCGTGCGAGATGCCGGCGAGCATGAGCGCCCGGTCGGCCTCCAACTGCTCGAGGTCACGCACCATCTGGTTGAACGAGCGATTGGTCTCGGCGGCCACGCCCATGCCGCTTTCGGGCAGCTTCGCGGGCGACTGGCCCGAGCCCACCATGCGCGCGGACATGGCGAGCCGCGCGAACGGCCGGTTCACGAGACTCGTGATGAATGCCGCGCCGAACAGCGAGAGCGCGAGGGCGGATACGCCCCAGCCGACCCACTGGAGGCCCGTGACGTTGTCGAGCTGGTCGCGATCGAGCGCGACCCAGTAATCGTCGTCGTCGATCTTGAAGCTGATCCACACGCCGGGAATGCCGTTCACCGACTGCGCAATCACGGTGTCGTCGCCAAGACGCCCGCGGATGTCGTGCTCGATCAGGCGATTGAGCGATTCGTCAGGCTGAAGCTTGTATTTGTCGGTGGCCTCGCGCGGGTAGACGCGTACGCCCTCGTTGCTTTCCAGGTCCTGGAGCAGCGCGCGGCGCAAGTCGGGATCGGAGTAGAGGAGCGCAGTGCGCGTGAGCTTGACGACGGCGACGAGCTGCAGCGCCACGCGCTGCGCGCGCGGCTCGCGCTCGATCACGCGAAAGCTCTGGAACCACGCGGCGAGACTGACCGCGATGAGAAGGGCGATCAGCAGGAAGGTGCGCCAGAACAGATCGCCAAACGCGAGCGTCAGCAAACGCCGGTCAATCCGCATGGGCCCTTCCCGTTTCAACAAAGGCAGTGCAGACAACGAGACCCCGTCGAGTATCAGGCCGCACCGTCGGGAATGAACACGTAGCCGAGGCCCCAGACCGTCTGGATGAAGCGCGGGCTGCCCGGGTCGGGCTCGATCAGCTTGCGCAGACGCGAGATCTGCACGTCGAGGCTGCGGTCGAACACTTCGTATTCCCGGCCGCGCGCGAGCTCCATGAGTTTTTCGCGTGAGAGCGGCTGGCGCGGATGGCGCGCGAACACCTTGAGCACCGAGAATTCGCCCGTGGTGAGCGGGATTTCCTGGCCAGCCTTGGTGAGCGTGCGGGTGGCGAGGTTCAGCGCGAATTCGCCGAACTCGAACACCTCCGTGGTTTCCGAAGGCGCGCCCGGCAACTCGGACGGCGCCTGGCGACGCAGCACCGCATGAATGCGCGCAACCAGCTCGCGCGGGTTGAAGGGCTTCGGAAGGTAATCGTCAGCGCCCATTTCGAGGCCGACGATGCGATCCACATCTTCGCCCTTGGCGGTAAGCATGATGATGGGCGTGCGATCGTTGCTGCCGCGCAGGCGCCGGCAAATGGACAGGCCGTCTTCGCCCGGCAGCATGAGATCGAGCACCAGCAGATCGAAACGTTCGCGCACCCACAGCTTGTTCATCGCGGGTGCGTTTTCTGCCACATAGACGTTGAAACCCTGCTCGCCGAGGTAGCGGCGCAGCAGGTCCCGCAGCCGCGGGTCGTCGTCGACAACGAGAATTTTGGACGGGTTCTTGGTTTCCATGCCTGGCATCTTAGCGCGATTGAGAAGATGTGCGAGTTTGCAACAATTATAAGGTTACAGTCAGTTACAAAATTTACCCATGCTGTGGCACGGGCTCAAGCACTGACAGATAGACTTCTTTGCGTAAAACGGCCATTCGTTAGATACTTCATTCGAATTTCGAACCAGTGCCCGTATCGAGCCGGGTCCGTCCATGAATTCGAGGTAGCCGTTTGCCGCGTCAAGAAGGGAACAAAACGATGGGAGGGGTCAGGCCGACAATGCGCCATAACATGATTGCACTGGCGTTGGCCAGTGGCGTCGTGGCTGCATTGAACACGGCGCCCGTCCATGCCCAGACGTTCCCGGAGGGTTCCCAGGCGTCCGCCGCCCACACTCGCCGCACTGGCGCGAAGCAGCCTGCGCGCAAGATGCGTACCGATACGCCCGCTGGCCCTGCATCTGACATCACGCAGCGCGCGGCGGTTCCCTCCGATCTCGACCAGCGCCGGCGTGACGGTCATATGACGCCCGACGAGCGCCGCCTCCTGCGCCAGCACATCGAAGACGCCGTGCGCGAACTTTACAAGCGCTGATCGAGCGGCCCGCCTATGAGTCGCTAAAGACGCCTCTCTCCATCGCTGAAAAATCCTGTAGCAACGCGCCGTCAACAGATGCGTCGCGTGCATCGTTAGTTCGTTACCTTCGTCTCCTGGGGGCGCGCGGGCCGAACCTGCGTGTTTCAGTCCCATGTCAGTCACGCAACGACCTGCATCGGTTCCACCGGCGCGCCGTGGGCATCGTCATGGCGCGGCAAGCGCACCGCCTGTGTCCACAGCCCCGGACAGCGCGCTCCTCGACGCCGACGACGCCACTCATCTGCTCATCCGCACGGGCTTCGCGCCGGCGCCCGCCGAGATCGCGCCTTATGTCGGGCTCACGCGCGTAGCGGCCGTCGAGCGCGTTCTGGCGACGGCGCGCACCGATGCAGTGACGCCGCTGCCTGCATGGACCGCCGATCCCCCGTTGAACCGCGCGCAGCGCGAAACCCTCACCCCCGAGGCGCGTCGCGACGTGCAGCGTCAGCATCGCCTGCACTACGAAGAACTGCGCGCCTGGTGGATGCGTGAAATTCTGGTCACGCCATCGCCGCTCACCGAGCGCATGACGCTCCTCTGGCACAACCATTTCACGTCGGGCCAGGACAAGGTTGGCGAGCCAACGCTGATGGCGCAGCAAAATGCGCTGCTGAGGCGCAACGCTCTGGGCAGCTTCGCGACGCTGCTGCACGAGGTCGCGAAGGATCCGGCGATGCTGCTGTATCTCGACGGCGCCAGCAACCGCAAAGGCAAGCCGAATGAGAACTTCGCGCGCGAGGTCATGGAGCTCTTCACGCTGGGCGAAGGGCAGTATTCGCAGCAGGACGTGACTGAGGCAGCGCGTGCATACACGGGCTGGGGCGTCGATCCCGACACGCGGCGCTACGTCTGGCGCCCGGCGCAGCACGACGAAGGCGTGAAGACCGTGCTGGGCAGGAGCGGCCCCTTCGACGGCGACGCCGTGCTCGATATCCTGCTGGGCGAGCCGCGCACCGCGAGCTTCATCTCGGCCAGGCTATGGCGCGAATTCGTTTCGGATACGCCGGACCCGGCTCGGCTCGGCATGGTGGCAGCACGCTTTCGCGCGAGTGGCTACGACATCAAGGCGGCGCTCGGCGCGCTGCTCGTCTCGCCCGAGTTCTGGGACGAGCGCAATCGCGGCGTGCTGGTGAGCTCGCCGGTCGAATTCATCGCGGGCACCGTGCGCCGCTTCGGGGTGAGCTACGCGAATACGACGATGTTCGCGCGCACTTCGGCGGCGCTCGGCGAGAATCTGTTCTATCCGCCGAACGTGAAGGGCTGGCCCGGCGGCGCGATGTGGATCAACAGCGCGACGCTGCTGGCGCGCAAGCAGTTCGTCGAGCAGCTTTTTCGCGCCACCGAGACCGCGCGTCCGCGCATGGGCGGCGCGATGCATGGTGGCATGCGCTTCGATCTGGACGGCTGGCTCGGGCACTTCGGCCTGACGGCCGACGCCGTGCCCGGTTTGTCCGCCCAGTTGCAGATGCAGCACGCCGTGCTGCCGCTCGCGCCCGTCGACGCGATTGCGGCGGGCAGCAGTGCGGGCGCGTATCTCGAAGCACTCCTGATGGACCCGGTCTTTCAGTTGAAGTGACCCGGTAGAAGTGATCCAATGACGCCAGCGTCGAGCGATTGAAATGAACGCCAGCAATCACGATAGAAGCATCGGTAGCAGCATCGATTACCACGACAACCGCGGCGCGGCACGGCGTCGCCTGGACCCGCGAGGCCCGGCATGAAGCGGCGAGACTTTCTGGCCGCCGCAGCCGCGATGACGGCCGCGGGCGCTGCATCGTGGCTGCCCGCGGCGGCGCATGCGCAAGGCAACATGGCCGCGCAGCGTCGCGCGAGCGGCTACGACAATCTACTGATTCTCGTCGAGCTCAAAGGTGGCAACGACGGGTTGAACACCGTCGTGCCATTCGCGGATCCGCTCTATTACCGCTATCGCGCGAACATCGGCGTGCGTCGCGACGATGCGATCCAGCTCGACGAACGCACGGCGCTGCATCCCGCGCTTGCGCCGCTCATGCCGATGTGGCGCGAACACGAACTCGCCATAGTGCAGGGCGTGAGCTATGCGCAGCCGAATCTCTCGCATTTCCGCTCGATCGAGATCTGGGACACGGCGTCCAATGCCGACCAGTACCTGCGCGAAGGCTGGCTTACCCGCGCGTTCGCGAGCGCGCCCGTGCCGACGGGCTTTGCGGCCGATGGCCTCGTGCTCGGCAGCGCCGAGATGGGGCCGCTCGCGAATGGCGCGCACGCTGTTGCGCTCGTCAATCCCGCGCAGTTCGCGCGCGCCTCGCGGCTCGTCACGCCGGTCGCGCTCAAGGAGCGCAATCCTGCGCTCGCCCATATCCTCGATGTCGAGAACGAAATCGTCCGTGCCGCCGACCAGTTGCGGCCGCGTCCCGGCCAGTATGTGCTGAAGACTGCGTTTCCGGGGGGCGCCTTCGGCACTTCGGTGAAAACTGCGATGCAGGCACTGGCCTCGGGCGCAACCATGACCGGCGCGCAAGAAGGGCCCGCGCCGGTGCCGGGACGGGGTGTGGCCGTGATCCGGCTCACGCTCAACGGTTTCGATACGCATCAGAACCAGCCGCAGCGGCATGCGGATCTGTTGCGCCAGTTCGCGGCGGGGATAGTGGCGATGCGTTCGGCGCTGGCCGAGATGGGGCGCTGGGACCGCACGTTGATCGTCACCTATGCCGAGTTCGGGCGACGCGTGCGCGAGAACCAGAGCCGTGGCACGGATCACGGTACGGCCTCAGCGCATTTTGTCGCGGGCGGGCGGGTGGCCGGCGGGCTTCATGGCGAGGCGCCGAAGCTTGCGCGCCTCGACGGCAACGGCAATTTGCCGGTCGCCGTCGACTTCAGGCAGATTTACGCGACGGTACTGGCGAACTGGTGGGGGCTCGACGCGCAGGCGGTGCTGCAGCAACGCTTCGACACGCTGCCGCTGCTGCGGGCATAGCGCAAGCGTTCCAGCGCCGGCATCGGCATCGGCGCCGGTTGGCGCATTGGGCAATCAGGCGCGGCGGGCGGCGCGCCAGGCGATCCAGAGTTTGCGAATCGGCGTGATCACGATCTGCTGGTGCAGCACCTGAAAGCCTTCGCGCTCCACTTCGTCGAGCAAGGCAAGCTCGAGCGCCGCGAGCGCGCGCAAGGTGCGCTGATGGCGGCGCTCCGCAACGGGAATCGCATCTAGCGCTGCGTTCACGGCTTCGCGCGCGCGGGCGGTCTGGAACTGCATGAGTTCCGTGAATTCACCGCTATAGCGGCGATTGATCAGATCGGCCGCGGTGACGTTGTAGCGCTGCAATTCGTCGATTGGCACGTAGATGCGGCCATGGCGTGCATCGTTGCCGATCTCGGGCACGAATTGCGCCAGCATCAGCGCATTGCCGAGCGGCGCGGCCCAGCGCGCGGCGCCGGCGCGGGCTTCATCCGTGCGCGCGCCAACTTGGGCCACGAGGGTCGCGAAGGTGCCGCCCACACCATCGATATAACGGCGCAGATTCGGCAGGTCGAGATAGCGTGCCTGCTCGAAGTCCATTTCGAAGCCGGCGAGCAACTGCTGAAGCAGCGAATCGATCGCGACCGTACCGTCCAGATGGTGCGCGAGCGCCTGGGTTACGGGGTGCGATGCGTTGCCTGCAGCGAGCGCCGCCAGTTCCTTTTGCCACCATGCAAGCTTGGTGCGGCCCACCGTGGGGTCGCTCGTTTCCTTGGCGGTTTCCTCGAGCTCGCGGCGCAGCGCGAACAGGGCGGTGAGCAGCGGTTGACGGGCGGCGCTGGCCTGGCGCAGCGCGTAGTAGGTGCTCGATCCGGGCGGGGCCGCTTTTTGCAGGCAGTATTCGTCGAAATTCACGGCGTTCGGGGGCGAGGAAGGGCGGATTCGCCGGCGTCCCAACGGGGCGCGCGGAGCAAGTCGCTGCGGAGCGGCGATTCTAGCACCGGTACTTGTTTGCGGCGGGCCGATCGGAGGCGGCCGGATGCGCAGCCAGGGTGCAGACAAGCGCAAGGCAATCGGTTAGAATCTCGCGCTTGCGCTTTGCGGGTGGCTTATCCAGCTGTCGGAGGCGCAGTGCAGGTTTGTATCGCACGCGATAGATCCCACGTCCCACACTCACGTGAGCTCGCAGCGGTCCCGCCATGCAAGGAATTCGCGTGAGTGGCGAAATTGGTAGACGCACCAGGTTTAGGTCCTGACGCCCGCAAGGGTGTGCCGGTTCGAGTCCGGCCTCACGCACCAAAAGCAAAGGCCACGTACCTCCGGGTACGTGGCCTTTTTGTTCGACGCCCACGCACTCGATCATGCGCATGGGCCATCTATTCCGTTTATCGCGCGTGCTGCATCACGATTCTTCCTGGGCTGCCGCAATGACTTTCTCCAGCGCGCGGTTGAGCAACTCGCGTTCCTTCTCGTCGAGACAGGCGAACAGGTCCACGTTCCACTTGCGCGCAACGGGCATGACCTTGCGATAGAGCGCGCGCCCGTCGGTTGTGAGCGAAACGAGTACGAGGCGCCCATCTTCCTCGCTGGCGTCGCGTTGCATGAGGCCGCGGCGCATCAATGCCTCTGCGGCGCGGCTGGCCTGGCTCTTGTCGAGATTCGCGTGACGCGCGAGTTCCATCACGGAAAACGGGCCGAACGCGCCCACGGCGGCAATGAGACGTGCCTCCGGCAGCGTGATGCCGAGCTTCGCCTGGTAGCGCTCGCTCGCACCGCGTTCGGACAGCTTGTTGAGGACATGGAGCCGATAGGTCAGAAATTGTTCGAGTCCGGCTTTGCTTGCCTTCATGGTCGTCCTGGTCTGGTCGCGTGAGGTCCGCGCGATCACGCCGCGCGTATCATGATTGTTGCCTCAACCAGCGCCCGGGTCAACGCGCAAGAACCCTCGTAGGCCCGTCCGGAATGGGCCTACGAATCTATTAATCCCTTACTGCGAAACCCGGCGAAAACGCGTACTAAAGTCAGACGGAACTTCGGGCTTGCGGCGCGTTATGGTGGTGCGTCAGGCGTCGCGCGAACCGTACCTGAGGCGCGTGAGTTGCTCCGCTTCGTTCGCGAGCAGCGTGGCGGCTTCGCGGATGGCCGTGTCGAGCGTGATCGGGCCCGGCGCAGGCGAGAAGCAGCCGCTGAAGTGTTCGGCGAGACGAGGCAGGGCAGCGGGATCGACCGCGCCCGACAGCAGCGTGGCCGGCACGCCGGCGGCCTGCGCATGGCGGCATGCAATGAAGGGGGCCTTGCCGTGCAGCGTCTGCACGTCGGAACGGCCTTCGCCGGTGATGAGCCAATGCGCGCCCGCGAGCGCCGCGTCGAGGCCGATCGTGCGCGCCACGACTTCGGCGCCGGGCTCGAAGCTCGCGCCGAGCATGCGCAGCGCAAAGCCGAGACCGCCTGCGGCGCCCGCGCCGGCTTCGCTGCGCGCGCTGCGGCCGAGCGCCGCTTCGAGCAGATCGGCGAAACGCACGAGGGCGGCGTCGATCGTTGCGACCTGTTCGGGCTTCACGCCTTTTTGCGGGCCGAACACCGCGGTTGCGCCGTGATCGCCATTGAGCGGATTGTCGACGTCCGACATCGCAACGAAGCTGGCTTCGCCAAGCCGTGCGTCGAGCCCGGAGACGTCCACCCGCGCGAGCTGCGCCAGCGCCTGCGGCGTGGGTGCGAGCGCATTGCCGTTGGCGTCGAACAATTGCAGGCCGAGGCCGACCAGAAGGCCCGCGCCGCCATCGTTCGTGCTGCTGCCGCCGAGCGCGACATAGAAGCGGCGCACGCCTTCGTCGAGCAGTGCGCGAATGGCTTCCCCCATGCCGCGCGTGCTGCGTGCGTCGACCGGCACGCCCATGCCCACCGGGTCGGTGATGCCGACGATCTCGGCGGTTTCGACGACGGCGCTGCCGTCGTGCAGCAGGCCGACGGCAGCGTCGCGCCGTGCGCCGGCCGCGCCTTCCACATTGATCACGCGGCGCTCGCCGCCTACGCTGAGCATCGCGTCGAGCGTGCCTTCGCCGCCGTCCGCCATCGGGCAGATGCGGATATCGGCGTCGGCGCGGGCGCGGCGAATGCCATCGGCGATCGCGGCGGCGACCCCATCCGCGCTGAGCGAGCCTTTGAAAGAATCGGGAGCAATGACGACGACGGGTGCGTCAGCAAACGACTGGTTGGGCATGGTGTCTCGACTGGAAGAGTTGTGTTGGCAGAGGCTGTTGCCGGCGGGGCGTCCGGCGCGAGCGCTAGCTTACCAGTGGTCGGGTGCCTGCTGGATACCTCAGGCGAGATAGCACGCATCGCAGCCACGTACCCACGCGCGAAATCCGGCCGTTTCATGGACGCTTCATGGCCGCTTCATGGCCATCGTGTGGCTGTTTTGCGGCCGTTTTTGCGTCCCGGTCAGCGCCATCTTCCTGCAGGAACGGCAATTCCATTTGAGTGCGGCAATAGTTTGCTAAAATACCGGGCTCTTTTGACGGAACCGCACCGCAAACTGCTCGATCCGGCTTAATTTGGCCGATTGATAGCGGGATGGGTCTCGCGGATCCCGCAAAGGGCGCCGCCCCGTATCCCGGTCGGGCGCAAGCCGGCGGCGCCGACGAGGCACAGGCGAGACGCAAGCGATGCGGGTGACCCATCGGACTGCGGCAGCAAAGATTACTGAAACGCTCGAACAATTTTAGGACGATTGAAGCCATGGCTAACGTTGTAGAAAACCTCGGCAAGCTCGAACGCCGCGTGACGATTTCCCTGCCGAAGGACGCCGTGCAGAAAGAAGTCGACTCGCGCATCCGCCAACTCGCGAAGAACGTGCGCATGCCGGGTTTCCGCCCGGGCAAGGTGCCGCTCAAGATGGTCACGCAGCAGTACTCGGGCCAGGTCGAAGCCGAAGTCCTGAGCGACAAGGTCGGTAAGGAGTTCTTCGACATCAGCCGCGCCGAGAACCTGCGCGTTGCAGGTCAGCCGAGCTTCGCGCCGAAGGCCGAAGCTGCTGAGGGCGATTACGCGTTCGATGCGACTTTCGAGGTCTATCCGGAAGTGACGCTGGGCGACGTCGCGAGCGCCGAAATCGAGCGCACGACCACCAGCATCACCGAAGCGGAAATCGACCGCACGCTGGACATTCTGCGCAAGCAGCGCGTGCACTACCACGCACGTGGCGAAGCAGGCGAGCACGGTGACGGCGGCGCCGACACCGCAGCGAAGGAAGGCGACCGCGTGACGGTCGACTTCGTCGGCAAGATCGACGACGTCGCATTCCCTGGCGGCAGCGCCGAAGGCTTCGCATTCGTGCTGGGCGAAGGCCGCATGCTGCCGGAATTCGAAAAGGCGGCGATCGGCCTGAAGAAGGGCGAGTCGCGCGAATTCGACCTCGCATTCCCCGAGGACTACCACGGCAAGGAAGTCGCCGGCAAGACCGCGAAGTTCACGATCACGATGCAGCAGATCGAGTGGCCGCACCTGCCGGAGATCGACGCTGAATTCGCGAAGTCGCTCGGCATCGCCGACGGCGACCTCGTGAAGATGCGCGCCGAGATCAAGGACAATCTCGAGCGCGAAGCGAAGCGCCGCACCCAGGCCATCGTCAAGAACCAGGTCATGGACGCGCTCCTGAAGATCGCCGAACTCGACGTGCCGAATGCGCTCATCGAACAAGACCAGCAGCGCCTCGTCGAAATGGCGCGCGCCGACCTCGCGCAGCGCGGCGTGCCCAACGCGAAGGACGCCCCGATCCCGGCCGAAATGTTCAAGGAACAAGCCGAGCGCCGCGTGAAGCTCGGCCTCGTGCTGGCCGAGCTCGTGAAGGCGAACAACCTCGAAGCGAAGCCGGAGCAGATCCGCGCTGAAGTCGACGAATTCGCGAAAAGCTACGAAGACCCGAAGGAAGTCGTGCGCTGGTATTATTCGAACCAGCAGCGCCTCGCCGAAATGGAAGCCTACGTCGTCGAATCGAACGTCGTGGACTTCGTGCTCGGCAAGGCCAAGGTGACGGACAAGCTGGTGAGCTTCGAAGAACTGGCAAGCGCAACGGCGCAGGCTTAAATCTGCCCGCTACGGCGTGCCGGCTGTCGGAGCGACCGACGGCCAGCACGCCGTTTTTGTATCCGCAGAATTTGGCCCCACTCGAGTTGTGGTTGATTTTTGCAGGGTCCGTCGCCATTGAGCATTATCAGGGTTACCAGAACAACTCTTCCAGACAAGGATGCACCGCATGACCATTCGCGCTCAATCGCTGGACACGTTGACCTCCCACGCCTCGCGGGATTTCGATCCGCAGGCGCTCGGGCTCGTGCCGATCGTCGTCGAGACGAGCGGCCGCGGCGAGCGCTCTTATGATATCTACTCGCGCCTGCTCAAGGAGCGTGTGGTGTTCCTGGTCGGCGAAGTGAACGACCAGACCGCGAATCTCGTTGTCGCGCAGTTGCTGTTTCTCGAAAGCGAAAACCCTGACAAGGACATCAGCCTGTACATCAACAGTCCGGGTGGCTCGGTTTCTGCTGGCATGGCGATCTACGACACGATGCAGTTCATCAAGCCTGATGTTTCGACCCTTTGCATGGGCCTCGCGGCCAGCATGGGTGCGTTCCTGCTTGCGTCGGGCGCGAAGGGCAAGCGCTTTGCGCTGCCGAACTCGCGCGTGATGATTCACCAGCCGCTCGGCGGCGCACGCGGCCAGGCGTCGGACATCGAAATCCAGGCGCGCGAAATCCTGTACCTGAAGGAGCGCCTGAACCAGCTGCTTGCCACGCACACGGGGCAGCCGGTCGAGCGCATCGCGCGCGACACCGACCGCGATAACTTCATGTCGGGCGACGACGCGCAGGCGTACGGCCTCGTCGACCAGGTGCTGCACAAGCGTCCCTGATCCGGTGCGCGTTTTTGCTGGCATTTTTGGTGCCAGTTAATGGTGCCAACTGAGGGTGCCAACTGAGGATGCCAACCGAGGGCCCGCTCGCTTCGTGCGCGATCCCCGTGAAAAACGGGATAGCCACGGGCGCGCGGACCATGTGAAATAATCGGCAAACGCGCTTCGCGGCCTGCGGCCCAACGCCGTCACAGCAAGCGGTTCACGCGCCCCCCGGCGGCGTCCGGGGGAAACGGCGTATCATGTAACAGAGTGTCCGGAGGCTCATTTATTCATGGCGGACAAGAAAGGTTCTAACAGCGAAAAGCTGTTGTATTGCTCGTTTTGCGGCAAAAGCCAGCATGAAGTAAAGAAACTGATTGCTGGTCCGTCGGTATTCATCTGCGATGAATGCATCGACTTGTGCAACGAGATCATTCGCGACGAGGCTGCCGGTGCCGGCATCGACGCTGCGCTGTCGCGCTCGGACCTGCCGAGCCCGCAAGAGATCCGCGACATTCTCGACCAGTACGTGATTGGTCAGGAGCGCGCGAAGAAGATCCTCGCGGTGGCGGTGTACAACCACTACAAGCGTCTGAAGCATCTCGACAAGAAGGACGACGTCGAGCTCTCCAAGAGCAATATCCTGCTGATCGGGCCCACGGGCTCGGGCAAGACGCTGCTCGCGCAGACGCTCGCGCGCCTTCTGAACGTGCCGTTCGTGATTGCGGACGCCACCACGCTGACCGAAGCCGGCTACGTGGGCGAAGACGTCGAGAACATCATTCAGAAGCTGCTGCAGAACTGCAATTACGAGGTCGACAAGGCCCAGCGCGGCATCGTCTATATCGACGAAATCGACAAGATCAGCCGCAAGTCTGACAACCCGTCGATCACGCGCGACGTGTCGGGCGAAGGCGTGCAGCAGGCGCTGCTCAAGCTCGTTGAGGGCACGATGGCGTCAGTGCCGCCGCAGGGCGGTCGCAAGCATCCGAACCAGGATTTCATCCAGGTCGACACGACCAATATTCTGTTCATTTGTGGCGGCGCGTTTGATGGTCTGGAAAAAGTCATCACGGATCGTACCGAGAAGACCGGCATCGGTTTCGGCGCGAGCGTGAAGAGCAAGCAGGAACGCGACACGGGCGAAGTGTTGCGCGAAACGGAACCGGAAGACCTGATCAAGTTCGGCCTGATTCCGGAGCTGATCGGCCGTCTGCCGGTGGTCGCGACGCTTGGCAAGCTCGACGAAGCCGCGCTCATGAAGATTCTGGTCGAGCCGAAGAATGCGCTCGTCAAGCAGTATCACAAGCTCTTCAACATGGAGCGCGTGGAACTCGAGATTCGCCCGGCTGCCTTGCAGGCCGTCGCCCGCAAGGCGATCCGCCGCAAGACGGGCGCCCGGGGGCTGCGCTCGATCCTGGAGCAGGCATTGCTCGATGTGATGTACGAGCTGCCGGCCATGAAGGGTGTGAGCAAGGTCATCATCGACGACAACGTGATCGACGGCGACGGTAAACCGCTGCTGATATACGAAGACGCGCCAAAGGTTGCTGGCTCGAACTGATGGTGATGATCGGCTAAAGAGTTCCGGGAAAAAGCCGTTCATGCAATGGGATGAACGGCTTTTTCGTTTATCTTGTGGTCGATGGCGCACTTTTTTGGAGTCACTGAACTTTTCCCACTTGCGCGAGGCTTGCAATCGACTCTTGTGGCCTCACTTACCGAACAATTGATTCCACTCATGGGGAAATGAAATGTCAGGAACCCAACTCCTCCCGCCGGAACGCACCACGCTCCCGCTGCTGCCGCTGCGAGACGTCGTAGTTTTCCCGCATATGGTGATTCCCCTTTTCGTGGGCCGGCCCAAATCGATCAAGGCCCTCGAAGCGGCAATGGAAGGCGGCAAGCACATCATGCTCGTCGCGCAAAAGACTGCCGCCAAGGATGAACCCACCGAAAAAGACATGTACGAAGTGGGGTGTATCGCCAACATCCTGCAAATGCTCAAGCTGCCCGACGGCACCGTGAAGGTGCTCGTGGAAGGCTTGCAGCGCGCGAAAACGCTTTCCATCGAAGAGCAGGAAACGCAGTTCTCGTGCGAGGTCATGCCGCTCGAACCCGATCACGCCGATAGCGCCGAAACCGAAGCGCTGCGCCGTGCGATCGTTTCGCAGTTCGACCAGTACGTGAAGTTGAACAAGAAGATCCCGCCGGAGATCCTGACCTCGCTGTCGGGTATCGATGAGGCTGGTCGTCTTGCCGACACCATCGCCGCGCATCTGCCGCTCAAGCTCGACCAGAAGCAGCACATTCTCGAGATGTTCCCGGTGGTGGAGCGTCTGGAGCATCTGCTCGCCCAACTCGAAGCCGAGATCGACATTCTCCAGGTGGAGAAGCGCATTCGCGGCCGCGTGAAGCGCCAGATGGAAAAGAGCCAGCGCGAGTACTACCTGAACGAGCAGGTCAAGGCCATCCAGAAGGAACTGGGCGAGGGCGAAGAGGGTGCCGATCTCGAAGAGCTCGAGAAGCGCATCACGGCTGCGCGCATGCCCAAGGAAGCCAAGAAGAAGGCCGACGCCGAACTCAAGAAGCTCAAGCTGATGTCGCCGATGTCGGCCGAAGCCACCGTCGTGCGCAACTACATCGACACGCTGATCGGCCTGCCGTGGCGCAAGAAGAGCAAGGTCAACAACGACCTCTCGAACGCCGAAGCCGTGCTCGACGAAGACCACTTCGGTCTCGAGAAGGTGAAGGAGCGCATTCTCGAGTATCTCGCGGTGCAACAGCGCGTGGACAAGGTCAAGGCGCCTATCCTCTGCCTCGTCGGGCCTCCGGGCGTGGGCAAGACCTCGCTTGGCCAGTCGATTGCGCGCGCAACGAACCGCAAGTTCGTGCGCATGGCGTTGGGCGGCGTGCGTGACGAAGCCGAGATTCGCGGCCACCGTCGTACGTACATTGGTTCGATGCCGGGCAAGATCCTGCAGAGCCTGGCCAAGGTCGGCGTGCGCAATCCGCTCTTCCTGCTCGACGAAGTCGACAAGATGGGCATGGATTTCCGTGGCGACCCGTCGTCGGCGCTGCTCGAAGTGCTCGATCCGGAGCAGAACCACACGTTCGCCGATCACTACATCGAAGTCGATTTCGATCTCTCCGATGTGATGTTCGTCGCCACGTCGAACTCGCTGAACATTCCGCCGCCGCTGCTCGACCGGATGGAAGTTATCCGCCTCTCGGGCTACACGGAAGACGAGAAGGTCAGCATTGCGCAGCGCTATCTCCTGCCCAAGCAGAAGAAGAATAACGGCCTGAAGCAAGGCGAGATCGAGGTGACCGAAGGCGCGATCCGCGACATCATTCGCTATTACACGCGTGAAGCCGGCGTGCGTTCGCTCGAGCGTGAAATCTCGAAGATCTGCCGCAAGGTCGTGAAGATGCTGCTGCTGAAGAAGGCCGATAAGGCCGTCACGGTGGACAGCGCCAACCTCGATACCTTCCTTGGCGTGCGCAAGTACGACTTCGGTCTGGCTGCGAAGGAAAACCAGATCGGCCAGGTCACGGGCCTCGCGTGGACGGAAGTGGGCGGCGATCTGCTCACGATCGAAGCCGCGGTCATGCCCGGCAAGGGCAATGTGATCCGCACGGGTTCGCTCGGCGACGTCATGAAGGAATCGGTCGAAGCAGCACGCTCGGTGGTGCGTTCGCGTTCGCGTCGTCTCGGTATCAAGGACGAGGCGTTCGAGAAGCAGGACATCCACATCCACGTGCCGGAAGGCGCGACGCCGAAGGACGGCCCGTCCGCGGGCGGTGCGATGACCACGGCGCTCGTGTCCGTGCTCACGGGGATTCCGGTGCGTGCCGATGTCGCGATGACGGGTGAAATCACGTTGCGCGGCGAAGTGCTGCCGATCGGTGGCTTGAAGGAAAAGCTGCTCGCGGCGCATCGCGGCGGTATCAAGCTCGTCCTGATTCCAGAAGAGAACGTCAAGGACCTCACCGAGATTCCGGACAACGTGAAGAACTCGATCGAGATCGTGCCGGTCCGCTGGATCGACAAGGTGCTCGAACTCGCGCTCGAACGTGTGCCGCAGCCCCTGCCGGAAGAAGAGGTGAAGGCCGACGACGCCAAGGCGCCCGTTGCTGCCGAAACGAAGGAAGCCGGCGCGACCGAAGTGGTCAAGCATTGAGCTTCATGTGAGCCGCGCTGATGGTGCGGCTCGCAGGAACGCTCGATACCCCCAAAAAACCCGCGGCGGCGTCCGCGGGTTTTTGTTTGATGCGCCCCGGCCTCCGTTAGATTCGTTGACGTTGGGAGATCAAGATCAAAACCGCACCAGTTCCTGAATTGGGGCTTGGTAAAATGGGTGGAGATGCGTTAAACTTATGGGCTCGCTGCTTGATGGGCGGCGCAGTAAAAAGCGCAGCAAAAATATGCGATGCGCGAGGGTCATGAAGCTGGGTGCTTAGCTCAGTTGGTAGAGCGGCGCCCTTACAAGGCGTAGGTCGGGAGTTCGAGCCTCTCAGCACCCACCACAGCTTCAGATTCGCATGACGCATCTTGCGGCACGCGAGATGCAGTGCAGCGGCAGCGCAGTAAAAGTGCAGCGCGGCAGTACACCAGCACGGAGCGGTAGTTCAGTCGGTTAGAATACCGGCCTGTCACGCCGGGGGTCGCGGGTTCGAGTCCCGTCCGCTCCGCCAGATCTATCAGCAAGAAGGCGAACTCCGGTTCGCCTTTTTTGTTGGCCGCTGTTGTAATATCGGGCGTTCCGTTTTTAGGCGCCCTCCAACGCTTGGTCACGCATGCTCGACTTTTTCCGCAATCACAAACGACTGATGATGCTGATGCTGATGCTGGTGATTCTGCCAGGTCTCGGCTTCGTCGGCATTCAAGGCTTCCGCGGCTTTTTTGACGAAAGCGCGAACGTTGCGAGCGTCAACGGTCACAAGATCACTCGCGCCGAATTCGACGGCGCCGCGCGTCAGCAGATGGACCAGGCGCGGCAGATCATGGGCGCACGGTTCGACGCGAGCACGTTCGATACGCCGCAGCGCCGCAAGGACATCCTCGACGGCCTCATTCAGCAGCGCGTGCTCGTGGACGAGGTCCAGCGCCTGCATCTGACGGCCTCGGATAACGCAGTGCGCCGCACCTTGCTGTCGGATCCCGTGATCTCGTCGTTGAAGAACCCCGATGGTTCGATCGACCTCGACAAGTACAAGCAGTTGCTCGCGATGCAGGGCATGACGCCGGAGCAGTACGACGAGCGCGTGCGCTATAGCCTCGCCATGCAGCAGTTGCCTGCGGCGCTCGTGAACAGCGCGTTCACGCCGAAGGCGCTGGCGCAGCAGCTCACCGAACTCTCCGAGCAGCAGCGCGAAGTGCAGGGCCTCGCATTCCGGGCGAGCGACTTCGCGCCGAAGATCAATCCGACCGACGCACAGCTGCAGGCGTACTACGACGCGCACAAGAACGATTTCGCCACGCCGGCCACGGCGCAGATCCAGTATCTGGTGCTGTCGGCCGCAACCGTTGCGGCTTCGGTCAATCCCAGCGACGCCGATCTCAAGAAGTACTACGACGAAAACATCGCGCACTTCAAGACGCAGGAAGAAGTGCGGGCGAGCCATATTCTGATCACGGTTGCGAAGGACGCGAGCGCCGCCGATCGCACGGCCGCCAAGCAGAAGGCCGAGCAGATTCTGGCTGAAATCAAGGCGCATCCCGACCAGTTCGCACAGATCGCCCAGAAAGATTCGCAGGACCCGGGTTCGGCCTCGAAGGGCGGCGATCTCGGCTACTTCGGTCCGGGCATGATCGCGGGCGGCCAGGCGTTCGACGACGCGGTCTTCAAGCTCAAGAAGGACGAAATCAGTGGTGTGATTCAGTCGGATTTCGGCTATCACATCGTCAAGGTGACTGATATCAAGCCGTCGGTGACGAGGTCGTTCGACGAAGTGAAAGGCCAGATCACCAACGACGTGAAGGCGCAGCAGGCCGCAAAGCTGCTTGCCGACGCGACCGAGGGTTTCACGTCGACCGTCTACGAGCAGTCGAAGAGCCTTCAGCCGGCCGCCGACAAGTACAAGCTCACGCTTCAGACGGCCACGGTCACGCCGAAGCCGAACCCCGCACTGCCGCAGGACAACCCGCTGAACAACCCGAAGTTCCTCGACGCGGTGTTCGCGACCGATTCGGTGAGCCAGCACAACAACACGCAAGCGATCGATGTCGGCAGCAACACGCTGATCTCCGCGCGCGTGACGAACTACCAGCCGGCCGCCGTGCCCGCGTTCGCAGCGGTCAAGGACGCCGTGCGCGGGAAGGTGGTCGCGCAGCAGGCGGGCGAGCAGGCGCGCAAGGATGGCGAGGCGAAGCTTGCGGATCTGCAGAAGTCGAAGGCGACCGATGGCTTCTCGTCGGCGCTCAAGGTTACGCGCAACGATGCGCAGGGCCTGCCGCCTAACGCGCTTTCGGCCGTGTTCAAGGCCGACCCGAAGAAACTGCCCGCTTATGTGGGCGTCGATCTGGGCGACAATGGCTACGCGATTTATCGCGTGAACAGCGTGACCAATGGCCCGGCCGCCGACGGCCCGCGTCTCGCAGCCGCGCAGCAGCAACTCGCGGGCGTGAGCGGCCAGTCGCAGACGCAGGCTTATCTCGATGCGCTGCGCGATCGCTCCAAGGTCAAGCTGTACGGCTCCCTGAACGCAGCCAGCCAGTCTGGCGAGGGCGACGGGCAGTAAGTCCTGCGGCCGGCTTCAAGCCAGGACGCGCAAATGCAAAAAAAGCCCCGCGAATGCGGGGCTTTTGCTTTGGGCGCTCGCAACGCGACTGATGCGTTGCGCGTGCATGCACCGGCATTTAGAGGCAGCCGCTGATATCGCTCGACGCATCGCCTCCGGCGCCACGCATTCCCACCCAGGTTTTCGCGTTGGCGTTCCATGCCGGGCGCACCGTTGCGGCCGCACCATTGGGCGGTTGCTGGCCGGGCACGTACACGTCGACAGCCTGGCCGTTCGCGAGGACGCTCTGCTGGACGACCTGCTGCTGCGATTTGTCGGCCCACTTCTTGGCGATGCATTGCGCAACGGCGGCGGGCGGTTGCTGGCTGGTGCCCACCGATTGCGTGCCGCTCGGTATCGGCTGATTGGCGCAGGCTGCAAGGGTGGCCGTAATGGCAATCAAAGGTAAAAATTTCACGTTTTCTCCCTTCAGTCGGAGTCAGTCGAGAAACAGACGAAAGCCGCTCGTCCGTTGCAAAGTCGTGGCCCGGCACGCGGCGAGGGTAACGGCAACACGCACACTACACGACAAGGCCTTTGTGTGCCCTACAGATGTGTTAGGTGCTGTCAGCGCTTCGCGCCGCCGCCGAGTAGCGGCTTGAGCGTCGGCCACACGTTTTCGAGCAGCAAGGGCTGTGCCTGCTCGTTCGGGTGCATCTGATCGGACTGAAAGAGATTGGGCTTGTCGGCGAGGCCGGCCAGCAGGAACGGCACCAGCGGCACGTGCAACTCGTTCGAAAGCTGAATATAGAGTCCGTGGAACGCGCGGGTATAGTCGGGGCCGTAATTGGGCGGCACGTACATGCCCACCAGCACGGGCTGCGCGTTGCCCTTGCGGATCTGCTCGATGATCGCGCGTAGATTGCCTTGTGTCGTCGCGAGCGGGACACCGCGCAGCGCGTCGTTCGCGCCAAGCTCGACAACCACGATCGAGGGTTTCATCCGCCGCATCACGAGCGGCAGGCGGGCGAGCCCGCCGCTCGTCGTGTCGCCGCTGATGCTCGCATTCGCGACGCTATAATCGATTCGCTCGCTGGCAAGCCGCTGGCGCAGCAGCGCGACCCAACCCGTGTCGCGCTGCAGGCCGTATTCAGCCGAGAGACTGTCGCCGAGCACGGCGATAACGGGTTTCGCGACGGCGGGCTGAGCCGCGGGCGTCGTGGCAGCGAGGGCCTCATGCGAGCCGCCGGGCAGTGTGGCGGCGGCGGCCAGGCCAAGCACAGCGGCAGCCGTGACAGCGCCGAGACGGGCGACAGTGGTGCCGAGGGTGGTACGGGCCGCAGCGGCCGCCGTGCCATGCCGCGCCCAGGCGGCAAAACTTTGCTTCATCATGTGCGAATGAATAGCGATCCAGTCATCGAAGTGCGGGGTCTGAGCAAGCGGGTCACCGATGCGACCGGCGAACTGACGATCCTCGACGGCATCGACCTGACCGTGCACGCGGGCAGCAGCGTGGCGATCGTGGGCGCGTCGGGTTCGGGCAAGTCGACGCTGCTCGGCCTTCTGGCCGGATTGGACAGCGCGAGCGCCGGCTCGGTTCGCCTGCTCGGCCATGAGCTTACCGGCATGGCCGAGGATCAGCGCGCCGCGCTGCGCAATGGTTCGGTGGGCTTCGTGTTTCAGTCGTTCCAGCTGATGCCGCATTTGAGCGCGCTGGAGAATGTTGCGCTACCGCTCGAACTGCAAGGCGGGATCACTACGCGCGAAGCTTTTGCGCGCGCCCGTGCGCTGCTGGAGCGCGTCGGGCTCGGGCAGCGCACCGACCACTATCCCAAGCTGCTGTCGGGCGGCGAGCAGCAGCGCGTGGCGCTGGCCCGGGCGTTCGTCACGCAGCCGGCCGTGCTGTTCGCCGATGAACCCACCGGCAGTCTCGATGCGGCGACGGGGCATGCCGTCATCGACCTGATGTTCGAGCTCAATCGTTCTGGCGGCGGCGCTGGCAGCAGTGCAAGCGGCGGCGCGACGCTCGTACTCGTCACGCACGACGTCGATCTTGCGCGCCGCTGCGATGCCGTGGTGACGATCGAAGCGGGCCGCCGCGTGCCGAATGCGCTGCATGTCGACAACCCGGAGGATGTGCACGAAGCGCCCGAGGCGGGCCGCGTCTAGACGCGTCGCCTAACGCTTGAGCGCGGCGCGCGCCCGCGCAATCAGCGCGGCCGTCGACGAATCGTGCGTCTTCACGTCGGCGCTCGCGGCCGTGAGGTCGGCCTCGACCACCTTGCCGAGAATCTTGCCGAGCTCGACGCCCCACTGATCAAACGGATTGATGTTCCAGACGGACGCCTGCACCAGCACCTTGTGCTCGTACAGCGCAATCAGCGCGCCGAGCGAGCGCGCCGTGAGCGCATCGACGAGCAGCGTCGTGGTCGGGCGGTTGCCGGGGAACATGATGTGCGGCACGAGTTCGGGCTTGTCCGGACCGGCGATCTTCTTCGCTTCTTCCTCGGTGCGTCCGAGCATCATCGCCTCGCTCTGCGCGAAGCAGTTGGCGAGCAGCTTCGGGTGATGA
This sequence comes from Paraburkholderia sp. A3BS-1L, assembly GCF_051125215.1. NCBI lineage: Bacteria > Pseudomonadati > Pseudomonadota > Betaproteobacteria > Burkholderiales > Burkholderiaceae > Paraburkholderia > Paraburkholderia sp. A3BS-1L. Next base: position 1,753,392 of record NZ_CP120442.1, on the reverse strand, counting down.
TCGGCGAGCGGATGCTCGGGCGTGAGCACGGCGATGAAGTCGATCGGCACGATCGTCGTGCCCTGGTGCAGCATCTGGAAAAACGCATGCTGGCCGTTCGTGCCAGGCTCCCCCCACGTGATGGCTGAGGTGGCGTAATCGACGAACTTGCCGTCCAGGCGCGCCTGCTTGCCGTTACTCTCCATTTCAAGCTGTTGCAGGTACGAGGGCAAGTAGTGCAATGCTTCGGAGTACGGCGCGACCAGATAGCTCTGCGAGCCGAAGAAGTTGCGATACCAGATGCCGATCATGCCGAGCAGCACGGGAAGATTCTTTTCGAGCGGCGCGGTGCGGAAATGCTCGTCCATGTCATGGGCGCCCGCGAGCAGTTCGTCGAACTGCTGCGGCCCGATAGCGATCATGATCGAGAGGCCCACCGCCGACCACAGCGAGTAGCGGCCGCCCACCCAGTCCCACATCTCGAAGACGTTATCCTTGGCAATGCCGAACTTCACGACTTCGGCCGGGTTCGCGGAGACGCCCACGAAGTGCTTCGCCAGCGCGCTCTCCGGGCAGCCGTGCTGGATGAACCAGTCGCGCATCGAATGCGCATTCGTCATGGTTTCGAGCGTGGTGAAGGTCTTCGAGACGATGATCGCGAGCGTTTCCTCGGGATCGATGCCCTCGATCACGCGCCAGAGGTCGGCGCCATCGACGTTCGAGACGAAGTGCGAGCTGATCTCGGGCGTTTCGAGGTGCTTGAGCGCGTGCACGACCATCTTGGGCCCGAGGTCCGAGCCGCCGATGCCGATGTTGACCACGTGGCGGATGCGCTTGCCGGTGTAGCCGGTCCAGGCGCCGCTGCGCACGGCGTCGGCGAACTTCGCCATCTTTGCTTTTTCGGCGAGGATCTGCGCGTGGAACGGCGCGTTCGGCTCGGTGGCGCGCAGCGCCGTGTGCAGCGCGGCGCGGCCTTCGGTCGGATTGACGACTTCGCCCGCGAACATCGCATCGCGGCGCTTTTCGACGCCGGCCTCGCGCGCGAGTTGCACGAGCAGCTTCAGCGTGTCGTCGTTGATGCGGTTCTTCGAGAAGTCGGCTGCGAGGCCGCCGCCCGCGTAGGTGTAGCGTTCGGCGCGGGTCGGCGCGGGGTCGTTGGCGGGTGCGAACCAGTCGCGCATCTGTTCGTTGCGGATCTGTTCGTAGTGCGTCTGTAGCGCGGACCAGGCAGGAAGCGGATTCGTCATGTTCGTCTAGCGAGGGAAAACGAATGGAGGGCGGCGGAGGGCGCTGCGCCGGTCGGGCGCGACGCGCGCATCGCGCGCTGCGGGGATGCGTGCTGCCGGTGAGCAGCGCGCGAGGGACCAGTATAGCGGGGCAGCACGTTGCTGAGCAGCAACGCGCGGATCGGCAGAAACAACAGCAAGCCGCGTGCCTCAAGCTTCCCGCGAAACCCCTTCATCAATCTTTTGCGGCGTAAAACAGGCGGTTCATCAGGCGCCGAATCACGGGAGCGAGCTCGCCCGCCGCGAGGCCCACGGGGCCTTCTCCCTCGGCAACGAGCGTATCGGCAGCGAGCCCGTGCAGGTAGACGCCCGCCAGCGCCGCTTCCCAGGGAGGCAGGCGCTGTGCAAGCAAGGCACCGATCAGGCCGCCGAGCACGTCGCCGGTGCCGCCGGTGGCAAGCGCCGCGTTGCCGGTGGGGTTCACGGCAAGGCGGCCATCGGGCGCGGCAATGACCGTGCCGCTGCCCTTGAGCACGACGACTGCCGCGTAGTGCGTTGCGAGTGCACGCGCGGCGGCCAGGCGATCGCGCTGCACTGCTGCCGTCTCCGTGCCCAGCAGGCGCGCGGCTTCGAGCGGGTGCGGGGTGAGCACGCATGGCGCGCCATGCGCGCGCAGGTGCTCGGCCACGCGTCCGGCCAGGACCGTGTCGCGGGCGACGAGATTAAGGGCGTCAGCGTCGAGCAGCACCGGGACGTCGAGTTGCAGGATCCGGTCGACGAGTTGCCGCGCCGAAGCGCTCCCGCCCATCCCGCAACCCGCCGCGACCGCGCTCATCGCCTCGAGCGCGAGCTTGCCCGCGGTGTGCAGCATCAACTCGGGATGCGGCGCGTCGTAGGGCGGCGCGTCGTGGCCGAGGAAGCCCACGTGGACCTTGCCCGCGCCCGCGAGCAGCGCGGCGCGCGCGGCGAGGATCGGCGCGCCGCACATGCCGGTATCGCCGCCCACGACGGCGAGCGTGCCGAAGCTGCCTTTGTGGGTAGCGAAGTCGCGTGCGGGCATGGCTGCGCCGAACAGCGCCGGTGCGTTGAGTCTCGCGGAGCGTGCTCCATTGGGCGTGTCGATGCCCGCATGCAGCCCCTCATTTAGCCCAATCGGCGCCACACTCACCGCGCCGGCGCAATCGCGTCCCGCGCCCGTATAAAGCCCGGGCTTCGCGGCAATGAAGGTGACGGTATGGGTTGCCCGCACGGCCGGGCCATTGCCGACCAGGTTGCCGGTGTCGCTGTCGAGGCCGCTTGGCACGTCGAGCGCGAGCACATGGCCGTGGCTGCGCGCTCGCGCAGCGAGCCGTTGAGCGAGCGCGCCGAACACGCCGTCCAGCGCGCGGGCAAGGCCGATGCCGAACAGACCGTCGACAAGCCAGCCGTACGTATCGAACGACTCGGGCGGCGTGGCCGTGATCGGCACGCCCGCCGCGCGCGCCTCGGCAAGCGCCCAGCGCGCGTCGGCGGGTTTCACTTCGAGCGGCATGCAGACTTCGACGGCAATTCCCGCGCGCTTGAGTTCGGCAGCGGTCACGAGCGCATCGCCGCCGTTGTTGCCGGGGCCGGCGGCGAACCAGACGGGCTTCACGCTGGCCGGCGACGGCGCATGCGCAATCTGCTCGCGCAGGAAATGCGCCGCGGCGGCGCCCGCGCGCGCCATCAGCGTGTGCGCGGGCAGGGCGCCCTGAGCGGCGGTTTCGGCTGCGCGCAACTGCGCGACCGTGAGCAGCGGCGCGGCCCGATCATGCGGATTGACGAGCGTGGGAGCCGGAATAGGAAGCAGCGAGCTATGCGTGGCGTCTGTCATGGTGGCGATGGCGGCCGCAAGGGACTGCGGCGCGTGCGGGAGTTCGACAGTGCAACGATACCCGAGCGGCGCGCGCCCGGCGCTGGCTCGTGCTTGAGTCGTGCTTTAGTCGCGTCCGGGCCAGAGCGCCTCGACGGTCTCGGCGGGCAGATCGGGCGCGGTGCCCGAAATCTGTGCGGCGATCAGGCGCGCGGAGCCCAGCGCGAGCGCCCAGCCGGCCGGACCATGGCCCGCGTTGACATAGAGGCGAGGATGCCCGGCGTTGCCCGCTGCCGGCATGCCGTCGGCGGAGAGCAATTTCATGCCTTCCCACGCGAGTGCTGCCGAAATGCGCGCGGCGCCCGGCGCCCAATCGCGCGAAGCCTCGCCTAGCAGGGCGAGGGCTTCTTCGGTGAGCGCTTCGGGCAGCGCCTCGTCGAGTTCCTTCACGCGCTGGAGCACCGCGCCGCCCGAAATGCGCAGCCGGTGGTTCGTGCGCGTGATCGCAATGCGCCGCGCCACATCGATCAGCGTCGAATGCGGCACGCATTCCTCGTGCGCGACCGGTGCGTTTAGTGTGTGCACCCGCACGGGATAGAACGGCAGCTTGATGCCGAGCGGCGCAAGCAGCTTCGGTGCTTGCGCGCCGGCCGCGACGACCACGGCATCGGCGGAAATGACTTCGACTTCGCGCTTGTGCGCCGTGTCGGCGGGGAGCGGAGCGAGTTCCACGGCTGCGCGCGTGCCTTCGAGGCGGATCGCGCTGACGGTGCGCCCGGTCTGGAATTGCACGCCGCCCATCGTATCGAGCACCTGCTTGAGCTGCTTGACGAACAGCGGGCAGTTGGCCACGCGCGCCTGGTCGAAACGGATGGCGCCCGCGAACGGCGGATCGGCGGGAATCGTATGTTCGGATGCCACGCACTCGTGCGGCGTGAGCACGTGATGCGGGGTCTCGAATTGGCGCAACAGTTCGAGCGCGGGCTGCGCAAGCGACCACTCGTCGCTGCCGCGCACGAGATAGAGCAGGCCTTCGCGCTGCTCGTATTCGAGCTCGAAGCGGCCTTCGGCCTCGTCCAGCGCGTTTTGCGCCGATTCGATCAGCGGACGCAGGAGCGAATAACGCGCGGCGAAAGCTTCGGAGCCGTGCAGAGACGCGAGACGCTTCACGAAGCTGCGTGCGTGTCCGGTGAAGCCGGTCTTGCAGATCACCCCGCCCGACGACTGCCGGCCGTTGCGCAGGAAGGTGGGCCCGAACCAGACGTCGAGCGGCGTAGGCAGCACCACGCCGCTATGGCCGTAGCTCGCGCCTTGCGCGACGGTGGCGTGGCGCTCGACCACGCAGACGCGATGGCCCGCCGCGCGCAACTGATAGGCGGTGGCGACGCCGGCGATTCCGCCGCCAATGACGATGACATCCATGACGATTTGATCTGCTGGCAGACGGCGCGCCGAGGGGCGAAGGCACCCTGCCGAAGGGGGTGAGGCATGCGGCGCGGGCTATTGCGCCGATCGGGTGAAACGCGCAATCATAGCAGCCAAACCGGCCCGCTTGCCATGCGCGTTGCCAGGGCGCCTTTGCGCGGGCGCCGCTGACATCGGCGCAGGCGCTTCGCGGCTGCCTCGCGGCTCGGCCAGGCGGGGTCTTCCGAGTTATAATCGCGGTCTCCTCATCGCCCGACGTCGGCACGACGTCATCGCCTGCATGCGACGCTTCGCCACTCCGCGAGACGCCCGTGAGGCGATGGCGCAACGCAACTCCGACGCAACCTCGACGCAACGCCCCAGTCCATGGCCCACTTCTCGTGTTTCCCCGGTGCTTCGGCCCTTTCCGACTTCCGCCAGACCCGCCTGCTCGAAACGCTCCAGCGTATCGACGCCAATATCGTCGGCGTGCACGGCCAGTATCTGCACTTCGTCAACTCGGCCACGCCGCTTTCCGCTGACGACAGCGCGAAGATCGAAGCGCTGATGCACTACGGCGCGCCGTTCGCGGCCCCGCAGGAGCGCGGCAGCGCGGTCACGTTCCTCGTCGTGCCGCGCTTCGGCACGGTGTCGCCGTGGGCGAGCAAGGCCACCGACATCGCGCGTCACTGCGGCCTTGAGCAGGTGCGCCGCATCGAGCGCGGCGTCGAGTACACGGTCATCCTCAAGAGCGGCCTGCTGGGCGCCAAGAAGACCTTGTCGGACGAAGCGCACGCCGCTGTCGCGGCTGCGCTGCACGACCGCATGACCGAGAGCGTGGCGGCTTCGCGCGATCACGCGCTGCATCTGTTCGACGAACTGCCGGCGCGCCCGATGCAGACCGTCGACGTGCTCGGCCACGGCCGCAAGGCGCTCGAGACGGCCAACGGCGAACTGGGCCTCGCGCTCGCCGACGACGAAATCGACTATCTCGTCGACAACTTCACGAAGCTCGGCCGCAACCCGACCGACGTGGAGCTGATGATGTTCGCCCAGGCCAACAGCGAGCACTGCCGTCACAAGATCTTCAACGCGAGCTGGACGATCGACGGCCAGGACCAGGACCTGTCGCTCTTCGCGATGATCCGCAACACCGAGAAGGTGAGCCCGCAAGGCACGATCGTCGCATACTCGGATAACTCGTCGATCATGGAAGGCGCGGTGGCGGAGCGCTGGTTCCCGCGCAAGAACGGCGCGGACGGTGCGCCTGGCGAACAGTACGGCCGCCACACCGAGCTCACGCACACGCTCATGAAGGTGGAGACGCACAACCACCCGACCGCGATCTCGCCGTTCGCGGGCGCGGCCACGGGCTCGGGCGGCGAAATCCGCGACGAAGGCGCAACGGGCCGCGGCGCGCGTCCGAAGGCCGGCCTCACGGGCTTCACGGTCTCGAACCTCGATTTGCCGGATGCGCGCGAAACGTGGGAAAACGCCCGCGACGCGGCCACCCCGCTCGCGCACCGCAATCCCGCCGATAAGGCGCAGACCTATGGCCGCCCGGACCGCATCGCCTCGCCGCTGCAGATCATGATCGATGGCCCGCTCGGCGGCGCGGCGTTCAACAACGAATTCGGCCGCCCGAACCTCGGCGGCTACTTCCGCACCTACGAGCAGAACGTCGCGGGCACCGTGCGCGGCTATCACAAGCCGATCATGATCGCGGGCGGCATCGGCAACATCAGCGCGAAGCTCACGCACAAGCAGGACCTGCCCGCGGGCACGCTGCTGATCCAGATCGGCGGTCCCGGCATGCGCATCGGCATGGGCGGCGGCGCGGCCAGCTCGATGGCCACGGGCACCAACACGGCCGAGCTCGACTTCGACTCGGTGCAGCGCGGCAACCCGGAAATCGAGCGCCGCGCGCAGGAAGTCATCAACGGATGCTGGCAGCTCGGAGAAGCCAACCCGATCCTCTCGATTCACGACGTGGGCGCGGGCGGACTCTCGAACGCGTTCCCCGAACTCGTCGACGGCGCCGACAAGGGTGCGCGCTTCGAGTTGCGCAAGGTCCAGCTCGAAGAATCGGGCCTCTCGCCGCGCGAGATCTGGTCTAACGAATCGCAGGAGCGTTACGTCCTCGCGATCCCGCCTGCCGATCTGCCGATGTTCGAGGCGATCTGCAAGCGCGAGCGCTGCCCGTTCGCCGTAGTGGGCGTGGCGACCGACGAACGCGAGCTGAAGCTGATCGACACCGACGAAGCCGCGCTGGCCGCGAACGGCGGCCACCAGCCCGTCGACATGCCGATGGACATCCTGCTCGGCAAGCCGCCGCGCATGCACCGCAACGTCGAGCACGCGAGCGTGCCGCTCACGCCGGTTGAAGTCACGGGCATCGCGCTCGACGAAGTCGCGAAGAGCGTGTTGCGCAATCCCACTGTGGGCAGCAAGTCGTTCCTCATCACCATCGGCGACCGTTCGGTGGGCGGCACGAGCGTGCGCGACCAGATGGTCGGCCCGTGGCAGGTGCCGGTGGCCGACTGCGCGATCACGGCGCTCGACTACGCCGGCTACAAGGGCGAAGCGATGACGATGGCCGAGCGCACGCCGCTCGCCGTGATCGATGCGCCCGCGTCGGGCCGCATGGCCGTGGGCGAGGCGATCACCAATATCTCCAGCGCGCCGATTCTGTCGCTCGACAAGCTCAAGCTCTCGGCGAACTGGATGGCCGCATGCGGCGCGCCCGGCGAAGACGCCGCGCTCTACGACACGGTGAAGGCGATCGGCATGGAACTGTGCCCGGCGCTCGGCATCGGCATTCCGGTGGGCAAAGATTCGCTCTCGATGCGCACGAAGTGGAACGAAGAAGGCGTGGCGAAGGAAGTCGTGGCGCCGGTTTCCCTGATCATTTCGGCGTTCGCGCCGGTCGAGGACGTGCGCCGCCACCTCACGCCGCAACTGCGCCGCGCCGACGAAGTGGGCGAATCGGTGCTGATCGCGATCGATCTGGGCCGAGGCAAGAACCGCCTCGGCGGCAGCATCTTCGCGCAAGTCACGCAGCAGGTCGGCGACGCCGTGCCGGATGTCGACAGCGCCGAAGACCTCAAGCAGTTCTTCACGGCGATCCAGCAACTGAACGCGAACGAGCAACTGCTCGCGTACCACGACCGCTCGGACGGCGGCCTGTGGGCGACGGTCTGCGAAATGGCGTTTGCGGGCCATACCGGCGTCACGCTCAACATCGACATGCTCACGCTCGACGGCGAGCACGAGTCCGACTATGGCGACGCGAAGGACTGGGCGAAGCAGACCAGCGGCCGCCGCGAAGACCGCACGCTGCGCGCCCTGTTCTCCGAAGAGCTGGGCGCCGTGATCCAGGTGCCGGCGCAGCAGCGCGACGCCGTGTTCGCGGTGCTGCGTCAGCATGGTCTCTCGGCGTGCTCGCATGTGATCGGCTCGCTGAACAACCGCGATTCGATTGAAATCTATCGCGACGCCAAGCGCATCTACGAAGCGCCGCGCGCTGAGCTGCATCGCGTGTGGAGCGAAGTGAGCTGGCGCATCGCGCGTCTGCGCGATAACCCCGCTTGCGCCGACGCCGAATACGATGCGCTGCTCGACGCCGCCGATCCTGGCATGCAGCCGCATCTCACGTTCGATCCGGCCGAAGACGTGGCCGCGCCGTTCGTCGCGAAGGGCGCGCGTCCGCGCGTGGCGATCCTGCGCGAGCAGGGCGTGAACTCGCACCTCGAAACGGCCTATGCATTTGACCGTGCAGGCTTCGATGCGCACGACGTGCATATGAGCGACCTGCTCGAAGGCCGCGCCACGCTCGCCGACTTCGCGGGCGCAGTGGCCTGCGGCGGCTTCTCGTATGGCGACGTGCTGGGCGCGGGCGAGGGCTGGGCCAAGACGATCCGCTTCAATGCGCAGCTCGCGGACATGTTCGCGGCGTTCTTCGCGCGCGAGGACACCTTCGCCCTCGGCATCTGCAACGGCTGCCAGATGCTCTCGAGCCTCGCTTCGATGATCCCGGGCGCCGAAGCCTGGCCGAAGTTCACGCGCAACAAGTCGGAGCAGTTCGAAGCGCGCTTCTCGCTGGTGGAAGTGCAGAGTTCGCCGTCGATCTTCTTCAACGGCATGGAAGGATCGCGCATTCCGGTCGCGGTCGCGCACGGCGAAGGCTTCGCCGACTTCTCGCAGCAGGGCGACCTCTCGAAGGTGGCCGTGGCGATGCGCTACGTCGACCACCGTGGCCAGGCGACCGAAGGCTATCCGTTCAACCCGAACGGCTCGCCGCAGGGCATCACCTCGGTCACGACGCCCGATGGCCGCTTCACCGTGTTGATGCCGCACACCGAGCGCGTGCAGCGCACTGTGACGATGAGCTGGCACCCCGAAGGCTGGGGCGAGGCGAGCCCGTGGCTGCGTGCGTTCCAGAACGCACGCAAGTGGCTCGGTTAAGCCGAAACCGCGCTGCCGTTCGGCCGAAACGCTGACGGCACAGTCGAGGTCGAGAGGCCCCGGCCACGCCCAAAAGTGAGGCGCGGCCGGGGCCTTCGCGTTTTTGGGCGGCCTCAGGCGTCTGTCGGCTCGGCTTGCGGCGAATCCCGCCGTTATTCGCCGCATGTTGTGCGGTGGATAACTCGAACGTTCAGCGAGCACCGGCAACAAAAAACCCCGCGCCTTCGCAGGTCGCGGGGTTTTTCTTTTCGCAGCAAGGAAGCCGCACAACGGCCCTTACTGGATCTTCGCCTTGTCGCGCAGTTGCTTCTCGAATGCGAGCAGCTTTTGCTGCTGCAGTTGCTGCATGATCTGCGGGCGCACCTGCTCGAGCGGCGGCGGCGCGATGTCGCGAATGTCGTCCACGCGGATGATGTGCCAGCCGAACTGCGTATGCACCGGCGCATCGGTGATCTGGCCTTTCTGCAGATGCGTGGCGGCATCGGCGAATTCCGGCACGTAGGCCTTCGGGTCCGACCAGTCGAGATCGCCGCCGTTCTTCGCCGAACCCGGATCCTTCGAGAATTGCTTCGCGAGATCTTCGAAGCTCGCGCCGCCCTTGATCTTCGCGATCAGGTCCTTCGCCTGCTGCTCGTTGTCCACGAGGATGTGATGCAGGTGATATTCCTTGCCGGCCGCTCCTTGCGTGAGCTTGTCATACATGGCCTTGACTTCGGCGTCGCTGGGCGGGTTGCTCTTGAGGAAGTCCTCGATCCACGCATGCAGGACGACCTGCTGCTGCGCCATCGCCAGTTGGGCCTTCACGGCCGGGCGGTTCGGAATCCCGACGCGCGCCGCTTCCTGCATCAGCACCTGGCGATTGATGAGTTCCTCACGCACGGCCTTTTCCAGGTCCGGCGTGTCTTGCTGGCCCTGGGCCACGACCTGGGCGATCAGCGCGTCGGCCTGCGACTTCGGAATCGGCGTGCCGTTCACGACGGCGACGTTCTGCGCAAAGGCGGGAGCCGCCGCGAACGCAGCCAGCAACACCCAGAGACGGGTTTTCTTCAAGGTCATCGAAAAATCCTGAGGGGCGAACTAAAAAGTGGGGCTTAGCGGGGCTGCGCTGCCGCCTCTTCGGGCGTGAGCGCGGTGATTGCGAGCGCGTGAATGCCGCGCTGCATGGCTTCGGCCAGCGCATCATACACCATGCGATGCCTTGCTACGCGGGCCTTCCCCGCGAATGCGGCCGCAACGATCGTGACGTGATAATGGCCGCCCGCGGCGGCGCCGGCATGGCCCGCATGCTGTGCGCTGTCGTCGCGCACGGCGATCGATTCGACGGGCGCGAGCGCGGCCGAAAGGCGGGTTTCGATCAGCGCCATGCGCTCAGCCGGGCTGGCATGGAGAAATACGTCGCTCATTCTTCTTCCTTCATGTAACGCGAGAGCCACAGGCTCTGGCCGACGATGAACACGACGAGAATGCCCGTCGCGCCAAAGAGCTTGAAGTCGACCCACGCATCGGTGGAGAAGTGGTACGCGACGAACAGGTTGAGGATGCCGAGCAGCGCGAAAAAGATCGACCAGATGAAGTTCAGTTGCGTCCAGATGCGCGGCGGCAGGGTGATCTGCTTGCCCATCATCGCTTCGATGAGGTTCTTGCCGAACACCACCTGCGAGACCAGCAGCACGACCGAGAAGGCCCAGTAGAGGACCGTGGGCTTCCACTTGATGAAGGTCTCGTCGTGCAGCATGAGCGTGGCGCCGCCGAACACGACGACGATGCCCAGACTCAGCCACAGCATGGGGTCGACCTTGCGATGGCGGAAGGCGACCCACGCGATCTGCGCGAGCGTTGCGACGATCGCAACGGCCGTGGCCGTGAAGATGCCCCACACCTTGAAGGCGACGAAGAACAGGATGATCGGGAACAGATCAAACAGAAATTTCATATCGGCCTGGAAGTTGACAAAATGAGCCGCAAAAAGAGGGCGCGACGCGCTTGATCCTGCGTCACACCCCGCGCGAGCGGGCCTCGCTCGCGTTCACTTGGGCTCGAATTGTAGCGCAGCCGAATTGATGCAATACCGAAGGCCGGTCGGGGCCGGGCCGTCCTCGAACACGTGTCCCAGGTGCGCGCCGCAGTTCTTGCAGCGCACTTCGATGCGCAGCATGCCGTGCGAGCGGTCGGTGCGCTCCTCGATCACCTCGCCGTCGATCGGACGGAAGTAGCTGGGCCAGCCGCATCCGGCGTCGAATTTCGTGTCCGACTCGAAGAGCGGCGTGCCGCAGCACACGCAGTCGTACACGCCGCGCTCGGTGTGATCCCAGTACTTGCCCGTGAAGGGGCGTTCGGTCGCTGCGTGGCGCGTGACCTGGTATTGCGTGTCCGAGAGCTGCTTGCGCCATTCGGCGTCGCTCTTGTGACCGGGGTACGCGTCGGAGTTGTGATCGTCCTGGCTCATGTCGGTTTCCTGTGGGTGACAAATGCGGGGGCAATTGCGCGGGGAAATGCGATGTCACGAAGAGCAACTGACTTCGAGCGAGCTCGCCCAGTCGGGCGGCAACGCGGCGTAGCCTTCGTGCTCGGGCTGCTCGTCGAACGGGTGCTTGAGCACGTTTGCGAGCCGTTCGACTTCGCTAAAATCTTTCTGCGCGGCGCGCTCGATCGCGGTTTGCGCGAGGTGGTTGCGCAGCACGTATTTCGGGTTCACGCGATTCATCGCCGCGGCGCGTGCGGCGTCGTCGCGCGTTTCGCGTGCGAGGCGCGCGCGATAGTCGAGCGCCCACGCATCGAACGCGGCGCGATCGAGAAACAGGTCGCGCACGGACGTGTCGCCGTGCGCATCATGCTTCGAAACGCGCGCAAGGTGGCGGAACGTCAGCGTGAAGTCGGCGCGGTTCGCATGCATGATTTCGAAGAGGCGATCCGCGAGTGCGTCATCGCCTTCGTGCGCGTGCTCGAGGCCGAGCTTGGCGCGCATGCGCATTTCCAGTGCGGGCGCGAAGTGCCCCTTGAAGCGCTCGAGCACCGCTTGCGCGTCGGCCACGCAACGCTCGCTGCGCGCTTTTTCGTCGGCGATTTCGTAGTGCGCGCCAAAGAGCGGCAGCAGCGCCTGCGCGAGGCAGAACAGGTTCCAGTAGCCGATCTGCGGCTGCATGCGGTAGGCGTAGCGGCCCTGCGAATCGGAGTGATTGCAGATGTGGTTCGCGTCGAAGCCGTCGATGAAGCCGAACGGGCCATAATCGATGGTGAGGCCGAGGATCGACATGTTGTCGGTGTTCATCACGCCATGGCAGAAGCCCACGGCCTGCCACTCGACCATCAGCGCAGCCGTGCTGCGCACCGCTTCGTCGAGCAGCCCGAGATACGGATCGTCGGCTTCGCGCAGATGCGGGTAAAGGCGGCCGATCACGTGATCCGCGAGCGCGCGCAGCGCTTCTACATTGTCGTGCGAATAGAAGTGCTCGAAGTGGCCGAAGCGCACGAAGCTCGGCGACACGCGCGTGACGACCGCGGCCGTTTCGAGTTCTTCGCGCCGCACCGGCTGGTCGGAACCGGTCACAGTCAGCGCGCGCGTGGTGGGAATGCCGAGGTGATGCATGGCCTCGGAGCACAGGAATTCGCGGATCGACGAGCGCAGCACCGCGCGGCCGTCGCCCATGCGCGAATACGGCGTGCGTCCCGCGCCCTTGAGTTGCACTTCGTGGCGCTTGCCCGCGTGCTCGATCTCGCCGAGCATGAGCGCGCGCCCGTCGCCTAGCTGGCCGGCCCAGACGCCGAACTGGTGTCCCGAATAGACGCTCGCATACGACATCGTCGTAGGCGTGCGCTCGCGCGTGAAGTTGCCGCTGAAATACTCGGCGAATGCCGGATCGCCCACCACTGAGGCATCGAGTCCGAGCAGCGCGGCCGTCTCTTTCGAGAAGCCGACCACGTAGGGCGCTGGCAGCGGCGCACCGGGCAGCCGGGTATGGAAGGTCGCGCCAAGGGCCGCGAACGTGTCGTCGCGCGGCACGCCGAGCGCGCGTTCAAAGTCGGCGAGCGGGCCGCTTGCCGGCGCGCGCGCGGCGGTCGAGCCGCCATGTGATGAATCGGTTTGGCCTGGTGAAAACGACATGTTGAGCGCCTGTTGAATAGCCGATATTGTAAGTCCGCGCCCGCGGGCGTGCAGGAGACGGCCCGAACCCGTGCCACACGCGCTTTTGCGGCTTCCGGCATGCTGTGCCAAGACCGCGAGCACTGCGCCATCCCATACAAAATTCTGGCATTCGAGTCGAGGAGACCGCTGACCATGACCGCGACGAACGCGCCGTTGCTGGGACGCATGATGGACGTGCCGCTTCTCGTGTCGTCGTTGATTGCGCACGCGGCGCGCCATCACGGCAGCACGCAGATCGTGTCGCGGCGCATCGAAGGCGATCTGCATCGCTATACATACCGCGAATGCGAAGTGCGTTCGAAGCAGCTCGCGCAGGCGCTCGTCGCGCTGGGTGTCGAGCCGGGCGAGCGTATCGGCACGCTGGCGTGGAACGGCTATCGGCACCTCGAAGCCTACTACGGTGTGGCCGGCTTCGGCGCGGTGTGCCACACGATTAATCCGCGCCTCTTTCCCGAGCAGATCGCGTGGATCGTCAATCATGCCGACGATCGCTACGTGCTGTTCGACCTCACCTTCGCCGCGCTCGTCGACACGCTCGCGCCGCAATGCCCGCAGGTGCGCGGCTGGATCGCGCTGTGCGACGAGGCGCACCTGCCGGCGATGCAAACGCCGGTGCTCAGCTACGAAACGCTGCTCGCGGCGCAGGACGGCCGCTTCGCATGGCCCTTGCTCGACGAGCGCAGCGCGTCGAATCTCTGCTACACCTCGGGCACCACGGGCAATCCGAAGGGCGCGCTCTATACGCACCGCTCGGCGGTGCTGCACGCTTATGGCGCGTCGATGCCCGATGCAATGGGGTTTTCCGCGCGCGACGCCATGCTGCCCGTGGTGCCGATGTTCCATGTGAATGCATGGGGCGTACCGCATGCGGCGCCGCTTGCCGGCACGAAGCTCGTGCTGCCCGGCAAGGATCTCGACGGCAAATCGCTCTACGAACTCATGGAAGCGGAGGGCGTGACCTGCTCGGCCGGCGTGCCGACGGTGTGGCTCGGCCTGCTCGCGTACATGCGCGAGGCGGGCGTGAAATTTTCCACGCTCAATCGCACGGTGATCGGCGGCTCGGCTTGCCCGCCCGCCATGCTGCGCAGCTTCGAGGACAACTACGGCGTGCAGGTGATCCACGCGTGGGGCATGACCGAGATGTCGCCGCTCGGCACGCTCTCGAAGCTGAACTGGGAGCAGACGCAGCGCCCGCTCGAGGCGCAACGCGCGTTGCTCGAAAAGCAAGGGCGCGCGATTTTCGGCGTCGACATGAAAATCGTCGGCGACGATGGGCGCGAGCTGCCCTGGGACGGCGTGGCGTTCGGGGATCTGTACGTGCGCGGACCCTGGGTCATCGAGCGCTACTTCAGGCAGGAAAGCGACTCGCCGCTCGTGGACGGCTGGTTCCCGACCGGCGATGTCGCGACCATCGACCCCGATGGCTTCCTGCAAATCACCGACCGCAGCAAGGACGTGATCAAGTCGGGCGGCGAGTGGATCAGCTCGATAGAACTCGAGAACATCGCGGTGGCGCATCCGGCCATCGCGGAGGCGGCCTGCATCGCCTGCGCGCATCCACGCTGGACCGAGCGGCCGTTGATCGTCGCGGTAAAGAAACCGGGTGCCGATATCACGCGCGAGCAACTGCTGGCGTTTTTCGAAGGCAAGGTGGTGAAGTGGTGGCTGCCCGACGACGCCGTGTTCGTCGACGAGCTTCCTCACACGGCCACCGGCAAGCTGCAGAAGCTCAAGCTGCGCGAGCGGTTTCGCGATCATGTGTTGCCGAGTGCCCTCGAGTCGGGCGGCCAGTGCCCGGCCGAGCCGATCTAGCGCCCCGGATGCACCCGAACGAAACGCAGCCTCCGGCTGCGTTTTTTGTTGGCCGGTCGATTTCGCATGGGGCAGAGGATTGGTACAAACCCCGATGCCTTGTGCGCAGCAACAAATTGAACGAACGTTCTTTTTTAGGTATTCTGCGTGTGAACCGGGAATGCCGGACAATGAAGCGGCCGGCGCATGTGCGGCGAGTCAGGCGACTCCCGCGAGACACAACGCGGCCCGCAAGCACGGAGGCAGGCAAATGGCAGTGGATTACACGACTCGCGACGGCGTTGCCGTCATTACGCTCAACAATCCGCCCGTCAACGGACTGGGGCATTCGACCCGGGTCGGCATCGTCGAGGGACTGGCGCGCGCCAACAGCGATCCGGCCGTCTCGGCCATCGTGATCACGGGCGCCGGCAAGGCCTTTTCGGGCGGCGCCGACATCACCGAATTCAACACGCCCAAGGCGACCCAGGAGCCCACGCTCCACACGGTCATCAAGGAAGTCGAGAAGAGCGCCAAGCCTGTGGTGGCCGCGATTCATAGCGTGGCGATGGGCGGCGGTCTCGAACTCGCGCTCGGCGCGCACTACCGCGTCGCGGCGCCCGGCGCGCAGATCGCGCTGCCCGAGGTGAAGCTCGGCATTCTGCCGGGCGCGGGCGGCACGCAGCGCCTGCCGCGCGCGATCGGCCTGGAAGCCGCGCTCAACATGATCGTGAGCGGCACGCCGGTGCTCTCGGAAAAGCTCGCGAATGCCGGCCTTTTCGATGCCATGGCTCAAGGCGATCTGCTCGATGAGGTCATCGCCTTCGCGCGCCAGGCCGCCAGCAAGCCGGGCCCCCATCCGCTCGTGCGCAACCGCAAGATCGAGCATGCGAACGCCGAAGGCTTCCTGCAGTTCTCGCGCAATACCGTTGCGGCGATGTCGAAGAACTATCCGGCTCCGCTGAAGTGCGTGGACGCCATCGCCGCGGGCGTGAAGCAGGGTTTCGATAAAGGCCTCGCGTTCGAACGCGAATGTTTCGTCGAACTCGTGCAGACGCCCGAGAGCCGGGCGCTGCGCCACGCGTTCTTCGGCGAGCGCGCCGCGAGCAAGATCCCCGACGTGCCTTCGAGCACGCCCACGCGTGAGATCCAGAAGGTGGCGGTGATCGGCGCGGGCACGATGGGCGGTGGCATCGCCATGAACTTTCTCAACGCCGGCGTGCCGGTCACGCTGCTCGAGACGAAGCAGGAAGCGCTCGATCGCGGCCTCGCGACGATACGCAAGAACTACGAAGCCCAGGTCAAGAGGGGCAAGCTCACGGCGGAGAAGCTCGAAGCGCGCATGGCGTTGATCCGCCCGACGCTGACCTATGACGATCTCAAGGAAGCCGACCTCATCATCGAAGCCGTGTTCGAAGAACTCGGCGTGAAGGAGCAGGTGTTCAAGCGCCTCGACGAAGTCGCGAAGGCCGGCGCGATTCTCGCGTCGAACACCTCGACGCTCGATGTGGACAAGATCGCGGCGTTCACGAAGCGTCCGCAGGATGTGGTGGGTCTGCACTTCTTTAGCCCTGCCAACGTGATGAAGCTGCTCGAAGTCGTGCGCGGCAAGGAAACGGCAAAGGACGTGCTCGCGACCGTGATGCAGGTTGCGAAGAAGATCCGCAAGACGGCCGTGGTGTCGGGCGTGTGCGACGGCTTCATCGGCAACCGCATGATCGAGCAGTACATCCGCCAGGCGCTTTACATACTCGAAGAAGGCGCGCTGCCCGCGCAGGTCGATCGCGCGATCGAAAAATTCGGCTTCGCGATGGGCCCATTCCGCATGAGCGATCTCGCGGGCAACGACATCGGCTGGGCGATCCGCAAGCGCCGCTATCAGGAAAAGCCGGAGATCAAGTATTCGAAGGTCGCCGACCGCCTGTGCGAACAGGGCCGCTTCGGCCAGAAGACCGGCGCGGGCTGGTACGACTACAAGGCGGGCGAGCGCAACGCGCTGCCTTCTAAGCTCGTGGACGAGATGATCGTCGCGTACTCGAAGGAAGCGGGTGTCGAGCGCCGCAAGATCGGCGACGAGGAAATCGTCGAGCGCCTCGTGTACGCGCTGGTGAACGAAGGCGCGAAGATCCTCGAAGAGGGCATTGCGTCGAAGGCGTCGGACATCGACATGGTCTACCTCACGGGCTACGGCTTCCCGCTGTGGCGCGGCGGCCCGATGCTCTACGCGGACGCGGTCGGCCTCTACAACGTGGCGCGCGCGATCCGCGGCTATGCGCAGCAGCCGAACGGCGACGCATGGCAGATCGCCTCGTCGGTTGCCGAACTGGCCGATAAGGGCGGTACGTTCAACTAAGCACCCAGACACATATTCGGACGAACATCATGAGAAGCGCTGAAGACGTGCTCCTGCTGATCGACCTGCAATACGACTTCATGCCGGGCGGAGCGCTTGCCGTCGCGCACGGCGACGAAGTCGTGCCGCTCGCGAACCGGCTCGCGCAAGACTTTCAGCACGTCGTGCTCACGCAAGACTGGCACCCGGCGCAGCACGTCTCGTTCGCGGCCGGGCACGCGGGGCGCAAGCCCTTCGAGACGATCGCGCTGCCTTACGGCGAGCAGGTGCTGTGGCCGACGCATTGCGTGCAGGGCACCGAAGGCGCCGCGCTGCATCGCGATCTCGCCGTGCCGCACGCGCGCGCGGTCATCCGCAAGGGACATCACGCACATGTCGACAGCTACTCGGCGTTTCTCGAAGCCGACCGCACGACGTCCACCGGGCTCGCGGGCTATCTGCGCGACACGGAGGTGAAGCGCGTCTACTGCTGCGGTCTTGCGACCGATTATTGCGTCGCGTGGTCCGCGCTCGATGCGCGTGCCGCCGGCTTCGAGACCGTGCTGATCGAGGACGCCTCGCGCGCCATCGACTTGCACGGCTCGCTCGCCGCCGCGTGGCAGCAGTTGAGCGCAGCGGGCGTGAAGCGCGTGCAAATGGCCGAGGTGCTGAGCGGCGCGGTCTGATGAGCGTTCGAAATCTATCTGATTCGCAGGATCAACACATTCGCAAGGGATCGCATGTCGAGCTTCGATGCTTGATGCGATTGACTGGAGACACACATGACTGATGCCGTAATCGTTTCTACCGCCCGCACGGGCCTCGCCAAATCGTGGAAAGGCGCGTTCAACATGACCCATGGCGCCACGCTTGGCGGTCACGTCACGCAGGCCGCCGTCGAGCGCGCGAAGATCGACCCCGCACGTGTCGAAGACGTGATCATGGGTTGCGCGAACCCCGAGGGCGCCACGGGCACCAACATCGCGCGCCAGATTGCGCTGCGCGCTGGCCTGCCGGTCTCGGTGCCGGGCATGACCGTGAACCGTTTCTGTTCATCCGGACTCCAGACGATTGCGCTCGCCGCGCAGCGCGTGATCGCAGGCGAGGGCGATGTGTTCGTCGCCGGTGGCGTGGAGTCCATCTCGTGCGTGCAGAACGAGATGAACCGCCACATGGTGGTCGAAGGCTGGCTCGGCCAGCACAAGCCAGAAATCTACTGGAGCATGCTGCAGACCGCCGAGAACGTTGCGAAGCGCTACGAGATCTCGCGAGCGCGTCAGGACGAATATGGCGTGCAGTCGCAACTGCGCGCGGCGGCGGCCCAGGCTGCGGGCCTCTTCAACGATGAAATCGTGCCGATGACGGTGCTCGCCGGCGTGGTCGACAAGGCCTCGGGCCAGCTCGTCACGAAGGAAGTGACGATTGCCGCCGACGAAGGCATTCGCGCCGACACCACGCTCGAAGGCGTGTCGAAGATCCGCACGGCGATGCCGGGCGGCGTGATCACGGCGGGCAACGCGAGCCAGTTCTCGGACGGCGCGAGCGCCTGCGTGGTGATGAACGCGAAGGTTGCCGAGCGCGAAGGACTGCAGCCGCTCGGCATTTTCCGCGGCTTCGCCGTGGCCGGTTGTGAGCCCGACGAAATGGGCATCGGCCCCGTGTTCGCCGTACCCAAGCTCCTCAAGCAGGCCGGCCTCAAGGTGGAAGACGTCGGCCTGTGGGAATTGAACGAAGCGTTTGCGGTGCAGGTGCTCTACTGCCGCGACAAGCTCGGCATTCCCGCAGATCGCCTGAACGTGAACGGCGGCGCGATCGCGGTGGGCCATCCGTACGGCGTCTCGGGCGCGCGCCTCACGGGCCATGCGCTCATCGAAGGCAAGCGCCGTGGCGCAAAGTTCGTGGTGGTGACGATGTGCATCGGCGGCGGGCAGGGCGCGGCGGGGCTGTTCGAAATCGCCTGATCGCGCTGTGGCCGCTGGCCCAGGCAGGTATCATGACGGCTGGATTGCGCCCGCGTGGCGCGTCCGCCGTTCAAGACTGACTGAAAAGGTGAACACGTGATTCGTCATATCGTGATGTGGAAGTTCAAGGAATCAGCGGAAGGCGCAACGCGTGCCGAGAACCTCGCGAAGTTCAAGACGATGCTCGAAGGTTGCCGCAATCTCGTGCCGGGCACGTTGCATCTCGAAGCCGGTCTTGCCGAGCCGGGCCTCGCTTCGACGTTCGATCTCGTGCTGCTCTCCGATTTCGCCGACCGGACTGCGCTCGACGCCTACCAGGATCACCCCGACCACCAGATCGTGAAGGACTTCGCCAGGCGCGTGGTCGAGGCGCGCCAGTGCGTCGATTACGTGCTCTGAAGACTGTGGAGAATTCGAGCGCAACCATGACCGGTACCACGGATACAACGCAGGGCGATGCATCGAGCCAGCAGCCCATCATCGAAAGCCCGTTTGTCGATCATCTCGGCGCGCAGCTCGTGAGCGCGCGCGACGGCGCGAGCGAAGTGCTGCTTTCGCTCGCCGAGCGGCATATGAATACCTGGGACGTAGCGCACGGCGGCGTGACCATGACGCTCGCCGACATCGCACTCGCGATGGCCGCGCGCAGCGTCGCCGCCGACGGTGTGGGCGTCGTCACCGTCGAAATGAAAGTGAACTTCATGCAGCCCGGCCGCGGCGAGCTGCGTGCCTATGGCCGCGTGCTGCATCGCTCGACCACGATGGCTTATTGCGAAGGCGAGATTCGCGACAGCGAAGGTCACTTCGTGGCGAAGGCGCTCGGCACCTTCAAGTACATGCGCCGTCTCGCAGTGGGCCGCGACGTGACGCGTCAGCGCCTGCGCAGCGACCCCAACGCAAAACCCGGTCCGAGCGACGGCTGAACGCCGCGCCCGATGTACCTCGGGCACACAAGCCGCATGCGTGTTTTCATTTGCTGGGCGTGTGCGACTCCACTCCGCTCCGCTCCCAACCCGCGCGGTGCAAGCCGCGACGACACACCCGAACGCCATGACTCAATCCAATCGTCAGATTCTGCTCGTCTCGCGCCCGGAAGGCGCGGCTAGCGTCGATAACTTCCGCCTCGTCGAAACGCCGCTCGCGCCGCTTGCGCAAGGTCAGGTGCGCGTGCGCAATCACTGGCTTTCGCTCGATCCATACATGCGCGGCCGCATGAACGACAGCAAGTCGTATGCAGCGCCACAGCCGCTCAATGAGGTGATGATCGGCGGCACGGCGGGCGAAGTGGTCGAATCGCTCAACCGCAAGTTCAAGGTTGGCGACCAGGTGGTCGGCATGGCCGGCTGGCAGGAGTACGGCACTTCGGACGGCAGCGATCTGCATGTCGTCGATACGAAATACGTGCCGCTGGCCGCGTATCTGGGGCCGGTGGGCATGCCGGGCGTCACGGCCTGGTACGGGCTGAACCGCATCATCGCGCCGCAGGCCGGCCAGACCGTGGTGGTGAGCGCGGCGAGCGGCGCAGTGGGCAGCGTCGTGGGCCAGCTTGCGAAGCGGGCGGGCTGCCGCGCCGTGGGCATCGCGGGCGGCGCGGAAAAGTGCCGCTATGTCGTGGAGACTCTCGGCTTCGATGCATGCGTCGATTACAAGGCTGGCGATCTCTACCAGCAACTCAAGGCCGCAACCCCGCAGGGCGTGGACGGCTATTTCGAGAACGTTGGCGGCGACGTCCTCAACGCCACGCTCGCGCGCATGAATGCCGGCGGGCGTATCGCGGTGTGCGGCATGATCGCGGGCTATGACGGCGAGCCGATCCCGCTCAAGCACCCGCAATTGTTGCTCACGCAACGTCTGCTTGTGCAAGGCTTCATTGTGACTGAGCACCTGGACGTCTGGCCGAAAGCGCTCACCGAACTCGGTACGCTGGTCGCGAAGAAGCAACTGGCCTATCGCGAGAGCATTGCCGAAGGCCTCGAGAACGCGCCCACGGCGTTCCTTGGCATGCTCAAGGGCCAGAACTTCGGCAAACAGCTCGTCAAGCTCGTTTGACGCCTTTGCAGCATTAACGATCAGGTGAGGAAGCGCAATGTCTGACCCGTTTCAATTCGAAGGCCGGGTGGCCGTCATTACCGGCGCGGCGAGCGGCTTTGGCCGCGCGTTCGCGCAGCAGGCCGCGTCGCTTGGCATGAAACTCGTGCTCGCGGACGTGGACGCGCTCGCGCTAGACGAAACCGTTCAGGCGCTGCGCGCCCAGGGCACCCAGGCGATCGGCTTGCGCACCGACGTGCGTGACCCGGCGCAGGTGGACGCGCTCGCTCAGGCGGCGCTCGATGCCTATGGCAAGGTCCATCTGCTCTTCAACAATGCAGGCGTGGGCAGCGGCGGCTTCGTGTGGGAAAGCAGCGCGCGGGACTGGGACTGGGTGTTCGGCGTGAACGTGATGGGTGTCGCGAACGGCTTGCGCAGCTTTACGCCCAACATGCTCAAGCAGGGCGAGCGCGCGCATATCGTCAACACGGCCTCGGTGGCGGGGCTGCTCGCGCCGCCCGCAATGGGCATCTATAACGCGTCCAAGCACGCGGTGGTTGCGCTCACCGAGACGCTTTACCACGACCTCCGAAACGTGAGTGCTCAGGTGGGCTGCTCGCTCCTGTGCCCCGCGTTCGTGCCGACGGGCATCGCCAACGCCGAGCGCAACCGGCCTGACGATATGCGCAACGAAGCGCCTCCCACGCGCTCGCAGCAGGCCGCCGATCTGCAATTGCAGCGCGCGGTGCGCTCGGGCCGCCTCACGGCCGACGATGTCGCGAAAGTCACTTTCGACGCGGTGCGCGAAGGGCGCTTCTACATCCTCACGCATCCGGGCATACTCCCTTCCGTGAAGCTGCGTCACGAAGACATCGAGACGTTGCGCAATCCCACCGATCCGCTCTCGCTCAAACCCGAAGTGAAGAACGCGCCGGCTTGACGATACCCTTGCGGGCACGGCCGGCGTTCGAGCGGAACCTTCAATCGACAGACTCATGCCGCTCAACGCGAAGATCGCTTTAGTGCTCGACATGGTGGCCCGCGCGGGCCGCACGCCTTATCACGAAATGACACCGCAGCAAGCGCGCGCGTCGTATGAAAAGAGCGCGTCGGTGCTGGAGATCGCGTCCGCGCCGATGCACTCGGTCGAGGACCTGCAAGTGCCCACGCGCGACGGCGAGACGATCCGCGCGCGGCTCTATCTGCCGGTCGAGCCGCAGTGGTCCGAACCCTTGCCAGCGCTCGTCTATTACCACGGCGGCGGCTTCACCGTGGGCAGCGTCGACACGCACGACGCCTTGTGCCGCATGTTCGCGCGCGACGCGCGTTGCGCGGTGCTTTCGGTCGATTACCGGCTTGCACCCGAACACAAGTTCCCGACTGCCGTGAACGACGCGTTCGACTCCTATGCATGGCTGCACGCGCACGCGGCCGAATTCGCGATCGACGAGACGCGGCTCGCCGTGGGCGGCGACAGCGCGGGCGGCACGCTCGCGACGGTGTGCGCGGTGCTCGCGCGCGACGCGGGCATGCCAGCAGTGCTGCAAATGCTGATTTATCCGGGCACGGGCTCGCACCAGCAAACGGCATCGCACAAGCGCCTCGCCATCGGCTACCTGCTCACGGAGCCCACCGTGCAATGGTTCTTCAATCACTACGTGCGTGATGCGTCCGATCGCGACGACTGGCGTTTCGCGCCGCTCGACGGCACGCATGGCGCGCCCGATTTTCACGGCGTGGCGCCGGCGTGGATCGCGGCAGCGGAGTTCGATCCGCTCGTCGATGAGGACGAAGCCTATGCGCAGAAGCTGCTCGCCGCCGGCAACGAGGTCACGCTCGTGCGCTTTCCCGGCATGATCCACGAGTTCTTCAAGATGGGCGGTTTCGTGGACGAGGCGCGGCGCGCGCAGGCGCAAGCCGCACAAGCGTTGCGCGCGGCATTCGGCATCGACGATTGATCAGGCGGGTGGGCCGCCTGGCTTCAGCGCGCCGCGCTTACCGTGAAGCGTTCATGGCGCTCGAATGCGCCGGGCCGCACGATGCGGTGCGAGCCGTCATCGTCGCTGCGCTCGCTGGCTTCCACGCTCAACTGGCCGCCATTCACGCGCACGCGCAGCGCCGTCGTGCCACGTGTGCCGTATTCGGGTGTCTCGATGAAGGCCGCCGAAAGCGCGCGCTCGCGCTCGAGCGGAATGCCCGTCGCGGGTAATTCACTGTCGAGCGCGATGCGCGGGTCGCGCATCAATTCGATCAGGCGTTCGAGTGGCACATCGGGACCATCAGCAGCGAGTTCGGCAAGCCCTGCGCGCTTGTGCACGAGCTTTGGCCACGGCGTGTCGAGCACCGCGTTGGAGATGCCGTGGGTGCCCTCGGGCAGCAGCGCGGGCATGCGCTCGCCTCGGTTGCAGTACCAGGCCAGCTCGCGCCGCTTCCAGTCGCCGATGACCAGGTTGAAGCCGTTATACATTTCGCCGTCGCGCGCGACTTCGGCGAGATAGGCTAGCGGCGTATCGGGGATATCGATCCCGGCACCTTCGGAGCCGGCTGCCAGCCAGCGCGAGACGAGCGTGCCGCGCGTGGGGGCGTCGGGGCGCATCTCGTGCGGCGCGCGGTAGTTGGTGAGCGCCGCGAAGCGGCCACCACGTGTCATGCCGAGCCAGGTGCCGCCGCCCATGAGATCGCGGCCTGCGAGCACGTCCGGCGCGTCTTGCCACCACTGCATGGGATCGGCGGTGCGACGCAGGAATTCGTCGCGGTTCGCGGCGAGCGTGAAGAGCGCGCCATCGGTCGCATGCGGCCGCCAGTCGAAGACGATCAGGCACATCGCGCGCGGCCTCCGCTGCGACCCGCAAAAACGAGGCGCGGCGCGAACTGCGTCGTCACAGGACTCTTTGCCAAGCCGTCACACCTCGGACGGCAGTGCGTACGGCAGCGGCAGGATGCGCAGTGCGGGGCCGTCACCGGCGCCCAGATGCACGCTGCCCGATTCGAGCGCCGCGAGCTTGATCTCCGCGAGCAGATCGACGCCACCTTCGGGCGCTGCCGCCGCGTTCACGATCATGCCGCACGGCTGGCTCGGGTCGTCGGAATGGAACAGCTCCGCGCCCGCGCGCGCGGCGTCGGTCCCGGCTGCGACGCTCGCGAGCGCGGTGCGGCGCTTGATCGTGCCGCGATACTGGCTGCGCGCCACGATTTCCTGGCCCGGATAGCAGCCCTTCTTGAAGTTTACGCCGCCGAGCACGTCGTAGTTGACCATCTGCGGGACGAATTGCTCGCTCACGGCTTGAGTGATGCGCGGCTCGCCCGCGCGGATGTCGAGCCAGTCCCACACCGCGGGCGAGACGGGCTTGAGCACGTCCTGGAGCGAGGCGAGCTTCGCCTCCACGGCGTCTTTCGGACCAACCCACAGATAGCGCAGGCGCCCGAGCGCATCGGGCACGCGGATCAGCGTGCCGGCGGGATCGTCCACCTTCACGTGCACGCCGTCGGGCAGCGCGTCGAATACGCGCGCGAGCGCGCCGCGCACATCACCCGCGAGGCCCACCACGAGCAGTTTGTCGCTGTCGTCGGTGAGCCTGGCCTTGGCGCGCAGCACGAACATCGAGAGACGCTTTTGCACGCTCGCCTGGACATCCTTCGAAACCAGCAGGCGGATCGTGTCGCCCGTCTTCCATGTGAGGAACGAGGCGAGCAGTCGGCCCTTGGGCGAGCAGTAGCCGGCGAGGCGCGCGCCGGTCACGTCCAGATGCTGGATGTCGTTCGTGAGCTGGCTGTGCAGGAAGCTGGCTGCATCGTCGCCATTGGCGTCGATTACGCCGAATTGCGGCAGGATCGCCCAGGCGCCTCCCTTGAGGACGGCGTCGAACTCATCGGCGGCAGGCGCCGCGATGGAATGCGTGTCGGGGGAATGCGTGTCGTGGGATGCGAGCGGAGCGTTCATGGATTCGGGGAACAGTCAATCCTGACTTTAGCGAGGGCAAGCAGTTATTATATGAGGTCCGCCTGAGTCACGTTACGCATGTCCCTCCTCAAGAAATGCCTTGTTGCCGGCGCCGGCCTCGTCGTGCTTGGCGCCGTCGCAGCGGGTAGCGTCTGGCGCTGGGCGACCTCGCCCGTGGCGCTCGCCGTCCCGCAACTCGATGTCACCATCAAGCCGCACAGCTCCGTGCGCAGCGTCACTGCCCAGCTGCGCCGCGGCGGCGTGCCGGTCCAGACCGATTTGTTCGTGCTGATGACGCGCGTGCTCGGCCTGCAAAGCCAGCTCAAGTCCGGCAACTACGAATTCAAGGCCGGCGTCACGCCCTATGAGGTGCTGCAGAAGATGGCGCTCGGCGACGTCAACGAGTCCGTGGCGACCATCATCGAAGGCTGGACGTTCAAGCGCATGCGCGACGAGCTCGATACCAATCCGGCGCTGCGCCACGATACTGCCGGCATGAGCGACGCCCAACTGCTGGCCGCGATCGGCGCGCCCGCCGCGCCGCAGGGCAGCGGAGAAGGGCTGTTCTTCCCGGACACCTATTTGTTCGACAAGGGCTCGAGCGATCTGGATGTCTACCGCCGCGCCTACAAGCTCATGCAGACGCATCTGAACGAGGCGTGGGCCGCGCGTGCGCAGGGCTTGCCGCTGAAGTCGCCCTACGAGGCGCTCACGCTTGCCTCGCTGGTCGAGAAGGAGACCGGCAAGGCCGGCGACCGTCCGCTCGTGGCGGCCGTGTTCGCGAACCGGCTCAAGGTAGGCATGCCGTTGCAGACCGATCCGTCGGTGATCTACGGGCTCGGGGTGAACTATACGGGGCGGCTGCGCAAGAGCGATTTGCAGACCAACACTATCTACAATACCTACCTGCGTCCCGGGTTGCCGCCGACGCCAATTGCACTGCCGGGCGTCGCCGCCCTGCAGGCTGCGCTCAATCCTGCCTCGACCCCTGCGCTGTATTTCGTGGCGCGTGGCGATGGCAGCAGCGTTTTTTCTGACAATCTCGTCGACCACAACAAGGCCGTCGACAAGTACATCCGGGGTAATTAAATGGCGCGGGGCCGATTCATCACGTTCGAGGGCATCGACGGCGCGGGCAAGACCACGCATCTGGCGTGGTTTCGCGAGCGGCTCGAACAGAAGCTGGGCGCCTCGGGCCGCTCGGTGGTCATGACGCGGGAACCGGGCGGCACGCCGCTGGGCGAAAAGCTGCGCGAGATCCTGCTGCACGAGCCGATGGACCTCGAGACCGAGGCGCTGCTGATGTTCGCCGCGCGCCGCGAACACCTCGCACGCGTGATCGAGCCGGCGCTTGCGCGCGGCGACTGGGTGCTCTCGGACCGTTTCACCGACGCCACTTTCGCCTATCAGGGCGGCGGCCGGGGCTTGCCGCGCGACAAGCTCGAAGCGCTCGAGCGCTGGGTCCAGGGCGGATTTCAGCCCGATCTGACCGTGCTGTTCGACATCGAGCCCAATACGGCGAGCGAGCGCCGCGGCGCCGCGCGCGAGCCGGACCGCTTCGAGAGCGAAACCGACGCATTCTTCGCGCGCACCCGCGCCGAGTATCTGCGCCGGGCTGAGGAAGCGCCGTACCGCTTCGCGATCGTCGACTCGTCGCAGAGCATCGATGAGATTCGTGAGAAGCTCGAAAAAGTCATCGCAACGCTTTGATAAAAAGCGTTATTTGCTGCTCTGATGGTTTATAGAGTTCGCGCGGGTTCTCCGAAATACCGCTTAACAGATTGATTTAAAACATGATCTATCCGTGGCAATCGGGCGACTGGGAGCGCCTCCAGCAGTTGCGCAGCCATTGGCCGCACGCACTGCTGCTGCACGGCCAGGCAGGCATCGGCAAGCTCCAGTTCGCGCAGCATCTGGCGAAGGGGCTGCTGTGCGAGTCGCCGCAGGCCGACGGCCAGCCATGCGGCAAATGTCCGGCGTGCACCTGGTTTGCGCAGGGCAACCACCCCGACTACCGGATCGTGCTGCCCGAGGCGCTGGCCGGTCTCGCAGGCCAGGCGGGTGCCGAGGACAAGGAAGACGCCAAGGCCGATAAAGCTGACGCGGACGAGGGCAAGAAGACTCGCGCGCCCAGCAAGGAAATCCGCATCGAGCAGGTGCGCGCGCTGCTCGATTTCACCGGCGTGGGCTCGCATCGCGGCGGCCTGCGCGTGGTCGTGCTGTATCCTGCTGAGGCGCTCAATGTTGCGGCCGCGAACGCGCTGCTGAAGACGCTCGAAGAGCCGCCCGCGGGCGTGGTGTTCCTGCTGGTTTCGGCGCGCATCGACCGGCTGCTGCCTACCATCATCAGCCGTTGCCGGCAGTGGCCGATGAGCACGCCCGCGCCGGACGAGGCTCAGGCGTGGCTCGCGAACCAAGGCGTGGGTGATCCAGCTGGCCTGCTCGCGGAAGCGGGAGGCGCGCCGCTTGCGGCGCTCGCGCTGTCGCAGGACGACAATCGCGCGCTGCGCGACTGGACCCTCGGCCAGCTCGCGGCTGGCGCGGCGTGCGACGCCTTCGCCTGCGGCGAGACCCTGCAGAAGCTGCCAGTGCCGCTCGTCCTCGGCTGGCTGCAGCGCTGGGTCTATGACCTGCTGGCCGAGCGCACGGCGGGCCGGCCGCGCTACTACCCGCAGTCCGCAGCGGCGCTCACGCGCTGCGCAGCGAATCTGGATGCGTCAGCGCTCGCCCGTTACCTGAAGTCCATGACGCGCCAGCGTGCCGTGGAAAATCATCCGCTGAATGCGCGCCTCGTGTTCGAGGAGCTGTTTCTCGGCTATCGTGAAATGTTTGCCTGAGACGTCTTGCTGAGCGTCCGCCTTATCCGATGATTCGCCGCTGATCCGCACCATGAGCCTTGCTTACCGGGATGCCACCCTTGACGATCTGTCCACGATCGTCGCCATTTACAACTCGACCGTGCCGTCCCGGCAGGGGGACGCTGCCGCGCGTGGTCGTGCTCGACGGCGTCGAGCGCGACCACGTGATTCTCGGCAAGCGGCTTGCCGCCTGAGTTGCAGGCCTGAATTTTTCGTTGCGCACGTTGGTTGCGGATTTCCGTAGATTCCGCGCAGTCAGCCTTACCGTAACCCCATCGCAGGACCGCCATGTTTGTCGATTCACATTGCCACATCAATTTCGAAGGTCTCGCCGACCGGCTGCCCGAGGTGCTCGAGAACATGCGCGCGCAGGCCGTCACGCATGCGCTGTGCGTTTCGGTCGATCTCGAGACGCTGCCCTCGGTGCTCGACATCGCGAGCCGCTACGAAAACGTCTACGCGTCGGTGGGCGTGCACCCCGATCACGAGGACGTTCAGGAGCCCAGCGTCGCGGACCTCGTGGAGCTGGCGCAGCACCCGAAGGTCGTGGCGATCGGCGAAACGGGGCTCGATTACTATCGGCTCGGCGAGCGCACGATCGAGGACATGGAGTGGCAGCGCGAGCGCTTTCGCGTCCATATCCGCGCGGCGCACGCGACGGGAAAGCCGCTCATCGTTCATACGCGTGCGGCGTCGGACGATACGCTGCGCATCATGGAAGAAGAGCGCGCCGGCGAACCCGGTGGCGTGATGCACTGTTTCACGGAGCCCTGGGCGATCGCAGAGCGCGCCCTTGTGCAGAATTTTTACATTTCCCTTTCGGGTATCGTGACGTTCAAGAGCGCGACCGAGGTTCAGGAGGTGGCGCGCCGCGTGCCGCTCGAGCGTTTGCTGATCGAAACGGATTCGCCCTATCTTGCGCCAGTGCCATATCGGGGCAAACCCAATGAACCTGCGTACGTTAGCCATGTCGGAAGATTCATCGCCCAGCAACGCGGATTGCCGGACGCCGAACTCGGCGCTGCCACCACGCAGAATTTTTTCCGGCTCTTCAAGATTCCGGCCGCGGCCTGATTCGTGATCCGCTAGCAGTCGATTTTGATTTATCGTTTTTTATCAATTAGATATCGAATAACGTTAAGGTCTGACATGAACTCGAATCCGCTTACGTCCACCGTCCGCGCCACGCGCGCTACCGGCGTGCGCCGCATCGCTGCCGCGCTCGCCATCGGTATGAGCGCCGCCTTCCTCGCGAGCGCGCCGGTCCACGCCGCGTCGATCGATTCGCTCGTGAAGGGCGTGAAGTTCGACGACGCCAAGGGCGTCGCCAAGGACCTCGCAGACGGCATGGACCCGAACGCCACGGATAGCCAGGGCATGCCGCTGCTCGTGCTGGCCGCGCGCGAGAAGTCGGACAAGGTCGCGGCAGTGCTGCTCGACAATCCGAAGATCAACATCGCCGCCGAGGACAAGTCGGGCGAGAACGCGCTGATGCTGGCCTCGCTCAATGGCGACATGGATCTCGTGAAGCTGCTCATCACCAAGGGCGCCGAGGTGAACAAGCAGGGCTGGACGCCGCTGCACTACGCCGCCGCGAACGGCCACGACGACGTGGTGAAGCTGCTGGTCGGCTATTCGGCCGACGTCAACGCGCTGTCGCCCAACGGCACGACCCCGCTCATGATGGCCGCGCGCGGCGACCATATGAGCACCGCTAAACTGCTGCTCGACCACGGCGCCAATCTGAACGCAAAGAACCAGATCGGCATGACGGCGCTCGATTTCGCCAAGCAGTACAAGGCGCCTGACGCGATCAAGGACCTCTCGGCGCGCATGGGCCAGGCGGCGCAGTAACGCCGCCGCGGGCGCTGACGGCCGGGTCATCGGGTGCATTCGCGCAAGCTCTTTCGCGGAAGAGCCGCACGACGCGCCCCTAAAACAGTGCACAATACCGGGGTTGCCGCCGGCCGCCAGCGGGCGGCTCGCGGCGCGGCAAATGCCGCACCCGATGACGAATCAAGCGACGAATCAAGGAGAATCATGCTGCGGGCTCTGATCTGCGCCGGCGCGCTCGCTGTGCCGGTTTCGGCTTTTGCCTTCACCGCCTCCGATCTGAACCGGCTGTGTTCGAAGACTGACGTGGCGTCGCGCAGCGCATGCGCGGCTTATATCGAAGGGGCCGCCGACGGCATTTTCAACACCATCGACGCCATCGGCGGCACGACCGGCCCGCGCGTCGGCCAGTATTTCTGCCTGCCGCAGGAGGCTCGCTCGGCGCAACTCACCGACGCCGTGCGCAAATACATCGCCGATAACCCGAACGTCGCCGGCTACAACGCCAGCACGGCCATCTCGCTCGGGCTCGGCAAGGCGTTTCCTTGCAAGACCGGCAATTGACGGGGCACTGGGCCGGGCCGGCAATCGCGACGGCAATCACGCCGAAACCCGACTCAGCGCCGAGCCGTCGGCCTGAATTTTTTCCTGAACGGCCCGACTTGGCCGATCGCAATCTTTAGCGCATCTTTACGCGCATTCAAGTAGCGTGACGTCGGGTACTGTTGCCTTGCGCCGCGCTCACTACCTTCCCGAACGCTAGCCAGCCCGGCGAGTCCGCAGGCTCCGGCCAATACCGTGGCACGTCCCTTGCTGGGGAATTCGGTTGCCGGAGCAAAACGGAGGAGGAAATATCTCGATGGCCAGACTGATAGTCGTCTCGAACCGCGTGGCGACGCCCACGGAGACCAAGGGCTCCGCAGGGGGGCTCGCTGTTGGCGTGTTCGGGGCGCTCAAGGATGCAGGCGGCGTGTGGTTTGGCTGGAGCGGCGATGTCGTGAGCGAGACGGTGGCCAACGCGGGCCCGACGCTCGCCGAGGAGGGGCCGGTCACTTTCGCGACTGCCGGGCTCACGAAGAAGGATTACGACCAGTATTACCGCGGTTTCTCGAATGCCACGCTGTGGCCGGTGTTCCACTACCGCAACGATCTCGCGCGCTATGAGCGCGATGAATACGCCGGCTACCGGCGCGTGAATGCGTGGCTCGCGCACAAGCTCGTCAAGCTGATCCAGCCCGACGACATGATCTGGGTCCACGATTACCACCTGATTCCGTTCGCTGAGGCGCTGCGCTCTGAGGGCATGCGCAATCGTATCGGCTTCTTCCTCCATATTCCGTTTCCTTCGCCGCAAGTACTGCAAACGATTCCGCCGCACGATGAGCTCGTGAGGTCGCTGTGCTGCTATGACCTGCTCGGTTTCCAGACGCGCAACGACCAGCAGGCGTTTCACGATTACATCGCGCGCACCGCGAGGGGCGTGGTGCGCGAGCATGGCGAAAACAAGGAAGCGGGCGAGGTGGAGGCCTACGGGCGCAAGCTGCGCACGGGCGTCTATCGCATCGGCGTGTTTCCCGACGAGATCGCCGAGCAGGCCGCGCGCTACGAGAGCCGCCAGCATGTGCTCGATCTCAAGCAGAGCCTCGAAGGCCGCAAGCTTGTGATGAGCGTGGACCGGCTCGATTACTCGAAGGGGCTCGTCGAGCGCTTTCACGCCTTCGAGCAATTGCTCGAGCATTCGCCCGAATGGCGCGGCAGGGTCACGCTCGTGCAGATCGCGCCGCCCACGCGCTCCGACGTGGCGAGCTACAAGATCATCCGCGAGGAACTGGAGCGCGAGGCCGGACGCATCAACGGGCGTTATTCGGGCCTCGACTATACGCCTATCCGCTACCTGAGCCAGCAGTACGACCGCTGGAAGCTGATGTCGCTTTTTCGCGAGTCGCAGGTGGGCTATGTCACGCCGCTGCACGATGGCATGAATCTGGTCGCGAAAGAATACGTGGCCGCGCAGAATCCCGACGATCCCGGCGTACTCGTGCTCTCGATCTTCGC
This sequence comes from Paraburkholderia sp. A3BS-1L, assembly GCF_051125215.1. NCBI lineage: Bacteria > Pseudomonadati > Pseudomonadota > Betaproteobacteria > Burkholderiales > Burkholderiaceae > Paraburkholderia > Paraburkholderia sp. A3BS-1L. The sequence goes on along the minus strand of NZ_CP120442.1, from coordinate 1,721,546 downwards.
GGGCGCGGCCGCCGAGCTTACGGGCGCGCTGCTCGTGAATCCTCATGATGCCGCGGGCATGTCGGAGGCGCTCGGGCGCGCGCTGTCGATGCCGCTAGAAGAGCGCAAGGCGCGCTACCTGACCAATATGGAAGCGCTGCGCCGCAACGATCTGGGCGTCTGGCGCGACCGCTTTCTCTCCGATCTCGCGGCCGTGCCGCAGCTGCGCTGACTGCCTGAGTATGGAGATAGCGCGAGCCGCGCCCGATTGCGTATCATCGGGCGCTGGCTCAACCTGCGCATGCGCGCGCTTGCTACGGCCCATGCTTTCGACCCTCGCCATCGCCAACTACCGCTCACTGCGCGAACTCATCGTGCCGCTCGGGCCGCTGAACGTCATCACCGGCCCGAACGGCAGCGGCAAGTCCAATCTCTATCGGGCGCTGCGCCTGCTCGCGTTGACTGCGCGCGGTGGCGTGATTCCATCGCTCGCGCGCGAGGGAGGCTTGCAATCGACGCTCTGGGCCGGCCCCGAGCGCTTTTCGCGCGCGGTCGCCCAGGGCGATTACGCCGTGCAGGGCACCGTGCGCAAAGACGCCGTGAGCCTCAAGCTCGGCTTCGCGAGCGAGACCTTCGGCTATGCGATCGACCTGGGCTTGCCGGTGCCCGGCTCCTCGCAGTTCTCGCTGGACCCGGTCATCAAGCGCGAATGCATATGGGGCGGGCCGCTGCTGCGGCCATCGACTGTGCTCGTCGACCGTCAGGGGCCCATGATCCGCATTCGCGACGGGGAAGCGGAGGGCGGGTGGACGACACTCGCGCAACCCGTGGCGAGCTTCGACAGCATGATGACGGAGTTCGCCGACCCGCGCAGCGCGCCCGAAATGATCGCGGTGCGCGAACAGATCCGTTCGTGGCGCTTTTACGATCACTTCCGCACCGACGAGCACGCGCCCGCGCGCCGGGTGCAGATCGGCACGCATTCGCCGGTGCTGGCCGACGATGGCGCCAATCTTGCCGCCGCGCTGCAGACGATCCGCGAGATCGGTGACGCCGGTGCGCTCGACGCGGCAATCGGCGATGCGTTTCCGGGCGCGCGCGTCGAGATCGTCAATCACGAAGGGCGCTTCGAAGTCGCGCTGCGTCAGGAGGGTTTGCTGCGGCCGTTGCGTGGCGCCGAGCTTTCGGACGGCACGCTGCGCTATCTCTTGCTCGCTGCCGCGCTGCTGAGCCCACGCCCGCCCGCGCTGCTCGTGCTCGACGAGCCGGAGACGAGCCTGCACCCCGACTTGCTGCCGTCGCTCGCACGGCTCATCGCGCGCGCCTCGGCGCACTCGCAGGTGCTGGTGGTCTCGCACGCGGCGCGGCTCGTTGCAGCGCTCGAGCGCGAGGCGGGCAGCCAGTCGATCGTGCTGGAGCGGCGTCTCGGCGCGACGGCGCTCGCCGACGCCGATTCGCTCGATGTACCGGCGTGGCAATGGCCGTCGCGCTAAGCCGCCTCGGGCGCTCTGCGACGGGCGCCAGGCAGGATGTTTCGACGTGTAAGTCCATATAGCAATTGAAAGACTCGCAGCGCGGGCGCGGCGCAAGGCGAATAATAGCGAAATGCGCCGTGCTGCGAGCCGCCCGATCGCGTTCTCCGCGAGTCTGTCCCTTCCTTCGATATTCGAGGGCACGATTGCAATACTGGGCTTCCTTTAAAATGGCTCGACCCACCTGGCGGAATTTCCCGCGTGCGTGCGCGGAACACGAAGGAGACACTCAATGAGAATTGCGCAGATCGCCCCGCTGACCGAATCGGTGCCACCGAAGCTCTACGGCGGCACCGAGCGCGCCGTGTCGTACATCACCGAGGCGCTAGTCGAGCTCGGTCACGACGTGACGCTGTTCGCAAGCGGCGATTCGCAAACGCGTGCGAAGCTCGAACCCGTGTGGCCGCGCGCGTTGCGCCTCGACCCCGGCATTCGCGACCGTATTGCGCCGCACATGCTGCTCATGGAAATGGTGCGCCGCCAGGCCGACCAGTTCGACGTGCTGCATTTCCATATGGATTACTACTCGTTCTCGGTGTTCAAGCGCCAGGAAACGCCGTTCGTGACCACGCTGCACGGCCGTCTGGACTTGCCCGAGCAGCAACCGGTGTTCGACACGTTCAACACGGCGCCGGTCATCTCGATCTCGAATGCGCAGCGCCAACCGATGCCGCAGGCCAAATGGCTCCGGACGGTCTATCACGGCCTGCCCGAGGCGCTGTATACGCCGCAGCCCGTCGAGCCGCGCTATCTCGCGTTTCTCGGCCGCATCTCGCCCGAGAAGAGAGTGGACACGGCGATTCGCATTGCCCAGCGCTGCGGCTTGCCGATCCGCATCGCCGCCAAAGTCGACGAGGCCGATCGCGAGTATTTCGAACGCGAGATCAAGCCACTCTTCGCACTCCCGAATGTGGAATTCGTGGGCGAGATCAACGACAGCCAGAAGGCCGAGTTCCTCTCCGGTGCGCATGCGCTGCTGTTCCCGATCGACTGGCCCGAGCCGTTCGGGCTGGTGATGATCGAGGCGATGGCGTGCGGCACGCCCGTGATCGCGTTCAATCGCGGCTCGGTGCCGGAAGTGGTGGATGAGGGCGTTTCGGGATTTATCGTCGAGGACGAAATTGGCGCCGTGGCGGCCGTGAACCGGCTTTCACGCGTGCCGCGCGCCGGTGTGCGGCAACGCTTCGAAGAGCGCTTCACGTCACACCGCATGGCGCAGCAGTATATCGAGGCGTATCAGGCGGTGATCCGCGCGAACAAGCGTTCGCGCTTCAAGGTGATCGACACGTCCACGAGCTGAGCGGCGGGGGGGCCTTGTTTCGCACAGGCAGCGCCCGAGCGGAACAAGGCCCGGGCGCCCTGCATGCTCGTGAACGCGTGAAACTTACAGCTTCAGCGGGGAGATCTTGGTCGTGCCGAGCGAGAGGTCGCCGATCAGGCCGCTGTTGGTGAGCACGAAGACTTCCACGGGCTTGGTGGCCGTGGTGGTGTCGATCGTGCCGTTCGCGCCGACCTTCGCGATCGCGACCGAGGCGTCGCCGCCTGCCGACCAGCCGCTCGAATTGCGGAATTTGTCGAGTGCTTCCTGCGTCATGAACAGGTAGACGACCGACTTCGACTGCATGCCGAGCGTTGCGCCCACCGAGGCGCCCGTGGTGCTGTAGTAACCAACCGTGCTGCCGCCGACACGCAACGCGCCGTCGCCATGCTCGCCGCCAATGCCGATCCCTGCCTGAGTCACCTGCGGGAAGACCAGCACGCCGCGCGCCTTGCCTACGAGTTCGCGCGCGCCGGGCACGGTCTGATAGAGCCGCGACATCGTGCCGTCGACGCTTGCGTCGATCGACTGGCGTTTCGCATCATTGGTTTGTGCCGTCGGCGGCGTGTTGCCGGTGGTCGAGCAGCCTGCGAGCGCCGCGCTGGCAAGCGCGATTGCAACCGAAGCCTTAAGGATGAAACGGCGTCCTTGCATGTTGTTCTCCGTTCTGTGTTCCGGGATATCCGAAATAGCCTTAAGCCGTGCCGTCATGGCGTTTTGCCAATGAAGGAATCAGCTTTCGCTCTTATAACACAGGGCCCGGATTTGCCCGTTCAAGACCGTGCATCGGCAAGACGCGCATCAGTGTTCCGCCACGGGCTTCGCAGCGGGAGGGCGTCGCAGCGCGCGGCGCACGGCGCCCAGGACGATGCCGATGGCGAGCAGGGTTGCAGCCGGCACGACCCAGTAGCCAACGAATGCGTGCCACAGATAGCTCACGAGTGTGGCGCGCCGCGTGGCGTATTCGTCGAGCGCAGCCTGGTGAGCCGCGGCGTTTTCCGCGAGCACGGCGGCAGGGCAGCCCAGCGCGCGTGCCCGTTCAGGCGTCCCCTGGCAATGCAACGGCGCGCCGGCGGCCCGTTCGGCGTCGGTGAAAGTCCAGTTGGCGAGGGCGCGCTGCAGATCCGCGCGGTTGTAGGCCATCTCGTCCTGGGCCTCGCGCACCGCAATGATCATCACGGGCACGAGCCAGAAAACGATCACCACCAGCCAGCGGCGAAACCAGCGATTCTTGTGCTTCCATGCCATCCGCGCCTCCGTACGATGCGACAGGCATCACTCCGGCTCCAACCTTCGTTCGGCGGCCCGATGGCGTCTGTGCGATTGCGTATCAGGGAAAGGGCGCCGCTGCAGCCATCATAGAAGAAAAATCGCGCACGGGCGCAACGCCGAAGCGCGCGGGATGCAAGTGGACGGCCTGCCAGGCCAGGTGCGCCGCACCATGAAAAACGACGCGCCGCAGCATGAGCTACGGCGCGTCGTGAAAGCGATCGTTCTGCGGTGAAGCAGTGGCAGGGCAAACCCGATGCTTCGATCAAGCTTCGGCCGCCTGGCGGATCAGCTCTTGGTCGTGAGGCACTGCTTCATGAAGGCCTTGCGGTCGTCGCCTTTCTTGTCGCCGGCCTGCGTGTTGCACGCCTTCATGCGCTCCTGCTGCGACATGGTGGGGGACACGCCGGCCGCGGAAAGGCATTGCTTCATGAAGGCCTTGCGCTCGTCACCCTTCTTGTCGCCGGCCTGCGCGTTGCAGGCCTTCATCTTGTTCTGCTGGCTATTCGGGCTAGCGGCTGCGGAAGCCGCTGCCGCGCGTGCGGCGGTCTGTGCGAACGCCGGTGCGGCCAGTGCGCCGCCCAGCACGATTGCAGCAATGACGGATTGCATCTTCATCGTTCACTCCCATGGGATTTCGACGTTTGTCGTTAGTCGTGCGAGCAGGCGGCCCATCCGGTCCATCATTGCCTATCGCCGCAACCATTATGGCAAAGCCAACCTGAAAACGAACGGTGAGTGGGTTCGGTTGACGCATGCTCAGGCACAATGCGCTGTATGCACACCACAACGAGACCGGAGATCGACTATGCATTACCTCTTGATGTACGAACTCGTAGACGATTATCTCGAGCGGCGCGCCGAGCATCGCGATGCACACCTGGCGCTTGCGTGGGCGGCGGTGGAGCGCGGCGAGCTGCTGCTCGCGGGAGCGATTGCCGAGCCCGTGGACGAGGCGTTGCTGCTCTTCCAGGGCGAGAGCCCGGCAGCCGCCGAAGCGTTCGCGCGCGCCGATCCCTATGTGAAGGCCGGCCTCGTCAAGGCGTGGCGCGTGCGGTCCTGGCAGACCGTAGTAGGAGAAAAAGCGGCTAATCCGGTGCGCTGAACGCGGGTACGCTGGGCGCTTCGATCGTTACGGCGTGGCCGCGCGGTCGAGCAAATCGCGTACCGTGTCGTCGTCGACCTGGTCGAAGTCGAAGTAGAACTGGCCCACGCTCATGAACGACGAGGGCGTCTGGACGCAGACGAAATCGTCGACTGCGCCGGCGAGCCGTGCGCGCGCACCGGCCGGTGCAACCGGCAACGCCGCGATGATGCGCGCCGGCCCGAGCGACGCGAGCGCCCGCGCGGCGGCCTTGAGCGACGCGCCCGTGGCCATGCCGTCGTCGACCAGCAGTGCCACGCGCCCGGCCACCGGCACAGCGGCGCGTGCACCGCGGTAACGCGCCTCGCGCCGGCCCAGCTCGATGCGGGCGAGCGAAAGTACACTCTGTAATTTCGCCTGGCTCACTCCGGCTTCGCGGATCAGCGCTTCATCGACGTATTGCGCACCATTCGACGAGATCGCGCCCATGGCGAGCTCCGGCTGCCACGGCGTGCCGAGCTTGCACACGGGCAGCACGTCGAGCGGCGCGCGCAGCGCCCCGGCCACTTCATACGCGACCGGCACGCCCCCGCGCGGCAGCGCGAGCACGACGATGTCGCGGCGCCCGGCGTAGGACGCGAGTTGCGCGGCGAGCATTTGCCCGGCCTCGCGGCGATCGGTGAAGGGACGTTCCATGAACGACTCCTGTGTCATGCAAAGTTGAAGCGGAACGGTTGTTTCAGTGTGCCACGCGCGGTCCTGGCGCGGGTGCCCGGGCGTCTTCGCGTGTGCCTGCCTGTGCCCGATTCGCGGCCGGGACGCCTTCGGGACCGGGGCGGCGCAGACGTGATTCCGCGCGTGGCGGCCGTGACCGCGCAACTGCGCGCGGACGGCGTACGCATTGGCTCGACCACGGGCTACACACGGGCTACACACGGGCCACACACGCGAGATCATCGACCAGATCGTGCCCGGCGCTGCCGAGCAGGGCTATGCCGCGGACAGCCCGAAGAATTCGCCCAGCGCCGCGATGCCGCCACGAAACGCCTGCGCGCCGCTGGTGAGCATCGTGTGATCGACAGCGAAGCCGGCCGCGGCTCGTGGTCACGGAAATCAAAATGCGGCTCGCGCGCGGCGAGCGCCCCTTAGTTGCATTGAATTGCGTTGAATTGCGCCGAGTTGTTCCGAGGTTCAGGCGCGGGCGGCTTGCCTCCGCCCGTTCGCTTCATCGTGAGCGCTTCATCGTTCCGAAGCACGCCTGATCATGCAGCACCGCTCACAAGGTCGCTGCGAACGCCTTCTGCACCTGCGCGGGCGAGGTGATCCCGTTGGCGATCAGCAATTGCGTGAGCACGCGCGCCTTCTGCGGATTCAAGTCGAGCGAGACGACGAAACCGCTCGTGTCGTCATTCACTTCGACATTGCGGTTCACGAATCCCGACCCCACGCGCGATGCGCGCACCACCACGATTCCCTGCTTCGCGGCGCGCTGGAGCGCCTCGATCGCCGGCTTCGAGGTGTTGCCGTCGCCCACACCCGCCAGCACGATGCCCTTGGCCTTGTTGGCGATGGCGTTGTCGATCTGCACGCTATCCATATTCGCGTGCGCGTAGACGATTTCGACGCGCGGCAATTGCTCGCCCGAAGGCAGTGCATACTTGTGGCTGTCGAGTTGGACCGCGGACGCCAGGAAGCGCACGCTTGCGGGATCGACATAGCCGATCGGCCCGCTGTTCGGCGAAACGAACGTTTGCACGCTCGTGGTGTTGGTCTTGGTGGTTGCGCGCGCCGACTGGATCGTGTCGTTGAGCACCACCATCACGCCGCGCCCGCGCGCTGCGGGGCTGGCAGCCACTTCGACGGCTTCGTACAGGTTGCTCGGGCCGTCAGCGCTCGTGGCCGTGGAGGGGCGCATGGAGCCCACCAGCACGACGGGCTTGTCGGTGCGCAGCACGTTGTCGAGGAAGAAGGCCGTTTCTTCTAGCGTGTCCGTGCCGTGCGTGATGACGACCGCATCAGCTTCGTTGCGGTCGAAGATTGCCTGGATGCGCCGCGCGAGCGTGAACCAGACCTTGTCGTTCATGTCCTGCGAACCGATGGACGCAACCTGTTCGGTGCTCAGGCGGGCAAGCTTTTCGATGCCGGGCACGGCCTGCACGAGTTGCTGCGCGCCCACCGCGCCCGCGTTATAGGCGTTGGCCGCGCGCGTGTCCGCCTGGCCCGCGATTGTGCCGCCCGTGGCGAGCACGGCCACGCGCGGCAACGCCGCCGACGCGGTGGTGGACGTGGCGGGCGCGGCGGCTTCGCCGGCGGCCAGAGCGACGCTTGCGGGCAGGACAGTGCCGACAAGCACGAGTGCGGCGGCAAGGCATTTTGCGTGGATGGCGATTGTCATGTTTTTTCCTTGGCGGTTAATAATCATTTTTAAAATGAAAATTTCGAAAATAATTATCTACCGATTATGGATAAATTCAATCCCGCGTTGATAATTAATTGATTCATGTCGTGCACATAATGCGCTATACATGTACGTCAAAAACCGGACCTCAACGATTGAGCCGATTTTTGACACAATTGTTTGCAGTATTTTTATCAATGAATCAATGAATTCATATAACCCGAACTTGCAATAGCAATGCCTGTGCGGCACGTTCAATAATTCGAAATTAAGATAATCAATCTTCCAGGGAAAAAATAATCGGCGGGCGGGGTCCGCGCATTCCGTGCTTTTACTGTTTATTGGCCACGTGCGCTACCATGAGCCCCCACGACTCTCGCGCAGTATTTGTGCCATCCATGAAGACGTTCCTGCTGTTCATTGCCACCGCGCTTGCCGAAATCGTCGGCTGCTATCTGCCGTATCGCTGGCTGCGCGAGGGCGCGAGCGCCTGGCTGCTCGTGCCGGCCGCCGCATCGCTCGCGCTGTTCGCGTGGCTGCTCACGCTGCATCCGAGTGCGGCGGGGCGCACCTACGCCGCCTATGGCGGCGTCTACGTGTGCGTAGCGATGCTATGGCTGTGGGGCGTGGAAGCCATCCGGCCGAGCCCGTGGGATTACGCCGGGATGGCGCTTGCGCTGGCCGGCATGGCGCTCATTGCGTTTCAGCCGCGCTGAACCGGTATTCTGCGGGGAGTCAGTTCAGACGAAGTGCGGATTCGCTTCAGGCGAGCGAGTTGACGCCCGGGAATTTCGTGCGGAATGCCACCGGCATCGGCACGACTTTCTTCGCCTCGTAGTCGAAGAAAACAAACCCCGACTTGGCCATCGCAATGAGTGCGCCGTCCGAGGGGCGTGTGATGCGGAAAATGATGTCGCCGCCGTAGCGGTTGAAATCCATGATGCCGACCTCGAAGCACAACTGGTCGCGCGCATAGGCTTCGGCGCGATACGTGGTGGCGAGGTCGGTGACGATGATGCTGGTATGGGCGTCTTTCATGTCTTCGATGCCGGCATCGAAGAGAAAACGTGCCCGTGCCTCGGAAATCATCGAGATCATCGAGTCGTTCGCGAGGTGGTTGGCCGAATTGATGTCGGTGACGCGCACCGTGAGGTGGGTCGAGTAGTAAAACTGGTCTTCGGGGAAATGGAGCTCGATGCGGGCCATGGCGCAATGCGTTGAATAGGGGCGTGGGGAGTACGGCGCCCGGCCGTCGGCCAGGCGCCGCTTGTGCGCCGGCAAGCGCACTCCGCTATTTTATCGGTTCGCACAGGCGCGCATGCGCGCCGGCCTAGATGCGCGGCAGATCATCCATCGACTTTTCGACGCTGCCGTCCGGGACCTCCATATCGATTCCGTCGATGCCGTTGGGGTGGGGAACCGCCTTGATCTTCGGCCCGAGGAATTTCATGCCGCCCAGCGTGAACACGGAATATACCACGGCGCCCGAGCGCAGGCCGTTCGCGACGTCGGCCACTTCCGAGATTTTGGGCGGCGAGAGCCAGTCATGGGAATGAGGGTCGATTGGCGCCCAGCGCACGTGCGTCACGCGGTCCGTTGAAGCGCTGATGCGCACGCCATCGACAGCATACGTAGCCATGGTCGTCTCCTTCGCCACCGAAATTCCTATGCTATTCCGTTCGGCAACGGCTGGAAAGCGGCGCGCGAGCGATGGCGCAAAATGCGAGGCCCCCTCAGGCGACGGACGCCGCCTGTGGGGCCATGAACGGGCCCCGAGTGGGCCCCGAGTGGGCCTTGCGTGCAGGCGAATCCGGACTTACTGCAGATTGCCGGCCACCGCGATGGTCTGACCCGTGATGTAGTTCGACTCGGGCGAGCAGAACAGATACACCCCGCCCGCGGCTTCCTCGGGCGTGCCTCCACGGCCCAGCGGGTTGCGCTGTGCGTGCGTCTTCAGCATTTCGGGGTTCAGACCTACGCGGATGTCGCGTCCGTCGATCTTCACCGTCGCACCGGCCTTTGCGTCAGCGGACGTCATGCGCGTATGGATCAGGCCGAACGCCACCGCGTTGACGTTCACTTTGAAGCGACCCCATTCGCGCGCGAGCGCGCGCGTCATGCCGATCACGCCGGCCTTCGCGCCCGAGTAGTTCATCTGGCCCGCGTTACCGTTGAGCGCCGACGTCGACGAGATATTGACGATCTTGCGATAGACCTCGCGGCCCTCCGCTACGTCCGCGGCGTGCAACGCCTTGATGTGCGGGTAGGCGGCGCGCAGGATGCGAAAAGGCGCGGTCATGTGGCAGTCGAGAATCGCATACCACTGCTCGTCGGTCATCTTCTGGATCACGTCGTCCCACGTGTAGCCCGCGTTGTTGACGACGATGTCGATGCTCTTGAAGGTGTTCATCGCGGTGCCGATGAAGCGCTCGGCGAAGTCTGGCGCGGACACGTTGCCCACGCAGGCCACCGCTTCGGCGCCCATCTTCTTGAGTGCTTCCACCGTTTCGTGGGCCGGATCGGCGTCGAGATCGTTCACGACGATGCGCGCTCCTTCGCTCGCGAGCTTTTCCACGATTGCGCGGCCGATGCCGCGGCCCGAACCGGTGACGAGCGCCACTTTGCCGTCGAGTTTGCCCATACTGCTGTCTCCTTCAATAAGTTGATACGTGTGTGTTAGAGCGCGACCACCGCGTCGCCGACGACGCGCGATTCGCCATACTGGTTGGCAGTCTGGATTTCGAGGCGCAGGCGTTTCTCGCCTTCGGCTTCGAACTTCTCGACCACGCGTCCCGTGCAGGCAATGCGGTGACCGAGGTGAGTAATGCCGACGAAGCGCACGCCGAACTGGCGCAACTGACGTTGATCGACCCACTTCGTGAGCAGGCGGCCGAGCCAGGCCATCGAGAGCATGCCGTGCGCGAACACGTCGGGCATTCCGGCGCGGCGTGCGTAATCGATGTCGATATGCACGGCGTTGTGGTCGCCCGATGCGCCGGCGAAAAGTGCGAGCATCTTGCGGTCGACCGGCGCCAGTTCCAGCGGCGGCAGCGTATCGCCAACGTGGATTGCGTCGTAGTTGAGGTTGTTCATGCGTTGGCTTCCTTAACCGTTACGTTGCACGATCACGCTGCGCAGATCGGCCACGTGTTCGCCGCGCTGGTTCGTCACGCGCGTTTCGCGCACCACGAACTCCAGCAGGCCGCCTTTCTTGTCGTAGATGTCCGCGATGTGCGACTCGAACAGCAGCACGTCGCCGGCGTAGGCAAGCCGGTGATAGGTGAAGTTCTGCTCGCCGTGCAGAATGCGCGGCAGTTCGATGCCGATCTCGTCGCGCCACGAAGCGTCTGGCTGTTCGAATTCGAGCGAGAACAGGAACGTGGGCGGTAGCGGCAGACCGGGATGGCCCGCATCGCGCGCGGCGGCTTCGTCGAAGTAGACCGGGTTCGTCTCGCCAATCGCCTTGGCGAAAAAGCGCAGGCGGCCTGCTTCAGCCACCGCGCGAAACGCCGGCAGTTTCTTGCCGATGAACTGCTTGTCGATCATGTCGGTTGCTCCGTGGTTATCTGGTCAATGGCCCGTTCAAGCCGACTGGTAAACCGTCACCACACAAGCGCCGCCGAGACCCACGTTGTGCGCGAGCGCGACCTTCGCGCCCTCGACCTGGCGCTCTTGCGCCGTGCCGCGCAACTGCTGTGTGAGTTCGTAGCACTGCGCGAGACCGGTTGCGCCTAGCGGGTGGCCCTTCGAGAGCAGACCGCCCGACGGATTCACGACCCACTTGCCGCCGTAGGTGTTGTCGCCGTCGTCGACGAGCTTTTCGGCTTCGCCTTCGCCGCACAGACCGAGTGCTTCATAGGTGATGAGCTCGTTCTGCGCAAAGCAGTCGTGCAGCTCGATCACGTCGAGGTCCTGCGGGCCCACGCCGGCCTGTTCGTACGCGCTCTTCGCAGCGGCCTGGGCCATGTCGAAACCCACCACGCGGATCATGTCCTTCGCGTCGTAGGTGCTGGGCGTGTCGGTGGTGAGCGCCTGGCCGGCGATGATCACGTCGGTGCGCAGGCCGCGCTTTTTCGCGAACGCTTCCGAAACGATCAGTGCCGCAGCCGCGCCGCAGGTGGGCGGGCAGGCCATCAGGCGCGTGAGCACGCCTTCCCAGAGCATGGGTGCCGCCATCACGTCCTCGGTCGTAACGACGTTTCGGAACACCGCGAGCGGGTTGCGCGCAGCATGGCGGCTCGCCTTCGCGCGAATGCTGGCGAAGGTCTCGAGCCTGGTGCCGTACTTCCTCATATGCGCCATACCGGCTCCTGCGAACTGGCGGATCGCGTTGCTGAGTCCGTCGAGTTTGCCGACCAGTTCGTCGACCACCACGTTCGCCCGTTCTAAGGCAGGAGCGCGATCGGTCCAGTTGGACTTGAGCGCGCCGGGCTGCATGAATTCGAACCCCACGGCAAGCGCGCAATCGACCGCGCCGCTCTGCACGGCCTGACGAGCGAGGAACAGCGCCGACGAACCGGTCGCACAGTTGTTGTTCACGTTGATGACGGGAATGCCGGTCATGCCCACGTGATAGAGTGCCTTCTGGCCGCACGTCGAGTCGCCGTAGACATAGCCGGCGTAAGCCTGCTGGACGTCCGCGTAGTCTAGCCCGGCATCAGCCAGTGCCTGGCGGATCGCGGTGGCACCCATCACGTCATAGGTTTCGCTCGTGCCCGGCTTCTTGAACGGGATCATGCCGACTCCGGCGACAAATGCTTTGTTCGTCATATCAGGACTCCTGTTTATCGAAAAGTTTTTTTAAAGCTTGCGGGAGATGAGATCGCGCATCACTTCGCTCGTGCCGCCGTAGATGCGCGTGACGCGCGAGTCAGCGAAAGCGCGGGCCACCGGGTACTCGAGCATGTAGCCGTAGCCGCCGTGGAGTTGCACCATCTCGTCGAGCGCCTTGCCGAGCGATTCGGTGGCGAAAAGCTTGGCCACGGCCGCTTCTTCGAGCGTGAGACGGCGGCGCACGTGCTCGGACAGATAGTGGTCCACCATCAGGCGCACGGCGATCGTCTGGGCCTTGATGTCAGCCAGCTTGAACTTGGTGTTCTGGAAGTCCCACACGGTCTGGTTGAACGCCTTGCGGTCCTTCACGTAGTTCAGCGTGTGCTCGAGGCAGGCCTCCAGCTTCGCAGCGGCACCGACTGCGATCGAAAGGCGCTCCTGTGGCAATTCCGCCATCAGATAGGCGAAACCTTTGCCTTCTTCGCCGAGCAGGTTCGACACGGGCACGCGCACATTGTCGAAGAAGAGCTCGGCGGTGTCGCCGGCGTGCTGGCCCACTTTGTCGAGCTTGCGGCCACGGCGGAAGCCCGCGCGATCGGCTTCGACCACGACGAGGCTCACGCCTTTCGAGCCGGCCGCCGGGTCGGTCTTGCATACCACGATGATGAGGTCGGCGTTCAGGCCGTTGCTGATGAAGGTCTTGCTGCCGTTGATGACGTACTCGTCGCCGTCACGGATCGCGGTGGTGCGCACGGCCTTCAGGTCGCTGCCCGTGCCGGGCTCGGTCATCGCGATCGCGAGGATGCACTCGCCCGAGCAGATTTTCGGCAGCCAGCGCTGCTTCTGCTCTTCCGAGCCGATGCGGGCGACGTAGGGGGCGATGATGTCCGAGTGGACCGAGAAGCCGAGGCCGCTCACGCCCGAACGGTTGACCTCTTCGTTGAACACGGCTGCGTGGCCGAAATCGCCGCCGCCACCGCCGTACTCGGTGGGAAGCGTGAGGCACAACAGACCCTCGCGGCCCGCCTTGAGCCAGGTTTCGCGGTCCACCTTGCCGGCTTTGTCCCATTCGGCCTGTTTCGGCAGGCATTCTTTTTCCAAAAAGCGGCGCGCGGTGGTGCGCAGCATTTCGTGATCGTCACGGAAGAAGGTCCGGTTGATATGCATTTTGTTTTCCTAAGCTTGGGCGTTTGGTTCGAAGCGTATTTCAGCGTGCGCGCGCGATGTGCGCCGCGGGCTCGGTTACATAGAGTGCATCGACCAGATCGGCGCGGCGCGCCCGCGTGACGGCCTGGTTGACGTAGCCTTTCTCGGCAATTTCGTTGGCGTCCATTGAGGGTGGTTCGGCCATCAGCATGAGGCGATCGACCGAGAGGCTCGCGCCTTTCGCACCCTGACGGCGCAGCCTCTCGCCCAGTTCCGCGACAACGCGCGGATGCTGCACGAGGGCGGCGGCGTCGAGTCCCTCGAGCTCCGGCGCGAGACGCCGGCAAGCGGCCACGTTGGGCCACGCGAGCGCAGCCAGGTAGTCATGGTCGTGGCCGCAAATCACGGCGTCGGTGAGGAGCGGGGCGCAGCACTCGAGCAGCGCGAGCCGCACGGCGCCCGTGCGAACCCATGTGCCATTGGTGAGCTTGAAATCTTCCACGACGCGGCCCGCGAACAGCATGCCCTTCGAAGGATCCTCGGGGTCCGCAAGCCGCACGGCATCGCCGAGCCGGAAGAAGCCTTCTTCGTCGAATGCGGCTGCAGTTAGTTCGGGATGCTTGATATATCCGCCGAACACGTTGGCGCCGCGCATGCGGATCTCGTAGCGGCCATCGCCGCCTTCGAGCGGTATCAGCTTCACTTCCGAACCGGGCACGGGCGTGCCGATGTTGCCGATGGTCTCGGTCGTCCAACCGCAATACGTTCCCATGCCGGACGTTTCCGTGCAGGCGAGGCCAGTCATGAAGGCGATGCGCTCTCCGGTGATCTTTTGCGCCACGCGTTGAATGCGCTGCCAGACGTCGGCAGGCAGGCTGGCGCCGCCATAGCCGAAGTAATGGACTTTCGAGAACAGATTCGCCGCGAGCGCGTCGTCGCGTTCGAGCTCGTTCGCGAGCACGGTCCACGCGGACGGCACGGTCGTGAAGATAGTGGGCGCCACTTCGCGCAGATTGCGCACGGTGCGCTCGACGAGGCCGGGCAGCGGACGCCCGTCGTCGATGTAATGGGTTGCGCCGAACTGGATCGAACGGCCGAGATTGAGCACGCCGCCAAGACCGTGATGCCACGGCAGCCAGTCGAGAAATACGGGTTCGAGCTCGTTCAGGAATGCAAGGTTGTCGGAGAAGTAAGCGGCGACAGCCTTGAAATTGCCATAGGTGAGGTTCACGCCCTTCGGCATGCCGGTGGAGCCTGAAGTAAAGAGCACGCGCGCCGTTGCATCGGGCGAGATGGCCGAGTGGGCGGCGGTAACGGCGGCTTCGCGTGCGGGTGTCAGCTCGGTGGCCGCAAGCTTGGCCCAGTCGGCCTGCCCTGCACGCACGTTGCGCACGGCGATCACTGCGGCCCCCGTGTGCTCGAGGGCGGCGAGCGCGCGCTCGAGGGCGGTGCCGTCCTGCACGAAGAGCGCGGCCGGCGGCACCATGTCGATCACGCCGTTCAGGCGCGCAAAGTCCTTGCTGAGCGACGCGTAGGCGGGCGAAACCGGCGCTGTCGGGATGCCGGCGTACTCGGCCGCGAGCAATACCACGGCCTGTTCGATCGAGTTGCCTGATAGCAGCGTCAGCGGGCGAGTTTGGCCGAGCCCCATTTCGAGCAGCGCAGCCGCGACCGCACGCACTTGTTGCCACAGATCGCGCCAGCTCAAGCGGCGCCACTCGCCGGCGCTATCGCGCTCGGCGAAGGCCGTCATGTCGCCGCGCACGGCGGCCCAACGTTCGATGAAATCGGCAAAGCTGGTTTGGGTGATGGCGGGCGGCGGGTTGGCCGAACGGAGAATCAGGCTGCCGTCGCTGCGGCGTTCGACGAGGGTTTGCCGCGAGGGCAGCCGGACCGGTCGGAATGCGGCCGACGGGGCAGAACTGGGCGTGAGCGTAGTCATTACGCCGTGTCTCCTGTTACGTTTTTTGGCTGTGCCGGGTTTGCGCCGCCGTGGCGAAGCGCAAACCCTGATACAGAGAATAGTCGGCCCCGGCGCCGGGCCGAACCACCCGCGACGGGTAGCGAGGAGGGGGAGTGGGGCGAAACGCCCGGGCTACTGGTCGAGATCGAGCCCGAGATCGCGCACGCGTGCGACGGCTTCGTCGCGGCTCGAAACGCCGAGCTTGCCGTAGATGTTCTTGAGGTGCCACTTGACCGTTTCCGGCGAGATGCCGAGGGTTCGGGCGATCTTCTTGTTAGGCAACGTCTGCGCGAGCAGGCTGATGACCTTGGCCTCGCGATCGCTGAGCGCTTCGGCGCCGCCAGGCAGCGCGCCACGTGCGCTGCTCGCCGTGGCCGGCGGCGCGGCGAGAACGCTCGCGGCCGCCTCGGCGCGGCGCAGCCGGTCGACATAGAACGCCAGCACCGCATCGTCCGGCTCGGCGCGCACGACCTGTTCCGCGAACGCGATCACATCGGGCGCGGCGTCGAGAATGCTGCGCACCAGCCCGATCCGGTGGCCGAGGCGCAGGCTGGCGAGCGCGCTCTGGTGCGCCGCATCGGTGCGTCCGCGCTTCAGGTCGACCAGCGCCGACTGCAGGCGCAGGCGGGCGACGTGATGCTGACGGCCCCGCTCGCCACACAATGCGATGAGCGCCGGCAAGCGCAAGGCGGCGCTTTCGTAATCCTTGTGGGCGATGTTCCAACTGACGTGCGCCTGCTCCGCGAGCGCTACGACGTCGCGGTGGGTGAGCGGGCGCGTGGGCGCGAGACTGGCCGCGATCATGTCGAGCCGCGCGAGACCGGCCTCGGCGTCGTCGAACCGGCCGGATTGGAGATGATACTGGACCTGGGCTGCGAGGCTGTGAGCCTGAAGCCGTGGCAGGCCTTGCCGCGTGGCGTACTCATCGAGCCGTTCGAGGTAGGCGAATGCGTCGAGGTGATGTCCTTCCGCCCAGTGCGCCGCCGCAAGCACGCTCAACACGCGCACGACCGAATCGGGGATGGACACCCGCTCGAGCACATCGACGCGATCTTCGAGCAGACGTCTCGCGCCGGCGATGTCGTTGAATTCGTACAGCGCCTCGCCAAGCAGCGCGGCCGCGAAGCAGGCCGGCTCCGCCGCGCCGCTGCCGCGTTGCTCGGCTTCGGCCAGCACGTCGCGGCTGATGCGCTCGACCTGCGTGAATTGCCCTTCGAGCGCATGGCTGAAGCCGGTCATGCAGCGACTATTGAGCACGCCTGCGGAGGTGCCGAGCAGCGGTGCGCCGGCGACGAGCACACGCGTCGGGTCGAGTTGCATCGCGCGCGCTTCTTCGTACTCGCCCGCGTGCATGTAGAGCCATGACAGCAGGATGGCGCGCGCGCCGACCGAGAAGCCGTCGGCATCCGCGGGCGCATTCAGGATCACGGGCAATTGCCCCATCGCGCGGTCGGGATCGTCGCGCTGCACCTCGACTGTGGCGCGCAACAGCGCCAGCCGGTAGCGCGTGCGTGCATCGCCGGCGGGGATGTCGGCTTCGAGCCGCGCGATGCTGTTCGCGCAGGCTTCGAAATCGCGCGCATACAGCTGCAGTTGCAGGCGCCACATGCGCAAGCCGATGCGGGCTTCGATCTCGACATGCGGCAGCAACTGCATGAGCGAGACGAGCTTGCGCAGATCGCCGGACACCTGCAAGCCGCGCGCCACTTCCAGAACGAGGTTCGCCGCGGCCGCGGATTCGCCGGCCTGCAGCGCATGCCGCACGGCCTCGTCGGGCAGGTCGTGGTCGCGGAACCAGCACCATGCCGCATGGTGCACCGAACGCTGCAGCGCCTCGCTGCGAGCCCGGAAGCGGTCGAGCAGGGTCTCGCGAAAGAGCGGGTTGAGGCGGTACCAGGTTTCGTTACCCACGCGCTCGATCTGCGCGATGAACAAATTGTCGGTCTCGAGGCGTTCGAGCAGCGCGAGCAGCTCGCGAGGCGGCTGCTCCGCGCCGACCAGCGCCACGCACAGCGATGAGCACAACCGCGCGCACACCGAGGTGCGCACGAGCAGCTCCACCTCGTTCGCCGTGAGGTGGGACAGCACTTCGCGCTCGAAGTAGTCGCCGAGCGAGCGCGCATCGAGCAGGTGAGTGTGAGGAAGACGGCTGAGCGACTCCGTCGCGTTGCGCGCGCCGGAGGACGCGCGGTGCCGCTTCAGATGCATGGCAAAAAGCTGCAAGCCTGCGACCCAGCCGTCGGTGAGCTCGTGCATTTCGCGAGCATCGCGCTCGCTGACTTCGCCCAGTTGCGCGCGCAGGTATTGCGCAGATTCCTCGAACGTGAAGCGCAGGTCCCGCATGTTGAGTTCGAGCACGAGATCCTGATCGCGCAGGCGGCCGACCGAAACAGGAAAGGTGCCGCGCGAGACCAGCACGATATGCAGATTGGGCGGCGCGTAATCGAGCAGCCATTGCAGCGCCTTGTGGCTGCGCGGATTGGCGATATGCTGCAGATCGTCGACGACGAGGGTGAGGTCGCCGGAGCGTTCCGCGATGCCGCGCACCAGCGCGATCACGGTGCGCTCGACCGCTTCGTCGTCCACGCCGCGCCCGCCGAGGAGGGCCGCTTCGCGGCAGATGGCCGGGTCGATCTGAGCGAGGCTCGCGACGAGGTAGTCGATGAAGCTCGCCAGATCGTCGTCTTCGGGCGCGAGCGTGAGCCACGCGAGCTCGAAGCCGAGCGGCAGCAGCGCCTCGCGCCAGGCGACCAGCGTGCTGGTCTTGCCGCAGCCGGCAGGGCCTTGCAGCATGATGCAGCGCTTGCGCCGCGCCTCGATCAGCTGGGCGACAAGACGCTCGCGCGCGACGACGCGGGTTCGGTGACGCGGGGCCATGACACGGGATGCGGGGTTGGTGGGGAGGGTGGGGGCCTTGTCGGAGCGGCCCTCATCGGACGGAACTGAGGATTGCGGCATGTTCGCGTGCGCCTTTCTGTCGAGGCGCGGCTATTGCAGCGCGCGCCCAATGACGAAATGGATATTCGGCCATTGTAGCGTGCGAAGAATGCACGCGAAGCGCTCTGCCAGCGGTGCCGCGGCTAAGCCGGGCGTGCCTCCCCCTCGGCGTGCTCGTCGGCCGCGGTGGGAGCCTGCTCGGCTTGCTGGCTCCGGTTGCGGCGCGCGAGCCGGACGACTTCGCCGTCCGCGCGCCAGGCGTGGCAGGTGTCGAGCATGGGCAGCAGCGGCGCGCGGGCGTCGTCCATCATGGCCGCGTGCGTGCGCTCGCGCAGCTGCATGAGGGTCTGGAATGCCGTGGTGGCCATCGGGCCGAGCAGTTCGGTCAGGTGCGTGCAGCCCGCGCCGCCGCCGACCCGCGCTTTGACCTCCTTCATGAAGCCATTGCCGATGCGCACGCCGATCAGCTTTCCGTACGCGGCGTTGATATGGGTGCAATACGGCGTAGGCGCGGCGTGGGTGAGCGCGCGGGCATCGTGAATCACGAGATTGTTGTCGACGGTGATCCTGAGCCACATGTCATGAATCGGCTCGCCGGCAGGCACTTCCTTGAACAGCATGCTCGCGTGGTGCCCCTTGGTGTCCCGCATGCAGGCCTCGATATCGTAGAGGCCGTCTTCGCGTGCGTATCCTGTGCAGACGATCTGGCGCGTGTGCGCCAGCCTTCGTGCGGCGGTGGGGGCGGGATTCTCGGACATCGCGGCGGGCTCCTGACGAGCGCCCTCACGGGCGCGGTATCGCGATGATGGCTGGATACCCCGGGCGTTGTCCCTACCCGCGGCGGGTAGTCGCACCCTGGCCCCTCGCGCACGCACAGGAGGCGAAGGCGGCAGACCATGCAATCATGCCGCTCGTGCCCTGAGGATGCCTTAATGATGCTCGCAGGGCGGCGGCCTTACATCGTCACCGACTTGCACTCGAGGAACTCAGCCAGCCCCTCGGCGCCGTATTCGCGCCCGTTGCCGGAGGTCTTGTAGCCGCCGAACGGTACCGTGACGTCGAGCATCGCGCCGTTGATGCGCACCGAGCCCACGCGCAGCCGTGCCGCTACCTTGCGGGCGCGCTCCGGATTGCCCGAAGCGATATAGCCCGCGAGACCGTAGATGCTGTCGTTGGCGATGCGGATGGCGTCTTCCTCGTCCTCGTAAGGCATCACGACCAGCACGGGACCGAAGATCTCCTCGCGCGCGATCGCCATGTCGTTATGCACGTCGGCGAAAATCGTCGGCTTCGCATAGAAGCCGCGCGTGAGCCCGTCGGGCCGGCCGGTTCCGCCCGCTGCCACGCGCGCGCCTTCCTCGATGCCGGCAGCGATCATGTGCTGGACCTTTTCGTACTGCAAACGATTGGAGATGGGGCCCATGCGCGTAGCGGGATTGGCGGGGTCTCCCACGGTCACCGCGTTCGCGGCGGCTGCCGCGATGGCGACCGCTTCCTCATAGCGCGAGCGCTGAACCAGCATGCGCGTGGGCGCAATGCAGGTCTGGCCGGAGTTCGCCATGCATTGTGCAACGCCGCTGGCGACCGCGCTTTGCAGATCCGCGTCGTCGAGTATCAGCAGGGCCGACTTGCCGCCCAGTTCCTGGGTCACGCGCTTCACGGTGGGCGCGGCGCTGATCGCCACCTCGACGCCCGCCCGCGTGGATCCCGTGATGGAGACCATGGCCACGTCCGGATGCGAGGACAGGCGCGTGCCCACGATGCGGCCTTCGCCGAACACCATGTTGAACACGCCCGCCGGCGTGCCGGCCTCGTGCATGATCTCGGCGAACAGCATCGCGTCAAACGGCGCGATTTCCGAGGGCTTGAGCACGACGGTGCAGCCCGCCGCCAGCGCTGGCGCGACCTTGGCCACGATCTGGTTCAGCGGCCAGTTCCACGGCGTAACGAGCGCCGCGACGCCGATCGGTTCCCGGCGCACATAGCTTTTGGCATGCGTGGTTTCGAACTCGAAGCGGCGCAGCGTGTCGATGGCCGCCTGCAACTGCATGAGGCCGATCGGCGCCTGCAACGCATTGCACAGCATGACCGGCGCGCCGATTTCCTTGCGCACGGCCTCGGCGATCTCGGGCATGCGGCGCTGATAGATTCCGGCGATGCGCTGGAGCAGGGCAATCCGCTCCTCGCGGCTCGATTCGGACCACGAATCAAACGCCTCACGCGCAGCGGTGACGGCGCGATCGGCGTCCTCTGCCGTGCCCATCGCGAGCTTGCCGGTGTGCTCCTCGCTGGTCGGGTCGACGATGTCGAAGAACGTGGCGCCGGTCGAGGGCTCGACCCACTCGCCGCCGATATAGAAACGGTTCAATGTTGTCATGACTTGCTCGTTGACGAAAATTGGCTCGATGTCGATGCTGTGGGCGGCTCAGAAAGGCCGGTCGCCGATCACCGTCGCGCGCATCATCTGGCGCACGGCGGGGAAGTAGTCCTGGATGGCGTAGTGCTGGCACGACCGGTTGTCCCAGAACGCGATGGTGTTCGGCTGCCACTTCAGGCGCACCTGATACTCGGGCGCCTGCGCCTGGCGGAACAGGTACTGCAGCAGTTCCATCTCGGCGAGCTTGAAATCGAAGCCCACGCGGTAGCGCTCGACCGTCTTGTGGCCATAGTTGGCGATATGGGTCGTGAAGGCCTCGTTGACGTACAGAATCTTTTCGCCGGTTTCCGGATGGGTGCGCACGACGGGGTGTGTTGCCGGCGGAAAACGCTTCTTCATCGTCTCGTGCTGATCGTCGGGCACCACGATGCCGAACAGCGGCAGGAAGTCGTGCACCGCCTTCAGGTCGGCGATCAGCGCCTTGACGTCCTCGGGCAGGTTTTCATAAGCCGCGACCATGTTGATCCACAGGGTGTCGCCGCCCACCTCGGGGCATTGCACGCAGCGCAGCATCGAGCCCATCGACGGAATCTCGCGCCACGACACGTCCGAGTGATAGAGATTCTCGCGCCCGCGCTTCGCCTCGCCGCGACCCAGAATCGCGAGTTCGGGATGGTCGGGGTGATGCGGGAACGTCGGGTGCAGTTCGAGCTCGCCAAAGCGGCGCGCAACGGCAACGTGCTGGGCCGGCGTGATGTCCTGGTCGCGGAAAAACAGCACCTTGTACTTGAGCAGCGCGCGGCGCAGGGCGAGGTAGGTCGCGTCGTCCAGCGGCTCGCGCAAGTCGATGTCGCTGATCTCAGCGCCGATGGTCGGGGTTTGACGAGTGACGGTGAACGGCCAGCTTTCGCTTGAGGCTTCGGCGGCTGGGGTACCAACGGTTGCTTGCATGTCGAGTCTCCAGATTGGATGTTTGTGTTCGGCCGCTCATTGGCAGGTGCCGACCCGATGATAGTTGGATCGATTCAATGCCGGGATCATGCGTGACGTGCTCCGAAAAGTTGAGAATCGGCCGGACATCACGCGGCAAGCGGCGCCGCTTCGCGGTTGAGCGTGCGCAGCGAGCGCGCCGGATGCAGCCAGCGCAGCGCGACGAGCGCGGCCACGATCAGCAGGACCGCGGTAACGAGGATGCCAAGCTCATAAGCATGACTGCCCGCGTTTGCGCGCGACTGGATGATGCTGCCCGCCACGGCCGGCCCCACGGCGGCACCGAGGCTCGATATGGCCGTGTTGATGGCGATGATCGAACCGCGCTGCGCGAATGGCACGATCTCGGCAAGAATGGCGGGCGCGAGCGTGAGGCACAACATGGGCAGCGCGCCGGCGATGGCATAGCAGAGCACTTTCTGAACCGACGTCAACTCGATGGTCGCGAGCGCGACGAACAGCAGCGCGCCGCCGATCATGGTGGCGCAGGATAGCTGGACGCGCGCTTCGCGCGTGGTCGCGCCGTGCTTCATCATGGACTGTGACAGCGCGCTCAGCCCGACGGTCACGGGCGCAGCAAACGCAATGACAAGGGCAAACCAGCGGCCCGCGACGACGCCGCCGAAGCCGAGCCCTTTTTCCAGATACGTGGGCAACCAGGTGATGGTCTGGCCGAGCAACCAGTAGGCCACGAAGCCGAGCAGGAATACGCACAGCACCGAGGTATCGGTGAGTATCCTGCGGTACGGCAGGCGCTCGGGCACCTGCCCAGCCGGGTCCGCCTGGGCCTGGGCGCCGCCGGGCCTTGCGCCGAGCGAGCCCTCGCGGCCAAAGCACAGCCACAGCGCACACCAGACGCAGCCGATCGCGGCAAGCACGAAGAAGTTGGCGCGCCAGCCCCAGCGAAGCGTGAGGAGCGGTATGCCGACGCCGGCCAGGACCATGCCGATGACCGCGCCCTGATTGATGATGGCGACCGGAACGCTGCGCTTGTGATCCGGAAACCACTTGAACAACGCGTGAACAGAGGTTGGAAACGAAGGGCCTTCAGCTGCGCCGAGCAGGACGCGGCAGACGAGCAGCGCAAACACGCTGTCCGTGAATGCCTGCGGCAA
This sequence comes from Paraburkholderia sp. A3BS-1L, assembly GCF_051125215.1. Lineage (NCBI taxonomy): Bacteria > Pseudomonadati > Pseudomonadota > Betaproteobacteria > Burkholderiales > Burkholderiaceae > Paraburkholderia > Paraburkholderia sp. A3BS-1L. Next base: position 1,698,665 of record NZ_CP120442.1, on the reverse strand, counting down.
CTGGAGGATCGACCAGCTCGCGCCCATGGCTAGCAGGATCCAGCGCGTCTCGATGCGATTCGAGAGGAAGCCGACGATGACGGTGGAGGTCGAGAATAGCCAGAAAAAGCTGCCGGCGACCAGGCCGAACTGGGCCGGTGAAAGATGCATGTCGGCCATGAGCGGCACGGCCACCATGCCGAGAACGATCTTGTCGAGGAAGTTGATCATGGCAAGCCAGGTGAGCAGTGCGGTGATCATCCAGGCTGGCTTGGGCTGGTAGGCAGAGGAAGCAGACATGTGCGCGGTCTCGTGGTTCGGCATGTGAGGCAAGGGTGGCCTGGGTGGCCAAGCGCGCTCCAGTGGCAGGGATAGCCGCGTGAAGGCGCATGGAAACAGCGAGGTGGAAAGAGGCCGAAAGCGCGCGCCAGCGGGGCCGGGCAATCATGGCCGCCATTGGTGTCTCCTTGTTCTTGGACTACGCGTGCCGAACGGCTTGCCGTCACGATTGCGTGTATCGGTTTGCAGGTTAGGGGGCGCGCCGCGCGGGGCACCCCCCCGTGGTGGGGAGGACGCACCCGAAACTCACGAAATCGCCAAAACAGCGGCATTTCTGCTTTCAGACGGTGCTGGCAACATCGCTGGGCAGAAAGACGTCCGCAGGCAATGCTCAGCAGTCGCGTAAAAGCCGCCACTCTCACGTTAGAGCATGGGCTATGTAACCGCGAGCGAGGACGAGGCACGCTTGCCCGACACCAGTCCAGCGATGCCTGCGGCCCGGTAACGCAGCACCAGCCACTCGACCTGGCGCACGCTCAGGCCCAGCCGCTCGGCCGCGCGACCTGGCTTCAGGCCCGAATCCACGACAGCCTGGATTACCTTCAAACGATCAAGTTCTCGCATGTTCAATGTCACCAGTGCGCTTCGGTGCATGGGCGGCTCCACGGTCTCGCAGGGAACCGGCAAGCTTACCGAGGTCGAAACGCGACATTTCTAAATGGCTAGAACACGACATTTCTATTTGGGACCTACAAATTTAACTTCGATAATTTATATTATGTAAAATAAAAAATTCACCCGGCTTTCGCTTCCACCACCGCCTGGTTCCGCCCACGCATGCACCCCGCACTATTGCACGCGCCGATCCATCCCATGCAACGCGCCCGCACGCCGAACGGCCGAATCTGGCGAGGCCTCGCATTGCGCACAGCGCCCGAAGATCACAAGGCTTGCGCTTGCATACCGAAACTCGCGCGCGGCCGCAATGGCCTCGTGCTGCAACTCGAGCGCGTTGTCGTCGACATCACAAATCGTGCCGCAATCGCTGCAGACCAGATGCGAATGGCGCGTGCCGCGATTGAGTTCGTACACGACGCGCTGCTCGCCAATCCACGCGCTCGTGATCAGGCCCGCATCCAGCAATTGCGCCAGCGCACGATACACACTCGCGAGGCTGCATTGCTCGGTCTCCGGCGGCACGCGCCGAAAGACCTGGTCGGCGGTCATGTGCTCGCGCGGAAATTCGTGGAACAAATGCAGAACCGCGACGCGACTAGAGGTCGGACGCATACGGGCTCGCTTCAGATCGGCGTAAATCGCTTTCATTCCATCGGCACACTTTTTCAGACTTGGCCGATAGTCTCGTCGCCGGTAGCTTAAGAATTGCTTAAGTCACTTCGCCCCTCAAGTAATTAGGCCCGTGCCCGCGTTCCATGCGCACAGGTGTGAGGCTCGTGCTTCGGCTTCCTCATTCCGCCTCCCCGTAAGGTGAATGATCTGCGGGCTTAAGCTCGATCTGCCGCGCACCGGGGCCCGGATGGAACACGAACGTCGACGCCGCGAAGGCCGGATTGAGCCGCCAGTGGTACGTCACATCATGGCGCGGCCGCGTCGGCTGGGTCGTGTCGGTAACGATCATTTTGCACGGCAGCGGCCTGCGCCCCGTTTGTACCCACAGTTCCCAGTCCACGTCCGCTTCCCTGAATGCATAGTGCGTGCAGGTGCGCGCGTCGATCTTCTCCTCGCCAAGCGTTTGTGCCGATTGAATGGCGCTGTTGTCGGGCTTGCCGTTGCCCCAATAGAACAGATCGACGAGCGGCGTTTCGATATGCCAGTTGGCGGCGAGGTCATGCACCAGAGCGTCGAGCGTGGGCGGAGCATCGTGCCGCGCGTAGTAGCCCTTTTTCTCGTTGAAGATCGTGAAGCGATGGCCGTCATAGACGATGCCGCGCACGTTGCCGTTACCTGTGATGTCCGCGCGCAGGCGATCGGGCCGTTTGACCTTGAGCACGGCGTGATGCAGGAACGCTACGTTTTGGCCGTTGTCGAGCACGACGTCGGTGGCCGTGTCCGCATTCACTTCGAAGGTGCGTAACGAGCGCAGATACCGGCCCATGGCATCCAGCGCACTCGTTGCGCGCGCATCGATTATTGCCGCACTGCTCTCGCCCGGCCCGCTGCCGAGGTCATTGAGCGGCGATGGCACGTTCGATTGCGCAGGCTCATGCTCGCTTGCCACTTTCTGGTGAGCGCAGCCGCCCAGCATGACTGCACCTATGAGCGCGAGGCAAATCGGGCTCACGAGCTGCACCGCGAAGGTTCGCGCAATGACTCCAGGGAAGACAATTTTGTTCACGTCGTCTCCTGACTGAAAGGTCGTCTATGACCGTCCCAGATTGCAGCACCCATTTGTTCCCTGCGCGCGCGAACCGGCACTGATCAGCGAAGCCTGGACATGGCCCTGCACAGGCTTTGCGGTATCCAGCTTACCAGCGGCTAGCGTATCGCGGCACGAATGCGCCATCGCCCTGCTTTCGTGGCTCGATGAAAACCCCTTGAAAGCATCGCGCCGCGCAGACCGGGAGGCGCTCTCAGGCGTACGCCTTGATGCAGGCGACGCGACGGCACACCATCTGCTCCGGCTCTAGCCGTGCGACCTCGTTTCAGGCGCCGGGCACGGTATTGCACGGGTGACCTTGATGCCTATCATTCACGGCATGATTGCCATGAATGAAAAAAATAGAAAGGCCGTTTTGTTTGCTCTACTTATCGAATCGACGGCCAGTTTTTTAAGCTTCGACCGGTCGCGGGCGACAAGTCAGCGTCTGCTTGACGTGCCGCAATGGCGCTGACGCCGGGTATCGGTAGCATCAGCACGCTAATCCGTCTCGGCCCTTCGTCATCTGGCGTTCACCGTACTCAGGTCCATACCAGAGTGGGCTTGTTCGGGCCCGACATCCACTCAGGATTCCCAGGTTCCCTACAACCAACGCCAACAATGAAAAAATTCCTCGTCTGCGCTGCCGCGCTTCTCGCCGCCGGCTATCTCGGCCTTAGCGGCATCGCCTGGTATCACGACACCCTCTACGCCGAAAGCACGGCCAGCCTGCCCGCCGCGTCTCCGGAGGCTGCAAAGGTTCGCAATATCCTCGACCGCAACGCATGCTATTACTGTCACTCGACCAAAGCGGTACTGCCGGCGTATGCGTCCCTGCCCGGCATCCAGCAGCTCTCGCGCTACGACATCGAGACCGGCCAGCGTTATTTCCGGCTCGACGCTGTGTTCAATGCGCTGCGCAACGGCACACCTCCCCCGCAGGCCGATCTCGCCAAGCTGGAGCGCGCCGTGACGAACGACACGATGCCTCCCCTGCGCTTTCGCATGATGCACTGGCGCACCGGGCTGAACCAGCACGACCAGCAGACGCTGCTCACATGGATCTTGCAGGAGCGCAAGCGCTGGTATGCCACGCCTGGCGTCGCGATGGCTTTCGAGAACGATCCGGTGCAGCCGTTGCCGCGGGCGTTGCCGACCGACGCGCGCAAGGTCGCGCTCGGCGCGCAGTTGTTCCACGATCCGCGCCTTTCCGTTGACAATACCATTTCGTGCGCGAGCTGCCATTCGCTCGCGACCGGCGGCGTGGACAACCGCAAACGCTCGCTCGGCGTGGGCGGCCAGCTGGGCGGCGTGAATGCGCCCACGGTATTCAATGCCGCGCTCAACCATACGCAGTTCTGGGACGGGCGCGCCGCCACGCTTCAGGAGCAGGCAGGCGGGCCGCCGCTCAATCCGGTCGAGATGGCGTCGGCATCGTGGGATCAGATCGTCGGCAAGCTCAATGCCGATGCGCCGTTCGCGCAGGCCTTCTTGCAGGCCTACCCTGATGGACTGAACGGCGCGAACATCACCAACGCCATTGCCGAATACGAAAAGACTCTACTCACGCCCAGCCGTTTCGACGCCTGGCTGCGCGGCAACACTGAAGCATTAAGCAACGAAGAGGTGCGTGGCTATAACCTGTTCAAGTCGGTGGGGTGCGCGAGCTGCCACGTCGGCGCCAATCTGGGTGGGCAATCGTTCGAGCGCATGGGCCGTGCTGGCGACTACTTCGCCGCACGCGGCGACGCGCTGACCGAAGCCGACAACGGCCGGGCCAACGTCACGCACGATCCGCGCGATCGCCAGTCGTTCAAGGTGCCGGGATTACGCAACGTGGCGCTCACGGCACCGTATTTCCACGACGGCAGCGTAACGGATCTGCGTGAGGCGGTGCGCATGATGGCGCAGTATCAGCTCGGCACCACGCTGTCCGAAGCGGACGTCGACGCGCTGACCGCCTTCCTCAAGTCGCTCACCGGCACCTATACGGCTGCCGCCACACACACCAGCGCCCCTACCCCGTCGTCCTCGCCTGCGCTCGCTGCGCAGCCTTGATTCGCGCGGGCGGTGGTGCGCGCGTGCGTGCCACCGCCATCCCATACGCTCTTGCGCCGAGCAATAGTCAGACAAGACGAGCGGGATTCGGCCGTGCGACCGAGGCACGCATCGTTACGCTGACGCCGAAATCGCGCTCGATGTCCCAATGCGTGCCATAGCACTGATTGATCAGCCAGCGCACGGCATTGCGGGTGAGTTCCGCCGTCGGAATGTGGACCGAGGTGAGCGCGGGTGCCATATAGGCCGCTGAATAATCATCGTCATAGCCCATCACTGAGATGTCGTCCGGCACCGCAATGCCCGCCTGCTGCAAACGGGCGAGCGCCGACATGGCCATCGTGTCGTTGGCGCAGAAAAGTGCCGTGAAGCGTTGCTTCGAGTCGAGCAACTCGCCGGCCGCGGCATAGCCGCCCTCGGGCGAGAAGTCCGACATGATGAGCGGCACTGCCGCGCGCGCAATGCCGTGGTGCGCGAGTTCGGTGAAGAAACCGTCGAGACGCGCGAGGTTGTCCGAAGAGCTCGGCGGCCCGCCGATCACTGCAATCTCCCGGTGGCCATGCTTGACCAGCGTCCGCGCGGCCAGTTCGCCGCCGTGAAAATGGTCGGCGCAAAACGACGCCTCGGGCAACTGATCGAATACACGGTTCAGGAATGCCATACGCGGATGCATCGCATGCAGCATATTGAGGTCTTCGTCGTGCAGGTCGTGGCTGATGACCACCATGCCGTCGCAGTCGCGCCCGATCAGAAAGCGCACGGCCTCGATGGCCTGCTCGCGTGGCGAGCCGTCGCCGCAACCGGTGGCCACTACCACGTGCCGCTTCACCGCGCGCAATTCCGTATCGGTCTCCTTGAGGATGGTGCCGTAATAAGAGCCAAAAAAAGTCGGCACGAAAATGCCGACGATGCCGAGCGACTGCGTCGCCATCGCCCGCCCTATCGACGACGGCCGGAAGTTTAGATGCTCGATAGCGGCCTGCACGCGCGCGGCGGCCTCGGCCGACACCGGCCCCTTGCCCGAAATCGCCCGCGAGGCCGTGGAAAGACCCACACCGGCCAGCGTTGCCACGTCTTTGAGGGTTACCACGCTTGTTTGCCCCCTTGCCTTCTTCTGGTTATGTTTTCCGAGCGCCCGCCCCTTTCATCTAATGGTCTGATGAATGGGCGCTCAAAGTCGCAGGCTGCTCGCCTCGTCGAACAGCGATACCTGCCCGGCATCGATCTCGAACGGCACATTAGCTCCGCTCGCGAGTGGTGTCTTGTCCTGATCGATCGAAGCGATCTGCGTTCCATGATAATCGAGCCAGAGGACCCGGTGGTTGCCCATCGGTTCGATCAGCGTAATTTGGCCTTGCAGCGCCTCGCCCCGCGAGGCAATGCGCACCGGATCGCCCGAGCGGATGTCCTCGGGACGCACGCCCAGCACACATGGCCGGCCAGGATCGAGCGCCCCCTTGAACGCATAGCGCGAGACGTCCACGGCGAGCCGCTGCCCGCGGAACCACAGCTTGCCTTCGCCGGCTTCGAGCACACCGTGCAGAAGATTCATCGGCGGTGCACCAAGGAAGGTCGCCACGAACAGGTTTTCGGGCCGCGCATAGACATCGGCGGGCGCGCCGAACTGCTGGATCACGCCGCCATTCATGACCGCCATGCGCGTGGCGAGCGTCATGGCCTCCACTTGATCGTGCGTCACGTAGATCATTGTCGCGCCCAGTTGCTGATGCAGTTGCTTGAGCTCACGGCGCAGTTCCGTGCGCAGCTTGGCGTCGAGATTCGAGAGCGGTTCGTCGAACAGGAACACATCGGCTTCGCGCACCAGCGCGCGCCCGATCGCCACGCGCTGGCGCTGACCGCCCGAAAGCTGCGACGGCTTGCGCGAGAGCAGCGGGCCGAGTTGGAGCATCTCCGCCGCTCGCTGCACGCGCCGCTCGATTTCCGCGCGTGGCGTGCCATTGATACGCAATGCGAATGAAAGATTTCGCTCGACGTTCATCGTCGGATAGAGCGCGTACGACTGGAACACGAGCGCCACGCCGCGATCCTTGGGATCGGCCCACGTCATGTCTGCGCCCGCGATTTCGATGCTGCCGTGGGTCACGTCGATGAGGCCGGCGATGCTGTGCAGCAAGGTGGACTTGCCGCAGCCCGAAGGGCCGAGCAGCACCACGAACTCTCCCGCGCGCACATCGAGGTCGAGATCTTCGATCACCGTGTTCGCGCCAAGGTCGATGCGCAGGTTGTGCACCGCTACGTTTGCCGGATTCGCCATCGTCTGCCTCCTTGCCCTGACCTCATCGTCGGCTGCTCATCCCTTCATCGCGCCCGATGCGATGCCGCGCACGAACCAGCGGCCCGAAATGAAATAAATCGCGAGCGGTACGAGCGAGGTTAGGATCGTCGCGGCCATGTTCACGTTATAGAGCCGCTCGCCCGTGGTGGTATTGATGATGTTGTTGAGTTGCACGGTCATCGGCAGGTTATGGGTGCCCGCGAAAACCAGCCCGAGAATATAGTCGTTCCAGATGCCCGTGACCTGCATGATCAAGGCAACCACGATAATGGGCGCCGACATGGGCAGCATGAGTTGCACGAAGATGCGCCAGAAGCCGCCGCCGTCGATGCGCGCCGCCTTGAAGAGCTCCTGCGGCAGCGCGGCATAATAGTTGCGAAATAGCAGCGTCATTACGGGCATGCCGAAGATCGTGTGGATCACGACGATGCCCGGCAGCGAAGCGAACAGATGCACGGCGGCCAGCACGCGCACGAGCGGATAGACCATCACCTGCACGGGAATGAACGCGCCCGCGAGCAGCACGGCGAATAGCACGCCCGCGCCGCGCGGCCGCCAGAACGAGAGCGCGTAGCCGTTCACGGCGCCCACCGCAATCGAAATGATCGTGCTCGGCACGACGATGCGCACCGAATTCCAGAAGCCCACGCGAATGCCCGCGCATTCGAGGCCCGTGCATGCCGACGACCAGGCGTCCTGCCACGGCGCGAGCGTGACATGAAGCGGCAGCGCAAGCAGATGGCCCATGCGGATTTCATTCATCGGCTTGAGCGAGGTAACGAGCATCACATAGAGCGGCAACAGGAAAAACAGTGCGGCAATAATAAGGAATCCATATATACCGAAGCGAGCCGGTGTGAAATGACGCCGCCGCCTCGGGGCAGGCATGCGGCGCCCGGGCTTCGCTTCAGTCGCGCGGGCGCTGGACGGTTTGGCAAGCCGAACGTTCATGTTCGCTCTCCCCTGCGCGCTGCCATGGCCGAAACATGGCTGCGCGCGTACAGCACTGGCGCGAGCACCGCGAGAACCGTCGCGAGCAGCACGATCGAGGCGGCGGAAGCCAGCCCGATGTTCGCGCGATTGAACAGGTAATCCATGATGAACTTGCCCGGCACTTCGCTTGCGGTGCCAGGGCCGCCTTGCGTCATGGCCACCACCGCGTCGTAGAGCTTCACCACCATCACGAAGAGCAGCACGAACGCGGTGGACATCGAGGTCTTCAGCATCGGCACGACGATGCTCGCATAAACACGCCAGCGCGGAATGCCGTCGAGGCGCGCGGCCATCCAGAGCTCTTCCTCGATGCCGCGCAGCCCCGCGAGCATCAATGCCATCACGAGCCCCGAGGCCTGCCACACGGTCGCGATCACGAGCGTATAGATCGCGAAGCGTTGCGAAACGATCCAGTCGAAGTGCGCATGCGCGAAACCCATATGCCGCAGCACCGCCTGGACGCCGAGTTCGGGATTGAGGATCCACTGCCACACGAGCCCGGTTGCTACAAACGACATCGCATATGGATAGAGAAAGATCGTGCGTAGCGCACCCTCGGCTGCAACGCGCTGGTCGATGAATATCGCGAGCAACAAACCAGTCGCGAGACAGACGACGATAAAGCACACACCGTAGATCGCGAGGTTCTGCAGCGAGACGATCCAGCGGTCGTTTTCGAAGAGCCGCACATACTGCGTCGCGCCCGCGAACGTGTTGGTCGGCAGTGAGCGCGAGTAGCTCATCGAAACACGCGCGGTCCACAGCATCGTGCCGATATAGGCGAACACGACCGTGGCTGCCATCGGCAGCAGCGCGATCCATGCGGCCAGCGACAGGCGCCGCCGCATGGGGCGCCCCGCGCGTTTCAATCGTTCCCGGCGCCTCGCATGATCCAGCTTGAGCGCGTACATGGGCTGCCCCGGCTCAGCGCTTGATCGCCGTGGCGAACGCTTTCTGCGCTTCGTCGACGGGCTGGTTCTTGTTCCAGAAGTTCGTGATGACGTCCTGAAGCGCGCCCTGCACATCAGGCGGAATCAGCATCTCCGGGTTCGGCAACTGGCGAGATTTGTCCTTCATGATTGTCATGCCCCCCTTCGCGCAGATGTCGAAGTTCGAAGTATCCACGTCCTGGCGAATCGGTATCGAGCCCTTCTTCTCGCTGAATGCCGCTTGCGCCTTGGGCGAGGTCATCACCGTCGCGAGCAGTTGCTGCGCTTTCACGGCCTGCGGGTTGTCGGTCTTCGGGAACACGAACGCATCGCCCGCCACCATATACGGGGAATTCGCGAAGCCCGGAAAGCAGCCGAAGTCCTTGCCCGCCACCTGATGCGCGTTAGAGAACTCGCCCTTCGCCCAGTCTCCCATGATCTGCATGCCTGCCTTGCCCGAAATCACGAGCGCCGTCGCATCGTTCCAGTTGCGGCCGGGCGAGCCCGGATCGACATAGCTGTGCAGGCGTTTGAAGGTCGTCAGCACGTTCTTGAAAGCCGGCGAATTGACGGCGTTCGCATCGCGGTCGCGATAGACCCTCATGTAGAGATTGCGATCCATGTCGGCGAAGATCGCGTCGAAAGTGATTTTCTCCTGCCACGCCTGGCCGCCGAGCGCGAGCGGAATCAGGCCTGCCGCCTTGAGCTTGTCGAGGGCGGCGAAAAGGTCGTCGAAGTTCCTGGGTTCGCTCGCGATGCCGGCTTTGGCAAACGCGGGCTTCGAGTAAAAAAACCAGTCCTGCATGTGGATGTCCACGGGTGCGGCATAAAAATGCCCGTTCACCTTGATCTGGTTGAGCACCGATTCTGGCAAAATGGCGTTCCAGTTCTCCCTGGCTGCAACGTCATCGACATTATTCAGGAGTCCCTGGTCGATGAGATCGTGAAACTGTTTGGACGTGTTGAACTGTGCCGCCGTGGGCGGATCGCCGCCAACAATGCGGTTGATTGCCGTGGCGCGCGCCTGGTCCGCGCCGGCAATCGCGTTGTCGATCCACTGGCCGCCCGCCTGATCATAGGCTTGCGCGAATTGCTTGATGGCGGCCGATTCGCCGCCCGAGGTCCACCAGTGAATCACGGTGGCCTTGAGTGGTGCGTCCGCGGCGTGCGCCACCAGCGCGCCGGCCATGGCGAGCGCAGCGACGACAGCGCGCAGCATGGGCGCGCGTGGGTTCATCCGGTCCAATCGCTTCATTGCGTCTCCTCCGGTGTACCGGTTTGTCTATCGTTCTATGAAGTCAAGCCCGCGCGCCCCGCTGGGCCATGAAGCGCGCAATCAGTTGTGCGCTGCGTTTGGGCGTGCGCTTTTGCGTGTCGTAATCCACATGAACCACGCCAAAGCGCCGTTCGTAGCCGAATGCCCATTCGAAGTTGTCGAGCAGCGACCACACAAAGTAGCCGCGCACGTCCACGCCCGCCTTGATCGCGGCGTCGACGGCAGCCAGATGCCGCCTGAGAAACGCAATGCGCTGCGCGTCGTCCACTTGCCCGTCGCGCACGCTGTCGTCGGAAGCCATGCCGTTCTCGGTGATATAGACAGGCGGCAGGTTTTCATACGTGCGATGAAAGCCCACGAGCAGATCGCGCAGGCCGTCCGGATAGACCTCCCAGCCCATCTGCGTGCGTTCGACGCCGGCAAGCGGCACTTCGACAAAGCCGTGTGCGCCGTCGCTTTTCACCTGGGTACGAAAATAGTAGTTGATGCCGAGGAAGTCGAGCGGTGTGGCGATCGTCTGCATGTCGCCGTCGAGCACGAGCGGCTCAGTGCCGGGCCACAGTTCGAACAGCTCGGCTGGATACTCGCCCTTGAGCAACGGGTCGAGAATCCACGCGTTGTGCTGCACTTCGAAGCGGCGCGCGGCGGTGAGGTCGGCGTGCGAATCTGAATCCGCCGTGCCGCGCCCGACGTTCGCGACAATGCCCTTGGCCGAGCGCGGATCGTTCGCGCGCAGCGCCGCCGTCGCCAGCCCGTGGCCCAGCAGCAGATGATGCATGGCCTGGGTCGCATAGCGCGGATTCGCAAGGCCCGGCGCATGATGGCCGTTGCCATAGCCGAGATACGCCGAGCACCACGGCTCGTTGAGCGTCATCCATGCGTCGACGAGGCCCGACAATTCACGGCTCATCAGGTCCGCATAGTCGGCAAAACGCCAGGCCGTATCGCGGTTGAGCCAGCCACCGCGATCCTCCAGATGCTGTGGCAAGTCCCAGTGATAGAGCGTCGCGAAAGCCCGGATGCCCTTCTCTTTCAAACGCTCGAGCAAGCGCCGGTAGAAGCCGATGCCCTTTTCGTTCGGACGGCCCGACGCATCCATCACCCGCGGCCAGGCAATCGAGAAGCGATAGGCCTCGAAGTTCAATGCTTCCAGTAGATCGAGGTCGCTTTCCCAACGGTGGTAATGATCGCAGGCCACAGCGCCGGTATCGCTCGCGAGCACCTTGCCGGGTGTGGCGCTGAAGGTGTCCCAGATCGATGGCAGACGGCCATCCTCGCCCACCGCGCCTTCGATCTGGTACGACGCGGTGGCCGCCCCCAGCAAGAAGTCGCCTCGCCAGAGCACGGAATCGGGCGTCGGCGTGAAGGCGTCGGGTTCGAACGAGGCAGCCGGATCGGGATGCGGCGAAGCGGAATGCGGCGAAGCGGCTAGGTCGTGTGTCACGAAAGCTCCTGCGCAAAAGCCGTCAGCGAGACGTTGCCGCGCCCCGGCGGCGTTGATGTGGAAGCGCTTCCACAGCGCTTGACGCGCAAGATATCAGCCACGAAATCTCGCGGGCAATTCGGGTTTCTCTGGAGGTCCGAGGGTGTGCAAACGCTCGCGAGCGCGGCAGCCCCGCTGGAACCATGCTGCACTGCGCGAGGATAGTGCAAGGACGTGCAAGGACCGGTCACGCGTCAGCGTGCTGGCCGAGTTCCGGATGCACGGCCGCGAGCGCCTCGTGTAGCGTCGTATAGATGTTTTCCGCGCCCACCACGGGGGTGATGCCGTGGCGATCCATGTCCGCGCGCAGATAGCGGTTGACCCGGCCGAATATCACCTCGATGCCGCGATTGCGCAGCGACTCGCATAACTCGTTAACCGAACGACCTGCCGAATAATCAATGGCCGTGATGGCCGATGCGTCGATCACGAGACAATGCACGGGCGACGGCGCCCCGTCGATCAAACCGTTCACTTCGTCGACGAAAAGATGATCGTTGGCGTAGAAAAGATCGGAGCCAAAGCGATAGACGATGAGGCCGGGCCCGGTCACGAGTCCGACCTGCGCCGGCACGGGCATCCAGCGCCCCGTCTCGTTGGGGGCAAGCATCATCGTATGCGGGCGATAGCTGTGGCGCACGTGGCGCAGCAGCGAGAGCCCGATCGCAATGAGAATGCCGTTCTCCACTCCGATCACAACCACGGAGAGCGCGGTAACCACGGCGAGCCAGAACTCGCCACGGCTTTCGCTGCGAATATCGATCAACTGGCCGATGTGCACCATGCCGGCAGCGATCGTGAAGACGATGGCCGCAAGCACGCAGCGTGGCAGATATTGCAGCCAGTTGCTCAGAAATAGCAGCACCACAACGACAACCGCAGCAAACGCCAGTTGCGCAAACTGGCTGCGCGCGCCGGCCTGCTCGGCCATGGCGGTCTGCGTGGGGCTGCCGTTCACCACGAACGCGCCGCTCAGCGAAGCCGCCGCGTTTGCTGCGGCGAGGCCCAGCAAATTCTGGTCTTCATCCACGCGTTCGTCGTAGCGCTCGGCGAATGCGCGGCTCGTCGCCGCGCTCTGCGCGATGATGATCACGAAGCACGCTGCCGCCACCTGCATCAAGTCGAGCATCTGAAACCAGCCCACGGCCGGAAACGCAATGTGCGGCAGCCCTCCTTGCAGCGGTCCGGTCACGGCAATGCCGCGGCCCGCGAAGTCGAACGTGGCGCTCGCGGCGATGCCGCCCACCACCGCGACGAGCGGCACGGGCCAGGCCGGCCGCAATCGCTTGAAGACGAGAATCGTCAAGACTACGAGCGCCGCGATCGCAGGCGTCTGCCAGTGAATGGAGGAAAACTGCAAGATGATCTGCCTGACCTGCAGGGCCGTGCGCCGCGAGGCGAACGGAATGCCGAGCATGTCGCCGAGCATCGCCACGCCCACCTGTACGCCAACACCGGTAAGAAAGCCCACCAACACCGTGCGCGAGAGAAAGTCGGCGAGAAAGCCTAACCGGAAAATGCGCGCGAGCAGCAGGAAGAACGCCGTGAGCAACGCGGTCATGCCAGCCAGCGCGACGTATTCGGCGCTCGCAGGCGCCGCCATGGCTGTGAGCTTGCTCGCGAAGATCGTGGCCGTAGCCGAATCCGCAGCGACCACGAGGTGGCGCGAGGCGCCGAAGAACGCGAACGCGATGAACGGCAGGAAGCCGGTATAGATCCCGGTAACGGCCGGCATGCCCGCAATGCGCGCATAGCCGAGCAGTTGCGGAATATTCATCGACGCGAGCAGCACGCCCGCTTTCGCGTCACGCAACGCCCCTGCGCGGTTGAGGTGACGCATGCCACTGAAAAATTCAAACGCCACGACGGCTTCCTTTCGATGCCTGCATCCGCATGGGCTTCGGAGTAACTGGCGAGTAAGGGTAATAGCGCCGTATCTTAGCGCGGCACAGCCGGTTCGTTCACGGCGGCTTGCCATGCTGCGATCCTGGCGAAAGGAAAGCTGCGCGACACCAAGAAAAAGGCCAGCGCGCGGGCTGGCCTTCGGTTGCACTGCGGGCGTCGAAGCCGGTGTATGCCTATACCCTCACCGCCGGCGGCACGTAACGGCATTCGTAGCGCTTCCTGACCGTGCCGTTCTCGTCGACGCTTTCCAGATACACATCGAATTGCCAGAGCCGCGCCATGTGCCGCAGGACTTCGTCAGTGTCGCCCGACAGATGACGGTTATCGCTCATGAAGTGGCGCAGCGTGAGGCTGCGGTCGCCGCGTGTGTTGACCGACCAGACCTGAATGTTCGGCTCGCGATGATGCATGTCGTACTGCCGCGAGAGCGCCTGGCGCACGTACTGATAGCCGCTGTCGTCGTGGATGGCCGAGACTTCCAGCGCGTCGCGCATGTCGTCGTCGAGCACCGAGAAGAGCCGCATCTCGCGGATCAGATGCGGCGAGAGATACTGCGCGACGAAGCTCTCGTCCTTGAAGTTGCGCATCGCGTAGTGCAGCGCACTGAGCCATGGGCTGCCGGCGAGTTCCGGGAACCACTTGCGGTCTTCCTCGGTGGGGCTTTCGCAGATGCGGCGTATGTCGCTCATCATCGAAAAGCCCAGCGCATACGGATTGATTCCGCTGTAGTAGTGCTTGGTGACTGGCGGCTGATAGACCACATTGCTGTGCGAGTGCAGGAACTCCATCATGAAGCCGTCTTCCAGCTTGCCTTGCGCATACAGCGTATTGAGCAGCGTGTAATGCCAGAACGTGGCCCAGCCCTCGTTCATCACCTGAGTCTGGCGTTGCGGATAGAAGTACTGACCCACCTTGCGCACGATGCGGATGACTTCGCGCTCCCACGGTTCGAGCAGCGGCGCGTTCTTTTCGGCGAAATACAGCAGGTTCTCCTGCGGCTCGGGCGGGAAGCGCTCGTCGATTTCCTCGGCGATGGGCTGCTGCGTCTTCGGCAGCGTGCGCCATAGTTCATTGACTTGCGATTGCAGATACGCCTCGCGCTCGCGGCGCAGCGCAGCCTCGCGTTCGAGCGAAAGCTTTTGGGGCCGCTTGTAGCGGTCCACGCCGTAATTCATGAGCGCGTGGCACGAGTCGAGCAACTCCTCCACACGGTCGAGACCGAAGCGCTCCTCGCATTCGGCAATGTAATTCTTCGCGTAGACGAGGTAGTCGACGATCGCATGCGCGTCGGTCCAGAGGCGGAACAGGTAGTTGCCCTTGAAGAACGAGTTGTGTCCGTAGGCCGCGTGCGCGATGACGAGCGCCTGCATCGTCATCGTGTTTTCTTCCATCAGATACGCAATGCACGGATTCGAATTGATGACGATCTCGTACGCAAGCCCCATCTGTCCCCGGCGATAGCTCTTCTCCGTGGAGAGAAAATGCTTGCCGAACGACCAGTGGCGATAGTTGACCGGCATGCCGACTGACGCATAGGCATCCATCATCTGCTCGGCGCTGATCAATTCGAGCTGGATCGGATAGACGTCCAGTTCGTATTGCTCCGCAACATGCGAGATATGCGTGTCGTATTCTTCGATCAGCTCGAAGGTCCAGTCGGATGGGCACGGCAACGGCCGTCTGTCGGCTACGTTCATATGCAATTCCCTGGTTTCCGGAAGCCGGGGTTCAGGGAGGTCATGTTCGGGGAGCCCGTGCGCGTCTTTGCGCGCCGGCTCGGCCGGGTGTCCCCCCCGTTTTGCGGCAGCCTCGTGATCGCCGTGCTGTCCCTTCCCGTGGCCGCCGGTCTTGCGGCGCTCCGGCTGATAGCCGCGCGCCTCGTTGTGCAGGTGGCGTGTCGTCATGAATGCTCCACCTGCTTTTCAAACAGCTCCCGGAAGACCGGATAGATATCCGCCGGGTTGTCGACCTTCTTCATCGCCAGATTCGGGTCGGTGAGCGCCAGCTGCGCATATTCGAGCCAGAGGTTTTGCTCCTCGGGCGTCACCTGAATATAAGCAAAATAGCGCACCTTAGGCAGGATGTCATCCGCGAGCAGCTTGCGGCACTTCGGCGAATCGTCGGTCCAGTTGTCGCCGTCCGAAGCCTGCGCCCCGTAGATGTTCCAGTCGCTCGGCGAATAACGGTCTTCGATCACCTTTTTCATCAATTCCAGCGCGCTCGACACCACCGTGCCGCCGCTTTCCGTCGAATGGAAGAAGGTATCCTCATCCACTTCCTCGGCGCGCGTGTGGTGGCGAATGAAGACCACTTCGATCTTTTCGTAATTGCGCTTGAGGAACAGGTACAGCAGGATGAAGAAGCGCTTCGAAAGGTCCTTGCGCTGCTCGTCCATCGAGCCGGACACATCCATCAGGCAGAACATCACCGCCTGGCTCGACGGCTGCGGCTGCTTTACGCGGTTCACGTAACGCAGGTCGAACGGGTCGATGAACGGGATGCGCCAGATGCGTCCGCGCAGATGATGAATCTGCTCTTCGAGCTGCTTGATGTCGTCGCGCCGGTCCGACGGATCGGCCATTAGCGCCTCCAGCTGCTCTTCGAGGTCGCGCAATTCGTTCACGAGCGGCGCGCCCAAAGCGATGCGCCGCCCGAGCGCGCTCCTCAGAGAGCGCACGACGTCGATGTTATTCGGCGTGCCCTCGGCGGCCCACCCGGCGCGGATGCTCTTCCACGTGGGCACGGCCATCAGATGGGTCTTGACGAGGCGCGGCAATTCGAGGTCGTCGAAGAAGTACTGCATGAACTCCTCGCGCGAGAGTTCGAACACGAAGTCGTCCTGACCTTCGCCCTCGTTGCTCGCCTGGCTGCCGCCACCGCCCCCGCCGCCTTGCGGACGCGGAATGCGGTCGCCGCGCACGTAGTCCTCGTTGCCCGGATGCACCATTTCGCGCCGGCCGCCGGGGCCGTGCCGGAACGACGGCTCGGCAATGTCCTTGCGCGGAATGGTGATGCTCTGGTTGCTTTGAATGTCCTTGATGCTGCGGTCACGCACCGCTTCCGAGACGGCGTGACGAATATAGTTCTTCACGCGGCGCAAAAAGCGCTCGCGGTTTGCAATGCTCTTGTTCTTGCCGGCCAGCCTGCGGTCGATGATTTGATGAAGCACATCCAGTCTCCCGCTCACGTTTCGAATGGGCGGGGTGCGCAGTCTGGAATGCCACGTTCAGTTGCTCATGGCTACGTGGCCTGCGCCCCGCCGGATTTCCTTTTTGCGCCGCCGCATGAAATGTGCGGCGGCGCAACAGGAAGGTATTGCCTCTGCGCTCATGACGACTTGCGCACACGCAGATACCAGTCGCAGAGCAACCGGACCTGCTTGGGCGTATAGCCCTTCGCCACCATGCGATTGACGAAGTCTTCATGCTTGCGCTGTTCTTCCGCCGATCCCTTTGCATTGAACGAGACGACCGGCAAAAGTTCTTCCGTATTCGAGAACATTTTCTTCTCGATCACCACGCGCAGTTTCTCGTAGCTGATCCACGCCGGGTTCTTGCCGGCGTTGCCCGCGCGCGCGCGCAGCACGAAGTTCACGATCTCGTTGCGGAAGTCCTTCGGGTTGCTGATGCCCGCGGGCTTTTCGATCTTCTCCAGTTCCGCGTTCAGCGCCGCGCGGTCGAAACTCTCGCCCGTGTCGTGGTCGCGGAACTCCTGATCCTGAATCCAGAAGTCGGCGTACGTGACATAGCGATCGAAGATGTTCTGCCCGTATTCAGAATACGATTCGAGGTAAGCGGTCTGGATCTCCTTGCCGATGAACTCGGCGTAACGCGAGGCCAACACGTCCTTCACGAACGACAGATACTTTTGCTCGGTCTCCGGCGGAAATTGCTCGCGTTCGATCTGCTGCTCGAGCACGTACATGAGGTGCACCGGATTCGCGGCTACTTCGGTCGAATCGAAATTGAACACGCGCGAGAGGATCTTGAACGCGAAGCGCGTGGAGACCCCGGCCATGCCCTCGTCGACCCCGGCGAAGTCACGGTATTCCTGATACGACTTGGCCTTCGGGTCGGTGTCCTTGAGGTTCTCGCCGTCGTACACCTGCATCTTCGAGAAGAGGCTCGAATTCTCGGGCTCCTGCAAGCGCGTGAGCACGGAGAATTGCGACATCATTTTGAGCGTGCCCGGCGCGCACACCGAATCCGCAAGCGACGAGTTGCGCAGCAGCTTCTCGTAGATCTTCATCTCTTCCGAATAGCGCAGGCAATAAGGCACTTTCACCACAAAAATACGGTCGAGCAGTGCTTCATTATTGCGGTTATTGCGGAATGCCTTCCACTCCGATTCGTTCGAGTGCGCAAGGATGATGCCGTTGAACGGAATTGCGCCGAATCCTTCAGTACCCTTGAAGTTGCCTTCCTGGGTGGCCGTGAGCAGCGGGTGCAGCACCTTGATCGGCGCCTTGAACATTTCGACGAATTCGAGCAAGCCCTGATTCGCGAGGCACAGGCCGCCGGAATAGCTGTAAGCGTCCGCGTCGTCCTGCGCGTATTGCTCGAGCTTGCGGATGTCGACCTTGCCGACGAGCGAGGAAATATCCTGATTGTTCTCGTCACCCGGCTCGGTTTTCGCAATGCCGATCTGCCGCAGGATCGACGGATAGCGGCGCACCACGCGGAACTTGCGGATGTCGCCGTTATATTCGTGCAGGCGCTTGACGGCCCACGGGCTCAGGATGCTCTTCAGATAGCGGCGTGGAATGCCGTATTGCTCTTCGAGGATAGGGCCATCCTCGTCGTAGTCGAAGAGACCGAGCGGCGACTCGTTCACGGGCGAGCCCTTGATCGAGTAAAACGGCACGCGCTCCATGAGCTGCTTGAGCCGCTCTGCAATGGAAGACTTGCCGCCGCCCACCGGGCCCAGCAAGTAGAGGATCTGCTTCTTCTCTTCGAGCCCCTGCGCCGCGTGACGGAAGTACGCGACCACCTGCTCGATCACCTCTTCCATGCCATAAAACTCGCGGAACGCGGGATAAACCTTGATGACCTTATTTGCAAAGATGCGCGACAGGCGCGGATCGTTGCGAGTGTCGATCTGTTCTGGTTCCCCGATTGCCGTCAGCATGCGTTCGCCAGCCGTGGCATACGCACTGGGATCTTCTTTGCAGAGCGCGAGATACTCCTCAAGCGAGAGCTCTTCCTCTCGCGTTTTTTCGAAGCGGGTCGCGAAGCTGCTGTAGATATCCATGCTACCTCCTCGCCGAGATCTGGACCGATGTCGTGCGCGGCGCGCTATTCGGAAACGACATCGCTCGAATTCATCCTAAACCTTTTCGAATTTTTTTTCACACAAAAATCGAGCCTGATTGAAAGTTCAGACTCGAGTGCTTGGAGCCTGGCCTGCGACGCCGTACAATTTTCAGCCTACCCGCAAAATTCACGCCGCTAGCGCGCGCAATCGCACTGCGAATCGACGCTCGAGCATCAACCCCGCCGCTACGCCGCCCTCTGCCGCGCGCGTGTATCGCTTCTTCATAGAACGCACGGCCGCACAAGCCGTGTACAGATCACCACGCTAAGTTGTAACGCCATTTTTGTAACAGCGCGCGCTGTCGTTGCGCATCTTGGCCATTATGCGTGAGCGATTTTTTTATTTGTTATACGCGGCACATGGGCCGGTGTCAGTGAGTTGGCGCGCATTCATTCATGGGACGATAAACGCGCGCTGCCCCTGCTGGCAGTAGTGGCTTTCGGGTGACTCGAATGCGCATTGCGCCGGCGCCGCAAAAAGCATGACCGCCTCTCTTTGTATCGTGCTCGCCTCGTGCTCGCGTCGTGCTGATATGCACGGTGTTCGCGAGCAAGATCCTGCGAGCGCGTCGCGTCAGACGAACTCGATCTCGACCTCGCCGAGACCGTCTATATGACCGTGCAGCAGGCCTGCGCCCTCGATGCGGTGCGCCCCTACGTATGAACCCGTGGTGATGGTCCACTCGGGTTCGATGGTGATGCCCATCGCGGCGCAATGATTGACGAACCAGACCAGCAACTCGCGCGGATCGCCTGCGGGATTACCCGCCATTTCCGGCACGAGCGACACGCCGTCGAAGGTGAGTTCGAGCTCGGGCGCGACGAAGTCGAGCGCTCGCGCGAGCGCCCCATAAGGCTGCGCATGCCCGGTCACGAGCGCGCCGTTGTTCTGTGCATCGGCAAGCTGCGCGAGCGGCGCGACGTTCGGCCATTCGGCAAAGCGGCTGTCGACGATTTCGATGGCGGGCAGGATTTGCCCCACGAGCGCGAGCACCTCGTCGCGCGCATAAGCGTCGGCGCGCGGCAAGACCCGTTCGGCAAAGCGGAAGGCGATCTCCAGCTCGACCAGCACGCGGAAGAACGCCTGGCGTTCGACGCGCGCCGGCGAGGCGTGCACGTGAGTCGCGGGCAACGGTGCGCCTGACCCCGCGCCGCCGGGCGCGCGCGCACCGATCTTCCAGCCGCCCGTGGCGGTGCCCAGCCCCGCGAGCACGGCCTGCTGGATCGCGTACGCAGTGGCGGCGTCGGGCGGCAGCCATTCGGGCGCCAGCGTCTCGATCATCTGATGGCGGCTGCGCGCCGCCACGAGGCGCTGCGCGAGATCGTCACGTGTCATGTCTGGATCCTTTCTTGTGCGTGCGTGTGCGTGCGCCGGCAGCGCGAGTCCTGCGGCGAGCCGGCATGATGGCGCGATGTCGCGCGTGTTGCAGTGCGCTTGCGGCGCCTGGCCCTTGCCGCGAAAGCGGCTGCGCAGTGTACCGTGTGTCCCCGTCCGCGCGCGTGACAAGATCCACAATGTACCGTAACCGGCTTGGTGCGGCACATGCGCATGCATGCGCATCGCAGGCATAAAAAACGCCGCTGCGATGCAGCGGCGTGGCTTCGTCAAACAGCGGATTTGCGGCACAGCCCAGTCGCGGGAGCCGGGCGTCAGAAAGCCTCCCAGTCGTCGGTCGATCCCGCCGCCGCGACCGCCACCGGCTTGATGGCCGCATTGGCGACCGGTTTGGCGGCCGGACTGGCCACCTGGGCCGCGCGCCGGGGTGCGCGCGCAGTGCCCACCCCGGCGCGCACAGCGGGCTTCGTCGCCGGACGCGTCGCGGGCTTCGCGTCCGCGGGCGGCGAGGCAGACGGCACACCGGCCCTCAAATCGTGCTCGATGAAGCCGGGCGCGTGCGATTCGTCGAGTTTGAACACGGCGACAGCGGCACGCAGCTGGCTCGCCTGGTCTTCGAGCGACTGCGCCGCGGCGGCGGCCGCCTCCACGAGCGCGGCATTCTGCTGTGTCACCTCGTCCATCTGCGTGACGGCACGCGCCACCTGGTCGATGCCGCCGGACTGCCCCTGCGAAGCCGCCGAAATCTCCCCCATGATGTCGGTCACGCGCTGCACCGCGCCGATGATTTCCGTCATCGTGCGCCCCGCCTCGTCGACGAGTGCGGAACCTGCATGCACGCGCTCGACCGAGGTATCGATCAGCCCCTTGATCTCCTTGGCCGCCGCCGAGGAGCGCTGTGCGAGGCTGCGCACCTCGCCCGCCACGACCGCGAAGCCGCGCCCCTCCTCACTCGCGCGGGCGGCTTCCACAGCCGCATTGAGCGCCAGGATATTGGTCTGGAAAGCGATCCCCTCGATGATCGCGATGATGTCGGCAATCTTCGCCGAGCTTTGGTTGATCTCGCCCATCGTGCCCACTACCTCGCTCACGACGCGGCTGCCCTTGTTGGCGATATCCGATGCGCTGGCGGCCAGCGCGCTCGCCTGGCGGACGTTTTCGGCGTTCTGCTTCACCGTGCCGGTGAGCTCCTCCATGCTCGCGGCGGTTTCCAGCAAGGCCGAAGCCTGCTCTTCCGTGCGCGAAGAAAGGTCGATGTTGCCGGCTGCGATCTGGTGTATGGCCGTGGCGATCGCTTCGGTGCCGCCGCGCACCGAGCGCACGGTATCGCTGAGGCTGCGCTGCATGCGCGCCACGCCGCCCAGCAGCTCGCCCATCTCGTCGCGCGAGCGCACCACGATGGGACGGCTCAGATCGCCCGCCGAGATGGCGGAGAACGCGCCGAGCGCCTCGCCCAGCGGCCCGGCGATCGCGCGGCGCAGCGTGAAGAACGAGTACGCGGCCGCGCCAATGCCGATCAGCAGCACGGCGATCACGGCGATGCGCAACTGGCCGAACGCCGCTTCTGCCTCTTCAAAGCCCGCTTTCGCGAGCGCGCCATGCAGCTTGTCGAGTTCGAGATCGGCCTGCGAAAGCTGGCTGTACACCGCTTGCAGCGCATTGGCGCCGCTGACGACCTTGCTCTGATCGCTTGCGGCGATGGTGGCGGCAAATCTGTCCGCAGCCTGCTGAAACGCTGCGCGGCGCACGGCGACACCCTGCGCGAGACGGTCTTCCTGGGCGTTGTGCGGCAAGCTCTGATACTGCCTCCAGTAATCGTCGGAGACGCCGCGCAGCATGCTGGCGCGCGCGAGTGTGGCGATGCTGTCGGGCGTGCCGATCTCGAATGCTGCGCGGTCGAGCGCGAGCCGCTCGCGCGCCGCATAAATTTCGGCGAGGTTGACCGGGTGTCGGCTCGGCATCTGGTTGGTGCAGGTGGTGCGGTAGGCCTCGTTCGAGCGTGTCAGCCAAGCAGCCCCACCGCGCCGACAATGACGATGAGCGCCGCCAGAAACCCCATCGTGAGGCCAATGCGCGCCTTGATGCTGATGCCCTTGTTCATGACTCTCCCGCGCTTGCCAAGGGGCGGTTTTCCGGCCCCGAATGTGCGGGCCGTTGCCCTGCATGTTTGTTTGCGGCAAGCGTCCGGGAGGCTTGAAATAGTGATCAGATATGACGAAATGAGAAGAATTGGCTGACGAATAAATTACAGCAGGGGCTGCGGGACGCGTTTCCCCTGATTTCAGCGCGCCATGTCTTCAAGCGAAGGAATGGACGGTTGCGCCCCTGCGCGCGTCACGGAGATCGACGCCGCGCGCAGTGCGAACTGGATCGCCTGCACGGGCGCCTCGCCAGCGGCGAGGCGCGCCGCCAGAGCGCCGATGAAGGTGTCGCCGGCCGCCGTCGTATCGACTGCGGCCACCTTGGGCGCGGGCCAATGCACGGGCGCCATCCCGCCCGCCGGGTCAGCGGCACTCGATGCTTCATCGCCGAGCAAGGCGCAGACGCCCTGCTCGCCGAGCGTCACCAGCACGTTGCGCGCCCCCGCGCGGTGCAGGGTCTGCGCGGCACGCGCGGCGTCCTCGGGCGTGGCGAGTGGCAGGCCCGTGAGCGTCGCGGCTTCGAGTTCGTTGGGAACGAGATAGTCGATGAGCGGCAGCCAGTCCGCGGGTAGCGGACCGGTGGCCGGTGCGGGATTGAGGATGGTGATCTTGCCGAGCCGGCGCGCGGCGCAAAGCGCCGCGTGCACCGCGTCGAGCGGCGATTCGAGCTGGCAGACGACGACGTCGGCAGCCGCGAGCGCCGCCTCGTGGCGCGCCAGACTTGCCGGCGTCACTTTGGCGTTGCTGCCCGCGACGATCACGATGGCGTTCTGGCTCGCCTCGTCGACGACGATGAGCGCCACGCCGGTCGGCGCTTCCGGCGCGGTGTCGAGCGCGCCGCAATCGATGCCTTCGGCAAGGAGCCCGGCGCGCAGCAGCTCGCCATTGGCGTCCGCGCCCACGCAGCCGACCATCGCCACCTGCGCGCCGAGCCGCGCCGCCGCGACCGCCTGGTTGCCGCCCTTGCCGCCCGCGACCTGCGCGAAGGCGCTGCCCGCGAGCGTCTCGCCAGGGCGCGGCAGACGCGGCGCGCGCGCGACCAGGTCCATGTTCAGGCTGCCGACCACCGCCACGCGGCCACGCTGCCGGCCTGCGTCTTGCGTACCCGATTGCGCATGCGTGCGCGCAGCTTCGTCAATCGCCACTTCGTGTGCCTCCGGTGCTCTGTCCAGTCGGCAGATTATGCACGCGTCGCACGCACATCAGGCCGCGAGCGACGCCCGGGCGCCGCACCACGGCGCGGTCGATTCGCGCTCCATGAGCTGAGGCGCCATCACGCGCCGGAGCACCGTCGCGCCACTGCGTGTCTCGCCTGCAGTGCCGATGCGCTCGATCAGCGTGAGCGCCGCCATCTCGCCCAGCTCGCGTACCGGCTGGCCGACCGTGGACAGCGCGGGCCAGGTGAACTGGCCCAGCTCGATGTCGTCGAAGCCGATGATCGAGCACTCGGCCGGCACGCGCAGGCCGCGCTCGGCTGCCGCGCGCAGCGCGCCGATGCCCATCATGTCGTTACACGCGAAGATCGCGCTGGGCCGCACGGTGTCGAACAGCTGCCCCGCGGCGCGATAGCCGCCCGCACCCGAGAAGTCGGCCTCGACGATCGCGCCCGGCGCGATCTCGATGCCGCACTCGGCCATCGCGCGCAGAAAGCCGTGCATGCGCATCGCGCTCACCGCCGCGCTGACCGGCCCCGTGATGCAGCCGATCCGCGAATGCCCGAGCTCGATCAGATGGCGCGTCGCGAGCCATGCGCCGCGCTCGTGGTCGATCTGCACGAGATCGGTGTCGAGACCTTCGATGTTGCGGTCCACCACGACGATCGGCTCGCGCGTCTCGCCCAGCGTAGCCGCGAGCACGGCATCGTCGCCCGCCGACGCCACGATCAGCCCGTCGATGCGCTTTTCCTGCAGCACGCGCAGGTAGTTGCGCTGCTTGACCGGGTCGTCATCGGAATTGCAGAAGAACACGCAGTAGCCCTTTTGCGCGCAGCCGTCCTCGACGCCGCGCGCAAGCTCCGCGAAGTACGGATTCGTGCCGTTGGGCACCACGAGCCCGATCGTCGCCGTCGAGCGCACCTTGAGCGAGCGCGCGACCGCCGACGGCACATAGTTGAGGTCGCGAATCGCCTGCTCGACCTTGGCCCGCACGTTCGCCGAAACCGGCCGCGAATTGTTCACCACATGCGACACCGTCGTGAAAGACACCCCCGCCACGGCGGCCACATCCTTGATCGTCGCCATTTTTGCTGTTGCTCCTGCTTCGTCCTGCCCGTTTTCTACTGCTGCCGCCGCGCGGCTGCGCTTTCGTCACGTTCTTGTTGTTGCTTCGCCCTTCATTTGCCGCATCACTTGCTCTTGCGGCGGCTTCGATACGTGTCGAGCACCACCGCGATCACGATCACCGCGCCGGTGATGATGCGCTTGGTGGGCTCGTTCGCGCCGATCTGCGCAAGTCCCGCCGCAAGCACCGAAATGATCAGCACGCCAAAAAAAGTGCTGATGACCGAACCGCGCCCGCCCATGAGGCTCGTGCCGCCGATCACCACGGCGGCGATCACCTGTAGTTCGAGGCCGACGCCCGCGTTGGGATCGGCGGCTTCGAGGCGCGAAATCTGGAACAGCGCCGCAAGCCCCGCAAGCGCGCCCATCAGCGCGAACACGATGACCTTGTACGGGCGCGGATCGACGCCCGCGAGGCGCACCGCCTCCTCGTTGGTGCCGATGCCGATCAAATAGCGGCCGAACACGGTGCGCGTGAGCACCAGCTGCGCGATCACCATCACCGCGACGGCGATCAGGAACGCCGGGGAAATGCCGAACGCGATCGGATTCGAGAGGAAATCGAACGCATCGCCGATATAGGCGGTGCGCGAATGCGTCATCTGGTACGCAAGGCCGCGCGCGGCCTCCAGCACGCCGAGCGAAACGATGAAAGACGGAATGCGCCACCCCACCGTGACCGCGCCCGTGAGCGTGCCGGTGGCCGCCGCGGCCAGCACGCCGAGCAGTGCGGCGGGCAGCGCGGAGAGGCCCCACTTGAGCGACGCCACGCTCACCACCGACGCCCCGAGCGCCAGCACCGATCCCACCGAGAGGTCGATGCCCGCGATGATCAGCACGAACGTCATGCCCACTGACATCACGACGAGATCGGGAATCTGGTTCGCGATCGTGCTGAACGTGTCGTAGGTGAGGAAGTGCGAGCTTAGCAGCGAGAACAGCACGATCATCGCGACCAGCGCGAGCGCGAGGCCCAGATAGTTCGAAAAGCCAAAGCGCGTGCCGACGGGCCGCGCGCTCGCGGCAACGGCCCCGTGCGGCGATGATTGCGCCGGCGGCCCCGGTGGTTCTCCTGGTTGTTCGCGCAACGGTTGGTTCGTCATGAAGCGCTTCCTCCTCGCTCATCGGGCGGCGGCGATTGATTGCGGCGCTCGGGCTGCTTCGCGGCCACGGGCGTTGTCGGCTCGGGGAGGTCGGCGGCATCGGCGAGCAGCGCATCTTCGGCGCGATAGCCCGCGAAGGCGGCGCCGAGCAGCGCGTCCTGCGTCCATTCCCCGCGCGCGAAGATCGCCGTCATCTTCCCCGCCGACATCACGCCGATGCGGTCGCAGATCAGCATCAGCTCGCGCAGGTCGCTCGACACCACGACGAGTGCGCAGCCTTCGCGCGCGAGCGCGCCCATCAGCGCGTAGATGTCGAACTTGGCGCCCACGTCGATGCCACGCGTGGGCTCGTCGAACAGCAGCACGCGCACGCCTTGCGCACCCTGCTCGTCCGTGATGCGCCGCGCGAGCCAGCGGCCGATCACCACCTTCTGCTGGTTGCCGCCCGACAGCTCGCCCACGCGCTGTCCAGGACCGCTGGTGCGGATGCGCAGGGCATCGATTTGCGTTTCGGCAAGCGTGTTCTCGCGCCCGGTATCCACCACGCCATAGCGCGCGACCGCACTCACGTTGCCGAGCGACACGTTCGCGGCCACCGGTTGCGTCAGCAACAACCCCTCGCCCTTGCGGTCCTCGGTGATCAGCGCGATGCCGTGGCGCACGGCGTCCGCCGGTGAGTCGATGCGCACCGGCATGGGCGGCTCGCCCGCTGCGCCCGCGAGCGCCACCGTGCCGCGATCCTTCGCGTCGGCGCCGTAGATGAGCCGCATGAGCTCGGTGCGCCCCGCGCCGATCAGCCCCGAGACGCCGAAAATTTCTCCCGCGCGAACCTCGAACGAAACGTCACGCACGACGCCGGCGCGGCCGATCCCGTCCACCCTGAGCAGCGGTGCGCCGATGCGCCGCTCGCCCAGCTCGATGCGCTCGCCGAGTTCGCGCCCCACCATCAGCGCGACGATGCGCTCGGGCGTGAAGTTGGCCATCTCGTCGACGCGCACGAGCCGGCCGTCGCGCAGCACCGCCACGCGCTGCGCGATGCGCTCCAGCTCCTCGAGCCGGTGCGAAATGTAGACGAGCGCCACACCGCGCGCCTTGAGTCGCGCGATCTGCTCGAACAGCAGCTCGACCTCGCGGCCCGTGAGCATCGCGGTGGGTTCGTCCAGGATCAGCACGCGCAGCGGCGCGGCGCCTGGCGCCTCGTCGCCGATCAGATTGCGCGCGATCTCCACCAGCTGCTGGTGGCCGATGCCGAGCGCACCCACTGGCTTATCGGGATCGATCGCCTCGAGCCCGACTTGCGCCATCGCCGCGCGGGCGTCCTCGCGCAACCGCGCGCGGTCGATCCAGCCCGCCCAGCCGAGCGGCCCGAAGCTGCGCTGCAAGCGGTCCAGGTACAGGTTTTCGGCAACCGAAAGCGTGGGCAGCAGGTTGAGCTCCTGCATCACCATGCGCACGCCGAGCGCTTCGGCCTGTGCGCGGCTCGCCGGCGCATAAGGCTGGCCCATCAGCGTCATGGTGCCCGTGGTGGGCGCGGTGAGCCCGCCCACGATCTTCGAGAGCGTGCTCTTGCCAGCGCCGTTCTCGCCCGTGAGCGCAAGCACTTCCCCCGCGTGCAGCGCGAGGCTGACGTCGGCGAGCACCGGCTGCTCGTAGGTCTTGCCGGCGCCCGTCACCGTGAGCACCGCGCCTCGCGCGGATGCCGGTGTTTGGGCGTCGGGGGCAATTGCTTCCATCACGATCCTGTTATCGCGAGCCGCACCGCGCGGCAAGGGGAGCGCGGGATTGCGGAGCGGGCGGCCGCCGTTCAGGCGGCGCGTTCGAGCGATGCCGCCACGGCGGCCCGCTTTTGCTTGCTGCTTGCGCGGCCATCACGATACGAATAACGGCTGCGCGGCGGCTTTCTTGAGCGTTTATTACACGTGCGGATGCATGAGCGGACGAGCCACGCGAACGAGGCGCGCGCCGCATGCCATCAGCGCGCCCCGCCCGCTTACATTTACATTTCACTGGTTCTGCGGCTATTTCGCGGAGTCCTTGGTGACGAGCACGACGGGGGTTTCGACTACGCCCGAGAGTTCGGACTGCTTCTTGTGCTCCTTGAGCGCCTTGAGCGCGGTGTCGATGCCGAACACGGCCTGCTTCGCGGCGTACTGGTCGGCGGTGGCCAGCACGCGGCCGTCCTTGAGCATCGGCTTGATGGCGTCGATGTTGTCGTAGCCCACAACGTAGACCTTGCCCTGCTTGCCGGCCGCGCGCACGGCGGACACGGCGCCGATCGCCATGTTGTCGTTGCCGCAAAGCAGCGCCTTCATGCCGGGATATTCGTTGAGCATGGCCGAGGCAACCGCGTTGCCCTTGTCGATTTCCCATTCGCCCGACTGCACCGAGACGATCTTCGCGCCCACGGCCTGCATCGCGTCCTTGAAGCCCGCGGTGCGCTGCTGCGCGTTGGTGGTGGTCGAGACGCCTTCCACGATGCCCACCTGATCGCCCGCCTTGAGCTTCTTCGCGAGGTAGTCGCCGACCTGGCGCGCGCCCTTGCGGTTGTCCGGGCCTACGAACGGCACGTTCAGATCCTTGGACTTGAGCACGTCCGGATCGAGCCGGTTGTCGATGTTCACGACGATGATGCCCGCGTCCACGGCTTTCTTCACCACCGGCACGAGCGCCTTGGAGTCGGCGGGCGCAAGCACGATGGCGTCCACCTTGGAGACGATCATCTGCTCGACGATCTGGATCTGCGCGGCCGTGTCGGTTTCGTTCTTGATGCCGTTGGTCACGAGCTCGAAGGTGGACGCGTTGTGCTTCTGGTAGTCCTTCGCGCCGGTTTCCATGGTCAGGAAGAACTCGTTGGCGAGCGACTTCATGACCAGCGCGACTTTCGGCTTCTGCCCGGCCGCCGTCTGGGCGTGGGCGGCAAGCGGCATGGCGGCCGCGAACGTGACGGTGGCAAGTGCGGCTGCGGCGCCAAGAACGCGCCGGCGAATGCGGGAGTTCATCGTTTGTGTCTCCGGTTGTCTGGCCCGGCCGGGCCGTATTTCTGGTTATGCGCAATCGTTTTTCAGGCGGCCCATCCCCGGCGCGCGCGATCGGCGATTCAATCACGCGCATCATGCAGCACGACGCTGCGGCGCAGCAACCGGCAGGGCATCGGCGTCAGAATCGGCCTCAGAGCCAGCCGCCACGGCGGAACAGGATGTACAGCACGATATCGATAATCGCCATCACGGCGAGGCAAACCTGGTAACCATACTTGAAATGCAATTCGGGGATATTGGAGAAGTTCATTCCGTAGATCCCCGCGATCATGGTCGGCACCGCAAAGAGCGCCGCGAACGAGCCGAGCCGCTTGGTCACTTCGTTCTCGGCGAGCGAGATCATGCCGAGATTCACCTGGATCGCCGTGACGATCATTTCGCGGCGCGCATCGACCAGGTTGGACACGCGCACGAGATGGTCGTAAACATCGCGATAGTACGCCTGCATGCCCGCGCAGATCTGCGGAATGCGCCCGCCCGCGAGCTTGCCCACGGCGTCCACGAGCGGCGTGACGTGGTGCTGCACGATAACGAGGCGCCGCTTGAGCGAATAGAGATCCTCGATGATGGCGCGCGACTGCGCGAGCGAGTGCTTTTCGAAGATGCGGTCCTCGAGATCCTCGATTTCGCCCGAGAGCTTCTCCAGCACGGGCGCATAGCGGTCAACCACGCTGTCCATCAGCGCGTAGAGCACGAAACCCGCGCCCTCCTTGAGCAGTTCCGGCTCGCGCTCGCAGCGCGCGCGCACGTCCCGGAAACCCTGCTGCGCGCGATGGCGCACCGAAAGCACGAAATTCGGGCCGGCGAACACGTTCACCTGGCCGGTGACGATTTCATCCTCCTCGTCGATCTCGATCGTATGGAACACCGCGAAAATCGTATTGCCGTATTCCTCGATCTTCGGCCGCTGGTTGCCGTTCATCACGTCTTCGATGGCGAGCGCGTGCAGACCGAACTCTTCCTTCATCGCGGCCATCTCGCCCGCTTCGGGGTCCTTGAGCGCAACCCAGACGAAACACCCGGGTTTCTGGAGATAGTCGCTGATTGCCTCGATGCCGATATCGGCCAGTTTCTTGCCGCCCTGGTACGCGGCGCAATTGATAAGCATGGGTCGTGAGCGTCCCGGTGGCGCGGGGGGGCGAAAACGGGCGCGCCGCCTGTCCTGAAGTTGATCGATTCGCCAAGTTTAAGCGTTGAGCGGGATGGGCGGCGAAACACGCGCCAGCCGCCCGCACCATCACTGCGCAACCCGGCGGATGCCGATGCGATGATCCTTGTCGAAGGTTACGCTGGCACGGTTCGTGTAGCGCGGATCGACGATGAAGCGCAACTCCACGACCGGATCGAACTGCGTGGTCACGCCGACGCGATGAACGCCCGGCTTCAGGTAGAAGGTGACGTGCTCGCCGTCCATGAGGTCGGTGACCTGCTCGCCGTCGATATACACGGGGGCGTCGCGGAACTTGACGATGACGTTGCGGGTGCGCTCGCGCCGCACGTCCACGGCCACGAGCCCCTCGCCCGGCTGCGTATACCCCGGCTTGACGATGCGCTCCGCCGGCACCGGCTTGAAGGGCACCGGCGCAGCCGGCTCCTCGGCGCAGCCGCCCAGCGATAGCGGCAATGCGACTGCCAATGCCACGAGCGCCGCCGCTAGCGCGGCGCGCTGCGAACCAAGGCTCATTCCGAACACGCGCAATGGCATGGGCGCTATCCCCTCGTCGGTTTTCCGGTGCTGGCGCAGCGCGCGGGGCGCGGGGCATATCGATCCTCGACGCAGCAGCGTCCGGGTGCGCCCATCATATACGCATGCACCGCCCGGCCCACGCGCGACGCCGCACATTGCACGCCGCGAGCCGCCGTGGGCGATGCAGTGCCGGGTGACCGCTGGTATAAGCTTCGGAATCGGGCGCTGTCCCGCCCAATCAAGTCATCACATCACACGAGGAGAATGCAGGCGATGGCATACGCACAGGCCACCCAAGCCCGGAGCCACGGTTCGTGACGCGGCTGATTTTCTTCTGCGGCCACGCCGGCACCGGCAAGACCTCGCTCGCAAAGCACCTGATCGGCCCGCTGGCCCGCGCGACGGGCGAACCGTTCTGTCTGCTCGACAAGGACACGCTCTACGGACGCACCGGCGCCGCGATGCTCGCCGCGCTCGGCCAGGACCCGCACGACCGCGACAGCCCGCTCTTTCTCCAGCATCTGCGAGATCCCGAATATCAGGGCATGCTCGACACCGCGCGCGAAAATCTCGCGCTGGGCGTGAGCGTGGTTGCGGTGGGGCCGCTTTCGGGGGAAGTGCGCGAGCGGCGCCTGCTCGATCGCGCGTGGCTGGGGGTGGCGGCGGACGTGGGGCTCGCCGCCGTCTGGGTGCGCACCGACGAAGCCACGGCGCGCCAGCGCATCGTGGCCCGCAACCATCCCGACGACGCCTACAAGCTCGCGCACTGGAACAGCTATCGCAAGCGGCGCTTCGAGCCGGCGGGCGCACAGCTCGACGACCTCATCGTGTTCGACACGACCGCGCCCGGGCCCGCCGACTACGACGCATTGCTGCAGCGCATCGTGACGGCGTCCGCGGCCTGATCGAGGTTCGATCGCAGCCGCGGCGCCCTGCTTATACTGCTACTGCCGTCTTGTGCTTCGCGTGCGTCAGTCGACGTGCGCCGACGCCAGCGCTTCGAGCGTCGCGCCTTCGTACACCTTGCCGAAGCGGTTCGAGAGGAACTGCTCGAGCGACACCTGCTCCTGACGCACGAAGCCCTTTTGCGGCAGCTTCTTCTCGCGGAACAGGTCGAGCACGGCGCACATTGCGCCGGCCGTGGTGATTTCGATGGCGCTCATCGGCACGCCGCACACCGTCTTCGCGAAGATCTTGCGCGTGAAGACTTCCTGCACGAGCTGGCCGTTACGCATGCCGGTCACGGTAATGAAGATCAGCACGACGTCCTGCTCGGTGGACGGAATCGCGCGGCGCATGATCGACTTGAGCGTGTCGCGGTCGCCCGAGAGGCGCAGGTCTTCGAGCAGGAACTGCATGAGCGCGCGGTGGCCCGGATAGCGCACCGACTTGTAGTCGAGCGATTCGACGCGTCCGCCTAGCGTCTCGCATAGCGTGCCGAGGCCGCCCGACGTGTTGAACGCCTCGTACTCCACGCCGTCGAGCGAGAAGTGCTCGTGGCCTTCGAGCGGCTGCACCATCTGCGTGCGACCCTCGTGGATCGCCTCGCACGGCTGGCAGTACTCGTTGATGAGGCCGTCCACGCTCCAGGTGAGGTTGTACTTGAGCGCGTTGGTGGGGAACTGCGGCAGCGCGCCCACGCGCATTTTCACCTCGCGGATCTCGGTGAAGCGGCTCGCGAGCGCGTGCGCCGCGAGGCCGATGAAGCCAGGCGCCAGGCCGCATTGCGGCATGAACGCGTGATCGGCGCCTTCGGCCAGCGCGCGGATCGCGTGCGTTGCGCGCACGTCCTCGGTGAGGTCGAAGTAGTGAACGCCCGCGCTCTTGGCCGCCGACGCGACATTCACCGCAAGGTAATACGGCAGCGCGTTGATGAGCACGTCGAAGCCTTCGAGCGCCCCGCGCAGCGCGGCGGCGTCGCCGGAGTCGACGCGCAGGGTGGGAATGCCCTGCGCGGCCAGCTTTTCGAGCGCCTTGGCATCGCGGTCGAGCGCCGTAACTTCGTAGTCCCCGGTTGCGCGCAGCATGTGTGCAATGGTGTGGCCAATCAGGCCGGCGCCTGCAATCGCGACTTTCATTCGTTATCTCCTTGGGTTTTCTGTGGTTCGGGTCATGCTGTACCCGGTACACACAGTCTAAGGAGGGGCGAAATCAGATCCTAGACACAAAATGATGCGCTTCGACGGATGGTTTCGTCGTTTTGACGATGAATTTCGTCAAAACGACGAAATTCCCTAAAAACAGCCTTAACGAGGGTGGCGCGCTGCTCTCAACCCATCACCGTGCCGCGGTCGATCTTGCGCGCGAGCACGATCGACGTGGTCGTGCGCTCGACGCCCTGCATGCCGCCGATCTGGTCGAGCAAATCGTTCAGGCGATCGGGGGAATCCGCGCGCAGCCAGGCCACGTAGTCGTACTCGCCGCTCACCGCGCAGAGCAGTTGCACTTCCGGCATTTTGGAAAGCCGCCGTTGCACCTCGGGGCCATTGCGCGGCGCGATGATGAGCCCGACCCACGCCTGCAGGCTCGCGTCGAGTACGTCCTGCCCCAGCCGCACGCCGTAGCCGGCGATGACCTGGGAGCGTTCGAGCCGCGCGATGCGCGCGAGCACCGTGGTGCGCGCCACGCCTAGCTGGCGCGCGAGATTCGCTACGCTCTCGCGGGCGTTCTCCTGCAGCAGCGCAACGAGGTTGCGGTCGAGGTCGTCGAGTTGGTCGAGGCGCGGCGGTCTCATCGTGATGCGGGCTCCTGAGTTGGTGAATGAGGTGGCGAATGGTCGAATGCACGGCTTCGATGCCGGATCATTATCGCGCGCGGCCAGCCGTGCACAAACCTGCGCAGGCGCCCGGCATCCCCCGTATAGCGGCGTATTTCGGCGCGTTTCTCCTGCGTTTCGTTTGTAAGCAGTTGTCGCATAGCAGCCGTGCTCAAACGATAACGTGGTACTAATACCGCCTGTAGGCGATGGATCTCACGTCGCCCCGCTACGTAACCTCCACGAATTGAAGTTCCAGGGAGCAAAAATGAAGAAAGTTTTCGTGATCCTTGCTGCCACGCTCTCCATGAGCGGCGCGTTCGCACAGACCGCCGCTTCGTCCGCCGCGCCCGCGACTGCCGCAGCGGCGTCGAACGCCGACGCACGCGCCGCACAGCATCAGCAACGTGTGGAGGAGCGCATTGCCTACCTGCACTCCGCGCTGAAGATCACGGGCGCTCAGGAGCCGCAATGGAAGACGTTCGCCGACGTCATGCGCAGTAACAGCCAGACCATGGCGGGCCTCTACAAGCAGCGCATGGAAGGCGAAGCGCAGCGTAACGCGCTCGACGACATGAAGCAGTACGCGCAAATCACCCAGGCGCACGCGGAGGACATGCAAAAGCTCGTCACGGCGTTCGAGCCGCTTTACAACAGCCTCTCGCCGGAGCAGAAGAAGCTGGCCGACGTCACCTTCCGCCACGGCCAGGAAACGGGCCATGCGAAGTACAAGGGCAAGCCGCACGCGAAGAAGGCGCCAGCCGCCGAGGCGGCAAGCGGCACAGAAGCAACGCCGGCACAGTAAGCAGGCGCATCAGTTAGCCCCGCATTCGGGTAATATCACGGCGCAGCGCGCGAACCGTTCGAGCAATCGGCCGGTCCGCGCGCTGCGCCGTTTTCGTTTTCGTAACAGGTAACAAACCCGCAGCCGCACCATGATCGAACTGACCCAACTCGACCTCGCCGCCGATCCCGCCGCGCAACGCGTGGTCAAGGATGAAACCGTCACCGTGGAATTCGCCGCCGCATCCGGCGAATTGATGAGCCTTGAAGGCCCGAACCGATACGCACCGGGAGACGCGATCATCACGGGAGCGACGGGCGAGCGCTGGGTCGTTTCGCGCGAACGCTTCGACCCGAAGTACCGGCCGGCCGACGCCGCGCTCGCACATGGCGCGCCCGGCGCCTATCGCAATCTGCCGACTGTCGTGCTGGCCAAACGCATGGATGAACCGTTCACGATCGTGCGCTCGGCAGGCGGCGACCGCCTCGCTGGCGCGGCTGGCGACTGGGTCATGCAATATGCGCCCGGCGACTTCGGCGTGGTGAAAGCCGAGCGCTACGCGAAGGTGTACCGGCTAGCCGATTGAGACGATCGAGACGATTGAGTGTCGCTCCCGCGTTCGCGCACCGCTTATGCGGTGCCGGGTGCTTCAGGCGAATTCTTCGTCGAGATCGAGCGTGACGTCGCGAGGCGTCTCCTCGCCCTTCGCGTGCTGCTCCTCCAGCGAGCCGATCGTGGCTTCCACATACGCGCGCAAGACGGCGAAGCTGCGGCCGCGCAAGCGTGGCGGCAGCGCCCGATAGCGCGCGAGCGCGGCCGGCGCGATGGCCACCGTGAGCGTCATGCGGCGCGCGGCGGAGCCCATGCGCATCGCCACCCAATGCACGACGAGCAGCGGCGCGCCGGTTTCGGCGGGCTGCTCGCTAAAGCGCGTTTGCTCGGGGAACAAATCGGCGATCACGCGAGCAAGCTCCTCGAAATCGGGGCTTGCGCATTCAAACAGATAGTCTTCCATTGCTGGCAAAGAGAAATTGATCGAGCGTTGCGTACGCAACGAAATAGCATTAAGCGACAGGCGCGTCGAGTCAGGCCGGGCGCAGCGCACGCCGGTTTCGCACGCATGTTCTGAAGAGGACGACGGCCACCGCGATCGCCACGACCGCATAGAGCGCATCCACCGCAACGAGCGGCAGGAGGCGTGCCTGGAACATCGCAGCGGGCACATCGATCAACGCGTGCAGCGCGATCGCGATCGGCAGGATCGACCTGCGCCCCGCGCGCACGCCGCGCCACATCAGCACCGAAAGTCCGATCTGGAACACGAACGCGGCCACGCGCTCGAGCGCGAACAGGCCGGCCACCAGCGGCGAAAGCGTGCCGAGAATCAGATGCACGCGCAGCACGGCATCCATCGAGAGATTGCTCAGATGTTCCTCGAGCTCGCCCCGGTTGGCGAGCACCGCGAAGACAATCCACTGCAACTGCACGAGCACGCCGACGAACCACGCTTCCGCGCCGCCATGGCCAATGCCATAAGCGAGCCCCGTGCTGTCGACCGATGGCGTGGCCGACACGCGGGGCGAGCCCGGTTGTCCCGCCGCGCGCCGTGCGATCAGGCGCATCGCGATGTAGCGCCCTGCTTCTTCGCACACGCCCGCTGTGAGCGCGCCATAGAGCACGAATGCGAGCGGGTTGGCGAGCAGCTGCGCCGTAACGGGATTTCCATGCAGCACGTAGCCGTTGAGCGCGCGCTCGATCACCGTCGCGAACAGGGCGAAGACCGCGATGCCGGCGATGGTGTCGCGCCAGTCGAATGCGAACGGGCCACGCAGCCGGCGGTACAGCGAGATGGGCAGAACGGCGACGAATAGCGTCGCTAGCGACAGACAGACCAGCGTGACGGGATCGACGTGCATGGGGCTCCTTGTGACGTCCGGCGCGCGAGGCGCGCGCCGCAGCCCGAATCATCGCAGATATCGGCGCGCTCGCGGAACCCCGGGGGCGCAGGCCCTGGCCGGCGCGCCTGGCCGGGGGCGCCTAGCCCGGCGTCGAGGCCCGCACGATCAGCTCGCCCGGGAACGCAGCGGCGCGCGTGGCCAGCGCCACGCCCTCGATGCGATCGTGCAGGAATTCGACGGCCCGGTAGCCGATCGCGCGCGTGGGCTGGCGGATCGTGGTGATGCCGGCCAGCTCGGCCCATTCGGGATCGTCGATGGCGATCAGCGCCGCATGCTGTTGCCATTGGGCGCCGAAACGCGCCTTCAGATGCAGCGCGAGCCGCAAGGCGACCGGCGCATTGGCCGCGAACAGCGCACAGCGCGCGCCACGCCGCACGGCGTCGGCGATATGCGCGTCGAGCGCAGCGAGCGCGGCGTCGACGCTTGCCTCCTCGCGCAGGTCGAGTACGTGCGTGGTCGCGCGCACCTCGCGTGCGCCTTGCTTGCCGTGCGCGCATGCCTGAAACGCCGCTTCGCGCTCGCGCCGCGAGCTTACGTGCTCGAAGGGCTGCACGACGAACACGAGGTCGTCGTAGCCGTGCGCGAGCAGATGCTCGACGCCCAGACGCGCGGCGGCCGCATTGTCGAGCCCGACCATGTCGGCGTCGAGGCCGTCCACGGTGCGGTCGACCAGCACGGCGGGAATGCCGCCGCTCGCCATCGGCTTGAGCATCGGTTCGGGCAGGCCTAGCGCGTTGACGATCACGCCTTCCACGCGATACGTCGTGAGCAGTTGCAGATAGCGCCGCTCCATCTCGACTTCGTTCGCCGCGTGGCAGATCAGCGGCATGTAGCCGAGCGCGTGGCACGCGGCCTCCACGCCTTGCAGCACTTCGACGGAGTACGGGTTCGCCAGGTCCGCGAGCAACAGGCCGAGCAGCCGGTTGCGCCCGCGCTTGAGCCCGCGCGCCATCTGGTTGGGCCGATAGTCGAGCCGCGCGATGGCGGCTTCGATGCGCGCGCGCAGGTCCGGCGAAAGCGCCGCAAGCTCGCCGTTCAGATAGCGCGAGATACTGGTCTTGCCGGTGCCGGCCTCACGGGCGACATCGCTGATGGTCGCGCGGCGCGGCAGCGCGGCCTCGCCTGCGCTGCTGCCTGTGGTGCGGCCTGTGCTGTTGTCCGCGCTGCTGCCGCTGCTCATCGCGCGAGCACCTCGCGATTGACGATGTTGCGATCGAGCGTGCCGGCGAGCGCCGCGACGAGGTTCTCGGCGGCGCAGCGCGCCATCGCGTGGCGCGTCTCGTGCGTGGCGGAGCCGATGTGCGGCAGCGCCACCACATTGGGCATGCGCAGCAGCGGCGAGGCCGGATCGATCGGCTCCTGCTCGAACACGTCGAGGCCCGCGCCGTGGATCGTGCCCGCTTCGAGCGCGGCAATCAGCGCCGTCTCGTCGACGGTCGCGCCGCGCGAGGCGTTGATCAAGATCGCGCTCTTCTTCATCTTTTGCAGTTGCTTCGCGCCGATCATGTGACGCGTAGCGTCGGTGAGCGGCACCTGCAGGCAGACGAAATCGGCCGTGGCGAGCAGTTCGTCGAGCTCGACGCGGCGCGCGCCGTAGTCGCGCTCGGCGGCTTCATTCGCGCTGCGATTCGTATAGAGCACCTTCATGTTGAAGCCGAGCGCCGCGCGCCGCGCGAGCGCGCCGCCAATGCGCCCGAGCCCGACGATGCCGATGGTCTTGCCCTGCACGTCCACGCCGAATTGCGCGGGGCCGATGCTCGCCTTCCAGTGGCCCGCCTTGACCCAGTCGGCCAGTTCGACCACGCGGCGCGCGCTCGCGAGGATCAGCGAAAACACCGTGTCGGCCGTCGATTCTGTCAGCACGTCGGGGGTATGCGCGAGCACGATGCCACGCTTCGTGAGATCGGGCACGTCGAACTGGTCGTAGCCGACCGAGATGGTCGAAAGCGCCTTGATGCGCGAGCCTTCGAGCAGCGCGGGCGCGATCTTGACGCTTGCGCCGATCGCGCCGTCGGCGTCCTTGAGCGCGGCCGCGAACGCCTGCGGATCTATCGCGTCGACGAACATCACCTCGAAATGCTCGCGCAGATACCCGGTTACATCCTCTGGCAAAGTTTTGTAGGCAACGATTTTTTGCTTCATGAGTGGGCTATTGCTGTCTGCGATGTTCTGTGAAATTTTATCGAGCGTGATGTTCCGCCCATTACTTGCCGTGCGCCGGCGCGGCGTAGGCAGGGGTCCCGTCGCGGCGCGGCTTCACCGCGCGCAGCGTGAGGATCACCGAGGCCACGAGCGCCGCGCTCATGAACGCGTAGGATGCCGTGGGCGAACCGGTCGCGCCGTTCAGGTAACCGACTACGTAGGAGCCCACGAACGAACCGAGCGCGCCCATGCTGTTGATGAGCGCCGTCGCGCCGCCCGCGACGTTCTTCGGCAGCAGCTCGGGCACGATCGCGAAGAACGGGCCGTACGGCGCGTACATTGCGGCGCCCGCCACGACCAGCAGCGCGTAAGAGGCCCAGAAGTGCGTCGTGCCGAGCACGTACGAAGCCGCGAACGCGAGCGCGCCGACCAGCAGGAACGGCCAGACGAACGCGCGCCGGTTGTCGAGCTTGTCCGAGGCCCACGAAGCGGCCAGCATCGCAATGGTAGCAGCCAGATACGGCAGCGCCGAGAGCCAGCCGGTTTCGACCATGCCGAGCGCCGAGCCGTTCTTCACGATCGAGGGCAGCCACAGCACGAAGCCGTACACGCCGATGCTCCAGCAGAAGTACTGCGCCGAGAGCAGCATCACGGCAGGCGAGCGGAACGCTTCGGCGTAGTTCTTGACCGGCTTGATGCCGGCCTGCTCGGCGCGCAGGGCCGCGTCGATCGCACGCTTGTCCTCGTTCGAAAGCCAGCTCACCTGGTCCGGCTTGTCGCGCACGAGCAGCCACCAGCACACGGCCCACAACACGGCGGGCACGCCCTCGGCGACGAACATGTGACGCCAGCCGTACGCATGCACGAGATAGCCCGAGACGATCGACATCCACAGCACCGTGACCGGATTACCGAGAATCAGGAAGGTGTTGGCGCGCGAGCGCTCGCGCTTCGTGAACCAGTTGCTGATGTAAATCAGCATCGCTGGCATCACCGCGGCTTCGACGATGCCGAGCACGAAGCGGATCGCCATCAACGAAGGAATGTTCGTGACGACGCCGGTGAGCGCCGCGCATCCGCCCCACAGAATGAGACTCACGAACACGAGCTTGCGCACGCTGCGGCGTTCGGCATAGACCGCGCCCGGCAACTGGAAAAAGAAGTAGCCGAGGAAGAACAGCGCGCCGATCAGCGACGAAAGCCCGGGGCTGATGCCCAGATCATGATTGATGCCGGCTGCCGAAGCGAAGCCGTAGTTGGCGCGGTCGAGGTAGGCCAGGCTGTACGTGATGAACACGATCGGCATGATTGCCCACCAGCGGCGCGGGGCGAGCGAAGTTGAGGTCATCTGTGTCTCCAGTCTCAGGGGGCCTTATGCGGGTCGCAGGCAAGGCTGTCGGTATCGGGTATCTGTGTCGGGCGCCGGCGTGGACCGGCGCCTTGTTGCTCGATTGTTCGATTGCTTGTTTATGCGATTGCAGGCGCCGGGGCGGCGTCCCGGGCTTCGATTGCATCGAGCTGCGCGCGCGTGGGCAGCCCTTCCGAGTCGCCGCTCACCTGCACGGCGAGCGCGCCGATGCGGTTGCCTCGCGTCACGGCCTCGCGCAGCGTGCGGCCTTCGAGCAGCGCGCTCACCACGCCCACCGCGAAGCCGTCGCCTGCGCCAACCGTGTCGACCACGTTCGCCACCGGCTGCGCCCTCACCGGGCCTCGCTCGCCTTCACGCGTCTCGTAGTACGCGCCCTCGGCGCCGAGCTTGACGATCACGCCGCGCGCGCCGCGCTCGAGATAGAAGCGCGCGATCGTCGCGGGATCGTCGGAGCCCGTGAGAATGCGCCCCTCGTTCAGGCCCGGCAGCACCCAGTCGGCGTAGCTCGCGAGTGCGTTGAGCGTCGTGACCATCTCGGCTTCGGAGCCCCACAGCGTCGGGCGCAGATTCGGATCGAAGCTGATCGTGTGCCCCGCCTCGCGCATCGCGCGGGCGAGCGTGAACGCGAGTTCGCGCGAGCTAGCCGAGATCGCGGGCGCCACGCCGCTCAGATGCAGATGGCGCGCGCCGAGCACATAGTCCCGCTTGAAATCGTCGATCGACAGGTGGCTCGCCGCCGAGCCGCGACGGAAGTATTCGACGGTGGGATCGCTGCCGTCGTCGTTCTTCGACTTGAGCTGGAAGCCCGTGGGATAGCGCGCATCGGTTTGCACGCCCTGCGCGTCGATGCCTTCTTGCGCGAGCACGCCGCGCACGAACCGGCCGAACGAATCGTCGCCCACGCGGCTCATCCAGCCCACCTTGAAGCCCAGGCGCGCAAGGCCCGTCGCCACGTTGAGCTCCGCGCCCGCCGCACGCTTCGTGAAGCGCGCGACGTCGCTGAGCGGGCCGGTCTCGGCGGCCACGAACATCGCCATGGCCTCGCCGTAGGTGATGACATCGAGTGCGTGCGTCATGGAGTGCAGTCCTCAAAAAAACAGATTCTCGGGTGGCCGGGCTGTCAGAGAGTCGGAGCGCCCGGCAGGTGACACGTCAGGCGTTGCCGAGCCACGCCACGTAGCGCGCAGCGTCCTCGTTCAAGCGCGCGGCGTCGAACGGAAACTCGATGCCGCGCGGCACGTCTGCCGGCAGACACGCGAGCGCTGCGCGGCACAGCGCGTCGTCGGCGGCCGGCGCGCAGGCGAACCGGCGCGCACCCGCGCCTTCCACGGCCTTGCAATGGATGTACTCGACGTGTGGCGCGAGCGCGGCGGCAGCCGTCAGCGGTGCTTCGCCAGCCCATTGCCAGTTGCCGATATCGAAGGTCATGCCGATCAGCTTGTCGTGCCCGGCGCCGCGCAACGCATCAAAGAGGCCGACGAACTGGGCAAGGCTGCCGCCCTGCTCGAGCTGGCCGTTTTCGACGACAACGCGCGGCGCCGGAGTGGCTTCACCTGCCTGCAAGGTCGCGAGGCCAAGCGCTTCGAGCACCGCCGCAAGTCGTGCGACCTGCGCATCGCCCGCGAAACCGCCGAGCTGCAGCTTGACGATGCGCGCGCCCAGCGCGCGACCGCAGGCAACGGCGGCGCGCAACGCGGCCTCGTCGAGCGTGCCGTTCTCGCAATACAGCGTGTCGGGCGTCGACCACACGGGCCACAGTCCCTCGCGCTCCAACGCCATGCCGAGCGCGCGCAGCGCCTGCGGCTGGGCGTCGGCGTCGTCCATCAGTTCGCGCCGCACCTCGAATGCCCTTGCGCCCGCCTCCCGGGTTGCGCCGCACCACGCC
Organism: Paraburkholderia sp. A3BS-1L; assembly: GCF_051125215.1. Lineage (NCBI taxonomy): Bacteria > Pseudomonadati > Pseudomonadota > Betaproteobacteria > Burkholderiales > Burkholderiaceae > Paraburkholderia > Paraburkholderia sp. A3BS-1L. The sequence goes on along the minus strand of NZ_CP120442.1, from coordinate 1,657,301 downwards.
GCATGTCCGTCGCGCCGGATCGATCCGGCGCCGAATGCGCTCGCCACTATCGCTACTTCCGCCATCGTTTTTTCCCATTGCTTGTCCGGTTGCCCTGCCGCCGGGTCTCTCTCCCTGCGGCCTTTGGAACCGGTTCCAAAACAGTACCGAAAAAAAAGCGCCTGGGCGCCTGATTGCTACTGATCGATGGGCGGATAGTGCGCTGCCGTAGCGCACCGCGCCATTATGGAAATCCCCTAAATCACGGCGGAAACCTGGCGCCGCCTGCCTCCGCGAGCGGCGCGTCGAGCAGGCATAGCTCGAGAAAGCGCTGGGTAACGCGAGAGGCCGCGCCCGCGTGCGGCACGATGATCGAAAAGCGCCGCGCCAGCGGCTCGGGCTGGATGCGGATCTGCTGGAGCGCGCCGTCCTCATGCCGCATCGACATGGCCGAGACGAAACCGATGCCCATGCCGGCCCGCACCGCTTCCTTGACGCCCTCCACACCGGCGATTTCCAGCGCGACGCGCATCGGCACGGCGGCGCGCGCGAACGCGCGCTCCACTACCTGACGCACGCCCGAGCCGTCCTCGCGCAACACCAGCGGCAGGTCCGCGAAGGCGCCCAGCTCACAGCGCAGCGGCGCCGTCCCCGCGCTTTCGCGCGCCGGCTCCTCGCCCGCCGCCTGGGCGTGCGCGGCAAGCGCGTGGCCGCGCGGCGCGATGGCGACGATTTCATCCTCGAGCCATGGGTGCACGGCGCAATCGGCGGGCAACTGCTCGCCCACCGGCCCTTCGATCAGCGCGATATCGAGCTCGCCAAGCATCGCGACGATGTCGGTCGTGTTGCCGCTAGCCGTATCGAGCTTCACATCCGGGTAGCGCCGATGAAACGCCGCCACCAGATACGGCAGCCGATAGCTCGCGGGCGTCGTGCTCGCGCCGATGCGCAGCGTGCCGCGCTCGAGCCCGCGCAGTGCGTCGCGAAACGCCAGCGCGTCGCGCCAGGTATCGCGCAGGCGAGCCGCATAGGCCGCGAGCTGCTCACCGGTGGGCGTGAGGCGCACGCCGCGCCCATCGCGCAAATAGAGCGGCTCGCCGAACTCCTCCTGCAGCAGCCGCAATTGCCCCGACACCGCGGGCTGCGACAAATGCAGCGCGAGCGCAGCACGGCTGATGTTCAGGTGCTCGGCAACGGCGGCGAAAGTTATCAGTTGTTCCGGGGTCATTGCAGTCAACTATCTGTTTGACTTATATTTTACGTCGCAAATGACGATTTTTCATATCCTTATATCTAATTTAGGATTGGCGCATTCGTTAGTCAGTCACATTTGCTGCCAAACACCATGTCCACACCCTCGACTTCCCTTGCCTCTGCGTCGTCCGCCGCGCGCGGCCAACTCTATGGCCAACTCAACGGCGTGCTGTTCGTTGCGCTGTTCGCCGCCGCCGTCACGCGCATCGCGGCGCTGCCCGCCGTCGCGGGTCTTGGCCTGAGCCCGCTGATCGTCGGCATCGTCGGCGGGGCGCTCTATGGCAACGCGCTGCGCCACGGCATGCCCGAAAGCTGGGCCGCCGGCGTCAACTTCTCGGCGCGCAAGCTGTTGCGCATCGCGGTGGCGTTCTTCGGGCTGCGCGTGAGCCTTCAGGAAATCGCCCAGGTGGGCCTGCCGGGCCTCGTGGAATCGGCGGTGATCGTGTTGAGCACGCTCGCGATCGGCACCTGGGCCGGCATGAAGCTCATGAAGCTCGACCGCGACACGGCTATCCTCACCGCGGCCGGCAGCGCGATCTGCGGCGCAGCCGCGGTGCTCGCCTTCGAATCCACGCTGCAGTCGAAGCCGCACAAGAGCGCCATGGCCGTGGGCAGCGTCGTGCTGTTCGGCACGCTTTCGATGTTCCTCTACCCGCTGCTCTATCGCGCCGGCTGGCTGCATCTTGACACCATGGGCGCCGGGCTCTTCTTCGGCGGCACCATCCATGAGGTCGCGCAGGTCGTGGGCGCGGCGAGCAGCGTGAGCCCCGAGGCCACGCATATCGCCACCATCGTGAAGATGACCCGCGTGATGCTGCTCGTGCCGGTGCTGCTTGCGCTCGGCGTCTGGCTGAACCGTTCGGCGCGCGGCGCGGCGGTTGGCAAGCAAAGCGGGCGCAAGCTCGCGGTGCCCTGGTTCGCGCTCGGTTTTCTCGCACTCGTGGTGGTGAACTCGCTCCACGTGCTGCCGGATTCGGCAACCCAGACGCTCAACCTGCTCGACACCTTCGCGCTCACCATGGCCATGACGGCGCTTGGCATCGAGACGCGCTTCTCGCAGATCCGCCAGGCCGGCCCACGCGCCCTGACCACCGGCTTGATCATCTATGTCTGGCTGGTCGGCGGCGGCCTCGCGATTACCTGGGCTGTGGAGCGGCTATTCGGATGATCATCGGCGATGGGCCTTTCCACCGTTTGAGAGACTGCGCACCGGCTTGCCCGGGCGCTTGCCCCGCCCCTGGCGGGGCTTTTTGCGTTTTTCGCGCCGGGAAATTGCATGGCGCCCGTACGCAACGAAGTGCACAAAGAACCACGCAAAAAGCCACACCAAGAAGCGAACAACGAAGCGAACAACGAAGCGAACGAAGGAGCGCACGAAGAAGCGCACGACGAAGTGCGCGAAGCGCAGCACAACGGGAAGTCGCAGCCCGCGCGCCGCAACGTGCCATTGCGCGCGATACTGTCGTCCCATGCCGCTCGCCGTACGGGCGGCCGTCGAGGCAATCCTTGTCCGGATGGAGACGACCGATGGCATACGAACTGTATTACTGGGACGGCCTGCAAGGCCGGGGCGAATTCGTGCGACTCGCGCTCGAGGAAGCGCGCGCGCCCTACGTCGATGTGGTACGCGGCGCGAAAGAGGACGGCCAGGGTATGGGTGCGATGATGGCCCAGCTCGACAGCGACGGTCCGTATCCGCCCTTTGCGCCACCGTTTCTCAAGGACGGCGATCTGATCGTGCCGCACGTTGCGAATATCCTGTTCTATCTCGGCCCGAAGCTGAAGCTCGCGCCGCGCGACGAGGCGCTGCGCCTGGTCGCGAACGGTTTGCAGCTCACGATCGCCGATCTCTTGACCGAGGTGCACGACACGCATCATCCCATCGCGAGCGGCCTGTATTACGAAGACCAGAAGGACGAGGCGAAGGCGCGCGCGAAAGACTTCATCGCGCATCGCATGCCGAAATTCCTGGGCTACTTCGAGCGCGTGCTCGCGCAAAACCCGGACGGGCCGCAGCATATGGTCGGCAAGGCGCTCAGCTATGTGGACCTGTCGATGTTCCAGATCGTCGCCGGACTGCGCTATGCGTTTCCGAAAGCCACGAAGCATCTGGCCGACCACTATCGGCACGTGAGCGCGCTGCACGACGCCGTGGCCGCGCGCCCCAACATCGCGGCCTATCTCGCCTCGCAACGGCGGCTGCCGTTCAACGAGACCGGCATTTTCCGTCACTATCCTGAACTCGACCGCGCCGCGCGCTGAATGCGCGGCATCCACTAACCAGAAAAATACCGAACCGCCGTGCTGTCATTCCTGCTGAAACTGCGCACCCGCGCTCGCGATCTCTTTCGCCTCTCCGACGCCCACACGATGCTGATCTGGTCGGTCATCGTCGGTATAGCCGGTGCGTTCGCAACCGTGCTCTTTCGCGAAGGCATCGCACATCTGCAGATCCTTTTCACTGGCAGCGAAGGCAGCTTCGTGGCGATGGCGCGCCGCCTGCCCTGGCACACGCGCATCTGGCTGCCGGCCGCCGGCGGTTTCGTGGCGGGCTGCTGCCTGCTGATCGCGAGGCGCAGCAGCGCGCCCGGCGGCGGCAAGCCGATGCACACCGACTACATAGAGGCCGTGGCGATCGGCGACGGCGTGATGCCGGTCGGCAAGAGCATCTGGCGCAGCGTCTCGTCGCTTTTCACCATTGCGAGCGGCGGCTCGATCGGCCGCGAAGGCTCGATGGTGCAACTCGCCGCGCTCGCGGCCTCGCTGATCGGCCGCTGGGTCCACTTCGATCCGCAGCGTCTGCGCCTGCTCGTGGCGTGCGGCGCGGCCGCCGGTATCACCTCGGCCTATAACGCGCCGATCGCGGGCGCTTTTTTCGTCACCGAGATCGTGCTTGGTGCAATCGTGATGGAAAGTTTCGGGCCGATCGTCGTCGCCTCGGTGGTGGCAAACATCACGATGCGCGAGTTCGCCGGCTACAAGCCGCCGTACGAGATGCCGGTGTTTCCGCCCGTCACGGGCGTCGAGGTGCTGCTGTTCGTCGCGCTCGGCTTGCTGTGCGGGGCGCTCGCGCCGCGCTTCCTGTCGCTGCTCGACCTGACGAAGGCCGGCTTCGGCCGGCTGAAGCTGCCGCTGCCCGCGAAGCTCGCGCTGGGCGGCCTTGTCTGCGGCGTGCTGTCGATCTGGACGCCCGAGGTCTGGGGCAACGGCTATAGCGTCGTGAACTCGCTCCTGCATTCGCCGTGGACATGGACCGCGCTCGCCACGGTGCTCGTGTTCAAGCTCGTCGCGACCGCCGCGACCGTGGGCTCGGGCGCGGTGGGCGGCGTGTTCACACCGACTCTCTTCATGGGCGCCGTGATCGGCTGCCTGTTCGGCCAGGGGATGCAGGCGATCTGGCCGCATGGCATCTCGGCGCCTTACGCATACGCGATGGTCGGCATGGGCGCATTCCTCGCGGGCGCAACCCAGGCGCCGCTCATGGCGATCCTGATGATCTTCGAAATGACGCTCAGCTATCAGGTGGTGCTGCCGCTGATGCTTTCGTGCGTGGTCGCGTACTTCGTCGCGCGCGCGACGGGCAAGAAGTCGATGTACGAGATCACGCTGCACCGCAATCGCGAAGAAGCCGAGCGCCTGCGCCTGCGCGCCACGCAGATGCGCGAGCTGATCCGCCCCGCCGATACTGTGGTGCGCGCCGACGCCACCGTGCAGGACATGACGCGCGTATTCCTCGAATACCCGGTGAAGTATCTCTACGTAACCGACGACGATAGCCGCTTCCTCGGCGCGGTCGCACTCGCCGACATCACCGACGACCTCCTGCAAAAGCACGACACCTCGAACAAGCGGGCGCGCGACTACCTGCGGGCCTCGTTCGACGTGCTCACGCCCGACATGCCGCTCGCAGTGGCATTGCAGCACTTCATGTCCTTCCAGGGCGAGCGTCTGCCCGTGATCGAAAGCGCGCAGCATCCTGCGCTGGCGGGGGTGGTCTACAAGACCTCGCTGCTCGACGCGTACCAGCGCATGACGCCTGAACGCTGACGGCCCCGCAAAAAAGCACGCACGTTCGAGACGCGCTGGCACATTTGCTGCCATTATGGGACCGTCGCTTGCGCGTGCGCCCTGGCGGACATCATTTCCCGCCCGCCGTCTCCCGCCTCATTGCACGCGCTGCGGCGCGCCCCGCTCTTCCCGGGTCAGCCGCGAGGCCATGCCCCCGAACCGTGGCCGCCCTGCCGCCCCGGTCAGCCGGATCGTCGCGGCACGGTACTTGCTGCGACCCTTGGGCCGCATGAGGAAAGGAGGTCGAGCGATGAAAACCTCGACACTGATGACCACCGTGCTGTTGTCTGCCTCGTGTTTTGCCGCACCTGTGCACACCCAGGACGCCCAGGTCGACCGGGCAAGCGCCCCGGTCCAAGCCCCCTTCGTGCGCTCGCCGATGAACGACGCCCCCGTGGCGCCGCCCGCGCCCGATATCCCGGTCGCTATCGGCATTCAGCACTGGAAATACCTGACCCTGCCGAAATCCCACCGCCTGGATCAGTCGGTGATCCCGGTCTTGCATCAGCAAACCTGAACGCCAGCGCCCGCGCGGGCGGCGGTTCACCGTGACGTGTGAGCGTGGCCATGCTGTTGGCCAGGATGGCCGGCGGCCGGCTGCGCCGGCGCCTCGCACCGTGCACATCCAGTGGCGGCGCCCGGCAAGGATTCGGTATGCTTGATCCGCTGCGCCACCCGTCTTTCCCGCCTCGACCCACCTGCCCCACAAAGGATCCGCCAGATGTCCGCCACACCCATCCCCGAAGAGCCGATCGATCTCCAGTTCACCGACGTGCTGCGCGAAGTGCGCTGGCCCTCCAACAAGGACGAACTCGTCGAAGCCGCCCGCGCCGCCGGCGCGAGCAACGAGGTGCTGGCAATCCTCGATGGCCTGCCCGAACAGGATTATCGCGACGTGGCTTCGGTCACGCGCCTGATCGGCAGCAACTACGGTCCTGGCCTCGGCATCTGAGGCTCGGCGCGCGCACGGCTCAGGCGTCGCGCCCGAACACCACGCGCGCAAAGAAGCGGCCAAGCACCTCCGTGACAACCGGCGGCGTGATGTGCTGCGGATCGGCGGCGGCAAGAAATTGCACGCCGTCGCACAAGCCGATCAGCCCGATCACGAGCAACTCGGGCGCAAGCGTGACCGGCGTGCCCGCGCGCGCCGAAAATTCCTCGATATAGGCGGCCAGCTGATCGCGCTTGTCCTTCATGAAGGCGTTAAAGCGCGTACGAAAGCGTGCATCGCGCGCCGCGAGCAACTTGGCCTCGACCCACAGCAAGAACGCCTTGTTGTCCTGCGGCAGGCGGCTGTAGTACTGGATCACGCGCGCTTCCATGTCGTCGCGCGACATGTTTCCGGCAAAAATCGCGAGCAGGTCAGCCTGCATCGCCTCGTGATCGCGCCGCAGCAATTCCACCAGCAGCTCCGACTTGCTGCGAAAGTTCGAATAGAACGCGCCGCGCGTATAGCCTGCCGTCTGAGCGATGTCCTCCACGCTCGCACCCACGAAACCCTTGCGCATGAACATGGCCTGGGCGGCATCGAGCAGGCGTGCGCGCGTCTGATCGCGGCTTTGCTCGCGGGTGAGTCGAGTGCGCTTGGCGGGTTGGCGCGTCATGGCGTGGAGAAATCGGACAGAAATTGAGACGGCGCGATAGTAGCGCGAGTCTAGCACTGAACGATTCCTCTGATTCAGATGAGTATTCAGATACACCGTTGTATTAGAATTCATTGGATTATCTGAGGCCGGCCGCGCGGCGAGGCACGAGACATTGAAGCGCACCACGCGCGACTGGACTGGACTCAGCAATGGCGCATATCCCGCCAACTCCGAGGTCATCCGGCCCGGTCAACCCGGCCCTCTCAGCCAGCACGGCGCACTGGGCCTGCGTCAGGGACTGTTCACGCTGATAACAGGCCCTGGCATCGAGGTCCAAGTGAATCATTGCGGTCGCGGCGCATCGAGCGGGATGCGCAATCAATCCGGTGGGTACGTCGAATCGATCCAGTTCCTCCGGCACGCGCTACAGGCGCTGCGGCATGGCCTGGCGCGCCTCGTTAGCCCGCTTGCCCGGGTTACCCCGCTAACCTCCTTAGTTGGGCTCTGCGCGCTCGCGAGCCTCGCGGCTTGCGGGAAAAAGCCGGAAACAGCGCCCTCGCCACGCCCGGTTGTCTCGATGATCGTCCATCGCGACGGCATCACCCCCTCGGCCACCTGGCCCGGCACCGTGCAGGCGCGCTACGCCACGCCGCTTTCGTTCCGCGTGAACGGCAAGATCGTCGAACGCAGTGCCCGTCTTGGGGACACCGTTAAGCCCGGCCAGGTGCTCGCGCGCCTCGACCCCGCCGACTACGAGAAGAATGCGGCAAGCGCGCAGGCACAATACGACGCCGCACAGCACCGCTTTGAATTCGCGAAGCAGCAACTCGATCGCGACACGGCCCAGGCTCAAGCCAACCTCATCGCACGCGCGCAGTTCGAACAAACGCAGGATGCCTACGCTTCGGCCGCAGCCCAACGCGATCAGGCGAAGCAACAGCTCGCGCTCGCTCAGGACCAGCGCCGCTACACCCTGCTCACGGCCGATCACGCGGGCGTCATCACTGCCGAAAACGCCGATACCGGCCAGAACGTGCAGGCGGGCCAGCCGGTCTACCAACTCGCGTGGGCGGGCGATGTGGACGTGGTGAGCGATCTTCCCGAGAACGCCATCGCCGCCGTGCACACCGGCGACGCCGCTCAAGTCACGCTGCCCGCGTTGCCGGGCCGAAACTACACGGCCAAAGTGCGCGAGCTGGCCGCCGCCGCCGACCCGCAAAGCCGCACCTGGCGCGTGAAGCTGACGCTCGATCAGCCGGACGCCGAAGTGCGGCTCGGTATGACCGCGAATGTCGCGCTCGCGGTCAACGCCAGCAATGCCGCCACCGCCGCGCAGCCCGACGGCGGCGCCTTCACGATACCGGCCACCGCGCTCTTTCACGATGGCAACGCGCCCGCGCTGTGGATCGTGCACGGCGCGGACAATGTGCTGCAATTGCGCCGCGTGAGCGTCTCGCGCTACGACGCGCGCACGATCACGGTCACGCAGGGCCTGAAGGACGGCGAGCGCATCGTGCTGCAAGGCGTGCACACGGTCACCGCCGGCGAAAAGGTGCGCCCGGTCGCGCCGCTGCACCCCGAGGATTTCGCGTCATGAGCCAGCGCAGTGACCAGCGCAGTGACCAGGCCCCGGGCTTCGATCACGACGAGGGGCGCTTCAATCTTTCGGCATGGGCGCTACGCCATCAGGCGCTGGTCATCTTCGTGATCGCGCTCGCCACGATCTTCGGCGCGCTCTCCTACTCGCGGCTCTCGCAATCGGAGGACCCGCCGTTCACGTTCCGCGTGATGGTGATCCAGACCTTCTGGCCCGGCGCCACCGCGCGCCAGGTCGAGGACGAAGTCACCGGCCGCATCGGTCGCAAGCTCCAGGAAACGCCCAATATCGACTACCTGCGCAGCTATTCGCGCCCCGGCGAATCGCTCGTGTTCTTCGTGATGAAGGACTCCGCGCCCGTGAGCGAGGTGCGCGAGACCTGGTACCAGGTGCGCAAGAAAGTGGGCGACATCGCGGCCATGCTGCCGCCGGGCGTGCAAGGCCCGTTCTTCAACGACGAGTTCGGCGACGTCTACACCAACATTTACGCACTCGAAGGCGATGGTTTCTCACCCGCGCAACTTCACGACTATGCCGACAATCTGCGCGAGACGCTCTTGCGCGTGACGGATGTCGGCAAGGTCGACTATTTCGGCGATCCGAACCAGCGCATCTTCGTGGAAATTCCGAACGCGCAGCTCACGCGCCTCGGCCTTTCGCCCACGCAGATCGGCCAGGCGATCGGCGCGCAGAACGCCATCGCGGCGGCCGGCACGATCAACACCGCCGACGACCGCGTATTCGTGCGCCCGAGCGGGCAGTTCACTGACCTCAAGGCGCTCGCGGACACGCTCATCAGCGTGAATGGCCGCAGCTTCCGTCTCGGCGACATCGCCACGATCCGGCGCGGCTACGACGAGCCGCCCGCCACGCAGATGCGCTTCCAGGGCAAGGCGGTGCTCGGCATCGGCGTCACGATGCAGCCGGGCGGCGACGTGATCCAGCTCGGCCACGCGTTGGACAAGCGCATCGAGGCACTGCGCCGCGGACTGCCCGCGGGCCTGAAGCTCGTGGAAGTGTCGAGCATGCCCGACGCGGTCTCGCGTTCGGTCGACGACTTCATCGAGGCGGTGGCCGAGGCCGTGGGCATCGTGCTCGTGGTGAGCCTCGTGTCGCTCGGCGTGCGCACCGGCATGGTGGTCGTGATCACGATTCCGATCGTGCTCGCCGTCACCTCGCTCGTGATGTATCTGTTCGGCATCGGCCTGCACAAGGTCTCGCTCGGCACGCTCGTGCTCGCGCTGGGCCTGCTCGTGGACGACGCCATCATTTCCGTCGAAATGATGGCCGTGAAGCTCGCGCAGGGCTGGAACCGCACGCGCGCCGCCGCGTTCGCGTACACGAGCACGGCGTTCCCGATGCTCACCGGCACGCTCGTCACGGTCTCGGGCTTCCTGCCCATCGTGCTCGCGAAGTCGAGCACGGGCGAATACACGCGCTCGATCTTCCAGGTCTCGGCAATCGCACTGATCGCCTCGTGGTTCGCGGCGGTCGTGCTGATTCCGCTGCTCGGTTATCGGCTGCTGCCCGAGCGCAAACCCGGCGCCGGCGCGCAGGGCGACCATCACGAAGCGGACATCTACGACACGCGTTTCTACCACCGCCTGCGCCGCTGGGTCGGCTGGTGCATCGAGCGCCATCTCGTTGTGCTCGCACTGACCGGAGGGTTGTTCGTGCTCGCGCTCGCGGGCTTCGCGGTGATTCCGCAACAGTTTTTCCCGAGCTCGGACCGCCCCGAGCTGCTCGTGGACGTGCGCCTGCCCGAAGGCGGCGCGTTCGACGCCACGCTGCGCGAGACGAGGCGCCTTGAAGCAGCGCTGCAGGGCCGGCCCGAGATCGACCACTCGATCGACTTCGTCGGCACCGGCGCGCCGCGCTTCTATCTGCCGCTCGATCAGCAATTGCAGAGCCCGAACTTTGCACAGTTCGTCATCACGACCAAGTCCGTGGAGGATCGCGAGAAGCTCGCGAACTGGCTCGAAACGAAGCTGCGCAACGACTTCCCGGCCGTGCGCACGCGTCTCTCGCGCCTCGAGAACGGGCCGCCCGTTGGCTATCCCGTGCAGTTCCGCGTGAGTGGCGACGACATCGCGACCGTGCGCAGCATCGCCGAGCGCGTGGCCGCGATCATGCGCGCCGACAAACGCGCCGACAACGTCCACTTCGACTGGGACGAGCCCGCCGAGCGCTCGCTGCACTTCGAGATCGACCAGCAAAAGGCGCGCGCGCTCAACATCTCCTCGCAGGACGTCGCGAACTTCCTGCAGATGACCTACTCCGGCTACACCGTCACGCAGTACCGCGAACGCGACAAGCTGATCGGCGTGGACCTGCGCTCGCCGCCGAAAGAACGCGTGGCTCCCGCACATATGCTCTCGCTCGCCATGCCCACGCCGAATGGCCCCGTTCCGCTCGGCGCGATCGGGCACCTCGAGAACACGCTCGAATACGGCGTAATCTGGTCGCGCGACCGGCAGTCCACGCTCACCGTGCAAGCCGACGTGCGCGCGGGCGCGCAAGGCATCGACGTCACCCATGCGCTGCAAAAGCAGCTGGAGCCGATGCGCGCAACGCTGCCCTCCGGCTACCGCATCGAAGTCGGCGGCTCGGTCGAGGAAAGCGCGAAAGGCCAGGCGTCGATCTACGCGCAGTTGCCGGTCCTCGCGATTGCCGTGCTCACGCTGCTCATGATCCAGCTGCAAAGCCTCTCGCGCGTCATGATGGTCGTGCTCACCGCGCCGCTCGGGCTGATTGGCGTGGCGCTCGCGTTGATCATCTTCCGCGAGCCATTCGGCTTCGTCGCGATGCTGGGCGTGATTGCCATGTTCGGCATCATCATGCGCAACTCGGTGATTCTCGTGGACCAGATCGAGAGCGACATCCGCGCCGGGCACAAGCGCTTCGATGCCATCGTCGGCGCAACGGTGCGGCGCTTCCGTCCGATCATGCTGACCGCGGCGGCGGCCGTGCTCGCGCTTATTCCGCTCGTGCCCTCGAACTTCTTCGGACCGATGGCGACCGCGCTGATGGGCGGCATCACGAGCGCGACCGTGCTCACGCTGTTCTTCCTGCCCGCGCTCTACGCCGCCGCGTTCCGCGTGCGCAGCAGCGAGACCGACACGCCACGTCCCCATGCGGAGAACGCATCATGAATCTGAACCGCATTCCGGGCCGCATTCCTGACGATGGCGCGGCGATCAACGCATGCCGGTCGTTCGCATCGAATCCCGCGAGCCTGCTCGCGGGCGCGGCAGCGCTGTGCGCGCTTTTCGCGAGCGCCTGCACCTGGGGTCCGGGCGGTGCGCCACCCGCGATGCCGGAGCCCGCGCACTATGGCGCGCAGGTGCAGCCCGCACAGACCGTCGCTGCTCAGGGCGTCGCCCAGCAATTCGTGACGGGCGCGCAACCGGTGCCGCAATGGTGGACGCTCTACGACTCGCCCGAACTCGACGCGCTCGTCGATGAGGGCCTCGCCAACAACCCGAATCTCGCCTCCGCCGATCACAGCCTGCAGGCCGCACGCGAGCAGTTGCGCGGCCAGTTGGGCAGCTCGATGCTGCCCACCGTCGATGCGCTCGGCATCGCACAGCGCAATCGCCTGCCGGGTGTTCCGCAGCTCGGCTTCGACAAGCTGCAATACGACATGTTCGCGGGCCTTGTCCGGGCGAGCTACTCGTTCGACATTTTCGGCGCGACGCGCCTGAACAACACGGCGCTCGCCGCGCGCGTGAACGTCCAGGCATTCCAGTACGAGGCCGCTCGCCGCGCGCTCGCGGCGAACATCGTCGCGAGCGCGCTGGGCTCGGCCACGCTGCATGCGCAGATCGACACGACCGAGCGGCTCGTCGCGCTCGCCAACGCGCAGGCCGACGACGTGCAAAAGCGCTACGCGCTAGGCGCTGCGTCGCACACCGATCTGCTCAACGCGCAGCAAAGCGCCGCTTCGCTCGCCGCCAATCTGCCGGGGCTACGCCAGCAACGCTCGGCGATGCGCCACGCGCTTGCCGTGCTGCTCGGGCGCACGCCCGACGCCGCACCGCCCGACCTCGACCTCGCGAGCCTGACTTTGCCCTCGCAGGTGCCCGTCGTCGTTCCATCGGAGCTGCTCAAGTCGCGGCCCGACATCCAGGCCGCAGGGGCGGCGCTAATCGCCGCATCCGCCGATGTGGGCGCCGCCACGGCGCAGATGTTTCCGAGCATCTCGGTTTCCGCCGGTCTCGGCCAAGGCGGCTTCAGCTGGCCCGTGGTGACTTCGGGCGCGGGTGCGCTCTGGATGATCGGCGCCTCGCTCACGCAGCCGCTGTTTCACGGCGGCGCACTCCTCGCACAGCGCCGCGCGGCCTTGCAGTCCTATGATGCGGCCAATGCGTCGTACAAGCAGACCGTGCTCGCGGCGTTCCAGGACGTCGCCACCCGGCTTGCCGCGCTCGAGCACGACGCTCAGGCGCTCGACGCAGCCAGCACGTCGGCGCAGACCGCACAGGGCGTCTTTGAAGAGACGAACGCACGCTACAAGCTGGGTGCGGTGCCCTACTACGCCGTGCGCCAGAGCGAACAGCAATGGCGCAATGCGCGGCTCGATGAAATCCGCTATCGCGGCACGCGTCTCTCCGATACGGCCGCGCTGTTCCAGGCCATGGGGCAGCCGCCAACGAGCACCGATGCCTCGGCTTCGAACGCGCAATCTCGTGCCGCGGACGGCAACGGCCACCCTGCCGCGACGACCTCAACGCAGGACTAGAACGCCCGTCCTGCCCCCAAGCGCGCGCAAAAGCAAAAACAACCACTACGCCGCGCGCTTCGTCCAAAGCCTCTTCCATCCGCCTCGCCTCTGTCATCCATTTCCGTCAGAAAGATCTGAGCCCTAATTTCAGGATGCAACTGCTAAACTGCGTCGCAAATTGAGATAAGAGCAAGCAAATTATTTCGGAATGCTACTTAAATCATGAACATTTCATCAAGCGACCTGCCATCGCCACGTGCGCTATCCAGGCAGCCTGTGTGCGACGGCGCATTTCAACCCCGACGACATTTATCATGGCACTCGTATCGAATCGCGGCCTCTGCGCCGCAGCGCTTCTCATGGCCAGCGTCGCTGCGCACGCCGAGCTCCAGTGCGCCACGGAGCGCGGTGGCTTCCGCGTGGAATCGGATAGCTGGGGCGGCACCGACAAACTCGAGCACTTTGCGGTTTCCGCGCCGTTCGGCGCGCTCGGCGGTTGGCTCACGCGCGACACCGATCATCCCGTGGTCTACGGCACGCTGATCGGCACGGCGCCCGGGCTCGCGCTGCAAGTCCTGAACGGCACCTGCCCCGGCGGCGGCTTCTCGTACAAGGACCTGTTCGCCGATGCGCTGGGCGCGCTCACTGGCGCGTGGCTCACACATTGGGCGCTCACCTATTCGCGCGAGCCGCACAGCCACACAATCGGTTTGCAGTACGACAACACCTTCTGATGCGCCACGCAGTGCTCCAATGTGCTCGTGTCTGCGGACAGCCTTGTGGATCAGTGAGTTAGCTTCGCTCTCCCAACGTTATCAACAGGGCCATCAACAAAAACTGTGGACAACGGAGCATCGGGCCGAAGTCAGGCTTATCCCCAATTTTTGTTGAAGGCCCTGTGGAAAAGCCCTGGGCAACCCGTCCAAGTCCTTGATGCAAAAGCAAAACGGCGCGCCCAAACAAAACGCGGCACATCGTTGCCGATGTGCCGCGTTCAGAACAACTCGTCCATCAACGAGCGCCCATCAAGGCTTGTTCGTTTCGAACAGATCCATGATCTGCTTGCGCTCGCTCTGCGTGACGCTCGGCGTCGGCAGTCCGCCCGGCCCCATGCTGCCGGTCGCCCCGCTCGCATCGCTGGCCGCCCCCGCCGCGTTACCCGACTCCATGCCGACCGCCGAGACGAAGCCCGCGCCCGGCGTCGCGTCGGAGTAGTACAGCTCACCGCCGATCGTCGTGAGACCCGCCGGCATCGGCGGCTCTTCCTGCGGCATGCCGCGCAGTGCTTTGCTCATGTACTCGACCCAGATCGGCAGGGCGAGTTGCGCGCCGAACTCGCGGCTGCCGAGGCTCTTCGGCTGGTCGTAGCCCATCCACGCCACGGCCACGAGGTTGCGCTGATAGCCGGCGAACCAGCCATCGTGCGCGTCGTTGGTCGTACCGGTTTTGCCCTGCAGGTCGTCGCGGTGGAGAACGTTGGTACCCGCGCCCGTGCCCGCCGTCGCCACCGAATGCAACAGGCTGTTCATCACGAAAGCGTTGCGCGGCGAGAGCGTTTGCGGCGCGTTCTGGCCCGCCACGAGCGGCTGTGCGCGCAGGATCGGCTGACCGTGCGCATCGTCGACTTCGGCGATCAGGTACGGGTTGATGCGATAGCCGCCGTTCGCGAACACGGAGTACGCGCCCGCCGACTGCAGCGGCGTGACGAGACCCGCGCCCAGCGCCATCGGCAGGTACGGCGGCGTCTTGTCCGCGTCGAAGCCGAAGCGCTGCGTGACATAGTCCTGCGCGTACTTCGTGCCGATGTACGAGAGGATGCGGATCGACACGAGGTTCTTCGACTTCTGCAGCGCGAGGCGCATCGACATCGGCCCTTCGGGATAGTCGTCGTCCTTCGGCTCCCACGCGTCGCCGCCCGGCGTGCTGGGCGGGAAGTACAGCGGCGCGTCGTTGATCATGGTGGCCGGCCCGAGACCCTTCTCGAGCGAAGCCGAATAGATGAACGGCTTGAAGCTCGAGCCCGGCTGGCGCCACGCCTGCGTGACGTGGTTGAACTTGTTCTTGTTGAAGTCGAAGCCGCCAATCAGCGCGCGAATCGCGCCGTCCTGCGGCGTGAGCGAAACCAGCGCGCCTTCCACCTGCGGCAGTTGCGTGATTTGCCAGTTGTTCTTGCTGTCCGCCATCAGGCGCACGATCGAGCCTGGCCGAATCTTCAGCGCAGCCGACGCACGCGCCGAAAGCCCGCTCGCGACAAACCGCAGCCCGTCGCCCGTGACGGTGATCTGCGTGCCGTCGAGCAACTGCGCAGTGACCGACTTCGGGCTCGCATCGATGACCACCGCCGAGACGATGTCGCCGTTATCGGGGTGATCGGTGAGCGCGTCGTCGATCGCCTGATCGCGGTCATCGCCCGCAGCGGGCAGTTGCACGAAGCCTTCGGGACCGCGGTAGCCGTGGCGGCGCTCGTAATCCATCACGCCCTTGCGCACGGCCGCGTAGGCCGCGTTCTGATCGGCGGAATCGATCGTCGTGGTGACCGTGAGGCCGCGCGTGTAGGTTTCGTCCTTGTACTGCGCATACATCATCTGGCGGACCATTTCCGCAATATACTCCGCATGCACGCTGTACTCGGTGCCCGCGGTGCGCGTATGCAGCGGCTCCTTGATCGCCTCGTCGTACTGCGCCTGGGTAATGTAGTTCAGGTCGAGCATGCGCTTGAGGATGTACTCCTGACGAATCTTCGCGCGCTTCGGATTGACAATCGGGTTATAGGCGGACGGCGCCTTCGGCAGGCCCGCGAGCATCGCGGCCTCGGCAAGCGTGATGTCCTTGAGGTCCTTGCCGAAGTACACGCGCGCCGCTGCCGAGAAGCCATAGGCGCGCTGCCCCAGATAGATCTGGTTCATGTACAGCTCGAGGATCTGGTCCTTCGTGAGCGCGCGCTCGATCTTGTAGGCGAGCAGCATTTCGTAGATCTTGCGCGTGTAGGTCTTCTCGCTCGACAGGAAGAAGTTGCGCGCCACCTGCATCGTGATCGTGCTCGCGCCCTGCGACGCTCCGCCGTGCATCAGGTCGGCGACGCCCGCGCGCAGGATGCCCACGAAGTCCACGCCGCCGTGCTCGTAGAAGCGGTAGTCCTCGATGGCGAGCACCGCTTTCTTCTGCACGTCGGGGATGTCCTGGAAGCGCACGAGCTGGCGCCGCTCCTCGCCGAACTCGCCGATCAGCACGTGATCGGCGGTATAGATGCGCAGCGGCACCTTGGGCTGATAGTTGGTGAGCGCATCGAGCGAAGGCAGTTGCGGACCCATCACGACGAGCGCGTAGCCGACGATCAGCGCGCCGATCACGCACAGCGTGGCGACCAGGCCGGCGAACCAGAGCGCGATCGTCGCGACGAACGAGCGACGGCGCACTCGCTCGTTGCGCGAGTCCTCGCGGCGCTGCGGCTGACGTCCATTGTTGAAGGAGGGTTCCCGATCGTTCGGGTACTGCGCGGAAGGCGGTCGTTTGATGATAGGCATGACTGGAATGATTGGCGCGTGGGTTCGCGCCCCCGGCTGCGCGCGGCTTGCGCGCATAGATCTCGATCCTGGCGTCATGGCGCCAATGCGGCGTGTGACAGCGCCGCCGCTTGAGCGCGGCGCTCTGGCGTGACCGGCAACGCCCCCGTTCGGCCACGCGGCGTGCCTGGCCGGCGCGCCGTCGCAAGGTTACTCTTTCAATACCCTTTCGCAGGGGCCTCTACGGAAGCATCCGTGCGAAATGTAACAGCGCATTCTAAATAATTCGTGCGCGGGCGGTCGCGCTTTTTTTGTAAGAGTTTTTTGGAAATGGGCCTGCGACCCTCATTTTGCGGGCGCATCTTTGCGTTGCGCATCGCCTGTCTCGTCATATGATGGAAAAGCTACTGCACGCTCTGCCCGTTTTGCTTGCCGGCCAATACGCGGGCTAATACGCCCCGCGACACCGGCGTCGTGCGCATGCGGGACCCCGGTTCACTCGAAGCCGATCCAACGGCCAGCCGATCATGAACAAGCCCAGCGAACGCATCGTCGTTTTCGTCACGTCCGCGCAAAAGCGCGCGATCTCCGCCACGGCCGATGAACTCGGCATCAGCATCAGCGAGTTGATGCGCCGCGCCGTGCTCGCTTTTGGCGCGACGAGCGACCCGGTGAAGGCAGCGAGCATCGTCGACCGGCTGAGCGCGACGCGCCAGCCCGACGCGCTCGCGCAAGTGCTGCGCAAAGCCGCGAAGCCGCTGCGCACGGGACGCTCGGCGGCACTGCGGCCGGCTGCCGTGGAGCCCGCAGACGAAGCACAAGCAAACGCTGATGACGCCGCTGCGCTTGCGGCGGGACCTGACGAACGCGCCGACGCCGTGCCTGAGGCCGGACTCGAACCGGACTCCGCACGCGCCGAGCGCGCCTTGGCCCAGGCCGTTGCCCGCCTGTCCGGCGAAGCCGCCGAGGCGGCCCAGGTTGCCGACACGCAAGCCGGTATCGCTGGCCAGCCCGACGCCGAACCGCTGCAGCCGCTGAGCGGCGCCCCGTTCGCGCGCGCGGCACACGATGACGACGACATGCACAGCAGCGACGCCGCCCCCAACGCGGGCAAATTCGCCTGAGCGCCCGACTGCTTTAGCGTTTGAACACGCGGTTTGAACGCGCGCGAATCGCACCAGGGCCGACGGCCCTTTAAGTCCCTTTTAAGAGACCCCGTGGTGTAATATCCGCGAGCGATGCGCCTGGGCAGGATCGATGGCGCAACGGTTAATTTAACCGCTTTGGCCTGTTGCAATTGGCCAAAGCGCCCCGAATTTCGCGCTGCATGCGCGGCTTGCACAAAGCGGCGTAATCTAAATGCGAGATTGCCGGGCGCAACGATCGGATCCGCAGCAATACCTCGCGACGCAACGCGAATGCCGCATGCGTGCAGCGCGGCCCGCTGGAGCATGGTGGGGCCAATCTCATTTCACCGGAGGAATACATGTCGCTTTTCGACTCCATCTCTCGCACGGTCAAGGGTCTCCTGAACGACGCCGCCGACTCCGTGCAAGACCCGTCGCGCGACGCGCGCCAGATCGTGCGCGAACTCGACGACAGCATCGCGAAAGCCGAGAACTCGCTCGTCGAGATCCAGGCGCAGGTCGCGATGCAGCAAAGCAAGCGCGACGTGGCCGCCGACAAGGCAAAGAAGTACGAGGACGGCGCGAAGCGGGCGCTGCAATCGGGCGACGAAGCCCTCGCGCGCGAAGCGCTCGGCGCCCAGAGCACGGCTGAAGCCGAACGCGATGCGCTCGCGGCCGAACTCGCCAAGCTCGAACCGTCGGTCGATCAACTGAAGCAGCAGATCGACGACATGCGCTCGCGGCGCAACGACCTCAACGCGCGCTCGAACATCCTGCAGGCGAAGCAGCAGATCGCCCAAGCGAAGGATGTCGCGGCCACGGCGCTCGGCGGCATTGGTGGCAAGAATCTGTCCGAGGACTTCCAGAAGCTCGAAGACAAGGTGAATCTCTCGAACGCACGCTCGGACGCCCGCCTGAACTCGGCGGATACGTCGAGTGGCAAGGCGCTCGACGACAAACTCGCCGCGCTGAACAAGGGCCCGTCGGTGGACGACCGCCTCGAAGCCCTCAAGAAGCAGCTCAATACGCCGGCACAGTAAATGCGCCGGAACGGATGCGGCGCGGCTGGCCAGTTCCAGTACGCGCCGCATCCACGTTTCGTATGTCATGGAGACGGGTGGCAAACCGCCCGGCCTGCAACATGAAAAAGTTTCTCGTCGCCGTTCTCGCATCGCTCGCACTCGTGAGCGGCCTGGCGTTCGCCGTGCCGAGCGCGCAGCAGATCGAATCCGCGATGTCGCAAGGCAACTGGCAACGTGCGGACGCGGGCCTCACCGAAGTCCTGCAGGCGCACCCCGACAATGCCCGCGCACATTACCTGTATGCGCAGGTGCTCAATCGCGAAGGCCGCTACGCCGACGCGCTCAAACAAATCCAGCAGGCGAAGTCGCTCGATCCGCAGGTCCGCTTCACGCAGCCGCAGCGTTTCGCGCAGGTCGAAGCGAAGATCCGTTCGGACGCGACGCGCGCCGGCGCTGTCACGACGAACCGCGCGAATAACCCGTTCGCCCAGCAGACCCAAGTGGCTGCGCCGTCGGCGCTCGCCGCAGCCGCGCCGCAAAAACACGGTCCCGGCATGGGCATGTGGATCGGCATTGTCGTCGTGCTGGTGGGCGTGGCGCTCGTGCTGCGCTGGACGCTGCGCCGCGCGAAATCCACGGAAGACGCGAAAGCCGGCGACGACCGCCGCGACCAACTCAAGCGCGCCACCGACCTGCTCAACGCCGTGCGCTCGCTCAAGCTCGACCTGAAGCTGTCGACTGCGGCGGGCCATGAAGCGCTCGAAAAAGAAGTCGAAGGCTTCGAGGCGCAATTGCGCAGCATGGTCGAAACGCTCTCGGGCAGCACGAATCCAGTGGCGCCGTATCAGATCGAGGATCTCGAGCGCCAGTTCGCGAGCCTCAAGGCGCGCGCCGAAGGCCGGCCCGATCCGAACGCCCAGGCCGCCGCCGCGCAGCCTTATGGCGAAGGTTCGGCCTATGCGCGCGAGGCGGATGCCGCGTTCGGGCACAACCCGCAATATCCTCCGCAGTACCCGCCCCAGCAGCAGCAACCGCCAGTCATCGTCCAGCAAGGCGGCGGTGGCATGGGCGGCATGGGGGGCCTGATGACCGGCGTGCTGCTGGGCCAGGTGCTCAATCAAGGCCGCGACCGGGTGATCGAGCGCGATGTCCTTGTCGACGACGAAGGCCGGCGCATTGTGCGCGATGGCGGCAATGGCGGGGGTGTCGACTTTGGCCAGGGCTCGAACGACTGGAACGACGGCTCGGGCGGCGGCGTCGATCTGGGCAGCAGCGACAGCTCGGATGACTGGAATACCTGAGCCGCTCCCGGCCGATGGCGCGCCATGACGGGCTCCCTCGCGGAGCCCGTTTTGCATCTTTCGCCTTTTGCCATTGATCTTTTGCGCGGCAACGCCCTCCATTCAGATATGACCACTCACGCGTCCTCGTCGCGGCAAGACACGCAAACCTCACCGCGCATCGCGATTGTCGGCAGCGGCTTTGCCGGCATCGGCATGGCGATCCGTCTGCGGCGCATGGACATCGAGACCTTTACGCTCTACGAGGCGGCAGAGAGTCTCGGCGGCACGTGGCGCGACAACGCTTATCCCGGCGCGGCCTGCGATGTTCCTTCGCACCTCTATTCATTTTCGTTCGAGCCGAATCCGAACTGGACGCGCACCTATGCGCCGCAGTGCGAGATTCTCGATTACCTGCGCCATTGCGCGCACAAATACGGCATCGAGCGCCACATCCGCTATCGCTCGCGCGTGAACGCCGCGCGCTTCGACGTCGGGCGCAGCGTGTGGATGATCGAGATCGAGCGCGACGGGGTCTTGCATACTGTCGAGGCCGATTTGCTGATCGCCGCGAACGGCCCGCTTTCGCGCCCCGCGCTACCCGCCATCGACGGGCTCGAGCGCTTCGAAGGCGCGCTCTTTCATTCGGCGCGCTGGAACCACGATTACGCGCTCGATGGCAAGCGCGTCGCCGTGATCGGCACCGGCGCAAGCGCCATCCAGTTCGTGCCGATGATTCAACCGCGCGTCGCACAGCTCACGGTGTTCCAGCGCACGGCGCCATGGATCATGCCGCGCCGCGATCGCGCCATCGGTACGCGTACGCGCTGGGTGTATCGCCATGTGCCGCTTGCACGGCGCCTGGCACGCGCGGCGATCTACTGGCAACTCGAATCGCGCGCACTGGGTTTCGTCGTCGATCGGCGCCTGCTCAATGCACCGATGAAGTTCGCGCGCAACTATCTCGCGCACAAGGTCAAGGACCCGGCGCTGCGCGCAAAGCTCACGCCCAACCATGTGCTGGGCTGCAAGCGCGTGCTGCTGTCGAGCCACTATTTCCCGGCAATCTCGCAGCCGAACGTGAACCTGGTAACCGAACCGATTCGCGAAGTGGTCGCCGACGGGATCATCACCGCGGATGGCGTGCATCGAGAATTCGATGCGATCGTCTGCGGCACCGGCTTTCAGGTAAATGATGTGGACGCGCCGTTTGGCGTGACCGGCTTGAACGGCGCGGATCTGGGCACAGCGTGGCGGCGCGACGGCCCCGAGGCGTATCTGGGCACCACCGTTGCGGGTTTTCCGAATTTCTTCATCGTCGTCGGCCCGAACACAGGCCTCGGGCACAACTCGATGATCTACATGATCGAGTCGCAAGTGCGCTATATCGCTGGCTGCATCGAAGCTCTGCGCAACCGCCATGCGCGTACGATGACCGTGCGGCCCGAGGTCCAGCGCGCCTTCAACACGCAGTTGCAGGCGCAACTCGCGCACACGGTGTGGACCTCGGGCTGCCGCAGCTATTACCAGACCATGAGCGGCAAAGTCACGTCGCTATGGCCAGGCTTCACGTTCACGTTCCGGCGCCGTACGCGCCGCGTGCGCGAGCGCGACTACGAGTTCGGGCGTTGAGCGCCCATCGGCCTGCCGGCATACACACGCGTTTCATAGGCGAAATTCACGCGCCCGTCACGTTGCGTCGCGTCGAACAGTTCGCGCAGCGCGGCGAGCATCGGCTCGTGGCGCGCATCGTCAGGCTTCGGCGCATACGACGAAGACGCGAGACGCCCCCGCAGTCCGTCGTAGTCGAGCAGTTGCGCATTCGGAAACACGGTCTTGTGCTCGAAGCCGTCGCCGAACCAGTCGGCCATGGCGTCGTCGTCGGGGTACGTCTCGGCCACGCTCGCGTAGTCGGTGCTGAATTCGCGCAGCAGCGCTTCGTAACCCTCGAGAAACGCCGAGCCCTTCAAGAGCCGGCTGTTCCAGAACAGCACGATCTTGCCGCGCGGCTTGAGAATGCGCGCGAACTCGCGCCGGGCGTCCGCCTTCTCGAACCAGTGAAACGCCTGCGCCGCTGTCACGAGATCGATGCTCGCGGCTTCGAGCGCCGTGTTCTCCGCAGAGCCGGCCACGCTCCGATAGCCGGGGTTGTCGGCATAGTTCGCGAGATAGCGGTCCGCGGCCTCGCGCATCGCCGCGTTCGGTTCGACGGCCACGACCGGGTGGCCCGCATCGAGAAAGAGTTTCGCCGAAATGCCGGTGCCCGCGCCAATGTCGGCTACCGTGGCGCCTGGCGCAATGCCGCATTCGACATGAGCGAAGGTCGCCACTTCGCGTGGATAAGTCGGCCGGTACTTCACGTAGTCCGCGACCCGATCGGTGAAACGCCGGGTGGAATCGTCGATCATCGTGTGCCCTCGTGTCGTGTGCGCCGCGTTCCGGCCGCCTCGCACTCAGGCGCCGCTCAAGAGCTTGAGCAACCCCCAAAGGAAGCGGCAGACCATGACAATCAGCTCCCAGAGCTGAATCAGTTGTTGCCAGAGCGCTACGATCGCGCCCTCTTTCACTATTACTTCGATCATCGTGTGCCCGCTGCAGGCCGCACAGGACGCCGTGCTACATGGCGCTGGCAGTCCGCCTGTATTTCTCGATCATAGCCCCATAGCCGCCTGGCACGCTAAAGCCCCCCGGGAACGCGAACGCGCTGAAAAAAAGAAAACGGCGCGTGAGCCGATGCCCACGCGCCGCCATTTGCAGGGTAACGCCCGCTTGCCCGCGAGTGCGTCAGACCGCCATCGCCATGCGTTTGCGCTCGGCGCGCTGCATGAAGTAGTTGCCGATGATCACGCCCGCCGTCACCACGAGAATGAAGAGCGTCGCGAGCGCGTTCATCTCCGGGTTCAAGCCGAGGCGCACACGCGAGAACACGACGAGCGGCAGCGTCGTCGAACCGGGGCCGGAGAGGAAGGCCGAGAGCACGAGGTCGTCGATCGACAGCGTGAACGACAGCAGCCAGCCTGCCGCAAGCGCCTGCGAGATCAGCGGCAGCGTGATCTGGAAGAACACCTTGAAGGGCGTCGCGCCCAGGTCGAGCGCGGCTTCTTCCAGCGACGGATTGAGCTCGCGCACGCGCGATTGCACGATGATGGCCACATAGGAAATGCACAGCATTACGTGGCCGATCCAGATCGTGAACACGCCACGCCCCGCCGGCCAGCCGAACAGCTTGCCCATTTCCACGAACAGCAGCAGCAGCGAGATGCCCTGAATCACTTCGGGAATCACGAGCGGCGCGTTGATCATTCCCGAAAAGAGCGTGAAGCCGCGAAAGCGCCCCATGCGCGCGAGCACGAAGCCCGCCCACGTGCCGATGATCACCGAGGCGAACGCCGTCATCAGCGCGACGCGCAGCGACAGCCACGCGGCGGTGATGAGCTCGTCGTCGGTCGCGAGCGCCTGATACCAGCGCGTCGAGAAATGCGTCCACACTGTCACGAGCTGCGAGTCGTTGAACGAGTAGACGATCAGGCTCAGGATCGGAATATAGAGGAACGCAAAGCCGATGCCGAGCGCGATGAACTGCAGAACACGATTCGGCTTCATTTGCCGCGGCCCTCCAGTTCCTTCGCCTGGAAGTGCTGGAACAGTGCCATTGGCACGAGCAGCAGCAGGACCATTGCGCAGGTGACGGCGGAAGCCATCGGCCAGTCGGCATTGTCGAAGAACTCGTTCCACATGACGCGGCCGATCATCAGCGTGTTCGCGCCGCCGAGCAACTCGGGAATCACGTACTCGCCCACCGCCGGAATGAACACCAGCAGGCAGCCCGCAATAATGCCGTTCTTCGAGAGCGGCAGAGTGATCTCCACGAACGCGCGCCACGGTTTCGCGCCGAGGTCATAGGCGGCTTCGAGCAGCGTGAGATCCATCTTCACGAGGTGCGCGTAGAGCGGCATCACGAGAAACGGCAGATACGAATACACCATGCCGATATAAACCGCCGTGTTCGTGTGATAGAGCTCGATGGGCGAATGGATGATGCCGAGCGACATCAGGAAATTGTTCAGCAGTCCGTTGTTCTTCAGGATGCCGATCCACGCGTACACGCGAATAAGGAACGACGTCCAGAACGGCAGCATCACCGCCATCATGAGAACGTTGCGCGTGGCCGGATTCGAGCGCGCGATGTAGTACGCCATCGGATAGCCGATCAGCAGACACAGCAGCGTCGAGATGGCTGCCACCACGACCGAATTCACGTAGGTCGCGAAATACAGGCTGTCCTGAAGCAGGAACGCGTAGTGCGAAAGATCCAGCGCGATGTGCCAGACGCCATTCGCGTACGACGTGAGCTCGGTGTATGGCGGGATGCCGAGCTGCTGGTCGGCGAAGCTGATCTTCACCACCAGCAAGAACGGCACGAGGAAGAACAGCAGCAGCCAGAAGAACGGGCCCGCCACGACGGCCGTGCGGCCGGTCAGGTTGAAACGCTTCGCCGGCCAGTGCAGCAGATTCTTGAAGCTCAGCGCGCTCATGACGTCAGCACCACCCCGGCCGATGCGCTCCAGCGCACGTAGACCTCGTCGTCCCAGGTGGGCGAGTCGATCTCGGAGAGCGCGAGGCTCGACATGTTCGCGATCACCGTCTTGCCCGATTCGAGCTGGACGTGATAAAGCGAGTAGCCGCCCATGTACGCGACGTTCTTGACGACGCCCTTGCCCCAGTTGAACGCGCCCTCGGGCGGCTTGCGCGTGAGCGCGATGCGCTCGGGCCGCACCGAGATCGTCACGGGCATGCCGAGCGGACCGGTGATGCCGTGGTTCACGTAAAGGCGCACCGTCAGGTCCGGCGACTCGACGAATACGTGATCGGGCTCGTCCTCGACCACGTTGCCCTCGAACAAATTGGTCGAGCCGATGAATTCCGCCGAGAAACGGCTGTTCGGAAACTCGTAGACCTCATTGGGCGCACCCAGCTGCACGATCTGCCCTTCGCTCATGACTGCGAGACGGTCGGCCATCGTCATTGCCTCTTCCTGATCGTGCGTGACCATGATGCAGGTGACGCCCACGTTCTCGAGAATGTTGACGAGTTCGATCTGCGTGCGCTGGCGAATCTGCTTGTCGAGCGCCGACATCGGCTCGTCGAGCAGCAACAGCTTGGGACGCTTGACGAGCGAGCGCGCGAGCGCGACGCGCTGCTGCTGGCCACCCGAGAGCTGATGCGGCTTGCGTTTGGCGAAACGCGACATCTGCACGAGTTCGAGCGCGACGGCCACGCGGTCCTTGAGTTCGGACTTCTTCACGCCCTCCTGGCGCAGCCCGAAGCCGACATTCGACTCCACGGTCATATGCGGAAAGAGCGCATACGACTGGAACATCATGTTGACCGGACGACGGTACGGCGGCAGCATCGCGAGATCCTCGCCGTCGATCAGGATCTTGCCCGAGGTCACTGTCTCCAGACCGGCAAGCATGCGCAGCAAGGTGGATTTGCCGCAGCCCGAGCTGCCGAGCAGCGCGAACAGTTCGCCCTTCTTCACCGACAGGTTGACGCCCTTGACGGCCGTCGTTTCGCCAAACTTCTTGACGACGTCAACGACCTGCACGAAGTTGTCCGCGGCGCTATCCGCCGTGGCGTTGCCCGAAGGCAGCACGCCGGGGGCTGCCGGCGCGCTCGACTGGTCACTCATGATTCTCTCTGCCCTGCCTGGTTCTGCCTTGATGCTGGACGGGGTTGACGAACAAAGCCCCCGGCATCATGCCGAGGGCTCGGGTAAAGCGATCAGAAGACGCTACGCGCACCGCCAACGCAATCTGTCAACGGCGCGCCAGCGCATCAGCGGCCCGACTTGAACTCGGTCCACAGACGCGTCTGCAGACGCTGGATCTCAGGCGGCAGCGGCTTGAGCAGGAACAGCGTCTTCAGGACTTCGGGCGACGGGTAGACGGCCGGGTCGTTGGCGATGTCCTTGTTCACGTACTTGCGTGCTTCGGCGTTCGCGCTCGGGTAGTAGACCGCATTCGTGATGGCCGCGTGAACCTGCGGCGTCTCGATATAGTTGATCCACTCGTGAGCGGCTTCCTTGTGCTGCGCGTCCTTCGGGATGGTCATCACGTCAAACCAGATCGGCGCGCCGCCCTTCGGGATGTAGTACTCGATCTTGTACGGCTTCTTCGCGTCGATGGCGCGATGCTTGGCGATCACGACGTCCCCCGACCAGCCGTAGGCAAAGCAGATGTCGCCGCCCACGAGGTCGTTGATATAGCCCGACGAGTTGAACTGCGTGATGTACGGACGGATCTTCTTCATCATCGCGAGCGCGGCGCGATAGTCGTCCGGGTTCGTCGAAAGCGGGTCCTTGCCGATGTAGTGCAGCGCGGCCGCGAACATCTGGTCCGGTGCGTCGAGCACGGATACGCCACATGCCTTCAGCTTCGAGATGTTCTCGGGCTTGAAGAGGATGTCCCAGTTGTCGAGCGGCACGTTCTTGCCAAGGATCTGCTGCGCCTTGGTGACGTTATAGGCGAGTCCGGTCGTGCCGTAGGCCCAGGGCACCGCGTACTTGTTGCCCGGATCCGCGCCGGCGACCAGCGCCATGAGTTGCGGATCGAGATACTTGAGGTTGGGGATCTTCGATTTGTCGAGCGGCGAAAAAATGCCGGCGGCAATCTGCTTGCCCGCATAGTTGCTGGTCGGCACCACGATGTCGTAGCCCGAATTGCCTGCGAGCAGCTTGGCCTGGAGGGTATCGTCGCTATCGTAGTTGTCGTACTTGACCTGAACGCCGGTCTGCTTCGTGAAGTTCGGGATCGTGTCCTTGGCGATGTAATCGGACCAGTTATACACATTCAGTTGCGTATCCTTCGCCACCGACGTCACCCACGGCGCCGCGCACAGCGCGAGTACAGCCAGTTTCGCCAAAACCCGTTTCTTCATCCCGTTCTCCGCTTTTAGCCGATTGATAGCCCGATTGAAGGCCTGATTGTTAACCTGCCTGTTAGCTTGCGTGCTGCTTGTCCCTGCCGGTATTCAGCCTGGCGGCGCCCGCCTGAATATTTCATCGAACCTACCATCAAACCTGCCGGGCGACAAAGAAAGCGCACCGGCCTGTCGCACAAACGGAACAGGACCCGCCGTGCAGCCAGGCCGGCCGCAAGCTGCGCACGCCGCGGTTGGGCGCCACTGACAGTAAATCGCGCGCAATTTTAGCCGTTTATCGGCCCCTGTCCACCAAAAAAACGGCCCGCGCAACATTCGCGCGACGCCGCTCGCCACCAGGCCATCGCCCCTCCGCCAATTGGGCTAATCAGGCGGCGCCCGCGAATCGATTAACATAGCGGGGTTTTCCGCAAAGCCGGTGCGCATGTCCGCGTGCCGGTCATCCTGCCCCCAAGACATATCGATGGCCTCCAATCTCCACGACCTTCCCGACAGCCCCTGTATCGGCGTGTGCTCGACGCTGTTCGACGAAATCTGCAAAGGCTGCGGCCGCACAGCGACGGAAGTTTCGAACTGGGTGTTCCTGACCGACGAGGAAAAGCGCGCCGTGTGGACGCGCATCGAGCGCGAAGGCACCGCCATGCGCTTCCAGCAAAACCGCGCCTGACCCAGCGGCCCACAGCACGAAAAAACGCCGGGCGAACCGGCGTTTTTTTCGTTTCGATAGCGGGCGGCAGCGGTCAGAACTTCATGCCGACCCCCACGCCCACCACGATCGGATCGATATAGAGCGTGCCGAGCGACGAGCCATTGAGCGACGCACCCGTACGCATCCAGATCTTCTTGACGTCCGCGTTCACGAAGACGTTTTTCGCGACCTGGTAGTCGACGCCGAACTGCAGCGCCGGGCCGAAGCTATGGTTGTCGATCGACACGGGCTGGCCACCCGCGTGCAGCCCATTGTTGTAGAACAGCGTGTAGTTGATGCCGGCGCCCACGTATGGCCGGAATACCCCTGCATTGTTGAAGTGATACTGCAGCAGCAGCGTGGGCGGCAGCACGCCGACTCCACCCAGCGCGCCGAGGCTGGACGTGACCTGATTGCGCGACGTGCCGAGAATGAGCTCGGCGCCGATGTTGTTCGTCACCATGTAGGTGAAGTCGAGCTCAGGAACGATTGCGTTGTTGACGCCAGCCTTGAGCGTATTGAGCGCGCCGCTTGAACTCACCTGCGGCGTGATGGCGATCGCGCGCAGCCGCACGAGCCAGTCCCCCGCGTAGATACCCGTGGTGGGCGTATCGGCGGCATGAGCAGCCGATACGGCGAACGCGGCGCCCAGCGCCAATGCGGCAACGGCCGCGATGGTTTTCAATTGCCTCGTCATGATGGTTACCCCCTTTTTTCCCCGCGTAGATTCGCAGGTCCGCAGAGATTCTCTGCGGGAGATCCCATCACGAAATTGACAGCTGTCAGTTCATGGCCAATGCCGGCTGTTGTGCGACCTGAGGCCGCGTAACACCGGTCAAAAGCAGCTCCAGCAGGTCCCTGACGCTGCGAATGGCGTTGCCAAACGGCAACGCTTCACGGCCACGGAAGAACAGGCCGTTTGCCACATCGCCGCGCAACGCCGCCGCCAGGCGGGTGTCGATGCAGAAGTGGCCGAATTTTTCGATGCCGTCGCGCAGGCCGCAGATCGACAGGCATTCGAGCCCGGTCGGGCAGGCATTTTTCTTCGAGCCAATCTTGATGCGGATGCGCGACTCGTTGCGCAGGTAACGATCGAGCCATGGCGTTTTCACCGCGCGCGCGGGCAGGCCGGTCACGCTCACGAACTCGACGATGTCCTCGGGCTTGGCGTCGGCGAGAACGCGCTTGAAATTCGGGTGCGCGTCACCCTCCTCCGTCACGGCGAACGGCGTGCCCACCTGCACGCCGTTGGCGCCCGCCTCCAGCCACTTGCGCACGGCCTCGTGGCTGTTGACGCCGCCCGCCACGATGAGCGGCACCTCGCGGCGCGTGATGCCGAGCGACGCATAAACACCGTCGAGTTCCTCGAAAATACGCTCGAACCCGAAGCGCTCGTTGTCCATGTCGGCGATGTCGGTCACGCCAAGGTGGCCGCCCGCATGTGCGGGGTGTTCGAGCACGATGGCGTCGGGCAGACGCCCCTTCTTCATCCACTTTTTGAGCACGAGCGAGACGCCGCGCGCATCCGAAAGAATCGGGATGAGCGCGATGTCCATGCCCTGCGTGAGATCCGGCAGATCAAGCGGCAGGCCCGCGCCCATGACGATGGCATCGGCGCCATGCTCGCAGGCCGCGCGCACGTAGTCGGCATGCGCACTGACCGCTTTCATCACGTTCACGGCGATCATGCCGTTGCCCTGCGCCAGCTTGCGCGCAGCCGCGATTTCACGGCCGAGCGCGACGAGATTGGCGCGCTCGAGCGTTTCGTGCCGAGGGTCGGCGCGGCACAGATCGACAAGGTCGGGATGATGATGGCGCAGGTCGATGCTCGCGATGGTGCCAAGCGCGCCTTCGCGCGCGACGCTGCCCGCAAGCCGGTGCGCCGAGACGCCGACACCCATGCCGCCTTGCACGATGGGCAACAGTTGGCGGCCGCGAATATGGAGCGGCGCGAAAGAATAGTTAGGAAACATGGTGGACCGCTTTGCGTTATCGGTGGCAAAACGTTAATAGTCGCGCGCTGCCCACAGACGATATTGATACATGTCAATAAAAAACGCGGAGCCCCTTGGGGATCCCCGCGTTTTTGACGAAAATCAAAACGTCGCGCCAAAACATTTGCAAGGCGCGAAAACGTCATCAGATCAAGGTTTTGGCAGCTTGAACTGCATCGACTTGTACTCGAGGTACTCTTCGAGACCGTATACGCCGTTCTCGCGGCCATGGCCGGATTGCTTGAAACCGCCGAACGGCGCGGCCATGTTCCAGGCGCCGCCGTTGATGTCGATCTGTCCTGTGCGGATACGTCGTGCCACGCGCGCCGCGCGCTCGTCGCTGCCGGCCCACACCGCACCGCCCAAGCCATAGAGCGAGTCGTTGGCGATGGCGACGGCGTCGTCCTCGTCTTTCGCCGTGAGGATCGTGAGCACCGGGCCGAAGATCTCCTCCTGCGCAATCGCAGCATCGCGCGGCACGCGGCCGAACACGGTCGGCTTCACGAAGAAGCCCTTCGTCACGCCTTCTGGCATGCCTGCGCCGCCCGTCACGAGTTCGGCGCCGTCGGCAATGCCACGCTCGATGTACTGCTGCACACGTTCTTGCTGCACCTTCGAGGCAAGCGGCCCCAGCTTCGCCTTCTCGTCGCGCGGATCGCCTACCGTATAAGCTTCGACAGCCTCCTTCGCGAGTGCGCGCGCTTCTTCGTAACGGGCCTCGGGCACGATCATGCGCGTGTGCGCCGAGCAGGTCTGCCCCGAGTTCAGGAAGCAGGCGCCCACGGTGCCCTTCACGGCCGCGGCGAAATCGGCGTCGTCCAGCACGACCGAGGCCGACTTGCCGCCCAGCTCCAGCGCGACGCGCTTGACGGTGGCCGCCGCCACTTCCGAGACGCGCTTGCCCGCGCGCGTCGAGCCCGTGAACGAGACCATGTCGACCTGGGGATGACGCGCGAGCAGTTCGCCGACCACCGGCCCATAGCCGGTCACGAGATTGAAGACGCCGGCGGGCAGGCCGGCCTCGTGAATGGCCTCGGCGAGCACGAACGCATTAAGCGGCGCAACCTCGGACGGCTTGAGCACGACGGTGCAACCTGCCGCAAGCGCGGCAGCCACTTTGAGCGTGATCTGATTGAGCGGATAGTTCCACGGCGTGATGGCCGCCACCACGCCCACCGGCTCGCGCACGACGAGTGAATTGCCCACGCGCTCCTCGTACTGGAACTCGTTTGCGAGTTTCGCATAAGCGCCCCAATTGTAGACGGGACCGCCCACCTGAATCGCGCGCGCGAGTTTCAGCGGCATGCCCACTTCACCCGCAATCAGTTGCGCGAGCTCGTCGGTGCGGGCCTTGAGGTTATCGGCGATTTTCTGCAGATAAGCGCCACGTTCCTGCGGGCTCGTCGCGGCCCATTTGTCGAAGGCGGCGCGCGCTGCGGCGATGGCCGCCTCGGCGTCGGCTTCATTGCCCTCAGGGATGCGGCCCATGACGGCTTCAGTGCCCGAATCGATAACGTCGATCGTGCCCTTGCCATGCGGCGCGACCCACTGGCCGTTGATGTAGAGCTGGTCGTAGTTATGCATGCGCGTCTCTCCTGACTCCGTGTTCGTTTGCGGTCTCGTCGCGGCTTGCACCGCGGGAACAGTGCATTCTAGCGTGGTTGACGCAAACGTAAGTTCGGGCTTTCGTGCGCTCAGGCAATTGCGCCGCTCCAAAAACAAATCGGGCGACGCATGCACGCCGCCCGATTTGTTTCCCTGTCTGCTCTACTCGCTCAACCAGCGCTTAGTGCAGCCCCTGGCTCGCAAGGAAGTCCTCGTAGTTGCCGCTGTAGTCGTTGATCTTGCCATCGGTCTTCACTTCGATGATGCGGTTGGCGAGACCATTCACGAACTCACGGTCGTGCGACACGAAAATAAGCGTGCCTTCGAACTTCTCGAGCGCGATCTGCAGCGACTCGATCGATTCCATGTCCATGTGGTTGGTCGGCTCGTCCATGAGCAGCACGTTGTGGCGGCCGAGCATCAGCTTGCCCCAGATCATGCGGCCCTTCTCGCCGCCCGACAGCACCTTCACCGACTTGCGGATGTCATCGGCGTTGAAAAGCAGACGCCCCAGCGTGCCGCGCACCGATTGCTCGTCGTCGCCTTCCTGGCGGTACTGGTCGATCCAGTCCATCAGCGTGACATCGTTCGGGAACTCTTCGTATGTGTCCTGCGGCATGTAGCCGATGTTCGCGTTCTCGGCCCACTTCACCGTGCCGTTGTCGACGGCCAGGTTGCCCAGCAGCGAGCGCAGCAGCGTGGTCTTGCCCGCGCCGTTTTCGCCGATGATCGCGATGCGCTCGCCCGGCTGCACGCTGATGCTGAATTTATTGAAGATCTTGCGATCGTAGGTCTTCGTGATTTCTTCCGCGACCACCACGATGTTATGCAGTTTCTTCTCGAACTCGAAGCGGATGAACGGGTTCTGGCGCGACGACGGCTTGAATTCCTCGATCTTGATCTTGTCGATCATCTTCAGACGGCTGGTCGCCTGGCGTGCCTTCGACTTGTTCGCCGAGAAGCGGCGCACGAAGTCCTGCAGGTCGGCCACGCGCTCCTTCGCCTTCTGGTTCGCGGCCTGCTGACGCTCACGCGCCTGCGCGGAAGCGAGCATGTAGTCGTCGTAGTTGCCCGGCCAGACCTTGAGCGTGCCGTAGTCCATGTCCGCCATGTGCGTGCAGACCTGGTTCAGGAAGTGTCGATCGTGGGAAATGATGATCATGGTCGAGTTGTACTCGTTCAGAACATCTTCCAGCCAGCGGATCGAGTTGATGTCGAGGTTGTTGGTCGGTTCGTCGAGCAGCAGCACGTCCGGCTTCGAGAACAGCGCCTGGGCGAGCAGCACGCGCAGCTTCCAGCCCGGCGCCACGGCGCTCATCGGGCCGTTGTGGAATTCCGTGCCGATGCCGATGCCAAGCAGCAACTCGCCCGCGCGCGCTTCGGCCGTGTAGCCGTCGTACTCGGCGAACTTCGCCTCCAGTTCGGCGGCGTGCATGTAGTCGTCGTCGGTGGCCTCGGGGTTCGCGTAGATCGCGTCGCGCTCGGTCATTGCGGCCCACATTTCGGTGTGGCCCATCATGACGACGTCGAGCACGCGCACGTCTTCGTACGCAAACTGGTCCTGGCGCAGCTTGCCCAGACGCACGTTCGGCTCGAGGATCACGGTGCCCGAGCTTTGCTCAAGATCGCCACCGAGGATCTTCATGAACGTGGACTTGCCGCAACCGTTCGCGCCGATCAGGCCATAGCGGTTGCCTTCGCCGAATTTGACCGAGATATTCTCGAACAAGGGCTTCGGCCCGAATTGCATGGTGATGTTGGCGGTAGAGAGCACAGCGCGTCCCGGAAAGTAGATCGACGAAAAACCTGTAATTTTAGCAGGTTATGCCAGTTCGCGCGCGGCTGCCAGCGCTCCGGCCTTGCAGGCGCACTCAGGAAAACTACCGGAAATTCGTGGCAGATTGGTGCAGGCGGCGCAGGAGCCGCCCGGGATGGGGTCTGATGAAAGCCCTTTGGGCAAGAGGTGGCCGCTCGATGCCGCCTTCATCAGCTCACGCCATCAGGCGCGGCGCGGCGTCTGCAGGACGTCGACGAAACCCGACAAGTCCGCCTCGGCCAGGCCCATCGCGGCGCCGAGGCGCAGGACTTGCTGCACGGTGCCCGCGACGGGCATGGGCGTGCCGGTCTGGCGGGCGGCATCCGCGACCGTGTCCACGTCCTTCTGGAACGTTCTCAGTGCACCGATCGGCACGAGGCCGTCCTGCGTCATGCGCGGCACGAACGTGCGCAGCAGCGTGGAGTCGGCCCAGCCGCCCGCGAGCGCCTCAGGCAGCTTGGCGGCGTCGATGCCGCTGCGGCGGGCGAGCCCCACCGCCTCGGCAATGGCCGCAACCGTCGCCGTGACGATCGCCTGGTTGCACAGCTTCGTGGTCTGACCGGCGCCGGGGCCGCCCATGTGCGTGACTCGCGCCGCATAGGCAGCAAGTATCGGCGCCACCGCCCCGATGTCTTCCGCCGTCCCGCCCGCCATGACCGCGAGCGAGCCCGCCTGTGCGCCAGCCACGCCGCCCGACACGGGCGCGTCCACCCAGCCCACGCCCAGCGTCGCCGCGCGCGCGGCCAACTCGCGCGTCTGTTCGGGCGGGATGCTCGAATGGTCGACGATCCGGCGCACACGCACGGCTTGGCCGCCCTCGGCCACCGCAGCGGCCAGCAAGCCGTGCTCGCCGAACACCACCTGCTCGACGGCTGCGCCGTCCGCGACGCAAAGCAGCACCACATCCGCGTGCTGCGCCAGCGCCGCGGGGGTGGCCGCGACCTGCGCGCCATCGGCGACCAGCGCCTCGGCCTTCGCCGGAGAACGATTCCACACGTGCACCGTGTTACCCGCGCGCAACAAATGGCGAATCATCGGTGCGCCCATCAACCCCGGCCCGCAAAATCCCAGTTCCTGCTTCTGCATCCTCTCCGTCTCCTGCATCGTGCCTCGCTACATTCGAGTCCGGCACATTTCACATTCCGCGCCGCGTGCGGTCTCTGCCAGGCTCCGGCCGGCACGTCCGATGCGGCGCAATCGCAAGGCGCCATGATACCGGCCGTCGTTGTTCGCCGTTGCCCGCCGTTGCCCGCCGTTGCCTATACTCGATTGACACGTGCGCCGAATGCACCGCGCCGCCCCGCAAGAGCTTTGCATGGGACTGGGACTAAGCGCTAAAGCGTCAAGTCCCATCGACACACAGGAGACATTGTCATGAACGACCACGTCTACAAGCAGATCGAACTCACCGGCTCCTCCACCGTCTCGAGCGACGACGCCGTGCGCGGCGCCATTGCGCGCGCCTCGAAGACGCTGCGCAATCTGCACTGGTTCGAAGTCACCGAAACGCGCGGACTGATCGAGAACGACCAGATCACGCGCTGGCAGGTGACCATCAAAGTCGGGCTGCGCATCGACGAGTAAGGTTCGTGCGCAGCCGCGTGGCGCCGCCAGGCCCTGCTTCGGCTTACTTCGGCAACGCGCCGTCCACGCCCTCGACGTACCAGTTCAGGCGCTGCAGTTCCGGATCGGTCAGCGTCTTGCCGGCCGGAATCTTGACCGCGCCGGTCTGATCCTTGATCGGGCCCGTGAAGACGTCCCACTTGCCGCTCGCGATCTGTTCGCGCTTCGCGGCGACGGCCTTTTGCGCGTCGGCGGGCAGCTCGGACGTGTTCATGTCGCCAAGATCGACGGCCTTCTGCGCGATGCCCCACCAGACCGGATCGTTCTTCCACTTGCCGTCCAGCACCTGCTGGATCGCGGCCGTATAGTAGACGCCCCAGTTCGCCTCCACCGAGCCCAGGTGTGCATGCGGGCCGAACTTCTTCATGTTCGAGTCCCAGCCGAAGGCGTGAACGTGCTTCTCTTCGGCGGTCGCGAGCGTCGCGCTCGAATCGGTGTTTTGCAGCAGCATGTCGGCACCCTGGCCGATCAGCGTCTCGGCCGCCTGTTTCTCCTTGCCCGGATCGAACCAGCTATTGATCCAGATGACCTTGGTATGGACCTTCGGATTCACCGAGCGCGCGCCCAGCGTGTAAGCGTTGATGTTGCGCACGACTTCGGGAATCGGCACCGAGGCGACGAAACCCAGCGTATTGGTCTTGGTCGCGTAACCGGCCGCCACGCCTGCGAGATACGCGCCCTGATACATGCGCACGTCATAGGTGCCGAAGTTCGCGGCCTTCTTGTAGCCGGTCGCGTGCAGGAACACGGTATCGGGGAAATCCTTGGCGACTTTTAGTTCGAAGTCCTGATAACCGAAGCTCGTGCCAAAGATGATCTTGTTGCCCTTGTTCGCGAGATCACGGAACACGCGCTCCGAGTCGGCGGACTCGGGCACATTCTCGATGCGCGTGATCTTGATCTTGTTGCCGAACTTCTGCTCGACCATTTTCGAACCCTGATCGTGTGCGAAAGTCCAGCCGGCATCGCCCGGATTGCCGAGATAGACGAACGCGACGCCCGGCGCATCGGCGGCCTGGGCCTGCGGCGCGAGCGCCGCCGCGCTACAGGTTGCGGCTACGGCGAATGCGGTCAGGATGGTTTTTCTCATCGTGGATCTCCTGTCGTGGATAGGGGTACTGCGTGCGTTCGAAGCTTCAATGCGACCACCTGGGCGGCTCCCCTACGCGGCTCCATAAAATGCCTTGCCGAGCGAGGCCGGCGCGTTCAGGCGAATCGTATTCGGATTACGGGAAATGAGGACCAGCACCACGATCGTCGCCACGTAGGGCAGCATGGCGAGAAACTGCGTGGGCACCGGCACGCCCACGGCCTGCGCATAGAATTGCGCGCCCGTGACAGCGCCAAACAGCAGCGCGCCGATCAGAAGGCGCCCCGGCCGCCACGTCGCGAACACGACCAGCGCGAGCGCGATCCAGCCGCGCCCCGCCGTGATCTGCTCCTGCCACAGGTGCAGTTGCACGACCGAATAGTAGCTGCCCGCGAGCCCCGCCATCGCGCCACCGAACGCCGTCGCGCCATAGCGCACGCCGATCACCGGAAAGCCTACCGAATGCGCGACCTGCGGCGACTCGCCCACCGAGCGCAGCACGAGCCCCGCGCGCGTGCGATAGAGAAACCAGCCTACCGCGGCGAACATCAGGAATGCGAGGTAATCAACGGGCGTGAGGCTGAAGAGCGCCGGCCCGGCCACTGGCAGATGCGAGAGGCCCGGAATCGGCCAGGCGGCAATCGTCGCCGAGGTGGCAGCGGAAGTGTAGGGCTTGCCCACATACGCCGAAAGCCCGACGCCGAAGATCGTGAGCGACAGGCCGGTGGCGACCTGGTTGGCCTGCATCGTGAGCGTGAGAAAGCCGAACAGCAGCGCCATGGCAATGCCCGCACCCATGCCGGCCAGCAGCCCGAGCCATGGATCGCCTGTGATGGTGGTGAGCGCGTAGCCGCTCACCGCGCCCATCAGCATCATGCCTTCGACGCCGAGATTGAGCACGCCCGACTTTTCCGTGACGAGTTCACCCACGCCGGCGAACATCAGCGGGATCGCTGCGGTGACGGCGCTCGATGCGAGCGAGCTGGCTTGCTGAATATCCATGTCCTGAGGCCTTTTTGTGGACTTTTTCGTGATGGTCTTTTTCGTGAGCCGGTCGATTGGCGGATCAGCGGGCGGCGGCGATGGGATGGCGGCGGCGCACGCGGTAATTCACGAACAGGTCCGCGCCGAGCAGGCAGAACAGCAGCAGGCCCTGAAACACTCCTGACAGCGCCTGGGGCAATTGCAGCGAGGTCTGCACGGCTTCGCCACCCAGATAAAGCAGCGCCATCAGCAAGCTCGCGAGCACGATCCCGAGCGGATGCAAGCGCCCCACGAACGCGACGATGATCGCCGTGAAGCCGTAGCCCGGCGACCACGTTGCCTGCAACTGGCCGATCGGGCCCGCGATCTCGCTCATGCCCGCAAGTCCGGCGAGGCCGCCCGACAGCAGCAGCGAGGTCCAGATCGTCGTCTTTTCCGAGAAGCCCGCGTAGCGCGCGGCGAGCGGCGCGAGGCCGCCCACGCTCATGCGGTAGCCTGCAAAGCTGCGGCGCATGAACAGCCAGACGAGCGGCACGGCCGCGAGCGTGAGGAAGATCGACGCGTTCAGGCGCGTGCCGCGCAGCCAGTGAATGCGCCAGTCGCCGCCGAAAGTCGGATAGAGCGCGTCGCCGCTGAACATCTCCGAAAGCGGGAAATTCATGCCGTTGGGGTCGCGCCACGGACCGCTCACGAGCCAGATCAGCAATTGCGTGGCGACGTAGGTGAGCATCAGGCTCGTGAGGATCTCGCTGGTGTTGAAGCGGCTCTTGAGCCAGGCGGGAATCGCCGCCCAGGCCATGCCGCCCAGCACGCCCGCGAGCATCATCAGGAACAGGATCCACCAGCCGCTCGATTGATCGAAATAGATGGCCACGCCGCTCGCCGCGATGCCGCCCAGCACCATCTGCCCTTCTGCGCCGATATTCCAGACGTTGGCGCGGTAACCCGCCGCGAGGCCCAGCGCGATCAGGCATAGCGGCGACGCCTTGAGCAGCAGCTCGGACCAGCCATTGATGCTTGAGAGCGGATCGATGAAGAACGCGCGCATTGCCTGCACGGGATCGCGCCCGACGAGACCGAAGATCAGAAAGCCGATGGCGAGCGTGAGGAGCGCGGCGACCAGCGGCACGGCAATGCGCACCGTGCGGGACGGCGTCGTGCGGGCTTCGAGGCGGTACGGGAAGATCATGATGGCTATATCGTCAAGCGGTCCGGTGATTGTGGTGTTGGCTCTGCGCCAAAGCTTGGGGACGCAGCAGGTGGCGCGCTTCGCTCAGGGATGCATCACAGACTGGGCGGGCGGCGGGCCGCCGTCCGGGCGCCCCGCGCCTTCGCCGCGCTCCCCGAACAGGCCCGCCATCCAGCGGCCAATCTCCTCCGCATTGGTCTCGCCCGTGAGGCGCGCGGGCGAAAGACGGCCGCCCGCAAGCACCGCAATGCGGTCGCAGATGTCGAAGAGTTCGTCGAGCTCCTCCGAAATCACCAGGATTGCCACGCCGCGCGCCGAAAGATCGAGCAGTTGCTGCCGGATGAATGCGGCCGCCCCGACGTCCACGCCCCAGGTGGGTTGCGCGACCACCAGCACCTGCGGCGCCTGCAGGATCTCGCGCCCGACGATGTACTTCTGCAAGTTGCCGCCCGAGAGGCTTTGGGCAAGCGCGTCGGGACCGCCACAGCGCACGTCGAAAGCGTCGATGCAGCGCTCGGCGAATGCGCGCATCGTACCCGTGCGCAGCCAGCCCGGGATGGGCCAGCCGGAGCGCACCATGCCCTGCCGGTGGCCCGTGAGCAGCGCGTTTTCGGCTAGCGACATCGCGGGCACGGCGCCGCGCCCGAGCCGCTCCTCGGGCACGAAAGCGAAGCCGAGCTTGCGCCGCGCGCCGGCGGAAAGACGCGCGGCCGGCTTGCCGCAGATCGTCACTGCATCGGCGGCCACGCGGTGGCGGGCCGCCCGGGACTGGAGCGCATCGCGCGCCTCGCCCGAGAGCGCCGCGAGCAGTTCCGCCTGGCCGTTGCCTGACACGCCGGCGATCCCCAGGATCTCGCCCGCATGCACGGCGAACGTGACATCCTCGAGCGAGGTGCCGAATGGATCCTCGCTTGGCATCGACAGATGCTTCACGTCGAGCCGCACGTCGCCCGGCGCATGCGCGCGGCGTGTGTAGTCAGGCAACTCGTGGCCCACCATCAGCCGCGCCAGCGAGGCGTGGGTCTCCTCGCGCGGGGTCACGTTGCCCGTCACCTTGCCGCCGCGCAGCACCGTAGCCGTGTCGCAAAGCGCCTGGATTTCGTCGAGCTTGTGGCTGATGTAGAGGATGCTGCAACCTTCCGAGGCCAGCCGGCGCAAGGTGCCGAACAACTTGCGCACGGCCTGCGGCGTCAGCACCGAGGTCGGCTCGTCCATGATCAGCAGGCGCGGGTTCTGCAAAAGGCAGCGCACGATCTCCACGCGCTGGCGCTCGCCGACCGTGAGGCTGTGCACATGACGCTGGGGATCGACGTCGAGCCCATATTGCGCCGATACCTCGCGAATACGCTTGGCCAAAGCCTTGAGGTCGAACGCCTCGTCGAGCGAAAGCGCAATGTTCTCGCCCACTGTAAGCGTTTCGAACAGCGAAAAATGCTGGAACACCATGCCGATGCCGAGCTTGCGCGCAGCAGCCGGACTGGGAATCTCGACCGTCTCCCCTTCCCAGCGGATTTCGCCGGCATCCGGGCGCACCGCACCGTAGACGATCTTCATGAGCGTGCTCTTGCCCGCGCCGTTCTCGCCGAGCAACGCGTGAATCTCGCCCGGCGCGACCGAGAGCGTGACATCGTCGTTCGCGCGCACTGAGGGATACTGCTTGGTGATGCCGGCAAGCGCCAGCCGCGGCACGTGCGCAGCAGCGCGCTCCGCGTGTGGACTGCCGGCCAGACGTGAAGATGAGTCGCCCATGGAGGTTTCGCTGTAGTACGTTATGGCAATCTGTGTTTCGACGTGGTGCGGTGCCGTTCGATGCCGCGGCGAGCCTCCGTGAGGCGTCGCCGCGCGAAATGACGATACTTGTTCACAGTGCCAGAGTCGAGCCGCCAAAAACCCGCGTTTCCCCGCGCGGCACAGGCTCGACAAGCACGCCTGGTAGAAAGACTCCCTTGACGGAGCTTTCAGTTCATATTAAAAATCATATACTGACAAAGCCCCTCGATCAGCCTAAACATATAATCCGGAGAGTTCATGAGCCAGCAACGCGAGGCGATCGACACGTACCTCTTGCGCGTCTTGCACACCCTTTTGATGGAACGCAGCGTCACGCGCGCGGCCGTCAAACTGAATCAATCGCAACCCGCGATCAGCGCCGCGCTGCGGCGCCTGCGCGACATCACCGGCGACCCGCTCCTCGTGCGCGGCAAGTCCGGCATGGTCCCCACCGAATACGGCCTGCGCCTGCTCGAACCCGTGCAGAACGCCCTGCGCGAGATCGAGCGCATCCGTTTCCAGCAGCACAATTTCGATCCGGCCACCTCCATCCGCTGCTACCGCATCGGCTGCCCGGACTATCTGAACGTGCTGTTCGTGCCCACCGTGGTCGAGCGTTTCCGCCAGGCCGCGCCCAACGCCACGCTCGAGTTCCATTCGCTCGGGCCCGCGTTCGACTATGAGCTCGCGCTCGAGGAGGGCAAGCTCGATATCGTGATCGGCAATTGGCCCGAGCCGCCCGAGCAGTTGCATCTTTCGAATCTGTTCGTCGACCAGATCGTCTGCCTGCTGAACAGCACGCACCCATACGCCAAGCGCGGCGGGCTCACGCTCGATCAGTACCTCAACGCGCCGCACCTCGCGCCCACGCCCTATTCCGTGGGCCAGCGCGGCGCCATCGACGTGCATCTCGCGCGCGAGCGCCTCAAACGCCACGTGGTCGTCACACTGCCGTACTTCAACCTCGCGCCCTACGTGCTCATCAAGTCGGACCTCGTGTTCACGACCACGCGCCTGTTCGCCGACCACTATGCGCGCTTCCTGCCGCTCACGGTCGTGCCGGCGCCGCTCGACTTCCCGCCGATGCAGTATTACCAGTTGTGGCATGAACGCTGTCATTACTCGGACGAAGTACGCTGGTTGCGCAGTCTCGTGGCCGAAGCGACGAAGACGCTGATCGACAAGCCCTAAGCGGCAGGCAACGCTGCTGCGGCAAGCGGGCCGCATGAGGTTGCGCCGCCGCACTTTCTACGTTCCTTCCCTGCTTTATCCATTCCTTGCCGGGCGGCACGCGCATGCGCACCGCCCCTCCCATCGGATCTTCCCTGCACTTATTCCACTTAGCGCGCCAACTGCGCGAGCTGCGACGCGAGCCGGTTATGCCGCTCGATCACTGGCCCCAGCTCGATGGTCTGCAGCCCCCCCTCCTTCACCACAACCCGCCCGTTGATCACCGACAGCGCAACCTGCGACGGTGCGCAGAACACGAGCGCCGCGACCGGATCGTGCAACGCGCCCGCAAAGTGCGGCTGGCGCAGATCGAACGCGATGAAGTCAGCGGCCATGCCCGGTGCGAGCGCACCGATGTCGTCGCGGCCCAGCACGCGCGCGCCGCCCAGCGTGGCAATTTCGAGCGCTTCGCGCGCGGTCATCGCGTCGGGGCCGAAGCCCACGCGTGCGAGCAACATGGCCTGACGCGCCTCCGCCACCATCTGCGCGCCGTCGTTGGAAGCCGAGCCATCCACGCCGAGCCCCACCGGCACGCCAGCCAGGCGCATCTTCTTGATGGGCGCGATGCCCGAGGCAAGCCGCATATTCGAGCACGGGCAATGGGCGACGCCCGTGCCGGTGCGCCCGAACAGGCCGATGCCATGCTCGTCGAGCTGCACGCAGTGCGCATGCCAGACGTCGTGGCCCACCCAGCCCAGATCCTCGGCGTACTCGGCCGGCGTCATGCCGAATTTTTCGCGGCTATAGGCGATGTCGTTGACGTTCTCCGCGAGGTGCGTGTGCATGGAGACGCCGTAGTGGCGCGCCAGCGTCGCCGATTCGCGCATGAGGTCGCGGCTCACCGAGAACGGTGAGCACGGCGCCACCACCATGCGCAGCATCGCGTAGCGGCCCTCGTCGTGATACGTCTCGATGAGACGCTGGGTATCGGCGAGAATCGCGTCTTCGTTTTCGACCACGGAATCGGGCGGCAAGCCGCCATCCTTCTGGCCGACGCTCATGCTGCCGCGCGCCGCGTGAAAGCGCATGCCGATCTGCTGCGCGGAGCGAATACTGTCGTCGAGCCGGCTGCCGTTCGGGTAGATGTAAAGATGGTCGCTCGAGGTCGTGCAGCCCGAGAGCAGCAGCTCGGCCATGGCCGTGAGCGTCGACACCTCGATCATTTCGGGCGTGAGGTTCGCCCAGACCTTGTAGAGATTCGTGAGCCAGCCGAACAGCTCGGCGTCCTGCGCGGCGGGAACGGCGCGCGTGAGGCTCTGGTACATGTGATGGTGAGTGTTGACGAGGCCCGGCAGCACCAGATAGCCGCGCATATCGAGCACTTCGTCGGCAGTTTCCGGCAGCTCGCCGGCGGTGCCGACCGCGACGATGCGGTTATCTTCGACGTAGAGACCGCCGCCGCGAATCTCGCGCCGCGCGCCGTCCATTGTCACCAGCATGTCAGCGTTTTTCACCAGCAAGGTCTTGCCGCGCTTTTGATTTGAGCCTTGCGCTGTGCGGTTCGTGGGTTCCATTGTGTCTGTTCGCTCCGTTGTCTTGCCGCGGCGCATGCCGCGCGCCAGTAAGCGCGCCGCACGCCGCGTTTGAGATGACCATGAATGTGAAGCAGACGCCCTCGCCGCACGCGCCAGCCAATCCGGGACCCCGGTGCCGACGCGTCCCGACTGCAGACGCCGCTGGCCCGGTTACCCAGCGCCTGGCGCCGTCTTCGGGACGCGCGGCTCAACTCGTGAGCCGCACATAACCGTTACCTTGCGTGGCCAAAATCAGGCTGACAATTCACCCGGACGGGATAACCACATTCACGGAATACGTATAAAGGTCGATTTTTGGCTCGTTCAAGATTCATCCATGGGTGAAAACCCCAACCCCTTGCCGCCGTGTAAGCCCCACGGAGCAAGGCTCGGCGCGCGAGGTACATGCTGCCTGGATTATCTTTCCTATCGGTCGCGCGCTTATGCCGCATTGTTCTTAAAATGCGTGCACGGCGCTCATATCGATCCGCCGACGGGTATGTAGCCACAGCTGACGTGGAGCCTCGATCCGCCAAGAACCTTCGGGTTCGACGGATCGGACTGCCGCCGAAACCTCGCAATGACACCAGGAAAAGACAAGGAAAACTGCGAATGGGCAAGCTGACTACCCACGTGCTCGACACCGCGAACGGCCGTCCCGGCGCGGGCATCAAGGTCGAACTCTATGCGCTCGAAGGCGAAACCCGCCGTGCGCTGAAGACCGTCACGACCAACCACGACGGCCGCTGCGACGAACCGCTGCTCGAAGGCCCGGCGCTCGCCAGGGGCGAATACGAACTGATCTTCCACGCGGGCGACTACTTCGCCGCGCTGGGCGCCAAAGTGCCGGAGCCGCGCTTCGTCGACCGCGTCGCGCTGCGCTTTGGCATCGCCGACACGGACGCGCACTACCACGTGCCGCTGCTCGTTTCGCCGTGGTCCTACAGCACCTATCGCGGTAGCTGAACGGTCCCGCCAAACCCAAAAACGCATAACAGACTGAAAGCGGCCCGCGCAAGCGACACTCCGCTTTTGACGCGCCGCACTTTCTCTCGGCGTTTGGTGCGAGACCGGATTACCCGGTTCCTGCGCGCCGTCCCCGCAGTCAGCGCGAGACGCATTGCCGTCCGCGCGCATCGAATCAGGATTGGAGGAGTTTCATGGAAGGCTTTATTACCGACTGGCTGAACCTCGCATTGCGCTGGTTCCACGTCATCGCGGCCATCGCCTGGATTGGCGAGTCGTTCTACTTCGTCGCACTCGATAACAGCCTCAAACCGCCTACGGACGCCAACCAGCGTCGCCGCGGCGTGTTCGGCGAGTTGTGGCACGTGCACGGCGGCGGCTTCTACAACATGCAGAAGTACACCGTCGCGCCGCCCGAAATGCCCGAAGACCTGCACTGGTCGAAGTGGCCGTCGTACACGACGTGGCTCTCGGGCGCGTCGCTGTTCACGGTGCTGTATCTGATGGCGCCGAACACGTACCTGATCGACAAGAACGTGCTCGACATGGGCCCGGTCGTCGCGGTCTTCTCGGCACTCGGCTTCCTCGCCGCCGGCTGGATCGTCTACGACACGCTGTGCCGCACACTCGGCACGAACGACAAGCTGCTCGGCGTTTGCGTCGGCATCTATGTCGTGGTCGCGGCCTACCTCGCCTGCCACATTTTCTCGGGCCGCGCAGCGTACCTGATCATGGGCGGCATGCTGGCAACGATCATGTCGGCGAACGTGTTCTTCGTGATCATCCCGGGCCAGCGCAAGATGGTCGCAGCGATGCTCAAGGGCGAAACGCCGAACCCGATCTACGGCAAACGCGGCAAGCAGCGTTCGGTGCACAACACCTACTTCACGCTGCCCGTCGTGTTCGCGATGCTGTCGAACCACTACGCCATGACCTACGCGCACGCCTACAACTGGGCCGTGCTCGTCGTGATCATGCTGGCCGGCGCGCTGATTCGCCAGTTCTTCGTGATGCGTCACCGTGGTCAGCAGCTGTGGTATCTGCCGATCGGCGGCGTGGTGCTGATGTTCGTCGCACTGATCTGGACGCTGCCGAAGCCGGTCGTGCCGCAGGCCGAAGCCGCGAACGCTCCGTCGATCAAGGTCTCGGACATCCAGCCGATCCTGCAGCAACGTTGCGCGGGCTGCCACTCGGCTCACCCGACGATGATGGGTGCAGCGCCCGCCGGCGTGATGCTCGATACGCCAGACGAAATCTCGCAGAACGCGCAGCGTCTGTACCAGCAGGCCGTCACGCTCAAGGCCATGCCGCTTG
Organism: Paraburkholderia sp. A3BS-1L; assembly: GCF_051125215.1. Lineage (NCBI taxonomy): Bacteria > Pseudomonadati > Pseudomonadota > Betaproteobacteria > Burkholderiales > Burkholderiaceae > Paraburkholderia > Paraburkholderia sp. A3BS-1L. Next base: position 1,612,437 of record NZ_CP120442.1, on the reverse strand, counting down.
GCAACGTCACGCACATGACCGATGATGAGCGTCAGAAGATTGCAGCGTGGTTCCAGGGCGGCGCAAAGCAGTAATCTGCCCTCGCCGCGAAACAGGCAGTCAAGCAAAATGAAAAGCCCGAAGCGCAACGCTTCGGGCTTTTTCTTTTACCGATCAGATCAGCGAACGAACGGCACGTAGCTATTCAAGGCCTGCGCTGCGGGCGCCATGTCGGCCGCCGAAAGCACACGATGCGCTCGCGGCGCAGCCTGGGGCGGTGCGCTTTGTGCCGGCGCCGCCGCCGCTGCGCGTGGTGGAGGGACCGGCATCCCGGCGGGCTCCGGGGGGCGCATGACGGAGGCCTCGTTATCGACGACATCGTGCACGACCGGCTCGGCGATGGGCGTGCTTGCCTGCCTCGCACCAGCCTGACTTGCCGTGGCCAGCGGCTGCCCGCGCTCGGGCATCGCACCGCTCGCGAAAAGCTGCGCATTGATCCGCCCCACTTCGTCCAGGTCAAGCGTGGTGGTCTGCGAGAGCAGCTTTAGCAACGCGAGCACGGATTCATAGCGCGCGCGGATCAGGTCGCGACGGCTCGCGTAGAACGTATCGGTCGCACGCAGCACGTCCAGACTCGTGCGGCTGCCCACGCCGAAGCCGATGCGCGTCGCGTCGAGCGCCGTCTGCGAACGCCGCACGACCTGTTCGAGCGCGCTCACGCGCGCCTGCCCCGATGTCACGCGCAGCCACGCGTCGCGCGCCCCCGCTCCCGAGTCGCGCACCGCCACGTCGAGATCGTCGCGCGCCTTGTCTTCGAGCGCCCTCGCCTCGTCGACTTTCGCCGAGATCTCGCCGCCCGCAAAAAGCGGAATCGTGACGGCGAGCATGCCGGTCGTCGTCGTCGTGGGCCTCGCATAGCCGCCCGCCGCACCGGCCGGCGTGTGACTCACCTGCAAGTCGACAGTCGGATAACGTTCCGCACGCGCCTTCTCGGTGTCGAACTTCGCGATCTGCAGCGCCACCTCGCCGATCTGCACCGCGTAGCCGTGCGTTTGCGCCTGCGTGACCCAAGGCTCGACATCGGCAGGCTGGAGCATGGGCGCGCCGCCTGGCGGCAGCGGCGCGAGCGTCTCCGCAGATTTTCCTGAAAGCCGTTCGAGCGCTGCGCGCGCAAGACGCGCTTGGCTCTGCGCGTCGAGCAACTGGAGTTGCGCCTGTGCGCGGCTCGCTTCGCCATCGTGCACATCGATGAGCGTCGCCTCGCCCGCTGCCTTCGCACGCTTGACCAGCGCGAGATGCGCGTCGAGCGCGCGCAAATAGTCCGTCGCCCGCGCCACCTCGTCGCCAGCCGCAAGCGCATCGAAATACGCACGCGCTGCGGCAAGGATGGTGTCCTGCGTCGCATTGGCCGCCTGCAGGCGTGCACGCATCACCTCGTAGTCGGCCTGCCGGTACGCAGTCCAGTTCGCCCAGTTGAATAGCGGTTGCGTCAACCCGATCGTCCAGCCGCTCTGCCAGTAATGCTGGGTCGGGAAATCCTCCATCACAATGCCGTTGTAAGCGCGGCCCAAACCGCCCGTGACCCGAGGCAGGAGCCCAGCGCGCGCCTTGGGCACGGCCTGCGCGGCTGCGCGCGTCGCCGCGCGCGAAGCGGCCAGCGCCGGATCGTGATCGGGCGCGTCGTCGACCACGGAAAGCAGGTCTGCGGCATGCACACCGTTCGCGAGCAGGAAGCACGCGAGCGCGAGCGCGCGCACGCCACGGCGGGAACGCGCGCCGCTCATGCCACGCCCTCCATCGCCGCGCCGGCGTGCTCGCGCTCGACGCGCACGAACGCACCATCGACGAGACGATAGTGCCGCTCGGCAACGTCGTGCGTGATCACCACGACCGTGCGATCGAGCCGCTGAAGCAGCGCCGATATGCGCCGCACCGCAACGGGGTCGAGATTCGAAGTCGGCTCGTCGAGCAGCAGCAACTCGCGCCGCTGATAAAGCGCGCGGGCAAGCAGCAGCCGTTGCCGCTGGCCGGCGGAAATATTCGCGAGCGAATCGCTGATGATCGTGCGCGTGCGCATCGGCAAACGCATCACGTCATCGAGCAGACCGACCTCCTCGAGCAGCGCGAGAATGCGCGCTTCGTCCGGGTTGCCTTCGAAGAGCGAAATATTATCGGCGATCGAACCGTGCAGAATGATGTCGCCCTGGCGCATGTGAACGGCGTGGCGGCGGATTTCGTCGACGCTCAAATTGGGCCAGGCGACGCCGTTAAGCGTAATTTCTCCTTGCTGCGGCACTTCGGAAGCGGCCAGCAATTTGAAGAGCGTGGACTTGCCAGCGCCCGACGGTCCAGTAATCACGATCTTGTCGCCGCGCGCGATGTCGATGCTCGCCCCCGCGAGCACGGGCTGGTCGGAGACGCCATACGCAAAGGTCACATTGCGTACGCCGATGCGCTCGAACTCGCGCACTTCGACGGTCTTGTGCACGTCGGCGAGTGCCGTATAACGCTCGGGCTCGCAGGCAACGATGTCGTCGACCCGCGCGACCGGCACGCTCAGCATGTAGTACGCAAAGCCCGTGTTGATGGTGGAAGCGATCCGCTCCGAAAACAGCGCCTTGTAGATCATGAACGAGTAGAACGCGCCGACTGAAAGCACGCCGCCGAGCATCAGCTTCGCTGCGAACCAGGTGACGACCAGCGTCTCCACATGCATGAGCAGCTTGAGCACCGCGTCGCGCGTCGCCGCGAGCCGGCTGCTGCGGAACAGCGCCGAAGCATAGGTGCGAAAGATCTCCATATAACGCGCCACGCGCCGCGTCTCGCCTTGCGACAGCTTGATGAGCGATGCGCCGCGCACGGTCTCGAAGAGTGCGTCGTCGCAACGTGCGCCTTCCTGTAGCACGCGCGCATGCGCGTCGCGCATCGAGGAGAAGATCGCTCCGGAAACGATGACGTAGGCCGCAAAAATCACCAGCACGAGGAGCGATAGTTTGACGTTCTGAACGAACATCAGGAACATCGCCAGCAACCCGACTGTGATGTCGATGCAAAACGACACGGCCTTGCGCGACGCGAAACCGTTGATCTCGTCCTGGGACTTGAAGCGCGTGAAGATATCTCCGACATTGCGCTTTTCGAAGTACGCGATGGGCACACGCAACAGATGCGCAAACAGCCCCTCCGTGGCATTCACGCTCGTGTGCGCGTAGAGCAACTCGACCAGCACGCCTTGCACATATTGGCTGAGCGCGCCCACGAGGAAGATCGATCCGAACGTGAGCGCGAGCACGTTAAGAAGTTCGAGATTGTCCGCGGACACGACATGATCGAGCACGAACGAACCGAAGTAAGGCTGCGCGAGAATCGCGAACTGCGCCCCCAGCGCAACGAAGAGAATCTTCGCGAACTGGCCACGCATCTGTGGATTGAGCTCACGCACGCGTGCGAGTGCGGCGGGCACCCGCGAGCGCCGCTTGATCTGCGTGAGCGCCGGTGTTGGCGCGCATTCGATCAAATAGCCGGATACGCACGCGAGGAAGGTGTCCTTTGCGATGCGCCGGCGTCCGACCGCCGGATCGAGCAACGTGACGTAATGGCGTGAGGCACGCTCGAACACCACGAAATGCGCGCCGCCGAAATGGATGATCGAGCCGCGCTTGATCTCGCCCACCTGCGAGGCATCGAAGCGGAACGCCTGAACTTCAAGGCCGAAATCGGTTGCCGTGTCGTACAAGTCCATCAACGACAGGCCGTTAGCCGAAATCGGCCGGTACGCCGAAAGCTCGCGGACCTCCGTGGCGCGGCCGAAATGCGAGAGCACCATGGCAAGACACGCGTAGCCGCACTCGGCGACTTCGTTCTGGTAAATCACCTGCATTTCAGCCTCATACGATCTTGAACAACGGCTCGAGCACCCATTCCGCGATGGTGCGCCGCTCGACAACGACGCTCGCGGTCGCCTGCATCCCCGGCAGAATGTCGAAACGCTGCGAGCCATAGTGGAACGTATTGCCGGGCAGCGTGACCCACGCAACGTACTCGTCGCCCTGCTCCGGCGGCGTGCCGCCGGTAGCCGCGGCGGCTGCATCCGCTCCGGTGGGCGGCGACGCAGCCGCTACCGTCGTGTGCGAAATCGAGTTGATGCGTGCCTCGTATGAGCCGAAGCGTGCGTAGGGAAATGCATCGAACTTCAGGCGCACCGTCTGGCCCTCGTGCACGAAACCGCGCCGACGTGACGGAATGCGCAATTCGGCGCGCAAGGGCTGCTTCGGATCGGTGACGATCACCATCGCTACGTCGTCGGGCTGCAGCGTGCTTCCCTGCACGAGGCGCGAGAACGTCATCATGCCAGCCTTCGGCGCCGAAATCGTCGCATCGCGCCGGTTTTGCTCGAAGCGCACATCCGCTTCCTGGAGTTCGCGCGCATGGCTCGATTCGAGTTCCTTGAGCTGCGCGGCGAGAGCCGTCTGGGTATTTTGCAGATCGGAGATCGCCGCCTGGGCCTGCTGACGCCGCGACGCCGCCTCGGCGCTCGCAATGCGGCTCTGGTGCAAGTCAGCGCGCGCCTGCTCGACACGGTCGGCGGCGACGTAATCGGAAACGGATTCGAGACGCGCGAGCTTCTTTTGCGCCTCGCTCACGAGCAGGCTGTTCTGCGCGCCCTGCACGCCCAGTTCAGCGAGCTCAGCGCAGCGGCTGGCTTCGTTGCTGCGCGCCGTGGAGAGCTGCGTCGTGAGTTCGATGCGACGCTGGGTATAGCGCGCGTCGGCAGCGCGGCGCTCGTCGTCGCGCACCTGGGCGTCGAAGGCCGTTCGGCGCGTGCCGTCGGTCGCGAGCGACAAGTCGCGCTCGACGCGAAAAAGCGGCTGTCCCGCACTTACCTGCTCAGGCGGCTGAACGTAGATCGACGAGATCAACCCGCTCGCGCCCTGGATCTTGATTTCAGCCGGCGACACGATTTCGCAGCGCACGTCCTGCTTCAGCTCTACCTCGTGCGTGAAGGCAAACGCCACGCCAAACACCACGATCGTCGACGCCGCGTAGGCAATCCAGCGCCAGCGAATATCCCGGAACTCGGGAAGATAAATCGGTTCCACGTTGTTATCGTTCCCCCGCGGCCGGTCATGCCGGCCGAAGTGTATTTTTTCGGCGCCATGCGCCGTTTGGTCTACTCGCTCTTGTACTTCTTAAGGATTTCTAACGAGCTGCCGCAAAGTGATATACCGACGGATGCCCAGCATAGAGCCAATGCGGATAATTTTCGCGGCGCGCAATCTCGATATCGTTAGCGAGATATTGAGGTGCAGCGGCATCGGCAAGCGCGATAGGATCGAATATCCTAATGCCAAATCGTCCTTTCTCGAAATTCAGATAAAACGGGAGCAATAGCGCATCCACCGGCATGCCTAGCCGGAATACGCCGTTATGCAGGCGCGCGGGCCGGTCCCCGATCGTCACACCGACCGTCTCCATGGGAAACTTGGCCAATGTATAAGGCGGAACATCGGAAAACACCACGGCCACGCCATCGCGACGCAATGCGCGTATGACCCGCAAGCCCAAACCGTTGCGGCTTTCGCGGCCATTCTCGTCGTAGGTGTAAAGCACACGGATCGAAGGAATCATCGCCGCGTCGTTACCGTACATGTCGCGCTGCACGCCGGAAACGACTGCCATTGATTCCATTCCCAGAACGCGACGCACTTCGTCCACCACCCAGATGTTCGCGTACTGGGACACATAGTGAAACGGCGAGAGCACGATGACGCGACCCGGTTCTTTAGTCCTGATCTGATTGATTCGCAAAACCAATTGCTAAGCTGCCGCGCGCAGATCGGGCCAGGCGTCCCGGTGCAATGCGCGCCCGGCATAGATGCGTTCGTCCAGCCATGCCTCGCGTACGTTCGCGCTCATCGTACGTAGCGCTTGAGTGCGTGCGAGGCCCACGTCAATGCGGCCGGCTTCGTAACGCGATACACCGTTTGCGCGGATGCCGCCGTCGAAGACCGATCGAATCATCCAGCTGGCAAGCGCCCCCCGCTCGACCGCGACGAATGGCAAACGGGCGAGCAGCCGGCGACGCAGCGCCAGACGCCCACTGGCAAATCGTGCGTAAAGGCGTTTGAAGAATTGTGAGGTTGTGCCCACGGACATTTCTTGGCCCAACAGTATCGGAACGAACCGAAGCCCTAAAAACCGAAAGGGGTGCATTTACCCCCCCCCTTTCGTTCAGATCAGGCGATCAACGCAGAACCGGCGTCGGATCCGGCTGAGGCTGATTCTTCGACTTGCAGCAGCCGCCTGCGAGCTTGGCGTTGGCCAGTTGGCCACGATCGATTTTTTCCATTTTGGTTCTCCAGTTTTCGGATGAAAGCCACCCCGTTTTGGTGGCGCGGCCATCTTAACAGCCGGAATAAAATTCAATCCATTATTGACACATTTTCGTATTAATCTTCAAATCCCCACAAATTTCTCAATTACTGACCAGTTCAGTAAATAGTGCGTATATTTGATCAAGCTGCGTAGCGAACATGCTTTTCTTGAAACAGATTGCGGATAACGTAAGGCTGCTTCTGCCGTCGATGCAGGTGGCGTCGCACGCTCTTGACCATGTCAGCCTTGCTGGTCGGCCGGCTCTTGCCCATCGCGTTGGTTTTCACGTCCTGATTGAGCAATTCGTCGGGGTTCAACTCGGGGCAATATCCCGGCAGCCGGATCAGGCGCAGACGCTCAGCGTTTTCCGCGACGAACTGCCGGACTGCGACCGACCGATGCACCGGATGCCCGTCGACGATCAGATAGATTTTGCGTGTTGCCTGCCTGAGCATGCGCTTCATGAACTCGATAAACACGGCGTTCTTGAACTTGCCCTCAAAGACCATGAAGGACAACTCCCCGCGATTGGTGATCGCCGAGATCATGTTGCAACCAAAGCGCTGGCCGGTGGCGCGCACCACTGGCGTTTGGCCCATCGGCGCAAAGCTCTTTCCGCTCACATGGTCACTGCGCAATCCCATTTCATCGCCCCAATGGATGGTGGCCCTTTCTTGCTTCGCCTCCTTCACGAGCTTCGGGTAGTCCTCATTCAGCCAGCGGGCGATCGCCGCATCGTTTCGTTCGTACGCGCGGCGCACCGGCTTCTGGGCACTCATGCCCCACGCCTTGAGATAGCGCCCGGCTGTCGTCGGCGAAACCGTGACACCGTATTCCCGCTCGATCAGGCTCGCGACGGACTCGCGCGTCCACAGGTAAAACGGCATCGCCAGCTGGTCCGGCATCCTGCTCACGATCAGCCCACGAATCCGGCTACCCTGACGAGCATCCAACCGTCCGCCGCCAGGGCGGCGGCCCCGTTTGCCGGGCTTCAACGCCCGTACGCCGCCTTCTCTGGACAGCTTCATCCATTTGCTGACCGCTCGCAGGCTTACGCCAAACGTCGACGCCGCTCCGGTCTGCGTCATTCCCCCTCGGACCGCTTCCACCACGAGTCTTCTCAGGTGGGCTTGCGTCGCGACATCCAGTTTCCGGGCATCAGTCTTTGTCTTCATGCACGTATAACGCACCACGCACTATTTGGTGCACACGTCAGTAAATAAGCAAAAGCGACCAATGAATAAGAATTGTGCTTTTTCTGCTGTAGTCAATGGATATAAATTTAAGACTCATATTTATGTAAAAATCTCCTTTCCATAAATTACGTCATCCTTATAACTAGAATTAATAATATTCGTATTCATGACACCGCACTCCCCCCATAGAGTTGCCCAACGCATCGCCGAAACGGGGTTTCCTTTTTCGACAGCCGTGCACTCACACGGAGGTCATTGGCGCATGCGCTGACGAAAATCAACTCTAATATGGTTGCCTGAATGAATAAGACCTATCGCTCTGTCTGGAGCGAACAGACCAAACCTCGGTCGCCGCGCCCGAAACCGCCACGGCACACCGCAAATCTTCGCGCCGGCTCGCTGTCCTCGCCACCGGTGCTGTTGGATTCGCTGCAGGCCTCTCTTCCGCAACAACCGGTGCTGCAACGCTGACACCTGCGCAACTTGCCGCTCTCTCCGCCGCGGCTTCGACGACCAAAACCACGACAAGCACCACAACAGGTACAACCGTTGCGCCGGTGCCGGGAACGGTCGGCCAGGGCGGTCTTGAGATTTGCTCGGCACCTCGGGATATTCGTGGGGCTCCAGCGGTGGCAGCCAGTCGCTCGATTGCTCCAGTGGCAGCGGCACGTCCGACGGCCTGGCCTTCTCGCTGAACAACGCCGCGGATGCAAAGGGTGGCTACGGATTCGGCGCATCGACCGCACAGGTCGCTGGCTACCAGAATGGCACGCTCGCTATCCGTGGCGCTAGCGTGATGGTTTACGGTCCGACGACGTTCGACAGCGTCGTCACGATGAGCAACCAGAAGATCGTGCAACTCTCGCCAGGCACGATATCGGCGGACAGCACGGACGCCGTCAACGGCTCGCAACTCTACGCGCTCAGCGTCGGAGTCGGCAACGCCGTGCAGTATGACTCGCCGGCACAGGATTCTGTCACGCTTGGCGGCGCGGCAGCCATGAACCCGGTCGCGCTGCACAACGTCGCGAACGGCACACTCTCGGCGGCCAGCACCGATGCGGTCAACGGCGGCCAGCTCTACGCGACGAATTCGAGCATCTCGAACCTCGCGGGCGACGTCACCAACATCCAGGGCGACATTACCAACATCAACGGCAAGCTCGCTGATGCGGTGATGTACGACCCGTCCGCGCACGACTCGGTAACGCTGGGCAACGCGAGCGACATGAAACCCGTCGGACTGCATAACGTCGCCAATGGTGAAGTCTCGGTTGCCAGCAACGACGTCATCAACGGTTTGCAGCTCTATGACGCCATCCAGAAATTCGACAGCAAGTCGATGCATTACGTCGGCATCAACAGCATGCCGAACGATGGCAACTACAACGGAGAAGGCGCAACCGGCACGGCTGCGATCGCCGTCGGCGCGAACGCACTCGCCAGCGGCGACAATGCGCTCGCCATCGGCACTGGCGCCACGGCCTCGCACAGCGACGCCGTCGCACTCGGCGCGGGCTCGACGACGGAAGCCGCAATCGCCACCACCGACGCCACGATCGGCGGTCAGGACTACACTTTCGCGGGCAGCAATCCGGCAAGCACCGTCAGCATCGGCAGCGTCGGTAACGAACGTACGCTCACGAACGTCGCAGCCGGCCGCCTGAGCGCTTCGTCGACCGACGCCGTCAACGGTTCGCAGCTGTACGCGACCAATAGCGCGCTCGACAACCTCGCGCAGCAAACCAGCAACATCGTGCAGTACGACGATACGAGCAAGAGCACCATCACGTTCGGCGGCGCACAAGGCACGAAGCTCACCAACGTGGCGGCTGGAGACGCGTCGGTTTCGAGCGCGGACGCGGTTAACGGCGCGCAGCTGTACGACGTCAAGGAAGGCGCCAATATCGCCATTACGAAGATCAACAACACGCTGACCACCGCGGGCTGGGGTGCGCAGGCTGCGTCGTCGGATCCCACAGGCTATACGTATGGCGGCTTCATCATGGACGCCAGCGGCAAGGTCAGCAATCCTGCCGTCCTCTACGTTCCGAACACCATCGGGACCTCGGCATCGCAGATCGTCCTCGATCCGGGCCAGGGCAATAGCCCGTATTTCGTCAACGGCAGCCGGTCCCAGTACCTGCCCAAGGGCACCGTCATCAGCAACGTGGCGAACGGTCTGGTGGACACCGACGCGGCCAGCGTGGGCCAGGTCTACGACATCGTCAGTGCGGCAACGGGCGGCGGCCTCCAGAGCACCTTGCTGCGCTCACAGGCGCCCGACCCCGCGAACGGCAGCTCCGGCGTCAACGCGGCCGGCCTCACGCGGACCTATACGACTGCGGCGTACTACTCGCAAGTCAGCGGCCTCGCGGACAGCTCCGGTTCTCGGGGTCCGTCCGACGCGGCACGCGCTTCGGGCGCCGGCTCTATCGCGATCGGCTCGAACGCCTTTACGCCTTCGGCAAACGGCGTCGCTGTCGGTGTGCAGGCGTTTGCGAGCGCGAAGGACGCGGTAGCGATCGGCGCTGGCTCGGTGGCGAACCAGTCGAACACGGTCTCGGTCGGTAATGACGGTACCGGTTCGTATATCGCATATGACGCGAACGGCCAGGTGCAGACGATCCAGAACGCCGTCAACACGCGCCGTATCGTCAACCTCGCAGCGGGCCAGGGCGACACGGACGCGGTCAATGTCGGCCAGCTGCGCAGTGTGGCAGCGGCTCTGGGCGGCTGCGCCGGTATCAATGCGGCCGGCGGCCTGATCGCACCGTCCTACTCGGTGGGCGGCACGACGGTCAATACGGTGGGCGACGCCATCGCCAATCTCGACAACCGCGTGCAGAAGAACACGGCCGAGATCGCGGCGCTGGCTGCGGACGCAACGAGTTCGTCGGCAACGGTCCAAAGCGCATCGAGCACGGCAGCGGCTGCGCCCGTGGTGCAAATGGCTGCGGCACCGCGCTCGCTGCTCGGCGCAAGCACGGCCGGCAGCAACTCCGTCAGGTCGATGGCCGCCGTTGGCGACACCTCGTCCGGCACCGACGCCGATGCAGTCCATTACGATAACGCCGACCACTCGAGCGTGACGCTCGCCAGCACGAGCGGCGGCAATGTCAAGCTGAGCGGCCTGTCGAACGGCGCCCTCTCGCTGGACAGCACGGACGCGGTGACCGGACAGCAGCTCTACGCCACGAACCAGCAGGTCGACAGCCTGAACCAGGCCCTGCAGAACATCAGCGTGGGCGGCTCCACGGCAACCTCGATCAACTCGACGAGCGGCGTCGCGGCAGCCTCGGGCTCGCAATCGTTTGCAGTCGGCGGCGGCTCCGTGGCAACGGGCGCGAACTCGACGGCGATCGGTGACAAAGCCAACGCGTCGGCGAACAACGCCGTGGCGATCGGCGCGAACTCGATCGCGAACCGCGACAACGCGGTCTCGGTCGGCGCCGAAGGCTCCGAAGGCTCCGAGCGTCAGATCGTCAACGTCGCGGCCGGCACGTCGGGCACCGACGCGGTCAACCTGAACCAGTTGAACAACGCGATGGCGCAGCAATCGAACGCGTTCGGTCAGCAGATCGGCAATCTGCAGAACTCGATCAACACGGTTTCGAAGAACGCGTACGCCGGCGTGGCGGCTGCAATGGCCATGCCGAACCTCACGCCTTCGGGTCCTGGGCGCACGGTGGTCGCGGCGGGTGGCGGCTACTACATGGGCGGCAGCGCTGCGGCAGTCGGCGTGACGTATCGTTCGGCGAACGCGCACTGGCTCGTCAACGGTGGCGTCTCTGTCACGAGCACCGGCAACACGGCGGCTCGCGCTCAGGTCGGCTACGAGTTCTGATCGCAGCCAAACTCGCATGACCGGGGCATGTCGCTAACGCGCATGCCTCTTCAAATGCAAAAAACCACGGCCTCGGCCGTGGTTTTTTCTTTCGCCAGCGCGATGCTTCAGCGCATCAGCGTTGCGCTGCGACCATCGCCTCTTCGGTCAGCCAGAGCGACTCCGGCAGATCCTGCTCGTTGAGGTTCAAGCCATCGCCGCCGCGATCGACGACGATGAAGTCGCTCACCTCGCCCAGTGCGATCAGCGGGTGATGCCAGACGCCCTTCGCATAGTTCACGCCTTGCCAGCCGTGCGAAACGAATGCGCGAATCTTCGCGACGTCCAGATCGCCCGCCGGCGCCACCACGACGAGATACGGCTTGTCGTTGAGCGGCACGAATGCCTGGCTGCCGAGCGGATGGCGCTCGAGCATCTTGATCTCGAACGGCAGCACGCGCGGCTGGCCGCGGAAGAGATTGACCAGCGTGCGGCCGTTCTCGTCCGTGACGTCCACTTTCGCGAGATCGTGATAGCGGATCGTCGTGCCCAGATTGATCGGAATTTGCTTCGCGCCAGCCAGCTCGATCACGTCGCCGAAGGGCGCGAATGCTTCGGGGGTCAGCAATTCGATTGCTAGTGTCATGCCAAGATCCTGTGTCGTATCGCTCATATTCGCCTCGTTATCGCTCAAGCGGGTGCACGCGCGAACCCCGGGTTAGCGGCGCCGCGCGGTAGCAGACGCGCCGTCGCGATATGCGAGGCGCGGCGTCAATCTCATGCGTCGATCAACTCGTCGAGCCGGAAGCGCGCGATGCGATAGATCTGGTCGAGACTCGCGCGCATTTCGTCGGTGCGCGTGTTGTTCACACGCGACTCGAAATTCGCGATGATGCCATGGCGGTCATAGCCGCGCACCGCGAGAATGAACGGAAAACCGAACTTCTCGCGATAAGCCTGGTTGAGGGCCTGCAGCTTGTCGAATTCCTCCTGCGTGCACAGGTTCAGGCCTGCGCCACTTTGCTCACGCGTGGATTCGTCGGTCAGCTCGCCGCGCACGGCGGCCTTGCCCGCGAGTTCCGGGTGAGCGTTGATGAGTGCGAGCTGCTTCTCTTCGCCAGCGGTCTCCACGATATTCGACATCGTCTTGTGCAACGTGTCGATGCTCGTGTAGGGGCGCTGCTGCGCCGCTGCTTCCGCCACCCAGGGCGAGTGCTCGAAAATGCCCGAAAGCGCTGCCACGAAGGCGTCGGTCGAGGCGGTATTCAACTGGTCGAGGGTGTATTGCATTGCCTTCATGCGGCGGCCCCGCGGTGGTCGTTCTGCTGCGGTTGATAGGGATGGTGCTCGCGCCAGTGGCGCGCAATGTCAACACGACGCGTGACCCACACGCGATCGTGCTGTTCGATGTGATCAAGGAAGCGCTGCAGTGCGCGGAACCGCCCCGGGCGGCCGAGCAAACGGCAGTGCATACCGATCGAAAGCATTTTCGGCGCTTCGTCGCCTTCTGCGTAGAGTACGTCGAACGCGTCGCGCAGGTAGGTGAAGAAGTGATCTGCCGTGTTGAAGCCCTGCGGCGTCGCAAACCGCATGTCGTTGGTGTCGAGCGTATAAGGCACGATCAGTTGCGGCACCTGCTTGCCGCCGGCGACTTCGACATCCATCCAGAACGGCAGATCGTCGCCGTAATTGTCGGAGTCGTAGAGGAAGCCGCCGTGTTCCGCCACGAGGCGGTGCGTGTTGGGGCTGTCACGGCCGGTGTACCAGCCTAGCGGACGCACGCCCGTCACGCGCTCGATCGCTTCCATGCCGAGCTTCATATGCTCGGCTTCGAGTTCGGGCGTGGCGTCCTGATAGTGAATCCAGCGATAGCCGTGGCATGCGATCTCGTGGCCGAGCTCGACGAATGCGCGCGCAACTTCGGGATGGCGCTCGATTGCCATGCCGACACCGAACACGGTGAGCGGCAGGCCGCGCTTTTCGAATTCGCGCAGAATGCGCCACACACCCGCGCGCGAGCCGTACTCATAGATCGACTCCATGCTCATGTGACGCGCCGGATAAGCGGCAGCGCCAACGATCTCGGAGAGGAACTGCTCGGAGGCTGGATCGCCGTGGAGCACGCAGTTCTCACCGCCCTCTTCGTAATTGAGCACGAACTGCACTGCGACGCGCGCCTGACCGGGCCAGTTGGCCTGCACCGGATGCCGGCCATAGCCGATCAGATCGCGGGGATATTGGGGATCGAGTGGCATGCTGATCGAATCTTTCGGAATGGATAACGAAACGTAAAAACCGCGCGGACGGTCCACACTTTCAGAAAGCGGCTGAACCGGCTGAAAGCCTTGCGCCACAAGGCTTTGCGACGCGCCGGGCGAGACTGCTTTTAGAATCGGCCCAGTGTAGCTAAATCACCCGGGCACGCCCATACGCACTGACAGATAGTAGGGGTCAAGCGAGATGTATGTGCCGCGCAAGCCCCGTCCGGCGCGGCACAGGGCCCGTTGCGTGTTTACCCGAACCGCAGCGGCCGCGCCGGCGACGGCGTTTCGGTGGCGCTCGCCGCACTGGTCGGGCTAAAGTGCGCGAATTCTCCATCGTAACGCTTCACGAGGGGCCGCGCGAAGTCGCCCCGCTTGGCCGTCGCGAGACGCAGCGCGACCAGCGCCTCCACCCACTTCACGGCTGCTGTCACGCCATCCACCACCGGTACGCCAAGCGCGTCTTCCACTTGTGCGCAAAGGCTCGTCATGCCGGCGCAGCCGAGCACGATCGCGTCCGCGCCGTCTTCGTCGAGCGCCCGGCGGCACTCGTCAACGATCGCGCGGCGCGCCGCCGAGCCCGGCTCGTCAAGTTCGAGCACGGCCACATCGATCGCCCGCACGTTGCGGCAAAAGCGATTCATGCCATAACGCTCGGCGAGATGCCACGCCATCGTCTTGGTGCGCGAGAGCGTGGTCACGACCGAAAAGCCCGGCGCGAGCACGCTCGCCGCGTGCATGGCCGCTTCGGCGATCCCCACCACCGGCCCGCGCGCGAGCTCGCGCGCCGCGTACAGCCCCGGATCGCCGAAACAGGCGATCACGTAACCATCGAAGCCCTCGCGCTCGCCCGCCTCCACTTCTGCGAGCAGGCCCGGCGTCGCGAGCGCCTCGTCGTAGTAGCCCTCGATAGAGGGCGGCCCCATCGTCGGACTCACGGCGACGATCTCCGTACCCGCCGCAGCCACCGCGCGGGCGCACTGCCCCATCGCAGCCGTCATGCGCTGCGTGGTGTTCGGATTGATCAGTTTGATACGCATGTCAGTTCTCTGGTCGTTTGGCACCTGTTTCGCACCTGTTTCGTGTTACGTGCGTGCCCGTGCACGCTCACCCATCGTCAACGCGCGATAGAACAGTGCGCCCAGTCCCGCGCCGATGAACCACGAGAAGTTCGCTGCGCTCTCGAGCGACGGCAGCATCACGCAGAGAATCGCGATGACCGCTGCGGGCAGCAGCGCCGACACCGCCCGCCAGTTCACGCCGTTGCTGTACCAGTACGCGCCCTTCGGCGAGACGGTGTAGAGATCGTCGACGGCGAGACGGCCGCGCTTCACGAGATAGAAGTCGACGATCAGGACGCCATACAAAGGCCCGATGAAGGCGCCCAGCACGTCGAGCGTGTAGTGAATCACGGCGGGATTGTTGAAGAGATTCCACGGCGTGATGAAAATCGACGCCACCGCGGCAAGCATGCCGCCCGCACGCCAGCTAATGAGACGCGGTGCCACGTTCGAAAAATCGAACGCCGGCGAAACGAAGTTCGCGACGATATTGATGCCGATGGTCGCGATCGTGAACGTCAGCGCACCGAGAATGACGGCGGTGGGATGATCGATGCGGCTCACCGTTTCCACCGGATCAGTAATCAGTTGTCCGAACACAGGCAGCGTCGCCGAGGTCGTGATCACCGTGACGATCGAGAACGCGAGGAAGTTGACCGGCAAGCCCCAGAAGTTGCCGCGATGCACGCTTCTGAGCGATTTTCCGTAGCGTGAGAAGTCGCCGAAGTTGAGCATCGGCCCTGAGAAATACGACACCACGAGCGAGACCGCAGTGATCATCACCGGGATCACCTCCGCGCCGTGATACTTCACGCCACCGAGATTCAGGCCGATGTTGTGCCAGCCCGCGCGATACACCATGTAGCCCGCCAGAATGAACATCACCGCATAGACTGCCGGACCGGCGAAGTCGATGAACTTCTTGATGGTTTCCATGCCGTTCCAGAACACCAGTGCCTGCAGCACCCACAGTGTCATGAAACCGGCCCAGCCCATTGCCGAGAGTCCGAGCATGCCGTGCTTGTGGACGTCCGCGTATGGCATCAGTTGCGGCATGAATTTGAGCACGACGATCACGAGCGCGCTCGACGCCAGATAAGTTTGGATTCCATACCATGCCACTGCAATCAGGCCGCGAATCACAGCAGGAATGTTCGCGCCGAGCACGCCGAAGGTGCCACGGCAGGCGACCGGATACGGCACGCCGTGACGCTGGCTGGGCCGCGCGATGAGGTTGCATAGGACGTTGACGAGCGAGATGCCGACGATCAGCACCAGCAACACCTGCCAGCTCGTCAGGCCGAGTGCGAAGAGACTGCCCGCGAACACGTAGCCGCCGACGCTGTGCACGTCCGACATCCAGAACGCAAAGATGTTATAGGCACCCCAGGTCTGCTCCTTGAGCGGTGCGAGGTCTTCGTTGTAGAGGCGTTCGCTGTAGCCGGCCGGCAGACGCATGCCGTCCGCCGTGTCGCTGCTCTCGGAAGAATCGAAGGTGGGCACTGCCGGACTGCCTGGTGATGCGCTGAATTGAGCCATGGTCCGCTCCTTGGGATGGATACGCCGACGGAAAAAAGACGCGTGAAACGCCTCGAAACGCGCGCTGCGCCGCATGCCGCGGCCGCCGCGATATTCCCGGATGGCTCCGGACCCAGGCAGGGGGCGTTGCGCCCTCGCGGCGTCTGGCTCGACGCCCATCGCACCGTGCGGTCGCGCCTACGCGCGCCCTGCCCATGGTGTTGCCCGTCCTGCGGGCGCCGTAGCGACGCCCGCTGCCACATCGATCCTTTCTCTAGCGCGCGGCGGCCCGAATTTCGCAGCGCCGCGCGTGTCTCCAGTTCAATTCAGTGTTGCACTTTTGCCCGGCGCCGCGCTGCTCCGCCCCGGTGGGAAATCACTCGATCTTTCGTCAACGCCCAGCCGTGGCTGCGGCGCGCGTGCCGAACACGTCCTGCAGATCCACCGACGCGCCCGCCGGACGGTCGAGCATCCTGAGCTCGACGCCCTGCAGGTGGCGCGTCATCAGCGCGGTGGCCTCCTGCACCTGTCCGGCCTCCAGCGCCTGCACGATCGCCTCGTGGTCGTCGAACGAGCATGGGCTGCGGCCCGGCGACTCGTACAGCGCCGAGATCAGCGTCGAGCGCGCCACGAGGCCATTGAGGCAATCGCACAACACGGTATTGCCAGTCAGTGCCGCAAGCTGCGTATGAAATTCGCCCGACAGCCGGATCCAGGCCGGGAAATCGCGCCCTTCGAACGCCTTGCGCTCGCGCCGAATGGTCTCGCCGATGCCCTTGAGCCGCCGGCTGCCATGCTGCGCACTGCAAATGCGCTCCACCACCGCCAGTTCGATGATGCGGCGCATCTCGAACACCTCGTGCACCTCCTGGAGCGACGGGCTGGCGACAAAGGCGCCGCGGTTCGGCTCCAGATCGACGAGGTGATCGCCGGCGAGCAGCGAAAGCGCCTGCCGGATCGGCCCGCGCTTCACATTGAACACTTCGCACAACTGCGCTTCCGTGAGCTTCGCGCCAGGCGGCAAACGATGTTCGAGGATCGCGGCGCGGATGCGCGCGGCAATGGCCTCGGGTTTCGTTCCGGTCGCGTCGGCTTCGGTATCGGCGTTTCGCATGTCTCTCACCTTGATGTTGTGTATCCTAGTTTGGACATAAAGATTGTCAACAATTTTATCGACCAACCTGGGGAAGATACTCAGATCAGCGTCCGATTCGTATGCCCAATTTTCGCCAAACCCGAGCAAATATAGGGCACAACGCACAGATCCAGTGAGCCCCCATTCCATTCCAGCTCATTTTTTGTCAACAATTTAATGGCGATGACGCTTCCAGAGCACCCGCCCGACTCGTAAGTTTTTGGCTGTTAGTTGCATATATGACACCTAGAAAAAGCGCCCGAAGGCGCTTTTTCTATCTCGCAATCGTCGAGTCAGGCGAGATATGGATAGTCGCTCACAGTGAGTTCGAAGCCGTGAGCGTCGGCATTCAGGTGAGCGTGGGCGCCGAACGGCAGCGTGACCATGTTGTCGATGTGGCCGAACGGCAGGCCCGTAATAACCGGAATCCCCACGACCGAGCGAACTTGCTCGACCATCGCCAGGAAGTCGTAGCCGTTGTCGTAATCGTAGGATTTGCCGCCGGAAAAATCGCCGAGCACCAACGCATGCTGGCGCGAAAGAATGCCCGATAGATGGAGTTGATAAAGCATCCGCTCCACCCGGAACGGCTGTTCGTTGATGTCCTCGACAAACAGGATCCCGCCCTCCACCGGCGGCATATAGGGCGTGCCGACGAGCGAAGTGAGCATGGCGAGATTGCCGCCCCACAGCATGCCCGAAACGTTGGCATGCTGCGCCTGCGGCGCGTCGACCTTGAGCGTGAATTCGGGCTTCGAGAGCGTGTTCCAGAAGTGGTCCATCGTGAAGCTGCTCAACTCCGGCGCGCCGAAATCGCTCACGAGCATCGGGCCGCCGAATGTCGTGAGCCCGGCTTGTGCGTAGAGCGCAAGCTGGATCGCGGTGAAGTCGCTATGTCCGACGAATGCGATCGGCTGTCCGGAGAGGCGCTTTTGCAGGCCGTGGTAGTCGAGGCCGTGCAGGATGCGCACGGCACCGTAGCCGCCGCGCACGGCGAGCACGATATCGGGCAGGTCGCGCCCGGGATCGGCGAGGCGATTCAGCTCAGCGGCGCGCTGGCCATCGGTGCCGGCAAACCGCTGGAAGCGCCGCTCGGCGGCCTCTGTTCCCTCTACGCGGTGGCCCTGCGCGCGAAGACGCGTAATCCCGCGGTACACGGCTTCCTGGTCATGCGGATAGCCCGACGGTGCAATCAGTTCGATGGTGCGATGCATGGTCATGGTCAACAGGTCAGGTAATCGGCGACCGTGCCATGCGCCTGCCACGGCGCGGACGCGTGGCCGCCAGCGGCTATTATCCGTTGTTATCGATTGCTATCGCTTGTTATTGCTTGTTTTCGGCCACACCGGGATCGGCGCCGGCAATGGCCGCGCGGCGCGCTTCGCGGCTCGCGCGGCGGCGCTCCGCGAAGAACGAGCGCAGTGCATCGCCGCATTCGGTCTCGAGCACGCCCCCCGCCACGCACGTGTGGTGGTTGAGCTGGCCGTTCGAAAAGGCGTCGACGACACTGCCACATGCCCCGGTTTTCGGATCGCGCGCGCCGTACACCACGCGCGCGATGCGGGCGTGCATGATCGCCCCCGCGCACATCAGGCACGGCTCCAGGGTCACATAGAGTTCGCAGCCGGGCAAGCGATAGTTGCTCAACGCCGTGCCGGCGGCGCGCAGCGCGGCCATTTCGGCATGCGCCGAAGGATCGTGTGCACCTATCGGATGATTGAAGCCCGTCGCGACGACCTCGTCGCCACGCACCAGCACCGCGCCGACAGGCACTTCGCCGGCCGCGCGCGCCGTTTCGGCCGCGTCCAGTGCAAGGCGCATGAAATGGCGGTCGCGCTCGGTGACGGGTTCGCCGACAAGCTCGGCTCGGGCCTCGGCAGCTTCGGTGGATATGGGAGAGTCTGTGGATCCAGGCGGATCGGTTTGCGGCGCGCCCTCGCCCGGCACGGGCTCAGGGCGCTCCACGTGGCGCTTCTCGAGCTCGCACGGCGGCGTGGCAGCGGGCACGCCGCTCACGCGGCCCCCGCCGCGACGCCTTGCAGCGTCGCACGCTCGGTCAGACGCTCGGCAATGCGGCGGCGATACTCGTGCGGCACCACCAGCGGGCCGCCGCGCAGCGACTCCAGCGCCATGTCGAGCGCCAGCATGCGGGCGCGCAGCCGGCACTGGGCGGCCTTATCGCTCACCTTGGCGAGTTCTTCCTCGAGATCGCGCAGTGCGCGAAGCTGTTCGACCGCGGGCGGCACGAAACCCGCATTTTTCAGAATGCGGTTCGCCACGCGCACCTCTTCGGGGACGAAGGGGTCGTCGTCGAGCGACTGCGGCGCTCCGGCGCCCGGCAAATCGTCGAATTCGCCGCGCGCGGCTGCGGCGGCAATCCGTTGTTCGACGAGAGCATCAAGCAATTTCATCAGCAATCCACTACGTTGCGTCGATCAGATTCTATCAGGGTAACACCTGGAAGACCCTGCGCGTCTGTCATGGCTGACGTTCGATTCCGACGGATTGACAGATGGAGAATTTAATGCGCTGCGCATGTGATCGCCGGCAACGCAAAGCCGGATTCGTCTGATTGGAGCGCGCATGCCGAGTAGCTTATTTTCGAGCCAGATCCGCAACGGCCGCGATGGAGCGGCGATCCGGCGGCTCAATTCCGCTTTCAGGCTCAACTCGGGCCCAATTCGCGCTAAAAAAACCATGAAATCTGCTTCGATTTTCGACGCTTCGCCGGCTTCCGGCGATCGCACCGACGCCCCCCAAGCTGGTTCGCGCAGCTACCGCACCGCGCGGCGGCTGCGCCTTGGGGCCGCTTTAATGCTGCTGGCCGCCAGCCTTTCCGGCTGCGGCGTGTTTTGCGCCGCGGGCGGCGGCAGCGGCGGCATAGGAGGGGGATGCGGGGTGGGAACGGGAATGAGATTTTGAGGCGCCGCTGAGGGCGCCCTGGACTCTCAGGCCTTCAGCACCTTGCCCACCGCATCGACCACGATGCTCACGTTGCTTTCGTTGAGCCCCGCGACACACATGCGGCCCGAGCGCAGGATATACACCCCGAACTCCTCCTTCAGACGCTCGACCTGATCCGCGCTCAGGCCCGTGTACGTGAACATGCCGCGCTGCTTCACATAGCGCGAAAGCGCCTCGCCGCTCACGTGCGCCGCGAGCCCGTCATGAATCGCCCGACGCATGCGCGCGATGCGCTCGCACATCGCCGCCAGCTCCGCTTCCCACGACGCCTTGAGCTCCGGGTTCGTGAGCACCCGCGTAACGATCTTCGCGCCGTGCGTCGGCGGATTGCTGTAGTTCGAACGCACCGCGCCCGTCAGTTGCCCGAGCACGCAATCGGCCGCCTGGGCGTCATCGCAGATTACGTGCAGAGCGCCGCAGCGCTCGCCGTACAGCGAGAAGTTCTTCGAGAACGAATTCGCCACCAGCGCCGGCACACCGCGCCGCCCAAGCTCGCGCACCGCGAATGCGTCGGCATCGAGACCCGCGCCGAAGCCCTGATAGGCCATGTCGACGAACGGCAGCAGATCGCGCTTTTGCAGCACGTCGATCAGCTGGGCCCATTGCGACTCGTCCAGATCCACGCCGGTCGGGTTATGGCAGCAGGCATGCAGCAGCACGACGCTCTTCGCGGGCAGTGCGTCGATGGCCGAAAGCATGGCCTCGAACTTCAGGCCACCGGTGGCTTCGTCGTAGTACGGGTAGGTGTTCACCACGAATCCCGCGCGCTCGAAGATAAAGCGATGGTTCTCCCACGTCGGGTCGCTCACCCACACCTGGCTCTGCGGGAAATAGCGCTTGATGAAATCGGCGCCTACCTTGAGCGCACCCGAGCCGCCAAGCGTCTGCACCGTGGCGATGCGGTTCGCCGCACGCGACGGACATTGCGCACCGAACACGAGCGCCTGCACAGCGTCGCGATATTGCGCGAAACCGGCCATGGGCAGATACGGCTTCGCGCCCGGTTCGGCCAGGATCGCTGCTTCGGCCTCGTGAACCGCCTTCATCACCGGCAGACGGCCTTCATCGTCGAAATAGATGCCAATGCTCAGATTGACCTTGTTCTGTCGCGGATCTTTCTGGAAGTTCTCGTTGAGCGAGAGGATCGGGTCGCCGGGGTAGGCATCGATATGTTCGAACATGGCGTTGGCTTGCGAGTTATGGATGTTTACGAAATGCTGGCCGGAGCGATGTGACGTGACGTGACGTGACATGCGACAGGGTCTAGCGGGCCTGGACGCTGCCTTGCAGCGCCGGCACCGCGCCGCGGCGCCAGAAGCGATAGGCGAGCGCGAGCACCGCCAGCCAGACCGGAATTAGATAGACGGAAATCCGCAGATCCGGAATCAGATACATTACAACGAGAATGCCGGCGAGGAACACCAGGCACAGGTAATTCGTGAGCGGATAGCCGAGGCTCTGAAAACGCGTCGTCTGGCCCGCGCGAGCCTTCTCGCGGCGGAACTTCAGGTGAATCAGGCTGATCATCGCCCAGTTGATGATGAGCGCCGACACCACCAGCCCCATCAGCAACTCGAACGCCCTGCCCGGCATGAAGTAATTGATGATCACGCACGCCGCCGTCGCGACCGCCGTCACGGCGAGCGCCGCCAGCGGAATGCCGCGCCGGTTTACCTTGAGCAATGCCTTGGGCGCATTGCCCTGCTGTGCCAGACCGTAAAGCATGCGGCTGTTGCAATAAACACCGCTGTTGTAGACCGAAAGCGCCGCCGTGAGCACCACGACGTTGAGCACGCTTGCGACCAGATTGCTGTTCATCGCGTGAAAGATCAGCACGAAGGGGCTGCCGCCAGACACGACCTTTTCCCACGGATAAAGCGAGAGCAGCACGCCCAGCGCGCCCACATAGAAAATCAGGATGCGATAGATCACCTGATTGGTCGCGCGCGGAATCGTGTGCGAGGGGTCGTCGGCTTCGGCGGCGGTGATGCCGACGAGTTCGAGACCGCCGAACGAGAACATGACGACCGCCATCGACATCACGAGACCCGACATGCCATGGGGGAAGAAGCCGCCATGGCGCCAGAGGTTCGACACGCCCGCTTCCGGCCCCGCCGAGCCCGAGAGCAGCAGCCAGCCGCCGAACGCGATCATGCCGACGATCGCCAGCACCTTGATGATCGCGAACCAGAACTCGAGTTCGCCATATGACTTGACGCTCGCGAGATTGACGCCATTGATCACGACGAAGAAGACGAGCGCCGACACCCAGGTCGGCAGCGCCGGCCACCAGTAATGCATGTAGATGCCCACGGCCGAAAGCTCGGCCATGCTCACGAGCACGTAGAGCACCCAGTAGTTCCAGCCCGACAGAAAGCCGGCGAACGGACCGAAATATTTATCGGCGAAATAGCTGAAGGATCCGGCGACGGGCTCGTCGACGACCATCTCGCCCAGTTGCCGCATGATGAAGAACGCGACGATGCCCGCAATCGCGTAGCCGAGCAGCACCGAGGGGCCGGCGGTCTGGATCGTCTGCGCGATGCCGAGGAACAGTCCCGTGCCGATCGCGCCGCCCAGTGCGATCAGCTGGATATGACGGTTTTTGAGGCCGCGCTTCAGGTGACCGTCCTGGTCGCCGGGTTGCGCACCGGGTTGACCACTGCCGCCACGTGTGTCGTTTGAAACCATGTCTCTTCCTGTCTCTTCTTTATCGATGCGTCCGCCGGGGATCCTGGTGGGTTCCCAGCGCGGCCGCGCGAAATAAAATTGCGCGCACAACCCTCTGCGCCGGCGCGCTCTCAAGGCCGTCAGCGTTGACCGACAGTCCCGTCAGGCGAACAAAGTGTATAGGCGGAGCGGAAAAATATGATTTCATCTGATACGCAGGCAAACCCTGATTGGTACAATTTCATTTCGCATTAGCCACCCCCAAGGCAACGAAAGTGCAAAACTTCACCCTTGACTCCATCGACCTGCGGCTCCTTGCCGCGCTACAGGAGCACGGACGCGCCTCGAATCTGGAACTGGCCGCCGCCGTCAAGCTCTCGCCGGCCCAAACGCTGAGACGTCATCGCCGGCTCGAGGAACTGGGAGTCGTCAAGCGCTACGAGACGCGGCTCGACGCCCAGGCGCTCGGCTTTGGCGTGGTCGCGTTCATTCAGGTGACGATGGAGCGCGGGCACATGCGCGAGCTCGTCAAGTTCAAGGAACTCGTCGCGCAGTTGCCCCAGGTGCAGGAGTGCTATTCCGTGACTGGCGATATCGACTATGTGCTGAAGGTGGTCGCGCGCGATCTCAAGGCGCTGTCCGAATTCCTGCTCGACACGCTCATGCGCGCGCCCGGTGTGAGCAGCGTGCATTCGATCGTCTGCCTCGATGAACTCAAGGGAACGAGCGCCCTGCCGCTGGAGGCGTGAGCGGAGCGCCAGACGGAGTGAAGCAGGCTTGCTGGGGATAAGTCCAGTGCGAAACGCAATTTTATAGCATTTGCATGCCCCGTATGAGGGATGATTGCGCTCTCGCTGAGGGAAGGCATGCCGGCAGTGGACTTGCGCGCGGGGTACGGGAGATCCCGATAACTATCAGCCCTCTCAGTCCGACGGGCCGCCGCACTTCAGCAGCCAACGACCTTTTGTGTCGTAACGCGTCTTGCCGAGGCAGCTATCGACCAGAACGAATTCCCGCACGGTCCATGTGATCGGCTTAATCTCGCGCGGATCGACCGGGCCGTCGTCGCCGTACAGCACGTGAGGTGCAGGCGCTCGGTATGCAGCCTCGGTCATCGCGCAAAAAAACAACTCCCGGCCAGTATTCCCTGCCGGGCGTTTCTCAGAACACTGGGTGAGCAGCGGTTTGCGGCCAACTACCATTCGATACGTTGGGCGTGCGGCCACGGCCGTTGGCCCGGCCGCGCCGCTGGGGATCACTCCCACTCGATTGTCAATGTCCGGGATGGAGCCTTTTAGGGACGGCGTTTCCGCTTGGTCACGCGACATCGATACCGTCAGCGGTACCGAAAATCCTGCTCGGCACTTATCAGCTTTCGCCGGGCCACGCCGGAGCATTCGAGCTCGCTTTGTTTCAAAAACCGCGGACACCCATATCTCCGGACGATTTGCGAACGCGATACCGTCGCTGATACCGTCAGGCTAGTTCGAACGCGATTCTCTGTACCGTCACAACCGCAATGCGGCGCAAAGATCGTCGTGCTCGAAGGCACTTGCCATGCGAGCGATCTCTGCGCGCTTGCAACCGACTTCCTGAGCAACCGCCTGCCATGTCCGGCTCACGTCGGCTACCTCCCGGATCATGGCCCGAGCCTGTTTCAGCGACAAGCCGAAAAACTCCGCCGCATTCTCAAGAAGGTCGACCGAACACGTCCCCTCATCGAGATCGATGTTAGTCGTCAGGATGCGCGCCTTGACGTCGGTTGGCGTGGGATTGAGGTCGTAGGCCGGCGACAACACCCAACCGTCGCGGCCGGCCCAGAGGAAACCGTGGTTGCGCAAATGGTCATCGACGTTGGAAACCAGAACATTGAAGGTCACACGACGATACAACTGCGCGGCATCGGTCCGCGCCTTCGCTCCGTGTTGTGTCAGTACATCAACCAGTTCGGGATAGCTGCCGCGTTGGCCGTCCCGCGATCCTGTCATCGACATTGCCGAGAGAAAGGGAATGCGAATACTCCCGGCGCGATCGAAGCGGCGCGACAACAGCACAGACTTGCCCGCTACCTGAAGCAGTTCGTGATGCGGGGTGGAAATACCGGCGCGTTCAGCCAGGCGCAGGGCAACTTCCTCCCAGGCCTCGATACTGTATTCGTCGGTCTCCTTCGGGAATTTGGCAATCGACAAATGGCCATACTGGTCGATGACCGAAGCCTTGGGACGTGCGCCACCGAGTGACGACCCGGGCGCGAAGATCAGTTGCAGATCATCATCGGTTTCCTCGTCCCGCAAGATGCGCTCAGTGATCTGAAGCAGCCGCCCCAATTCGATCAGCGCGGGGACACCAGCGGGCACGGGCGCCTGGAATTCATCTTCTCCATTCCAGCGGAATCGCAGCGCGCCCAAGCGCGTTTCGTCAGCTACGCCCAGCAGATAGTCCAGTTCACCGAGCGTGCGGACGCGCCGTCCTTCACGTTCGGCTTGTCGACGCTCCGCGCGCTGCATGAGGCGACGCCCCCACGTATCGGGCGCCGAATCGCCGATCGAACCAAAGACGGGTTGATCTGGCGGCGGCGGGAAGACACCACGCGTCAACGCAAGCGCCGGCTCAATCGAAAAGCGCTCGTCGTCGACGAGCCAAGCCTCATCATATTCGAACGTGACCGTTTCTTCCCGACGCGACGCATGGCGCCTGAGCAACCCCACCGGTCGCAGTGAGCCATCGAGATCGATGTATACCTCGACATCAGCCATGGTCACCTTTCCCTCCTGCACGAGGCAATCGGACGCGCTGAGGCAAAGCCGCGGTTGCAAGTGACTGTCCCACTGTATCCCGGGCAGCATCGGCAACCCCCCGTAGTCCATCCAGAAGCCCAAGCGCCTGCAGCACGGCCGCGTAGATGCCGATACTCACGCCCGGATCGCCCGCCTCGACGCGCTGCAGAGTCGCTCTCGACGTAAAGGCCCGCTCGGCAATCACCGCCATGGTCAACCGGCGGCGGCGGCGCGCGTCGTGAATGTCGGAGCCGAATTTGCGCAGGGCCCGCCGGACGCCGGCGGAAGGAGTATGAGGGGTCGGCATTTTGCTATCTTCATGAGTCTCTATACTTGGTTAATGTATCACGAAGATAGCATTTCTTCCCCGATAGTCGGCATCGGCTGAGTGGCTCGACGTCGGATGCTGACTTCGGCTCGCCATCCAGCCAGGTTCCGGTCGAGTTCGACCACATCGCGAAAAACTCGTTTCCACTACGAACCGGAAGCCGTGCCAGGTGACGGAGCTGACGCCAGCCCCACTTGGCGAGGTGCGCTGCATCGAGCCGCCGTCTAATCGAGGACGAGCCAGGCTCGCTCATATAATGAGTCACAGCAATGGCAATGTACTGACAAAATGCTACGCTCGGTAACTCAGATTCGGCAGAGTTGCCTGACCGGGGGAGGAGACATGCGAGAAGAAGAGGCGCTCCTATTTCGCCACGTGAGCGCGGATCGAGGTGTCCTATATCGCCAGATCCTGGATGTTTTTGCCTCGGCGCGGCGTCAGTTTCGGCTGCAGTTGCGGCCTGACGACGTCCTGGCTGAAGGAACGTCGGGCTCGCCCCCGCCTTCCCTGGAAGACTTGAATCAGGCTCTCACCCAGCTAACCGCTTGGGGGAATCTCGAAACACAGGCTGACATGAGTCGTGCTTCGAGCCTGAGCATGTTCTATCGGGCGCGTCTCTTGTACCGGCTGTCCTTGCGTACAGGTCGCGTCGTGTCCGCCATTCTGCCGCCCTTAAGCCAGCTGTCGGCCCATTCACCAAAGGTCTTCGCGGCAGCTCGCCGCTGCTTTTCCCGCTGTTTCTCCACTGCCGGCGACCTGCCCTCACGGACGGCACGACGGGCGTCCAGCAGTTTTTCCCGCGCGAACGCCAGCGAGATGCCCCCTCGACCATAGCGGCCGATGGTCAGCGTTTCCCGCCGCCCGTTCACGCGGTAGTCGTATCGAAAAGAAATGGTGCCCGCCGGAGAGACTGCGACATACATGCCGTCGCGGTCGGCGATCTTGTACAGGGCTGTACGGGGCTTGAGGTTGCGAAGTGCAAATTCGGTGAGCATCTTTTCTCGTTCTCGTGGTTGGTACAACTTTTACCGTCATCAACCACGAGCCCTGGATGTGCCCGCAAACCCGCACCACGCCTAGCTTTTTGGAAAAAAATCTACCGTCACGCCCGAATTGCGCTGTCGGTAGATTATCGAGTCCGGATAATGAATAAGATGGATACCGTCTCTTTTGCCGTCATCTTGTGACGCAGACGTCCTTGGCTGTCACTGGAATCGCCGAAAAATCCTTTTATATTCAATGACTTGAAATCCGCATTCGAGCAAGTAAAGACTTCTCGCGCAGATTCAAGCCATTGATTTTATTGGGAATTTTTTACCGCCTACTCCCACTCGATTAGCAACCACCAGCCGCAAACCCAACGCTGCGCTTGACTCGGGTCCCATAGCGCCCGCCGATACCGTCAGCGATACCGGCATTCCCGCCCGGCACTCAACAGCCGTAGGTGGGCCGCATCGGAAAATCAGCGCCGCCTGCTTAAGAAAGATTGTCTAAGCCATGCATCTCCAGATGACTTCGGAAGTTGATACCGTCAGCGATACCGTCAGGTCACAACTGGCTAACTGAGCCGGTCGGCGGCTGATCGACCCATTCCGGTCGTCCGACACATGGCGGACTTGTCGTCGGATATCAGATCGGCAGCGGTCATTCGTCGAGGCTGTGCTGGACACCTGCTCGGACGCCACGGGCCCGGTTTGTCTACCGACTTGACTTCTAGATGGCACGAACCGAAAGCAATGCGAAAGGTACCGAAACGTTGCGCATGCGAATGTCTTCGCCAAGCGCATCGCCTCGCCGAAGTGACGCTCGATTGCCACGTGCTTGTGCTCGACGGTAATAAGCCAACGGTCACCCGCCCGGCACTGTCGAAGTCCCATTTCGGGCATGAAGATAACAACCAGCGCCAAGGAGCGGCGTCACCTGTCTCCGCGTGCACAGCTTCGGCTCGTGGAGCAAATTCAATCGGGGGCGAGCTATCGCAACGATTCTAGCCGTCGATCGCTCCAGTAAGTTCTGGCGCAACCGTAAAAAGATCGCCGACCAGACCATAATCCGCGACGCTGAAAATCGGCGCTTCTTCGTCCTTGTTGATCGCAACGATGACCTTCGAGTCCTTCATGCCCGCCAGATGCTGGATCGCGCCGGAAATGCCGACCGCGATGTACAGCTGCGGCGCGACGATCTTGCCGGTCTGGCCGACCTGATAGTCGTTCGGCACGTAGCCGGCGTCGACGGCTGCGCGCGATGCGCCCATGGCTGCGCCGAGCTTGTCGGCCAGAGGCTCAAGCACCTTCGTGTAGTTCTCGCCGCTGCCCAGACCACGGCCACCCGACACGATGATGTTCGCCGACGTCAGTTCCGGACGGTCGAGCTTCGTCACTTCGCGGCTCACGAACTGCGAGATGCCGGAGTCGGCCGCAGCTTCGACCTTCTCGACCGACGCGCTACCGCCTTCCGCTGCAACCGGATCGAAGCCCGTTGCGCGAACCGTGATGACCTTGATCGCATCGGCCGATTGCACGATCGCAATCGCGTTGCCCGCATAGATCGGGCGCTCGAATGTATCGGCCGAGTCGACAGCCGTGATGTCGCTGATCTGCGCGACGTCGAGCTTCGCGGCGATACGCGGCGCGATGTTCTTGCCATAAGCCGTTGCCGGCGCGAGGATGTGCGAATAGTCCTTCGCGATGTTCAGCACCGTCGCTTCGACGTTTTCCGCAAGGCCTTCGGCCAGTTGCGGCGCGTCCGCGAGCAGCACCTTCGCGACGCCTGCGACCTTCGCAGCAGCATCAGCCGCGCCTTGCGCGTTGTGGCCAGCGATCAGCACATGCACGTCACCACCGATCTTCTGCGCGGCGGCCACCGTGTTCAGCGTCGCCGCTTTCAGCGCCGCGTTGTCGTGTTCAGCAATTACCAGAATCGTCATTTCATTCGTCTCCGTGTGCCCGAAAAATCAAAGCACCTTGGCTTCGGTCTTGAGCTTCTCGACCAGCGTCTTCACGTCGGCCACCTTCACGCCAGCCGAGCGCTTCGGCGGCTCGCTGACCTTCAGCGTCTTCAGACGCGGCGTCACGTCCACGCCCAGGTCTTCCGGCTTCACGGTTTCCAGCGGCTTTTTCTTCGCCTTCATGATGTTCGGCAGCGTCACGTAGCGCGGCTCGTTCAGCCGCAGATCGGTCGTCACGACTGCGGGGAGCTTCAGCGACAGCGTTTCCGCGCCGCCATCCACGTCGCGCGACACGGTCGCCTTGCCGTCAGCAACAACGACCTTCGAGGCGAACGTCGCCTGCGGCAGATTCGCGAGCGCAGCGAGCATCTGGCCGGTCTGGTTGGAGTCGTCGTCGATGGCCTGCTTGCCGAGAATGATCAACGAAGGCTGCTCCTTGTCGACCAGCGCCTTGAGCAGCTTGGCGACGGCGAGCGGCTGAAGGTCTTCACCGGATTCGATCAACACTGCGCGATCCGCGCCGATCGCGAGCGCGGTGCGCAGCGTTTCCTGCGCCTGCGCCACACCCGCCGACACGGCGATCACTTCCGTCGCGACGCCCGCTTCCTTCAACCGCACCGCTTCCTCAACCGCGATTTCATCGAACGGATTCATCGACATCTTCACGTTGGCGAAGTCGACGCCCGTACCGTCCGACTTGACCCGGACCTTCACGTTATAGTCGACCACTCGCTTTACACCCACTAGCACTTTCATACCGTCTCCTTCGAATGTGTCGAAGCCGGGCGCGCCGCCGTTGACGAACGGATCATGTCAGCTGCGCGCTCGGCCAGCATCAGCACCGTCGCATTAGTGTTGGTCGAGGTTATCGACGGCATCACCGACCCGTCGACGATGCGCAGCCCGGTCGTTCCGCGCACCCGCATTTCAGAATCGACGACGCTCCTTTCGTCCTCTCCCATCCGGCACGTGCCAACCGCGTGATACACAGTCGAGCCATTGTCACGCACGTATTGCAGTAACGCCTCATCGGTGTCCGCCTGACGGCCAGGTATCGTTTCGTCGACGATATAGCGGGCGACCTCGGGCTGCGCGAAAATCCGGCGGCCGATCTTGAGTCCTTCCACCATCGTGTTGCGGTCCAGTTCGCTGCTGAGGTATGACGGTGCGATCGTCGGCGCTGCCGTGATCTCGCTGCTGGTGATGTGCACGTGCCCACGGCTTTCCGGGCACATCTGCCAGACGCCGCAGGAGACACCGGGCTCCGACTCCAGCACCCCGATCCGTCCTTCGGCGAAGCTGCCTGGCGCGATCACGAACTGCACGTCGGACCGGGTTGCGAGCCGCGTCTGTGCAAAGCCGCCGACGATCGCCGCGCTATACGTCAGTACGCCGGTGCCCGACACGACGTAGCGCATCATCTCGTGCGCGAGGGCGAGTCCGTGCGAGCGCTCGTTCGCGGTACCTGCACCCCGTACCCGATAGCCGAGCCGGACTACATAGTGATCTTGCAAATTGTTGCCGACGCCCGGTAACGCAATGCGTGTTCGAATGCCCGCATTGTCGAGCACGTCCTTATCGCCGATGCCACTCATTTCGAGCAGCCTGGGCGTGCCGATCACGCCGGCGCTTAGAATGACCTCGCGGGTCGCGCGAAACTGCATCGAAACGCCTGCGGTCGTCGTCGCATTGACGCCGCTCACGTGCTTGCCGTTCATTTCGAGCCCGGACACCTGCACGCCGGTCACCACCGTGAGGTTCGGCCGCGCCATTGCAGGCCGCAGATAACCGCGCGCTGCGCTGGACCGGCGACGTCCGTCGCGGGTTTGCTGGTAGTACCAGATCGACGGACCGCGCGTGTCGCTGTTTGGATCGTCTACAAACTCGAGACCGGCCTTTTGGGCGGCTTGCACGACCGCACCGCAAATCTCCGGCGGATTCTTCACCCGGCTGACCTGGATCGGACCATCGGTGCCGCGTTGCGGACTGTTCCCCTCGGTCCACGTTTCCGAGCGACGATAGAACGGCAGACAATTGTCGAAGGTCCAGCCCTTGGCGCCCAACTGCTCCCAGCTATCGATATCCTCCGCAAACGGGCGCACATAAAGCAGGCCGTTGATCGCGCTGGACCCGCCGAGTCCGCGTCCACGCGGAAACAGGATTGCACGGCCGCCGGTCTCGGCGTCGGCCCGCGTGCGATAGCGCCATGTCACGGTTGGATGGTCGAGCAATCGCACGAAGCCGGCCGGTACGTGGATGAACGGGTGACGATCGCGCTCGCCGGCTTCGACAAGAATCACTGAGACGTTCGGATCTTCGGTGAGGCGATTTGCGAGAACGCAACCCGCCGTCCCCGCGCCGACGATCACGTAGTCCGCTGTGTACGAATTCATGATTTCGCTCCGACAGCGGCCGGTTCACGACCTTCGAGTGCTGCGATCTCCTCCTCGGCGAAACCGAATTCGGCAAGTACTTCAGCCGTGTGTTGTCCGAGCATAGGTGGCGGACGGCGGTAAGCTACCGGGCTGCCGCGAAAATTCACCGGACTCGCGATGTTCGTTATCGTGCCCGCAAGCGGATGTTCGATCTGGATGACCGCGCGGTTATGCGCGATCTGCGGGTCCTCCGTCAACGCGGTGTGATAGTCCTGCACCATCGCGCACGGCACGTCCGCGGCACTGAGCTGCCTCACCCAGTACTCGGCGGTATGCAGCAGAAACTGCTGTTCGAGGATCAGGTCGAGCGCATGCCGATTCGCGGTCCGCGCGGTGTTGCCGACAAATCGCTCGTCGCTCAGCAAGTCTTCGCGGCCGAGTGCCCTGCAAAGGTTCTGCCAGAATTTTTCGGTGAAGCAAGCCGCGAAGAAATAGCGGCCATCGGAGCCCTGATAGTTGCGATACGGCACCATCGTCGGATGGCCGCTGCCGAGGCGCTCCGGCGCTTTGCCGCTTCTTAGTGTCTCGCCGTCGCGAGGGATGGTGCTGAAAAGCGCAGCCGACAGCAGCGACGTATCGATGCGCTGACCTTCGCCATGCCGTTCACGATGCAACAACGCCGCCGAGATGCCGAACGCGAGCAGCGCAGCCGCGCCGAAGTCGGGCAACGGCGCCCCGAGCCGAACCGGATTGCCGCCGGCTTCGCCCGTCATGTCCATGAGACCTGCGACAGCTTGCACGATCGGATCGTTTGCGGGCCACGCGGCGTAAGGACCGCTCTGTCCGAACGCCGACACGCTTGCATAGACGATCATCGGATTGCGCGCTTTCACCGCCTCATAGCCGATGCCGAGCCGATCCACCGTGCCCGGTCGGAAGTTTTCGACGACGACATCCGCCTGCTCCGCCATGCGCAGAAATGCATCGCGTCCTTTCGGCGATTTCAGGTCGAGGCGGATGCTGCGCTTGTTACGGTTCTGCGACAGGAACTGCACGCTTTCGCCTTCGACGAATTGATTGCCGAGATTGCGCGAGAGGTCACCTGCGTTCGGTTCCTCAACCTTGATCACGTCCGCGCCGAGGTCGGCAAGCAGCACTGTACCGACCGGACCTGCGGTCATGACGGTGAGATCGAGAATGCGGTAGCCCGACAACGGGCCGACTTGCTTCTTATCCATGATTTGCCGCCTGGGAATGCGATGCGTCCGTGAATTCGGGACGGGGGTAATCGAGCACGTCGAAGGTGAGACGGAACGGGTCGGCCTCACCGCGCGTGATGGTCAATGCGTGACTGAAACGGTCGTCGTCGCGCTCGGGATAATCGGTGCGATAGTGGCTGCTGCGCGATTCGCGCCGCTCGATACACGCCTGCACGATGACGTCGGCAGTCGTTGCCATGTTGTCGATCGTCAACGCATCGATCACTTGATGGGGCGTCGCCCCGCCCCCTGCTGCAAACTGCGCGCGCGCCTCGCGAGCGGCGGCTAACGCGATGTTCAGACCGCTTTCCGTCTTCTCGACGAGGCAATGCGCCTGCATCGCTGCACGCAGATCGGAGGCGATACCTTGAGCGTCGAACGACGCATTCGGTTTCAGCGCCGTTTCGAGGCGCCGTGCAAGCGGCGCCACATCAGACGTGGCCGGCCCCGCGCTGCCGCGTGCGAATGCGGCCGCACTCACGCCTGCGCGATGACCGAAAACCTGACCTTCGGCAAGCGAGTTGCCGCCCGGACGATCGGGACCCCGCACGCCGCCCGCAAGTTCGCCGATCACGAAGAGCCCCTCGATGGTCGACATCGCGTCGGTGTTGGTCATGCGGACACCGCCATTCAGGCATTGAAAAGCAATCCCGACGTCGAGCAGATCGCGCTTCGGATCGAGTCCCTTGGCGCGCATCCAGCGCAGGGTGTTCGGAATGGTGGCCGCCAAGCATTCCTCGGCGATGTCGGCGAAAGAGAAATGCACTGCGCCGCGTTCCGTGCCTCTGCCCTGCGCGATTTCCGTTGCGATCGCGATATCGATGTAGCGCGACTCGTTCGAGATGGTGAACGGGAACACTTTCTCGTCCATCGCAGCCTCGGGCGTCACGCCAGTCGGCAGATAGTCCGAAAGGAATTCGCGACCGTCGCGATTGAGCATCTTAGGATGCAGGATGAAGCACGACTTGCTGAAGAGCTGCACGTAAGGGTGCACCATCGCCGGCCCGAACTGGTGGAATTCCATGTTCACGAGTTCTGCGCCATGCCGGAAGCAGATCGCCTGGCCGTCGCCGGTCATCTCCGCTGTCGACACCTGCTGCGAGAACAGACCGTGCGCGCCGCCCGTGCCAAGCACGACGGCCCCCGCCGACACAATCAGCAGCCGCCGCGAATCGAGGTCCATCGCGACCACGCCGCTCACGCGCCCTGTCGAATCGCGTAGAAGGTCGATCAGCGCCGCTGGTTGACGGGTCTCGACACCGAGCCTTCTGGCCTCGTCCGCGAGCGCGGTGACGAAGGCTTTGCCGGTTTTGCCCTTCACGCCGAGCGCCCGCGCATAGCTGCCGAAGTCGCTGCGAATGAGCTTATAGCCATCGTCGATGCGATCGAACGGCACGCCGAGTTCGATCAGGTCAGCGATGCGCTGCGGTGCGTCCTCAGCCAGAACGCGCACCAGCTCGCGGTCGATGAACCCAGCTGCCGGACGCATCGTGTCTTCGTAGTGGACCGTTGCGCTATCGTCGGGACTGCCGTAGCCGAATGCCCCCATGCTCATGATTTCGCTGGCGCCGTGCACCGTACTGCCACCCTGTCCGACCGGCGCCTTGGCCAGCATGAGGACCTTCGCACCTGCCTGTGCCGCGGACACGGCAGCACGCGACGCCGCGCCGCCACCGCCGACCACCACTACGTCGGCTTGCGTGTAGTCGACGCCAAAGCCCAATTTCTCCAATGTCCGAACTGCCGTCACGTCTGTCTCCGCTTACGATTTGAGCCCGCGCGCCACGATGTTGCGCTGGATTTGATTGGTGCCGCCGAAGATCTGGAACATCTTGGCTTCGCGGTAGTGACGCTGCATCGCGTATTCCGCGGAGTAGCCATTGGCACCCATGATCTGAATGCCGTCGGTCGCGACCTGCACGTAGGTGTCCGACGCGAAGTACTTTGCCTGCGACGACTCCACGTCGCAGCTGTCGCCTTCGTCGAGCAGCTTCGCCGCCCGAAACGCCATCAGGCGAGCGGCATCCACGCGCGTCTGCATATCGGCGAGCAGATGCGACACGGCCTGGAAGTCGATGATGGACTGCCCGAACTGTTTGCGGTCATTCGCATACCAGCGCGCAAGATCGATCGCCGCCTGCGCGCCGCCCACACACATCGCCGACAACGCGATACGCTCCTTCGACAGCACCGTGGTGAGCTTCTTCCAACCCACGTGCAGGCCGCCCACGATCATGTCCTTCGGAACACGTACTCCGTCGTACACCACTTCGCACGTCCGGATAGCGTGGCCGCCGAGCAAATCGATTGGGTTGATGGTCAGGCCTCTCGATTCCTTCGGTACGAGGAACAGGCTGATCCCGTCGTGTTTCTTCGCTTCCGGATTGGTGCGCACCGCGGTCAGAATGTAGTCGGCCTGCAGCGCGCCGGAAATCCACATCTTTGTGCCGTCGAGAACGAAGTCGTTTCCGTCGGCCACGCCGCGCGTCGTCAGCGAGGCGGCATCCGAGCCGGAGCCGTTTTCGCTCAGTGCGAAGGCAAGAAAGGCACGCCCTTCGGCTAGCTTCGGCAACACGAGGGTCTTGATCTCGTCTGTAGCAAAGCGCGCGAGCGCGCCGCCCACCATGTTCACGTTGGCATTCCAGAAGCGCGCGAGCGCAATGGTGTGATACGCGACGACCTCCAGATAAGCGGCCATGTCGAGATAGCCTCCGACGCCGCCGTACGCTTCTGGCAGCGTGATGCCGAACCATCCCTGTTCGGCTGCCACCTTCACGAGTTCCTGCGGGAAGCGTTTCTCTTCGTCGCACTGGCGAACGTATTCCGGCGATGCATGGCGCGTCAGCACGCGATTCACCGAATCTCGAAATTCGAATTGATCGGCATTCAGATAGGGTTTCAGGTCGCGCCGGTTGACCAGATTGCTTGCGTATTCGGGGTTCATGACGTCTCCTTCTTGACCGATCAGGACGCCTTGCGTTGCGCCATTTCTTGTTGCGTCTCGCCGAGCGGGATTGCACGCAACATCTGCGAACGCGACTTCGCCCCCGTCATCAGGAAGGCAAGATCCGAGCCGCTGAGAATGAAACGCGCGCCTTTTTGCACGTAGGCGGTCATCAATGCCTCGTCGTACACCCCGCCGACGCCCGGCACCTTGCCGTGCCGGCGACATGCGGCGCACACGGCGTCGACGGCGGCCGCCACACGCACATGGCCGAGTTGTCCAGTGATACCGAGATCCGCCGCGAGATCGGTCGCGCCGACCAGCAGCACGTCGATGCCCGGCACCGCAGCGATCGCGTCGGCGTTCTCGAGCCCTTCGCGGGTTTCGATCATCGCCACGACCAGCACCTCTTCGTTGATCGCGCGGACCACATCGGCGATGGGAAGAGCCTGGAAGCCGACCTGCGGCAACATGCCCGGGATCGACCGTCCGCCGGCAGGCGGGAAGCGGCACATGTCGGCGATCCGCGCGGCCTGTTCGGGTGTACTCACGTGCGGCACCACGATGCCCATCGCGCCGGTATCGAGCAGGCGAGTCGCGTGGAACGGCTCGTGCCCCGGCACGCGGATGATCGGCGTCACGCCGCCCACGAGGGCGGCTGCGCAAATCTGTGCGGCCGTGTCGATGTCCATCGAATTGTGTTCCATATCGATGAACAGCCAGTCGAAACCCGCCGTCTGCGCAATCTGCGCGATGTCGACGGTGCGGGCCTGGCGCAGCCCCATGCCGAGTGCCAGTTGACCCGCGGCGAGTTGTGCTTTCGCGTGATTCTTGATGCTTCGCATGATGGATTCTTCCGTTCAGGCGCTGGCGTCGAGCGGCTCGTCGTTCGCCAGTTCGAGGTTGATGAATTTGGTGTCCATGTAGTCGCGGATTGCGTTCGGTCCGCCTTCGCGTCCGAACCCGCTGTCCTTGCTGCCGCCGAATGGCGTCTCCGCCGTCGACGCCACGAACGTATTCACGCCGACCACGCCGGCCTGCAGGCGCTCCGTGGTTTCCAGGGTGTTGCGCATCGAGCGCGTGAAGACATACGCCGCGAGTGCGAACGGCAGCCGGTTCGCCTCGGTGATGACTTCGTCCATCGTCGTGAAAGAGGTGAGCGTCCCGACCGGGCCGAACGGTTCGTCGTTCATGAGGCCGATGTGCGAAGCGGGGTTCGCGACGAGCGTCGGCTCGTAGAACCAGCCACGACCGAATTGCGCGGGGCGTCGGCCACCGCACAGCACGCTGGCGCCTTCACTCACGGCTTCATCGACGAGACTTTCGATCGCATCGCGGCGCCTGGACGTGGTCAGCGGACCGAGATCGGTGTCCTGCTGCAACGGATCGCCGACGCGAAGCGCCCTGGAGCGCTCGACCAGCGCCTTGACGGCATGGTCGAAGATCGATTCGTGGATATAAAAACGCGTCGGCGACGCGCACACCTGGCCGGCATTGCGAAACTTGCCGAGTGACGCGAGATGCGCAAAAGCGTCGATGTCGGCATCGCGATGCACGATCACGGGCGCATGGCCGCCGAGTTCCATCGTGACCTTCTTGAGGGTCTGCGCGGACATTTCGACGATCTGACGGCCGACAGGCACCGAACCGGTGAAGCTGATCTTTGCCACGCGCGGGTCGGCCATGATCGTCGGCGTAATCGTGTCGGGTTTGCCGATCACCAGATTCACCGCGCCCTCGGGGAAACCGGCATCGACGAAACAGCGCACCAGTGCCATCGTCGCGCCGGCCGCTTCGTTCGACGGCCGGATCACGATCGCGTTGCCGGCGGCCAGCGCCGGGCCCATCTTGCGGGCCAGCAGGAGCAGCGGGAAATTCCACGGCGTAAAGGCGGCGACCACCCCAAGCGGCTCGTAATGCACCAAATACCGTCCGCCCTTGACGCGACCTTCGTAAGACATGCCGAACACACGGCGCGCTTCGTCGGCGAACCAGTCGATCGACTCAGCGGACGCATTGGCTTCCCCACTGGCCTGTGCGACCGGCTTGCCTGTTTCCAGCGCCACGATTCGCGCGAGCTGCGGCGTGCGTTCGCGGATCAGCGTCGCTGCCCGGCGCAGCAGCGCCGAGCGCTCCCACGGCGTGAGCTTGCGCATTGCGGCTGAGGCCTCGGTCGCGGCGTCGATGGCCTCCGTGACCTGGGCCCGGCTGGCCAGCGGCAGATAGCCCAGCCGCTGTTCCGTCGCCGGATTGATGGAAATCTGGCCGTTGTCAGCCGTCGCGGCTTGCCAGCGGCCTCCGAGCAGCAAGCCGTGCTCGCGGTAGTGCGCTTCTAGTTCCATTGCCTCCTCCTGATAGGTATCGCGGATGTTCCCGGCTTTGTAGGTGCTTTCCCGGGCTCGTATTGCATGCACTCTTTTTCTTATATCAACACCTTGACATAGAAGTGTCAACACTTTTAGAGTGTGTGTCAGCGAAATGCTGTCAGTCGTATGCATTTCCGTCGCTGAGGTCACAAGAAGAACGCCACCGGCACCGCCGAATGCGTCACTCAGCATTTCCTTTCATGGAGCGAGACGAAATGAGTTCGTATTCCCGTCGTACCTTTCTTCAAACCCTCGGAGCCGCCACGGTGGCGGCGACGGGGACCGTCGCTTTGCCATCCCTCGTTCGGGCGCAGACCGCGCAGTTCAAGCTGAAGTACGCGAACAACCTCGCGCTGTCCCATCCGCTCAACGTTCGCGCGAAACAAGCGGCGGACGCCATCAAGAACGAATCAGGCGGCCGTGTCGATTTGCAGATTTTCCCGAACGGTCAGATGGGCACGGATACAGACATGCTGTCGCAGGTTCGCTCGGGCGCCATCGACTTCCTGACTCAGGGTGGCGTGGTGCTGTCGACCCTCGTGCCGGTCTCGGCGATCAACGGCATCGGCTTCGCGTTCAAGGATTACAACCAGGTCTGGGCAGCAATGGACGGCGAGCTCGGGAGCTACATTCGCGCGGCGATCTCGAAGGTCGGCCTCGTCGCGATGGAGAAACCGTGGGACAACGGCTTCCGGCATCTGACGAGCTCGGTCAGGCCGGTGCAAAGCCCGGCCGATCTCAAAGGCCTGAAAATTCGCGTGCCGGTCAGCCCCCTTTGGACCTCGATGTTCAAGGCGCTCGACGCCTCGCCCACCAGCATCAACTTCAGCGAGGCGTATTCGGCGCTGCAAACCAAGGTCGTTGATGCAGAAGAAAACCCCCTCGCTCTGATCGAAACGGGACGCTTCTATGAAGTCCAGAAGTTCTGCTCGCTGACCGGCCATATCTGGGACGGCTTCTGGTTTCTCGGCAACGCGCGGTCTTGGGGCGCGCTGCCGCCGGACTTGCAGACCATCGTGGCGAAACACCTGAACGCGGCCGCAGTGGCTGAACGCGCGGACGTCGCCGCACTGAGCACATCGCTGATCGGAAAGTTGCAATCGCACGGGATGGCGTTCAACAAGCCCGATATCCAGCCGTTCCGTGCCGCGCTGCAAAAAGCCGGCTTTTACGATCAGTGGCGCAAGAAATACGGCGACGAAGCCTGGGCGTTGCTCGAAAAGTACACGCAGAAGTTCGCATGAGCGCGGACCATCGAAGAGTTTCCGGAGAGCGAGTCATGACTTCCCAAGTTCATCCCGAACAGGTGTTCGCCCCAGACATGGGCGTCCCGAAAGACCGACATCCGACATCGAAAGTCGTGCGCGTCGGCAGCGCGCTGGAAACGGCAATCAAGTGGATCACCGAAGTGCCCGCCGCGTTGCTGCTGGTGGCCGAGGTCGTGCTGCTGCTCACCAACGTTACCTGCCGCTACGTGCTGCAGGATCCGTTGATCTGGGGCGATGAACTCGCGTCGATCCTGTTCATCTGGCTGTCGATGCTGGGCGCGGTGGTGGCGTTGCGGCGTGGCGAGCATATGCGGCTGACGATGTTCGTCGCCAGGATGTCTCCGCAAAAACGCGCGTTTGCGGAAACGCTTGGAAATTTCATCGTGATGACGTTTGTGCTGCTGCTGGTGCGGCCGGCGACCGACTGGGCAATGAACGAGTGGATAATCAGTACGCCGGCACTGGATCTGCCGAATACCGTTTCGGCGGCCGCCATTCCAGTGGCGGCTGTGCTGATGCTCGTACTCGCCATCACCCGGTTGCTCGAACGCTCGTCGGTGCGCGATTGCGCGAAGGCTGTCACGCTGGTGGGCGGGGTCGCGATTACGCTCTACCTTGCACGGCACGCGCTTGCGCCACTGACCGCCGTCAGCCTGATCCTTTTCTTCGCCGTGGGCGTGGTCACGATCATCTGTCTCGGCGTGCCGATCATGGTCGCCTTTGGCGTGTGCACGTTTGCTTATCTCGCAACCGTCACCGGCGCACCGTTGTCGATCGTCGTGAGCACGATGAATCAGGGAATGTCCAGCCTGATCCTGCTCGCCGTCCCGCTGTTCATCCTGCTCGGCGCGCTGATGGAAGCGATGGGGCTCGCCGAAGCGATGATCCGCTTCCTCGCCTCGCTGATCGGGCATAAACGCGGCGGCCTCGCTTATGTGCTGATCGGCGCCATGTACCTGGTGTCCGGCATCTCCGGTTCGAAGGTGGCGGATATGGCCGCTCTCGCGCCGGGCTTGTTCCCGGAAATGAAAAAGCGCGGGGCGAATGAAGGCGACCTCGTCGCAATGCTCAGTTCGGCCGCGGCCATGTCGGAAACCATTCCGCCGAGTCTCGTGCTGATCACGATTGGGTCGGTAACCGGCGTTTCGATTGCCGCGCTGTTCACAGGCGGCTTCATGCCGGCGGTGGTCGGCGCGGTAGCACTCGCGGCAGTCGTCTGGTTCAGAAGCCGCGGGGAAATCCTGCAAGGCGTGCAACGGGCCTCCCGGGCCGAGGTGGGCCGCGCATTCATGATCTCGCTGCCTGCGCTCGCGCTGCCCTTCGTGATCCGCGCCGCCGTGGTCGAAGGGATCGCAACCGCGACGGAAGTGGCGACGATCGGTGTCGCTTACACCAGCGTGGTCGGTTTGTTACTGTACCGCCGCTTCGACTGGAGCCGGCTCTATCCCATTCTCGTGGAAGCGGCCTCGCTGTCCGGCGCGATCCTGATCATCATCGGTTGCGCAACGGCAATGGGATGGGCGCTTACGCAGTCAGGCTTCTCCGCGCAACTCGCGACCTTGATGATGGCAGCGCCCGGGGGCTCGCTCGGCTTCCTGGCGATCTCCGCCATTACGTTCGTGGTGCTCGGCAGCTTCTTGGAAGGTATTCCGGCAATCGTACTGTTCGGGCCGCTCCTGTTCCCGATCGCGCGTGCGATGGGTATCTCCGACGTGCACTATGCAATGGTCGTGGTATTCGCGATGGGACTGGGCCTGTTCGCGCCACCGCTTGGCCTCGGCTTTTACGCTGCGTGCGCGGTCAGCAAGGTCGATCCGTCAACCGCAATGCGCCGCGTGTGGCCCTATCTGGGGGCGTTGGCGGTGGCTCTCATGGTGATAGTGCTGGTGCCGTGGGCTTCGACGGGTTTCCTGCAATTAAAATAGGGTATCGAATGGCACAGAAAGGGCAATGGACATGAAAAACGCGTCCAACAGTGAACTGAACGGCAAGGTGAACGCGCGCGCGCCCGAGGTGATTGCGTCGAAGCTCGACGACATTCGCGATCGGGTGCGCGCCATGATTCAGCGCGGGGACTTGCGCCCTGGTGAACGGGTGAACGAGCAGGCGCTCGCAAACCAGATCGGCGTCGGCCGCAATTCGGCGCGCGAGGCCCTGCGCGCGCTCGAACATGCGGGGCTCGTGCGAATCATCCCCAATCGGGGCGCCGAAGTACGGCGACTGTCGCTCGAAGAGGCGATGGATCTCTACGAGATTCGAGCAGGGCTCGCACGCACGGCGGGACGTCTCGCCGCGCTGCGTCTGACCACCGACGAGGAGCAGTTGCTGAGCATTCTCGTCGAGCAGATGGACTCCGCCGTGGCTGAGCGCGACACCGCTCTGTATCAGACCCTGAACAC
This sequence comes from Paraburkholderia sp. A3BS-1L, assembly GCF_051125215.1. Taxonomy (NCBI): domain Bacteria; kingdom Pseudomonadati; phylum Pseudomonadota; class Betaproteobacteria; order Burkholderiales; family Burkholderiaceae; genus Paraburkholderia; species Paraburkholderia sp. A3BS-1L. The sequence goes on along the minus strand of NZ_CP120442.1, from coordinate 1,570,789 downwards.
CGAGTTCCACCGTCAACTCATGGCAGCGACCAAGAATCCGCGGCTGATCACGATCAACCAGGCTGTCGAGGACGAACTGACGCTTTATATTCACAAAGGCGTGTACTCGTTCACGCAGATGCAGCGTTCTTCGAAGGAACACCGCGAGCTTTTCGAGGCTCTCCGCGCGGGTCAGGCCGACGCGGCCGCACAGGCTTTCGAGAATCACGTGCAGACGGGCAAGAAGCGCATGCTCGACACCGTGTCCACCAATCCGTCCGATCGTTAATGAGCTTGGAGTCGCTTGTTGAAAACCATAGTCTTTCTGGACCGCGCGACGCTGGCGGCCGATCTACCCGATTTTTCGTTCCCGCATCGCTGGGTCGAATATTCTTCCACTACGCAAGAACAGGTGGTGCAGCGCTGCCGTGACGCGCAGATCGTCGTGACCAACAAGGTGCCGCTAACGGGCGAGGTGCTCGCGCAGTTGCCGCAACTGGAAGTCATCGGCGTGCCGGCCGCAGGTGTCAATCATCTGGATATGGAAACATGCCGGCAACGGAGCATCGAAGTAGTCGCGTGTCCTGGCTATTCGACGATCTCCGTGCCGGAGCACGCGTTCGCACTGATGCTCGCGCTGCGTCGCAACCTGGTTCCTTACTGGAACGACGTCTATGCTGGACGCTGGAGCGGCTCCGCCACTTTTTACGCTGAGCTGCATTCGATCGAGGATCTGTATGGCTCGACGCTAGGTATCGTCGGTGCCGGTCACGGTGGAAAGCGACTCGCCGAACTGGCCCGCGCGTTCGGCATGCGTGTGCTCTTCGCCGAGCGCAGGCACGCCAAGGCGGTGCGCGAAGGCTACGCTGCATTCGACGAGGTGCTGCGTGAGGCGGATGTGATCAGCCTGCACTGCCCGCTTACCGACGAAACGCAGCATCTCTTCGGTCTCGCCGAATTCGAGCGAATGAAGCGCAGCGCGTCGCTCGTGAACACCGCGCGCGGCGGCATTGTCGACGAGGCGGCGCTGATCGAGGCGCTCGACCGCAAGTTCATCGCGAATGCCGCGCTCGACGTCCTCGAGCAGGAGCCGCCAGCGGTGAATCATCCGCTGTTAGCCAGGGCGCGCAAGGATCTGATCGTGACTCCACATGTCGCATGGCGGACTCAGGTGGCGATGCAGCGGCTCGTCACACAGCTCGCGCAAGGCATCGAACAGCATTATGCGCGGCGCTGAGAGCGAAATTCGACGAGGTAGTGTTGCGCATCTTCAAGCTGCTCCGCGCCGTCGCGGCAGGCTTGGCAGCGCCAGACGGAAGCCCAGATGGTGATTCATCTCAGCGCCCAGCGCCCGCTCGATCAACGCTTTCTTGAGAGCCAGCGTCGCGGCATTGATGGCTTCGGCCGTCATCGGGCCATTGCCGAATTGTTCGAGCAGCTCATCGGGGATCGCCGGTAGGTCCGCAGGTGCGGTTTTTTGTTTGCGAGGCATATTTTCTCCTGGGGAGCATCATATGCCTTGAACACGAAATTACTGACAGGCCCGATCCGCAAGATCGGGAAAGTCCAGTGAGTGCCCGCGCGATTCGAGGGAACGGCGAAGCTGCGACCCCTGATACAGCGTGAACTTGTCAGCCGGACCGAAGTAACCATTGCGCACGACATTCATCACCGCATCCGGGAACGTCTCGCTGAAAGCGCTCAGCAGTTCAAGGCTGTCACGTTGCCGGTTGATCACCCACAGGACAACAAGCCGGCGCTGAAGCTCGGCAAGCGCTCCGGCCAATGTCGCGCCGAACTGCTCAACACCGGTCTGGCTCGTGCCGCCGTGTTGACAACGATCGCAGCGTCCCGTTGCTCGTCGCAGAAATTGACGAGGCCGATCCAGCCGTTTGCATCGTCCAGGTTATAGGCGATGCAACGTATCTCATCCTGAACCGCTTTCATTACGTCCGGATTGGCGGTATCGGTTTCTACCAGCGCCGCATGAATATCCCGCCGTAGCAGATAATCGGCCAGCGCGAGCGCAACAAAGCTCTTGCCCACGCCGCCCTTGCTGCCACCAACGAGATAGATGGGGTAAGTCGTCATGCCCATTTGAATCCTCTAAAGGTTCTCGGTGTCGGGCCGGATCTCGAATTAGAACGCGTCACGCATCACCATGCTTCCGGGCCTGCTGACTGGCTTTCCCCCATCCTGCTTTTGATTTTCCCTGACAACCTCCTCGCGCGGTACATCGGCCTTACTTACCCTCTTCACGCGAGGCGATGGCGCGGCATTGCCTCGCGCCGGTTCCTTTGCAGCCTGCCGAGCTGGCTGTTCTTTCTTCGATTGGTATAACGCGTATTTGACGGAGCCAACGCTAAAATCGACGCCCTTCTTCCTTGCATGTTCAACGATTTCTTCCAGCGTATATCCCTTCTTTCGCACCGCACCAATCACCAGACGCATCTCTTTCATCGCATCGGTAATCGAGACGCGCTGCTCGGCCTCTGGCTTGACCGGCAGTGACTCCAGAGAGCGGACAAGCTCATCCCATTGCGCCCGGGTATAGCTTTTCGCAACCGGCATGGCTCGCTCCGTCGTGCTCTCTCCATCCCATCTTGTTCACTCAGGAAGACGCAGTCAACACCTGTTCTTCGCCGGATTTTCGCTATCGGAGCGTCAGGGAATCAGACGGATCGCGCTGGAGCAAAAGAAATATTTTGGATGCGTCTGGCACGAGCAACGGACCGGTCCGATATACGGAGAACGTAGCGAAGGGATGCCGAGCAGACCCCACGACGGTGCAGGCGCAAAACGATCACAGGCAACGGACTGAATCGTTCTGGTCACCGTGATGCACACAATGGAACTGCGAGCCGACAGAGACACGATAGTCTCGCAGATTACATCCCTTACTCTGCGAACTTCCGATAGCCATGCATGCATTCGGAAAAGACCCAGCATATTTTGCAAATCAACACCCGCCCGAAGCTGTATCGACGTTGCCGATTCAGCGCGCGCGATTGTCGACTCCAACAGCGCCATCGCAGACATCTGGCATTCAAATATCGGCCGTGGATCAGATCACTACGCAGGAATTTGCCCGCACAGTACGCAGACTCGATCAATCGATATCCCGCACTTACGCGGCGCGGTACGCGGTCGCGCAAAGAGAGACCAGCGGACTTATTGGGAGTATCCTGCGGACGCCACTGGTTACCTCACGGAAATTCTCGACTAACCTCGCCGAGAGCGTTTAGCCAGCAGATAAAAAACGACATTGAAACAAGGGATGGCAGGATAGGCTACCGCCGGATTTGGGCGCCGTATGCAATGTCTGTAAATCGGGGACGACGGATTTGCGCGTTTAGTCAAGTCGGTCTCGTCGATCATCGATACCGAGGGCCTCGCCCGCAGGTGTCGGCACCGCCCCATCTCGCACCAACAGGGGCGTCTAGCGAAGCTTCCAGTGCATTGATCCGTTGAGAAACCGCACCGCGGGTGATGTTCAATGCACTGGCCGCTCGCCCGAAATGCCCCAGTTCTACGACAACGGCGAAGGTCTCCAATTGCTGGCGATCGAATACCATACTCCCCCTCGTCAGCGTCGTGCACGCGCCCGACGCGGCGCAAGGCTGACGGGCGAGGCCACGTCGGGACTACCGCTCGGGCGCTGCGAACCGGGCTCCATGCGCAAGAAACGGTAGCCCAACGCCACGCCGCCTCCCCCGTGGTATGGCTTGCGCAATCGCCTCGGTCGGCCCTGATGGACGCTCGGCTACAATCAGCGAATCGATACCGTGGGTTAGCGATACGACGCCCACCTCATGAAAGACGGCGCGCGGTACTATCTTCGTCGGCCCCGTCCCGTATACCCCTGTCCCATGGAACTGAAGCAGATCCAGTACTTCATCGCGCTTTTCGAAGAAGGCACCGTCACGCGCGCCGCCAGGCGGCTCAACATCGCGCAACCAGCGCTCAGCATGCAGATCGCCAAGCTCGAAACGGAGATTCGGCAGAAGCTCTTCGAGCGTGGGCCGCACGGCATGGCGCCGACCGAAGCCGCACGGTTGATGTACCGCCTTTACACGCCGATCATGCGCGACATCGATCACGCACGCGAGCACCTGAGTCGTCGCGATGTCATCGTGACGGGCCGCGTGTCGCTGGGCATGGTGTCGTCGGAGGCGCAGAGCGTATTGCCCGAATCGCTCGCCAGATTCGATGCGCTTTTCCCGCAAGTCGAAGTCTCCGTCGCCGATGGCTTCAGCGCGCAACTGATCGACGCTGTCGAATCTGGCCGGCTTGATGCCGCCATCATCAACAAGCCGCGCGGACGGCTGACGCTCCACGTAGAGCCTTTGCTCGTCGAAGAAATGGTGCTGGTGACGAGCGTGGTGCATGGCCCAACGCTGCCCGACGAGATCGATCTCACGCAGCAGTCGGGCATCGAATTCGTGCTGCCCACGCGCCGCAACGGCCTGCGAGGCGCGCTCGATGCCGCGCTGATGGCGGCTGACGTCGTCATCAAGCCGAAGTTTGAGATCGATCTGCTCAGCACCATCGTGCAGTTCGTTGAGCAGAGCAGTTTCGCGACAATCCTGCCGCGCGTCGTCGTGCAGGCGAAAGTGGACGAAGGGCGCTTGCGCGCACGCACGATCGCGTCGCCGCCGATCGTGCGCCACATCATTCAGGTCACGCATCCGAAGCGGCCGATCGGGCCGGCCGCCCAGGCGCTCATCACGATTATCACTGATGAGATAAAGCGCGTGACGACGGGTGTTTTGGGGAAACAAGCGCCTTAGCGGCCGCGTTCCAACGGCTCGCGCGCACTACTCGGAACGTCGCTGCGCGTGCCGAACAGCGTGTCGCAGATCGGGAACGTGAGGTTGAAGTTCTGTGTCGCCATCACTTCGGGATCGTGGTGTGTGGCGTGCAGGCGCCGCACTGTGTTGACGAGCGGAACGCGGTCGAGGAACGGGCTGTCGGTGACGTGTGAGAGCGTATGCAGGCCCTCGTACATCAGAAAGTACGCCGCCATCGTGAGCAGCGCGATGTAGCCTGCGTTGCGGGAGAATACGAACCCAATCACGAGCGCGAACGGCACGGCCGCCAGCACGAACGCAACCGGCGCAAAAGGCGGAAACAGCAGCGCGCGCCAGTGACGGTGACCCTTGTATTCAAGCGTCACATGCGTGAAGAACCGGTGATGGACGGCGCAATGGCGCTTGTAGATCATGCTGAAATACTTCGTCGGACGATGCAGCACGTAGCGGTGCGCCGCCCATTCCGCCCAGTTGCCGAACAGAAAGAGCGGAATGACCGCCAGCCATTCGGCGAGCGTCGGTGCATGAAGCTGCATCAGGCAATACACGATCACGCCGCCGGTGAAGAGCAATGTGAAGCCGAGGTGCATTTCGCCGCGATACCACCATGGCGTGGCATTGACATACTCGTCACGGAACTTGTAGGAACGCGCACGAACGTCTTCTTCGAATTTCATCGATGTCTCCGGCTGTTGTGAAAGGCGTGCGCCCGTTGGCGTCCGCCGTTATGCCCAATGACTCAGGAGGGACTGCGCGCGGAACCGCCTTCGAGCTTGCCGAGCGTCTCGGGCACGACGAATGCGCCCACGAGAAAGATCACGCTGATCGCGCCGACGAAGATGGCTAGCGTCATCGGCAACTGACTCGCGTCCTTCGCCACCAGCGACACAGCCGTCGGCATCACTCCGCCGATCGCGAAGCCGATATTCCAGGAGAGGCCCGTGCCGGTCGCGCGGATCGAGGTCGGGAAGCGTTCGTTCAGGAAGATCAGGACCGGCGCGTAGCCGGCGCTGCCGAGCGCGCTGAGAAGGACTGCATAGACGCCGACCATCATGATGCTGTCTGCGGTAGGCAGCAGCAAAAATAGCGCGGGCAACGCGATGAGCCGGATGATGCCGATCAAGATAAACGCGCCCTTGCGTCCGATGAACGTACTCACGTGCCCTGCCGCGACCGAAGCGATCACCACGGCCGCGCTGCAGATCATCAGGATCGCAGCGGCGGCACCGTTCGGCGCATGACTCACGACTTTGAGGAACGTCGGCAGGTAGCCCGATGTCAGGTAGTAGCCGCTGCCGCCGCCGATAGTCAGCAGCAGATTGACGAACAGCACGCCGCGATATTCACGCGAGAAAAGCGTGCGGATCGGCGAGCGCGCCACTTCGACGGTCGCGCTCTTGACCTGCGCGGTGGCCCTCGCAGCCTTTTCGGCGGCGAGCTTCTTCCACAGAGGCGACTCTTCAAGGCTGTTGAACACGAAGAGACCAAGCACCGAGCTGATGATGCCGGTGAAGAACATGCAGCGCCAGCCCCATACGTCAAAGGCATCGCCGGGGAAAAGCGCCGACATCGCGAGGAACGTTACTGAAGCGAGCAGCGCGCCGAGTCCCGCGCCGCCGCCGCCGATCAGCCCCGACACCGCGCCGCGATACTTCGGCGCGACGGATTCGGTGCCAATGGTATGCGTGGATGCGACCACGCCGCCGACGAACACGCCCTGCACGAGACGCAGCAGCAAGAACAACACCGGCGCGACGATGCCCGCCTGGGCGACCGTCGGCAGCACGCCGAAGGCCGCCGTCGACACGCCGACGCCGACGACCGCGACGATCATCGCGCCCTTGCGGCCGTGACGGTCCGCGTAAGAGCCGAAGAGCGCGGAGCCGAGCGGCCGCATCAACAGCGTCACCGCAAACGACGCGTAGACCGCAGCGAGCGAAAGCATCGCGTGCTCGGACGGGAAGAACAGACGCCCGACGACCGGCGCGACGTACAACAACACGAACAGGTCGAACAGATCGAGCGCCCAGCCCATGCACGACGCCAGCACCGCGCCCATGATCTGCCGCTGATTAACCGGAAGCACGGTGGCCCCGTCTTGCGCTGCTACAGACATTTGTATCTCCTTGTGTGTCACAGGCACGCTTTGTTGGATGCGCGCTCTTGTCGAGGTTGAAAAATCGTCAGTGGGCCGCGGCGAGCGGCGATGCCACGCTCGCCCGTCGCTGGGCAACCATCGCATCGGCGATTTTCTCGGCGATCATGATGGTCGGTATGTTCGTATTCGCCGATGGCAGTCGCGGCATCAGCGATGCATCCACAACGCGCAGCCCTCGTGTGCCTCGCACGCGGCCTTCCGTGTCGGTGACGGCGTCGCAGTCCTGCGCGCCACCCATGCGGCAGGTGCCGCTCGCATGCCACACGCCGAACACGTTCGCGCGGATGAAATCGGCGAGCGCGCGGTCGTCGGCAAGCAGCGCGCCCATCTTCAGCCCGCGCGTGAAGAAGCGTTCGATCAGCAAACGCCTCACGGGCGCGGGCGTATCGAGCAGCGCGCCGAGCATCGAAGTCAGAAGCGCATTGCCTTCGCCTACCTTGCTCAGCGCCTTCACGCGCGGCGAGAAAGCCGCCGGAAAGAAGTCACGTAAATCGCGTCCCAGACCCGATGCATCGACAATGCGGGCCAGCATCCGCACGCCAGCGGCGAGCCGTTGCAGATCGCGTTCGTCGTCGAGCAGATTCAGATCGACGCGCGGCGCAACGGCCGCATCGGGCGATGCCAGTTGCACGCGGCCACGCGAATACGGCCGGTTGCACCACAGGAAAAAGAGGCCCAGCCGGTTGCCGAGCGCATGCCACGCTGCGCGCGTCGCGCTCGACAGATACAGATCCGACTCGTCGCAGCCCGCGACGCCCGAACTCATGCGCGCGGCCATCATGCTCGCGCGGCGTCGCGCGAGCGGCATCCGAAAGCGCGGCTCGAGAAAATGACAGAACGTGAGCGACGGATGATCCTGCAGATTGCGTCCGACGCCCGGCAAATCGACCGTACACGGGATACCCATCGCCACGAGTTGGCGCGCATCGCCGATACCGGCGCGCATCAGCATCGCGGGCGACTGCAACGCGCCCGCGCTCAGCACCACTTCGCCCGCATCGAAACGCACGCGCTCGCCGTTCGCCGCAATCGCGGCGACACCGCGCGCCGTCGCACCTTCCATCACGATGCGTTCGACGCGCAGATTCGAATAGATGCTGAGATTCGGGCGCTTGCGCGTGGCTTCGTCGAGATAGGCGATGGCCGTCGACACGCGCTTGTCGTCGATGTTCGAGAACGCGCCCGGAAAGAAGCCGTCGCCGAATTCGCCGTTCTGGTCCTGAAGTTCCGCGAAGCCGTTCGCGCGCAAACCCTTCGCGAATGCATGACAGAACGCCGGCCAGTCCTTCGGCAAGATGCGGCGGATCGGTACGGGACCGTCGCCGCCGTGCAACTCGCCGCCGGGAAAGTCCACGTCGCGTTCGAGCTTGCGAAAGTACGGCAGCACGTCGCGCCACGACCAGCCTTCGGCGCCGTTCGCGGCCCATTCGTCGTAGTCGCGCGGCAGCCCGCGATTGGCCGACTGCACGTTGATGCTCGACCCGCCGCCCATCACGCGACCCTGCTCGTAGACGCGCGGCGCGGCGTGCTGCGTGGCTTTCGCTTTCAGATCGGGCCAGATGTACGTGTCGCCGCAGAAGACAGGCATCGGATAGCTGTCGAGTATCGCCGCGGGCACCGCGCCCGGCGGCGTGTCGGCGCCCGCCTCGATCAGCGCGACGCGCACCGACGGCTCCGCCGACAGTCGATGCGCAAGCACGCATCCTGCCGAGCCGCCGCCTACGATCACGTAGTCGAAGCGATCCATCGCGTTGTCTCCTCTTGTCTCGTCCGCCGCGCGGCGTGTCAGGTATCAGCTGCCGCGAAACACCGGCTTGCGCTTCCCATGAAACGCTTCGACGCCTTCACGGAAATCGTCCGACGAGCGCAGACGGCTATAGCAATGGCCTTCGAGTTCGATCGCGATCGACAGCGGCGCGTCTTCCGAATCGTTCAAGAGCTTCTTCGCGGTGCGCTGCGCGAGCGGCGAGAACGCGCGCAGTTCGTCGACGAGCGCATCCGTCGCCGATTCTAGTTCCGCGTCCGCGACGCATTCGACCGCGATGCCCCACTCGTACGCCTGCTTGCCCGGAATGCGGCGCGAGCGCATCACGATGTCCTTCGTGCGGCCGATGCCGACCATCGATTGCAAACGCGCCGAGCCGCCCGAGCCGGGAATCTGGCCGAGCTTCTGCTCCGGCAGCGCATAGAAGGTCGTATCGGTGACGATGCGGAAATCGCACGCCAGCGACAACTCGAATCCCACGCCGAAGCAGAAGCCGCGATTCGCCGCGATGACCGGCTTCGAGCAGCGCGCGGGCGCCGCGATATTCCACGCGAGCTTCGACACGTGTTCCGGCGATGCTTCCAGAAAGCCCTTGATGTCGCCGCCGCTCGAGAAGTGCTCGCCCTTCGCGCGCACGACGATCACGCGCACTCGTTCGTCTTCGTCGAGTGCTTCGAATACGGCGCGCAACTGGTCGCGAGCGCGCATCGAAATAACATTGAACGGCGGGCGATGCAGGATGATGTCCGCGCGCGCGCGCTGCGCGTCGATTTCGACCGAGAAGCCGTCGAGGTCTTGCAGCAGTGTCTGGCCGTGATGGTTGAGATCACTCATTGTGGGTTACTCCTTGGTGGTTTCTGTAGGTTGCGTGGCCTGGGCGTTCGAATCGGGCGTGTACTCGCCCGCTTGCAGCTTGCGGCGCAGAATCTTGCCGACAGGCGACTTCGGAATGTCATCGACGAACACGTAGTCGCGCGGGCGCTTGAAGTTGACGAGGTCGGACTGGCGGCACCATGCATCGAGCGAGTCGGAATCGACGTACTCGCGGCGCTTGATGAATGCAACCACGCGCTGGCCCCAGCGCTCGTCCTTGACACCCGCGACCGCGACTTCATCGACGGAGGGATGCAGCGACAACACCGATTCGATATCCACCGGCGAGATGTTTTCTCCACCGCTGATGATCATGTCGTCGACGCGGCCCGTCACGTACAGATCGCCGTCGCGGTCGAGATAGCCCGTGTCCCCGGTGAAGTACCAGCCCTCGCGCAAGCACTTCGCATTCGCGTCCGGGCGATTCCAGTAGCCTTCGAAGGCCTCGTCGCCGAGCAGGTCCACGATGATCTGCCCTTCTTCGCCGACTTCGGCGACCTCATCGGGCGAGAGCGCATCGAGCCTCACGACGCGCAGCCGCGTATTGATGCCCGCGCGGCCCGCGCTGCCGGGCTTCTTTGTCGCGTCCTGGTCGATGCTGAACGTGTAGACCTCGGACGAGCCGTAGTGATTGACGAAGAGCTCCGGCTCGAACGCGGCCGAGAGGCGCTTGAGCAGGCCGTCGCTCATCGGTGCGCCCGCGAAGCCGAGCTTTCTGACCGACGACGTGTCCGTGCTCGCGAACGCGCTGTCAGCGAGCAGATCGTGATAGAGCGTCGGCACGAGATAGAGGCAGGTGAGCGCGTGCTTCGAGATGCTTTCGAGCGCGAGCTTCGCGTTCCAGCGCCGCACGCAAACGAAAAGGCCATCGACGAGCGCCATCGCGAGCAGCGAGCGCACGCCCATCGTGTGATAGAGCGGCATCACGCCGAGCGTGCGTTCGCCGCGCCTGTACAGGTTCTGCGCGACGTGCGCGAGCGCGCCCGCGCGTTCATGCCGATGCCGGCGCGGCACACCCTTGCCTTTGCCCGTCGTGCCGGACGTGTAAAGGATCAGCGAGATGTCGTCGGCGGTGGCGTGCGTCGTGTCGGTCACGTCGCCGCTGCGCGTTCGTTCGGCGATGAGCGCATCGAAGGTGGTGGTGCGGCCGGGTGCATCGTCGAGTCCGACGCGCGGCACGTTTTGCGCGGCGGCGCTCTGCGCGACGGAATCGGCGCTGACGGGTTCGTAGACGATCGCCTTCGCCCCCGCGTCAGTCACGCAGTAATCGACTTCTTCCGGCTTCGCGCGCCAGTTGAGCGGCACGATCACGATGCCCGCAAACTGTCCGGCCCAATGCAGCGTCGCCATTTCCCAGCGGTTTTGCAGCACGACAAGCAGCCGGTCGCCGCGTTGCAGGCCGAGCTCGCGCAGGCCATCGGCGACATTCAGGATCATGCGATGCCACTGCGCGTACGTCAGTTGGACATCGCCATCGACGAGCGCGAGCACGTTCGGACTGCGCTCGACGCTTTGCAGAAACGTGCGGCCGAGATCAAGCATGTTCGACCTCTTCCGTGCTTGCCTCGGCCCGGCGGCGCGCGGCCACGTCGAGCACGGCGGCTACGATCGGCGTGTAGCCCGTACAGCGGCAGATATGACCCGAGAGCATCTCGCGCACTTGCTCTTCGGACGGATCCGGCACGCGCCGCAGATAATCCGCGCACGACATCAGAATGCCCGCCGTGCAGAAGCCGCATTGCAGCGCGTGATGCCGCTGGAACGCCTGCTGCAGGTCGCCAAGCGTCTGATCGGGCGCAAGGCCTTCGACGGTATCGATATGCCGCCCATCGGCCTGCACCGCGAGCATCAGGCACGAGCGCGCCGCGACGCCATCGACCTGCACGGTACATGCGCCGCACACGCCGTGTTCGCAGCCGACGTGCGTGCCCGTCGCGCCGAGTTCGTGCCGGATGAAGTCCGACAGCAGTTCGCGCGGCTCGCAATGGCCGCTTCGTTCGCGGCCGTTCAGCGTCAGCGCGATGCGCTGCGCTTTGCCGTGCCGCATGATGGTGTCCGACATCTTGCTCACTTTGCCTCCTCGATCACGCGCCATCCAAGTTGCCGGACCAGATTCCGGCGATATTTCGCGCTGATGTGCGCATCGTCCTGCGCGTTCAGTTTCCAGCTCAAATCGTTCAATGCGCCACGCAGGTCGTCGCCCTGCAAACGCGGCCATTGCTCAGTCACCGGCCGGTCAGCGACGCCGCCGACTGCAATGCGGATCGACTCGTCGGTGACCACGGCCGCGCACGCGACGATCGCGAAATCACCGTGTCGCGCGGAAAATTCCGCGAACGCGTAGCGCTCGCCTGCCTTGCACAGCGGGAAGCGGACCGCTTCGACGAGTTCGTCGGGCTCGCGCGCGGTCATCAGCATTCCCTGAAAGAAGTCCTGCGCGGCGAGCGTGCGGCGCCTCTTTCGCGAGCGCAGCATCACGTCGCCGCGGAGCGCCGAAAGCACGAGCGGCAACTCCGCGCTCGGGTCCGCATGCGCGATCGATCCGCACACGGTTCCACGATTGCGAATCTGAAAGTGCGAGATATGCGGGAACGCCATCGCGAGCAGCGGCACTTCGTCGGTGAGCGTGCTGCGCCATTCGACGCTGCCTTGCGTCGCCGCGGCGTTCACGACGAGATGCCCCGCCTGCTTGTCCACGCGCACGGCATCGAGTTCGGCGGTGCGCGAGATATCGACGAGCACCTTCGGCTGCGCGAGCCGCATATTGAGCACGGCCATCAGCGACTGGCCGCCCGCCAGCACGCGGGCGTCTTCGCCGTATTGCGCGAGCGCGTCGAGCGCGTCTTGCGCGGTCATCGCGCGCAGGTAATCGAACGGTGCGGGCTTCATGCGTGTCTCCTGAAACGTGCGAGGAGTCTTGCGATCCACGATCCGTGCGCTTGCACGGGCTTACCCGCCGCCTGGCGTCCGAGCGATTCGAACAACTGCTTGAGCACGACCTTCGCCGCGCCTTCGAGCATGCGGCCGCCGACCGCCGCGACCTTGCCTGACACCTGCGCTTCGTAGTCGTACGTGAGCCGCGTGCCGCTGCCTTGCGGCGTCAGTTCGACGAGACCGCTGCCGCGCGCGCTGCCGAGCGGCGAGATGCCCGCGCCAGCGAGTCGCAGGCGGCGCGGCGCATCGATCTCCGACAAGCCGATACGCGCCTCGAAACGCGCCTTGATCATGCCGACGCCGACGGTCACGTCCGCGCGATACTGGTTCGGCGCCGTCTCTTCGAGCGCGTGACAGCCGGGAATGACGTTCGCGAGTGCCTTCGGATCGAGCAGCACGGCGAACACAGCTTCGGGTGTCGCGGGCAGATCGACAGCGCCCTGCGCCGTCAGTGCGCGTCCGCCGCCTGGCGTCGCGGGCTTCGTGGCGGGCGCTTCGCGATATTCCGGCCGCGACGGTTCGGGATCGTCCACGCCGATCATCGCCATCACTCTGGGCGGCGTGAGCGGCAGGCGAATGTCTTCGACGCCGAGCGCGTCCGCCACCGCATTCGCGATGCACGGCGGCGTGCTCATGTTGTTGCCTTCGCCGAGACCCTTCGCGCCAAGCGGCGTGAAAGGCGAAGGCGTCTCCAGATGGACGATCAGCGGATCGGGCACTTCGCAGGTCGTCGGCATCAGATAGTCGGCGAGCGTGCCGGACTGGAAGCTGCCGTCCGCGCCGTAGCGGAACTCTTCCATCAGCGCCGCGCCGACGCCTTGCGCGAACGCGCCGCGAATCTGGCCATCGGCGAGTGCGGGATTGAGGATGGTGCCGGCGTCGTGCACGGTCACATATCGGTCGATGCGCACGCGTCCCGTCACGCGATCCACTTCGACGCCGCACATGTCGAACGCGAAGCCATACGCCGCCGATGTATTGATGCGGTCCTGTTCGTCGGGCGCATCCATGTGCGGCGGCGACCAGAACACGGTTTCGCGCAGGCCAGGCTCTTCGCCCTCGGGCAAGAGCGCGGGCGCCCAGTGCGGCGCATTGCTCGCGGCGCGCGCGAACGGCAGTGCGCGGTCTTCGGCGTCGTGCGGAAAGACGCGCGCGCCTGCGAAGCGCACGTCGCCGGGCGCGCAGTTGAACTGCTTCGCGAGCACGCGCGCGAGCTTGTCGCGCACGCGCGTCGCGGCGAGATGCACCGTGCCCGCCACTGCGCCCGCGAACCGGCTCGAATAATTGCCCGCCGCGACGGACCAGGCGTCCTTGTGCGTATCGAATTCGACGTTGACGACGATGTCCTTCGGATCGAGCCCGAGCACATCGGCGACGACTTGCGCACACACCGTCATGTGGCCCTGGCCCGCGGGCGTCGAAGCAATCGTGACGACCACGCCACCGAGCAGATCGACGCTGACGGTCGCGCTCGCGATCGCGCCGTTCTTCGGCCCGGCTTTCCTGCGCGCATCGGCGGGCATCACGGTCGTGATGTAGCCCATGTTCGATACCGACGGCTCGACGATCGCCGCGAAGCCGATGCCATACAGCCGCCCTTCGTTGCGCGCGGCGTCGCGGCGCGCAACGAGTTCCCGGTATCCGCCTTCGTCGAGTGAACGGCGCAGCGCTTCCTGATAATTGCCTGAATCGAGCAGCGCGCCCGCCGCCGCGCGATACGGGAACGCATCGGCGGGAACGAAGTTGCGGCGATACACGTCGAGCACATCGAGCTTCAGTTCGATCGCGATGCGCTGGATCAGCCGCTCCAGCGTGAAGTACACCTGCGGCCCGCCGAAGCCGCGCACGAGCCCCGTCGGCGTCTTGTTCGTCAGCACGACGCGGTTGCGCACGAGCAGATTCGGGATCGCGTACGCGCCCGTCAGGCAGCCGTGCATCCGGTAGAACGTCGCGGGCTCGGGCGCGCGCACGTAGCCGCCGACGTCTTCCAACTGATCGTAAGACAGCGCGACGATGCGGCCATCCGCTTCGACGGCCGCTTCTATCGTTGAAACACGCGCCGTCGCCGATGTCGCCGCGCTCAAGTGCTCGAGCCGATCCTCCACCCACTTCACTGGCACACCCGCCTTGCGCGACGCGAGGCACATCAGCACGACATACGGAAACACGGCCTGCTTCACGCCGAAGCTGCCGCCGGAATCGCGCGGGGCCTTATGACGCAGGCGATTGCCGGGCACGTTCAACGCCATTGCCATGACGGCGTGCAGCGAGAACGGCCCCATGAAATTCGACGTGACGTCGTAGCCTTCATCGCCCGAAAGATACTCGGCGATGACCACGCCGCACTCGATCGGCGCGCACGTGTTGCGCGGATAATGCGCGACCAGCTTCACGCGATGCGGCGCGCGCTCGAAGGCCGCTTCCGGCTCGCCGTAGCGGAAATGCCGGTCGCTGATGACGTTGCTGCCGACGCGTTCGTGCAGCACCGGCGCGTCGTCCTTCGCGGCTTGTTCAATCGACGTCACGGGATCGAGCATCGCGTAGTCGACCTTGATCAGATCGAGCGCGTCTTCCGCGAGCGCACGCGATTCGGCCATCACGACCGCGACCGGCTCGCCGACGTAGCGCACGCGGTCCATCGCGAGCGCCCACTGTTCCATCGGCGATTTCACGCCGACGACGAACGGTCGCGACCACGGACGCAAATCGTCGCGCGTGAGCACGGCGCGCACGCCCGCGAGTTTCGATGCGGCTTGCGTATCGATAGACAGGATATCCGCGTGCGCGTGCGGCGAACGCAGAATCGCGGCGTGCAGCGTGCCCGGCTTGACAGCGATGTCGTCGCCATAGCGGCCACGGCCCGTCAGGATCGCCGGGTCTTCGAGGCGCTCCATCGAGCGCCCGATGTGACGCTGCGGTGCGGTCGCTTCGCGCATCTCTTTGCCGGCGACGCGCGCGTCCATGTCGGCAAATGCGGTTTCGCGCTGATTCATGACGTTACTCCTCACGTGCGGCGCGGCCGCCGAATTCATCGGCGAGACCGCTCCAGCGGCGCGCAATCTCGTCGTGCTCGATGCCGAACAGATCGAGAATGCGCCCGACCGTGTGGTCGACCACGTCCTCGATAGTCTGCGGATGCGCGTAGAACGCGGGCACCGGCGGCATCACGATCGCGCCCATTTCCGTGGCGAGCGTCATGTTGCGCAGATGCGCGAGATTGAGCGGCGTTTCGCGCGCGACCAGCACGAGGCGGCGGCGCTCCTTGAGCATCACATCGGCGGCACGCGTAAGCAGGTTGTCCGCGAAGCCGTTCGCGACGCCCGCGAGCGTTTTCATCGAACATGGCGCGATCACCATGCCTTCGGTCAGAAACGATCCGCTCGCCACGGCCGCGCCGATATCGCGCACGTTGTGCACGACATCGGCAACGGCTTCGAGATCGCCACGCGCGAGGCCGAGTTCCTGTGCGGCCGTCACCGCGCCCGACGACGACACGATGAGATGCGTCTCGTGCGTGCCGAGCCGGCGCAACGTGGCGAGCAAACGCACGCCGATCACCGCGCCGCTTGCGCCCGAAATGCCGACGACGATGCGCTTCTTTCGTTCAGCCATGATCGCGCGACAAATAGGCGTCGAACGCGCTGTTGTCAGCGGCGACGAGTGCGTGCAGGTCGACCGTGTCTTGCCCCGGTATGTGTACGCGCGTGAACACATGCGCGGGATACACGACGGGGCGCGTCGCATCGAGGCCCATCTTCGCGCTCACGCCTTGCAGATGCGACGGCGCATCGTCGGGCTGACCGACCGTCGTCGATGGATCGAGCGGCGAACCTTGCGCGCCTGCTATCACGACGAGATCGCGGTCTGCCTGGAAGCGCGTCGCGATCGCCCATTCGATTTCGGCGGGATCGTGCACGTTCACATCGGTATCGACGACGACGACCTGCTTGATGTCGTAATGCGCGCCGAACGCGCACAGGATGACGTTCTTCGCTTCGCCTTCGCGCTGCTTGTCGAATTGCACCCACAGGTGATAGCGGCACACGCCGCCCACCGACAGATGCACGTCCTTCACGGCGGGATGGCTGCGCTGAAGATGCGCGAGCAACGTGGCTTCGCGCGGAATCGCGCCGAGCAGCAGATGCTCCATTTCGGCGGGCACGATCGTATGAAAAATCGGATCGCGCCGATGCGTGACGGCCGTCACTTCGATGACTTCGCGTGCTTCCTTCGCGCTGTAGTACTTCGGAAATTCGCCGAACGGACCTTCCGGCTCGCGCACGTTCGGCAGAATGCGCCCTTCGATGACGATCTCCGCAAACGCCGGCACGTGCACGCCGTTCGTCATGCATCGCACGACAGGCAGCGGCGCACCGTGCAGCGCGCCCGCGATTTCGAGTTCGTCGTGATCGATCGGCGTGATCGCTTGCGACGCGAGCATCGTCAGCGGATCGACGCCAATCACGATGGCGACGTCGAGGGCATCGCCCGCGGCTTCCGCGTCGCGCTGGAATGCGTAGAGATGACGCGGCAGCAGCAGGATCGCCATGCGATCGGCGCCATGCACCTGAATGCGGTTGATCGAGACGTTCTGCACACCGGTGCGCGGATTGCGCGCGATCACGAGACCGGCGGTGATGTACGGGCCGTTGTCGTGTTCGCTGTGCGTGGGAATGGGCAGCAGCGCGTGAAGATCGATGCCGCTCGTATGCACCACTTGCTGACAGGGCGCGTCCTCACGTTGAATCAGTTTCGATGCGAGCGGCACGGCGGCCGCAGCGGAAAAACGCGCGAGCAACGCGGATTCATCGACGCCCATCGCTTCCGCGATCCACGCGCGCTTCGACATGAAGCCGCTCACGACGGGCATCGCATGTCCGTGCGGCTGCGTGAAAAAAGCAGCTTGGTCGCCGTCGAGCCGCTTCGCAATGGCGGCGAGTTCGTGCTCGAGCGCGACGGGCTTGTCGATCGTCGCGACACGGCCGGTTTTCGCGAGATGCGCGAGCCAGTCGCGCAGCGACAAGCCGGTGTCGGCGTGATCCCGTGCCCAGGCGAATGAGGGAATGCCGTGCGTCGCGGCATCGCGTGTGTTCATCATCGTCTCCATCTGTGAGCGCCTGCCATGGCAAGCGCATGGGATGAAGCGTAGCGAGATCGCGCCATAACATCTAATACTGTTTACTGATGCGACGAATCATTCGTTCTTATATCAGTGTTAGCCCTGATGACAGCGTTCTTACAGTTACGTATCAATAGACCGCTCGCGCACGCCCTTACGGAAGGGCGCGTCACGATAAGCCGCCCTGCACCGTCGACGAACGCAGGGTGATAATGTCATCGCACCCCATTAGCGTAACTGATGCCCCGAGGGAACATGGACCTCAAGCAAATTCAGTACTTCATCGCGCTGTTCGAGGACGGCTCGGTCACGCGCGCCGCGAAGCGGCTGAACATCGTGCAACCGGCCTTGAGCATGCAGATTGCGAAGCTCGAGGACGAACTACATCAGCAGCTGTTCGAGCGCGGCGCAGACGGCATGGCGCCGACCGCCGCCGGACGGCTGATGTACCGCCTGTTTTTGCCGATCATGCGCGATCTTGCCCACGCGCGGCAGCAACTCGTGCAGCGCGACGAAGTGGTGACCGGGCATGTCGGCATCGGGCTGATCGCATCGGTGACGGAAAGCGTGCTCGCGGATTCGCTGTCGCGCTTTCACGCGCGTTACCCCGATGTCGAAGTCACCGTCGCCGATGGCTACAGCGCGACCTTCATCGACTGGGTGGCGGGCGGCCAGCTCGATGCCGCCATCATCAACAAGCCGCGAGCGCGCCTTTCGCTCGACTCGCGCCCGCTGCTCGACGAAGAGATGGTGCTTGCCACCAGCGCCGCGCATGGTCCCGACTTGCCCCATGCAATCGAACTCGCGCAATTGCCCGAACTCGAACTGGTGCTGCCGACGAAGCGCCACGGCCTGCGCGGCGTGCTCGACAGCGCCGCGCAACACGAGGACGTTTTGCTCGCGCCGCGCTTCGAGATCGACGTGCTTTCGACGATTCTGAAGCTCGTCGAGCACACGCGGTTCGCGACGATCCTGCCCCGCATCGTCGTTGAGCGGGCGGCGCGGCATGGCACGTTGCGCGCGTGCCCGATTCTGGCGCCTCGCATCGTGCGGCACATTGTCTGCGTGAGCCATCCGCGCCGCCCGTTGAGCGCGGCGGCAGAAGCACTGATCGAGATCATCGGCGACGAGTTGCACCGCGCGTCGAACATGTCGGGCGACGAGCCCTCACACACCATCAAGGAACGTTCAGCATGAACGCACGACACTGGATTGCCGGTGAATGGACCGGCACGCCCGACATCGACAGCATCGATCCCGCGACGGGCGAGGCCATCGGCCAGTTCGCCGACGGCGGATCGGGCGAAGCCGATGCCGCCATCGCCGCCGCGCGCCACGCGTTCGATCGCACGACATGGGCGCAGGACGCGCGTTTGCGCCAGGACGTGCTGCTCGGCTGGGCGTCGGCGCTCGAAGCCGAACGCGACACGCTCGCAACGCTGCTCACGCGCGAGAACGGCAAGGCGATCACGCAATCGCGCGGCGAGATTGCGGGTGCGATATCGGAAGTACGCTATTACGCGGGGCTCGCGCGGCATATTGCCGGGCACGTGCTCGAACCGGAACCGGGCACGATATCGACGATGCTGCGCGAAGCGGCCGGCGTTGCGGCAATCATCGTGCCGTGGAATGCACCCGCCGTGCTGCTCGTGCGCTCGCTCGCGCCTGCACTGGCGGCCGGCTGCACGGCGATCGTCAAACCGGCGGCGCAGACGTCACTGCTCACGGCCGCGATGTTGCGCTGCTTCGAATGCACGGCGTTGCCTGAAGGTGCGGTGAACCTCGTCAACGAACGGGGACACGCCGCCAGCCAGCGGCTCGTGGATTCTCACGACGTCGATGTGGTGAGCTTCACGGGGTCGACGGCAACGGGCAAGAAGATCATGGCGGCCGCTGCCGACAGCATGAAGAAGCTGTCGCTCGAACTTGGCGGCAAGTCATGCTGCGTCGTCTTCGACGATGCCGATATTGCGGCGATAGCGCCGCGTCTCGCGCGCGCCGCGACGATCATCTCCGGGCAGCAATGCACGGCGGCGCGCCGGGTGCTGGTTCATGCGTCGCGCGCCGCGGAGATGCGCGAGCACCTCGCGTCGGCGCTTGCGTCGCTGAGGGTCGGACCGGGCATCGATCGGGCAACGGATATCGGCGCGCTCATTGACGGCACGACGCGCGATGCGGTGCAACGGACGATCGAGCGCGCGTGCGGGATGGCCGAGCGCGTGCTGCTGCGAGGCACTTGCTCGGGGCATGCGTTTCTGTCGCCGACGCTCGTCGAACATGGCGATCCCAAGGCGTTCTTCTGTCAGGACGAGATCTTTGGCCCGTTCGTCACGCTGGAAGTCTTTGAGAACGAAATGGAAGCGATCGACAAAGCCAACGACACGGTCTTCGGTCTCTCGGCAAGCGTATGGACGCACGACGGGGCGCGCGCGTTCCGCGTCGCGCGTGCGCTGCGCAACGGCACTGTGTGGATCAATGACCACAACAAGCTTTTCGCCGAAGCCGAAACAGGCGGGTATCGCCAAAGCGGACTGGGTCGGCTGCACGGCTACGATGCGCTTGCGGACTTCACCGAGTTGAAGCACATCTGCATGCCGGCCGGCGTTGCGGAACGTATCGCGCCGTTGCGGTGAATGGCAGGGAGGCGAGTCAATGGACAGCGTGGATCTCGAAGTACTGAAAAGCAGCGCTCGATGGTTGGCAGACGGGCATCGCGTGCTGCTGGTGACGGTGGTGAAGACATGGGGATCGTCGCCGCGTCCCGTAGGCGCGATGCTCGCCGTGCGCGCCGATGGGCATGTGGTCGGGTCGGTGTCGGGCGGATGCATCGAAGACGATCTGATCGATCGCGTGCGGCAGCGAGGCATCGAACAGGAAAGGCCGCAGGCGTTGAAGTACGGCGTCAGCGCGCAAGAGGCGCATCGCTTCGGCCTGCCTTGTGGCGGCACCATTCAGCTCGTGCTGGAGCCGTTGATGCTTGCGAGCGGTATCGCCGAGCTGTGTGCAGCGGTGGAGGCAGGCAGGCTCGTCGCGCGCACGCTCGACTTGACGACGGGGGCTGCGCGCCTCGAACCGGCGCAGGCGACGGACGGCGTCCTCTTCGACGGGACGACGCTGCTGACCATCCATGGGCCCCGTTACCGGATGCTGGTGATCGGCGCGGGACAGTTGTCGCGCTATCTTTGCAGCATCGCGGTTGGGCTGGATTATCAGGTCACGGTGTGCGATCCGCGCGAGGAATATACGGACGAGTGGAACGTGCCGGGCACGAGCATCGTTCGCGCCATGCCCGACGACACCGTGATGGACATGAAGCTCGACGAACGCTGTGCGGTGATCGCGCTGACGCACGATCCGAAGCTCGACGATCTCGCGCTGATGGAAGCGCTGAAAACGCCTGCGTTCTATGTGGGTGCGCTCGGTTCGCGTCGTAATAACGCGGCGCGGCGGAAGCGCTTGAGGGAGTTCGATCTCAACGATGAAGAACTCGCACGCCTGCACGGACCGGTGGGCATCTACATCGGCAGCCGGACGCCGCCGGAGATCGCCCTGTCGATACTTGCCGAATTGACGGCCGCAAAAAATGGCGTGTCGTTGCCAGAACTTCTACGGGTCGAAGGCGCGAAGGCGGCCCGCGAGATGGCGGGCAACGCGGTGGGCTGTGGCGCCTTGTAAGCGGAGCAGAAACGAATTTTGCATGGTTTCTGCGTCTGCGAATCGCACACTCTATCAAAGCGTCGATGGTCAGTTTGTTGCTCGCTGGGAAAACGCCCGCCTGCAAGGCTATGCCGCGACGTCTGCGGCCACAATCGCGGGACTGCGGCGCTGCGCGACGATATGCCCGCACATCGGGAATATCGCGCTCCCCTACCCGCATTTCGCGCCGGTGGTAAGACCCAGCCCGACCATTTGAATCCTCTCCTGGAGACAACCAATGTTTGTCCAAATGAATAGGAAACCGATTCATCTAGAAAAGTTTTTTGCCGTATGACGAAATTTTGTTCATTGCCGTCCAGCGTCAAACATGGCGATCCTAATGCAAACGGGTTCATTCTTGAGCACACAGACGTTCGAACTCAAGAGATGTACTCACGAGTCTTAGCTGGGTGTGCCAGCGTTAGGTCGCTCGCCTTTGGATTCGTAGCAATCCAGCCGTCCAGCATATCTGCCCACGCCTGGAGCATCGTCCTCCTCTGCTCTGCATACTCCGCCTTGTTGTAGACCGCGCGCACGCCACGCTGTTCGTGAGCGAGGCATTTCTCAATCCAGTCGGTGTTGAACCCTGCTTCATGCAACAGCGTGCTGGCAGTCCGACGCAGATCGTGCACCGTGAAAGGATTAAAATCTGTCCCATCGTCGCGTATCAGCTTGACCGTGCTGTCAATGACCCGGTTCAGAGTCGCCATACTTATTGGGGATGCCGTCTCATAGCGGCCGGGATGCACGTACGAACTCGCTCCGAAGCACGTCTTGAATGCGACCAGAATGTCCAGAGCCTGTTGGCTCAGATAGACAATGTGGGGGCGACCGGCCTTCATCCGATCCTTCGGAATTGTCCAGACTGCGGCGTCGAAATCTATCTCACCCCACATCGCCAAAATGAATTCGGACTTGCGCACCAGAGTGAGCAGCATGAATCTGATAGCAAGGCGCAGCGTAGGCATCGTCGGCGTCTGTTCCAATGCACTGAAAAACAGATGGATTTCGGAAGGCGACAGGGTCCGATCGCGCGGCTTGAAGGTGGCGATCGCAGACGGGCGGATGGCCTCCGCAGGATTGTCCACCTTTAGTCCCCGCGCCTGCACGAAACGGTAAACCTGCAGAACGATGTCGCGCGCCTGCACGGCAGGGGCCGCAGCGCCCCTCTCCTTGATCTTCTCGCAGCGCGCCATCAGTCGCGCGGGCGTGATCTCTCCCAACTTCAGCCGGCCAAATTCCGACGCGAGATTCCGCTCGTATACTGATTTGCGCATCGCTCGTGTGGAGTCGGCAAGAGCAGTCTCCACAAAGTATTTCTCCGCCCACTTACCAAACGTCAGCGCCTCGGTCGCCTCGACCCGTTTCTCGACTTTCGCACGTGACGGACTCTCGCCACGTTGGATTGCTCCGTAGGCATAGTCGCGTAGAAGCCGGGCTTCCGGGAGGCTAATAGCCATCCCGAATCCGAGTTCGTCTGGCTTGCGTGGCTTCCGTGCGGAAAGTGATGGATCGTAGCGGCCGATAACCAGGGTTTCCCGGCGACCGTTCACCCGGTAGTCGTACCGGAAGCTCACCGCGCCTGACGGCGTCACTGCCGCATATAGCCCCCGCTGATCAGCAACCTTATAGATCTTCTGGGCCGGCTTCAGCGCTCGCAACTGCATGTCTGTGAGCATAGGGACTCCTCGAACGTATACCGTCAACCGATACCGTCAGACTAACTTGACGGTATCGGACAAGGCCGTCCGAGGAAGAAATGTCGGTACCGTCACCGATACCGACATTTCCATCAGGTATTGCCCGGATCACAGCAGACCACAC
The DNA here is from genome assembly GCF_051125215.1 of Paraburkholderia sp. A3BS-1L. NCBI lineage: Bacteria > Pseudomonadati > Pseudomonadota > Betaproteobacteria > Burkholderiales > Burkholderiaceae > Paraburkholderia > Paraburkholderia sp. A3BS-1L. The sequence continues at coordinate 1,547,630 of NZ_CP120442.1, read as the reverse complement.
CAGACAATAACCTCATGTTTTTAAACGGAAAAACATGAAAAACCGGACCTCCCGGAACGACTTGGGAGCAGTCTAAATCATTCCCACTCAATCGTCGCCGGCGGCTTCCCCGAAATGTCGTACACCACCCGATTAATCCCCCGCACCTCGTTAATGATGCGGTTGGACACCTGCCCAAGCAGCTCATGCGGCAGATGCGCCCAATGCGCGGTCATGAAGTCGAGAGTCTGCACCGCGCGCAGCGCGACCACGTACTCGTAGGTACGGCCATCGCCCATCACGCCCACGCTCTTCACGGGCAGAAACACGGCAAAAGCCTGGCTCGTGAGCTCATACCACGACTTGCCGGATTCCTTATCGATGGTGTTGCGCAGCGTCTCGATGAAAATCGCATCGGCGCGACGCAGCAAATCCGCGAACTCGCGCTTCACTTCGCCGAGAATACGCACGCCGAGGCCCGGGCCCGGAAACGGATGGCGATACACCATATCGTGCGGCAAGCCGAGCTTCACGCCCAGTTCGCGCACCTCGTCCTTGAAGAGTTCGCGCAGCGGCTCGAGCAGCTTGAGGTTCAGCGTCTCTGGCAGGCCGCCCACGTTGTGGTGGCTCTTGATCGTATGTGCGCTCTTCTTGCCCTTGCCCGCCGACTCGATCACGTCCGGATAGATCGTGCCCTGCGCGAGCCACTTCGCATCCGTGAGCTTGCCCGCCTCGGCCTGGAACACCTCGACGAACTCCGCGCCAATGATCTTGCGCTTCGCCTCCGGATCGGTCACGCCCGCCAGCTTCGACATGAACGCCGCGCTCGCATCGACGTGAACCACTTTCACGCCGAGGTTATCCGCGAACATCGACATCACCTGCTCGGCTTCGTTCAAGCGCAGGAGGCCGTGATCGACGAACACGCAAGTCAGCTGATCGCCAATCGCGCGATGCAGCAGCGCTGCCGCCACCGACGAGTCCACGCCGCCAGAGAGGCCGAGAATGACATGCTCGCTGCCCACCTGCTTGCGAATCGCTTCGACGGCTTCATCGATGTAGTGGCCCATTTCCCAGTCGGCCTTCGCGCCGCAGATGCCCAGCACGAAGCGCTCGAGCATTGCGCGGCCCTGCACCGTGTGCGTGACTTCCGGGTGCCATTGCAGACCGTAGAAGTGACGTGCTTCGTCGGCCATCGCCGCGATCGGGCACGATTCCGTCGATGCCATCAGCTTGAAGCCTGGCGGCATGTCGGTGACCTTGTCGCCGTGGCTCATCCACACCTTGAGCATGCCGTGGCCTTCGCTCGTGCGGAAGTCCTCGATACCTTCGAGGAAGCTCGTGTGGTTGCGCGCGCGCACTTCGGCGTAGCCGAATTCGCGCAGATGGCCGCCGTCGACCTTGCCGCCGAGCTGCTCGGCCATCGTCTGCATGCCGTAGCAAATGCCGAGCACCGGCACGCCCAGTTCGAACACCGCTTGCGGTGCGCGCGGTGTATCGGTTTCGGTGACGGAGTTCGGTCCGCCCGAGAGGATGATGCCCTTTGGCGCGAACTCGCGGATGAATGCGTCGTCGACGTCGTGCGGATGGATTTCAGAGTAGACGTTGGCTTCGCGCACGCGGCGCGCGATCAGTTGGGTGACTTGCGAACCGAAGTCGAGAATCAGGATTTTGTCGTGCATGGCAGCGGACGAGACCTAAAAAAGAACAGATACAGAAAGCCGCGCGCTGGGTGAATCTGGCGCGCGGCGTGAATTCATCGGAAACCTGGCGCTTGATGGCTGCGGCGCAAAACGGTGCATAAACCGGCGAACGAGCCAATAAGCAGATAGCGCAATCCGGACATAAAGCGACGGGTATTGCCCGCGCCCCGGCTTCTCGCGCGAATCAGCCACGCAGCGGCGGCCGCGGCGCGTCTGCTGCTTCGTCTCGCGCGGCAAGATACGGATCTTGCACTTGCGCAGCCGCACCCGCTGAAGCGGGTGTTGCCGGCGCGGGTTCTGCGCGGGCCGCGCCAGTTGCCACCGCGCCGCCCACAAAAACCGGCTTCGCGTATGCCACGGGCTCTTCGCGCTTCGTCCTGGCCACGGCGCGCGCTTCGCGTTCCTGCGCGGCGGCCTCGGCCGCCTGTGCCTTCTCGCGCCGCTTCACCGCACCGGCAAGCCGTGTGCCGCCCAGCCCGACGATGATCAGCCAGGCGCCCAGTGCTCCAGCCACCAGTTGGCCGAAGCCCGTGAGTTGCGGCGTATGCAGGCCAATCAGCCAGACCAGCATCAGCACGCCAGCGATCCAGTTAACGTGCCCCACCGTGCGCCCGACCGTGACGGTCAAGTCGCCGTCAAAGGCCGCTCGCAGCGCAATCCACGCGAAACCAGCCAGCACCACTCCGAACGCCTGGCCGATGAGCGGCGGCTGCGCCTGCACCAACTGCAAGGCGTTGTAGAGCGAGCTCCAGGGCGTGAGCAGGAACAGCACGCCGAACCCCAGCAGCATCAACGCGTCGACAATCAGCACTATGCGCAGCAGCGGCTTCATCGCGGTTTAGTCCACGTGGTAGTTGGGCGCTTCCTTGGTGATCTGCACGTCGTGGACGTGGGATTCGTTAAGGCCGGCACCGGTGATCTGCACGAACTCCGCCTTCGCATGCAACTCGTCGATCGTGCGGCAACCGCAGTAGCCCATCGAGGCGCGCACGCCGCCGATCAGCTGGAACAGGATTGCGTTGATCGGCCCCTTATAGGCAACGCGGCCTTCGATGCCTTCCGGCACGAGCTTGTCGATATTGGCCGAGTTGTCCTGGAAGTAGCGGTCCGCGGCGCCGTCCTTCATCGCACCGACCGAGCCCATGCCGCGGTACGACTTGTACTGGCGGCCCTGGAACAGGAACACGTCGCCCGGCGACTCTTCGGTGCCTGCGAACATGCTGCCCATCATCACAGCGTTCGCTCCGGCTGCCAGCGCCTTCGAAACGTCGCCCGAGTAGCGCACGCCGCCGTCGGCGATGCACGGCACGCCCGTGCCCTTGAGCGCTTCCGAGACATTGGAAATCGCGCTGATCTGCGGCACGCCCACGCCCGCCACGATACGCGTCGTGCAGATCGAGCCCGGGCCGATGCCGACCTTCACGCCGTCCGCGCCGTACTCGACGAGCGCGCGCGCCGCGTCAGCCGTAGCGATGTTGCCGCCGATCACCTCGACGTGCGGGAAATTCTGCTTGACCCACCGGACGCGCTCGAGCACGCCCTTGCTGTGGCCGTGCGCCGTATCGACCACGATCACGTCCACACCGGCCTGCGCCAGCAGTTCGACGCGCTCCTCGTTGTCCGGGCCCACGCCGACGGCCGCGCCCGCGCGCAGCTTGCCGTGCTCGTCCTTACACGCGGCCGGATGCTCGGTCTGCTTGGTGATGTCCTTGACGGTCATGAGGCCGCGCAGTTCGAACGCGTCGTTCACGACCAGCACGCGCTCGAGACGGTGGCTGTGCATGAGCGCCTTGGCTTCGAGAAGCGGCGTGCCTTCCTTGACGGTGACGAGGCGCTCGCGCGGCGTCATGATCGAGCGCACCGGCTCATCCAGACGCGTTTCGAAGCGCAGGTCGCGGTTCGTCACGATACCGACGAGTTGCGCGCCTTCCACCACCGGGAAGCCCGAGATGCCATGCTGCTGCGAGAGGGCGATCACGTCCGCGACTTTCATCTGCGGCGGAACCGTGATCGGGTCGCGCACCACGCCCGATTCGAAACGCTTCACCTTCGCAACCTCGCGCGCCTGCTCGGCCGGCGTGAGGTTCTTGTGGATGATGCCGACGCCGCCCTGCTGCGCCATCGCGATTGCGAGGCGGCCTTCCGTGACGGTATCCATCGCGGCCGAGACAAGCGGAATATTCAGGGAGATATTGCGGGTCAGCCGGGTTTTCAGGCTGGTGTCGCGCGGGAGAACGTCGGAAAAGGCGGGGACGAGGAGCACGTCATCGAACGTGAGTGCTTTCTGGATCAGACGCATGGCAAATCCTATAGGCGCAAAAGCAGATTATACGGGATAGCGCCCTGGAAATCATCAGTGTCTACAGTAGCTTAGCGCCGTTTTCGGGATTTTTTTGAGGTTTGGGGCGGGGCATGTGGGGGTATAAGAGCCCTGTGTCAGACCCGATTTTCTGGCCGCAGGCCGAAAGCTGCGACTCAGGAATCGGAAGATCGGGAATCGCGCCGTGCAGGATTGAACAAGACGGCCACGCGGCCTGTGATTAAGCTTCCACCCATCCTGCAAGGCCAGAATGGCCGGATTGAAATTGTGGAGGCAAGGGAAATGCAGCGTGGTGTGTTGTACGGCGTGCTCGCCGGTGCGTTATGGGGAACGGTGTTCCTGGTTCCGCGCCAGTTGCCGGAGTTCTCGCCGCTGCTCCTGAGCGCCGGGCGCTACGCAATGTATGGCCTCGTGTCGTTCGCGGCCCTTCTGCCCATGCTGCGGCACGTCTGGCCACGCCTGACTCGCGCGGACCTCGCCGCGCTCGTGAAACTCGCTCTCGTGGGCAACCTTCTGTACTACCTCTTTCTTGCGAGCGCGATTCACCTCGTGGGCATCGCGCCGGCCTCGCTGATTGTCGGCGTCCTGCCCGTCACGGTCACGCTGCTCGGACGCGGCGATCATGGCGCGGTGGCACTCTCTAAGCTGGTCTGGCCGCTCGCCATGATCGCGGCCGGCATCGTGTGCATCAACATCGACGTTTTCACTGCGGGCGCAAGCGATCACGCCAGCACGCTCACGAAGATAGCCGGCCTTGGCTGCGCGGTTGGCGCGCTCGCTTGCTGGACGTGGTACGCCGTCGAAAATGCCCGCTATCTGCAACGCAACGCCCATTTCGGCGGCAACGAGTGGTCGGTGCTTTGGGGCGTCGTAACAGGCGCGCTCGGTGGCCCGCTCTGGCTCGCGGTGCTCGTCATGCCCGCCGGCATGGTGCAGCACAGCGTGGCCAGCGGACGCTGGACGGCATTCTGGCAACTGAACCTCGTGCTGGCCATCGGCGCGTCGTGGCTTGGCAACGGCCTCTGGAACGCGGCGTCCAAGCGGCTCCCGCTTACGCTTTCGGGTCAGATGATCGTATTCGAGACGCTGTTCGCCCTGCTCTACGGTTTCGTCTACGACCACCGCCTGCCACGCATGCTCGAAGTCGCAGCCATCGTGCTGCTGGTCGCGGGCGTGAGTTGGTCAGTCCGCCAGCATTCGGGCAGCCCGGAAGACACGGCGCATGGAGACGGTATCGTGCCGAAAGGCGATTTGCCGGGAATTCCTGCCATTGGCGAAACGAACGCCTCTGCAAGTAACGGCCCGGAGCGCCGCCGCACGGCGAATTGAAAAGCCCGAGGGCGCAACACGCGCCCTCGGATAGCCACTCATTTGCCCCGTCAACGCCGATTTAGCGCGAATCCTTGTTTTGCCACTTGCGGCCCTCGATCGAGCCTTCCTTGCGCGTCTTGTCGACACGGCGCTGCCGCGCGAGCTTGGGGTCGACCACCAGCGGGCGATAAATTTCCACGCGATCGTGATTGGCGAGCACCGTGTCGAGCGGCTTGAGCTTGCCGTAGACGCCCACCTTCAGTTTCGTCAGATCGATTTCCGGATGGCGGACGAGAATGCCGCTGGCGTCGATGGCCTGCTGCACCGTCGCGCCGGGCTCGAGCTCCACCCCGATGAGCGTCTGCGCGTCAGGCAGCGCATAGCAGACGTCGATGAACAGTTTCGCGCTCATGGCTTGTTCTTGCCGTAACGCTGGTCGGCGCGCTTCACGAACGTGTCGACGAAGGTGTTCGCAATATGGTGGAACACGGGGCCGATGATCTTCTCGAGAAGAATGTTAGAAAACTCGTAGTGCAGCGAGAATTCGATCTTGCAGGCATCGGAGCGCAACGGCGTGAAGCGCCAGGCGCCCGTGAACTTCTTGAACGGCCCGTCGGCGAACTCCATGTCGATGCGCTCGGGCCGCTTGTGCTTGTTGCGCGTGGCGAAGTGCTGCTTGATGCCCTTGAAGTTGATATCGATTTTCGCTTCCATTCCGTTCTCGTCCTTGCGGCGAACCTCGACGCCGCCGCACCACGGCAGGAAGTTGGGATAGTCGTCGACGTCGGTCACGAGGTCGAACATCTGCTCCGCCGAATGGCGAATCAACACGGTTTTCTGAACATCCGCCATAAATTGCGCAATGCGAGGCAAGGGTGAAAGCGCCACGGGCTTTCGGTGGCCCGCTTTGCTAAAATCGTAATTTTAAACGAGTTGGGCGTTTCCCATTTTCCTATGAGCATCATCGACAACAGAAAAGCCTTCTTCGATTACTTCATCGAAGAGCGCCACGAGGCGGGGCTCGCGCTCGAAGGATGGGAGGTCAAGGCCATGCGCGCCGGACGAGCCAACATCAAGGAAAGCTACGTCGTGATCAAGAACGGCGAGCTGTACCTGATCGGCACGCACATCAGCCCGCTGCCCGAAGCCTCGACGCACATCCAGCCCGACCCTACGCGCATCCGCAAGCTGCTGCTCCACCGCGAGGAAATCGACAAACTGATCGGCAAGGTCGAGCAGCGCGGGTTCACGCTCGTGCCGCTGAACTTCCACTACAAGGGCGGCCGCGTGAAGTGCGAGATTGGCCTCGCGAAGGGCAAGAAGCTGCACGACAAGCGCGAAACGGAGAAGCAGCGCGACTGGCAGCGCGAAAAGGCGCGCCTCATGCGCACGCCGACCTGAGCACGCCCAGGCACCCGCTCAGGCGCCCTTCGCCGCATCGCGGCTCAACTGCGTCTCTTTCATGCCCGAGCGGTTCACGATGGTGAGCGCCGAAGCAATCATCGAGCTCAGGTCGCTCATATTGCCGGGCACGATCAGCGTATTGCCCTGCTTCGCGAGATTGCCGAACGCCGTGACGTACTGCTCGGCCACCTTGAGATTGACCGCATCCATGCCCCCCTGCGCCTGGATCGAGTTGCCGATCTTCTGGATGGCCTGCGCATTCGCCTCGGCCACCGCGAGAATGGCGGCCGCCTGACCCTGCGCCTGATTGATGGCGGCCTGCTTCTCCCCTTCCGACTTCTGGATCGCCGCTTCGCGCGCGCCCGCCGCAAGGTTGATCTGCTCCTGCTTGCGCCCTTCCGAGGCCGCGATCAGCGCGCGCTTTTCACGCTCCGCCGTGATCTGCGCCTGCATCGCGTGCAGGATTTCCTTCGGCGGCGTGAGGTCCTTGATCTCGTATCGCAACACCTTCACGCCCCAGTTGGCGGCGGCTTCATCGAGCGCCGAGACGACGCTGTGATTGATGAAATCGCGCTCCTCGAACGTCTTGTCGAGTTCCAGCTTGCCGATCACCGAGCGCAGCGTGGTCTGGGAAAGCTGCGTGATGGCGAACACGAAGTTGCTCGAGCCGTACGAGGCCTTCATCGGATCGGTCACCTGAAAGTACAGCACGCCGTCCACCTGGAGTTGCGTGTTGTCGCGCGTGATGCATATCTGGCTCGGCACGTCGAGCGGAATTTCCTTGAGCACGTGCTTGTAGGCCACGCGGTCGATGAACGGCAGCACGATCGAGAGACCCGGTGTAAGCGTGGCATGGTAGCGGCCCAGCCGCTCGAGCACCCAGGCATGTTGCTGCGGCACGATCTTCATGGTCCTCGAGATCAGCACCACGACGATCACGAGCAGAATCACCCCAACGATAGGCACTTGCATACGCATCCCCTTTTTGCTTTGACTTCGGCTTCGATTTGACTTCGTTCAGGCGTGGCGCGTGCCTTCGCGCGCACCCGGCGCCACGCTGCCGGCGCGCCTCGCCGCAACAACGAGGCAACTGCCCCGCACCGCCTTGATTTCGTAGAGATGGGCGTCCTCGGGCTCGCCCGGCGCGAGTTCGACATCCCACTCGGCGCCCCGATACATCGTGCGTGCGCGCCCGTCTCGCCACTCGGCGACCGGGACAGTCGAGCCGATGTCGAGATTCACACCCGGATCGGTTGACGCGTCGACCATGCGCCGGCGCCGCCCGAACCGCGAGCGCCGCAGTGCGATCACGGCCATCAAGGCCACGAGCGCAGCTGCCACCATTTGGAGTTCGAGCGGCGCGCCCAGCTCATAGGCGAGCACACCCGCGAGGCACCCGAGCGCGATCATCAGCAAATAGAACGTGCCGGTCATCAGCTCGGCCACGATCAGCACGCCTGCGCCGATCCACCAGAACACACCATGCGGACCCACGTCGACCTCCCAAAGTAAAACACCCCGGCTTGACCGGGGTGTTATAGCACGAAGCTGACACTGATTTGCGCAGCGTGCGAAGCAAGGCATAAGCAGCCTCAACTTCCGCACGCTGCGCGTGCCGGAGCGGCAGGGTCAACAGGCGGGCATTACTTCGCCTGCGACTTCGCGAGCGCCTGCCACGTATCGACGATCGTGTCGGGGTTCAGCGACATCGACGCAATGCCTTCGTCCGCGAGCCACTGGGCGAAGTCCGGATGATCGGACGGACCCTGGCCGCAGATGCCGACGTACTTGTTCAGGCGCAGGCAGGTTTCGATCGCGCGCTTGAGCATGAACTTCACGGCCGGATCCCGTTCGTCGAAGTCGACTGCCAGCAGTTCCATGCCCGAGTCACGGTCGAGGCCGAGCGTGAGCTGCGTGAGGTCGTTCGAGCCGATCGAGAAGCCGTCGAAGTACTGCAGGAACTCTTCGGCGAGGATCGCGTTCGACGGCACTTCGCACATCATGATGAGACGCAGACCGTTCACGCCGCGCTTCAGACCGAACTTCTCGAGCAGGCCGACCACACGCTCCGCCTGCTTGAGAGTGCGCACGAACGGCACCATGATCTCGACGTTCGAGAGGCCCATCTCTTCACGCACGCGCTTGAGCGCGAGGCACTCCATCTCGAACGCCTGCGCGAAGTCCTCGGCGACATAACGCGACGCGCCGCGGAAACCCAGCATCGGGTTTTCCTCGTCCGGCTCGTAACGCGAACCGCCGATCAGCTTCTTGTACTCGTTCGACTTGAAGTCCGACAGACGCACGATGACGGGCTTCGGATAGAACGCCGCCGCGATCGTGGCGATGCCTTCCGTGAGCTTGTCGACGTAGAACGCACGCGGCGACGCATGGCCGCGCGCCACGCTCTCGACCGCCTTTTTCAGGTCCGCGTCGACGTTCGGGTACTCGAGGATCGCCTTCGGGTGCACGCCGATGTTGTTGTTGATGATGAACTCGAGACGCGCGAGGCCAACACCTGCATTCGGCAGTTGCGAAAAGTCGAACGCGAGTTGCGGGTTGCCGACGTTCATCATGATCTTGACCGGAATCGCCGGCAGCTCGCCGCGCTGCACTTCGCTGACTTCGGTTTCGAGCAGACCGTCGTAAATGCGGCCTTCGTCGCCTTCGGCGCACGACACGGTCACCAGCGCGCCGTCCTTCAGCACGTCGGTTGCATCGCCGCAGCCCACGACTGCCGGCACGCCCAGCTCACGCGCGATGATCGCGGCGTGGCAGGTACGGCCGCCACGGTTCGTGACGATGGCCGAAGCACGCTTCATCACCGGCTCCCAGTTCGGGTCGGTCATGTCGGCGACCAGCACGTCGCCCGGCTGCACGCGTTCCATTTCGGACGGATCGTGAATCACCTTCACGCGGCCCGCGCCGATCTTCTGACCGATCGCGCGGCCCGTTGCGAGAACCTGCGACTGGCCCTTGAGCTTGAAGCGCTGCTCGGCCTTGCCCGCGGCCTGGCTCTTCACCGTCTCCGGACGCGCCTGGAGAATGAAGATCTTGCCGTCGAGGCCGTCCTTGCCCCACTCGATGTCCATCGGGCGCTGATAGTGCTTTTCGATGATGACGGCGTACTTCGCCAGCTCGATCACGTCTTCGTCGGTGATCGAGAAGCGGTTGCGCTGCTCATGCGAAACGTCGACCGTCTTCACGCGGCCCGGCTCGCCCGGCTGCGTGAACTCCATCTTGATGAGCTTCGAGCCGATCGAGCGGCGGATGATCGGCGCCTTGCCCTGCGCGAGCGTGGTCTTGAAGACGTAGAACTCGTCCGGATTCACCGCGCCCTGCACGACGGTCTCACCAAGGCCGTAGCTCGACGTGATGAAGACGGCATCCTTGAAGCCCGACTCCGTGTCGAGCGTGAACATCACGCCCGCGGCGCCGCGGTCCGAGCGGACCATGCGCTGCACGCCAGCCGACAGTGCGACTTCGGCGTGGGTGAAGCCCTTGTGGACGCGATAGGAAATGGCGCGGTCGTTGTAGAGCGACGCGAACACGTGCTTGAGGCGATCGAGGACGTCCTCGATGCCCACCACGTTCAGGTAGCTCTCCTGCTGGCCGGCGAACGATGCGTCGGGCAGGTCTTCGGCCGTAGCCGACGAACGCACAGCGAACGAAAGCTCGGACGGCGAGCTGTTCTTGAGCGTCTCGAAGCCCGCGCGGATGTCTGCCTCCAGCTTCGGCTGCAGCGGCGCGTCGACGATCCACTGGCGGATTTCCTTGCCCGCTTCGGCCAGCGCCTTGACGTCGTCGACGTCGAGCGTCTCCAGACGAGCGGCGATCCGTTCGGTCAAGTTGTTGTGCTTCAGAAAGTCGCGGAAGGCGAGCGCGGTCGTCGCGAAGCCCGTAGGCACACGCACGCCAGCTTCAGCCAACTGGCTGATCATTTCGCCGAGGGAGGCGTTCTTGCCGCCCACGATCTCGACATCGGTCATCCGCAACTGCTCGAAAGGCACTACATAAGCCTGATCCTTGGCAACGGTGTTAGTCATTACAAGCCCCTAAGTGTGAAAAAAATTCACGATTGCGCAAGTGGGCTCGAACGCGGGCCGCCCATTGGGAGCGGATTCGCGTCTTGCGCAACCTGTTGGAGAAGCAATCGCCACCACCGGGGGCTAGCATCCAGCACAAGGAGAAGCAGGGAGATGCGCGCGATTGCACGAAATTACCCGGAATCGCTGCGAATTGACGTCCAATTGAGCCACGATGAGCTGCGGTTTGGCGCGAATGCACTGCAATTGCTTATCCAACAGGTTGCCGCTATTCTACCGTGCCGACTCTCGAAAATGTGTCTGTCGGTGAGAATCCCCTCTCAGGGCTCATCCACAAAGCTCAGGGAGTCTCTTCCGGGCGCTCCGCCCGTCTGGCCCCACTTACACACCCAGCCTCAATCGATGTCGCCTACCGTATTCATCGTCTCCGACGGTACCGGGATCACTGCCGAAACTTTCGCGCACTCGATCCTCTCGCAGTTCGACCAGAAATTCCGCCTCGTGCGCGTGCCGTTCATCGACTCGACGGACAAGGCCTACTCGACCGCCGAAAAGATCAACGAAGCCGCAGTGCATGAAGGCCGCCGCCCGATCGTCTTCACGACGCTGGTGGACAGCAACTCCAACGAAATCCTCAAGCGCTCGAACGCGCTCGTGCTCGACATGTTCCAGACCTTCGTGGAGCCGCTGGAGCAGGAACTGGAGCTCAAGTCGAGCCACGCGATGGGCCGTGGCCACCAGAACGCCGACACCGACGAATACAAGAACCGCATCGAGGCCATCAATTTCTCGCTCGCGCACGACGACGGCCAGTCCGACCGCAATCTGAACGACGCCGACGTGATCCTCGTGGGCGTGTCGCGTAGCGGCAAGACACCGACCAGCCTTTATCTGGCGATGCAGTACGGCGTGAAAGCGGCAAACTATCCGCTGATCCCCGACGACTTCGAACGCGGCAAGCTGCCCAATTCGCTGCTGCCGTATCGCGGAAAGATCTTTGGGCTTTCGATCGATCCGCAGCGTCTCACGGAAATCCGTAACGAGCGGCGGCCTGGCAGCAAGTACGCGGCGCTGGAGAATTGCCGCTACGAAGTCAATGAAGCCGAGGCCATGATGCGCCGTGAGAACATCAAATGGCTCTCGTCGACGCACAAGTCCATCGAGGAAATCGCCACGACGATCTTGCAGGAAATCCGCCTCGACAAGCCGGTGTACTGAAGATCGCTCCGTGTAGAAACGAATAAGGCCTGCTCACTCGCGAGCAGGCCTTTTTGTTGCATCAGTCACCAAGGCGTGAACCCGTACTGAGCGCAGCTCAACGCGCGTGGCGCTGCTGACGGCATTGCTCGAAGATGCATACAGCGGCAGCCGCCGCCACATTCAGGGACTCCATGCCGCCCGGCTGAGGAATCGTCACGCGCAACGCCGCCGCGTCGCGCCACAGCTGCGAGACGCCCGCCCCTTCGTTGCCGAAAACCCACGCCACCTGCCCCGTGAGATCGGTCTCGTCGATGGCCCGCGCGCCATGCGAGTCGGTGATCACGACCGGCACCCCCAGCATGGCGATCAGCGTCTCGGGTTCGACATTTTCGAAGACCTGCAGCAGGAAGTGCGCGCCCATTGCCGAGCGCAGCACCTTCGAAGACCACGCGTATGCCGTGCCCGGCGTGCAGAACACCTTGTCGACGCCCGCCGCCGCCGCGCTGCGCAGGATCGAGCCGACGTTGCCCGCATCCTGCAGGCCGTCGAGCACGAGGCAGGTCGATTCGACCCGCTCAGGCAGATGCGCCTCTGGCATATCCACGAGCAGCAGCATGCCCACGCCGTGCACGACGTTCGAAAGCTGGCCAAAGAGCGCATCGGGCAGCGTGATCACACGGCGCTCGTCGACGCGCTCGACAATGGCCTGCGCCTCGGCATGCGCGAGCGCGCCTTCGGTCACGATGCAATATTCGGGCTGCGTGCCGCCGTCGAGCCATGCGCTCGCGAGGTGAAAACCCTCGAGCAGAGCTTGATGGCTGCGCCGCTGCTGATGCGTCGAGCCGGCCAGCGCCTTCAGGCGCTTGTAAAGCGGATTGTCGCGCGAAGTAATGGCTTTCACGGGCGGGCCTGGCGATTTGAAAAAGGAAGGTTGAAAAGAACAACGGCGCCGCACGAAGCGACGCCGGACTGCATGAACCCGGGCATTGCGCTGCTCAGGCTGATGCGAAGGCGTCGTCGTCCGGAGCGGCGTCGCCAGCTGTACTTGCCAAGCTCGTCAGCGCGAGGCCATGCAGCGCATACGCGTCGCGCACGGGCGCGAACGTGCGCCGGTGGTGCACGCAAGGACCATGCTCGCGCAGCGCGGCCAGATGCTGTGCGGTGCCGTAACCCGCGTGCGCATCGAAGCCATACACGGGGAACGCCTCGTGCAACTCCAACAGCATGCGGTCGCGCGTGACCTTCGCAATGATCGACGCCGCCGAGATGCTGGGCACGAGCGCGTCGCCGCCGATCACGGCCTCGCTGCGCACCGGCAGCACCGGGCAGCGGTTGCCGTCGATCTTGGCGAGCGTGGGTTTCACGCTCAGGCCCTCCACGGCGCGCCGCATCGCCAGCATGGTCGCGTGCAGGATATTGAGCGAGTCGATCTCCTCGACGCTCGCCGACGCCACGCACCATGCGAGCGCGCGTTCGACGATGAGGTCGTAGAGCGCCTCGCGCGCTTTCGCCGTGAGCGCCTTGGAGTCGTCGAGACCGGCGATCGGACGCGCCGGATCGAGAATCACGGCGGCGGCGGTGACCGGGCCGGCGAGCGGCCCTCGTCCAGCTTCGTCCACGCCGCAGACGATGTCGTCAGGCGACTCGAACAACAGACCCGCTTGCTCCGCCCACATTTGCCGCTCCGCGCGTTTCTCGGCCGCTTTCGACGGTGCTTTGGAGCTGGCTTGCGCTGCGGCTTTCGCCGCTGGCGCCTTCGCGCGAGTGCGCTTGATCGCGCCTTCGGTCATGCCAGGCTCCTGCGGCGATCCACTACGCTGGCAACCACCTCCGCCGCTCGCTCCGACATGTTCTGCCGCAGCGCATGGTGCATCTGCGTGAACACTTCGGTCAGCGTGCGCCGGTTTGCTTCGTCGTGCAATTGCGTGAGCGTGGCGTCCGCGAGCGCCTCGGGCGTGGCGAAGTGCTGAAGGATCTCGGGCACCACGAAGCGTCCCGCGAGAATGTTCGGCAGACCGACATACGGCAGGTAGCCCTGACGGCGCATGATTTGCCCCGTGAGCCAGGGCACCTTGTACGAGATGACCATCGGCTTCTTGAGCAGCGCCGCCTCTAGCGTGACCGTGCCGCTCTTGACGAGAATCGCATCGGCGGCGGTCATCGCCACCTGCGACTGCCCGTCGATGATCGTGAGCGCCAGGCCCTGGTGCGAGTTGGCGAGCTCCTGCAGCTGCGCGTGGATCGCCGGCGTCGCCGCCGGCATCACGAAGCGCAAGCCCGGCTCGCGCTGCTGCATGATCTGCATCGCGTCGAAGAACGTCGGGCCGATCAGGTTGATCTCGGAGCGGCGGCTGCCCGGCAGCACCGCGATGATCGGTCCGCTGCCTGACAAGCCGAGCGCGCGGCGCGCGCCGGGCACATCCGGCTCGAGTGGGATATCGTCGGCAAGCGGATGCCCCACGTAGGTCGCCGCCACACCCGCTTTCTCGAGGATCGCCGGCTCGAACGGAAACACGCAGAGCATGTGATCCACGGCCTTCTGGATCTTCCTGATGCGGCCGCCGCGCCACGCCCAGATGGACGGACACACGAAGTGGATCGTGGGAATGCCCGCGTCGCGCAGCGGGTGTTCGAGACCGAAGTTGAAGTCGGGCGCGTCCACGCCGATGAAAACGTCGGGCGGGTCCGCGAGCAGTTGATGCTTGAGTTCGCTGCGAATGCGCAGGATCTCGGGAATGTGCTTGAGCGCCTCGACATAGCCCCGCACGGTGAGCTTGTCCATCGGCCAATGCGCTTCGAAACCGGCGGCCTGCATGCGCGGCCCGCCGATTCCGTAGTAGTGCGCAGTATCGGGCAGCCTGCCAGTCAGCCCTTTGAGCATCGACGCCGCAAGCAGGTCGCCGGACGGCTCGCCGGCAACCATGGCGAGGCGCAGCGGACGGGTTTGAAGCGCCATCGGTTAGCGGATGATGCCGCGTTGCGACTGCTCGACGAAATCGAGCAGCGCCTTCACGTGTGCGTCACCGTCGCCGCCCGCTTGCGCGAGTTCGGCGATCTGCATCTTCGCCTCTTCGAGCGACAGGCCGTTCTTGTACAGCACGCGATAGGCCGAACGCAGCGCCGAGATCGCATCGGGCGTAAAGCCGCGGCGGCGCAGCCCTTCGACGTTGATGCCATGCGGCACCGCCTTGTTGCCCGCGGCGACCACGAACGGCGGCACATCCTGCACGAGCGCCGATGCGCCGCCCACCATCGAGTGCGCACCGATGCGCACGAACTGATGCACGCCCGTCATGCCGCCGACGATCGCGAAATCGTCGACGATCACATGGCCCGCGAGTTGCGCGTTGCTCGACATGATCACATTGTTGCCGAGCCTGCAGTCGTGACCCACGTGCACATACGACATGATCCAGTTGTCGTCGCCGACGATCGTGACGCCGGTGTCCTGCACCGTGCCCGTATGAATCGACGTGAACTCGCGGATGGTATTGCGATTGCCGATCACGAGCTTCGTGGGCTCGCCCTTGTACTTCATGTCCTGCGGACGGCCGCCGATGATCGCGTAGTGGCCGATCATGTTGTCTTCGCCGATCGTCGTATGGCCTTCCAGCACACTGTGCGAGCCGATTTTGGTGCGTGCACCGATGGCGACGTTGGCCCCGATCACCGCGTACGGCCCGATCTCCGCCGATTCATCGACTTGCGCGCCGGTCTCGACGACCGCGGTGGGATGGATCCTGCTCATTCGTCCTGGCTCTCCATTCTGTTGCCGTGCTGGCGCGTCTTACTGCGCCGCGTCCATTTTCTTGACGGTGCACATGAGTTCCGCCTCGCAGGCGACAGCGCCTTCCACTTCGGCCTGCGCCTTGAACTTCCAGATGCCGCGCATGTAGCGCTCGAACGTCACGTTCAGGATGAGTTGATCGCCCGGTTCGACCACGCGCTTGAAGCGCGCGCCATCGATGCCGACGAAGTAGTACAGCGTGTTCTCGAAGTCCTGCTCCTCTTCCGAAAACGTGAGGAGCGCAGCGGTTTGCGCCAGGGCTTCGAGAATCATCACGCCAGGCATGACCGGGCGTTGGGGAAAATGGCCCTGGAAAAAGGGCTCATTGACGGTCACGTTCTTCAACGCCTTGATGCTCTTGTGCGGCACGATTTCGGTGACCCGGTCCACCATCAGGAACGGATAACGGTGCGGAAGCAGCGTGAGGATCTTGTGGATGTCGAAGTTGAGTTTTTCGATGTTCATGGTGTTTCTGCTCACGCTGGAATTGCGTGTGACTGTCGAATGCGATGTCCGAAGTGCCTTGCCGAAGCATGGCTCCCGCGGTGCCTCACGGCCCGCGCTTCTGGCGCAGTATGCGCCATGTGCGACACTTCGTGCATGCGGATTGCCCCGGGTCTCGCAGACCAGATCTCGCAACCGGGTCTCGCAGACCGGGACACATGGATAGGCACGCGCCCAAGGCTCGAGCGCTTCACGCCCGAGCCACGAACCTGCCTTACCTTGTTACGCGCCGCCTTGTGCCTTCTGGGCAGCGGCTTCGAGCGCCCTGATGCGATCGCGCAACTTGTCGATATTGCGCAGCAGCGCGGCGCTCTTGTTCCAGTCGGCGTGATCGACCGCCGGGAACGCGCTCGTGTAGATGCCAGCCTTGGGCAACGACTTCGAGACACCCGACTTCGCCGTGACGATAACGTAGTCGCCCAGCGTGACATGTCCCGCGATGCCAACTGCGCCGCCGATCATGCAATGGCGGCCGATCGTGGTGCTGCCCGCGATGCCCGCGCAACCCGCAATCACGGTGTATGCGCCCACCTTGCAGTTGTGACCGATCTGCACGAGGTTATCGATCTTGACGCACTCCTCGATGATCGTGTCGGCCATCGCGCCACGATCGATCGTGGTGTTCGCCCCGATCTCGACATCGGGGCCGATCGAGACGCCGCCCACTTGCGGAATCTTCACCCAGCTGCCCGTGCGTGCATCACCCTCGCCCGTGAAGTCGGGCGCAAAGCCAAAGCCGTCCGAGCCGATCACGGCGCCGGCGTGCACGATGGCGCGCGCGCCGATCCTGCAGCCGTGATAAACCGTCACGCCCGGATAGAAGTGCGAGCCCTCGCCCACCTGGGTGCCGCGGCCAATGAACACGTTGGCGTCCAGCCACACGTGCTCGCCGATCGTGGCACCCGCCTCCACCGTGACGTTCGGGCCGATCACCGCACTCGCGGCAATCTTTGCCGTGGCATCGACATGGGCGCTCGGGTGCACGCCCGCCTGCACCTTCGGTGCAGCCAGATCGATGAACGCCTGCGCCACGCGCGCGAAATAAGCATACGGATTGGGCGTGACGATGAAATTACGACCGTCGCGGGAAGCCAGTTTTTCGAGATCTTCCGGGCTGATCAGAACGGCGCCTGCGCGAGTCGTCTCGACCTGCGCCAGATACTTGGGGTTGGCGAGGAACGCCAGTTGTTGCGGACCCGCCTGATCGAGCGGCGCGAGCGAGCCGACACGTTGCGTCGGGTCGCCAACTACAGCGCCGCCGAAGCGCCCGGCGATGTCCTCAAGCGTAAAAGCCATGCGCGAGATGCTCCTGCCTCAATTGCTGCTGCCAGCGCCGCCAGACGCGAGCGCCTTCAGGACCTGGTCGGTGATGTCGATGCGCGGGCTCACGTACACCGCTTCCTGCACGATCAAATCGTAGTGCTGCTGCTCGGCGATCTGCTTGATCACCTTGTTCGCCCGATCCAGCACCGCCGCAAGCTCTTCATTGCGACGCTGGTTCAGATCTTCGCGAAACTCGCGCTGCTTGCGCTGGAAATCGCTGTCGAGCTGCGACAGATCGCGCTGCTTCTGCGCGCGATCGCCGGGCGACATGCCCGGCCCATTCTTGTCGAGGGAGTCCGACATGGACTTCAAGCGTTGCGCCATGTCCTGCAAGTCCTTGTCGCGCTTTGCGAACTCGGCTTCGAGCTTGGTTTGCGCGGCCTTCGCGGGGGCGGATTCGCGCAGGATGCGATCGGAGTTGACCGCCGCGATCTTCGCTTCCTGCGCATGGGCCGCGCCCGTGCCAACAGCGAGCATCGCCAGCGACAGCGTCAAGGCCCCGATCGTCCGTCTGGAAAACATACCCGTTAGCAAAGTTATCCTCTCGTTTCTGTAAATACCTGTTCCTGCGAGCCTCGTCAGAAGGCCGTGCCAATCTGGAACTGGAACTTCTGGTACTGATCGCCTTCGTGCTTGACGATCGGGAAGCCAAGGCTCAGCTTGAGCGGGCCGATCGGCGAAATCCACGCTAGACCCACACCGTACGCATAGCGCAGACCGTTCGCGCCCGTGCTGGTGTTGCCCTCGTCGCCCCAGACGTTACCGGCGTCGACGAATGTGAAGACGCGCAGCGTGCGATCGTAGCCCGTGCCGGGCAGCGGGAACGTGAGCTCGATGTTGCCGACCACCATCTTCGAACCGCCGATCGGGTCGTTAGTCTTGGCGTCGCGCGGACCCAGCGAGCTCGGCTCGTAGCCACGCACCGAACCGATACCGCCCGCGTAGTAGTTCTTGAAGATCGGGTACGGCTTGCCGTCGAGGCCCTTGCCGTAGCCGGCCTGGAAGTTCATGCCCAGCACGAAGCCGCGTGCGAACGAGTAATAGTACTGCGCCTGCACGTCGGTCTTGACGTAAGGCGTCGAGCCGACCGGCGTACCCCATTCAAAATTCGCCTGCGTAAAGTAGCCGCGGCTCGGAATCAGCGCACTGTCGCGCGCGTCGCGCGACCAGCCGATCGTGAACGGAATGTTGTTCGACACACGGCCGAAGTTTTTCACGTAATCGATGTAGCTCTGCGGCGTGTACGCGTCGGTGTCGAGCGTGTCCTGCTCGAAACCGAGGCCGAAGAAGACCGTGTCCACTTCCGAGAACGGAATGCCGAACTTCAGGTCAGCGCCCGTCGTGATGATCTTGAAGCTCGAATCGGTCGAGTAGTACAGCGGCTGGTACGTGCGGTAGTAGACGTCGGTAATGCGCTTGATGCCGTCCACCGTGAAGTACGGGTCCACCTGCGTGACAGCCAGCGTGCGGTACGTCTTCGCGGTGTTGATGTTCACCGAGAGGCTCGTGCCCGAGCCGAACACGTTGTCCTGCGAGACCCCGGCCGAGAGCACCACCTTGTCCGTGGACGAGAAGCCCGCGCCCAGCGTGATCGCGCCGGTCGGCTTTTCGGCCACCTTCAC
Source organism: Paraburkholderia sp. A3BS-1L (assembly GCF_051125215.1). NCBI lineage: Bacteria > Pseudomonadati > Pseudomonadota > Betaproteobacteria > Burkholderiales > Burkholderiaceae > Paraburkholderia > Paraburkholderia sp. A3BS-1L. The sequence continues at coordinate 1,528,434 of NZ_CP120442.1, read as the reverse complement.
GTTCACGTCGACCTGGTCGGGCGTACCTTCCACCGGCACCGTGGTCACGTCGACATCGGTGAAGTAACCGAGACGGTTGATACGGTCCTTCGAAAGCGCGAGGCGGCTCGAATCGAACCACGAGCTTTCGAGCTGGCGCATTTCGCGGCGCACGACTTCGTCACGCGTGCGCGTGTTGCCGATCACGTTGATGCGGCGCACGTACACACGGCGGCTCGGGTCGATCTGCAGCGTGAGGTCGACCGTGTGGTCGGCCTGATTGATCTGCGGCAGCGCATTGACGGTGGCGAATGCGTAGCCGTATTCGCCGAGCTTGTCGACGATCGACTTGGTCGTAGCCTGCAGCTTCTCGGCCGAGAAGCGGTCGCCCGGCTTGATCTTGATGAGCTTGTTGAGCTCGGCCTCGCGGTCGAGCAGATTGCCCGCCAGGTGGATGCCCGAAACCTTGTAGGGCTCGCCTTCGTGGATCCCGATCGTCAGGTACATGTCCTTCTTGTCGGGCGAAATCGAAACCTGCGTCGAGTCGATGTTGAACTCGAGATAGCCGTGGTTCAGGTAGTACGAGCGCACGTTCTCGAGGTCGCCCGTGAGCTTTTCCTTCGAGTACAGGTCGTTCTTCGTGTACCACGAGAACCAGTTCGGCGTGGAGAGTTGCATCTCCGAGAGCAGCGTGCCGCTGCTATACGTCTTGTTGCCGATGAAGTTGATCTGCCGGATCTTCGCGCTCGGGCCTTCGACCACCGAGAACAGCAGGCCGACGCGGTTGCGGTCGATCGGGGTTACCGTGGTCGTGACTTCGGCGGCATAGAAGCCGCGCGTGAGGTACTGACGCTTGAGTTCCTGCTCGGCCTTGTCGACGAGCGCCTTGTCGTAATAGCGGCCTTGCGAGAGACCGACTGCGCGCAGCGCCTTCGTGAGGTTGTCCTTGTCGAACTCCTTGATGCCGGCGAAGTCGATCGTGCCGATGGCTGGCCGCTCCTGCACCTGCACGACCACGACACCGCCTTCGGTGCCGATGCGCACGTCGTTGAAGAAGCCCGTTGCATACAATGCGCGAATGGCATCGGATGCCTTGTCGTCGGTGAACGTATCGCCCTGCTTGATGGGCAAGTACGCGAACACCGTGCCCGGCTCGACGCGTTGCAGTCCTTCGATGCGGATGTCCTGTACCACGAAAGGCGTTGTCGCCGCGTGAGCGACCAGGCCATGCGCGGCAATCGCCGCAGCCGCAACCGTTTTTGGAACCAAGCGATGAGGTCTAAACAACGTGCTTCCCCAGTATGTATAGCTGCATCAGATCAGGCGGCCCGCCCTCGGACGCCGCCAGACATCTTTAAAAATGGATTAACCGAGCCAGATCGTTGAACAACGCGATCGCCGACAGCGCGACGATGCAGGCAAGTCCCGCGCGCTGCAGGACGAGCTGCCAGCGGTCCGAGACGGCTTTGCCCGTTACGGCTTCAACCGCATAATATAACAGATGCCCCCCATCCAATACCGGAATTGGGAGCAGGTTGAGTACGCCGAGGCTAATGCTGACAAGGGCGAGGAACGACAGGAAGGCGGACGGACCGAGTCTTGCGCTCTTGCCCGCATAGTCAGCAATCGTCACCGGGCCCGACAGATTTTTCAGAGACGCCTCGCCCGTGAGCATGCGGCCGAACATACGCAGCGAATAGATCGCGATATCCCACGTGCGGAACGCACCCAGCCGAACGCTCTCGATCGGCCCGTAGCGGACGTCCACAGTGGGCGCCTGGGCCGCAAGCGCCGCACCGATGCGCCCGACTTCCTCACCTGTTTCGCCGTCACGCTGCGCCATGGGCGTGATCATGAGCGTCAACGTCTGCCCTTGCCCGGACGCGCCGTTCTGCGCAACGTTTTGCGTATCACCACGCACGACGCGCACGTGCACAGGCTTGCCCGCGTGGGCCTTCACGTAGCCGATGAAAGTGCTTGCGCTGTCAACGGGGCGGCCATCGATCGCAACCAGGCGATCGCCTTTTTCCAGCCCCGCCTGCTGGGCAGCACTGCCCGCCTCCACGCCCGCGATCGTCAGTTTGGCTCCGCCGGCCTCGAGACCGAGCTTCGACATGAAGTCGTCGTCGAGATCTTTGCTGGTGAGGCGCGAGAGATCGAGGGGAAAGTCGTAGGTGCCGCCGCCGTCACGCGCGGAGAGCACCACGCGGTTTTGATCGAAGGCCGCGGACAGCAGCTTCCAGCGCAGATCGGCCCACGAGCGCACGGGCTCCGTGTCGCTGCCGTTCGCGTCGCTCACGGCGAGAATGGTCTCGCCGCCCTGGAAGCCGGCCTGCGCGGCGGCCGTCTGTGCCGGCGGCACGGCAACGATGGCGGTCGGCTCGGTCACGCCGCTCGCGAACACCGCTGCGAAGAGCACGATGGCAAGAATGAAATTGGCCAACGGCCCGGCAGCGACGATGGCGATGCGCTTGCCAACCGACTGCCGGTTGAACGCGTGCGGCAAATCTTCGGCGGGAATGTCCCCTTGCTTGTCCTGCAACTCGCGCTCGTCGAGCATCTTGACGTAGCCGCCGAGCGGCAGCGCCGAGATCGTCCATTCGGTCCCGCTCTTCTTGCTGACCCACTGCACGAGCGGCTTGCCGAAGCCGATCGAAAATCGCAAAACCTTGACGCCGCACAAGCGTGCAACGCTGTAGTGTCCATATTCGTGCACGACAACGAGTACGCCGATCGCCACGACAAAAGACACCAATTCGGTGAGCAGATTCATATGCGCCTCCTCTGCTGGAAGCAGCGCGCCAATGCGGGTCAACCTCGTTGGCGGGCCGATGGGTCTGCAAGCAGACCCTCACGCCTCCGCGGGCGGCCTGAGCACAGCCCGGGAGCGGCCCGAGCGAGGCTTCAGGCCGGCACCGGCAGGCTGTCGATGATCTTGAGCGCCGCGCGGCGCGCGGCTGCGTCGGCTTCGAGCACGACTTCGAGACTCGCGGCGCGGCGATTGTCCAGCGCGTTGAGCACGGCGTCGACCGTCTGCGCAATCGCCATGAAACCGATCCGGCGGTTGAGGAACGCCTCCACCGCGATTTCGTTGGCTGCGTTGAGCGTGGCGCTCGCCACGCCGCCCTCGGCCAGCGCCTTCATTGCCAGCGCAAGACACGGAAAACGTGCGTAGTCCGGCTTCTCGAAATTGAGCGTGGCCACCTGCGCGAGGTCGAGTTGCGCAACGCCCGAATCCACACGATCCGGGAACGCGAGCGCGTGCGCGATCGGCGTGCGCATGTCCGGGTTGCCCAGTTGCGCGAGCACCGAACCGTCCGCGTACGAGACCATCGAGTGGATCACGCTCTGCGGGTGGATCAGCACGTCGATGCGCTCGCCTGGCAGATCGAACAGATAATGCGCCTCGATGACTTCGAGGCCCTTGTTCATCATCGTGGCCGAGTCGACCGAAATCTTGCGGCCCATGGACCAGTTCGGGTGCTTGCACGCCTCGTCCGGCGTCACGTCGACGAGCGTGGCCGGCTCGCGCGTGCGGAACGGGCCGCCAGAAGCGGTCAGGATGATCTTCGTCACGCCGCCATGCTGCGTGCCTTCGGCGGGCAAACACTGGAACACGGCGTTGTGCTCGCTGTCCACCGGCAACAGCACCGCGCCGTTATCGCGCGCCGCATTCATGAAGATGTCGCCCGACATCACGAGCGCTTCCTTGTTTGCGAGCAGAATGCGCTTGCCGGCCTGCGCCGCCGCGAGGGTGGGCACGAGGCCCGCCGCGCCGACGATGGCGGCAACCACGGTGTCGCATCCATCGCTCTTCGCGACATCGGCGAGCGCCTGCGGCCCGTACGCCACAACCGTCTTCGAACCTGCCGCGCGCAGCTTGCGCTCGACCGCCGCGGCGGTATCGGCATCGCCGACTACGGCCACTTCGGGCGCGAAGCGCAGACATTGTTCGACGAGCTTGTCGCCGTTGCGGTGCGCGGTGAGCGCGTAGACGGAGAACTGTTGCGGATGACGCGCAACCACGTCGAGCGTGCTGTCTCCGATCGAGCCCGTGGATCCGAGCAAGGTGAGTCGTTTTTGCATTTCCATTAGTCTCTAACCGAGCAGCAGCATGGCAAGCGGCAGGACCGGCAGCAGCGCGTCGATGCGATCGAGCACGCCGCCGTGGCCTGGCAAGAGGCCGCTCGAATCTTTTACGCCCGCCTGGCGCTTCGTCATCGACTCGAACAGATCGCCGATCACGCTGAACGCGACTAGTACGGTGAGCACGAAGAGCGCCCGGCCAAGGCCGAGGCGGGTCGCCAGCGCCGAATACAGGGTCGGCTCGAACGCGTGCAGCGTGAGCGCGGCGCCCGACACGGCCATCACGGCCACCCAGCCGCCCACGGCGCCTTCCCAGGTCTTGCCCGGACTGATCGCGGGCGCGAGCTTATGCTTTCCGAATGCCTTACCTGCAAAGTATGCGCCGATATCGGCAAGCCAGACGATCAGCAGCAGCGAGAGCACGAACGCCACGCCCACCGTGCGCGCCGCGACCAGCGCGTGCCAGCAGGCGCAGAAAATCACGAGCCCGGCGGCAAGCAGGAAGGCGCGCCAGACGCCGGCGCCGAGCGTCGGCTTGCGCACGAGCACGTAAGGGCCGGCGATGAGCCAGAAGATGCCGGCGGCCTGATAAAGCGGATGGGCCGACTCGAGCCGCTGGCTTGCGATGACAGCCAGCACGGCAATTGCCGCATAGACGATCGAGCCCGCTTTGCCGGCCTTGAGCAGGCGCGCCCACTCCCACGCGGCAAACAACACCACGACGCCGATCAGCACGCCAAACCAGGCAACCGGTGCGAACAGGGTGACCGGCAGGAGGATGGCCAGCAGGACGAGCGCCGTGATGACACGGGTCTTTAGCATGAAAGCGAGTCGGCGTTCTGGGATTGGTTTGCGAGCTGGGCGCTCGTGCGGCCAAAGCGGCGCTCACGTTCCGCGTAGGATCCGATCGCGCGATTGAGCGCATCGGCGTTGAAGTCCGGCCAGAACGTGTCGGTAAAATAAAATTCTGCGTACGCGAGTTGCCAGAGCAAGAAATTGCTCACACGCTGCTCGCCACCGGTGCGAATGAAGAGATCGGGCTCCGGCGCGTAGTTCATGGCCAGATGCTGGCCGATGGTGTCCTCGGTGACGGGCACCGGCTCGCCGGCCGCAGCGGCAGCCTCGACCAGTTTGCGGGTCGCCTGCATGATGTCCCAGCGGCCACCGTAATTCGCCGCGATGGTGAGCGTGAGCCGCGTGTTGCGCGCGGTCTTGGTTTCCGCGCGGCGAATCAGGTCCTGGATGCGCTCGTTGAACATCGACAGGTCGCCGACCACGCGCAGACGAATGCCGTTCGCATGAAGGCGCGCCACTTCGCGCTCTAGCGCGGTGACGAACAGGCGCATCAGGAACGACACTTCGTCGGTCGGACGCCGCCAGTTTTCCGAACTGAACGCGAACAGGGTGAGGTATTCGACGCCATTCTCGACGCAGGCCTCGACGACCGAACGCACGGCATCGACGCCGCGCGTATGGCCCGCGACGCGCGGCAAACGGCGTTGAGTTGCCCAACGGCCGTTGCCGTCCATGATGATCGCGATGTGGCGCGGCACGGCCGCCACGTCGGGCACGCGAACGGTTGAGCTGGTATAGGTCATGGCCGTCAGACTAAAACTACGGATACGGACAAAAGGGCAGGAGAACCCTGGCGGAGCTGAGAACCTGGCGGCCTCAGACCGTCATGATCTCCGCTTCCTTGGTCTGGACGAGCTTGTCGATCTCGGCAACGAAGCGGTCCGTCAGCTTCTGGACGTCGTCGCCAGCGCGGCGCTCGTCGTCTTCAGAGATTTCCTTGTCCTTCACGAGCTTCTTGAGCGTTTCGTTAGCGTCGCGGCGCAGGTTGCGCACGGCCACCTTGGCCGTCTCGCCTTCGCTCTTGACAACCTTGGTGAGCTCCTTGCGGCGCTCTTCGGTCAGCGCGGGCATCGGCACGCGGATCAGATCGCCGTGCGTAGCCGGGTTCAGGCCGAGATCCGACTCGCGGATCGCCTTTTCGATGACCTGCACCATCTTCTTTTCCCACGGCTGCACGCCGATCGTGCGAGCGTCCACGAGCGTGAGGTTCGCGACTTGCGAGATGGGCACGGGCGAGCCGTAGTAGTCGACCTGGATGTGATCGAGCAGACCGGTATGGGCACGGCCCGTACGGATTTTCGCCAGATCGCTCTTGAACGCTTCGATCGAGCGCTGCATTTTTTGCTCAGCGCCCTTCTTGATGTCAGCCACAGCCATTTTGATACCTCCGAACCTTCATTACGGAACGGGCCCGCCAGCGCGCTCGGGGGGCGGCGCGGCCCATGTTCGTTTCCCGTTTGAGACGAGAGTTTACACGTGGACGAGCGTGCCTTCGTCTTCGCCTTGAATGATGCGCTTGAGCGCGCCCGGCTTGACGATGGAAAAAACCCGGATGGGCAGCTTCTGGTCGCGGCACAGCGCAAACGCCGTCGCGTCCATCACCTGCAGATTGCGGCCGATTGCCTCATCGAAGCTGATCGTCGAGTAGCGCGTGGCCGAAGGATCCTTTTTCGGGTCCGCCGAGTAGACGCCGTCGACCTTGGTGGCCTTGAGCACGACTTCCGCGCCCACTTCCGCGCCGCGCAGCGCAGCGGCGGTGTCGGTGGTGAAGAACGGGTTGCCCGTGCCCGCCGCGAAGATCACGACCTTGCCCTCTTCGAGCTGGCGAATCGCACGCGGGCGAATATACGGCTCGACCACCTGGTCCATGCGCAGCGCCGATTGCACGCGCGCCTCGATGCCTGCGTGACGCATGGCGTCCTGCAGCGCGAGCGCGTTCATCATGGTGGCGAGCATGCCCATGTAGTCGGCCGTCGCGCGGTCCATGCCGGCTGCGCCGCCCGCGACGCCGCGAAAAATGTTGCCACCGCCGATCACGACCGCGAGCTGGGTGCCAAGCCGCACCACCTCGGCCACGTCCGCCACCATTCGTTCGATCGTGGCGCGGTTGATGCCGAAGGCATCGTCGCCCATCAGGGCTTCGCCGGAAAGTTTGAGCAGGACGCGTTTATAGGCGGGTGTGGGCATGGGGGTATCCAGGATCGCGCGCAAAGGGCAATAACTTGAAACTGTAGGGGTGAAATACGGCTTGGGGCAAGCGCCGCCAGAATAGCGAAGATTTGCGCCACGGGGCGCGGCGGGCGTCCGCCGCGCAAGGCGCCGCTACATCGGGCGTCGCTATGCTGCCCACCGCGGCGGAAACGCTCCGCCGCGGCTTGCTACGGTACTGCTTGATGCTGCTTGGTGCTTTTACTGCGGTACGGCTTGAAGCTTTAAGGCTTGCGCGGCCTTTATTGCTGCTTTGCAGCAGCGACTTGTGCGGCCACCTCGGCGGCGAAGTCGTCCTGGCGCTTCTCGATGCCTTCGCCCACCACGAAGAGGGCGAACTTCTGCACCGTCGTGCCAGCAGCCTTGAGCATCTGCTCGATCGTCTGCTTGTCGTTCTTCACGAACGGCTGGTTCAGCAGCGACACTTCCTTCAGGTACTTCTGAACCGAACCTTCGACCATCTTCGCGACGATCTCAGCCGGCTTGCCCGATTCGGCAGCCTTCTGCTCGGCGATGCTGCGCTCCTTGGCGATCAGGTCGGCCGGCACGTCGTCCGACGACAGCGAGACCGGCTTCATGGCGGCAATGTGCATCGCGACGTCCTTGCCCACTTGCTCGTCGGCGCCCGTGTACTCGACCAGCACGCCAATGCGCGTGCCGTGCAGGTACGCAGCCAGCTTGTTGGCGGTTTCGAAACGCGCGAAACGGCGGATCGAGAGGTTTTCACCGATCTTGCCGACCAGCGCGAGGCGCACTGCGTCGACCGTCGAGCCGTCCAGCGGCAGCGCCGACAGCGCAGCGACGTCAGCCGGGTTCTGCGTAGCGACGAGCTCGGCGATCTGCTTCGCGAATGCGAGGAAGTCGTCGTTCTTCGCAACGAAGTCGGTTTCGCAGTTCAGTTCGACCACCGCGCCAGCGTTGGCACCGATGAACGACGAGATCACGCCTTCTGCCGTGACGCGCGAAGCTGCCTTGCTCGCCTTGTTGCCGAGCTTCACGCGCAGCAGTTCTTCAGCACGCGCGAGGTCGCCGTCGGCTTCCGTCAGCGCCTTCTTGCATTCCATCATCGGCGCGTCGGTCTTCGCGCGCAGTTCTGCCACCATGCTTGCGGTAATTGCCGCCATCATTCGCTCCTTGAATCTGTCTGGTACGCGCCAGCCGCATGATTCGATGCGGCCGACAGGAATTCGTTTCCGTAAATACCGTGCTGAAACGCTTTTTTACAGCTGCTTCTACAGGACTACGGTGCCGCCCATATGACGCGGCTTCGAACGCCACGGCTTAAAAAAAAGGGGCCTATGGAAGCCCCCTTTTCTTGCCGGACACGGGGCGGCTTACGCCTCCGGATTGACCTCGACGAACTCGTCGTCGCCTTCGTTGCCGCGCACGGCTGCAACCACTTCGTTGACCGCGCTGGCACGGCCTTCGAGGATCGCGTCAGCCACGCCTTGCGTGTAGAGCGCGACAGCCTTGCTGGCGTCGTCGTTACCCGGGATCACGTAGTCGATGCCTTCCGGCGAGTGGTTCGTGTCGACCACGGCGATGACGGGGATGCCCAGCTTGTTGGCTTCCGTCACGGCAATCTTGTGGTAGCCGACGTCGACCACGAAAATTGCGTCAGGAATGCCGCCCATGTCCTTCACGCCGCCGATCGACTTTTGCAGCTTGGCGATTTCGCGTTCGAACAGGAGCGCTTCCTTCTTGCTCATCTTCTCGAGCTCACCGGCTTCCACTGCTGCTTCCATGTCTTTCAGGCGCTTGATCGAAACCTTCAGCGTCTTGAAGTTGGTCAGCATGCCGCCGAGCCAACGTGCGTTCACAAACGGCATGCCAGCGCGCGCTGCCTCGTCGGCGATCGTGTCGCGCGATTGACGCTTCGTACCGACAAACAGGATCGTGCCACGGTTCGATGCCAGCTGACGCACGTACTTCAGTGCGTCGTTGTACATCGGCAGCGTCTTTTCGAGGTTGATGATGTGAATCTTGTTGCGATGACCGAAAATGAAGGGGGCCATCTTCGGGTTCCAGAAGCGCGTCTGGTGACCGAAGTGGACACCTGCTTCCAGCATTTGGCGCATGGTAACTGCCATGTTTCAATTCTCCGCTAGGGTTGGGTCTTAAGCCGGCTGCCGTATCGGTACGCCGCCCCGCTTACAGGGCTGACGCACCCGACACCCTGGGTGCACCGGCTCGCGATTTCGCTTTGTTACTGCCTTAATGTTGTCGCCGTTATTTTTTGCCCGCGGCGACAGCAGGCATAATCGCGCTCCAAAACTTCCGCAACCGAAAGATACAGGAAGCGACTTAGCCGAAGAGTATAGCACGTAAAGCTGAGCGCACTCAAGCCAGCTATTACCCTCGGAACGAATGCGCCGGCGCGCGGCGCGCTCGGCCGCCCCCCTCAAAAGCCAACGATCGTCCGGATAAGGTGCGATAATTTGATATTCGACTGCATTTTCGGGCGCACACCATGGCCATTTCGATCAAGAACGAACACGACATCGCGCAGATGCGCGTCGCCTGCCGGCTGGCAAGCGAGGTGCTCGACTACATAACACCGTTCGTCGTGGCGGGTGTGACGACGGGCGAGCTCGACCGGCTCTGCCACGAATACATGACCAACGTGCAAGGTACGGTTCCGGCGCCGCTGAACTATCAGCCGCCGGGCTATCCGCCCTACCCGAAGGCCATCTGCACCTCGGTGAACGACGTGATTTGTCACGGTATTCCGGGCGACAAGGCGCTGAAGAACGGCGACACGCTCAATATGGACATCACGGTGATCAAGGACGGCTATTTCGGCGACACGAGCCGCATGTTCATCGTTGGCGAGGGGTCGATTCTCGCGAAGCGCCTCGTGCAGACGACCTATGAATGCATGTGGCTCGGCATCGACCAGGTGCGCCCGGGCGGCCATCTGGGCGACATCGGCCATGCCATCCAGCGCTACGCCGAAGCGCAAGGCTACAGCGTCGTGCGCGAGTATTGCGGCCACGGCATCGGCACGGTGTTCCACGACGAGCCGCAGGTGCTCCACTATGGCCGCGCCGGCACGGGCGTCGAGCTGCTGCCGGGCATGATCTTCACCATCGAACCGATGATCAACGCCGGGCGCCGCGAGATCCGCACCATGCCGGACCAGTGGACCGTCAAGACCAAGGACCGCAGCCTCTCGGCGCAATGGGAGCACACTGTGCTCGTGACCGAGACCGGCTACGAAGTGCTGACGGTTTCGGCGGGCACGCCAGCCAAGCCTGCCATCGTTGCGCAGATGGCCGGTTCGGCCGCCTGATTGCAAGGCGCGCGCTGGGGGCGATCGCAACAGCAGGCGGCACAATGCAGTTCTGTAAGCAGGCTTCACCCAGGCATCATTCAGGCATACCCCGGACATAAATCAGGCTTAACCCGGCATCGCCCCCCCGCCCGCACGGTCCACCGCCCGGCAGTCCGCGCGTGGGCGCCGGGCATTCTCCAACCCGCGCCAACTGTACCGAAGCCCATGAGCGTTCCCGCCGTCGCCGCACCCGATACGTCGTCGCTGAAGTCCGACTACAAGGCCGCCAAGGCCCAGTTGCTCGAACGGTTCAGGAGCGCATCCAATGTCGACTCGCTGATGCGCGCGCTCGCCCGCGCCACCGACGACACCCTGCGCCGCGCATGGAGCCTGTGCGAGCTGCCGGCCTCGCTCGCGCTCGTGGCCGTGGGCGGCTTCGGGCGCGGCGAACTCGCGCCGTACTCCGACGTCGACATCCTCGTGCTGCTGCCTGACGATGAAGCGCTCGCACCGCTCGAATCCCGCCTCGAGCACTTCATCGGCCTCGCGTGGGACCTCGGCCTCGAAATCGGCAGCAGTGTGCGCAGCGTCTCGCAATGCCTTGAAGAAGCCGCCGGCGACGTGACGGTGCGCACATCGCTGCTCGAAGCGCGCCGCATCACGGGCAGCCCGACGCTGTTCGGCGATTTTGTCCAGCGCTACCGCGACGCCATGGATCCGCGCGCATTCTTCCAGGCCAAGGTGCTGGAAATGCGCCAGCGTCATGGGCGCTTCCAGGACACACCCTATGCGCTGGAGCCGAACGTCAAGGAAAGCCCCGGCGGCTTGCGCGACCTGCAACTGATCCTGTGGGTCACCGAAGCGGCAGCCTTTGGCAGCAGCTGGAAAGAACTCGATCAGCGCGGGCTCATCACGGAGCGCGAAGCGCGCGAGTTGCGCCGCAACGAGGCGTTCCTGAAAACCCTGCGTGCGCGCCTGCACGTAATCGCCGGCCGCCGCCAGGACATCCTCGTGTTCGATCTGCAGACGAGCGTGGCGGAAAGCTTCGGCTACTCGGCCAGCGCGGCGCGGCGCGCGAGCGAGCAGCTCATGCGCCGCTACTACTGGGCGGCCAAGGCGGTCACGCAGCTTGCGACCATCCTCATCCAGAACATCGAGGCGCAACTCTTCCCGAGCACGAGCGGCATCACGCGTACCCTCTCGGATCATTTCGTCGAAAAACAGGGCATGATTGAAATCGTGACCGACGACGTGTTCGAGCGCGAACCGCATGCGATCCTCGAAGCCTTCCTGCTTTACGAACAGGTGCCTGGCGTGAAGGGCCTCTCGGCGCGCACCTTGCGGGCGCTGTACAACGCCCGCGAGAAGATGGATCAGCACTGGCGCCGCGACCCGGAAAACCGCCGCCTCTTCATGGCGATCATGAAGGAGCCCGCAGGCATTACGCATGCCATCCGGCTGATGAACCAGACGAGCGTGCTGGGGCGCTATCTGCTGAATTTCAGGCGCATCGTCGGGCAGATGCAGCACGACCTCTATCATGTCTACACGGTCGATCAGCACATCCTGATGGTGCTGCGCAATATCCGGCGCTTCGCCGTGGCCGAGCACGCGCACGAGTACCCGTTCTGCAGCCAGTTGATCGCCGATTTCGAGCGGCCCTGGGTGCTTTACGTGGCGGCGCTGTTCCACGACATCGCCAAGGGGCGCGGCGGCGACCATTCGCAGCTCGGCATGGCCGACGCGCGGCGATTCTGCCGCGAGCATGGCATCGCCAGCGAAGACTCCGACCTGATCGTCTGGCTCGTTCAACAGCACCTGACCATGAGCCAGGTCGCCCAGAAGCAGGACACGAGCGATCCCGAAGTGGTGAAGCGCTTTGCCGATCTGGTGGGCTCCAAGCGCCGGCTGTCGGCGCTCTATCTGCTGACGGTGGCCGATATCCGCGGAACCAGCCCGAAGGTATGGAACAACTGGAAGGGCAAGCTGCTCGAGGATCTCTACCGCTCGACGAGCGCCGTGCTCGGCGGCGCCCAGCCCGACGCGCACTCGGAGCTCAAGACGCGCCAGGAACTGGCGCTCGCGCTGCTACGCCTCGAAACCGTGCCGGAGAACGCGCATCGCGCGCTGTGGGACAAGCTCGATGTGGGCTATTTCCTGCGCCACGACGCCGCCGACATCGCGTGGCAAACGCGTGTGCTCTACCGCTACGTGGAAACGCCCTCGCCCGTCGTGCGCGCTCGGCCCTCACCCGTGGGCGAAGCGCTGCAAGTGCTGGTCTATGCGAAGGACCGGCCGGACCTGTTCGCCACCATGTGCGCCTACTTCGACCGCAGCGGCCTGTCCGTGCTCGATGCGCGCGTGAGTACGACGCGCCACGGTTACGCGCTCGACAACTTCATCGTCGCCCACCCCGAAGGCGACGTGCATTACCGCGATATTGCGAATCTGGTCGAGCAGGAACTCGCCCAGCGCCTCGCGGCGTCCGGCAATCCGCTGCCGGAGCCGTCGAAGGGACGGCTCTCGCGCCTGTCGCGCACCTTCCCGGTCACGCCGCGCGTCGACCTGCGGGCCGACGAGCGCGACCAGTACTACATCCTGTCCGTGTCGGCGAACGACCGGCTGGGCCTTCTTTATTCCATCGCGCGCGTGCTCGCCGAGCACCGCATCGGCGTCCAGGCGGCGCGGATCAATACGCTTGGCGAGCGCGTGGAGGACGTGTTTCTGCTCGACGGGTCGGGTCTGTCCGACAACCGCCAGCAGATCCGCGTCGAAACCGAACTGCTGCGCGCGATAGCAGTGTGAAAGTAACATCGAAAGACGTAGAACCATGCGAGCCAAACTGACAGCCAAACATCCGCGCCCGGCCACGCCCGAACGCGCCCCCGTGCGCCGCGGCAGCACGACCGCCCGCAAGCCGGTGCGCTCAGACGAGGCGCGGCCGGCTGAAGGACGGCCCGCACAAGCGCGCCCGTCCATGGCAAAACCCGGCGGGAAGCCCATGTCCGGGAAGCCAGCGACCGCGCGCGAGCGCGACACGTCGAACCGGCCCGCGCGCGCGCCGCGCGAAGGCGGCGGCCCTGGCGACGAGCGCCGCCGCCGCGACGCGGGCGACGCGCCACGCAGCGCCAAACCGTGGGGCCGCGACGTGCGGCCCGCGCGCCGGACTGATGGCGATGAGCGCCCGTTCCCGCGCAATCGTGGCGAGGGCGACGAACACCGGCCGTTCCGGGCGCGTGATGAGGGCTCCTCCGAGCGCCGTTTTGAACGTAGCGGCAGCGACGAAGGGCGCAGGCCGTTCCGCCCGCGCGAGGAAGGCGGTGAGCAGCGCCGTTTCGAGCGCAGCGGCAATAACGAAGGACGCCGCCCGTTCCGCCCGCGCGAGGAAGGTGGCGAGCAGCGCCGCTTCGAGCGCAGCGGCAATAGCGAAGGACGCCGCCCGTCCCGCCCGCGCGAGGAAGGTGGCGAGCAGCGCCGTTTCGAGCGCAGCGGCAATAGCGAAGGACGCCGTCCGTCCCGCCCGCGCGAGGAAGGTGGCGAGCAGCGCCGCTTCGAGCGCAGCGGCAATAGCGAAGGACGCCGCCCGTCCCGCCCGCGCGAGGAAGGTGGCGAGCAGCGCCGCTTCGAGCGCAGCGGCAATAGCGAAGGACGCCGCCCGTCCCGCCCGCGCGAGGAAGGTGGCGAGCAGCGCCGCTTCGAGCGCAGCGGCAATAGCGAAGGACGCCGCCCGTTCCGCCCGCGCGAGGAAGGTGGCGAGCAGCGCCGTTTCGAGCGCAGCGGCAATAACGAAGGACGTCGCCCGTCCCGCCCGCGCGAGGAGGGCGCCGAACGCCGCTTCGAACGTAGCGGCAGCGACGAAGGTCGCCGCCCGTTCCGTGCACGCGAAGAAAACGATCGCCGCGCACCGGGTGCCGCACCACGTGGCGATCGCCCCGCATTTCGCCGCGACCAAGGCTCCGACGAACGCCGCCCGCGTGACGAACGAGGCTTCGCGCGCCCCGTGAAAGCCTCCTGGGACAACGCAAACGAGCGCGGCAGCAGCGCCCCGCGCCCACGCAGCCGCAACGAAGGCGAATCGTTCGCGCCGCGTGAGCGCAAACCCTTGGCGAAGGGCTCCGACCACGCACCGCGCCGCGCACCAGCCGCGGGCGACCACACTGCTCCGCAACGCACCGCGCGCGTGGAAATCGATGGCGACAATACCCTGCGCCTGTCCAAGCGCATGTCGGAGCTGGGCCTGTGCTCACGCCGCGAAGCCGACGAATGGATCGAAAAGGGCTGGGTCTATGTGGACGGCGAAGTCGTCGACACGCTAGGCGCCAAGGTCACGCCGCAACAGCGCATCGAAGTCGACCCGGCCGCGCTCGCCGCACAGGCACGTCAGGTGACGATCCTGCTGCACAAGCCGGTGGGCTACGTCTCGGGCCAGGCCGAGGACGGCTATGAGCCGGCGGCCACGCTCGTGACGGCCGAAAATCACTGGGACGGCGATCACTCGGGCATCCGCTTTTCGGCAAAACACCTGCGGACGCTCGCGCCGGCGGGCCGCCTTGACATCGACTCGACCGGCCTGCTCGTGCTGACCCAGGACGGCCGCGTGGCAAAGCAATTGATCGGCGAGAGCTCCGACATCGACAAGGAATACCTCGTGCGCGTGACCTATGGCGACATCGAGATGGAAGTCGACCAGCACTTCCCGCCCGAGTTGCTGGCGAAGCTGCGCCACGGCCTCTCGCTCGACGACGTGCCGCTCAAGCCCGCCATGGTGAGCTGGCAAAACGGCGAGCAATTGCGCTTCGTGCTGCGCGAAGGCAAGAAGCGCCAGATCCGCCGCATGTGCGAACTCGTTGGACTGAAAGTGGTGGGCCTCAAGCGCGTGCGCATGGGCCGCGTGCTGCTAGGTGCACTGCCGCAGGGGCAGTGGCGCTATCTGTCGGCGGACGAGGCGTTCTGAGCACCGCAAGTTGATGCCAGTCGCAGCAAATAAAACGGGAGCCGCGGCTCCCGTTTTTTTCATGCGCACCGCTTGTTCGCACACCCGACCTTAATCGTCGCTCTTCGGGTCGAGATCGGGGAACAGGATGTCGGTGAAACCGAACTTCGAGAAGTCGGTGATCCGCATGGGGTACAGCTTGCCGATCAGATGATCGCATTCGTGCTGGACCACGCGCGCGTGAAAGCCTTCCGCCACGCGCTCGATGGAGTTGCCGTACTGGTCGAAGCCGTTGTAGCGGATCATCGAATAGCGGCTCACCGCGCCGCGCAGGCCGGGCACCGAAAGGCAGCCCTCCCAGCCCTCTTCCATGTCGTGCGACAGCGGATGGATGACGGGGTTGATTAACACGGTTTGCGGCACCGGCGGCGCTTCCGGATAGCGCTCGTTGTCTTCGAAGCCGAAGATCACGACCTGCAGATCGACGCCGATCTGCGGCGCGGCGAGCCCTGCCCCGTTAGCCGCATGCATCGTGTCGAACATGTCGGCAATCAGCTCGTGCAATTCGGGCGTGTCGAAATGGTCGACCGGTCTGGCGATGCCGAGCAGGCGCGGATCACCCATTCTGAGAATTTCGCGAATCATGTCGTGTGCCCCTCCAGGAGCTTGTGCAACCCTTCTTCGTCGAGCACCGGCACGCCGAGTTCCTCGGCTTTCGCAAGCTTGCTGCCTGCTTCGGCGCCCGCCACCACGTAATCGGTCTTCTTCGACACCGAGCCAGCCACCTTCGCGCCGGCCGCTTCCAGCATTTCTTTCGCTTCATCGCGCGTGAGCGTGGGCAGCGTGCCGGTGAGCACCACCGTCTTGCCCGCCAGCACCCCCACGGGCGCTTTCGGCGCGGGAGGACCGTCCGCCCATCTGACCTTGCCCGGTGCGCGCAGTTGCTCGATTACGGTGCGGTTATGTTCTTCCGCAAAGAACCGATGAATCGACTCGGCCACGATCGGCCCGACATCATTCACTTCGAGCAATTGCTCGATGGACGCGTCCATGATCGGGTCGAGCGAGCCGAAATGCTTGGCCAGATCCTTCGCCGTGGATTCACCCACGTGGCGAATCCCGAGCGCGTAAATGAAGCGCGCCAGCGTGGTGGACTTGGCCTTCTCGAGCGAATCCAGCAGATTCTGTGCCGACTTGTCCGCCATGCGGTCGAGCTCGGCCAGCGTGGAGAAGCCGAGATTGAACAGGTCGGCCGGCGTGCGCACGAGATTCTGGTCGACAAGCTGGTCGATGATCTTTTCCCCGAGACCGTCGATATCGAGCGCGCGGCGCTGCGCGAAATGCCATAGCGCCTGCTTGCGCTGCGCCGGACAAAAGAGGCCGCCAGTGCAGCGGGCGATCGCTTCGTCGGGCAGACGTTCGATGCTCGAACCGCACACCGGGCATTCGGTGGGCATCACGAACTCGCGCGCGTCCGCAGGGCGCCGCTCGGCGAGCGCGCTCACCACCTCGGGAATCACATCGCCCGCGCGGCGCACGATCACCGTGTCGCCGATGCGGATGTCCTTGCGACGCACTTCGTCTTCGTTGTGCAGCGTGGCGTTGGTGACGGTCGCGCCGCCCACGAACACGGGTTCGAGGCGCGCGACCGGCGTGATGGCGCCCGTGCGGCCCACTTGCACGTCGATGGCGACAACCTTCGTGAGCGCCTCCTGCGCCGGGAATTTGTGGGCGAGCGCAAAACGCGGCGCGCGCGAGACGAAGCCGAGCGTATCCTGCTCGTCGCGCCGGTTGACCTTGTAAACCACGCCGTCGATGTCGTAGGGAAGCGACTCACGCTTCTCGCCCACGGCGCGGAAAAATTCCAGCAGCCCCTGCGCGCCTTTCACGACCGCGCGCTCGCTATTCACGGGCAGGCCCATTTCGGCGTACCAGTCGAGCAGTTCGCTGTGCGTGGCGGGCATGGGCTCGCCTTCGAGCACGCCAATGCCGTAGGCGAAAAACGACAGCGGCCGCTGCGCGGTGATCTTCGAATCGAGCTGGCGCAGGCTGCCTGCCGCGGCATTGCGCGGGTTCGCGAACTCCTTGTGGCCCGCTTCGCGCTGACGCTCGTTCATGCGGTCGAAGTCGCGGCGGAACATCAGCACCTCGCCGCGCACGTCGAGCACCTTCGGCACGCGCCGGCCTTTGAGCCGCAGCGGCAGCGAGCGGATCGTGCGCACGTTTTCGGTGACGTTCTCGCCCGTCGTGCCGTCGCCGCGCGTGGAAGCCTGCACGAACATACCGTCCACGTAGCGCAGCGAAATCGCCAGCCCGTCGAACTTGAGCTCGCACGCGTACTCGACCGGGTCGCCTTCGCCCTTGCCAAGTGCATCGGACACCCGCTTGTCGAAGGCGACGATGTCTTCGTCGGCAAAGCCATTGTTGAGCGAGAGCATCGGCACGTCGTGCACCACTTGCTCGAAGCCCGCTGCCGCCGCGCCGCCCACGCGCTGCGTGGGCGAATCGGGCGAGACGAGTTCCGGATGCCCGGACTCGATCTGCTGGAGCTCGCGGAACAGCTTGTCGTATTCCGCGTCGGGCAGCTCCGGCTGGTCGAGCACGTAGTACGCGTGATTGGCGCGCTCGAGTTCGGCGCGCAACCACGACGCGCGCTGCACCGCAGTGGACTCTTCGGAAGGACGGGCGGGAGAACGGACCATGCTTGGGGCGGTTTCTTCTGAGTGATCTGGATTGTCAGATTATCTCAGGAAGCCACCGCCGTGGCATCGGCCGAGCGGCCAGCTTCGTGCGTCGCCGAACGGCCCGCGTTTGCAAGCTCGCGTTTGCGCCCCGCACAAAAAGCGCGGCGCCGTGATGGCGCCGCGCTTCTCGCAATGGCAAAGACTTAGCCCTTACTGGCTGAAGAGCCGCCGCGTGGCCGGCGAACCCGCCGGAATGCCGGCCTGCTCGAGCTTTGCGTAGAGCGTCATGAGCTGCTTGTCGATGGACTGCAGCACGGACTCCGGCAGCGGCCGGCGTTGATCGTCCACCACGCGGCCGCCGATGCGTTCCGCGAGCGAGCGAGCGTAATCGCACATCAGGCGGAACGGCAGGATGTCTTCGTCGGCCACCGGCACGTCGAGAACCAGGGTAATCATCTGGCCGCCCTTGTAGGTGAGATCGTCGCGCAGGAAGTTGGTGTCGCCGAATTGCAGCATGAACACCGGGCTCTGCTTCGAATCGAGCTTCACGAAACGCGTGCCATCGCGCGAAAGCAGCAAGCCGTCCTGAGCGGCCACCGCCTGCACGTAGTTCGCCGACCACGGCGCGCCGTCCGAGAGCACGTTGATCGACAGCTGGGCATCGCACTGCGCCGCGAAGCCGTCGAGCTCACGGGCCATCGCAACAGTTTCGGTCATATCGGGGAATTCGGGCAGGCCATCGAGCGCATCCGCGAACTGCTGGACGCCCGCGACGAACTCGGAGAACTCCAGTTCGTTGAGCGGACCGTTGCGATTCGCCAGCTGCGCGGCCGCGCGCAATTCCTCGTAGCGCACGCCGTTTTGCAGCAGCTCCCAGCCGTCGCCGCCTTCGGGCTTGCCTTCGATATGCACCGGCTTGCTGCCCGCGCGACGCAAACGCTGCGCAAGCGGAATCACGCGCTCGCCGGGCTGCGGCCCGCCGAGCCGGATCGGCACGATGCAGTCGATGCGCCGATCCACGATGGCGGGCGGCGCCGACGATATCGTCGTAGCGGCCGGCAGCACCGGCTCGACGCGATCGTCTTCCGCGCGCTTTTCGCCCTGCTTTTCATCATGCTTTTCGTCGCGCTTCTCATCCTTCGCGACATCAGCCGCGGGCTCGCCGTGCTCCGTTGAGGACGCAAGCGACTCGTCGGCCTCCTCAGCCTCGTCGCTCGAAAAGCCATTCGACGAAGTTCTCTCCGCCTGGATGTCCACCGGCGTATCCGCGGGCGCCACCGCGCCGAAGCCCGGCTCCATGCGCTCCTCGGCGGCGCTGCCGCCCGCGAGCGACGGCTCGCGTTTGGCCGGCGCGCGGGCTGGCTCGATGAACGGGCTCTGCTCGTTCAGGTCGTCGCGCAACGGCGCCTCGACCGCTTCCTCGGGCATCGGGCGCGGCATGCGCCGGCGCACTTTGGCGTTCTGCCACGCGTTGTACACCACTACGCCCCCGACGACCACGGCACCCGCGCCGATCAAACCGAGAGTCAACTGATCCATGCATGCTCCATCTGCAATTCTTTTCCGGCGGCGCGCCTGGTCCCTTCATCCTTCCCGAACACGCACGCCGCGTGCGTGGCCATCAGGCCGTATTCTGTGCGAAACCCGCCGCCGTTTCCATGTCGACCGCAACGATGCGCGAAACGCCCTGCTCCTGCATCGTCACGCCAATCAATTGCTGCGCCATCTCCATCGCGATCTTGTTGTGCGAGATGAACAGGAACTGCGTCTTGTCCGACATCGCGCGCACCAGATTGGCGAAGCGTTCCGTGTTGGCGTCGTCGAGCGGCGCGTCCACTTCGTCGAGCAGACAGAACGGCGCCGGGTTCAACTGGAACATCGCGAACACGAGCGCCGTGGCGGTGAGCGCCTTCTCGCCGCCCGAGAGCAGGTGGATCGTCGAGTTCTTCTTGCCGGGCGGCTGCGCCATCACCTGCACGCCGGCGTCGAGAATCTCGTCGCCGGTCATGATGAGCTTCGCCTGGCCGCCGCCGAAGAGGCGCGGGAACAAGTCGCCGAAATGCCGGTTCACCTCGTCGAAGGTGCCTTGCAGCAGCGTGCGCGTTTCCTGGTCGATCTTGCGGATCGCGTCTTCGAGCGTTTCGATCGCGCTCGTGAGGTCGGCGGACTGCGCGTCGAGGAAGACCTTGCGCTCCTTCGCGGCGGCCAGTTCGTCTAGCGCGGCCATGTTGACCGGCCCCAGCGCCGTGATCGCGTTATTGATGCGCGTAACTTCGCCCTGCAGATACGAAGGTTTGAGGTCGGGCGAAAGCTTCTCCTGCAGCGCGGTTTCGTCCACGCCCGCAGCCTGCAGTTGCTCGACGAACTGCTCGCCGTTCAGTCGCGCGGCCTGCTCCTTCAACTGCAATTCGGTGATGCGGTCGCGCAGCGGTTGCAGTGCGCGCTCGGCGGTGAGACGCATCTCGTCGGCTGCGCGCAGCTTCGCGCTCAGGTCGTCGAGCTCGGCGCGCGCGGCGCGCAGCGCCTCTTCCTTCTCCGCACGTATTTCCAGCGCGTCCTGCAACCCCGTGTGCGCGGTCTGCTCGTTGATCGTTTCCAGCTCCGCGCGCGCGTCTTCGAGCGAGGCGGCCACGCGCTCGCTCTGATCGTGCGCGACCTGGATGTTGCGCTTGAGCTCTTCGATGCGGTTGGCCATGTTGCGCGCCGCGAAGCGTGCATCGCCCGCCGCGCGCTCGAGATCGCGCGCCTCGTTGCGGGCGCTGCCCAATTCCTCGTCGAGCGCCTCGAACGCCAGTTGATTGTCTTCGAAGCGAGCCTGCAATTCGGCGAGCTCGACGTCGTGACGCTCGAAGTTCGCCTCCGACTCTGCGCGCAGCGCGCGCTGCTCTTCGATCTGTGCGCGGATCTCTTCGAGTTCCTCGCGGATCTGCGTGCTGCGCGCCGTGTAGCGCTCGTGCGCCTGAGTGAGCTTGAGCACCTCCATCTGCAGCGCGTGCACCCGCTGCGTCGCGCGTTCGGCCTGCTGGCGCACTTCGGTGAGCGCCTGGGCCGCCTGGGTGTGCGCGGCCTCGGCGCGCACGGCGACGGCACGTGCGTCGTCGGCGAGCAGCGCCTGGGCGCGCACCTGACGCGTGAGGTTTTCGATTTCCTGCTGGCGCGCCAGCATGCCCGCCTGCTCCGAGTCGGCGGCATAGAGCTGCACGCCCACGCGCGTCACCACATGGCCTGCCTTCACCACAAACGCGCCGCCTTCGGGCAACTGCGCGCGCTTCGCGAGCGCTTCGGCCAGATCGGCGGCCACGAACGTCGTGCCGAGCCATTCGTTGAGCACCGCGCGCAGGCCCGCGTCGTCGATGCGCACGAGAGAAAGCAGCGGCGTGAGGCCCGCAGGCGCGGCCAGCGCCGGGCCAGCGGGCGGCGGCGCGTAGAACGCGAGCTTGGCCGGCGGCGCGTCTGTCGCGAATGCCTTCACCCAGTCGAGGTTCGACACTTCGAGCGCGGCCAGGCGCTCGCGCAGCACGGCCTCGAGCCCGGTCTCCCAGCCGGCTTCGACATGGAGCTTCTTCCACAAACGCGGCAGCGCGCCCAGTTCATGGCGCTCGAGCCACGGCTGGATCTTGCCTTCGGTCTGCACGTTCTCCTGAAGCTGCTTGAGCGCCGCGAGGCGCGCTTCGAGCTGATGGATCTGCGCGCCTTCGGCCTGCACACGCTCGTGCGCGGCGCGGCGCTCGGCGTCGAGGCGTGGCACGGCTTCCTGCGCATCGGCAAGGCGCTGCTGCGCCTCGTGCAGGATCTCTTCCTGCTCGGCCAGTTGCATGCGCAACTCTTCGAGCTGTGCTTCGTCGGGTGCGTCGAGCCCGCCTTCCTCCGAGTTCAAGCGCTCGTGGCGCTGCTGAAGCTGCTGGAGCATCTGATCGGCGTTGCGCTGATGCGCGGCTTCGAGCTTGATCGCCTGCTCGGTGCGCGCGATGCCCGCGCGCTCGTCGTTCAGTTGGGACTGAGCGTCGCGCCAGCGGTTTTCGAGCGCGGGCAGCGCTTCCTGCTTCGCCGCCGCCTGTTCTTCGGCGATGGCTGCCTTCTCCTCGCCCATCGCGAGCTGCTCTTCGGCATCGGCGATGTCGTCCTGGGCCTTCTGCGCCTGCACCTGCCATTGCTCGCGCTGGGCGGTGAGCGCCGCGATCTGCGCCTGCACCCGATTGCGCGATTCGACGATGAACTTGATTTCCGCTTCGAGGCGGCTCACTTCGGCGTTCGCTTCATAGAGCGAGCCTTGCGCGCCCTGCATCGCATCGCTGGCCGAATAGTGCGCGACGCGCAGCGTTTCGAGCTGCGCTTCGACTTCGCGCAGCTGCGCGGTGTGCCGCTCCAGGTCGATCTGCGCCTGCTCGATCGCGCGCTGCTGGCGCTGCTGCTCGCCGGCCGCTTCGTTCTTGCGCAAGAGCCATAGCAGGCGCTGCTTTTCTTCGCCTTCGGCTTGCAGCTCGCGGAACCTGGTCGCCACCACGGCCTGCCCTTCGAGCTTCTCCAGGTTGGTGGAGAGCTCGCGCACGATGTCCTCCACGCGCGTGAGGTTCTCGCGCGTGTCGTGCAGACGGTTTTC
Organism: Paraburkholderia sp. A3BS-1L; assembly: GCF_051125215.1. Lineage (NCBI taxonomy): Bacteria > Pseudomonadati > Pseudomonadota > Betaproteobacteria > Burkholderiales > Burkholderiaceae > Paraburkholderia > Paraburkholderia sp. A3BS-1L. The sequence continues at coordinate 1,505,815 of NZ_CP120442.1, read as the reverse complement.
CGTCTCGCGGCGGCGCTCCTTGTACTTCGAGACACCCGCGGCCTCTTCGAGGAACACGCGCAGTTCTTCGGGCTTCGCCTCGATGATGCGCGCGATCATGCCCTGCCCGATGATCGCGTACGCACGCGGCCCGAGGCCGGTGCCGAGGAAGATGTCCTGGATGTCGCGCCGGCGCGCCGGCAGATTGTTGATGTAGTAGCTTGAGGTGCCGTCGCGCGTGAGCACGCGCTTGACGGCGATCTCGGCATACTGGCCCCACTGGCCCGCGGCGCGCCCGTCGGCGTTGTCGAACACGAGTTCGACGCTCGCGCGGCTGCCGGGCTTGCGCGCGGTGGAACCGTTGAAAATGACGTCCTGCATCGACTCGCCGCGCAGTTCCGAGGCGCGCGATTCTCCGAGCACCCAGCGCACGGCGTCGATGATGTTCGATTTGCCACAGCCATTGGGCCCGACCACCCCGACGAGTTGGCCCGGGACCTGGAAATGCGTGGGATCGACGAAGGATTTGAAGCCAGCGAGTTTAATCGAGGTCAGACGCACGGCGATATCGCTGTTTGAATAGGGAAGTGAACGGGACCGCCCGCGCCGCAAGCCATGCGCCGCACGCGCATGGGTCACGCATCGAATGCTGCGGGCGCTTCAGGCACAACACCAGCACTTCGGGCACTACATCTCGGGCAGCTGCCACGGCTCGCCGCGCGAAGCACTGTGTGCGCGCCCGCCCGGCGAGGATCAGCGGCAATCATACCATCGTGCGCGCGCCTTTCTGCCCGCTGCGCGGCGAAGCTCCGGGGTCGCCGGCGTCATGGGTCCCGCCGTCGGCATCGTCGCCTTCGCCGCTTTCGTCGATCGGGCACGCTTGCGCGTGGGCAATCACGCTGGCATCGGCGCTCGCGTGCTGCTCGTGCCTCCCGCCCGCTTTGGCGTCCTGCGCGCGGTGCACCCAGCTCGACAGCAGCGTGGCCAGCACGATGCATGCGCCGCCCGCGCACTCGCGCGGCCCTGGCGTTTCACCCGCGAGCAGCCACGACGAAAGCGCGGTCACCACGAGTTCGAACAGCATGATGATCGACGCGCGGTTCGCAGGCACGCGCGCGAGGCCATACTGCACCAGCATGTTGTTCGAGCTCAGCAGCAGCCCGAGCACGACCACCAGCAGCACGATGCGCGCCAGCGGCTCGCCGCCGTGCAGCACCGGCGTCGGCTCGAAGCGCGACGCCACGACGCCGCAGATCGCCGCCCCGGCAAAGATCACGGCAGTGCGCATCTCCGGCTTCATCTGCGGCAGCACGCGGCTCGTCTTCACCACGAGCACATTGCTCATCGCGAAGCCCATGCCGCCCGCGAGCCCCGCCCATTCGGCCGCGTTGGCCGGCAACGGCACGCCGAGCTTCGGCGACCACAGCATGAGCGCCGCGCCCAGCAGCGACAGCGCGGAAAGCGCCGCGCCAGCCCCCGTGAGGCGCTCGTTCAGGATGAAATGCGCGTAGATCGCCGTCCATGCCGGCGTGAGGTAGAACAGCAGGAGCACACGCATCACTTCGCCGTGGATCGCGCCCCACACGAAGCCCATATTGGCCACGCCCGCAGCCAGCCCAAGCATCGGCAGCACCCAGTGCCAGCGCACCGTGGCGATCGAGCGATGGCGCAACAACAGCACGAAGAGGCACCCCGCCGCACTAGTGGCCGCTCCGGCGGCCGTGCCGGTCAGCCCGAGGCTAGCGAGCGTGCGCAGTGGATACCAGATCACGCCCCACACCGAGGCGCCGATCATGATGGCGAGCGTCGGCCAGCCGGACTTCAGGCTCGTGTTCATCGCCCGGCTCTCTCACACCGCGCCCGCGCGAAGACAGCGCGCAACGGCTGCTTTTCGGACTGCATACTCCTCCTTTGCTGCTTCTCGTTTGTTGCTGACTGTCCTGCCGGTTTGTCTTGCCCGATGCCGTATGTGCGGTATGCGCGTTGCGCCACGCCCGAGCAAGCTTCGTCGCCGAAGCGCGCCCACCGGGCCTTCCGGGTGCATTTCTGGATCATGGTCCGGGCCACATGCCTTGCCTGCGCACACGCCGGAGCGCCCGCAGGCCGTGCATCGCCACGTTATAATCGACGCTTTTCCAGCCGCAGCAGCCTTCATCCCCGACGCGCGACAAGCTCCGTGCCGCCGCGATCCACGCCATCCATGCCGGATCGCGCCGCCAGGCACGGCAGAAACCGGCCCTATCATGGCCACGACATCGCCGCGCCGGGTTACATCGGATCACATCGTCGCCGAAGCCGGGCCGCCGCTGCCGGCCGATATGCCGACCATTGCACCGCGCGCTGTCCAACCGTATTTCGCCTTTCGCCCGCCAAGCCCGTGAATCCGCTACTCGACACTCTCCAGCCCTATCCCTTCGAAAAGCTGCGTGCGCTCTTCAAGGACGTCGCGCCGAATGCCGGCCTGCGCCATATCAGCTTCGGGATCGGCGAGCCGAAACATCCGACGCCCGCGCTGATCCGCGACGCCATCGTCGCTTCGCTCGACGGCCTGTCGGCCTACCCGGCCACGGCCGGCAGCCCCGCGCTGCGCGAGGCGATCGCGAAATGGGTGACCGAGCGCTACAGCCTGCCCGCCATCGACGCGAACACGCAAGTGCTGCCCGTGTGCGGCTCGCGCGAGGCGCTCTTCGCGCTCGCCCAGGCCGTAGTGAACCCGACGGCGAATCCCTCGGCGGGAGCAAAAGATCCGGCAAAGCGGCCGATCGTACTCTGTCCGAATCCGTTCTACCAGATCTACGAAGGCGCTGCGCTGCTCGCAGGCGCCGAGCCGTACTTCGTGAACAGCGATCCCAGCCGCAACTTCGCCTGCGATTATTCGCAGGTCCCCGAAGAGGTCTGGGCGCGCACGCAGTTGCTCTATGTCTGCTCGCCGGGCAATCCGACGGGCGCCGTGCTCACCCTCGAGGACTGGCGCGAGCTGTTCGCGCTCTCCGAGCGCTACGGCTTCGTGATCGCCTCCGACGAGTGCTACTCGGAAATCTACTTCGACGAAGCACATCCGCCGCTCGGCGGCCTGGAAGCGGCGCACCAGCTCGGCCGCGGCTTCGAGCGTCTGATCATGCTCTCGAGCCTCTCAAAGCGCTCGAACGCGCCCGGCATGCGCTCGGGCTTCGTCGCGGGCGACGCGGCCCTGCTCAAGCAGTTTCTCCTTTACCGCACGTACCACGGCTCGGCGCTGTCGCCGGTCTGGCAGTCCGCCAGCATCGCGGCCTGGGGCGACGAGGCGCACGTGCGCGAGAACCGCGCGAAGTATCTGCAGAAGTTTTCGACCGTGACGCCGATGCTCGCCGACGTGCTCGATGTGAAACTGCCCGACGCCGCGTTCTATCTGTGGGCCAACGTCGCGCGCACTGGCCTTACGGATACCGCGTTCGCCCAGCGCCTCTACGCCGACTATAATGTGACGGTTCTGCCCGGCTCGTACCTCGCTCGCGAAGCGCATGGCGCGAATCCCGGCAAAGACTTCGTCCGCATGGCGCTCGTCGCCGACGTCGAGGAGTGCATCGAGGGCGCGCAGCGCATCGTCGAGTTCTGCCGCTCGCTCAAGCAGTAACAGTAAAGCCATCTACGTACGCGCGCCCGTCCCCGGATGCGCGAGTCATCGCACTTGAACTCATACGAAACCACCATCATGTCGCAACAACTTCAGCAGATCATCGACACCGCCTGGGAAAACCGCGCCGACTTCTCGCCCAAGTCGGCTCCGAACGACGTGCGCGAAGCCGTCGCCCACGTCATCGCCGAGCTGGACAAAGGCGCGCTACGCTGCGCCGAGAAGAAGGACGGCGACTGGGTCGTCAACCAATGGGTGAAGAAGGCCGTGCTGCTGTCGTTCCGCCTGGAAGACAACGTGCCGATGCCCGCCGGCGGCTACAGCCAGTTCTACGACAAGGTGCCCTCGAAGTTCGCCAACTACACGGCCGAAGACTTCGCCGCGGGCGGCTTCCGCGTCGTGCCGCCGGCCATCGCGCGCCGCGGCTCGTTCATCGCGAAGAACGTCGTGCTGATGCCGTCGTACACCAACATCGGCGCCTATGTCGATGAGGGCACGATGGTCGACACGTGGGCCACTGTCGGCTCGTGCGCGCAGATCGGCAAGAACGTGCACCTCTCGGGCGGCGTGGGCATCGGCGGCGTGCTGGAGCCGCTGCAGGCCAACCCCGTCATCATCGAAGACAACTGCTTCATCGGCGCGCGTTCGGAAGTCGTGGAAGGCGTGATCGTCGAGGAAAACTCGGTCATCTCGATGGGCGTGTACCTCGGCCAGTCGACCAAGATCTTCGACCGCGAAACCGGCGAAGTCTCGTACGGCCGCATTCCGGCAGGCTCGGTCGTGGTGGCCGGCAACCTGCCCTCGAAGGACGGCTCGCACAGCCTCTACTGCGCCGTGATCGTCAAGAAGGTCGACGCGAAGACGCGCGCCAAGGTCGGCCTGAACGAGCTGCTGCGAGGCGACTGATGGCGAAGGCCGCAAAAACCGTCGTCGTCTACGGCATTCCGAACTGCGACACCGTGAAGAAGGCCCGCGTGTGGCTCGAAGAGCACGGCATCGAGTTCGAATTCCACGACTTCAAGAAGGCCGGCGTGTCGAATGCGCTGGTCCAGGACTGGCTCAAGGATGTGTCTCTGGATCTGCTCATCAACAAGCGCGGCACGACCTGGCGCGGCCTGTCCGACGTGCACAAGGCCGAAGCCGACACGACCGCCGGCGCGATCGCGCTGATGATCCACAAGCCGTCGATCATCAAGCGGCCGGTCGTGGCCGTGAATGGCCGTGTGAAGACGCTGGGTTTTTCCGCCGAACAATACGAGGCGCTGTTCGCTTGAGAAAAGCGCCGTTCGCCTGAAACGGTTTTCCGTTGCTGTTGCCGGCCCCTGTTCGATCAGCGGCGCCGGCATTTTTATTGAAAGTGGTTCATTCATGTCCGCCACCCTCGCCCTTACCGAAGCCCTGATCGCCCGCGCGTCCGTGACGCCCGACGACCAGCACTGCCAGCGCATCATGACCGAACGCCTCGGTGCGCTCGGCTTCGCGTGCGAAACGATCGAATCCAACGGCGTGACCAACCTGTGGGCCGTCAAGCGCGGCACGGGCGGCGCCGCGGGCCCGCTGCTCGCCTTCGCGGGGCACACCGACGTAGTGCCCACCGGCCCGCTCGAGCAATGGAGCTCGCCGCCGTTCGAGCCCGCGCACCGCGACGGCAAGCTCTACGGACGCGGCGCCGCCGACATGAAGACCTCGCTCGCGGCGTTCGTGGTGGCGAGCGAAGAGTTCGTTGCCGCGCATCCGCAGCATCGCGGCGCGATCGCCTTTCTCATCACGAGCGACGAGGAAGGCCCCGCCACCGACGGCACCGTCAAGGTCGTCGAAGCGCTGCAGGCGCGCGGCGAAAAGATGGATTACTGCATCGTGGGCGAGCCTACTTCCACGCACACGCTCGGCGACTGCGTGAAGAACGGCCGGCGCGGATCGATGTCGGGCAAGCTCGTCGTGAAGGGCGTGCAGGGCCACATTGCCTATCCGCATCTCGCGAAGAATCCGGTGCATCTGCTCGCGCCCGCGCTAGCCGACCTCGTCGCCGAAAAATGGGACGACGGCAACGAGTACTTCCCGCCTACCACCTGGCAGGTTTCCAACATCCATAGCGGCACCGGCGCCTCCAACGTGATCCCCGGCCATGCCGACGTGATGTTCAACTTCCGCTTTTCGACCGCGAGCACGGTGGAAGGCCTGCAAAAGCGCGTGCATGCGATTCTCGACAAGCACGGCCTCGAATACGATCTGCACTGGAGCGTGAGCGGCCTGCCCTTCCTCACCCCGCGCGGTGCGCTTTCGGATGCGCTCGAACAGGCGATCCTCGGCGAGACCGGCGTGAAAACCGAACTGTCGACCACGGGCGGCACGTCCGATGGCCGTTTCATCGCGCGCATGTGCGAGCAGGTCGTGGAGTTCGGACCGCCCAATGGCAGCATCCACAAGATCGATGAGCATATCGAAGTAAAATTCGTCGACCCGCTCAAGAACGTGTACCGTCGCGTGCTGGAACAACTGATCGCCTGAGCGGCCTATTGCTGGAGTCAATGACATGCCCCATTCACTAGCCACGACCTTTTCCACCGTGCGCGACCTGCTGCGCTACGGCGTCTCGCGCTTTTCGGCCGCGCATCTCGCGTTCGGCCATGGCTCGACCAACGCCTACGACGAAGCCGCGTATCTGATCCTGCATACGCTGCATCTGCCGCTCGACCTGCTCGATCCGTTTCTCGACGCGCGCCTCGCGCCCGAGGAAATCGACAAGGTGCTCGCCGTGATCGAGCGCCGCGCCAACGAGCGCGTGCCGGCCGCCTACATCACGCAGGAAGCGTGGATGCACGGCCTGCGCTTTTACGTGGATGAGCGCGTGATCGTGCCGCGCTCGTTCATCGGCGAACTACTCGAAGACGGTTTGCAGCCCTACGTGGAAGACCCCGAGCAGGTCACCGCCGTGCTCGAGCTGTGCACGGGTTCCGCAAGCCTTGCGATCCTCGCGGCGCACGCGTTCCCGAACGCCGACATCGACGCCGTCGACCTCTCGGCGCCCGCGCTCGAAGTCGCGGCGCGCAACGTGCACGAGCACGGTCTCGACGAGCGCATCGCGCTCTTCGAAGGCGACCTGTACGCGCCGCTGCCCGAGCGCCGCTACGACGTGATCATCACGAATCCGCCGTACGTGAACGCCGAATCGATGCAGGCGCTGCCGCCCGAGTACCGCCACGAGCCGGAGATGGCGCTCGCGGGCGGCGCGGACGGCATGGATATCGTGCGCCGCATCATCGGGCAAGCGCGTAACTGGCTGACCGACGACGGCGTGCTCGTGGTCGAAATCGGCAACGAGCGCGCGAACGTGGAAGCCGCGTTCGGCGGCCTCGAACTCGTCTGGCTCTCGACGAGCGCGGGCGACGACCAGGTGTTCCTGATCCAGGCCGCTGACCTGCCGGTCTGAGCATGGGGAAATAGCGGTCCGGCAGCGCTCGAATGCACTCGGGAACGCTGCCGGGCCGCGGCGCGCCCTCACGCGCTCCCGATTAGCGCAATGCCGGCGTGCAAGCAGACTCGCCGCGGCGCGACAGGGTTCGGTAAGATGAATGTTTCCCGGCTCACGCGGTTCGCACGGCTCGCACTCGCAGCTGCGCCGCACGGCTTCAGGAGCGTCCCGCGCCTTTATGCGATTCGACTGGTCAACCCTGGGCATTCTGCTCGCGATCACCCATTTGCTCGGCCTGATCGCCGCCTGCCACGCCATCCTCAATACGCGCACCTCGCAAGGCGCAATCGCCTGGGCCGTCTCGCTCGCGACGATGCCCTACTTCACGCTGATCCCCTATCTGTTCCTCGGCCGCAGCAAGTTCGAGGGCTATGCGGACGCACGGCGTCTACGCAACGAAACCTTGCGCACGCGCGCGCACATGCCCGCCTGGCGCCCGCCCGGCGGCCCCGATGACGAACTGGCCAATACGTCCGACTGGCCCGTCGACGAACTGAGCACGCGCATGATCCGCTCGTTCTCGCGCCTGGCCGGCATGCCGCTCGTGGCGGGCAACACGGTGCGTACGCTCGTCAATGGCGAAGCCACGTTTTCTGCGATCTTCGACGCGATCGAACAAGCGCGCCGCTACGTGATCGTGCAGTTCTTCATCGTGCGCGCCGACGCGCTCGGCGACATGCTCAAGGACGCGCTGCTCGCCTGCACCGCGCGCGGCGTGCGCGTGCTGTTCCTCTACGACAGCATCGGCAGCTTCGACCTGCCGGCGCGCTACGTGCACGAGCTTCGTGCGGGCGGCATCGAAGTGCATCCGTTCTCGGCAAAGCGCCGCTTCGTCAACCGCTTCCAGCTCAACTTCCGCAACCACCGCAAGATCGTGGTGGTGGACGGCGAGCGCGCGTTCGTGGGCGGCCATAACGTAGGCGTCGAATATCTGGGCGCAAAGGCGCCGCTCTCGCCGTGGCGCGACACGCATATCGAGGTGCGCGGCCCGGTGGTGGCCAACATTCAGTTCGCCTTCACCGAAGACTGGTACTGGGTCACCCAGGAACTGCCCGGCTGCGAACCGCCCGCCCTCATGCAGCGAGTCGAGCCGCGGGTCGAGTCACGGGTCGAGTCGCGCGAGCGCAGCGACATGCACTGCCTCGTGATGCCCACCGGCCCCGCCGATCGTCAGGAGACCTGCTCGCTCTTTTTCGTCGAGGCGATCAACGCCGCGAAAAAACGCGTCTGGATCACCACGCCTTACCTCGTGCCCGACGAAGCGGTGCTCTCGGCGCTGCGCCTCGCGGCGCTGCGCGGCGTGGACGTACGCATCATGATCCCGAGCCGGCGCGATCACTTCGTGGTGTTCGAGGCGTCCACGCTCTACGCCTACGACGCGCTGCGCGCGGGCATTCGCATCTTCCGCTACAAGCCGGGCTTCCTGCACCAGAAAGTCGTGCTGATCGACGACACCGCCGCCGCCATCGGGAGCGCGAACCTGGACAACCGCTCGTTCCGCCTGAATTTCGAAATCATGGTGCTGACCGTGCACCGCGGCTTCGCCGCCGAAGTCGAGGCGATGCTGCTGCACGACTTCGAGCAGACCTTCGAGATCGACCGCAGCGAATATCGCGACGCCCACGCGTGGCGCAAGATCTCGATGCATGTTGCCCGCCTCTTCGCGCCCGTTCTGTAGCCCGCCCACGATCTAGCCGGTACGCCTTTACAGCAGTTGCTCGATGTCCGCAGCAATGGCGTCGGGTTTCGTGGCGGGCGCATAGCGCTTGACGACCTTGCCATCGCGACCCACGAGAAACTTCGTGAAGTTCCATTTGATCCGCCCGATGCCGAGCAGCCCCGGCGCCTCGCCCTTGAGCCACTGGTACAGCGGGTGCGCGTTCGCGCCGTTCACCTCGACCTTCTCGAACATCGGAAACGTGACGCCGAAGTTCTTCTCGCAGAAGGCGCCGATTTGCGCGGCGTCGCCCGGCTCCTGCTTGCCGAACTGGTTGCACGGAAAACCGAGCACCGCGAGGCCGCGCGCGGCGTACTGCTCGTGGAGCTTCTGCAAGCCCTGGTACTGCGGCGTGAATCCGCATTCGCTCGCCGTATTGACGATCAGCATGATCTTGCCCTCGTATTGCGCGAGGCTCACTGGCGCGCCACCACCGAGCGGCGTGGCCGAAAACGAATAAACCGTCGACATCTGGCTCTCCCAACGAAAGCGCCAGTCTACGTGAGAAAACCGGCCCGGTTAAAATAGCGCTTTACGTTTTATCCGCGGTTTTGTCCGCGCCAGCGCTCTCGTGATCCGCTTCAATCAATTCAGCCTCGCCCGCGGCACCAAGCCGCTTTTCGACCAGACCTCGTTCACCCTGAATCCGGGCGAAAAGGTCGGCCTCGTCGGCGCCAATGGCGCGGGCAAGTCCACGCTCTTCGCCGTGCTGCGCGGCGAGTTGCATGCGGATGCCGGCGATTTTTCGATGCCGCCGTCGTGGCAGATCGCCCACGTCGCGCAGGAAACGCCGGCCGTCGAGAAAAACGCGCTGGAATACGCGCTCGATGGCGACGCCGCGCTGCGCGAAATCGAGGCGCGCATCGCCTCTGCCTCTGCGGCCCACGACGGCGCGGCCGAGGCCGAGGCGCACGCCGCCTTCGCTGACGCCGACGGCTACACCGCGCCCGCGCGCGCCGAGGCGCTGCTGCTGGGCCTCGGCTTCACCATGGAGCAAACGCAGCAACCGGTGGCGAGCTTCTCGGGCGGCTGGCGCATGCGCCTGAACCTCGCCCAGGCGCTGATGTGCCGCTCGGACCTGTTGCTGCTCGACGAACCCACTAACCACCTCGACCTCGACGCGATCGTCTGGCTCGAAGACTGGCTCCACCGCTACCCCGGCACGCTGGTCGTGATCTCGCACGACCGCGAGTTTCTCGATTCCGTCTGCAACGTCACGCTGCATCTGGAAAACCAGCAGGTCAAACGCTACGGCGGCAACTACTCGCAGTTCGAAATCCTGCGCGCACAACAGCTGGCGCTCCAGCAAAGTGCCTACGAAAAGCAGCAGAAGACCGTCGCGCATCTGCAAAGCTTCATCGACCGCTTCAAGGCAAAGGCCACCAAGGCGCGCCAGGCACAGAGCCGCGTCAAGGCGCTGGAGAAGATGGAGCTGATCGCGCCCGCGCACGCAAGCTCGCCGTTCACGTTCGAGTTCCGCACGCCCGACTCCGCGCCCAATCCGATGCTCGTGATGGACACGGTGCGCTGCGGTTACCGTGCCGACGACGGCACCGAAACGCCCATCGTCGAGGGCGTCGCGCTGTCGATCCAGAACGGCCAGCGCATCGGCCTGCTCGGCGCGAACGGACAAGGCAAGTCCACGCTCATCAAGACGCTTGCCGCAACGCTCGCGCCGCTCTCGGGCGAATTGCGCACCGGCAAGGGCCTGCAGATCGGCTATTTCGCGCAGCATCAACTGGAAACGCTGCGCCCGGAAGACACGCCGTTACAGCACCTCGCGCGCCTCGCGCCCGACACGCGCGAGCAGGAACTGCGCGACTTCCTGGGCGGCTTTAACTTTCCGGGCGAGATGGCCACGGCGCCCATTGCCCCATTCTCGGGCGGCGAGAAAGCACGCCTCGCGCTCGCGCTCATCATCTGGCAGAAGCCGAACCTCCTGCTGCTCGACGAGCCGACCAACCACCTCGACCTGGAAACGCGCCACGCGCTCACCATGGCACTCGCGCAATTCGAAGGCACGCTGATCCTCGTGTCGCACGACCGGCATTTGCTGCGCGCCACGACCGACCAGTTCATGCTGGTGGCGAAGCATCGCCTGCAACCGTTCGACGGCGATCTCGACGATTACCGCGACTGGCTGCTCCAGCACGCCGCCGAACAGCGCGCAGCCATCAAGAGCGCGGCGCTCGGCACGGCAAATGCGCTGGATGGCGACACGGGCGACGCCGTGAACCGCAAGGAGCAACGGCGCCAGGAAGCGGAGACGCGCCAGCGGCTCTCGCACCTGAAAAAGCCATTGCAGGCGAAAATCGGCAAGATAGAAAAGGAGATGGATGCACTCAATGCCGAGAAAGGCACGCTGGACGCGTTCGTCGCCGACCCGGCCAGCTATGAGCCGGCGCAAAAGATCCGGCTGACCGAAGCGATCCGCCGTCAAGCCGAAGTCCAGGCGCGCCTCGAAACGCTCGAAGCCGACTGGCTCGGCGCGCACGAGGAGCTTGAGCAGATCGGCTGACACAATCGGCGCCGCCACGGTCATCCCCACACGGTCATTCCCATTGTCAGGCGCTAATCAGGAGCAAACGAGTGTCGAATCGAGTGTCGATCCCCCCCGCATTGCAGGGCCTGCGCGTTCTCGATCTGACCCGCCTCCTGCCTGGTCCCGTAGCCACGCTGCGCCTCGCGGAAATGGGTGCCGACGTGCTGAAGATCGAACCGCCCGGCGCCGGCGACGCAGCGCGCAACATGATGCAAAGCGCCGAGGACGAAATCGCGGGCCGGCCAGGCGCGTTCTACCGGCTCGTCAACCGGGGCAAGCGCGAGACGCGGCTCGATCTCAAATCGGAAGGCGGCCGCGCCGTCTTGCTCGCGCTCGCGCGCGATGCCGATGTGCTCGTGGAGAGCTTCCGCCCCGGTGTGATGGAGCGGCTCGGCCTCGGCTACGAAACCTTGCGCGCGAATAATCCCAAGCTCGTCTACTGCGCGATCACCGGCTATGGCGCGAACGGGCCGTTCTCCGACCGGGCCGGCCACGATCTGAACTACATCGCGTACGCGGGCGTGCTCGACCAGATCGCCACGCATGAAGGCGAGCCCGTGCTGCCGAACTTCCAGATCGCCGACCTGCTCGGCGGTGCGCAAGCCGCGCTCTCGCAGATCCTCGCCGCGCTCTGGCACGTGGCGCGTGGCGGCGAAGGCCGTTTCGTCGATGTTTCGATGGCGCACCAGGCGCATGCGCACAACGTGATGGCTCACGTCGCACTCGCCAACGACGACGCAGCGGCGCTCCAGCCCGGCGGCGGCCTGCTCAATGGTGGCGTGCCCTGCTACAACCTGTACCGCACGCTGGACGAGCGCTGGCTCGCCGTGGGTGCGCTCGAACTGAAGTTTTGGCAAACGCTGTGCACGGCCATTGGCCGCGAGGATTGGGCCCGGCGGCACTGGAGCCTCGGCCAGACGCCAGGCGGGGCGGACGCAGCGGCGCTCACGCGCGAACTGGCCGCGCTCATCGCGAGCGAAACGCTGCAGACGTGGATCGACCGGCTAGAGGTGATCGATTGTTGCGTCTCCCCCGTCCTCAAGCCCGGCGAGGCTGCCAACCACCCGCTGTTCAACCCCGACGTGCTGCAAGCCCTGCTCGACGACGCCGCTGCCCAGCGCGAGGCCACTGCGCGCAACGCAACCAGTCAGGGTACGGCCGCGCCCACCGCAACGGCTGGGAGCAACCCCGCGCCAGCCGGCCAGGCGCCCGGCAAGAAGCCGTTCAACTATGGTCCTTGGGGCTGACTGAAGAAGCCGTAAATGAAAATGGGCGCTTGCCGGCGCCGAAGCGGAGCATCAAGCGCCCATTTTCACGATGAAGATTGAACGGTGCGAAGCCGAGCTGCAGGCTCCGGCCTAACGACGCGGCAAAGTCTGACGTGGCGAGCGCTCGTCGTCGTAAAGTACGTGCTTGCGGCCTTCCACATGATGCGCGATGGTGCTGCGCACCTGAGCCGCGGTCACGTTGCCAGCCACCACCTGACGCGAAATGCGGCCGTCGCTGTCGATCCACTCGACGATGCGACAGCTACTGCCCCAGGGCTGCAAGAGCGGCTCGGAGACCCGGCAGCCGCGCACGACGATCGAGCTACCGCCGATGCCGATGGACGATTCTGTCTGTTTCAAGTCGCTATCCTTTCCGCTGGATGCGGGTTGAGCATCGCGAAAGCATAGGGAAATCACGAAACGAAAAGGTTACAGTGCGTACCAGGGTTGTTACCAATCATTACGCGCCAGACCGCGGCGGCGCGCCCGCCCTACTCGAGCTCACGCACGCGGTCGATGGCTTCCTCGATCCGCTCCACGGCGATGACGTTCAATCCCTCGATCGGCTGTTTCGGCGCATTGGCGCGGGGAATCAGCGCACACGTAAAGCCGAGCTTGGCCGCTTCCTTCAAGCGATCCTGCCCGCGCGGCGAGGGCCGGATCTCCCCGGCGAGCCCCACTTCGCCAAATACGATCAGGCCCTTTGGCAACGCCTTGTTACGCATCGATGAGTGGATGGAAAGCAGCACGGCGAGGTCGGCGGCCGGTTCGGTGATCTTGACGCCGCCCACCGCGTTCAGGAATACATCCTGATCGAAGCAGCCGATGCCGGCATGGCGATGCAGTACCGCCAGCAGCAGCGCGAGGCGGTTCTGCTCCAGCCCGACCGCGAGGCGGCGCGGATTGGGCACCTGCGCCGTATCGACGAGCGCCTGCACTTCCACGAGCAGCGGCCGCGAGCCCTCCTGGGTCACCAGCACGCAGGAGCCCGGCACGCTTTGCTCGTGCTGCGAGAGAAACAGCGCCGACGGATTGGCCACGCCGCGCAGCCCGCGCTCGGTCATCGCGAACACACCCAGCTCGTTGACCGCGCCGAAGCGGTTCTTGAACGCGCGCACGAGCCGGAACGACGAGTGCGTGTCGCCCTCGAAGTACAGCACCGTGTCGACGATGTGCTCCAGCACGCGCGGGCCCGCGAGATTGCCCTCCTTCGTCACGTGGCCAACCATGATGATGGCCGTGCCCGACTGCTTGGCAATGCGCGTGAGCTGCGCGGCACACTCGCGCACCTGCGCAACCGACCCGGGTGCGGAGGTGAGCGCCTCGGAATAGATGGTCTGGATGGAGTCGATCACGGCGACGTCGGGCTTTTCGGCCTCGATGGTCGCCTGGATTTTTTCGAGCTGGATTTCGGCGAGCAATTGCAGCTCGCTCGCCTTCGAGCCCGGATCGAGCAAGGCAAGCCGTTGCGCGCGCAACGCGATTTGTGCCGCCGACTCCTCACCGCTCACGTAGAGCGCGCGCCGCTCGGCCGCGATCTGCGCGAGCGACTGCAGGAGCAGCGTGGACTTGCCGATGCCCGGATCGCCGCCGATCAGCACCACGCCGCCCGCGACCAGACCACCGCCCAGCACGCGATCGAACTCGCCGACACCGGTGGTGAAGCGCGGCACGTCGGACGCCTCGATATCGGCCAGACGCCGCACCGGCGCGCTCTTTGCCAGCGCCTGAAAGCGGTGATTGCCGGCCGGCTCCGCAACGCTCTCGACCAGTGTGTTCCACGTGCCGCATGCGGGGCACTGTCCTTGCCATTTCGGCGCCTGTCCGCCGCATTCGGTGCAGATATAGAGCGTCTTCGCCTTCGCCATGCTTTTTGCCATGGTGGGTTTATTCCGCGCGAACCGGCACGCGCGGCGCGACCGCACACATCAGCTCGTAGCCGATCGTGCCGCATGCTTGCGCGACATCGTCGATAGGCAAGTTCGTGCCCCACAGCTCGACGCGCGCGCCCACGCCCGCGCCCTGCACCGGCGTGAGATCGACCGTGAGCATGTCCATGGAGATGCGCCCGACAACGCGCGTGCGCACGCCTTCGACGATCACGGGCGTGCCTTCGGGCGCGACGCGCGGATAGCCGTCCGCGTAGCCGCAGGCCACCACGCCGATGCGCATCGGCTGGCGCGCCGTGAAGATCGAGCCGTAGCCGACACTCTGGCCTTCAGCGATCGTCTGCGTGGCGATGATCTCGGAGGCAAGCGTCATGGCCGGCTGCAAACCGACGCCATCGAGCGCCGAGGCCGCGCCCGAAGGCGAAGCGCCATACAGAATGATGCCGGGGCGCACCCAGTCGAAATGCGATTCGGGATGCCATAACGTGGCCGCCGAGTTCGCAAGGCTGCGCGTGCCCGCGATGCCTTGCGCGCCGCGCTCGAACGCCGCCATCTGCGCGCCGATGCCGCGCGGCGTATCGGCGTCCGAAAAGTGCGTCATCAAGGTGATCTGGCCGATGCCGGGGCAAGCGCGCGCCCGCTCCCACGCCGCACGGTATTTCTCCGGCGTATAGCCGAGCCGGTTCATGCCGCTGTTCATCTTGAGCTGAACATTGAGCGGCTTGGACAGACGCGCCATTTCGAGCATGCGCATTTGTTCGTCGCAATGGATCACCGTGGTGAGGCTATAGCGGTCGATGACGTCGATGTCGGTCGGCCGGAAGAAGCCCTCCAGCAGCAGAATCGGCCCGGCCCAGCCCAGTTCGCGCAATTTCACCGCCTCTTCGAGGTCGAGCAGGCCAAAACCGTCGGTCGCGCGCAGGCCGGGAAAAGCGCGCGCAAGCCCGTGCCCGTAGGCATTGGCCTTGACCACGGCCCAGATTTTCGACTGCGGCGCGTATTTGCGGACGACGGCGAGATTATTGGCGAGAGCGGTGGTGTGAATCGTGGCGGAAAGGGGGCGAGGCATGGGATTTTTTCGCAAAGACGCTTTTGAATCAGGACCTTACAGGGTGGTTTCAGCACCCGTCAGGCCCGTCTGACAGGCGGTCAAGGAATGTGCTAGTCCGAATCACGCTATTTTCGTGATATAAAGCCCTGCGCACAACCCATTTCGAACGTAATAAAGCCCGGATGCCTCCCACCCGTCCGGGGCGGACGGACCGCAGCGAGGAAAGCATCGCATCAGATGAAAAAAGGCTTTTACACCATCATGGCCGCGCAGTTTTTTTCGTCGTTGGCCGACAATGCGCTCCTCATCGCTGCAATCGCACTGCTGAAAGACCTCCACGCCCCGAACTGGATGACGCCGCTGCTCAAGCTGTTTTTCGTCCTCTCCTACGTCGTTCTTGCCGCATTCGTCGGCGCCTTTGCTGATTCCCGCCCCAAGGGCCAGGTCATGTTCATCACGAACACGATCAAGGTCGCGGGCTGCGCCATCATGCTCGCCGGCACGCATCCGCTGTTTGCCTATGGGGTGGTCGGCTTCGGCGCGGCGGCCTATTCGCCGGCCAAGTACGGCATTCTCACGGAACTGCTGCCGCCTGAGCGCCTCGTGGCCGCCAACGGCTGGATCGAAGGCACCACGGTCGGCTCGATCATCCTCGGCACGGTGCTCGGCGGCGCGCTGATCAGCCCGCATATCGCCGCCCACATCATTCGCCACACGCCCGCCTCGATCAGCACCCCCGCCGAAGCCGCGATGCTCGTGATCATGGTCATCTACGTGATCGCCGCGCTCTTCAATCTGCGCATCCCCGACACCGGCGCGCGCTATCCGCGCCAGCAGCACGGGCCGATCCGCCTCATCACCGACTTCGCCGAGTGTTTCAACACGCTCTGGCGCGACAAGCTCGGCCAGATTTCGCTCGCGGTCACGACGCTGTTCTGGGGCGCCGGCGCGACGCTGCAATTCATCGTACTCAAGTGGGCCGAAGTGTCGCTCGGCATGTCGCTCTCGGAAAGCGCTGTGCTGCAAGCCGTGGTGGCCGTGGGCGTCGCCGCCGGTGCGATGATCGCCGCCGCGCGCGTGCCGCTCAAGAAGTCGCTCTCGGTGCTGCCAGTAGGCATCATGATGGGCATCGCCGTCATGCTCATGGCGTTTTACACGCGCAGCCTGTTTCCGCCGCACTGGGGCCTGCATATCGGCCATATGCGCATCCCGGGCTACCTCGTGTTCGCCTATATCTTCCTGATGGTGGTGGGCGCGCTCTCGGGTTTCTTCGTCGTGCCGATGAACGCGCTGCTCCAGCATCGCGGCCACGTGCTGCTCTCCGCCGGCCACTCGATCGCCGTGCAGAATTTCAACGAGAACCTCTCGGTGCTCGTGATGCTGTGCCTCTACGCCGTGCTCGTCTGGCTCGATGTGCCGGTGACCATCGTGATCGTGCTGTTCGGCACCTTCGTCTGCCTGATGATGTGGCTCGTGATGCGACGCCACCAGGCCAATCAGCGCTCGTTCGACTCGGTCGCGCTGATCGGCGAAAATCATCGCCACTGAATCCCGCCTCCGCGCGGCGGTGGCCTGCGGGCCCGGCGCGCGGCACATTAGCGACGCCGCCATGACCTCACCGATTTCCAACGTCCTCACGATCGCCGGCTCCGACTCGGGCGGCGGCGCAGGCATCCAGGCCGACCTCAAGGCTTTCTCCGCGCTCGGCGCCTATGGCGCGAGCGTCATCACCGCGCTCACTGCGCAGAACACCCGCGGCGTTACCGCCATCCACGCGCCCGATGCGGGCTTCGTCACCGCGCAGCTCGACGCCGTGTTCGAGGACATCCGCATCGACGCCGTGAAGATCGGCATGCTGGCCAACGCATCGATCGTGCGCGCCATCGCCGATGCGCTGCGCCGCTACCAGCCGCCGCGCATCGTGCTCGACACGGTGATGATTTCGAAGAGCAATCACGCGTTGCTCGCGCCCGAGGCCGTGACGGCGCTGCGCGAGGAACTGCTGCCGCTCGCGGGCGTCGTCACGCCAAATCTTCCCGAGGCCGCGGCGCTGCTCGGCGTGACGCCGGCCGCCGATGAAGCCGCGATGGTCGAGCAAGGCGAGGCGCTGCGCGCGCTCGGCGCGCAAGCCGTGCTGATGAAAGGCGGCCACCTGGGCGGCGCAGACAGCCCCGACTGGCTGATCGAAGCCGGCGGGACGCTGCGTCTGGGCGGGCCGCGCGTGCCGGTGACGAACACGCACGGCACGGGCTGCACACTCTCCTCGGCGATCGCCGCGCTGTGGCCGCAGCATGCGACGCTCGCGGAGGCCGTCACGCAGGCGAAGACGTATCTCACCGGAGCGCTCGAAGCGAGCGAGCGGCTCGACGTAGGCCATGGCGTCGGCCCGGTGCATCACTTCTGGCGCTGGTGGTGAATCCGGCGCGGCGCGCTCGTCACCCGTAACGTCGTAGCTGACGTCATGGGCGCGCAAAGGCCTGGGCGCGCGCCGGCCAGTCGTCGGGAACGATGAAACCTCGCGAGCGCTCGACGTAGCCGCCCGCGCCATCGGCCACAAATGCGGCGACCATCACGGGCTCATGAGCCTGCGTGAGGCCTGCGAACAATGGTGCAGCCGGCACCGGCGCGGCCACGGTTCTGCGGGCCGCGGACGCATCGCCCTCCACATCGCGATGGTGCCTGGCGCCGCTACCCTCGTGCCGGTCACGCTCGTCGTGGGGTATCGGCAAGCATTGCCCACCGTCCGGCCCGATCCGCCGTGGTGCAAGCCAGGCGAGCCGCGGCAGCACACTCCAGCCATCGGCGCCTTCACGGTCCGCGAAATCGGCCCAGTCCGCCCGCGTGACCCACCAGCCGCGCCCATGCTGCTCCGCGAGGTCGGGCGGGTCGCCCGGCGGCGTAACCGCCCCCTTGCCCGCGCGATAGAAAAGCCAGCCCTTCCAGAACATCTGCGCGAGCCACGGCCCTGGATAACCGAGCCAGGCGAACTCTTCGCGCGCACTCAGGCGCAGTTGGTGATCGCGCAGATGCGCGAGCTTCAAATCGAAACGATCGCGCAGGTTCGGCCCGACGAAATCGGCAAGTCCCGGCGCGCCGTTCTCCGCCATGCCGAGGTGCATGTACCACTTCACCGCCAGTTCCCAATGGAGCCGCTGGCCGTTGCGCGTTTGAACGAGGAAGTCGCATTCGCCCAGCGTAAGGCCCGCGCGCCGCAGTGCGACGTTGGCCGCAACGAGCCGGGGCGCCGGTCCATGGGCGAGAAACCAGCCGAGCAGCGTTTCGGCATAGCGGCCCAGCCGCGTGAGGCGCGTCGTGTCGAGCGAAGCATGCAAGCGGGCAGGATCGCGATCGAGTTGCGTAAGCCACGCTGCGGCGGCATTCGCCTCCTCATTGCTCGCCCATAGCTCGGCAAGCGGCGCATGTGGTTGCGCACGCAACAAATCGGCACTGAATAGCAGCCACGCGAGATCGCGCACGACTGGGTCAGTGAGATCCCGATAGAGCGAATCGAGCAGCAGCTTGCTGAAACCTGCGGCAGCCAGCTCGCCCGACGAGGCATCCGCGGGCCGCATCATCGTCATCGCTTGCCGCCACCCGCCGCGCGCCAGGTGTCGCGGGCAAGGCACAGGTCGGCCCACGCCTTCGATTTGTCGTGCAGGCTGCGCAGCAGATAGGCGGGGTGATACGACACGATCACGGGCACGCCCTCGTACTGGTGCACGCGCCCGCGCAGCGAGGCGATACTGCCGTCGGTCCTCAGCAGGCTTTGCGCGGCGAAGCGCCCAAGGGCGACGATGATCTTCGGCTTCACGAGCGCCACCTGGCGTTGCAGATACGGCTCGCAGCGCGCGACCTCGTCGGGCTCGGGATTACGGTTGCCGGGCGGGCGGCATTTGATGACGTTCGCGATATAGACGTTTTCGCCGCGCGCGAGTGACAACGCCTTCAGCATGTTGTCGAGCAGCTTGCCTGCCTGGCCGACGAACGGCTCGCCGAGGCGGTCTTCGTTTTCGCCCGGCGCCTCGCCGATCAGCATCCACTCCGCAGCGCGATCGCCCACGCCGAACACGGTGTTGGTGCGCTTCTCGCACAGACGGCAACGCGTGCAGGAGGCCACGCGTTCGGCGAGCGCATCCCAGTCGAGCGTCGCGACGTCATCGCGCGGAGCCCGACCAGGCTCCAGATCATGCGGCAACGACGGCTCGGGCATCGCATCGAACCAGGCGAAATCGTCTTCGGTCAGCGGCGGCGGTTCTTCCTGCGCGGCCTGGCCCGCCTGAACGGGCACGGCGGCTGCGCGGCCACGGTCGGGGTCGGACGGCGGCAGCGGCGAGACCTGCGCTTGCACAACGGCGTCCTGTTGCGGCGCTTGCGCTGCGACGCGTTGCGCAACCGGTTGCGGCGTCGGCGCTGTTCGCGGCGCTGTTCGCGGCTCTGCGTTCGGCGCGGCTTGTCCGGCCAGGCTGGCGCTCGCAGCCGTCATCGATTCAGAGGATGACGGTGCCGCCGTAGTCATGCCCCGGCGCACCCAGCGCGGCGCGAGGCCGAGCTCCTCCAGCGCGATCTCATCGAGCGGCATCGGCGCCCTCCATTGCAAAGGTGAAGCGCATCACGATCGCGTCTTCACGGGTGTGATGGCGAGCCGGATAGTAGTTCTTGCGACGCCCGATGGTGACGAAGCCAAACTGCTCGTAGAGCCGGATCGCGCGATGATTCGACGGCCGCACTTCCAGCAACAGCCCTTCGAGCTGCTGCGCACGCGCGAGACGCACGCTTTCGCGCAGCAGCGCAAGGCCCGCGCCCAAGCCCTGCGCCTGCGGCGCGACGCACAGGTTCAGCAGATGCATCTCGTCGACGACCGGCATCAGCACGCAATAGCCGATCAAGGTGCCCGTCACATGGCGCATGCACACGCCAAAGTAGCCGTTGCGCAGCGAATCTTCGAAGTTGCCGCGCGACCACGGGAATTCGTACGCGGATTTTTCGATGACCACGACCTCGTCGAGATCGCTCTCGGTCATCTGCGAGAGGTAGCGGTCCGTCATCAGCACGCCGCTCATCGCCCCCCCTCGCCGCTGTTGTGTACCCCGCCCTGCGCAGCTTTTGCCGCCATGCGTTCGGCCGTGGTCTGCGCGACCTTGTTGCGCACGTATTCGGGCGCGGCCTCGTCGGCGCGCAGCGTGCGGCCCGCGCGGAACGCGCGCAGCGCCGCGTGTGCGAGCGGCAGCGCGTGCGGCAGGGCTTCGGCGTCGATGGTGCGCGCGGTCGTCGAGGCGACGAGGCGCGCGCCGAACGCCGCCGGCGCGTTGCCGGCGAGCGTGAACGGTTCGTCGGGCGCCGCGATGGCCTCGGGTGCATCGAGCGACGCCGGGCGCAGCGTGCGCCAATCGTTCGCGGCCGCATCCCACGCGTAATCGGCCCAGTACGCTTCGTCCATGCGCGCGTCCAGCGCCGCGAGCACGCGTGTCGCCGCCGGATCGCGCATGCGTGCGCTCTCGGCACAGATGAGCAGCGTGCTCACGGGCACCACGGGAATGTCGAGGCCGAAGGCCAGGCCCTGGGTGACGCCCGTGGCGGTGCGCAGGCCGGTAAAGGAGCCTGGGCCCGCACCGAACGCGATCGCATCGCAGTCGGCCAGCGCGAGCCCCGCTTCGGCCAGCAACTCGCCGATCGCCGGCAAGAGGCGCGTGCTGGAGACGGCGCCGGTGGCTTCATGGCGCATCCAGACGCGCGGCTCGGGCGGCGCCTCGTTGGCGGATCCGGATGCGCCGCTGACGGGCGCGGCGGCGCGGAGCAATGCGACCGAGCAATATTCGGTCGAGGTATCGAGAGCAAGCAGCACGGTTTCAGTCATGAGCGCTATTGTAATGCGCCGCCTTCGTGCAGTCGCCGGCCAGGCATGGCCCATGCGGCGGCGCTCAGCCTCCATAGAATGGAGGAGCGGTTCCAGCCCGTTACCAGGCGGCGCTGCTACCATCGCCGGGCTGTTCCGATCATCCAGTGGAGGAAAAAACAATGAGCGATGTGAATGCCCAATTCGAGCAGGCCCAGCAAGACGTGCAAAAGCTTCCGGAGCGCCCGGGCAACCTGACGCTGCTGCGCCTGTACGCGCTCTTCAAGCAGGCCACCGAAGGCGACGTGCACGGCGACAAGCCTGGATTCACCGATATCGTCGGCAAGTACAAGTACGAGGCGTGGGCCGCGCTGCAAGGCACCGCGCAGGACGTTGCGAAGGCGCAGTACGTCGAGGTCGTCGAATCGCTCAAGAGCGGCGCCGCGAACTAGAAGCAACCGGAAGCGCCAGCGAGCGGCATCGCCTCAAACCAGACGAAACGATTGCTGGCGCACTGCAACAAAACAAGATACAATACGCGCTGCGTTTCGCTCCGGTCGCCCTTGCGATCAGCAATACGCCACGTAGCGTTAAGCTCCAATCCAGTTTAGAACCTGTCCCCCCCTGCCATGGCCCAGTTTCCGGGCCGTCAAGTATCAGGCTGGCGGTTGGCCAATCCCGGCTAAGCCGCACCCAAAACAGCTTCTAACGAAAATCCGCCTTCGCCCTTGTGTGGTGCGGATTGCCCCCGTTTTTCGATTTGCTCGCAAATTCAGACGACTTGGGTATGCCGATTGGCGCCGACGTTCTATTTCCTGTGTACCAAGGATTTTCATGACTTCGAGCAATACCCAAAGCCCCCTCGACGCGATTGCCAATGACGCCCTCGGTCTCGACGCCGCCACTGCTGCTCCTGAAGCCGCCGTGCAGGCCGACGACACGCCCGCAGGCCCGACGTTCGCATCGCTCGGTCTGTCGCCGGAGATCGTCTCCGCGCTGATCGCGGCGGGCTACAAGGCTCCGACGCCCGTGCAGGAACGCGCCATTCCTGCCGCCATCGCGGGCCGCGACCTGCTGGTCTCCAGCCCGACCGGCTCGGGCAAGACCGCAGCCTTCATGCTGCCCGCGATCGAGCGCTTCGCGCAGCTTCAGAAGGCTCAGGCCGCTCAACCGCGCGAACCGCGTCCGCAAGGCCAGCAAGGCCAGGGCGACCGCCGCCAGCGCCGTCCGCAGCCGGTCGCGCGCCCGGGCCTGCTCGTGCTCACGCCCACGCGTGAGCTCGCCATGCAGGTGACCACGGCTGCATCGACCTACGGCCAGCATCTGCGCCGCCTGCGCACCGTCAGCATTCTTGGCGGCGTGGCCTACGGCCAGCAGCTCATGCTGCTCGCGAAGAACCCCGAGATTCTCGTGGCGACGCCGGGCCGCCTGCTCGACCACCTCGAGCGCGGCCGCATCGACCTGTCCGAGCTGAAGATGCTCGTGCTCGACGAAGCCGACCGCATGCTCGACATGGGCTTCATCGACGACATCGACACGATCGTGGCCGCCACGCCCGAGTCGCGTCAGACGATGCTGTTCTCGGCCACGCTCGACGGCAAGATCGCCTCGATCACGGGCCGCCTGCTCAAGGACCCCGAGCGCATCGAGATCGTGCGCAAGGTCGAAGCGAACTCGAACATCGCGCAAACCGTGCACTACGTGGACGACCGCGATCACAAGGACCGCCTGCTCGACCACCTGCTGCGCGACGAGAGCCTCGACCAGGCCGTCGTGTTCACGGCGACCAAGATGGATGCGGACCAGCTCGCTGGCAAGCTCGCCGACGCCGGCTTCGAAACCGCTGCCCTGCACGGCGATCTGCCGCAAGGCGCGCGCAACCGCACGATCCGTGCGCTGCGCGAGCGTCGCGTGCGCGTGCTCGTCGCCACCGACGTCGCGGCGCGCGGCATCGACATCCCCGGCATCACGCACGTGTTCAACTACGACCTGCCGAAATTCGCCGAAGACTACGTGCACCGCATCGGCCGCACGGGCCGCGCGGGCCGTTCGGGCATCGCCGTGAGCCTCGTGCATCACGCCGAGCAAGGCGCGCTCAAGCGCATCGAGCGCTTCGTGCGCGCACCGCTGCCGGTCAACGTGATCGAAGGCTTCGAGCCGCGCAAGGCGCCGCCCTCGAACCGCGGCTTTGGCGGCCGTGGCCGTCCGGGCGGCGGCAATGGCGGTGGCCGTCGCTTCGGCAACGGCAGTGGCAAGCCGGGCGGCTACGGCAACCGTGGCGGCGAGCGCAGCTACGGAGATCGTCCGCAGGGCGAGCGCAGCTTTGGCGAACGTTCGTCCGGCGGCGAGCGCAACGGTAATAGCTGGGGCAACCGTCCGGAAGGCTCGCGTGGCGGCTATGGTCAACGCGAAGGCGGCTATGGCGCCTCGCGCGGCGAAGGCAATGGCCGCGGCGGCTACGGCCAGCCGCGCGGCGACGGCTACGGCCGTTCGCGTGAAGGCTACGGCGCGCGCCGCAACGACGGCCCGCGTGGCGCACGCCGCGACAGCTAAATCAGCGCGCGGCGGCGGACGGCAACGTCCGCCCGCCAACTGATGTTGGAAAGGACCGGTGCTCGTCACCGGTCTTTTTTTGTCCGCGCCCAAAATTTCACAATACGAAAAATTTTTTTGCTTCGTAAAAAATCGTGTTGCGGGGCACAAATAGATCCATTGCAAGATGGAAAATTGCGTTTCTTATCGCGAAATAAAATATATAACGTATTGAATTTATTGATTTAAAATTTACCAAAAAAACCCACCCCTTGTCTGTTGCGGGGCGATCGATTTGCCTAGACTCTTATATAAGAGTTCGCGAAACGAAATCCCCTTTGCGAATCTCAGCGGTTCAGCTGTTCCGATCACCGGTTTATCTCCAGGTAAACGAAGGAGCCCATCATGTCGACCCGTCAACAGCAAGCACAGCAACTTCAACAGCAATGGGAAACGGACCCGCGCTGGAAGGGCATCAAGCGCAACTACACGGCTGATGACGTGGTACGCCTGCGCGGTTCGATCCAGCCCGAGCACACGCTCGCGAAGATCGGCGCCGAAAAGCTCTGGAAAGGCGTGACCACCGAGCCGTTCATCAACTCGCTCGGCGCGCTTACGGGCAACCAGGCCATGCAGCAGGTGAAGGCCGGTCTCAAGGCCATTTACCTGTCGGGCTGGCAAGTCGCCGGCGACGCCAACCTCGCCGGCGAAATGTACCCGGACCAATCGCTCTACCCGGCCAATTCGGTGCCGCAGGTGGTCAAGCGCATCAACAACACGCTCACGCGCGCCGACCAGATCCAATGGTCCGAAGGCAAGAATCCCGGCGACGAAGGCTATGTCGACTACTTCCAGCCCATCGTGGCCGACGCTGAAGCCGGCTTCGGCGGCGTGCTCAATGCGTTCGAACTGATGAAGGCGATGATCGAAGCGGGCGCCGCGGGCGTGCACTTCGAAGACCAGCTCGCTTCGGTGAAGAAGTGCGGTCACATGGGCGGCAAGGTGCTCGTGCCGACGCGCGAAGCCGTCGCCAAGCTGACGGCCGCGCGTCTGGCCGCCGACGTCTGCGGCGTGCCGACCGTGCTTCTCGCGCGCACGGACGCCGAAGCCGCCGACCTCGTCACCTCCGACATCGACGACAACGACAAGCCGTTCCTCACGGGCGAGCGCACGGTGGAAGGCTTCTTCCGCACGCGCAACGGCCTCGAGCAGTCGATCTCGCGCGGTCTCGCCTACGCGGCCTACGCCGACATGATCTGGTGCGAAACGGGCAAGCCGGATCTCGAGTTCGCGAAGAAGTTCGCGGAGGCGATCCACAAGGAATTCCCGGGCAAACTGCTCGCCTACAACTGCTCGCCGTCGTTCAACTGGAAGAAAAACCTCGACGACGCGACGATCGCGAAGTTCCAGCGCGAGCTCGGCGCAATGGGCTACAAGTTCCAGTTCATCACGCTGGCGGGCTTCCACTCGCTGAACTATTCGATGTTCAACCTCGCGCACGGCTATGCGCGCCAGAACATGAGCGCGTTCGTCGAGCTCCAGCAGGCCGAGTTCGCCGCGGCCGAAAAGGGCTTCACCGCCGTGAAGCACCAGCGCGAAGTGGGGACGGGCTATTTCGACGCCGTGACGCAAACGGTCGAACGAGACGCATCGACCACGGCGCTGCACGGCTCGACCGAAGACGAGCAGTTCTTCGACCAGAAGGTGGCGTAAGACCACCTGCAGGGGGCACGCCCCTGCTTTTTTCTGGCGCCGGACGCACGGCGCGGCAGCCGGTTCGCAAGTCCTTGGCGGGGCCTGCCGGACGCCGCCACCGCCGCACGCGCGCCAGAGTGTAGTGAGGCAAGCCACGGAAGGCGCATGGACATCGCGCCGTGCATGTCCATGCGCCAACTGCGGCTATGCACTATCGATAGACGATCACCGGAATCTTCGTATGCGTGAGCACGCGCTGCGTCTCGCTGCCGATCAACAGGCTGCCCAGACCGCGCCGCCCGTGCGAAGCCATGAATATGACGTCGCAGCCGCAGTTTTCGGCGGCTTCGATGATGCCGAGGTACGGGGAAGGATGCACGCTGGTGCAGGAGTCGCAGGTGACGCCCACGCTGTGCGCCGCGTCCTCCACCTCCTGCAGGTGGATGCGCGCCTCGCGCTCGCTGCGGGTCTGAAAGTCGCCGGGCAGCTCCATCACGACATCGGCGTAAGGCGAGTACGGATATTGCGGCAGGCACGCGTAGGCCGTGACGCGGGCGCCCACCGTCCGCGCGAGGTCGATCGCGCCGTCGATCGCCTTCTTCGACAGATCGGTGCCGTCGGTTGGAACGAGGATGTGCTTGAACATGGCGCCCTCCGTGTTCCCGTGCTCTCTGCATCCGGGTGGCCTCGCGAACCGCGCCATGGCCTCGCACGGCGCCCCGCTACGCCCTCAGATCGATTGTAGTGCGCGAATAAACGGTGCACGGCGCGCATGCGGGCATCCCCCCATATCGGAAACGCGGATGCACTGGCCGTGACGCCGAGGCGGAAGCACGAACCGCCAGGACTCAGTCCTGGCCCCAGTAACCCGGCTGGCCGTAGGTATGCTTGATAAAGTCGAGAAAGAGGCGCACGCGCAACGGCAAGTGCCGGCGCTGCGGAAACACGGCGTGAATGCCGATGGGCGGCGCGGCATAAGCGTCGAGCACGCTCGCGAGCCGGCCCGCTGCAATATCCTCACCGACTTCCCACCACGAGCGCCACGCGAGGCCATAGCCTTCGAGGCACCATTCGTGCAGCACCGCGCCGTCCGAGCATTCCATCGTGCCGGAAACGCGAATCGACACCACTTTGTCGTCCTGCTGAAAGGTCCAGCCGCGCTGCTGGTTCGCGCTGCTCGCGCCGAGCGCGAGACAATTGTGACGCGCGAGGTCGGCCAGCGTCTCGGGCGCGCCGCGCCGCGACAGGTATGCGGGCGACGCCACGCAGACGCGCCGGTTTTCGCCGAGCTTGAGCGAAACGAGCGACGAATCGGGCAGCTCGCCCAGCCGCACCGCGCAGTCGAAGCCTTCGTTGACGAGGTCGACGAGCCGGTCCGAGAGGTCGAGCGTGGTCGTCACGTCAGGGTGCGCGGACGTGAAATCGGGCACGAGCGGCGCGACGTGCCGCCTGCCGAAACCCGCCGGCGCGGACACGCGCAGGTGCCCGCTCGCCTTCACGCCACCCGCGGAGACGCTGGCCTCAGCGTTTTGCATGTCATGAATGATGCGCTGGCAGTCTTCGAGGAACGCGGAGCCCTCGAATGTCAGCGTAATGCGGCGCGTGGTGCGCACAAACAGCTTCACGCCGAGCCGCTCTTCGAGCGCGTCGATGCGCCGGCCGATGATGGCGGGCGCGACGCCTTCGGCCTGCGCCGCCGCGGAAAGACTGCCCTTCGCCGCGACGTTGGCGAAAGTTTCGATTTGTTTGAAGCGATCCATCGGAAAAGGAGGAAAACGGAATTACGCAACACCCTTGATAGAAAAAAACCTCTAGAGCGTCAGATTAGGTGGGTAAAAGTAAAAGATCAAGTGATCAATCCCGTCTTTTTCAGCACCCATGATCATGAATACAATTCCTCCCGACCTCTGATGATGGAGTGCAAAGCTATGTCGGCCACAACGACACCACGATTCCCCAAGGCTGTGATCTTCGACGCATATGGCACGCTCTTCGACGTGCACTCGGTCGTTGCCGCAGCCGAGCAGATGTTCCCCGGTCACGGCGACGCGCTCTCGCAGCTCTGGCGCCTGAAGCAGATCGAATACACGCAGTTGCGCACGCTCTCGGACCCCGCTGGCGCGCGCTACCGCCCCTTCTGGGATATCACGCTCGACGCGCTGCGCTACGCGGCGCGCCGCTTGAACCTGTCGCTTTCCGGCGCGGGCGAAAAGCGGCTGATGGACGAATACGCCTGCCTCTCGGCCTTTCCCGACGTGCTGCCCGTGCTGCGCCGCCTGCGTGCGCCGGCCGCTGACGGCACGCGCATGGGCCTCGCCATCCTCTCGAACGGCAATCCGCAGATGCTCGACATCGCGGTGAAAAGCGCCGGCATGAACGGCCTGTTCGACCACGTGCTCTCAGTCGACGCCGTGCGCGCCTATAAACCAGCCGCGGCCGCCTACGCGCTCGGCGCCAGCGCGTTCGACGCCGCGCCGCGCGACATGGTGTTCGTCTCGTCGAACGGCTGGGATGCGGCCGGCGCCGCCTGGTTCGGCTATACCACATTCTGGATCAACCGCCAGCGACTGCCCGCCGAAGAACTCGGCGTGCCGCCGCACGGCACCGGCGGCGGCATGGCAGAACTCGCCGCCTTTCTCGAAACCGCTGTGCCTGCCGAGCGAAGCCGCCCCGCGCCCCAGCCCGGGCGCGTGACGAAATCGTCCTGACCGGCACGGTAATTACAACAACCACCGCATTCAAAGTCTGACCGACCAAGGAGCAAGCAATCATGGCGAACACGTTGAACCTGCCGCAAGGCATGCAGATCTCGGCTGAAATCAAGCCCGGCTTCGAAACGATCCTCACGCCCGAAGCACTCGAACTCGTCGCGAAGCTGCACCGCGCATTCGAGTCGCGTCGTCAGGAACTCCTCAAGGCGCGCGTCGAGCGCACCAAGCGCCTCGACGCCGGCGAGCGTCCCGACTTCCTGGCTGAAACGAAGTCGATCCGCGAAGGCGACTGGAAGATCGCGCCGCTGCCGAAGGACCTCGAATGCCGCCGCGTCGAAATCACGGGTCCGGTCGAGCGCAAGATGATCATCAATGCGCTGAACTCCGGTGCGGACTCCTACATGTCCGACTTCGAGGATTCGAACGCGCCGAGCTGGGACAACCAGATCACCGGCCAGATCAACCTCAAGGACGCCGTGCGCCGCACGATCTCGCTGGAACAGAACGGCAAGACCTACAAGCTCAACGAAAAGACCGCCACGCTGATCGTGCGTCCGCGCGGCTGGCACCTTGACGAGAAGCACGTGACGGTCGACGGTCAGCGCGTCTCGGGCGGCGTCTTCGATCTCGCGCTCTACCTGTTCCACAACGCGAAGGAGCTGGTTGCACGCGGCAGCGGTCCGTACTTCTACCTGCCGAAGATGGAGAGCCATCTCGAAGCGCGCCTGTGGAACGACATCTTCGTCGTGGCGCAGGAAGCCGTCGGCATCCCGCGCGGCACGATCCGCGCCACGGTTCTGATCGAGACCATCCTCGCCACGTTCGAGATGGACGAAATCCTCTATGAACTGCGCGAGCACAGCTCGGGCCTGAACGCCGGCCGCTGGGACTACATCTTCTCGGCTATCAAGAAGTTCAAGAACGACAAGGACTTCTGCCTCGCCGACCGTTCGCAGATCACGATGACGTCGCCGTTCATGCGCGCCTACGCGCTCGAACTGCTCAAGACTTGCCACCGCCGCAATGCGCCGGCCATCGGCGGCATGAGCGCGCTGATCCCGATCAAGAACGATCCGGCAGCGAACGACAAGGCCATGGGCGGCGTGCGTTCGGACAAGGCGCGCGATGCCGGCGACGGCTACGACGGCGGCTGGGTTGCGCACCCGGGCCTCGTGCCCATCGCGATGGAAGAGTTCGTGAAGGTGCTCGGCGACAAGCCGAACCAGATCAGCAAGCAGCGCCCCGACGTCAATGTGACGGCCAAGGACGTGCTCGACTTCCGTCCGGAAGCGCCGATCACCGAAACCGGCCTGCGCAACAACATCAACGTCGGCATCCACTACCTGGGCGCATGGCTCGCAGGCAATGGCTGCGTGCCGATCCACAACCTGATGGAAGACGCGGCAACCGCGGAAATCTCCCGTGCGCAAGTCTGGCAGTGGATCCGCTCGCCGAAGGGCAAGCTCGAAGACGGCCGCAAGGTCACGGCCGAGCTCGTGCGTGAATTGATCCCGCAAGAACTCGACAAGGTGAAGGCCTCGGTCGGCGGTGACACCCAGCCGTACGTGCGCGCTTCGCAGATCTTCGAACAGATGTCGACCTCGGAGAACTTCGTCGACTTCCTGACGCTGCCGCTGTACGAGGAGATCTGATCGTTCGAATCACCTGACGACTGATCGATACAAAAGGCCCAGCGGATGCGAATCCGCCGGGCCTTTGTACTTCTATGCAGCGCTTCTACGCCGTGCCGCGCACCGATCAACGCGCGAGACGGTGCGCGATCCAGTCGCCGCCATGAATCCGCGGCCGCCCTTCCACCGCATGACGCGCCACCGGATAGAACAGGCACTCGAGCCGCTCGCCCGCCACTTCCACGCTCACCTTCTGCGAGACGAACAGCCCGTCGACGCCCGGATACACCTGCTCGATCTCGTCGAGCACGGCCACCAGCGCTTCGTCGATTTCGTAGACCTCGCCGATCACCGGCGTGGCCTGCGCATCGGCCACCATCCCCGGGTACGCCCCAAAGTCGAACAGGTAGCCCGCGACCGCCGTACTGCCCACGAGGCGCGGCTGCCGGAGCGCATTGCGTGACGCCGCGAGATGGATGTCGTTGATCTCGCCCGCGCGCAGCGTGCCGTAGATGAATACGTACTTCATTGCTTGTGCTCCTTGCTCCCGGTTGCCGGCTGGCTGCCGGCTGGCTGCCCGTTGCCGATGACTCGTGCAGCAAATCGGCAGCATTATGCGCCTGCGTCCATGCCGATGGGCACCATCGGACAGCCATGCACACGCGCGCCTACAATGATGCGCACAGAAACGCGCAGATCCACCATGCCCTTTTCCTCGCCCGCCGCCTTGCCGCCCGCCGAGCTCGCCGACATCCCGCCCGAATTCGAGCCGACGCCCGAGCACCCGATCCGCGTGCGCTCGCGGCCCATGGCCGCCGGCGTGCGCATCGCGCGGCATACGCACGCGTGGGCGCAGCTCGCCTACGCGTCGCGCGGCGTGCTGCGCATGGCGACGCCCGGCACGACGTGGATGGTCCCGCCTTCACGGGCAATCTGGGCTCCGCCATTCGTCATGCATGAAGTGGCGATCGTCGAGGATGCGTTCCTGCGCACGCTCTATGTCGATGCCTCGGTCATTCCGCCCGGGCTCGACGCTTGCCGCGTGGTGGAGGTGTCCGGCCTGCTGCGCGAGGCGATTGCCGCGTTCGACGAGCGCGGCATCGACCCCGCGCGCGAGCGCCTGCTGGGCGCCGTGGCGCTCGACGAAATCACGCGCTCGGCGCCGCTGCCGCTCTCGGTGCCGATGCCCGAGGAAAAGCGCCTGCGCTCGCTGTGCGAGGCGCTGCTCGCCGATCCTGCCGGACCGGGTTCGCTCGAATACTGGGCGGCGCACGTGGGCGCGAGCACACGCACAATCGCGCGGCTCTTCCGGCAGGAGCTTGGCGTGAGTTTTTCGCAGTGGCGCCAGCAGGCGATCCTCGCGCGTGCGATTCCGCTCCTGAACCAGGGCAAACCGATGGCCGTCGTGGCCCATGAGCTCGGCTACCAGAGCCAGAGTGCGTTTTCGGCGATGTTCCGGCGCGCGTTCGGCGAGAGCCCGCGTGCGTTCATTGCGCGCGGGACAGGCGAGCGGGAATTGGGCCCGCACGAAGACGAAATGGCGATCGACACGCCGGCCCTGGCAGCGCCTCTGGGACCGCTGACGGCACGGCACGACGTTTGAGCACGCACGGCGGGCCGAGCGCTACAACGCTGCTTCGCGCTGAGATCTCCTGAAATTCGTCAGACCGGCCGCGTCATATGACGGATCGAGCCGAGGCGCGCGAGGCGTGGCCCCGCCACCCGGTAGCCCATGCGCAGATAAAGCCGCGCCGCGGGATTGTCGACGAACACGCGCAACTGCAACTCGCGCAGGCCGCGCTCGCGCGCCCAGCGATGAGACATGTCGAGCAGGAAGGTCCCCGCACCGTTGCCTCGATAACCCTCGGCGATCTGCACGTCACGTATGTGCAGCGAGTCGGCCTCCTGCGTCACGCGCAACACGCCAATGGCCTCGCGATCGAGTTCGAGGATGAAATTTTCCGATTCGCGGTAGCTGGCCAGAAAGAGGTCGCCGCGCCAGATCAGATGATGGCGCACGTAATAGCCCCCCATGTTCCGGCGCGTCAGCGACTCGGCGAACTCGAAGTCGTCCATGGTGGCGTGACGCAACTGGAAGCGCGACGGAATGTCGTTCGGTGCGAACATGGCAGGCAACGCAGCAAAACGCGAAAATTCGAAGTTCCGACAACGCTACGATAACGCGCCGGCTCAGGCAATGGCCGTTTGTCCGTATCCGCGTGGATGCGGCATGGGGATAGGAAAGAGAGAAATAGAAAAAGCCCGCTGGAAATCCAGCGGGCTTTGATTCTGGCGGAGCGGACGGGACTCGAACCCGCGACCCCCGGCGTGACAGGCCGGTATTCTAACCGACTGAACTACCGCTCCAGTCCTGCTACACCGGCGGTCGGTTAGAATCCGCTGGCGGCGTCGCCCTGCTGCTTGCTGTACTACGCTGTGGCGCCGCATTTTATTTGGCGTCCCCTAGGGGATTCGAACCCCTGTACTCACCGTGAAAGGGTGATGTCCTAGGCCTCTAGACGAAGGGGACAACACAGGCTTGCGCCTTAAACTACATTCCACCCGAGACACTGGGCAGATCGAATCTGGCGGAGCGGACGGGACTCGAACCCGCGACCCCCGGCGTGACAGGCCGGTATTCTAACCGACTGAACTACCGCTCCAGTCCTGCTTTGCTGCACCGGCGGTCGGTTAGAACCCGCTGGCGGCGTCGCCCTGCTGCTCGCTGTACTACGCTGTGGCGCCGCATTTTATTTGGCGTCCCCTAGGGGATTCGAACCCCTGTACTCACCGTGAAAGGGTGATGTCCTAGGCCTCTAGACGAAGGGGACAACACAGGCTTGCGCCTATAACACTTCAACTAAAAAGCCCGCTCAACATTTCTGAACGGGCTTCCATCTGGCGGAGCGGACGGGACTCGAACCCGCGACCCCCGGCGTGACAGGCCGGTATTCTAACCGACTGAACTACCGCTCCAGTTCGACATAGACAGACGGGCGTCGGTTGATTCCCACCTGCTGCCTCATCGATATCGTGACGATTTGCTCGATGACGCTCATGTCTGGCGTCCCCTAGGGGATTCGAACCCCTGTACTCACCGTGAAAGGGTGATGTCCTAGGCCTCTAGACGAAGGGGACATAATCTTTTCAGATAATGCCTTGCCACACTTCACTACGCTGTTCTGATGGTGGAGGTAAGCGGGATCGAACCGCTGACCTCTTGCATGCCATGCAAGCGCTCTCCCAGCTGAGCTATACCCCCTTGCAGAACAGAAGCGAGATTTTAAACATCAATTTCGCTTTCGTCAAGAGTGTTTCGAATCTTTTTTCCATCGCTTCGAGGTTTCTACGAAACATCGTTGCTCGATTCGACCACTCTTTGCGTGAAACTTACCGCTGTTTCGCGCTCCGTATTCAACGGAGCCCGAATACTACAAGAACTCCCGCTCCGGCGCTAGTGCCAGAGCGAAAATTCTTCAAAGATTTTTACGCACGCCCTTTCAGGCGACCTTCGCAAGACCCTGCTCGATGCGGCTCACGACCACGTCACGGCCGAACAGCGCGAGCACCGCGTCGATTGCCGGCGTGTGCGTCGTGCCAGCCACGAACAGGCGCACCGGCATCGCGAGTTGCGGCATCTTCAGCTTGTGCGTGCCCAGCGTCGTCTTGAAGGCGGCCGAGATGGCTTCCTTGGTCCACTCCGCACTCTTGAGCGCGCTCGCGAGGTCGGCGAGAGCCGGACGCACCGCGTCGGTCACGTGCTGCGCCAGCGCATCCTGTTCGGGCTGCGGCTCGCGATAGAACATCATGGCGCTCTCGGCGATCTCCTTGATGGTCGTCGCGCGATCCTTGAAGAGCGCCACCACGCCGGCGAGCGCCGGCCCCATCGCGAGTGCCGCATCGTCCACGCCCAGCGCCGCAAAGAAGGGCTTCGAGAGCTCGGCGAGGCGCGCGTTGTCGACTTCCTTCAGGTAGTGGTTGTTGAGCCAATTGAGCTTGTTGTGGTCGTACTGCGCCGGCGACTTGCCCAGATGGTCGAGATCGAACCATTCGACGAACTGCTCGCGTGAGAACACTTCCGCATCGCCGTGCGACCAGCCGAGGCGCGCGAGGTAGTTCAGCACCGCTTCCGGCAGGTAGCCGGCGTCGCGATAACCCATCACGCTCATCGCGCCGTGACGCTTGCTCATCTTTTCGCCCTGTTCGTTGAGCACCGTCGGCAGGTGCCCATAGACAGGCGGCTCGGCGCCCAGCGCGCGCAGGATGTTGATCTGGCGCGGCGTGTTGTTCACGTGATCGTCGCCGCGAATCACGTGCGTGATCTTCATGTCGATGTCGTCCACGACGACGCAGAAGTTATAGGTCGGCGTGCCGTCCGGGCGCGCGATCACGAGGTCGTCGAGTTCTTCGTTGGAGATCTCCACGCGCCCTTTCACCGCGTCGTCCCATGCGACCACGCCCGTGAGCGGGTTGCGAAAACGCAGCACCGGCTGCACGCCTTCGGGCGGCGTCGGCAGGACCTTGCCGGGCTCCGGGCGCCACGTGCCGTCGTAGCGCGGCTTTTCTCCCGCCTCGCGCTGGCGCTCGCGCAACGCGTCGAGTTCTTCGGTCGACATGTAGCACGGGTACACGAGGCCCTGATCCTGCATCTGCTTGAGCACTTCGCGGTAACGGTCCATGCGCTGCATCTGGTAGAACGGGCCTTCATCGAAATCGAGGCCGAGCCATTGCATGCCTTCGAGGATGGCGTCGACCGCTTCGGTGCTCGATCGCTCGAGATCGGTGTCCTCGATCCGCAGCACGAAAACGCCCTTGTTGTGGCGCGCGAACGCCCACGGATAGAGCGCGGAGCGAATGTTGCCGAGGTGGATGAAGCCGGTCGGGCTCGGCGCGAAGCGGGTACGGACGGGGGTCGTGGTCATGTGCGAATACTCGAGGACGGTACCGCCCGGCGACCGTCAGGCGCCGCGGCGTGCTCGATACGAGCGGCGCAGCAGGCGAAATACAGGCCGGTGGGCGGCAAAGGTTCGCGCGGGCGTAGCCATGGCGATGCGGGCTTGGAAGCCGCACGACGCAGCGCGACACGGCAAGTGCAAGACGCGAACGGAAAACCGGGAAAATTAGAGACGGGATTATACCCGCCGCGCGCCGGTTCGACCGCGCATGGGGGAAGCTCCGGGCCCATCCGCGAGGCGCAGAATGCCCGGCCGCTGTCGATCCATCGCATCGAAATTCGCCAGCACATCGCAAACACATCGCGTTACACGCACGCAACGTAAGCGCGCATGGCTTTGCCTTATCATGTCGGCGCGCTGGCGCCCTCGCCTGCGTGGCCCCGCGTGGTCGCAATCGCGGGCCGCAAGAATAGACGCGACGCGCACCGCACGAAAATAGCCTTCGCGCGCGCCGCCTGGAGAATCTGCTTGAAACCCAGTTCGAAGCCGAATCTGAATCCCGCCCAGCAAACGGACCCACAACAGGGCACACAACAGGGCCCGCAACCGGACCGTCACCCGTCGCCGCTTTCATTGAGCCGCCGCCATTTCTCGCTCGCGGCTGCCTCCACCGTCCTCGCCGCCTGCACCACCGCGGGCACGCAACCGACCGACAACAAAAGCGTCACCGTCGCTCCACCCCCGTCCGCCAAAACGCAGCGCCCGATCCGTGTGGGCCTTGCGCTCGGCGGCGGCGCTGCGCGCGGATTCGCGCATATCGGCGTGATCAAGGGACTCGAGGCGCGCAACATCCAGGTCGATCTGATCACGGGCACGAGCGCGGGCTCGGTGGTGGCCGCGCTCTACGCGTCGGGCATGAATGGCTTCGCGCTCAACAAGCTGGCACTGACGATGGATGAAGCGTCGATCAGCGACTGGGCCATGCCGTTTCGCAACCGCGGTATTCTGCAAGGCGTGGCGCTGCAGAACTTCCTGAACACGACGCTGCGCGATCGCCCGATCGAAAAAATGGCCAAGCCGCTAGGCGTGGTCTCAACCGATCTGCGCACCGGTCAGGCGATCCTGTTCCAGCGCGGCAATACAGGCATTGCCGTGCGAGCCTCGTGCAGTATTCCGTCGATTTTCGAGCCGGTCCGCATCGCGGGTCACGAGTACGTGGACGGTGGCCTCGTGAGCCCGGTGCCGGCGTCGTTCGCGCGCAAGATGGGCGCGGACTTCGTGATTGCCGTCGATATTTCGTCGCGCCCGGAAACGGCGCCCACGCAAAGCCAGTTCGACGTGCTGATGCAGACCTTCACGATCATGGGCCAGTCGATCAAGAACTACGAGCTCGAGAAGTACGCCGACATCGTGATCCGCCCGAACCTCAACGCCATGTCGAGCAGCGATTTCACCCAGCGCAATGGCGCGATCCTCGCCGGCGAGGAAGCCGCCGCCAAGATCTTCCCCGAGATCGAACGCCGGCTGGCTGCCGCGCGCACGGCGACGGCGTAAGCGGCGATCGAAAACAAAAAAGCCTGCTTCGATGAAGCAGGCTTTTTGTTGCACCCGTATTGCAATCGATTGGGCGATTAGTTGCCGCTGCTGCCGTCGAACTGCGCGCTCACGCGCTGCTTGAGGCCTTGCTCCTGATCCGGCGTAAACGACGCTTCGATGCGACGCGCACCCGTGAAGCGCTTTTCCCAATAGCCGTTGTCCAGATCGTCGACGCGAATCGTGCTGCCGGTGGACGGCGAGTGCACGAACTTGTTGTCGCCTATATAGATGCCCACGTGCGAGAACGTGCGGCGCATCGTGTTGAAGAACACGAGGTCACCGGGCTTGAGGTTGCTCATGCTCACCTTCTCGCCCACGCGGCTCATTTCCTCTGCGCGGCGCGGCAGGTTCATGCCGAGCGTATCCTGGAACACGTAGCGCACGAAACCGCTGCAGTCGAGACCCGAGTCCGGCGTATTGCCACCCCAGCGATAACGCACGCCGATCATGTTCAACGCGCCCACTACGACGTCGCCGGCCTTGCCGGCCATGCCGGACAGAAATGCCTTCGCACCGCCTTGAGCCGGAGCTGGTGCGGTGGTCTGGGTCGTGGCTTGAGCAGCGGGCTGAGCTGCGGAAAGCGACTGGAGATTCGTCGAGTTGCTCGGCGAGAATGAGACGTTCTGATTAAAACTGCTTGCTTCGTCGGCGAACGCGCCGTTAGCTGCAGCCATCAGTGCGCCGATGAACATCCCGGCGACGACGCGCGTGCAAGCCTGGGTCAAGGATCGGTGCTGCATGGGTCGAAATAAATTGCCCGTAAATCAGAGGGTTAGAAGAAAAAGTTTGGACGATAGTAGCCAGTAAGTATTTGTGTGTCAAAACAAATAGAAAAAAACAATTACGATGCAGGCGTCATTGGTGAATTTCACCAAAAAACCCCCTTAAGTTCCGCGATCGTTCATCGATCGAACGCGGCTTTCAGCAACTTTCGCGTGTAAGGGTGGGCAGGCTCGTCAAAGATTCTTGTTACATCTCCGGTCTCGACAATCGCCCCGTTTTGCATGACCGCGACCCGATGTGCCATTGCACCGATGACCTCGAGATCATGGCTGATGAATACGTAGCCCAGATTGTATTTGCGTTGCAAATCAGTCAACAAACGCAACACCTGCTGCTGGATCGAGACATCGAGTGCGCTGGTGGGTTCGTCGAGCACGATCACGCGCGGCTCGAGCACGAGCGTGCGCGCAATTGCAATTCGCTGGCGCTGGCCGCCGGAAAACTCGTGCGGATAGCGCTGCAAAACCGTACGGTCGAGGCCCACTTCCCGCAACACGGACACGATGCGCTTGCGGCGCTCGTCGCCGGAAAGCTCGGGTCGGTGCAGCGCCAGCCCCTCCCCTACGATGCGCTCGATGGTTTGCCTGGGTGAAAGCGAACTGAACGGATCCTGAAAGACCACCTGCAGGTGCGAACGCAGCCCGAGCTTGTCGCGGCCCCGATAGCTCTCGATGGAACGCCCCTGGAACTCGATCGCGCCAGCCGCGGTACGTTGCATACCCAACATCGCCATCGCGAGCGTCGATTTTCCCGACCCGGACTCGCCGACGATGCCAAGCGTCTCGCCCTGGCGCACCGAGACGCTCGCGTCGTCGACCGCACGAAAGCGGCCGTGGCGCCACCAGCCCGTAAAACCAGGCAGCTTCGTTGCGAAATCGACGCTCACGTCTTTCGCTTCGAGCAGCACCGGCGCGATCGGCAGCACCGGCAGCACATTGCGCTCGGGCCGGCTTGCGATGAGCCGCTGTGTGTAGGGATGCTGAGGCGATTCGAAGATTAGCTCGACGCTTCCGGTCTCCACGAGCCGGCCCTTCTCCATCACCGCCACGCGCTGCGCGAAGCGGCGCACGAGATTCAGATCGTGCGTGATGAGCAGCACCGACATGCCCCCGCCGGACTTGCCCGCCTCCTCGCGCTGGAGCTCGCGCAACAGTTCGACGATCTGCCCGCGGATCGTCACATCGAGCGCCGTCGTAGGCTCGTCCGCCAGCAACAGGCGCGGGCGACACGCGAGCGCCATCGCGATCATCACGCGCTGGCGCTGGCCGCCCGAAAGCTGATGCGGATAGCTGAACAGACGCCGGCGCGGCTCCGCAATGCCAGTGCGCTCAAGCAGGCCCGCCGCGCGTTCGCACGCTTCCTTCTTCGTCACGCCATCATGCAGCACGATGGTTTCCGCAATCTGCTCGCCAATCGTGTAGAGCGGATTGAGCGCCGTCATCGGCTCCTGGAAGATCATCGCGATGTCGCTGCCGCGCAAGCCGCGCATGGCGCGCTCACTCTTCGCGAGCAGATCCTCACCGTCAAGACGGATCGCACCCGAGATGCGTGCATCGCTCAACAGCCGCAGGATCGCGAGCGCGGTCACGGTCTTGCCCGAGCCCGACTCGCCCACGAGCGCCACGCGCTCGCCGCGCTCGATGGACAGCGCGACGTCGTCCACGGCGAGCGTCTCGCCGAAGCGCACGCTCAGATGCTCGATCGAGAGCAAGGGCCCTGCATTCTTCGCATCGACATCCCCTGGCAGCGCGCTCACTGATTGCCTCCGGCCTTCATCGCATCGGAGATGCGCGTATCGAGCGCGTTGCGCAGCGCGTCGCCCATGAACGTGAGCAGCAGCAAGGTCACGACGAGCACGCCGAACGTCGACATCGAGATCCACCACGCGTCGAGATTGCCTTTGCCTTGCGCGAGCAATTCACCGAGACTAGGCGTCGGCGGCGGCACGCCCAGGCCGAGAAAGTCGAGGCTCGTGAGCGCGAGGATCGAACCGCTCATGCGAAACGGCAAAAACGTGATGACGGGCGTGAGGCTGTTGGGCAACACGTGGCGCCAGATGATCTGCCAGTTCGAAAGCCCCATGGCGCGCGCGGCGACCACGTAATCCTGATTGCGATTGCGCAGGAACTCGGCGCGCACGTAGTCGGAAAGCCCAATCCAGCCGAACAGCGAGAGCAGCACGATCAGCAGGATGAAGCCCGGCTCGAAGATCGACGCGAAGATGATGAGCAGATAGAGCTCGGGCATCGCGCTCCAGATCTCGATCAGGCGCTGTCCGACGATGTCGACGCGTCCGCCGAAGTAACCCTGGATCGCCCCCGCCAGCACGCCGAGCAGCGTGCCGATCGCGGTCAGCACCAGTGCGAACTCCACCGAGACGCGAAAGCCATACAGCAGCCGCGCGAACAGATCGCGCCCGCTCGCATCCGTGCCGAGCCAGTTATCGCGCGACGGCGGCGCCGGATTCGGCACCTTCGAAAAATAATTGAGCGTGTCGTAGTAGTACGGATTCGGCGGATAGATCGCGAAGTTGCCGGGCGCGTCGAAGCGGTGGCGAATGTACGGGTCGAGATAGTCGGCGGACGTCGGGAAATCGCCGCCGAAGGTCGTCTCGGGATACGACTTGAAAAGCGGGAAATAGAGGTGCCCGTCGTAGCGCACCACGAGCGGCTTGTCGTTGCACCAGAGCGGGCCCGCAAGACTCGCCGCGAAGGCGATCACGAATACGATCAGGCTCCAGTAGCCAAGGCGCTGCTGCTTGAAGCGCAGCCACACCCGGCGCGCGGGCGTGGGCGACTTGAAGGCGCGTACGCTCTCGGTGCGCAGTTCGGGTTCGGCGCCGGCGCGGGTTCGGTTCAACTCAGCGCTCCAGTTGTTCGAATTGAATGCGGGGGTCGACCCACACGTAACAGAGATCGGAGATGAGCTTGGTCAGGAGTCCGATCAACGTGAAGAGATAGAGCGTGCCGAGCACCACGGGATAGTCGCGCCGCACCACCGACTCGTAGGACAGCAAGCCGAGGCCGTCGAGCGAAAACAGCGTTTCGATCAGCAGGCTGCCCGTGAAGAATGCGCCGATGAACGCAGCCGGAAACCCGACGACGAGCGGCAGCAGCGCGTTGCGAAACACGTGCTTCCACAGCACGGTGCGCTCGGACAGGCCTTTCGCGCGCGCAGTCAGCACGTATTGACGGCGGATTTCTTCGAGAAACGCGTTCTTGGTGAGCATGGTCGTGACAGCGAAACTCCCCACGACCGAAGCCGTGACCGGCAGTGTGATGTGCCACAGGTAGTCGAGAACCTTGCCGCCGAGCGAGAGCGTGTCCCAGTCGTCGGAGGTCAGGTTGCGCAGCGGAAAGAGCTGCAGGAAGGTACCGCCGCCGAACAGCACGAGCAGCAGCACACCCAGCACGAAGCCCGGTATCGCATAGCCGATCAGCACGATAAGACTCGTGACGAGGTCGAATCGCGAGCCGTTGCGCACCGCCTTGGCGATGCCCAACGGCACCGATATCAGATAAGTGAGAAAGAAGGTCCACAAGCCGATGCTGATCGACACCGGCAGCTTGGAGATAATGAGCGACCACACGCTCTGATGGTGAAAATAGCTCTGCCCGAGATCGAAGCGCGCGAAGCGGCCGAGCATCAGAAAATAGCGCTGCAGCGGAGGTTTATCAAAGCCATAGAGCTGCTTGAGTTGCGCGATCTGTTGCGCGTCCACCCCCGAATGCGCGCGCATGCCGAACGGCATGCCCTGCTCCGCGCCGCGCTTGAGCTCGCGCACCGCCTGCTCGACGGGGCCGCCCGGCACGAACTGGATCACCGCGAAAGTCAGCGTGAGCACGCCGAGCAGTGTCGGGATCATCAGCAACAGGCGTTTGACGATGTAGCTCCACATGGTTCTTCGTGTCCGTCAAGAATGGTCGGGCATCTCAGTGCTGCGGCGCGTGCGCGCCGCCAAGCCACCACGTCGATATGATCCAGTCGACCGCGCCATAGTACAGCGGCAGCTTCGCCGGATAAGCCAAGGTGTTCTTGTACGCCACGCGGTGCGTCGCGCTGTACCACTGCGGCACGACATAGTAGCCGTGCATCAGCACGCGGTCGAGCGCATGCGTGGCGTCGAGCAGTTGCTCGCGCGTCTGCGCCAGCATCAGCGACTTGAGAATCGCGTCGACGGCCGGCGACTTCAGGCCGATCAGGTTACCCGAGCCCGGCTCGTCGGCGGCCTTGCTGCCGAAGCGGTCCAGTTGCTCCGCGCCCGGGACCTGCACGTCGGGGAACTTGATCGTCGTGATATCGAAGTCGAAGGCATCGAGCCGCTTCTGATAAAGCGCAAAGTCCACCGAGCGATAGTTCACCTGAATGCCTAGCCGAGCCAGCGCTTGCGTGTACTGCGCCATGATCGGCGCCCATTGTGCGGCGGCGCTCGTGTCGTCGAGCACCTCGAGCACGAACGGCTGACCTTGCGCGTTGCGCAGCGCGCCGTCGCGATATGTCCAACCCGCCTGTGCAAGCAGCGCACGCGCCTTGAGCAGATTCGCACGCAGCGAGCCCGGCGGATTGGTGCTCGGCTGCACAGGCGGCGGACCGAATACCGCCGGATCGAGCTGCTTGCGCCACGGCTCGAGCAGCGCGAGTTCGCCGGGCGTCGGCACACCCTTCGCCTGCAAATCCGTGTTCACGAACCAGCTGTCGATGCGTTTGTACTGGCTGTAGAACAGCATGCGGTTGAGCCACTGGAAGTCGAGCGCGAGATCGAGCGCCTCGCGCACGCGCACGTCCTCGAACATCGGCCTGCGCAAGTTGATCACGTAGCCCTGCATGCCGGTGCCGTTGTGCTGCGGGAATTCGCGCTTGATGAGCTCGCCGCTGTCGAACTTCTTGCCCACGTCGCGGCGCACCCAGTTGCGCGCCACGTATTCGACGAGCGCGTCGTACTCGCCCGCCTTGAATGCCTCGAGACGCGCGACGTCGTCCGAATAGAGCTTGTAGACGATGCGCTCGAAGTTGTGGGTGCCCACGCGCACGGGCAGATCCTTGCCCCAATACGCAGGATCTCGCTTGTAGGTAATCGTGCGACCATTCGAATAACGCTCGATCACATACGGGCCGCTGCCGATCGGCTCCTCGAACCCGATCTGGTCGAACGCGATGCGCGTGCCGTCCGCGCGCAAGCCCCACTTGTGCGAGAACACCGGCATGCCGCCCGCGATGAGCGGCAACTCGCGATTGTTGCTGTGAAACTCGAAGCGGACGGTTGCCGGGTCGACCACCACGGCGCGCACGATTTCACTGAAATAGGCCTGCATCGACGGCGCGGCCTGACGGCTCTTGAGCATGTCGAGCGAGAACTTGACGTCGGCCGCGGTAACCGGATCGCCGTTCGAAAAATGCGCGCGAGGATTCAAGTGAAACGTGACCGACAAGCCATCGGGCGCGATGCGGATATCGTCGGCGAGCAAGCCGTACGCTGACGCCACCTCGTCC
This sequence comes from Paraburkholderia sp. A3BS-1L, assembly GCF_051125215.1. Classification (NCBI taxonomy): domain Bacteria; kingdom Pseudomonadati; phylum Pseudomonadota; class Betaproteobacteria; order Burkholderiales; family Burkholderiaceae; genus Paraburkholderia; species Paraburkholderia sp. A3BS-1L. The sequence continues at coordinate 1,463,118 of NZ_CP120442.1, read as the reverse complement.
ATGCTGCCCGTCGTCAGGCTCTCGAAAATCATGCCGAGTCCCGGCGCCGAGTTGCCGCGCATCGTGAACGGATTGAACTTGTCGAAGCTCGTGAGCCGGTCAGGATTTGCGAGCACCAGCGTGCCGCCCTTGGGCGCATTCGGGTTCACATAATCGAAATGCTTGAAGTCCTGCGGATACTTCGGCTCGCCGTATTGAGCGATGGCGTAAACCGCGTGCGCCGAAGGCACCGTCGCGAATGCGAAGGCGAGCACAAGCGCCATGCCCAGCATGCGCCACCCTGCCCGCCCGTTGCTCCGCCGTGCGCAACCCTGATCAGGACTCCAGCCAGGAACCATTGCCCCACGCGCCATGCGCGTTCTCCTGCCTCGCGTTCCTGTCGTCATAGAAAGGGATTTGTCCGGGGTGCGGTGTCAATTGTGAGAGAATTCTACCCAAACCACGCGGCGCCGCCTCTACTGGCGCCCGGTGCATTGAACCTGTTCAGGAGAATTCATGGGCTTCCTCGCTGGCAAACGCATTTTGTTGACCGGCCTGCTGTCGAACCGATCGATCGCGTATGGCATTGCGCAGGCATGCAAGCGCGAAGGCGCGGAACTGGCGTTCACGTACGTCGGCGAGCGCTTCAAGGACCGCATTACCGAATTCGCGCAGGAGTTCGGCAGCAACCTCATTTTCCCCTGCGATGTGGCCGACGACGCGCAAATCGAAGCGCTCTTCACCGACCTCAAGCAGCACTGGGGCACGCTCGACGGTCTCGTCCACTCGATCGGCTTCGCGCCGCGCGAAGCCATCGCAGGCGACTTCCTCGACGGGATGACGCGCGAAAACTTCCGCATCGCCCACGATATCTCGGCCTACAGCTTCCCCGCGCTCGCCAAAGCCGCGCAACCGATGCTCGCGGCCAACGCCTCGCTCCTCACGCTCACTTATCTCGGTGCCGAGCGCGCGATCCCCAACTACAACACGATGGGCCTCGCGAAGGCCTCGCTCGAAGCAAGCGTGCGCTACCTCGCGGTATCGCTCGGCGCCAAGGGCGTGCGCGTGAACGGCATCTCGGCTGGCCCGATCAAGACGCTCGCGGCAAGCGGCATCAAGAGCTTCGGCAAGATTCTCGACTTCGTCGAGCACAATGCGCCGCTGCAGCGTAACGTGACGATCGAGCAAGTCGGCAACACGGCCGCGTTCCTGCTCTCCGATCTCGCGGGCGGCGTGACGGCGGAAATCGTCCACGTCGACGCGGGCTTTAACGCCGTGGTCGGCGGCATGGCGGGCCTCGGCGAATAACGCACCGCCAGGTCCTGCCCGTGGCCTCGTTGCGCCGGCAACCGCAGCAAGTAAAAAGCCGCCCCTCGGGCGGCTTTTCTTTTGACCGGGTTCAGGTCCTTCGCGACACGGACGAACTGGCTTAGCGCCAATGTCCCGGAGGACCGCCGTGATCGCGGTCATAGTGACCGCGGCCATGGTCGTAACCGCCGTGATGGCGATACCAGTCGTCACGCGCCCAGTAGCGGCGGCCATCCCAATAGCGATCACCGTACCAGCCGACCACGACGGCCGGCGGCGCCGCGTAGACCGGCGCGGGCTGATAAACCACGGGCGGCGGAGGCGGCGGAACGTAGACCGGTTGTGGCACGACGTAAACCGGGGCCGGAATACCGATGTTGACGCCGACGCTCACGCCAGCCATAGCCGCACTCGATGCACCGATAGCCAAGCCCGCGACCAGCATTGCAACAACACGAGCGAACTTCATGAACTCACCTTTTGGGGTTGATGTTTTGTTGGGGTCAATATAGCGCAGGCTACCGGACCGCGTATTTCAATATTGTAATAACTGATGCACAAAACCACCGTGAGTTCGCCAGCGTAACGTCTGGTTACACCCGAGGCCAATTCGCAATCGCGCCCGCGCGGCACACAGGCGGCACATAGGCAATTCGCCCCATTCAGCCTTGACTCGGCTCGAATGCGACTTCAAATAGAACATGAGAAGATGAACGGCTGAAACGCAAAAATCATTGCACCACTCAATTCGGCATCCTTATAAAAATTCGAGCAGGCAATGACCCCAGGCGTTCATGCGAAGCTCAATGAAATGAATCGCCCGGTCGAGTATGCGTCCGTGAATTCGCGCCGGAAAAACAAAAACCCCGCAAGCCGAGACTTGCGGGGTTTCGCCGCCATTACTGGCGGAGACGGAGGGATTCGAACCCTCGATCCAGGTTTTGGCCCAGATGCTCCCTTAGCAGGGGAGTGCCTTCGACCTCTCGGCCACGTCTCCCGAAAACTTCGTTCGCGCCAGGGAGGCAGCGCAACGAAGCAAAGATAATAGCGGGTTCGAGCGTTCTGGTCAATTTTTAAGACGCACTTTTTTCAAACTTTTTCGTGCGTGCTCACAATTGCCCGTCACACCCGCGTCATACGACACCGGTTCAAGCGTGCTCGAGCTCGAATGCCTTGTGCAACGCGCGGACTGCCAGCTCCATATACTTCTCGTCGATCAGCACCGAGATTTTGATTTCGGACGTCGAAATCATCTGGATGTTGATGCCCTCTTCCGAGAGCGTGCGGAACATCTTGCTTGCCACGCCCACGTGCGAGCGCATGCCTACGCCGACCACGGAAACCTTCGAGACCTTCGCGTCGCCCAGCACCTGCTCGGCACTCACGTGACCCTTCACCTGGTTCGTGAGGATATCCATTGCGCGCTGGTAGTCGCCGCGTCCAACCGTGAACGTGAAGTCGGTCTTGCCGGCCACGCTCTGGTTCTGGATGATCATGTCGACGTCGATGTTCGCGTCCGCCACCGGGCCGAGAATCTGATACGCGATGCCCGGCTTGTCGGGCACGCCCATCACGATGATGCGGGCCTCGTCGCGCTGGAACGCGATACCCGAGATGACTGCTTTTTCCATGGTCTCGTCTTCTTCAAAGGTAATCAGGGTGCCCGACTTCATTTCCTCGTCGAGGTTCATCGCCGGATCGGTCAGGCTGGAGAGCACGCGCGTCTTCACCTGATACTTGCCCGCGAATTCCACCGAGCGGATCTGCAGCACCTTCGAGCCGAGGCTGGCCATTTCCAGCATTTCTTCGAACGTGATGCGATCGAGCCGGCGCGCGTCGTCCACCACGCGCGGGTCGGTCGTGTAGACGCCGTCCACGTCGGTGTAGATGAGGCATTCGTCGGCCTTCAGCGCCGCTGCGACCGCAACCGCCGAGGTGTCCGAGCCGCCGCGGCCGAGCGTGGTGATGTGGCCTTCCGGATCGATGCCCTGGAAGCCCGTGATCACGACCACCTTGCCGTCATCGAGATCGGCCAGCACGCGCTCGCCGTCGATGTCGTTGATGCGCGCCTTGGTGAAGGAACTGTCGGTTTTGACCGGCACTTGCCAGCCGGTATAGCTGATGGCGTCCACGCCGGCTTCTTGCAGCGCGATCGACAGCAGACCGACGCTCACCTGTTCGCCGGTCGACGCAATCATGTCGAGTTCGCGCGGGCTCGGCTGCGGCGAAATCTCTTTCGCGAGACCGAGCAGACGATTGGTTTCGCCGGACATCGCCGAGGGTACGACGACCATCTTGTGGCCGGCCTTGTGCCATTTGGCGACGCGCTTGGCAACGTTCTTGATGCGCTCGACCGAGCCCATCGAGGTGCCGCCGTATTTGTGTACGATGAGTGCCATTGTCGTTCTGAACTGGAGATGTTACCGCGCTGGCGCACCGAAGACGGCTCCGCCCGGTACCGTTCAGGCCGCGCGAAGGCTTGGCGCGTGCAGCACACGCGGAATTTGCCCGGGCGGCCGCGAGGCAGCCGCATCGGCATCGAGGAGATACTGATACGCGCTCGCGCGCCCTGCCCGCATACCGCTACGACGTCCTTGCAACCGTCGGATACCGCTGAAGGAGACATCGCGTCCTGGCACGGCATACGCCGCTTTTGACGGCGTCCGTGAACGCGAAAAAGCGGGCTGGACAAACAAGCTACCCTACCCGATCAAGGTCAAAATTACAAGGCGAAATTGGGCCATCGGGGGCGAAAAAGGCTTGTGCGGCAAGGATTTGCGCTGGCCCATTTGGCGCTGGCGTGCTCACGCAATCAGCAAATCCTCGCGCCATTCGATGCGCCGCCAGCGTGACGCACCGCCTTGCGCACCGAACGCCGAGCGGTTGACGCCGATCCGGGGCACGAACAGCAGCGTCTCGCCGACATACAGCAGCGGCACATCGCGCTCCCATGCCGGCACGCCGCGCGCCTGGAACAGGTTCTTGAGCGTGCGGCTCAAGTTCGCGGCCTCGTCGCGCAGGCGCTCGCCCCCCCCTCTCGCACGCGCCACGAGCGTGCCCTCGCGCAATACGTCTTCGGGTACGGCATCGGGATCGCTCGCATCGGCGGGCGCGAAGACGTAGCTGCCCCGCCATGATGGCAGGCGCCAGACTTCCTCGCCGCGCCAGTTCATGCTGACGGGCCCGCGCCGGGCGCCTTCGCCCGCAACGGTGTCCTCCGTGCTCGCAGGCATCGCTTCCGCTCGTGGCGCTTCCCACGACACGCGGCCCCGATAGCAGCGCAGCGTGCGTCCGGCGTGATCGACCCGCAGCGCATGGCTCTCGCCTTCGCGCGCGATCTCGCGCAACTGGCGCAGCGCGTCGGCGAGCCGCGCGGTCGACGCCGCAGGCAAGCCGAGCGCGCGCATCCAGTAGCGCAACAGATTGAGCGCACGCGTATCGTCTAACGCGACGAGCGCGGCATGCGAAAGCGTGCCGGTGTCATCGTGCCCGGCCGCGTGCAAATCGATTCGCGCGAGGTCATCGAGCAAGCGTTGCGCGGAAGCAGCGTGTGCAGCCGTACGCGCGAGCGCATCGCGAAAACCGGGGAAATGCGCGGAAAGCGCAGGCAGCACGTCATGGCGCAATGCGTTGCGCGCATAGCGCGTGTCGGCATTCGATTCGTCCTCGACCCAGTGCACGTGATACGCGCGCGCATAGCGCTCTAGTTGCGCACGCAACAAATGCAGCAACGGCCGCACGCGCGAGGCAGCGCCAGTCATCTCGCGCGCGGGCGCCATCGCGGCGAGTCCCGCCAGCCCCGCGCCGCGCAGCAATTGCAGCAGGACCGTTTCCGCCTGATCGTCGGCGTGCTGTGCAAGCCACAGCGACCGAACACCGTGCGCTTCACACATCGCATCGAGCGCGCGGTAGCGCGCCTCGCGCGCCGCCGCTTCCACGCCCATCGCGCCCATCGCATCGTCGCGCGCGAGCGTCACGCGCCGTGCGTCGAACGTCACGCCGCAGGCGCCCGCCGTCGCCTCGCAATGCGCGAGCCACTGATCGGCGTTCGGGCTCAAACCATGATGCACGTGCAGCGCCACGAGCCGCGCCGCGCCCGCCGTGCGCACCGCCGCGTCGAGCAGCACCGACGAGTCGAGACCGCCGCTGAACGCAATGGCGATGCGCGCATCGGCGGGAAGGCTGGAAAGCACAACGCCGAGCGCATCGAGAACGATGCGCCCGGCGTCGGGTTCGGGATGGTCGGTCACGGTATGACGGCGGCGCCTCTGGCGCCGGCTCGTGTCAGCGACTTCGCGCGCTTACGCGCCCGACGTCGTTTCCTTGAACTTGCCGTACTCCATCAGGCGCTCGTAACGGCGCGCCTTCAGATCGGCGACGCTCATACCCTGGAACTGGCGCAGCGAGTCGGAGAGCGCGCGGCGCAGCAGCGCGGCCATGCCCTTCGGGTCGCGATGCGCGCCGCCGAGCGGCTCGTTCACGATCTTGTCGATCAGGCCGAGCGCCTTGAGCCGGTGCGCGGTGAGACCCAGCGCCTCGGCGGCCTCGGGCGCCTTGGCGGCGCTCTTCCACAGAATCGATGCGCAGCCTTCCGGCGAGATGACGGAATACGTCGAAAATTGCAGCATCATGACCGTGTCGGCTACGGCGATCGCGAGCGCGCCGCCCGAACCGCCTTCGCCGATGATCGTCGTGATGATGGGCGTCTTGAGCTCTGCCATCACGTAGAGATTGCGGCCAATGGCTTCCGACTGGCCGCGCTCTTCCGCGCCGATGCCGGGGTAGGCGCCCGGCGTGTCGACGAAGGTGAAGATGGGCAGGCCGAATTTTTCGGCAAGGCGCATCAGGCGCTCGGCCTTGCGATAGCCTTCCGGACGCGGCATGCCGAAGTTGCGCGCAGCGCGCTCCTTCGTGTCGCGGCCCTTTTGCTGGCCGATCACCATGCAGGCCTGGCCATTGAAGCGCGCGAGGCCGCCAACGATCGAAAGGTCGTCCGCGAATGCGCGGTCGCCATGGAGTTCATGGAAATCGGTGAACAGCTCGTGCACGTAGTCGAGCGTGTACGGACGCTGCGGATGACGCGCGATCTGCGAGACCTGCCACGGGCTCAGGTTCGCGTAGAGGTCCTTCGTGAGCTGCTGGCTTTTCTTCGACAGCCGCTCGATCTCTTCCGAAATATCGACGGCCGAATCGTCCTGAACGAAGCGCAGTTCTTCGATCTTCGCTTCGAGTTCAGCGATCGGCTGCTCGAAATCCAGAAACGTGGTTTTCATGTGTTGGAATCCTTGCACTATGCGGCAGCGCGTATTCTAACCGCGCTGGCCATCGTCGAAATCTGAACTGAACTATCAGATTCGGATATCGATAGAAAATAGCTTAACAAACCCGAGTCGCAGCATCGTTTTCACGACGGTTCGAGGCTGCGCCACATATACCAGGTTGCGACGGTTCGCCACGGCTCCCAGTTGGCCGCGACTTCACGGGCTTCACTGCGCGTGACCGGCTCTCCGCTGAAGTAGTTGACGCTGATTGCCTGGATGAGTCCGAGGTCGTCCAGCGGCAGCACGTTGGGGCGCGCGAGGTTGAAGATCAGGAACATCTCGGCGGTCCAGCGGCCAATGCCACGAATGGCCGTGAGTTCCGCGATCACATCCTCGTCTTCCATGCTGGTCCACTTGCCCACATGGAGCGCACCCGAGACGAAGTGCTGGGCGAGATCGAGGATGTACTCCGTCTTGCGCTTCGACAGACCGCACGCCGCCAGTTTCTCGTGGCCGAGCTTGAGGAACTGTTGCGGCACGAGCTTCGGGCATGCGGATTCGACGCGTTGCCACAACGCCTGGGCCGCCGCGGTCGAGATCTGCTGGCCGACCACCGAGCGCGCGAGCGTGACGAAGGGGTCGTCGCTGCTCATGAGATGCACAGGGCCGAACTTCGGAATGAGCTTCTTGAGGATGCGGTCGCGCTTGACGAGATCCGCGCAAGCCTTGTCCCAGTAGTCGGGACGCACGACCTCCGGCTCGTTGCCGCACACGGACGCCGCCGGCGCCTCGATGCCGTCACTGGCGGTGCCACCCTCGGAAAATGCGCTCGCCATCGGTGCGGCGCCGTCGAGCGCGCCATTGCCCTTCGCGCGCGCCGGCCTGGCCGCGGCGCCCGCCTTGACGGCGCCATTGGGCGCGTGATGCTCGGCCTGCGCCTTCGCGCCCGCCTTCTTCGCGCCGTCAACCGCAGCGGTGTCTTCTTGCTGCGCCTTCAGGGCGCCAGTGCGCGCGGCGCGCCTTTTAGCCTCGCCTGCCGCGCCCGTGAGCGACGCAGAGCGCTTTGCCTGCGTCTTCGTGGCCGTTGCCATCCTGCCTCCTGCCTCGCGAATCGATCAGTGGAAACTGGACAGCCCGCTTACACGCGGCGCCACTCGGTCAACCCGCCCGGTTTGTCTTCGAGCGCGACACCGGCATCGAGCAGTTCGGCCCGGATCCGGTCCGCCTCCGCATACTGTTTCGCCTGCTTCGCAGCGGTGCGCGCCGCGATCTTCGCCTCGATCGCGGCCACGTCGAGCGCGCCCGCATCTTGCGCGCCCGCGGCCTGCTGAAGGAACGTGCGCGGCTCACGCACGAGCACGCCGAGCACGCGCGCGAGGCGCTGCAACTGACGCGCCAGCACGGCGTCGCGCGAGCGGTTCACTTCGGTTGCCAGCTCGAACAGCACCGAGATGGCAACCGGCGTATTGAAATCGTCGTTCATTGCCGCCTGGAAACGCTGCGCGTGCGCCTCGTTCCAGTCAAGTTCGCCCGCATCCGGGCTCACATCCTTGAGCGCCGTGTACAGACGCGTGAGCGCATTGCGCGCGTCGTCGAGGTGCACATCGCTGTAATTGAGCGGCGAACGGTAGTGCGCGCGCGCCATGAAAAAACGTACGACTTCCGCATCGTACTTCGCCAGCACCTCGCGAATCGTGAAGAAGTTGCCGAGCGACTTCGACATCTTCTCGTTGTCGATCTGGACGAAACCGTTGTGCATCCAGTAATTGACGAACTTCTCGCCGGTGGCGCCTTCGCTTTGCGCAATCTCGTTCTCATGGTGCGGAAACTGCAGGTCCTGACCGCCGCCATGAATATCGAAATGCTTGCCGAGCAGCGTGCAGCCCATTGCCGAACATTCGATGTGCCAGCCCGGACGGCCGCGGCCGTACTTCGAATCCCAGCTCGTGTCGGCGGGCTCGTCCGCTTTAGCCTGCTTCCACAGCACAAAGTCAAGCGGATCCTGCTTGGCGTCGTTCGCCGCGACTCGTTCGCCCGCGCGCAGGTCCTCGATCGACTTGCCCGACAGCGCGCCGTAGCTCGCGAACTTGCGCACCGCGTAATTCACGTCGCCGTCGCTGCCCTGGTAGGCGTAGCCATTGCTTTCCAGCATGCCGATCATGTCGAGCATCTGCGGGATGTACTGCGTCGCGCGCGGCTCGAGATCGGGACGCTCGACGCCGAGCGCATCCGCATCTTCGTGCAGCGCATCGATGAAACGGTCGGTCAGCGCCTTGATCGTCTCGCCGTTTTCCACCGCGCGGCGAATGATCTTGTCGTCGATGTCGGTGATATTGCGCACGTAGGTCACTTTGTAGCCGAGCGTGCGCAGCCACCGCTGCACGATGTCGAACACCACCATCACGCGCGCGTGCCCCACATGGCAATAGTCGTACACCGTCATCCCGCAGACGTACATGCGTACGACGCCGGGCTCGATTGGCACGAAATTTTGCTTGTCACGCGCGAGCGTGTTGTAGATGCGCAGTGATTCCATAGAGACGATGGATACGTGGGTCGAAAGAAATCCGCGACAGCGCCGACAACAGCCCGCGAGTGAATGCACCGCGTTGCCCGAGGCTGCGTACAGTCGCGCTCAATCAGTCATCAGGGCGGAGACGACCACGAGTAGTGAAAGAAAGCCTGGCGTGCCGCGAAGACTGTCCGGAAGCAACACCCCGGGGGCCGGCCACAACAAGCCGCGACGAACCGGAGCGGACGCTCGACAGGCACCCGCTGTCGCGCGGCCAAAAGCGCGCGACGAAAACGCACAGACCTTTTGTTAGAATGGCTCGGAGTATAACACCGCGACCTTCCCCTATGAAATCTTCCAGCGCCTGCGCGCCCCGCGCTGCGACCCTTGCCGCGGCAGCTCTCGCGAGTGTCGCGTTCGTCTTCGGCGGTGCGTTCGTGGCGCATGCCGCGCCGCCTGCCACGGCCGATGGCACACCCGGCGCCGATGCGGCGATCGCCCAGCGCAACTGGGCGGCGGCGCTCACGGAGCTGGACGCGCGCATCAAGTCGAACCCGCGTGACGTGCAGGCGAAGTTCAAGCGCGCGACCATCCTCGCACGCCTTGGCCGCGACAACGACGCCATTGAAGCCTTTACCGAGCTCACGCAAGCCTACCCCGAGTTGCCCGAGCCCTATAACAATCTCGCGACGCTCTACGCGAAGCATGGCCGCTATGAAGAGGCGCGCGTCGCGCTCGAATCGGCCACGAAGGCCAACCCTTCATACAGTCTCGCGTGGGAAAACCTCGGCGATTTGTACCTGCGCATGGCCGACGCGTCGTACCGCCACGCGAGCAGCCTTGGCCACACGAGCGGCGCAACACTGCAGCGCCTGACCGACATTGAGAAGATCGTCAATCCGCCGGCAGCGAAGCAGCGCGCGCGCGCAGCAGCGGCAGCGGCAACACCCGCGCCGGAAGCCGGGACGACGACCGTGAGCCCGATGCTCGACAATCCGGTGTACCAGTTCGGCGGCCCCACCGGGTCGCTCGCGACGCCGCCCTTCGTGGCGCCGTCGCGCTAAGCCGCGGCGCGCTTCGGATTCGTTCGGCGGCGCGCAGCGACACGTTTTTCCCGTACTTCCGAGGACACTCATGAAATGGTTGATGTTGGCGCTCGGCAGCGCCGCCCTGATCGCGAACGCGCCCGCCTTTGCGCAAACCGGCCAGCAGGCCGCGCATCCGCAGGTGCTCTTCAAGACCAGTGAAGGCGATATCCGCGTCGAACTCTATCCCGAGAAGGCGCCCAAGACCGTCGACAACTTCCTCCAGTATGTGAAGTCCGGCCAGTACAGCGGCACGATCTTCCATCGCGTGATCCGCGGCTTCATGATCCAGGGCGGCGGCTACACTACGAGCTTCGTCGAGAAGCCCACGCGCGCGCCTGTTCCGCTCGAGAGCAAGAACGGACTGAAGAACCTCACCGGCACCATCGCGATGGCGCGCACCAGCGATCCGAACTCGGCCACGGCGCAGTTCTTCATCAACACCGTCGACAACGCCGGCCTCGACTATCCGAACCCGGACGGCAATGGCTACGCGGTGTTCGGCAAGGTCACCCAGGGCATGGACGTCGTGAAGAAGATCGAAGCGGCGCCCACCACCTCGCGCGGCCCGATGTCGGACGTGCCGCAAAAGGAAATCGTGATCCAGTCGGCCACCGTCGTCGGCAAGTAACGCCGCAATTCAATCGTCGCAAAGCTGCCTCACTATTCGTCACGCGGCGCTGCAACGGTACACGCGAGCGGCCACACGCCCCGCCTCGTACCGCTACCGCGCCGCCCTTTCCCCCCAGCCACTGACTAAGGATCCATCATGGTCGAACTGCACACGAACCACGGCGTCATCAAGCTCGAACTGAACGCCGAGAAGGCACCGAAGACGGTCGCCAACTTCCTCAACTACGTGAAGAGCGGCCACTACGACGGCACGGTGTTCCACCGCGTCATCGACGGCTTCATGATCCAGGGCGGCGGCTTTGACGCCAGCATGCAGCAAAAGCCCACCCAGGCACCGATCGAGAACGAAGCGAACAACGGCCTGAAGAACGAGCGCGGCTCGATCGCCATGGCGCGCACCAACGATCCGCACTCGGCGTCGGCGCAGTTCTTCATCAACGTTGCCGACAATGACTTCCTGAACCACTCGTCGCCGACGCCGCAAGGCTGGGGTTACGCCGTGTTCGGCAAAGTCGTCGACGGTCTCGACGTAGTCGAGAAGATCAAGAAGGTCAAGACGGGCTCGAAGGGCTTTCATCAGGACGTGCCGCTCGAAAACGTCGTGATCGAGAAGGCTGTCGTCGTCGAATAACGTCAAGACGCGCGCGCTTCGTTCATGCTGCAGGAAAAGGCATTAAGACACGCCGCTGCGGGCGTGCCCGGCGAGGGCAGACGTCCGCACGCGGCGCGTCCGTTTTTCTTCATCTCCGACCTGCACCTGAGCGCAGCCATTCCGCGCACGGTCGCCGCGTTCGAGCATTTCATCAGCGTCACGGCCGATCAGGCCGACTCGGTGTTCATTCTCGGCGACCTCTTCGAATACTGGATCGGCGACGACATGCTCGCCGATCCTTTCGTCGCGCGCATGACCGCGCTGATGCACACGCTCGCCGAGCGCGGCATCGCGCTCTACGTCATGCACGGCAACCGCGACTTCCTGCTGGGCAAGCGCTTCATGAAAGCCACGGGCGCCATCTGGCTGCCCGACCCCATCGCCATCACCGCATTCGGCACGCGCATCGCGCTCGCTCACGGCGACGCGCTGTGCACCGACGATCGCGGCTATCAGTTCTTTCGCCGTTTCGCGCGCAACCGTCTCGCGCAACTGCTTTTTCTCGCGTGGCCGTTCCGCTGGCGCCGCTCACTCGCCGAGCGCATGCGCCACAAGAGCGAGGCAGGCCGCGAGCGGCCCGCGCTGCCGAAATACGATGTCACCGCCAAGGGGGTTGCGACGCTCTTCAGGCGCGCACGCGCGAACACGATCATTCACGGGCATACGCATCGTCCCGCGCGCCATCAGGAACCCGGCGGCACGCGCTGGGTGCTGCCCGACTGGGATCTCGATCACGGCAAGTCGCGCGGCGGCTATTTGCGCGTCGACGCTGAAGGGTTCAGGATGTTGCCGCTCGATTGAGCGCGTGCCGGAAAACACGCGCCAGCGACATGAAAAAATACCGTGAGACGCTCAGACGCGTGCCGCCTGTTCTTGTGCATTTCCGGGCTCGCGCGGGGTCGCCCCGCCCTCTAGTCCCTCCGAGAGCCGGCGCAGTTCCGCGAGCGTCGCATCGGCGCCATGTAGCGCCTCGAGCCGCGCGCCCAGCCGCTCGAGCGCGGCGGCAATCGCATCCACGCGCTGCGTCTGCGTGGCGGCATGATCGATCAGGCCGTGAATGGCAAGCGAAACAGGGTCATCGGCATTCGGCGTGATGCCGTAGGCACAGAAGCCCTCACGCGCGCTCCCCGACTTCACTTGCTCCGGCGCGGTTTTCGCGGGCGCGACGATGCGCGCCGGATTACCCACCGCGGTGCCGCCCGCGGGCACCGGCTTCACGACCACGGCGTTCGAGCCGATCTTCGCCTGCGCGCCTACCGTGAAACCGCCCAGCACCTTCGCACCCGCGCCCACGATCACGCCGGGGCCGAGCGTCGGATGGCGCTTCGCGCCGCGCGTGAGCGACGTGCCGCCGAGCGTCACACCCTGGTAAATCGTGCAGTCGTCGCCGACTTCAGCGGTCTCGCCAATCACCACGCCCATGCCGTGATCGATGAACACGCGCCGCCCAATGGTGGCGCCCGGATGGATCTCGATGCCGGTCAAAAAGCGTGCGACCTGCGAGACATAGCGCGCAAGCCAGCGGCGCTTCGCGAGCCAGCAGGCATGGGCAAAGCGATGCAGGACGAGCGCATGCAGACCCGGATAACAGGTCAAGACTTCCCAGGCGCTGCGGGCGGCGGGGTCGCGCTCGCGGATCGTGGCGATGTCTTCGCGAAGTCTCTTGAACATGGCTGTCACACGCTCGACGTGAGGGACATGGGGAAAAGGCCGCGCGTCGCCCTTGGCGCGCACAGCTCATGCGCGGCTTTAGCAGCCATCCTGATTTGCTTGTGATCGAAAATCGATTGTAGGCGAAAGGCGCGCGCAAGCCAGCAAGCCCCCGCAGGCATCAAGGTCGAACGCGCGGCCGTGGCGTCTGCTCCCGGTGCGCCTCCTTAGGGGCGTCGATGCGGGCCTCGACGCGGGCCTCGATGCGGGCTATTTCCCGCCTTCCCTGCCCTTGCGCATCAGGATGTGCTTGGCGATACCGCGCACGATGTTGACCTCCTCGCGCTCGAGCCCGGAGCGCGCGAACAGCCTGCGCAGACGCGACATCAGCTTCTTCGGATTGGCGGGATCGAGAAAATCGAGCGCGATCAGGGCGTTCTCGAGATGCACATACATGCGCTCGATGTCGTCGCTCGTGGCGAGCGGCGTCCCTGCGGACGGCCCGCCCGGCACCGCCCCCGCGCCCGGCAATGCCATGCCGGGCTCGCCCTCGCCGAGGTACGCCAGTCGCAGTTCGTAGGCCAGCACCTGGACCGCCTGCGCGAGATTGAGCGAGCTGTAGGCCGGATTCGCCGGAATGTGGGCGAGCGCGCTGCAGCGCTCGACGTCGTCGTTCGAGAGCCCGGTGCGCTCGTTGCCGAACACGAGCGCGATATCACCGTGCGCGACCTGGCGGCAGGCATCTTGCACCGCCTGACGCGGCGCCCCCGGCGGGGGTCCATATTCGCGCGTGCGCGCCGTGAGCGCCATCGACCATTGCACGCCCGCGAGGGCGTCGGCCAGCGTCGGGACGATGTGGGCGGCGGCGAGCACGTCGTCGGCGCCGCTCGCCATCGCGACGGCCTCCGGATCGCAATGGACCTGCGGCACGCGCGGCGCGACCAGCACGAGTCGCGAAAAACCCATGGTCTTCAGCGCGCGCGCCGCGGCGCCGACGTTGCCCGGATGGCTGGGCTCGACCAGCACGAAGCGGGTGGACGTGAAACCGCCTCGTAGCGGTTCGTGGGCCTCGCCGGCGGGCGACGGGGATGCCGCTGTAGCGGCCGGATGGGCGGGCGGGACGTGTGAATCTGGGGGCACCAAGATGAATCTCTGAGAGCAACAAATATAGAAATTTCTATGTTATCGCGCCTTGGCCTCCCGGCCTATCCGCGCCGTCGACCAGCCTCTATCGGCATGGCTATCGATACAGCGATATAGGAATACCTATATTCGGGTAAAATACGAGATTCGCGCGTTTTCGGCCGGCCAGGCCAACGCGCCCCGCTCTTATCCAATTCGTCTCCGTTGGCGGTTCAGGACCTGTAAGCCCAGCCGCGAGCCGTTCGTGGCTCGCGCCCTGTCCAATCGTTAGACGCTTTTATCTTCTGCACCACCGGCGCGCCGCATGCTCGGGCAAGCGCCGGACAACAAGGATCCAGGCACATGCATCCCATGCTCAACATCGCTGTCAAGGCCGCGCGCCGCGCCGGACAGATCATCAACCGCGCGTCGCTCGACCTCGACCTCATCCAGGTCGCGAAGAAGCAGCATAACGATTTCGTCACGGAGGTCGACAAGGCGGCCGAAGCGGCCATCATCGACACGCTCAAGACCGCCTACCCCGATCACGCGATCCTTGCCGAAGAATCCGGCCACTCGGAGAACGAATCGGAATATCAGTGGATCATCGATCCGCTCGACGGCACGACCAACTTCATCCACGGCTTCCAGTACTACTGCGTCTCGATCGCGCTCGCGCACAAGGGCATCGTCACGCAGGCAGTGGTCTACGACCCCACCCGCAACGACCTCTTCACCGCCTCGCGCGGCCGCGGCGCGTTCCTGAACGACCGCCGCATCCGCGTGGGCCGCCGCGACCGGCTCGCCGACGGCCTGATCGGCACAGGCTTTCCGTTCCGCGAAAAGAACGGCCTCGATAGCTACTGCGAGCTCTTCGCCGAAATGACCAACGTCTGCGCCGGCCTGCGCCGCCCGGGCGCCGCCGCGCTCGATCTCGCGAACGTCGCGGCGGGCCGCATGGACGGCTTCTTCGAACAGGGTCTCAACCCGTGGGACGTCGCGGCGGGCGGCCTGCTCGTCACGGAAGCCGGCGGCCTGGTCGGCAACTACACGGGCGACTCCGACTTCCTGCACATGGGTGAAGTCGTCGCGGGCAATCCGAAGATTTACGCGCAAATGGTGCCCGTGCTCTCGAAGTACACGCGCGTGAAGAAGGAAGGCTGAGCGAAGCCGCCTGCGCGCGCAGCTCTGGCGCATCAAGCGGCTTCGGCCGCTTTTTTGTTTCGCGCACGGTGTCTCGCGCGAGGTCGTCGCCCTGATGATCCACGATGGCACCTCAACAGCTCTTCCCCGCGATGAAGAAAGGCTTCTATACGATCATCGCCGCGCAGTTCGTTTCGTCGCTCGCCGACAATGCGCTTCTGATTGCGGCAATCGCGCTGCTCACGGTGATCTCGTCGCCGGCCTGGGTCACGCCGCTCCTGCAGATTTTCTTCACGATCTCCTACGTGCTGCTTGCGCCCTTCGTCGGCGCGTTCGCCGACGCGCTGCAAAAGCGCCACGTAATGTTCGTCTCGAACGCGCTAAAGGCTGCCGGCTGCCTGCTGATGATCGCGGGCGCGCACCCGATGATCGCCTATGGCGTGGTGGGCTTCGGCGCGGCGGCCTACTCGCCCGCAAAGTACGGAATCCTCACAGAATTGCTGCCTGCCGAAAAACTCGTCGCGGCGAACGCGTGGCTCGAATCGGCCACCGTGCTCTCGACGATCGCAGGCACGATGCTGGGCGGTGCGCTCGTCTCTACTTACGCGGAACGCTTCGTCGCCCATCATCCGATGCCATTCATCCGGACGGCCGCCGATCTCGCGATGCTCGCGGTGATGCTTACCTACGCGCTCGCCGCGCTCATCAATATCGGCATTCCCGACACCGGCGCGCGCTACGAGAACCGGCTCAGGGAGCCGGGCCGCCTCGTGTCCGACTTCGTGCATTGCTTCAATGTGCTGTGGGCCGACAAGCTCGCGCAGATCGCGCTATGGGTCACGACGCTGATGTGGGGCGCCGCCGTCACGCTGCAACTGCTCGTGCTCAAATGGGCCGATGCGAATCTCGGCCTGTCGCTCTCGAAGGCCGCCGTAATGCAAGGCGTGACGGGGCTCGGCATCGCGCTGGGCGCGGCGGCCGCGGCCGCCTGGGTGTCGCTGCGCGCGTCGTTGCGTGTGCTGCCGGTGGGCGTGCTGTGCGGCTTGGTGGCCGTGGCGATGGCGTTCTACAGCAAGGCGCTCTTTCCGGCGGGCGAAGGCGTGCGCGTCGGCGCATTCGTCATGCCCTTCTACCTGCTCTTCGCGTATCCGCTAATGGTGCTGCTCGGCACGCTCGCGGGCTTTTTCATCGTGCCGATGAACGCACTGCTCCAGCATCGTGGCGCGACGCTGCTTTCAGCGGGCCATTCGATCGCCGTGCAGAACTTCAACCAGAATCTCGCCGTGCTGCTGATGCTCGGCGCCTACGCGCTGCTGCTGACGGCAAGGATGCCGGTGCAGTGGATCATCGTCGTGTTCGGCCTGTTCGTCGCCGCGATGATCGGGCTCGCGATGCGGCGCAGTGAGGCAAACGCACGCACGAACGACATGCAGGCGCTCGTCGACGGGCCTCGCGCGCACCAGGCCGTCCGGCCAGGTTCGCACGAGCGCGACGCGGGTTAAACTCACGCCCTGAACCCTTAGCAAGACACCGAGGATGGCTACACACACCGCCAGCGCCAGCGACACCGCGCAACACACTCCCATGATGCAGCAGTACCTGCGCATCAAGGCCGACCATCCGGGCACGCTCGTGTTCTACCGGATGGGTGACTTCTATGAGCTGTTCTTCGAAGACGCCGAGAAAGCCGCGCGCCTGCTCGATCTCACGCTCACGCAGCGCGGCGCGTCGGCGGGCAATCCGATCAAGATGGCGGGCGTGCCGCATCACGCCGTCGAGCAATATCTCGCGAAGCTCGTGAAGCTCGGCGAGTCGGTGGCGATCTGCGAGCAGATCGGCGACCCGGCCACCTCGAAGGGACCGGTCGAGCGCAAGGTCGTGCGCGTGGTCACGCCCGGCACGCTGACCGACGCCGCACTCCTTTCCGATAAAAACGACGTCTACCTGATGGCGGTCTGCCCGGGTCACAACCGGCGCGGCGTGACGGTCAACGTCGGGCTCGCGTGGCTGAACCTCGCGAGCGGCGCGCTGCGTCTCGCCGAAGTCGCGCCGGAACAGGCCGCGGCGGTATTCGAGCGCATTCGTCCCGCGGAAATCCTCGTCGCGGAAATGCCGGCGGAATCCTCGGGCTGGGCGCCGCCCGCTGGAACCGGCGCAGGCTCAGGCGGAGCATTGACGCGCGTGCCGGCCTGGCACTTCGACGTCACCTCGGGCAAGCAGCGCCTGTGCGACCAGCTCGACGTCGCAAGCCTCGACGGTTTCGGCGCGCAGGCTCTCACCAGCGCATGCGGCGCGGCCGGCGCGCTGCTGCTGTATGCGGCCGCCACGCAAGGCCAGCAGTTGCGCCACGTGCGCAGCCTCAAGGTCGAAGCCGATTCCGAATACATCGGGCTCGATCCGGCCACGCGCCGCAATCTCGAACTGACCGAAACGCTGCGCGGCACCGAATCACCCACGCTGTGCTCGCTGCTCGACACGTGCAGCACCGCCATGGGCAGCCGTCTGCTGCGGCATTGGCTCCACCATCCGCCGCGCGACGCGGGCATCGCACAGATGCGCCAGCAGGCCATCGGCGCGCTGCTCGAAGCGCCGCCGCCCGCCAGCGTCGACGCATTGCGCGGCGCGCTGCGCCAGATCGCCGACGTCGAGCGCATCACGGGGCGCCTCGCCTTGCTCTCGGCACGCCCACGCGATTTGTCGAGCTTGCGCGACACCTTCGCCAATCTGCCTGCGCTGCGCGAGCAGGTCGCCGCAGCAAGCGGCGCTTCGGCCACGCTCGCACACATCGTCGAAGGGCTTGTGCCGCCCGGCGAGTGCGCGGACCTGCTGCAGCGCGCGGTCGCGCCCGAGCCAGCCGCCATGGTGCGCGACGGCGGCGTAATGGCGACCGGCTACGACGCCGAACTCGACGAACTGCGCAACCTGTCCGAGAACTGTGGCCAGTTCCTGATCGACCTCGAGGCGCGCGAGCGCGCACGCACCGGGATCGGCAATTTGCGGGTCGAATACAACAAGGTGCACGGCTTCTATATCGAAGTCACGCGCGGCCAGACCGACAAGGTGCCCGACGACTACCGCCGCCGCCAGACGCTCAAGAACGCCGAGCGCTATATCACGCCCGAGCTCAAGGCATTCGAGGACAAGGCGCTCTCCGCACAGGAGCGCGCGCTCGCACGCGAGAAGGCGCTCTACGACGCGCTGCTCCAGGCACTACTGCCCTTCATTCCCGATTGCCAGCGCGTCGCGGCAGCGCTCGCCGAGCTCGACCTGCTCGCGGCCTTCGCCGAACGTGCGCGCGCACTCGACTGGAATGCGCCGGAATTCACCGAAGCGCCCAGCATCGAGATCGAACAGGGTCGCCACCCTGTCGTCGAGGCGCAGGTCGAGCAGTTCATCGCCAACGACTGCACCCTGAGCGCCGAGCGCAAGCTGCTGCTCATCACCGGCCCGAACATGGGCGGTAAATCGACGTTCATGCGCCAGACAGCGCTCATCGCGCTGCTCGCCTACGTGGGCAGCTATGTGCCGGCAAAACGCGCGCGCTTCGGCCCGATCGACCGCATCTTCACGCGCATCGGCGCCGCCGACGACCTCGCGGGCGGCCGCTCGACCTTCATGGTCGAAATGACCGAAGCCGCCGCCATCCTCAACGACGCCACGCCGCAAAGCCTCGTGCTGATGGACGAAATCGGCCGCGGCACGTCAACCTTCGACGGCCTCGCGCTCGCATGGGCCATCGCGCGGCACCTGCTCACGAGCAATGGCTGCCATACGCTGTTCGCGACGCACTACTTCGAGCTCACACAGTTGCCCGCGGAGTTCGCGCAGGCAGCCAATGTACATCTGTCGGCGGTCGAGCACGGACACGGCATCGTGTTCCTGCACGCCGTGAGCGAAGGCCCCGCCAACCAGAGCTACGGGCTCCAGGTCGCGCAACTTGCGGGCGTGCCCAACCCGGTGATCCGCGCGGCGCGCAAGCACCTCGTGTATCTGGAGCAGCTCTCGGCCGGACAGCCCACACCGCAGCTCGACCTGTTCGCCGCCCCCGCCGCTGCCGAAGACGACGATTTCGACACGCAACCGTACGTGGAAGACGCACCGGCAGCAGCCGACCCGGGCGCCGCGCTCGTCGCCGAGCGGCTGCGCGCGCTCGATCCGAACGAGTTGCGACCGCGCGATGCGCTCGATCTGCTGTACGAACTGCATGAACTGGCCACCGCGCCGGACGGCAAACGCTGAGCGTCGCCTCGCGACGCCGCCCCGGCCATTTCGACATGGCCGGGGCGGCGTGCGAGGTGTTGCTCCGGGTGTCACTATTTCACCGCGTCGCGGACTACAGAGCGCGCTCGTCTGCCTGGCGCTGTTCGGCCTGTCCCTCGCCGCGCGAGCGCAAGATTCTTCGTCTTCACCACGCTACTCGTTCGCCGTCGTCGCGAACGTCGTCACCGAGCCGGGCGACGAAGCCACGCTTCAGCGCCTCATCGACGCTATCGGCCGCGATCCGCAGATTTCGTTCGTCGTTTACGATGGCAATCTCAAAGGGCCGCACGAGACATGCACGGATCGCCTCTACGACCGGCGCCGCGCATTGCTCGACGCCTCGCGCGCACCGCTCGTGTTCGTGCCGGGCCGGCGCGACTGGAGCACCTGCGGCAGCGCTGGCGCAGGCGGCTACGATCCTGTCGAGCGGCTCGATTTCCTGCGCCAGAATTTTCTCACCGAAACCAATTCGCTCGGCCAATCCCCTCTCACGCTCACGCGCGAAAGCGAGGTCTCGCGTTTTCGGCCTTATCGGGAAAATACACGCTGGCAGCTCGGCGACACGGTGTTCATCGCACTGAATGCGCCCGACGGCAACAATCATTTTCTGAACGCCGGCGGCCGCAACGGCGAATTCGAAGACCGCGTGATCGCCAACGGTTTCTGGTTAGAGCATGCAGCCGAGTTTGCGCGCCGCCGCAATGCGCGTGCCATCGTCATCTTCATGCAGGGCGATGCGATGCCCGAGCAGTACGAGCGCAAGGACCGCTTTGCATGGCTACGTTTTCGCCGCACGCCACGCGACGGCTACACCGAGTTGCGGCACAGTCTCACGAAGCTCGCGGAAACGTTCCGGGGCCCGGTGATCCTCGTGCATCCGGAAACGACGAAGCTCGCGCGTGGCTTCGCCATCGATCAGCCCTTGCGCAACGAGAAAGGAATCAGGATTGCTAACGTCACGCGGATTGCATTCTCGCTGCACGACCCGCTCACGCAGTGGCTTCAAATCGATGCGGATATGGCGCGCCGCACACCGCTGCGCGTGAGTGTGCATGAGGTGCCCAGGCACCTGCCGCTGCTGCCGCCTCAACCGCCGGCTCTTCTGCAGGGTGGCAGCAGCGAACCCGCGTTGCCGGAAATGCCCGAAATATCGTCGATGCCCGACGTGACGGAGATTCCCGGGATGCAACAGGCGCCCGCCGAAAACGGCACGAATGGCACAAACGGCGCGAGCGGTGCAAATCAGGCGGGAGACATGGGTGCGCCAGGCGGCGCGAGCGCGGGAACGGTGATGCCCGCGTGGCCTTCACAGCGCACGGCGCCATGAACGCGACGGGGCGAGAAACGAACCGGGACTCGAAGCAAAACGCGCCAGCAGTCACTACCGGTCACTACCGGCGCGTTGCCCGGTCAATGCAGGGTGGGCTTGGAGGTGGCTTCGTCGCCGTCTTCGTCATCGTCCTCATCGGCGATTTCGAGACCGTCCGCGCCATGCGCATGTTCGTGCTCGATCTCATCCTCGGTCGCCTGACGCACTTCCTTGACCGACAGCGCGAAGCGCAGCGCCATGCCCGCTAGCGGGTGATTGCCGTCGAGCACGACCTTGTCTTCTGCAACGTCGGTGACGGTGTAGATGAGCGTGTCGAGATCGTCGTCGCCCTCTTCGGGCGTGCCTTCGAACTGCATGCCCACTTCGAGCGGTTCCGGGAAGCGGTTGCGCGGCTCGATCTTGACGAGTTCGGGATCGTACTCGCCGAAAGCGTCGGAAGGCTCAAGCTGGATCTGGGTCTCGAAGCCCGGCTCCTTGCCGTCCAGCACTTCCTCGATCTTTGGGAACGTGCCATCATAGCCGCCGTGCAGATAGACCATCGGCTCGTCGCTTTCCTCGATCAGATTGCCCTGCGCATCCGATAGCTTGTAAGCGACCGACACGACGGTGTCCTTTGCAATTTTCATTCGATCCTCCAGATTACAGACCACATTATACGATGCCCAAGCGGTCCCCAGACCACCCGGAGGACGCCCGCAAGCGACGCGCCCCCTCCTCCCTGGCATGTCCCGCGCCCGATACGCCCACGCCACTGCTTGGCGGCCTGAGTCCGGCGCAGTTCATGAAGAAATACTGGCAGAAAAAGCCATTGTTGATCCGCCAGGCGATACCCGGCATCGCCGCGCCACTCTCGCGCGACGAACTCTTCGCGCTGGCCGACCAGGACGACGTCGAATCCCGCCTCATCACGCATTTTCGCAAGCGCTGGGCGCTCGAGCATGGCCCGTTCGCCGCCGACGAACTGCCGACACCGAAGACGCGTCAATGGACCTTGCTCGTGCAAGGCGCGGACCTGCACGACGACCGCGCGCGGGCGCTGCTCGAACGCTTTCGCTTCGCACCCGACGCCCGCCTCGACGACCTGATGATCTCGTACGCCTCCGACGGCGGCGGTGTCGGCCCGCATTTCGATTCGTACGATGTGTTTCTCCTGCAGGTGCATGGCAAGCGGCGCTGGCGCATCGGCGCACAGCGCGACCTGTCGCTGCAGGAAGGGCTGCCGCTCAAGATCCTCGCGAATTTCGAACCCGAAGAGGAATGGGTGCTGGAGCCGGGCGACATGCTGTACTTGCCACCGCACATCGCGCACGACGGCGTGGCCGAGGGCGAATGCATGACCTGCTCGATCGGCTTTCGTTCGCCTTCCACGACGGAACTCACGAGCCAGTTTCTCTACTGGCTGGCCGAGCGCGGCGCAAACGGCGCCGCTGGCCGGAATTCGGGCAAAGACAAAGATGCGAACAGCAGCGCAGGCAACCCCACGCTCTACCGCGACCCTGACCAGCCAGCGGTGTTGCATGCGGCACAACTGCCCCCGGCACTTGTGGAGCGCGTCTCGGCCGTGCTTGCTAAAGTGCGATGGGACGGAGCGGATGTATCTTCGTTCGTCGGCTCCTGGCTTTCGGAACCGAAATCGAATGTGGTATTCGACGCTCCCGAGAAACCGCTGGACGAAGCGCGTTTTGTTGCGCGCGCCGCGAAAAATGGGATAAGACTCGACCGCAGGACAATCCTGCTTTACGATGCGCGGTCGTATTACCTGAACGGGGAGCAGTACTTGCTCAAAGAAGTGAGAAAATGGCTGCCGGCATTGGCCGACAACCGCTTTCTGGATGGGAAACGCTTTGTAACACTCTCACACGATTCGTGTGTGACATCGTTGCTACACGGATGGTATTGTGCGGGCTGGTTACGGCTCGGGGTGCTTGCGTAAGCGCTTCGGACTGTTATACCGTACTAATATAGTGCTTGTATGAGAAAGACAACGTATTGTCCCCGGATTTGTCGACGGTCGATACGAAAGTGCCTATAATTTCCGCCCAGGCCGTAGGGAAGATTCACGCTCTTGCAGTGCATCTCCACCAGCGGCTCAGGTCGGTGTTGGGGCACATTACCGGTATTATTTTGCGCTGTTGCTTACCTTTAACCATAAAAGGACGTGATCATGAAGAAATCCCTCCTCGTAGCATCCCTGCTGGCAGCTGTTGCACTGGCTGCGTGCAACAAGAGCAGCGACCAAGCTGCTGCGCCGGCTAGCGATGCTGCTGCTGCTTCGGCACCGGCTGCTGCCGCTTCGGACGCAGCCGCTGCTGCTTCGGGCGCCGCTGCTGCTGCGAGCGACGCTACGGCTGCTGCGAGCGACGCTGCTGCTTCGGCTACCGCTGCTGCTTCGGACGCTGGCGCTGCTGCTCCGGCTTCGGGCGCAAGCCAGTAAGCTGCATTCGCGAGATGCTCGCCCGAAGCTCCGGCTTCAGCGAGCATCGAAGCGAACCGCCGGGCAGTCTGATGGCCTCGTCAGATGCGCGGCGGGCAAACAAAAAGGCCACGAACCCAGGTTCGTGGCCTTTTTGTTTGTATCTTCTCGATCACTTAACGTCATGTCAGCACACAGACATATGCGCAACGCATGTAACGACCGTTGCGCATATGCAAGCGGAAATTACACGACGCGCGCTCGGCAGCGTCATTGAGCGCCCTGATCTTCCTCGCCCGTGAAGAAAGCCCGCACGACCTCGATCTCGCGCGTGCGCTTGAACGGAGGCAAGCTTTGCCAGATGCGCCGCCCATAAGGCTTGTCCACGAGGCGCGTGTCGCAGATCATCAACACGCCGCGATCGGTCTCCGCACGAATCAGGCGCCCGGCGCCCTGCTTGAGCGTGATAACGGCCTGCGGCAGTTGATGAACGGCGAATGGGCTCAAGCCCTTCTTCGCCAGCGCGTCGAGGCGTGCGGCCAGCACAGGATCGTCGGGCGGCGCGAACGGCAGCTTGTCGATGACGACGAGCGACAGCGCATCGCCCCGCACATCGACACCTTCCCAAAAGCTCTGACTGCCCACCAGGATCGCGTTGCCATACGCGCGAAAGCGTTCGAGCAATTCAGTACGGCTCGCATCGCCCTGCACCAGCAATGGCGTATTCCAGCCACGCGCCTCGATCGTGTCGCGCAGCTTCCCGGCGATCTTGTCGACGGCGCGCAAGGTCGTGCACAACATGAAAACCCCGCCCCCTGACGCTTCGATGGCGGGTAGCGCGGCGTCGAATACCGCGTCGGTGAATTGCGGCGACGACGGCTGCGGCATATTGCGCGGCACGTACAGCAAACCCTGCTGCGGATAATCGAACGGGCTCGGCAACGTCATCGAGCGCCGCGAGCTCAGGCCCATCTGCGCCGCGTAGTGCGTGAAGTCGCCGCGCACGGAAAGCGTCGCCGACGTAAAGATCCACGTGCGCGGCACACCCGCACGCTGCTTCGCGAAAATGGGCGCCACCGAAAGCGGCGTCTCGTGCAACTGGACCGTGTGCGAGAACACTTCGACCCAGCGGACCTTTTCATCGTCGGCGCTGGACTCGCTTGCGGCGTCACCTGGAGCGTCGGGCTGGTCAGCACCGCTGGCAGCCTGCGCGACGCGCGACGACGCGTCACCGGACGCGGCTGGCGCTACCCACCCGGCCAGCACGCCCTGGAGTTCGCGCGCGCGGCGCAGGCACACCCCCAGCGATTCCGCACGCTCAGCTTGCCCCGCAAGTGCGGCAGCGAGCGCGTCGAGCTCGGTTTGCAAGGCATCGAGCGCGTCGAAGAGCGGATGATCCTCCGGCAACTGCGTGATCGACACGCGCAGCGAATCTTCCTTGAATGCGAGCCGCACATCGCGCGCCGCGCGTTCGAGCGCCGCCCCGAGCTTCACCCACTCCACCGCATCGCGCGCATGGCTCAGGCCTTCAGCCACGCAATCGCGCGCGAGTTCGAGAAACTGCGCAGTCGAAAGCGTCTCGCCGAAAAACAGCGTGGCGGTTTCGGGCAGTTGGTGCGCCTCGTCGAAGATAATCGTGTTGGCGCTCGGCAGAAGCTCGGCCATGCCCGTGTCGCGCAGCATGATGTCGGCGAAGAACAGATGGTGATTCACGACAACGATGTCGGCCTGCTGTGCCTCGCGGCGCGCCTGCATTACGAAGCAGTCCTTGTAGTTCGGGCACTCCTGACCCAGGCAGTTGTCGCGCGTGGAGGTGACCATCGACCAGACCGCGGCCGTTTCCGGCACGCTCGCGAGCTCGGCCTTATCTCCCGAACGCGTAATCTTCGCGAAACGGATAATCTCCTGCAGATACGCCGTTTCCTGGCGCGACGGCAAGCGGCCATTGTCGGCCGTGCGCTGCAGATAATAGTGGCACAGATAATTCGAGCGGCCCTTGAGCATGGCCACGCTCACGGGCACGGCGAGCGCGTCACGCACCGTTGGAATATCGCGAGCGAATAGCTGGTCCTGCAAGTGCTTGGTGCCCGTCGAGACGATTACCTTGCCGCCCCACAGCATGGCCGGCACGAGATAGGCGTAGGTTTTGCCGGTGCCGGTCCCCGCTTCGACGATCAGCGTGTTGTCGCCGGACTCGGTGGCTGCACGCGCGGCATCTTCGGCACGATCCTGCGCGGGGACCGGTGCACCACGCTCGAGACGCCGTGCGGGACGCGACTGCGCCTCGAACATCGCCGGTTCCGGCAAGGCCTGGGCAGCGGCTTCCATCGCTGCGGCCACGGCGCGCGCCATCTCGATCTGCGCGGCGCGCGGGCGATAGCCATCGATCTCGCGTGCGAGCAACCCATTGGCGGCGAAGAGCTCTTCGAGCTCGGCGCCGCGGCGCGCGCTCAATGCAGGTGCAGCCGATGATAAATGGGTGGCGCGTGCGTCCCCCTCCTGCGCGCCGCCTTCGCGCGCGGGACGGGATCGGGAAACGTTCGTTGAATTCAAGGCAAGCGGTTCCTGCTCGGTCCTCGGAGCGCGGCCCGACTACAGCCGCGCCCCGGCGCCTGCCAGGACCCGGAATCAGGCGTGCCCGTTCGAGGTCTTTGTTGAATCGGGTTCCAGCTGCAGTTGCAGCAGGATGATGTTGTCCTTCAGCTTGAGCTTGCGCCTCTTCAGCTTCTGCAATTCGAGATCATCGTAGTCCGATGTCTCGCACATCCTCTCGATCAGACGGTCGAGATCGTCGTGTTCCGATTCCAGTTGCAGAATGCGGTCACGAAGGACCTCGCCCTTGACTTCACGATGCTCGCGCATGCTCGCCTCCTCGTCATGATCGGCGCACGCCGTGCGAAAGGTCGCACGCCTGAGGTTGCTGTCCGGCTGAAAAAGCGGGGTGCTGCCTGGTACCGCTGGAGGCCTTTCAGTTCTACTGGCTCTGCGGTTTTTGTTGCTGTTGCTGCTGCGCCTTCTCGGCCGCCTGCTTCTGACGTGCTTCCACATCAGCCTTATGCTTCGCCGCCTCTTCCTGCTTCTGCTGGAAGCGCTCAGCTTTCTTGGCACGCTCTTGCGCCTTCTGCTGGCCTTCGCGGCGAGCTTCGTCCAGTTGCTGCTGATAATCCGACTGTTTCTTGTCGTATGCGGCCTGGTTGGCCGCACGTTGCGACTGAGCCTGCCCGCCCTCGCGCTGTGCCTGCTGCACCGCGTGCTGGCGCTGCTTCTCCTGAAACGCCTGCTCGTTCGCGGCACGTTGCGGCGCTTCTGCCTGACGCTGCGCCTGAGCGAGCGCGTGCTGACGCTGCTTGTCTTCATAGGCCTGCGCACTCGCTGCCTCATTCGCAGCGCGTTGTGGCGCGTCGGCCTGGTCCTTCGCCCGCTGCAACGCCGCCTGCTCGTCGCGGCGGCGCGCATTGTCTGCGCGCTGCTCTTCGTCGAGCGTCAACTGCTCGCGGCGGATATCCGCCTGCACGACGCGCATCGCATCACGCGCCTTGCCAAGACAGTGGTTCACGAAAAACGTGTCGTAGCAATTGTGCTGCGCGACGGCGTACTGGTAATTGTTTTCCGCAGTACGCCGGTCAAGAACCTTCTGCCGCTCGGCGAAGCCATTGCTCGCGGCGGCATCCGGAGCCGTTGCGCCCGTGGCCACCGCCGCTGCACCCGGAGCAGCCCCCAACGCCGCACCCGGCGCGTGCGCCGATTCCACTGCCGACGCCGCACCCGCGCCCTCGATTGGCCCGCCGACTTCGACCGGGCGCGTGTCTTGCGCGCCGCTGGCCGTCACTTCTTGCGCGAGGGCCGGAACGCTCGCCGTCGCCAGCAATGCGACAGCGCAGGCCGCCGCTCGGGCGGTGGTCCGCCATGCTGCGCGTTCGCGCGCGTCGGGCTGGATTTGTGTCAAACGGGATGGTATCAACGTCTTCTGAGGGCAACGGAACATGCCTGAAATTCTAACACCCCCCGAGTTGAGCGCCCCGCCATTTATGGCAAAATGCCCCGCTCCACCAGCCGGCGGGCGCTCGCTCGCTTGACGTCGCCGCCCGGCTATCCGGCCGCAAACCCAGGATTACGAACCCGGGACCGCAAACCGATCCTCGCAGGAATATCCAGACTCTATGACGGAAACCGTAGCACTCAAGATCGTCCAGCGCATCGCCAGCGAACTGACCGTTCAACCGCGTCAGGTGGCGGCCGCCGTCCAGCTTCTCGACGAAGGAGCGACCGTTCCGTTCATCGCCCGTTACCGCAAAGAAGTCACGGGCAATCTCGACGATACGCAACTGCGCACGCTCGAGGAACGGCTGCTGTATCTGCGCGAACTCGAAGACCGCCGTGCCGCGATCCTCGCGAGCATCGAAGAACAGGGCAAGCTCACTGACGAGTTGCGCACCGCCATCGAGGCCGCCGACAGCAAACAGGTGCTCGAAGACCTCTACCTGCCGTACAAGCCCAAGCGCCGCACGCGTGCGCAGATCGCGCGCGAAGCCGGCCTGCAGCCGCTCGCCGACGCGCTGCTCGCCAATCCGCTGCTCGACCCGCAAACGGAAGCCGCGCAGTACGTGGACGCCGAAAAGGGCGTCGCCGACGTGAAGGCCGCGCTCGACGGCGCGCGCGACATCCTCTCGGAGCAGTTCGGCGAAACGGCCGAGTTGCTCGGCAAGCTGCGCGACTGGCTGTACAACCAGGGCGTCGTGATTTCGAGCGTGGTCGAGGGCAAGGAAAACGAGGAAGGCGAGAAGTTCCGCGACTACTACGAGTACTCGGAAACAATCAAGACGGTGCCGTCGCACCGCGCGCTCGCCCTCTTTCGCGGCCGCAACGCCGGCGTGCTGATGGTCAAGCTCGGCCTCGGCGGCGAGCTCGACGCGCAGGTGCCGCATCCCGGCGAAGCGATGATCGCGCGTCACTTCGGCATCGCCAACCAAGCCCGTCCTGCCGACAAATGGCTCTCCGACGTCTGCCGCTGGTGCTGGCGTGTGAAGGTGCAGCCGCACATCGAAAACGAGCTGCTCACGAACCTGCGCGAGCAGGCCGAAACCGAAGCGATCCGCGTGTTCGCGCGCAACCTCAAGGACTTGCTGCTCGCCGCGCCCGCCGGCCCGAAGGCCGTGATCGGCCTCGATCCGGGCCTGCGCACTGGTGTGAAGGTCGCCGTCGTCGACCGCACGGGCAAGCTGCTCGCCACCGATACGATCTATCCGCACGAGCCGCGCCGCGACTGGGACGGCTCGCTCGCGAAGCTCGCGCGCATCGCCGCGCAAACGCAGGCCGAGCTCATCAGCATCGGCAACGGCACGGCCTCGCGCGAGACCGACAAGCTCGCGAGCGAACTGATCTCGAAGCATCCCGAACTCAAGCTGCAAAAGATCGTGGTCTCTGAGGCCGGCGCCTCGGTCTATTCGGCGTCCGAACTGGCAGCGAAGGAATTCCCCGAGCTCGACGTCTCGCTGCGTGGCGCGGTGTCGATCGCGCGGCGTCTGCAAGATCCGCTCGCCGAGCTCGTGAAGATCGAGCCCAAAGCGATCGGCGTGGGCCAGTACCAGCACGACGTGAACCAGCGCGAGCTGGCGCGCTCGCTCGACGCCGTGGTCGAAGACTGCGTGAACGCCGTGGGTGTCGACGCCAATACCGCATCGGTGGCGCTGCTTGCGCGCGTGTCGGGTCTGAACGCGACGCTCGCGCGCAATATCGTCGATTACCGCGACGCCAACGGCCCCTTCCCCTCACGCGATCATCTGAAGAAGGTGCCGCGTCTGGGCGACAAAACCTTCGAGCAGGCCGCGGGCTTTTTGCGCATCAACGGCGGCGAGAATCCGCTCGACCGCTCGTCGGTGCACCCCGAAGCGTATCCCGTCGTCGAGCGCATGCTCGCGAAGATCAAGCGCACTATCGGCGACGTGCTCGGTAGCCGCGAGGCGCTCTCGGGTCTCTCGCCGGCCGAGTTCGTCGATGAGCGCTTCGGTCTGCCGACCGTGCGCGACATCCTCTCGGAACTCGAAAAGCCGGGCCGTGATCCGCGCCCCGAGTTCAAGACGGCGACCTTCCGTGAAGGCGTCGAAAAGGTGTCCGACCTCGTGCCAGGCATGGTGCTCGAAGGCGTCGTGACCAACGTGGCGGCGTTCGGCGCGTTCATCGACGTGGGCGTGCATCAGGACGGCCTCGTGCACGTCTCGGCCATGTCGACGAAGTTCATCAAGGACCCGCACGAAGTTGTGAAGGCGGGCCAGGTCGTGAAGGTGAAGGTGCTCGACGTCGATGTGAAGCGCCAGCGCATCGCGCTCACGATGCGCATGGACGACGATCCGGCAAGCGCCGCACAACGCAGCGGCGCCAGCAGCAATGGCGGCAACCGCGATCAGCGCGGCAGCAATGCGAACCGCGGCGGCCAGCGCTCGCGCGACGCGGAACCGGCAGGCGCAATGGCGGCGGCCTTCGCGAAACTCAAGCGCTAACGCGCCAGCGCGGGGTGGCGCGGGAACTGCGAAGCCCCGCGCCGCGCTTCGCAACAGGTAACAACAAAAAAGGCACCGCAGTGGTGCCTTTTTTGTTGTTTACGCAACGATCGAAACTTTAAATCTCGATCTTCGTCCCCAGTTCAACCACGCGGTTGGCGGGAATGCTGAAGAAGTCGGTCGGCTTCGCGGCGTTCTGATGCATCCACGCGAACACGCGCTCGCGGAATATCGACATGCCCGGCAACTGCGTGGGCACGACCGTTTCACGCGCCAGGAAGAACGACGTATCCATCATCTCGAACGACGTGCTCTCTCTGCGGCCGATCTCTTCGAGCACCGCCTTCACGTCCGGCGTTTCATTGAAACCGTAGTCGGCCTTCACGAGATACAAGCCACCGCCGATATCTTTGATCTGCACGCGCTCCGAGTCGGCAACATAAGGAATGTCGCGAATCCGGAACGTCAGGAAGATCGTGCGCTCGTGCAGCACCTTGTTGTGCTTGAGGTTGTGCAGCAGGCTCACCGGCACGAGCGTGTCGCTGCCCGTGAGATAAATGGCCGTGCCGGACACGCGGTGCGGCGGATGCGCGAGCAGCCCCTGCAGGAATGGCATCAGCGGAATACCGTCAGCGGCAGTGCGCTCCTTGACGATCATGCGTCCCTTGAACCACGTCATCAGCAGGAAGAACAGCAGCGCGCCGATGCTGAGCGGCAGCCAGCCGCCCTCCTCGACCTTCAGCAGGTTCGCGCCGAAGAAGCCGAGGTCGACGATCATGAAACACGCAATGATGAACGTCACGAGCCAGACGTTCCATTTCCAAACCTTCACCATCACGACACTCGCGAGCATGGTAGTGATGACCATGGTTGCCGTCACGGCAATGCCATACGCGGCAGCGAGGTTATCGGAGCTCTTGAAGCCCACGACAATGCACAGAATGATGACGAGCAACATCCAGTTCACGACCGGCACATAGATCTGGCCGATGGCGAGATCGGACGTATGCAGCACCTTCATGCGCGGCACGTAGCCGAGCAGAATCGCCTGACTCGTAAGCGAGTACGCACCCGAAATCACGGCCTGCGACGCAATCACGGTCGCCACCGTCGACAGCACCACGAGCGGCAGCAGCGCCCATTCCGGCGCAAGCAGGAAGAACGGATTTTCGATTGCGCGATGGTCCTGCATCAGGAGCGCGCCCTGGCCGAAATAGTTGATCACGAGCGAGGGCATCACGAGCCCGTACCACGCGTAGCGAATCGGCTTGGCGCCGAAGTGGCCCATATCGGCGTAGAGCGCTTCGGCGCCGGTCAACACCAGCACGACCGAGCCCAACACCACATAGGCCTGCAGCAGGTGCGCGCCCATGAACGTGACCGCGTAATACGGATTAAGCGCGGCGATCACGCCAGGCGCATGAACGATGCGCGAAACGCCGAGCACGCCGATGGTCACGAACCAGAGCACCATGATCGGCCCGAACAGGCGCCCTACCAGCGAAGTGCCGTGCCGCTGGATCCAGAACAGCGCAATGAGGATCACCATCGTGAGCGGCAGCACGAGATGTGAGAGCTTGGGCGCCGCAATCTCGAGACCTTCGACCGCCGACATCACCGAGATGGCGGGCGTAATCACGGCGTCGCCGTAGAACATGCACGCACCGAAGATGCCCAGCGCCGTCAGCACCACCGCGGACTTGCTCTTGCGGTCGAACGAGCGCATGGCAAGCGCCATGAGCGCGAGCACGCCGCCTTCGCCGTTGTTGTCGGCCCGCATCACGAAGAGCACGTACTTGACGCTGACGACGATGATGATCGCCCAGAACAGCAGCGAGATCACGCCGAGGATGGAGGTGTTGTTGAGCGGAATGCCGTGGGCCGGGCTGAACGCTTCTTTGAGCGCATACAGCGGACTCGTGCCGATGTCGCCGAACACCACGCCGATAGCCGCTACTGCGAGTGTCGGTAGCGGCTGCTTTGCCACGTGCGTGCTAGTTGTCATATACGCGGAAATCCGTTTGAGGCGGAAAAAACGAGCGCTATTCTAAACTGGCTGCGGACGAAACCCGAGTGATCGTTGTGACCCCGCGACGCCTGCCTGTCCCGCGGGAGTTTAGCATGGCCCCCAGCTGCGCCAACCGGGTCGTGTATCGTGGTTGGCCTGTGCGTACGGCAATAGCGCGAAAAGCGCGCGACGCATAAAAAAACGGAGCCTGAAAGGCTCCGTTCCGGAGGGGTATCGCGGTAATGTCAGCGGCTTACAGACGCTTACTTCTGCGCATCCTGCTGGGCCTGCTGCAGACCCCGCTTGATCCATGCGCCGAGATTGTGGGGACGCACCGTATCCCACTCCTCGAACGGCTGATGAATCCAGGGATTAGTCGGCAAATGCTGAACGAAGTAGTCGGGCTTCACCTTCGAGCAGCCCTTGTACCAGAGCACCGCCGAGCGCACACCGGTCACGGCCGGGTAGCGTTCCTTGAGATGCTCCTGCACACGCGCAAGCGTGACGCCCGAGTCGACGAGGTCGTCGACGAGCAGCACGTTGCCCGAAAGCTCGCCACGCGTCATCGTGATGTACTGCGCGATGTCGAGATCGCCTTGCTGTGTGCCCGCCGCTTCGCGGTACGAACTCGTCGCGAGGATCGCGAGCGGCAAGTCGTAAATGCGCGAGAGCTGGTCGCCCACGCGCAAACCGCCCCGAGCAAGACACAGGATCTGGTCGAACTTCCAGCGCGAATCGTGTACCGAAAGCGCGAGCAGCTCGATCAGCCGGTGATACTCATCCCAGCCGACCCACAGATTCTTTTCGTCGTTGCGCGGGTCCATCATCTGAATCATTTTTGCATCTACCTTGTTTCTGCTTATTTCTGCGTCTTTACGCCTTGAACGGATGACGCAGCAGGATCGTTTCGTCGCGATCGGGGCCCGTGGAGACCATGTCGACCGGAACGCCCGCCACTTCCTGCACACGCGACAGATACGCCTGCGCGCTTTTGGGCAGGGCATCCCATTGCGTGATGCCGATGGTGCTTTCCTTCCAGCCTTCGAACGTTTCGTAGACCGGCTCACATGCGGCCACTTGCGACGCCCCGCGCGGCAGAATATCGACATCCTTGCCGTCGACCTTGTAGCCCACGCACAGCTTCACTTCGTCGAGGCCGTCGAGCACGTCGAGCTTGGTGATGCACAGGCCCGTCACGCCGTTGATCTGGATCGAGCGGCGCAGCGCGGCGGCGTCGAGCCAACCGGTGCGGCGCGGGCGGCCCGTGACCGAACCGAATTCCTTGCCCACCTTCGCGAGCGTGAGGCCGACTTCTTCCTGACGGTCAGCGTTATCGGCATCGTACAGTTCGCTCGGGAACGGGCCCGCGCCGACGCGCGTGCAGTACGCCTTGGTGATGCCGAGGATGTAGTTGAGCTGCTGCGGGCCCACGCCCGCGCCCGCCGACGCCGCACCGGCAACGCAGTTGCTCGACGTGACGTACGGATAGGTTCCGTGATCGATGTCGAGCAGCGTGCCTTGCGCGCCTTCGAACAGCAGGTTGCCGCCCTGGCAGTTCACGTCGTAAAGGCGACGCGAAACGTCCGTGACCATCGGCTTCAGACGCTCGGCATACGAGAGCATCGTGTCGAGGGTCTGCTGGAAATCGACCGCGGGCGCACCCAGGTATTGGGTGAGCACGAAGTTGTGATAGTCGAGGTTCTCACGCAGGCGCTCGGCAAAGACTTCCGGCTCGAACAGGTCCTGCACGCGCAAGCCGCGGCGCGCCACCTTGTCTTCGTAAGCCGGACCGATGCCCCGGCCGGTCGTGCCGATCTTCGCGGCGCCGCGCTTGGCTTCCCGCGCCTGGTCGATGGCGACGTGATACGGCAGGATGAGCGTGGTGGCTTCGGAGATGAAGAGGCGCTTCTGGACGTCGATGCCCGCTTCTTCGAGTTCGCCGATTTCCTTGAACAGGGCTTCGGGCGAGAGCACCACGCCGTTGCCGATGTAGCAGGCGACGCCGGCGCGCATGATGCCCGAGGGGATCAGCCGGAGAATGGTCTTCTTGCCGCCGATGATGAGAGTGTGACCGGCATTGTGGCCGCCCTGGAAACGCACCACGCCTTGCGCGTGGTCCGTCAGCCAGTCGACGATCTTGCCCTTGCCTTCATCGCCCCATTGGGTGCCCACGACGACGACATTGCGCCCCGGGGTTACATTCACTGCGCTGGCAGACATGGTGTTTCGTTAGCTGGTTAAAAACGTATTCTACCTGGGTTCGGCGGCAAGGCCGCCATTTTTTCCCAAAATTCCCAGGATTTCCTTTTGCGCTCAACGGCATGCGTGCAGACCGCGTGCCGTCCCGGCTCCCTTGCTGCGACTCAGGCGCGCGCCTCGACCACCCACGCGCCGTTGCGCTCGACGAGCACGCGATCGCAGGCGAATTCGTCCATGTCGTGCTCGTGGCCCGGCAGTGCCTGGATCACGACCTCGCCGGCATCGCGCAGCGCCGCGACCGCGGCACGCAGCGACTCGTCGTGGGCCCACGGCGCGAGCACCGCGGTGCTGCGTGCCTCGACCGGCGAAATACGCGCCACTTCACGCAGATCCAGCGAAAAACCCGTCGCCGCGCGGGCGCGGCCATACGCCTCGCCCACCTTGTCGTAACGCCCGCCACGCGCGACCGCGTTGGGCACGCCGTCTACGTAGGCAGAGAACATTACGCCGCTGTGATACGCGTAGCCGCCCAGATCGGCGAGGTCGATCATCAGTTCCGCACCCTCGATCTCGCCCATGAGGAACGCGAGGTCGTCGAGCGCGCGCGCTATGCCGGGCAGCGCCGGCAAGCGCTTGCGCGCCTCGTCGATCACGCTGGCGTCGCCGTACAGCGACGGCAGCGCGCGCAGCGCGTCGCGCGACACGGGCTGCAGAGCGGCGGTGAGTTCCGCCAGATGCGGCACGTCCTTGCCAGCCAGCGCTTCATACAAAGCATCGCCGAGCGCCGCGGCGGCGGGATCGGCTTCGAAGATCGCCGCGAGCACGCCCGCGTGCGAAAGATCGAGGCGCACCTTCGCGAGGCCCGCGAGGCGCAGCGCGTCGAGCATCAATTGCTGGATTTCGAGGTCGGCCTCCAGGCCCGCATGGCCATAGATTTCCGCGCCGATCTGAATCTGCTCGCGCGTGGCGTGCAGGCCGCGCGGGCGCGTGTGCAGCACGTTGCCGGCGTAGCACAGGCGCGTCACGCCCTGGCGGTTCAGCAAATGCGCGTCGATACGCGCAACCTGCGGCGTCATGTCCGCGCGCAGTCCGAGCGTGCGGCCCGACAGTTGATCGACGAGCTTGAAGGTGCGCAGGTTCAGATCGCGCCCGCTGCCCACCAGCAGCGACTCGAGATACTCGAGCAGCGGCGGCATGACCATCTCGTAGCCATAGGCGCGAAAGCGGTCCAGCAGGCTGCGGCGCAGCACTTCGATCTTGCGTGCCTCGGAAGGCAGCACGTCGGCGATATTCTCGGGAAGTAACCAGGTCGACATCGAATCAATCCTACAACTACAGCGATAAGGGCCACGCGGCGGCGGAACGCGCCAGCCGCAGGGCCTGAGCGCGAACGCGCGCCTGATGCGCGGGCCGAACGATAGAAACGGCGCATGCCGCGAGGCATGAGCCTTGAATTCAAGTAGCGAGCAACAGCAACACGAGCCCGAGCCCCATCACGATCAGCCCGCCGATCCGGATGTGATGCGGCGGCCGTTCCGCAATTCTACGAAACGTGTCGCGCCAGGCCGCCGGAAAGACGAACGGGAACATGCCCTCGATAATCAGCATCAACGCGATCGCGAGCAACAGGGAACCAGCTATGTTCATGCGAAAAAACACGCCGCGCAGGTGCGCGGCGCCCGTGTCTCGTTTGTTTAATGTTTGCGCGGCGCAGCAGCAGCGGGAGCCGGCTGCGCCTCTCCGTTCGGACTGCGCATGAAGCGGAAGAAGTCACTCGAGGAATCGACCACGACAACGTCGCCCGGTTTGAAGCTTTCGCGGTACGCCTGCATGCTTTGATAGAAGCGATAGAAGTCCGGATCGCGGCCATACGCCTGCGCGGCGATTGCGGCAGCCTTGCCGTCACCTTCGCCCTTGATGGCCTGCGCCTGGCTGTTCGCATCGGCAAGCGCTGCCTGCTGCTGGCGCTCGGCTGCGTCCTTGATCTTCTGCGCCTCGGCAGCGCCCTTCGCGCGCTGCTCGGCGGCGGCCTGCTCGCGCGCGGCGCTCATGCGCTTGTAGACCACCTCGGCAAGCTCCGCCGGATAGTCGATGCGCGTGAGCTCGATGTCGATCACATCGATGCCGAGCGGCGCCGCAGCCACCTTGAGGGCGTCGCGCGCGCCGTTGGCGATCGCCTCCTGCTGTGCAAGAGCTTCGCTCAAATCGACCTTCGAGAACGCGCTCGACAGCGCATCGCGCGAAAGCGGCGCGAGCCGGTCCGCGAGGGTCTGCGGGTCGCCCTTGGTGGCCGCGAAAAGCTTGAGCGGATCGGCCACGCGGTAACGCACGACCGGGTTCACGAGCAGCTCGGTTTTGTCCGCCATCGTGTAACGGTCAGCATCGGGCGCATCGAACGCCTGGATACGCGTGTCGATGAGCGTGGCGGTCTGAAACGGCGGCGGCAGCTTCACGTGCGGGCCCGGGCCCGCGAGCGTCGCATTGGCGCCGCCCGAGGCGGATACCACCGCAACATGGCGCGGATCGACGACGAACACCGCCGACGACGCCACTAGCACCACCACCACGAAGGCGACGACGAACGCAATGATCTTGTTCATGTCGGCGCTCCGTTATTGCACATCGTCTTCGCGGCCGCGCGAACGCAGGGCGTCGCGCGAACGGAAAGCATCGCTGGCCGCCTGGGCCGCTTCGCTCGCAGACGGCGCCGGTGCCGCGCTCCGCGGCGCGGATTGCGCGCCCTGCTGCGCACCTTGCTGCGTGCTATGCGGCTGCGCGTCGCTGCTTGCCGCAGGCGCGGCTGCGGCGCTCGCTGCATCTGATGCACCGCTCGCCGGCGCGGCGTCCGTGCCAGGAGCGCCCGTTGCAGCCGCAGCGCGCTGACGCGTCGCGTCGACGATCTTGTCGAGCGGCAGATAGATCACGTTATTGCCTGACTTGCTGTCGACGAACACCTTCGTCGTATTCGAGTAGATGTGCTGCATGGTGTCCAGATACATGCGCTCCCGAATCACGGCCGGCGCTTTCGCATATTGATCGTAGACGCTGTTAAAGCGTTGCGCGTCGCCCTGCGCCTTCGCCACCACGCGGTCGCTGTAGGCCTTGGCGTCTTCGATCACACGCGCCCCCTCGGTTTGCGCGCGCGGCAGCAACTGATCGGCGTAGGCCTGCGCATCACGTTTCGCACGCTCGCTTTCCTGGCGCGCCTTCGTCTCGTCGTCGAAGGCGGCCTGCACGCGATCGGGCGCCGAAACGCCCTGAATCGTCACGCCGACCACGCCAAGCCCTGTCTTGTAGACGTCCAGCGCATGCTGGATCGAATCGGCAAGCTGCGCGCGAATCGGTTCACGGTCCGCATAGAGCAGATCGTGGGTGCTACGCGCGCCCACCACGGTGCGCACGGCGGCCTGCGCGGCCTGGCTCACGGCAAGGTCGGGGTCGGCGCTATGGAACAGGTAATCTGTAGGCTGCTTGACCTGGTACTGCACGGTGAAACGCACATCGAGAATATCGCCATCGTGCGTAAGCACCGAGGCGTCCTTCACATTCGCCGGACGCACGAGATTATTACGACCGATCTCGACACTGCGGATCTGGCCGACATTCACGATTTCCTGCGACTGGAACGGGAACGGGAAACGCCAGTGCACGCCCTGACCGACCGTGTGGCGATACTGACCCAACTGCAGCACGACGCCGGCCTGCCCTTCCTGGACGACGAACACACCGCTGCCCACATAAATGGCGATCAGCACGCCAAGCACGATACCCACGCCGATGCGCGCATTGCGGCCGTTGTCCGGTCGAGGCCCGAGCCCGCCCGGACCCTTGTTGCCCTTCTTGCCGAAGAGCGTCGACAACCGGCGATTGAAATCGCGCCACATTTCGTCGAGATCGGGGGGGCCGTCACCCTTGCCGCCGCCGTTGTTGCCCGACGGACGCCGTGCGTCGTCGGTGCGCTGGCCATTGCCCTCGCCACGGCCCCAACGCGGGTCGTTCAACGAGAAAATGGCGCTCGCGCGCTGCCAGCCAGTCCGCTTGTTGTAATCGTTCACCTGTGTTCGTTCACCAGAGTAGACAGCGGGTCATGTGCGTGGAAATACCTCGTCGGCGCACTTCAGTCCGCCGTTCGGACGCACCGCGAGGCGCTTTCCGATAGCGTTCAGCGGCCGAGTTCGGGCTCCCTGCTGGGTTGTTCGTGCGGCGCCGCGCTCCAGTCGGCGGCGAGGAACTGCGACGGCTGGGCGAGCGGCTCGGCAGTCGCGATTTCGGCGATGGCGGCGCGCAGCGCATCCACTCCGACGCCCGTGTGCGCGCTCAAAAAGACGCGCGAAATATTACCATACTCGTCCCGCTCGACCGTCCCGCCCCGGGCCGCCAGTTCTGGCACGGCGTCGATCTTGTTGAACACCAGCACCTGGCGAATCGTGTCCGCGCCGATCTCGTGCAGCACTTCGTTCACCTGGTCGATCTGATCGAGCCGCACGGAACTCGACGCGTCCACCACGTGCAACAGCAAGTCGGCCTGCACGGTTTCCTGCAGCGTTGCGCGAAACGCCGCAACGAGCTGGTGAGGCAATTCACGAATAAAGCCGACGGTGTCCGACAACACGATCTGGCCGACCTCGTCGCCAAGCCACACGCGCCGCGACGTCGTGTCGAGCGTCGCGAACAACTGGTCGGCCGCATAAGCCTGCGCCTTGGTGAGCGCGTTAAACAGCGTGGACTTGCCCGCGTTGGTGTAACCGACCAGCGAAACCGACATCGTGCGCGTGCGCTCGCGCTGACGCCGCTGCGTGCCGTGCTGGCGACGCAGCTTGGCGAGCTTGCCCTGCAGCATCTTGATGCGCTCGCCGATCAGCCGCCGGTCGGTTTCGAGCTGAGTCTCGCCGGGACCGCGCAGGCCGATACCGCCCTTCTGGCGCTCAAGGTGAGTCCATGCGCGCACGAGGCGCGTGGCGAGATATTGAAGCTGCGCGAGTTCGACCTGGAGCTTGCCTTCGTGGCTGCGCGCGCGCTGCGCGAAGATGTCGAGAATGAGGCTCGTGCGATCCACCACGCGGCGATTCAGCGCACGCTCCAGATTACGCTGCTGGGCAGGCGAAAGCGCGTGATTGAAAATGACGATTTCGATGTCGTTCGCTTCACAGGCGAGACGCAGTTCCTCGGCCTTGCCGCTGCCGATGAACATGGCGGCGTCCGGGCTGGAGCGGCGCCCGGTAAGCGTGACAGCGGGCGAGGCGCCCGCGCTCTTCGCGAGCAGGCTGAGTTCTTCGAGACTGGCTTCGAAGTCGGTCTTGCCGAAGTCGATGCCGACGAGTGCGGCGTTGATCAAATTAGCAGATATCAAAATGAAAGCGGCCGGGCCGCAAGCGCCAGCGGGGCGCTCCGGACCGGCCGCGTCGAGGATCAGGACGCTTCCGCGTCCGGGTGGAAGTTCACCGGACGCGCCGGGACCACCGTGGAAATGGCGTGCTTGTAAACCATTTGCGTAACCGTATTACGGAGCAACACGACGTACTGGTCGAACGATTCAATGTTCCCTTGAAGCTTGATGCCGTTGACCAGATAGATCGAAACAGGCACGTGCTCCTTGCGCAGCGCGTTCAGAAACGGGTCTTGTAACAGTTGCCCTTTGTTGCTCATAGCAAACTCCGTATTTTTTTGCAGGTTTAACTAAACTGGCGCCGAAGAAAAAGA
This sequence comes from Paraburkholderia sp. A3BS-1L, assembly GCF_051125215.1. Classification (NCBI taxonomy): domain Bacteria; kingdom Pseudomonadati; phylum Pseudomonadota; class Betaproteobacteria; order Burkholderiales; family Burkholderiaceae; genus Paraburkholderia; species Paraburkholderia sp. A3BS-1L. The sequence goes on along the minus strand of NZ_CP120442.1, from coordinate 1,423,366 downwards.
AATCCGGCGCCAATCGCTACACTATAGCTGATTCTCGTTCCACCGCACCCCTCCACACCGTCTGGCCAGGAGGCCCAACAGTGCACTTGCGCGCGGTAACGAACGCAGCTCAACTTTTTTCAGTGTAGGGATTCGTCGAAGAGCGAAACTCTATGCGCAATGGAGTCCCGGTCAACGAGAAAGTTTCCCGGAAGCGGTTCTCCAGGTAGCGCTTGTAGGTCTCAGTCACCGCATCGAGTGCATTGCCGTGAATCACGATAATGGGTGGGTTCTGTCCCCCCTGGTGCGCATAGCGCAGCTTCGGACGCACAGGGCCACGACGGCGCGGTTGCTGGAACTCCACCGCTTCGATGAGGGCGCGTGTCAGGCGCGGGGTCGGAAGCTTGGACATTGCCGCGGCATACGCCTCGTCCACCGAGCGCATCAGCGGGCCAATGCCGAATTTTTCGGTCGCCGAGATGAAGCGCATTTCCGCGAAGTCGAGGAACTTCAGCTTGCGCTGCAAGTGGTGCTTGGTGCGCTCGCGCGCGTGGTCGTCCATGCCGTCCCACTTGTTCACGCCCACCACGAGCGCACGCCCCTGCTCCACCACGAAGCCGGCGATATGCGCGTCCTGATCAGAGATTTCCTGGCGCGCATCGAGCAGCAGGATGACCACGTTGGCATCGGCAATCGACTGTAGCGTCTTCACGACCGAAAACTTCTCGATGGCCTCGAATACCTTGCCGCGGCGACGCAAACCCGCAGTGTCGATCAAGGTGTACTTCTTGCCGCCCCGCTCGAAATCCACATAGATAGAGTCGCGCGTGGTGCCGGGCATGTCGAACGCAATCACGCGGTCTTCGCCGATCAGCGTATTCACGAGCGTGGACTTGCCCACGTTCGGGCGGCCGACGATCGCGATCTTGATGCCATGCTTGCCGGCGTCCTCGTCACCCGCTTCCGGACGATCCGCATAGGCCTGATCGAGCGCTTCGTTGATCATCTCCGTTACGCCGTCGCCGTGCGCCGCGGAAATCGCGCGCGGGTCGCCAAGGCCAAGCTCGTAGAAGTCGGCCGCGACGGCGCTGTACTTCATGCCTTCGGCCTTGTTGACCACGAGAAAGATCGGCCGGCCAGTCTTGCGCAGGTAATCGGCGATGTGCTTGTCCTGCGGCGCGAGTCCATTGCGGCCGTCACAGATGAACACGACGATGTCTGCTTCCTCCACCGCCTGGCGCGTCTGACGCGCCATTTCGTGCAGGATGCCGTCTTTCGCGATCGGTTCGAAGCCGCCGGTATCGACCACGAGATAGGCGCGATCGCCCACCCGCCCTTCGCCGTAATGGCGGTCGCGCGTGAGGCCGGGCAGATCGGCCACCAGCGCATCGCGCGAACGCGTGAGCCGGTTGAAGAGCGTGGATTTCCCCACATTGGGGCGCCCGACTAGGGCGATTACGGGTTTCATCTGATCTTTTCTACGGTAAGGCGCGGCGTCGGCACGTCCGGCGCATCGCGCGGCAAGCGTCTGCGTTCAGGCTTGCAGAGCTGCAATAGTTGCAAATTATCACGAATTGGGTCGCGCGCCCGCTGGATGAGCCCTTAGGGGTTCCGGCACGTGCCGTGCCGTCGAGCGGGATTCCCAGCCTGACAAGGGGCGACCATCGGGGCCCAACATCGGTGCGCCCCATCCCCGCCAACCGGCCCGAGGAAAGCAATGCGCAAGCACAAAATACAAGAGGCCGCTGCCTGCGGGCGCGGCCCCTCGATGCGACACCCGGCAGCACGCGCTGGGCGTCCCCGTCCGGTCAACGCGGACGCAGGCCGTACAGATCGCCGTCCTTCGTTTGCACGACGAGCGTGTTGCCAGCCAGCACCGGCGCGGCGGTGATCGGGCTGCCGTCGGTCTTCACGCGCGAGACGAAGCTGCCGTCGTCGAGCGAAAGAAAATGCACGTAACCCTGGTAGTCGCCAACCACGACTGCGTGGCCGAGCACGGCAGGCACGCTGACGTCGCGGTTCTTAAGCTTGTCCGTACTCCAGACCTGCTCGCCGGTCGAGACGTTATATGCCTTCACGACCGACCAGTCGTCGCCACCGACCACCTCGGTGTCGCCCTGGGCGATTCCGCTCGTGCTCGAGAACGGCTTCTCCCACATTGGACGGCCGGAATTGGCGTCGAAGCAGCCCAACTGGCCCTGGAACGTGACCGCGCACGTGGTCGCGCCAACGAGCGTGGGTGGACCACTCACGTCATTGATGCGCTCGACTTCGGTCACACCCTTCGGATAGGACACCGGCGTTTCCCAGAACGCATCGCCACTTTGCAGGTTGATCGCTGCGAAGGAGCCGCCCGGGAAGCCGGCGATCACAGCCTGCTCGCCCGCGAAAGTCATACCGGCGGAGACCCGCAGGTTGAGCGGCACCGCACGGTTGCGATAGACCCACTTCTGCTCACCGGTCTGGCCGTTGAACGCGACGATCTGGCCGTCGATGGTGCGCACGATCACGAGACCATTGCCGACCAACGGCGGCGAAATTATCTCGCCCGGCGCCTTGGCTTGCCACGAGAGCTTGCCATGGGCGTCGAGCACGTAGACGTTGCCCTTCAGACCGCCGACAGCCGTGAGATTGCCATCGCTGCCAACGCCTGCGGAGATATCGTCCTTGAGCTTCGTACTCCAGACTTCTTTGCCCGTCTGCGCGTCGAACTTTGCGACAGAACCGTTTTCGCCGGCAGCATACACCGCATCGCCCACGGCGACCGGCGAGAACAGATAACGGCCTGCCTTGCCGACGCTCGCCTTCCACACCTGCTGGACGTCCAGCACCGGCTTGAACTCGGTCAGCGGCACCGGTACGCGACGCTCATCTTTCGTCGACGAGCAAGCCGCCAGCGCGAGAACGGTCATCGCACAGGCGACAGGTACAACGGTTCGTTTCAGCAAATTCATCGGTGAACGAAGCATGAATGGAAATGGTTTAGCGTTTATATTCACGGGCGGCACGCGCAGCTTGCTCAGCCACCCAGCGCGTCAAGCTTGAACTGGACCAACTGGCGTTCGGCGGCATCGCTCTTGGGCAGGGTGTCGAGCGCAAGCTTGTAGGCCGCGCGCGCTTCATCCTGCTTGCCCGCTGCCGCGAGCAGGTCGCCGCGGCCATCCGCGACGATACCCTTGAACGGTCCCGAATCCGGTTGCGGAATCAGCGCAAGGCCCTGATCGTAAGCCTTCTCGTCGAGCAGGACGGAAGCCAGACGGATCTTCGCGACCTGGCGGAACTCCTCGTCCTTCGCATGATCGGCCGCCCACTGCAATTGAGCTTTCGCTCCCGCGGTGTCACCCGCCATATAGAGCGATTTGGCCACACCCAGCGCGGTCATCTGCGCGTACGCGGTGCCGCCGAAGCGGTCTTCCATGTCAGTCGCGATGCGTGTGAGCATGGCCTTGTCACTGCCAGCGGTCGCCTGCTGCACCTGGTCGTACAACACCGCGGCCTCAGCGGCCTGGCGGCGTTGCCAGAAGTTCCAGCCGTTCCACGCGGCGAGCGCGAGCATAACGATCAGCACGATCCACGTAGTGGCGTTGCCCCACTGCGCCCACCATGCCTTGAAACTCTCGATCGATTCCTGTTCGTCGTGGTAACTCATCGCGTAGCGATTCCTTGTTTATTCTGGAGCCAACTGCCGGGCGCGCCACAGGCACCGGCTGGATGCATCGATCCTGATCGTGAAGACCCCGCGCCCCGAAGTTGCCCGAAGTGGCCCTATCAATCGTCGCCGTCTTCGGCGGATGCAACCATCGCATTGATTAGATATTCGGTCAAGTCTTCGAGTGCTACCGTCTGTTGCTCGCTGCGAGCCGCATCGGCGCCACCGCGCAGCGCCTTCACGCCCGCTTCGCCCCTGGCCACTTCGTCTTCGCCAAGCACCACGGCGAACGCCGCTCCGCTTGCGTCCGCACGCTTCATCTGCGACTTGAAGCTCGCCGACTGACCGTCCGCGCTGCAGTGAAGGATGACATCGAGACCCGTGTCACGCAGCCGCTCGGCCACGATGAACGCCTGCTCGCGTGCCGCCTCGCCCTGGTGCACAACGTAGACGTCGCAACCTTCCTCTTCGGGCACGAGGTTTTCTTCCTTGAGCAATTCCAGAATGCGCTCGACACCCATTGCCCAGCCGCACGCGGCCGTCGGCTTGCCGCCGAGCTGTTCGATCAGCGGATCGTAGCGGCCGCCGGCTGCCACCGTGCCCTGCGCGCCGAGCTTGTCCGTAACCCACTCGAACACGGTCAGATTGTAGTAATCGAGACCACGCACGAGACGCGGGTTGATCTTGAACGGAATGTTGTTCGCCTTGAGCAGACGTTGTAGCCCGTCGAAGTGCGCGCGCGAGTGCTCGCCGAGGAAGTCGATCAGCTTCGGCGCATTGTTTGCGATTTCCTGGAGCGCGGGGTTCTTCGTGTCGAGCACGCGCAGCGGGTTCGTATACAAGCGGCGCTTGCCGTCTTCGTCGAGCAGATCGACGTGCTGCTCGAGATACTTGATGAGCTCGACGCGATGCGCGGCGCGCTCTTCGGCAAGACCCAGCGAATTGATTTCCAGCTTGATGCCGGTCAGGCCGAGGTCGTCCCAAAGACGCTGACACATCAAAATGATTTCTGCGTCCGCATCCGGGCCCGCGAAACCGAGCGCTTCTACGCCGACCTGATGGAACTGGCGATAACGGCCGCGCTGCGGACGCTCGTGACGAAACATCGGGCCGACGTACCACAGACGCTTCGGGCCGTCGTAGAGCAGATTGTGCTCGATCGACGCGCGCACGACCGCAGCCGTGTTTTCCGGGCGCAGCGTGAGGTTCTCGCCGTTGAGCGCGTCGGTGAAGCTGTACATCTCCTTTTCGACGATGTCGGTCACTTCGCCGATACCGCGCGTAAAGAGCTGCGTATGCTCGACGATCGGCGTGCGGATGTTCTGGTATCCGTACGAACGGAGCATGGACTTCACGGTCGTTTCGAAGAAGTCCCACAACCCTGCGTCCTGCGGCAGGATGTCGTTCATGCCCTTCACGCCGGTCAGTTTTTCGAGCTTTCTTTTCTGTTCAGTCATTGCGTTGCGTATGTGCCTGCGAATAGTGAAATTCGGGCGATATTCGGTTGCGCCAGGAATCGATATCGGAAAAACTCGGCGCTCAGGCCGTCGCTTCGGTCTTGCCGTACTTGCGCACGACGTAGTCGCTCACGATCTGCTGGAATTCCTCGGCAATATGCTCGCCGCGCAGCGTCTTGACCTTCTCTCCGTCGACGAAGACCGGCGCTGCGGGATTCTCACCCGAGCCTGGCAGGCTGATGCCGATGTTCGCGTGCTTGGACTCGCCCGGGCCGTTCACGATGCAGCCCATGACGGCGACGTTCATCGTCTCCACGCCCGGATATTCACCGCGCCAGACCGGCATTTGCGCGCGCAGATAATTCTGGATCTGCGATGCAAGCTCCTGGAACAACGTGCTGGTCGTGCGACCGCAGCCCGGACAGGCGATGACCATCGGCGTGAACGAGCGCAGACCCATGGTCTGCAAAATTTCCTGTCCGACCACGACTTCGCCCGTACGCGGAGCACCCGGCTCCGGCGTCAGCGAGATGCGGATGGTGTCGCCGATACCCTGCTGGAGCAGCACCGAGAGCGCCGCCGTCGACGCGACGATGCCCTTCGAGCCCATGCCCGCTTCGGTCAAGCCGAGGTGCAGCGCGAAATCGCAACGCCTCGCGAGTTGCTGGTATACGGCGATCAGGTCCTGCACGCCGCTGACCTTGCACGACAGGATGATCTTGTCACGACCGAGACCGAGTTCGACAGCACGCTCCGCCGAACCAATGGCCGACTGGATCAGCGCTTCGTACATCACGCTCTGCGCTTCCCACGGCGTTGAGCGCGCCGCGTTCTCGTCCATCATGCGCGCGAGCAGATCCTGGTCGAGGCTGCCCCAGTTCACGCCGATACGCACCGGCTTGTCGTACTTGATGGCGGCTTCGATCATCTGCGCGTACTGCGTGTCGCGCTTGGCGCCCTGGCCAACGTTGCCCGGGTTGATGCGGTACTTCGAGAGCGCCTCGGCGCACGCCGGATAGTCACGCAGCAGCAAGTGGCCGTTGTAGTGGAAGTCGCCGACGAGCGGCACCGTCACGCCCATGCGATCGAGCTGGTCGCGAACATGCGGCACGGCCGCGGCGGCTTCCGGCGTGTTCACCGTGATGCGCACGAGCTCAGAGCCGGCCTGCGCCAGTTCCTTGATCTGGATAGCCGTACCGATCGCATCCGCGGTATCGGTATTGGTCATCGACTGCACGCGCACCGGCGCGTCGCCGCCGATCGTCACCAACTGGCCGCCCCAGCGCACGTGCACCGCGTGCGACTTGCGGCGCGGCGCGTGACCGCCGAGGATAGGCTCGCTGGAACATATCTGGCTGTTGCTGGACGGGGATAGCGTTTCGCTTTGCATCGAAGAACCCACATTTACACCTCGCGCGCGACGACACCCGTGACGAGTGCGATGCAGCGCGAATTGAAAAAGCATCGCGGCCCGTCACCTGGCCGCGATGCACGTCATATCTTGATCAGGGCAGCACGAAGCGCGCGACATTGCCACGCGCCGACGCATACTTCGATGCATCGACCGGCTGGCCGTCGATGGTCATCGACTCGATGCCGGCCTTGTTGCCCACCGTGATCCTGAGCGGCTCGACACCGGAAATCTCACGCCCATCGTTGCCGTGGATCAGCCCGGAGAAGAGCTCCTTACCATCTTTCTGGCGCACGCTGACCCAGGAATCTTGCGTCACGCGAATCGCGAACGTAGACGTGCCGGGCGCCGCCGGCGCCGAAGCTGCTTGCTCCGGTGCGGCTGCCGCTACCGCCGCTGCGCTCGCCGGCGCGGGGGTAGCGGCTGGCGTGGCGCTTGCCGGTGCGGCTGAGGCCGGCTGCGGTGCGCTCGCTGCGCCTTGAGCGCCTGCCGCCTGACCGCTAACTTGACCGTCTGCCTGGGTGTTCGTTGCATTGGCAGCGTTCGCGGCCTCGCCACCTCGCTCCTGGCCTGCACCCTGCTCGACCGCTGCGCCCGCCGTCGAGCCCTCGGCCACCGTGGCCGAAGCAGCGCCCGATTCGTTGCTCGCAGCACTCGTCGCGCCGCCCGTCATCGACTTCAGACGCGCGAACCATGCCGACGATTCGCCGCTATTCGTGTGCCACATCGAAATCCCGATCACGGCGATCACGACGAGCGCGAGGCCCCATAGCCACGATGCACGTCGACGCGGCGCATGTCCGCCGCCGCCCAGCGAAAGCGAGACGCGGCCGCGCGGCAAATCCGCGCCCGCCGATGCGGGCATCGACAGATCCGGCTGCGGCACGCCGCGCTCGCGGCGCAGCGCTTGGGTAAGCGGCGCGGGATCGGCGCCAAGCAGTTTCGCGTAGGCTCGCACCACGCCGAGCGCGAACGTCGCATCCGGCAAATGACTGATATCGCCCGCCTCGAGCTCGCGCAGCTTCGGCACCGCCACTTTCAGACGCGCCGAGACATCCTCGACCGACCAGCCCTTTGCCGTGCGCAACTGCGCAAGACGCGCGCCTACTGAGGCCAGCGTGTCGGGCACGGCCTGCACCGGCGATGGCGAGCCGTCGGATCCCGAACAGCCTGCGTTGGTCTCTGTTCCGTCTGTCCCGAAAGGGTGCTGCGGCTCGCTCATCCCAAAGTCCTTGCGTCGATTCTTTTCTATCCCGGAACCGGCGGGCGCGCCGCGCCCTGCCTCGATTCGCAGACCGTTTATAACAAAATGCGCGGCAACTGTGCCGCATCCGATCGCTTCTGCAATGTTTCTTGTAAAAATTTGACGGCTATGTTGCGTTATCCCCCGCGCAACCGCGTCGATACTGCCTTTCGCGTTCTCTTACTGCCCCGCTATCACCCTTTTCCGACTTATCCCGGCCAACTGCGTTCAATGTCGAACCGGATGCACGTCGATTACCTTTCGCGCACTGCGCTCGGCGAGGCGCGTCCGGTCCTTGACCTCGCCCGCGAGCTGGCCACAGGCCGCGTCGATGTCGTCGCCGCGCGTCTTGCGCACGGTTGTGACAACGCCCGCATCCATCAGAATCTGCGCGAAACGCTTGATCTGATCCGGCTTCGAGCGCAGCAGGCCCGACTCGGGGAACGGATTGAACGGGATCAGATTGAATTTGCACGGCACGTCACGCGTTACTGCGAGCAACTGTCGTGCGTGCTCTTCCGTGTCGTTAACGCCGTCGAGCATGCAGTACTCGAACGTGATGAAGTCGCGCGGCGCCACCTTCAAGTAGCGCTGGCAAGCGGCCATCAGTTCGCGCAGCGGGTACTTGCGGTTCAGCGGCACAAGCTCGTCGCGCAGCGCGTCGTTGGGCGCGTGCAGCGACACCGCGAGCGCGACCGGCAGGTCGGCGCCAAGGCGGTCCATCATGGGCACGACGCCCGAGGTCGAAAGCGTAACGCGCCGACGCGACAGGCCGTAAGCGTTGTCGTCGAGCATCAGGCGCATCGCGGGCACGACCGCATCGTAATTCAGGAGCGGCTCGCCCATGCCCATCATCACGACGTTGGTGATGACGCGTTCACCCTTGCCCTCACCGCCGGTCGCACGGCCGCCTGCCTCGCCCAGAAGCGAGGCGCGCAGGGCGAACTCCGCCATGCGCAATTGGCCGATGATCTCGGCAGTGGTGAGATTACGTGAGAACCCCTGCTTGCCGGTGGAGCAAAAACGGCAATTCACCGCACATCCCGCTTGTGACGACACGCACAGCGTGCCGCGCGTTTCTTCGGGGATGAACACGGTCTCGACCGCGTTGCCGTTGCCGACGTCCACGAGCCACTTGCGCGTGCCGTCGGAGGAAACGTTGTCGGAAATAATACCGGGCATGCCGATCGAGGCGCGCCCTTTGAGCTTCTCGCGCAGCGATTTGGCCAGATCCGTCATGCCGTCGAAGTCGGCGGCATTGTATTGATGAATCCAGCGCTGAAGCTGTTTGGCGCGAAACGGCTTCTCGCCCAGGCTCTCGCAATATGCGACCAGCCCTTGAGCGTCGAGATCGAGAAGGTTGACGGTGGAACTGCTCGTCATGTCGAATCCTGCCATTTCAGTGCGAGAGCGCGTTCACCGCCGGATTCGAGAGAACCCGGCACCGGACAGTGAACGACATCGCCGTTCGCGACCCTATGCTGCTTGAACTGCTATCGCGCCTTGGTTGCTTAGCGCGAGTAAACGTTGACTTCGGGGAAGAAGAACGCGATTTCGACGCGCGCCGTTTCAACAGCGTCCGAGCCGTGAACTGCGTTGGCGTCGATGCTGTCCGCGAAGTCGGCGCGGATCGTGCCCTTTTCCGCCTTCTTCGGATCGGTCGCGCCCATCAGGTCGCGGTTCTTCAGAATTGCGTTCTCACCTTCCAGGACCTGGATCTGCACCGGGCCCGAGATCATGAACTCGACGAGGTCCTTGAAGAACGGACGCTCGGCATGAACAGCATAGAACTTCTCAGCGTCGGCGCGCGAGAGGTGGACCATGCGCGAGGCAACGATCTTCAGACCAGCGTTTTCGAAGCGGCTGTAGATCTGGCCGATCACGTTCTTTGCCACTGCGTCCGGCTTGATAATCGACAGGGTGCGTTCGAGCGCCATAAAAACTCCAGAAAATTAAGAGGTTACAGATTCAAATGAATCCGCAATTGTAGCATGTTCCCATGTATGATTGCGATTGAACCCCGTTAGGTTAGTGGGCGAGGCCCAGCCGGCGCAAAAGCCGCCCAGGCCGACCTTTCAGCGCCAATTAAGCATGGGAGGCTACGCTCCCGATGTAACAAAACTACGGCCGCAAATCTACCGTAGAAGAACTGCATGCAGCCCCCGTTGAAACTCCGGGACACCACGCATATCTTAAGAGTGAGCGGATCGCGCAACTGTCGCACGCCGCCTGCCACGCCTCTCACGCAAGGAGAAAGCATGAACGAGTATCCCTACAACTTCGGCCGCGGCGGCACCGTTGTCTCCGCCGAGACCCGCAACCGCGTACTGCGCAACACCTACTGGCTGCTCGCGCTGTCGATGGTGCCGACGGTGTTCGGCGCGTGGCTGGGCGTCTACACGGGTTTCTCGCTGTTCGCCGCCACCAGCCCCACGATGAGCCTGCTCGCGTTCCTCGCAATCGCATTCGGCTTCATCTTCGCCATCGAGCGCACCAAGAACAGTTCGCTCGGCGTGTTCGTGTTGCTGGGCTTCACGTTCTTCATGGGCCTGATGCTCTCGCGGCTGCTGTCGTTCATCCTCGGCATGTCCAACGGCGCGTCGCTCATCATGCTCGCGTTCGGCGGCACCGGCGTGATCTTCGCAGCCATGGCCACCATCGCGACTGTCAGCAAGCGCGATTTCTCGGGCCTCGGCAAGTGGCTGTTCATGGGCGTAATCGTGATCCTGCTCGCCGGCATCGCGAACATGTTCCTGCACCTGCCGGCGCTGATGCTCACGGTGTCCGTGCTGGCCATCGTGATCTTCTCGGCCTATATGCTGTTTGACGTGCAGCGCGTCGTGAACGGCGGCGAGACCAACTACATCACGGCCACGCTCGCGATCTATCTGGATCTCTACAACGTGTTCACGAATTTGCTCGCGATCCTCGGCATTTTCGGCGGTAACCGTAACTGAACCGCGCGGGGTCGGCTCCGTTCCGGCCCTCGTGCGCAAGCAAAAAGCCCATGATTCGCATCATGGGCTTTTTTTCGTCCGCGAATATTCGCCTTGGGCCTTGGACAGCTTGAGACCAGAGTTCAGAGAGCGAGCCAGTCGAAGCCTTCGCCTTGCGTCGCAACCCCGATTTCGGTGGCCGCATTGCCCAGCACGGCCGCCATGGCGGCGCGCGCGAGTTCAGGTGTGTTGTTCTGCTGGCTCAGGTGCGCCGCAACCAGATGGCGCAGCTTCGATCGATCGAGCGCCGCGAGAATGCCGCCCGCGGACTCATTGTTCAGGTGGCCGTGGGAGCCACCAATGCGCGCCTTGAGCGACGCTGGATAACGGCTCGCCGCGAGCATCTCCGGATCGTGGTTGCATTCGAGCACGAGCGCGTCGCAGCCGCTCAGCACTGCGTGGATGTGCGGCGTCGACTCGCCAACGTCGGTCAACACCCCGAGCCGATTCGCACCATCATTGAAGACGAACTGCAGCGGTTCGCGCGCATCGTGCGGCACGGTGTACGGCAGCACGCCTAGCTCGCCGATTTCGACCACCCCATCGCTCCAGAGAACGTTGAGCTCGAGGCCGGCATCGTCGGCGCCGACTGCCTGCGCCGTGCCCCAACTCATGTAGAGCGGAATCGACCAGCGGCGCGCCAAAGTCAGCGCGCTGCCGATGTGATCGCTATGCTCGTGGGTGATGAGAATCGCACTCAGCGTATCGGCAGCCAGGCCCGCTCGGGCTAGCCGCCGCTCGACTTCCTTCGCTGAGAATCCGCAGTCCAGCAGCACGCGCGTGGGCGTCGCGCCGCAGCCCGCTTCCACGACCAGTGCATTGCCCTCGCTACCGCTGCCGAGGCTTGCAAAGCGCACGGCGGGATCAGTTCAACTGGGAATGAAGCGCCGTCACGATGCGCTGCGCATCCGCCGACGTATCCACCTGGCCGTTCGCGGAGAGCACCGCGACCTGGGTCGAATTGCCGTTCGAGCGCACCGAGATCATATACTCGGGCCCCTGATTCTTTGCGGCCTTCTTGGGGTTGTAGAACAACTTGCCGAGCAGGCCGTCACCCTTGAGCTCCTGCATGGAGTCCGCGTAGCGCACGTAGTAGATGCCCTTCGCGCGATCGCGATTGTCGACCGTGAAATTGGTCCGATCGAGCGCGAGACCCACACGCAACCACGCAGTGTCGAATGCCTCGGGCAGATCGAGCGTGGCCCCGTCCGAACCGGACGCGACCTTGGCCGCCGCGGACGACGGACGCGCATCGGTCAGCAGCTGCTTGGACTGCGCATCGTTCAAGCCGAACTTCTGCATGACCTTCGCGAGGAATGCGGCTTCGAGGGCCGGATCGCGCGGACGCTCCACCCATCTCGACGAGGTCTTGTCCTGACCGGTCAGCACTTCTTCCATCGCGCTGTGCGTGATCGAAATGTCGGTCTGGCCGTTTGCGCCGCGCGTGACCAGCGTACGGAACTTGTCGCGCGTACCCGACGAATAGGCGAAGTCGACCACACGGCCGATGGTGCGACGGAACCAGTCGTCCGGAATATTGGCGCGGTTTTCGGCCCAGTCCGTCGTCATGATGCCCGTGGCCGGCGAATCGGTCGTGAGCGTGAAGCCGTTGTCGGTCCAGAATTCCTGCAGTTGCGGCCAGACGTCGTCGGGCGTGCGGCCGTCGATCACGAGCCAGCGGCGGTCACCGTCACGCTCGACGTGCATGCCGAGCGGATCCTGCGCATTCGGCACGCCGAGCGTGGCATTGCCCGCGCTCGTGACAGTGCGCTGCGCTGCGCCGCCGAGCGCCACGGTGGGCGGCGGCGCGACATACTTCTGGTCGCTCGGCACCGTGGACAGATCCTGCGGCACCGCCAGTGCCGGCGCGCTTGGCGTGTCCTTATAGTTGACGCGATCCGACGCGAACATATCGTTCAGCGACTCGCAGCCCGCGAGCGAGCCGAGTGCGAGCGCCAGCACCGCCATACGGGTGGCGTGGAGAGAAAGAACGGAACGTTTCATGTGGACCTTCGTAATACGGTAACGCTAAGCCTTGACCTGCCGGAATTCGTGGCGGCGTCAGTTGAAAATACGGCGTTTTCGGCTGGAAAGAACCCGAGCCGGTTAGCCGATCAGACCCGCTTCGCGCAGCGCGGTGCGCACCACGTCGTGGTAGCGCTCGTCGAGCGGCGTGAGCGGCAGACGGATGCCGCCTTCGATGCGGCCGAGCTCCTGCAGCGCCCACTTCACCGGAATCGGGTTCGATTCGATGAACAGATTCTTGTGCAGCGACAGCAGCTTCAGATGGATCGCTCGTGCAGTCTTCGCGTCGCCTTCGAGCGCGGCGCGGCACAGCTCGCTCATCTGGCGCGGCGCGACGTTCGCGGTCACCGAAATATTGCCGTGGCCGCCGAGCAGCATGAGCGCGATCGCGGTGGGATCGTCGCCGCTGAAGATCATGAAGCCTTCCGGCGCATGCTTGATGAGATGCGCGGCGCGGTCAATGTTGCCCGTGGCTTCCTTCACGCCGACGATGCCCGGCACCTGTGCGAGGCGCAGGATCGTCTCGTTCGACATGTCCGCGACCGTGCGGCCCGGCACGTTGTATAGCAGCACCGGCAGGTCCACCGCTTCCGCGATCTTCGCGAAATGGCGGTACATGCCCTCCTGGGTCGGCTTGTTGTAGTAAGGCACGACCTGGAGCGACGCTTGCGCGCCGACATCCCTGGCAAGCTTCGTGAGCTCGATCGCCTCAGCCGTGGAATTGCCGCCAGCGCCGGCGATGATCGGCAAGCGGCCGGCAGTATGCTCAACCGCCGTCTTGACCATCAGGATGTGCTCTTCGACGTCGAGCGTGGCGGACTCGCCGCTCGTGCCGACAACGACGATGGCATCCGTCCCCTCTTCCACGTGCCAGTCGATCAGTTTGCGAAACGCCGGCAGATCGAGGCTGCCGTCTTCGTGCATGGGAGTGACGATCGCGGGAATGCTGCCGCGCAACGTGATGCCGTCCTGAGTTCCGTTAGCCATGAAACTTCAAAAAAATGAGTACGTTAAACCGCGATTGTAGCGGATTAGCCGGTCAGATCGTAACGAACCAGGGGTAGTACCTGAGTCGCTGCGCCATTACCGGTTCTTTCGACTGTATCCGCCTCGTTTGGACTGGCAAGGTTTTCCACCGCCGGGGGGTGCGCCGCGCGCGTCTCACGCACAGCGCAAATGCGTTGAACAAACGCCTCACGGGGTTGTGGGAGAAATCCGTCCTGATAAGCGATCACACGCAGCGTGCGCGAGCAAACCGCCAGCAACTCGCCCGGCGCCAGCAGGAATGCCGGATTCGAAGGTTTGCCGACCGTCTCGTTGCCTTGCGCGAAGGTTTCGTAGATCAGCACGCCGCCCGGCGCGAGTGCGTCGATGAGACACGGCATGAGCGGACGATGCAGATAATTCGTCACGACGATGGCCGCGAAACGCGCGCCGGCTGGCAGCGGCCAGGGCGCGCCTTCGAGGTCGCACTCGAGCGTGGCGATGCCTGCCACGCCGCGCATCGTCGCGAGCGCCGCGGCGTCGCGGTCAAGCGCCACCACGGAATGTCCGCGGACCGCGAGCCAGCGCGCATGACGCCCCCCGCCCGAGGCGACGTCGAGCACCGAGCCGCCCGGCGCGATCAGGTGCGCCCACTGGCGCACCCAGCCCGAGGGCTCGGACAGTCCCCCATGGGCCTGCCCCGGGGGTGCCAGCGGCGCGCTGCCGCCAGAAGCGAGCGTCATCGCAATCGGCTCTTAGTTATACGAGAGGCCCATTGCCTCACGCACGTCGCGCATGGTCTCGTTGGCGAACTTGCGCGCCTTGTCGCAACCATCAGCGACGATCGCGCGCAACAGCGACGGATCGTCCATGTACTTCTGGGCGCGCTCGAGCATCGGCTGCTGCTCGCGCAGGATGCCTTCGATCACCGGCTGCTTGCACTCGATACAACCAATGCCCGCCGAACGGCAGCCCTTCTGCACCCAGTCGTGGGTCTGCGCATCGGTGTAGACCTGATGCAGCTGCCACACCGGGCACTTGTCCGGATCGCCCGGATCGGTGCGGCGCACGCGAGCGGGGTCGGTCGGCATGGTGCGGACCTTCTTCGTGATCGACTCGGCGTCTTCGCGCAGGCCGATCGTATTGCCGTACGACTTCGACATTTTCTGGCCGTCGAGGCCCGGCATGCGCGACGCCTCGGTCAGCAGCACCTGCGGCTCCGGCAGGATGATCTTGCGCTCGCCTTCGAGATAGCCGAACAGGCGTTCGCGATCGCTCATCGAGAGGCTCTGCGACTCGGACAGCAGCGCGCGCGCCTGTTCGAGCGACTCTTCGTTGCCTTCCTGCTGCCAGGCATTGCGCAATTCATGATAGAGCTTCGAGCGCTTGCCGCCGAGCTTCTTCGCGGCTTCGTTGGCCTTGTCCTCGAAACCCGGTTCGCGGCCGTACATGTAGTTGAAGCGCCGCGCCATTTCGCGCGCCATTTCGACGTGCGGCACCTGGTCCTCGCCCACCGGCACGAGCGAGGCACGGTACAGCAGGATGTCGGCGGCCATCAGCACGGGATAGCCGAGGAAGCCGTAGGTGCCGAGATCCTTGTCGCGCAGCTTCTCGATCTGCTCCTTGTACGTCGGCACGCGCTCGAGCCAGGACAGCGGCGTGCTCATGCCGAGCAGCAGCGCGAGCTCCGCGTGCTCGGGCACGCGGCTCTGGATGAACAGCGTCGACTGGTTCGGATCGATGCCGGAAGCCAGCCAGTCGATCAGCACGTCCCACACGTTTTTCTCGATGACCTCGGGCGTTTCATAGTGCGTCGTGAGCGCATGCCAGTCGACCACGCAGAAGAAACACGGGTACTCGGACTGAAGCCGCACCCAGTTTTTCAGCACGCCGTGATAGTGGCCGAGGTGCAGCGACCCGGTGGGCCGCATGCCGGAGAAGATACGGTCAGGGAACATGATGTTATGAGAGAAGCGATACAAGAGGGGTAAGGATAGCCGTCACCGCGTCGTAGCCGAGCGACACGAGCGGGCGCAGCCAGAAGCGCGTAAAGACGCCGCTCACGAGGAGCGCCATCACGATGATGAAACCATAGGGCTCGAGGCGCGAGAGCGCAATGCTCGCGCGCGTGGGCAGCAGCGCCGCGAGCACCCGCCCGCCGTCGAGCGGCGGCAGCGGAAAGAGATTCAGCACGCCGAGCACCAGATTCACGCCCACGCCGGCAGCCGCCATACGCGTGAAGAACGGCTCCTCGACGCCGAACACGGCCAGCCCCACGCCGACCACGCCCCAAATGAGCGCCTGCACGAAGTTGCAGGCTGGCCCCGCGGCGGCGACCCATAGCGTGCCCCAGCGGGGATTGCGCAGATTGCCAAACGAAATCGGCACCGGCTTGGCATAGCCGAACACGAACGCGCCGCTCGTCAGGAAATAGAGGATGAGCGGCATCGCGATCGTGCCGACCGGATCGATATGGCGCATCGGATTGAGCGACACGCGGCCCAGCACATAGGCGGTATTGTCGCCGAGCAGACGAGCGACGTATCCGTGGGCGGCTTCATGCAGCGTGATCGCGAAGATCACCGGCAAGGCGTAGACGACGAGCGTCTGAATAATGTTGGCGTCCATGGCGGCGTATTGTAACAACGCGCTGTCAATGCGGAACCAATGCCGGAGCCAATGCGCCGACGCGCACGCAGGCCGCGCGCATCAAGCTGGCTCCTTCAGGCCGAACGGCGCAAGATCGCCGAGCCCCGCGCGCACGAGCACGGGCTCGTCGCCGGTGAGGTCGATGACGGTGGACGACTCGCGCGGACACGCCCCACCGTCAATCACGAGATCGAGCTGCTTTTCGAGGCGCTCGCGGATTTCGTCAGGGTCGTTGAGCGGCTCGGTGTCGGGCGGCAGGATCAATGTCGAGGCGAGCAGCGGCTCGCCCAGTTCCTCGAGAATCGCGAGCGGAATCGCATGACCCGGCACGCGCAGCCCGATGGTCTTGCGCGAGGGGTGCGAGAGCCGTCGCGGGACTTCCTTGGTCGCTTCCAGCACGAATACGTAGGGCCCGGGCGTCACCGACTTGATGAGCCGGTATTGGCGGTTATCCACCATCGCGAAATTAGCGAGCTCGGAAAGATCGCGCACCATCAGCGAGAGCAGCGCCTTTTCGTTGAGCGCGCGAATGCGGCGCAGACGCTCGGCGGCCTGCTTGTCGTCGATGCGTGCCGCGAGCGCGTAGCTCGAATCGGTGGGCAGCGCGATCACCCCGCCATCGCGGATGATCTGCACGGCCTGCTTGACGAGGCGCGGCTGCGGATTTTCTGGGTGAAGCCGAAAAAACTGTGACATGGCAGTAATCAGCTATCAGCTAACGGAGACAGGACGGAACAGGCAACGCGTCGCGCCATGGTGATGCAATTGCACAAACAGCAAAACCAACCGGACGGCACGAAAACGAAGAACTGCGCGAGGAACTACGCGAATAACCGCGCGAAAAACGGCGAACCGCGCAGTGACGCAAGAACGGCGGAGATGGGCCACGCTGCGCGCGCGGCCTAGAGCCATCGCTCCCAGACAGGCTTGAGATCGGAAGGCAGAGGCGGCAGCGAGCCCGGCATGATCGCCTCCTCGCCGGGGGCGTGAAAGTCCGAGCCGCGCGACGCCTCGAAGCCGAAGCGACGCGCAACGGCGGCGTATTCGCCGTACTGGTCGGGCGTATGGCTGCCCGTGACGACTTCGATGGCCTTGCCGCCGAGATCGATGAATTCGCCAAAGAACGTGTCGAATTCGAGCAGCGTGTAGTGGTAGCGGCCAGGGTGAGCGACCACGGCCTCGCCGCCCGCGGCCTTGATCCACGCGACGGCATCCGCGAGTTTGGCCCAGCGATGCGCGACATAGCCCGGCTTGCCCTCGCCCAGCCAGCGCGAAAACGCGTCCTGAGTGTGCTGCGCGCGGCCCGATTCGACAAGAAAACGCGCGAAATGGGTACGTGAAATCAGATCGGGATTCGAGACGTATTGAAGCGCGCCTTCGTAGGCGTCCGGGATGCCTAGCGCTTCCAGACGCTCGCCAATCGCCTCGGCGCGCGCGGCTCGGCCATCGCGCGTGCGAGCGAGTCCGTCGACGAGCGCCGCGCATTCGGGATCGACATGCAGGCCGACGATGTGCACTGTGCGCGACGCCCACGTGACCGAAATCTCGACGCCGTTGAGATAGCGCATGCCGAGCGCCTCGGCGGCGGCTCGCGCCTCGCGCTGGCCGCCCAGCTCGTCGTGATCGGTGAGCGCCCACAATGCCACGCCGCCCGCCTGCGCCAGCTGCGCAACGGCAGCCGGAGCCATTTGGCCGTCGGAGACAGTGGAGTGACAATGGAGGTCGGCGTTCATCGCAGGCTTAAAAACAGGCTTGAAAATAATAACGATCCATTTTACTGCAATGCGGCGAAGACGGTTCGAGACGGCGGAACCGGGCTAGCCTGCGCAGAAGGCCTCGATGAGATGGGCGACCGCTTCCGGCTGATCGTGATGGACCATATGGCCCGCGTCGTCGATGAAGCGCTCTCGCCAGTCGGGAAAGGCCTCGAAGCGCTTCTTGAAGACATCGATGGGCACCTTGCCCGCGAGGCGCGCCAGCGTCTCCGACTGCGTGGCTTCGACATGCAGCACCTTCGCGCGCACGCATGCCCAGACCGCCATGACCTCTTCGAGGCGGTACAGCACTGGATTGACCATCTTGTGCGCGGGATCGCCGAGCAGCATGTAGCCGCCTTCGCCATGCTCGCCGACGACAGGCTTCGACCAGTGCTGGGCGAGGAAACGCGCGCGCGCCGGCACGAGGCGCGGGTTCGTCTTCACGAGCCGCGCGGCCACATCGTCGAGCGTGGCGTAGGGGCGCAATTGCGGCGGCACACGCATTTCGTTGAGCCATTGGCGCACGCGGCCCGGCGCCTGCGCGGGCACGGTCGCCGGCATGCCGAAGCCTTCCAGGTCGACCACGCGCCGCACGCGTTCGGGCCGCACGCCAGCGTAGAAGCACACGACATTCGCGCCAAGGCTGTGCCCGACCAGGTTCACCGCGCCCGCTTGTGCTTCAGGCGCGTAATGATCGAGCAGCGCGTCCAGGTCGGCGAGGTAATCGTGGAACCAGTAGCCGCCCGCGCCCTGCTGCGCCGCCGGCCAGTTGGACAGGCCGAAGCCGCGCATATCCGGCGCGATCACCTGCCAGTTGCCGCCGAGCGCATCGACGACGAACTGGAACGAGGCGGCCACGTCCATCCAGCCATGCAGCATGAAGAGCGTGGGCGCGTCTTCGGCGCCCCAGCGACGCACGTGCAGGCGGATGCCGTTCACGTCGACGAATTCGGATCGGGAAAGATTCATTGCACGCGCATAAACGAATGATCGTTCGATTATATCGGTACCATCTGACAGATGGGCCAGCGCCCTTTCACTTTTCCTCTGTGCCGCTGCGGGCGGCGGATTCGCTCGCCGCAGCGGCATCCTGCGCCGTCAGCGTGTCGAGTTCGGCCTGATCGAAGCCCGCCGCGCGGCGCGCCTCGAAATTGAACGGCCCGCGCATGCGCGGCGCGTTGTACTGCGCGGCGAGCGCGAGCCATGCCGCGTGGGGATCGAGACCGCGCGTCTCGCACAGATAACGGAACCAGTGATTGCCGATGCGTACGTGCCCGACTTCGTCGCGCAGGATGATGTCGAGGATCGCGGCGGATTCGTCGTCGCCGGCCTGTTTCAGGCGCGCGCGGATGGGCGGCGAGGCGTCGAGGCCGCGCGCCTCCAGCACGCGCGGCACCAGTGCCATGCGCGCGAGCACGTCGTCGCTCGTGCGCTCGCACATTTCCCAGAGGCCGTTGTGCGCCGGGAAATCGCCGTAGATGTGGCCGTAGTCCGCCAGCCGCTGGCGCAGCAGCGAGAAGTGATACGCCTCCTCGGCCGCCACTCTCAGCCAGTCAGCATAGAAGGCGTCGGGCAGGTTGGCGAAGCGCCATACGGCGTCGAGCGCGAGATTGATCGCATTGAATTCGATATGCGCCAGCGCGTGCAGCAGCACGACGCGCCCTTGCGGCGTGCTCATGCTGCGGCGCTGCAAGCTGCGCGGCTCGACCAGTTCCGGGCGTGCCGGGCGGCCCGGGAGATCTGAGGGCGCCACGAGTGTTCGCGTCGCGTCCCAGTGCACGGCGCCTTGGGGCGCGGCGCGCAGCACCTCGGCATGGAGTGCGCCAACGGCTTCAGCTTTGGCAAGCGAATCGCGCTCGCGCAGGGCGTCGAGCGCGGCGGCGCGCCAGTTGGCGCGGCTCTGGGCGCCATCAGTCGAGTTGGCGGCTTCGGAAAACACGGAACTCATCGCAAAAAAGACCAGAAAAGACCAGAATCGGGACAAAAATCAACAAAAACCACCGGATGCGCGGCCGGCACACTGCAAGCGCGTCAGGCACGCCACCCCGCGCGATTGAGGCGGCGAGAGCGCACGGACGCAACCGTTTACAATACGCGATTCACCCGGCCCGCAGCGCCCTTGAGCGCATGCCACAGCCGCCCCCAGCAGATAAAAGGAGACGTAACACCGTGGCCATCTACAAGCTTGGCGAAGCAGCGCCCACCATTCACGAGAGCGTATTTGTCGCCGACAACGCCACCGTCATCGGCAAGGTCGAACTCGCCGAGGAGTCGAGCGTCTGGTTTGGCGCGACCCTGCGCGGCGACAACGAGCCAGTCAAGGTGGGCGCGCGCAGCAATGTTCAGGAAGGCGCGGTACTGCACACCGACCCTGGCTTCCCGCTTACGCTCGAAGCCAATGTGACGGTCGGGCACCAGGCCATGCTGCACGGCTGCACGGTCAAGGAAGGCGCGCTCATCGGCATTCAGGCCGTGGTCTTGAATGGTGCGGTGATCGGCCGCAACTGTCTGGTTGGCGCCGGCGCCGTGGTAACGGAAGGCAAGGTGTTCCCCGATAACTCGCTCATCCTTGGCGCGCCGGCCAAGGTCGTGCGTGAGCTGACCGAGGCCGACATTGCGGGTCTCAAGCGCAACGCGGATGTCTACGCGGAGCGCCGCGAGTATTTCAAGGCGCAGCTCGTGCGGATCGGCTAAAGGCGGCTCGCCTCGCCGCCGCGACTCGCGGGACGCGCTAGCCAAGAATCAAATGAAGGAAAAGATTGTGAACGACCAGTTGCAAAAATTCATGTTCAGCGCAGCCCCCGTGCGCGGCGAGATTGTCTCGTTGCGCAACACGTGGCAAGAGGTGCTGACGCGCCGTCAGTACCCGGCGCCCGTGCGCACCGTGCTGGGCGAAATGATGGCGGCCTGCGCCCTGCTCTCGGCCAACCTGAAGTTCGACGGTACGCTGATCATGCAGATCCTCGGCGATGGCCCCGTGCGCATGCTGGTCGTGCAGTGCAGCTCCGACCTCTCGATGCGCGCGACCGCGCGGCTCGCAGAAGGCGTCGAAGCCAAGGACTTGGCTGCGCTGGCCGTTGGCACGACGCTCGCCGATCTCATCAACGTGAGCGGCCAGGGCCGTTGCGTGATCACGCTCGATCCGGCCAACAAACAGCCGGGCCAGCAGCCCTACCAGGGCATCGTGCCGCTGAATGGCGAGAACGGCCCGCTTGGGTCCATCGCGGAAGTGCTCGAGCACTACATGCATCACTCCGAGCAGCTCGACACGCGCCTGTGGCTAGGTGCAAACGACGACCGCGCGGTGGGCATGCTGCTGCAGAAGCTCCCCGGCGATGGCGGCATCGTGCCACACCCGCACGAACTCGACGCCGACACGTGGGAGCGCGTCTGCACGCTCGGCGGCACGCTCACGCGCGAAGAGTTGCTCGAGCAGGAGCCCGAAACGCTGTTTCGCCGCCTCTTCTGGCAAGAGAACGTGAACCACTTCGAGCCCGTGTCCACACGCTTTCTGTGCAGCTGCTCGCGCGAAAAGGTGGGCGCCATGCTCAAGATGCTGGGCCGCGAGGAGGTCGACGGCGTGATCGAGGAGCGGGGCCACGTCGAAATTCACTGCGACTATTGCAATCAGCGCTACGAGTTCGACCCCGTCGACGTGGCGCAACTTTTCGCCACGCCCGGGCTCTCAGAAGGAGTCGCCCCCGCCGAGGACCGGCGCCACTGATCGATTTCGGCGTGCGGGCACGCCGGCCCGCTGGCTTGCCTGCGCGGCCGGCGCACGGCAGCAACCCTGAGCCGAAACTGGACCCGCTCATCGGCAGCGTTGCTTAGGCATCCGACAGATGGAGGAAAAGCAATGAACTCGAACAAGTCCTTCGCATGGCAATCGTGCGCACGGGGCTTGCCGCGCACAAAGACGATGCTCGCGATCGCTGCGCTCGCTGCGGGTGTCACGCTCATGAGCGGCTGCACGCTGGATCCGCCCGGACCTTCGCCGATCTACAGCCGCCTGCCCGCGAATCAGGCCGACGCCTTGCAGACCACACCGCAGCTCACGCCCGAAGAGCGCGCCCGCTATGATGCGATCGACCGTCAGGCGCTCTCCGAATCGGATCAGGCGACCACCGCCGCAGCCGCCGCGCAAGCCTGGTCGCGCGCCTATGCGCCGCCTGTCAGCGTCTATGGCAGCTATTACAGCGGCGGTTGGGGGAGCGGCTGGGGCACGGGTATCGGCTATGGCTACCCGGGCTGGGGCTGGTAAGCATGCCGCCCCATCCCCCACCCTGCACGAAATAAAAAAAGCGCGGCTTCCAACAAACGGAAGCCGCGCTTTTTTGCCCCTCGAGGGCGAGATCTAGCCTGCCTTCTTTGCATCCTTGCTATGCCCGTGCCGCTTCTCCGGAACGCGCGACACCGGGTTGGGCACCACCTTGACCGGCGCCGCTGACATCTCGCCGCGCGTGGAAACGTTCGACGAGCCGGTCGGCGTGGCAGACGACGGCTGGTTGGGCGAAACGAACTGCACGAACACCTCGCCGTCCTTGACCATGCCCATCTCGTAGCGCGCGCGCTCCTCGACAGCCGCCGTGCCGCTCTGGAGATCCTGCACCTCGCCCGCGATGCGTTCGTTGCGCAGTTTCTCTTCGTCGTTCTGCTTCTGCTGTTTGGCAAGCTGCTCGCGCAGTTCATGCACACGCAGCCAGCCGCCATGGCCCCACCAGAGCGGATACTGAATCAGCGCGAGCAGGAGAATCAGGACGACAGTAACAAGCCGCATGTAAGGTGCCGGATAAATACACGCCGCCCTGCGCGTGACGCAGGGCGGCGGAAAGGGATTACGAAGAAGGACAGCAAGGCTGCTGCCGGGAGCGGGTCCGCTTAACGGAGGTTATAGAACGCCGACTTGCCCGGGTAGCTGGCGATATCACCGAGATCTTCCTCGATGCGCAGCAGCTGGTTGTACTTCGAGATGCGATCGCTGCGCGAAAGCGAGCCGGTCTTGATCTGGCCGGCGTTCAGGCCCACGGCGATGTCGGCGATCGTCGAGTCTTCGGTTTCGCCCGAGCGGTGCGAGATCACGGCCGTGTAGCCCGCGCGCTTGGCCATTTCGATCGCCGCGAAGGTTTCCGTCAGCGTGCCGATCTGGTTGATCTTGATGAGGATCGAGTTGGCGATGCCCTTCTCGATACCTTCCTTCAGGATGCGCGTGTTGGTGACGAACAGGTCGTCGCCCACGAGCTGGACCTTCTTGCCGAGCTTGTCGGTCAGCAGCTTCCAGCCGGCCCAGTCGGACTCGTGCATGCCGTCTTCGATCGAGACGATCGGGAACTTGTCGGCGAGCGTCGCGAGGTAGTCGGCGAATTCCGCCGACGACAGTTGCAGGCCTTCGCCCGCGAGCTGGTACTTGCCGTCGTGGTAGAACTCGCTCGCTGCGCAGTCGAGCGCGAGCAGCACGTCTTCACCGGCGCGGTAGCCGGCCTTCTCGATGGCTTGCAGGATGGTCGAGAGGCACTCGTCGTTGCTGCCGAAGTTCGGCGCGAAGCCGCCTTCGTCGCCCACTGCCGTGCTCATGCCGCGATCCGAGAGGATCTTCTTGAGCGCGTGGAACACTTCCGCGCCGCAACGCAGCGCTTCACGGAAGGTCGGCTGGCTCACCGGCACGATCATGAATTCTTGAATGTCGAGGCTGTTGTTAGCGTGTGCGCCGCCGTTGACGATGTTCATCATCGGGACCGGCAGTTGCATCGCGCCCGAGCCGCCGAAGTAGCGGTACAGCGGCAGGCCGGCTTCTTCAGCGGCAGCCTTCGCGACGGCCATCGAAACGGCCAGCATCGCGTTCGCGCCAAGACGCGACTTGTTGTCGGTGCCGTCGAGCTCCAGCAGGGTCTTGTCGAGGAAGGCCTGCTCCGAAGCGTCGAGGCCCATGATCGCTTCCGAAATTTCGGTGTTGATGTGCTCGACCGCCTTCAGCACGCCCTTGCCGTTATAGCGGCCGGCTTCGCCGTCGCGCAGCTCGATCGCTTCGCGCGAGCCCGTCGATGCGCCCGACGGCACTGCCGCGCGGCCCATCGTGCCCGACTCGAGGAGCACGTCGCATTCGACGGTAGGATTGCCGCGCGAATCCAGGATCTCGCGACCGATGATATCTACGATTGCACTCATGGTTTCCTCAGGAATTGACTGTATTTCTTGCGCGACCGGAGCCGCCTGATGCATGGACACGGACCCGCGAGGCACAGCTTCTATGCGCTTTCGGGGTACACCGTCATATGGGACAGGCTGCGCGGTCGTCAGGTTCAACTTGCCGCAGCGCGCCGGCTATGCATCTGCTGCACAGCCGGTCTTGCGCCGCTTTGCTCCTCCATCGCGCCGCCCATGCAATCGAAGCGGCGCGTACTGCATATTGCTTGCGTGCTGCTTGATCCGGCGATCAGTTGAAATCGCTCTCGAGCAACGGTGCGCGCTTGACCGCCTGGTCGAGCGTGACGAGCGTTTCGAGCAGATCAGCCATGCGATTGAGCGGCACGGCATTGGGGCCGTCCGATTTCGCCTCGGCGGGCTTCGGATGGGTCTCCATGAAGACACCCGCGATGCCCGTGGCCATGGCCGCGCGTGCGAGCACCGGCACGAATTCGCGCTGACCGCCCGAACTCGTGCCCTGTCCGCCCGGCAACTGTACCGAGTGGGTCGCATCGAACACGACCGGCGCGCCGGTCTCGCGCATGATCGCGAGCGAGCGCATGTCCGACACGAGATTGTTGTAGCCGAACGAGACGCCTCGCTCGCACGCCATGAAGCGGTCTTCGGAAAGACCTGCCTCACGCGCCGCATCGCGCGCCTTGTCGATCACGTTCTTCATGTCGTGCGGCGCGAGGAACTGGCCTTTCTTGATGTTCACCGGCTTGCCCGAGCGCGCGCACGCATGGATGAAGTCGGTCTGGCGGCACAGGAACGCGGGCGTCTGCAGGACGTCCACGACCGATGCCACCGGTCCGATCTCTTCTTCCGTATGCACGTCGGTCAGCACGGGCAGGCCGAGCTGGCGCTTCACTTCAGAGAGGATGCGCAGACCCTCGTCCATCCCGAGGCCGCGAAACGACTTGCCGCTCGAGCGATTGGCCTTGTCGTAGGACGACTTGTAGATGAACGGAATGCCGAGCTTCGCGGTGATTTCCTTCAGGCGGCCCGCCGTGTCGATCGTCATCTGCTCGGATTCGACGACACAGGTGCCCGCGATCAGGAAGAACGGCTTGTCGAGACCGACCTCGAAACCGCACAGATTCATGCTTTCTCCTCAGCGTGCGCCTGCTGGTGGGCGACCGCCGCTTCGACATAGGCCTTGAACAGCGGATGGCCGTCGCGCGGCGTGGACGTGAATTCCGGGTGGAACTGAACGCCCACGAACCACGGGTGCATGTCGCGCGGCAGCTCCATCATTTCCGGCAGGTCCTCGGTTGGCGTACGGGCGCTGATGATAAGGCCGCCGGCTTCAAGCTTGGGCACGTAGCCGTTATTGACTTCATAACGGTGACGGTGACGCTCGTTCACGTCCTTGCCATAAATCTCCGATGCAAGCGTGCCTGGCTTGATCGGGCAACGCTGGGAACCGAGGCGCATGGTGCCGCCGAGATCCGAGTCTTCGCTGCGCTGCTCGACCTTGCCTTCGCGGTCCTTCCATTCGGTGATGAGCGCGACCACGCGGTCCGGCGTGTCCGGATCGAACTCGGTGCTGTTCGCGTGCTTCAGGCCCACCACGTCGCGCGCGAATTCGATCACGGCGAGCTGCATGCCGAGGCAGATGCCCAGATACGGCACCTTCGCTTCACGGGCGTACTGAATGGCCTTGATCTTGCCTTCGGTGCCGCGACGGCCGAAACCGCCCGGCACGAGAATCGCGTCGAGATGCTTGAGGCTTTCAACGCCCTCTTCGTCGATCTGCTCGGAATCGATGTATTCGATGTTCACCTTCGTCGAGGTCTTGATCGACGCGTGGCGCAGTGCTTCGATGAGCGACTTGTACGACTCGGTCAGATCGACATACTTGCCGACCATGCCGATCGTGACTTCATGCTGCGGATTCTCGAGCTTCTCCACCATCTCCGACCACACCGCCAGATTCGCGGGACGTGCCGAAAGCTTCAGCGCGTCGCAGACGATCGAGTCGAGGCCCTGGTCGTGCAGCATCTGCGGAATCTTGTAGATGCTGTCCGCGTCCCACACCGAAATCACGGCGTCTTCGGGCACGTTCGAGAACATCGAGATCTTCGCGCGTTCGTCGTCGGGAATGCGGCGGTCGGCGCGGCACAGCAGCACGTTCGGATAGATGCCGATTTCGCGCAGCTTCTGCACGCTGTGCTGCGTGGGCTTGGTCTTGAGCTCGCCAGCCGTGGCGATGAACGGCACCAGCGTAAGGTGCACGAAGCACGCGCTGTTGCGGCCGAGACGCAGGCTCATCTGGCGCGCGGCCTCGAGGAACGGCAGCGATTCGATGTCGCCCACCGTGCCGCCCACTTCGACGATCGCCACGTCCGGCTCGCCACAGGTGGCCGAAGCCGCGCCGCGCTCGATGAACGCCTGGATTTCGTTGGTGATGTGCGGGATGACCTGCACGGTCTTGCCCAGATAGTCGCCGCGGCGCTCCTTGCGGATCACCGATTCGTAGATCTGGCCCGTGGTGAAGTTGTTGGCCTTGCGCATCTTCGTGCTGATGAAGCGCTCATAGTGGCCGAGGTCGAGGTCGGTTTCCGCTCCGTCTTCCGTCACGAACACTTCGCCGTGCTGAAACGGGCTCATCGTGCCGGGGTCGACGTTGATGTAGGGATCGAGCTTGAGGAGGGTGACTTTCAGACCGCGCGATTCGAGGATCGCGGCGAGGGAGGCGGCGGCAATACCCTTGCCAAGGGAAGAAACTACGCCGCCGGTGACGAAAACATATTTGGTCATCGCTGGATGCTCGCGGGAAAAACGGATTATACCGTAAAGCAAGGGCTAACCCTGAATTTTGCGTGAGCTCTTTATCGGGCGACGCGCGGCCATGAAGGACTGATTGCGCCCCTTCCAATGCTTGCCGCGATGCTTGCCGCGATGTTTGCCGGACCCGCCGCCAGGCGTGCCCGCGCGAAACCATGCAGCTCAGTTGCCGTTGGCCATTGCGTAGAGCATGCGCAGCACTGCGCGCGCCGTCTCGATCGGCCGCTCCATCGGGTAGAGGTGGCTGCCCTCGATCCATTCGAATCGCTCGCCGGCAATGCGCTGCGTGGCCGCCAGCCCGACCTGGCGCACCTCCTTCGAGCGCGTTCCGCCGATAAAGCTGACCGGTACGGGTGAGCCATGCGCGAGCCGCGTGCCGAAGGTGTGCGGCAAGGTTCGGTAGATCAGGTACTCGGTGCGGCGGTCGAACGCGAGCGTGCGCGTGCCGTCGGCCGAGGTCTGAGGAATGCCGAAGTCGATATAGTCGGACAGCACGCGCTCGTCCCAGCGCGCGAACGCGGGCTTCGAATGAAAATGGCGCCAGGCCTCTTCGCGGTTCGCCCAACTGGTGCGGCGCGTGCGCGTGACGGCGGCCGGAGAGAGGCGCTCGTCGAGTCCCGTCCATTGCGAGAATCTGAGCATGCTGCTGCGCCAGCCCGCGATCACCGGCGAGTCGAGCATCACCACGCCCCTCACCCAGTGCGGCTTCCTGAGCGCCGCCATCAGCGAGAGATAGCCGCCGAGCGAATGGCCGACCAGCCAGACCGGATTTTCGTAACGGCGCCC
Organism: Paraburkholderia sp. A3BS-1L; assembly: GCF_051125215.1. Classification (NCBI taxonomy): domain Bacteria; kingdom Pseudomonadati; phylum Pseudomonadota; class Betaproteobacteria; order Burkholderiales; family Burkholderiaceae; genus Paraburkholderia; species Paraburkholderia sp. A3BS-1L. The sequence continues at coordinate 1,395,460 of NZ_CP120442.1, read as the reverse complement.
GATGTCCTCGATCAGTTGATCGACGAGATGCGGCCAGTCGCGCGTCACGGGGTAGCGCGCGTCGTGGCCGATGCGCTCGATATAGCGCAGTTCGTGGGTGTCGCCGAGCTCCGCGAAGAGCGTGCGATAGGTCGAAGCCGGAAAGCCGTTCGCGTGCGAAAAGTGGATGACGTTCTTCAATGCCCTGTTGTCTCCGGTCCTCAGTTCTGTTGCTGGATTTGCTGATGCTGCTTCACCGGACTTCCCTGCCCTTGCACGCGCCTCATTCGCCCTTGTCCATCCAGTAACGCCGCTGCGTATCGCGAAAGCGCTCGACGCCAAGCGCGCCGGGCGCCGCTTCGACTCGAGCCGCGCCATCGGTGTCGCTGCGCGCCAGCACGATGTGGCGCGACTCGTAGCGCGCGAACACCCCCGGGTGCGGATGGTGAAACCGGTTCAAATAGGCTACCTGAAAAATGGCGACGCGCGGCCCGACAGAATCGAGGAACGGCTCGGTCGACGAGGTCTTGCTCCCGTGGTGCGGCACGACCAGCACCTGGGCCTGCAGACGGCTGGGGTCGCGCGCGACGAGCGTGCGCTCGGTGGGTGCCTCGATGTCGGCGGCGAGCAAAGCGGAGACGGAGCGGCTTTCCGTATCATCCTCGGTGCCGCGCCCAGGCGCCGTGGAGATGCGCAGCACGCAGCAATGCGCATTGGGTTTGCCGGAGAGCGGTCCGGCGCTTGGCCAGAGCACCTCGAACGTGACGCCATCCCACTGCCAGCGCTGGCCGGCGGCGCATTGCACGGCGTCGGCGCCCGCGCGGCGCGCGCTCGCCCAAAGTGGATGATCGGGCAGAATACCCGCGACGAACTGATGCACCGGCATGGCATCGAGTACGGCCTGCGCGCCGCCCGAGTGATCGGAATCGTCGTGGCTCACCATGAGCGCGTCGAGCCGCATCACGCCATGCGCCTGCAGATAAGGCACGACGATCCGCTCGCCTGCATGCGTGGATTCCGGCCCAGGGCCGGCATCAAAGAGAAGCGTGTGCCGCGCGGTCTCGACGAGCACTGCCGTCCCCTGCCCGATGTCGAGCGCGCTCAGGCGAAACGTGCCTGACGGCGGCCCGCTCGGCGGAGGCACAAGAAGCGGCAACCAGGTGAATGGCGCGAGCCAGCGCAACGGCCAGCCGCGCGGCGCGAGACACCATGCGACGCCGACCGCCGCACAACCCAGCGCTCAGTAGCCGGGCTGGGGCAGGCGCAACACGGCCCACGGCCACCCTTCCAGCGTGGCGAGCGCGGTGGCGAGCGCCTCGATCAACGAATGCGCCGCGCGCAGCGCGAAGGCATCGAGTGGTGCAGGCAGCACGACGCCAGCCAGCACGGTGGGCGTCACGAACAGGCTGACCCACGGAATTGCAAAAGCGTTCGCCAGTGGCCCAATCAGCGGGATCTGCATGAACCAATACGCAGTGAGCGGCGCGAGTGCAAGGGTGACCGCCCACTGAACGCGTGCTCCGTCCCGCACCTTGGTCCAGAGGCTGCGCGCGATTCGACGCCAGCGCTCGTAACTAATGACTGCATGGAGGCACGCACCCAGGCGTGGCGAACGATTCGCTTCTGGCTGCTCCGTCCTCTCGCGCATCGGATCGGCTTCTTCCGGCGAAAGTTCGATATCGTCGATTCGCCGCACGCGCGGCACCCCGCTCGCCGCGAACAGGATGGCCGCCACGGCACCGAAGGAAAGCCAGAATCCAGCCGCTGTGACCGCCCACGGATCGCGCAGCAACACAAGACCGAGTGCCCACGCGAGCACATGGCCGCGCGCCAGTTCGCGCGAACTCCAGAGCGCCGCGGCCGTGACCATGAGCATCCACAGCGCGCGCTGCACGGGGACGTTGAATCCGGCCAGCGCAGCGTCGGCCGCCGCCACGCAGAGCGCGCCCGCAACGGCCATTTTCTGTGCCGGCACGAGCAGCGGCGCTTCGACGCCACGCCAGCGCGCACGCCGCCAGAGCGCGCCCACGATCCAGCCGGACAAGCCGGCGACGAACGTTAGATGCAGCCCAGAAATCGCCACGAGATGGCTCGTGCCGGTATTGCGCAGCAGCCGTCAGTCGGCGTCGCTCACCGCATCCTGCGCGCCGGTCGCCAGCGCCACGACGATGCCGCGATGCGGCGCATCGGCGAGCATGGCGTCGATGCGCGCACGCACCGCCTCGCGCACCCGCTCGATGCGCACGCCAACGCCCCGTGCATCTACTGCCAGCCGCCGCGCATGCTCGGAGTTGCTGACGTAGCCTGTCGCGCGCACACCCCGCGAGAGCAAGGTGGTTTCCGTGTCGCGCAACCCGAAGTTGCCTTCGCCGTGAGGACGCTTGAGCCGCACGCTCAGGCGCCAGCGTTCGCCGGGTTCGATGCGGGGCAACGGCGCGTCGCGCGCCATCCACGTGAGTTGTATGCGTTGCGGCAGCTTCGCACCAGCGGCGCGGGCGGACCACGACTCCACGGCAAACACGAAGCTTGCCCTGCCTGCGTCGTGCGCGAGCATGCGAGCGACATGTCCGGTCACCTCGATATCGCGTGCCTGCCAGGCCACCGGCAACGCTTCGGCGAGCCGCAGCTCGGCTGCGCCAGGCAGCATAGCCGAAGCCTGCGCAGGCCGAGGCCGTGCCCACGGCCATCCAACCGGCGAACCTCCGCAGGCCGCCCGGCGCATCGCCCAGCATCCACATCGCCCCCAGCGCCGCAAGCACTGCCAGCACCACCAACGCGAGCCACGCGCCCCACCCCGGCAATGCCGCCTGGCGTTGCAGCACGATCACTCCGAGCGCGAATCGGCACCACATTGCACGCATCGCGCCTCCTTCGATTCAGGGTGGCGCGCAAGCACAAGCCGCATGAGTTGCGCTCGCCACCCGATGCAGCCGCTTTATCGTGCGATAAAACGCGCCATCCTCGAAGGAATTATGCAGACGAAAGTGCGAGCCGCGGCAGCGCCGCCACAGCGTTGGCCGTTGTGCCAAGGGCGATTTCTTCGGGCGTCATGCCGCGCAATTCGGCAAGCACGGCGCCGATGCGCGGCACCTGGTCAGGCGTGTTGCGCGCCCGATAGAGCCAGGACGGCGAGATGTCGGGCGCATCGGTTTCCATGACGATCGCCTCGATCGGCAATTGCGCCGCGAGGCGCCGGATCTGCAAGGCCCGCTCGAAGGTCACGTTGCCGCCGAAGCCCAGATGCATGCCGTGCTCGATAAATGCATTCGCCTGCTGGAAGCTGCCGTTGAACGCATGCGCGATGCCACGACGCACGCCTTGGCGGCGCAGGCCCTTGAGCACCTGATCCTGCGACTTGCGCACGTGGCAGATCGCGGGCAAGTCGAACTCGCGGGCAAGACGCAGCTGCGCGTCATAGAAGTATTGTTGGCGCGCGTCGTCGAGACCGGGCACGAAGTAGTCGAGGCCGATCTCGCCAATACCGACGAAGCGCGGATCGTCAAGACTCGCCTCGACCTCGGCGCGCAGCGCGTCGACATCCTCGTCGCGAGCGCGCGGCGTATAGAGCGGATGAATCCCGAGCGCGTAGACCGCGCCCGGCGTGCGATGCGCAAGCGCGCGCACGGTCGCGAAGTTCTCGCGCGCGATGGCGGGGATCACGATGCGTGCGACGCCCGACGCGCGCGCGGCCGACGCCATGGCGTCGCGGTCGGCGTCGAACTCGCTGGCATCGAGATGGCAATGCGTATCTACCCACATAAAAATCCACCTGGCAAACGCGCTCCTGCTACGCACAAGCGACGCACGGGCGTCAAGCCTGCACGACCGGCTCCTCGTGCAGGGTGCCGTCGCGCAGCCGCACGATGCGGTCGCAGCGGGCCGCGAGGTCGGGGTCGTGCGTGACGATCACAAAGCTCGTCTGGAATTGATCGGACAATTCGAGCATCAGGTTGAACACCGTCTCCGCCGTGCTGCCGTCGAGATTACCGGTCGGCTCGTCCGCGAGGACACAGGCGGGCCGCGTCACCAGCGCGCGCGCGATCGCCACGCGCTGGCGCTCGCCGCCCGAGAGCTCGCCGGGGCGATGCCGCGCGCGATGCGCGAGGCCCACGCGATCGAGCATCTCGAGCGCTTCGCGGCGCGCGTCGTCCTGCGTCATGCGGCGAATGCGCAGCGGCATCGCCACGTTATCGAGCGCCGAAAACTCGGGCAGCAGATGATGGAATTGATAGACGAAGCCCAGCGCGCGATTGCGCAGGTCGTTGCGATCGCGCTCGGAAAGCGACGTGAACGGCTTGCCGAGCAGCTTGACGTTGCCGGTGCCCGGCTCGTCGAGACCGCCCAGCACGTGCAACAGCGTGCTCTTGCCCGAGCCGGACGCGCCCACGATCGCGAGCTTCTCGCCGCGCTTCACCGAGATCTCGGTGTCGTGCAGCACGTTCACGGCCAGCGCACCCTGCCCGAACACCTTGGAAACGCCGTGCCCTTCGAGCACGTACGGATAGTCGCCCGCCGTGGCGAGAATCGATTGACGTTCATTCATAACGCAGCGCCTCCGCCGGACGAACCTTGGCCGCGCGCCAGCTGGGATAGAGCGTCGCCAGCGCGGACAGCACGAACGCAATCGAGCCGATGCGGATCACGTCGGAGGCGACGAGTTCCGAAGGCAGCTCGCTGATGAAATAAACCGAAGGCGGCAGGAACTGCACGCCGAGCAAATGCTCGATCATCGGCACGCTCCATGGAATGCTCCACGCGATCAGGCAGCCGAGCGCGATGCCGATGGCGGTGCCCGCGAAGCCGATCGTCACGCCCTGCACGAAGAAGATCTTCATGATCGAGCCGGGCTGCGCGCCGAGCGTGCGCAGGATCGCGATGTCGGCCTGCTTGTTGGTGACGGTCATCACGAGCGACGACACGAGATTGAACGCCGCCACTGCGATGATGAGCGTGAGAATGATGAACATCATGCGTTTTTCGATCTGCACGGCCGAGAACCAGGTCTTGTTCTGCTGCGTCCAGTCGCGGATATAAAGGTCGCCCGAGAGCGTATGCACGAGCTGGCGCGCCACCGCGGGCGCGCGCTGCATGTCCTTCAGGCGCAGACGGACGCCGCTCGGCGCGGAGAGGCGATAGAGCACTTCGGCGTCGCGGATATTGATGAGCGCAAGCGAGCTGTCGTACTCGTAATGCCCCGACTCGAACACGCCGACCACCGTGAACTGCTTCAGGCGCGGCAGCATGCCCGCCGGCGTAATGCTGCCTTCGGGCGCGACCAGCGTGACCTTGTCGCCCTTCGTCACGCCGAGACTCGCGGCAAGGTCACCGCCGAGCACGATGTTGAAGCCCCCTGGCGTGAGGTCGTTCAGGCTGCCCGCCTTCATTTCCTTGCCGATGTCGGACACCTGCGGCTCTTCGGACGGCTCGACGCCACGCAGCGCGACGCCGCTCAGGCTCTCGCCGCGCGTGAGCAGCGCCTGGGCATCCACATAGGGCGCGGCACCGATCACCTCGGGATTGCTCTTTGCCTCTTTGGCGGTGAGCTGCCAGTCGGGCATAGCGCCGGTCGGCGAAAAAATTTCGATGTGCGCCAGCACCGAGAGCATGCGGTCGCGCACGTCGCGCTGAAAGCCGTTCATCACCGAGAGCACGACGATGAGCGCCGCCACGCCAAGCGCAATGCCCGACATCGAAATGAGCGCGATGAACGAAATAAAGCCGTTGCCGGTCGTGCGCTTGCCGGCGCGCGTGTAGCGCCAGCCAATTTGCCATTCGTAGGGAAGTTTCAAGCGAATCCTTTCGTGCGTCTTCGTTGCGCGTGGGGCGCGCCGGCCCGCAAGCTGCTGGATCAAGTTTACGCGCCGCAGCAAACCGGCGGTCAACCGCGAAGTTTGCCACACTCGAGACGTCTCACGGACTTTACGCCGCCGCGGCGCCAACGGCGCCGAAGTACAATGCGCACCATCATGCCCGTCGACCGACTCCATCTCCTCGTGCCGTTCGCGCTGCCATCCGCGGCGGCAGCCTCAACCGCCCTCGCTGGCCTCGAATTCCCGGCACTCTCGAAACTGGTCGCGCGCGCGACGCTGGGCGAGCAGGTGATCGGCGAGGATTTTCAGCGCACGCTCCCGCACGAGCGATGGATCGCGCGCGCGTTCGGCGCGGCCGCGCCCCGGGCGGCCGATAAAGCAGCCGACACAGCGGACAAGAACGGCGTGAGCAGCGCCGACGACGAAGCCCCGCTCGCCCCGTGGATGCTGCTCGCCGACGGCGGCACGCCCGGCGACGCCACCTGGGCCTGCATCCAGCCCGTGCACGTGCGCATCGCCCACGACCATCTGGTGCTGATCGACCCGGCTTCGCTCGAACTCGCCGACGCCGATGCCGCAGCGCTCTACGCCGTGGCCCGACCGCTCATCGAGGAACTCGGCGTGCGCGTCGAAGCGCCCACGCCCCAGCGCTGGTATCTGTCGAGCGATCAGTTCGGCACGCTCGCGGGCGCGTCGCCGCTGCGCGCGAGCGGGCGCAACATCGAGATCTGGCTGCCTCACGAGGCGCACTCGGGCCAGCGCTCGCGTGCATGGATGAAGGTGCAGAACGAGGTGCAGATGGCCTGGTTCGAACACCCCGTGAACGAAGCGCGCGAGGCGCGCGGCCTGCCCGCCGTCAACTCGATCTGGTTCCACGCGCAAGGCGCGTTGCACCCGGTCAAGCGGGCGTTCGCGCGCGTGCGCTCGGACGCGGCGGCCACGCGCGGGCTAGCGCTCGCCGCCGGCGCGGAACTCGGCGCGGCGCCCGAGACGTTCCGCGCGCTGACTGCCGCGCCTGCATCGGCTGGCGACGCGTTGCCGGACAACGTCACGCTCGTCGAACTCGACCCGTTCTCCGCGGCCTATATCCAGCAGGACTGGGGCGGCTGGAACGCCGCGTTCGCGAAGCTCGAGCGCGACTGGTTCGCGCCCGCGCTCGCCGCCCTCCAGGCCGGCGAGCTGGCCGAACTCGGCTTCACGCTGTGCGGCGACACCGGTTCGGTCACGCTCACGGCCACGCGCGGCGACCTGCGCAAATTCTGGCGACGCCGCGAGTTCGCGTCGCTGTTCGTCGAATAACATCCAGCGTTTCCTCCACGCGCTTCTTACACGCGCTTCTTACATGACCTCTCACGCATGACCTCTCACGCATGACCCGAATCGTCACCCGCGCCTGCTCCCCCGCCGATACCGAAGCTCTGGTCCGTCACGGCCTGCACCCGGTGCTCGCCCGGCTCTATGCCGCACGCGGCGTTTGTCAGCCCGACGAGATCGAAACCGGCCTCAACCGGCTACTCCCGCCCGCCGGCATGAAGGGGCTCGACGACGCCGCGACTCTGCTCGCCGACGCGCTCGAAGCGCAGTGCCGCATGCTCGTGGTCGCCGACTACGACTGTGACGGCGCGACCGCCTGCGCCGTGGCCGTGCGCGGCCTGCGCATGCTCGGCGCGCAAATCGACTATCTGGTGCCGAACCGTTTCGAGTATGGCTATGGCCTCACGCCCGAGATCGTCGCGCTCGCGGCCCAGCGCAAGGGCGGGCCACCTGATGTCCTGATCACGGTGGATAACGGCATCGCCAGCGTGGAGGGCGTGGAGGCCGCCAACGCGCTCGGCATCGAAGTGCTCGTGACCGACCACCATCTGCCCGGCGACACGCTCCCCGACGCACGCGCCATCGTCAACCCGAACCAGCCGGGCTGTACGTTCGAGAGCAAGTGCATCGCGGGCGTGGGCGTCATGTTCTATACGCTGCTCGCCTTGCGCGCCGAACTGCGTCAGCGCGGCTGGTTCGATGAAACGCGTCCCGAGCCGCGTCTGGATGGCTTGCTCGATCTGGTCGCGCTCGGCACCGTCGCCGACGTCGTCAAGCTCGACTGCAATAACCGCGTGCTCGTCGCACAGGGTTTGCAGCGCATCCGCAACGGCCGCATGCAGCCCGGCATCGCCGCGCTGTTTCGCGCTGCGGGCCGCGACGCGAAAAGCGCTTCGGGCTTCGACCTGGGCTTCGCGCTCGGGCCGCGCCTGAACGCGGCTGGCCGCCTATCCGACATGTCGCTCGGCATCGAATGCCTGACCACCGACGACGTGGGCCGCGCCTGGGAACTCGCCCAGCAACTCGATACGATGAACCGCGAGCGCCGCGAAATCGAAGCGGGCATGCAGCAGCAGGCGCTCGCCGATCTCGCCAGCGTCGATCCGCAGGACAACGCCACGCTCACGCTCTTCAACGAGGGCTGGCATCAGGGCGTGATCGGCATCGTCGCCGGGCGGCTCAAGGAGAAGTTCCACCGCCCCTCGTTCACGTTCGCGCCCGCCGACGACAACGGCGAGCTCGTGAAGGGCTCGGGCCGATCGATCCCCGGCTTCCATCTGCGCGACGCAATCGACCTCATCAGCAAGCGCGAGCCCGGCCTGATCCACAAGTTCGGCGGCCACGCGATGGCCGCGGGCATGACAATCGCCGCCGCCGACGTGCCGCGCTTTGCCGCCGCGTTCGAGCGCGTGGGCCGCGAATGGCTCTCCGCCGAGGCGCTCGCGCGCACGGTGGAGACCGATGGCGAGCTCGAGGACGCGTGGTTCACGCCCGATTTCGTCGAAATGCTCGACGCGGCCGTCTGGGGCCAAGGATTTCCGGCACCCGTTTTCTCGGGCGAATTCGAGGTGGCCTCGCAGGCGCTCGTGAAGGACAAGCATCTCAAACTCCAACTGCTGCGCGGGCGCCAGCGCTTCAACGCGATCTGGTTCAACCACACCGAGACGCTGCCGCAGCATACGACCGTCGCCTACCGGCTCGTGCGCGACACGTGGAACGGCGTCTCGCGCGTGCAGCTCGTGGTGGAGCACGCGGCGCTCTGAGGGGCGCATGAGGCGCGAACCCGGCGCTGCGCACCGTCCGCCGCGCCCTTTATGCATGTCCAATCGGCTATAATTTGATGTTTTACACGCCGGATCACGACACAAATGGAAGCGGAACGTCTCAACGCGATCGAAGCCCTTTTGGCGGACCTGCGCACGCGCGCAGGCGAGCTACGGGGGTATCTTTGACTACGACGTAAAAGCCCGACGGCTCGTCGAAGTCAACAGCGAACTCGAAGACCCTGACGTCTGGAACGACTCCAAACACGCACAGGGTCTCGGCAAGGAAAAGAAGCTGCTCGAAGGCGTGGTGCACGTGCTCGACGGCATCGAGAACGACACGCGCGACACCCAGGACCTCTTCGAGATGGCCCGCGAGGAAGGCGATGAAGACACGCTCGTCGCCATCGAAACCGATGCTCAGGCGATCGAAGCGCGCGTCGCCGACGTCGAGTTCCGCCGCATGTTCGCGAACCCGGCCGACCCGAACAACGCGTTCATCGACATCCAGGCGGGCGCGGGCGGCACCGAGGCCTGCGACTGGGCTTCGATGCTGCTGCGCCAGTATGTGCGCTACTGCGAGCGCAAGGGCTTCAAGACCGAGGTGCTCGAAGAGTCCGAAGGCGACGTGGCCGGCATCAAGAGCGCAACGATCAAGGTCGAAGGCGAATACGCCTACGGCTTCCTGCGCACCGAAACCGGCATTCACCGCCTCGTGCGCAAGTCGCCGTTCGATTCGTCGGGCGGACGCCACACGTCGTTCTCGTCGGTGTTCGTGTATCCGGAAATCGACGATTCGTTCGAGATCGAAGTCAATCCGGCCGACCTGCGAATCGACACGTACCGCGCTTCGGGCGCGGGCGGTCAGCACATCAACAAGACCGACTCCGCCGTGCGTATCACGCACATCCCGTCGGGCATCGTCGTGCAGTGCCAGAACGACCGCTCGCAGCACCGCAACCGCGCCGAAGCCATGGCCATGCTGAAGTCGCGCCTGTACGAAGCCGAAATGCGCAAGCGCCAGTCGGAGCAGGACAAGCTCGAAGCGGGCAAGTCGGATGTGGGCTGGGGCCACCAGATCCGCTCCTACGTGCTCGACAACAGCCGCATCAAGGATCTGCGCACGAACGTCGAAATCAGCAACACCAAGGCCGTGCTCGACGGCGATCTCGACGCTTTCATCAGCGCAAGCCTGAAACAGGGCGTGTAAGCCCGGGCGCCGCCCTCTTCTGCCGCGCCGCGGCCCGTGAGGCACTCCGCCCGGGCCGCAAACCGAAACATCTGCCCGTATCTTCTGCGGACACAAACCGCGAATCCAAGAACCCGAGCCACCATGACCGAACCGACCCAGCCGAACGCGGCCAGCGCCGCGCCCGAAGTCGACGACAACCAGATCATCGCCGAGCGCCGCGAAAAGCTGCGCGCGCTGCGCGAAGCGGGTGTCGCCTATCCGAACGACTTCCGCCCCACCCACCACGCCGCCGACCTGCAGCGCACCTACTCCGACACCGACAAGGACGCGCTCGAAGCGCAAGCCCTCGAAGTATCGATCGCCGGCCGCATGATGCTCAAGCGCGTGATGGGCAAGGCGAGCTTCGCGACGGTGCGCGACGGCTCGGGCCAGATCCAGTTCTTCATCACGCCAGCCGACGTGGGCGAAACCACCTACGACGCGTTCAAGAAGTGGGATCTCGGCGACATCGTCGCGGCCAAGGGCGTGCTGTTTCGCACCAACAAGGGCGAGCTCTCGGTCCGCTGCACGGAACTGCGCCTGCTCTCGAAGTCGCTGCGCCCGCTGCCGGACAAGTTCCATGGCCTGTCTGACCAGGAAATGCGCTATCGCCAGCGCTATGTCGACCTGATCGTCACGCCCGAAGCGCGCGAAACCTTCGTGGCGCGCACCAAGGCGATCTCGTCGGTGCGCCGTTTCATGGCCGACGCCGGTTTCATGGAAGTCGAAACGCCCATGCTGCACCCGATCCCGGGCGGTGCGGCGGCCAAGCCGTTCGTCACGCACCACAACGCGCTCGACATGCAGATGTTCATGCGCATCGCGCCCGAGCTCTATCTGAAGCGCCTCGTCGTCGGCGGCTTCGAGCGCGTGTTCGAGATCAACCGGAACTTCCGTAACGAAGGCGTTTCGCCGCGTCACAATCCGGAATTCACGATGATGGAGTTCTACGCCGCGTACACGGATTACACGTGGCTCATGGACTTCACGGAACAGCTGATCCGCCAGGCCGCCGTGGATGCGCGCGGCAACGCCGTGCTCACGTACCAGGGCCGCGAGCTCGATCTTTCGAAGCCGTTCCATCGCCTGACGATCACCCAGGCGATCCAGAAGTACGCGCCGCAGTACACGAACGAGCAGCTCGCCGACGCGGACTTCCTGCGCACGGAACTCAAGAAGTTCGGCGTGGACACGAACCAGCCTGCGTTCCTGAACGCGGGCGTGGGCTCGCTCCAGCTTGCGCTCTTCGAAGAAACTGCCGAGTCGCAACTGTGGGAGCCGACCTTCATCATCGACTACCCGGTCGAAGTCTCGCCGCTCGCGCGCGCCTCCGATTCGACGCCGGGCATCACCGAACGCTTCGAGCTCTTCATCACGGGCCGCGAAATCGCCAACGGCTTCTCAGAGCTCAACGATCCGGAAGACCAGGCCGCACGCTTTAAGAAGCAGGTCGAGCAGAAGGACGCCGGCGACGAGGAAGCGATGTACTACGACGCCGACTACATTCGCGCGCTCGAGTACGGCATGCCCCCGACGGGCGGCTGCGGCATCGGCATCGACCGCCTGATCATGCTGCTTACCGATAGCGCCAGCATCCGCGATGTGATTCTCTTCCCGCATCTGCGCCGCGAAGACTAAGCCTCACACGTGCCGAACGGGGCGCATGCGGCTCAGGCCGTATGCGCCCCGTTTGCATTTGTAACCGGCAGTAAATGTGCCCGCCCCACTGCCGGGCGCGCCAGATACATAGGCGGAAAACCCGTATCGTGCGGGGCGACACGCCCCCCTGCCTTCGTTCGATCCCTGTTTCGACTTGTGCTCGCACAAGTCAGGTTACAAATTGAAACGTTCGAACGATCGAATTGGCCCAAACTTGTTCAAACAAAGGTAACTCTGCCCAAGACGGAGCCACTCATGAACAATCCTGATCCGAAACCGACCACACCGAACCGCCGTATCCACCCGCTCGTCGCCACTGCGGCGGCGGCTGTCATTGTTGCCAGCCTCGCGGCCACGGCGGCCATCACCGGCGTCTTCCCCAAGGCATCGAGCACGACTGAACAGAACGCGCAAAGCCAGACCGGCCAGACCGAGATGATGGCATCGCAGCCGGTGCTCGACTCGACCCGGCCCGCGACCAGCGCGCAAATTACGCAGAACGCGGCGCAGAATGCCGCACAGAACGAGCAAAACGCCGCTGCTGAGCCGCAGCCTGCGCCAGTGGCCCGGCAACAGCCGGCGGCAACGGCCGCTCCGCCGGCCCAGTACGCCCAGCAGCCGCAGCAATACGCCCAGGAAGCGCCACCCCAGCAGGCCGCGTGCGCCTCGTGCGGCGTGGTCGAGGGCATCTCCGAGTCACGTCAGGAAGGTCATGGCACCGGCATCGGCGCGGTGGGCGGCGCAGTCGCGGGTGGCGTGGTCGGCAATCAGTTCGGCGCCGGCAACGGCCGCACGGCCATGACGCTGCTGGGCGCGCTCGGCGGCGGCCTCGCCGGCAATTCGGTGGAAAAACATCTGCGCAGCACCACGAGCTACTCGGTGCGCGTGCGCATGGACAACGGCAAGACGCGCTACTTCACGTATCACGAAGCGCCGCCGTTCCAGCAAGGCCAGCGCGTGCGCGTCGAACACGGCACGCTCGCGGCAGGATGATGAACGCGTAACTTCGCGCCCCGCTCCTGAAACGAAAAAGGCGATTCACCTTCACGGTGAATCGCCTTTTTGCTGCACGAATCGGATCAGTAACCCGCTTCTTCGATCCAGGCCGCCTGAATGGCCTCCAGGATCTTCTCATTCGAGCGCTCGGGAGCGTCGTCGAAACCTTCGAGCTCGGTGATCCAGCGATGCAGATCGGTGAAGCGCACGTACTGCGGGTCGATCTCGGGATGCGTATCCGTCAACGCCATTGCGATGTCCTGCGTATCGGTCCATTTCATGGCAGCGCGCTCCTCTCTCCGATGGATTAGTGGTTTTCCTTCGCGTGGTTGATCGAGTAACGCGGAATCTCGATCACGAGGTCATCTTCGGCGGGCACGAGGGCCTGGCACGACAGCCGCGAAGTGGGCTCCAGACCCCACGCCTTGTCGAGCAGGTCGTCTTCGGTTTCCTCCGACGGCTCGAGCGCATCGAAACCTTCGCGCACGATCACGTGACAGGTCGTGCAGGCGCACGACTTCTCGCAAGCATGTTCGATCTCGATGCCGTGCTCGAGCAGCGCATCGCACACACTCTCACCCGGCTTGGCGTCGATGACCGCGCCCTCCGGACACAGTTCGACATGGGGCAGCACCACGATTTGAGGCATTGTGATTTCCGTATCCAATAACTTCTGTATCGGGCGCGACCCGCCTGCCGACGGTGTCATCGCCCATTCTACTGAGGTCGCGCGCCTGGCTGCATCGGGAAAGCACGCACGCGGCGCGCGCTTTACATCTTGCTTCCCGGTGCGTTGGCCGGCGCGCGCCCAATCAACCTTTAACCAATTTCGTCGAGCTTCTTGCCCGCGAGCGCGCGCTTGATGCCCTTGTCCATGCGCCGTGCGGCAAACTCGTCCGTACCTTCGGCGAGCGACTTGGTCGCCGCTTCGATTGCGTCGGTGTCCTCGCCCTGCACGATTTGCGCGAGCGCTGCGATCAGCGCATCGAGCTGCGCGCGCTCGGCTTCGTCAAGCAGCTCGCCGTCGGCGGCCAGGGCGGAGTTCGTCGCCTCGATCACGCGTTGCGCCTCGACCTGCGCCTCGCGCAGCGCGCGAGCGCGCATGTCGATGTCGGCGGTCTTGAAGCTGTCCTCGAGCATCTTTGCGATGTCGTCGTCGGCCAGGCCGTAGGACGGCTTCACCACCACCGACGCCTCCACGCCCGAAAGCTGCTCGCGCGCGAACACGGACAAGAGACCGTCGGCGTCCACCTGGTAGGTCACGCGGATGCGCGCCGCGCCCGCCGCCATCGGCGGAATGCCGCGCAGCTCGAAGCGTGCAAGCGAGCGGCAGTCGGAGGTGAGCTCGCGCTCGCCCTGCACCACGTGGATCGCCATCGCGGTCTGGCCGTCCTTGAAGGTCGTGAAGTCCTGCGCGCGCGCGACCGGGATGGTCGAGTTGCGCGGAATGATCTTCTCGACGAGGCCGCCCATCGTCTCCACGCCGAGCGACAGCGGGATCACGTCGAGCAGCAGCCAGTCGTCCTCACCGCCGCGGTTGCCGGCGAGCAGGTCGGCCTGGATCGCCGCGCCGAGTGCGACCACCTGATCGGGATCCAGATTCGTGAGCGGCGCCTGGCCGAAGTACTGCTCGACGGCGCGGCGAACCACCGGCATGCGCGTCGCGCCGCCCACCAGCACCACGCCCTTCACTTCGGTCGCGGCCACCTTGGCGTCGCGCAGCGCCTTCCTCGTGGGCGTGAGGGTGCGTTGCACGAGCGCCTGCGTGAGCGCCTCGAACTGCGACTCGTCGATCGTCAACGTGATCGGCTTGCCGTTAGAGAGCGTGACTTCAATGCGCGCCTCGGGCGCCGACGAGAGCGCTTCTTTCGCGTCGCGCGCGCGGTCGAGCAGCAAGCGCACGTCTTCAGGCTTGAGCGCCGCGCGCTCGATGCCGGACTGCTCCAGCACCCACGCAAAGAGCGCCTGATCGAAGTCGTCGCCGCCGAGCGCGGAATCGCCGCCCGCGGCGAGCACTTCGAATACGCCCTTCGTGAGCTTGAGGATCGACAGGTCGAAGGTGCCGCCGCCCAGGTCGTAGACCGCGTAGAGCCCTTCAGCGCCGTTGTCGAGGCCATAGGCGATCGCAGCAGCGGTCGGCTCGTTCAGCAGGCGCAACACGTTCAGGCCAGCGAGGCGCGCAGCGTCCTTGGTGGCCTGGCGCTGCGCTTCATCGAAGTATGCCGGCACCGTGATGACCGCGCCGACGAGTTCGTCGCCGAGCGTGTCTTCGGCGCGCTGGCGCAATGTGGCGAGAATTTCCGCCGAGACCTCGACGGGACTTTTCACGCCGTCGACGGTCTGGATCTGCACCATGCCCGGTGCGTCGACGAATTCGTACGGCGCGTTCGCCGCGCCTTCCACGTCGGCCTTGCCGCGACCCATGAAGCGCTTGACCGAGACGATCGTGTTGCGCGGGTCGCTCGCCGCCTCGGCCTTGGCCGAGCGGCCGATGCGGCGGCCGCCGTTCGTGAGATAGCGCACGACCGACGGCAGCAGCACGTGGCCGTCTTCGTCGGGCAGCACGTCGGGCACGCCGCTGCGCACCGCGGCGACCAGCGAGTTCGTCGTGCCGAGGTCGATGCCGACGGCGAGCCGCCGCTGATGCGGCGCCGGCGCCATGCCGGGTTCGGAAATTTGCAGTAATGCCATCTGTGTGATCTGTTGCGGGCCGCCTGGCATCGTCTGGTCGATCTTTTCGACGATGAATCGACAGCCCTGTGCTGTATCCGTTTCCTACGCTTTTTCCACGCGCCCATGGGGCGCCTGGGCGGCCCCGCCTAACTCTCCAGCCGTTCGATCTGCGAATCGACTTCGGCCGCCACGCGCTCGACGAACATCAACTGGCGCACCGCTTCCGCCGCCGGCTGATTCGAGCCGCTGTCAAGCAACGCGCCCAGCTTCGCGAGACGCACGCGCTCGTCGTCGCGCAGTTCGGCCGCGAGCGCATCGAGCGCGTCGACATTCTTCACGCCCACCGCATCCTCGATCGCCTCGCGCCATTCCATCTGCTGCATCAGGAACGCCGGCTCCATGGCCGTATTGTTCTCAGCGCCAACTTCGATGCCGCGCAAATGCAGCAGATAAGTCGCGCGCTTGAGCGGATCGCGCAGCGTCTGGTACGCCTCGTTCGCGCGCGTGGCCCACTGCATCGCCACGCGCTTTTGCGCCTCGCCGGCCGCGGCGAAGCGGTCGGGGTGCACCTGCGCCTGCACGGCGCGGTAAGCGTGAGCGAGCGCGTCGGCGTCGAGCGCGAACTGCTCGGGCAGGCCGAACAATACGAAATGGCTATCGGAGAGCGAAGAAAGCGAGGCCATCGAAATGAACGTTTTGGGGTGCTGTCGTGAAGATCCGGCGATATCGCTCGCCGCATCAAAAAATCAAAAAGGCGGCACAGGCCGCCTTTTCACCGCAATACGCGCGCTCAAATGCGGAAGGACTCGCCGCAGCCGCACTCGTCCTTCACGTTCGGGTTTTTGAACTTGAAGCCCTCGTTCAGACCTTCGCGCACGAAGTCCAGCTCCGTGCCGTCGATATAGGCAAGGCTCTTCGGGTCCACGATGACCTTCACGCCATGGCTTTCGAACACGTTGTCCTCGGGCGCGAGCTCGTCGACATATTCGAGCTTGTACGCAAGGCCCGAGCAGCCCGTCGTGCGCACGCCAAGACGCAGGCCCACGCCCTTGCCGCGACGGGTCAGGTACTTCTGCACGTGCTGTGCCGCTTTTTCTGTCAACGTGATTGCCATAACGTTTCACCGCTTCCCGCGTCGCTCGCTTCAGGCTTGCGCCTGCTTCGTCCCGACGCGGCGCAGGCTCGCCTGCGTCCAAATTCGTTTATTCCGCAGCGGCTAGCTCACCGGCTTGCCACCGCCCCGCCCGCTCGCGCGCCGAACCCGGCGCACGCTGTCGCGAGCCTTAAGCCGCGTCCGCCTTGGCTTCCGTCGTATGACGCTGACGGTAGTCGGCCACCGCTGCCTTGATCGCATCTTCCGCGAGAATCGAGCAGTGGATCTTCACCGGCGGCAGCGCCAGTTCTTCGGCGATCTGCGTGTTCTTGATGTCGAGGGCCTGATCGAGCGTCTTGCCCTTCACCCACTCGGTCACGAGCGAGCTCGAAGCGATGGCCGAGCCACAGCCGTAGGTCTTGAACTTCGCGTCTTCGATCACGCCGTCCGCGCCCACGCGGATCTGCAGCTTCATGACGTCGCCGCATGCGGGCGCGCCGACCATGCCGGTGCCGACTGCGTCGTCGTCCTTCGCGAACGAGCCGACGTTGCGCGGGTTTTCGTAGTGGTCCAGAACCTTGTCGCTATATGCCATGATCACACTCCTTCAATTCGTGTTTGCCGCGCTGCATGCAGTGGTCTGCCGATTGCGCTGCGGCCGGGTCGATGTTCGATGCGCCTGAATGCGCCTTAGTGCGCCGCCCACTGGATGGTCGACAAATCGATGCCGTCCTGGTGCATTTCCCACAGCGGCGAGAGCTCGCGCAGCTTGGCGATCTTCGTCTGCAGCAGGTTGATCACGTAGTCGACGTCCTGCTCGGTCGTGAAGCGGCCCACCGTGAAGCGAATCGAGCTGTGTGCGAGTTCGTCGTTGCGGCCTAGCGCGCGCAGCACATACGACGGCTCGAGCGACGCCGAGGTGCACGCCGAACCCGACGACACCGCCACGTCCTTGACCGCCATGATCAGCGACTCGCCTTCGACGAAGTTGAAGCTGATGTTCAGGTTGTGCGGGACACGCTTTTCCATGTCGCCGTTCACGTAGGTCTCTTCGATTTCCGAAAGGCCCTTGAGCAGACGATCGCGCAGCATGCGAACGCGCTCGTTTTCCGTGGCCATTTCTTCACGTGCGATGCGGAACGCCTCGCCCATGCCGACGATCTGGTGCGTGGCCAGGGTGCCCGAGCGCATGCCGCGCTCATGGCCGCCGCCGTGCATCTGCGCTTCGATGCGCACGCGCGGCTTGCGGCGCACGTACAGCGCGCCGATGCCCTTCGGGCCGTAGGTCTTGTGCGCCGAGAATGACATCAGGTCGACCTTCAGCTTTTGCAGGTCGATGGGCGCCTTGCCGGTGGATTGTGCGGCATCGACGTGGAAAATGATGCCCTTCTCGCGGCAGATTTCGCCGATCGTCTCGATGTCCTGGATCACGCCGATCTCGTTGTTCACGTGCATCACGGAAACGAGGATCGTGTCGGGGCGGATCGCGGCCTTGAAGTCGTCCAGATCGATCAGGCCATCTTCCTTGACGTTCAGGTACGTGACTTCGTAGCCTTCGCGCTCGAGCTCGCGGCAGGTATCGAGCACGGCCTTGTGCTCGGTCTTCACCGTGATGATGTGCTTGCCCTTGCTCTTGTAGAAGTGCGCGGCGCCCTTGATCGCGAGGTTGTCCGACTCGGTCGCGCCGGAGGTCCAGATGATTTCGCGCGGGTCGGCGTTGACGAGCGCCGCAACGTTCTCGCGCGCTTCCTCGACGGCACGCTCCGCGTCCCAACCATAGGCGTGGCTGCGCGACGCCGGATTGCCGAACTGCTCGCGCAGATACGGAATCATCTTGTCCACCACGCGCGGATCGACAGGCGTCGTCGCGCTGTAGTCCATATAAATGGGCAGGTGGGGAATGTCGTTATTCATCTATCGCTCCGGGGGATTCTGTCTGCTGCTCTGTGTATTGCGCTGGCCGTGGTCGGGATCCGCAATACGGGATCAGGAACCGGCCATGTTGAATATGGAATTCGGCCCGAGCGGCACCGTGCGCACCGGCTCCATCGCCGGCGCCTCGGTGCGGCGGTCGCGCAGGACCGTGGGCGCGGCGCCTTCGCGGGCGCGCTGCTTGTCCACCAGATCCTTCAGCGAAACCGAATCGAGGTACTCGACCATCTTCTGGTTCAGCGTCGACCAGAGCTCGTGCGTCATGCAGTGGCCGTCGTGCTGCTTGGTGCCCTCGCAGGCGCCCTTGCCGCCACATTGGGTCGCGTCGAGCGGCTCGTCCACGGCGATGATGATGTCCGCGACCGTGACGTCCTCCGCGCGGCGCGCGAGGTTATAGCCGCCGCCCGGCCCACGGACCGATTCGACGATTTCATGACGGCGCAGCTTGCCGAACAACTGTTCCAGGTACGACAGCGAGATATGCTGGCGCTGACTGATACCCGCAAGCGTCACCGGGCCCTGCTCCTGGCGCAGGGCCAGGTCGATCATCGCCGTGACGGCGAAACGGCCTTTGGTGGTGAGTCTCATGATGTAGGGGAACCGCAATTCTCGACAATTTTCGTCAAGTATAAATACATGACTAGTTTAGTCAAGTATCCGCGCCACCATCCGGGTTATTAGGCGCATGACGAAAAGGGAAAACGGCGCAAACCTGCACGGAAGTACGCCGCACGCTCCTCTCAGTCCGCCAGTTGAGGGCGCAAGGCCGCCAGCAGGCCCGAACACGCCGTTTCGCACTGGTCGAGCACCGTCTCGAACCCGGCGGCGCCCCCAAAATACGGGTCGGCGACCACGCGCGCCCGCAACTGCGGCGCGAATTCCATCAGCAGCCGGATCTTGTCGCGTCCGGCAGACGGCGCCACTTGCTCGAGTGCCGTCACATTGGCGTCGTCCATCGCGACGATCAAGTCGAACGTGCGAAAGTCTTCCGCCGCGATCTGGCGGGCGCGCAGCGGCGCCAGATCATAGCCGCGCCTGGCCCCGGCTTGCTGGGCGCGTTCGTCGGGCGCCTGGCCGATATGCCAATCGCCCGTGCCCGCCGAATCGACCGACACGTGCGCGCTCAAACCCGCCTCGTCGACAAGGCGCCGCATCACGGCTTCAGCCGTGGGCGAGCGGCAGATGTTGCCGAGGCAAACGAAGCAGACGGAAACCTTTTTCATCGAGTCGGATGTGAGGCGGCCAACGGTTTGCAACAAGCCACTGCAGCGCGGGCGAATTTTCAATTATACAAAGTGTCGACGATGTGCGCTGGGCGTAGCGTGCGCCATCGCCCGGGCCCCGGCAGCTTAGATCGCGTTGGTCCGCGGCAACGGCACGACGTCGCGGATTGCCTTGACTGGCGCCTTGACGGGCGTAGTCACCTCGCCCGCGCTGCCAACCAGCCCATATGAAACTGCGCGCGCCAACTCGGCACTCACCTGATCGGCTGCCAGCGGAAACTGCTGCTCGGCGGTATTCCATGCATGGACCCATGCGATCGCCGCAAGTGGCACGATCAGCGCCAACGGCCAATACACCATTATTTTCTTTCTCATGATGCGACTCTCTCTCGACTGTGGAGCGACAGGCTCAGACGCACTATCGCCAGTCGAAATGATATAGATGATCGCAATCAGGAAAAACCCGGCAAAAATGAACACACTGTTGTCTCAGGCTAAACAGTGCGCCGCCAGGTGCGGGTGGACCGGCTGGGAGTGCTTCGTCACGTCTTCCGTGTACGCCCGGTCGCATCCAGATGCGTGTGCCGCGCGGCGTAGAGTTCGCGGAACGTGCGCCCGACCGGAGCCGGCATGTCGCGTCCGTCGGTCCAGCCGCGCGCGAACGGCAACTTGCGAATGAGCTGCGCCTGGCCGCCCATACGCTCCAGCACGCGCACACCGAGCTTCGTGAGCAGCGCATAAGCGCCGGGATTCAGCGCAAACCAGCCCCACACCGCCAGCGCCGCGCGTTCGTGCCACGGGCGCAGGCGCCGTTCGGTCTGTTTCTCGCGCAGCTTGCGCAGCAGGTCCGAGAGCGGGATGCCCACCGGACAGACGCTGTTGCACTCGCCGCAAAGCGTGGCGGCCTGCGGCAGATCGAGTGCCTTGTCGATGCCCACGTAGCTTGGCGTGAGCACCGACCCCATCGGCCCCGGATAGACCCAGCCGTACGCGTGCCCACCCACCTTCTGATAGACCGGGCAATGGTTCATGCAGGCGCCACAGCGGATGCAGCGCAGCATCTCCTGAAACTCGCCGCCGATGAGGCCGGTGCGCCCGCCATCGACGAGCACGACATACATATGCTCGGGACCGTCCTGGTCATCCACCCCGCGCGGGCCCGTGAGAACGGAAAAATAGTTCGAGGTGGCCTGTCCCGTGGCCGAGCGCGGCAGCAGGCGCATTGCGGTGGCAAGGTCTTCGAGCGTCGGCAAGACTTTTTCGATGCCGGTGACCGCCACATGCACGCGCGGCATGACGGTGCACATGCCTTCGTTGCCCTCGTTCGTCACGAGCACGACCGAGCCCGTCTCCGCGATGAGGAAGTTGCCGCCCGTCACGCCCATGTCCGCCGAAAGGAAGTGCGGCCGCAACATCTCGCGCGCCTCGCGCGTCATGTCCGGAATTTCCGTGAGACGCGGCCTGTGATGGGTCTTCGCGAACAGGTCGGCGATCTCGTCCTTGTCCTTGTGGACGACGGGCGCAATGATGTGGCTCGGCGGCTCGTTGTTGTTGATCTGCAGAATGTATTCGCCGAGGTCCGTTTCGATGGATTGCACCCCCATCTCCGCGAGCACCGTGTTGAGCTGCATTTCCTCGGAGACCATCGACTTCGTCTTGATGACCTTGCGCACCGCGTGCTTGCGCGCGATTTCAGCGACGAGCTTCGCCGCATCGCGTGACGTCTCGGCAAACAGGACCGTCACGCCGCGCCGGCTCGCCTCGGCTTCGAACTGCTCGATCCAGACATCGAGATTCTCCAGCGCACGATTGCGGCGCGCTTTGAGCGCCGCGCGCGTGGCCGGAAAGTCGATCGCCGTGATCGCTTCCGCACGCGCGGAAACGAACTTGGTCGAGAGCTTCTTGAGGTTCTGCTGCAGACGCTGATCGGCCAGCTTCTGGCCGGCGCGCGCCTTGAATTGCATCGATTGAACTTGCATGGCGTGGAGTCGGACGTAAGTGCGTTCGTGTGCCGTCGTGTGCGGTCGGATTCAGGCGGATTCTCCCGGCCTCTTGAGTCTTTGATGCCCCGAGGCCCCGGCTGGCAAGCGGCGTCTCAAACGTCGCCGGCGAGCACCTGGGCGATGTGCAAAACCCGGGTGCTGACATCGCCGGTGCGGCGCAAACGCCCTTGGATGTTCAGTATGCAGCCGAGGTCGCCGAGCACCACGGCACCCGCTCCGCTCGCCTGCACGTTGATGCATTTTTCGTCCACGATGGCCGTGGAGATCGCCCCGTACTTGAGCGCAAAGGTGCCGCCAAAACCGCAGCAATGCTCGCAGTCCTTCATCTCCTGCACAGCCACGCCGCGCTGCGCGAGCAACGCGCGCGGCTGGGCCTTCACGCCCAGTTCACGCAGACCAGAGCACGAGTCGTGGTAGGTCACCGGCCCGCGGAATTCGCCTTCGGGCAGCGTGACTTTCGCAACGTTCATGAGGAAATCCGTCAATTCGTAGACGCGTTCGCGCAGCTTGCCGTAGCGCGCCATCAACTCGGGGTCATCGCGAAAGAGATCGCCGTAATGCGCGCGAATCATCCCGCCACAGGAGCCCGACGGAATCACCACATAGTCGTACTGCTCGAATTCGCGCAGCGTCTTTTCCGCGAGGTCGCGCGCAAGCGGCCGCTCGCCCGAGTTGTAGGCCGGTTGCCCGCAGCAGGTCTGCGCGGGCGGGACGTCCACCTCATAGCCTGCTTCCTCGAGCAACTTGAGCGCCGAAAAGCCGATTTCGGGACGCATGGTGTCGACAAGACAGGTGACGAACAAACCGACTCGCATGGGAACTCCTGGTGAAAACCGTCCCCGATTATCCGACGTTTCGCCGCTGCCACCAACGCCGGAGTGCTCCAGGATCGATGACCCGGCAGGCCTGGCACAGGCGTGAACGCGGCCGCCGCAGCGGAACACCATCCCGCCAACCGCTGTCTTTTTTCACAATACGAGATACAATGCTCGCTGCCGTGCCGAGTTTCTTATACTCGCCATACGAATCCGCCCCTGGAATCTGCCCCCATGACCGACACCAATCCGGATCCGAAGACCTCGATTCAGGTGATCGAGCGCATGATGCGCCTCCTCGACGCGCTCGCCGCACACACCGACCCGGTCAGCCTGAAGGATCTTGCGCAACGCACCGAACTGCATCCGTCCACCGCGCACCGCATTCTCAACGACATGGTGAGCTGCCGGCTCGTCGACCGCTCGGACCCTGGCACGTACCGGCTGGGCATGCGACTGCTGGAGCTGGGCAATCTCGTGAAGGCGCGCCTCTCGGTACGCGACGCCGCGCTCACGCCCATGCGCGAACTGCATCGTCTCACTGGCCAGACTGTGAACCTCTCGGTGCGCCAGGGCGACGAGATTGTCTATATCGAGCGAGCTTATTCCGAACGTTCAGGCATGCAGGTGGTGCGGGCGATTGGCGGCCGCGCGCCGCTGCACCTCACTTCGGTTGGCAAACTCTTCCTTGCCGCCGACGAAGCCAATCGCGTTCGCGCTTACGCCACGCGCACGGGCCTTTCGGGTCACACCCGCAACAGCATCACCGACCTCGGCCGCCTGGAGCGCGAACTCGCTCACGTGCGCCAGCAATCTTGCGCACGCGACAACGAGGAGCTGGAACTGGGTGTGCGCTGCATCGCAGCGGGCATTTACGACGATACCGGCAAGCTCGTTGCCGGGCTGTCGCTTTCGGCGCCTGCGGACCGTCTTCAGGACTCGTGGCTTGGACAACTGAGCAAGACGGCGCTCCTGATTTCCGAATCGCTCGGTTACCACCCGGAGCCGGCGGAGGGCAGCGTGCAGACCGCAGCCTGAGCGACCAGATCGCCTCGAGCACGAACCCGTTTCGCGCAATCGCATCGAAGCTCCCCCGAAGCGCCGGCACATCCGGCGCTTCTCTTTTTCCGGCTTTTCAATCGAAGAACTCAGCCCAAAAGACAACGCCCCGCGATTGCGGGGCGCTTGTACTGGTGCAACGGAAAGCGGCGCAGCGGCGCTGATCAGGTACCCGCGCCTCCCGCATCCGCACTCGTGATGTGCGGCTGCTGGTCAGCGCCGCCGTTGTCGATCCACGTGCGCACGCGGGTCGCGTCAGCGAAACGCGAATACTTGCCGCTCGAATCGAGCAACACCATGATGACCGGACGGCCATGGACCGTCGTTTGCATCACGAGGCACTCGCCCGCTTCGTTGATGAAGCCGGTCTTCTGCAGGCCGATGTCCCACGACGGATTGCGGATGAGCGCGTTCGTGCTGTTGTAGGCAAGATTGCGCTTGCCCGTGTACACGTCATAGCTGCGGTCGGTCGAGAACTGGCGAATGAGCGGATACTGGTAAGCCGCGTTCACCATCTTCACGAGATCGCGCGCGGTCGAAACATTGTGGCTCGACAGCCCGGTGGAATTCTCGAAGTGCGTGTCGGTCATGCCGAGTTGCTTCGCCTTCGCATTCATGGCGGCGATGAACGCCGGCCGCCCGCCCGGGTAGTAGCGCGAAAGCGCCGCCGCAGCGCGGTTTTCCGACGCCATCAGCGCGATATGCAGCATGTCTTCGCGCGAGAGCACCGAACCCACCGAGAGGCGCGAGCCGGTGTTCTTCTCGTAATCGCGGTCTTCGTCCGTGACTTCAATCGACTCGGTAAGCGACGCCTTCGAGTCGAGCACGACCATCGCGGTCATGAGCTTGGTGATCGAGGCGATCGGCACCACGGCATGCGAATTCTTGTCGAAGAGCGGTTCCAGCGAGTTCTGGTCCACCACGTAGGCAACGCCCGAGCGCAGCATCAGCGAATCGGGCGTTTCATGGAGACCGAACGCCTGGCCCACCGTCGGCTGACGCGGCTCGAACGCCACGCGGCGCACCGCCGAGCGATGGCGGCCGTTCATGGTGTAGCTGACGCGGCGCTTCTTTACTGCCGGACGCGCATCGCTCTCCTGCGCTGCGGCAACGCTGGGTGCGGCCGTTTTTTTGGCGACCTTCGCGCTGCTTGTGCTCTTCTTGCTTGTCTTGCTGGTTTTCTTTGCCTTGGCCGTCGAGGCCGCAGCGGTGTTCTGCGACGCAGCAAAAGCGCCCTCGGGCACTATGAGCGTTGCACTGATGACCACGGAGACAGCCACCGACAGCGCGGTACTGACAACCGATGAAGGCACCAGCTTGAACGACAGGAGCTTGTCGGATTTCATTGGTGTTCTGGATGGAGCGGCGGGATCGTTCGCCAAGTGTAGTAAAACCACGAAAAATTCGCAAATTGAAGCACTTATGGCTACTCGTTAAACCGAAGTCTGACTTTTGATTGAGATGACCAATGCACTTCGAGCACTCAATGGAGAAAGACAATCGCCCGGGCAGCCACACCCTGCTGCGCCTGGCGCCGACAACGTCTTCTGTTGCCTACATTGACGGCACGCGCTATGCAAACTTTATGTGGGAGTAATACCGAGGACGACTCTCTAACGCCGATGTCGCCGAATCGCGCGACGCGCATTCGACAGCAATGGATCTTTAACGTTCCATGAAGGAGTTTGGTGGACGCGCGAGGCGCAATCCCGCATCGACCTTCGATGAATCATGCGGCGCACGCCATTTCCGACGCACACCGGCATGCTGAATCTTGCCAGATTGAGCGCACATATGCTTGTCATTGTCGGGCAAAGCCTCGCCGCAGCCAGTTAGCGGACGCTATGCCGCAATTCGTCAAACTTGACAAATACGCCTCATGCCGCACGCATAAGTAGTTGTTTAACAAAAGTTTAATGTAATTGTGCGTCGCACCAAAAGTTCTTGACATTCTTCTCCGGCGACCTAAAATCGAGATCAATGCTGCGACGCACCAAAGCGCCGTGCAGATTCCCCAAGAGTCTTGCCACTTACTTCAGGCGGCCCACGAACGAGGCCGCCAAACATCCAGGAGCGTAACCATGAGTCTGCTGACCCCTGAGCAATTCGCCGCTGCCCAGAAAGCCAACCTCGAAACGCTGTTCGGCCTCACCGGCAAGGCATTCGAAGGCGTGGAAAAGCTCGTCGAATTGAACCTTCAGGCCGTTCGCTCGAACCTCGCGGAATCCCAGGAACACGCCCAGCGCGCGCTGTCGGCAAAAGATGCGCAAGAGTTCTTCGCCGTGCAGTCGAGCTTCGCTCAGCCGCTCGCCGAAAAGCTGCTCTCGTACGGCCGTCACGTGTACGAAATCGCTTCGGCCACGCAAGCCGAGTTCGCGAAGGTTGCTGAAGCGCACTACGAAGAACAGAACCGCAAGGTCCAGTCGCTCGTCGACAATGTCGCCAAAAACGCACCGGCCGGTTCGGAAACCGCGGTTGCCGTGATCAAGTCGGCGATCAACGCTGCGAACACGACCTACGAAACGGTCCACAAGGCCACCAAGCAAGCGGTCGAAATGGCCGAAAGCAACTTCAACGCCGCCTCCGCAGCAGCCAGCAAGGCAGCCGCACAAGCTTCGCGCTCGGCTGCCGCCGCTGCGCCCAAGAAGCCGGCCTGAGTGTTACGCATCGGCCTGGGCGCGCTGCAGGTCGTCTAAGCCGCGCCCAGTGCCGGACCCGGCGCTCCGGTCCGGCATGCCGCTTGCCCGGTCGCTGGAAGGCCGGGAATTTTTTTGGCTCCAGCGTTTTTGGCTCCAGCGCCTCTCGCAGCCGGACACAGTCGTTATGGCGAGCCAATAAAAACGGCGCACTCCTCGCGGAGTGCGCCGTTTTTTCATACTCGCGGCAAACTTACTTCTTCTTTTGCGGCGGTAGGTCCGTACAGACGCCTTCATACAGTTCGGCGGCCATGCCCACCGACTCGCCCAGCGTCGGGTGCGGGTGGATGGTCTTGCCGATGTCGGTCGCATCCGCGCCCATTTCCACCGCGAGGCAGACCTCGCTGATGAGGTCGCCCGCGTTCAGGCCGACGATACCGCCACCGATCACGCGATGCGTCTCTTCGTCGAAGATCAGCTTGGTGAAGCCCTCGTCGCGGCCGTTGGCGATCGCGCGGCCCGAAGCGGCCCACGGGAACACTGCCTTGCCGTACTTGATGCCTTCGGCCTTGCACTGCTCTTCCGTCTTGCCGGCCCAAGCCACTTCCGGATCGGTGTAGGCCACCGACGGAATCTGCATGGCGTCGAAGTATGCCTTCTCGCCGTGCGCCGCTTCCGCTGCCACGTGGCCTTCATGCACGGCCTTGTGCGCGAGCATCGGCTGACCGACGATGTCGCCGATCGCGAAGATGTGCGGCACGTTGGTGCGCTGCTGCTTGTCGACCTCGATGAAGCCGCGATCCGTCACGGCAATGCCGGCCTTGTCCGCGCCGATCTTCTTGCCGTTGGGCGAGCGGCCCACGGCGACCAGCACGAGGTCGTAGCGCTGCGGCTCGGCGGGCGCCTTCTCACCCTCGAAGGTGACGTAGATGCCATCGTCCTTCGCCTCGGCGCCCGTCGTCTTGGTCTTGAGCATGACATTCGCGAAGCGCTTCGCGTTGTACTTCTCCCAGACCTTCACGAGATCGCGGTCGGCACCGGCCATCAGGCCGTCGAGCATTTCGACGACGTCGATCTGCGCGCCGAGCGTCGAGTAGACGGTCGCCATTTCGAGGCCGATGATGCCGCCGCCGATCACCAGCATCTTCTGCGGGATCTGGCGCAGTTCGAGCGCGCCGGTCGAATCGACCACACGCGGATCTTCGGGGATGAACGGCAGCTTCACAGCCTGCGAACCCGCAGCAATGATCGCCTGCTTGAACTTGACGATTTTCTTGCCGCTCTCGCCCGCCACTTCCATGTGGTACGGATCGAGGAAGGTGCCCACGCCGGTCACGACTTCGACCTTGCGTGCCTTCGCCATGCCGGCGAGACCACCCGTGAGCTTCTTGACGACGCCCGACTTGAAGTCGCGCAGGCGGTCGAGGTCGATCTGCGGCTTGCCGAACGAGATGCCGTGCGATTCGAGCGCAGCGGCTTCGTCGATCACGAGCGCCGTGTGCAGCAGCGCCTTCGACGGGATGCAGCCCACGTTCAGGCACACGCCGCCAAGCGTCGAATAACGCTCGACCAGCACGGTCTTCATGCCGAGGTCGGCCGAACGGAACGCTGCCGAATAGCCGCCGGGGCCGGCGCCGAGCACGAGCATGTCGCATTCGACATCGGCACTGCCGCCAAAGCTGCCGGCTTGCGGCGCGGCGGTTTTCGAAACTTCGGCAGCCTTCGGGGCCTCGGCAGCCTTGGGCGCTTCGGCCTTCGGTGCGGCAGCCGGTGCAGGCGCGGCAGCAGCAGCCGACACTTCGACCAGTGCGATCACGGTGCCTTGCGACGCCTTGTCGCCAGCCTTGATCTTCACTTCCTTTACGGTGCCCGCGACGTCGCTGGGCACTTCCATCGTGGCCTTGTCCGACTCGAGCGAGAGCAGCGTCTGCTCCTTCTCGATCACATCGCCGGCCTTGATGTTGACTTCGATGACGTCGATGTCCTTGAAGTCGCCGATATCCGGCACTTTCACTTCGACGAGACTCATGGTGTCCCCTATTGGAACGACCGGCCGCGCTCGCCGTGCCGCGCACGCGCATGGACACTGCGCGTGCGACGTGGCGGCGTCAGCCGGTCAATGAAGCGGTTTTACAGAATCACGCGGCGGAAGTCGCCGAGGATCGCGCCAAGGTACGCATTGAAGCGCGCGGCAGCTGCGCCGTCGATCACGCGGTGATCGTACGAGAGCGACAACGGCAGCGTGAGGCGCGGCACGAACTGCTTGCCGTCCCACACCGGCTTCATCGCGCTCTTCGACAGACCGAGGATCGCCACTTCGGGTGCGTTGATGATCGGCGTGAAGTGCGTGCCACCGATGCCGCCGAGCGACGAGATCGAGAAGCAGCCGCCTTGCATCTGGTCCGGCTTGAGCTTGCCTTCGCGCGCGAGCTTCGAGAGCTCGGCCATTTCCTTGGCGATGTCGACGAGGCCCTTCTTGTCCGCGTCGCGGATGACCGGGACGACGAGGCCGTTCGGCGTGTCGGCGGCAAAACCGATGTGGTAGTACTGCTTGAAGACGAGGTTGTCGCCGTCGAGGCTCGCGTTGAATGTCGGGAACTTCTTGAGCGCGGCGACGCAGGCCTTGATGACGAATGCGAGCATCGTGAACTTCACGCCCGCCTTCTCGTTTTCCTTGTTCAGCTGCACGCGCAACGCTTCGAGGTCGGTGATGTCCGCTTCGTCGTTGTTCGTGACGTGCGGGATCATGACCCAGTTGCGGTGCAGGTTCGCGCCCGAGATCTTCTTGATGCGCGACAGCGGCTGCGTGTCGATCGGGCCGAACTTCGTGAAGTCGACCTTCGGCCACGGCAGCAGGTTCAGGCCAGCGCCGCCGCCGGCAGGTGCTGCCGCGGCAGCAGGCGCCGCGAGCGCACCCGTCATCACGCCCTTCACGAACGCGGTGACGTCGTCCTGGGTGATGCGGCCCTTCGGACCCGTGCCCGTGACACGTGCAACGTCCACGCCCAGATCACGTGCGAACTTGCGCACCGACGGCGATGCGTGGCTCGGACGGCGCGAACCGCCTTCGCCTGCCGGGATGATCGGCGCCTGCGCGAGCGCCGACGGCGCTGCAGGAGCGGCCTTGGCCGGCACGGCCTGGGGCGCGTCCGACGGCACTTCGACCGGTTTCGCAGCCGGTGCGGCGGCGGGAGCCGCTGCGCCTTCAGCTTCCACCACGACGATTTCCGTGCCTTCCGACACGTTGTCGCCGACCTTGACCAGAATCGACTTGACGACGCCGGACACCGGGCTCGGCACGTCCATGGTCGCCTTGTCCGACTCGAGCGTGACGAGCGACTGCTCCTTCTCGACGCGGTCGCCGACCTTCACGCCGATCTCGATGACCGGCACATCCTTGTAGTCGCCGATGTCGGGGACCTTGACGCTTTGCGCGCCGCCGCTCGCAGCGGGCGCGGCTGCCGGCGCAGCTGCCTGCGCAGCGGGTGCAGCAGGGGCTGCGGGCGCAGCAGCGGGGGCAGCGGCAGGCGCCGCAGCCGCAGCAGCGCCGTCCAGCAAGAGCACGAGCGTGCCTTCCGACACGTTGTCGCCCTGCTTGACCTTCACTTCCTTGACCGTGCCCGAAGCCGGGCTCGGCACATCCATGGTCGCCTTATCCGATTCCAGCGTGATCAGCGACTGCTCTTTTTCGACGGTATCGCCCGCCTTCACCAGCACCTCGATCACAGGAATGTCCTTGTAATCGCCGATGTCCGGCACCTTGACTTCGATCGTTTGACTCATTGTTAGTGTCTCCGGGGCCGCATACGACGCGCCTCCTCGCTTCGAGGAGGCGCTCATGCCATGCACAGGGGGATGATGCGTTAGACAGTCATCGGGTTGGGTTTGGACGGGTCGAGCTTGTACTTCGCAATGGCGTCGGCGACGACCTTGCGCTCGATCTTGCCTTCGTCCGCGAGCGCGTTGAGCGCTGCGACCGTCGTCCAGTAACGATCGACTTCGAAGAAGTGACGCAGATTCTCACGCGTGTCCGAGCGGCCGAAGCCGTCGGTGCCGAGCACCACGAACTTGCGCGGCACGAGGCCACGGATCTGGTCGACCAGTGCGCGCACGTAGTCGGTCGATGCGATGACCGGGCCTTCCGTGCCCTTGAGCAGCTTCTCGACGTGCGACTCGCGGCGCGGCTCGCTCGGGTGCAGCAGGTTCCAGCGCTCGACTTCGTGGCCTTCGCGAGCGAGTTCCGTGAAGCTCGGCACGCTCCAGAGGTCGGCCTCGACGCCCCAGTCGTTCTTGAGCAGGTCGGCGGCCGCGATCACTTCGTTGAAGATCGTGCCCGCGCCCATCAGTTGAACGCGCGGACCCTTGGCCTTCGCGTCGCCCTTGCGGAACGAGTACATGCCCTTGAGGATATCGGCCGCAACGTTTTCGCCCTGCGGGATCGCCGGATGCTCGTAGTTCTCGTTCATCACGGTGATGTAATAGAACACGTCTTCCTGTTCCTGGACCATACGGCGCAGGCCGTCCTGCATGATCACGGCCAGTTCGTAGCCGAACGTCGGGTCATAGGTGACGCAGTTCGGCACCGATGCCGCCCACAGGAGCGAGTGGCCGTCTTCGTGCTGCAGGCCTTCGCCGTTGAGCGTCGTGCGGCCCGCGGTGCCGCCCAGCAGGAAGCCGCGCGAACGCATGTCGCCCGCCGCCCACACCAGATCGCCAATGCGCTGGAGGCCGAACATCGAGTAGAAGATGTAGAACGGCACCATGATCTCGCCGTGCGTCGAGTACGACGTCGCGGCTGCGATCCAGTCGCACATGCCGCCGGCTTCGTTGATGCCTTCCTGGAGAATCTGGCCCGTCTGCGATTCCTTGTAGAACATCAGCTGGTCAGCATCTTCCGGCACGTACTTCTGGCCATCCTGATTCCAGATGCCGATCTGGCGGAACAGGCCTTCCATACCGAAGGTACGCGACTCGTCCGGCACGATCGGCACGACGCGCTTGCCGAGCGCCTTGTCCTTGAGCAGGATGTTGAGGATACGCACGAACGCCATGGTCGTGGAGATTTCACGGCCTTCGCCCGTGCCCTTGAGCAGCGGATCGAACGCTTCGAGCGCCGGCACCGGCAGCGATTCCGCCTTCTGGCGGCGCGCGGGCAGATAGCCGCCGAGGTCCATGCGCTTCTGGCGCATGTACTCGAGCTCCTTCGAGCCTTCCTCGAACTTGAGGTACGGCACGTCGACGAGCTGCTCGTCCGTGATCGGCAGACGGAACTGGTCGCGGAACTTCTTGAGCTGGTCCACCTGCATCTTCTTCTGCTGGTGGGTGATGTTCATGGCCTGGCCGGCTTCGCCCATGCCATAGCCCTTGATCGTCTTGGCGAGGATCAGGGTCGGCTGGCCCTTCGCGTGCTGTGCCTGGTGGAATGCCGCGTAGATCTTGTGCGGATCGTGGCCGCCACGGTTCAGGTTCCAGATGTCGTCATCGGACCAGTCGGCGACCAGCGCCTTCAGTTCAGGCGTGTTGAAGAAGTGCTCGCGCACATAGGCGCCCGACTCCGACTTGTACGTCTGGTACTCGCCGTCGACGACTTCCATCATGCGGCGCATCAGCGCGCCCGACTTGTCGCGCGCGAAGAGCGCGTCCCAGCGGCTGCCCCAGATGACCTTGATGACGTTCCAGCCGGCGCCGCGGAACTCGCTTTCGAGTTCCTGAATGATCTTGCCGTTGCCGCGCACCGGGCCGTCGAGACGCTGCAGGTTGCAGTTGATGACGAACACGAGGTTGTCCAGACGCTCGCGGCCGGCCATGCCAATCGCGCCGAGCGATTCCGGCTCGTCCGTTTCACCGTCGCCGAGGAAGGCCCAGACCTTGCGGCCGTCGGTCTTCGCAATGCCGCGCGCCTGCAGGTACTTCATGAAGCGTGCCTGGTAGATCGCCATGATCGGGCCGAGGCCCATCGAGACGGTCGGGAACTGCCAGAAGTCCGGCATCAGCCACGGGTGCGGGTACGACGAGATGCCCTGGCCGCCCACTTCCTGGCGGAAGTTGTCGAGCTGGTTCTCGGACAGGCGGCCGAGCAGGAACGCGCGCGAGTAGACGCCCGGCGACGAGTGGCCCTGCACGAAAACGAGGTCGCCGCCATGTTCCGGCGACGGAGCACGCCAGAAGTGGTTGTAGCCGACGTCGTAGAGCGTCGCGGCGGAAGCGAACGAGGCGATGTGGCCGCCCACGTTCGTGTTCTTGCCCGCGCGCAGCACCATGGCGATGGCGTTCCAGCGCGTGTACGAGCGAATGCGGTGTTCGATGTCCTGGTCGCCGGGGTTCTTGGCCTGGTTGGCAACGGGAATCGTGTTGATGTACGGCGTGTTGGCCGAGAACGGCAGATGCTCGCCATGCACGCGGGCGAATTCGATCTGCTTCTCGATCAGATAGTGAGCGCGGTCGGGACCAATGGTGGAGATGACGCCGTCCAGCGCCTCCAGCCATTCGGCGGTTTCCTGAGGATCTTCGTCCTTTTCGGTGGCAATGTATTTCAGGACTTCGTCGGGTACAGCGGACATACTCGTCTCCTGGATGTAGGGGAACGCTGTTGATCGGACCATGCGGATGACGACCCTCGCGACGTGACAGGACCCTCCGCATCAGCATTGCGGGCGATTGTAATTACCGCATCTCGCTTCATGCAAGGAATTTTTCGAATTGCGAGATTGATTTTTATAATGTGAAAAATTGCTGCGTCGCAAGCTGAATCGTTCGTGCCCTTTCGCCGATATCCGCCAGTTCGCACCCGTTTATCGGCGAATTGCTGCTTTTTTCACGGCGTTTGGAACTCTTACGCTGAGCTACAATCCTTGCCATGTTGACCGAACGGCTTTTCGCACGCTCGGCGCGACCGCCCGGTTCGCCCGGCGAGTCATCGCCGTCCCGCTGGCACCACGGACCCTGGTGGTCGAATTCCTATTTGCTGACGCCGCTCCTGTCGATCCTCGTATTCCTGATCGTCATGAGCCTGATCTTGTGGAGCCTGAACCGCCGCGAGCAGCAACAGCAGGAAGACACGCTTTACCGCAACGTCGCCTGGGCCCAGCAGCAGATCCGCCTCTCCATGACGGGCGCGCAGGAGCAATTGCAGGCGCTCCAGCGCGACCTGGTTGCCGGCCACAACGACCCGCAGTACTTCCAGACGTCCACCACGGACATCATGCAGGGTCACCCCGAGATCCTCTATCTGAACTGGTATACGAGCCAGCAGGAGCCGCGCTGGCCCAACACGGCCATGCCGGTGTTCGGCCAGCGCCTGGCCAAGCCCAACGACGCGCAGATGGACGAGGCCGTGAAGGCCGCCTTCACCGAAGCCCGCTCGACGCGCCGCCAGGTCTACTCGCCGCTCATCTACGACGACGTGGGCAACGGCTATATCACGTTGCAGACGCCGGTTTACCGCGACCGCGAGTTCCTCGGTTCGGTGGCCGCCGTGTTCTCGGTCGAAGGGATCCTCAAGCACGACATCCCCCCTGAGCTGTCCGCCAAGTACAAGATTTCGCTCATCGACGCGAACAACCGCGAGCTCGCCACCACCTCGACGCGCCCGCGCCTGCCGCACGACGTCTACTACGACCTGCCGCTCGATCCGCCGGGCCAGGGCGTCTCCGTGCGCGTGTACTCGTATCCGCAGATGACCAACTTTACGAACAATACGCTCGTGTGGCTGGTTGCGGGACTTTCGTGCTTCGTCCTGTGGAGCCTGTGGAGTCTCTGGAAGCATACGCGCCAGCGCTTCGAAGCGCAGCAGGCGCTGTACGCGGAAGCATTCTTCCGGCGCGCGATGGAAAATTCGGTGCTGATCGGCATGCGCGTGCTCGACATGCACGGGCGGATCACGCACGTGAACCCCGCCTTTTGCCGCATGACCGGCTGGGACGAAAGCGACCTCGTGGGCAAGCATGCGCCGTTTCCCTACTGGCCGCGCGACGCCTACCCTGAAATGCAGCGCCAGCTCGACATGACGCTGCGTGGCAAGGCGCCCTCCTCGGGGTTCGAGCTGCGCGTGCGCCGCAAGGACGGCTCGCAGTTCCATGCGCGCCTCTATGTCTCGCCGCTCATCGATAGCTCGGGCCGCCAGACCGGCTGGATGTCGTCGATGACCGACATCACCGAGCCCAAGCGCGCGCGCGAGGAACTCGCCGCCGCGCACGAGCGCTTCACCACGGTGCTGGAGAGCCTCGACGCCGCCGTCTCGGTGCTCGCCGCCGACGAAGCCGAGTTGCTGTTCGCAAACCGCTACTACCGCCACCTCTTCGGCATCCGCCCGGACGGCCATCTAGAACTGGCCGGCGGCGGCGGCTTCGATTCGGCTGCAGCGTCGTCGGATTCGATCGACATGGTGGACGCCTACGCGGGCCTGCCCGCCACCGCGCTCACCGAAAGCGCCGCCGATGCCCAGGAAGTCTATGTCGAGAGCATCCAGAAGTGGTTCGAGGTGCGGCGCCAGTACATCCAGTGGGTAGACGGCCACCTCGCGCAGATGCAGATCGCGACCGACATCACCACGCGCAAGCAGGCCCAGGAACTGGCCCGCCAGCAAGACGAGAAGCTGCAGTTCACGAGCCGCCTCATGACGATGGGCGAAATGGCCTCGTCGCTCGCGCACGAGCTGAACCAGCCGCTCGCCGCCATCAACAACTATGCCTCGGGCACCGTCGCGCTCGTGAAGTCAGGGCGCGCCGCGCCCGACAACCTCTTGCCCGTGCTCGAAAAGACCGCGCAGCAGGCGGTGCGCGCGGGCATGATCATCAAGCGCATCCGCGAATTCGTGAAGCGCAGCGAGCCCAAGCGCCAGGCCACGCGCGTAGCCGACATTGTCGCCGACGCCGTGGGGCTCGCCGAAATCGAGGCGCGCAAGCGCCGCATCCGCATCGTGACCGACATGCGCTCGCGCATGCCCGTGATCTACGTCGATCCGGTGCTCATCGAGCAGGTGCTCGTCAATCTTCTGAAGAACGCCGCCGAAGCTATGGCCGAGGCGCGCCCGAATGCGCTCGATCCGGTGATCCGCGTGATCGTGAAGCGCGACGGCGGCAACGTCTGCATTAGCGTGGTCGATCAGGGCCCGGGCGTCGACGAGGCCACCGCCGAGCGTCTCTTCGAACCTTTCTACAGCACCAAGTCCGATGGCATGGGCATGGGGCTGAATATCTGCCGTTCGATCATCGAATCGCATCGCGGGCGTCTTTGGGTGGTCAACAACGTCGAAGCCGACGGCCACATCAGCGGCGCCACATTCCATTGCAGTCTGCCCATCGGCGAAACGGACCGTTCCTCGCGCGACGGATCCGACGAGCCGACTACACAAACCGTTACGGGAGAGCCATGAACAGCCCAGTCACCACTCAGGAAACCGTCTTTGTTGTCGACGACGATGAAGCCGTACGAGACTCCCTGCGCTGGCTGCTCGAAGCGAATGGCTACCGCGTGCAGTGCTTCACGAGCGCGGAAGAGTTCCTCGATGCGTACCAGCCGGCGCAGCAAGCCGGACAAATCGCCTGCCTGATTCTGGACGTGCGCATGCAGGGCATGAGCGGACTCGAGCTGCAGGAGCGCCTGATCGCCGAAAACGCCTCGTTGCCGATCATCTTCGTGACCGGCCACGGCGACGTGCCGATGGCCGTCTCCACCATGAAGAAGGGCGCGATGGACTTCATCGAGAAGCCGTTCGACGAAGCCGAACTGCGCAAGCTCGTCGAGCGCATGCTGGAGAAGGCCCGCAGCGAAAGCACCAACGTGCAGCAGCAGCGCGCTGCGGCCGAGCGGCTCGGCAAGCTCACGGCGCGCGAGCACCAGGTGCTCGAGCGCATCATCGCGGGCCGCCTGAATAAGCAGATCGCCGACGATCTGGGCATCAGCATCAAGACCGTCGAAGCGCACCGCGCGAACATCATGGAAAAGCTCAACGTGAACACGGTCGCCGACCTGCTGCGTCTCGCGCTTTCCAACAAGCCGCAACAGGCGCAGCAGCAATAAAACTGCTGCCAGAACGGCGCGACGGGGAAGGCATGATCTTGCGCGGCGCATGACGCCGCGCGGCGCCTTCCCTACCACATTCCCATCGCTTCTTCCTGTTTCGTTCGGCCCGTGTTTCGTCTGGCCGCGACAGTTCGCGCGCGCCGCGCGGGTATAATGTCGCCCTTTGCAGCCGGCGCCCCGCCTCTCCCTGCGCACGGGCGTCAAACCAGCGTCAAGCGACCCGCCGCGCTCCGGCATGCATCCGCGCATCGCCCACTCTCGATTCGACCGACCATGACAGCCACCCTCATCGACGGCCTCGCCCTCTCCAAGAAACTGCGCGCCGACGTCGCCACGCGCGCCGCCGCCCTCACTGCCCGCGGCCATCAGCCTGGCCTCGCGGTCGTGCTGGTCGGCGACAATCCCGCGAGCGAAGTCTATGTGCGCAACAAGGTGAAGGCCTGCGAAGACAACGGCCTCCGTTCGTCGTACGACCGCTACGCCGAAACGCTCTCCGAAGCCGATCTGCTCAAGCGCATCGACGAACTGAACCGCGACCCGAAGATTCACGGCATCCTCGTGCAGTTGCCGCTGCCCAAGCACATCGACAGCCACAAGGTGATCGAGGCGATCGCACCGGAAAAAGACGTGGACGGTTTTCACGTGGCCAACGCCGGCGCGCTCCTGACCGGCCGGCCGCTGTTCCGCCCCTGCACGCCCTATGGCGTGATGAAGATGTTCGAGGAGTACCAGATCCCGCTCGAAGGCGCGAACGCCGTGGTGATCGGCCGCTCGAACATCGTCGGCAAGCCGATGGCGCTGCTGCTGCTCGAAAAGGGCGCCACGGTCACGGTCTGCCACAGCAAGACGCGCGATCTCGCGAAACACACGCGTGAAGCGGACATCGTGGTGGCCGCCGTGGGCAAGCGCAACGTGCTGACCGCCGACATGATCAAGCCGGGCGCCACCGTGATCGACGTGGGCATGAATCGAGACGACAACGGCAAACTGTGCGGCGACGTCGATTTCGCGGGCCTGAAGGACGTGGCCGGCTTCATCACACCGGTGCCGGGCGGCGTTGGCCCGATGACCATTACGATGCTGCTCGTCAACACGATCGAAGCCGCGGAGCGTGCAGCTGGCGCCTAGGCACGCCCAGCAACCGCTTGCCAGACCGGCACGCGGTTGCGAACGCTTCACTGAAAACGGCCCTGTGCATTCCTGCTTGGGCCGTTTTTTTCGTGCATGCACGGGCGACGCGCAGAGCGCGGCGCGTCGATTGCGCCGCCTCGGCCCGACTTCTGTTAATTTGCACAGGTGCTCCGGTTGGAAAGCGCGCACTGCGCCCCAATAACCGGAATTTCGGGGCGTGCGAAAGCGCGCGGCGCCCCGGCCCTCCCCCGGCTGCGCATCGGCCCATTTCATTGCGAATCAACCGCGACAGAAGGAACAGGACGCATCATGGCAACTACTCCCTCCGATAATCCGCTGCTCGATTTCACCGGTCTGCCGCGCTTTGGCGAGATCCGCCCCGAACACGTAACGCCCGCACTGGACGTGCTGCTCGCGAACGCGAACGCCGCGGTCGAGCGCGCGGCCCAACCCATGACGCCCTCGCAGTGGAGCGACGTGGTCGAACCGCTCGAGCGCGCCACCGAACCGCTCTCGCGCGCCTGGGGCGTGATCGGACACCTGAATGCCGTAGCCGACACGCCGGAGCTGCGTGCCGCGTATGGCGAGAACCTGCCGCGCGTAACCGAGTTCTGGTCGAGCGTCGGCCAGAATCTCGCGCTCTACGAGAAGTACAAGGCCATCGCGAACCACAATTCGTTCCAGTTGCTTTCCACCGAGCGCAA
Source organism: Paraburkholderia sp. A3BS-1L (assembly GCF_051125215.1). Taxonomy (NCBI): domain Bacteria; kingdom Pseudomonadati; phylum Pseudomonadota; class Betaproteobacteria; order Burkholderiales; family Burkholderiaceae; genus Paraburkholderia; species Paraburkholderia sp. A3BS-1L. The sequence continues at coordinate 1,357,416 of NZ_CP120442.1, read as the reverse complement.
GAAGATTCTCGATAACTCGCTGCGCGACTTCCGCCTCTCGGGTGCGGAGTTGCCCGAAGACCAGAAGCCGCGTTTCGCCGAGCTGCAGGAGCGCCAGGCGTCGCTCGCGAAAGCGTTCTCCGACCATGTGCTCGACGCCACCAACGCCTATGCGTTCTACGCCACGAGCGAAAGCGAGCTCGCCGGCCTGCCCGACGACGTGATCGCTGCCGCGCGCGAAGCCGCCGAGCGCGAGGACAAGCAAGGCTGGAAGTTCACGCTGCACTTCCCCTCGTATTTCCCGGTGCTGCAATACTCGGAAAACCGCGCGATGCGCGAGACGATGTATCGCGCCTACGTCACGCGCGCATCGGAGCTGGGTCCTCAATACGGCGGCGGCAAGCCCGACTGGGACAACACCGCAATCGTCGACGATCAGCTCAAGCTGCGCGCAGAAGAAGCGAAGATGCTCGGCTACAACAACTTCGCCGAGGTTTCGCTCGCGCCGAAGATGGCCGAGTCGCCCGCGCAGGTCACGAGCTTCCTCGAAGACCTCGCCGCGCGCGCACGCCCGCACGCCGAAAAAGACTGGCAGGAACTGCGCGAGTTCGCTGCGAACGAACTCGGCCTCGCGCAGATCGAGCCGTGGGACATGGCCTTCGCAGCCGAACGCCTGCGTCAAAAGCGCTACGCGTTCTCGGAGAACGAGGTCAAGCAATATTTCCCCGAAGACTTCGTGCTCAAGGGCCTCTTCAAGGTTACGGAAACACTGTTCGGCGTGCGCATCCGCGACGACAAAGCCGCCGTCTGGCACCCGGACGTGCGCTTCTTCCGAGTCGAGAACGCGGACGGCACCCTGGTCGCGCAGTTCTATCTCGACCTCTACGCACGCGAAGGCAAACGCGGCGGCGCATGGATGGACGATGCACGCTCGCGCCGCAAGCTCGAGGGCGACAGCGTGCAGACGCCGGTCGCGTATCTCACCTGCAACTTTTCCGCGCCGGTGGGCGGCCGCCCCGCGTGCTTCACGCACGACGAAGTCATCACGCTGTTCCATGAATTCGGCCACGGCCTGCATCACATGCTCACGCGCGTGGACGAGCTCTCGGTCTCGGGCATCAACGGCGTGGAATGGGACGCGGTCGAACTGCCCTCGCAGTTCATGGAGAACTTCTGCTGGGAGTGGGACGTTCTCACGGAGATGACCTCGCACGTCGACACGGGCAAGCCGCTGCCGCGCGAACTCTTCGACAAGATGCTCGCCGCGAAGAACTTCCAGAGCGGCCTCGGCACGCTGCGCCAGATCGTGTTTTCGCTGTTCGACATGGCGCTGCACGTGGACTTCGACGCCTCGAAGGGCAAGACCATGAACGATCTCGCGCGCGAGATCAACGCGCGCTATCACGTCATTGCGCAAGCTCCGTTCTCGCGCTGGCCGAACACCTTCAGCCATATCTTCGCGGGCGGCTACGCGGCGGGCTACTACAGCTACAAGTGGGCCGAAGTGCTTTCCGCCGATGCCTACGCGGCGTTCGAAGAAGCCGCGCAAGCCGCGAAGTCGAGCGTGCTCGACGCGGCCACGGGCACGCGCTATCGAAAGGAGATTCTGGAAGTGGGCGGCAGCCGCCCGGCGATGGAATCGTTCAAGGCGTTCCGCGGACGCGAGCCCAACATCGATGCGCTGCTGCGCCATAACGGCATGGAGCAGCCGCCGGCACAGCACTAAACGCGCCTCGCGCACCTTCACGAAAAGCCGCGCATGGAAGTGCATTCCATGCGCGGTTTTTCATCGTCCACCGCTGGTTGGCCAATCTATTGGCGAATCTGATGGCGAGTCGCTTACCGGTGCAGCCTGAAATCGACGCTCGTGGGCCGTCCTTCGAGCGCAAGCGACACGCGTTGCGCGGGCTGGCGACTCACCACCCGGCCCCGGCTCACCACAGCAAGGCGCACTGCACGTAGCCGAATCGCTTCGACAGGATCGCGCGCATCGAGCACCACGAGATTGGCCGCGCTTCCCGGCGCAATGCCATAGCCTTCGAGACCGAGAATCTTCGCGGGATTGACCGTGACCGCGTCGAAGCATGTGCGCGACGCCTCCACGCCCGTCATCTGTGCGACGTGCAACCCCATCTGCGCGACCTCGAGCATGTCGCCCGAGCCGAAGCTGTACCAGGGATCCATCACGCAATCGTGGCCAAACGCGACGTTGATGCCCGCCGCCAACAGCTCGGGCACGCGCGTCATGCCGCGGCGCTTGGGATAGGTATCGGAGCGGCCCTGCAGCGTAATGTTGATGAGCGGATTCGCGATCGCTGCCACGCCGGACTCGCGCATGAGCGGGATGAGCTTGCTCACGTAGTAATTGTCCATCGAGTGCATCGACGTGAGATGCGAGCCCGTCACGCGGCCGTGCAAACCGAGACGATGCGCTTGCGCCGCGAGCGTTTCGATGTGGCGCGAGAGCGGGTCGTCGGACTCGTCGCAATGCATGTCCACGCGCAGGCCTTGCTCCGCCGCGAATTCGCAGAGCAGCCGCACCGACTCCGCACCGTCGGCCATGGTGCGCTCGAAATGCGGGATGCCGCCCACCACGTCCACGCCCATCGCGATGGCACGCTTGAGATTGTCGAACGCGCCGGGGCTGCGCAGCAGTCCGTCCTGCGGAAACGCCACGAGTTGCAAGTCGAGGTACGGCGCCACGCGGCGCTTCACTTCGAGCAGCGCCTCGACGGCAAGCAGGCGCGCGTCGCAAACATCGACGTGCGAGCGGATCGCCAGCAGCCCGCGCGCGACGGCCCAATCGCAGTACTGCAGCGCGCGCTCGACGAGCGCCTCTTGCGTGAGCTGCGGCTTGAGCTCGCCCCACAGCGCGATGCCCTCCAGCAGCGTGCCCGACGCATTCACGCGCGGCAGCCCCCAGGACAGCGTGGCATCCATGTGGAAATGCGCGTCGACGAACGGCGCGCTGACGAGCGCACCAGCCGCGTCGATCTCCTCAGGCGCCTGCGCCGCGAGATGCGGCTCGACGGCAATGATGCGCCCCGCCTCGACACCGATATCGACCGTGGGATGCCCGGCCGGATGCGCATGCGCGAGCACGGCGCGGCGAATGATCAGATCCATGCATGGCTCCTTGCTGGCGTTTTCTTGTACTGCGCGTTGATGCCGCTTTTTTTCGGTTCCGCCTTGATTCTATCGGAGCATGAATTCACGCCCCCGCTTCGCGGTCGTCGTCTTCGGGATCGTCGTCGAACAGCGCGAACTGGCCGCGCAGCATGGGATTGTCCTCTTCGAGCCGCACGCCCGCGCCCAGCAGGCGCACCGCGAGCTTGCGCCGCGCCAGCCCCTTCTCGAGCAAAGCGAGCAGCGTGGGCAGATCGGTGGCGTCGGCCACGCATTCGACCGTGGTGCGCTGAAAATTCGCGAAGCGGATCTTCACGAAGAGCTTGCGCACGGCGTGCGCGCAGCCGGCGCGCTCGATGCGCGCGTCCAGTTGCACGGCAAGACGCTTGAGCTCCTCGCTGCACGCTTCGAGCGTGAGCAGATCGTTCACATAGGTCGTCTCGACACTTACCGACTTGCGCTCCTGATCCGCGCGCACGGGCCGCTCGTCGATGCCGCGCGCCAGTTCGTAGAGCCGCTTGCCGAACACGCCGAAATGCCGATGCAGATCGAACAGCGACCACGTGCGCAACTGCGTGCACGTGGACAGCCCAAGGCTCTCCAGCTTGGCCGCCGTGACCTTGCCCACGCCGTGAATCTTGCGCACGGGCAGCGCCGCAACGAATGCATCGACCTCATGCGGACGCACGACGAAGAGCCCATCGGGCTTGTTCCAGTCGGAAGCGATCTTGGCGACGAACTTGTTGGGCGCAACGCCTGCCGATACCGTCACCCCCACGGTCTCGCGCACGCGCTCGCGAATCTCATTTGCGATGAGCGTGGCGCTGCCCTTGCACCGCGTGGTGCGCGACACGTCGAGATAAGCCTCGTCGAGCGAGAGCGGCTCGACGTCCGCCGTGTAATCGCGGTAAATCGCCATGATCTGCCTCGAGGCGATGCGGTACTTCTCCATCGCCGTGGGCAGTATCAGCAGATCGGGACACTTGCGCATGGCGAGCGCCGACGACATGGCCGAGTGCACGCCAAAGCGGCGCGCCTCGTAATTGCAGGTGGCGATCACGCCCCGCTGGTCCGGCCTGCCGCCCACCGCAAGCGGGCGCCCGCGCAGCGTGGGGTCGTCGCGCATTTCAACCGATGCATAAAAGCAGTCGCAATCGCAATGGATGATCTTGCGAGCGAAGCTGGCAGCCGGCGAGAGGTCGGAAGAAAGCGTGTTCAAAGTACCGATACTGTACAAAAACACAGTGCCATTTTCAAGAAAACTGTCCGCGCACCTTGGCCTCGCCGTACTGCGGCACGCGTGCTGGACCGTACCTGTACAGCGACGCGGACATGCCTATACTCGTCCGATCATTTCAATCCATTGCGGGACTGGCGATGAAAACGATCGGTGTGATTGGCGGGATGAGCTGGGAGTCGTCGGCGGAGTATTACCGGCTGCTGAACCGCTACGCGAAGGCGCGGCTCGGCGGACATCACAACGCGCGCAGCCTCATGGCGACGGTTGATTTCGCCGATATCGAAGCCTTGCAGCGCTCGGGCGACTGGGACGCGCTGGGCGTGCAGATGGCGCGGGCGGCCGCGCAACTGGAACGCGGCGGCGCCGATCTCGTGCTGCTGGCGACCAACACGATGCATCGCGTGTGCGCATCGATCGAAGCGGCGATTGCGATCCCCTTCCTGCATATCGCCGATCCGACCGGCGACGCGTTGCGCGCGGCGGGCGTGACGCGCGTGGGTCTGCTCGGCACGCGCTATACGATGGAACAGGACTTCTACACAGGCAGGCTGCGCAACGTGCACGGCATCGAGGCGCTCGTGCCCGACGAGCGCGAGCGCCTGGACGTGCATCGCATCATCTACGATGAACTCTGTCATGGCGCCGTGAAAGCGGAATCGCGCGGCGTGTATCAGCGGGTGATCGAAGCGCTCGCAGCACGGGGCGCGCAAGCCGTCATCCTCGGCTGCACGGAAATCACGCTGCTGATCAAACCCGAGGACTCGGCAATACCGGTGTTCGATACGACCGCACTGCATGCACAGGCGGCTGTGGATTGGGCGCTGGAAAACCAGGGTCGCTGAGGCGAGCTGGATGGCAGGCGGGCACGGATTGCGCGCCCAGAACGGAAAAAGCCTGCATGACTTTCATCATGCAGGCTTTGAGAATCTTTCCTGGTTGCGGGGGTAGGATTTGAACCTACGACCTTCGGGTTATGAGCCCGACGAGCTGCCAGACTGCTCCACCCCGCGTCCGTCAGAGAAAACAATTATAGGCACATCCTGTGTTCGCGTCAACACTTTATTTCCAGTCGTCCATGTCGGGAGCGGCCTTGCTCATATCGGCGCATCGAGGTTGATTCGGAATCCAAACTTATTTGCAATGACCATTGCATTGAACGCTACGCCTGGTCGTCATCGAGAAGCGGCTTGAGCTCGTCGGCCCATTCGAGCCACGATTCCTGCGTGCGTATCCCCGCCTTGAGAATCGCATACTGCAACTGCTGCCCGCGCGTGAGCACCGGCGCGCCGAAATCGCGCTGCTCGATCTCGCGATACGTCTTGAGGCGCGCACGCGCTTCCTCGATGAGCCGCGGCACTTCCTCTCCCAGTCCTAGTGGGCCGATCACGGCGTCGGCGCGCAGCTTCAGCAAGAACACGTTGCGGTCGTCGGGGCCCAGACGCGTTTCACGCGCCCAGCGCTCGACTTCTTCGCGGCCTACCGGCAGCACGCGGTAAACCTTCCTGCGCGTGGCGCCGGCGTGTGCATCGTCCTCCTCCAGAACGGCAACCCAACCGGCCGCCACCATGCGGCCGAGTTCGCGGTAGATCTGCTGATGCGTGGCATGCCAGAAATAGCCAATCGCCCGGTCGAAGCGCCGGGCGAGGTCGTAGCCGGACGACGGCTTTTCCAGCAGGGCAATCAGGATGGCGTGAGGGGTCGACATCAGGCGATTCTAAACCAGGTCCCTGCGATGCCGCCCCGGTTTCCCGTGTCTCGTCCCGTTCGAGCTTGAATGCGGACACTATGCAACCAGTTGCATAGTGTCCGCCGGTTTGCTATGTTTCATCCTGTTGGCCCGCCAGCACGGGCGCACAACGCGAACAACACGGCGGCGCCCAAATCCGGCCGCCGCCTTCATTCAGCTTTGCATGAGATGGAGTCCGGCGCACACCCGCCCGCTCCCATCGACAAGGAGATACGCATGGCCCTGCCAGCCGTCCTGCGACGCGGCCTCTCGATTCCCGTCGTCGGCTCGCCGCTTTTCATCATCTCGAACCCCAATCTCGTGATCGCGCAGTGCAAGGCGGGCGTGGTCGGCTCGTTCCCCGCTCTGAACGCGCGGCCCGAGCACGTGCTGGGCGAATGGCTCGACCGCATCACGACCGAGCTCGCCGAATACAATGCGAAGCATCCCGATCAGCCCGCTGCGGCGTTCGCGGTGAACCAGATCGTCCACAAGTCGAATGACCGCCTCCAGCACGATCTGGGCGTATGCGCCGAGTACAAGGTGCCCATCGTGATCACGTCGCTGGGCGCGCGCGAGGACGTGAACCAGGCCATTCATGGCTGGGGCGGCATCGTCTTGCACGACGTAATCAACAACAGGTTCGCAAAGAAAGCCATCGAGAAAGGCGCGGACGGCCTGATCGCCGTCGCTGCCGGCGCGGGCGGACATGCGGGCACGCTCTCGCCGTTCGCGCTCATCCACGAGATTCGCGAATGGTTCGACGGCCCGTTGCTGCTCTCAGGCGCAATCGGCAACGGCAACGCAATTCTTGCGGCGCAAGCCGCCGGCGCGGACCTCGCGTATGTCGGCTCGGCGTTCATCGCCACCGATGAGGCGAATGCGGTCGACGCCTACAAGCAGATGATCGTCGAAAGCGGCGCGAGCGATATCGTCTACTCGAATCTCTTCACCGGCGTGCACGGCAACTACCTGCGTTCGAGCATCGTGGCGAGCGGCCTGGATCCCGACGCGCTGCCGCAATCCGATCCGTCGGCGATGAACTTCGGCTCGACCCGCGTGAAGCCGTGGAAGGACATCTGGGGCGCAGGCCAGGGCATCGGCGCGGTCAAGCGCATCGTACCCGCTGCCGAACTGATCGCGCGCCTGAAGCGCGAATACGAAGCCGCGCGCGAACGCCTGGGTGTGGCGAGCGCGAGTGCCGAAGCCGCGGCGCTAGCCTGATCCACGGCAACGTAGGACGAGGGGAACGCATGGTGCAAACACCGGCGTTCCCCGCACCCGCTCGCGAAGCACACGCGCTTCGCACATGCCGCACCTGGCACACTCGCATTCACTCGACGATCCTCACGCGTGCAGTCTCCTCTTCGACATCGCGCAAGCGGTCCTTGCCGAAGAACATTTCTCACCGACGAAAAAAGTCCGGCGCACCAAATGCGTCGCGTCGAACCCATCCGCCTCCGGCGTGGCACGGCGGCGGCGGCCCGCCCTGTGTCGTCGGGCGTTATGATTCGGTATTTCGCCGATCCAACGCTCATTCATTCATGAAAATCGCAACGTGGAATGTGAATTCCCTGAAGGTCCGCCTGCAGCACGTCATCGACTGGCTCGGGCAGAGCCAGGTGGACGTGCTCTGCCTCCAGGAGCTGAAGCTCACCGACGACAAGTTCCCGCGCGCCGAACTCGAGGCTCAAGGCTACCGCAGCTGGTTCGCAGGCCAGAAGACCTATAACGGCGTGGCCATTCTCGTGCGCGACGGACTGGCCGTCGACGAGGCCACGATCGTGCGCAACATCCCCGGTTTCGAAGACCCGCAGCAACGCGTGATTGCCGCCACGGTGGACGGCGTGCGCATCGTCAGTGCGTATTTCCCGAACGGCCAGGCGCCCGGCACCGAAAAATTCGCCTACAAGCTGAGCTGGCTGGACGCGATGCACGACTGGCTCGGCGAAGAGATGGGGCGGCATCCGCAGCTCGCGCTGCTCGGCGATTACAACATCGCGCCGGAAGACCGCGACGTGCACGACCCCAAGGCCTGGGAGGGACAGAATCTCGTCTCGCCCGAAGAGCGCGCGCAATTCCAGCGCCTCATCGCGCTCGGTTTCGTCGACGCCTACCGCCAGTTCGAGCAGCCCGACAAGACGTTCACGTGGTGGGACTATCGCATGTTCGCGTTCCGCCGCAACGCGGGCTTGCGCATCGACCACATCCTGCTCTCGCCCACGCTCACGCCCGCGCTCGTGTCGTGCGAAATCGACAAGGTGCCGCGCAAGTGGGAGCAACCTTCGGACCATACGCCGGTCGTGGCCGATCTGAAGATCGCGGGCTGAGCGCGCCAGTCGCGCCAATCGCGCCAGTCGGGCGCGGGCACTCAGCCCGCGCCGCTCACCACGTTGCGGCGAGCGTGGTCCACAAAAAGCGGTACACAAGCGCGTCGTACTGCGCGCGCTCCAGCGAGTCGCTGCCTGGCCCGTGGCCGCCCTCGGTGTTCTCCAGATACCAGACGTTCGCGTGCCCCTGCTTCTGCATGCGCGCGACCATCTTGCGCGCATGTGCGGGATGCACGCGGTCGTCGCTCGTCGAGGTAGTGAAAAGCACGGGAGGGTATGCAACGCCGGCTTTCACGCGCTGATACGGCGAATATTCGGCAAGCGCCCACCCTTCTTCGGAATCCTCAGGATCGCCGTATTCATCCATCCAGGACGCGCCGGCATGCAGCAGCGGATACCGCTGCATGTCGAGCAGCGGCACCTCGCACACGACCGCGCCGAACAGCTCCGGACGCTGCACCATGCACGCGCCGACCAGCAAGCCGCCGTTGCTGCCACCCTTGATGCCCAGTTGCGCCGCGCTCGTATACCCCTCTGCGACCAGTTGCTCCGACACGGCGATGAAATCGTCGAACGAGCGCTGCCGATGCTCGCGTTGCGCGCTCACATGCCAGGCGGTGCCATACTCGCCGCCACCGCGAATATGGGCGATGGCGACGATGCCGCCCTGCTCCAGCCAGCCGATGCCCGAGCCAACCAGATACTGGGGCGTGAGTGCGATAGCGAAGCCGCCATACCCCGTCAACAGGCATGGCAGCGGCTTGCGCGCCGTACCCTCGAGTGCGGCGCGCGGGCCCACTACGGTGAACGGCACCATCGTGCCGTCCGCGGAACGCGCATGCGAGCGGATCACCGCAAGCGGCGCGGCATCGAACTGCGTGGGCCAGCGATCGAGCAGCTCCCAGTTCTGCAGGTCCTGCTGCGCGAGATCGGCAAGCCAATATTCAGGCGGCAGTAAATAGTCGTCCACATCGACGAAGACTTCGTCGTTGAGCGTGTCCTCGATCGGCGACACATCCACCTGCGAGCTCGCGCGCGCCGGGAAAAAACGTGATTGCCACGTCCATGCGCCGTCTTGCTGCTGCGGCTGCCACAGCATCGTGCGGCTTTGCACGTCGTCGAGCCACGAGACGATCAGGACGTTTTTCGTCGTGCTCCAGTCGCACGCCGACGTCACCGGCGTGGGCGTGAAAAGCGGTGTGACGTTGCGCTCGCCAGCAAGGAATGCGTCTTCGCGGATCGCGAGCAGCGAACCGCCCACCCAGGTGTGGTCGCCGAGCGACCAGTCGAGCCTCGGCTCGAGCATCAGCCAGCCATGCCACGCGCCCACTGCCACGTGCGAGGGCACGTCGTAAAGTTGCCACTGCTCGCGCTCGTCGAGCCGGTACGTCAAGGAATCGAAAAAGTCGACGCTGCGCACCACGTCATGACGCTTCTCGACAGGGTCGTAATCGCCCTCCACGCTGATGTCGTCGAACTCGCCGCGGAACACCACGGGCGCATCGGCGAGGCGCGTGCCGCGCGTCCAGCGGCGCACTTCGCGCGGATAACCCGAGCGAGTGAGCGTCTTCTTGCCGAGCTTGCCGCCCGCGTCCCAGCCGACGTACACCGTATCGCGGTCGATCCACGAGATGACGTGCTTGCCTTCCTTCTCGATCGCAAAACCGTCGTCGACGAACACACGTCTTTCGAGATCGAACTCGCGCACGGTGACGGCATCGGCACCGCCGTCCGAAAGCTGGATCAGTGCGCGGTCGCCGTCGGGATACAGGATGTCGATGCCCGCGCACACCCAGGGCATGCGTTCAGCCGCGCCGAGTGCGTCGAAGTCGATGAGCGTCTGCCACTGCGGCTTGCGCGCGCGCCAGTCAGCCCACTTCGCGCGGCGCCACAAGCCCTTCGGATTGTCCTCGTCTTCCCAGAGATCGTAGGCCCACTCCTGCCAGCGGCTCGGGATCACGGGCCGCTCGCGCGGCAAATAGGCCTGTGCAAGACGCTTTTCCAATGCTTCGAAGCGTTCGCCGCCTTGCCACGCACTGCGCGTGCGCGCGTTCTGGGCCTCGACCCAGACCATGGCGGCGGGGTCGTCGAGCGATTCGAGAGAGAGGAACGGATCGGCCTCGGCGGGCCACGGGGAGGTCACGGGCATATTCGATCATCGACGGAAAAACCAGCGTCGATTATGCCCCACCACGCGCGAAGCGCCTTGCGCGTGGACGCGGCCCGTGCGGGACGGCGCAAGCCGCCCGCCGCGCACGGTTCATGCCGCGCTCATTCGAGGTCGAGTTCCTGGATCTTGCGCGTGATGGTGTTGCGGCCGATGCCGAGGCGCTCGGCGGCCTCGACCTTGCGGCCGCGCGTATAGTCGAGCGCTTCGCGAATCACCGCGGCTTCGAAGCGCCGCGAGAGTTCGTCCATAACGCCTGCACTGTTCTCGCGCAGCAGGCGCGCGACTTCGGTGCGCAAGCCGCTTTCCCAAACGCCCACCGGTGGCGCCGCAGCACCATTGCTGGTCGCCGGATGCACAGCCGGCATGCCGCCGCTTGCGCCCGGCATGCCTGCGAAACCCGCGGCACCGGCTACACCCGCTGGCGCGGTCAGCGCGCTCTCGCCCCCCGCGAGCGGCATCCCCACCGGAACCGTGGCCGCCATGGCTTCGCCTGACGCGCCAGCATGCGTGCCGTCGGTTGCCGCGGCATGCACTGGCACCAGATCGGGCGGCAGGTCCTTGATCTCGATGGTCTGCGCGGGCGCCATCACCGTGAGCCAGTTCGCGAGGTTTTCGAGCTGGCGCACATTGCCTGGAAACGCCAGCGACGACATATACGCCAGCGCCTCGTCGGACACGCGCTTGGGCTCGACGCCGAGCTCGCGCGCACTCTTCTGCAAAAAATGCCGCGTGAGCAGCGGAATGTCCTCGCTGCGCTCGCGCAGCGCCGGCAAGCGCAGGCGAATCACGTTGAGGCGGTGATACAAGTCCTCGCGGAACAGCCCCTGGCGCACGCGCGTTTCCAGGTTCTGGTGCGTAGCAGCGATCACGCGCACGTTCGCGCGCAACGGGTTGTGGCCGCCTACACGATAAAACTGCCCATCGGAGAGCACGCGCAACAGGCGCGTCTGCAAGTCGAACGGCATATCGCCGATTTCGTCGAGAAACAGCGTGCCGTTCTCGGCCTGCTCGAAGCGGCCCTGACGCATCGCCTGCGCCCCCGTGAACGCGCCGCGCTCGTGGCCAAACAATTCGGATTCCAGAAGATCCTTGGGGATGGCGGCAGTGTTCAGCGCGATGAACGGACCGTTCGCGCGTGGGCTATGGCGGTGCAACGCGCGCGCGACCAGCTCCTTTCCGGTGCCGGACTCGCCAGTGATGAGCACGGTGGCCGCCGAATGCGAGAGGCGGCCAATGGCGCGAAACATGTCCTGCATCGCAGGCGCCTGGCCCAGCATCTCGGGCGCCTCGGCGGGACGCTCGTCCCAATGATGCTCGCCGCGCATGCTCTCGTCCACGGCGCGGCGGATCAGCTCGACGGCCTTGGCCACGTCGAAGGGCTTGGCGAGATACTCGAACGCGCCGCCCTGGAACGCGGCCACCGCGCTGTCGAGGTCGGAGAACGCGGTCATGATGATGACGGGCAGGCCCGGCAAGCGCTCGCGCACGGTCTGCAGCAATTCGAGGCCCGAGCCGCCCGGCATGCGAATGTCGGAGACGAGCACCTGCGGGCTGTCGTGTTCGAGCGCGCTCGCGGCGTCGCGCACGTTCGAGAAGCTGCGGGTCGCGAAATTCTCGCGCGCCAGGGCTTTTTCGAGCACCCAGCGTATCGATTGGTCGTCGTCTACTATCCAGATCGGCTTCATAAGGTCGGTCAGAAGTCCTGGTGGCTTGCGATGGAAGTAATGGCGGTGAATCAGTTGTCGAGCGGCAGCAGGATCTGAAACTCCGTGTGGCCCGGCCGGCTTTCCACTTCGATCAAACCGTCATGCTGCTGAACGAAGGTCTGCGCAAGCGTGAGCCCGAGACCGCTGCCATCCTCGCGTCCGGAGACGAGCGGATAAAAAATGCGGTCGCGGATCTCCTCGGGAATGCCGGGTCCGTTATCGATGACATGCAAGTCCAGTGCCAGCTTGCACAGGCGCTTGGAAATCGTGACTTTGCGCGCGATGCGCGTGCGCAGCTCGATGCGCGCGTCGCCCTGCGAAATCCGCTCGCGCAACGCCTGCGCCGCATTGCGCACGATGTTCAGCAGTGCCTGGATCAGCTGCTCCTTGTCGCCGCGCAGGTCGGGCACGCTCACGTCGTAGTCGCGCTCAATCGTGAGGCCACGCGGAAACTCGGCGAGAATCACGGCACGCACACGCTCGCACACTTCGTGAACGTTCACGTCGCCGACGATATGCGGATGCCGGTGCGGCTCGAGCAGCCGGTCGACGAGCGTTTGCAGCCGGTCCGACTCCTTGATGACGACCTGCGTGTACTCGCGCAGCTCGTCGCGACCGAGCGTGCCGAGCTCGAATTCGAGCAACTGCGCCGCGCCGCGAATGCCGCCGAGCGGATTCTTGATCTCGTGCGCGAGATTGCGGATCAAATGCTTGTTGACGGTCGCAAGGTCGTGAATGCGCTCCTCGCGATCGCTCTTGAGATGGCGCTCGTTTTCGAACAGCTCGAGCAGCACGTAGTCAGGCGCGCTCTCGAGAAAGCCGACGATCGCGTGCACGTGCAGCGCCTCGCGGCCCGGACGCTCGAGCGCGGCGTCGAGGCGCGTCGCATGAAAGCGATGCGCCGCGATCGACGCGATCGTTTCGAGCAGTTCATCCGCGTTGGAGAAAAGATCGGACCACGCCATCTGCGCGAGCTGGCGCCGCGAAAGATCGAGCATCGCCTCGGCCGTGGGGTTCGCGAACGCCACGCGCAAAGTGCGCTTGTCGAGCACGAGCACGACGGTGGGCAGCGCCTCGAAGCCGGGCAACAGCCCCGACTCCACGAGCGCCGTCTCGTCCGAGAGCGGCTCCGCATGACCCTTCCTTGCCTTGATCAGATTCTTTAGCACCATGTCGCAGGCCGGCTTTCAGTCCGGCTTTTAGTCCATTCGAGGCCAACGAAAAAGGGACGGCAGCACCGTCCCTTTGTGATCGATCGCCGCTATCGAAAACGCGCTACGCTGCATTGCGGCTCGCGTAGCGCGTTGCGTCGATTACAGCGAGTAGTACAGTTCGAACTCGACCGGGTGCGTGGTCATGCGCACGCGCTGGAGCTCGCCTTCCTTCAGTTCGAGGTAGGCGTCGAGCATCGAATCCGTGAACACGCCACCGCGCGTCAGGAACTCGCGATCCTTGTCGAGCGCTTCGAGTGCCTGGTCGAGGCCCGCGCAGACGGTCGGGATCTTTGCATCCTCTTCCGGCGGCAGGTCGTACAGGTTCTTGTCTGCAGCTTCACCCGGGTGGATCTTGTTCTGCACGCCATCCAGACCCGCCATCATCAGTGCCGAGAAGCACAGGTACGGGTTGGCCAGCGGATCCGGGAAGCGCGTTTCGATACGGCGTCCCTTAGGATTGCTCACGTGCGGAATGCGGATCGATGCCGAACGGTTGCGTGCCGAGTAAGCGAGCTTGACCGGCGCTTCGAAGTGCGGAACCAGACGCTTGTACGAGTTCGTGCCCGGGTTCGTGATGGCGTTCAGCGCGCGAGCGTGCTTGATGATGCCGCCGATGTAGAACAGCGCGAATTCCGAGAGGCCTGCGTAGCCGTTGCCTGCGAACAGGTTCTGGCCATCCTTCCAGATCGACTGGTGAACGTGCATGCCCGAACCGTTGTCGCCAACGATCGGCTTCGGCATGAACGTGGCCGTCTTGCCGTACGTATGCGCGACGTTGTGGATGATGTACTTCATCTGCTGCGTCCAGTCGGCGCGCTGAACCAGCGTCGAGAACTTCGTGCCGATTTCGTTCTGGCCCTGGCCCGCCACTTCGTGGTGGTGCACTTCGACCGGAATGCCGATCTGTTCGAGCAGCAGACACATTTCCGAGCGCATGTCCTGGAACGTGTCGACCGGCGCGACCGGGAAGTAGCCGCCCTTCACGCCCGGACGGTGACCCGGGTTGCCGCCTTCCATTTCGCGCGACGACGACCACGGTGCTTCATCCGAGCCGATCTTGACGAAGGTGCCCGACATGTCCGTGTTCCACTGGACCGAGTCGAAAATGAAGAACTCGGGTTCCGGACCGAAGAAGGCCGTGTCGCCGAGGCCCGTGCTCTTCAGGTACGCTTCGGCGCGCTTGGCGAGCGAGCGCGGGTCGCGCTCGTAGCCCTTGCCGTCTGCCGGCTCGACCACGTCGCAGGTGAGGACCAGCGTGGACTCTTCGTAGAACGGGTCGATGAACGCGGTGTTCGCATCCGGAACGAGCAGCATGTCCGAGGCTTCGATGCCCTTCCAGCCGGCGATCGACGAACCGTCAAACGCATGGCCCGACTCGAACTTGTCTTCGTCGAAATGCGACAGCGGGACCGAGACGTGTTGCTCCTTGCCGCGCGTGTCCGTGAAGCGGAAGTCGACAAACTTGACGTCTTCGTCCTTGACGAGTTGCATGACGTCGGCCACGGATTTGCTCATAACCTTTTCTCCTGATTAACGATTTCGGCGAACGTTGCCGCCGTGCCAATTCTGTTGATCCACACTGCTGTGAATCGATCGTGACATATAAAGCAGCTTCTGTGCCAGTTTTGCACCCTACCCGCGCAAACCCAATGCGGGCAGGCACCGGAAGCGAAACGGCGCGCGCCGCAAACGCGCCGGCGCCACAAACCACCCGGTGATTCGCACCAAACAAGTGCATCCCCAGATTTGGCGCATGAAACGCACTACATTATGGTGCATAAAAAACTCTACGCACCAATTCGATGCAAACCTGCCGGTGCAATAAATCGCACGCACCGGACACGCGCATGCGAAGCCGGTGCATCAAGGCCCTGCCGCCCCGCCAGCCCTCATTGGCGCGCCACGAGCGCCCGCTTCCTGCACCATGCAGCGCGCTAGAATAATCCTTTGGTCCAACACGAGAAATAGGAGATCTGCTGTCATGAGTACGCTCGAACAGTTGTACGCCCAAGCCGAAAAGCGCCGCGTCGAGAGCCAGTTGCCCTACGCGGGCGCGGTCTCGCCCGCCGAGGCGTTCGAGCTTCTGCAACTCGATGCGCGCGTGAAACTCGTCGACGTGCGCACGCGCGCCGAACTCGATTGGGTCGGCCGCCCCGTGGTGGGCGACGGCCAGTATGCCCATGTCGAGTGGACGCGCTATCCCGGCGGCGTGCCCAACGCCGAATTCATCGCCCAGCTCAAGAGCGTCGCCGATCCCGACGCACCTGTGCTGTTCCTCTGCCGCAGCGCCGCGCGCTCGAAGCTCGCGGCCATCGAAGCCGCCAAGGCCGGCTTCACGCATGCGTACGACTTGCTGGAAGGCTTCGAGGGCGACAAGAACAGCGAGGGACATCGCAAGACGATCACGGGCTGGTGCTTCCGCGGCCTGCCCTGGCTGGGCGCCTGATGCCAAAGCGGCGCGCCGTGCTGGAATCAACCGGGTTTGGGCGGATCTGACTGGCACAAACCTGGCTGATCACTTTGAGCGCCCCATGTGACGCGCCGATGATGGACACGCACGCCCCGAAGCGCCAGCCCGGGATCATGCGAATCTCGCGCAGGAACTCGCCGTGGCGGCGTTAGCGGTTAGTGGCGCGACGCAGCACTCTGGATCTTGGCCGGCTCGGGCGGCTCCACGATGTCGCCGCCCAGCAGATGCACGCCTTCGCGCAGCTTCACGAACGCTGCCGCGACGGCCTCCGGCTCCCCTTTCACGCCCAGATCGATATGCCGGCGCGCATAAACGCCGCCGCGCTCCGTGTCGCCCACGCTCGGCAGACTGAACACGCGCACGCCCGGGAAATCATGCTCGATGCGCTCCATGAGCGGCGTGAGCGTCGACTCCGGCAACTCGAACACGAGCAGCGACTTCTCTGCGTGCGGCATCTGATGATGCAAATGCGCGTACTTCGTATCGAGCACCCATTCGATCATCGGCCAGGCCATCACCGGAAAGCCCGGCACGAAATGATGGTCGCGAATCGAAAAGCCCGGGATCTTGTTGTAGCCGTTCGGGATGATCTCGCAGCCCAGCGGGAACGTGCCCATCTGGAAGCGGTGCTGGTTCTCGAGCGAATCGAAGTCGACCGGATCGGCGCCCGAGTGCATGTCGCGGATACGCTCGCGGATCGCGGCCTCCGCGTCAGGATGCAGCGCGAGCGGCACGCCGAGCGCAGCCGCTGCGCACTGGCGCGTATGGTCGTCGGGCGTCGCACCGATGCCGCCCGTGGAAAACACGATGTCACCTGACGCGAACGAGCGCTCGAGCGTCGCCGTGATGCGCGCCGGGTCGTCGCCGACATATTCGGCCCACTCGAGCGCGAGGCCGCGCGTGCCGAGCAGTTCGATGATTTTCGGCAGATGCTTGTCGCTGCGGCGGCCCGAGAGAATCTCGTCGCCGATGATGATGACGCCAAATGCCATGAATGACCTCGTCGTGATTCGTTGTAGTGCGTCGTGGTTTGTCGTAATTCTTCGCAAGCGCGGGAGTCGGGAGCAGCAGGCTCCCGTGCGGATTCAGTTTTAGTGTGTGACGGTCACATCATGCCCCGTCTGCCGTGTTTGCGCCGCGCGCAGACGCTGAAGCGCGTGCAGGCAGTAGTGCCCGAACCAGAGTGCCGTGAACACCAGAATGAACGCATAGATCCACACGGTCGCCATGGCCACGAACGGGAAAAACAGCAGCAGCCACGCAGAGGCGATCCAGATCGCCGTGGGCAGCGAGCTGAGCAGGCCGCTCGCCACACCGATCGCGAGCAGCGGCAGCCGGTGCCGGCGCACGAGCTCGCGCCGCTCCTCAGCGCTGGCGTGCAGCGCGAGCGCGTCATAGGTCATCACGCGATAGGTCAGCCAGCCCCACAACAGCGGCGGCACCAGCGCGAAGAACGGCGGAAAGAACCAGAACGGCAGCGAGACGCACAGCAGCACGATGCAAATCACCGTGGTCCAGAGCGAATGAAGCAGGCTGCCGTACCAGCTGCCGCCACGCCGCTCCTCCAGCGTCGAGTACTGCCGGGTCGAGAGATAGCGGATCACGCGCGGCATCGAAATCGCAACGATCAGCAGCAGCACGGTAATGACGATGAGCGGAACCGACAGCACGATCACCACGAATGGTCCGATCATGTTGCGCAGCGCGCCATAGCCGAGCAGGTCGAACAGACGGTAGAGATACGCAGTGGCCCACCAATGTTCGAGCGCCGGACGCAACGCATCGACGAGCGGTTGCCAGAACGCATAGAGCAGGCCGCCCCACACTCCCGCCGCCACGAGAAACGGCACGAAGGTGAGAAACAGCATCGAGGGATGGAACGCGCCCACCAGTGCGCGCCCGAACGAGCGCAACAGATCGTTCATGCGAGGAGGAAAACAGCGGTCAGACGAGCAAGCATCGCGAGGCCCATGGGTTCGGTGCGTCAAATCGACAGCATAAACCACGGCGCGACGGGCCGTCCAAAGTCGTGAAGTATCACGAAGTACCGATTGGATCAGTTGGATCAGGCGGCGCTGGCGTCGTCGCGCGTATCGCCCTTGGTGCGCCGCTGCGCCGCGAGCCGCCGCGCGATGCGCCGGAACGCGAGCCCCTGCTGCGCCCAGAAACCCTCGCCGTAGCGTTCGCCTTCGAGCTGATCGCGGATCCCGGTGGGCTCGATTTCGCGCTTGAACGAAGCACTGCCGAACATCATGTCCCACCACGGAAACAGCACGCCGAAATTGCAGCCATAGGTCGTGCCCTCGTGGCCATAGCCGATGGCGTGATGGCGGCGGTGAAAGCGCGGGCTCACGACGAGCCGCTCG
The DNA here is from genome assembly GCF_051125215.1 of Paraburkholderia sp. A3BS-1L. NCBI lineage: Bacteria > Pseudomonadati > Pseudomonadota > Betaproteobacteria > Burkholderiales > Burkholderiaceae > Paraburkholderia > Paraburkholderia sp. A3BS-1L. The sequence goes on along the minus strand of NZ_CP120442.1, from coordinate 1,339,089 downwards.
CCGAGCCAGCCGAAGTGCCAGCGGATATTGGCGTGCTGCACGTTCTGCACGAAGTTCGTGAGCGCGACGAGCACGACGAACTGTGCGGGCGGCACGCCAATGACCAGCGCAATCGCGGCGAACATGCAGGACTGTCCCAGCACGTCCAGCAGGTGATTGCGGTTATCGCACCAGAACGACATCTTGCGCTGGCTGTGATGGACCGCATGCAGTTCCCACCAGATGCCGAAGCGGTGCGAAAAACGGTGATACCAGTAGCCGAAGAAGTCGAGAACGATCAGATAGATCGCGAACGTGACGAGCGGCACGGTCGTCACGCCGGGCCAAAGATTGTCGATGTCGACGCTCATCACGCCGTGCAGGCGCAACCAGCTCTGCGCGCGGTCGAAAACCGGCTGCAGCGCGAAAAAGAACAGCAGATTGAAGATGCCCAGACGCGTGATCCAGGTATAGACGGCATCCACGCCCACGCTCTTGCGGTCGCGCCATTGCTCCGCCGGCACGAGCGCTTCGAGCGGCCGCAGGATCACGTACATCGCGCCGATCTCCAGCACGCCGACGATCACCCAGTAAAGCGCGTCGAACGTGTCCTCGTCCACGTCCATGAGGCCCGCGTAAAAGAGCAGCGGCTGCAGGACCTTGACGTACGCGAGCGTCTGGAGCCACGACACGAGGTCGTCGGCGCCAGACACGGCCCAATGCACGCAGGAGTTCAGAAAGGCTGGCATGTGCGGCGGCGAATCATCTACGAAACACGGCTAGAGGCACGGGCAGAAGCGCCCGGGAAACCACGTAAATCAGGCGCCATTGGGCGACATGACCGGCGCACGGTCATAGAAGTAAATGCCATGGGGCGAGCGCCCCACCGGAATCGTCTTGATGAGCTTCTTCGTCTGCATGTCGATCACGCCAATGTGCTTGGCGAAGCGGAACGTCACCCACAGATAGCGCTTGTCGGCGGTGAGCTCCATGTCGTCGGGTCCGGGCAGCAGGCCGTTGATCTCGCCCACTTTCTCGAGCGACTCTTCGTCGATGATGCTGATGACATTCGACACGCGGCTAGACACCAGCACGTGGCGGCCATCCACCATCGAGCGGAAGTTGTGCGCCGCCTTGCCCACCTGAATCGTCTTGACGACCTTCTGGTTACGCCAGTCCACCACCGCGACATAGTCGGCGCCCGTCATGCCGACGAGCAGGTATTTCTCGCCGGGCGTGAGCCACAGGCCCGCAGGCGCCGCGCCCACCTTCATCTTCCAGAGCACGCGCTGGGTGGGCAGGTCGACCGCCGCGATCTCGCCCGACACCTGCAGCGAAACGAACACGGTATTGTTGTCCTTCGTGAACGCGAGGTGGCTCGGCATGGCCGAGAGCGGCAGGCGCTTGGCGAGCGTGAAATTGCCGGCGCCGCCGTAGTGATAAATATCGAGACGGTCGAGCCGCAAGCCCGTGGTCACGAACCACTTGTTGTCGGGCGAGAAGCCGAGTTGATACGGGTCCTCGATATTCTCGATCCAGCGCTGCGGCTTGCCCGTCTTCGGATCGACGAACAGCAGGTTGTTCGACACCGAATTCGCGACGATGAGCGAGCTGTTGTCCGGCGTCGGGAACAGGTGGTGCGGCTCTTTGCCGGTGGGCACGGTGCCGACGACCTCGTGGGTCTTGTCGTCGATGAGGCTCAGCGTGGCCTCGCCCGAGTTCAGCACGATGATGTTGTTGGCGCGCGCCGCGGTTGCGCCAATGCCCGCGAACGCGGCGCAGGCCAGCGCCGCGCAGGCGCCCTTCACGACGAGGCGGCCCGCGGCGCGGCCAAAAGATTGATTACGCATGGAGAGTGGTTCCCGGACTGGTTCGTGATTGTAAAACGTCTACCTTCCTGCAAGGTTGACGTTGGGCCGATGAAATGCGACAGCACGCCGCGCCCGGACTTTCAGCGCAGCATCGACTCCCAGACCTTGTGCAGCCGCTTGACCGATACCGGCATGGGGGTGCGCAACTCCTGCGCGAACAGCGAGATGCGCAGTTCCTCGAGCAGCCAGCGGAACTCGGCCAGGCGCGGATCGAACACGCCGCCGCGCTGCGAAAGCGCGCGCTGATACTGCTGCGCGAGCGGCAGGAATTCGCTCGCCTGGCGCGCGTCGCGCGACGGGTCGGCGCGCAGCTTGTCGATGCGCAGCGCCACGCCCTTGAGATAGCGCGGGAAATGCACGAGCTGCGCGTACGGCGTCTCCAGAATGAAGCGCTTGCCGATGAGCGCATCGACCTGCGCCTGCATGTCCGCCGCCGGCGCGCCGAACGCCTTCGCCTGCACGAGCTTCTTCGCCAGCGACGCGTATTCGGCAAGGATCTGGCCCACCAGCCGCGCGATCTCCTGCGCGAGCAGCGAGAGACGGCCGCGCCCTTCGTCCTTGCGCGCGTGGAAGCTCGCCTCGTCGTCGGGCAGCGGGTCCTGCAGGCAGGCGCGATCGAGCGCGAGTTCGATCAGCTGGTCACGCAATTCCTCCTGGGTAGCCCGCGCCATGAACTGCATGGCCATCTCGCGCAGCCCCGGCAGATTCTTCTCCATGTAGCGGATCGGCTCGCGCAGCTGCAGCGCGAACAGACGCCGCAGGCCTGCGCGATGGATGCGCGCGGCCTCTTCGGGCGAGTCGAACACTTCGACGTCGCAATGCGTGCCACGATCGACCAGCGCAGGATAGCCGAACAGCGTCTGGCCGCCCCGGCGGATCTCCAGCAGCTCGGGTAGCTTGCCGAAGTTCCACGTCGTGAGGTTCTCGTAGAGCGCGGTGGCCGGCGCCGAGTCGGTGGACGCAGGCGTGTGCGGCGCGTTGCCCTGCCGGGGCGCGCTCGCAGGCGCGTTGACGCCGGGCTGCGGCGCAGATTGCGAATCTTGCGCAGCGGAGCGCGGCTCCCCGCCCCCACGTGCCTCCAGCGCCGCCAGCGCGGTCGCGCTCGCGAGCTTCTGGAACTGCTGCTGCGCCTGCGCGCCGAGCTCGCTGCGCAGTTGCGCGAGATTGCGGCCCATCGCCAGCTGGCGACCGTGCTCGTCGATCACCTTGAAATTCATGAAAAGGTGCGCCGGCAGCAATTCGAGCTTGAAATCGGACGACTTCAGGGCGACCTGCTTCTGCTCTCTCACGTCGATGATGAGCGCCTCCACGAGCCCGCCCGCGCCAAAGCGCTCACCGCCCGCGCGCTCAGCGAAGCCCGCCGCGTATTCGGGCAGCGGCACGCAATGGCGGCGCAGCTTCTGCGGCAGCGACTTCAGCAGCAGATGCGCCTTCTCCTTGAGCATGCCCGGCACGAGCCATTCGCAGCGGCGCGCGTCGACCTGATTGAGCGCGTAGAGCGGCACCGCGAGCGTCACGCCATCGCGCGGCGAGCCCGGCTCGAAGTGATAGGTGAGCGCCATCGCCACGCCCGACATCGTCATGCGCTTCGGGAACAGCTCGGTCGTCACGCCGGCGGCCTCGTGGCGCATCAGGTCGTCGCGAGAGAGGTAGAGCAGACGCAGCTTGTCTTCGGACTGGCCGCTTTTTTTCACCTCGTCGCGATACCAGCGTTCGAACGATGCGCCCGAATAAATGCCCTCGGGAATCGCGTGATCGTAGAACGCGAAGATCAACTCGTCGTCGACCAGCACGTCCTGGCGGCGCGACTTGTGCTCGAGCTGCTCGATATCGGCGAGCAGCTTGCGGTTGTGCGCGAAGAACGCGAGCTTCGTGTCGAACTCGCCTTCCACCAGCGCGCCGCGAATGAAAAGTTCGCGCGCCCGCGCCGGATCCTGCTTGCCGAATGCCACGCGCCGGCGCTGATACACCGGCAGGCCATACAGCACGCCGCGCTCGAATGCGCTCACCTGCGCCGCGCGCTTCTCCCAGTGCGGCTCGGAAAGCGACTTGCGCAACAGATGCGCGCCCACTTTTTCGAGCCATTCGGGCTCGATCCTCGCGATGCAGCGCGCGTACAGGCGGCTCGTCTCCACAAGCTCGGCGGCCACGACCCAGCGTCCCGCTTTCTTCACGAGCGCCGAGCCCGGCCACAGGTGGAACTTAATGCCGCGCGCTCCGAGGTAATGGGGATCGTCGTCGGCTTTCAGGCCGATGTTGCCGAGCAGCCCGGTGAGCAGTGCGTGATGGATCTGCTCGTAGGTCGCGTCCGCTTCGTTGATGCGCCAGCCGTGCTCGCGCACCACCGTGAGCAGTTGCGAATGGACGTCGCGCCATTCGCGCAGACGCAGGTGCGAAAGGAAGTTCGCGCGGCACGAATCGACGAGTTGCTTGTTCGACTTCTTGTGTGCGACGGCCTCCTCGAACCAGGCCCAGATCTTGAGCCACTGAAGGAATTCGGAGCGCTCGTCGGCGAAGCGCCGATGCGCCTGGTCGGCCTGCTCTTGCGCCTCGATGGGCCGGTCGCGCGGGTCCTGCACCGAGAGCGCGCTCGCGATGATGAGCACTTCGCGCATGGCCTGCTCGTCGCGCGCGGCGAGAATCATGCGGCCCACGCGCGGATCGAGCGGCAGACGCGCGAGCTCGCGGCCCAGTGCCGTGAGCGCATTGTCGTCGTCGACGGCGCCAAGTTCATTGAGCAGCTGGTAGCCGTCGGCGATCGCGCGGCCCGGCGGCGGCTCGATGAACGGGAACGTCTCGATCGCCGTGAGGTGCAGCGATTTCATCCGCAGAATGACCGCCGCGAGCGACGAACGCAAAATTTCCGGATCGGAAAATTTTGGCCGCGAAAGGAAATCCTGCTCCTCATAGAGGCGGATGCAGATGCCATCCGCGACGCGGCCGCAGCGGCCGGCGCGCTGGTTCGCGGCGGCCTGCGAAATCGATTCGATCTGCAACTGCTCGACCTTGTTGCGGTACGAATAGCGCTTCACGCGTGCGAGGCCCGTATCGACCACGTAGCGGATGCCCGGCACCGTGAGCGAGGTTTCCGCGACGTTGGTGGCCAGCACAATGCGGCGCGCGTTCGACGGCTTGAACACGCGCTCTTGCTCCTGCGCGGAAAGCCGCGCGAACAGCGGCAGAATTTCCGTGTGCGGCGGATGATGCTTGCGCAGCGCCTCGGCGGCGTCGCGAATCTCGCGCTCGCCGGGCAGGAACACGAGCACGTCACCGGAGCCCTCGCGGCACAGTTCGTCCACGGCGTCGACGATGGCTTCCATCAGGTCGCGATCCGTGTCCCGCTGTGATTTCGCGCCTTTTTCACGCCCCGTCGTGCCCTGTGCGGCTTTCATCGCCGGACTGTCTTCCTGCACGGGCCGATAGCGCACCTCGACGGGATAGAGCCGCCCGCTCACCTCGATCACGGGCGCCGGCTTCTCCTCGCTGCCGAAATGGCGCGCGAAGCGATCGGCGTCGATGGTCGCCGAGGTCACGATCAGCTTCAGATCCGGCCGGCGCGGCAGGATCTCTTTCAGGTAGCCGAGCAGAAAGTCGATGTTCAGGCTGCGCTCGTGCGCCTCGTCGATGATGATCGTGTCGTAGGCCTTGAGCAGAGGATCGGTTTGCGTCTCGGCGAGCAGAATGCCGTCGGTCATGAGCTTCACCGACGCGCCCGGCGCAAGATTGTCCGTGAAGCGCACCTTGTAGCCGACCACTTCGCCAAACGGCGTGCCGAGTTCCTCGGCAATGCGGCGGCCCGTGGCCGACGCTGCAATCCGGCGCGGCTGCGTATGGCCGATGAGGCCGGTGCCGCCCGCGCCGCGCCCGCGCCCGAGCGAGAGCGCGATCTTCGGTAGCTGCGTGGTCTTGCCCGAGCCGGTCTCGCCGCTCACGATCACGACCTGGTTTTCGGCGATGGCGCGCGCGATCTCCTCGCGGCGGCCCGAGACGGGCAGCGCTTCGGGGAACGTGATTGGCGGAATCGGATTCGGCGCGATGGGCGCGCGCGGTTCCCGCGGCTCACGCGATTCACGCGGTGCGCGTGGCGGGCGCTCGACGCGCGGCGCGCGCTCGCCTTCGCCTGCGGGACGCGATGCGTTTCCGGATTTCGGCGCGGCGGGCCCAGGCGCGGCCGGCTGAGACGCGGCCGGATGCTTCGGTTGTTTCGGTTGTTTCGGTTGATTCGGCTGTTGCGCACGCGGGGGCGGATTGCGCGGCGTCTGCGGTTGCGTCCGCACATCGCGCGATTCGCCACGCGGCGCTGCGCGCCGATCGTTGCGCGACGCGCCCGGCTGCGCGGCCGGCTTGCTCCCGTTTCGATTTTCCGCGCGCGGTGCGGCTCGCGTTTGTGTTTGCGCTTGCGTCTGCGGTTGCGCGGATGTCTGTGGTTTTTCCTGCTGCGACTGGCCTTGTGCAGGCCTCTGTGCCTGGGACCTTGCTTGCGGTCGTGCCTGCGTTTGCGGCGCCGTCTGCGCTTGCGTTTGCCCTGCCTTCTGGCTGCCCTTGTGCACCGCCGTCTGCGCGCTCTTTTGCGGTTTGCCCGATCCACCGCCCACGAGCGCGGCGAGCCGGTCGGCCGACGCCAGCTTCGGTCCGTCGCCGTACTTCTGCGACGCGCGCTTTTCCTGCGCGCCGCCGTGCGCCGCGTCTTTCCCGCCGGGGGTGTTGCTGCCCTGCGCCGAGGCAGGTCTTTTGGGTACATTCGACATGGGGGCGCATTATAATCCCGGGCATGAATTCCCAAACCGACCTCGTCCCCGCCTCCGCGAGCGCGCCGGCTTCCGCCGCCGCGGACTCCGCTTCAGAGCAAGCTGCCCAGCAGGCCGCGCAGCACGCGCAGTTCGTCGACTGGATGCGATCGGTCGCGCCCTACATCCACATGTTCCAGGGCAAGACCTTCGTGGTTGGCTTCGGCGGCGAAGTCGTGCACCAGAACCTGCTCAACGCGCTCGTCGCCGATATCGCGCTCTTGCAGGCCATGGGCATCCAGATCGTGCTCGTGCACGGTTCGCGCCCGCAGGTCGAAGAGCAGATGAGCCTGCACGGTGTCGAGTCCGAGTTCTCGCACGGCATGCGCATCACCAACGCCCGCGCGCTGGAATCGGCGAAAGAAGCCGCCGGCGAAGTGCGCCTCGACATCGAAGCCGCGATCAGCCAGGGTCTGCCGAACACGCCGATGGCGCACGCGCACATCAGCGTGGTCTCGGGCAACTTCGTGACGGCGCGCCCGGTCGGCATTCTGGACGGCGTCGACTTCCAGCACACGGGCGTGGTGCGCAAGATCGACGCGGACTCGATCCGCCACTCGCTCGCGAGCCGCAAGCTCGTGCTGCTCTCGCCGCTCGGCTTCTCGCCCACAGGCGAGGCGTTCAATCTGTCGATGGAAGACGTCGCCTCGGCGGCGGCCATCGCGCTGCGCGCCGACAAGATCATTTTCCTCACGGAAACGCCGGGTCTCATCAGCGAGGAAGGCGATCTGATCCGGGAAATGTCGCTCGACGACGCCTACAAGCTGCAGGAAAGCGGCACCGTGCTCGGCGACGAAGGCTTCTATCTGAAGCACTCGATCCGCGCCTGCCGCGGCGGCGTGGGCCGTGCGCACATCCTGCCCTACGCGCTCGACGGCAGCGTGCTGCTCGAGCTGTTCCTGCACGACGGCGTGGGCACCATGATCTCGTACGAGAATCTGGAGAGCCTGCGCGAAGCCACGCCGGACGACGTCGGCGGCATCCTCACGCTGATCGAGCCGCTCGAAAGCGACGGCACGCTCGTGCGGCGCGGGCGCCACCAGATCGAACGCGACATCGACCATTTCTCGGTGATCGAGCACGACGGCGTGCTGTTCGGCTGCGCGGCGCTCTACGCGTATTCGCAGGAGCGCATCGGCGAAATGGCGTGCCTCACGGTCTCGCCCGAGGCGCAAGGCTCGGGCGACGGCGAGCGGCTCCTGCGCCGCATCGAGCAGCGCGCGCGAGCACGTGGCCTCACGCGCATTTTCGTGCTTACCACGCGCACCGAGCACTGGTTCTTGAAACGCGGCTTCGTAAAGGCCACCGTCGACGACCTGCCCGAAGACCGCCGCCGCCTCTACAACTGGCAGCGCAAGTCGCTCGTGCTGATGAAACAGCTGTGAGCGTCCCCATCTGCTGAGGACGCAGCGACACGCCGCCACCCGATACGACTACAGGAGAAGCACAGCATGGCCCGTATGATCCAATGCGCGAAGCTCGGCAAGGAAGCCGAGGGACTCGACTTTCCCCCGCTGCCCGGCGAACTCGGCAAGCGCATCTACGAAAACATCTCGAAAGAAGCATGGCAAATCTGGCTCAAGCAGCAGACCATGCTCATCAACGAGAACCGGCTGAACATGGCCGACCCGCGCGCGCGCCAATATCTGATGAAGCAGACGGAGAAGTTCTTCTTCGGCGAAGGCGCCGATCAGGCGTCGGGCTACGTGCCGCCGACCGAAGGCTGAAGCTGCACCCGACGCACTGCAAAAACCGCGCCCCGGCGCGGTTTTTTTATGTGCTTTTCAGGCCATCCATGCCCCTCGTGCGACACGCTACAGGGCTGCGCCATTATGGCCGGCAAGATCGCCCAATCCCCCGCCACACAGGGCCTGGCGGGCTCCCCGAAGAACCCCGCCGGACGGGCGGTTTGCACGATCTTACGTTATCGTGCTATCATAACGTCTTGTTCGACATTCATTAGTCATCAATTTCAATCAGGCCGGCGCCCAAAAACGCCTTCTTCCTGGTTGTTTTCATACAAAAAGAATGCTCCGCCACGCGGGCCTTCTTTTTCGTTTCCGCGACGCTTCACTCCGCACCCTCGTGCGAGCCCAGCGTCCTTCTGCGTCCTGCCCCCCAACCACGGCCACGCAAGGCGCAACGCAAACGCACAATTCGACCGAGTGTCGTTTCGCGACACTTCAGCATGCCATTCATGCGTCGCCTGCCTCGCAGGCTCACCGAACGCTCGCACTGTGCGGCGTTCGCGCACGACATGCTTGCCGCTATCGCGAAACGGCACTCTCCGGCAACTGTGGCGAGCCATTGCAGGCCCGTCGCTGTCATTGGAGATGCAGACCTTGACCGCTTCCACTTCCGGTTCATCGGCCACCTCGGCCGATCTTACCCTCGACGAAATTACGATCGTCGATAAAAAACTCCTCAAACGCGCCGTCGGCGCCATGGCGCTCGGCAATGCCATGGAATGGTTCGACTTCGGCGTCTACAGCTACATCGCCGTCACGCTCGGTCAAGTATTTTTCCCGTCGAGCAACCCCTCGGCGCAACTGATCGCGACTTTCGGCACGTTCGCTGCGGCGTTCCTCGTGCGCCCGATCGGCGGCATGGTGTTCGGGCCGCTCGGCGACCGCATCGGCCGCCAGCGCGTGCTCGCGATGACCATGATCATGATGGCCTGCGGCACTTTCGCGATCGGCCTGATCCCGTCATATAACTCGATCGGCATTGCCGCCCCCGTTCTGCTGCTCGTGGCACGCCTGATCCAGGGCTTCTCGACGGGCGGCGAATACGGCGGCGCGGCAACCTTCATCGCCGAGTTCGCCCCCGACAAGCGCCGCGGCTTCATGGGCAGCTTCCTCGAATTCGGCACGCTGATCGGCTACGTGCTCGGCGCCGGCACGGTTGCCGTGCTGACGGCCATGCTCTCGCACGAGCAACTGCTCGACTGGGGCTGGCGCGTGCCGTTCATGATCGCCGGCCCGCTCGGCCTCGTGGGTCTCTATATCCGTACCAAGCTCGAAGAAACGCCGGCATTCAAGCGTGAAGCCGAACTGCGCGAAGCGCAGGAACATGCGCGTCCGAAGCTCACGCTGAAGTCGCTCGTCACTGAACATCTGCGCCCCTTCCTGCTGTGCGTGGGCCTCGTGCTGATCTTCAACGTGACCGACTACATGGCGCTCTCGTACCTGCCGAGCTATCTCTCGGCGACGCTGCACTTCAACGAAACGCACGGTCTCTTCCTCGTGCTGATCGTGATGGTGCTGATGATGCCGATGACGCTCGCGTTCGGCCGCCTCTCGGACGCCATCGGCCGCAAGCCAGTGATGCTCGCGGGCTGCGTGGGCCTGATCGTGCTGTCGATTCCCTCGCTCACGCTGATCCAGACGGGAGAGCTGTTTCCGGTGTTCTTCGGTCTCCTGATTCTCGGTACGCTGCTCTCGTGCTTCACGGGTGTGATGCCTTCCGCGCTGCCGGCGCTGTTTCCGACCGCGATCCGCTATGGCGCGCTCGCCATTGGCTTCAACGTATCGGTGTCGCTGTTCGGCGGCACGACGCCACTGGTCGCCGCCTGGCTCGTCGAGCACACGCAGAACCTGATGATGCCCGCGTACTACCTGATGGGTGCGGCCGCGATCGGCATCGTCTCGGTGGTGTCGCTGCGCGAAACGGCACGCAAGCCGCTGCCCGGCTCCGCACCGTGCGTCGGCAGCAAGGCCGAAGCCCATGCCGTGATGCGTGGCGTGCATGTCGCCCGCGAAATCGACGAACGCTATGCCGCTCACACTGCGGTTCGGGTGTAACGCAGTCATTGCGCAGCGACGGCGCTTCAGGCGCCGCGGATTTCGCATCGGAAATTGTCGAAGGCCAGCCTCGCGCTGGCCTTTTTGCGTTTCGCCTGAAGTCTCGCGTCGCCCCTTGTCTGCGCAGTTGGCTCAGTCGATCAGCCGCGTGTGCTCGATGTGCAGCGCACCATCGTTTCCGATCGTCAACATCGCTGCGGAAATGGGCAATTTGAAGCGGCGTGGTCCGGCGCTGCCAGGGTTCACGAAGTGCACGCCGTGGCGAATTTCGTGCTCCGCCTTGTGTGAATGGCCGCTGACCACGACAGCGATGTCCTGCGCCGCCTTGTCGGCGCCGAGGCCACGCAAATCGCGCAGTTCGTGAACGACTGCAAGCGCGATGCCGCCGATTTCGACCACGGTTTGCGCCGGCAGTGCCGCAGCCCAGGAGCCACGGTCGTTATTGCCGCGCACGGCGGTCAACGGCGCAATCTGCGCCAGCCTGTCGAGCACGCCTTGCTCGCAAATATCGCCGGCGTGGATGATCGCATCACTGCCTTCCAGGAAACGCAGCAGTTCGGGCCGCAGGAGATTGTGCGTATCGGAAACTAGCGCGACGCGCAACGGACGTTGACGTGACATGGGATGGCGTTTCGTAGCGGAAAGCGGATACCGGTGATTATCGTCGACACGCGGCGCGCCTCGCGTCGGAAAGGAACACCGTCACAATGCGCCGGCCTCACCGGCCTCACTCGGGTCCATCCACACCCGCGCCAAAATATACGGCGAGCCAGACCGTAGGCGTTGCGGTATCGGTCCACGCCACGCGATGCCGGCAGTGCGCAGGAATATGCACGTAGTCGCCAGGACGCATCCGATGGCGCGCGCCGCCTCGCGCCTCGAATTCCAGCACCGCTGCACCCGCGAGCAAAGCGACCCATTCGTCGCGCGGATCGTCGTACCAGAACCCTTCTGGACTCGCCTGCCCCGTCGAGACGATCCGCTCGATCAGGACTCCCGCCTGCCCGGCGAGCCGTTCGAAGCGCTCATCGCGCGCACTGGCTTCGATGCCGGCGTAGAGGTTGCCCGAAAGACTCGCTGCCGGACCTCCAGCGAGCTCCCCGGAACCCGCGTTCTCACCTGACACGCTCATACGAGTGGCCTCAGTCCGTCAAGCAAGGTCGGCACGAGTTCGCTCACCGTCGGGTGAACGTGCATCGCGTATTCGAGCGTCGTATACGGCACGTCGGCGGTCATCGTGTCGATGAAGGTGTGGATCGCCTCGTCACCCTCCGCGCCGAAGATCGTCGCGCCCAGAATGCGCTGCGTTTGCGCATCCACGAGCGCCTTCATGAATCCATCCGTCTCACCGCGCTCGCGGGCGCGGCCGACGCGCGACATCGGCATGGTCGCGATCAGCGCGGGCCGCCCGCTTGCGCGGACGTCGTGCTCGCTCGCCCCCACCCGCGCAAGCGGCGGATCCACGAACACGGCATAGGCCGGAATACGCGTGTCGGCGCTACGGCGCGCGCCGTCGAGCAGATTTGCCGCGACGATCTGGTAATCGTCGTACGAGGTGTGCGTGAATGCTCCGCGGCCGTTCACGTCGCCAAGTGCCCACACGCCAGTCACGCGCGTACGCAGTTCTCCGTCGACCGGGATGAGACCGTGCTTGTCCCGTTCGATGCCTGCCGCACCGAGCCCGAGATCGTCGGTGTTCGGACTACGCCCCGTTGCGAATAGCAGATGCGAAACCTCGAGCGCTTCGCCGCCGAGTTCGATGCGTATGCCGCCCGGATGCTGGCCTGCATCGCCGCTCGCTCCGAGTGGCGCGACACTGCGTGGCGCGTTGCCGAAGCGAAACTCCACGCCTTCGCGCGCAAGCACGTCCTGCACCGCCCGAGCCACGTCGTCGTCCTCGCGCGCCAGCACGCGGTCCCCGCGCACGAGCACCGTCACGCGGCTGCCGAAACGCCGAAACATCTGTGCGAATTCGAGCGCCACATAGCTGCCACCAACAATCGCCAGATGCACCGGCAACGTCTCCAAAGCGAGCAACGTCGAGTTGGTTTCGTATCGGATATGGTCGAGCCCGGGCACGTCGGGAATGGCGGCGCGCGTTCCCGTGTTGATGAAGATCTCGGGTGCTTCCAGTGTCGCCGTTTCGCCGCCCGCCAACGTCACGCTGACCACATGCGCCGCGCTAAATCGCGCATGCCCCTGCAGCACCGTAACGTTAGAGGCATGGCGCAGCCAGTGTTCGACACCGTCGCGCGACGCGCCAATGATGCGGTCCTTGCGTGCCTTCACGAACGCCAGATCGACGCTCACCTCGGCGTCTTGCGCGGCATTGCCGATCCGCACGCCGAAGTCCGCCGCGTGGCGCGCCACATGCGCCGCGCGCGCGCAGGCAACATAGGCCTTGGTCGGCGTGCAGCCGACATTCACACACGTGCCGCCGAACGCCGCGCGCTCGATCACCGCCGTCTTGCGTCCGCTGGCGCCCAACCGCACTGCGAGCGGCGGACCGCTCTGCCCTGTGCCGATCACGATCGCATCGAAACGCTGTGCCATGCCGTTCTCCTCGTGCGAAACATCGTGGAACTCACGTGCGCGCGTCACGTCCGCGCCATCTTACGCCGGCGCCGCAAATTCCATGCACGGGTAGTCCGCGAATTTCGAATCGGAAAACGAGAAAAAAGAGCCGCCCCGGATCATGGGGCGGCTCAGAGGGTGACGCTACAACAGCAAACGGGCGATGCCGCTGCGCGTCGGGGGGGAGAATCGTAAAGCCGTACGCTGTCTATCGAGCGTAGGCAAACAGGGTCAATGGACGCGCTCGACAGGCGCCACGCATTCGTGGCTTGCACACCAGAATTCGCGCGAGCGCTGCAGCGCTGCGCGCGCACCGCGCGTCGCCACCATCAGCCCGATCTGACCCATGTTGAAGTCGAGCGACACCATCAACTGCATGAGGTCCACCATCGGCAGGACCAGTGCAGGTTGATACAGTTGTCGTTCGATAAAGGATTTCATGACGGCTCCCACTGAAACCGCCGCGTCTCGCTGACGTAGCGTCATTTCCATGAGAGCCATTCTAGGAATGGAGCGTCCGCCGATAAATGGCCCGGACGCGAAGTCACTTGTCGTCAAACACGAACAATCGTGCAAACAGCGGGGCCCGCGATCAACGAGCCTACGATGCCGGCCCGTGCACGGTCCCGAAGCTCATTCGAGCGGCGTAGCGACAAACTCGGGCAACGCCTCGGCGCGGGCAGCGTGTGCGGCTAGCGCCGGATAATGCGCGGGATCCACCGCGCCCGGCAAGATGTGCTGGGTGAAACGCCAGGCCACCGCGGCCGTGATGTCGGCCTGCGTGATTCGCCCAGCGCACAGCCAGCCAGTGCGGCCGTCCAGCAACTTGTCGAGCACCGTGTACGCGGCGTGCATCTGCGCGGTGACGCGCTGCAGCCACGGTTCGTGCTGACGCTCCTCGGGCCGCAACTGGCGCTCGTACACCTGCTGGACCGTTTTTTCCATGGCGGCCAGCGCGAACCCGTTCACGCGCAGCGCGAAAGTGCGCTCCTGCGATTCCTCCGGCATCAGGCGCCGCGCCGGCGGCACCTTGTGGTCGAGATAATCGAGGATCAGTGTGGAATCGATCAACAGCGTGCCGTCGTCGTCGATAAACGTCGGCGCCTTGACGACCGGATTGATCTGCGCGAACTCGTCGTAATGCCGGAATACCGACACGCTGCGATGCTCGAACGGCATGCCAAGCACGTACAGCGAAATCGCGACACGACGTACATACGGAGAATCCATCATGCCAATCAACTGCATTGCCACACCTCGCACAAGAAAAAGGGGACTGGGCAGCCGATAGTGCAGCATCGGCGCATTCATTTCAAGATTTGCGGATCGTTCCCTGAGCTCATGATCGAACCCCATTATCGCCAGGCAACTGCCCTGGAAGCGCAGCTACGGCGATGCAAATTGCTTAATGGCCTCGCTAAAGCGATTGACAACAAGCAACTAAAACGGCTCCAAATAACGCCGTGTCGATGTGTCGCGAAAGATTCGATTTGCCTGGCGCTACATTTGTTAACTGTCGTCGTGTGTGATGCGACGCGTCATTGCTGCAATGCAACCTTACCGCTATCCGGGAATAGCGAAGACGCGTCCATGCGTACTGGCACGCCGCGCAAGGCTCGGTATGGCACAAGTCGCAACACAAGGATGCCGAACTATTACTCACCCTGCATTCCAAGGGGTTTTCGTGCGCCGCATGTGTTGCACTGCATCGCCGGGAAACTCCTGGATACATACGCCGAAAGGCTGCGATAGTCTGACTGCACTAGGAGACGAAATCATGAGACAAGCATTCAATGTTGGCGTCGTCATCATCCTCGCACTCCTCCTCGCGAACCGGGCGATGACGCGCGCGCAGGCGCATGAGACCAGCTCGGTAACTTGCGCGCAAGGCTCGGAACTCGTGCGGCTCGACGCGCTCGCGCGTGGCTTCACCGCCATCGGCGCGCGCAGCCAGGGAGAAAATTTCCTCTCGTCGTGCCTCGTCTCCGGACAGGCTCAGGTCGGCAAAATCGTCGCTCACGACTGATTCGGCCGAACCGCATCGAACGCACAGCGCGAGACAAACAACCGTTCTGTTCTTCGTGCGGCGTTGCCGCACGGCGTGCGGATCGGCCAGATACGTTTCTGTGACATAGCGGCTTGACGCCTTCGCCAGACATAGCCGGGGCGACGCATATACGCTCGATTGGGCCGACGCACGCGCCATTAAACGCAAAACCAGGCGCCACTCCTCTTCGGGCGATGTCCGTTCACCTCACGCGTCCTACCACTTTCACAGCGCTATTGCCCTGCACGCGCATGACGTGCGCGTGCACTCATGCCTCTATATTTCACGGACGTTAATTAACATTCCCCCCGAGTTGCCAATGGCCGCGTTTGGCGGCGACAATGGTGCGCGATCAGGAGGAATTTATGAGAGGCAGCATCCTGTTGCTTGGTCTTGGCATGCTAACGGCATGCACATCGGTAACCAGTGTGAACGCGAGACAGGATGGGCATTTTTCGATCACGAGCCGGGCGCGTTGGGACATCGTCTCGTGGAACCACGTGCGCAGCGCCGGTTTCAAGGAAGCGCAGGCTTATTGCCACAAGCAAAATAAAGAGATGCACGCGGTCGACGTGCACAGCGAAGGACTGCGCGGCGTTACTCCGCAATCAGTAGAGGTAATCTTCGACTGCATCTAAATTGCCTTCCCGCATGCCGCACACCCCCGCCCATCAAGCCTTTTGCGGATTCACGCCGACTTTTTGAGCGATTCCTTGCGCAACAGCAATGGTTTGTTGCCGCTGTCCCTGATACCCAATTCGCATCTTGCAGATACACTGACGAAACATTTTGTTACGGCCTGTATCATGCTTACCGCCTTTTTTCTCGTGGCGCCTTTGGCAATTGCGGCGCTTTTCGGCTTTGCGCGGCTCGTCAATCCGCGCACCGGCCAGATCGGCAGCCGCTGAGCGCACGGCGCGCACCGGACATCGTTGCGATGTCCCGGCAGCCCCTAGGCTCAGCGACAAAAAACCCGCGAGGCGGTACGCCATCGCGGGTTCAGGGGGCTTCTTGCGAAGCCCGTTCGGGTTTCAGGTTGTCCTGGTGCCGGCGACCGGACTCGAACCGGTAAGCCGTGAGGCGGCGGATTTTCGTCACACTACGTCTTTCGACGCCGCCCGCGAAGCTCTCGCGGATGTTCGTGCGCTGGACTATGCCTTCGCCTTAGCCTCTTGGCGCTGTAATACCGCGCCAAAGCCTTAGGCGCCCCCCGTCTAGTCTCTACACCTTCCTGGCCGGCGCGAACATGCACCAGCCGGCTTGGCTCGGCGTTGCCTCGGCACAATGCGCGCTTGCGCACTGCAAAGTCCAGGGGTTTCTCCGAATTTGAGGGGTTCTGCACCGGCCGTTTCCGGCTGGGCACTCAATCTAGTTTTAAGTCCGCTATGTTTACCAATTTCATCACGCCGGCAAAGCGGACGCGATTCTACCATTGGCACAGCGATTCCGGCTCAAGCCGATAACGATGCCATCCGACTCGCTACCCGCGCGTCACGCAACCGAAATGTTGCGCACTCAACGTGTTTAAAGCTCGCCCCCGGCGCGCGTCTGCGCGAGGGGCGGCACGATCGCGCACGCTCCGGTATGATCGGCACGCCTGAACTCATGCAGACGGCGTTTCGCCGGCATGAACGAGGGCAGCCTTTTCAGCATCTCATATCGCTGGGCGCCGCCCGCATACCGTGCACATGTCCACACCCGATTCCGCATCCGCTGGCGAACGCCAGTCGCTGCGCGGCTTGCTGCTTTTGCTCGCGACCATCGCGGGCGTCGCGGTCGCGAACATCTATTACAACCAGCCGCTGCTCGACGACTTCCGCCATACGTTCCCCGCCGGAGCCGCGTGGATCGGCGCGGTGCCCGCCGCCACGCAGCTCGGCTACGCCCTGGGAATGCTCCTGCTCGCGCCGCTCGGCGACCGCATCGACCGACGCCGCATCATCCTCGTGCAGACGGGGCTGCTCTGTCTCGCCCTGCTCGCCGCCGCCGCCGCGCCCTCGCTGCCGGTGTTGATCGGCGCGAGCCTCGCCATCGGCGTGCTCGCCACCATCGCGCAGCAGGCCGTGCCGTTCTCGGCTGAACTCGCGCCGCCCGAGCAGCGCGGCCACGCCGTGGGCACCGTCATGAGCGGTCTCCTGCTTGGCATCCTGCTGGCGCGCACCGCAGCCGGGTTCGTCGGCCAGTACCTCGGCTGGCGCATGGTGTTCGCCGCCTCGATCGTAGCGCTGCTCGCGCTCGCCGTGGTGGTCGTGAAAAAACTGCCGAAGAGCCAGCCGACTTCGACGCTCGGCTACGGCAAGCTGCTTGCCACGCTCTGGCACCTCACGGTCGAATTGCGCGGCCTGCGCGAAGCCTCGGCTATCGGCGCTTGCCTTTTTGCCGCGTTCAGCTTGTTCTGGCCCGTGCTCACGCTGCTGCTCGCGGGCGAGCCGTTCCACCTCGGCTCCGAGGTCGCCGGGCTCTTCGGCATCGTCGGCGCGGCGGGTGCGCTCGCCGCGCCATGGGCGGGCCGCTCCGCCGACAAACGCGGCCCGCGCGCCGTCATCACGCTCTCGATCGCGCTCATCGCCCTCGCGTTCGTGATCTTTGCGTTCTCGGGCACGAGCCTCATCGGTCTCGTGATCGGCGTGATCGTGCTCGATGTGGGCGTGCAGGCCGCGCAGATCTCGAATCAATCGCGCATTTACGCGCTGCGCCCCGAAGCGCGCAGCCGCGTGAACACCGTATTCATGGTCTGCTACTTCATCGGCGGGGCAACGGGTTCGGCGGTGGGCGCGGCCACCTGGCATGCGTTCGGCTGGATGGGTGTGTGCGCAGCCGGTCTGGGTTTCAGCGCGCTCGCGGCGTGGATTCACTACACCACGCGTGCGCAGTCCGACGCAAACACATAACCGTACATGACGCGTTCGCCGCGTGGAGCGCGTACACGCGCCGCATCGCGAATTCGCGACAGCGGCCAGGCACGGGATGTGCTGAAAAAGGGTTCACTCACTCAGCGGAGGCCCTTCTCATGAAACGCCTGATTGCCTTCTTTCTCATCACCGCGTCGGTTGCGGCGCTGGCCGCGTGCAATACCGTCGCGGGAGCGGGCGAAGATCTGTCCTCGGGTGGCCACGCCATCACGAACAGCGCCGAGAAAGCGAAGTAACCGGCGGCATTCGCGGCGCCGGCACACCTGCCGGCGCCGGAACCGCGCTGCTGCCAACGCGTTAGCGCGGGCGCAAAAACTTCGTGCTGCGAATAATGCGGCAAGTTCAGGACCCACGTCGCCTGTCGTCGAACAGGAACGAGAGTCCAACGCTGCCGAGAATCAGCACGGTGGCAATGATCGTGCCGAGGGTAATCGGCTCGCCGAGCGTAAGCGCCCCGATGATCACCGCGACAACCGGGTTTACATACATGCAGCTGCTCGCCACGATCGGGCTCGTGTGCCGGATCAAATAACCATAGGCAACATACGCGGCCATCGTGCCGATCACCATCAGGTAGAAGAACGCGACGACCGGCAGGACATGCAGCGCGCCCATACGCTCGCCGGTGATCCATGCCACCAGCGTCGAAATCGCACCTCCAAGACCGATCTGCAGCGCCGTCGCGATAAAGAGATCAGAGGGCAATTCGAGCCGTCCCGCGAGATGCGCACCGACCGCCCAGAAGAGCGCGCCGCCGAGAATCGCAAGGCTACCGCCCGCCGTGCCGCTCGCCCCGCCGTCGTGGCTGAGAATCGCGATGCCAACAAGACCCAGCGCCACTGCCGCCCATTCGCCCTTCACGACGCGCCGCCCGGCTGCCGCGGCAATGAGCGTGGCGAACAGCGGCACGGTCGCGACCATCACGGCCGCGGTGCCCGTGCCGACCGTGCGCATGCCATAGGCCAGCATGCCGCTCGACAGGCCCACCAGCATCGTGCCGACCACGCCTGCATTGCGCACCTGCGCAAGCGTCGGCATGGGAGGACGCCGGCGCACGGCGAACACAAAGAGCCCGATGCCCGCGAACAGATTGCGCAGGCCCGAAAGCAGCAGCGGCGGAAAAGAGCCAAGCGCCACGTGCACGCCGAGATAGGTCGAGCCCCAAACGAAGTAGACAACCGCGAGCGATAGCGCCACACGACCGCCGCGCGACTGCGGCAAGCGCACGCTGCGCGCGAGACGCCAGCATTGCGCTCCGGTCTGTATCAGCGCCTGTAGCAACCCTTGGGCAAGTGAGCCGCCGGTCCAGCGAGAAGGCAAACGGGGAGGCATGGTCATTGCACCGCGGAGAGACTGGGGGCTGACCGCGGACACCCCGCCGGTCGTGGGACGGGACGAATGAAGCGCAACGGCATGATCGAAGCAGCGAAAAGAAAGTGCGAGATGTGCCTCGATGCGCCGCAATGGAGCCACTAAGGACACGAAGAGCCCGAATCGGGCGTCACGCATTATGCAACAAGGCACCTGGTTGCGGACGAAGCGAGCACGCCTTTATGCGCAAGGCGTACAACTTGCGCGCAACCCCGACTGAAACGCCGTGCACGAACGCCCGCCGCGACGGGCCATAGCGTCGCTCTGCGGCAAGCCTTCGCCATCCCCTCGCCGACACCACACGCTTCGCCCGGGACGCGTTGCCGACGCAGGTCGTCCATGAATAACAAGACCGTGTTAACATGCCCTCTACCTTCAAAAAGCTTTCAGTTAATTCTGTCGTTCCCTATGCCTCCGTCGTTCACGCATCTTGCCGTGCATCTCGCCGCACCCTTGCCGCCACGCACCCAGCGCGGCGCGTCTGCGCGCGCGGGAACGCTTCTGGATGCGCGGTCCGCCGCCCGACGACACCTCCCCGGCTCCCAGGCCCCGCTCGCCGCCGCCCGGCGTCCATACTGAACCACCCTCCGCTTTCCGGAGCCGTTCGGTCGGGCTCCGGGCCGATCCCTCACTTTTTTCAATCCCGGATCGTAAGGAGAACCACCATGTCGAAGAAAATCCGCTATCTGACCGAGCTCGATCTCGCTCGCCTCGAAAAATGCGCCGCCGAGCCCGGTGCGGCCGCTGCACGCCAACCCATGCTCGACGACCTGCTCGAGCGCGCGGAGATCGTCGACTCGCGCAAGGTCGCCGCCAATGTCGTCACCATGAACTCGCAGGTCACGCTCGTGAACGAACGCACGGGCGAGGAAGTCACGTTTACCGTGGTCTACCCGGTGAGCGCCAACCTCGACGCCGGACGCCTGAACGTTTTTTCGCCCGCGGGCCTCGCGCTGCTGGGCGCGAAGCGCGGCGAGTCCGTGCGCTTCACGCCGCCGAGCGGTGCCGTCGAGACGTTCAAGATCGACCGCGTCCTGTTTCAGCCTGAAGCCGCAGACGATTTCACGCTGTAAGCAACGCGCGCCCGCGCTTGGCCTGGCACATTTCACATGCCGAAGCACTTGCCAGATCGTCGCAGCACGGTGTATCGTTTGGCCTGCTTACGCGGGGGTCCTGCGTCATGCGCCGCTTCGAATCGTTCACACGAATGTTCAAGCCGCGTATTGCGTGGGTGAGAAATACCCTTTGAACCTGATCTGGATAATGCCAGCGCAGGGAAGCGTCCGGACTTCGCAACGCAAACGCCTCACCTCATCACAGCGAAGTCCGTCCACGTTCCGTCTCATCTCCTGCTAAGCCGCTGTTCCCACATAGCTTTGCATGGAGAGAGGCATGAACGCCAACCCGAAATTCGTTTCCGCCAACGCGCACGTCGACGAAGCTGCAATCGCGCCGCTGCCCAATTCCCGCAAGATTTACGTAACCGGCTCGCAGCCCGACATTCGCGTGCCGATGCGCGAAATCACGCAATCGGACACGCCCACGGGCTTTGGCGGCGAAAAGAATCCGCCGATCTACGTCTATGACACTTCGGGCCCGTACACCGACCCCGAAGCGAAGATCGACATCCGCGCGGGCCTGCCCGCACTGCGTCAAGGCTGGATCGAAAAGCGCGGAGACACCGAAGCGCTGCCCGGCCTCTCCTCCGAATACGGCCGCGAGCGCGCCGCCGATTCGGCCACGGCCGAACTGCGCTTCCCGGGCCTGCACCGCACGCCGCGCCGCGCGAAGGCCGGCAAGAACGTCACGCAGATGCACTATGCGCGCCAGGGCATCATCACACCCGAGATGGAATTCATCGCCATCCGCGAAAACCAGCGCCGCGCCGAGTATCTGGAAAGCCTCAAGACGAGCGGCCCGAACGGCGCGAAGCTGGCCGCGATGATGGGCCGCCAGCACCCGGGCCAGGCATTCGGCGCGGCTGCCTTCGGCGCCAACGCCCTGCAGGAAATCACGCCCGAATTCGTGCGCGAGGAAATCGCGCGCGGCCGCGCAATCATCCCTGCGAACATCAATCACCCGGAAAGCGAGCCGATGATCATCGGCCGTAACTTCCTCGTGAAGATCAACGCGAACATCGGCAATTCGGCGGTCACGTCTTCGATCGGCGAGGAAGTGGACAAGATGACGTGGGCGATCCGCTGGGGCGGCGACACGGTCATGGATCTCTCGACCGGCAAGCACATTCACGAAACACGCGAGTGGATCATCCGCAACTCGCCGGTGCCGATCGGCACCGTGCCGATCTATCAGGCGCTCGAGAAGGTCAACGGCAAGGCCGAGGACCTCACGTGGGAAATGTTCCGCGACACGCTGATCGAGCAGGCCGAACAGGGCGTCGACTACTTCACGATTCACGCGGGCGTGCGCCTGCAGTACGTGCCGCTCACCGCCAACCGCATGACGGGCATTGTTTCGCGCGGCGGTTCGATCATGGCCAAGTGGTGCCTCGCGCATCACAAGGAATCCTTCATTTATGAGCATTTCGAAGAGATCTGCGAAATCATGAAGGCCTATGACGTGAGCTTCTCGCTCGGCGATGGCCTGCGTCCCGGCTCGATCTACGACGCCAACGACGAAGCGCAGCTCGGCGAGCTCAAGACACTCGGCGAGCTCACGCAGATCGCGTGGAAGCACGACGTGCAGGTGATGATCGAAGGTCCCGGCCACGTGCCGATGCAGCT
Organism: Paraburkholderia sp. A3BS-1L; assembly: GCF_051125215.1. Taxonomy (NCBI): domain Bacteria; kingdom Pseudomonadati; phylum Pseudomonadota; class Betaproteobacteria; order Burkholderiales; family Burkholderiaceae; genus Paraburkholderia; species Paraburkholderia sp. A3BS-1L. Next base: position 1,317,001 of record NZ_CP120442.1, on the reverse strand, counting down.
CATCAAGGAGAACATGGATCTGCAGCTCGACTGGTGCAAGGAAGCGCCGTTCTACACGCTCGGGCCGCTCACCACCGACATCGCGCCGGGCTACGACCACATCACCTCGGGCATTGGCGCCGCGATGATCGGCTGGTTCGGCACGGCGATGCTCTGCTACGTCACGCCGAAGGAACACCTCGGCTTGCCGAACAAGGACGACGTGAAGGAAGGCATCATCACGTACAAGCTTGCGGCGCACGCAGCCGATCTCGCGAAGGGTCATCCGGGTGCGCAAGTGCGCGACAACGCGCTGTCGAAGGCGCGTTTCGAGTTCCGCTGGGAAGACCAGTTCAACATCGGCCTCGATCCGGACAAGGCACGCGAGTTCCACGACGAAACGCTGCCGAAGGATTCCGCGAAGGTCGCGCACTTCTGCTCGATGTGCGGTCCGCACTTCTGCTCGATGAAGATCACCCAGGACGTGCGCGACTTCGCGGCAAAACAGGGCATGACCGACGACGAGGCCCTGAAAAAGGGCATGGAAGTGAAGGCCGTCGAGTTCATCAAGCAAGGCGCGGAGATTTATCAGCGCCAGTAAGGCACGCAAGACGGTATGCTGCGCGCCGCGAAACAATTTCTAACGATTCCGACAACTCGTTGACAAGCGCATACACCCGGATACGGGAGGCGCTTCTACGATAAATGCATTGGAAGCGCATCAGGCACTAAACCGCCTGGTGCGCCTCGCCCGATACAACCGGAGTCGAAAAATGAAAACACTTGCACGCGCACGCACTCTCCTCACTGTGACAACGCTCGTTGCCGTAGTCGGCAGCCTCTCGGCTTGCGACAACATGTCGAGGCGCGACCGCGACACCGCAATCGGCGCGGGTGTCGGCGGCGTCGCGGGCGCGGCCATTGGCGGCAGTGCGCTCTCCACGATCGGCGGTGCTGCGGTAGGCGGCATCATCGGCAATCAGGTGGGCAAGTAAGGGCCACGTCTGCCCTGCCTGACACAGCGAAAAACTCACGACATAACAACAGGCAATTAGCCGGCAATCCGGGTTGCACATGCCGGCTTCAGAGAGGATACGCGGCGCATGTCTCGCAAGAGCATGCGCCGCGTTTGCATTTGGCCGCGACTATGCATGCGTGTGTTTGGGCATGCAGTCATGCAAGCACGCGAAAGATGCGGTGATTCAAGTGCAACACAGGGTGGCGGCGAGGAGCGTAAGCTCGATCGATCAGGTTCCGGGTGCCCAACGCACTTACTGCCGGCCGAGTAAGGAGTCCGCCATGAATCGCCCCTTAGCCGCCCTTGCCTCGCCTTGCAGCGCCTCGATGCGCCAATCCTCGTTGGAGCGCCCGTGGGCGCGCGGCGCGCTCAGGCGGAGCTCGATGCTCGCTGCAACGGCCGTCCTGCTCGCGCTTTCCGGCTGCTACTACTATTACCCATACGGCTATTCGCCGTACTACTACGGCACCGTGCCCGCCTCGAGCACGCAGCATGAAAACGCGGTCTTGCAGACCAATCCGCAAGCGAATCTGCCTGCCAACCCCGCACCCGCGGCCGTCCCCGATACACAGTATCCCGGGCCGCTGTATCCCTCCCCGCCCGTTGCTATCGCGGTGCCGGCCTGGCCGCTCTATTCCTCTTATCCGGCTTATCCGGCTTACCCCCCGTATTACCCCTATCCCGCGTGGGGATGGGGGGCGCCCGCCATCTCCTTTGGCTTTGGCTACTGGAGCGGTGGGGGCGGCCACTGGCATCACTAAGCGCCAGCCAGCGCCACGCGCGCCGCACGACCGTACTTTCCCTCCCTTGACGCTCCCGAACCATTTTCTATGCTGCTATTGGGTATCGGGTACTGAAGCACGGCCTTACTGAATTCCCCTCCCCATGGCGGCGCGCGGGTCTACCGCGCGCCGCGCGCACTGCCGACGCCACGCCCGGCACACCTTTGCGCCCGCACGCATCGATGCGCCGATACCAATCAGCATAAAGGAAACGTCATGTTCCACCAGCTGTTGACTCCCATCGGCAACTCGCTCTTCCTGTCGTTCATCGTGGCGGTGCTGCCGATCGCCGTGGTGCTCGTCCTGTTGGGCTGGGCGCGCCGGCCCGCGTGGCAGGCTTCGCTCGCGGGCCTCGTCGTGGGCCTCGTCGTCGCGATCGCGGGCTGGCAGTTCCCGGTCAATCTCGCTATCAGTTCGGTGCTCAACGGCGTGGTTTTCGCGCTGTGGCCGGTCATGTGGATCGTCGTCACGGCCATCCTGCTTTACAACATTGCGGTGCGCTCGGGGCGCTTCTCGGCGTTTCGCATGTGGCTGCTCGACAATCTGCCCAACGACCGGCGCATCGTGCTCGTGGTGGTGGGCTTCTCGTTCGGCGCGTTGTTCGAAGGCATCTCGGGTTTCGGCACCCCCGTCGCGATCACCAGTTCGCTATTGATCATGCTCGGCTTCCCGGCGCTCGAAGCACTCACCTTCACGCTGATCTTCAACACGGCGCCGGTGGCGTTCGGTGCGCTTGGCGTGCCGATCACGGTGCTCGGCGCGGTCACCCACCTGCCCGCCGACGCGCTCGGGCAAATGGTCGGCCGCCAGTTGCCGTTCTTCGCGGTGTCGCTGCCGTTCTATGTAATCGCCATCTACGCGGGCGTGGGCGGCATGCTGCGCATCTGGCCGGTGCTGCTGGTCTCGGGCGGCAGCTTCGCGCTCACGCAGTTCGTCACGGCGAACTACATCAACTACAGCCTGACCGATGTGCTCTCCTCGCTCGTCTCGCTAATCCTCACGATCCTGTTTCTGCGCGTGTGGAAACCCGCGCCCGACGCGCGCTTCGAGATCAAGGTCGACCGCGCCAAGGAAGTGCGCGGCGACGTCTCGGGCACGCAGGGATGGTATCCATGGATCATCGTGGCGGTGGTCGTGATTCTCTGGACGATCGCCAAGGTGTTCGCGATCGGCGACCTCAAGGTGCACTGGCCGGGTCTCGACAAGGCCGTCTACATCACGCTGTACAAGACGCCGTATGGCGCGATCTGGGACTTCCAGCCGCTCGGCACGGGCACCGCGATCCTGGTTGCGGCCATCATCACGGCGCTGGTCGTGCGGCTCAAGCCCGCCGACTTCGGCGCCGCGATCGTCGACACCTGGGTACAAACGCGCATCGCCATCCTGACCGTTGCCACCATCGTCGGGCTGGCGTTTTTGATGAACTACTCGGGCCTGACTTATACGCTGGGTCTCGGCGTGGCCTCGGTGGGCGCGTTCTTCCCGCTCGTCTCGGCGTTCCTCGGCTGGGTGGCCGTGTTCCTCTCGGGCAGCGACACCTCGGGCAACGCGCTATTCGGCAATCTTCAGGTGGTGGCCGCGCACCAGCTCAATCTGGACCCCGTGCTCATGGCGGCGACCAATTCGTCGGGCGGCGTCATGGGCAAGATGATCTCGCCGCAAAATATCGCAACGGGCGTGGCAACCACCGACCTCAAAGGGCAGGAAGGCTACGTGTTCGCGAAAACCTTCAAGCACTCGATCCTCCTGACGGTGCTGCTCGGCATTCTCGTGTGGCTGCAGCAAAACGTGTTCACATGGATGATTCCTCCGCATTGAAGACGGCGTGCAGCGTGAATGGAAAAACCGCCTGCGAATCGAGGAATTCGCAGGCGGTTTTTTTGATTGTCCCGGGGCGGCGTGGGCGACGCCCCTGCATTCGAGAATGCTTACTGCAGTTGCTCGACCACGAGACTCATGATCTCGCGAGCCGGCCGCGACGAGTCGACCTGCCCGTTGTCGTCGACGACCGACACGCGGGTCTGGTTCTCGGTCACGGCGCGCACATTGAGCTTGTACTGCTTCGCGACCTTGTCCTTGTGGCCGTGGAAGAGCTGGCTCCAGAAGCCCTGCTCCGCCGAGCTCAGATCCTGCGGATCCACGTAGCGCAGATAGTAGATACCCTTCGTGCGGTCGCGGTCGTCCACCGTGAAGTTCGAGCGGTCGAGCGCGACGCCCACACGCAGCCATGCGCGGTCGTACGGCTCGGCGAGCGTGAGTTCGGTCGACGTGTACTGGCCCCCTGCGGCGTTCGCCGCCGACGCATCGGACGGTGCACTCTGCCCCGCGACAGCAGCGTTCTGCGCCGCGACGGCGGCAGCGGCCGCGTCGGCACCCTTGGCCGGCGTCTTGCCGTTGGCATTCGCTTTCGCGTCGGCCTCGGCGGAGATCTGCGCGTCGGGCACGCCGGGCTTGGCGCGCGCGAGCGTCACCATGAGCCGCTTGAGGTACTCCGTTTCGAGCGCCGGATCGTTGGGCTTCGGCACCCAGTGGGTGGTTTCGTTGTTGGTGCCGGTCAGCTGCTCGCTCAGGCCCTTCTGGCTGATGAAGATGTACGTGCCGCCGGTGGGCGACGTTTCGAGGCGCGTGCGGTACTTGTTGCGCTCGGCCGTGACGTACGAATTGCCCGTGGCCCACGACAGCGTGTTGCGAATGAGGCCGTCGTTGATCTTCGGATGGGTTTCGTTCCAGTCGGTTTCCATCACGCCCTTGTCGCGCTGGTCGACCACCAGCAGGAAGCCCTGCTCCTGCCAGAAGCGGCGCACCTGCGGCCAGACCTGGTCGGGCGTGCGGCTGTCGATGACGAGCCAGCTTTCGGTGCCGTCACGCTGAATGTGCATGCCAGGCACCTGCGGGAGCACCTGGGTCTGGTCGGACACGGGCGCCGCGGCCTGAACCTGCTTGAGCGCGGACAGCGAGGTTTCGCCGCCTTGCGGAGGCAGCGAGCGCTGGTCGCCTGTTTCGTCGAGCAGGTTCGGCGGCACGGCCAGCGACGCCTGCTTCGCCTTCGCATCGCTGCGGTAATCGATCTTGCCGGGCGTCGGCGAACTGCAACCGGCGACCAGCCCGCCCGCCATCAGGAGCGCGAGCGCGCGTGCGGCAAGACGTTGGTGAAAATCACTCATGTTCGGGTAATCCCTTCGGCTAGGCCACGGGCTAGTTTCCGTGGATCAACCAGCCATTTTACCGGTGAGACGCCGCGCTGTGCAAAAACCGGGCGGCGACAGCACTGCACGGCATGCCTCAGCCCGTCAGACCGGCGCTCCAGACGCTGAATGACGGACCCCGCAGCCCGCTTTTACCCGATCTATGTAACGTTCATCAACATTCCATAAGCCACTCTCCACACCTGCGAATCGAGAAAATTTCTTTTTCTATCAATGCACTAAGGACGCAGACGCGGGGCCGCCAGTTTTGCGCCTCTCGACATTTGAAGTTCGCCGATCTTGCAGAAGCGGCCCGATGTTAATTTCCCCGAGAAAAAGAGATAAGCGCAAAGAACAACATACGGAGAGTTGACGAAAACTTACAGCTGCTTGCAGGCGGGCCGCGCTGCGGCCTTCGCCTGCCTCTTCTCGTGCCTCGCGGCCGGTGCCGCGCCAGCCCACGCAGCACTCGGCGACACAGTCCCGCCCGAGGCGCCACCAGCCTCCGCGCCCGCTAACGGCCTGACGCTCGCAGGCGGCGCAGCGCGCGTGACGCGCTACGTCGACACGGGCGGCACGCACTTCAACGCGTACATCGCCACCCATAGCGGCCAGATCTTCGCCTACACGTGGCAAGGCCCCACCCCGCCGGACCTCGATGCGCTGCTTGGCCGCTACGCCGCCGACTGGCACAGCGGCGCCGCCGCGCTCCATGCCGCCGGACGCGCCGGCCTGCACGCTGCACGCGTCGATACGCCCACGGTCGTCGTCGAATCCGGCGGCCACATGCGCAGCTATATCGGCCGTGCGTGGCTGCCCGCGGCATTGCCTGCGGGCGTCACGGAAGGGGACCTGCAATGAGCACGCCGGCCCGACGCGTTTCGCCCACGGGGGAGCGTGCAGGCGCGCGCTCCAGCGTACTCGCAGGCCTCCTCGCCGCAGTGCTCTCGGCAGTGCTCTCGGCCTGCGGGGGAAGCGGCAACACCGGCGTAGTAAGCGGCACGACGCCCGCCAGCACGCCCGCTGCCGCCAGTGCGCCGTCGAGTGCGAGTTCGCCGTCTGCGACCAGTCCGGACACATCCAGTACGACCGGCACCGTACCGCAATCGACCACGCCGAATGTCCTCGCGGTCAGTGTCGCAGCCACGCCTGAAGCCGCACGCAACATGCTCATGGCGAGCGTGACGGTATGCGTGCCGGGCACGACGACCTGCGCAACCGTCGATAACGTGCAGGTCGACACCGGCTCGCAAGGCCTGCGCCTGCTCGCCTACGCGCTGCCCGCCGGATTCGCCCTGCCCGCCGTCAATGCGGGCGCCAGTTCGTCACCCGCTGGTGAATGCGCGGCCTTCGGCACCGGCTATACGTGGGGCGCCGTGCGCAGCGCCGACGTGCGGCTCGCGGGTGAAGTCGCCCCTTCATTGCCGATCCAGGTGATCGCTGACCCATCCGTGCCAACCACGCCGAGTTACTGCCAGGGCTTCGGGTTCGCGATGATCAACTCCACCGCGCTGCGCTCGAACGGCATCCTCGGCGTCGGGACGTTCAATGCCGACTGTGGCGCAGCCTGTGTCAATCAGCCCAATCGTTCGTGGTACTACGCATGCCCTTCCGGCAACTGCACGGCGAGCGCGCAGCCACTCGCGCAGCAGGTGCGCAACCCCGTCGCGTCGTTGGCCACCGACAACAACGGCGTCGTGATCGATCTGCCCGCGGTGCCCGATACGGGCCAGAGCGCGGTGAGCGGATCCCTGATCTTCGGCATCGGCTCGCAACCGAACAATGCGCTCGGCAGCGCTACCGTGCTGCGCGCGAATACAGTTACGGGCTACGTGACGACCACAACCTCGGACGGTTCGATCTATCCGCTCAGCTATCTGGACAGCGGATCGAACGGCTTCTTCTTCGCGAACTCCGCCCTCACGCGCTGCGGCGTGTGGTACTGCCCGAGCACGCCACAAAGCATCGGCGCATCGATCAAGGGAACGGACGGCATCAGCGCACCGGCCTCGGTTTCGGTCGCGAACGCGCAAACGCTCCTCGCCAGCAGCAACTGGGCGTTCAACGACCTTGCAGGCTACAACGGCAATATGTTCGGCTGGGGATTGCCGTTTTTCTTCGGGCGGCGCATCTATACGGCAATCGAAGCTCAGGTGACGCCGGCGGGAACGGGGCCGTATTTCGCGTTCTGAGTGGCGCGCGCAAGCGCGCGGGTCACTCGTCGTCGACGTCCGGTGCGGGTGTGGTCCGGGCGAGCGCGCCCGGAGAAAGCCAGCGGAACGACGTGAGGCTGCCCGTCTTGTCGTAGGTGCACTCGGCAGCGGTGGACGGGCGCGGGGCCTTGTGCAAACCGAGCTTCACGGCAAGCGCCGCGATCGGCGTGGTGGGCTTGCTCTCCGCGACTGAAGCCGCGAGTGGGTCCGCAACAGGGGCGGACGCCGCGGAGACCCCGGAAGCCGCCGACATCATGGACGCAGCCGGCGGCGCCGACGCGCCACGCGCAGTCGCTGCGCCAGTCGACGTTGAAGTTGCAGTCGAGGTCGGCATGGAACTGGCCGAAACGCTCGCCGCACTCGCATCGGAGGCGCTTGCTGCCGCACCCACGGGCGCGCCCGCCAGAGCGGCGGCGGCCGATGCGCTGAGCCCGCCCGATGCCGGCAATGCGCCGCGATCGAGCAGCCCCTCGACCACGACGCGTTTGCCGCGATACGCCACGGCGGTATGCGTGACGGACAGTGCGCCCAGCGAAGCGCTGGCGAGCCGGGTGCGCATTTCCCGCGCGCACTCACTGGGATTCTGGTACTGCGCGACGCATCCCGCGAGCAGAGTGGCCCCGGCGGCGAGGCCGACGAGGCAAGCTTTCCGTTTGTTCATCGCTCTTGTTGCGCTTCTCGCGCGGTTCGGTTTTCAGGCTGCGGCAATTGTAGCGTACAGGCCGCAAGGACCCGAGGCGCACCGGACTTTGGCGCCGCTGCCGCGACCGGGGGCTCGCGGGCCGCGCCGGCCTGCTATCATCACTGCTGTATATTCATACAGTGCCGCGCGTGCTTCCCGACTCCCCCGATCCGTTCTATTACCTCGCGAACTTCGAGCGCGCGCTCGCCTCGCTCGATGCGCGCTGCGCCGACTTGTTCGACACAGCCGAGCGGCGCTTCATGCAAAGCTTCGGCGCTCTGCCGCGCGGCTCGCGCGCGCTGTTCGTACGCATGCTGATGCGCAAGGGCCCGAATTTTCGCGCAAGCAAACTCGACTACGCCGAGATTGGCTGCCCGCGCGCCGCGGCCGCTCCCCTCGCCGATGCCGGCTGGCTGGACAGTGCGCCCGTGCTTGCGTTCGATGCCCTCGCGGCACTCGTCACCAAAGCCGAGTTGCAGGCGCTCAGCGCGCGCCTGCTGGCCGATGCCGTTGCGCCCGGCGCGCGCGCCACGCGTGCCGAAACGCTCGAAGCCCTGCAAGCCGCTGCGCCCGAGGCGCGCGGTTGGTCAGCGTGGTTTCCGGGCTCGGCCGATACCGTCTTCCATTTGGCCGCCGCGCCGCTGTGCGAACGACTGAGGCTGATGTTCTTCGGCAATCTGCGGCAAGACTGGTCCGAGTTCGTGCTCGCCGATCTGGGCGTCTATCGCTACGAGTACGTCCCGCTCGACAGCGCGTCGCGCGCGTTCCGGCAGCGCGCCGACATCGACGCCTGGCTCGCGCTGCGAGACTGCCGCGAAACCTTCGATCTCGCGCCCGACGCCGCAAGCGCCGTCAACGCCGTGAGCGCGGCGCTCGATACGCTCGACATGCTCGCGCCGCACACCCGGTCCAACGACTGGCTGCGCTCGCGTCACGACCGGGTGCGCCACGCAGCGGGTCAGGCTGCAGAGCGGCTGGGCGAACCGGCGCTCGCCTGGCGCGCCTATGTCGACTGCGGCCATCCCGAGTCGCGCTACCGGCGCGTGCGCGTGCTCGAGCAGTTAGGTCGCCGCGACGACGCCCTCGCGCTCGCGCAGGCGATTGCCGGCGCGCCCGCGAACGAGGAGGAAGCACAACGCGCGACACGCACGCTCGCGCGCCTCGCGCGGCGGCGCAGCACGAGCGCGATACCAGCGGCGACACAAGCAGCAACACAGGCAGCGACGCGGGCAGAAATCGCGGCAACTCGCGTAATCGAAGCCAGCGATGCGCCGACGTTCACCAGCGCCGAACTCACGCTGCCCGCCGCCTGCGCGGGCCTGCGCGTGGAGGAAGCCGCGCGCCGGACGCTCGAGTGCGCGGACGCACCGGTCTTCTACGTCGAGAACACGCTCATCAACGGCCTGTTTGGCCTGCTCTGCTGGCCCGCGCTTTTCGCAGCGCTGCCGGGCGCATTCTTCCATCCGTTCCAGCGCGGCCCCGCCGATCTGCACGCCGCCGACTTCGTCCAGCGGCGCGCCGGGCTCTTTGCCGCCTGCCTCGCCGAACTCGAAAGCGGCACGTACCGCGCGACCATCGAGCAGCGTTTTGACGAGAAGCACGGCATCCAGTCGCCTTACGTCGCATGGCCCGCGCTCGACGCCGCGCTCCTCACGCTCGCGCTCAACTGCTTTCCCGCTGCCCATCTGCGGCTATGGTTCGAGCGGCTCCTGCGCGAACCCGCCGCGAACCGCTCGGGCCTGCCAGACCTCGTGCGTTTCTGGCCCCGCGAGCGACGCTACGAACTGATCGAAGTGAAAGGCCCCGGCGACCGGCTGCAGGACAATCAGCGCCGCTGGCTCGCGTATTGCGCCGCGCACGGCCTGCCCGTGACCGTGCTACAAGTGCGCTGGGCGGCGCAGGCCAGCACGAACGCTGCGTCAATGCCATGAGCTACACCGTCGCGGTCCGTACGCTCTGTGAGTTCACCGCAAAACGCGGCGATCTCGATTTGCGCTTCACACCCTCGCCCGATGCAAGCGAAGGCCGCGCCGGCCATGCTGCGATCGCCGCGCGCCGGCCCGCCGGCTACGAAACCGAAGTCGCGCTCACCGGCGTATTCGGCACGCTCACCGTGCGCGGCCGCGCCGACGGTTACGATCCAGCACTCCAACGGCTCGAAGAATTCAAGACCTATCGCGGCGATCTGGATGCGATGCGCGAGAACCAGCGTGTGCTTCATTGGGCACAGTTGCGCGTCTACGGCGCGCTGATGTGCGAAAAGCTCGGCCTCGACGCGCTCCAACTCGCGCTCGTCTACTACGAGATTGGCTCGGGACGTGAGACGGCACTCGTCGAGCACGCGAGCGCACAGCTATTGCGCGCGGAATTCGAATCGCAGTGCGCGCGCTTCATCGCGTGGGCGGAACAGGAAAGCGCGCATCGCGCGGCGCGCGACGGTGCGCTCGCGGCATTGCGCCTGCCGCATGCTGCGTTCCGCGAAGGCCAGCGCGATCTCGCCGAGGCCGTATGGCGCGCCGCGACGCAAGGCCGCTGCCTGCTCGTGGAGGCGCCGACCGGCATCGGCAAGACCATCGGCACGCTGTTCCCGCAGTTGAAGGCCTGCGCGCGCGCCGGTATCGACAAGGTGCTGTTCCTGAGCGCCAAAAGCTCGGGACGTCAACTCGCCATCGCTGCGCTCAACACGCTTGCCGATGCGCAGGCCGATGGCAAAGCCGGCGCGGGCAGCAGCACGACCGCGCTGCCGCTGCGCGTTTTGGAACTGGTCGCGCGCGAGAAGGCCTGCGAGCACCCCGACCTCGCCTGCCACGGACAATCGTGCCCGCTTGCGCGTGGCTTCTACGACCGCCTGCCCGCCGCGCGCGCCGCCGCCCTCGAGCGCGTGCGGCTCGAGCGCGCGACACTGCGCGAAGTCGCGCGCGAGCACGAGGTGTGTCCGTACTACCTCGGCCAGGAGCTGGCGCGCTGGAGCGACGTGATCGTCGGCGACTACAACTACTACTTCGATGTGAGCGCCATGCTGTTCATGCTCGGTGCGCACAATCAGTGGCGCATGAGCGTGCTCGTCGACGAAGCACACAACCTGCCTGAACGCGCCCGCGCGATGTATTCCGCCGAGATCATGCAGACTCGCATGGACGCCGTGCGACGCGCCGCGAGCGCCCCGGTGAAGCGCGCATTGACGCGTCTCGCGCGCCACTGGAACGCGCAAACCGCCATGCAGCCGCAGGCCTGGCGCGCGAGCGAAACGCTGCCCGAAGGTTTCGTCGCCGCGCTCGGCGATGTGATTGCCGCGATTGGCGACCAGCTTGCTCAACCGGCGCTCATGCGCGACGCCGAACTCGAACGCTTCTATTTCGACGCGCTGCACTTCGTGCGCATGGCCGAGCGCTTCGACGCGCAATCGATCTTCGACGTCACGCCGCTGCGCGCACGGGAAGCGAAGCGTCCGCGCTCGACGCTCTGCATCCGCAACATCGTGCCGGCGGGCGCGCTGCGCGCGCGCATGGCGGCGGCCCACAGCGTGACGCTTTTCTCCGCCACGCTCGCGCCCACGCACTACTACACCGACATGCTCGGCTTGCCGGAAAACACCGTGAACGTCAAGATCGGCACGCCATTTCGCACCGAGCAACTCGAGGTGCGGATCGCACGCGATATCTCGACGCGCTACAAGGACCGGGAGCGCTCGCTCGACATACTGGTCGCGCGCATCGCCGCGCAATATGCTGCGCGGCCCGGCAATTACCTGTGCTTCTTCAGCAGCTACGATTATCTTCAGCTTGCCGCCGATACCTTCGTCGCGCGGCATCCACATGTGAGCACATGGATGCAGTCGCGCACGATGGACGAAACCCAGCAACAGGCTTTCGTCGCGCGCTTCGTGGAAGGCGGCTGCGGGATCGGCTTTGCGGTGCTCGGCGGCGCTTTCGGCGAGGGCATCGACTTGCCGGGCACGCGCCTGATCGGCACCTTCATTGCGACGCTCGGCATGCCGCAGGTAAATCCCGTCAACGAGACGATGCGCGAGCGCATGGAAACGCTCTACGGCGCCGGGTTCGACTACACCTATCTGATTCCCGGATTGCGCAAGGTCGTACAGGCCGCGGGCCGCGTGATTCGCACCGAACGCGACAACGGCGTCGTGCATTTGCTCGACGACCGCTTCGCGCGGCCCGACGTGCGTGCATTGCTGCCGGCATGGTGGCAGCTTGGCTGAATGCCATTGATTAGCATGTCGAAACATTCGGATGCGATCCTCCCCACGTGAATTTGCATGACCCAGACGCCTTGCGCAGTGGACTCGAACTCACAGTCGCAACCGAATAGCGGGGTCATGCAGTACACGGTCGGCCTGCACGCCTGACCCCTAATGCTCCGCAATCCTCAGGATGTCTTGTCGTACTGGTACACGCCCCGACCGGTCTTGCGGCCGAGCTGCCCTGCCGCCACCATCTCGCGCAAAAGCGGGCACGCACGATACTTCGAATCGCCGAAGTCCTTCAGGAACACATCCATCACGGAGAGGCACACGTCGAGGCCGATCAGGTCCGCGAGCGCCAGCGGCCCAATCGGATGATTCGCGCCCAACTTCATGCCGGCGTCGATTTCTTCGGCACTCGCAACGCCTTCGGCGAGCACGAAGAATGCCTCGTTGATCATGGGCACGAGAATGCGGTTCACGACGAAACCCGGCGCGTTCTTGACCGCGATGGGCGTCTTGTCCAGACGCTGTGCGAGATCGCGCACCGCGTCGAGCACGGCCGGGCGCGTCTGCAGGCCGCGAATGACCTCGACGAGCGGCATCATCGGCACGGGATTGAAGAAGTGCATGCCGATGAAACGCGCTGGATCGGCAAGCGTCGTCGCGAGCGCCGTGATCGAAATAGATGAGGTGTTCGAGGCGATGATCGCGTCGGGACGCGCAGCGGCTTCGATCTGCTTGAGAATGCGCGTCTTGAGCTCGGCGTTTTCCGTGGCTGCTTCGATCACGAGATCGGCGCTGCCAAGGCGCTGGTAGTCGGTGCTGGTCTCGATGCGCGCGAGGGCTGCATCGCGCACGGCCGCATCGAGCTTGCCCTTCGAAACGAGCCGATCGAGGCTGTGCGTGAGCGTCGCCACACCTTTGGAGAGCGCCGCCTCCGTCACGTCGATCATCACTGCCTTGAGACCCGCCACGGCCACCGCCTGCGCGATGCCATTGCCCATGGTGCCCGCGCCCACGATCCCAACCGTTTCGATTGCCATGCCTGCTCCTCACTCACTGGTCTGCGACGCCGGTGCATCGCCGATGGAAAAAACCGGCCATGCGGTGCGCGTGATGCACCGCATCATGACTCGACAGTGTAAGGCTTATGAAGACAGGCTGAAACCGGTGCGTCGGGGGTTAAACCATCCCCCCTCCCCGGACACGTCTGGCTCAAAAGTTGTACTGCACGTAGATCTGGCTGAAGTTCAGACCAGGGTTAGGCGTCTTGATGTCCGCGTTGGAGACATGTTGAAAGCGAATGCCAGCCTGAAAGTTCTGGTGCTCGCCGAACTGCGCACCCACCCCCACCAGGTCCGCGAACTGGAATGCCGTCGACATGGTACGGTCGCCCGTGAGCTGTACGTGCGAAAGCAGGCGCACGCCTACGCCGGCCTCGAAGAACGGCCGGAACCAGCCGCTGTCCTTGATGATGCGAAACACCGGCGTCACGCCGAATTCCCAGATGTTCGGATGCGAGGCGCCGTCTTCGGTGAGATCCCAGTACGCGACGTGCCCCTCGCCCACCACCGTGAAATGAAAACCCGCGAAATGCCACCATTGAAGCCCTGGATCCCAGACCAGGCCCAGGTCGAGCTTCTTCACTCCATAGCTCGCGACGCCGGCTCCAAACTGAACGCCGAATTGGTCAGCATGCGCACCTGCCGCTCCACAGGCCAACAGCGCCGCGCATGCCCCACGTGCCATCCGAAGCGGCCACTCTGATCTTTTTTCTGTCATGAATATCCCTGGAAACGAACGACATTTCACGACGCGATATTTAAGCTCGATGTTCCCCTTTGGCGCGCTCATCTGCGGTCATCTGCGAATTCTTCTCGCAGTGTGCATCCAGTGTAATAGCGACCTCTACTTTCTGCTTGTGACCAGGCGCACCTCGCTTGAACGCCCTGACTCAAGGCTTTCACTACGATATGCAATACCTTGCAATCAAATCGAATGACGCATTATTCGGCAGGTTTTACTTTACAAGAAAGTATCGACCTTATCGCTTTTACCTGAAGCGATCGGACCAAAGCGAACCTGCTGGCATTCACTGAACTTTCAGCGAAGCGGATTAGTGCGCCCGTGCGTTCGATCACGTGAATCTGAAGAACCGCATCCAGACAAATCACACAGGCGCACAAACGCCACGCACTGGTGTCGTTCATCAAGCGTGGCGATGCGCAAAAAATGGGAGGAAAAACGGCAGCGCGAGACGTCGCGTTGCACGACGGCTTATCGTTGCGTACGCAACTAGGTCAATTGACGTATCGCCAGGAGCGCTTACTGTTGTTTGGCGCCCGCGCCTTCCCTGCGCGCCCCCATGCCCGGAAGCCGCTTGATAAAGCCAGTCGCAAGCGACGTGCCCACGAGGATCGCAGCACAGGCCTCGATCATGCCCACCGACACATGCTCATCAAGAAACAGCGCACCCCAGAGGATGCCGAACACCGGGATCACGAACGTCACGGTAATCGTGCGCGCCGGGCCAATGGCGGCAATCAGGCGGAAGAACAGCAGATAGGCAACTCCCGTGCACGCGACGCCCAGGCAGAGCGCCGCGCCCCACGCATGCAAGGAAACCGCGGCATGCGGCCAGGTGGCGAGTGCGAAAGGCGCCAGCACGATGGTGGCGGCCGTCATGGTGCCAGCAGCCACGGTGAGCGGATCGACGCCGGTCAGATGACGCTTCGTGAAACTCGCCGCGACGCCGTAAAGCGCCGCGGCACAAAGCGCAGCGCCGGCGGCGAGCACGGTGGCCGATGTGCCCGCGCCATCGCCGGCGCGCGTGGCGATCTGATCCCAGACCAGCGCGAGCACCCCTGCAAAGCCAATCGCTAGGCCCGCGTTGCGCAAGCCGCTCAGCCGGTCCTTGAGCCACAAATACGCGACCACGGCGCCAAACAACGGCGTAGTCGCGTTGATCACCGAAGTCACGCCTGCGGAGAGCGTGAGCTCAGCCCACGCGAAGAGGCAGAACGGCGCGGCCGAATTGAGAATGCCGACCACGAAGAGCGGCCACGCGCGCTCGCGCAATGCGCCAAGCGCCTCGCGAGGCGAGCGCCGCGAAAACAGCACGATCAGCAGAAACAGCGCGCCAATGCCAACGCGCAGCGCCATCAGCGGCGCCACGCCCAGATCGGTCACGCCGACGCGAATAAAGAGAAATGACCCGCCCCACAGGGCGGCGAGAAAGACGAGCTGAGCAAGTTCGAGCGGATTCATGGTCGACAGTGCGCGTACGAAAGGGACAACACCGGCAGTCAAGCGCTAATCGTAATGGGCGTGGCACAACCCTCATAGCGAATGATTCTCATCGATATGTGAGAAAAATTAGCACCGATTGTTGCGCACTTATTCCTGACCGGTGGCGGCCAACGCTTTGAATTGAAGGGCTTACGTAGACCGGCGGACCGTGCCGGGTTTCAGGCGGGCTTAGGCGTGAGAGCCCACGCAGGAACACAACGAGGCGGGTTCGCGTGTGATCGCGCCGAGCCACATTTCTGGCGCAAAAGAAAAAGGCCTTACGATTTTCACCGTAAGGCCTTTTTGACTTCTGGTCGGGGCGAGAGGATTTGAACCTCCGACCACCTGCACCCCATGCAGGTACGCTACCAGGCTGCGCTACGCCCCGAGAGCTAGAAAGTATAACAGAGCGCTTCTCTAATTAGAACCACCTAAATCGCAATTCGCTACAAAGATTGCCGAAGGGTCTTCACTGACCGAGCAGATCGATCACATGCAGCAATTCCTTGCGCAGTTGATCGACGTCGACCAGCGCCATATTGCCCTGCGCAACGCTCTCCTCACCCGCCTCGCCCGGCGCGGCCTCTTCCACCACCGCGCCCGACGAATCGAGGCGATTGCGCGCGCCGTTGATCGTGAATCCCTGCTCGTAAAGCAACTCGCGAATGCGCCGGATCAGCAGGACTTCGTGGTGCTGATAGTAGCGGCGGTTGCCGCGCCGCTTGACAGGCCTCAACTGCGTGAACTCCTGCTCCCAATACCGCAGCACATGGGGCTTCACACCGCACAACTCGCTCACTTCGCCGATCGTGAAGTAGCGCTTGGCGGGGATGGGAGGCAAGACGACCTTTTCGATTGTCGATGTCATCGCCGGGTTGCCGTCGTGGTGGTTGCGCAAATGTGGCGTCGCCGCCGGTCAGTGGTTTCCAGTCACGCCCGCTGCACGATCTGTCACGTGCGGCCCGTGCGAGCGTGCGCGGGTTCTCCCCGCGCATGATGCCTTGATCGGTGGATCAGCGCGAAAAGCTAGCCTCGGCGCCGCTCTCGACCAGTGCCTTGAGCTTCTGGCTCGCATGGAACGTCACCACGCGTCGCGCAGCAATGGGAATCGCCTCTCCGGTCTTCGGATTGCGGCCCGGCCGTTGCGGCTTGTCGCGCAACTGGAAATTGCCGAAGCCTGAGAGCTTCACGCTGTCACCGCCTTCGAGCGCGTCGCGAATCACTTCGAAGAACGCTTCGACCATATCCTTGGCCTCGCGCTTGTTGAGCCCGACGTTGTCGAACAGCAGCTCGGCGAGCTCGGCTTTGGTCAGCGTGGGCGTGTCGTTCGTGGCGCTTGCCGACGAGGCAGGAATGTCGCGAATCATGGCGCTACGCTGTGCCGCAAGAAGGGCTTCGAAATCACTCGAGTTCATTTCGTTCATCTATCTATGAAATGGCGCGCTTCCGGTTGGCAGGGTGACTGCAACCTCGCAAACCGGAAGTCGATGTCGGCAGGAGATGAGCCGTAGAGCTTATCCGCGCAACCGGGCGCCAAACACTCGAGCCAGGCGATCCACCAGGGACTTGATGGCCGCATCGACCGTTTCGTCCTGAAGGGTTCCGCCAGTATCTTGCAGGGTCACCCGGAAGGCAAGGCTTTTCTCGTCCGCGCCAAGTCCGGAAGTATTTGATTTTGCACGAAATTCATCGAACAACGCAACCCTCTGGACAATCTTGCAGGGCTCGTCTTGCAGACCCTTCTGGAACTCGTCGAGCAGTGCCTGCACTTCGATCTTTTGATCGACGACAAGTGCGATGTCGCGTCGAACCGGCGGAAATTTCGAGACTTCCGACGGCGCGGGCAGTTCGCGCGCCATCAGCGCGTCCGCTTCGACTTCGAACAACATCGGCGCATGAGGCAGGTCATACTTCTGCATCCAGCGCGGATGCAGTTCGCCAATCCAGCCCACCGCGCGGCCATCGACTTCGATGCGCGCGCTACGACCCGGATGCAGCGCCGGGTGCTCCGCCTTCACGAAACGCGGCGCTTTTGCCGCACCCAGCGGCGCAAACAGCGCTTCGAGATCGCCCTTCACGTCGAAGTAATCGACGCCGCGCGTGGGCGCGCCCCACTGCTCTTCGAGCGCGGGACCATAGGCGAGCGCGCCAATCATCTTCGGCTGCGCGAAACCTTCCACCGCCATCTCGCCGGCCTTGATCGACGGATCGTGCAGGAACACGCGGCCTGCCTCGAACACGCGCACGCGATCTGCGCGGCGGTTGAGGTTATGGCGCAGCACATTGATGAGGCTGCCGAACAGCGTCGTGCGCATGACCGAAAGCTGGCTCGCGATCGGGTTCAGCAGCTTTACGGGATTCGCGTTGCCCGCGAAATCCTGCTCCCACTCGGCATCGACGAAGCTGAAGTTGATCGTTTCGGCGTAATCGCGCGCCGCGAGTGCGTGACGAATCGCGTGAACCGAGCGGCGCGTTTCGTTCGTTGCACGCATCTCGCTGCGTGCGACAGGCGGGTTCGCGGGAATCTTCTCGAAGCCGTAAATGCGCGCGACTTCTTCGATCAAGTCTTCCTCGATCTCGATGTCGAAGCGATACGGCGGCGGCATCACGCTGAACGTCTCGTCGCCATTCTCCGCACTGCGTTCGAACGCAAGGCCGAGACGCGTGAAGATTTGTGCGATTTCATCAGCACCAATCTTCACGCCGACGATGCGGTTCGCACGCGCGACGCGCATCTTCACCGGCGCGCGCTTGGGCACGTTCACGGTCTGGTCGTCGACCGGGCCGGCTTCGCCGCCGCAAATGTCGAGGATCAATTGCGTGATGCGCTCGATGTGCTCGACAGTCGTGGACCAGTCCACGCCGCGCTCGAAGCGGTGGCCCGCATCGGTCGAGAAGTTGTAGCGGCGCGAGCGGCCACGAATGCTGTCCGGCCACCAGAACGCGGCTTCGAGGTAAATGTTCTTCGTGTCTAGCGAGACGGCGGTGCTGTCGCCGCCCATGATGCCCGCGAGGCTTTCGATCTCGCGCTCGTCGGCGATCACGCCCACGGTTTCATCGACTTCGACGGTGCTGCCGTTGAGCAGCTTGAGCTGTTCGCCCTTCTTGCCCCAGCGCACCTCCATCGAACCGTGGATCTTGTCGAGATCGAACACGTGCGACGGGCGGCCCAGTTCGAGCATGACGTAGTTCGAAATATCGACGAGGGCCGAGATGCTGCGCTGGCCCGAGCGCTCGAGGCGCTCGACCATCCACGCGGGCGTCTTCGCGTGCGCGTTCACGCCGCGAATCAGGCGGCCCGAGAAACGGCCGCACAGGTTCGGCGCCGAGATCTTCACGGGCAACGTTTCGTTGAGCTTGACGTCGACCTTCGGGAACACGGGCGCTTGCAGCGGCGCACCGGTGATCGCGGCGGTTTCGCGCGCGATGCCGTACACCGAAAGGCAATCGGCCTTGTTCGGCGTGAGCTTGATTTCGAAAATGGTGTCGTCGAGATTGAGCGTCTCGCGGATGTCCTGACCGATGGGCGTGTCTTCGGGCAGGATCATGAGGCCGCTGTGGTCTTCCGAGAGCTTCAGTTCGCGCGCCGAGCACAACATGCCCTGGCTTTCCACCCCGCGCAGCTTCGAGAGCTTGATCGCAAAGGGCTTGCCGCCCTCTTCCGCGGGCGGCAGCTCCGCGCCCACGAGCGCCACCGGCACCTTGATGCCGGGCGCCACATTGGGTGCGCCGCAGACGATCTGCAGCGTCGCGCCGGTGCCGGCATCGACCTGCGTGACGTTGAGTTTGTCCGCGTCCGGGTGCTTGACGACTTCGATCACGCGGCCCACGACGATCTTCGCAGTGGGCGGCGCGGCCGGACGCAGGCCTTCGACTTCGAGGCCGGCCATGGTCAGCGCATGGGCCAGTTCATCGGTCGTGAGCTTCGGATCGACAAAGCTTCTCAGCCAGGATTCGGGGAATAGCATTTCGTTTTACGTTCCAGACAGATTGAGACCGTCGCGTAGCGTTTTCTCGCGCACTGCCCTAAGGCTTGTGGTGCTGCGTGCGCTTCGCGAACCGCGGATGCCGTGCCTAGCCTCAGGCTCAGGCGAACTGGCGCAGGAAGCGCAGGTCGCCTTCGAAGAACAGACGCAGATCCTGTACGCCATAACGCAGCATCGTGAGGCGTTCGAGCCCGCTGCCGAACGCAAAGCCGATATAGCGCTCCGGGTCGAGGCCCATGTTGCGGATCACGGTCGGATGCACCTGGCCCGAGCCCGAGATTTCGAGCCACTTGCCGGCGTTCTTGCCCTGCTCGAACATCATGTCGATTTCGGCGGACGGCTCCGTGAACGGGAAGTACGACGGGCGGAAACGCACCTGGATGTCGTCGCGCTCGAAGAACTTCTTCAGGAAGTCCGTATAGACGCCCTTGAGGTCCGCAAAGCTGATGTTCTCTTCGATCCACAGGCCTTCGACCTGGTTGAACATCGGCGAGTGGGTGGCGTCGCTGTCCACGCGATAAGTACGGCCCGGCACGATCACCTTGATGGGCGGCGTGTGCGTGCGCGCGTAGCGCACCTGCATCGGGCTCGTGTGGGTGCGCAGCAAGAGCGGACGGCCTTCGGCATCCTTGCCGTCCACATAGAAGGTGTCCTGCATCGAACGCGCCGGATGGTTTTCCGGGCTGTTGAGCGAGGTGAAGTTGTACCAGTCGGTTTCGATCTCGGGGCCGTCGGCCACGTCGAAGCCGATCGAGCCGAAGATCTGCTCGACGCGCTCCCACGTCTGCATCACCGGATGCAGGCTGCCCGTGCCGGCGCCACGGCCCGGTAGCGTGACGTCGATCGCCTCGGCGGCGAGACGCTGGTTCAGCAGCGCGTCGGCAAGCGCCTGGCGGCGCGCGTTGAGCGCGGCCTCGACCTGCTGCTTGACGGCGTTGATGCGCGCACCTTCGGTCTTGCGCGTTTCCGGGTCGAGCTTGCCGAGGCCCTTGAGCAGTTCGGTCAGCGCGCCCGATTTACCGAGAAAACGCGCTTTTTCATTTTCAAGCGTGTTGACGTCGGAGGCGGAGGCAAAGGCGCGTTGCGCGTCGGCGACAATCTGGTCCAGATCCATTGATCCCATCTTTTCAGCGTCAGTGTTTGAGACTTGAGCGGCGCAGGAAGCGCTTCGCCAACAAAAACGGGGCTCGGTGAGGAGCCCCGTTTTTGTTGCAGCATCACCGAGACAACCGGAATGTCTGCTGCAACGAACCTGCGCAATACCTTGCTTAGGCAGCGACGGCGGCCTTCACCTGCTTGACGATCGCAGCAAATGCAGCCTTGTCGAACACAGCCATGTCAGCCAGGACCTTGCGGTCGAGTTCGATCGAAGCCTTCTTCAGGCCGTTGATGAACACGCTGTAGGTCATGTCGTGCTGACGCACCGCCGCGTTGATACGCGTGATCCACAGTGCGCGGAACACACGCTTCTTGTTGCGGCGATCGCGGTAGGCGTACTGGCCTGCGCGCATGACCGCCTGCTTGGCGATGCGATAGACGTTATTGCGGCGGCCGCGGTAACCCTTGGCCAGCTTGATGATTTTCTTGTGACGGGCCCGTGCGGTAACCCCACGTTTGACTCGAGGCATGAGTAGCTCCTATGAGTTGTCGGTTGAGGATTACGCGAACGGCATCATTGCGCGAACGGACTTCACATCAGACTCGTGAACGGCCGTTGCACCACGCAGATGACGCTTATTCTTGGTGGTCTTCTTGGTCAGGATGTGACGCTTGAAGGCTTGACCGCGCTTGACGGTACCACCCGGACGAACCACGAAGCGCTTTGCAGCGCTCTTCTTGGTCTTCATCTTGGGCATGACAAAAACTCCATTTATTTGATGGACATGGGTGTGCGGCTGGCTCCCACGCCCGGTTTTCAAAAACCGCGCGCTTCGCCCTCAAACCGCCCTTCGAAACCCACTCCACTTGTTTTGGCAGCTGGCCGGCTTTTAAAAAACAAGCTTGCCGCCGCTTTCAGGAAAAACGCCCGTTTGCCGCACATTGACGTGCGGCGCGCGGGCGCCGTTCCGGAACCTGCTTGCCGTTTCCCCACGCATTTTACTGCACTCACCGCGTGGAAAACGTCTGACAAAACTACCGTGGCCGTCGCGCATGGAACAACAGAACAACAACGCGCGGCGCGCCAATTACTTCTTCTTCTTGGGCGAAAGCACCATGATCATCTGGCGCCCTTCCATCTTCGGCATCTGCTCGACCTGACCGACTTCTTCGAGATCGGTGCGCAGGCGCTCAAGCATGCGCATGCCGATTTCCTGGTGGGCCATTTCGCGGCCCCGGAAACGCAACGTGATCTTCGTCTTGTCGCCATCTTCAAGGAAGCGGACGAGATTGCGCAGCTTGACGTTGTAATCGCCGTCGTCGGTACCCGGACGGAATTTGACTTCCTTGACCTGGATGACCTTCTGCTTGAGCTTGGCCTCGTGTTGCTTCTTCGCCTCCTGGTACTTGAACTTGCCGTAGTCCATCAGGCGGCACACGGGGGGCACGGCCTGCGGGGCGATTTCAACCAGATCGACGTCCTGTTGTTCCGACATGCGGAACGCATCAGCCAGCTTTACGATGCCGAGCGGCTCGTTGTCGATGCCAACGAGACGCACCTCGGGTGCCGAGATTTCACCGTTGATGCGATGCGACTTATCCGTAGCGATGTTACGTTTCCTCTAAAAATTAAAAAAACGAGCCGCGCTGCCAGGTGGCTTACTTGAACGTCTTGACATCCTGCGCCAGACGCTCAGCGAACGCGTCGACCGGCATGACACCCAGATCGACGCCGCCACGGGCACGCACGGCTACCGTTTGTGCTTCACGCTCTTTGTCGCCGACAACCAGCAGGTACGGGACCTTCTCAAGCGTGTGCTCGCGTATTTTATAGCTAATTTTCTCGTTGCGCAAATCGGCCTGCACTCTAACCCCTTGTTTTTGCAACGATTGGGCTAGATTTGTCGCGTATTCGGCCTGACTTTCGGCGATATTCATCACAACAGCCTGCACCGGAGCGAGCCAGGACGGCATCGCGCCCGCATGGTGCTCGATCAAAATCCCGAGGAAACGCTCCATCGAACCGAGAATTGCACGGTGCAGCATGATCGGACGGCGGCGGCTGTTGTCCTCGGACACGTACTCGGCGCCCAAGCGCTCCGGCAGCACCATGTCGAGCTGCAGCGTGCCGCACTGCCACGAGCGGCCAAGCGCGTCCTTGATGTGGTACTCGACCTTCGGACCATAGAACGCACCCTCGCCCGGCAGCTCCTCCCATTGCAGGCCACAAGCCGTGAGCGCCTCGCGCAGACCCTGCTCGGCGCGATCCCACGTCTCATCCGTTCCCGCGCGCGAATCCGGGCGCAGCGAGAGCTTGATGTCGATGTGATCGAACCCGAAATCCTTGTAGACGCTCATCGCGAGCGTGTTGAAGGCGATCGACTCGCTGATGATCTGGTCTTCGGTACAGAAGATGTGTGCGTCGTCCTGAACGAAGCCGCGCACGCGCATCAGACCATGGAGCGCACCCGACGCCTCATTGCGGTGGCACGAGCCGAATTCCGCATAGCGCAGCGGCAGGTCGCGATACGAACGCAGGCCGTGGTTGAACACCTGGACGTGACCCGGACAGTTCATCGGCTTGATGGCGTAGTCGCGCTTCTCCGACTCCGTCGTGAACATGTTTTCACGATAGTTCTGCCAGTGGCCCGACGCCTCCCAAAGCGAGCGGTCCATGATCATCGGCGTCTTGATTTCGTCGTAGCCAGCCTCGCGCAGGCGGCCGCGCATGTACTGCTCGACCTGTTGCCAGAGCGTCCAGCCCTTCGGATGCCAGAACACCATGCCCGGCGACTCGTCCTGCATGTGGAACAGGTCGAGCTGCTTGCCGAGCTTGCGGTGGTCGCGCTTCTCCGCCTCTTCGAGCATGTGCAGGTACTGGTCCTGGTCTTCCTTCTTCGTCCAGGCCGTGCCGTAGATGCGCTGCAATTGCTCGTTCTTTGCATCGCCACGCCAGTAGGCCCCCGCGACCTTCATGAGCTTGAAGACCTTGAGCTTGCCCGTGGACGGCACGTGCGGGCCGCGGCACAGGTCGGTGAAGCCGCCGTGCGCGTAGAGCTTGATGTCCTCGCTGCCGGGAATCGATTCGATGATTTCGGCCTTGTACTTCTCGCCGATGCTCTTGAAGTAATCGACCGCCTCGCCGCGCGAGACGACACGGCGCGTGACCGGCTCGTCCTTCTTCGCGAGCTCCTGCATGCGCTTTTCGATCTTTTCGAGATCTTCGGGCGTGAAGGGACGGTTGTAGGCGAAGTCGTAGTAGAAGCCATTGTCGATGACCGGCCCGATCGTGACCTGCGCTTCCGGATAGAGCTCCTTCACCGCATAGGCGAGCAAGTGCGCCGTGGAGTGACGGATGATGTCGAGCCCGTCGGCGTCCTTCTCCGTGACGATGGCAAGCGACGCGTCGCGATCGATCAGCGTCGACGTGTCGACCAGCTCGCCGTCGAGCTTGCCGCCGAGCGCCGCCTTGGCGAGGCCGGGGCCAATCGAAGCCGCCACTTCGGCGACCGTGACGGGATGATCGTACTGTCGAACCGAGCCATCGGGCAGACGTATCGCAACCATGTTTTTCTCCAGAAGTGCCGTGGAGGCACATCGTATCGTTCGTGGAAGATTGCCGGTAAAGCCACTCGCTGCAACCCGCGAAAACTTCGTGGCGAAAAAAAATGCGGCCCCGCTTTCGAGGGGCCGCATTCACTTTTCAAACCAGATTGCAGGGCGAAAGAGATCCTCGACTATCAGCGTCGCTCCGAAGTGGTTTCGGTAAACGTTCGCGGTGTCATAACCGTATTCGCCTTAGGCGCTCATTCAGCGCTTTTACTGCACGTGAAGCCTCGATATGCACTACCCGTATCGCGACTTCGATTTCGTTGGTAGGCTCGATTGGACTCGAACCAACGACCCCCACCATGTCAAGGTGGTGCTCTAACCAGCTGAGCTACGAGCCTGAAGAAGCAAGATTGTATGTTGCCTGCGCTGGCTTGGCAAGTATTTTTTGCGGCGGAGCACAAAAGCCAGGCCCCGCCAGAACCCGGGTCCCGCGCCTCAGTGCTTGCGCGCCGCCCTGAGCACGCCGCCCACCTCGCCGAGCAGCACGCACGCGCGCTGGATCTGCGCCGAATTCGACACCTCGACCGTGAACTGCATGTATGCGGCGTTGCGTCGCGATTGCGTCTTCACGCCGATCACGTTCATCTTCTCGCGCGCGAACACTTCCGAGATGTCGCGCAGTAAGCCCTGGCGGTCGCTGGCCTCGATCAGGATATCCACCGGATACACCGATTGGCCACGCCCGCCCATCACGTCCGCGGACCAGGTGGTCTGCAGCACGCGCTCAGGCGCGCGGCCAGCCATGCGCAGGAAGGTCGGGCAATCGCTGCGGTGAATCGACATGCCCTTGCCGCGCGTGACAAAGCCGCAGATATCGTCGGGCGGCGCCGGCCGGCAGCACCGCGCAAGCTGCGTGAGCAGCGCATCCACGCCTACCACGAGCACGCCCGACGATCCGCCGTGTGTCACATTCGCGCCGCTCGCGCGCTTGGTGATCTGCTCGGGTGTCTCGTCTTCGGGTTCGGCGGCGGGCGCATCGTGCAGCGCCTGCTCGACGTGACGCAAGCTGAACTCTTCCTTGCCGACCACGCTAAAGAGCTCGTCGGGCGACTTGAAGCCGAGCTTGGCCGCAAGCTGATCGAGATTCACGGACGTGCGCCCCTCGCGCTGCAGCGTCTTTTCCACCATCGCGCGGCCGTTGGCGATGTTCTCCTGAGCCTCGATGGCGTTGAACCACACGCGCACCTTTTGCCGGGCGCGGTTGCTGTGCAGATAGCCGAGCTGCGGGTTGAGCCAGTCGCGCGACGGGCCGCCCTCTTTCACCGCGACGATCTCGACGGTTTGACCGTTCTGCAACTGCGTGTTGAGCGGCACCATTGCGCCGTCCACGCGCGCGCCGCGGCAGCGGTGGCCGAGCTCGCTATGCAGGTGATACGCGAAGTCGAGCGGCGTCGCACCCTGCGGCAATGCAATCACGCGCGCCTGCGGCGTGAGCACGTAGATGTGGTCGTCGTCGAGCGTGGCGTGGCGCAGTTGCTCCCACGGCTGAGGGCCGTCGGCCACATCGTCCTTCCAGGCCAGCAACTGACGCAGCCAGGCGATCTTCTCGTCGTACGCGCTGGCGGCACTGAACTGGCCGCCATAGCCCTTCGAGCCTGCCTCCTTGTAGCGCCAATGCGCGGCCACACCATATTCTGCGAACTGATGCATCTCCTGGGTGCGGATCTGCACTTCGAACGCGCGGCCATCGTCGCCGATCACGACCGTATGCAGCGAACGATAGCCATTGGGCTTGGGCCGCGAGATGTAGTCGTCGAACTCCTTCGGCACTGGCTGCCAAAGGTTGTGCACGATGCCGAGCACCGTGTAGCAATCCTTGATATCGCGCACGATCACGCGAAACGCGCGCACGTCGTAGAGCTCGGAGAAGTCGATCTCCTTGCCGCGCATCTTCTTCCAGATGCTGTAGATGTGCTTGGGCCGGCCGCTCACCTCGGCATCGATATGCGCGGCGGCAAGCTCGTGCTGCAGCCGTTCGATGGCCTCGGCCACATAGCTCTCGCGCTCCACGCGCTTTTCATCGAGCAGTTTGGCGATGCGCTTGTAGGTCGCCGGCTCCTCGAAGCGGAACGCGAGGTCTTCGAGCTCCCACTTCAATTGCCAGATGCCCAACCGGTTCGCGAGCGGCGCGTAGATTTCGAGCGTCTCGCGCGCAATCTCGGGAGCGGGCGTGACCTTCGCCGCCGCGTAGTAGCGCAGCGACTGCACGCGCGACGCGAGCCGGATCAGCACCACGCGGATGTCTTGCGCGAACGCCAGCAGCATCTTGCGCAGCGACTCCACCTGGGCCCGGCGCGCGGCCTGGGCATCGCGGCCTTCGCGGCCGGCTTCGGATGCTGCGTTTTGCGCCGCCGTGCGCAGGCTCACGGTGCCCAGGCGCAACAGCTTGCGCACGTCGAACACGAGCTTGACGACCTCGGCGCCGAAGCGCGCCTCGATCGTGCCCTCGGGGTCGTCGAGATGCGGCGCGATATTGAAGAGCGCCGCCGCCAGCACTGCGGGAGGATCGACGTTCAGGCGGCTCATGACGGAAGCCGTGCCTTGCGCGTGCTCGACAAGCGGCTCGCCCGTGGAAAGGCGCGCGTCGCCGGCGTGTTCGCGCACGAACGCGAGCGTGTCGTCGAGCGACGGCAGCGCGGCGCGGGAGAAGGCTTCGGCGGAAACGGGAGGTACGGTGTCGCTGCTCATGAGACGGCGCCCGCCGGCGTACCGGCCGGGCTGCAAACTACGATGAAACGATTCAGGCCAATGGTCGCGCAACAAGTACTTTCAAGCACGGTCAAGCGTGCTCAGTCACACTCAATCGCGCTGCGCAGCCACCACGACGATTTCGACGAGGCATTCCGGATTGGCGAGCTTCGCCTCGACAGTCGCGCGCGGCGGCGTGGCGCCCTGCGCCACCCACTTGTCCCACTCGGCATTCATGCCCGGAAAATCCTTCATGTCGGCGATATAGATCTGCACCGAGAGCAGCAGCGACTTGTCGCTGTTCGACTCGCCCAGCAGACGGTCGATGTGGCCGAGCACTTCGCGCATCTGGCCGCCGATGTCCTGGTTGGTGTCCTCGGCGATCTGGCCCGCGAGATAGACCGTGCCGTTGTGAATCGCGGTTTCCGAAAGACGCGGGCCGACGTGGTGACGAATGACTGCCATGAAGAGTCCTGTTGAAGTTGAATGTTCGATGCGCCCCGGCGGGCCGGGAAATCGCGATATTATGACCCGCCGACGGGCCAGCCGTCGAAGAAACGGCGCGCAATCTCGATCTGGTCGGCCGCCAGAAACGCTGGCGCATGCCCGACGCCCGCGATCTCGACACTCGACACCTGCTGGCCGGTTTCGACCATCTTTGCCACGGTTTCGCGCGAGAGCAAATCGGAAAGCGCACCGCGCACCGCGAGCACCGACCCCTTGAACGCGGCGAGCGAGCGCCATAAAAACTGTTCGCCCTGCTCATTCTGCTCGGGCGTGACGCCCTTGAAACCTTCGGCGATGCGCGGGTCATAGCGGTAACGCCACGCGCCGTCCACCTCGTGCAGCAACGGCGTGTTGATCTCGCGCCACTCCTGCGCGGTGAGCGGGCCGAACGACGACGCCAGCAGCGCCGCATTGTCGATGCCTTCCTGCTGCGAGCCGAAGCGCTCGTCGCGGCCGACGTAATCGCCAATGCGCCCGAGCGCCGCCGGCTCGATATGCGGGCCGATGTCGTTGAGCAGCATGCGGCCGATGGGTGCTCCCGGCAGTCCCGCGAGCGCCATGCCGATCAGGCCGCCCATCGAGGTGCCGAACCAGTCCACCTGCTCGACGCCCGTGCGCGCGATGAGCGTGACCATGTCCGCGACGTACTGCGCGACGCCATAGCCGCGCGGGTCGACGAGCCACGACGAAAGACCGCGCCCCACGACGTCCGGGCAAACCACGCGATATTTTCCGCACAACGCCGCAGCAAGCCTGTCGAAGTCGCGGCTCGAACGCGTCAGACCATGCACGCACACCAATACGCGCGGATTGGCGGGATCGCCCCACTCGGTATACGCCATGCGGTGGAGCCCCGAAGGACTAAGGCACTGGACGTAATGCTGACGCGGCACGGCAGACGGTTCGGTCATCGCTCAAGTCTCGCTGGTTGCGCCGTTAGGCTGTGAGGCCATTGTAAACGGCTTTGCCGTGCGCAACCGCCGCGCACGCCGAGGCTCGCGGGCACGTTCGGGCCTATCGGGCACGATGGCGCCCCACGTGCGGCGGCAGGTTCAACGTCCATACACCGGCCATCCGGTGTATGCCATTCAGCCGAGGTTTCAAATCCGTGCGGTCGCCCAAGAATGGATCCATCCTGAATCAGCCACAAACGCAAAACGGGCGGAACCGAAGTCCCGCCCGTCTCAATCATGCCGCAGCCGTCGACTACCGCATTGCCGCGATCAACTCACCGCGCTCACATCGAGCGGCGCGCCGGTCTTGGCCTTGATCTCGTCCACCGTCACGCCCGGCGCGAGTTCAGTCACCTTCAGGCCCGCATCGGTCACTTCAATCACGCCGAGGTCGGTGATGATCAGATCGATCACGCCCACGCCCGTGAGCGGCAGCGTGCACGCCTCGAGAATCTTGTGCTGGTCGCCCTTGGCCACATGCTCCATCAGCACGACCACGCGGCCCACGCCCGCGACGAGGTCCATCGCGCCGCCCATGCCCTTGATCATCTTGCCGGGGATCATCCAGTTGGCCAGGTCGCCCTTCTCGCTCACCTGCATCGCGCCGAGGATCGCGAGGTTGATGTGGCCACCGCGAATCATCGCGAACGAGTCCGCCGACGAGAAGATCGAAGAACCCGGCAGCGTCGTGACCGTCTGCTTGCCGGCGTTGATCATGTCGGCATCCACTTCCTCCTCGGTCGGAAACGGTCCGATGCCGAGCAGGCCGTTTTCCGATTGCAGCCACACTTCCATGCCCTGCGGCACATGGTTGGCCACCAGCGTCGGCAGACCGATGCCGAGATTCACATAAAAGCCGTCTTGCAGTTCCTTCGCCGCGCGGGCGGCCATTTCGTCACGATTCCATGCCATGGTCGGTCTCCTTTGTCACTTGCCCGCCGGGTTGTTCGACCCGGTGCGCACGGTGCGTTGTTCGATGCGTTTCTCCGGGTGCGCATTGAGCACGATGCGCTGCACGAAGATGCCCGGCGTATGGATGCTGTCCGGATCGAGTTCACCGTTCTCGACGATCTCCTCCACTTCCACCACAGTGATCTTGCCCGCCATCGCGCACATCGGGTTGAAGTTGCGCGCCGTGCGCCGATAGATCAGGTTGCCCGACTTGTCAGCCTTCCAGGCCTTCACGAGCGCCACATCGGCCGTGAGCGAATGCTCGAGCACGTAGTGCTTGTCGCCGAACTGGCGCGTTTCCTTGCCTTCGGCGATGAGCGTGCCGAAGCCGGTATTAGTGAAAAACGCCGGAATGCCCGAGCCGCCGGCGCGCAGCTTTTCGGCCAGCGTGCCCTGCGGCGTGAATTCGAGCTCGAGTTCGCCCGAGAGATACTGGCGCTCGAATTCCTTGTTTTCGCCCACGTAGGACGAGATCATTTTCTTGATCTGGCGCGTCTCCAGCAGCAGGCCGAGGCCGAAGCCGTCGACGCCCGCGTTGTTGCTGATGCAGGTGATGCCCTTCACGCCCGAATCGCGCAGCGCGCCAATCAGGGCCTCGGGAATGCCGCACAGCCCGAAACCGCCTACCGCGAACGTCTGCCCGTCCTTGACGATGCCTTCGAGCGCGGCAGCCGCGCTTTTATAGACCTTGTTCATCAGTGTGTCCCTTCCTCGTATGGAAATACGTCGATGCGCTGGTTCGTTGAACCTGTTCGTTGAATTCTTGTTGAATGCATTCGTTCGGCCCAGCGTGCCGGCGCCGCAGCCGCCCGGATGCCTCATTTTAATCGCGGCCCGGTGGCGTTGCCGCGAACCCGGCCCGGCATCCGCCAGGCCCTCCGATGGTTGCAAAGCGTACGCTGGGCGGGCATTGCGGCACAATACGCAAAACTACATAAAGCCATACCCGCATCGTCCGCCATGCCAGCACCCGCAAACGCCACTACCGCACTCGACTACCAGACCGCCTTCCATCTCGCGCCAATTGGGCTCGTGCTCGCGCGCGAGCGCATCGTGGAGGACTGCAATGAGGCCGTTTGCGCCATTTTCCGCTGCCCGCGCGAGGCGCTGGTCGGCCAGTCGTTTCTGGTGCTGTATCCGTCGGCAGTCGAGTTCGAGCGCATCGGCGAGCGCATTCCCCCCATCATGACAGCCCAGGGCAGCTACGCCGACGACCGCATCATGAAGCGCTTCGACGGCGAACTCTTCTGGTGCCACGTCACGGGCCGCTCGCTCGACCGCGCGGAGCCGCACGCTGCCGGTGTCTGGACCTTCGAGGACCTGAGCGCGACACGGCGCGTGGCGGTCGAGCTCACGCCGCGCGAGCGCGAAATCGCGGCGCAACTGGTCACGGGCAAGACGAGCAAACAGATCGGCAAAATTCTCGACATCAGCTCGCGCACGGTGGACATCTACCGCGCGCGGCTCATGCGCAAGTACGACACGGGCAACGCTACCGAACTGCTGCAGCGGCTACTCGGAAATTGAAGCGCCATGAATGCCGCGTATTGAAGAGGCGAAGAAGAGGCTGAGAAGCGGCGGAGATGCGGTGGAGTGCGGCGCGCGCGGGACATGCGCACGCCGTAGAACCCAATCATTGCGCCTTCACGAGCGGCGCGTTTTCAATCGTCGCGCGCAGGCTGTCTGGAATCGGCACGGATTTACCCGCCGCGTAGTCGATCCATACACAGCGCGCATTGCCGCGCGCATACACGGTATCGGGATCGTCCACGCGGCGCAGCTCGAAACCGGTAGCGAAACTACTGCGGCCCGGCTCGCCCACCGTCATCGTGCAAACGATATCGCCGGGATAGTGCAACTGCTTGAGGAAATCCATCGACGCGTTCACGATCACAGGCCCCTGCCCATCGCCTCGTTCGCGGCTCTCGCCGCCTACGCCAATGTGCTCGAACCACGAAATCCGCACCTGCTCCATGTAGCGGAAATAGACCGTGTTGTTCACATGGCCGAACGCGTCCATGTCGCCCCAGCGGATTGGCATGGTCATTTCAAAAACGGGGTGGTACTCACTCATTGCACGCTTTACATTTGTTGCACTGGAAATTCACATCAGGCCGAAGCCATCGTCGGCGGTGATGATCGAGCCGTTCATGAAGGCTGATTCATCCGCAGCCAGCAGCAGCAACAGGCCGTCGAGATCCGCCGGCGTGCCCACCCGGTGGCGCGGCAGCATCGAGATGAGCTTTTGGCCCTGCTCGGTCGCCCAGTGATGATGGTTGATCTCGGTGTCGATATAACCGGGACAGATTGCATTCACGTTGATGCCGTGCCGCCCCCACTCCAGCGCCATGGCTTTCGTCATATGCACGACGGCCGCCTTGCTGATCGAGTAGAGGCCGATCTGCGGCAGCACGTTCAAGCCGGCCACCGAAGCGATATTGATGATGCGGTACGCCGGCTTCGAAGCGCCACCATTGCCGCGCATGATCATGCGTTTGGCCACTTCCTGGGCAACGAAGAAAGCGCCGCGGGTATTGGTGTCGAAGACGTACTCGAAGTCGGCGGGCGTGACCTCGGCCAGCTTCTGGGTGGTCGAGACGCCCGAGTTGTTGACGAGAATATCGATGGTCCCCGCCTCGGTCTCGGCATGCGCGACCGCCGAGCGGATGCTCTGGTAATCCGTCACGTCGAGCGAGACCACATGCGCGGCCCCGCCGCCAGCCTCAATTTCGGCGCGCAATTCCTTGAGGCGCTCCACGCGCCGGCTCGCCAGCACGACCTTCGCACCGGCCTGTGAGAGCACCTGGGCAAAACGCTTGCCCAGACCGCTCGACGCGCCGGTGATCATTGCCACCTTACCTTCCAGATTGATCGAACGGCCCATTTTCGCTTCCTGTTCAAGGATGAAAGAGCGCCGGAATACACCACCGGCGGCGCGCCGGGTATTCTGGCATAAAATAGAACGATCGTGCTAAAGTTGGCCCGTTGGGTTGCGGCCCGGGGAACGTTACCCGACAATACGAACCCGAAAAAAGTATTCTAATGGCAAGAGGAGCTTTGATGACCCCCGCAAGTCTTTTGGAGCAATACGGCCCACGCGAGTCGATGGAATACGACGTGGTGATCGTGGGCGGCGGCCCGGCAGGCCTGTCCGCAGCGATCCGCCTGAAACAGCTGGCAGCAGAAAAAGGCGCTGAGATCGGCGTGTGCGTGCTGGAAAAAGGCTCGGAGATCGGGGCGCATATCCTCTCGGGCGCGGTCATGGATCCGCGCGCCATCGGCGAGCTCATTCCCGACTGGAAAGAGCAAGGCGCGCCGCTGAACGTGCCGGTTACCGAAGATCAATTTCTTTTCCTTTCGGAAACGAGCGCGAAAACGGTGCCCAACTGGGCGCTGCCGGACAACTTCAAGAACCACGGCAACTATGTGATCAGCCTCGCGAACGTCACGCGCTGGCTTGGGACAATGGCCGAGGCGCTGGGCGTGGAAATCTTTCCGGGTTTCCCGGCCGCCGAAGTGCTCTACAACGACGATGGCTCGGTCAAGGGCGTGGCCACCGGCAACATGGGCGTCGGCAAGGATGGCGAGCCTACCGAGAATTTCCAGCTCGGCATGGAGTTGCACGCCAAATACACGCTGTTCTGCGAGGGTTGCCGCGGTCACCTGGGCCGTCAACTGAACGAGCATTTCAAGCTCGGCAAGGACGCAGACCCGCAGGTCTACGGCATCGGCATCAAGGAGTTGTGGGAGATCGACCCGGCGAAACACAAGCCAGGCCTCGTGATTCACACGGCGGGCTGGCCGCTCGAAAAAGACACGTACGGTGGCTCGTTCCTCTACCACACCGACAATAACCAGGTGATGGTGGGTTTCGTCGTCGGCCTCGCGTACCAGAATCCGTACCTCTCGCCGTTCGAGGAATTCCAGCGCTACAAGACGCATCCGGCGATCCGCAAGTATCTGGAAGGCGGCAAGCGCGTTTCGTATGGCGCGCGTGCAATGACGGCGGGCGGGCTGATGTCGCTGCCGAAGCTGGTGTTCCCGGGCGGCGCTTTGGTGGGCGACGACGCGGGCTTCCTGAACGCTGCGCGCATCAAGGGCAGCCATGCGGCGATCAAGACCGGCATGCTCGCGGCTGAAGCGGCGTTCGATGCCGTACAGGCTGGCCGCCAGAGCGATGAACTTGCCACCTATCCGGAAGCGTTCAAGCAGTCGTGGCTCTACACGGAACTGTACAAGGCGCGCAACTTCAAGCAGTGGATGAGCAAGGGCCTGTACCTGGGCACGCTGATGGTGGGCATCGAGCAGAAGCTCATGGGCGGCAATGTGCCATGGACGCTGCATCACCAGCACCGCGATCACGAGATGCTCAAGCCGGCGTCGCAGTGCAAGCCGATCGAGTATCCGAAGCCCGATGGCAAGCTCACGTTCGATCGCCTGTCTTCGGTGTTCATTTCCAATACGAATCACGAAGAGAACCAGCCCGCGCATTTGACGCTGAAGGATGCGAGCGTGCCGGTGAACGTGAATCTGCGCACCTATGCGGGCCCTGAAGCGCGCTTCTGCCCTGCCGCGGTCTATGAATTTGTGAAGAACGACGACGGCAGCGACCGCCTGCAAATCAACGCGCAGAACTGCGTGCACTGCAAGACCTGCGACATCAAGGATCCGACGCAGAACATCGTATGGGTCACGCCCGAAGGCGGCGGCGGCCCGAACTACCCGAACATGTAAGATCGGAAAACGAGAAAACAAAGCCGCTCCCTGGAGCGGCTTTGTCGTTTCATGCAGGCGCGGCATCTCGCGACACCCGCCGCTCGACGCGTTCGGGAACGATCAACTCGCCATCAATGCTTCAAGACGCGCCCTCACGCGCGCGCGAGAACGTGCCCCACTCACCCACCGCGGGCTGCCGAAACAGTTCGATCGAGTCGTACCAAGCGTGCACGCCGTTTCGCTGCCCCAAAACCAGGTGGAAACATGGTCGACGAGCAGACTCGTCGGCGCCCCGAGCGCGCCAGCCAGATGTGCCGGGCCGCTGTCGATCGTCACCACGCGATCGATGCTCGAGATCAACACCGCCACGTCGTCGAAACCCGCCTCGAACGGCGCGGTCAAGTCAACCAGCTTCGCGCCACGCCTCCACAACCGCACGGCGACCCGGCGACAACGCGAAGAATGTGATGCCGGCGCCGTGAGCAGCGCACCGGGTTCGGCATCCGGAATCGAACGGCGCGCAGCGCGCACATGCCGATGGATTGCCGTTCCAGACCAGCGCGACCGAGCGGCCGCCAACCGGCGGCGCAAGCACGGACTTGCCTCGTGCGCGGCGATCAGGCGTCGCTGGCCGGGATCTTCGGCGTCGCCACGACGACGTCGCCGTTTTGCGCGCGATGGCGCAGCGCATGGTCGATCAACACGAGCGCGAGCATCGCTTCGGCGATCGGCGTCGCGCGGATGCCCACGCATGGGTCGTGGCGGCCGAAGGTCTCGACCGTGGCCGGATCGCCGGTCTTGTCGATCGAGCGGCGCGGCGTGCGGATGCTCGAAGTCGGCTTGATGGCGATCGACACGGTGATGTCCTGCCCGGTCGAAATGCCGCCGAGCACGCCGCCCGCGTGATTGCCATGAAAGCCCTCGGGTGTGAGTTCGTCGCCATGCTCCGAGCCGCGCTGGGCCACGCTGGCGAAGCCCGCGCCGATCTCGACGCCCTTCACCGCATTGATGCCCATCATGGCGTGGGCAATGTCGGCATCGAGGCGGTCGAACAGCGGCTCGCCCCAACCCACCGGCACGCCGCTCGCCACCACGTCGATGCGCGCGCCAATCGAGTCGCCGTACTTGCGCAACGCGTCCATGTAGGCTTCGAGTTGCGGCACGATGTCGGCATTCGGCGCGAAGAACGGGTTTTCGGGCACATGCTTCCAGTCGACGAACGGCACGTCGATCTCGCCGAGCGCGCTCATGAAGCCGCGCACTTCCACCCCGAAGCGCTCGCGCAGCCATTTTTTCGCGACGGCGCCGGCCGCCACGGTGGGCGCCGTCAGGCGCGCCGACGAGCGGCCGCCGCCGCGATAGTCGCGGATGCCGTACTTCTGCCAATAGGTGTAGTCGGCGTGGCCTGGGCGGAAGGTCTCGACGATGTTGCCGTAATCCTTGCTGCGCTGATCGGTGTTGCGGATCAGGAGCGCGATGGGCGTGCCGGTCGTCACGCCCTCGAACACGCCCGAGAGGATCTCGACCTGGTCGGCTTCCTGGCGCTGCGTGACGTGGCGCGAAGTGCCTGGGCGACGGCGGTCCAGATCGATCTGGATATCGGCTTCGGTGAGCGCCATGCCGGGCGGGCAGCCGTCGATGACGCAGCCGATGGCCGGCCCGTGGGATTCGCCGAAGGTGGTGACGGTGAAAAGCGTACCGAGCGTGTTGCCGGACATGGCGGTGGTCCAAAGTAAATCGGGGAATCCAGCATTATGCCAGCCCGCGCGACGACCCGCCCGCGCTGCTTTTCCGCTGCCGCCCGAGCCAGCCTTCCCCGCCCCCGCCGCACTCAGCGCCGCGCGCCGCGCAACTCGGTTACCTTGCGCTGGAGTTCGTCGACCGTCACGTCTTCGGGCGCCACCGGCTCGCCCACCGCGAGCGTGAGCCGGCTCGTCAGCCCGCGCCGCACCGGCCGCTCCTGGCCCGACGCCCCGTGTCGCGAGAACGCGCTGCCCCACAGCCCGCGCAGCGCCATCGGCACGACCGGCGCCGGGTAGCGCCTGAGGATCTCCGTCACGCCGTGGCGGAACGGATTCACCTCGCCAGTCTTCGTGAGCTTGCCTTCGGGAAAGATGCACACGAGCTCGCCGTCGGCAAGCGTGGTGGCGCAGCGCTCGTAGGCCTCCGTCAGCAGCGCCGCGTCCTCGTGCGCCGGCGCGATCGGGATGGCCTTCGCATGCCGGAACAGCCAGCCGACCAACGGCGAGCGGAAGATCTGGTGATCCATCACGAAGCGGATCGGCCGCGGGCTCTCTGCCATGATGACCACCGCATCGACATAGCTCACGTGATTGCAGACCAGCACCGCGGCGCCCTCGGCGGGAATGCGCTCGGCATGCACGAGCCGCACGCGATAGACGGTATGCACGAGCACCCACGCCATGAAGCGCAGCAGGAACTCGGGCACGAGCGCGTAGATGTACGCGGCCACAATGATATTGAGCAGCGCCGTCGTGAGAAAAATGCCCGCGATGCCGACGCCCGCGGCCGTGAGCGCCATTGCCATGAGCGCCGAGACGATCATGAAAAGCGAGTTGAGAATGTTGTTCGCAGCGATGATGCGTGCGCGATGGCTGGGCGCGCTGCGGCTCTGAATCAGCGCGTAGAGCGGCACGCTGTAGAAGCCGCCGAACATCGCAAGCAGGAACAGGTCGGCCAGCACGCGCCAGTGTGCGGGCGTGCGCACGAACTCGCCCACCGAAAGCAGATGGGACGCCGCGGGCAGCGCATGGCTCGCGAAAAACAGGTCGATGCCGAAGACGCTCATGCCGATCGAGCCGAGCGGCACGAGACCGATCTCGATGCGCCCGCGCGAAAGCCGCTCGCACAGCATCGAGCCCGTGCCGATGCCCAGCGAGAACATGGCGAGCAACAAGGTCACGACATCGGGATCGGCGGACAGCACGTCCTTGGCGAAGTTGAAGAACGAGGCCAGAAACGTCGCGCCGACGAACCACAGCCACGAAATCCCGAGCAGACTCAGGAACACGGTGCGGTTGCCGTGCGCGAGGCGCAAATTGCGCCAGGTTTCGGAAAACGGATTCCAGTTGATGCGCAGCTCCGGCTGCGGCGGAGCGCAGGGCGGCACGAACGCGCTGGCCACACGGCCGATCAGCGCGATGGCGATGCACAGGCCGCCGAGCCACCAGGCGCCCGCCGGCGTCGCTGCCGGGACCGTCGTGGAAGCGGCGTTCGACGCAACACCGGACGCGACGCCAGACACCGCATCGGACGCGCCAATGCCAGCCATGAGCCCGCCCACGATCGTCCCGATCAGGATCGCCACGAAGGTGCCCATCTCCACGAGCCCGTTGCCGCCGACGAGTTCATCGTCCGCGAGCTTTTGCGGCAAATACGCATACTTGATGGGCCCGAACACCGTGGAGTGCACCCCCATCAGGAACGTGCACAGATAGAGCAGCGGCGCGCTGTGCATCCAGAAACCCGTCGCGCCGATCAGCATCACCGCGATCTCGAAGGTCTTGACCCAGCGCGTGAGCACGGCCTTGTCGAACTTGTCGGCGATCTGTCCCGACGTAGCGGAAAAGAGCACGAACGGCGCGATGAAAATCGCCGAGATCAGGAACGCCACGGTTTTCGGATCGACGCCGGAAAAGCGCGCCGCCTGATAGGTCACGACCGACGTGAAGCCGATCTTGAAGACGTTGTCGTTCATCGCGCCGAGGAACTGCGTCCAGAAGAACGGCGCAAAACGGCGCTGGCGCAGCAGCGCGAACTGCGAGCCATGACCGCTCGCTTCGCTGGCCGCGCGCTGCGCGACGGGCATCGGACTTTCGCTCATCAAGTGAGATCGTGCTGTAGGAATGGAAGACCAGACGCGAAAAAGCGCGCTAAACGCGCGCTTTTCATGCGGATTCGTGCGAATTGGTGCGAGCAGTACGAAAACGGCCCGCGCGCGTGAGTCAGCGCGCGGGGCCGGGATCAACGCCCCGAATGCTGCTCTTCCTCGGGCCAGTCGCGAATATAGGCCTTGAGCAGCTTGTTTTCGAAGCCTTGTGCCTCCACCACGGCCTTCGCCACGTCGTAGAACGAGATCACGCCCATCAGCGAGCGGCTGTCCATGACGGGCAGATAGCGCACGTGATGCTCGAGCATCATGCGGCGCACTTCGTCGACGTCGGTTTCGGGCGTGCACGTGATGGGGTGGTCGTCCATCACCTTGCGGATCGTGGTGGTGCCGACGCCGCCGCCATTCGCGCTCACCGTCATGATGATCTCGCGGAACGTGAGCATGCCGACCAGATCGCCGTACTCCATGACGACGAGCGAGCCGATATCGCGCTCGGCCATGGTATTCACCGCTTCGTGCAACGACGTGTCGGGCGTAACGGTATAGAGCGTATTGCCCTTGACCTTGAGAATGTCGCTCACACGCATGTTGTGTCTCCTGTGCCGATGAGGCCTGGCCATACCGCGCCGAGCCTCATTTCTTGCAAAAAATATGGGGGCGATGCCGAAAAGAATTGCTACCTGTTTTCGATGCTATCGGAAAGGCCGGCAAAAGGAAAGTCGCGGGGAAAGCCGCGGCAAAGCCGGCCGGTCGCCCTATGCGGTTGGGCCAGCAAGCGCCGCGCCCGCGATCCGTTGCCAGGCGCCCGGCAAGCCGGCGCGCCCTCGCCGCCCGGCCCTGCGGCGCGCCCCCGCGAGCGCAGGCCGGTGTTACGATGCCAGCACCTTTCACCCGACGCCGGCTCGCGCCGGCCGTGCTGCCACGATGTCCGACCCACGCTTCGACACGCTCGCGCTGCATGCCGGCGCCGCGCCCGACCCCGTCACCGGCGCCCGCGCGACGCCGATTTATCAGACCACGTCGTTCTCGTTCCGCGACACCGACCACGCGGCGGCGCTCTTCAACATGGAGCGCGCGGGCCACGTGTATTCGCGCATCTCGAACCCCACGGTCGCCGTGTTCGAGGAGCGCGTGGCCGCGCTCGAAGGCGGCGTGGGCGCGATCGGCACCGCGAGCGGCCAGGCCGCGCTGCATCTGGCGGTTGCCACGCTGATGGGCGCGGGCTCGCATATTGTGGCGTCCACGGCACTCTACGGCGGCTCGCACAATCTGCTCGACTACACGCTGCGCCGCTTCGGCATCGCCACGACTTTCGTGAAGCCAGGCGACCTGGACGCCTGGCGCGCGGCCATAAGGCCCGAGACACGCCTGCTGTTCGGCGAGACGCTCGGCAATCCTGGGCTCGATGTGCTCGACATCGCCGGCGTCGCGCAGATCGCGCACGAGCACCGCGTGCCGCTGCTCGTCGACTCGACCTTCACCACGCCGTATCTGCTGCGCCCGTTCGAGCACGGCGCCGATCTCGTCTACCACTCGGCCACGAAATTCCTCGGCGGCCACGGCACGACCATCGGCGGCGTGCTGGTGGATGGCGGCACCTTCGACTTCGACGCCTCGGGCCGCTTCCCCGAACTCACCGAGCCTTATGCGGGCTTTCACGGCATGGTGTTCAGCGAGGAAAGCAGCGTCGCGCCGTTCCTCCTGCGCGCGCGCCGCGAAGGGCTGCGCGACTTCGGCGCGTGCCTGCATCCGCAGGCCGCGTGGCAGTTGCTGCAAGGTATCGAGACGTTGCCGCTGCGCATGGAGCGGCATGTGGCGAACACGCGGCGCATCGTCGAATTTCTCGATGCGCACGAAGCCGTGCAGTCGGTGGCCTATCCCGAGTTGCCCGGCCATCCCGACCACGCGCTCGCCCAACGCCTGCTGCCGCGCGGCGCAGGCGCCGTGTTCAGCTTCGATCTGGCCGGAGGCCGCGAGGCCGGCAAGCGCTTCATCGAGTCGCTGTCGCTTTTTTCGCACCTCGCGAACGTCGGCGACGTGCGCTCGCTCGTGATCCACCCCGCCTCCACCACGCACTTCCGCATGGACGAGGCCGCGCTTGCCGCTGCCGGCATCGGCGCGGGCACCATCCGCCTCTCGATCGGCCTCGAAGATCCGGACGACTTGATCGACGACCTCAAGCGCGCGCTCAAAATGTCACAAAAGGCGCCACAGAAATCCGCCCCGGCCGCAGCGGGCAAGGAGGCGTCATGATCGTCGACGTCGCAGGGCAAGCCGCTTATGCCTATACGGGCGGGCGCCCATTCGATCCGGCCCGGCCAGTGGCGGTGTTCGTCCACGGGGCGCAGCACGATCACAGCGTGTGGGCGTTGCAATCGCGCTATTTCGCGCACCACGGCTTCAGCGTGCTGGCCGTCGATCTGCCGGGCCATATGCGCAGTGCGGGCCCGGCGCTCACGAGCATCGGCGCGCTCGCCGACTGGCTCGACGCCCTGCTCGCGGCGCTCAAGGTGGAGAAAGCGTTCGTCGCCGGACACAGCATGGGCTCGCTGATCGCGCTCGAATTCGCCGCGCGTCACACCGGGCGCGCCTTGGCCATCGCGCTGCTCGCCACCGCCGTGCCGATGGCCGTCTCCCCCGCACTGCTCGAGGCCGCGCGCGAGCGCGAACCGGAGGCCATCGCGCTCGTGAACGCGTGGTCGCATTCGACGCTCGCGGCCAAGCCTTCGAGCCCCGGCCCCGGCTTCTGGCTGCGCGGCATGAACCAGCGGCTGATGGAGCGCGTCTCGGCGCGAGGCGCGCCGCAGCTCTTTCACGCCGACTTCGCGGCCTGCAACGCCTACGCCGACGGACTCGCCAGTGCAGCCAAAGTGCGCTGCCCGGTGCGCCTGATCGTCGGCAAGCGCGACATGATGACCCCGCCGCGAGCGGCACACGCGCTCGCGGGCGCGCTCGCGCAGGCCGGCGCCCCCGTCGATACGGTGACGCTGGACGCCGGACACGCACTGATGACCGAGCAGCCCGACGCAACGCTCGATGCGCTCTTCACGTTTGCGGTGCAGCAAGGGACGCGGGTGGGGAACGGCTAGCCGGACTTCACGGCCTGCGCGGACTGCGGCCGGTGCAGGTTGCACGGTCGTGCGGATCGCCGCAGAATGACTGGATGAGCGACCCTTGGTGCAGCGGCACGCAGCGCGCAAAGGAGGATACGATGATGAGCCATCCCACCGATACCGGGCACTTCGCGAATTTCGCGCAGTTCTATCCGTTCTATCTGAGCGAACACAGCAACCTCATGTCGCGGCGGCTGCATTTCATCGGCTCGCTGGGCGTGATCGGCTGCCTCTCCATGGCGATCGCCACGGGCGACTGGCTCTGGCTGCCCGCCGCTGTGGTGTGCGGCTACGGGTTCGCCTGGATCGGCCACTTCATGTTCGAGAAGAACCGCCCGGCCACGTTCCGGCATCCCATCTACAGCCTGATGGGCGACTGGGTCATGTTCTCGGATATCTGCCGCGGAAAGATTTCGATCTAGTAGCCGCGCGCGTACTCGCCCACGGTTCTTTCCCGGTTCTTTCCCGACACGCCCTCACCTTCAAGCCGCCGGGTGCGGCAACCCCGGGTGGTCCGCGCCCGCCTCGGCAATGCGTGCCAACTCGCGCCGCGCCGCCAGCAGCGAAGCGAGCGATATCGAAAGCTTGTCGTTCTCAAGAGCGCCGAGCAGCGTCGCGGCGTCGATATCGCTCGATTTGAGCTGATACGCCAGTTCCTGGCGATCGACCACGAAGCGCGCGTAAATGCGCTCCACCGAAATTCGCGCGGGATTCGCGATCAGAATGTAGTGTGGCTTCTCGCCGTCCTTTTCCAGCCGGCCGATCAGTTCGTCCTCCTCCAGATCCGTCACGAGCCGCGTGACGGTGGCAAGGTCGCGCCGCAGCAGTTGCGCGAGCTGCTCGGCGGTGCTGCCCGGCTGGCCCACGTCGCGCGCGTCCGCGAGTCCCGCAAGCAATTCGAGCGCATCCAGCAGGTCGCTGCCGGGAAAACGCGGCCGATTGAATCGTCCGGTGCGGATCTCGGGCAGCGCCGACGTGATCATCGCGCCCACGAGCGTGATGAACCAGCTCAGGTACATCCACAGCAGGAACATCGGCGCCGCCGCGAACGCGCCATACACCGCCGTATAGGTCGGGATGCGCCGCACGTAAAGGCCGAAGCCGCGCTTGGCCAGCTCGAAAGCAATGGCCGCCGCGACGCCGCCCACCACGGCGTCGCGCCACTCCACTCGGCAATTCGGCAGATAGACGTAGAGCATCGTGAACGCGAGCGCCGTGAGCGGCAGCGAAGCGCCGATGAGCATCCAGTCGAACACCATCGAGACGTGCTGCTCAGTGGCGAGCGCGACCGAGCGCGTGAACAGATACGACGAAATCGACAGACTCACGCCGATCAGGATCGGCGCGAGCGTGAGAATCGCCCAGTACACCAGCACGCGCTGCGCGAACGGCCG
The DNA here is from genome assembly GCF_051125215.1 of Paraburkholderia sp. A3BS-1L. NCBI lineage: Bacteria > Pseudomonadati > Pseudomonadota > Betaproteobacteria > Burkholderiales > Burkholderiaceae > Paraburkholderia > Paraburkholderia sp. A3BS-1L. The sequence continues at coordinate 1,274,779 of NZ_CP120442.1, read as the reverse complement.
CGCCTTGCGCACCCGCCAGATCACGTTGAACGCCGACTCCACCGTCATCATCGTCATGACCGAGGTGACGAACAGCACGATCATGCCCATCGTCGTGAGGCCCTTGGCCTTCGACGCGAACTGATTGAGGTACATGAAGATCTGGCTGTTGATCTGCGCCGGCATCAGATGGTCGGCGAGAAAATCCTGCAGCGAATTCTGGAACGTCGCGAAGATCGGGAACGCGGTGAAGAGCGCGAACGCAACGGTGGCAAGCGGCACGATCGAGAGCAAGGTGGTGAACGTCAGGCTGCCCGCCACTTGCGGAATGCGGTCTTCGCGGCTTCGCCGCGCGGCGAAGCGCGCGAGGCGCTTCACGATATCCAGATCGATCCGTAATCTCGACAACACGTCCATTGGCCTTGCCTTATCCAGACAGCACACCGCATTTTGCGAAAACCCAGCGAAAAAACAGCGCAAAACTGGCTGAAAACTCGCGGCGAACCCAGCCCCTATAATATCCCGTCCACCGACGAGGCCCGATGAAACCGATTCTTGTGCTCTATTACAGCCGCCATGGCGCGACCCACGAACTGGCGCGCGCCATCGCCCAGGGCATCGACAGCGTGCCTGGCGCCGAAGCGCGCGTGCGCACGGTGCCGCCCGTATCCACGGTCTGCGAGTCTACCGCGCCCGACATTCCCGACGACGGCCCGCCCTACGTGGAACTGCGCGACCTCGAGCAATGTGCGGGCCTCGCGCTCGGCTCGCCCACGCGCTTTGGCAACATGGCGGCCCCGCTCAAGTATTTCCTCGACGGCACCACGCCGCAATGGCTCTCGGGCGCGCTCGCGGGCAAGCCTGCCTGCGTCTTCACGTCGACCGGCAGCCTGCACGGCGGCCAGGAAAGCACGCTGCTCTCGATGATGCTGCCGCTCCTGCATCACGGCATGCTGCTCCTGGGCATTCCGTACACCGAAAGCGCGCTCACTTCGACGCAAAGCGGCGGCACGCCCTACGGCGCCTCGCATCACGCGCGCGCCGACGGCCGCGGCCACGGCCTCACCGCCGACGAAAAAGCGCTCGCCGTGGCGCTGGGCGTGCGGCTCGCGCGGGCGTCGCTCGCGCTGTCGCAAGGCGAGCGGCCATGAACGCCGGCGGCGAGCCGCCCATGCCGGCCTCTTCGCCCCGCACGCAAGCCGACATCGCCGAGCGCCGCACCGGCGCACCCGCCGCGCTCGGCGCGTTCGTCATGCTCGCCGCGCTCACGCTGCTGTGCCTCGCGTGGGAGTGGAAACTCGCGCCGCTGCGCCCCGGCGGCAGCGCGCTGGTGCTCAAGGCGCTGCCGCTTGCCGCCGCGCTGCCCGGCGTGCTGCGGCGCCGTCTCTACACGCTGCAATGGGCATCGATGCTGGTGCTGCTCTACTTCGCCGAGGGCATCGTGCGCGGCATGACCGACCCTGCGCCTGGCAAGCTGCTCGGCTGGATCGAGGTGGCGCTGGCGCTTGGGTTCTTCGGCTGCGCGCTCGCGTATGTCGCGCCGTTCAAGCGCGCCGCACGGCGCGCCAAGCGGGAAAGCGCGTGAGCATGCACAAACGCACAAGCGTGCATCGGTGCGCACACCCGGCGGCCCCTGCGCGCGCCTTCACTATCCGGTCCCCCGGCATGTCACACTAACCCTTTAGCCAGAACCGCAGGCCGGCGCGTTGCGCACGTGGCGCTCGTCAGTGCCCCGGCCCCCCCGCCCGGCCCCGCAGACAACCCGCCCGCCATGACCCCAAGCAACGCACTTGCCCGCCAAGCCTTCCTCGACGCCTGCGCCAGCGCCATCGGCGCACAGCACGTGCTGACCGACGCCCACGACACCGCGCCCTACCTCGCCGACTGGCGCAAGCGCTATGAGGGCGCCGCGTGTGCCGTGCTGTGTCCCGCAAGCGCCGACGAAGTCGCCGCAATCGTCAAGCTTGCGCACGAACATCGCATCGCGCTCGTGCCGCAGGGCGGCAACACCGGCCTGGCGGGCGGCGCGACGCCCGACACGAGCGGCCGCCAGGCCGTGCTCAGCCTGCGCCGCCTGAACCGCGTGCGCGAAGTCGACACGCACAACAACACGATCACCGTCGAAGCCGGCGTGATTCTCGCCGAGGTCCAGGCGCGCGCCGCCGAGGCCGGGCGCCTCTTTCCGCTCTCGCTCGCGGCTGAAGGCAGCTGCACGATCGGCGGCAATCTCTCGACCAACGCGGGCGGCACCGCCGTGCTGCGCTATGGCAACACGCGCGAACTGTGCCTCGGCCTCGAAGTGGTGACGCCGCAGGGCGAACTCTGGGACGGTCTGCGCGGGCTGCGCAAAGACAACACGGGCTACGACCTGCGCGACCTGTTCATCGGCGCGGAAGGCACGCTCGGCATCATCACCGCCGCCGTCATGAAGCTGCATCCGCAGCCGACCGCGCGCGTCACGGCACTCGCGGGACTCGCCTCCGCACACACCGCACTCGACTTTCTCGCGCTCGCGCAGCGCTTTGCCGGACCGCTCCTTACCGGCTTCGAGCTGATGTCGGACTTCTGCATGCAACTGGTGGGCCGGCACTTCCCGCAGTTGCGCTACCCGTTCCAGCAGCGCCACGCGCAAGTGGTGCTGCTCGAACTCTCCGACAACGAAAGCGAAGAACACGCTCGTGCGCTCTTCGAGCGCCTCATGGAAGCCGCGCTCGAAGCAGGGGTCGTGGAAGACGCCGTGGTCGCGGAAAGCCTCGCGCAGTCGCAGGCGTTCTGGAATATCCGCGAGCACATTCCGCTCGCGCAGGCGCAGGAAGGGCTGAACGTGAAGCACGACATCGGCGTGCCGATCTCACGCATCGGCCATTTCATCGAGGAAACCGACGCCGAAATCGCGCGTATGGTGCCCGGCGCGCGCATGGTGACGTTCGGCCATCTCGGCGACGGCAATCTGCACTACAACGTGCAGGCGCCCGAAGGCGGCGACCCGAAGCGTTTCCTCGCGGAAAACGAGCCCACGCTAAACCGCATCGTCTACGACAGCGTCGCGCGCCATCGCGGCACGATCAGCGCGGAGCACGGCCTCGGCCAGTTGAAGGCCGACGAGAACGCGCATTACAAGAGCGAAGTCGAGCTCGCGCTGATGCGTGCCGTGAAAACCGCGCTCGATCCGCTCAATCTGATGAATCCGGGCAAGGTCATCCGCTGAACGCGGCAATGAACGCCCAGGGAGGCGAAGTGAAAGTTCGTGTGCTATCCGACCTGCATCTGGAAAACGACGAGCCGGACACGATCCCGCACGCGCAGGCCGATCTCGTCGTGCTCGCGGGCGACATCCACAATCACGGGCTGGGCTTGCGCTGGGCCGCCGAAACGTTCGACCCGCAGGTGCCCGTGATCTACGTGCCGGGCAATCACGAGTACTACGACGGCGAGCTCGGCGCGCTCGAAGCGGCCATGCGCGACGCCGCCGCCACGCTCGACAACGTGCACTTTTTGAATAACGGGACGTACGTCGATCCGGCAGGCCGATTTCGGGTGCTCGGCACGACGCTATGGGCGGATTTCGCGCTGTTCGGCGCCGATGAGGCCGCGCTCGAAGCGGCGATCGAGGCCGCGAAGCGCGTGATGCTCGACTTTCGCGGGCTGATTCAGGTGTCGTGGCCCGCGAGCCCCGAATCGGCCGCGCGCGATTTCACGCCCGCCGACTCGCTCGCGCTGCACGCGCATGCGCGAGCCTGGCTCGAAGGGGAACTGGCGAAGCCCTTTGCGGGCAAGACGATCGTCGTTACGCACCATGCACCGCATCGGCTGAGCCTCGCGGCGCGCTATGCGGATGATCTGGTCTCGGCGGGATTCGTGAACGATCTGGGCGCGCTGGTGGGCGCGCCCGCCGCGCTCTGGATCCACGGCCACACGCATACGTGCTTCGACTACACCGTCGATGCCACGCGCGTGGTGTGCAACCCCCGCGGCTATCGCGACCGGCGCACCGGCCAGCCGGAAAATCCGGCCTTCGCGTGGGACAAGGTGGTGGAGATCTGAGCGGCGCTCAGCGTGGGTCGCGCGGGCGCTGCGTGCGCAGTGTGATGGGTTGGAGCTGCGCGCGGCGCATGCGCAGCAAGTCACGCGATGCGGCAATGCCGATCAGGCCTATCATCACGGCGATGCCGATCATCGTATGCATATCCATGGAAAACCTCGGGTTCTGGCGGATTGACGTTTCAGTTCCGCTACCTTATCAAGCCGCCGCGACGGTGTGCGTAAGGAAGTGTTGCCATCGTCCGAAGCTGTAACAGGCTGTCACGGCGCGCCGTCAGCGCGCCCGCGTCAAGTCCCTGCTCCCGGCCCGCTCAGGTCCGCGCGAACTGCCGCAGCTCGGCCTGGTCTTCGGCCATCGTCGCGGGCAGGTTCTCGCGCAGCAGTTCGACCCACGTGCGGATCTTCGCGTCGAGGTACTGGCGTGACGGATACATTGCATAGATATTCATCTCCTGCGACTTGTATTCGGGCAGGATCCAGACAAGCTCGCCGCTGCGCAGGCCGCTAATGGCCGAATAGATCGGCAAGAGCCCGATGCCCATGCCCTCGCGCACCGCCACGGCCAGCGCTTCGGCGACATTGACCTGGAACGGGGCCGCGCCGAGGTCGATCGTCTGCTCTCCGTCCGGTCCGCTGAACTGCCACTGCGATGCCGGAAAGACTGGCGTCACCATCTGCAGGCAGCGATGATTCGCGAGGTCGCGCGGCGTTTGCGGCACGCCGTGGCGCTCCAGGTATGCCGGCGACGCGCACGCAATGCTGAACGCGCTCGTCAGGCGCTGCGAGACGAAACCCGAATCGGGCAGATCGGTGGCCAGCACGAGCGTGACGTCGTAGCCCTCGTCGAGGATATCGGGCATGCGCTGCGCAAGCGTGAGGTCCACCTGCACGTCCGGATACAACTGCTGATACCGCCCTACCGCGGGCACCACATAGTGCTGGCCGAAGCTGGTCATGGCGTGCACCTTGAGCCGGCCCGAGGGCCGCGCATGCGCATCGCCGGCTTCGGCTTCCGCCTGGTCCACATAGGCCAGGATCTGCTCGCAACGCTGGAGATAACGCTCGCCGGCCTCGGTGAGCGCGATGCGGCGCGTCGTGCGGTTCAGGAGCCGCGTGCGCAAATGCGCCTCCAGATCGGAGACCGCGCGCGATGCGTAGGCCGTCGTCGTATTCAGATGCTGGGCGGCGCCGGTGAAGCTACCGGCTTCGACCACCCGCATGAATACACGCATGTTCTGAAGCGTATCCATAACAATCCTTTAGCTGACGGACGAATTGTTACATATTTCGCAAAATCGATTGTCTCAAATCACGTAAGAATGCCTTGCATCCTTACTGGTTATTCGCGAATCCAGCAAAAAATATAATGCGGTACGTCAAACTATGCATGTAAAAGGAGTAAATCGTGCAGTCTCCGGTACCGAAAGGACTAGCCGCACTCACGGTTCTTACGTTCTCGTTGATAATCGCGGGCTGCGCCAGTACCGGGGGCATCGCACCGCAAGCGAAGCACACGGACGCGGCCGAACTGGACGCCGGCTCGGCCATTCGCGCCGCCAACACCGACGCGCAATGGCCCGCCAGCGACTGGTGGCGCGCCTATAACGACCCGCAGCTCAATGCGTGGATCGAGGCGTCGGTCGCAGGCAATCCGTCGCTCGCCGCCGCCCAGGCGCGCGTGCGCGAGGCGCGCTCGATGGCCGGCGTCGCGCAAGCGGGGCTCCTGCCGCAGATCAACGGCAGCATGTCGGTGCAGCGCCAGCAATGGGCCGACAACGTCTTCTACGGCCCCGGCCCGCTCGCCGGCGCCAACACGTGGAACAACACCGCCACGCTCGGCCTCTCGTACCACCTCGATCTCTGGGGCCAGGACAAGAACGCCGCCGAGCGCGCGCTCGACATGGCGCACGCCACGGCCGCCGATGCGCGCGCCGCGCAGCTCGAGCTCGAAGTGAACGTGACGCGCGCGTATATCGATCTGTCGATGAACTACGCGTTGCTCGACATCGCGAAGCAAAACCTCGCCGAGCAGCAGAAAATTCTCGCGCTCGCGCAAAAGCGTCTCGCAGGCGGCATCGGCACGCAGCTCGAAGTGAGCCAGGCCGAAACGCCGTTGCCCGAGCACGAGCGCCAGATCGACGCGCTCGAAGAAAGCATCGCGCTCGACAAGAACCAGCTTGCCGCGCTCGCGGGCAAGGGTCCCGGCGCGGGCGAATCGATCACGCGCCCATCGCTCTCGCTTGCCGCTCCGGCGGGCCTGCCCTCGGCGCTGCCGGCCGAGCTGATCGGCCATCGCCCCGACGTGGTCGCGGCGCGCTGGACCGTCGCCGCGCAGGCGCGCGGCATCGACGTCGCGAAGGCCCAGTTCTACCCGAACGTCGACTTGCTCGTCTCGATGGGCGGCTATGCGGCGGCCGGCCCGCTGTTCCAGTTCCTCAAGTCGATGAGCGGCAGCTACGCGGGCGGCGCCGCGCTCTCGCTGCCAATCTTCGACGGCGGGCGCCTGCGAGCGCAGCTCGGCGCGCAATCGGCGGCCTACGACATCGCTGTCGAGCAGTACAACCAGACGCTCGTGAGCGCGCTCAAGCAAATCGCCGACCAGATCGTGCGCATGCGTTCGCTCGCCACCCAGGAAGACGACGCGCATCGCTCGGTCGCGGCCGCGCAGCGCAACTATGACCTCTCGCAGGCCGGCTTTCGCCGCGGGCTCAGCGACTATGTCAACGTGCTGATCGCGCAGACGCAGTTGCTGCACGCGCAGGAAGGCGTCGCGCATATCCAGGCTGCGCGCCTCGCCGCCCATGCGACGCTGGTGGCGGCGCTCGGCGGCGGCATGATCGATCCGGCAGCGGGCCCGACGCAAGCCGAGCAATTACCCGCGCACGGCAAGAAGACGCGCGACGTGCCGCTCATGCCGGCAGCGCTGCTTGCACCGAAGCTGCCGAACGTGGATAAGGCCGGCGTGGATACGGCTCATGCGGGCGATTCGGCCAACGCGGCCGATTCAACCCCTGCGCACTGAGGCCGCAAAGATGGCTGCGTCCTCTCCCACTTCCACGCAAGCCGGCGGCGCACGCATGTTTCAGGCGTGCGCCGACTGGGCGCGCACCGACGGCCTCGTCTGGCTCTACATCCTCAAGGCGATTGCCGCGGCGCTGCTCGCGCTCGGCGTGGCAATGAAGCTCGACCTGCCCTCGCCGCGCACCGCCATGACCACGGTGTTCATCGTGATGCAGCCGCAAAGCGGCCCCGTGTTCGCGAAAAGCTTCTACCGGATCTGCGGCACGCTGGTCGGCCTCGTGGTCATGCTCGCGTTGATCGGCGTGTTCGCCCAGCAGCCGGAGCTCTTCATCGCCACCACGGCGCTCTGGGTGGGCATCTGCACGGCGGGCGCGGCGCGCAACCGCAACTTCCGCTCGTACGGCTTCGTGCTCGCGGGCTATACGGCCGCGCTGATCGGCATCCCGGCCTCGCAGCATCCCGATGGCGCGTTCATGTCCGCGATGACGCGCGTGGCCGAAATCTCGATCGGCATCCTGGCGTCGGGCTTCGTGAGCGCCGTGGTGTTTCCGCAGTACACGGGCGAGCTGCTGCGCGCCACGGTGCGCCAGCGCTTCTCGTCGTTCGTCGACTATGTGTCGGCGTCGCTGGGCGGGCAAGTCGAACGCTCGCGGATCGAAGCGACCAACGCGCGCTTCGTGGCCGACATCGTCGGCTTCGAGGCGAGCCGCAGCACGGCCGTGTTCGAGTCGCCCGACGCGCGCATGCGCGCGGGGCGGCTGGCGCGCCTGAACACCGAGTTCATGACCGTCTCGACGCGCTTTCACGCGCTGCATCAGTTGATGAACCGCCTGCGCGAGGCCGGCTCGACCGTCACGGTCGACGCGCTCGAACCGTACTTCCGCGAAATCGCGCCGCTGTTCGACAAGTCCGGCGAACCGGTGCTCAGCGCCGCCGATGCGGTGCACGTGGCCACCCAACTCGAAAACTACCGCGCGACGTTGCCGAGGCGCGTGCGCGAAACGCGCGTGCAGCTCGAAGCCGATCTGGGCCAGCAAGGCAAAAACGCGGACACGCGCGCCGCGCGCCTGCTCGATTTCGACACGGCCACCGAGCTCTTCTACCGCTTCGTGCACGAGATGAACGAATACACGGCGACCTACGCCTCGCTCGCCGTCGACACGCACTCGCGCGAGAAATGGGTCGCGCGCTATGTGCCGAAGACCAATCTGGTCGCGGCCGCCGTGGCGGGCCTGCGCGCGGCCGTCGTGATGGGCCTGCTCGCCGCGTTCTGGATCGCGAGCGCGTGGCCGAGCGGCGCGAATCTCGTGCTCACCGCCGCCGCCACCTGCGCGCTGGCCTCCGCCTCGCCCCAGCCCGCGCGCATGTCGAGCCAGATGGCGGGCGGCACGATGCTCGCGTCGGTGGTCGGCATGTTCCTCACGTTCGGCGTGTTTCCGCACATCGACGGCTTTCCGTTGCTGTGTGTCGCGCTTGCACCCGCGCTCGCCTTCGGCGTGTTCCTCACGACTCGCCCCGCGTATATGGGCTACGGCATGGGCTACTGCATCTTCCTGTGCTTCCTCGTGGGTCCGGACAACGTCGTGCAGTACAACCCGGCCGGCTACATGAACGACGCGCTGTCGCTCGTCATGTCGATGATCGTCACGGCCGCCGCGTTCGCGGTGCTCCTGCCGCCCTCCGCGCCGTGGCTCCGCAAGCGCCTCCTCGCCAATCTGCGGGGCCAGGCCGTGCACGCGTGCCGCGCGCGCTGGCTCGGCGCGAGCGGGCTAGCGGGCCTGCGCAATCGCTTCGAAAGCGGCGCGCGCGACCTGATGTTCCAGCTGCACGCGCTCGCGGGCAACGACGACGCGTTGCGCCACGACACCCTGCGCTGGATGTTCGCGACGCTCGAGATCGGCAATGCCGCGCTCGATCTGCGCGAGGAGCTGGCCGCCGTAACGGAGCACCCCGCGCCGTGGCGCGACGCCACCGCGGCCACGCTCAAGGCCGTGAGCGCGCTGTTCGAGCGCCCCGATGCGAACCGCCACGCCACCGCGCTCGCCGCCACCCGTGCAGCCATCGCGGCCTGCCACGGCGTGCTCGAACGGATCGTGCAAGACAACGCGCCGCGCGAAGCGCGTCATCGGCTGCAGCGCATCCTGAGCCATCTGCATTTCATCCGCGCCGCGCTCATCGATCCGCAATCGCCGTTCGCAGCGTATTTGAACCCACCGATGGATCAACCCGGTACCCCGCAAGGAGCAAACCATGCCGCGTGACGTCGCGTTTCTCGACGCCTACCTTCCCGCGATCGTCCTGCTCTTCATTCTGGGCGCGGCGCTCACGTGGGTGCTCGATTCCGTGCTGGCCCGAACCGGCCTCTACCGGATCGTGTGGCACCCCTCTCTCTTTCGCGTGAGCCTGCTCGTGGTCGTGTGCTGCGTGCTGGGGCTCGCCGTCTATCGCTGAACTCGCTGAACTCGCTGAAATAAGCGCAAACCGCCGAACCGGATTCAAACGAATCATGACTATCCGAAACATCATTGGCTTTCTCGCGACGGCTCTTATTTTCGCCGTCGCCATTCTGGTCGGGCGCGCCCTGTGGGTACACTACATGGACGAGCCCTGGACCCGCGACGGCCGCGTGCGCGCCGAAGTCGTGAACATCGCACCCGACGTCTCGGGCGCCGTGGTCGAGCTGCCCGTGCGCGACAACCAGTTCGTGCACAAGGGCGACCTGCTGATGCAGATCGATCCGTCGCACTACCAGATTGCCGTGGAGCAGGCACAAGCCGCCGTGGCCGCGCGCAAGGCCGAACTCACCATGAAACAGGACGACGCGCGCCGCCGCGCCGACATGGACAGCCAGGTCGTCTCGCAGGAAAGCCGCGAGAACGCCTCGCACACCGCGAACTCGGCGCAGGCGCAGTACCAGCAGGCGCTCGCCGCGCTCGATGCCGCGAAGCTCAACCTCGAGCGCACGCGCGTGGTCTCGCCGGTGGACGGCTACATCACCAACCTCCAGGTGTTTCGCGGCGACTACGCGAACGCCGGCCAGGCGAGGCTGGCCGTGGTGGACAGCCACTCGTTCTGGGTCTACGGCTATTTCGAGGAAACCAAGCTGCCGCGCGTGAAGGTGGGCAACAAGGCCGACATCAAGCTGATGAGCGGCGGCACGCTCGAAGGTCATGTGGAAAGCATCTCGCGCGGTATCTACGACCGCGACAATCCGCAAAGCCGCGAACTGCTCGCCGACGTGAACCCGACTTTCAACTGGGTGCGCCTCGCGCAGCGCGTGCCGGTGCGCATCCACATCGACAAGGTGCCGGACGGCATGACGCTCTCCGCAGGCACGACCTGTACCGTGGTCGTGAAACCGGGCGCGTGAGCTCAAGCGCGCCTGAACATTGCTTAAAGGTTTTAACCGTTAATCAAAGGTTGTCCGACAGTCAATCGCCTGAACCTGCAAAACTTATCCCAGCACACGCATAAATTCCTGGCCCCTTGACACACCTCAGCACAAAAATGCGCGACAGCTAAGAATATTCTGAACTCTGTGTCCTTCGCAAAGTGAGTCGCGTGAGCTTTCTCTACGAGCACGTTCCGTTTATCTTCACACGCCCCCTGACGGCGCCGGCCCGCGCCGCCACGCATACGCCGGCGCTGCCGCGCAGCGTCGCACTGGGACTCGGCAATCTGCAATGGGGCGACGCCGGGTTCGGCATGCGCGCGATCGAGCGGCTCAAAGCCGGTTGACAATGCGCATCGCATGTCGAGTTCGTCGCGGGCGGCACCCAGGGACTCGCGCTCCTGCCGCTCGTCGAGTCGGCACAGCGCATGCTCGCCTTCAACTCGGCCGACTTCGGCCGTACGCCCGGCACGCTGTGCGTGCGCGAAGGCGATGAAGCCGTGCAGCATCTGCGCACGCGCCCCGTGAACCTGCGTCAGATGGATTTCGCCGATGCGCTCGCCTGCGCACAGCTCAAAGGCCGCTATCCGCGCGAACTCGTGCTGATCGGCGTGCAGCCGCACGCGCACGACGCGTATGGCACGGGACTCGGCGCTGCGGTGAGCGCGCAGCTCGATCCGGCGGTGGAGATCGCGAGCCGCCGGCTGCGGCGCTGGCATGCGCACCCACGCCCACTCGCGCAATCTCTCGCGTAACCCGACACCGCGCGCGAAGCCTAGTTGCGCTCCTGATCACGCACTGACGTCGCGCAGCGGGTAACGACGCATCTGTGGGCAGATCTGCGGGCGAATCTGCAGGTCCACCCACGGGTGAACCCGCGTTGCCCGCGCCCATTGCACTGCACTATCCTCGACCCTTCAGAGCCGGGTCCAGCCGCCATACCGGCATCATGCGGGCGCCGTCCCATGCGCCGCGCCCGCGACACCGTACGGGAGGATGGACGTCATGCGCCGTTACCGCGAGTTCCACCGCGAGTCGATCGATCGCCCCGAGGACTTCTGGCGCCGCGAAGCCGCGCGCATCCATTGGCAAACGCCGTTCACCGAGGTGCTCGACCGCTCGAATCCGCCCTTCGCGCGCTGGTTCGTGGGCGGGCGCACGAACCTGTGCTTCAACGCCGTCGACCGGCACCTCGACACCCGCGCACAACAGAATGCGCTCGTCTACGTGTCGACCGAAACCGGCATCGAGCGCCGCTACACCTACGCCGATCTGCACGCCGAAGTGAACCGCATGGCCGCCGTCATGCGCTCGCTCGGCGTGCAGCGCGGCGATCGCGTGCTGATCTATCTGCCGATGATTCCCGAGGCCGTGTTTGCGGTGCTGGCCTGCGCGCGCCTCGGCGCGATCCACTCGGTGGTGTTCGGCGGCTTCGCGGCGCCGAGCCTCGCCGCGCGCATCGACGACGCCAAGCCCACGCTGCTCGTCTCCGCCGACGCCGGCGCACGCGGCGGCAAGGTGATCGACTACACGCCGCTCGTCGACGAGGCCATGGCGCGCGCCGAACATGCGCCGCCGCGCGTGCTGCTGATCGACCGGCAGCTTGCGCCCGAACGCCTCAATGCGCCTTGGCTGGTCGACTATGAACCGTTGCGCGAGCAGCATTACAACGCGCACGTCCCCTGCGAATGGCTCGAATCGAACGAGCCTTCCTATGTGCTCTACACCTCCGGCACGACCGGCAGGCCCAAGGGCGTGCAGCGCGACGTCGGCGGCTACGCGGTGGCGCTCGCCGCGTCGATGGAGTACATCTTCGAGGGCCGCGCCGGCGACACCATGTTCACGGCGTCGGATATCGGCTGGGTCGTGGGCCACAGCTACATCATCTACGCGCCGCTGCTCGCGGGCATGACCACGGTGATGTACGAAGGCACGCCCGTGCGGCCCGACGGCGGCATCTGGTGGCGCCTCGTCGAGCAGCACCGCATCAATCTCATGTTCACCGCGCCCACCGCGATCCGCGTGCTCAAGAAGCAGGATCCGGCGCTGCTGCGCGCCGCCGACCTGTCGAGCCTGCGCACCCTCTTTCTCGCGGGCGAGCCGCTCGACGAACCCACGTCCGTATGGATCTCGGACGCGCTCGGCAAGCCCGTGGTCGACAACTACTGGCAGACCGAGACCGGCTGGCCGATGCTCGCGATCCAGCGCGGCGTCGAAGCGTTGCCGCCGAAGGTCGGCTCGCCTGGCGTGCCGTGCTACGGCTACGACCTCGTGCTGCGCAACGAGCATACGGGCGAGCCCTGCGCGCAGGGCGAGAAAGGCGTGATCACGCTGAGCTACCCGCTGCCGCCGGGCTGCATGCAAACGGTCTGGGGCGACGATGCGCGCTTCGTGAAGACGTACTGGGAGAGCGTGCCGGGCCAGCAGGTCTATTCGACCTTCGACTGGGGCGTGCAGGACGAAAACGGCTACGTGACGATCCTCGGCCGCACCGACGACGTCATCAACGTGGCGGGCCACCGGCTCGGCACGCGCGAGATCGAGGAAGCGATCTCGTCGCACGCGGCGGTCGCCGAAGTCGCCGTGGTGGGCGTGAACGACACGGTGAAGGGCCAGGCCGCGCTCGCGTTCGTGGTGCTGCGCGACGCGGGTGCGGCGGCCGATCCGGCGGCGGCGGACAAGCTCGCCGCCGCGCTCGCGGCCACCGTGGACCGCCAGCTCGGCGCCATCGGGCGGCCCGCGCGCGTGCACTTCGTGTCGATGCTGCCGAAGACGCGCTCGGGCAAGCTCCTGCGCCGCGCAATCGCGGCGCTCGCCGAAGGGCGCGATCCCGGCGATTTGCCGACCATCGAAGACGCAGCGGCGCTGCAGCAGATTCGCGAGGCGGTCGAGCCAACCGGCAAGGCGTGAAGCGGCGATCTAAGGGCGCCCGCCGCGCCTTCAGGAAAGCTGGGCGCCGCGCTCGGTGGCGCGGCGGGCGTCGCCCTGCGCCGCCTCGCCGCCTTCGTCTGCTTCGACCCTCGCATCTTCTCCCGCCTCAGCGCGCACACGCGACGGCAACGCCGCGACCGCCAGCGCCGCCACGAGTCCTGTCACCGCGAACGCCACGAAATTCCACGACCAGTTTGCGCCGACGCTCGCGATGTACCCGCCCATGAGCGGCCCGCACATCGCCCCGAAACGCGCGAAGGACAGCGCCCAGCCCGTCGCCGCGCCGCGCGCGTGCGACGGATAGAAGTGCGTCAGATAGCCGGTCAGGATGAGCGAAGCCGAGATGCTGCCGATGCCCGCGAGCGCCACGAGCGCATAGCTCACGACGAGCGCGTTGCGGGTCATCAGCACAGCGATCGCGAGCGCGCCGATGGCATAGGCCAGCGCGACCGTCGCTCGCGCGCCGAAGCGGTCGGCGATCTTGCCGAGCACCACGCCGCCGCATGCCGAAGTCAGGCTGAAAACAAGCAGGAAGGCGAGGCTCGAGCCGAGATCGTAGCCTTGCTTGCGCATGATCATCGGCAGCCAGGTGTTGAGGCCGTACACGAGCAACATGCCGCAGAACAGTGCGATCCAGAAGCAGGCCGTCGCGCGCAGACGGCGGCGCGCGAAGATCGCGGCCACGACGTCGCGCAAGCTCGTCCGTCGCTGGGACGCGGCGCCGCGTGCCACCTGCAGCTCACCGGTCACGCCGAGCCGGGCGGCGAGCACGCTCGCCTCGTCGAAGCGTCCGCGCGCGGCCAGATATTCGAGCGATTCGGGCAATGCGAGCGCCATCGGCAGCAGCGCGAGCAGCGGCAGCGCACCCACCGCCATCACACCGCGCCAGCCCCATGCGGGCAACAGCGCCATGGCCGCGAGCGCCGCGCACAGGATGCCGAGCGAGTAGCCCGAGTACATCATTCCGTAGTTGAAGCTGCGCCGCGCCGGCGGCGAATACTCGATCGTGAGCGCGGCGGCCACCGGAATCACGCCGCCGAGACCGAGGCCGCCCAGAAACCGGCACAGGCCGAACCAGAACGGCGTGGGCGCAATCGCGGCGCCGGCCATCGTGAGCGAAAACAGTGCGACGCAGGCCAGCAGCATGCGCCGCCGCCCGAGCAGATCGCCAAGCGTGCCGATCGCCATCCCGCCGAAGAACATGCCCGCGAGCGCGTAGCTGCCGAGCGCGCCGAGTTGCATCGGCGTGAGGCTCCAGTGTCGGTCGGCGGCCAGCGCGGGCAGCACCGCGCCGAGACTGCCGACGTCGTAGCCTTCGAAGAGAACGGACAAGCCGCAGACGAGCAGGACGGCGCGCGTCGTGCGCGCGGGGATGGAGCGGGCATCGGACATGGGCGGGCACGGCGCCGTCCCGTCCGGGCGTCTCCAGATGCCTTGCAGCAAGGCCCCTGGACGCGGACTTTCAGGCGCAGTCGGTCAATGGCGGTTGGACGGCAGGCCAGATTACTTTAGATATAAATAATTTCACAGTCATTGTTAACCCGCGCCCACGGGGCGACTGTGGGCCGCCGGCGCCCATCCGCGCCGCTCAGCGGCCCGCCGGGCGGTACGACGCGAGAAAGCGCCGCAGAATGCCCGTCGAATACGTCCCGGCGATGTCGGTGAGGAACGACGAGAACGAGGTGCTCGCATGCTCGTCAGCGGTGTCGGAAATGGTGCGCACGACGGCGCACGGCACCTCGTACTCGTGGCAGACCTGAGCCAGCGCCGCGCCTTCCATTTCCACGGCGAGCGCATCAGGCAAAGCCGCGCGCAATGCGCCCACAGCCGCCGCACTGGCCACGAACTGGTCGCCGCTGATCACGAGCCCGCGATGCACGCCCGGCAGCGCGGTTTCGAAGCGCGGCAGCGCGGCGCTAAAGCGCGCCGCCAGCGCCGTGCCCTCTTCCGCGACGAAGCGCTCGCAGGCGGCGGCCAGCGCATCGGCCAGCGCACGGTCGGCGTCAAAGCGCGAGCGCGCGAGCAGCGGAATCTCGTGGCGCGGGAACAGCGGCTCGGCGTTCATGTCGTGCTGGAGCAGCGTCTCGCCCACCACCACGTCGCCCACGTGCACGTCCGGCCCCACGCCGCCCGCTACGCCCGTGAACACCACCGCGCCCACATCGAAGACGTGGATCAGCGCGCTCGCCGTGGCCGCCGCGGCCACCTTGCCGACGCGCGCGAGCGTCACCACGCACGGCACGCCGTGCACAGTGCCGACGTGATAGTCGCGCCGCCCGAGCGTGCGCGTGACGACACCCGATTCGGCCTGCATCGTGGCGATCAGATCGCCGAGTTCCTGGGGAAGCGCGGCAAGCACGCCAAGCGGGCGCGCCGCTGCGCCGGGCTGTGTGGAAAGGGAGTTCATTGCTTCAAGGGCCTGCCGGGTTGCGTCGATGGGTTATGTCGACCGGTTACATCACTGGGTTGATGCGTTGCACGGAAACGCCGCTCACTCGACCGGCTGCAGCTTCGCCACGGCCAGCGCGAGCCATTTCTCGCCATGGCGCTTGAAGCGCACTTGCGCCTTGGCATCGGCACCGCTGCCTTCGAGCGCCGTGATCGTGCCTTCGCCGAACTTCGTATGAAACACGACCTGGCCCACGCGAAAGCCCGTCTCGGCTGCGCGCTGCTCGTTGGCGAACGCCGGCGCGGGGCTCTTGTCCGCGATATAGGCATCGCGATCGCGACTGCCACCGCCGCCGCTTCCGCCACCCGGACGCGAGAACCAGTCGCGCCCCCAGCCGGCGTTGTCCGAGCGCCCGCCCCAGCGCGCGCCCGCCTCGACCTTCGGCGTGAGCCATTTGAGCGACTCCTGCGGCAGTTCGTCGAAGAAGCGCGAGCGCACGTTGTAGCGCGTCTGGCCGTGCAGCAGACGGCTCTGCGCGAACGAGATATAGAGCCGCTCCTTCGCGCGCGTGATCGCCACGTACATCAGGCGGCGCTCCTCCTCGAGGCCATCGGCTTCCATCGCGCTGTTCTCGTGCGGGAACAACCCCTCTTCGAGACCGGTGATGAACACCGCCGTGAATTCGAGCCCCTTCGCGGCGTGCACAGTCATCAACTGCACGGCGTCCTGGCCCGCCTGCGCCTGATTGTCGCCCGCTTCGAGCGACGCATGCGAGAGAAACCCCGCGAGCGGCGTCATGAGGTCGGGGTTCTGCGCGGGATCCGTGATCGCGGGCGCGTCGAGCACTTCGATCTCGCCTTCCTGCGAGACGATCTCGGGCAGCGCGCTCGCGCCGGGACGCAGCGGAATCGAGCGCGCCGGCGTGTCCATGCCGTAGCCTTCCTCGCTCACGAACGCGGTGGCCGCGTTCACGAGTTCCTGCAAGTTCTCCAGACGGTCCTGGCCTTCGCGCTCGCCCTGATAGAACTCGGCCAGACCGCTCATGCGCACCGTGTACTCGACCGTCTCGGGCAGGCTCATTTGCGCAGTTTCGGCGCGCATCTTCGCGATCAGGTTCGCGAACGAGCCGAGACTCGTGCCGGCCTTGCCCGTGACATAGGGAATCGCCGCCGCCATCGAGCAGTTATAGAGGCGTGCGGCATCCGCAAGCTGCTCGATCGAGCGCGCGCCAATGCCGCGCGTCGGGAAGTTCACGACGCGCGCAAACGCGGTGTCGTCGTTGGGATTGTCGATCAGGCGCAGATAGGCGAGCGCGTGCTTCACTTCCTGACGCTCGAAGAAGCGCAGGCCGCCATACACCTTGTACGGCACGCCCGCGTTCACGAGCGTGTGCTCGATCGTGCGCGACTGCGCGTTGCTGCGGTACAGAATCGCGATCTCGTTGCGCGCGAGGCCCTGATTGATGAGCGCCCGCACTTCCTCGACGATCCAGCCCGCCTCCTGCGAATCGGTGGCGGCCTCGTAGACGCGCACCGGCTCGCCGTGGCCCGCGTCGGTACGCAGATTCTTGCCGAGGCGCCGCGAGTTATGCGCGATCAGATAGTTCGCCGCATCGAGAATGTGCCCGTGCGAGCGGTAATTCTGCTCGAGCTTGATCAGGTGCTTCACGCGGAACTCGTTCTCGAAGTCGCGCATGTTGCCCACGTTCGCGCCACGGAACGCGTAGATCGACTGGTCGTCGTCGCCCACGGCGAAGATCGCGTTGCCCGAGCCCGCGAGCAGCTTGAGCCACGCGTACTGGAGCTTGTTGGTGTCCTGGAACTCGTCGACGAGGATGTCGCGAAAGCGCGCCTGATAATGCGCGCGCAGCGGCGGGTTGTACGCGAGCAGCTCGTAGCAGCGCAGCAGCAGCTCGGCGAAGTCGACCACGCCTTCACGCTGGCACTGCTGCTCGTAGGCTTCGTAGAGCTCGACGAACTTGCGGTTGTAGTGATCCGTGACGTCGACGTCCTTCGGCCGCAGGCCCTGCTCCTTCGCGTTGTTGATGAAGTGCTGAAGGTTCTTCGGCGGGAACTTCTCGTCGTCGATGTTCAGACCCTTCATCAAGCGCTTGATGGCCGAAAGCTGGTCGGCCGTGTCGAGGATCTGGAAGGTCTGCGGCAGGCCGGCGTCGCGGTAATGCGCGCGCAGCATGCGGTTGCACAGGCCGTGGAAGGTGCCGATCCACATGCCGCGCGTGTCGATGGGCATCATCGCCTGAAGGCGGCTCGTCATTTCACGTGCGGCCTTGTTCGTGAAAGTCACGGCGAGAATCGTCATCGGCGAGGCGAGGCCCTGCTGGATGAGCCACGCAATGCGCGTGATCAGCACGCGCGTCTTGCCGCTGCCGGCCCCGGCCAGAATGAGCGCAGGTTCGTTCGGCAACGTGACAGCGGCGTGTTGTTCGGGGTTCAGGTTGGCGAGCAGTTCAGGCATGAATGAGGGGCGCGAGGAAGGCCGCGAGGAAAGCCGCAAGCAGGGGCGCCATCGCGGCGGGCTTCGAAGTAGACCGTCATTATAAAGGCCATACCGGCTATGGACGGGCCCCGGGCCCGGCCTGACGGCGCTTCCCCTTATAATCGAAAGTTTTCAGCATCTTTTTTCGGCAGATTCCACCCATGAGCGACAGCACGCTAGCGAAAAGCTTCGAGCCGCAGACGATCGAAGCCCACTGGGGCCCCGAATGGGAGCGCCGCGGCTACGCCGCCGCGACCCTCACGCCCGGCCGCGCCAACTTCTCGATCCAGTTGCCGCCGCCGAACGTCACCGGCACGCTGCACATGGGCCACGCGTTCAACCAGACGATCATGGACGGCCTCGCGCGCTACCACCGCATGCTCGGCGAGAACACCCTGTGGGTGCCGGGCACGGACCACGCGGGCATCGCCACCCAGATCGTGGTCGAGCGCCAGCTCGATGCGCAAAAGATCTCGCGCCACGACCTCGGCCGCGAGAAGTTCGTCGAGCGCGTGTGGGAATGGAAGCAGCAGTCGGGCTCGACCATCACGGGCCAGGTGCGGCGCCTGGGCGCTTCGATCGACTGGTCGCGCGAGTACTTCACGATGGACGACAAGATGTCGGCCGCCGTGCGCGACGTGTTCGTGCGCCTCTATGAACAGGGCCTGATCTACCGCGGCAAGCGCCTCGTGAACTGGGATCCGGTGCTGCTCACCGCCGTCTCGGACCTCGAAGTCGCGAGCGAAGAGGAAAACGGCCACCTGTGGCACCTGCGCTACCCGCTCGCCGATGGCTCGGGCCACCTCACGGTCGCCACCACGCGCCCGGAAACCATGCTCGGCGACACGGCCGTGATGGTCCATCCGGAAGACGAGCGCTATGCGCACCTGATCGGCAAGACCGTGAAGCTGCCGCTCGCGGACCGCGAAATCCCGATCATTTCCGACGAGTATGTGGACCGCGAGTTCGGCACGGGCGTCGTGAAGGTCACGCCCGCGCACGACTTCAACGACTACCAGGTGGGCCAGCGCCACGGCCTGCCGATGATCGAGATCCTCACGCTCGACGCGAAGATCAACGACAACGCGCCCGAAAAATATCGCGGCCTCGACCGCTTCGAAGCGCGCAAGCAGGTGGTGGCCGACTTCGAGTCGCTGGGCCTGCTCGAATCGGTGCAGCCGCACAAGCTGATGGTGCCGCGCGGCGACCGCACGGGCGTCGTGATCGAGCCGATGCTCACGGACCAGTGGTTCGTGGCGATGACCAAGCCCGCACCCGAAGGCACCTTCAACCCCGGCAAGTCGATCACCGAAACTTCGCTCGAGGTGGTGCGCAACGGCCAGATCAAGTTCGTGCCGGAAAACTGGACCACCACCTACTACCAGTGGCTCGAGAACATCCAGGACTGGTGTATTTCGCGCCAGCTCTGGTGGGGCCACCAGATTCCGGCCTGGTACGGCGAGAACGGCGAAATCTTCGTCGCGAAGAGCGAGGAAGAAGCGCGCGCGCAGGCCGACGCCAAGGGCTACAAGGGCGCCTTGAAGCGCGACGAGGACGTGCTCGACACGTGGTTCTCGTCGGCGCTCGTGCCATTCTCGTCGCTCGGCTGGCCTGCGGATACGCCTGAGCTGAAGGCCTTCCTGCCCTCCTCCGTGCTGGTCACGGGCTTCGACATCATCTTCTTCTGGGTGGCGCGCATGGTCATGATGACCACGCACTTCACCGGCAAGGTGCCCTTCGACACGGTCTACGTGCACGGCCTCGTGCGCGACGCCGAAGGCCAGAAGATGTCCAAGAGCAAGGGCAACACGCTCGACCCGATCGACATCGTCGACGGCATCGAGCTCGAAGCGCTGGTCGCCAAGCGCACCACCGGCCTCATGAACCCCAAGCAGGCCGCGACCATCGAGAAGAAAACGCGCAAGGAATTCCCGAACGGCATTCCCGCCTTCGGCACCGACGCGCTGCGCTTCACGATGGCCTCGATGGCCACGCTCGGGCGCAACGTGAACTTCGACCTCGCGCGCTGCGAGGGTTATCGCAACTTCTGCAACAAGCTCTGGAACGCCACGCGTTTCGTGCTGATGAACTGCGAAGGCCACGACTGCGGCTTCTCGAAGCCGGGCGCGTGCCAGCCGGGCGATTGCGGCCCGGGCGGCTACACCGACTTCTCGCAGGCCGACCGCTGGATCGTCTCGCTGCTCCAGCGCGTGGAAGCCGAAGTCGCGAAGGGTTTCGCCGACTATCGCTTCGACAACGTGGCCAACGCCATATATAAGTTCGTCTGGGACGAATACTGTGACTGGTACCTGGAGCTCGCGAAGGTTCAGATCCAGACCGGCACGCCCGCGCAGCAGCGCGCCACGCGGCGCACGCTGTTGCGCGTGCTGGAGACGGTGCTGCGCCTCGCGCATCCGGTGATTCCGTTCATCACCGAAGCGCTGTGGCAGAAGGTGGCGCCGCTCACCGATGCTTATCCGGCGGGCGCGGCCGAGGGCGAAGCATCGATCATGATGCAGCGCTACCCGCTGGCCGAGCCGAAGAAGATCGACGAAGCCGCCGAGCAATGGGCTGCCGACCTGAAGGCCGTGATCGATGCATGCCGCAATCTGCGTGGCGAGATGGGCCTCTCGCCCGCCACGAAGGTGCCGCTGCTGGTGACGGGCAACGCGGAGCGCCTCGCGTCGTTCGCGCCCTATGCACAAGCGCTCGCGAAGCTCTCGGAGGTCCAGATCATCGCCGACGAAGCGACGCTCGACGCCGCCTCGGCAGGCGCGCCGGTTGCTATCGTGGGTACGGACAAGCTCGTGCTCAAGGTGGAGATCGACGTGGCGGCCGAACGCGAACGTCTTTCGAAGGAGATCGCGCGACTGACGAACGAAGTGACGAAGTGCAATGCCAAGCTAGGAAATGACAGTTTTGTTGCAAAAGCCCCGCCTGTGGTGGTTGAGCAGGAGCAGAAGAGGCTGGCAGAATTTCAGGCAACGCTGGGCAAGCTGACCGCGCAATTCG
This sequence comes from Paraburkholderia sp. A3BS-1L, assembly GCF_051125215.1. Taxonomy (NCBI): domain Bacteria; kingdom Pseudomonadati; phylum Pseudomonadota; class Betaproteobacteria; order Burkholderiales; family Burkholderiaceae; genus Paraburkholderia; species Paraburkholderia sp. A3BS-1L. Next base: position 1,253,519 of record NZ_CP120442.1, on the reverse strand, counting down.
CGCGGCTGCCGGCCTGAATCGGCTTAAGGTGAGGTCTGGCGGCGCGCACGGCGCCAGACCAACCAGGACCAGGACTAAAGACATGCTAAAAGTTACCAAAGCGGTATTCCCGGTTGCGGGCCTCGGCACGCGCTTCCTTCCGGCCACCAAGGCGAGCCCGAAGGAAATGCTCCCGGTCGTGGACAAGCCGCTGATCCAGTACGCGGTCGAGGAGGCCGTCGCGGCTGGCATCACCGAAATGATCTTCGTGACGGGCCGCAGCAAGCGCGCGATCGAAGACCACTTCGACAAGTCATATGAGATCGAAGCCGAGCTCGAAGCACGCGGCAAGGAAAAGCTGCTCGAACTGGTACGCAACATCAAGCCGAACAACGTCGACTGCTTTTACGTGCGCCAGCCCGAAGCGCTGGGTCTGGGCCACGCCGTGCTGTGCGCGGAAAAGCTCGTGGGCGACAACCCGTTCGCCGTGATCCTCGCCGACGACCTGCTCTACGGCACCCCGCCCGTCATGCAGCAAATGGTCGAGGTGTTCGACCACTACCACAGCTCGGTGCTCGGCGTGGAAGAGATCCCGCCCTCGGAAACGGGCTCGTACGGCATCGTCGACGGCAAGGAGTGGGAAGACTCGATCGTCAAGCTCTCGGGCATCGTCGAAAAGCCGGCGCCCGAAGTCGCGCCGTCGAACCTCGGCGTGGTGGGCCGCTACGTGCTCAAGCCGCGCATTTTCCAGCACCTGCGCTCGATCAAGCCGGGCGCGGGCGGCGAACTCCAGCTCACCGACGCCATCCAGTCGCTGCTCGCCGATGAACAAGTGCTCGCGTACAAGTATCACGGCACGCGCTTCGACTGCGGCAGCAAGCTCGGCTACCTGAAGGCCACCGTGGAATTCGCGCTGCGCCACCCGGAAGTGGCCACCGATTTCGCGGAATATCTGCGCACGCGCAAGCCGGAGCTGGAGGGCTAATCAGTCCCCATCCCGGCAAAGAAAATGGCCCGCAATCTCACGATTGCGGGCCATTTTTTCATGCGATGCGCTCGAGCGCATCCCTGCAGTTATATCAGCGGCGGCGCATCAGGAACACAAAGGTCTTGTCCTGCTGCGAGCTTTCCACGATCTCATTGCCCGTTTGCTTGGCAAAGGCCGCGAAATCGCGCTGCGAGCCGGGATCGGTCGCGAGAACCTTGAGAATCTGGCCGCTTTCCATGTCGGCGAGCGCCTTCTTGGCGCGCAGGATCGGCAGCGGGCAGGTCAGCCCACGCGCATCTACTTCCTTGTGAACCTCAATCTGCATTGGGTTGGATCCTTCGTTGGCGCGCCACCTCGGCGGAGGGCGCAGGGTGTGCACGGATAGCAGCGATTTTACCGCAGCCGCGTACAACGCCGCTTGTGCCTTCTTTGCACCTTCTTTGCGCCTTCAGAGCGTCACCGCCTGGCCCGTGCGCAGCGACTCGCGCAACGCACAGCCAATTCGCGTCGCTTCCAGCGCGTCCTCCAGCGTCGCGCCCTGCTCCGCACTCGCCGTCGCGTCCTCCGCCACGCCGGCCTCACCGCCCTCACGCGCGCGCACCGCTGCGACAAACGCCTGCGCTTCGATCAGAAACGCCTCCTCGAAGCGGTCGAAGAAGGTCTGCGTGCAAACGCTGCGCACGCCGTGCACGTCGTAGATCTCCACACGGTTCGCGCGCGGCACGTGGCCGATCGCCAGCGCGCCGGCCGTGCCGATCACCTCGCTCGACGTGTCGTTGCCATGTGCCATTGTGCGCGATGCGTAGAACATCGCGAGCCTGCCGCCTTCGAACTCGCAGATCGCCACGCCGTTGTCGATATCGCCGAATTCACGCAGGCCCTCGTGCAGCGCCACCGCGCCGGCCGCGAACACGCGCGTGGCGCGCGGCTTGCCGAGCAGCCAGCGCGCGACGTCGATGTCGTGCACGGTGCAGTCGAGGAAGATGCCGCCCGAACCGGGCGCGAAGCGCACAAAAAAACCATCTGGGTCGTTGAGGTCGCAGGTTTGCGAGCGCACGAGAAATGGCCGCCCGATCGCCCCCCCGCGCAGCTTCGAGAACGCATCGTGATAGCTCGGATCGAAACGGCGCATGAAACCGATTGTCACCTGCCACCCGGAAAAGCGCCGCGCCTCGTCGACCACGCGCTCGCATTCGGCCACGTCGAGCGAGAGCGGCTTCTCGCAGAACACGTGCTTGCCCGCGTGCAACGCAGCGACAATCTGCTGCGCGTGAAGCGCAGAGGGCGTCACGAGCCATACGGCGTCTATCGTTGCATCGGCCAGCAACTCGGCGTACTCGCGGTATTGCCGCGCTTCGGGTATCGCCTCGAGGGCCCACGCGAGATCGTCGTCGAGCGGGCTGCATGCGGCCGCCAGCTTCGCGCCCGGCACACGGTACGCAAGATTAAGCGCATGCCGCCGCCCGAGCCGGCCCAGTCCGGCCACGCCCACGCGCAACGGCCGGGTACGTTCATTCGCCTGCATCGCCTGTCTCCTTCGGGATCCTCTCTATCTGGCGAGCACCATGCCGCCACGGCCCTTACTCGCGCGACGTGATCACGCCCCCAGCTTCACTACGCGGCCTTCGCGCCACGACAGCGCCGCCGCCTCCGCAAGCTCCAGCGCCTTGAGGCCGTCGGCCACGCTCGTGCGCACGGGCGTGCCCTGCGTGAGAGCCTCGTAAAAATGCGCCATCTCGCGCGCATAGGCGGCCCGGTAGCGCTCGAGAAAGAACGCTTCCGGCACGTCCCGCGCCACCGCTCCTTTGGTCCACGACACCACCTCGGTCGGCGTCATGTTGCCTGCCTGAAGCATGCCCGCGCTGCCGAGAATCTCGAAGCGCTGGTCGTAGCCATAGGCCGCGCGCCGCGACGTGTTGATCTGGCAAAGACGGCCGCGCTTCGTGCGGATCGTGACGGCAGTGGAGTCGATGTCGCCCGCATCGGCGATGGCGGGGTCCGAGAGACAACTGCCCGTCGCATGCACCGTGTCGGCTTCGTCGTCGAGAATCCAGCGGAAGATGTCGAAGTCGTGGATCAGCATGTCCTTGAAGATGCCGCCCGAGCGCACGATGTACTCCACGGGCGGAGCTCCGGGGTCGCGGCTCGTCACGACCAGCACCTCGGGCGTGCCGATCTCGCCGGCGTCCAGACGCGCCTTGAGCGCGGCAAAGGTAGGATCGTAGCGGCGCTGAAAGCCGATCATGGCCACCACGCCCGCGCGTGCGACCGCATCGGCGCATTCGCGGGCGCGCGCGAGAGCCAGATCGACCGGCTTCTCGCAGAAGATATGCTTGCCTGCCGCCGCCGACTTCAAGATCAGTTCGGAATGCGTATCGGTCGATGAGCAGATCACGCTAGCACCGACCGAGGCGTCGTCGAGCGCGCCTTCCACGTCAACCACTTGCGCACCTAGCTGCGCCGCGAGCGCGGCCGCTGCCTCACGGTTCACATCGACCACGTACTTCAGGCGCACGCCGGGCTGGCGCGCGAGGTTCGCCGCATGAATCCGCCCGATGCGGCCCGCGCCGAATACTGCAACATTGCATGTTCCTGCTTCAGTCATCGTATTCTCCTGGGTCGGTCGATTCTTCCACGTTGAGTTCGAGCCGGTACGCGAGTGCAACGAACAGCGCCTGGCACAGGCAAAACGTGCTCGTCAGCGAGCGGAACGCGAATGCGCTCCCCTCCTTCACATAGAGTTGCGCGTCGGCATGGCGCGCGAGCGGCGAAAGTTGGCTGTCCGTAATGACCAGCGTCTTCGCCTGATGCTGCTGCGCCACGCGCAGGCAGTATTGCGTCTCCTTGCCGTAAGGCGCGAAGCTGATAGCGATCACCACGTCGCCTTTCTTCACGCTGCGGATCTGCTCGTGATACATGCCGCCGAAGCCCGACACGAGATGCACGCGCTTTCTCGTGTGCTGCAATGCGTAGACGATATAGCTCGCCACCGCGAACGAGCGGCGCACGCCGATCACGTAGATGTTGTCCGCGTGCTCGAGCATCTTCACCGCGGCGTCGAACTGCGCATCGTCGAGTCCGGCCTCGAGTTCGTCGAGCCCATTGCGGCACGCGCCGATGAATTCGCGCGCGACCGCACCGCCGAGATCGGGGCTCGCGCTGCCGTCTTTCACCTCGATCAACTGGCGTATGCGCTGCTGATAGCTCGTGGGTGACGCCCCCTGCCCCGCATAGGCCTGGCGGAACACCGCCTGCAAATCGGAGAAGCCCGAAAAGCCGAAGCGCTGCGCGAACCGCACCACCGCCGAAGGATGCACCGAGCAGCTCGCGGCGATGTCGCTCGTGCGATCCATCATGACGCTCGCGCGGTTCTGCTCGATATAGTTCGCGACGCTCTTCAACTGCCGCGGCAACGCCTCGTACTCGTGCGCGATGCGCTGCATCAATTCGTCCACGCCTGCTACGGCGTCGCTGGTTTCATCGGCCATGATCGTTTTTCCCTGTTGCTTGCTGCAGTGTGGCAAACCCCTGCTGCGAAGCCCTGCTAGCCCACGCATGCATGGCATGCCGACGGAGCCGATTATAGGCAGCGGCGCACACGATTGGAACAAATTTTCCATTTTTATTTGCAATGAAATTTCTGTTGCAACTCGCCAGACGATCGCCTACTCTTGTCGTTGAGCGAAGCGGCAACGCAAGCCAGGAACTCAAGCCGAGAAGCGCGCGTCGCTCACCCCAAGAACGAACGACAGACCGAGAAAGGTGGAGACAATGACGCAACGCAAGGGCAGGACCATGCTCCGAAGGTTGGCCGCAGCGCTCACGCTGGCAGCGGGACTGAGCGGCTTGAGCGCGCTGGGTGCGCAACCGGCGCAGGCCGCCGACGCACACTTCGTGCTGATCAGCCACGCGCCGGATTCGGACTCGTGGTGGAACACCATCAAGAACGCCATCAAGCAGGCCGACGAAGACTTCAACGTCGAAACCGACTACCGCAATCCGCCCAACGGCGACATCGCCGACATGGCGCGCCTGATCGAGCAGGCCGCCGCGCGCAATTACGACGGCGTCATCACCACCATCGCCGACTACGACGTGCTGAAGAATTCCATCGGCAAGGTCACGGAAAAGAAGATCCCGCTCGTCACGATCAACTCCGGCACCGAGGACCAGAGCGCGAAGCTCGGCGCAATCATGCACGTGGGCCAGCCCGAATACGTGGCGGGCCACGCAGCCGGCGAAAAGGCCAAGGCCGCGGGCGTGAAGTCGTTTCTCTGCGTGAACCACATCGCCACCAATACGGTGTCGTTCGACCGTTGCCGCGGCTTTGCGGACGCCATCGGCGTGAACTACAAGACCTCGACGATCGACTCGGGCCAGGACCCGACCGAAATCCAGTCGAAAGTGAGCGCGTATCTGCGCAACCATCCGAACACCGGCGCGATTCTCACGCTCGGCCCTGTGCCGGCGGCAGCCACGCTCAAGGCGGTTCAGCAGATGGGCCTCGCGGGCAAGATCTACTTCTGCACGTTCGACTTCTCCGATGAGATCGCCAAGGCGATCCGCGCGGGCACGATCCAGTTCGCCATCGACCAGCAGCCGTATCTGCAGGGCTATATCCCGGTGGCCGTGCTCGCGATCGTGAAGAAGGAACATACGACCGACCCGGCGAAGATCCGCCAGATCCTCGAAGCCAATCCGAAGTTCAAGCAGCGTCTGGACACCTACGGCCTGCAACCCTCGTACGGACCGCGCAATATCCGTTCGGGTCCGGGCTTCATCACCCGGGAGAACCTCGACAAGGTCGTGAAGTACGCGGGTCAATACCGCTGATCCCGCAGGTTCAAAGCGTCTTCTCTTCAGCAAGAGACCACACCTGGCGCACACCAGGTGTGGTCGAATCAAGGAGCCATCATGGGTGTAGCCGGCAAACACTTCCCCTCGCATGCAACGGACAAGGCGCCAGACCCGCGCCCGGGTCAGCCGGCGCCGGCGGGGCCCGGAACCACCGACGAGCGCGTGCGGCGCGAATCGTGGTTCGGGCAACTGCTCGGCCGCCCCGAATTTGCCGCGATTTCCGGCACCGTGCTCGTGTTCGCCGTGTTCGCGATCGGCGCGGGCGGCTCCGGCATGTTCGACCTCGACGGCGTGATGAACTGGTCGCAGGTGGCCGCTTACTTGGGCATCCTCTCGGTTGGCGCGTGCCTGCTGATGATCGCCGGCGAATTCGACCTCTCGATCGGCTCGATGATCGGCTTTGCCGGCATGATGGTGGCCATCCCCACCATGTACTTCCATTGGCCCATTGCGCTGTCCATCCTGTTCGCGTTCGCGGGCTGCACCGCGCTAGGTGCATTGAACGGCTACCTCGTGATGCGCACGCGGCTGCCCTCGTTCATTGTCACGCTCGCGTTCCTGTTCATCCTGCGCGGCCTCACACTCGCGCTCTCGATCATGTTCGCCGACCGCACCATCGTCTCCGGCGTGGGCGACGTCGCGAAAGCCGACTATGCGACCAACCTGCTCTTTCACGGCACGGCGTTCAAGGGCCTGTTCGTGGCGCTCGCGCACATCGGCATCGGCAAGATGCTCGACAACGGTCAGCCGCTCGTGCCGGGCGTGCCGAAGGTCATTCTCTGGTGGTTCGCGCTCGTGGCCATCGGTGCGTTCACGCTCGCCAAGACGCGCTACGGCAACTGGATCCTCGCCGTGGGCGGCGACGCCAACGCCGCAAAGAACGTGGGCGTGCCGGTCAAGCGCGTGAAGATCGCGCTCTTCATGCTCACCGCTTTCTGCTCGTGCCTGTTCGCCGTGCTGCAAGTCTGCGATATCGGCTCGGCCGCCGCCGACCGCGGCCTGCAAAAGGAGTTTGAAGCCATCATCGCCGCAGTAATCGGCGGCACGCTGCTCACGGGCGGCTATGGCTCGGTGATCGGCGCCGCGTTCGGCGCGCTCATCTTCGGCGTCGTGCAGATCGGCATTACCTACACGAACATCGACTCGGACTGGTTCCGCGTCTTCCTTGGCGTGATGCTGCTCATCGCCGTGCTCTTCAACCACTATGTGCGCCGCCGCGTCGCGCAATCCTAAGCCGGAGGCCGACATGAACCAGACTGAAAGCGCAAATGCGAACAGCGACACGATCCTCGCACTGGAAAACGTCAGCAAGTACTTCGGCAAGGTCATCGCGCTCAACGGCGTCACGCTGCGTCTGAAGCGCGGCGAAGTGCACTGCCTGCTCGGCGACAACGGTGCGGGCAAGTCCACGCTCATCAAGACGCTAGCCGGCGTGCACGCGCCTACCTCGGGCCAATATTTAGTGGACGGCAAGCCCGTGCGCTTCGATTCGCCCAAGGACGCGCTCGACCTCGGCATCGCAACGGTCTATCAGGATCTTGCACTGGTGCCGCTGCTCTCCGTGGCGCGCAACTTCTTCATGGGCCGCGAACCGCAGAAGAAGCTTTTTGGGTTCATCAACGTGATGGATCTGGATGCGAGCGCAACCATCGCAAAGGATCGACTCTCCGAAATGGGCATCAACGTGCGCGACCCGCATCAGGCCATCGGCACGATGTCCGGCGGCGAGCGCCAGTGCCTCGCGATCGCGCGGGCGATTCACTTCGGCGCACGGGTGCTGATTCTCGACGAGCCAACGGCCGCGCTCGGCGTGAAGCAGAGCTTCAACGTGCTCAAGCTGATTCATAACGCGCGCGCCAAAGGCATCTCGGTGATCTTCATCACCCACAACGTCCACCACGCGTACCCGATTGGCGACTCGTTCACACTGCTCAATCGCGGCCGCTCGCTCGGCACGTACACGAAAGACACGATCAGCAAGAACGAAGTGCTCGACATGATGGCCGGCGGCGCGGAGATGCAGAAGATGATTGCCGAGCTCGACGGCGCGACCATTTGAATACGTGCGGGACCGAATACGACAGGAATGCTCATGGCTCTCCCCAGCACCTCCCCTTCGCGCTTCGCGAGCGCGCGCAGCCGCGACATCGTCTGCCTCGGCCGGCTCGGCGTGGATCTCTATGCGCAGCAGGTGGGCGCGCGGCTCGAGGATGTCTCCACCTTCGCCAAGTATCTCGGCGGTTCGTCGGCGAACATTGCCTTTGGCTGCGCGCGGCTCGGCCTGAACGCGGCCATGCTCACGCGCGTCGGCGACGACCATATGGGCCGCTTCCTCACTGAAACACTCGCCAAGGAAGGCTGCGATACGAGCCACGTGCGCATCGACCGCGAGCGGCTCACCGCCCTGGTGCTGCTCGGCTTGAAGGACCGCGATACCTTTCCGCTCATCTTCTATCGCGAGAACTGCGCCGATATGGCCGTCGATGCGGGCGACTTCGACGAAGCCTACATTGCCTCGTCGAAAGCGCTGCTCATCACCGGTACGCACTTCTCGACCGAACAGGTGAACCGCGCGAGCCTCGCCGCGCTCGACTACGCGCGCCGCAACAACGTGCGCACCGTGCTCGACATCGACTATCGGCCCGTGCTCTGGGGCCTGACCGGCAAGGCTGACGGCGAAACGCGCTTCATCGCGAGCGCAGGCGTGAGCGAGCATCTGCAACGGATCCTGCCGCGCTTCGACCTCGTGATCGGCACCGAGGAAGAGTTCCGCATCGCGGGCGGCAAGGAGAACCTCCCCGTCGCGCTCAAGCGCGTGCGCGAGGTCACGGCCGCCACGCTGCTCGTGAAGCGCGGCCCGCTCGGCTGCCAGATCGTCGAGGGCGCAGTGCCCGATTCCCTCGATACCGTGCCGTTGCAGCGCGGCGTGGAAGTCGAAGTGCTCAACGTGCTCGGCGCGGGCGACGCGTTTGCGGCGGGCTTTCTTTCGGGCTGGCTGCGCGACGCGCCGCTCGAGGACTGCGCCCGTGCGGCCAATGCGTGCGGCGCGCTCGTGGTCTCGCGCCACGGTTGCGCGCCTGCCATGCCCACACCTGCAGAGCTCGACTATTTCCTGCGCGAAGCCGCAATGGACCCCGTGCGCATGCGCCGCCCCGACCGCGACGCGACGCTCGCCCGACTGCATCGCGTGACGCCCGCGCGCAAACAGTACGACGAGGTGCTGGGTTTCGCATTCGATCATCGCAACCAGTTCTTCGACCTCGCCCAGCAAACCGGCGCCAGCGAGGCGCGTATCTCGCACCTGAAGAACCTGTTCGTCGACGCCGTGGCGCAGACCGAAAGCGAGCTCGGCTTGCAAGGCCGCATCGGCGTCCTGATCGACGACCGCTACGGCCAGGACGCGCTCAACGCGGCAACCGGGCGCGACTGGTGGATCGGCCGGCCGGTCGAGCTGCCGGGCTCGGTGCCGCTCGTGTTCGACCATGGCCGCTCGATCGGCACCACGCTCGCAGCCTGGCCCATCGGGCATACGGTGAAGTGTCTCGTGCAGTTCCACCCCGACGAGCCCATCGAGCAGCGCCTCGAACAGGAAGCGCAGCTCTGCGCGCTCTACGACGCGGTCCAGGCAAGCGGCCACGAACTGCTGCTCGAAGTGATTCCGCCGAAGTTCGATGGCAAGCCGAACGCCCCCGACACAGTCTATCGCGCGCTCAAGCGGCTCTACAACATCGGCCTCTACCCCGAGTGGTGGAAGCTCGAACCGATGGACGCGGCGCAGTGGCGCGAGATTGACGCGCTGATCGCCGAACGCGATCCGTATTGCCGTGGCGTGGTGCTGCTGGGCCTCTCGGCGCCCATCGAGCAATTGACGAGCGGCTTTCGCGCGGCGGCGGCTTCGCAGACGTGCCGCGGCTTCACGGTAGGACGCACGATCTTCTACGAGCCGAGCCTCGCCTGGCTCGCGGGAGAAATCGACGACCAGGAACTGGTCGCACGCGTGCGCCGCGCCTTCGAGGCGCTGATCGCGGCTTGGCGCGCAGCGCGAAGCGAGGTACAAGACCCGACACAGCAGCGCGATGCTCACGCCACGCATGAGGAGAAAGCAGCATGAATCAGCGCATTGCTCCCAACGCTGGCACATCACAGACAACGCCCGACGCCCAGCCCAATACCCCTGCCGCTACGATGCGCCTCACCACGGCACAGGCACTGGTGCGTTTTCTCGCGGCGCAGCGCGTAGCCTGCGATGACGGCTCAGGCCGTACAGAGCCGCTGTTCGGCGGCGTGTTCGCCATTTTCGGGCACGGCAACGTGGCGGGCCTTGGCGAGGCGCTTTATCACTATCGCCACGAATTGCCCACGCTGCGCGCGCACAATGAGCAAGCGATGGCGCACAGCGCGATCGCCTATGCAAAGGCACATTTCCGCCGCCGCATGATGGCCGTCACGACCTCGATCGGTCCAGGCGCCACCAACCTCGTGACAGCCGCCGCGCTCGCGCACGTGAACCGCCTGCCGCTCCTGCTCTTGCCCGGCGACACGTTCGTCTCGCGCGAACCCGACCCGGTGCTTCAGCAAGTCGAAGATCCTCATGATGGCGGCGTCTCCGCCAATGACGCGCTCAAGCCGGTGTCGCGCTATTTCGACCGCATCGTGCATCCCGCGCAGTTGCTCACCGCCTTGCCGCGCGCACTGCGCGTGCTCACCGACGCTGCGCAGTGCGGCCCGGTCACGCTCGCGCTGCCGCAGGACGTGCAGGCCATGGCGTGGGACTATCCCGCGAGCTTCTTCACACCGCGCCTCGTGAACTTTCATGCGAATGTGCCAGTGCAAAGCGAGATCGACGCGGCGCTTGCGCAACTGCATCGCGCCAAGCGTCCGCTCATTGTCGCGGGCGGCGGCGTGCTCTACTCGCGGGCCGCGGCTCAACTCAAGGCGCTCGCCACCGCGCGCGGCATTCCGGTGGCAGAAACGCAGGCGGGCAAGGGCGCGCTCGCCTGGGACGACGCGCTCAATGTGGGCGCCATCGGCGTGACGGGTTCGCCCGCCGCGAACGCGCTCGCGCGCGACGCCGACTGCATCCTCGCGGTGGGCACGCGCCTGCAGGACTTCACGACCGGCTCGAATTCGCTGTTCGCGCACGCACACGTGATCGGCGTGAACGCGAACGGCTTCGACGCGCTCAAGCACAACGGCCTGACCGTGGAGGCCGATGCGAAGCTCGCGCTCGCGGCGCTCGGCGACGAGCTCCTCAACTGGCGCGCGGACGCGAACTGGACCGCCTGCGCGCGGCGCCTCGCCGACGAATGGCGCGCAAGCGTGGACGCGCTCACCCACGCGCCGCAGGAGCGTCACAGCCTGCCCTACGATGCCGATGTGATCGGCGCCGTGCAGCGCTCGTCGAGCCGTTCGTACACCGAAGACATTGTCGTATGCGCGGCCGGCACCCTGCCCGCCGAACTGCACAAGCTCTGGCGCGCAGGTCAGCCGGGCGCGTACCACGTCGAATACGGCTACTCGTGCATGGGCTACGAGATCGCGGGCGGGCTGGGCGCGAAGCTCGCGCGGCCCGATCGCGAAGTCATCGTCATGGTGGGCGACGGTAGCTACCTGATGATGAACAGCGAGATCGCAACCTCGGTGATGCTCGGTGCGAAGCTCATCATCGTCGTGCTCGATAACCGTGGCTATGGCTGCATCAACCGGCTCCAGCAGGCCTGCGGCGGCGCGCCGTTCAACAACCTGTTCGAGGACTGCGCGCAAGGGCCGCTCGGCGCGCCGCGCATCGACTTCGCTTCGCACGCGCGCGCGCTGGGCGCGCAGGCCGAGCACGTCGCCAACATTGCGGAACTCGAAACCGCGCTGCAACGTGCGCGCGCGGCCTCACGCACCTACCTCATCAGCATCGACACCGACCCTGCACGCACGACCGAGGAAGGCGGCTGGTGGTGGGAAGTCGCCGTGCCCGAGGTATCGACACGTGCTGCCGTGCGCGAAGCGCGCGAGCACTATGACGCGCATCTCGCTACGCGCGGCCGGCGCGAGCGGACCGGCGATGCGCAGCCCACGACCCCATCCAGGCATGACGAGACGGAACCCACATGAGCGCATTCGACGTACGCATCGGCATCAATCCGCTGTCGTGGATGAACGACGACCTGCCCTCGCTCGGAGGCGAAACGCCGCTCTCCGTGGCGCTCACCGAAGGGCGCGAGATCGGCTACGAAGGCTTTGAGCTCGGCAACAAATTTCCGCGCGAACCGCAGGCGCTCAAGGCATTGCTCGCGCAATACGATCTGTCGCTCGTGTCGGGCTGGTACTCGGGCATGCTGGCACATCGCAGCGTGGCGGCGGAGATCGAGGCCGTCGGCCCGCATCTGGATTTGCTCGCGCAAAACGGCGCCACCGTGATGGTGTATGGCGAAGTCGCCGATTCGATTCAGGGCGCGCCGCGCCCGCTCTATCAGCGCCCGCGCTTTTTCAGCGAAAAGCAGTGGGACGACTACGCCGCGCGCGTGGAGGGGTTCGCGCGTCATACGCTTTCGCGCGGCGTGCGGCTTGCGTATCACCATCACATGGGCGCGTATGTGGAGACGCCCGCCGACGTCGACAAGCTCATGGCGCGCACGAGCGACGCCGTGGGGCTGCTGTTCGACGCGGGCCATATCACGTTCGCGGGGGGCGACCCCGTCGTAGAACTCGACAAGCACATCGCGCGCGTCTGCCACGTGCACTGCAAGGACGTGCGCCCCGCCGTCGTGAAGCTCGCACGCAACCGCAACTGGAGTTTCCTCGACGCGGTGCTAGCGGGGGCCTTCACGGTGCCCGGCGACGGCGCAGTCGACTTTCCGGCGATCGTCGCGCGCCTGAAACAGCACGGTTATCGCGGCTGGCTCGTCGTGGAGGCCGAGCAGGATCCGGTGATCGCACCATCGTACGAGTATGCACAAAAGGGTTACCGCACGCTGCGTTCGCTGATCGATTCGCCCATTGATTCGGATAACCAGGAAAGTGGCACAAGCAAGGAGGCAGCATGAGCCTGTTGGTCAAGGCCGAGCGCGAAGGCCAGACGATCGCGCGCGTCACGCCCGCCACGGCGGGCTGGCGCTATGTCGGCTTCGCCGCGTACCGGCTCGCGGCGGACGAGTTGGTCTATGTCTACGAGACGGACCGCGAAAGCTGCATCGTCGTGCTCTCGGGCGCCGTGAATATCGAAGCAGACGGCAGGCAGTATTCGAATCTCGGCTCGCGTGACAGCGTATTCGAAGACGCCGCGCCATACTCACTCTATGTGCCGCCCGGCGTGAAGGCCACAGTGCGCGCCACCCGCGAGGCCGAGCTGGGCGTGGCGAGCGCGCCCGCACAGGGCACGCTGCCGGTGCGGCTCATCGAGCCCTCACAAATGAAGCGCTCCACGCGCGGCAAGGGCGCGAATACGCGCTACGTCTGCGATATTCTTCCGCAGACTGAACCGGCGGAATCGCTGCTTGTAGTGGAGGTGCGCACGCCCTCGGGCCATTCGTCGAGCTATCCGCCGCACAAGCACGACGCCGACCGCCTGCCGCAAGAGAGCGCACTGGAGGAGACCTATTACCACCGGCTCAATCCGCAGCAGGGCTTCGCGTTCCAGCGCGTCTATACCGACTTGCGCGATCTCGACGAGACCATGGCCGTGGAGGATCACGACGTCGTGATGGTGCCGCGCGGCTACCATCCCGTGGTCGTGCCGTACGGCTATGACTCGTACTACCTGAACGTCATGGCCGGTCCCAAACGCGAGTGGCACTTCCACAACGATCCCGCGCACGAGTGGATCATCGAGCGCGACGCGAAGTGAGGCAATGTCACGCGAGCTGAAAAGTGTTCACGAGACGTTTGAGCACCTTGGCCTGATCGTCGAGCGACTGCGCCGCCGCCGTGGCCTCTTCCACCAGCGCGGCGTTCTGTTGCGTGCCTGCATCCATTTGCGTCACCGCGCGATTGATCTCCTCGATGCCGGAGCGCTGCTCGCTCGACGCCGCCGAAATTTCGCCGATGATGTCGTTCACGCGCTTCACGGCCGACATGACTTCTTCCATGGTCCGGCCCGCGTCGCTGGCGAGCGTCGAGCCGTTCGCCACGCGCGCGACCGAGTCGGTAATCAAGGCCTTGATCTCTCTCGCCGCCGCGGCGCTGCGCTGCGCGAGATTGCGCACCTCGCCCGCGACCACCGAGAAGCCGCGTCCCTCCTCACCCGCCCGCGCCGCTTCGACCGCGGCATTGAGCGCCAGAATGTTGGTTTGAAACGCAATGCCCTCAATCACACCGATGATGTCGGCGATGCTTTTCGCGCTCTCGTTGATCTCATTCATCGTGGCCACCACGCGGCCCACCACGGCGCCCCCCTTCTGCGCGATCTGCGAAGCGTTGCCGGCCAGCGTGCTCGCTTGCTGCGCGTTTTCGGCGTTCAGGCGCACCGTGGAGGTCAACTGCTCCATGCTGCTCGCGGTGCGTTCGAGCGCAACGGCCTGCGCCTCGGTGCGGTGCGAAAGATCGAGATTGCCCGTTGAAATCTGTCCCGATGCAGCGGCAATCGCTTCCGCGCTCGCGGCGATCTCGGCCACAGTCGCCGAAAGCCCTTTCTGCATGTCCCGCAACGCGCCCAGCATGCTGGACGCGTCGCGCGCGTGAACCTCGACCGGCTGTGCGAGATCTCCCGAAGCAATACGCGCGGCAATGGCCTTCGCATGGGCGGGTTCGCCGCCGAGTTGGCGCGCGAGTCGCCTCACGACCCATTCGCTCACGACGAACGCGAGCACGAAGAGACCCGCCGTCGCCGCAGCGATCATCACGAACGACGATTCGTAGATGAACGCCGACGCCGCGATCGTCGCCTTGGCGGCAGCGCCGCGCTGTGCAACGAGCCGATCGACGAGCGTTTCGAGCTTCTCCGTTTCGACGAGCAGCGACACGTCCCGCGTGCCGACTTGCCAGTTCATCTGCGAAAGATCGAGCGGCTGCGCCTTCACCAGCGTGACAAACTCGCGCAATTGCCCGCTCCATGTTTGCACCGCCGCCGCGAACTGCTTTTGCTGGGCAAGCGCGTCACTTCCCGACTGAGCCGAATATTGTTCGAGCACTTTCATTTCGGTCACGAGCGCGGCAAGATTCTTTTCGATGTCGGCGCCCAGATCGTCGCGCTCCTTGGCGGTGGTCGCCGTGAGCAGCATTTTCTGCGCGCGGCTCGCCCGCAGCACCTGAGCGCGCACTTCCTCCGCCGCACGGCTGGCAATGTGGCCCTGCTCGTAGATCGATTCTGTTGAATCGTTCAGACGACTGATCTGCGCGAGCGAAAATGCGCCGATAGCCAGCGTACCGGCCAGCACCACCGCAAACGCAACGCGCAACATCGTCTTCACCGAGAGCGCCCTGCCCGCTCGCGCATCTTGCGGCACGAAACTGGCGTGCCGCCGTCCCTGCAATGCAGCTTTCATGTCTTGACGGTCTCCTTCTTGTTGTCCGGCTGCACGAGAGATTTCCCCAGGTCCGCCTCGACCCCGTCTACGGCAGATTCGCCAAAAACTTTAGCGCGGCGTGCGTCAGGCGTTTGCAATTACCCATGAGCAAGACGTCTGCACTTCGCCCCTTTGGAGCCCCGTGCTCATATAAATGAACGACGCATGCCAAACGAACTGCATAGCGCATTCTCGATGAATGTCTCGGCGCTCATGGCCGAGCCTCATGACGACGCCTCGCGAGCAGGCGCGGTGGGCGATGCGGCCGACATCGCGGCCAATATCGCGCCGGACATCGCGCCGGACATCGCGCCGCTACCGCGAGATCTCTTCGAGATCCACGGCCTGGCCGGCGAGTTGGACCACGCCGCCCCTGGCGTCCCCGCCGCCCCTGCCAACGCGGCCGGCGATCAGCCTCCCCCCGACGCCCAGTGGAGCGCGGCTGCAGAACTAGCGCCCGTACCCATGAGGGTCCGCTACGGCACACATTTCAGCCGGACTGCACGATATGGCGCCAATGATGTTCGCCGGGCAATCGCTTCGGTCTAGCGGCGCAGCCGCGTCGCGAGCCGCGGTGGCGGCGCCTGCGCCCGCCGCCCGCGCCGCGGAGTCTGGTGCGAACGTCGCCATGCCCGGCATGACGATATCCGGCATAGTGCCTCCCAGCGCAGCGACGCCCGGCATAGCGACGCACAGTGCAACGCCTCCCGCCGAGCCGGGGCGGCGCGAAGCCATCGACTCGCAGGCGCGCGCCGCGACGCACCCTGCCCCCGAGGCAGTCAACGACCGGTTCGCAGTGCTGCGTGCGTCGTTCCCCGGGTTGGCCGCCTCGGCACACCCCGATAGCCGCACGGCACCGATGCCAGCCGACGTCATCGATCCGCTGGAGCGCCACGCGGCGAGCACCGCGCGGCCGTTGCCGATGGCGCCCGAGGATATCGCCGCAGCCCTCGTCGCGGCGTTCTTCGCGGGCGCAGGCATTGCGCCCCACGAGGCAGCGACAGCCGGGCTCGACACCGAGTTCATGTACGCCCTTGGCGGCGTGGCGCGCACGCTGCTCGCGAGGCGTAGCGGGTCGTTATAGCGGGACGGGCGAGGTCCACGAGAACCGATGTGCGAAAGGTCATAAAAGAGAATCGGCCACGAATGGCCGATTCTCGACAAAATATGTCCGGACTGTTCAGTCAAGACACATTACACTGCGCTTCATAACTCCTATACATGACCTTTTCATGCCATCGCCGCGCCGGGTTCTTCATGCCTGTATGAACCCCGCTCCCGACGCAGCGCCCGCGTGAAGCCTTTTCGCTTATCGACAATATGGAAACCAGTCTCCACAAGCGCGCCGCGCCTGCGTCCGCGCCCTCGGCGACGCCCGCCTCCAGCGTGCAGCGCACCGTGTACTCCGTGCTCGGCGCGATCAGCTTTTCGCATCTGCTCAACGACATGATCCAGTCGTTGATCCTGGCCATCTATCCGATGCTCAAGGACAACTTCTCGCTGTCGTTCACGCAGATCGGCCTCATTACGCTTACCTACCAGATCACGGCCTCGATGCTGCAGCCCCTCGTGGGCGTCTTCACCGACAAGCGCCCGATGCCGTACTCGCTGCCCGTCGGCATGGGCTTCACGCTGTGCGGCCTGCTGCTGATGTCGGTGGCGCCGAGCTTCCCCGTGCTACTGGTCGCGGCGGCGCTGGTGGGCTGCGGCTCCTCGGTGTTCCATCCGGAATCGTCGCGCGTCGCGCGCATGGCTTCGGGCGGCCGCCACGGCCTCGCGCAGTCGCTGTTCCAGGTGGGCGGCAATGCGGGCACCTCGCTCGGGCCGCTGCTCGCCGCCGCGATCGTGATTCCGCACGGCCAGCGCAGCATTGCGTGGTTCTCGGTGGCGGCGCTCGTCGCAATGTTCGTGCTCACGCAGATCGGCCGCTGGTACAAGGCCCATCCGGCGATGAAGAAAAAGCGCGCCGAGGGTTCGCACGTCGCGCTTTCGCGTCGTCATGTGGCCGCCGCCATGGGCATTCTCGTGCTGCTGGTGTTCTCGAAGTACTTCTACCTCGCGAGCATCAACAGCTACTTCACGTTCTATCTGATCGACCGCTTCCACCTGACCGTACAGGCCGCGCAGATTCATCTGTTCATCTTCCTTGCGGCGGTGGCGGCCGGCACGATCATCGGCGGCCCGGTGGGCGACCGCATCGGCCGCAAGTACGTGATCTGGGGCTCGATCCTGGGTGTGGCGCCGTTCACGCTGCTGCTGCCCTATGCGAACCTGTTCTGGACCAGCGTGCTGACCGTGATCATCGGCGTGGTGCTCGCCTCGGCGTTCTCGGCCATCCTCGTCTATGCGCAGGAGCTGATTCCCGGCAAGGTGGGCATGGTCGCGGGGCTGTTCTTCGGCTTCGCGTTCGGCCTCGGCGGCATCGGCGCGGCGGTGCTCGGCCAGCTCGCCGACGCCACCAGCATCAGCTTCGTCTACAAGGTCTGCTCGTTCCTGCCGCTCATCGGCATCCTCACGGTGTTCCTGCCCGATGTGGAGGGCAAGCGCGCGAAGCAAGCGGCCTGAGAAGGCGCCTGAGCGCCGAAGCGCGTAATGCATGAACGACGGCCGGTTGCCCGCAGGGGCGCCGGCCGCTTTTCATTGCGGCAGTGCATGAAATGGCCCAAAGCCCTCGCCTTGGACACGCGGCGACTTCGTACTAGGCTTCTTGAATCACGCCGCTGCCGCGCAGGAGGTCCGCCATGCAATTGTCCACGGTAGAGATCGTCAAGCCCGAAGCCACCAACTTCATCCTCGGGCAATCGCACTTCATCAAATCGGTCGAAGACCTGCACGAAGCACTCTATGGCGCGGTGCCCGGCATCCAGTTCGGCCTCGCGTTCTGCGAGGCCTCGGGCAAGCGTCTCGTGCGCCGCTCGGGCACCAGCGACGCGCTCATCGAGATGGCCACCGACAACGCGCTGCGTATCGCGGCAGGTCACAGCTTCATCGTGTTTCTCGGTGAGGGCTACTTCCCCGTCAACGTGCTCAATGCCGTGAAAGCCGTGCCCGAGGTCTGCCGCATTTTTTGCGCGACCGCCAATCCGACCGAAGTGCTGATCGCCGAGACCGACCAGGGGCGCGGCATTATCGGCGTGGTGGATGGCGAGCCGCCGCTTGGCGTCGAAACCGGGGAAGACGTGCGCTGGCGCCTCGACCTGCTGCGCGCGATCGGCTACAAGGCCTGAGCGCCGATGGCCGCGAGCCTGCTCACGGCCCGCGCGCTGCGCGACGCCATCGCCCAGCGCACGCACCACGCGCTGCTATGCGGAGCGCTGCAGCCCATCGAAACCACGCTCACGCACATCGACGATGGCGGCGTGCGCTTTGTGGTTCGCGAGGTGTCGAGTCTCGCGCACAAGGAGGCGGCGCGGCACGCGGGTGCGCCTTCGCAAGATGCGCTGCAAACGCCGACGCCGCCGCCGCGACGCAACCCCTTTCTGCCCTATGACGAAGACCTGTGCGTCGGTGATCTTTCTTCGACGCACGTAGCACTGCTCAACAAATACAACGCGCTCGACGAGCATCTGCTGATCGTCACGCGCCGCTTCGCGCCCCAGGAAGCGCTGCTCGATCACGCCGATTTCGCAGCGCTGCTCGTCGTGCTGCGCGGTTACGATGCGCTGGTTTTTTACAACGGCGGCCCGGAAGCCGGCGCGAGCCAGCCACACAAGCATCTTCAGGCGGTGCCGCTGCCGCTCGACGTGCAAGGGGCATCGGTGCCAATCGAGACGCTGCTCGGCGCGGCTGCGCCCAACGAAAGCCGCGTGCCGGGGCTGCCTTTCGCGCACGCCTTCGCGCGGCTCGATCTGGACGGACATGCCGCTGATGAAATCGCGGATCAGGAAGCACAGCGCGCACTCGACGCCTACTGTGCGTTGTTACGCACGGCAGGCGTCGGCGCGGTTCACGTCGATGGCGTGCCGCATCAACGCACGCCCTACAACCTGCTCGTCACGCGCCGCTGGATGCTGGTCGTGCCGCGCGAAACGGAACGCGTCGCGGGCATCTCCGTGAACGCGCTCGGTTTCGCGGGCTCGCTGTTCGTGCGCGATGCGGAGCAATACGAAACGCTCGCGCGCATCGGGCCGATGACGGCGCTCGCGCGCGTCGCAAAACCAGATGCACCGCCGGCGTCAGCCCACGCCTAGCCAGTCGCGCACGATGCCTTCGCGCTGCGCAAGCGTTCCTGGCGTGCCCTCGAACACGATGCGTCCATGCCCCATCACCGCGATGCGGTCCGCGAGCCCTGGTGCAAGTTCGAGGCGCTGCTCGATGAGCAGCACCGCAATGCCGCGTTCGCGCAGCGCGCGCAGGCACGCGCCGACGCGCGCGGCCATCTGCGCGGCAAGCCCCTCGGCGGGCTCGTCGACGATCAGGAGATCGGGATCGCCCACGAGTGCACGGGCCAGCGCGAGCATCTGCTGCTCGCCGCCCGAGAGCACGCCCGCGCGCGCGCTGCGGCGCTCGCGCAGGATCGGAAACAGCGCGCGAGCGTCGTCGATGGTGAAGCGCGGAGCGCCACGCTTCGCGAGACCGAGACTCAGGTTCTCGGCGACGCTCAGGGTCGGGAACACGTCGCGCTGCTCCGCGACATAGCCCAGGCCCAGCCGCGCGATCTCGAAGGTGCGCAGCGGCGCGAGATCCACGCCCGCGAAACGGCGCACACCCTCGGCTTCGACCATCGACATCAACGCCTTCGCGAGCGTCGAGCGCCCGGAGCCGTTGCGGCCCGCGAGCGCGACGATCTCCCCCGCGCCGATGCGCAGATCGACGCCATGCAGCACCTGGCTCGCGCCGTACCACGCGCGCAGATTCCCGACTTCGAGCAGCGCGGTCATGGCGAGCGCCTCCTCATGTGTTCGGGGGCGTTGAAGCGGGCATTGAAGCGGACATCGAAATGCGCGCCCAGATAGGCGTCGCGCACGGCTGCATCAGTGCGAATCGCCTCGGGTGTTCCGGTCGCGATCACGCGCCCCTGCACCAGCACCGAAACGCGGTCGGCGAGGCCGAACACGGCATCCATGTCGTGCTCGATCAGCAACACCGTCTTGCCCGCCGTGGTCGCGCGGATCAGATCGACGGCGCGCGAAGCTTCGGCGCGATTCATGCCGGCGGTGGGCTCGTCGAGCAGCAGCGTGTGCGCGCCGCCGGCGAGCGCGAGACCCAGATCGAGCGCGCGTTGCTCGGCGTAGCTGAGCGCCGCGGCCTCGCGTTGCGCGGCGTGCGCGAGGCCCAGGGCGTCGAGCAGTTCGGCCACGCGTGCGTCGGCGCGCGCCGAGCCCAGCCAGCGCGCCGCGAGCCCCGCACCGCCGCGCAGCGACGCCAGTACCGCGCAGCGCAGGTTTTCGCGGGCCGGCAGGCGCGCGAACACGCTCGTGGTCTGGAAGCTGCGCGCAAGGCCGCGCCGGGCGAGCACGGCGCTCGTCAGGCGCGTGACGTCCTCGCCGTGCAACACGATGCGTCCGGCACTCGCGCGCTGCTCACCCGCGATCAGACTGAACAGCGTGGACTTGCCTGCGCCATTGGGACCGATCAGCGCGTGGCGCTCGCCCTGGCGCACGTCGAGATCGACGCCGCGCAGCACGGCCGTCGCGCCAAAGCGTTTCTCGACGCCGATGAGTTGCAGCGCGGGCGTCATGCCGCCTCCTTGCGCCGGTCGAGCGTGTCGAGCCGCTCGTGCTGATCGAGCGCGCGCACGGCGTGCCGCGCGCGGCGCGCCGTCCAGAACGCCACGCCCGTCAACACGCCAATCGCCATGGCGAGCCCCCACGCCGCACGTGCCGAGAGCACGGCGAACCACGCGCCCGCAGCGTCGTCGCCGAAGCGCAGCGCATAGGCCCATTGCACCGCCAGCACGAGCGCCAGCGCGCCGCACGCAACCGCGAGCGCGGCCATCGTCCAGTACGCGCCGCATTGCCGCCAACCGTGCCGGGCGAGCGCTGCGCGCTGACGCGCGGCAAGACCCGCGAGCCCGTCCGGCGCCGCCAGCACCACGACGATGAAAAAGAGCCCCACGTACAGCATCCACGCCCGCGACATGTTCGCCACGCCCACGCTGAACGCGACCCACACCAGCGCGCCGAGCACCGGCCCGAAGAACGATGCAGTCCCGCCCGTCACGGTCGCGATCAGCACGGCCGCCGAGCGCATCATGCCGACGCTTTCGGCGGCAGCCAGTTCCACATTGATGAGCGTGAGCGTGCCGGCGACACCGGCGAAACCCGCCGCGAGCACGATCATTACTGTTCGCACACGCGCCGGCGACGCGCCGAGCGACGCGGCGCGCACCGGGTTGTCGCGCACCGCGTTGGCGAGACGCACGAACGGCGCGCGCGACAGCACGCGAATCACGACGCTTGCAGCCAGGCACCAGGCGGCAATTACCCAGTATGCCTGACGATCCGGTCCGAAGGTCCAGCTTGCCGCGGCTCGCACCATTGACATGGCCGGCCCGCTGGCGCGGTCGATGGCAACGCCCGCCTCGCCGCCGAACCAGTCGGGCAGCGCCCACGCGGCAGCGGCAACGAGCTCGCCGAGCCCGAGCGTGATCATGGCGAACGCGGTGCCGGCGCGGCGCGCGGCGACGAGCGCGATCACTGCGCCGACCGCAGCGCCCGTCACACCGCCCACGAGCGGCAGCAGCGGCAACGGAATCGCGTACTGATTGAAGACGTGTGCAGCCGCAAGCGCCCCGAGCCCCGCGGGCGCCGCGTGGCCGAATGACAGCAGCCCGGTTTCGCCGAGCAGGAGGTTGTACGAGAGTGCGAAGACGATCATCGTCGCCGCCTGGGCGAGGCAAGCGAGCAGCCAGCCCTGCGGCACGCCAGCGGGCGAAAGCCACGCGGAAACGAACGGCGGCAGGCCAAGCAGCGCCGCGAGCGCAAGCCAGGGCGCGCAGTGGCGCCAACGCGCCGGCCGCTGGCCGGCCGTGTCCACTTCGGTGCGGGATTTATCGGCTTTCATGGCGCGTCACGCGTCCCCGCCACGCTGGCCGCGTTGGCCGAACAAGCCTTGCGGACGCACCGCGAGCATCGCGACCAGCAGCAGATACGGCAGCAGCGGCGCAATCTGCGCCAGCGTGAGCGCACGCCACGCGGGTGCGAGCGTCACCCCCAGATGTGCGGCCACGCCGCCCAGCGATACGTCGCTCGACACCGCGAAGGTTTGCAGCAGGCCTACCGCGAGCGCAGCGACGAACGCGCCGGAGAGCGACCCGAGGCCCCCCGTGACGACCACCACGAACACGATCGAGCCCATCGATTCGGCCATCGCCGGCTCGACCACGAAGAGCGGCGCGGCAACCACGCCCGCCAGCGCGGCAAGCGCGGTGCCGAGCGCGAACACCATTGTCTGCACGCGCGGCACATCGTGGCCAAGCGCTTCGACCGCCTCCCGATGCGTGAGCGCCGCGCGCACCACGAGGCCCGTGCGCGAGACGCGCAGTGCCGCGTGGATCGCGCCGAGCATCGCGATGGCCACGAGCATCGAAAACGCGCGATAGCGCGAGAAAGCCGCGCCGCCGAATCTGAAAAGCGCGCCGTCGAGCCATGCGGGCACGCTCGCCGCGAGCGGCTGCAAGCCCCAGACGAGCTTGACCAGTTCGCCGATCGCCAGGGCAGCGCCAAAGGTCAGCAACAGCGCATTGAGCGGATTGCCCATCATGCCAGTGTTGGCCGGGTGCGCTCGGCGCAGCAGCGTGCGCTCGAACGCAGCGCCCGCGAAGCCGACGGCGAGCGGCGCGAGCACGAGCGCCCAGCCGAACCCGAGCGTCGCTCCAAGCGTGACGCCCAGATACGCCCCGAGCATGTAGAAGCTCGCATGCGCGAAGTTGAGCACGCCGAGCATGCTGAAGATCAGCGTGAGCCCGGCGGACAACATGAACAGCAGCAGGCCGTAGCTTGCGCCGTTGAGCATGTCGATCACGAAAGCCTGCACGGAGGACGCCTTGGGCGGTGTTGTTGTGTCGCGTGAAGGGCGCGTTCAGGCCGGCGGCGCGCCTGCGCCCTCGGCCACCAGCGGCGCGAGCGCGGCATGCAAGGCATCGGGCAGCGCGCTCACGGGACGGCGCGTAACGCGATCGACGTAGACGTGCACGAAATGTCCCTGCGCCGCAGGCGTGGACTCGCCTTCGCGAAAGAGCCCGACTTCATAGCGCACGCTCGACGAGCCGAGCCGCGCCACGCGCAGCCCCGCCTCCACACGCTCGGGGAACGCGAGCGGCGCGAAGTAGTTGCACTGCGTTTCGACCACCAGCCCGATGGTCGCGCCGTGTTCGATATCGAGGGCGTCCTGGCGAATCAGATACTCGTTCACGACCGTGTCGAAGTAGCTGTAGTAGACGACGTTGTTGACGTGGCCGTAGACGTCGTTGTCCATCCAGCGCGTGGTGATGGACAGGAAATGGCGATAGTCGGAACGCGCGATGGCAACGGGTCGGTTCATCGGAGGAGTCGATTCATCGGACAGGTGAGGTTCATCAAAGCCGGGAGTCGGGCAGCGTAGCGGTGCGCGCTCACTGCCCGGGCCGCTCGACATATTCGAAAGGCAGGCCGCGCCGGCGCATCCAGTCGCCGAGCGCCGGGCCGGTGCCCGCACGCCATGGCCGCAGCTTCGCGGGCTCCACGAGCTGGTATTCGAGCAGCTCCGGCGAAAGCGCGATCGCGCCCGCCGCCTTCACGTGATAAGCGATGATGAGCTCGTTCTTGCGGACGAATTCGTAGACACCCACGAGTTCGACGCTTTGCGCACGCAACCCGGTCTCTTCGAACACCTCGCGCGCGATGCCCTCCTCCGGCGTTTCGCCGTTTTCGAGGAAGCCGGTGATGAGCGCGAACATGCCCTCGGGCCAGGCCGCGTTGCGCGCGAGCAGAATGCGCCCCTCGTACTCGACGATGGCGGCCACGACAGGCAGCGGGTTGTTCCAATGGACATAGCCACAGGCGAGATCGGGACACGCGAGGCGCACGCGGCCGCCCTCATGCTCGGGATCGGCGCGTTCGGTGAGGCGCGACGCGCAACGCGGGCAAAACTGGTATTCGCTCATGAATCGGTCGGGATCGCAGGGTATGCGGCAGCCGTCCGGCGGGTCGCTCCGCAACGGCGCGCAATAGCAAAAAACAGCACGAAACGGCTATTTTAGTGCGCCATCGAGGACGGCGTGCAGCGCCAATCCCTATCTCTGGCATCCCGGCAAGGGACGACGCCCTCCCTCACTCATCCTCCCTCACTCATCCTCCCTCACTCATCCTCCCTCACTCATCCTCACTCGCCCACGCGCACGCACGGCGCGCCACACGAGCCCCGCTGCGCCCGTGAGCAAGGCCAGCGCCGCGAGCCCGAGGGAAGGCGAGAACGAGCCCGTCGATGCCGCCAGCGGCGCGGCCACGAGCGGCCCCGCGATCTGGCCGATTCCGTACGCGCCGGTCGCGTAGCCCATGAGCGCGGCGGCATGCTCGCCGCGCAGCAGGCGCGCTTCGCGCATGGCGAACAACGTAATCGCCGTGAATGGCAGGCCGATCAGCACGCTGCCGAGCGAGAAGCCCACGGCGTTCGGCCAGACGATGCCGAGCGCGATGCCCAGCGACTGCAGCACATAGCAGGCGGCGAGAATGAGCCGGTTGTCCCAGCGCAGCGGCACGCGCGCCGCCGAAAGCGCGCCCACGATCAGCGCGACGCCGAACATCGGCCAGAACAGGTCGGGCCACACGGAGCCTGGCAGCGCGTGGCGCGCGATCACGGGCAGGAAGGTCGCTGTGATGCTGTAGCCGAAGCCCGGCACGCCGTAGAGGAGCACGAGCCAGAAGGCGTCGGTGCGCGACCCGTCGGCCGGGGCCGCCGGCATGGCAGTTCGGGCCGGGGACAGGGGCGCGGCCACCGCACCAGGCGGCTCGCTTGCATCGTCGCCGAACACCGGCCACACGAGCGCTGCGATCAGCGCGCAGATCAGCCCGAAGCCGATCCAGCCCGCCTGCGCGCCCAGGCCACCCGCCGCGCTCACCATCACCCCCGTCGCGACGATGCCAACTCCCGGCCCCGTGAAGATCACCCCGCCCCACGCGTTCGCGTCGAGTTGCGCGAGGCGCCGCAAGCCCCACTGCGACGCGAACACGAACGTCGCCGCGCTCACCGCGCCCGCCGCGAAGCGCACCATCGCCCAGATCCAGAACGAATGCGTCAGGCCCATCGCGACGATCAAAAGCGCCGTTGCCGCCAGCCCGGCGCGCACGATGCGCGCGGGCGCGAAGCGCAACGCCACGCACCCCACCGCGCCGACAAAATAGCCCGCGTAGTTGAGCGACGCCAGCCAGCCGCCATGGCGCAAATCCAGCGCGCCGCCATGCAGCATCAACGGCAGCAGCGGCGTGAACGCGAAGCGCCCGACGCCGAGCGCCACCGCCAGCACCGCCATGCAGGCGAGCGCGGCGCGCCGCGCGGCGTGCCGACGATGGGCCGGACGCGTGGGAAGCACGTGGGAGGCATCGGCGCGGGAAGCAATGTCGTTCATGATCGGCAGCGGCTCACTGGAGATGGCGGGGGCGTCGCACAGGACGCCGGTGTGAGCATCGTAGTCGCCGATAACGTTCACGAAAAATGAATTATGATGAACAGATCCATCCCCAGGAGAGAATCATGGATCTCGCCGCGCTCGCGATCTTTCGCGCCGTCGTCCGGGAAAACGGCGTGACGCGGGCCGCCGCCAAGCTCAACCGGGTTCAATCGAACGTCACCACGCGCATCAAGCAGCTCGAAGACCAGCTCGGCACGCCGCTCTTCACGCGCGACGGCCGCCGCCTCGTGCTCACGCCCGCGGGCGAGAGACTGCTGCCCTACGCCGAGCGCCTGCTCGCGCTCGCCGACGAGGCGCGCCACGCCGTCAAGGCGGGCACGCCGAGCGGACGCCTGCGCCTCGGCACCATGGAAAGCATGGCGGCCACCCGCCTGCCGGGCATCCTCGCGCGCTACCACCAGAACTGGCCGGAGGTCACGCTCGAACTGGAGACCGGCACCACGGGCCACCTGATCGAGCGTCTGCGCGAGTTCGAGGTGGACGCCGCGCTGATCGCGATGCCGCTCGCCGGCCCGCCCGACGCCGAAACCTTCGACTACGTGCCGGTATACCGCGAGGAGCTGGTGATGATCACACCGCGCGGCCACCGGCCGATCCGCCAGCCCGGCGACGTCGCGCTCTCGACGCTCGTGGCGTTCGAGCGCGGCTGCGCCTACCGCGACTATGTGGAGGCCTGGTATCTGGAGCACGGCATCCGGCCCACGCGCGTGCTGGAGCTCGGCTCGTATCACGCGATCGTCGCCTGCGTGGCGGCGGGTGCCGGCGTGGCCGTTGCGCCTCGCGCCGTGCTCGAACTGCAGCGCAACGCCGACGAAGTGGCGATTCACTCGTTCGGCAAGCTCGGCCAGGTCGATACACTGCTCGCGTGGCGGCGCGGGCACTTTTCGCCCGCGCTGGACGTCTTGAAAACCGCACTGCTGGCGCATGCGCAAAGCGAAGCGCGCGCTCGCGACGAGACGGCCAGGGCAGAGCGTTTGCCAACGAGCGCCTGAGCGCAACCGGAAGCGACCCAACCCTGCCTGCGGCGCGCACCCAAACAAAAAGGGCCGCCCTTACGGACAGCCCTCTTGCATTGGTCCCATCGATCGCCGCGGCTTCCCAGCCGCGCGCGGGCGTTACAGCTTCGCTTCGACCCAGCCCTTCACACCCGCAAGCGCCGCCGGCAGGTTAGCAGGCTCGGTGCCGCCGGCCTGCGCCATATCCGGACGGCCGCCGCCCTTGCCGCCCACCTGCTGGGCCACGAAGTTCACGAGCTCGCCGGCCTTGACCTTCTTGCTGGCCTCGGCGGTCACGCCCGCGATCAGGCTGACCTTGCCGCCGTCGACGGCCGCCAGCACGATCGCCGCGCTCTTGAGCTTGTCCTTGAGCTTGTCCACCGTCTCGCGCAGCGTCTTCGAGTCCGCGCCTTCGAGCGTGGCGGCCAGCACGTGCACGCCGTTCACTTCGATGGCCTGGCCCGCGAGCTCGTCGCCCTGGCTCGACGCCAGCTTCGACTTGAGCGCGCCCAGTTCCTTCTCGAGCGACTTCACCTGATCCTGGACCTGCGCGATACGCTGCGTGAGTTCCGAAGGCTGCGCCTTCAGAGCCGCCGCCGCCGCGTTCACGCGCGCGTCGAGTTCCTGCACGAAACGCACGGCGTTGTCGCCCGTGATCGCTTCCACGCGGCGGATGCCTGCCGCCACGCCGCCTTCCATCACGATCTTGAAGAGGCCGATGTCGCCGCTGCGGTTCACGTGCGTGCCGCCGCACAGCTCGCGCGAGAAGCCGAGGTCGAGCACGCGCACTTCGTCGCCGTACTTCTCGCCGAAAAGCGCCATCGCGCCGCCCTTCACGGCTTCGTCGTAAGGCAGCACGCGCACGATGCCGGGCGCGTTCGCGAGCACTTCCGCATTGACGATTTCTTCGACGCGGCGAATCTGCTCGTCGGTCATCGGCGCGTTGTGCGCGAAGTCGAAGCGGGTTTTATCCGCATCGACGAGCGAGCCCTTTTGCTGCACGTGCTGGCCCAGCACCTCGCGCAGCGCCTTGTGCATCAGGTGCGTGGCCGAGTGGTTGCGCGCCGTGCGGGCGCGGCGGATGGCGTCGATTTCCGCCTTCACGATGTCGCCCACCTTGAGCGTGCCCTGCTCGAGCATGCCGTGGTGGCCGCTCACGTCGGCCTGGACCTTGAGCGTGTCGGCCACCGCGAAGCGCACGCTCGCGTTCGAGATCACGCCCTGGTCGCCCACCTGGCCGCCCGATTCCGCGTAGAACGGCGTGTGGTCGAGCACGACCACGGCGTCCTGGCCCGCCTTCACTTCGTTGACCGAAGCGCCATCCACGTAGAGCGCGACGACCTTCGCGTCGTCGAAGACGATTTCCTCGTAGCCGTGGAACGTGGTCTTCGCGCCCGAGTATTCGAGGCCCTGCGCCATCTTGAACTTGCCCGCCGCGCGCGCCTGCTCGCGCTGACGCGCCATGGCGTCGTCGAAGGCCGGTTCGTCGACCGTGACGT
This sequence comes from Paraburkholderia sp. A3BS-1L, assembly GCF_051125215.1. Classification (NCBI taxonomy): domain Bacteria; kingdom Pseudomonadati; phylum Pseudomonadota; class Betaproteobacteria; order Burkholderiales; family Burkholderiaceae; genus Paraburkholderia; species Paraburkholderia sp. A3BS-1L. Next base: position 1,225,098 of record NZ_CP120442.1, on the reverse strand, counting down.
TGCGCTCGCGGCAAACGTCCGCCGTCAAATCGAGCGGAAAGCCGTAGGTGTCGTGCAGCTTGAAGGCGAGTTCGCCGTCGAGCGTCTTGCCACCCTTGGCTTCGAGGTCGGCCAGCGCGGCTTCGAGAATCGACATGCCGTGCTCGATGGTCTCGAAGAAGCGCTCTTCTTCCTGGCGCAGCACATCGGTCACGCGCTGCTGCGCTTCCTTCAGTTCCGGATAGGCCGCACCCATCTCCACGACGAGGTCGTTCACGAGCTTGTGGAAGAAGCCGGTCTTGCGGCCGAGCTTGTAGCCATGTCGGATCGCGCGGCGCACGATGCGGCGCAGCACGTAGCCGCGGCCTTCGTTGCCCGGAATCACGCCGTCGACGATCAGGAACGAGCACGCGCGGATGTGGTCCGCGATCACCTTCAGCGAGTTGTTCGTGAGGTCGGCGGTGCCGGTCTCGCGGCCAGCGGCCTTGATCAGGTTCTGGAACAGGTCGATCTCATAGTTGCTGTGCACGTGCTGCAGCACGGCGGCGAGTCGCTCCAGCCCCATGCCCGTGTCGACGCACTGCTTGGGCAGCGGCGTCATGTTGCCCTGGGCGTCGCGGTTGAACTGCATGAACACGAGATTCCAGATCTCGATGAAGCGGTCGCCGTCTTCTTCAGGAGACCCCGGGGGGCCGCCCCACACTTCCGGGCCGTGGTCGTAGAACACTTCCGAGCACGGGCCGCAGGGGCCGGTATCGGCCATCTGCCAGAAGTTGTCAGAGGCGTAGCGCGCGCCCTTGTTGTCGCCGATGCGGATGATGCGCTCCACCGGCACGCCCACTTCCTTCGCCCAGATGTCGAAGGCTTCGTCGTCTTCCTTGTAGACGGTGACCGTGAGCTTCTCGGCCGGCAGGCCGTAGACCTTGGTCAGCAGTTCCCAGCAGTAGTGAATCGCATCGCGCTTGAAGTAGTCGCCGAACGAGAAGTTGCCGAGCATCTCGAAGAATGTATGGTGGCGCGCGGTGTAGCCGACGTTCTCGAGGTCGTTGTGCTTGCCGCCCGCGCGCACGCTGCGCTGCGCCGTCGTGGCGCGCGAGTACGGACGCGATTCGGTGCCGAGGAACACGTCCTTGAACTGCACCATGCCCGAGTTGGTGAACAGCAACGTGGGGTCGTTGCCCGGCACGAGGCTCGACGAGCGCACGATCGTGTGGCCCTTCGACTCGAAGAACTTGAGGAATTTCTCGCGGATTTCGGCGGCTTTCATGGCGTGCTGTATTTACCTTCGGGGCGTTCAGTGCTGAATCTTGTGAAGTCGTCGAAGCCCGCGCATGGACCTGGAATGCTCCCGGATGCGCGCGGAATCGGCGATGCTGAATCGGACGATTATACGGGATCGCCGTGCGCTCGCGGCGGCGCGCTCCGCAGTGTGCACGGGCGAGACAGCGTGCCGGCATGCTGGTCCGTCTCGCCTGCCATGTTCCGCATAGCGGAACTTTGTACCGAAAGACAACATCTTCGCGGGCAGATCGCTTAAGATGCCCGAATCGGCCGCCATGCTGCCCGCATGGGCGGCCCCGGGCCACAGAACGACATTGGAAGACATAGCATGGGCGCTCTCAGTCATATCCGCGTACTCGACCTCACCCGCGTCCTTGCCGGACCATGGTGCGCGCAGACCCTCGCCGACTTCGGCGCCGACGTGATCAAGGTGGAGCGCCCGGGCGCCGGCGACGACACCCGCCATTGGGGGCCGCCGTACCTGAAGACGCCGGACGGCCAGGACACCGCCGAAGCCGCCTACTATCTCGCGCCGAACCGCAACAAGCGCTCGGTGACGCTCGACATCGCGACGCCCGAGGGCCAGCGCATCGTGCGCGAGCTCGCGGCGCAAAGCGATGTCGTATTGGAGAACTACAAGGTCGGGCAGCTCAAGAAGTACGGGCTCGACTACGAGTCGCTGCGCGCCGTGAAGCCCGACCTCATCTACTGCTCGGTGACCGGCTTCGGTCAGACCGGGCCCTACGCGCCGCGCGCGGGCTACGACTTCATCGTGCAGGGCATGGGCGGCTTCATGAGCATCACGGGCGAGCGCGACAGCCTGCCGGGCGGCGGCCCGCAGAAGGCGGGCGTGGCGATCGCCGATCTCATGACCGGCATGTACGCGACCATCGCCGTGCTCACGGCGCTCGCGCACCGCGACCGCACGGGCGCCGGCCAGTACATCGACATGGCGCTGCTCGACGTGCAGGTGGCCATGCTCGCGAACATGAACACGAACTACCTCGCGAGCGGCACGCCGCCGGCGCGCTGGGGCAACGCGCATCCGAACATCGTGCCCTATCAGGCGTTCCAGACGAGCGACAGCTGGATCATTCTCGCGGTGGGCAACGACGGGCAGTTCCGCAAGTTCGTCGAGATCGCGGGCCGCCCCGAGCTCGCCGACGACGAGCGCTTCGCGACCAATCCCGCGCGCGTGCGCAATCGCGACACGCTGGTGCCGATCGTCGCCGATCTGATTCGCACGCGCACCAAGGCCGACTGGATCAGCGCGCTCGAAGGCGCGGGCGTGCCGTGCGGGCCGATCAACAACCTCGCGGAAGTGTTCGAGAACGAGCAGGTGGTCGCGCGCGGCATGCAGGTCGATGTGCCGCACCCCTCGGGCGCGACGGCGCGGCTCGTGCGCAACCCCATCCGCATGAGTGAGACGCCGCCCACCGTGACGAGCCATCCGCCGACGCTGGGCGAGCACACCGTGCAGGTGCTGCGCGACGTGCTCGGGTATAGCGAGGAGCAGGTGGCGGCTCTGCGCGGCAAGGGCGTGGCCTGAAGCGCGGGTGGCGAGGTGGGGATCAAGCCGCCCCGCCCTTGCGCATCGACATCAGCCATCCGAAGCTGTGCGCCGCCAGCAGCACGCAGCTCTCGCCCGCCGGATCGGCATTCAAGGTGACCTCGAGCGTGCGACACCAAGCGTTGCAATCCGGATGCATCCGGTCGGGCATGCGCACTCGCTCGAACCCCGCGTGTGCGGCCTCCCAGCGCGTATGCCCACGCCCCGACCCCGAGTTCAGATAGCCCGGCAGCACCCGCGCCCGCGGTTCGTTCATCGTCACTTTTCCTTTTGTCCTTGCGAGACTTCGCAGCGGCCCGCGCAACGCGCCGGCGCGACGCCCGCGAGCCGGGACTGGCAGGCCCCACCTCGTCAGGTAGAATGGAAGACACACTGGGCGCCGGGTTGCGACTTTCCTTATGTACCGCGCCCTCGAACGACTTCCCTTTTCGCATGAATACCGAACGTAAAGACGCCGACCGCACGGACGCGCCTGCGGCATCCAATTTCATCCGCAACATCATCGACGACGACAACCGCTCGGGCAAGTGGGCACAGCGCGTGGAAACGCGCTTCCCGCCGGAGCCGAATGGCTATCTGCACATCGGCCACGCGAAGAGCATCTGCCTGAACTTCGGCGTCGCGAAGAGCTATGGCGGCGTGTGCCATCTGCGTTTCGACGACACCAATCCTGAAAAGGAAAGCGTCGAGTACGTCAACTCGATCATCGACGCAGTCAAGTGGCTCGGCTTCGAGTGGAAGAAGGCCAACGACGACCGCGACTACCTCTTCTACGCGAGCGACTACTACGACAAGCTCTACGAATTCGCCGAGCTGCTGATCCAGCGCGGCCGCGCCTACGTGGACAGCCAGTCGCCGGAAGAGATGCGCGCGAACCGCGGCTCGGCCACCGAAGCCGGCAAGAACTCGCCGTTCCGCGACCGCTCCGTCGACGAAAACCTCGACCTGTTTCGCCGCATGAAGGCGGGCGAGTTCGAGGAAGGCGCGCACGTGTTGCGCGCGAAAATCGACATGGCGTCGCCGAACTTCAACATGCGCGATCCGGTGATCTACCGCATCCGCTTCGCGCATCACTACCGCACCGGCGACAAATGGTGCGTGTATCCGATGTACGACTACACGCACTGCATCTCGGACGCGCTCGAGAACATCACGCACTCGCTGTGCACGCTCGAGTTCGAAGATCATCGGCCGCTCTACGACTGGGTGCTCAACGAACTCGCCGATGCCGGCGTCTTCACGCGCCCGCTGCCCCAGCAAATCGAGTTCTCGCGCCTGAACCTCACCTACGCGATCACCAGCAAGCGCAAGCTGCTGCAACTCGTGAACGAAGGCCACGTGGACGGCTGGGACGACCCGCGCATGCCCACCATCGTCGGCGTGCGCCGGCGCGGCTTCACGCCTGAAGCGATCCATCTGTTCTGCGAGCGCATCGGCGTGACCAAGGTGGATTCGTGGATCGACATGAGCATTCTCGAAGGCGCGCTGCGCGACGATCTCGACGAAAAAGCGCCGCGCACCGTGGCCGTGCTCGACCCCGTCAAGCTCATCATCGACAACTATCCGGAAGGCCAGAGCGAGGACTGCACGGCGCCCGTGCATCCGCATCATCCGGAGCGCGGCCTGCGCACGTTCCCGATCTCCCGCGAACTGTGGATCGAGCGCGAGGACTTCAACGAGACGCCGCCCAAGGGCTACTTCCGCCTGTTCCCGGGCAACAAGGTGCGCCTGCGCTACGGCTTCGTGATCGAATGCACGAGCGCGGACAAGGACGAGAATGGCAATGTAATCGCCGTGCACTGCAACTACTTCCCGGACAGCAAATCGGGCACCGACGGCGCGAACAACTACAAGGTGAAGGGCAACATCCACTGGGTGAGCGCGGCGCATGCGTGCCCGGCGGAAGTGCGTCTGTACGATCGCCTGTTCCGCGAAGAGCAGCCCGACGCGGGCGGCCGCGACTACCTCGACGCGCTCAACCCGAATTCCAAGCGCGTGGTGCAAGCGTATCTGGAGCCGGGCGCGCGCGACGCGGCGCCGGAAGACCGCTATCAGTTCGAGCGCCATGGCTACTTCGTCGCCGACCGCTACGACTCGAAGGCGGGTGCGCCGGTGTTCAACCGCATCGTCGGCCTGCGCGACAGCTGGGGCAAGTAAGCCAGCACGCAAAAGTGGCTGGAGGCTGTGCCGCTTCAGCACCAGATGCAAAAAGCCCGCACGTTCATCACGTGCGGGCTTTTTATTTGGCTGGTCGCATCAAGCCGATAACCGCATGGGTCATTCATTCAAAGCCGGCCATGCAACTCCGCGAGCGAGAGCGTCGTGCCGAAGAGCCGCGCGAGACTGCGGCTCGCGTACTGGTCCACGTCGACGGGCGCGACCCATGCCCAGGCGTCCATCTCGGGAATCATCACGCCGTCGTGACGACGCGGGAAAAGCGATACGCAGTGGCATTGCGACAGATCGAGTTCACCCGCTTCGGCACGCGCGGCGAACAGATGCAGATCCTTGTCGCGCCGATACACGAAGCGCCCGAGATCGACGAGCCGCGACGCGTCGATCGCAATGCCGGTCTCCTCGACCATTTCACGCAATGCGCTTTGCGCCTCGGTCTCGCCGGGCTCGCCCTGCCCCTTCGGAATGTCCCAGTGACCAGTGCCGGTCGCGTGCGCAAGCAGCACGCGGCCAGTCGGGTCGAGCAGCACGATGCCGCACGAGACAGTCTTGTCGTTCACTGTGTGTTCAGTGCTTCTTCTGATAGACCCAGGCGCCGCTGCCGACACGGCAGTATTGCGGGCGCAGCGTCATCGACTGCCCCTTCGCGGTCACGACCACTTCCGAGTCGCGGCAGGTCTTGTCGCCATCCTTCCGGGTCTTGTTCGGCGTAATGGTGGCGCCGATCTTCACGGGGTTGCGCAGGCCATCGTTGTTCCAGTTGGAGGTTTCGCCGTCCGCCTTGTTCGCGACTGAATCCCGCACCGCGCTGGCGAGCGACTTGTAGTCCGCCTGCGTCATCCAGCTAGCCGGCGTGTCATTGAGGAAACCCAGATTGGCAGCCTGCGCGGCCGAACCCGCCGAAAGCAGTAATACGGCGGCAAGGCCGGACAGAATACGGGGCGATTTCAGCATTGAGCGTTCTCCCTGAGCAGAAAATGAGGGGAAAAATAATGAACGAATTTTCGGGGACGAATTAAAGCCAAGCGCCATTAGCAGGCAAAGGTTAATTGCGGAAAAGGATAACACGCGCCCCAATTTTTACCTGCCCGGTGCGGCGAAGCCACGGCACGCCTCGCCCGGCCCAATGGTCAATTCTCGAATTGATTCCGCAAGCGTTTCGGATTGATCCGATAGCGATTCAGGCAAGCGGCGCATAAGCTTTGCCCATCAATCACTTACGCACCGCCAGGCCTTTTCTGTCATGACTTACGCCATTGCCCTACGGATCTTTGCCGTAATGCTGTCTTTGCTAGCCATCGGGCTTATGGCCATGATCGCCCAGCACACGCACAAGCCGCGGCCTGAGCCGAACGCGCCGCACTTCGCCATTCACCCCGGCCACGCGCCGCGCTGGCCTGAAACCATCTTGCGCGGCGGCGTCCTGTGCCTGCTCGCCTCGTTCGTCGTACTTCACAGCCACTTGCATCCTGATCGCGGACACCTGATCCGCCGCACGATACCTGCTCAATGAGCCGACGGCTGCCAGCGTCGGTGCGTACCCAGCAGTGCCACCACCTTCTTGATCTCGGCATCGAAAAATGCCGGCGCATCGCCGGGCTTGCGATCGAACGGCGTAATGAACGGGCAATGGCGGTTGCGGGGAAGCCAGGACAGGCCGCCTCAAAATAGTTTCCCAAACAGAATCCTGTGGATCTGGCCCACAGAAAACGCCAGCTGTTTGAGCAAAAATCGGGCTGCCTGGTGGTTACACGGCCCGTAGATAGCAAAAAGCCCGGTCAGAAAAACCGGGCTAAGCGCTTGAATTCATTGGCGCGACAGGAGGGGCTCGAACCCCCGACCCTCGGCTTAGAAGGCCGATGCTCTATCCAGCTGAGCTACTGTCGCGTGAGTGGCCTGCAAGGCAACGCGCCGCAGGCGCGGCGCAGACGGGCGTGGATTATACCTCGTTCGGCCCGTACCGGCCCTACCCGATTACGGTGCCGCGCCGCCCACAGCAGCGCGGCACCGGCACAGGCAAACCATCAAAGCGGCTGCGGATGCGTCACGAACCAGCCGAGGAAGATCGCGCCCGCGATTACGCAGTACAAGCCGAACGAAGCGAGGCGGCCGCGCCCTTCGAAATAGCGCATCAGGAACTTCACGCTCAGCCATGCGGCGATACCGGTCAGCACGCCCCCCACCAGGGCCGTCACCAGTTGGTCGTGCGCATGAAAGAGCTTTGGCAGTTCGAGCACGCCTGCCGCGAAAATAATCGGCGTGCCGAGCAGGAACGAGAACTCGGCGGCCTTCTCGGTCGTGAGGCCCGCGGCGTTGCCGGCGATCATCGTCAGGCCGCTGCGCGAGAAACCGGGAATCAGTGCTCCGATCTGCGCGAGGCCAACGAGAAATGCCTGGCGAAACGAGAGCTTCTCGGGCGGCCGATGTGTACGCGCACGCTGCAACCGGTCGCCGAACCACAGCAGCACGCCGTTCACCATCAGCGCCGCGGCAACGATCCGCAGATCATGAAAGATCGCTTCGATGCGCTTTTCGAGCAAGAGACCCACGAGGCCGGTCGGAATCGTGCCGATGATGAGCGCCCACATCATATGGCCGTCATCGTTCTTGCGGCCCCCAAGTGAAGCGAAAAAACCGCTGATGAGCGCGATCCAGCGCTCGCGGAAATACCAGAGCAGCGCAATCGCCGTACCGAGGTGCAGCGCGACGAGGAACGGCAGAAGTTGCGGAGCGTGCTTGTCGATATGCATGCCGAAAAGCGCCGGCACGAGCAAGGTATGGCCAAGACTGCTGACCGGGAAAAGCTCCGTGACACCTTGCAGCACGCTAAGAAATAGCAGAAACGAGAGACTCACGCGGGGATCCTCGAGATGGTTGGACAGAGTGCCGGACCATCGCGGGGACGGCGCGGCAAGGCGCACCGATTATGCCGGGGCCGTATTGCAGCGCCAAGCATCGAGACTCATTTGTCTGAAAAGTTACCGCGCCGCAACAAAATTGTGCGGAGAAAAATCGGATTCGCGTAACAAAAAATGGGGGATTCGAGCGAGAACAACCCTGCAGGTAGCCCGTTCGCGACGAGATAGAAGAGGTGAACTGAAAGCCAGCGCGAAGAACAACGAAAGAATATCGAAAGCGTCGAGACCTGTTGCTCAGGTCGAATGATCGATCAGCGGGCGACCTTATAGAAAAAGTACGCGCTGCTGCCGATAAACAAGCTGAACAGTCCCATTCCCATCGCCATGGCGAGATCCATTTTGGCGCCCTCCTTCTTCGTTTCTTCGTTGCTGTGTGCGCAAACGCACGGTTCGGGGCGATTATGGGCTTGCCCAAGCTTGCGCAACACTCACGATTTCCCGACGAGGGTTTTCACGCATCCGAAAGCGGCGCACAATCCCCGGGCGCGTCGAACACCGACGCAGTCCCGGCTTTGAGCTCATCTCGCCGTTGCCCGCTCCCTCTTTTCGACTCGACGCCCGCCCATGGAATCAAGCCCTCAGCACGACATTCTCGAACTCACCCACGGCGCCTCGACACTGCGTCTGGCGCCGTGGGCCGGCGCGCGGCTGCTGTCGTGGCACGTCGACGGCAAGCCGATCATCCGCTGGCCCGACAATGCGAACTGGGATCAGCCGGCGCGCGTACGCGGTGGCAATCCGCTGCTCTTCCCGTTTCTCGGACGCCATTTCGTCGATGGCCAGATCGGCCGCTGGTGCGACGCCCAAGGCGTCGTGCGCGATCTGCCGACTCACGGCTTCGCGCGAGATCTCCCGTTCACCGCCCAGGTCGACGCCGCCAGGCGCGGCGTGACCATGACATTGGTGGACTCTGCGGCCACGCGTAGCGGCTACCCGTTCGCATTTCGCTTCGAAGCTGCCTACCGGCTCATCGACGATCACACACTCGATGTCGAACTCACCGCGACGAACACCGGCGATGCGCCCATGCCCTGGTATGCGGGCCATCACTTCTACTTCGAGTTGCCGCACGAGCAGCGCGCACAGAGCACGCTCGACGTACCGCCGACACAGCGCCGCCATCAGTTGCCCGATGGATCGATCAGCGCGCCGGAGCCCGGCGAGCCACAGTATCGCCTTGATGATGCGCGCATTCAGGACCGCTTTCACGTGCTCGAGCCGTCAGCGACGGCGCGGCCGGTACGCCTGGTTGCGCCCGGACTCAAGCATGCGGTCACGTTCGACCTCGACCGGCCGGGCTCGCTTCCCTGGTACGCGGTGACGACCTGGACCGAAGCGGCCGAGTCCGACTTTTACTGCGTCGAACCATGGCTTGGCCTGCCCGATGCCATTCACAATGGCCTCGGCCTGCGCTGGCTTGCAGCGGGCGCCACCGAAACCGCCGCCTTGCGCTTGCGTTTCGAGCCGCTCGACTGATATGCCGCGCGTTGTCGTCACACGACCTTTGATGAGCGGACACGCCAGTCGATTCGTCAGTGGAAAAACGCAGGCGCGGCGCCAAATTCGCTAGAATTGAACGTTTTGCCGGAACGGCACCTCTCCCGAGGCGAACCGCCGGCAGCGTCTTGCGAGGTTCAACGTTGGCAAAGGGATTTAGACGTTTTGCATGCGCAGCGCTCGTTGCGCTGCTCGCGGCCTGCGGATCTGCGCCGGTCGGCCCCGGGTTCTACCGCGTGGAGCGCGGCGACACAGTCAGCAAAATCGCGCGCAGTAACCGCCAGTCGGTTTCGAATATCGTGCGCTGGAACAATCTGCAGAATCCCGACGCGATCGAAGTCGGCCAGGTGCTGCGCGTCTCGCCCCCGGGCGGCGCGTCGGCGAGTGCCCAGCGCACCGCCCCGCGGCCGGATGCTGCGGACAGCGCGAGCACAACGGCTGCGCCCGCTTCGTCCATTTCGCTTATTTGGCCAACCACGGGTCAAATCGTCCGCAACTTCGACGGACGCGACTCCAAGGGCATCGACATGGTCAACAGCGCCAGCACGCCTATCGTCGCCGCTGCACCGGGCACCGTCGTGTATGCCGGCAATGGCCTGCGCGGCTACGGCAACCTGCTGATCATCAAGCACGATGGCGAATACCTCACTGCCTACGCGCACAATCAGGCGTTGCTCGTGAAGGAAGGCGAAACCGTGGCGCAAGGGCAAAAGATCGCCGAAATGGGCAATAGCGACAGCGATCGCGTCATGCTGCATTTCGAACTGCGCTATCAGGGACGCTCGATCGATCCGGCTCGCGATTTGCCGCCGCGCTAACTAGTTTTGGTAAAAAAAAGCCCGGCATGGTGCCGGGCTAACGGGGGTTTGGCGCATATCGGCAAAGGACCGGTTTACCATGCGCCGAATGGCAATCTATCAACGTGCCTCTGACGGCGCAATCACTTAATTAGATCGAAAATGTGTCGCGGCGCACGGATTATGTGTCGCATCAATTTCGGATGAAGATTAGGGCCGCGGCCGCTACCGGATTCGCGCACAAATGTGCGCATTGCAGCGCGCTATGCATGACCACCTGAAAATGTCGAAAAGGCTTGTTGGACGGGCGTGACGGCATGCCATCAGGTGCACTGGAGAGGCATCGCCTGCTGCATTATCCCGCACTGCAATACTGCACATCGAAGCCGCTTGCTCACCTCGCTATTTGGTGTGAGAACGCACAAATAAATGCAATTATTTGCGCGAGTGGAATTTTTGAAACACCGAATTTCGGCTTCGAAATTTCCGTCTTTTCTCAGACATTTCGTTTATCCGGCTGTTAGTGGTTTTGTCCGATTAATTATCACCAGTCGAATTTTCTATATGCTTTTCTACTGCGAATTCGGGCATCCGACTATTCCGCGTGTCTGAAGCGCGCGTGGGCCCGATCTTCCGTTCGATGCTCGGCCCCGTGTCAGCCAGCAGGCCGTCCATTCGCAACCTTTCGTTTATAGTAACGCCCGCAACTCAATGCCCAAGACCATGACTACCGACGCCACGATTCCCCACGACGACGCCCCTAGCCCGCTTTACGCCAAGTTGCTCGGCGAGACCGCCAAGATCGACTGGCAGGATCTCGAACGATTCTTCGCGCAAGGCAAACTGCTCGCGGTCGCTAGCGACCTCGACCTCGTGAGCATCGCCGAAGCCATCGCAAGCGACAACAGCGCGCAAGTGACGCAATGGCTCTCCGCCGGCCTCATCGAACGCATGCAGGCTTCGACCGCCGCCGACTACGCCGAGCGCAAGCCCGAACTCTGGGCCGTTGTGGTTTCTCCGTGGATCTGTGTGCAGGAACGCCGCAGTTGAGCGAGAATCTGGCACTTCCGACGCGCGGTGGCTGGCATCGGCGCGTGTTGGTGCTGGCCTTTCCGATCGTCCTTGCGAATCTCACCCAGCCCATTCTTGGCGCCGTCGATACTGCTGTCGCCGGCCATCTGGGCAGTGCCGCCGGTCTCGGCGGCGTCGCGCTAGGAGGCCTCTTTTTCAACTGTGTGTTCTGGGGCTTCGGTTTCCTGCGCATGGGCACCACCGGGCTCGTCGCCCAGGCTTTCGGCGCCGACGATCAGCCCGGGCTGCGCGCAAATGTCGTGCGCGCGTTGCTGCTCGCCTTCGGCATCGGCGCGTTGATCTTGCTGATACGGGCGCCGCTGATCCGCGATGTCCTCGAACTGATCGGCGGCAGCGCCGAAGTCCAGCGCAATGCACGGCTATACTGCCATGCCCGCATCGGTTCAGCGCCGTTTGCGCTGGCAAACTACGTCGTGCTCGGCTATCTGCTTGGCACACAGCGCGTACGTATCGCCCTGGTCTCGCAGGTGCTCATCAACGTCGTCAATGTGATTGCCGTGCTTGCCTACGTCTATGGATTCGGCTGGGGCATTGCGGGGATTGGCGCAGCGACGGCCACCGCCGACACGATGGGCTTCGCGTTCGGCGCTGCCGTGCTGTGGCAACTGCGGCCGCGCGATCTCGCGCCGCTGGCTTGGCGCACGATCGTCGAACCTGCTGCACTCAAGCGTCTCGTGGCGATCAATCGCGACATCTTTCTGCGCACGATGTGCCTGCTGGGATCGTTCGGCTGGTTCTCGCACGTCGGCGCCAGGCAAGGCGATGTGATTCTTGCCGCCAACGCCTTACTGCTCAATTTCCAGACTTTCATGGCATATGGGCTCGACGGCTTCGCTCACGCCACCGAAGCGCTCGTGGGCGCGGCGATCGGCGCACGTGACCGCGACGCTTTCCGGCAAGCGGTCAAGGTGAACCTGTTCTGGGCGGTGCTGGGTGCGCTCGGGTTTTCGGCGGCCTACTGGGGCGCCGGTATATGGATCATCACGCAATTAACCGATCAACCCGCCGTGCGCGCAGCCGCGCAAACCTTTCTGCCATGGGCGGCGCTGTCCCCAGTCATTTCCGTGTGGGGGTTCCTGCTCGACGGCGTTTTCATCGGCGCCACGCGCACTCGCGAGTTAATGCAGGCCATGGCTGCCTCGCTGCTTGTTTTTGTCATCGCCTCGTGGGCGCTTGTTGGGCTGTTCGGCAATCACGGACTCTGGATGGCGTTGCTGATCTTCATGGCAGCACGTGGCTTGACCCTATCCCCTTTACTGCCCCGGATCACTGGCGCAATTCAGGGTCCCAAAGTGCAACAAGCGCCCTAAGGCGCCTGTTCTTGCCAGCTGGCGCGCTTACTGCGCCGGCGGCGTTTCGATCATCACCGGTGGGCGATCATCGGTCGGAACGCCGTGATAGTCGGCCGGATCGTGGGGCGGCGGCCCATGATGCTTGCTCGTTGCATCGTCGGCACAAGCAGAAAGCAGTGCGACCATCGCTATGGCCAGGCAGACACGTACCATTAACGCAAACTCCCTCAAATTATGTTGCCATGCAGCAGTCTAACGCGTGCAGACGCATTTGACGGCTCGGGAACATTGCTCTTTTTTTCGTGCCCGCTTCTGTTCTAAGATACCCACATGGCTGCAACCGAAGGAGGCTGCCATGGATGCGGAAACTATTGCGGGGCTGATCGGACTTGCTGTCGGTTTGCTGGTTCTGCTTGGGCTATCGATTTTTGAATCGCGGGCTTACAAGCAGGAACACGACGGTGAAGGCATGATGCATCACTGGCTGGCCGAGCATCATGTGCTCGACCGCATGCGTCGCAGGCACTGAGCTGACTTAGCGAGACCGTCGAACGGTCTCTCTGCGCGCCGCAGTGAGCTTTCTCTTGGCGCGGCTGGGCTCGCCAGCCGCGATGGTCATTTTTTGTCACGCTCGCTTAGTCCAGGAAGACCAAGCGTGCTCCGCCATTTTCCACGCACGTAAACGCCAGAACCCCGGCGCTCATTCGGAGCCACCGGGGTTCTGGACATACTGCATGAGGAGCCTGACGATTACCTACTTTCACACGGGCAATCCGCACTATCATCGGCGTGGAGCTGTTTCACGGTCCTGTTCGGGATGGGAAGGGGTGGGACCAGCTCGCTATGGTCATCAGGCATGACGGGTTGCTGCGTCGCACGGGTTTGGGTGAACCTGGCGCCACAGCCAATCGGGAAGAAGCGTAAAGAGGTGCTGTTTCTTGGGGTTGTGTTGTTTCCGGCACAACACCGATCTCTCAACCTGCGCGTCCTTCACTCCACACCGGGAGGAAGACACACCTGTTATAGGATCAAGCCTTACGGGCAATTAGTATCAGTTAGCTTAACGCATTACTGCGCTTCCACACCTGACCTATCAACGTCCTGGTCTCGAACGACCCTTCAAGGGGATCAAGTCCCCGGGGAAGTCTCATCTTGAGGCGAGTTTCCCGCTTAGATGCTTTCAGCGGTTATCTCTTCCGAACATAGCTACCCGGCAATGCCACTGGCGTGACAACCGGTACACCAGAGGTTCGTCCACTCCGGTCCTCTCGTACTAGGAGCAGGCCCCCTCAAACTTCCAGCGCCCACGGCAGATAGGGACCAAACTGTCTCACGACGTTTTAAACCCAGCTCACGTACCTCTTTAAATGGCGAACAGCCATACCCTTGGGACCGGCTACAGCCCCAGGATGAGATGAGCCGACATCGAGGTGCCAAACACCGCCGTCGATATGAACTCTTGGGCGGTATCAGCCTGTTATCCCCAGAGTACCTTTTATCCGTTGAGCGATGGCCCTTCCATACAGAACCACCGGATCACTATGACCTGCTTTCGCACCTGCTCGACTTGTCAGTCTCGCAGTCAAGCACGCTTATGCCATTGCACTATCAGCACGATTTCCGACCGTACCTAGCGTACCTTCGTACTCCTCCGTTACACTTTGGGAGGAGACCGCCCCAGTCAAACTGCCTACCATGCACTGTCCCCGACCCGGATCACGGGCCAAGGTTAGAACCTCAAACAGATCAGGGTGGTATTTCAAGGACGGCTCCATGCAGACTGGCGTCCACACTTCACAGCCTCCCACCTATCCTACACAAACCGGTTCAAAGTCCAATGCAAAGCTACAGTAAAGGTTCATGGGGTCTTTCCGTCTAGCCGCGGGGAGATTGCATCATCACAAACACTTCAACTTCGCTGAGTCTCGGGAGGAGACAGTGTGGCCATCGTTACGCCATTCGTGCAGGTCGGAACTTACCCGACAAGGAATTTCGCTACCTTAGGACCGTTATAGTTACGGCCGCCGTTTACCGGGACTTCAATCAAGAGCTTGCACCCCATCATTTAATCTTCCGGCACCGGGCAGGCGTCACACCCTATACGTCCACTTTCGTGTTTGCAGAGTGCTGTGTTTTTATTAAACAGTCGCAGCCACCAGTTTATTGCAACCCCTTCACCCTCGGAGCGCAGGCTCCTCAAGCTACCAGGGCGTACCTTATCCCGAAGTTACGGTACCAATTTGCCGAGTTCCTTCTCCCGAGTTCTCTCAAGCGCCTTAGAATACTCATCTCGCCCACCTGTGTCGGTTTGCGGTACGGTTAATGTTGAACTGAAGCTTAGAGGCTTTTCCTGGAACCCCTTCCAGTTGCTTCGCTTCCGAAGAAGCTCGCGCCACACCCTTGAATTACGCGCCCGGATTTGCCAAAGCGCCTTCTCCAATGCAGCGACCGGGACTTCCAACACCCGGACAACCTTCCGCGATCCGTCCCCCCATCGCATTCAACACTAGTGCAGGAATATTGACCTGCTTCCCATCAGCTACGCATTTCTGCCTCGCCTTAGGGGCCGACTCACCCTACGCCGATGAACGTTGCGTAGGAAACCTTGGGCTTACGGCGAGGGGGCCTTTCACCCCCTTTATCGCTACTCATGTCAGCATTCGCACTTCTGATACCTCCAGCACACTTTCCAGTGCACCTTCGCAGGCTTACAGAACGCTCTCCTACCATGCACATAAATGTGCATCCGCAGCTTCGGTATATGGCTTAGCCCCGTTACATCTTCCGCGCAGGACGACTCGATCAGTGAGCTATTACGCTTTCTTTAAAGGGTGGCTGCTTCTAAGCCAACCTCCTGACTGTTTTAGCCTTCCCACTTCGTTTCCCACTTAGCCATATTTGGGGACCTTAGCTGGCGGTCTGGGTTGTTTCCCTCTTGACACCGGACGTTAGCACCCGATGTCTGTCTCCCGTGATTGCACTCTTCGGTATTCGGAGTTTGCTATGGCGACGTAATCCGCAATGGACCCATCAACCATGACAGTGCTCTACCCCCGAAGGTGATACACGAGGCACTACCTAAATAGTTTTCGGAGAGAACCAGCTATTTCCAGGTTTGTTTAGCCTTTCACCCCTATCCACAGCTCATCCCCTAACTTTTCAACGTTAGTGGGTTCGGTCCTCCAGCACGTGTTACCGTGCCTTCAACCTGGCCATGGATAGATCACCTGGTTTCGGGTCTACACCCAGCGACTAATCGCCCTGTTCGGACTCGCTTTCGCTACGCCTGCCCTATTCGGTTAAGCTTGCCACTGAATGTAAGTCGCTGACCCATTATACAAAAGGTACGCCGTCACCCCTTGCGAGGCTCCGACTGTTTGTATGCATGCGGTTTCAGGATCTGTTTCACTCCCCTCCCGGGGTTCTTTTCGCCTTTCCCTCACGGTACTGGTTCACTATCGGTCGATCACGAGTATTTAGCCTTGGAGGATGGTCCCCCCATCTTCAGACAGGATTTCACGTGTCCCGCCCTACTTGTCGCATCCCTAGTTCTTCCATTCCGTTTTCGTCTACAGGGCTATCACCTGCTATGGCCGCACTTTCCAGAGCGTTCGACTAACGGTACAGATAAAGAATGCAGGCTGATCCCATTTCGCTCGCCACTACTCTGGGAATCTCGGTTGATTTCTTTTCCTGCGGCTACTTAGATGTTTCAGTTCGCCGCGTTCGCTTCACGTGACCTATGTATTCAGTCACGGATACTCCATTCGGAGTGGGTTTCCCCATTCGGACATCTCCGGATCAAAGCTTGTTTGCCAGCTCCCCGGAGCTTTTCGCAGGCTACCGCGTCCTTCATCGCCTGTGATCGCCAAGGCATCCACCACATGCACTTGTTCGCTTGACCCTATAACGGGTGCGTCTCTCGACTCACTCGCTACAGGCTGAGTTTTCGCGTTGTGCCGTATTCCAAAGCCCTCTTTCGAGGAACTTAAAAATACATCGATACAATCACAACCCTGATTCACCTACTCCACACCCATCTCTAAGTGTGTTTCAGATAAATCTCTTTACTACTTCTTCCTGATTGTTAAAGAACGACAGCCGATACGTTTTCACATACCGCTCTGACTGGCTCAATCGCCAATGCAAAACTCCCTGCATTTAACTGCTCCTGCAGGATGCTGTGCATTAGGGATTGGTGGAGGATGACGGGATCGAACCGACGACCCCCTGCTTGCAAAGCAGGTGCTCTCCCAGCTGAGCTAATCCCCCAGTCATGCATACTCAAGGGGGTTACCAGTCAGCCACCGCGCAGACAAATTGGTGGGTCTGGATGGATTCGAACCATCGACCCCCGCCTTATCAAGACGGTGCTCTAACCGACTGAGCTACAGACCCCTGAGTCTGTCTTTTCTACAGCCGACAAGTGTGAGCGCTTCAATGAACTTCGCAATGAGCTCTGGAAAGGAGGTGATCCAGCCGCACCTTCCGATACGGCTACCTTGTTACGACTTCACCCCAGTCATGAATCCTGCCGTGGTGACCGTCCTCCTTGCGGTTAGACTAGCCACTTCTGGCAAAACCCACTCCCATGGTGTGACGGGCGGTGTGTACAAGACCCGGGAACGTATTCACCGCGGCATGCTGATCCGCGATTACTAGCGATTCCAGCTTCACGCAGTCGAGTTGCAGACTGCGATCCGGACTACGATCGGTTTTCTGGGATTGGCTCCACCTCGCGGCTTGGCAACCCTCTGTTCCGACCATTGTATGACGTGTGAAGCCCTACCCATAAGGGCCATGAGGACTTGACGTCATCCCCACCTTCCTCCGGTTTGTCACCGGCAGTCTCCCCGGAGTGCTCTTGCGTAGCAACTGGGGACAAGGGTTGCGCTCGTTGCGGGACTTAACCCAACATCTCACGACACGAGCTGACGACAGCCATGCAGCACCTGTGTGACGGCTCCCTTTCGGGCACTCCCGGCTCTCACCAGGATTCCGTCCATGTCAAGGGTAGGTAAGGTTTTTCGCGTTGCATCGAATTAATCCACATCATCCACCGCTTGTGCGGGTCCCCGTCAATTCCTTTGAGTTTTAATCTTGCGACCGTACTCCCCAGGCGGTCAACTTCACGCGTTAGCTACGTTACCAAGCCAATGAAGGCCCGACAACCAGTTGACATCGTTTAGGGCGTGGACTACCAGGGTATCTAATCCTGTTTGCTCCCCACGCTTTCGTGCATGAGCGTCAGTATTGGCCCAGGGGGCTGCCTTCGCCATCGGTATTCCTCCACATCTCTACGCATTTCACTGCTACACGTGGAATTCTACCCCCCTCTGCCATACTCTAGCGATGCAGTCACCAATGCAGTTCCCAGGTTAAGCCCGGGGATTTCACATCGGTCTTGCATCACCGCCTGCGCACGCTTTACGCCCAGTAATTCCGATTAACGCTTGCACCCTACGTATTACCGCGGCTGCTGGCACGTAGTTAGCCGGTGCTTATTCTTCCGGTACCGTCATCCCCCCGGGGTATTAACCCAGAGGTTTTCTTTCCGGACAAAAGTGCTTTACAACCCGAAGGCCTTCTTCACACACGCGGCATTGCTGGATCAGGCTTGCGCCCATTGTCCAAAATTCCCCACTGCTGCCTCCCGTAGGAGTCTGGGCCGTGTCTCAGTCCCAGTGTGGCTGGTCGTCCTCTCAGACCAGCTACGGATCGTCGCCTTGGTGAGCCTTTACCCCACCAACTAGCTAATCCGCCATCGGCCACCCCAATAGCGCGAGGTCTTGCGATCCCCCGCTTTCATCCTAAGATCGTATGCGGTATTAATCCGGCTTTCGCCGGGCTATCCCCCACTACTGGACATGTTCCGATGTATTACTCACCCGTTCGCCACTCGCCACCAGGTGCAAGCACCCGTGCTGCCGTTCGACTTGCATGTGTAAGGCATGCCGCCAGCGTTCAATCTGAGCCAGGATCAAACTCTTCAGTTCAATACCTGTTACTGTTTTCTGTCCCTCTCGAGACAGGTCGCTCACTCAAAGCTGACAGGTTCTGAATAAATTCAAAAACCTGACTTACTTTTGTGTGAGACTCTTGATACTTTCGCTACTCCCGGTCATCCCCGAAAGAATCACCAGGTCACGAAACCCATCAAGCGCCCACACTTATCGGCTGTAAATTTTTAAAGATCGCGTCGCACAAGACACCGGAACCACTTCGAACTACCCGGCGCTTTCTGCGTTGCTGCGTCAGCAGCAGAGAAACGAGATTATGCAGACTCTTCCGCGTTTCGTCAACATCTTTTTTAACGTCGCCGTTTAAAAACTGATGACTTCACGCCCCGCCGTTTCTCGCGGCAGGCTTCGCTGCCGGACTTCAGCGGGCGAAGGAGCAGAATTCTAGTCACGCGAATGCGATCTGGCAAGGGGTTTTTGAGTCGCGGCCGCCGATACCGTCGACACGTGCCAATCGTCTGTAGCGAAGCACAACGCCTCATCTCGCGCCCTCGCCTCCAGCTACTCTGTAGGGCAAACCGATGGTCTGCGCGGAACAGACTAGAATATGGGGTTCTCTGCATCCCAACTCACGGATTTATGCGCTCGCGAATCGCCAAACGCCTTCCTCCCGATGCCGACAAGCTCGTCGGCCTGTCGCTCGCCCTGTTCGCCTCGGGCAGCCGCACCGAAGACCGCTTCTGGGAGGCCAAGCTCGACACGCTGCTCGCGAAGGTCGTGCGCAACGGCAACCAGACTACACTCGACGCCGCGCTCGACCATCTTCAGCAGAACCACCCCGACGCCTATGGCGCGCTCGCCGATATGGCCGAGACCCACAGTGAGTCGTTTCTCATCGAGCACGACGGTACACAGTACGAAGCGCTGCTCGTCGCGGCGCCCGTGCTTGCCTGGACCCGCTACGTCATTCCGTCGGGGCCGCTCAAATCGGATGCATCGGACGCGCTGCGTACGCACCTGCAGGCACATGTGCTGGCGAGCGGCACGCGTGTAGCGATGGCTCCCTATCTCTACAGCATTGACCAGTTGCCCCGCCACCACGTCGAGACCTGGCGTCTCGCACAGCAGCTTTCGCAAGCTGCCTTGCATGGCACCGCAGCAAAGATCAGCGCGGGCGAGTTGCCCGAGACTTCACCGATCCTCGCCGACCCGCGCTTCCTGCTGGCCGTGGTTGCCGCGCCGGTCGGTGCGCCGCTGTTCCGCTGGCAGGAAGAGGAGCACGGTTCGCGCATCGAGCGTGGCCAGTGCCTCGAGCAATGGGCCACGCAGGGCGGCGCCAATCTTGCTGTCGTAATGCCCGGTTGCGAATTCGAATGTCTGCTGCCGGATGCCTACTACTCGGCCTGCCGCGACGCCGATGAACGCGTGCGACCCCACACCATCCGCACTGCGGTGCGCTACCTGCTCGATACGATCGATGCAAGCGCCCAGGACCTGCGCGCCGTTGTCGCCGGCTTTGGCGAGCGGCGTATCGACGAATACCGCGTCGGATTCACGAAGCGCGGCAGCAACGATGTGCTGTACGGCGTAGTCTGGCCGCTCTACGGCCGCGAGAACGGTGATGCCGACATCGACGAGGAACCGTCCGAAGAAAATATTGGCACCGGCCCGCTCGAAGAGATCGTCGCGCTACTGAAGGAATCGGGCATCACCGACATCCGCCGCCATGCCGGCCGTTTCGAGCCGGAATACTGCGACGACTGCGGCGTACCTCTATACGCAGACCCACTCGGTGAGATTGTTCATGCCGAGATGCCGGAAGATGCTGAACCCGTTCAGCCACATTTCCACTAAGCAATACGACATATTCCTACCCTGCCCCGCCTATGTGCGGGGCTTTTTTTGCCCTATGTCCTACGCCATCTGGACAGGCCGCCGCGACGCAAGCTTTTTGTCATCATGGTGCTGTTGGCCCGGTTTTAAGCGGCGCGTGCAGGACAGGCGCCGCACAACATTTCGAGAGGGGCCATTCACGAGAGGAGGGCTATGCTATGCGGTTTGCGGTATTCAATCCGGACGCCGAACGGCGCGAAGGGCTCAAGGCGCTGTTACGACAAATCGATCGACGTGCACGCTTTAACGACGCGCCAGACTGGCGCAGTGCCGAACGTGCGATGCAGCGCTTCACACCAAACCTGCTGGTGATCGACTGGCACGACGGCATCCGCCCCGGCGAGTTGCACAATTTCTCGAGCCGGCATCAGACGCTACCGGTCGCCGTGTTCGTAGACCGCAGCGAGCCGCCACACTCTCTTCGGGCGGTACTTGCCGAAGGCGCACGCGGCATCATCAAGCGCACCACCGACTCAATCCTGATCGTCAAGCTGCTCGAGCTTATTCTGCTCGGCGGCGACCACCTTCCCGCCGACATATTCGGTCCTTCGTTCTGCCCACATGGCTCGTGGCCAGTGCCGCAGCGCCGCCACGGCAAAAGCGCGCCGCATGTGGCCAAGGCGCACCTCAAGGCAAGCCTTTCACCCCGCCAGGAACAGATCCTCCGCTGCGTCCACATGGGCGCCACGAACAAGATGATCGCCAGAGCCCTCGGTATCAGCAAGGGCACCGTCAAAGTTCATCTGGCGAGCATCTTCCAGCAACTCGGCGCCCCCAACCGGGCTGCTGCCGTCGCGATCTACAACGGCTTGCTGGCGAATCAACTGCAAGTGCTGCGCACACGCCGGGACAGCGCGCCCAAACCCGCGGCCCGGTGCCCTTGCGCTCGCGTGCCAAGCGTTCCTTGCGCTATCCGTTGCGACAAGACGACAGTACGGATGCCCTACCGTTAGCCGCGGAACCGGGCGTTCCTTATGGCGACGCGGTGCCAGCCCCACTTGAGCCTCGCTCCGAAGCCGACTCGAACAGCGAAGAACAGGAGACGCCGCCCAGCGGCGCACACCTTTTGCGCTCCAACGAGTAATATTAAGCACATGGGGTTCCTGTATACGCCGCTTCCGCTGTGGGTCATCGTCGGTGCATGGATTGCAGCCGGGGGCCTGCTCGCGCTCGCGTTATGGAATAACCCGTTCAAGCGTCTGCAAGACGCCACGCTCCAGCACGTGTGGCTCGCCATCGTCGTGGCGGTCTCCGTGCTGTGGGCGAGCAATGCCTGGCTCGAGGACGGCACCGTGCTGCATCTGCTCGGCGCCACCCTCGTGGTCACGCTGTTCGACTGGGGGCTCGCACTCGTCGCCATGGCGGTGGTCGTTGTGCTGGCCGCGGTCATCTTCGACACTCCTTGGGACGGCGTCGCGCTAACCTTCCTCGTATTCGGCGCGTTCCCTGTAGCCGTCTCTGCGTTGATGCAGCGAGCCTGCACAGCATGGCTGCCGCGCAATCTCTTCATGTTCATCGTCGGCCAAGGTTTTGTCTCGCCCGCCATCGCGGTCTCGGCGGCAGCCTATCTGGCACTTGGCACCCACGTCGCGCTCAACGGTGGCTCGATGCTCACCGTGCCGCCAGGCTATGCCTTCAGCGTATTCCTGCTCGCGTCCGGCGAGGCCTGGTTTACCGGTATGGCCACGGCGCTGATCGCGGTCTATCGCCCCGCGTGGGTCACGACCTACGACGTGCGGCGCTATCGGCTGGGTGGTCCACGCACCTGACCCGGACACACCGCGGCCACAAGCCGCAGCTTGCACGGCAGGCACGCCAGGAAGCCATTCCGCCAGCCGGCTCCGCGAAATATTTGTCCGGCCCCGGAACTCATCCATGCAGTGCAGCATCTTACGGTGCCTGATGTCCCACCCTCATCCAGAATAATCAGATGGACCGCTACAACGCATCTCGCCAGTTGCTGACTGTAATTGGCCGGCTGGCCGCCTGCGCCGTGAGTCTCACATTCGTTTGTACGCTGCCCGCCCAGGCCGATCAGCTCGATCAGGCCACTCAAGCCGGCCCCATCGATCAACCAGGCGATTTTTCCAGCCGGCAGAGCGAGCTCGCGAATTCCTTCGTGACCCAAATGCATGCCGACCCGCTGGTCGCAAGCTGCGCAGCGCACGGCAATTTCATTGCCAGTACGTCGGATGCACTCGATCATGTCGAGTTTGCGCCCAGCTCTTTCGACAGTGCACACTCTACCGTCACGCCCTGGAACGACTCGTTCGACGAAGGCAAGCAGCGCGTGAAAGTCGATACGATCGTCACTGTCGATGGCATCGGCATTCCCAAAGACAGCGGCCACGGGCCCTACGATCTGAAGTTCCGCTGCGGCTACGTAGGCCAGCAGATCCTCGCATTCAGCTGGAACGATCCCGTACCGCCCCTGCGCGCGCGCAGCGAGTCCCGCGCCTCGACAGGCGGCACTGCAGCCCACGCCAGCGGCAAACACAGCACGAAGTCGAAGAAGACCACTGGCAAGAGCAAGAAGACCGCGACTTCGAGCAAATCGGGCCACAAGTCCTCGGCCACGAGTACAAAGAGCACGAAGGGCACGAAGGGCACGAAGGGCACCAAAAGCGCGACGGGCAGCAGCAAGCCGACAACGAAATCGGCCACCACGTCGACAGCCAGGAAAACGAGCACGAAAAAGAAGTCGACGACGCAATGATGACCCGGCGCGGTCCACACGGCGTGCGCCGCACATGACAAAGGGGGAAGCGGTGCACACCGCTTCCCCCTTTGTCATGCTGCTGCCTTCGCGTCAGGCGAACTTGACGACGTGCTGCAAGATCGCTTGCAACATGGCTGCGCCTAGTGCGGCGCTACGCTCCCCGTTCCAGCCCACCCGCTCATCGGGCAGGTTCGCGTTGTCCTTGAACGGCATTTCAAGCGTGAGCGACAGGCAACCGTAGCGATGCCCGATGTACTTCGATGCGAGCTTGAGCGCATCTTCACGATAGCGGCTCGCTTCGTAGCCGTGCTTGTCCTGGAAGTCCGGGCTCGCCACCTTGAACGCTTCGATGAATGCAGCCTGCTCGGCGCGCTGCTGCTCGGTGAAGCCGGGCAGCATTTCCGAACCGGCCACGAACACATAGGGCAGCGTCTCGTCGCCGTGAATATCGAAGAACAGATCGCAGCCGGTTGTCTCGATTGCATCGCGCACGACGAGCACCTCGGGGCTGCGCTTAGCATCGGGTTCCATCCATTCGCGATTCAGGTTCGCGCCCGCAGCATTGGTGCGCAGGTTGCCGTGCACGCTGCCGTCCGGATTCATGTTCGGCACGATATGGAAGATCACGCGCTCGAGCAGCATGCGCGCGACCGGATCGCCCGACCAGTCGCCCCAGCCCGCCAGACGCTTCACGAGCCCTTCGACAAACCATTCGGCCATCGACTCGCCCGGATGCTGGCGCGCGATGATCCAGACCGTCTTCTTGGGCTTGCCTTCGGGCGTGGTGTCGCCCGGCATGCCGAGCGAAAGAAGCGTCATCGGCCGACCCTCGACTGTCTGGCCGAGTTCGCTCAGCGTCGCGTGCGGAAGCTGCTGGAGCGCCCCGAGAAATTCGGAATGGCGCTCCTCACTGTACGGCTCGAAGTACGCGTAATAGACACTGTCGAACTCGGGCGTATGGTCGATGACGAACGCCTTGCCGTCGTACGACGTCGGTACGCGGAACCAGTTCACGCGGTCATAGCTCGCCACGGCCTGGTAGTCGCGCCACCCTTCGGGAAATGCGCACGCCGAGCCGTTCTCGAACGTCATCACGCAACGCTCGCCGCGCCCGCCCGTGAGGCGGAAATAAAACCACTGCGCGAAATCCGATTGACTGTCGGCTCGCACGCGCAGGCGGATATCGTCGGCTTGCTCGCACGAGAGCACTTCAATCGCGCCCGCATCGAACTGGCTGGAAATGGAAATCGTCATGTCTGTTTCCTTCGCTGGATCGGCAATCCGGCCGCTCAATCGGCCAGACGCCGGCGGAACACATACGTCGAATCGTTCGATGCCGCAGCATCGAATGCATAACCTTCCATATCGAAGGCCTTGAGCGCCTCGGGCTCGGCTAAGCGGTTCTCGACCGCATAGCGCGCCATCAGCCCGCGCGCACGCTTCGCGTGGAAGCTGATGATCTTGTAGCGGCCGCCCTTCCAGTCTTCAAACACCGGCGTGATGATGGGCGCCGCGAGCGCCTTTGGCTTGACGGCCTTGAAGTACTCGGTCGATGCGCAGTTCACCAGCACGCGCGCACCTTTCTTCGCTTTTTTCTGATTGAGCTCGAACTGCGCGTTGAGCGCGTGCGTGATGCGCTCGCCCCAGAACGCGTAAAGGTCCTTGCCGCGCGCATTCTCGAAGCGTGTGCCCATCTCCAGCCGATAAGGCTGCAGCAGGTCGAGCGGACGCAGCACGCCGTACAGGCCCGACAGCACGCGCACGTGCTGCTGGGCGTAATCGAGATCGGCATGAGTGAGCGATTTCGCGTCGAAGCCTTCGTACACGTCGCCGTTGAACGCGAGCACGGCCTGCTTCGCGTTGGCCTCGCTAAAGTGCTTCGACCAGTCGGCGTAGCGCTGGAAGTTCAGGCTGGCGAGCGGATCCGAGATGCTCATGAGCGAGCCGATCTGCTGCGGCGAAAGACGGCGCAGGCCATCGATCAGCTCGGCTGCGTCGTCGACGAAATCAGGGATGGTGTGTGTTTCGATGTGCGCCGGCGTGTCATAGTCGAGCGATTTGGCCGGCGACAGAACGATTATCATAGAGGCTTGCAGGCACGAGCGTGCCGATGTTCAAAGGCGAAAGCCCGATTGTAGCGAATTCACGAATGACCGGTTTTACGCCCTCAGACAGCTCCCCCGCCCCATCCCCCGCCACGGCAGCGCAAGATCCGCTCGCCGTGGTGCTCGATTCGAATGTGTGGCTCGACATTCTCGTGTTCGACGATCCGCATACGCGCCCCATTCGCGCCGCGCTCGAACGTGGCGCGCTCGACGCGCTGATCGACGCACGTTGCCATGCCGAGCTTGCGCACGTGCTCGACTATCCGCAATTCCAGGCGCGCGGCACGGACAAGGCGGCCGCGCTCGCCACGCTGGCGACGCTCGTGCGGCAGATCGCGCCGCCAGCGCTGCCCGCCGACGCCCGTGCGCTACCCCAATGCCGCGATCGCGACGATCAGAAGTTCCTGGAGCTTGCCCGGGCCAGCGGCGCTGTGTGGCTCGTATCGAAAGACCGAGCGGTGCTCAAGCTCGCGAAGCGTATCGCGCGCGATTTCGGCTTTCGCATCGGCACACCCGATGCCTTTGTCGCCGAAACCTCGGCGGCCTGGGCTGGCGTATGACCAGCGGATCAGCCACTCACGCCCCGACCGTTCGCGGCCCGACCGATTTGCCTACAATCGAGTTTTCCCGTTCCACCGTCTTCCATCCGCCCGCGCCATGAACGCATCGCATCCCTCGCAAAATCCGTCGCAAACCTCGCTGCTCTCGCCCTCTTTCCCCTCCCGCCTGCCCGACGTCGGCACGACGATCTTCACGGTGATGAGCGCGCTCGCCGCAGAAAAGGGCGCGGTGAACCTGGGCCAGGGCTTTCCCGATTTCGACTGCGATTCGCGCATCGTCGACGCCGTCGCGCAGGCCATGCGCGACGGCCACAACCAGTACCCGCCGATGGCCGGCATGGCCGTGCTGCGCGAAGCCATCGCGGAGAAGGTAGCGAATATCTACGGTCATCGCTACGACGCCAACACTGAAATCACCGTGACGGCGGGCGCCACCCAGGCGCTGCTCACGGCGATCCTGTGCGCGGTGCATCCCGGCGACGAGGTCATCGTGGTGGAGCCGACCTACGACAGCTACCTGCCGTCGATCGAACTGGCGGGCGGCAAGCCCGTGTTCGTGACGCTCGAAGCGCCCGACTATGCGATTCCGTTCGACCGCCTCGCTGCGGCCATAACGCCAAAGACGCGCCTCATCCTCA
Source organism: Paraburkholderia sp. A3BS-1L (assembly GCF_051125215.1). Classification (NCBI taxonomy): domain Bacteria; kingdom Pseudomonadati; phylum Pseudomonadota; class Betaproteobacteria; order Burkholderiales; family Burkholderiaceae; genus Paraburkholderia; species Paraburkholderia sp. A3BS-1L. The sequence goes on along the minus strand of NZ_CP120442.1, from coordinate 1,198,622 downwards.
TCAACACCCCGCACAACCCCACAGGGACCGTGTGGCGCGCCGAGGACATGCGCAAGCTCGAAGAGATCGTGCGCGGCACCAATGTGCTGATTCTCTCCGACGAAGTCTACGAACACATGGTCTACGACGGCCAGCCGCACGAGAGCGTCGCGCGCTATCCGGAACTCGCGGCGCGCAGCTTCATCGTGTCGAGCTTCGGCAAGACTTTTCACGTGACGGGCTGGAAGGTCGGCTACGTGGCCGCGCCGGCGCCGCTCACCGCCGAATTCCGCAAGGTGCATCAATTCAACGTGTTCACCGTGAACACGCCGATGCAGGTCGGTCTCGCGCAATACCTGCGCGACCCAAAGCCGTATCTGGAACTGCCCGCTTTCTATCAGAACAAACGCGACTTCTTCCGCGCCGGTCTCGCGAACTCGCGCTTCAAGCTGCTGCCGTGCCAGGGCACGTACTTTCAATGCGTGGACTATTCGGCAATCAGCGACCTGCCCGAAGCCGAATTCTCGAAGTGGCTCACGGCCGAAATTGGCGTGGCGGCCATTCCGGTGTCGGCGTTCTATCAGGAGCCGCACGAATCGGGCGTCGTGCGCTTTTGCTTCGCCAAGCAGGAAAGCACGCTCGCGACCGCGCTCGAACGCCTCGTTCGGCTCTGAAGCCCGGCGACGCGCGATGCATCCGCGAACGGCAAGGCGTTCCCGAGCATCGCGCAAGGCGGCGCGCACTCCCGCACGCTGTACCGCGCCGCAAAGCCGCCTGCCGAGCCGCCTATGCCATGCAAGCGCCAAGCTTACGCATTGGCTTCGATATAGGCCTTGCGCTCGGCAGCCACGCGCTGGGCCGCAGGCCGCTCGCCCACGCGCTTCAGGTAGGACTTCCAGTCCACGCCGGCTTCGGCGAGAAGGTCGCGACCGTAAATTTTCTGCGTCGCCATCGCGACAAGCGGCAAGCTCGCGAACGCCACAATGTCCACGATCCCGAACTGCTCCCCGCACACATAAGGCGCGAACTTCGCGAGCCGCTTGAAGCTCGCGATATAACGGTTCAGGCGCTTCTCGACGCTCGCCTTGACGTCCGCGCTCACCGCCCCGCCAAAGAATGCTTCAGCATAGAGTTCGCGCACCGAGAGTTCCAGATGCGTCTCGATCACGGCAATGAGCTCACGCTCCTTTGCCGCCGCCCATGGATCGGCGGAGAAAATGCGCTTCTCGGGATAGCAAGCCGCCAGATATTCGACGATCACTTCCGACTCGCACAGAAAGCCGTGCTCGGTCTCCACGAACGGCACCTTGCCCGTGGGCGACTGCGCCAATTGCGCCTCGGCAAGCGGGAGTTTCGCCGTCACTTCCTCGAACGCGATGCCATACTCGAGCATCACGAACTTGACCTTGTTGTAGTAGTTCGACAGCGCAAAACCATGCAGCTTGATCATTCTCATTGCCCCCTTGAAGGCAGCGGCGTCCGTCTTGAACCCGCTGAATCGTTTTCGTTAAATTGTACGACCGTGCTATTCTAGGCCAATCATGGAGCCAGGCTTCCAATGACTTCCCATCATTTCAACATTGAGACAATTGGCATCGTCGGCACCGGCGCAATGGGCCGCGGCATCGCCCAGATTGCCGCGCAGGCGGGCCTCGCGGTGCGCCTCTACGATACCAATGCGCAGGCGGTCGCCGCAGCGAGCGCGTATCTCGCCGATACCTTCGCGAAACTCGCTACAAAAGGCAAGCTCAGCGAGACCGATGCCAACGCCGCGCTCGCGCGCATCACGGGCGTGAACACGATCGACGGCCTTGCGGGCTGCGATCTGGTGGTCGAAGCGATCGTCGAGAACCTGGACGCCAAGCGCGTCCTATTCCGCGAACTCGAAACCGTGGTGAGCGGCAAGTGCCTGCTCGTTTCGAACACGTCGTCGCTGTCGATCACGGCGATCGCCGCTGCCTGCGGCGATCCCTCGCGCGTCGCGGGCTATCACTTCTTCAACCCCGTGCCGCTGATGAAGGTCGTCGAGGTCATCGACGGTCTGCGCAGCGACCCCGCCGCCGGCGACGCCCTCATGGCGCTCGCGCGCCGCATGGGCCACACGCCCGTGCGCGCGAAGGACATGCCGGGCTTCATCGTCAATCACGCGGGCCGCGGCATGAACACCGAGGGCTTGCGCGTGGCCGGCGAAGGCGTGGCCAGCTTCGCCGATATCGACCGCATCATGCGCGAGCAGGCCGGCTTTCGACTCGGGCCGTTCGAACTGCTGGACTTGACCGCGCTCGATGTCTCGCATCCGGTGATGGAGTCGATCTATCACCAGTTCTACGAGGAGCCGCGCTTCACGCCTTCGCCCATCACCGGCGTGCGCCTCGCGGGCGGGCTCGTTGGGCGCAAGAGCGGTGAGGGCTTCTATCGTTATGTCGATGGCAAGCAGCAAGTGCCCGAAGAACCCGCCGCGCCCACGACGCTGCCCGCGCGCGTCTGGGTGAGCCGCCGCAATGCTGCAGCGCGCGAGGCCGTGCTCGCGCTTGCCGCCCAGGCGGGCGTCGCCATCGACGAAGGCGACGCGCCCGGCGCCGACTCGCTCATCGTGGTCGCGCCGCTCGGCCTCGACGCCACCACCGCTGCACTCGAAGAGCAACTCGACGCAAGCCGCGTCATCGCCATCGACACGCTGTTCCCAATCGCCAGCGCGAAGCGCCGCACGCTGATGACGACGCCCGCCACCACGCGCGCAGCACGCGATGCGGGCCATGCGCTCTTCGCCGCCGACGGCGTACCGGTCACGGTGATCCACGATTCCACGGGCTTCGTCGCGCAGCGCATCGTCGCGACGATCGTGAATATCGGCTGCGACATCGCACAGAAGCAAATCGCGTCGCCGCACGATATCGACCTGGCTGTCACGCTCGGCCTCGGCTACCCGCAGGGGCCGCTCGCACTCGGCGACACACTGGGCGCACGCACGATCCTCACCATCCTGAACAACATTCACGCCGTGCTCGGCGACCCGCGCTATCGCCCATCGCCGTGGCTCGCGCGCCGCGCGCAGCTCGGTCTTGCTCTCACGCAACCCGACGCGGCAGACATCAACACAACAAACGAGGCACAGCAATGAGCGCAGAACTTCGCAGCACTCGCCCGCACGACCACGAATCCACACTCGTGCTGACGCTGTCGAACCCCGGCGCGCGCAACGCGCTGCATCCAGACATGTACGCCGCCGCCATCGAAGCATTCGATGCGGCCGAACGCGACAACTCGCTGCGCGCGATCGTTATCACGGGCGCCGACAACTTCTTTTGCGCGGGCGGCAACCTGAACCGTCTGCTCGAAAACCGCGCCAAGGATCCTTCCGTGCAAGCCGCCAGCATCGACATGCTCGCGCAATGGGTCACGGCCATGCGCCAGTCGAGCAAGCTGGTGATCGCCGCGGTCGAAGGCGCGGCTGCGGGCGCGGGCTTCTCGCTGGCGCTCGCAGCCGACTTGCTGGTCGCCGCCGACGACGCAAAATTCGTCATGGCCTACTCGCGCGTGGGCCTCACGCCGGACGGCGGCGGCTCATGGTTCCTCGCGCGTGCGCTGCCGCGCGCGCTTGCCTTCGAGTTGATGGTCGAAGGCAAGCCCATCGGCGCATCGCGCCTCGCGGACCTGGGCGTCGTGAACCGCGTCGCAAAACCGCAGAAGGCGCTCGATACGGCGCTCGCCTGGGCAGACGATCTCGCGAAGATCTCGCCGAACGCGGTCGCCCGTATCAAGGGGCTGACGAGCGCAGCGGACATGCAGTCGCTCGACGACCACCTCATTGCGGAACGCGAGAGCTTCGTGACTTCGCTGCATCACCGCGACGGGCTCGAAGGCATCACCGCGTTCCTCGAAAAGCGGCAACCGGTGTACAAGCGATAAGCGAATCGTCGCGCCTGTAACGCTTCGACGCGGCTCGACGAGAAGGGAGACGAACATGGCACAAGCCACCCCGAATGCAGGCAAGACAACCGCCAGCGACTCGACCGACTTTTCGGCGTTCGAAGGCACGCGCGCCGTTGCCGAGCGTCAGCGTTTCGACACCGGGGCGCTGACCGCCTGGCTCGCCGCGCACGTCGACGGCTTCGATGGACCGCTCTCGGTCGAGCAGTTCGCCGGCGGCCAGTCGAACCCCACGTTCAAGCTCGTCACGGCAAAGCGCAGCTACGTGATGCGCGCGAAGCCCGCACCGAAGGCGAAGCTACTGCCTTCGGCGCACGCAATCGAGCGCGAGTATCGCGTGATGGCCGCGCTCGGCGCCACCGACGTCCCCGTCGCGAAGATGCTCGCGCTCTGCGAGGACGAAGCCGTGATCGGCCGGGCGTTCTACGTCATGGAGTTCGTCGAGGGCCGTGTCCTGTGGGACCAGGCGCTGCCCGGCATGACGCGCGAGCAGCGCGGCGAGATCTACGCCGAGATGAACCGCGTGATCGCCGCGCTCCACAACGTGAATCCCAACGCCATCGGACTTGCCGATTATGGCAAGCCCGGCAATTACTTCGCACGCCAGATCGACCGCTGGAGCCGCCAGTACCAGGCTTCGCAAACCGAGCCGATTGACGCAATGAACCGGCTGATCGAATGGCTGCCGCAGCATCTGCCCGACGACACGGGGGCGCGCGTTTCGGTCGTGCATGGCGACTACCGGCTCGACAACCTGATCTTCCACCCCACCGAGCCGCGCGTGCTCGCGGTGCTCGACTGGGAACTCTCGACGCTCGGCGACCCGCTCGCCGACTTTTCGTATCACTGTATGGCCTGGCATGTGGAACCGGGCCAGTTCCGCGGCATCGGCGGGCTAGACTGGCAAGCGCTCGGCATTCCCGACGAGCAGCATTACGTACAGCGCTATTGCGAACGTACGGGCCTCGAGATTCGCGGCGACTGGAACTTCTATCTCGCCTACAACATGTTCCGTATCGCGGCCATCCTCCAGGGGATCATGAAGCGCGTAGTCGAAGGCACGGCCGCGAGCGCCCAGGCCGCCGACGCAGCGCGACGCGCAAGGCCCATGGCCGAGCTCGCGTGGCAATACGCGCAAAAGGTGCGCTAGCGCCGCTTCGCCTCCCATCGATTCGATCGGCATTCCATCAGCACTCGATCCTTACGCGGTGCTCCCTATTTGCGAGGTCACGGATGAATTTCGACTATTCCCCGAAAGTGCAGGCGCTGCGCGAGAAACTGCTCGCGTTCTTCGACGAACACATCTACCCGAACGAGACCGTCTATCACGAGGAAGTCGAGCGCAATCGCGCGAACGGCGATGCCTGGATACCCACACAGATCGTCGAGCAACTCAAGCTGAAGGCGCGCGAGGCCGGCCTCTGGAATCTGTTCCTGCCCGATTCGACACGCGGCGCGGGGCTCACCAACCTCGAATATGCGCCGCTGTGCGAGATCATGGGCCGCGTGATCTGGGCGCCCGAGGTATTCAATTGCAACGCGCCCGACACCGGCAACATGGAGACCATCGAGCGCTACGGCACCGAGGAACACAAGCGCCAGTGGCTAACGCCGCTGCTGGAAGGCCAGATTCGCTCGGCCTTCCTGATGACGGAGCCCGAGGTGGCTTCGTCGGATGCGACCAACATCCAGACGCGCATCGACCGTGACGGCGACCACTACGTGATCAACGGCACGAAATGGTGGTCCTCGGGCGCCGGCGATCCGCGCTGCGCGGTGTATATCGTGATGGGCAAGACCAATCCCGATGCGCCGCGCCACGCGCAGCAATCGATGATACTCGTGCCGTCCGACACGGCCGGCATCACGGTCAGACGTCCGCTCACCGTGTTCGGCTACGACGACGCGCCGCACGGACACATGGAAATCACGCTCGAGAACGTGCGCGTGCCGGCATCGAACATCCTGCTGGGCGAAGGCCGCGGCTTCGAAATCGCACAAGGGCGACTCGGGCCGGGCCGCATCCACCATTGCATGCGCCTGATCGGCGTTGCCGAGCGCGCAATCGAATTCATGGCGCAGCGCGCGCTCTCGCGCACTGCGTTCGGCAAGACTATCGCGCAGCAGACGGTCACTCAGGAGCGTATCGCCGAGGCCCGCTGCATGATCGAGCAGGCGCGCCTGCTCACGCTCAAGACCGCGTACATGATGGACACGGTGGGCAACAAGGGCGCGCGCGGAGAAATCGCGATGATCAAGGTAGTCGCGCCGAACATGGCCTGCCAGGTGCTCGACTGGGCCATCCAGGTGCATGGCGGTGGCGGTGTGAGCGGCGACTTCCCGCTCGCTTATGCCTACGCACACGCGCGCACGCTGCGTTTCGCCGATGGCCCCGACGAGGTGCACCGCAACGCCATTGCCAGGCTCGAGCTCGCGCGCTACACCGATCCGGCGGCGGCTTCGCGTGTGGAGATGCCGATCACGCGTTCATAGACGATCGAGGCCCGAAGCCCGCTTCTGGTCCGCAAGCAAGATCAAGCCCACAAGCGCAGCAGGGGCGCTCATGCGCCCTCTGCGCGGCCCGCCGATCTATGCTAATTTGCGCCAGTCCACGCGCCGCGCAAGTCTGGCGACGCCTTCGTCCAGGTGCCAAGGAGCCACGATGATCGATGTCTACAGCTGGGCCACGCCCAACGGCCACAAAGTCCATATCATGCTCGAGGAGACCGGCCTCGAGTATCGCGTGCATCCCATCGATATCGGAGCCGGCGACCAGTTCAAGCCCGAGTTCCTCGAAATCAGCCCGAACAATAAAATCCCTGCCATCACGGATTCCGAGGGCCCCGTGCGCGCCGACGGCAAGCCGTTTTCGCTGTTCGAGTCGGGCGCGATCCTGATCTATCTGGCCGCGAAAACCGGCAAGTTCATGCCTGAAGACCTCGCGGCCCGCTACGACGTGCTGCAATGGGTGATGTTCCAGATGGGCGGCCTCGGGCCCATGCTCGGCCAGGCACACCACTTCCGCATCTATGCGCCCGAGAAAATCGAGTACGCTGTGAACCGCTACACGAACGAGGCCCGGCGCCTCTACAACGTGATGGAAACGCAGCTGGAAAAATCCGAATATCTGGCCGGCGATGATTACACCATCGCCGATATCGCCGCGTTCCCGTGGACGCGCTCGTGGCAAAACCAGGGCATCGATCTCGACGCGCTGCCCAACGTGAAGCGCTGGCATGAGACCATCGCGGCGCGCCCTGCGGTCCAGCGCGGCGTCGAAGTGCTGGCGAACGCCCGCAAGGCGCTCACGGACGACAAGGCGCGAGAGATCCTGTTTGGCGCGACGCAGTACGCGAAGCACGGCTCGAAAGCAGCCTGACGATCGGCACAAGCCAAAACGAACAAGGGGCGCGCGGCTTGTGGCCGGGCGCCCCTTGTTCATTCCGAGCGTGCGCAAATGGACACGCGCGCTCAGTAATTCAGAAGTAATGCCGTGTGATGAATTCGGCCACGCACGCGGGCCGCTCGCTGCCCTCGCATTCGATGGCGATGTCCCAGACGACTTGGGCACCGCCGCCCTCGACATCGCTCACCTCTTTCACGCCAATACGCGCCCGCACCCGCGCGCCCACGGGCACCGGCGACGTGAAGCGCACCCGGTTGAGCCCATAGTTCACGCCCATGCGCTGACGCATCGGGACCGTCTCCGCGAGCAGCGCCGGCACGAGCGAGAGCGTGAGAAAGCCATGGGCGATCGGCCCGCCGAATGGCGATTCGCGGCGCGCACGCTCCGCGTCGACATGAATCCACTGATGATCGTCGGTCGCGTCGGCGAAGCCCAGCACGCTCACCTCGCTCACCGTGCGCCAGTCGCTCAGGAGCGGCTGCGCACCCACGAGCGCGCGCAAGGCCGCGACGTCGGCGATTTCCACCGCAGTCACCGTGCTCAAGATGCATCTCCCGGATGGGCCAGCCCCGGATGGGCCAGCCCGAACAGCCCCTTCGAACTCACCGTCACGACGATCTCGCCGTGCTGATTACGGCCTTCCCAGCGTGTCTCGACGATCCCGCGATCCGGCTTGCTTTGAGAAACGCGCTTGCTCACGATGTTGTTGGTCAACGTAATCGTGTCGCCGACGCGCACCGGTTTGATCCAGCGGATCTCGTCGATTCCAGGCGAGCCCATCGACGTCGAGCCCTCGAGGAAGTTGCGCACGAGCAGGCCCATCATGACCGAGCACGTGTGCCAGCCACTCGCGACAAGGCCGCCGAAGTGCGACGCCTCGCCGGCCGCCTCGCTCAAATGAAACGGCTGCGGGTCGAATTGCTGCGCGAACTGCACGATCTCCTCGCGCCCGAACGTATGCGAGCCGACTTCATACGCCTTGCCCACTTCGAGATCTTCGTAACTCACTCCCATCGATGCCTCTCCGTTTCATGTTGCATTTCGACGCGCTTCATAACGCCTTACCCGCACGCGCGCATTGAACCTCAAGCGGCCGCCTGCGCAAACCCAGGCAGCGAAGCAAAACGTTCGAGATGGTGATCGACGTCACCGAGCGTGGTCTCGATGATCGTGAGGCGCTTGAACAAATGCGCTGCCGCGACTTCGTTGGTCACACCCATGCCGCCATGCAACTGCACGGCCTGCTGGCCGACGTAGCGCGCCGCCTGCCCGACGCGAACCTTGGCTGCCGAAATCGCGCGGCGCCGCTCGTCAGCCGAAGCGCTACTGTAACGCGCAGCCGCCAGATACGTGAGCGAGCGCGCCTGCTCGCCATGGATCAGCATCTCGGCCATGCGGTGCTGGAGCGCCTGGAAACGCGCGATCGGCACGCCAAACTGCTGGCGCGTCTTCGTGTACTCGACGGTCGCATGATTGAGGGCGTCGATGGCGCCAACGGCTTCCGCGCACAGCAGGAAGGTTGCGTAATCGGCAATTCTCTCCCACGTGGCCGCGCCCGCGCCAGCAAGGCGGCTCGCGCTCGCGCCGTCGAATTTGAGCGTCGCAGCGCGCTGGCCGTCGATCGTGCGATAGTCGCTCACCTCGACGCCCTTCTCATCGCGCCGCACCACGAACAGCGCGACTTCGCCCGCGAGGCGGGCCGGCACGATCCAGTAGTTGGCTTGCGCGCCGTGCTGCACGACCGACTTGCTGCCCGTGAGCGTAAAGCCGTCGCCGGTTTCCTTTGCGAGCGTGCCGAGAGCAAACAGGTCATAGCGCGCATCGGGTTCATGAAATGCCGCAGCGAGCTTGATCTCGCCGGCCGCCGCGCGCTCCAGCAGTTGCGCGTTTTGCGCATTTTCCGCGCTCGTAAGCTTGAGCGCCTCGATGCCCACGGCAGTCGCCCAGTACGGCTCGATCACGAGCGCACGGCCCAGTTCCTGCATGACCACGAGCATGTCGAACGGCGAACCGTCGAAACCGCCCTGCTCCGCCGGCACCGGCAGCGCCGTGAGGCCAAGTTCGACGAACGCGTTCCAGTGCGCAGCCGAAACGCCCTCAGGCGTCTTCACGATCGCCTGGCGCGCTTCGAAGCCGTAATTCTTGTCGAGATAGCGACGCAGCGCGTCGGCAAGTTGCTGTTGCTCTTCGGTGAAATTGAAGTCCATTGCGCCGCTCCTCAAATCCCCAGAATCATCTGCGCGATGATGTTCTTCTGGATTTCGTTCGACCCGCCGTAAATCGACGTCTTGCGATAGTTGAAGTAGTAAGCCGCGAGCGGTGCTGCATCATCGTCGCCGCCGGCCGCGTGTGCACGCTCGCCCTCGAGGAACGCCGGATCGAACGGCGCGGCCAGCGGACCGACCGCATCGACCATCAACTCGGTGAGCGCCTGCTGGATTTCGGTGCCCTTGATCTTGAGCATCGACGCCTCGGGCCCAGGGCCCCGACCATGGCCGCTGCTCGCGATCACACGCTCGGCGGTCACTTCGAGCCCCATCAACTCGATTTCGACGGCGGCCACGCGCGCCGCGAAAACCGGATCGTGCAGCAACGGCTTGCCGTGCTTCTTCTGCTCCAGCGCGACACGTTTGAGGAACGCGAGTTCGCGCTTTGACGCGCCCACGCGCGCGATGCCCGTTCGCTCATGGCCAAGCAGATATTTCGCATAGGTCCAGCCGCGGTTCTCTTCGCCAACGAGATTCTCGACCGGGACTTTCACGTCTTCGAAGAATACTTCGTTCACCTCATGGTCTTCATCGAGCATGATGATCGGGCGCACGGTGATGCCGGGCGTCTTCATGTCGATGAGCAGAAACGAGATGCCCTCCTGCTTCTTCGCGGCGGGATCTGTACGCACGAGGCAGAAGATCATGTCGGCGTGCTGGCCGAGCGTGGTCCAGGTCTTCTGACCATTCACGACGTAGTGGTCGCCCTCGCGAACAGCACGCGTGCGCAAAGAGGCCAGATCCGAGCCCGAGCCGGGTTCGGAATAGCCCTGGCACCACCAGTCTTCGCCGGAGAGAATGCGCGGCAGATAGCGTCGCTTTTGCGCGTCGTTACCGTACTTCATGAGCACGGGCGCGACCATCGAGACACCGAATGGCAGGACCATCGGCGCGCCAATTCGGCCGCATTCCTCGTCCCAGATGTGGCGCTGCGTTTCGTTCCAGCCCGGGCCGCCATATTCGGCTGGCCACGCTGGCACCGACCAGCCGCGCTGACCGAGCAGCTTGTGCCAGTTGGCGATGTCGTCGCGGCTGAGGCGCTTGTGATTGAGTACTTTTTCGCGCACGGCTTGAGGCAGATTGGCCTCGAGCCAGGCGCGGACTTCGGCGCGAAATGCGTCGTCGGTGGGGGTGTAGTCGAGATCCATGCGGGTTGTCTCCTGGCCGCGGACGGTGGGGAATACACCCCAAGCCACGGCGAAGACCCGCATCACCTTATTGCAGCGGGCCCTTCAACGCGGCCGGAACCGGCAGCGGCATCACATCGATGCCTTCTTCGACGAGAGCTTGCGCATCTTCCGCTGATGCCACCCCGCGGATGTTGCGCGCCGGCGCTTCGTTGTAGTGAATGCGCCGCGCCTCCTCGACGAAACGGTCGCCTACATTCTCCGTCTTCTCCAGGACCTCGCGCATCACGCGCATCGCATGCGCCTGCCATTGCGCCGCCTGTGCCGCTTGAGCGGACTGTGGCGCCTGGCCTGCAGCGGACGATGCCGCGTTCGCGCCCGACAGATTCAGTCGGGGTGCGGACGGCACGCGGCTTACATTGGTGGCGCCGCACATCGGACATTCAACCAGCTTGCGCGAAAGCTGCGACTCGAAGTCGTCAGCGGAAGCGAACCAGCCTTCAAACCGATGGCCGTCTGGGCACTGTAAATCGAGGACCTTCATGAGAATCGAGGCTTGCGTTGAGTGTAGCTCAAAACGTACATTTGTGAACGATCGTTCGTAAATTTTTTCCCAGGGTATTCACTATCCCCTCGGTACCGAACGGCCGGTTTGCCGGTGATTGTAGCGCCGCCCAGCACGGTGCGCTCAGCGCAAAAAAGCCTGGCTGATATGAATACGGCGGCCTTCGAAAAGCGAAGGCCGCCGTATTCAATGGATTGGCGTGCAGCCGCCGCCAGCAGCGCGCGAAGCTCAGCCCCGCTCAGGCTGCCCGAGCGGCCAGGCGCCCGACAGCGCCTTTTCGAGCCAGAACGTGCCGATGATTGTCTTCACATCGGTGATCTTGCCGGTCCGCACCCATTCGAGCAGTTCGGGCAGCGTTGCCGTGAATGTCTCGAGAAACTCGCCGTCGTCGAGCTTGGCCTCGCCCGCGGTCAAACCGCGCGCAAGATAGATGTCGATGAATTCAGTCGAGTACGAAATCACGGGATGAATCTGCGCGAGATAGACATACTCGCGCGCCGCGTAGCCCGTCTCTTCCTTGAGCTCGCGGATCGCGCAGGCAAGCGCGCCTTCCTGCGGATCGAGCTTGCCGGCCGGGAATTCGGTCATCACCCGCGAAAGCGGATACCGATATTGGCGCTCCATCAGCACGCGGCCATCGTCGAAAAGCGGGATCACCATGACGGCGCCCGGATGCTGGACATACTCGCGCGTCGCATGCTTGCCGTCGGGCAAAGCAACCGTGTCGCACTTGAGCGTAAGGAATTTGCCCGCGTGGAGCGTCGTGCTTTCCACACACGTCTCGGCGAGCGCCGGGTCGTGCTTATGATGTTCAGCAGCCATGTTCAACCTCTGGGAAGCGCTTGTACGGATAAATCGCGGGAAACCGCAATGTGATCGCAATGTGATCGAATGGCGTGCTCCTCGTGCGGGACGAGGAGCACGCATTACGCCGGGCGGCGTTTGACGAGATATTGCCAGGTGAAGCCGGGGAACGCGAACACGACAAACAGACTGAACGTGATGGCGTAGAACTGCCAGCCCTGGTCAAAGCGGTTGCCGGCGCGCGCCTCCAGCATGAAGCCGAACGCGCCAACCACAAAATACAGCACGATCATTTCGGCAATGCGAATCCACACGCTTTTCTTCTGCGCGCGCAACGGCACCATACCGAACAATCGCTGATTGAGAAACGGCAGGTTGGCGCCCGCGAGCGCCAACAACACAATAAACCACCCTGCTGCCGACATTACAGAGGCAGCGTATGCGAGACGGCCCGCAGGCAGAGCGACATCAGCGGTCCGGGGACAATGCCGAGCACCAGCACCGCCACGCCATTGAGCGTGAGCAGCGCGCGATTGCAGACATGGCTCTCGATCGGCGCGGTGTCCTGCGGCGTGTCGAAGTACATCAGCTTGACGATGCGCAGGTAGTAGAACGCGCCGAACAGCGACGTAATGACCGCGAGCACGGCAAGCCAGGTCAGGCCCGCATTCATGGTCGCTTCGAGCACGGCAAGCTTCGCGTAGAAGCCGACCGTCGGCGGGATGCCGGCGAGCGAGAACATCATGAGCATCATGACGAACGCAAACACCGGGCTGCGCTGGTTCAGACCCTTGAGGTCGTCGAGCGTTTCAGCCTCGAAATCGCGTCGGGCCAGCAGCATGATGATGCCGAACGCGCCAAGCGTCGTGATCAGATAGACGATGCTGTAGAACATCGCCGAGCTGTACGCACTGGCCGCCCCGGTCGCCTTGTTGTCGACGATGCCGGCCAGCAGGCCGAGCAGCACGAAGCCCATGTTCGAGATCGCCGAGTAAGCCAGCATGCGCTTGACATTGCGCTGGACGATACCCGTGATGTTGCCGACGATCATCGAGAGCGCCGCCAGAATGATCAGCATTTCCTGCCAGTCCACGGCCAGCGGCAGCAGACCCATGACGAGGAAGCGCACGGCCCACGCGAACGCCGCGACCTTCGGGCCGCCACCGGTGAGCAGCGTCATGGCCGTAGGCGCGCCTTGATAGACATCGGGCACCCACATGTGGAACGGCACCGCGCCCATCTTGAACGCCACGCCCGCGACGATGAACACCACGCCAAACAGCAGCACGATGTCGTTGATGTGGCCCGAGGCAACCGCCTTGAACACGTCGCCGAGGTCGAGCGAGCCGGTCGCACCATACAGCATCGAGATGCCGTAGAGCAGGAAGCCTGACGCGAGCGCGCCCAGCACGTAGTACTTCATGGCCGCTTCATTCGACTGCGTCGCGTTACGGCGCAGCGCGATAACCGCGTAGAGCGACAGCGACATCAGCTCGAGGCCGAGGTACAGCGTGAGGAAGTTGTTGCCCGAGATCATCACGATCTGGCCAAGCAACGAGAACATGCCGAGCAGGAAGAACTCGCCCCGGAACATGTCGCGGTCTTCGAGGTACTTGCGCGAGTACACGATCGTGACCGCGTAGCCGAGCGTGACCACCGACTTCATGGCGCTGGCGAACGCGTCCACCACGTACATCCGCGTGAAGTAGTAATACACGTGCGGATCGAACGCGTTCACCGCGAACCAGATGCCGGCGATCACGGTCGTCAGCAGCGCGATGAAATAGGTCGTGCGCCGGCCCGAAGGACCGGTGAACGTGTCGTTGAGCCACGCAACGACGACACCGGCCATGACCAGCGCGTCGGGTAGCAGAGCGTTCATAGGGGCGTTTGGCATGATCTTTTGTTCCTCCGCTCGTATTACTGTGACAGCGGCAGCTTCGACGCTGCGACGTGGGAGAGGAGGTTTTCCACGGAAACGTGCATCACATCGGTAAAGGGCTTCGGGTAGACGCCCATGAAAAGCGTGAGCAGCGCGAGCACCCCGAGAATCAGGTATTCACGGCTGCTGATGTCCTTCAGCTCGCGAACATGGTCGTTCGCGACGGCGCCGAAGTACACCCGCTTGTACAGCCACAACGTATAGGCCGCACCCAGGATCAGCGTGAACGCCGCCCCGAAAGCGATCCAGAAGTTGAACTTCACTGCCGCCAGAATCACCATGAATTCGCCGACGAATCCCGAGGTGCCCGGCAGGCCGCAGTTGGCCATCGCGAACAGCATGGCCAGCGCCGCGAATTTCGGCATCGTGTTGACGACGCCGCCGTAATCGGCAATGTCGCGCGTGTGCATGCGGTCATACAGCACGCCAATGCAAAGGAACATCGCGCCCGAGACGAAGCCGTGCGAGATCATCTGGACGATTGCGCCTTCCATCGCCAGTTGGCTCGACGGGCCGAACATAAAGAAGCCGAGCGTGACGAAGCCCATGTGCGCGATCGACGAGTACGCAACCAGCTTCTTCATATCCGACTGCACGATCGCCACGAGACCAATGTAGATCACGGCGATCAGCGACAGCGTGATGATTACCGGCGCCAGATAGTGACTCGCATCAGGCGTGACCGGCAGCGAGAAACGCAGGAAACCGTACGCGCCGAGCTTCAGCATGATGGCGGCCAGCACCACCGAGCCACCCGTGGGGGCCTCGACGTGCGCATCCGGCAACCACGTGTGGACCGGCCACATCGGCACCTTGACCGCGAACGCGAAGAAGAACGCGATGAACAGCAGGATCTGCGGCGTCATTGCAAGCTTCGCGCCCTGCCACGTAGCAAGATCGAACGTCCCCGTCTCGCGGTAGAGGTACAGCAACGCGATCAGCATCAGCAGCGAGCCGGCCAGCGTATAGAGAAAGAACTTGAACGCCGCGTACACGCGGTTCGGACCGCCCCACACGCCGATGATGATGTACATCGGAATGAGCGTGGCCTCGAAGAACACGTAGAACAGCAGACCGTCGGCGGCGCAGAAGACGCCAACCATCAACCCCGACAAGATGAGGAACGCGGCGTAATACTGCGCGACGTTCTTCTGGATCACTTGCCAGCCCGCGATCACAACGATCACTGTGATAAGCGCAGTCAGCACCACGAGCCACAATGAAATGCCGTCGATGCCGAGGTGATACGAAATATTGAACCGCTCGATCCAGACCGACTTCTCCTCGAACTGGAGTGCAGCCGTGGTCGTGTCGAAGCCCGAAACGAGCGGAAGGGTGACGAGGAAACTAAGCACCGAACCGATGAGCGCGAGCCAGCGGTCCGCGCTCGAGCTCCGAAGGGAACCCACTATAAGAACGATGATGCCGAAAACGATCGGCATCCAGATCGCAATACTGAGAATCGGAGTTGCGTGCATGCGTTTTTTTCCTCGCCTTCTTATTTGCCGCCGAGCGTTACAAACAGAGTAAGGAGGCCAAGCATGCCAATGATCATGGCAAATGCGTAGTGGTAGATATAGCCGGATTGCAGGAAACGAATGACCGATGCAAACCAGCCGATAAACTTGGCGCTCCCATTCACGACGCCGTCGATCACGACGACATCGCCTTCCTTCCACAGCCCTCGACCGATAGCGACCGCTCCGCGAGCGAAGACGACTTCGTTGATCTTGTCCAGGTAATACGCATTCGTCAGCAGCTTGTACACCGGCGAGAACATGCGCGACACGACGGCCGGCAGATCCGGGCGCTTCATGTAGAAGAACCAGGCCACGATCACACCCGCGAGTGCAAGCCACACTGGCAGACCCGAGAACGCGTGCGCGCCCATCGCGACCCAGCCATGGAATTCTTCACCCATCTCAGCAAGCGCCGGGTGATTTTCGCCAATGAAGATGACTTTCTGGAACGCCACGCCGTGCGCGAAGAAGTCGCCGAACAGCAGCGGTTGAATCGCATAGGCGCCGGCGATCACCGACGGGATTGCGAGCAGGACCAGCGGCACCCAGATCACCCACGGCGACTCGTGCGGCACGTGAACGTGGTGATCGTCGTGGCCATGGCCGTTGCCGTGACCATGCACTGCAGCTTCGGCGCCCATCGGCGAATCGGGATGCTTCGGATTACGGAAGCGCTCTTCACCGTGGAACACGAGGAAGTACATGCGGAACGAGTACAGCGCCGTCACGAACACGCTCGCGACCACCGCGAAATAGGCGATGCCCGAGCCCGCAAGGTGCGAAGCCTTCACCGCCTCGATGATCGAGTCCTTCGAATAGAAGCCCGAGAAGAACGGCGTGCCGATCAGCGCGAGCGAGCCGATGAGCGAAGTGATCCACGTAATGGGCATGTACTTGCGCAGGCCGCCCATGTTGCGCATGTCCTGGTCGTGGTGCATGCCGATGATGACCGAGCCCGCGCCGAGGAACAGCAGCGCCTTGAAGAACGCGTGCGTCATCAGGTGGAACATCGCGACGGGATACGCCGACACGCCGAGCGCCACGGTCATGTAGCCGAGCTGCGAGAGCGTGGAGTAAGCGACCACGCGCTTGATGTCGTGCTGCACGATGCCGAGGAAGCCCATGAAGAGCGCGGTAATCGAACCGATCACGACGATGAACGAAAGCGCGGCGTCCGACAGTTCGAACAGCGGCGACATGCGCGCGACCATGAAGATGCCGGCCGTCACCATGGTGGCGGCGTGGATCAGCGCCGAGATCGGCGTCGGGCCTTCCATCGAGTCAGGCAGCCAGACGTGCAGCGGGAACTGCGCCGACTTGCCCATCGCGCCGACGAACAGGCAGATGCACGAGACCGTGAGCAGGTTCCACGAGGTGCCCGGGAACGTCAGCGCGGCAATTTCGTGGCCCTTCGCGAACACGTCGTTGTAATTGAGCGAGCCGCCGTACGCGAGCAGCAGGCCGATGCCCAGCAGGAAGCCGAAGTCGCCCACGCGGTTCACGAGGAACGCCTTCATGTTCGCGTAGATGGCGCTTTCACGCTTGAAGTAGAAGCCGATCAGCAGGTACGAGACGAGGCCCACCGCTTCCCAGCCGAAGAACAGCTGCAGGAAGTTGTTGCTCATCACGAGCATCAGCATCGAGAACGTGAACAGCGCGATGTACGAGAAGAAGCGCTGGTAGCCCTCTTCTTCCGCCATGTAGCCGATCGTGTAGATATGCACCATCAGCGACACGAAGGTCACGACGATCATCATCAGCGCCGTCAACGAGTCGACCAGGAAGCCCACTTCGAACTTCAGGCCGCCCACCGACATCCATTCGTAGATGGTCGCGTTGAAGCTCGCGCCGTTCATCACGTCGAAGAACGTGATGCACGAGAGCACGAAAGCAATCGCGACGCCGAGAATGGTGACCGTATGCGCGCCCGCGCGCCCCACCGTTTTGCCGAACAACCCGGCAATGAGAGAACCGGCGAGCGGCGCCAGCGGGATCGCCAGCAATAGGGTTTCGTTGAGTGTCGTTGCCATAAACAGAGCCTGCCTTAACCTTTGAGCTGATCGAGGTCCTCGACATTGATCGTGTCGAGGCTGCGGAACAGAGTCACAAGAATAGCCAGACCAATTGCGGCTTCCGCTGCCGCAACAGTTAGCACGAAGAACACGAAAATCTGTCCGTGAACGTCACCTAGGTAATGAGAAAACGCGACGAAATTGGTGTTCACCGCTAACAACATCAGCTCGATCGCCATCAGGATGATGATGACGTTGCGCCGATTCAGAAAAATGCCGACGATCGAGATCGCAAAGAGGATCGCGCCGAGGACGAGGTAATGGGCCAGGGTCAACATAATGCTCTCCTCTACGCTTGGCTCTTGGTGCCGGTCGCGGCCGGGGTCGCTTCGGCGTCGCTCGCCTCGGCCACTTCCGGAACTTCCTTGACCGCAGGCATCTTCACGAGGCGCACGCGGTCCTGGCGACGCACGCTAACCTGCTTCGAAACGTTCTGGCGCTTGGCGTTCTTGGGCTCGCGCACGGTCAGCGAAATAGCCGCGACGATCGCCACGAGCAGCACGAGGCCGGCAATTTCGAATGCGAAGATGTAATCGGTATAGATGATCTTGCCGATCAGGTGCGTATTCGACACCGATGCGGCGGCCGCGGCCGAGGTATCCGGCACCGGCGCGGTGGTCGCACCATAGCCGTGCCACAGAATCAGCGCGGTCTCGATCACGATGATCGCTCCCACGATGGTCGCCACCGGCACGAAGCGCTTGAAGTCGCGGCTCAGCACGTCGATGTTGATGTCCAGCATCATCACCACGAACAGGAACAGCACCATCACCGCGCCCACGTAGACGAGCACCAGCAGGATCGCGAGGAATTCGGCCTCGAGCAGCATCCACACCGCGGCCGCGTTGAAGAACGCGAGCACGAGGAAGAGCGCGGACGAGACAGGATTGCGCGAGGTGATCACCTTCAGCCCTGATAGCGTGAGCAGCAGCGCGAAGATGTAGAACAGGACGGTCGTGAATTCCATGATTACTGGTTCATCGTTGAGGCCATCGTAAGGCGGATTGCGCAGCGCAAACTGGCGGCCAGACCAGAAGGCATCGCGCCGCGGTTCCCGGGCTGCGGCTTTGCGGCGCCCGGCTTTTGCCCAGACACACACGTTCCCCGCAGCGGACCCGAACTGCGGGCCGATACAGCGTCAAACTGAAGATCAACGGTACGGTGCATCTGCTGCCTTGTTCGCCGCGATCTGCGCTTCGTAGCGGTCGCCGACGGCCAGCAGCATATCCTTCGTGAAATACAGATCGCCGCGCTTCTCGCCGTGATACTCGAGAATGTGCGTCTCGACAATCGAGTCGACCGGGCAGCTCTCTTCGCAGAAGCCGCAGAAGATGCACTTGGTCAGGTCGATGTCGTAGCGCGTGGTGCGGCGCGTGTTGTCCGCGCGCACTTCCGATTCGATTGTGATCGCGAGCGCGGGACACACGGCCTCGCACAGCTTGCACGCGATGCAGCGCTCTTCGCCGTTTTCATAGCGCCGCAATGCATGCAGGCCACGAAAGCGCGGGGAGATCGGAGTCTTCTCTTCCGGAAACTGCACGGTAAACTTGCGCTTGAAGGCATAGCGACCCGTCAGCGCGAGCCCCTTGAGCAGCTCGGTCAGGAAGAACGTCTTGAAGAAGTTTTGGATAGCGGTCATGTTTCCTTCGCCCCTTATTTCCAGATGCTCAGCGGCGACATATACCAGAAGCCGATCACGATCAGCCACACGACGCACACCGGAATAAACACCTTCCAGCCAAGACGCATGATCTGGTCATAGCGATAGCGCGGGAACGTCGCGCGCGCCCAGATGAACACCGACAGGAAGAAGAAAGTCTTCAGCACCAGCCAAAAGACGCCCGGAATGAAATCGAGGAACGCGAACGGTGCGCTCCAGCCGCCGAGGAACAGTACGGACGTAAGCGCCGAGATCACGATCATGTTGATGTACTCAGCGAGGAAGAAGAGCGCAAAGCCCATCCCCGAGTACTCGATCATGTGGCCGGCGACGATTTCCGACTCCCCTTCCACCACGTCGAACGGATGGCGGTTCGTTTCGGCGAGGCCCGAGATGAAGTAGACGACGAACATCGGCAGCAGCGGCAGCCAGTTCCACGAGAGGAACGTGACGCCGTGGCTCGCGAACATGCCTTGCATTTGGCCGCGAACGATGTCCGAGAGGTTCAGGCTGCCCGACACCATCAGCACCACGACCAGCGCGAAGCCCATCGCGATTTCATACGAGACCATCTGCGCCGCGGCGCGCATCGCGCCAAGGAACGCATACTTCGAGTTCGAGGCCCAGCCCGCGAGAATCACGCCGTAGACGCCGAACGACGAAATCGCCATCACGTAGAGCAAACCCGCGTTGATGTCGCCGAGCACCGCGCCCGCCTGGAACGGAATCACCGCCCAGACCGCGAAGGCCGGCACCACCACCATGATCGGGGCGACCATATAGATCCAGCGGCTCGCCTGCGCAGGCTGAATGACTTCCTTGAGCAGCAGCTTCAGCACGTCGGCGATCGGCTGCAACATGCCGCCGGGACCCACGCGGTTCGGGCCGAGACGCACGTGCATCCAGCCGATCAGCTTGCGCTCCCACAGGATCAGGTACGCCACGCACAGCAGGATCACCACCGCGACGACGAGAATGCGCACCAGCGCCCAGACGGTGGGCCATGCCACGCCGAGCAGCTGGCTGCCGCCTGCATTGATCGTATCGAACAAGCTCATTTACGCCTTCTCCACCAGCAGTTCACCGAACAGGCTGCCGAGCTGCGCGGCGGCCGGCGTTGCTGCCGACACGCGCACCGCCGTCGGCGCAAGATTCGCATCGCGCGTCGCGGGCGCGGTCACCGAGAGCTCGCCCTGGCGCACGCGCACGGCGTCACCCTCTTTCAGGCCGAGCTGGTCGAAGAGCGCGGCCGGCAAGCCGATGGTGTTCGCCACGCGTGCCGCCATTGTGAGCTGCAGCGCCTCGCCGCGACGCACGAGTTGATCGGCGCGGTAAATAGGCACGTCGGAGATGCGCTGGAAGCGGCCAACGGCTGCCTTCGCAAGGCTGCCTCGAGTCACCTGGGCCGTGGCTTTGTTCGACAGGCGCGCAGTGATGTCGCCGTCGCCGAGCGCCTTGCGGCGCACGTCTTCCGATGTTTCGTACTCGAAGCCCTGCGCGCCGAGCAGCGTGCCGAGCACGCGCAGGACCTTCCAGGCCGGCCGCGTGTCGCCGAGCGGACGCACGACGCCGTTGAACGACTGGACCGTGCCCTCCGCGTTGACGAACGTGCCCGAGGTCTCCGTGAACGGCGAGATGGGCAGCAGCACGTCGGCGTAGTCGAGGCCGGTCTTGAACGGCGAGAACACAGCGACCATCTCGGCCTGCGCAAGCGCGGCGCGCGCGGCAGCCGGGTTGGCCGTATCGAACTCGGGTTCGACGTTGAACAGCAAGTAACCCTTGCGCGGCTGCTCGAACACTTCGCGAGCGTTCAGGCCGTTGCTTCCCGGCAAGGCGCCCACGAGGTGCGCGCCGACCGTATTCGCAGCTTCGGTGAGGAAACCGAGCGTCGCACCCGTCGTTTCGGCAATGAACTGCGCAGCCGCATGCAGCCGCGCGAATTCCGGATGCTGGACGGCAGCGTTGCCGAGCAGCACGAAGCGGCGCTCACCGCTCGCGAGCGAGGCGGCCACGTGCTTTGCGGCGTCGTTCGCCTGCGCGCCGGCGAAGCCTTCAGGCAGCGCAACACCCTTCGCCTCCGCAGCCGCCGCGGCAATCGCAGCCAGTTCGTCAAGCCATGCCGAAGGCGCGGCGACGATACGCTGCGCGTTCGGGATCAGCGAGCCGTCGGCCGATGCCTGCAGGAATGCCACGCTTGCGCCGCCCTTCGCGGCCTGGCGCAGACGCGCGGCGAACAGTGCGTGGTCGCGCCGCAGGAACGAGCCGATCACGAACGCCGAGTCGGCATACGACAGATCCGCAATCCTGGTGCCGAGCCACGGCGCGCCCGCGAGCGGCGCCGAGAAGTCGCTCTGGCGCAGCCGGAAGTCGACGTTCGGCGTACCGATCGCGTCCGCGAACTGCTTCGCGAGATAGAGTTCTTCGGCCGTGCTGTGCGGGCTCGCGAGCAGAGCGAGCTGGTTCTCGCCGTGCTCGTCGCTGATGCCCTTGATACCCTTCACCACGTATTCGAGCGCAGTTTGCCAGTCGGTCTCGACCCACTGGCCACCCTGCTTGATCATCGGATGCGTGAGGCGATCCTCGGCGTTCAGCCCTTCATACGAGAAGCGGTCCTTGTCCGAGATCCAGCACTCGTTGATGGCTTCGTTCTCGAACGGCAGCACGCGCATCACGCGGTTGTTCTTCACCTGCACGACGAGGTTCGCGCCCGTCGAATCGTGCGGGCTCACCGACTTGCGGCGCGACAGTTCCCATGTACGCGCGGAGAAGCGGAACGGCTTGCTCGTGAGCGCGCCGACCGGGCACAGGTCGATCATGTTGCCCGAGAGTTCCGAGTCCACCGTCTTGCCGACGAAAGTGCTGATTTCCGAGTGCATGCTGCGGCCGAGCATGCCGAGTTCCATCACACCGGCAATTTCGTCGCCGAAGCGCACGCAGCGCGTGCAGTGAATGCAGCGCGTCATCTCTTCCATCGAGATGAGCGGGCCAACGTTCTTGTGGAACACGACGCGCTTTTCCTCGCTATAGCGCGAGGCCGACTTGCCATAGCCAACCGCCAGATCCTGCAACTGGCATTCGCCGCCCTGATCGCAGATCGGGCAGTCGAGCGGGTGGTTGATCAACAGGAATTCCATCACGGCTTGCTGACCCTGCACGGCCTTGTCGGACGTCGTGCGCACGACCATGCCTTGCGACACCGGCGTCGCGCACGCGGGCACGGCCTTCGGCATCTTCTCGACATCAACGAGACACATCCGGCAGTTGGCCGCGATGGAGAGCTTCTTGTGATAGCAGAAGTGCGGAATGTACGTGTCGACCCGTTGCGCAGCCTGGATCACCATGCTGCCTTCGGGCACCTGCACCTTCTTGCCGTCTATTTCAAGTTCAACCATGATGGTTAATCGTCCCTAACCTGTTACCGCTCAATTACCCAGCGGCATGCCCCGTCACATCGCCGTTGCGTTCCGCCACGCGGTTCGCGCCCAACACGCCTTTGCCTTTAAGCCGCCTTATGCAGCCACAGTTTGCGAGGCCGCGTGCGAGCCGGCATGTCCGCCGACCAGGCAACGCTTGTTGTGCACGTGATATTCGAATTCGTCCCAATAGTGCTTGAGCATGCCGCGCACCGGCATGGCCGCTGCATC
Organism: Paraburkholderia sp. A3BS-1L; assembly: GCF_051125215.1. Lineage (NCBI taxonomy): Bacteria > Pseudomonadati > Pseudomonadota > Betaproteobacteria > Burkholderiales > Burkholderiaceae > Paraburkholderia > Paraburkholderia sp. A3BS-1L. The sequence goes on along the minus strand of NZ_CP120442.1, from coordinate 1,175,706 downwards.
GCCGAGTGCGCAGATCGTCCGGCCCATGATGTTGCCCGCCACCGAGTTCAGCAGGTCCAGGTCTTCCTGGCGGCCCTGGCCATGCTCGATGCGATTCACGACGCGATAGAGCCAGCCGGTACCCTCTCGGCACGGCGTGCATTGGCCGCACGACTCTTCATAGTAGAAGTACGACAGACGCAGCAGCGAGCGCACCATGCAGCGCGTTTCGTCCATGACGATGACCGCGCCCGAGCCGAGCATCGAGCCCTGCTTGGCAATGGAGTCATAGTCCAGGTCCGTCTGCATCATCAAGTCGCCCGGAATGACCGGCGCCGACGAGCCACCCGGAATCACGGCCTTGAGCTTCTTGCCGCCGCGCACGCCGCCGGCGAGTTCCATGAGCTTCGCGAACGGCGTGCCAAGCGGAACCTCGTAGTTGCCCGGACGCTCCACGTCGCCCGAGATGGAGAAAATCTTGGTGCCGCCGTTGTTCGGCTTGCCAATCTCCATGTACGTCTGCGGACCAACGGTCAGCAGGAACGGCACCGCGGCGAACGTCTCGGTATTGTTGATCGTGGTGGGCTTGCCGTACACGCCGAAGCTCGCCGGGAACGGCGGCTTGAAGCGCGGCTGGCCCTTCTTGCCTTCGAGCGACTCGAGCAGCGCGGTTTCTTCGCCGCAGATGTACGCGCCATAACCGTGGTGCGCGTGCAGCTGGAACGAGAAGTCCGTGCCGAGAATGTTGTCGCCGAGGTAGCCAGCCTGGCGCGCCTCTTCAAGCGCGGCCTCGAAGCGGCGATAGACCTCGAAGATTTCGCCGTGGATGTAGTTGTAGCCTACAGTGATACCCATCGCGTACGCGCCGATGGCCATGCCTTCGATCACGGAATGCGGATTCCAGCGCAGGATGTCGCGATCCTTGAACGTGCCCGGCTCGCCTTCGTCCGAATTGCAGACGAGATACTTCTGCCCCGGGAACTGACGCGGCATGAAGCTCCACTTCAGGCCCGTCGGGAAGCCCGCACCACCACGACCGCGCAGGCCGCTGGCCTTGACGTCGGCGATGACCTGCTCGGGCGGAATCTTTTCTTCGAGGATGCGGCGCAACTGCTTGTAGCCGCCACGCGCGACATAGTCTTCGAGATGCCAGTTCTCGCCGTTCAGGCCCGCGAGAATCAGAGGTTGAATGTGACGATCGTGCAACGAAGTCATTTCGAAAGCTCCTCGAGCAGCTGGTCGATCTTCTCGCGGCTCATGAAGCTGCACATGCGGTGGTTGTTCACCAGCAGCACCGGTGCGTCGCCGCACGCGCCCATGCACTCACCTTCCTTCAAGGTGAACTTGCCGTCGGGCGTGGTTTCGCCGAAGTCGATTCCGAGCTTCTGCTTCAGATATTCAGCCGTGCTTTCCGCACCGCCATCCGGGCCGAGCTGGCACGGCAGGTTCGTGCAGAGCGTGATCTTGTGCTTGCCGACAGGCTTCGTCTCGAACATCGTGTAGAAGGTGGCGACTTCCTGGACCGCGACAGGCGGCATGCCAAGATAATCGGCCACGAACTGCATGATTTCGGGCGACAGCCAGCGATGCTCTTCCTGAGCAACGGCCAACGCCGCCATCACGGCAGACTGTTTCTGATCGGCGGGGTACTTCGTCAACGCGCGATCGATTTCTTTCAGGCCTTCAGCTGAGATCATTTTCAGACACGACTCTTTCATTTCCTACCGTTGCAATTCCCGCCACACAAACTCCCGTCGCGCGTGAAGCGTACCTGCTCGCTGCGACAGACGTGGCGTTCCCGGTATTTCGCCATGCGCCCTCTTGCCAGGACGCACCGGCAGTTTGCTGCTTAGCGGTCAATTTCACCGAACACGATGTCCTGCGTGCCGATGATCGTGACCGCGTCGGCAATCATGTGACCGCGCGCCATCTCATCCAGCGCGGACAGATGGGCATAGCCCGGTGCGCGGATCTTCAGACGATACGGCTTGTTGGCGCCATCCGACACCAGGTAGATGCCGAATTCGCCCTTTGGATGCTCCACGGCTGCGTAGGCCTCGCCTTCGGGCACGTGGAAACCTTCGGTGAAGAGCTTGAAGTGGTGAATCAGCTCTTCCATGTTCGACTTCATGTTGACGCGCGACGGCGGCGCAACCTTGTGATTGTCGACCATCACTGGGCCAGGATTCTTGCGCAGCCACTCAATGCACTGTTTCGCGATGCGAGTCGATTGACGCATTTCCTCGACGCGAACGAGGTAGCGGTCGTAGCAGTCGCCGTTCACACCCACGGGGATGTCGAAGTCGAGCTGGTCATAAACCTCGTAAGGCTGCTTCTTGCGCAGATCCCACTCGATGCCCGAGCCGCGCAGCATCGCGCCGGTCAGGCCCAGTTGCATCGCGCGCTCCGGCGTCACCACGCCGATGCCCACGAGACGCTGCTTCCAGATGCGGTTGTCGGTGAGGAGCGTTTCATACTCGTCGACGCAAGCGGGGAAGCGCGTGAAGAAGTCGTCGATGAAGTCCAGCACCGAGCCCTGGCGCGCCTCGTTCATGCGCGCGAGCGCCTTCTCGTTGTGGATCTTCGAAGCCTTGTACTGCGGCATCGCGTCGGGCAGATCGCGGTACACACCGCCCGGACGATAGTAAGCCGCGTGCATGCGCGCGCCCGAGACCGCCTCGTAGACATCCATCAGGTCTTCGCGCTCGCGGAACGCGTAGAGGAACACCGCCATCGCGCCCACGTCGAGCCCGTGCGAGCCGATCCACATCAGGTGGTTGAGCACGCGCGTGATTTCGTCGAACAGCACGCGAATGTACTTCGCGCGAATCGGCACCTCGATGCCGAGCAGTTTCTCGATGGCAAGCACATAGCCGTGCTCGTTGACCATCATCGACACGTAGTCGAGACGGTCCATGTACGGGACCGACTGAATGAAGGTCTTGTTTTCTGCGAGCTTTTCCGTCGCACGGTGCAGCAGGCCGATGTGCGGATCGGCGCGCTGGATCACTTCGCCGTCGAGCTCGAGCACGAGGCGCAGCACGCCGTGCGCTGCCGGGTGCTGCGGGCCGAAGTTGAGCGTGTAGTTCTTGATCTCTGACATGCGACCCTCTTAGTGTTTCCTCAGACCACCGTAGCGATCCTCGCGGATCACGCGCGGCGTGATTTCGCGCGGCTCGATCGTGACCGGCTGGTAAACCACGCGCTTCTGCTCCGGGTCGTAACGCATTTCGACGTAGCCCGAGATCGGGAAGTCTTTACGGAACGGGTGGCCGATGAAACCGTAGTCGGTCAGGATGCGGCGCAAGTCGGGGTGACCTTCGAAGACGATGCCGAACAGGTCGAACGCCTCGCGCTCGTACCAGTTGGCCGAACTCCAGATGTCGACAAGCGAGGACACGATGGGCACGTCGTCATCCGGCGCGAACACGCGCAGGCGCAGACGCCAGTTATTCGTGATGGAGAGCAGATGCGACACGGCCGCGAAGCGCTGGCCTTCCCAAGCGCCATCGCCGTATGTCTGATAGTCGACGCCACACAGGTCAATCAACTGCTCGAAGCGAAGCGACGGATTGTCGCGGAGCTCCTTCGCCACGCTGAGGTAATCTGCAGAGCTTATGACCAAGGTCAATTCGCCGAGCGCTTCGGTGAGACTGACGACGCGCGCACCGAGGGCCGCTTCGAGGTTCGCTTTCAGGGTCTCGAGTTTGCTTGCCATATTATGGGGGAGGCGCTTGGCCTTTATTGACGGGCGATGGTGCTGGTACGACGGATCTTCGCCTGCAACTGGATGATCCCGTACACGAGGGCTTCCGCTGTCGGGGGACAACCCGGCACGTAGACGTCGACCGGCACGATGCGATCACACCCGCGCACGACCGAATACGAATAGTGGTAGTAGCCGCCGCCGTTTGCGCACGACCCCATCGAAATCACCCAGCGCGGCTCGGCCATCTGATCGTAGACCTTGCGCAACGCGGGCGCCATTTTGTTGCACAGCGTGCCGGCAACGATCATCACGTCTGACTGACGCGGGCTCGGGCGAAACACCACGCCGAAGCGGTCGAGGTCGTAACGGGCCGCGCCCGCGTGCATCATCTCGACCGCGCAACACGCAAGACCGAACGTCATCGGCCACAGCGAGCCGGTGCGCGTCCAGTTGATCAGCTTGTCAGCCGTCGTGGTGACAAACCCTTCCTTCAAGACCCCTTCGATACTCATGTGCTTTCCACTCCAGACGGACGGCCTGCGGCGTGTCCGCAGCGCCACCCATGCTATCCGGCGATTAACCTCTTATTCCCAGTCGAGACCGCCCTTCTTCCAGATGTAGGCAAAGCCCAGCAGGAATTCGAGCAGAAACAGCATCATCGACAGGAAGCCCGGCCAGCCGATATCGCGCAGGGCAACACCCCACGGAAACAGGAACGCCGTTTCGAGGTCAAAGATGATGAAGAGAATGGCCACGAGGTAATACCGTACATCGAACTTCATGCGCGCGTCTTCGAACGCTTCGAAGCCGCACTCGTACGGTGAAATTTTTTCGCTGTCGGGCCGGTTGGGACCGAGGATCTTGCCGATGCTAACCAACGCCACGCCCAGACCAAGACCTACGAGAAGGAATAACAGGACGGGGTAATAGGTAGCGAGATTCAAGGCTATCCTCTTTCGGTTGGTTCTGAGGTTCCGCAGGAACTTCAAGTCGCGCTGCGGGAATCACTTTACGTACTTCGCGCTACGAACGAAACGAACACGACGTATAAAACAAAAATGCCAGCCGAAGCTGAAGCAAGCGGCTGGCATTTTTTAGATAACATTGGTGCCGACGGCGAGACTCGAACTCGCACAGCTTTCGCCACTACCCCCTCAAGATAGCGTGTCTACCAATTTCACCACGTCGGCACTACATGCAATCCGGGACAACAATTTCATGCAACCCGCGAATCGCTTCAAGACTTAAATTCTAACTTGTTCCCGCTCTTTGTTCAATGCACAAAAACAAGTTTTTCAGAATTATTTCGGTACGTCGTTGCTGGCGGCGGCCGGCGCTGCCGCCGGAGCGCTAGCCGCGGAAACCGCAGGAACAGATGCAGCAACCGGCGCCGAAGCCGCGACGGGAGCCGGCGCCGTAGCGCCCAGCAAGCCTGCCGAAGGCTTCGAATGATAAGACCCCAAGTAAGTTAATGCAAGCGTCGAGACAAAAAAGACCGTTGCAAGAATCGCCGTTGTGCGCGACAGAAAGTTCGCGGCGCCGGTCGCGCCAAACAGGCTACCCGAAGCACCGCTGCCGAACGCGGCGCCCATGTCGGCGCCCTTGCCGTGCTGCAGCAGAACGAGGCCGATCACCCCGAGCGCCGACAGAATCTGGACGACGATAATCAACGTTTTCAAATACAGCATCACACTCACCTGAGTCCTTGTTGAGCACAGCCTCCCCGGAGGCATGCGCATGTGCGGCCGGCACGAGCCTCGCGGGAGGCGACGTGCCCAAGCCTTACTCTTATCCCGCGACGCTTGCGCCCGCCCCAGCGGCCGCGCAAATCGCGAGGAAATCTCCAGCCTTCAGCGCAGCGCCGCCGATCAGGCCACCATCGATATCGGCCTGACGGAACAACTCCGCCGCATTCTCCGGCTTCACGCTGCCGCCGTACAGCAGCGGCACGTCCGCCACCTGCGCGCCCTTCGCGGCAAGCCGCGCACGCAGGAACGCATGTACCTGCTGCGCCTGTTCCGCAGTCGCGCTCTTGCCCGTGCCAATGGCCCAGACCGGCTCATAGGCTACGACGATGCGCGCCGCCTCTTCGACCGACAGCACCGCCAGCACTGCGTCCAGCTGCGCGCCGACCACTTGCTCGGTCGTACCGCCTTCACGCTGCTCCAGCGTCTCGCCCACGCAGACGATCGGCGTGAGGCCGGCCGCAAGCGCGCGCTGCGTCTTCTGCGCAACGAGTTCGGAGCTTTCGCCGTGATACGCACGACGCTCCGAGTGACCGACGATCGCGAACCCTGCCTCGAATTCGGCAACCATGCCCGCTGCGACTTCGCCCGTCCAGGCGCCCTGCTCGTGCGCGGACACGTCCTGCGCGCCCCAGACTACGCGGCTGCCGCCGAGCAAAGCCTGAGCCTGCGCGAGATAGGGAAACGGCACGCACACGCCGACGCGCACCCCGGCGTGCAGCGACTGCACGCCCTGCACGACGCCTTCGAGCAATGCCGCATTGGCCGCGAGGCGACCATGCATCTTCCAGTTACCGACTACGAGGTTCGATCGTTGATTCGTCATTGTTCCGGTTGCTGTTAAAAGCGGACGCAAAACACAGAATTTTACTGCGTGCAATCGAGGCGGGTCAAACCGGCCTGCTCCGGACCCGCGAAAAAAGCATCAAAAAAATGCCGAAAAATCAAAGCATGAACCCGCCGTTGCCCCATACAGCGAGCCCGCGCGGGTTCATAGCCGCGCCATCAGGTCGACTGCCCCCAATCGAGCATGATCTTGCCGATGTGTTCGCTGCTCTCCATCAGCGCGTGGGCCTCGGCCGCCCGCGCAGCCGGGAAGACGCGGAAGACGACCGGCTTGATCCGCCCCTCTTCAAGCAGCGGCCACACATTCGCCTTCAATTCCTGGGCGATCTGCGCCTTGAATTCAACCGAACGGGCGCGCAGTGTCGAGCCCGTAATCGTCAGGCGGCGGCGCAAGATTTCGCCCATGTTGACCTCGGCCTTCGAGCCGCCGAGCGTCGCAATCAGTACGATGCGGCCGCCATTGGCCAGTGCCGAAAGCTCGCGCGACACGTAACCGCCCGCAACCATGTCGAGAATCACGTCGACGCCACGGTCGTTCGTGAGCGCCTTAACGACCTCCACGAAATCTTCGTTGCGATAGTTGATGGCGCGGTCGGCGCCCAACTGCTCGCAGGCCCGGCACTTGTCGTCCGACCCCGCGGTCGCGAAGACGCGAAAGCCGAGTGCATGCGCAATCTGGATAGCCGTAACGCCGATCCCGCTCGAACCGCCCTGCACGAGCAGCGTCTCGTTCTCGCCGCCCTCGCCCTTGCCAAGCAAGGCGCGCTGGAACACGTTGCTCCACACCGTGAAATAGGTCTCGGGCAACGACGCCGCTTCAATATCCGTGAGTCCCTTCGGCACCGGCAGGCACTGACCGAGCGGCGCGACCGCGTACTCGGCGTAGCCGCCGCCCGCGATCAGCGCGCACACACGATCGCCGAGCTTCAGGCCGAACGGATTGCTCTTTTCGTCGATCGTCCCGCCGACGATCTCGCCCGCCACTTCGAGCCCCGGCAGATCGGAAATCCCCGGCGGCGGCGCATACGAACCCTTGCGCTGAAACACGTCGGGGCGATTCACGCCCGACGCACCCACCTTGATCAGCACCTCGCCGGCCTTCGGCTCGGGCATCGGGCGCTCGGTCAGCTTGAGCACGTCCGGCGCACCGAATTCAGTAATTTCCACTGCCTTCATCTCGCGTCTCCGTAGGGCGTAAACCTCAATCTCACATTCTCATAAAAAAACGGCCGGCGCGCTCATCGCGTGCCGGCCGTTTCAGCAATCCGCCTTACTGCTGCGGCTCGCCCTGCGGTGCGCCGTTAGCGGCTGCTTCGTTGAGCAGCGCCTTGGCGGACAGGCGCACGCGGCCCTTCTCGTCCGTCTGGATGACCTTGACCTTCACGATCTGGCCTTCCTTCAGGTAGTCGTTGATGTCCTTGATGCGCTCGTTGGCGATTTCGGAAATATGCAGCAGGCCATCCTTGCCCGGCAGCAGGTTCACGATCGCGCCGAAGTCGAGCAGCTTGAGGACCGCGCCTTCGTACACCTGGCCCACTTCCACCTCAGCCGTGATGTTCTCGATGCGCTTCTTCGCTTCGGCCATGCCTTCGCTCGAGGTCGAAGCGATGGTCACGACGCCGTCGTCCGAAATGTCGATGGTCGTGCCGGTTTCTTCGGTCAGCGCGCGGATCACCGAACCGCCCTTGCCGATCACGTCGCGGATCTTCTCCGGGTTGATCTTGACGGTGATCATGCGCGGAGCGTAGGCCGACAGTTCCGTGTTCACGCCCGACACCGCCGAGGTCATCTTGCCGAGGATGTGCATACGGCCTTCCTTCGCTTGCGCGAGGGCGACCTGCATGATTTCCTTGGTGATGCCCTGGATCTTGATGTCCATCTGCAGCGCGGTCACGCCAGCTTCCGTGCCCGCAACCTTGAAGTCCATGTCGCCGAGGTGATCTTCGTCACCGAGGATGTCGGTCAGCACAGCGAATTTGTTGCCTTCGAGGATCAGGCCCATCGCGATACCGGCGACGTGCGCCTTCATCGGCACGCCGGCGTCCATCAGCGCGAGGCAGCCGCCGCACACCGAAGCCATCGACGACGAACCGTTCGACTCGGTGATTTCCGAGACCACGCGGATCGAGTAGCCGAACTCTTCGGCGCTCGGCAGGCACGCGACGAGCGCGCGCTTGGCCAGCCGCCCGTGGCCGATTTCACGGCGCTTGGGCGAACCCACGCGGCCCGTTTCGCCGGTCGCGAACGGGGGCATGTTGTAGTGGAGCATGAAGCGGTCGCGGTACTCGCCTTCGAGCGCGTCGATGATCTGCTCGTCGCCCTTGGTGCCGAGCGTCGCGACGACCAGCGCCTGCGTTTCACCGCGCGTGAAGAGCGCCGAACCGTGGGTACGCGGCAGCACGCCGGTGCGGATCTCGATCGGGCGCACGGTGCGCGTGTCACGGCCGTCGATGCGCGGCTCGCCGTTGAGGATCTGCGAGCGGACGATCTTCGCTTCGAGGTCGAAAATGATGTTGCCGACCGTCGCCTTGTCGGCCGCCGTCGTGCCGGCCGCAGCCGCTTCTTCTTCGAGCTTCGCCGACGTTGCTGCGTAGACTTCCTTCAGCTTGGTCGAGCGTTGCTGCTTGTCGCGCAGTTGATATGCGGCGAGCAGATTGTCGTTGGCGATGGCCGTGACGCGCGCGATGAGCGCTTCGTCCTTCGGCGCCGGCTGCCAGTCCCACTCGGGCTTGCCGCCATCACGCACCAGTTCGTGGATTGCGTCGATGGCCGTTTGCATCTGCTCGTGGCCGAACACCACGGCGCCGAGCATCACGTCTTCCGGCAGCTGGTCGGCTTCCGACTCCACCATCAGCACGGCGCGCTCGGTACCGGCCACGACGAGGTCGAGACGCGAGTCCTTGATCTGCGCGCGCGTCGGGTTCAGCACGTATTCGTTGTTGATGTAAGCAACGCGTGCGGCGCCAACCGGACCGTTGAACGGCAGACCCGAGATCGCCAGTGCAGCCGACGCGCCGATCAGCGCAGGGATGTCAGCCGGGATTTCCGGGTTGATCGACAGGACGTGGATCACGACCTGGACTTCGTTGTAGAAGCCTTCCGGGAAAAGCGGGCGCAGCGGGCGGTCGATCAGGCGCGAGATCAGCGTCTCGCCTTCCGACGGACGGCCCTCGCGGCGGAAGAAGCCGCCCGGAATCTTGCCGGCCGAGTAGGTCTTCTCGATGTAGTCGACGGTGAGCGGGAAGAAGTCCTGACCCGGCTTCGCGGTCTTGGCGCCAACGACGGTCGCGAGCACCACGGTGTCTTCGACGTCGACGATTACGGCGCCGCTCGCCTGACGGGCGATTTCACCGGTTTCGAGGCGCACATTGTGCTGGCCCCATTTGAATTCCTTCACGACTTTATTGAACATGGTCATGGTCACTCACTCCTTACTCATTTGTTATGCATCGCCCGCACACGCGGGCGACACGGCAAGACAGAATCCGGCACCGCGCAGGTAGAGGAGTGTTATGCCATTCCAGCGGACCGCGCGGATGCGACGATGACGCGGCGCGTCTACGACGTGTTGTCGCACGATTCGATGGAATGACACAAAGCTCTGCCCCGAGGCCCGGCCCTGCTGCTCTTACTGCTGCTTTTACCGCTATGGTTGCTGCTTCGTACTGCTATCCGGCGCGCATCGCATGAAGCGGACCGTTCAAAAACAAAATGCCTGCATCAGTGGAACTGACACAGGCATCTTTCGGCAAGACCTTGCGATTACTTGCGCAGACCCAGCTTCTCGATCAGTGCGCGGTAGCGATCTGCGTCCTTGCCCTTCAGGTAGTCGAGCAGCTTGCGGCGGCGGCTCACCATGCGCAGCAGACCGCGGCGGCTGTGGTGATCCTTCGCGTGCGACTTGAAGTGGCCGGTCAGTTCGTTGATACGCGACGTCAGGAGGGCAACCTGGACTTCGGGCGAACCCGTGTCACCAGTGCCACGCGCGAATTGCGCGACGATGTCGGACTTCTTGATATCTGCTACGGACATTTTGCTTTTCCTTTAAAACAAACAAGCGGTCACGGAAGAATGGCCGTGCCGTGGTTGTGACTATTGCTGTCTTGCCGTAAATCACGACAAGACGCGCATTGTAGCACAGGCCCGATTCGCCGCGAGCACGGCCTGCGCGGGCCCGGTTCAGGGACGCTTCATCTTGCAGACCGTCGCCGGCACCGTGCGTTCCGCCGGCAGCGTCAGCACCGTGCGAAAGCCGTATCGCGACCCCTCGTTGTCGTAGCGCACGCCCGGCGCGCCCTGCTTGTCCATCTGCATCACGTAAAGGGGCTGGATCACCTGATGATCGTCGGCGCGCATCCACATCGGATGGAAGCTGCTTTCGTCTCCCGCGAAGCGCATGCCCTCGAGCGCCCTCGCGACCGCTTCCGGCTGCGCCGAGCCGGCCTTCGTCATGGCCTGGGCGAGCATCTCCACGAGCATGCTCATGCGCAGCACCGGATAGTCGTCCTGCAGTGCCGGATAGCGGGCCCGGAACGCCGCATACCACGCGTCGGAGCCCGCGCCGCCCGCGTTCGGATGCCAGTCGGCCACGGCGATCACGCGCTTGACGCCGGCCTCGCCGAGCGCCGCCGGCGCGCCGAGACTGTTGCCGTAGAACGTGTAGAACCGGGTGTCGAGCCCCTGTTCGCGCGCGGCCTTCACGAGCAGCGTGAGATCGCTGCCCCAATTTCCGGTGATGACCGCATCCGCACCCGCCGCGCGAATCTTCGCGACATAAGGCGCGAAATCCTTCACCCGGCCGATCGGATGAAACTCGTCGCCCACCACGGCGATGTCCGGGCGCTGCTTTGCCAGCGCCGCGCGCGCGAGCGTGCTCACATCGTGGCCGAAGCTGTAGTCCTGATTCAGCAGATAGACCTTCCTCACCGATTTGTCGGCGGCGATCACGTCCGCGAGCGCCTCCATGCGCATGCCCGCGTGCGCGTCGAAGCGAAAGTGCCAGAAGCTGCAATTCGCGTTGGTGAGTGCGGGATCGTCGGCCGAATAGTTGAGGAAGAGCTCGCGATTATCGGGCTCGCGCGCGTTCTGGCGATCGATCGCCGCGACGAGCGCCGCCGCCACCGCCGAGCTGTTGCCCTGCAGGATGAAGCCGATATGGCGATCCGCCGCCGCACGCAGCTGCATCAACGCTGCCTCGGTGCTGCCCTTGCTGTCGAGGACCATCAGTTCGAGCGGATGACGCCCATCGGCCAGCGTGACGCCGCCGCGCGCATTCACGCGCTCGACGCCGAAACGCAGATTGCGCTCGACGGCCGCACCCGCGTCCGCGAACGGTCCGGACATGCCTTCGATCAGCGCAAGCTGGATCGGCTGCCCAGCAGGCGCTGGTGCGCTCGCCGCATGCGCGCCAGCCGCCGCCAGCGCCACGCCCAACCCTGTCGCCGCCAGCGCCGCCTTCGCGCGCGTCCATCGTGTCCTGATGCATGACTTCATGCGCCCGCCCTCTTCGTCCATGACCCTGTTCATGTGAAGCGCGGATCATAGGACGCCCATGCGCACCCCGGCAAGCCATCGCGATCCCGACGTGTCAAAATAACGGTTCCAGAGAGGGTTCCAGACAGTTCGAACCCAGCTTCGAATCCGCACGGCGTCCATCGCGCACGTGTCCATGGGGGACTTCATGCTCAAGCGCTTTTCATCCGCCATCGCCGCGCGGCTGCCGCGCGCCAAGTCCCGCGCGCTCGCCGCCAGCATGGGCGCGCTCGCACTCGCCGCCTGCGTGCAGCCGTGGCAGCAATTTCACGCGGGCGACGATGCACAGGCCGTGGTTGCCCGCTTCGGCCCGCCGCGCGAAGTCTACGATCTCCCCAACGGCGGCAAGCGCCTGATGTGGCCCACCCAGCCGATGGGCGAAACCACCGTCGCCGCCGACATCGACGCCAGCGGCAAGGTGCAGAGCGTGCGCCAGGTGCTGCAACCCAACGAGTTCTACAAAGCCGAGATCGGCAAATGGACGCGCACCGATGTGCTCGTGAACTTCGGCCGTCCGGTAGAAACCGCCTACTTCCCGCTGATGAAGCGCGATGCCTGGACCTACCGCTACCTCGAAGACGGCGTCTGGTACATGCTCTACAGCTTCTATTTCGACGACCAGGGCATTCTGCGGCTCACACAAAAGACCCCCGATCCGCTTCACGATCCCGACCGGCGCAGCGTGTTCTAAGTCCGCAAGCGGTCCCCGCGCATCGCCAGCAACCCTGCAAGACAAAGCCCCCGCGCTCACACGAGCACGGGGGCTTGTTATTTGGGCGGCGCGGCGCAGGCAGGGCAAATCGCCCCCGCCGCGCTGGCACCGCCTATGAACGCTGCGGATTGAGCTTGTCGCCCGAATAAAGCTTGTTCAGCGCCGAAATATAAGCCTTCGCCGAGGCGGCAACGATATCCGGATCGGTTCCCACGCCGTTGACGATGCGGCCTGCCTTCGAGAGGCGCACGGTCACTTCGCCCTGCGCCTGGGTGCCCGTCGTAATTGCGTTGACCGAGTACAGCAGCAGTTCCGAGCCGCTGCCCACTTCGGTTTCGATGGCGTTGAGCGTGGCGTCCACCGGGCCATTGCCCGCGGCTTCGCCGGTCACTTCCTTGCCGTCCGCCGAGAACACCACGCGAGCGTGCGGGCGCTCGCCCGTCTCCGAGTGCTGCGCGAGGGAAATGAACTTGAAGTGCTCCTTCTCCTGCGCTTCCGCCGACTCCTCGGTCACGATCGCGATGATGTCTTCGTCGAAGATTTCGGCCTTGCGGTCGGCCAGTTCCTTGAAGCGCGCGAACGCGCTGTTGAGCTCAGCTTCGCTTTCGAGCGCAATGCCGAGTTCCTGCAGGCGCTGCTTGAACGCGTTGCGGCCCGACAGCTTGCCGAGCACGATCTTGTTCGCGGTCCAGCCCACATCTTCCGCGCGCATGATTTCGTACGTGTCGCGCGCCTTGAGCACGCCGTCCTGATGGATGCCCGACGCATGCGCGAACGCGTTCGCGCCCACCACGGCCTTGTTCGGCTGCACCACGAAGCCGGTGATCTGCGAAACGAGCTTCGAGGCCGGCACGATCTGCGTGGTGTCGAGGCCGAGCTCGAGGCCGAAGTAGTCCTTGCGGGTCTTTACCGCCATGACGATTTCTTCGAGCGAGGTGTTGCCCGCGCGCTCGCCCAGACCGTTGATGGTGCACTCCACCTGACGCGCGCCGCCAATCTGCACGCCGGCGAGCGAGTTGGCGACGGCCATGCCGAGGTCGTTGTGGCAATGCACCGAGAACACCGCCTTGTCCGAATTCGGAATGCGCTCGCGCAGCGTCTTGACGAGGTTGCCGTAAAGCTCCGGAATGCCGTAGCCCACTGTATCGGCGATATTGATCGTGGTCGCGCCTTCGGCGATCACCGATTCGATCACGCGGCACAGGAAGTCCATGTCCGAGCGGCTGCCATCTTCGGGCGAGAATTCCACGTCGTTCGTGAACTTTCGCGCGAAGCGCACGGCCAGCTTCGCCTGTTCGAGCACCTGCTCGGGAGACATGCGCAGCTTCTTCTCCATGTGCAGCGCGGAGGTGGCGATGAACGTGTGGATCCGGAAGTGATCGGCGGGCTTGAGCGCGTCGGCGGCGCGCTGGATATCCTTGTCGTTCGCGCGGGCGAGCGAGCAGATGGTGCTGTCCTTGATCATGCCGGCGATCGTGTGGATCGCGTCGAAGTCGCCGTTCGAGCTGGCCGCAAAGCCCGCTTCGATGACGTCGATCTTCATGCGCTCGAGTTGCTTCGCGATGCGGATCTTCTCTTCTTTCGTCATCGACGCACCGGGCGATTGCTCGCCATCACGCAACGTCGTATCGAAAATGATGAGCTTGTCTGCTGCCATTTCGGGTCTCCAGGGGGACTTGTTCAGTGTCTAAAAACGGATTTTGGGTGTTCGCGCCACCGTGGGCGACGCTGACAATGAACGAGGCTTACGGAGGGCGAGCGAGATCAGCGCGGCAGGCGCGCTAGCGCTAGCGTGCTTAGTCGCGCGCCGGCTTGAAGGGAGAAGAAGGGGAACAGGATGGTGTCCATGTCGGCGACTATAGCCGGATTCCACCGATAGCGCAATTGGCAAGGGCCCACGGTTCCGGGAAGCGGAATTAAAAGGGCCGCGCTCGTGCGCGGCCCTTCATACGTTTGCCCAAGGCTTGCCTGGAGTCAGGCGCCCTACCGCTCGCGCGGCAAAGAACGCGCCGGGTTTGTACGCCCGCGCACGCCCTGCCAGGCCCAGAACACATAGCCCGAAAGTCCGTAGAGCACGAAGAGGCCGAACAGCATCAATGGCGGATCGGACGACACGAGCACGAACGCCACCACCACGAGCAGCGTGGCCGCGAATGGGACGCGATGCCTTACATCGAGCGCTTTGCCGCTATAGAACGGGGCGTTCGAAACCATCGTCACGCCCGCATAGATCGTCAGCGCGAAAGCGGTCCAGGGCAGCCACGAAAGCTTCACCGGCACGCGGTTGTCGGTGGCGAGCCAGACGAAGCCCGCGATCAGCGCCGCTGCCGCCGGGCTCGGCATGCCCTGGAAGAAGCGCTTGTCCACCACGGCGATATTGGTGTTGAAGCGCGCAAGACGCAGTGCGGCGCCCGAGCAGTAGACAAATGCCGCGAGCCAGCCCCAGCGCCCGAGATCCTTGAGCACCCACTCGTACATCACGAGCGCGGGCGCGACGCCGAACGAAACCATGTCCGAAAGGCTGTCGAACTGCTCGCCAAACGCGCTCTGCGAGTGCGTCATGCGCGCGACACGCCCATCCATGCCGTCGAGCACCATCGCCACGAAAATGGCGATGGCCGCCACCTCGAAGCGCACGTTCATGGCCTGCACGACCGCGAAGAAGCCGCAAAACAGCGCCGCGGTGGTGAACGCATTGGGCAGCAAGTAGATGCCGCGCTTTTTCAGGAAGTCCTGGCGCGCGGCACGACGGCTCGCGGCAAGGCCCACGGGATCCTGAACCACCGCCTTGTTGCGCCGAAACGGGCGCGGCAGCGGCGCGCCAGCGGGATTGCGGGGTCGACGCGGTTTAAATCCGGCCATCGCTGCCCTCCTTATGCCGATTGCGTCGGCAGTTCGGCGAGGATCGTCGACGAAGCGGACACCTTTTCGCCGATCGACACGTGCGGGCGGCTGCCAACCGGCAAATACACGTCCACGCGCGAGCCGAAGCGGATGAAGCCGTAGCGCTGGCCGCGCGAGAGCGGTTCGCCGGCGCGCACGTAGCAGAGAATGCGGCGCGCGATGAGGCCGGCGATCTGCACCGAGGTGACGGTCGTGCCGTCGGCCATCGTCAGGACGACTGCGTTGCGCTCATTTTCGGTCGAGGCCTTGTCGATGGCGGCGTTCAGGTACGCACCCGGGAAGTACTCGACCTTCGCGACGGCGCCGTCCACGGGCGAGCGCTGCGAGTGCACGTTGAACACATTCATGAACACGCTGATCTTGAGCGCTTCACGGTTGGCGTACGGGTCGTGTGCGGTTTCGACCGCAACGATGCGGCCGTCGGCCGGGCACAGCACGGCATTGGCCTGGGTGGGGATCGGGCGCGGCGGATCGCGGAAGAACTGGACGACGAAGATCAGGATCAGCCAGAACGGCCATGCGAGACCGAAGCCTGCGACCGCATGGATCAGGAGCGCAACGACGGCCGCAATGGCGATGAACGGCCAGCCTTCGCGCGCGATGATCGGATGAGGGTAATTCATGGTGGCTTCGCTGTTATTTTAAAAACCGTAGCATAACAAAAGCCGCCCAGGGTTCATCCCACCTGGGCGGCTTTCTTTGATACCGGGCGTCGTGCAATGCGGCAAATCCGCACGCACGACCAGAACGGCTCCGTCAGATCAGTTCTTCGACTGGTCGACGAGCTTGTTCGCGGCGATCCACGGCATCATCGCGCGCAGCTTGGCACCGACCACTTCGATCTGGTGCTCGGCGCCGAGGCGGCGGCGCGACTGCAGCGTCGGCGCGCCGGCCTTGTTCTCGAGAATGAAGCTCTTCGCGTACTCGCCGGTCTGGATGTCCTTCAGGACGTCCTTCATGACCTTCTTCGTCTCTTCCGTGACGACGCGCGGGCCGGTCACGTACTCGCCGTACTCGGCGTTGTTCGAGATCGAGTAGTTCATGTTCGCGATGCCGCCTTCGTAGATCAGGTCGACGATCAGCTTCAGTTCGTGCAGGCACTCGAAGTACGCCATTTCCGGCGCGTAGCCGGCTTCCACCAGCGTTTCGAAGCCAGCCTTGATCAGCTCGACCGTACCGCCGCACAGCACGGCCTGCTCGCCGAACAGGTCGGTTTCGGTTTCTTCGCGGAAGTTCGTTTCGATGATGCCGGCACGACCGCCGCCGTTCGCTGCCGCGTACGACAGGGCGATGTCACGCGCCGCGCCCGACTTGTCCTGGTGGACAGCGATCAGGTGGGGCACGCCGCCGCCTTGCGAGTAGGTGCCGCGAACCGTGTGGCCCGGCGCCTTCGGCGCGATCATGATGACGTCCAGATCCGCGCGCGGGATCACCTGGCCGTAGTGCACGTTGAAGCCGTGAGCGAACGCGAGCGCTGCGCCGTTCTTGATGTTCGCGTGAACTTCCTTCGCGTAGACGTCGGCGATCTGCTCGTCGGGCAGCAGCATCATGACGACGTCGGCGCTCTTCACCGCTTCGGCCACTTCCTTGACCTGCAGGCCGGCGTTCTCAGCCTTGCTCCACGATGCGCCGTTCTTGCGCAGACCGACCGTGACGTTCACGCCGCTTTCCTTCAGGTTCAGCGCGTGGGCGTGGCCTTGCGAGCCGTAACCGATGATCGTGACCTGCTTGCCCTTGATGAGGGAGAGATCGGCGTCCTTGTCGTAGAAAACTTTCATGTTGGTTCCTTGGCGAGATACTTGATGAATTTCGGTATTGCTATCAGCTTGCGCTGCACCGGATGCGTCGCTCTTGCGCTCGGCACCCGGTCGAGTTGCGGTGCATGATCCGACAAACCCGCAAAAAAAGATCGGGGGTCACACCTTCAGAATGCGCTCTCCGCGCCCGATGCCCGAGCCGCCCGTACGAACGGTTTCGAGAATCGCAGCGGCGTCGATCGCTTCGATGAACGCGTCGAGCTTGTCGCTCGCACCCGTCAGTTCGATCGTATAAGTCTTTTCGGTGACGTCGATGATACGGCCGCGGAAAATGTCCGCCATCCGCTTCATCTCCTCGCGTTCCTTGCCGACCGCCCTGACCTTGATCAGCATCAGCTCGCGCTCGATGTGGGCGCCCTCGGTCAGGTCGACCACTTTCACCACCTCAATCAGGCGGTTCAGATGCTTCGTGATCTGTTCGATCACGTCGTCCGAGCCAATGGAAACGATGGTCATGCGCGACAGCGAACGGTCTTCGGTCGGCGCCACCGTCAAGGTTTCAATGTTGTAGCCGCGTGCGGAGAAGAGGCCGACCACGCGCGAGAGCGCGCCCGGCTCGTTTTCCAGCAAAACGGAAATGATGTGTCTCATGATGTGATCCGCGAATTATCCAGTTTGACGAGGCTGCCGCCCTTCCCCGCGAACCCGCACGCCCGTTGTGTGGACGCGCGCCGCGCGAGGTTGGTGCGGCGCCGTGCAAATACCGTTAGAGGTCTTCCGAGCCGAGCAGCATCTCGGTGATGCCCTTGCCGGCCTGTACCATCGGCCAGACGTTTTCGGAAGGGTCGGTCTGGAAATCGAGGAACACCGTGCGGTCCTTCAGGCGCAGCGCTTCCTTGAGCGCCGGCTCCACATCAGCCGTCTTTTCGATCCGCATGCCGACGTGGCCATACGCTTCGGCGAGCTTCACGAAGTCAGGCAGCGCATCCATGTACGAATGCGAATAGCGCTTGCTGTATTCGATCTGCTGCCACTGGCGAACCATGCCGAGGTAGCGGTTGTTCAGCGAAATGATCTTCACGGGCGTGTCGTACTGCTTGCAGGTCGACAGCTCCTGAATGCACATCTGGATCGAGCCTTCGCCCGTGATGCACAGCACGTCGGAGTCGGGATGCGCCATCTTCACGCCCATCGCCGCCGGCAGGCCGAAGCCCATGGTGCCTAGGCCACCCGAGTTGATCCAGCGGCGCGGCTCGTTGAAGCGATAGAACTGCGCCGCCCACATCTGGTGCTGGCCCACGTCCGAACACACGAACGCGTTGCCGCCCGTGAGCTCCCACGCCTTTTCCACCACGTACTGCGGCTTGATGATGTCGCTCGAGCGGTCGAATTTCAGGCAGTTCTTCTCGCGCCAGCCTTCGATGTCCTTCCACCAATCGGCGAGGGCCGCCGTATCGGGGCCGTGCTCGGCGTGCTGAAGCTGCTCGATGAGCTCCTTGAGCACTTCCTTCACGTCGCCGACGATAGGGATATCGACCTTCACGCGCTTCGAGATCGACGACGGGTCGATGTCGATATGAATGATCTTGCGCGGACGCGAAGCAAAGTGATGCGGGTCGCCGATCACGCGGTCGTCGAAGCGAGCGCCGATCGCGATCAGCACGTCGCAGTGCTGCATCGCCATGTTGGCTTCGTAGGTGCCGTGCATGCCGAGCATGCCGAGGAACTTGCGGTCGCTCGCGCGGTAGCCGCCCAGACCCATCAGCGTGTTCGTGACCGGGTAGCCGAGCAGGTCGGCGAACTGGTTCAGTTCGCGCGACGCATCCGCGAGGATGATGCCGCCGCCGGTGTAGATATACGGACGCTTGGCCGAGAGGAGCAGCGAGACCGCCTTGCGGATCTGCCCCGAATGGCCCTTGGTGACCGGGTTGTACGAACGCAGCGCGACGTTTTTAATCGGTTCATACGTGCACGGCGTCTTCGACACGTCCTTCGGGATGTCGATCAGCACGGGGCCGGGACGGCCGGTGCGCGCAATGTAGAAAGCTTTCTTGACGGTAGCGGCGAGATCGCGCACGTCCTTCACGAGGAAGTTGTGCTTCACGCAGGGACGCGTGATGCCGACCGTGTCGCACTCCTGGAAGGCGTCCTGACCAATCGCGGCGGTAGGCACCTGGCCGCTGATGATCACCATCGGGATCGAGTCCATATAGGCGGTCGCGATGCCCGTCACCGCATTGGTGACGCCAGGCCCCGAGGTCACGAGACACACGCCGACCTTGCCGGTCGAACGCGCGTAGGCGTCGGCCGCATGCACGGCTGCCTGTTCGTGGCGCACGAGAACGTGCTGGATCTTGTCCTGCTTGTACAGCTCGTCGTAAATGTAAAGTACCGAGCCGCCGGGGTAGCCCCAAATGAATTCGACCTGCTCGTCGGCGAGCGCCTTCATCAGCACGGTTCCGCCGATGGACGTATGAGCTTGGGAGTCAGATTCTTGCGAGGGGGGGACCGACGTGGAGAATTCCGCGCTGGGCATATTCATCATTCACCTTTCGAAATTTCGGCAAAAATTTGATCGGGTGCTCTCTGCCGGGCTTGTGGCTCGGGTTCAAGCGGCGCGTCCAGTTGACAGATGAGCCTCATGGGCCACACCTGAATTGAGACAAGTCACTTATGTTGCGAACCATCGACGATATCGTTTACTCATTGTTTGGTCAAGCAATTCCTGGAACTTTCGCGCGTTTCGGGCATAAATGTTGCGCGCAGGCCCAACCCGCTCGCGGGCCGATGCACAGCGGGCCCCGCCGCGCCGGGTGCGAGTAGTGCCCGCACGGCATCCGTCATGGTGACTTGACGCAGCGGACCGGCCATGGGCTACCCGAACGGCCTGAAAATTTGCTAGCATCCGCGAGTTTTACGACATTTTTCGAACGATTACGCGTACGCTGGTGGCGGCGCCCTGCAACGGATGGCATCAGACAAGGAACTCGCCGACTTCCTGGCGGGCGTCGAAAGACGCGCGTTCAAGCAGACGGTCTACGCCGTGCGCGACGACGACGCCTCGCTCGATATCGTGCAGGACGCGATGATCAAGCTCGCGGAAAAGTACGGAGACCGCCCCGCCGCCGAACTGCCCCTGCTGTTCCAGCGCATCTTGCAGAACACCATGCACGACCATTTCCGTCGGCAGAAGGTGCGCAATACCTGGGTAAGTCTCTTCTCCTCGCTCGGCAATGCCGAGGATGAGGAATTCGACATCCTCGAAACCTTCGAGGCCGAGTCGGGTTCGGCAGGCGCGGAAAGCAGCGAGCAGCAGATCGAGCGCGCGCAGGTGCTCAACCTGATCGACGAAGAGGTCCAGAAATTACCGGCACGTCAACGAGAAGCGTTTCTGATGCGTTACTGGGAAGATATGGATGTCGCCGAAACCGCCGCCGCCATGGGCTGTTCCGAAGGGAGCGTGAAAACGCACTGTTCGCGGGCCACCCACACGCTGGCTCAAGCGCTCAAGGCCAAAGGAATCACGCTATGAGCTCCGCCCTTGACAATAAAGAAACAGAATTCGTGCAGGCAATGCGCCGCGCGCTCGACGAAAGCGCCGCAGGCCTGCCCGCTGCCACTACCGCCCGTCTCGCTGCTGCCCGCAAGGTCGCGCTGAGCCGCAAGAAAGCCGAGCAACCGGTGTTCGTGCGCGCGCCGTCGTTGGCGGCCGCGGGCGCCGGCACGCTTCCCGGCGCCGCGCAAGGCGGCCTCAAACCGCCCCGCCGGCGTTCCGCGCTCGCGCGCTTCGCACTCGCCTGGCCGCTCGCGGCACTGGTGGCGGGGCTGTTCGCCATTGCGTACTTCGAAGACCAACAACGTACCGCGGAACTCGCCGATATCGACGCGGCCATGCTGAGCGACGATCTACCGCTCACGGCCTACCTCGACCACGGGTTCAACGCGTATCTGTCGCGCGCGCACTGAAGCGGGGGATTCACGGGGTGAGTTACAAGCGCGGCTTGGCCGTTGTCATTGGAACCGTAGTCGCGGCGCTCGTATCGTATGTGGCGACGTATCCGCGCTTTCATCCCGCGCCGGCCGCCGGGCCCGTTGCCGCGGCGCCGGTGCAATCCCAGGCTTCCAGCGTCGGGGCACCGGCTGCCGCGCCTGTGCTGCCCGAAAACGCCGGCCCGCTGTCCTGGGCGCGCCTCACGGACGCCCAGCGCGCGGCGCTCGCGCCCTTTGCCGGCGAATGGGACACGTTCAGCGACGCGCGCAAGCGCAAGTGGCTGAGAATCGCCACACGTTACCCGAAGATGTCGCCAGAAGCGCAAAAGCGCCTCCAGGAACGCATGACCGAATGGGTGCGCATGACGCCTGAGCAGCGCCGCGTGGCGCGCGAGAACTATCAGGTGTCCAAGGAACTGACCGCACAGGCGCGCCAGCGTGCGTGGAAGGCCTATCAGCAGCTTCCCGAAGAGCAGAAAGAGCACCTCGCCGCCAGCGAGCGCAAGCGCCGCACCGTGGTCAGCGCGCCGCCGAGCGGCAACAAGAGCGAGATTCGCGACATCGGACGGCTCGTGAACGAGCGCGAGCACGGCGTGCGGGCGCGCACGGCGTCCGGCGCCTCCGGGGCGCGAGGCGCGTCCTCGCCGGCGCAGCCTGGTCAGCCGGGTACCTCCGGGCAACTCCCGACGCCGCCCGCTGCCGCGCTCGCAGCCAGCATCCCCGCGGCGGGCAGCTTCGTGCCGGCCATTCCCATACCGGTATCGCCCGCCGAGGCGCCTGCGGCATTCAAGGGATCCTGAGCGCGCGCTTGTACGCTCCGTGCGTCGCCCTTCGCGGGCGCCAGCGCGTTTTCCCGCGTTACTCACCGCAGCGCTTAGCGTTTATCCTCACGGTGTCCCGTCCCATATCTGCATCGCGACGCCGCCGTGACCGAACCCGTCTCCGCCACCGTGCCCGCCGCAAGCGTTGCGCAACGCTCGGCATCCGCATACGCAGCAACGCCTGACGCACAGCCGCCCTCACCCTTGCCACCCGTTACCGTGCGGCGAAGGCTCGCCGCGCTCGTCTACGAAGCTGTGCTGCTATTTGGCGTGATCTTCGCCGCCGGACTCGCGTTCAGCCTCGTTTTGCAACAGCGCAACGGCTACACCCATCATCGGCTGATGGCCGCGTGGATCGCCTTCGTGGCGGCGGTCTATTTCGTCGGCTTGTGGCATCGCGGCGGGCAAACGCTGCCGATGAAGACCTGGCGCCTGCGCGTAGTCGGCCCCGACGGCGCCCCGCCCTCGCTCGCCCGCGCCACCCTTCGCTACTTCGCTGCGTGGCTGTGGTTTTTGCCGCCGCTCGCGCTACATCCGCTCCTGAACCTTTCGGTACCGCATACGCTCGTGCTCGAAGCCGTCTGGTTCGCGTTGTGGGCCGCGAGCGCGCGCTTCGCGCCCGGACGCCAGTTCCTGCACGACAGGATCGCCGGGACACGCATCGTCGCCCTGCCGAGGTAAGCCCAGACGCCAGCGCCGCCGCTCCGCCCCGTCATCGAACCGTCACGGCACGTCGCGGCTGCGCTGCCGTTCGCGCAGGCCACCATGCCGCCGCCAGCCCCCGCGCGGCTTCGCGCGCGCCTCCGGATTCTCACAAGGACTGCGTAACAAGACCTTCTTGTGACTGTCACGTCGACGTCACGGCTTCATGGCGCAATGCGCGTATTGCAACCTGCCGCGTGTGCCATGGCCCAGAAGACGTCCGCGACCTCATTATTCCGGCAGACCACCGGGCCGGGCGCCGACCCCGCCGCCTTCCACCCCGGTCCCGGCGCAGCAGCGCCCGCACTGCCCCTGCCTTTGCCCCTGAACGGCGCGCCGTCTCCCGCCGCCCACGACGACGATCACCCCGCCCCGCACCGCTATCGCACGATCTGGCTCTCCGACATTCATCTGGGCACCAACGGCTGCCAGGCGAACTATCTGCTCGACTTCCTGCGCCACAACGAGTCGGAGTATCTGTATCTGGTGGGCGACATCATCGACGGCTGGCAACTGCGCAAGGGCTGGTACTGGCCGCAGGCGCACAACGACGTCGTGCAGAAAATCCTGCGCAAGGCGCGCAAGGGCACCCAGGTGGTCTACATCCCCGGCAATCACGACGAAGGCGCGCGCCAGTTCTGCAACCTCGCGTTCGGCGACATCCACGTGCGCGAGGAGGCGTTCCACACGACGCTCTCCGGCAAGCGCCTGTGGGTCGTGCACGGCGATCTCTTCGATGGGGTGATCCAGCACGCCAAATGGCTCGCCTATCTCGGCGACTCGGCCTACACGATGATTCTGGTGCTGAACCGCTGGTTCAACCGCATCCGCGCGCGCATGGGCTTCCAGTACTGGTCGCTCTCGCAGTACCTCAAGCACCAGGTCAAGAACGCGGTGAACTTCATCTCGTCGTTCGAGAGCGTGATGACCGACGAAGCGCGTCGTCGCGGCTGCGACGGCGTGGTCTGCGGCCACATCCACAAAGCCGAGATCCGCGAGATCGACGACGTGCTCTATTGCAACGACGGCGACTGGGTGGAAAGCCTTTCGGCGCTCGTCGAGACCTTCGAGGGCGAGCTGCGCATCGTCTACTGGACCGTAATGCAGTCGCCCGAAGCCCAGCGCGCGGCGCGCAAGCAGCGCGTGAGCGCGGCCTGAACCACGCTGGAACACGCTTAAGCCGCACCCGCCACAACCCGCCATTCCAACCCACGTAACCCGAGAGCCGACGACCAATGAAAGTGATGATCGTGACCGATGCATGGGAGCCGCAAGTCAACGGCGTGGTACGGACGCTGAAGAACACCACGCGCGAACTCATCGCGCTCGGGCATCAGGTCGAATTGCTCACGCCGCTCGAGTTCCGCACAGTGCCGTGCCCGACGTACCCGGAAATCCGGCTCTCGCTGATGCCGGGACGCCATCTGCGCAAGCGCATCGACGCGTTCGGCCCCGACGCCATCCACGTCGCCACCGAAGGCCCGCTCGGGCTGGCCGCGCGCCGCTACGCCATCGACCACGACCTGCCGTTCACGACCGCCTATCACACGCGCTTTCCCGAGTACGTGCAGGCGCGCTTCGGCATTCCGCTCGAAGCGACCTACCGCTTCCTGCGCTGGTTCCACAAGCCCTCGCTCGCGGTGATGGCGCCCACGCCCGTCGTCAAGACCGACCTCGAGAAGTTCGGCTTCACGAACGTCGTGCTGTGGACGCGCGGCGTCGATCTCGACATCTTCCGGCCGATGGAGTCGAAGGTGCTCAACACGGCGCGCCCGATCTTCCTCTACGTGGGGCGCGTGGCCGTGGAAAAGAATGTCGAAGCCTTCCTCAAGCTCGATCTGCCGGGCTCGAAGTGGGTCTGCGGCGAAGGCCCGGCGCTCGCCGAGCTCAGGTCGCGCTATCCCCTGGCCAACTACCTGGGCGTGCTGAGCCAGCCCGAGCTCGCAAAGGTCTATGCCGCCGCCGACGTGTTCGTATTCCCGAGCCGCACCGATACCTTCGGCCTCGTGCTGCTCGAAGCGCTCGCCTGCGGCACGCCGGTGGCCGCCTACCCGGTCACGGGTCCGATCGACGTGCTGGGCACGGGCGGCGCAGGTGCCATGAACGCGGATCTGCGCGACGCTTGCCTCGAAGCCCTCAAGATCGATCGCGCCGCGGCGCGCGCGTGGGCCGAGCGCTTTTCGTGGACGGCCGCATCGGAGCAGTTCGCCTCGCACCTGAAGCCGCGCTCGAGCGCCCGCATGCAGGAATCGGGCGCGGCGGCCTGAGCGCCGCCTCGAATACCGCCTGCAGCCCACAGCGAAGCCGATGACCCGCATCCGCCCCGCACCTGGCGCCACCGTCGACGCCGACGATGGCGGCCAGACGCTCACAGCCGCGCCCCGCGCAGCGGACGAGGACGCGTGCGATACTGCGGCATCGACTTCGCCTGTTATGGCCCCACGTCCTTCATCCCCCTCCAAGGCGCCCCCGCCGCTCGCGTCTTCGCGCGCGGGCGAACGCCCCGCGCCGCATCGCGAACCGCCCGGACCAACCGAGCCGCTGGAGCCCGCGCATCTGCACGAGCCGCTCGGCCCGGACGATCCGTTGGCCCCACTGCCGTTCAACCCCTATAAGGGCAACCGCGGCGTGATGCGCGCCTGGCACGCGCTCAAATATTCGATCAAGGGTTTTCGCGTCGCCATCCGCGAGGAAAGCGCGTTTCGCCAGGAGCTCACGCTCGCGGCGATCCTCGTGCCCATCGGCGTGCTGGTGCCGGTCGAGCCGGTCGAGCGCGTGCTGCTGCTCGGCTCGGTGATGCTGGTGCTGATCGTCGAGCTGCTCAATTCGAGCATCGAAAACGCCGTCGACCGCATCGGCCTCGAACGCAACGAACTTTCGGGCCGCGCCAAGGATCTCGGCAGCGCGGCGGTCACGGTCGCGCTCCTCACCTGCGTGATGGCGTGGGGATTGATCCTCGTGCCACGCTTCGGCCCCGCGCTGCTGCACTGGCTCGGCGCGCGCTGAGCCCCGCACCCGTCCCGCACTGCACGCCCCTTTCCCGGCGTTCATGCCCCGCCTGCCGGACAGGGGTGGATAGACGCCGGGATCGTCGGTTTATAATCGAACGACAGTCTTAAAAAACGACCACCCGCGACCGGGCACGCGACGCTTCGCACCTGCGACAGCGTTGCCGGCCCAGCGCCGCACATCCAAGGCCGGACGACATGGATTCAAAACCTCCCCGCCGTACACGCGAACGGATTCTTGAGCTGTCGTTGAAACTGTTCAACGAGATCGGCGAGCCCAACGTCACCACGACAACCATCGCCGAGGAAATGGAGATCAGTCCAGGCAACCTGTACTACCACTTCCGCAACAAAGACGACATCATCAACAGCATCTTCGGCCAGTTCGAGCAGGAGATCGAAAAGCGTCTGCGCTTTCCGGACGACCATCGCGCCACCATCGACGAAATGTGGGCGTACCTGCAGTACATGGTCGATTTCACGTGGCGTTACCGCTTCCTCTACCGCGACCTGAACGACCTGCTCGCACGCAATCGCACGCTGGAGATGCATTTCAAGCAGATCATCAGCCACAAGGTGCACTTCGCGAAGCAGTTCTGCGAGCAACTCGTGGAAGACGGCGAGATGGTCGCCACGGCCGCCGAGATCGACGTGATCTCGACCAATATCGGCGTGATAGCCACCTACTGGCTCTCCTACCAGTTCGTGATGAACCCGCGCAAATACAACGACCAGGAAGCGATCCAGGACGAGCTGCACCAGGTGAGCGTGCAGATCATCTCGCTGATGGCGCCTTATCTGCGTGGCCGCGCGCGCCAGCTCTTCGACGATCTCGTCTCGGGCAAGCTGCCCAAGCGGCAGTTCTACGATTACCTGCCGCCACGCGAAAGCGCGACGGGAGCGACAGGCGTGGCAGGCGTGGCAGGCACCAAGGACAACAAGGATTTCCGCGCATGAAAGCAGTTTGCGTATATTGCGGCTCCTCGATGGGAGCCCGACCGGTCTATGACGAAGCGGCGCAGGCGTTCGGGCGCGCGCTCGTCGATGCCAATCTCGCGCTCGTCTACGGCGGCGGCAAGGTGGGCCTGATGGGCGTGATCGCCGACACCGTGATGGCCCATGGCGGCCGCGCGATCGGCGTGATTCCCGAGCTGCTGGTCGACAAGGAAGTCGGCCACAACGGCTTGACGGAGCTGCATGTCGTGCCCGACATGCATCAGCGCAAGAAGATGATGGCCGATCTCTCCGATGCGTTCGTCGCCATGCCCGGCGGCGCGGGCACGCTCGAAGAGCTGTTCGAGGTTTACACGTGGGCGCAGCTCGGCTATCACCACAAGCCGGTGGGCGTGCTCAATATCGATCGCTTCTACGACCCGCTCATCGCGCTGCTCGATCACACCGTGCGCGAAGGCTTCATGCGCCAGACCTATTTCGAGCTGCTGCAGATCGACAGCGACCCCGCCGCGCTGATCGGCAAGCTCAGGCACTACCACGCACCCGCCAAGGACAAGTGGGCCGATCAGCGCGAGAACGTTTGAGCATTGGGGCGTTTAGGCGCTTTGGGCGCTTTGGGCGCTTTGGGCGGCTGAGCCCGCGCTGATCCGCGCCGCACGCGCATCCCCATGCTACGCATGGACGCCATCGACAGGAGGTGACATCCAGATGGGCAAAGTCGTTCTGATCACAGGCGCGAGCCGCGGCATTGGCCGCGCATGCGCGCGGCTGCTCGGTGCGCACGGCTGGACCGTGGGCGTGAATTATCTGCACAACGAACCGGCCGCTGAGGAAACCGCGGCCGAGGTCGGCCGCGCGGGCGGCCACGCGCGCGTGCTGCGCGGCGACGTCGCCAGCGAGGCGGACGTGGTCGCGATGTTCGACACGCTCGAATCGGCGTATGGGCGCCTCGATGCGCTCGTGAACAATGCGGGCATTGTCGCGCCCGGCTCGCAGCTCGCCGACATGGACGCCGCGCGCCTGAAGCGCATGTTCGACGTGAACGTCTACGGCGCCTTCCTGTGCGCGCGCGAAGCGGCGCGGCGCATGTCGAAGGATCGCGGCGGCGACGGCGGCGCGATCGTGAATGTGTCCTCGGCGGCGGCGCGCCTCGGTTCGCCCAACGAGTACGTCGACTATGCGGCATCCAAAGGCGCCATCGACACGATGACGATCGGCCTCGCCAAGGAGCTCGGTCCGCAGGGCGTGCGCGTGAATGCGGTGCGCCCCGGCCTCATCGACACGGAAATCCATGCGAGCGGCGGCCGGCCCGAGCGCGCGGCCGTGCTCGGCGCGCAAACGCCGCTCGGGCGTCCGGGCAGCGCCGAAGAAGTGGCGCAAACGATCGTGTGGCTCCTGAGCGACGCGGCGTCGTACGTGACGGGCGCCCTGCTCGACGTGAGCGGCGGGCGCTGAGCGATCCGCCCAGCGCGTGAGAACAACGAGTTTAGAACGACGAGCCCGGCTCGCGCAGAAACGCTGCTTCGGCGCTCGTAGTCGCGCGCCCTAGCTGCGCATTGCGGTGCGGGAACCGCCCGAAGCGTTCGATCACGGCCGCGTGGCGCAGCGCGTAATCGTAATAGCCCTTGCATTGCGGATCGTGCGTGAGCTCGCCGAAAAGCCGCAACGACTCGCGCTGCGCTTCGGCGGATTCGGCATGCTCGAACGGCAGATACGCGAACGCCCGATGTTGCAGGCTCGGCAGATGCCGATCGGCGCCACTCTCCACCATCGCGCGCGCAATGCCAAGCGCCTTGTCGTCGGAGGAAAACGCACGCGGCGTGCCGCGATGGCAGTTGCGCGAGAACTGGTCGAGCAGAATCACCAGCGCCAACGCGCCCTCGGGCGTCGCGCACCACGCATCTAGCCCGCCCGCGCACGCGGCGTCGAGCAGCGCACCGAAGCGTTCGCGCAACCGCGCGTCGAACGCCGCGTCCTTGTGAAACCACATCTTGCGCTCGCGACCGAATTCCGCCGAACCCGGCAGGCCGAACCAGAAGTCGAGCACCTCACGCGCGCGCGGATCGAGCCCGTCGTGCGTGCGAGCGAGGTCGGGCGCGGCCCTCATTCAGCCAGCTCCAGCACGAGCCGGCGTGTGCGCGCGCTCTTCTTTTCGAGCTTCGCCACGCGCAAGCGGCCGATCTCTTCGGTATTGCGCACGTGCGTGCCACCGCAGGGCTGGAGGTCGACGTTCTCGATGCGCAGCAGGCGCACGCGCCCGAGCCCCATCGGCGGCTTCACGCTCATCGTGCGCACGAGTTCGGGACGCTGCTGCATTTGCTCGTCGGTGATCCATTCGGTGGCGACGGGATGCGCACCGGCCACCAGTTCGGCGAGACGCGCCTCGACACTCTCGCGCTCGATCGGCTCGACGGTCGCAAAATCCAGGCGCGCATAGTCGGTCGTGATGCTGCAGCCGTCCACCGCATAGGGCAGCACCGCGCACATCAGATGGCTCGCCGTATGCAGCCGCATATGCCGATGACGGCGCGCCCAATCGATTTGCGCGCGCACGCGTTCGCCGGCGGCAAGGCGCGCGAGCAGCGCCTCCTGGCCCGGCGCCGGGACGTGCAGCGCGTCGTCGGGGGTCGCGCCTTCGAATTTGGCCTTGCGTGTGTCGGCGATCGTGATGCGCGTGCCGTCCGCAAGCACGAGCGCGCCCGTGTCGCCGGCCTGCCCGCCGCCGAGCGGATAGAACACGGTCTGGTCGAGCCGCACGCCATCGTCGCCGACGGCGATCACCGTGGCGTCGCACTGCGTGAGATAGGCGTCTTCGCGAAAGAGCGCGCGGGTGGGAGGTGTCGTCATGGGGATCTGTCTCCTGCCGTCAAGGCCGAATCCTGCATTATGGGGACGCACGCAGCGGACCAAAAGACAGGCTGTGCGCGCGCCACCGCCGGACTGTACCGGCGCGCTTACCGGGCCGATCGAGTCGATCGCTTCACGAAGCCCGCCTCAGCCCGGACGATTGCGCATCCAGTCTGCGGTATCGAAAAACGAATGCAGCAGGCGCTCGCGCAGCGCCTCGGCCAGGCCGACATCCTCCATCGCCCAGGCCATGCAGCGCAGCCACTGGTCGCGCTCGGACGAGGCGATGGCGAACGGCAGGTGTCGCGCGCGCAGGCGCGGATGGCCAAAGCGCTCGATGTAGTGGTCCGGGCCGCCGAGCCAGCCGCACAGGAACCAGAACAGCTTGTCGCGCGAGCCATCCAGCGTCTGCGGGTGCATCGCGCGGATGCCGGCAAACTCGGGCTCGAGGTCCATCAGGTCATAAAAACGGTCGACGAGCTCGCGCACGCGCGCCTCGCCGCCGAGGAGTTCGAAGGCCGTGGGTTGCGGGGGCGCTTCGTCGGCTGGATCGGTCATACGGTTCAATCGTTGCGAAATTCGGTTGCGAAATTCGGTTGCCAAAACGGTGTCGGCAAGACGCCTGACGTCCTGCCGGGGAAGCCGCCATTTTCGCATGGCGGCGCAGGCAGTGCGCCGCCCCGTTCCTGCGCCATGCTTGTGATAAGCCGTTAGCGCCCTCGCGCCCACACCCGCATGGCCTCGTCGATGACGAGCGCCACCGCTTCGCCCTCGCGCAGCGCCGTGTCGCTGCGCGCGATCACCACAGGGCCGGCCTCGGCGCGCACGCTGGCGAGGTACACGTCGCTCCCGCCCTGGGCTCCCACACGATGGCGCACCACCGTGCTTTCCTCCACCACGCCGCCACCCGCGGCCTCGCTCGCCCAATCCGCCGCGCCACAGCACGGGCAGCGATAGCGCGCCGGAAACAACGCCTCGCCGCACGCGTTGCAGCGCGGAATCATCAGAACCGTCTCGCTCATGCCGACCTCCTTTCGAGCACGACGGCATTCGCGCACATGCCGTAGCGATACTGCACCATGCCGTAGCCGCTCACGAGCGCGAGCCGCCCCTCATGCACCTGACGCGCGCCGGCCAGGCCCTGAAGCTGCCGGATCGCCTCGACAAGCCCGTGCATGCCGCCCGCCGCACCCGCCTGCCCCGCCGAAAGCTGCCCGCCCGAGGTATTCACCGCCAGCTTGCGCAACGCAATGCGCGCGATCAGCGCGCGCAGGTCGCCGCCGGGCGCGTAGCCGAGATCGGCGAGCTGGATCAGCGTCATCACCGGGTAGTCGTCATAGACCGAAATCACGTCGATGTCGGCGGGCGTGGCCGCAGCCTGTGCCCAGAGCGCGCCGGCGAGCGCGGCAAGACCCGTCTCCAGGCCATCGCCGATCTGATGATCGAGGTTGTAGCGGCATTGCAAGGCGCGTACATGAAGCGGCGCATGCGCGTGTTCGGCCTGCGCTTTCACGAGATCCGCGCGCGCCACCACGACGGCGTTCGCCCCGCACACCACGGGCACGCAATCGAAGCGCCCGAGCGGATCGGCCACGCGCGGCGCCGCGAGATACTCGTCGAGCGTGAGCGGCGCGCGGTACACCGCGCCCGGATTGAGCGCGGCCCACTCGCGCTGGGCCACGCACAACGCGCCGTAATCGCGCGCCTCCAGCCCGTAACGGCGCGCATGGCGTTGCGTGAGCATCGAGAAGAGACTGTTCGGCCCGCCGTTCTCGAGCGGCCGCAGATACGTGCGCGTCGTGAGGTTGTAGTGCTCGACCAGTTGCCGGAAATCGGCGGCTTCGAAGCGGTCGCCGGAAAGCAGCACGATCACCGAGGCGTCGCCGTGCTGCACCGCGCGGATCGCGTGCTGCAACATGTTGATCGCGCTCGCGCCGCCGTGGCAGTCGTCCATGCACCAGCGCGGGCTGATGCCCAGCCGCCAGGCCATGTCGATCGCATGATCGGGCGCGAGCGTGAACGACGCCACGCCAAGCCCGTCCACTTCGCGCGCCCCGAACCCCGATTGCTCGAGCGCCAGCGCAAACGCCTGAGCCAGCAAATCGCCGGTCGTGTGCTCCGGCGCCTGGCGGCGATACGGCACCTCGACGCCACAGACTACGGCAGCGCCTCCGAAATCAGATTCCATGTCCCCTCCTCGCACGGCTTGCCGCCTCGCGTGTCCTGTCCGTGTTCATCTTGCCTCGACTCCTCCGCGTTTTTCCTGCCGCCCCGACCTCGGGCGCACCCGCCTTGACAGCCGGTTTTTTTCATTATCCAATAAAACACATGAATTTTCATATTTTCGAGTCTAAAGGGTTTACGCGGGGGGTCTCGCGGACGTTCACACAGATGCGCGCTCGAATCGCCGTCGCAACGCGTCAATCCCGCTGATCGAAACAGGCGGCGCCGCCGTCGCCGCACAAGGAGCCTCGCAATGAGCACCGCGCCCGTCATCGATGCCTTCGACGTCCTCGTCGAAGCCGTCGAGCCGCTTACGACGCACGTCACCGCGTTTCGCCTGCGCGCGCCCGATGGCCGAGCACTGCCCGGCTTCACTGCCGGTGCGCATATCCGCGTGCAAGTGGGCGGTGGCGACTGGCGCGCTTATTCGCTCATCAATCTCGCATCCGAAACCTGCAGCGCGTGCGAGCACGCGCCCGATCACTACCTGATCGCGGTACGCCGCGAAGACGCGGGCGCGGGCGGCTCGCTGTGGATGCACACGCAAGTGCTCGCCGGCGACACCCTGCGCATCGCGCCGCCCGTCAACGCCTTCGCGCTCGACGCCGACACCGCCGACGCCGTGCTGATCGCGGGCGGCATCGGCATCACGCCGATCGCCTCGATGGCCGCCACGCTGGCCGCACGCGCGGCCCGCTACACCCTGCACTACACGGGGCGCTCGATCGCGCAACTCGCCTTCGTCGGCGCACTGCGCGCGCTCGCCGGCGAGCACCTGCATCTCTATGGCGACGATGAAGACAGCGAAGCTAACCGCTTCGACCTCGCGCGCCTGTTTGCCACGCTCACGCCGGGCCAGCCGATCTATGTTTGCGGCCCGCAAGGCCTGATCGACGCAGTCATCGGGCTTGCCAGCGAACGCGGCTGGCCGCGCGAGCGCATCCGCTCGGAGCTGTTCGCAGCCGCCACGCCCCACGCCGGCGACGCCGCATTCGAAGTCGAATTGCGCCAGAGCGGCATGACCCTCACCGTAGCCCCCGCGCAGACGATCCTCGACGCCATGCTCGACGCCGGGCTCGATCCGCTCTACGACTGCAAACGCGGCGAATGCGGCGTGTGCCAGGTGGGCGTGATCGAAGGCGCAGTCGATCACCGCGATTACTGCCTGAGCGAAGCGGAAAAGTGCTCGGGCAAGGTGATGCACATCTGCGTGTCGCGCGCCCGCGCGGGCCGCCTCATCATCGACGCATAAACATCCACGCCCCAGCCAAGGAGTCCGTCATGCCCCGCTATCGCGAAGACGCCGCCGCGCTTGCCGCGCTCGTCGAGCCGGACCAGGTCCACCGCGACGTGTATCTGGATCAGGAAGTGTTCGACCTCGAAATGGAGCGGCTCTTTCACCGCACCTGGGTCTATCTCGGCCACACGAGCCAGGTGCCCAACGCCGGCGACTACCTCACCGTCGACATCGCAAAAGAGCCGCTCGTGATGGTGCGCCAGGCCGACGGCACCGTGCGCGTGCTGAAGAACCGCTGCGCGCACAAGGGCGCGAAGCTGGTGAGCGCCCCCACCGGCAACACCGGCAAATTCTTCCGCTGTCCTTACCATGCGTGGACCTACAAGACCGATGGCAAGCCGCTCGCGATTCCGCTGAAGAACGGCTACGAAGGCACGCGCATGAGCGAGTGCCCCTCGGACCAAGGCCTGACCGCCGTAGCCAACGTACAGACGTATCGCGGCTTCGTGTTCGTGCGCCTGTCCGACGAAGGCCCGTCGTTCAGCGACTATTTCGGCGACTCGCTCTCGTCCATCGATAACATGGCCGACCGCTCGCCCGAAGGCGAGCTCGAAATCGCGGGCGGCTGCCTGCGCTACGTGCACAACTGCAACTGGAAGATGTTCGTCGAGAACCTCAACGACACGATGCATCCGATGGTGGCGCACGAATCGTCTGCGGGCACAGCGAAAAAGCTCTGGGACGGCAAGAGCGCCGATGAGCCGAAGCCCATGGCAATCGAGCAGTTCGTGCCGTTCGTGTCCGACTACGCGTTCTTCGACGGCATGGGCGTGCGCGTGTTCGAGAACGGCCACAGCTACACGGGCGTGAACTTCTCGATCCATTCGAGCTACGCCGCGCTGCCCAAATACGAGCAGCAGCTGGCCGCGGCCTGGGGCGAGGAAAAAGCCAGGCAGGTGCTCGGCACCTCGCGTCACAACACGGTCTACTACCCGAGCCTCACGATCAAGGGCGCAATCCAGGCGATCCGCGTGGTGCGCCCCATCGCGCCGGACAAGACGGTGATCGAGTCGTGGACATTCCGCCTCAAGGGCGCGCCCGAGGTGCTGCTGCAACGCACGCTCACGTATTCGCGTCTCATCAACTCGCCAATGTCGGTGGTGGGCCACGACGACCTGCACGCGTACCGCGCGATCCAGGAAGGCCTCGCCGCGAACGGCAACGCATGGGTGAGCCTGCACCGCGACTACCGCGCCGACGAGAGCGAGGCGCGCGACCTCACCATCAACGGCACGAGCGAGATCTCGATGCGCAACCAGTTCCGCGCGTGGGCGCGCTACATGGCGCCGCAAGCGTCGAAATAATTCCGGGGGGACCCAGCGATGACTGCAACACCTGACACGGCCCTGCGCGAGACGCTCGCCGATTTCGTCTACCGCGAGGCGCGCCTCATCGACGAAAAGCAGCTCGACGCATGGTACGAGCTGTTCGCCGAAGACGGCCTCTACTGGATTCCGCTCGCGCCCGATCAGCACGACGGCCTCAATCATGCCTCGCTGATGTATGAGGACCGCCTGCTGCTCAAGCTGCGCGTCGAGCGCCTGAAACAGCCGCGCGCCTTTTCGCAGCAGCCGGAGAGCCGCTGCCAGCACGTACTGCAGCGCCCCGAGATCGAGTCCGCCGGCGCCGACGGCTACCGCTTGCGCACGCCGTTCTTCTACGCCGAAGCGCGCGGCGACGAACAACTGATCTTCACAGGCGTGGTGCGCCATCACCTCGTCGAGGAAGGCGGCGCGCTGCGCATCCGCGAAAAGCGCATCGATCTGCTCAATTGCGACGCGGCGCTGCCGTCGGTCCAGCTTTTCATGTGAGGCACGCGGTGAACCACGAACCACGCCGTTCCGATCCGTTACCCTTCACTTCGGTGTATGCGGCCTTTGCCGCGAGCGCCGCGCGCTATCCCGACCACGACTTCCTCGTCGTGCTGCCGGAGACCGCGCAGATTTACGGCATCGACGCACGAACGCTGCGCTATGGCGAGGCGCTCTCCCAGGTCGACACGCTCGCTGCGCACTACCGCGCCGCGGGCTTTGGCCTCGGCCATCGTGCGGGGCTGATGCTCGAAAACCGGCCCACGTTCTTCCTGCACTGGCTCGCGCTGAATGCGCTCGGCGTCTCGGTCGTGCCACTCTCGACCGAGTTGCGCGCCGCCGAACTCGAATACATCACAGGCCACAGCGAACTCGATCTCGCAGTCGCGCCTTCAGCGCGCCATGCCGATCTGCGCGCGGCGGCGCTTGCGGCGCAGCGCAGCGTCGCGCTCCACGACGCCGATGCTGATGCTGATGCCGATGCGATCCCGCACGCGGCCGCCGGGGCCCGCGCACCGGTCCAGGATGCGCCCGACGCCAACACCGAATGCGCGCTGCTCTACACCTCGGGCACGACAGGCCGCCCGAAAGCCTGCGTCTTGCCCAACGAGTACTTTCTGCTCGCGGGCCTCTGGTACAACCGCATCGGCGGCTTGTGCGCGCTGCGGCCCGGCGTCGAGCGCCTCGTCACGCCGCTGCCGATGACGCACATGAACGCGATGGCGTACTCGACCATGGCGATGATTCTCGCGGGCGGCGCCATCGTCGCGCTCGACCGCTTTCATCCGCGCAGCTGGTGGGCGAGCGTACGCGATGCGCGCGCGACCGTGATCCACTATCTCGGCGTGATGCCGGCCATGCTGCTCGGCGCGCCGGAAACCGTGCACGACCGCGACCACGCGGTGCGCTTCGGCTTTGGCGCAGGCGTCGACAAGACCCTGCACGCGCCGTTCGAGACCCGCTTCGGCATCCCGCTGCTCGAAGCCTGGGCGATGACCGAAACCGGCGCGGGCGCCGTGGTGATCGCCAACCGCGAGCCGCGCAACATCGGCATGTCGTGCTTCGGCAAGCCCGAGGCGGCGCTGGAGGTCAGGATCGTCGGCGACGACGGGCAGCCTGTGCTGGTGGGCGAACCAGGCGAGCTGCTCGTGCGCGCGAGCGGCGACACTCCGCACCGGGGCTTTTTCCGCGAATATCTCAAGGATGACGAAGCAACAGAAGCGGCATGGGAAGGCGGCTGGTTCCATACCGGCGACATCGTGAAGCAAGACGCCGACGGCCAGATGTACTTCGTCGACCGCAAGAAAAACGTGATTCGCCGCAGCGGCGAGAACATCTCGGCGGTCGAAGTCGAGAGCGTGCTGCGCAAGCATCCGGGCGTGGCCGACGTGGCCGTCGCGGCCACGCCCGATGCGGTGCGCGGCGACGAAGTGCTCGCCTGCGTCGTCGCGCGCGAGCCGCTGCGCGAAGCCGAGGGCACTGCGCGCGCCGCCGAGCTCGTGGAGCTCTGCCTCGCACAGCTCGCGTATTTCAAGGCGCCCGGCTATGTCGCGTTCGTCGACGCACTGCCGCTCACCGGCACGCAGAAGGTGCAGCGCGCCGCCCTCAAGGACCTCGCGCGCACGCTGCCCGGCACGCCGGGCTGCATCGACACGCGCGCCATGAAGAAACGCCAGGATTGAGATGACGAACACCAACCACCAGGAAGGCGCCCTGAACCGTGCCGCCATCGTCACCGGCGGCAATGCCGGCATCGGCCGGGCGATCGTCGAGCATCTGCTCGAAGCCGGCTATGAAGTGATCTCGCTCGACCTGCGCGCGAACGCGCCGGGCCACGCACGCCTACGCACCGTCGAGGTCGATCTTTGCGACGCGGCGGCCGCGCGTGAAGCCGCGTCCGAAATCGCGGCGCGCCATGCACCCACCACGCTGGTCCACAACGCCGGCGCGATTCGCCCGGCGCTTCTGCCCGACGTCACGCACGAAGACCTGCTCGCACTCACGAACCTGCATCTCGCCGCGCCCATCGCACTCGCGCAGGCGATGCTGCCCGCCATGTGCACGCAGCATTTCGGGCGTCTCGTGCTGATTTCGTCGCGCGCCGCGCTCGGGCTCGCCACGCGCACGGCCTACTCGGCGACCAAGGCGGGCATGCTCGGCCTCGTGCGCACCTGGGCGCTCGAACTCGGGCCGCTCGGCGTCACCGCGAACGCGATTGCGCCCGGCCCGATCCAGACCGACATGTTTCATGAGATCGTGCCCGCCGACAGCCCGAAGGTCGCGCAAATCGCGGCCGGCATTCCCGTGGGCCGGCTCGGCCAGCCCGACGACATCGCGCGCGCCGCAATGTTCTTCGCGGCGGCGGAGAACGGCTTCGTCACGGGGCAAACGCTTTATGTGTGCGGCGGCACGAGCACGGGCAGTCTCACGCTTTGACGAGCCTCGGGCCGCCTCACTTCGCGTGCTGCTCGATCAGCTTGCGCAGCACGTCGACGAATATCTTCGCTGTCTCGGGCTCGAACGGCAGCAGCACTGAAGCCTCGTGCTCCAGCGCGAGCGCCACCAGTTCCGCAGCGAGCGTGCTGCCATGCGGCGTGAGCGCCACGAGCGTGCGGCGGCGGCTCGCCGGGTCTTCCTGACGCACGACCAGCCCCGCCGCCTCCATGCGGTCGATCAGTTTGCTCACCGTGGGCTGCTTCGCGAGAATCACGCGCCCCAGATCGCCCATCGGCAGCGAGCCGTCGGAAAGACACGCGAGCACGCGCCATTGCAATACCGGAATCTTCTTGCGCGCGAGCGTGGCGTGGAATTCGTCGGAAATGAGGCTGCTCGCGCGCGCGAGCAGCGCGGCGAGATAGGTGTCGAGAAAGCGCATCGGCGCGGGGGCGCCGGGCACGGCCGGCTGGGTCGTACGCTTCGGTGTGCGCTTGGGAGTCGATTCGGTATTCATGGCATGGGAGAAAAAAGCCCTGGCATCATATGCCGAAATCCATGCCAATGGCAGGCCCTACGCCTGTCTGAGCCGCAGCGCACGCGGCCCTTCACGCATCGCGCAGCGATTGCAGCGCGGGCCGCGCGAGCACATGCCGCAGGCTGATCCAGCCGCCCACGCCCGCGCAGGCCACGCCCGCCGCGACGCCCGCAGGCAGGAGCCACGGATCGAACGCGAGATGGA
Organism: Paraburkholderia sp. A3BS-1L; assembly: GCF_051125215.1. NCBI lineage: Bacteria > Pseudomonadati > Pseudomonadota > Betaproteobacteria > Burkholderiales > Burkholderiaceae > Paraburkholderia > Paraburkholderia sp. A3BS-1L. The sequence continues at coordinate 1,137,694 of NZ_CP120442.1, read as the reverse complement.
AGGCGAACACTTTCGTGGCCAGCACCGACCCCACGGCCAGCGCGCCCACCGCCGCCATCAGCCCCGCGAGCGCGCCCACGGCAACGAACTCGGCCACCTGCACCGCGCGCACCTGCGCATGCGAGGCGCCCAGCGCGCGCAGCAGCGCCGACTCGCGCATGCGCTCGTCGCGCGTGCCCGCAAGCGCCGCATAGAGCACCAGCACGCCCGCCGCAAGCGTGAAGAGAAACAGGAACTGCACCGCGTTGATCACCTGCTCCAGCATGCGCTGGACCTGCGCGAGGATCGGGCCGACGTCGATGGCGGTCACGTTCGGATACTGTGCAACGAGCCCGTCCACCACGGCGCGCCGGTTCTCGGGAAGATGAAAACTCGTGATGTACGTGGCCGGAAAATCGCGCAACAGCGCGGGGGGCATCAGCACGAAAAAGTTCACCTTGAACGAACCCCAGTCGAGCTTGCGCACGCTCGTCACCGGCGCCGTCACTTCGAGGCCGGTCACGTCGAAGGTGAGCACGTCCCCGGGCTTCACGTCGATGAGCTTCGCGAGCCCCTGCTCGATCGATAGTTGCGGCGCGCTCGAATCGCCATACCACGTGCCCGTCTCGATGCGGTTGTCCTCGGGCAATTGCGTCGTGTACGAGAGGTTGAACTCGCGATCGACGAGACGGCGCACATCCTCGCTCTTGTACTTTGCGGGATCCACGGGCTTGCCGTTGATCGTGACGAGACGCCCGCGCACCATCGGTTCGAGATCGGGATTCGCGATGCCGTGCGTCGTGAGCCACGCGGCCACGGCGTTGCGCTGCTCGGGCTGGATGTCGATGAGGAATTCATTGGGCGCATCGGGCGGCGTGGATTTGCGCCAGCCGTCGATCAGGTCGTTGCGCGTCATCGCGATGAGCAGCAGGCACATCAGGCCGATCGCGAGCGAAGTGATCTGCAGCGCGCTCGCGCCGGGCCGCCGCTCGAGCGATGCGAGCGCATAGCGCCAGCCCACGCCCGCACGCGCCTCGAAGCCGTAGCGCTGGCTGCGCGCGACGCGCGCCGCGCCCCACAGCGCGACCCGCGCGGCGCCGGCGAACACGACGAGTCCCAGCGCAAAGCCGCCCGCAACGATGCCGCCGAGCTTGAGCTCGCCCGCCGCGATCACCAGCAGCCCCGCAAACAGCGCAATGCCGATGGCGTACGCGGCCCACGCCGTGCGGCCCTCGTCGCCCCACTCGCGGCGCAGCACGCGCACCGGCGGCACGCGCGTGAGCGGCAGCAGCGGCGGCAGCGCGAAGCCGAGCAGCAGCACGAGGCCCGCCGCGATGCCTTCGAGCGCGGGCAGCGGCCCGGGGTGCGGCAGCACCACCTCGATCAGCGTGCCGAGCCAGGCGAGCAACGCGAGATGGCCCGCATAGCCCAGCGCCACGCCCAGCACGCCGCCCGCCAGTCCGAGGCCCGTGAATTCGAGCACGAACAGCGCACGCAGCGTACGCTGGCTCGCGCCGAGGCAGCGCATCGCGGCGCAGCCGTCCAGATGGCGACGCGTGTAGCGGTGCGCGGCCATCGCGATCGCCACGGCCGCCAGCAGCGCCGTGAGCAGCGAGACGAGCGTAAGGAAGTGGCGCGCGCGGTCGAGCGCCTGGCGCACCTGCGGCTGTCCGTCCTGCAGCGATTCAAGGCCGACGCCGCGCAGCTTGCCGCCGTCCACGCGCGCGTGCGCCCACTCGGCGAACCGCGCGACGGCGGAATCGGGGCCCGCCACGAGCAGCCGGTACGTGACGCGGCTGCCGTAGCCCGTGAGGCCAGTCGAAGGCAGATCGGCGGCGTTGAGCATCAGGCGCGGCGAGAAGTTCACGAACGAGAAGCCGCGATCGAGTTCGCGCGTGATCAGCGCGCCGATCGTGAAAATGCGCGTGCCGACCTTGACCCGGCTGCCCACCTGGACCTTGAGCGCGTCGAGCAGTTGCTGGTCGACCCAGACCGTGCCGGGCGGCGGGATGCCCCGCATCTCGCGCTCGGGCGCGCCAGGCGCGGACGCGAGACGCAACGCGCCGCGCAGCGGATAGCCCGGCGAGACCGACTTGACCGCGGCAAGGCGCGTGGCCGCCCGGGCGTCGGGCGCACCCGCGGCCCCTTCGGCGCTCACCATGCTCGGGAAGATGGCCGTGGCCGCGGTATGCAAGGCCAGCGACTGCGCCTCTTGAGCGAAAGCAGGATCGACCGGATGGTCGGCGCGCACGATGAAGTCCGCGGCGATCATGCCCCGGGCGTCGCGCTCCAGGCCACGCTGGAGCCGGTCGGCGAGAAAACCCACGCTTGCAAGCGCCGCCACCGCCAGCACGAGCGCCAGCAGCAGCATCGTCAGCTCGCCCGCGCGCCAGTCGCGCGCGCTCATGCGCGCGGCGAGGCGCACGAGGTCGGGCCAGCCGAGCGGGGTACGAGGGGTATGTGAAGTGGGAACGGCCGGCGGTGCAGCGCCCGCCCCGCCGCCGTGCGGCTGCTCACTGCCCGCGCGCGGCGGCATGGGCCCGGAACGGTCCGGGTCACCCCCCGGCGCTGCGCTGGAGGCAGGCGAGGAAGGCCCGGCGCCGCTCAATCGTGGCGGCTCCGCAGCGAAAAGCGCGAGACCATATGCGTGGCCATGCCGCGAAACCCGCCCTGCACGCCACGCCACAGGCGCGGCAAAGCCCAGGCAGCCACCAGCAGGAAAGCCACGAGCATCACCAGAAACAGCAACGGCGCGAACAGTGCAAGCAGCACGCCAATAAAGGTCATGCCGTCCTCCGCGCCGGACGTGACGACGTTCGACACCGGCTCGGGCGAGAGATTGATCAGTGCGCGCGTGCCGGCCTTGGCCAGATGCGCCGTGCCGGCGAGCGTGCCGCCGGCGAGCGCCGCCACCGTGAGCAGCGCCGGATCGGCATGGCCGAGCGCGCCGACCGCCAGCACAGCGCCGGCGGGAATGCGGATGAAGGTATGCACGGCGTCCCAGAGCGAGTCGAACGCGGGGACTTTATCGGCGAGAAATTCGAGCACCGTGAGCGCGGCGGCAATGCCGATCACCCAGGGCGAGGCGAGAATCGCCAGTGTGTCGGGCAAATGGATGAAGCCGAGGCGCTGCAGCACGCCGGCTATCAGAACCGTGAGGTAGAGGCGCAGACCGCTGCCCCAGGAAAGGCCCGCGGCAAGCGAAAGTGGTTCCAGCATGACTGCCTCCTCGCGCGAGGCGCGTGCGGCGCCGTCCCCACGAACCGGACGTGGTGCGGAGTGTTGGGAGTGATCGGGCTATGGTCATTCCATTATAGCCACGCAAACCTCCGCGTCGCTGCTGCGTTGCACGAGCGCACCAGACGTGGCGCGCCCGGCACGGCAACCCGCACTGAAACAGGCGCCTCAGGCCGCCGATGAAAGCTTGAGCCCGACGAGCCCCAGTACGATCAGCGCGGCGCTGGCCACGCGCGCGACGCTGGCCGCTTCGCCCATCACAATGATGCCGAGGATGAACGCGCCCACCGCGCCGATGCCGGTCCATACCGCGTACGCCGTGCCGAGCGGCAGTTGGCGCATGGCGAGTGCGAGCAGCCAGAAGCTGCCGAGCGCCGTCACGATGGTGAACGCCGACCAGCCGAGCTTGGTAAATCCAACGGACAGCTTGAGACCCGACGCCCATGCAACTTCGAGCACGCCGGCAATGAGGAGGTAAATCCAGGCCACGAGAACGTTCCCCTTGAGAAGTGGGGCCGTCCCCGTTTGAAGATGAGACGCAAGGTCGTCCTTACGCGCCTGTAAGTATATCACGGCGGGGCCTGCAGCCTGGCCGGGCCGGCCACCCGCTTCGGCACGCCAGTGCTACTGCACGCCCACCAGCCGATACCCCACGCCCGTCTCGGTGACGATGTGCTCGGGCTGCGCCGGATCGCGCTCCAGTTTCTGCCGCAGATGCGCCATATAGATGCGCAGATAGTGGCTGCTCTCGACGTGCGAAGGCCCCCAGACCTCGCGCAGCAGTTGCCGGTGGGTCAGCACGCGGCCCGCGTCGCGCACGAAGGTCGCGAGCAGGCGGTACTCGATCGGCGTGAGGTGCACGGGCGCGCCGTCGCGCGTCACCTGGCGCAGGGCCAGATCGACGGTCACCGCGCCGAAGCTCACCTGCGGCGCTTCGTTCGCGCCGCCCCGGTTGCGGCGGCGCAAATGCGCGCGAATGCGCGCGAGCAGCTCGGAGACGCCGAACGGCTTGGTGAGGTAATCGTCTGCGCCGGCGTCGAGCGCGGCAACCTTTTCGCTCTCCTGCGTGCGCGCCGACAACACGATCACCGGCAGGTCGCTCCAGCCGCGCAGCTCGCGGATCACGTCGAGCCCATCCGTGTCGGGCAGGCCCAGATCGACGATCACGAGGTCGGGCTTGCGCGTCGCCGCCTCGACGAGCCCCTGTTTGCCAGTCTGGGCGTCGTAGACGGCAATGCCCTCCCCCTCCAGCGATGCGCGCACGAAGCGGCGGATCTGCTTCTCGTCTTCGATCAGGACAACGGCGAGGCTCGGATCACTCATGGGCGGGCTTGAGATCGGCGGGTTCATCGGTCGGCAACGGCGGCGGCGTCTGCACCGGCAGCGCAAACCAGAACGACGCGCCTTCGACGTGGCCATCGGCGGCCAGGCGGTTGGTTGCGCCGATTGTACCGTCGTGCGCCTCCACGATCGCGCGGCAGATCGCAAGCCCGAGGCCGATGCCGGGCTTCGCCGATTCCTTCTCGCCGCGCGTGAACTTCTCGAATACGCGCTCGCCCATGCCGTGCGGCAGGCCCGGACCCGCATCGTCGATGCTCACGCGCACGAACGGCTGACCGTTCTCTTCGATGCGGCGCGCGGAGATCGTGAGCGGCGTATCGGGCGGCGTGTACTTCGCGGCGTTTTCCAGCAGGTTCGAGAAGAGCCGCTCCATGAGCACCGCGTCGAGCTGCAGCAAGGGCAAGCCCGCTTCGAGCTGCACCTGTACCGGGTGCCGCGCCAGCACGCGGCGGCACGCGGCCAGCGCCGCGCCCACGGTTTCCTCCAGCAGCGTCCACTGCCGGTTGAGCTTGAGGCTGCCCGCCTGCAGGCGCGCCATGTCGAGCAGATTCGTGACGATGCCGGTCATGCGCAGCGCCTCATCGTGGATCGCCTCGATGAGCTCACCGGAGCGTACATGCCGTGCGTCGGCCGGCGTGCCCGCCGCATCGGACTCATGCGCCTGCGCGAGCATCGACGAAAAGCCGACGATGGCCGTGAGCGGCGTGCGCAGGTCGTGCGAGATCGCCGAGAGCAGCGAGTTGCGTAATCGTTCGGACTCCATGTTAACGAGCGCGTCGCGCGCGATCTCCACGTAGTGCACGCGTTCGAGCGCGAGCGCGATCTGCGCGGCGAACGCGTCGAGCATGCGCTGCTGCTCGGGCACCTGCATTTCGCGCGCGTCGCGCGTGACCACCGCAAGCACGCCGCGCGTGCGCATCGGCGCCTTGAGCGGCAGATAGAGCGCCGCCGCTGCGGGCAGCGTGTCGGTGCCGCGGCCAGCGGGCTTTTGCTGGTCGTAGACCCACTGGCCCACATCGATGTCGAGGCTCCCCGGTTCGAGCATGATCTGCGGATCGGGCTCCTCGATCTTCTGCTGGACCTTGTCGGCGCTGTCGGGCAGGAGTATCGCCACGCGCGCGCCGAACACCTCGCTCACATGGCGGCTGCCGATCGCCACGATCTGTTCCGTCGCGAGCGCGGCCGCCAGCTCGCGCGCCATCGCGTACATCGCGCCCGTGCGCTGCTCGCGCCGCTGCGCGACGCTCGCCTCGCGGCGCAGGCTCGAAGTGAGATGGCTGATGACGAGCGAGGTGAGCAGCATGCCCACGAAGGTCAGCAGGTACTGCGTGTCGCTCACCGAGAACGACAGGCGCGGCGGCACGAAGAAAAAATCGTAGGCGGCCACGCTCGCGAACGAGAGCAGCACGCCGGGGCCGCGCCCGAGCTTCGTCGCCGTGAAGATCACGCCGAGCAAATAGAGCATCACGAGATTGGCGAGCGCGATGCGGTCCATCACGGTGCTCGCGAGCACCGTGATGGACGCGCAGATCAGCAGCGCCGCCGCGTAGGCGCGCGGCGGCGAGCGATTCGCAGTGCCGGTCGCGATGGCCGCACGCCAGGCGTTGGCCGCGCGCGCCGCGGCCGACGCCTCACGCTGCGCGCCCGCGAGCCGGTCGTTATCGGCGGCGCTCGCGCGCACCAGGGTCAAGTCGGCACCCTCGGCCTTTTCGGCGAGGCGCTCGCCGAACGGCCGGCGCAGCCAGCGCCACCACGATGCGCCGCTGCGCGCCGAAACGCCCGCCACGAGCTTCGAGACGTTGCGCAGCCGCGCATAGCCCGCGAGCGTAACGGCCGCGTCCTCGCCGGCGAGCGTGGCGGTTTCCGCGCCCAGCTCGGAGGCGAGCTTGAGGGCGCCGAGCGTACGCTGGCGCACCTCGTCGGGCAAGCGCTGAAGCCTGGGCGTCTCCACGTACACGGCGATCCAGTCGGCCTTCAGGCTCGCCGCGAGCCGCGCCGAGGCGCGCACCAGCGCGCTCGCCTCGGGGCCCGGGCCCACGCACACGAGCAGCCGCTCGCGCGCCTGCCAGACGTGCTGGATCGAGCGGTCGGCGCGATACTCGTGCATCTGCGCGTCGACGCGATCGGCCGTGCGGCGCAGCGCCAGTTCGCGCAGCGCGATCAGGTTGCCCTTGCGGAAGAAATTGCGCACCGCGCGCTCGGCCTGCGCGGGCATGTACACCTTGCCGTCGCGCATGCGGTCGAGCAGCTCCTCGGCGGGCAGGTCGACCAGCGTGACTTCGTCCGCGCCGTCGAACACGCGGTCTGGCACCGTTTCCCAGACGCGGATGCCGGTGATCTGCCCCACCACGTCGTTGAGGCTTTCGAGGTGCTGGACGTTGACAGTCGTGTAGACGTCGATGCCCGCGTCGAGTAGTTCGTAGACGTCCTGCCAGCGTTTCATGTGGCGCGCGCCCTGCACATTCGAATGCGCGAGCTCATCGACCAGCACGAGTTGCGGCTTGCGCCCGAGCGCCGCGTCCAGATCGAACTCCTCGAGCATGCGCCCGCGGTACGCGATGCGCTGGCGCGGCAATTCTTCGAGGCCGCTCGTGAGCGCGGCGGTCTCGCTGCGCCCATGGGTCTCGACGATGCCGACCACCACGTCCATGCCCTCCTCCTGGCGGCGGCGCGCGGCCTGGAGCATCGCGTAGGTCTTGCCGACGCCCGCCGACGCGCCAAAAAAAATCTTCAGCTTGCCGCGGCGGCGTTTTTCTTCGTCGCGCTGGAGCCGGTCGAGGAGTTCGTCGGGATCGGGGCGGTTCATGCGGATTTCATGGGGGGGTTCGCGGAAGATCGTCTCACCGTGGCACTGAATAAGCAAACAGCAGGCGCCGCATGCTGCCGAGGCGGCATGCGGCGCCCGGCTGCCATCAGCCTTCGGCGTCGCGTCATAGTTCAGCTCGCCGTCTTGCCGTCGAGCGCGAGGTTCAGTTCGAGCACGTTCACGCGCGGCTCGCCGAACACGCCGAACTGGCGTCCCCGGGTATAGCGATCCACGAGCGCCTGCACGTCGTTCGTGCTCAAGTGGCGCGCCCTGGCCACGCGTGGCACCTGGTACGCGGCGGCGGCCGGCGAGATCTCGGGATCGAGCCCGCTCGCCGACGAGGTCACGAGATCGGCGGGAACAGGTTGCGACCCGGGCTGCGAAACATCGGTGCCCGCGGCCTTGAGCGCCGCGATGCGGCCTTTGACTTCGTCGGCGAGCGCCGGGTTGGTCGGGCCGAGGTTCGAGCCGCCGGAACCGGCCGCGTTGTATGGATTCGGCGCCGTGGCCGAGAGACGGCCCCAGAAGTACTGGGGCGCATCGAACTGCTGGCCGATCAGCTTGCTGCCCACCACCTTGCCGTTCACCTCGACAAGACTGCCGTTCACCTGGCGATGAAACACCGCCTGGCCGAACGCGGTCATCACGGCCGGATACACGAGACCGGTGATCGCCGCGAGCACGGCGAAGATCACGATAAGAGGTCGAAACTGCGCTTTCATTCTGGATTCCTGTTCATCAGATAGCATCAGATAACGCGCGACTGTCAAACCCAGCCGAACGCGGTAAGCACCATGTCGATCAGCTTGATGCACGGGAACGGCAGGAGAATGCCGCCGAGGCCGTAGATCAGCAGATTGCGGCGCAGCAGCGTCGCGGCACCGAGCGGCCGGTACTTCACGCCCTTGAGCGCGAGCGGAATCAGCATCACGATGATGAGCGCGTTGAAGATCACCGCCGAGAGAATCGCCGACGATGGCGAGCTCAGATGCATGACGTCGAGCAGGCGCAACTGCGGATAGGTTGTCGCGAACGCCGCCGGAATGATCGCGAAGTACTTGGCGACGTCGTTGGCGATCGAGAAGGTCGTGAGCGAGCCGCGCGTCATGAGCATCTGCTTGCCGATCTCGACGATCTCGATGAGCTTGGTCGGGTTCGAGTCGAGATCGACCATGTTGCCCGCTTCCTTCGCGGCCTGGGTGCCGGTGTTCATCGCCACCGCCACGTCGGCCTGCGCGAGCGCCGGCGCGTCGTTGGTGCCGTCGCCGGTCATCGCCACGAGCTTGCCTTGCGCCTGGTGCGCACGGATAGTCGCGAGCTTGGTCTCGGGCGTCGCTTGCGCGAGGAAGTCGTCCACGCCCGCCTCGGCGGCGATCGCGGCGGCGGTCAGGCGGTTGTCGCCCGTCACCATCACGGTCTTGATGCCCATCTTGCGCAGTTCGGCGAAACGCTCCTTGATGCCGCCCTTCACCACGTCCTTCAACTCGATCACGCCGAGCACGCGCGCGACCTTGTCGTGCATCTCCGCCACCACCAGCGGCGTGCTGCCGCGGCGCGCCACGTCGTCCACTGCCGTGTTGACTTCCGTGGGAAAGCGGCCGCCCTGGTCTTCGACATAGTGCTTGATCGCATCGGCGGCGCCCTTGCGGATCTCGCGGGCATGCGTGCCGGGCGCCGTGCCCTCGGGCGACAGGTCCACGCCGCTCATGCGCGTCTGCGCGCTGAAGGCGAGGAACACCGCGTGCAGCCCGCCCATGTCGCGCTGGCGAATGTTGAAGCGCTGCTTCGCGAGCACCACGATGCTGCGGCCTTCCGGTGTTTCGTCGGCGAGCGAGGCGAGCTGTGCGGCGTCCGCGAGCGCTTCCTCGGTCACGCCGGGCGCGGGCACGAACGCCGACGCCTGGCGATTGCCGAGCGTGATCGTGCCGGTCTTGTCGAGCAGCAGCACGTCCACATCGCCGGCGGCTTCCACCGCGCGGCCCGAAGTGGCGATCACGTTGGCCTGCATCATGCGGCTCATGCCCGCCACGCCGATCGCCGAAAGCAGCCCGCCGATGGTGGTCGGAATCAGGCACACGAGCAGCGCGACGAGCACCGTGATCGTCACCACGTGGCCCATCTTCGCGGCCTCGACCGAGAACATCGAGAACGGCAACAGCGTCGCGGTCGCGAGCAGCAGCACGATGGTCAGCGCAACCAGCAGAATCGTCAGCGCGATCTCGTTGGGCGTCTTCTGGCGCTTGGCGCCCTCGACCATCGCGATCATGCGGTCGAGAAATGCCTCGCCGGGGTTGGCCGTCACCCGCACGACGATCCAGTCCGAGAGCACGCGCGTGCCGCCCGTGACCGACGAAAAGTCGCCGCCCGATTCGCGGATCACCGGCGCCGATTCACCCGTGATCGCCGATTCGTCCACCGAGGCCACGCCCTCGATCACCTCGCCGTCGGCGGGAATGGTGTCGCCGGTCTCGACCAGCACCACGTCGCCGCGCCGCAAATCGGACGCGGTCATGATGCGGATCGGCGCCTTCGGATGCGGCTCGTTGAGCTTCTTGGCCATCACGTCTTTCTTGGCCTGGCGCAGCGATGCGGCCTGCGCCTTCGAGCGCCCTTCGGCCAGCGCCTCCGCGAAGTTCGCGAACAGCACCGTGAACCACAGCCACAGCGCGATGACGAGAATGAAACCCGCGGGCGCCTCGGCCTGGCCCATGAGCGCGGCGACCCAGAGGATCGTCGTGAGCACGCTGCCCACGTAGACGCAGAACATCACCGGGTTGCGCAACTGGGTGCGCGGATTGAGTTTCCTGAACGAGTCCACGATGGCCGGGCGCACGAGCGCCGGATCGAACATGGACCGTGTTGCACTATGTTGTGTCATTTGATGATGTTCCCGTTCAATGCACGCCCATCATGATCAGATGCTCCACACCCGGGCCGAGCGCGAGCGCCGGCACATAGGTGAGCGCGCCCACCAGCAGCACAGTGCCGAGCAGCAGCACGACGAAGAGCGGTCCATGCGTGGGCAGCGTTCCGCCCGTCACGGCAATGCGCTTCTTGCCCGCGAGCGAGCCCGCGATGGCGAGCACCGGCACGATGGTGCCGAAGCGGCCGAACCACATCGCGATGCCGAGCAGCCAGTTGTAGAACGGCGTGTTGACAGAAAGCCCCGCGAACGCGCTGCCGTTGTTGTTGGCGGCGGAGCTGAACGCGTAGAGGATCTCGGAGAAGCCATGCGCGCCGGGGTTGGCGATGCCCGCCTTGCCCGCGTCGGCGAGCACGGCGATCGAGGTGCCGAGCAGCACCAGCATCGGCGTGAGCAGCACGACGATCGCCACCATCTTCATCTCGAACGACTCGATCTTCTTGCCCACGTACTCGGGCGTGCGCCCGATCATCAGACCCGCCACGAACACCGCCAGCAGCGCGAACACGAGCATGCCGTAGAGGCCCGAGCCCACCCCGCCGAAGATCACTTCGCCAAGCTGGATGAAGAGCATCGGCACGAGACCGCCGAGCGGCGTGAGCGAGTCGTGCATCGCGTTCACGGCGCCGCACGAAGCCGCCGTGGTCGCCACGACGAAGATGCCCGTCTGCGCGATGCCGAAGCGCGTTTCCTTGCCTTCCATGTTGCCGCCGGCTTGCAACGCGCTGGCGTGCTGATCGACGTTCAGCGACGCCAGCAGCGGATTGCCCGCCTGCTCCGCCGAAAGCTCGACGCCCACCGCGACGGCGAATGCGATTGTCATCACCGCGAGCACCGCGACGCCCTGCCTGCGGTCGCCCACGATATTGCCGAACACGAGACACAGCGCCGCCGGAATGATCAGCATCGCCAACGTTTCGACGACGCTCGAGAACGGCGTGGAATTCTCGTACGGATGCGCAGAGTTCGCGTTGAAGAAGCCGCCGCCGTTGGTGCCGAGCATTTTGATCGCGACCTGCGAGGCGACCGGGCCCATGGCGAGCGTCTGCGAAGTGACTTTCGTGTCGACGGTGACGGGATGGCCCTGCGCATCCTTGACCGGATTGCCCTGCGCATCGACCTTGGGCGCGGCGTAGGTGGTGGTCTGGAGCGTGGGCACCGCCTGATACGGCTTGAAGTTCTGGATCACGCCCTGGCTCATCAGTAGCGCCGCGATGATCGCCGCCATCGGCACGAGGATGTAAAGCGTCGTGCGCGTGAGGTCGACCCAGAAGTTGCCGATGGTTTGCGCCGAGTGGCGCGCAAAGCCGCGAATCAGCGCGATCACCACGACGATGCCGGTGGCCGCCGAGAGGAAGTTCTGCACCGTCAAGCCGAGCATCTGCGTGAGGTAGCTCACGGTCTGCTCGGGCGTGTAGTCCTGCCAGTTCGTGTTGGTCACGAAGCTCACGGCGGTGTTGAACGCGCCGTCAGGCGTCATCGCGCCGAAGCCTTGAGGATTGCCCGGCAGCCGACCTTGCACGCGCAGCAGCACGTAAAGAAGGCCCACGCCCAGCACGTTGAACGAGATGGTGGCGAGCGCATAGCGCTTCCAGTTCATCTCGGCGCTCGGGTCGACGCCGGCGATGCGGTAAAGCAGATTCTCGAGCGGCGCGAAGCAACGCACGACACGCGAGCGCCCGTCGAGCACGCGCGTGATATAGCCCGCGAACGGCACCGCAAGCGCCAGCAGGACGACGATGAAAATCCCCGCTTGCAACAAATTGTTGGTGTTCATTCGATATCCTCCGCGCGCAGCAGCGCATGGACGAGATAAACGAACAGCAACAGCGTCGCCGCCCCCGATAGCCAGAAGATCCAGGTCATGAGCGCGCCCCCGTTTCGCCCCGATCCGCGCGGCGGTACTGCATAAGCTTCCCGCAGCCGGCGATCAACGCGTAAGTGAGCGCGGCGAAGACCGCCAGCCCCCCGATATACAGCACATCCATTGTCGTGTTCTCCATTCGCGGATGACGGATGGCGGTAAGGTACGGTGTATCGCGTTAAATCCGGATCAAAGGTTTTGGTGCGCGTATAAAAATCGCGTAAACGCGGACGGGCGCCGTGGATGGCGCCATCCACGGCTCATGAGGCAAACGGAGCGGCGAGAGAGGTAAGAAGAAAGGCCCGCCGGCTAGTCGACGCTACCCGGCTGGCGATCGAGCGAGGCCGCACGCAGGGCTTCGCCGGGCTCGGTGAAGATGCGTTCACGCAACTGCGCAATCGATGCATCGCGCGCCGCGCCGGCAGCCTGGGCCGCCTCGATCTGCATGCGCTGAGATGCGTACTCGGCATATTTTGCCCGCCACGCGTCGTCGTCCTGCTGCATCCGCGCCACGCGCCCCGGCGCTTGGGCGCCGAGCACGGAGGTCAGTTCCGAGCGCATCTGGTCCGGCGATGCATGGGCGTCCTGCAAGGTGGAAATCTGGTCGAGCACCGCGTCTTGCGCCCTGTCCTGCTCGCGCAGCGCGCGCTCGGCAGCCGGCAACTGTTGATCCAGCGCCGCAAGGCGCGCCCGCTTTTCGGCTTCCGGGAGCGCGCCATCGAGACCGATGGCGAGGCGCTCGACTTTGTAACGCTGCAACGCGAACTGCGCGCCGAAAAATGGCTCGCTCCATTCACCGAGTTCGCGGCTCGCGAGCGCCGCGCGCTGCGCGAGCGTATTGCGCAACGCATCGATGTCGATCCGGGTGGCGTTGGCAGCCGCGCCGGCAGCCGGCTCCGGCAGTTGCGCGAGCGCGGCCCGCCAGGCCTGATAGCGCTGCCAGACGACGAGCGCCTCGGCTTGGGCCGGCGTACCTTCGAGCTGCGCGGCAATCTCGCGCGCAACGAAGGCGTCGAGCCCGGCCGCGCCCAGATCGGTTTGCGCGCTCACGCAGTAATCGAAGAAGAGACGCACCTGCGGGTCGCGCGCGAGATGGCCACGGCCATCGGTCGGCAAGCGCGGCCGGCAGCCGATCGGGCCCGGCCCGCGGCACCGCCTCGGGAGCGCGCGCGAGGCCGGCGGCGGTGCGCTCGGCACCGGCCGCCACGCGGTGAGGCGCCCCGCCATCGTCACGCTCCACGCGGTTCGCGCCGGTCAATGCAACCCAAGCGGCCACGGCCGCCGCCACCGCAATCGCGGCAACCGCCACGACGCCCCGCCTGCTGCGTCTTGCCGGCGCCATCACTCAGACGCCCTGCAACTTCAAACGGTTGGCGTGCGTGCGAATCACGGCGACGGGGTCTTCGGCGTAGGCGCCGCGAATGCCGAACAACTGGTTGATCTCGTCCACGTGATTCCACTTGTAGTTCACGCCAATCACCTGGCCGTACAACGAACTGCACGTCGACACGAGGCCGTCATTCACACCCGAGTTCCGCCCGAGCATCACGCGGCGAACTCGCTGCCGCGATGCGGCGTGCCGATGGTCGTCACGGAGGCGACGAGTTGCGGCGCCACCGCGGCGACGTAACGCGACGTGAGACCGCCCTGGCTATGGCCGATGAGGTTGACCTTCTGCGCGCCGGTCGCGCCGAGCACGCGCTTGACGTAGGCGAGGAGCTGCTCGCCACGGCCATTGGGTCCGTCGTCGGCCTGGAAGCTCGACACGTTCGCCGTGTAGACCTGCGCACCGTGGCTTTGCAGATCCGACGCGATGCCATACCAATAGTCGATCATGCCGAAGATGTTGTCGGTGCCGGTCAGGCCCTGCACGAGGATGATCGGATACGTGGTTGCCGCATATTGGTCGACGGCGGGCGCGGCGGCGGCAGGCCTTGGCTGAGAAACGAACAGAGCGGCGCAGAGCGTGAGCGCGCCCGCCGCGGTACAGAATCTGGTTGAACGTATCATGCTGGATCTCCTTGCCCATGGTCGTATCCGGCGCAGGCCGGCCTCGCAGGATAATCAGGAGCACGGAATGATCCAATTTCAGTCTTGTCAATAACTGATATAAGTCAGCGCCGGAACACGGAAAGCCGTCTGCCCGTTCGAACGGGGCGGAGCCGGCAGCCCCGCCCCATCGGGCATCGTCTATCGCTCAGGGCAGCAAAACGGTCGAGCCGGTCGTGCGGCGCGCCTCGAGATCGGCATGAGCCTGGCCCACGTCCTGCAGCGCATAGCGCTGATTGATCGAGGTCTTGACCTTGCCCGAGGCGACCACCTCGAACAACTCGGCGCTCATCGCCTCATAATCGGCGCGCTTCGCGATGTAGGTGAAGAGCGTCGGGCGCGTGAAGAAGAGCGAGCCGCGCCCTGCGAACTCCGACGAGTCGATGGGCGGCAGCGGCCCCGACGCATTGCCGAAGCTCACGAACAGGCCGAGCGGCGCAAGGCAGTCCAGCGACTTCGTGTACGTATCCTTGCCGATCGAGTCGTACACCACGGGCACACCCGCGCCGTTCGTGATCTCGCGCACGCGCTTGTGGAAGTCCTCGCGCGTATAGACGATCGCATGATCGCAGCCGTGCGCCTTCGCGATGGCGGCCTTCTCGTCCGAGCCCACCGTGCCGATCACGGTCGCGCCGAGCGCCTTGGCCCACTGGCACACGATGAGACCCACGCCGCCTGCGGCGGCCTGGATCAGGATCGTGTCGCCGGCCTTCACTCGGTACGTGCGGCGCAGCAGATATTGCGCGGTCAGGCCTTGCAGCATGATGGAGGCGGCCTGCTCGTCGCTGATCGCATCGGGCAGCCGGATCACCTGGTCCGCGCGCAGCACGCGCTCCTGCGCATACGCGCCCGGCGGACGCCCGACATACGCCACGCGATCGCCCGGCTTCACGAGCGTGACGCCCGGGCCCACCGCCACGACTTCGCCCGCGGCCTCCATGCCGAGCCCGGCGGGCAGCGGCTGCGGATAGAGCCCGGTGCGAAAGTACACGTCGATGTAATTGAGTCCGCAGGCGCGCTGCTTCACGCGGATTTCGCCCTCGCCCGGCGTGCCCACCTCGACGTCCACCCACTTCATCACTTCGGGGCCGCCGGTCTTCTCGTAACGGATAGCCTTGGTCATGCTGCCTCCTTCGTCCTGTGAATGATGGTCGTTCTGCAAACCGGGCGACGCGGCGCTCAGATCTCGTCTTTCAGACGCAGCGTGAGCACGTCGAGGATCATGCGCGCCGTCGAGATGTTGGTCGCGCACGGCACGTCATGCACGTCGCAGGCGCGCACGAGTGCGTTGATGTCGGGCTCGTGCGGCTGCGGGGTCATGGGATCGCGCAGGAAGATCACCACGTCGACATTGCCCTCGGCGAGTTGCGCGCCGATCTGCAGGTCGCCGCCGTGCGGGCCCGAAAGCATGCGCTCGACGTTCAGGCCGTGTGCTGCTGCAATGCGCCCGCCCGTCGTGCCGGTCGCGAGCAGTTCGCAGCGGCGCAGCGTGTCGACGTACTCGCCGCTGAGCTTGACGATGTCGTCCTTCTTGTGATCGTGCGCGATCAGCGCGACGCGGGTAGGCATGGCCTTCTTCCTTGTATTTCGATGAGTTTGAGTGTGTCGCGCGCGTGACCGCGCGCGACACAGAACGTACCGGATCAGAACGTTCCTGGATACGCGCCGCCGTCGATCAGCCAGTTTTGTCCCGTGATATAGCCCGCATGGACGCTGCACAGGAACGCACAGGCGCGGCCGAATTCCTCGGGCGTGCCGAAGCGGCCTGCCGGAATCGCTTTCACGCGGCGCGCGCGCACTTCGTCGAGCGACAGATTGCTCGCCTTCGATTGCGCGACGATGGTGGCCTGGATGCGGTCGGTGTCGAACGAGCCCGGCAGCAGATTGTTGATCGTCACGCCCGTCGCCGCGACCTGGCGCGCGACGCCCGCAACGAAGCCCGTGAGGCCCGAGCGTGCGCCGTTCGAGAGGCCGAGCACATCGATGGGCGCCTTCACCGAGGAACTCGTGATGTTGACGATGCGCCCGAAGCCGCGCTGGCTCATGGCGTCGATAGTGGCCTGGATCAGCGCGATCGGCGTCAGCATGTTCGCTTCGAGCGCGGCGAGCCAGGCTTCGTGCGTGTAGGTGCGAAAGTCGCCCGGCGGCGGGCCGCCCGCATTGTTCACGAGAATGTCCGGCGCCGGGCAGGCGGCCAGCGCGGCGGCGCGCCCGGCCTCGGTGGTGATGTCGCAGGCCACGGCCTTGACCTCGACGCCGGTCGTCGCGCGAATCCGCGCAGCGGTTTCCTCGAGCGTTTGCGCCGTGCGCGCGACGATCGTCACGTTCACGCCCTCGGCCGCGAGCGCCTCGGCGCAGCCGCGCCCCAGTCCCTTGCTTGCGGCGCACACCAGTGCGCTGCGTCCTGCGATACCCATGTCCATCTTTACGGTCCTTGTAGTTGGCGTGACGAATCGGTGACGGCGGGGATTGCGAGGCCACCGCGCGCCACCGCGCCATTGCGGCGACCGGCGCGCCCAATTTTGCGATTCTAGAAGAATCGCGCGGCGCGCGTGGGACGCCGCGAGCCGCGGGTCGCGCAGCCTGGCCCCGGCGCGCCCCCAGCACGGCACCAATCGCGCTCCGTTCCTGCCCGGTTCTCGTATACTTGCGCCTGTAGCGCGGCCCAGCGCTCGCGCGAGCCCCGCCGAACCCAGGCAGCCGGCAGCGCCGCGGCCGACACCCCCACACCCCTTGCAGCCTCGTGCGCCCCGCCATGAAACAGGACAGCCGCTTTCCGAATCTCTTCATCCTCGATCACCCGCTGATCCAGCACAAGCTCAGCCACATGCGCGACAGGGAGACGTCCACTCGCACGTTCCGCGAGCTGCTGCGCGAGATCACGCTGCTGATGGGCTACGAAATCACGCGCGAGCTGCCGGTCACCACGCGCCGCGTGCAAACGCCGCTCGTCGAGATCGACGCGCCGGTGATCGCCGGCAAGAAGCTCGCGATCGTGCCGGTGCTGCGCGCGGGCGTGGGCATGTCCGACGGGCTGCTCGAGCTGATCCCGTCGGCGCGCGTGGGCCATATCGGCGTCTATCGCGCCGACGACCACCGCCCGGTCGAGTACCTCGTGCGCCTGCCCGACCTCGAGGACCGCACCTTCATCCTGTGCGACCCGATGGTCGCGACCGGCTACTCGGCGGCGCACGCAATCGACGTGCTCAAGCGCCGCGGCGTGCCGGGCGAGCGCATTCGCTTCCTCGCGCTGGTGGCCGCGCCCGAAGGCGTCGAAGTGTTTCAGCAGGCGCATCCGGACGTGCGGCTGTACGTGGCCTCGCTCGACACGCACCTGAACGAGCACGCCTATATCGTCCCGGGTCTCGGCGACGCCGGCGACCGCCTGTTCGGCACCAAGAACTGATGCCGCTGGGGGGCGGCGCCCTCGCCGCCCCGTTTCGGGCCTGCGTCGATCCCTCTTCGTGCCCGTTTCGCCCCCCTCCCGGCCCGCGTCGATCCCCTTCGGGCCCGCGTTGGCCCTGCTTCGCCGCCGTTCGCGCGCGCGAAATCCCCGCTCTGGCGCATCCAGGCCGTCGAGGGGTGCGGCCGAGCGAGCCCGGCGTGATAAAATTCAGGTCTGCCCGACCGGGTCTGGCCCGACCGGGTCTGGCCCGACCGGGTCTGGCCCGACCGGGTCTGGCCCGACCGGGTCTGGCCCGACCGGGTCTGCCTGACTGTCCCAAAAGTCCCCAGGACTTCGCGAAACGCGCCCCAATGCGCCTGACGCGCCCCCGGCGCGCGTCCCGCACAAAGCGCCACCGGCAAGCC
The DNA here is from genome assembly GCF_051125215.1 of Paraburkholderia sp. A3BS-1L. Taxonomy (NCBI): domain Bacteria; kingdom Pseudomonadati; phylum Pseudomonadota; class Betaproteobacteria; order Burkholderiales; family Burkholderiaceae; genus Paraburkholderia; species Paraburkholderia sp. A3BS-1L. The sequence goes on along the minus strand of NZ_CP120442.1, from coordinate 1,119,685 downwards.
CGGCCGCACGCGCGAGCGCCCGCCGCGCGACGAGTGAGCGACGGGCGACCGGCTGCGGGCGACTGGCATCGGGCAGACAGACACTCACGGATGGACACACCGGCAGGCAAGCATGGGCCGCGCACGCATGAGCGCACCACGCCGGCCCCGGCATCGTATTAAAAACTGCGGTAACGACAACTGCACCATGCACGCGTGAAGCGTGCGACGGAGAAAGGTATGGCGGGTCATTCGAAATGGGCCAACATCAAGCACAAGAAGGCGGCTGCTGACGCGAAGCGCGGCAAGGTCTGGACGCGGCTCATCAAGGAAATCCAGGTCGCGGCGCGCATGGGCGGAGGCGAGATCGACTCGAACCCGCGCCTGCGCCTGGCCGTGGACAAGGCCTATGACGCCAACATGCCCAAGGACAACATCAACCGCGCGATCCAGCGCGGCGTGGGCGGCGTCGACGGCGCGAACTACGAGGAAATCCGCTACGAAGGCTACGGCATCGGCGGCGCGGCGGTGATCGTCGACACCATGACCGACAACCGCACCCGCACCGTCGCGGAAGTGCGCCACGCGTTCTCGAAGTTCGGCGGCAACATGGGCACGGACGGCTCGGTGTCGTTCATGTTCGATCACGTCGGCCAGTTCCTGTTCGCGCCGGGCACGCCCGAAGACAAGCTGATGGACGCCGCGCTCGAAGCGGGTGCCGACGACGTCGTCACGAACGACGACGGCAGCATCGAGGTGATCTGCCCGCCCAACGACTTCCAGAAAGTGAAGGACGCGCTCGAAGGCGCGGGCTTCAAGGCCGAAATGGCCGAAGTCACGATGAAGCCGCAAACGGAAGTCGAATTCACGGGCGACGACGCGGTGAAGATGCAAAAGCTGCTCGACGCGCTCGAAAACCTGGACGATGTCCAGGAGGTGTATACCAACGCGTCGATCGACGAGGAATAAGCGGCTCGCGCCGGGCGGGCGCCGCGGCTGACCGGCCGCGCCACGCTCGGGCGCACCTGAGTCGCGGGTCTGCGATTCGCCGCACGGCGCGTGGCCGCCCGGCGCTTCGCCGCACCGACGCTTTCACGGCCGGCGCATTGACGCGCCGGCCGCAACTGTTTCTGGTTCTGGTCTTTCGGGGATTTACATGAAGTTACTCGTCGTCGGTTCTGGCGGCCGCGAACATGCGCTGGCGTGGAAGCTTGCGCAGTCGCCGCGCGTCCAGCTCGTCTACGTCGCACCGGGCAACGGCGGCACCGCGCAGGACGAGCGGCTCGCCAACGTCGACATCACGGACATCAACGAGCTCGCCGATTTCGCCGAGCGCGAACAGGTCGCCCTCACCGTGGTCGGGCCGGAAGCGCCGCTCGCGGCCGGCATCGTCAACGTGTTCCGCCAGCGCGGCCTGAAGGTGTTCGGTCCCACGAAGGAGGCCGCGCAGCTCGAAAGCTCGAAGGACTTCGCCAAGGCGTTCATGAAGCGCCACCACATCCCCACGGCCGCCTACGAGACCTTCTCGGACGCCACGGCCGCGCACGCCTACGTCGAGAAAAACGGCGCGCCCATCGTGATCAAGGCCGATGGCCTCGCCGCGGGCAAGGGCGTGGTGGTGGCGATGTCGCTGGAAGAAGCGCATCAGGCCATCGACATGATGCTCGCCGACAACAAGCTCGGCGACGCCGGCGCGCGCGTGGTGATCGAGGAATTCCTCGCAGGCGAGGAAGCGAGCTTCATCGTCATGGTGGACGGCAAGCACGTGCTCGCGCTCGCTTCGAGCCAGGACCACAAGCGCCTGCAGGACGGCGACCAGGGCCCGAACACGGGCGGCATGGGCGCCTACTCGCCCGCGCCCATCGTCACGCCGCAGCTGCACGCGCGCGTGATGCGCGAAATCATTCTGCCGACCGTGGCGGGCATGGAGAAGGAGGGCATCCGCTATACGGGCTTCCTCTACGCGGGCCTGATGATCGACGCGCAGGGCAACCCGAAGACGCTCGAATTCAACTGCCGCATGGGCGACCCGGAAACGCAGCCGATCATGGCGCGCCTGAAGGGCGACTTCTCGAAGGTCGTGGAGCACGCGATTGCGGGCACGCTCGACCAGGTCGAGCTCGAATGGGACCGCCGCACCGCACTCGGCGTCGTGCTGGCCGCGCACAATTACCCGGACACGCCGCGCAAGGGCGACCGCATCAACGACATCCCCGCCGAGACCGATGCTTCGGTTACGTTCCATGCGGGCACGCAGTTCGTGGACGGCAAGCTCGTGACCTCGGGCGGACGTGTGCTGTGCGTGGTGGGGCTCGCCGATTCCGTGCGCAGCGCGCAGAAGGTGGCTTACGAAACGGTGAACCGCATTTCGTTTGACGGCATGCAGTATCGCCACGACATCGGCTATCGCGCCGCTGGGCGCAAGCAGTAAGGTGCCAGGCGCAGGCACGGCGCTCGAGCGCGGCCCGGCCTGATTTCGGCCAGGCTGCGCGGCGGGCGCCTCACCGCATGGCGAGCTGCCTGAAGCCAGCGCACGCTGGCCGGCGACAGCGGGCGAACCTGCCCTTGCCCGCCACGCAGGCAAGACGAACGCTGTAGCGCCGGCCCGCCCCCAAGCAGCACGGTAAGCGGCACAACAAGCAGTGCAACAAGCGGCCGCCGCATGGGCGGCATAACCGCGAAGCCGCGCCGAACGGCGTAAGCTTGCCGCTAGCGGCCGCGCCGCGCGACCCGCACCCCGATTCCGAACCCAATCCTGGCGCAGTGCCGGCCCCGCCGCCTCGCCCGCCCACCGATGACCGACCCGACTCAAAACGGCTCTAGCCCCGTGACGCCCGCAGGCGCAACCGCTGGCGCAACCCACGATAGCGCCGCCGTACGCGCCTGGCTCTCGGGCCTGCAGACGCAGATCGCCGACACGCTCGGTGCCTTCGACGGCACGCCCTTCGCCACCGACGCATGGCAGCGCGAGCCCGGCGAGAAGCTGCGCGGCGGCGGCTGCACGCGCATTCTCGAAGGCGGCCAGTTCTTCGAGCGCGGCGGCATCGGTTTTTCCGACGTCGCGGGCGACGCCCTGCCGCCCTCGGCCACGGCCGCGCGCCCCGAGCTCAATGGGCGCGGCTTCGAGGCGATGGGTGTTTCGCTCGTGCTGCATCCGCGCAATCCGTACTGCCCGACCGTGCACATGAACGTGCGCATGCTGCTCGCCACCAAAGCCGGCGAGGCGCCGGTGTTCTGGTTCGGCGGCGGCATGGATCTCACGCCCTATTACGGCTTCGAGGAAGACGCGCAGCATTTCCACCGCGTCTGCCGCGACGCGCTCGCGCCCTACGGCACGGATCTCTACCCGCGCTTCAAGCGCTGGTGCGATGAATATTTCTTCCTCAAGCACCGCAACGAGGCGCGCGGCGTGGGCGGCATCTTCTTCGACGATTACGCCGAAGGCGGCTTCGACCAGGCGTTCGCGATGCTGCGCAGCGTGGGCGAAGGCTTCCTGAAGGCGTATCTGCCGATTATCGAAAAGCGCCGCGCCACGCCTTATGGCGAAGCCGAACGCGAATTCCAGGCGTACCGGCGCGGCCGCTACGTCGAGTTCAATCTGGTCTGGGATCGCGGCACGCACTTCGGGCTGCAAAGCGGCGGGCGCAGCGAGTCGATCCTCATGTCGATGCCGCCCTCCGCGAACTGGCGCTACGACTGGCAGCCGCAGCCGGGCACGCCCGAAGCGCGCCTGTACACCGACTTCCTGCCGGTGCGCGACTGGATCTGACGCCGTGACGCAACACCTGTCCGCCACCGCGAGTGCGCCAGCCGGCGCCCCCCCTGCGGCGCTCGCGCGCCGCGTGGGCCTGCTCGGCGGCACCTTCGATCCGATACACGAGGGCCATCTCGCGCTCGCGCGCCATTTCGCGCGCGTGCTCGGCCTGACCGAACTGATCCTGCTGCCCGCCGGCCAGCCCTGGCAGAAGCCCGAAGTGAGCGCCGCCGTTCATCGCCTTGCGATGACGCGCGCGGCGGCGGCCTCGCTCGTGCTGCCGGGCGTCACGGTCAGCGTGAGCACCGACGAGATCGAGCACGACGGCCCCACCTATACGGTGGAGACGCTGCGCCGCTGGCGCGCACGCAGCGAAAGCAACGCACAGGCGGCGCTCACGCTGCTGATGGGCGCCGATCAACTGCTGCACCTCGATTCGTGGCATGCGTGGCGCGAGCTGTTCGCGCTCGCGCATCTGGGCGTGGCGAGCCGGCCAGGCTTCAATTTCGCGGCGCTGCCAGACGCCGTGTCGGCGGAAGTGGCCGCGCGGCGCGCCAGCGCCGCCACGCTCGCGGCCACGCGCTGCGGGCATCTGCTGATCGACGCCACGCTCGCGTTCGACATTTCGGCCACCGAAATCCGGCGCGAACTGGGCGCGCGCGTGGCGGCGCAGACAACCCGGGCGGTACAGGCCGGGGCGCCCGCACACTCGCCCTCGACGACTGAACCACGCGGCGGCAGCGCCGCCGACAAGGTCCCCGCAGCAGTGTGGGACTACATCCTTCAACATCATTTGTACAGGCATCACGGGTAAATATGGACATCCGCAAACTTCAACGCGCCATCGTCGACGGTCTCGAAGACGTCAAGGCACAGGACATTCGCGTCTTCAACACGAGCCATCTGACCGAGCTGTTCGATCGCGTGATCGTCGCGAGCGGCACCTCGAACCGCCAGACCAAGGCGCTCGCCAACAGCGTGCGCGAGAAGGTCAAGGAAGCCGGCGGCGACATCGTCAGCACCGAAGGCGAGGACATCGGCGAATGGGTGCTGGTCGATTGCGGCGACGCGGTCGTCCACATCCTGCAGCCCGCGCTGCGCCAGTACTACAACCTCGAAGAGATCTGGGGCGACAAGCCGGTGCGCGTGAAGCTCGCGGCCAACACGGGCTTCACGGGCGCGCGCCCGAGCGAGCCGATCGACGATGAAGACGACGAAGAAGTCGACCTGCCCGCCGTGAAGAAGCCCGCGCGCAAGGCCGCATCGCGTCGCAGCGCGAAGTAATTCCACCATCCACGCGAAGTGAACGCGCATGCTGAATACGTTGATGAGCACGTCGATCAATACGTTGAGCACGCAGCGATCTCACAGGCGCGCCACATGGGCCACACGCATTCGTTTAGCATCATGAAACTGCATATCGTCGCCGTTGGGCACAAGATGCCGGACTGGGTGGCCGAAGGCTTCGAGGAATACACGAAGCGCATGCCGCCCGAGTTGCGCATCGAGTTGCGCGAGGTAAAGCCCGAGCAGCGCTCGTCGGGGCGTTCGGCCGAAAGCGTGATGGCCGCCGAGCGCACGCGCATCGAAGCCGCGTTGCCGAAGAACGCGCGCATCGTTGCGCTCGACGAACGCGGCAAGGACTGGACCACCATGCAGCTCGCCCAGGCGCTGCCCGGATGGCAGCAGGACGGGCGCGACGTGGCGTTCCTGATCGGCGGGGCGGACGGGCTCGATCCGCAGATCAAGGCGCGCGCCGATACGCTGCTGCGCCTGTCCTCCCTCACGCTGCCCCATGCGATGGTGCGCGTGCTGCTTGCCGAGCAGCTTTACCGCGCGTGGACCATCACGCAGAATCACCCCTATCATCGCGTTTGAAGCGCTCGCGCATGGCGTCCGCCGGAATGCGCGCCGCGGAGACCCACGTGCCGCGGCCGCCCTCGCAGGTGCGAACCCGTGTGAAGCTGCGTAAAGCCGCGTGAGCCCGATCCCCGCCTCATCAAGACGTAAAAACGCCCCGATGACCACTACCGCGCCCTATCCGTTCGTCTATCTCGCCTCACAGAGCCCGCGCCGCCAGGAACTGCTGCAACAGCTCGGCGTGCGCTTCGAGCTGCTGCTGCCGCGCCCCGACGAAGACGCCGAGTCGCTCGAAGCCGTGCTGCCCGGCGAGTCCGCCGCCGTCTATGTCGAGCGCGTGTGCGCCGCCAAAGCCGATGCCGCGCGCGCCCGGCTCGTTGCGGGCGCCCACGAGCATGCGCCGATTCTCACCGCCGACACCACCGTGAGCATCGACGGCCATATCCTCGGCAAGCCGCACGACGCCGCCGACGCCTACGCGATGCTCGAACGGCTTGCCGGCCGCGAGCATGAAGTGCTCACCGCCGTGGCTGTGGTCAACGCGGAAGGCGTGTGCCTGCCGCTTGTGCTGTCGCGCTCGCACGTGCGTTTCGCCCCTGCGCTGCCCGCCGCGCTCGCACGCTACGTCGCGAGCGGCGAGCCGTTCGGCAAGGCCGGCGCATATGGCATCCAGGGGCGCGCCGCCGAGTTCGTCGAGCGAATCGACGGGTCCTATTCGGGTATCATGGGCTTGCCGCTTTTCGAAACGGCCGCCCTCCTGCGCGCCGCCGGCATCGACTTCTAAAAGCAATCATGAACGAAGAAATCCTGATCAACGTCACGCCTCAGGAGACGCGTGTTGCGCTGGTCCAGCAAGGTGCAGTCCAGGAGCTTCACGTCGAACGCACGCTGTCGCGCGGACGCGTCGGCAATGTCTATCTCGGCAAGGTCGTGCGCGTGCTGCCGGGCATGCAGTCGGCGTTCATCGACATCGGCCTCGAGCGCGCCGCGTTCCTCCACGTTGCCGATATCTGGCATCCGCGCATCGCGGGCGAGGCGCATGCGAGCGTGCATCATCAGCCCATCGAAAAGACCGTGTTCGAAGGGCAAACGCTGATGGTCCAGGTCGTGAAGGATCCGATCGGCACCAAGGGCGCGCGTCTTTCGACGCAGGTGAGCATCGCGGGCCGCACACTCGTGTATCTGCCGCAGGAGCCGCACATCGGCATCTCGCAGAAGATCGAAAGCGAGGCGGAGCGCGAAGCCGTGCGCGCGCGCCTGACCGCCGTGCTGCCCGCCGACGAGAAAGGCGGCTATATCGTGCGCACCATCGCCGAAGACGCCACCAGCGAGGAGCTCGCCGCCGATGTCGCGTACCTGCGCAAGACGTGGACGACGATCCTCGCGCAGTCGCAGCGCATGCCGGCCACGAGCCTGCTCTATCAAGACCTCAATCTCGCGCAGCGCGTGCTGCGCGACTTCGTGAACGACGAGACCTCGCGCATTCAGGTCGATTCGCGCGAAACGTTCCAGAAGCTCACCGAGTTCGCCACCGAATTCACACCCGCCGTGCTGGCGAAGCTGCACCACTACACGGGCGAGCGGCCGCTCTTCGACCTCTACAACATCGAGGCCGAGATCCAGCGCGCGCTCTCGCGGCGCGTCGACCTCAAGTCGGGCGGCTACCTCGTGATCGACCAGACCGAGGCGATGACAACGATCGACGTGAACACGGGCGGCTACGTGGGCGCGCGCAACTTCGACGACACGATCTTCAAGACCAATCTCGAAGCGGCGCACACCATCGCGCGCCAGTTGCGGCTGCGCAATCTGGGGGGCGTGATCATCATCGACTTCATCGACATGGAGAACGTCGAGCACCGCGATCAGGTGCTCGGCGAGTTGAAGAAAGCGCTCTCGCGCGACCGCACGCGCGTGACCGTGAACGGCTTCTCGCAACTCGGCCTCGTGGAGATGACGAGAAAGCGCACGCGCGAATCGCTCGCGCATGTGCTGTGCGAGCCCTGCCCGACCTGCCTTGGCAAGGGGCAGGTGAAGACCGCGCGCACCGTGTGCTACGACGTGCTGCGCGAGATCCTGCGCGAGTCGCGCCAGTTCAATCCGCGCGAATTTCGCGTGGTGGCTTCGCAGCAGGTGATCGATTTATTTCTCGAGGAAGAGTCGCAGCATCTCGCGATGCTGATCGACTTCATCGGCAAGCCCGTGTCGTTGCAGGTGGAGTCGAACCTGAGTCAGGAGCAGTACGATATTGTGCTGATGTAGGCGCTGCGGGATTACTCGAGTCGGTGTGCGCCCCTAAACCCCGCTAGACGGGGTTCCAGGCACAACGCCGTTCAAAGCGTGAGTTCCGCCGAGAGTGTGTCCCACGGCGCGCGCAACCGCCCGCCTTCGCGCACGATAAGCCCGGCCGCCTCCACTGTCGCCACGTCCTCACGCACGCGCTTGTAGTCGCGCTTCAGTGCCCGCGCGAGCGCTATCACGCTCTCCGCTTCCTCGCGATGCAGATAACGCAGCAGTTCAATGCGCCGGGGCGTCAGCGCGGCGGTCATTTCCTCGAACGACATGAAGGTGACGGGCCGTTCCTCGATGTCCTCTCCCGCCGCCGCACGGTCGAACGCGCGCGCGAAGTAAACCCGGACTCTGCATTCGGCATTGTGCTGACATCGTGGGAGCCGCACGCCGCACCGCCGCCTGCCCCCACACCGCCGTCGGCCTTCGCACCGTATATCATTCGCTATTGGCCCTGCGCGATACCAGCGCAGGGCCGTCGCACGCCCTATCGGAGCACCGCAGTTGAATCACCAGCGCGCCACCCTTTCCCAACTCGGCGAGTTCGACGAGATCATCGACGTGAGAACGCCGCTCGAATACGCCGAGGACCATGTGCCCGGCGCGATCAACGCCCCCGTGCTCAGCAACGAGGAGCGCGTGCTCATCGGCACGATGTACAGGAATTCGCCCTTCGACGCCACGCGCGTAGGCGCGGCTATCGCCGCACGCAATATCGCCATGCATCTGGACACGACTTTCGCCGATCGTCCGCGCAACTGGCGCCCGCTCGTCTATTGCTGGCGCGGCGGCAAACGCTCGGGGTCGATGACGACCATGTTCAACATGATCGGCTGGCGCGCGCGGCAGCTCGAAGGCGGCTACAAGACCTACCGGAACGCCGTGGTCGAGGCGCTCGGCACGCTGCCCGGTAGCTTGAGCTACATCGTGCTCGCGGGGCCCACGGGCAGCGGCAAGACGCGCCTGTTGCAGGCGCTCGGCCAGGCCGGCGCGCAAACGCTCGATCTCGAAGCGCTTGCCGCGCATCGCGGCTCGCTGCTCGGCGCGCTGCCCACGCGCGCGCAGCCCGCGCAAAAGTCGTTCGACACGGCGCTCGTGCAGCAACTGCGCACGTTCGACCCCGCGCAGCCCGTGTTCGTGGAAGCGGAAAGCCGGCGCATCGGCGCGATCACGCTGCCTGTCGCGCTGGTGGAGGGCATCCACGCGGCACCGTGCGTCATGGTCGAGGTCGCGCTCGAGGAGCGCGTGGCGCTGCTGCTCAAGGATTATGGCCACCTGCTCAGTGACGCGGCCTACTTCCGCGAGCAATTGCTGAAGCTCACGCCGCTGCACGGACGCGAGCGCATCGAGTCGTGGTGCCGTCTGCTGGAGGAAGGCCGCCACGCGGCGCTGTCCGAGACGCTCGTGACCGAGCACTACGATCCCGCGTACTCACGCAGCACGCGCAAACACTATCCGACGCTGGCGACGGCGCTGCGTTTCGTGTTTCATCCGATGACGGGAGAGCCAATCGAAGAAGCGCGCGCGCTGCTCACGCAACTGCACGCCACGAATCTGCCCGGCGAGATGTCGGTGCGATAGCCAGGCCGGCGTTTGTCTGCGGCCCGGGCAATCGCCAGCGGGCAATCTTCACGCGCCGCTCCGTCCTTTGACCGCGCGCCCTCTGGCGGCGCGCCTGCCGGCGGCGCGCCCTCTGGCGGCGCGGCGGTCATTCGAGCCGGTATTGGAGCGACGCCGATGGCTTAGGGATGCGCATACATCGCGTTCCAGTCCTCCGCCGACACCTTCGCGCCGCGCACCCCCGATTCCGTCGCGTTCGCGACACCGCCGTAGGCGCTGTTGCCATTCATCGCGGCCACCTTGGCCTGGGCGGCCTGAATCGCTTCGGGGTAATGCACCTGATCGCCGTCCCCGACGTGGTAACCGGCCTTCTGCAACTGCACGAGTTCTTCGCGCACCTGAGCGCGGGTGATGGTCGAGTGCGACTGGGCGAACGAAGCGACGGGAGCAACGAGGACAGCGGCAACAGCAACGGCTTGAATCAGGGACTTCATGATTACGACCTCCAGTGGGTTCAGGGCGGCCGATGTGCGACTGTTTGTCTGTGCATGCGGCCGATGTACGCATCGTATGCCTGTCAGAACCCAGGGTTAACGCCTAAAACCATGGAGGACTTTTCCAGACCGCAGAAGAATCACTGAAGACGCCGCGCGTCGTGCGCGGGCGGCGCGAGGCCCGAACTAGCGGGTCGGGGAGATGTCCGCCATGAGTTCGAGCAGCGCGTCCACGTGTGCCTGCACGGTGGCGTCGTACAGGACCGCGGGAGGTGGACCGCATGGGTCACCCGCGTCGGCCGGGTCGACGCGCCGTCCGCGCGCCGCGACGGCCGCCTCGATCGCACGGCGCAGATCGGCGGCATCGCCGGGTCGAAACAGATATTTGGCGCTGTCGCCGATGGCGTCGCAGCAGCCGATATTCGACGAAAAGATCACCGGCGTGCCGCACATCACCGATTCGATGCCAACGAGCCCGAACGGCTCGTAGGTCGACGCGAGGATCGAGTAATCGGCCGCGCGATAGGCGTTTTCGAGATCCTTCACATAGCCGAGATAGCGCACGCGCGCGCTCGCGCGCTCAGGCGGACGCCCCGCCACGGCCACCACGACCGGCAGATCCAGCGCGGCAAGTGCCTGCTCGATGAGCGGCAAGCCTTTGCGCTCATGGCTGCTCGACGCAAACAGCAAGACCGTTTCGTGGTCGCCGAACCCATATTGACGGCGCAGCGCAGCGCGCGTGCAGGCATCCACGGGCGAGAAGCGTTCGCCATCCACAGGCGGACAGAGCACGCGGATCTTCGCCTCGTCCACCCCATACAATTCGCGAAGTTCGGAACGCATCAGCTCAGAATGCGCGACGATCACGCGCGATCGCGCATATTGCTGACTTTCGAGCGCGATTTGCCGGCTGTCGGAGCCGCGCATCGGGCGCCCCATCGCACGCAGAAAGCCGCGGTGCGTGCCGCCGCAAATGGCGATCTCCGAGCCATCCACCCGGTTACAGCCGATCAGCACGTCCACGCCCGCGCGACGGCGCAAGGTGACCAGCCGCCGCGAGAACCACATGTCGCGCAGCTTTCCCGGCAGCAAGGAAACGTTGATGCGGTGCGGCTCCACGAGCGCGTATTCCGGCACGGAGGGATCGAACTTGCGCGCAAAAAACACGGGCCGCATGCCGCGTGCGGCGAGACCCCGGATAAGGTCCATCGCGTAGCGTTCCAGGCCGCCGCTGTGCTTGAGCGCGTTGCAGGAGATTCCAACCTTCATGACCCGTCCGACATGTGAATTATTTTGTGCGCAGTTCTCGCGTGGGCCGATTATAAGTCGCCAGTTCCACACAATGCCGCAGCGGACCAGGCGGCGCCTCACCCGATGCGGGACGACGCCCACAATACGGCGGGCCGTATGTCTGTCCGAGCATCGCGCATACCCAAAATCCGCTCCGGTATAATCGACCGGTTTAGGGGCAGTTGCGCCTGTCCGGCTCCGCCGGCATGACCACTGACTGCCCGTCCGATTTGCGCCGGCCGACATGAATTACGATACGACGACCTATCTTCGCCGCCTGGCTCCAATCGTTACCCTGCTGCTCGTGATCGGACCCGCCACGAATCTGGTCTGGCGCGGCGGAACGGGTTACTGCTTTTTCCTGCTGCTCGCGTTCGCGCTTCATGGCGCGTACGTGAATCGGCACGACCGCGGCTATTTCGCACCCTGGCGCGAATACCGCTGGTACACCGCCGCGATGCTCGCGCCGGTCGCCGTGGTCGCGCTCCAGCAGCCGCTGCTCGGCTACTGGGCGCCGCACCAGTTCGACGCGCTTTCGCGCTTCACGCTCGCGCTGCCGATCTTTCTGCTGCTAAGCCGCCTGCCTTCGCGCCATCTCACGGTCATCGGCTGGGGCTGCGCGCTGGGCGCGCTCGCGGCGAGCGCCTGGGTTTTCATCGACCGCCCCCCAGGCGGCTGGAACGACACCGAGCGCCTCTCGAACTACTACACGAACGCGATCCCATTCGGCGACACCGCCCTGCTGTTCGCTTTCCTCTCTGTGTTCACCTTCGGCTGGGACCGCAAGGCGCGCCCGCTTGCGCTCGTCGTCAAGCTCGCCGCGCTCGTCGCGGGCGGCTTCGTCTCCTATCTGTCGGGCACGCGCGGCGGCTGGATCGCGGTTCCCGTGTTCGCGCTCCTGCTCGGCGTGCAGTACGGATGGTTTTCGCACTGGAAGCGTGTCGTCGTGACGCTGGTGCTGCTCGCCGCCGCGACCGGCGCACTGTTCTCGACCAATGGCATCCGCCACCGCGTGGCCGACGCCGGCAGCGACTTCGCCCTCATGCAGCGCGGCAACAAGGACACCTCGGTGGGCCTGCGCCTGCAGCTCTGGAACGCCTCGATCATGCTGTTCGAGCGCCATCCGGCCTATGGCGTGGGCAAGGGCCGGCTGGAACACGCGCTCGGCGATCTCGCCCAGCACGGCGAGGCGAGCCAGCAGATCGTCAATGAGCGCGCGCACAGCGACTTCTTCTCGGCCATCGCTGAAATGGGCGCGATGGGCGCGGCGGCCCTGCTGCTGCTTTACTTCGGCACGTCGGTCTATTTCTGGCGCGCGTGCCGCGCCGCGGATTCGGTCATCCGCACTGCCGGCTGCAGCGGCCTCGCAGTGTCGTTCAGCACGATCCTTTTCGGGCTCACCATCGACGTGCTGGTGCCGATTCAGGTGGTCGTCCTGATCTCGCTGCTCACCGTCGTTTTCATGGCGATCGTCGTGTCGCGCAAGCGCGAACTCGAAGGCGGCGCGGCAAGCCGCTGATCATTCGGACGACGCGCCTGCCAATCGGGGCCAATCGGATAGTCACGATCAGCTAGTCGATCAGACAGCCAGCATGCGCCCGGCATCGGGCGCCTCTCTGCGACGCCTGTGATCTCTTAAGCGGCGTTCTGCTGGAACTGAATCTTGTGCAGGTGCGCGTACAGCCCGCGCTGTTCGAGCAACTGCTGATGCGAGCCGCGCTCGACAATGCGGCCCGCCTCCATCACCAGAATGCGGTCCGCGCGCTCGATGGTCGAGAGCCGATGCGCGATCACGAGCGTCGTGCGGCCCTTCATCAGCGTTTCGAGCGCTGCCTGCACGTGGCGCTCCGACTCCGAATCGAGCGCCGAAGTCGCTTCGTCGAGAATCAGGATCGGCGCGTCCTTGTAGATCGCGCGCGCGATCGCCAGACGCTGCCGCTGCCCGCCCGAGAGCTTCATGCCGTTGTCGCCGACCCGCGTCTCGACGCCTTCGGGCAGCGCCGCGATCGTGTCCCAGAGGTTGGCCGCGCGCAGCGCTTCTTCCACGCGCGCGAGATCGGCCTTCTCGCCATAGGCCACGTTGTTCGCGACCGTGTCGTTGAAGAGCGTCACGTCCTGGCTCACCATCGCGATCTGGCTGCGCAGCGCATGGATGTCGTACTCGGGCAGCGGCACGCCATCGACGAGAACCTCGCCGCCGCTCGGATCGAAAAAGCGCGGCAGCAGGTTCACGAGCGTGGTCTTGCCGCTGCCCGACGGGCCCGCCAGCGCGATCATCTCGCCCGGCGCCGCGCTGAACGTCACGCTCTCCAGGATCGAGCGCGCACCGGGCCCATAGGAGAACGACACGTTGCGGAACTCGATCTCGCCGCGCGCGCGCTCGAGCGGCTTGCCGCCGCCGGCCGGCTCGACCGGCTCGTCGATGAGGCCGAAGATCAGCTCGGCGGCGGTCATGCCGCGCTGCAACGGCTGGTTCACGTCGATCAGATGCTTGAGCGGCGAGATCACGAGCAGCATCGACGTCACGAACGCGACGAAGCCGCCCACGGTGGTCTGGTCGTGCGAGGCCTGCACCACGGCGATCGTGATGACGACCGCGAGCGCGATCGAGGCAAGAAACTGCGTAAGCGGCTGCGCGAGGCCGCCCGAGATCGTCATGCGCATCTGATAGCCGCGCAGACGCTTGCTCATCTCGCCGAAGCGGTCCATTTCGTACTGCTCGCCGTTGTGAACCTTGACGACCTTGTAGCCGCCCACCGTCTCCTCGACGATGTACGACAGCTCGTTCGTGAGCGCCTGGTGCTCGCGGTTCAGGCGGCGCAGGCGCCGGTTGATCTTGCTGACGAGCCAGCCGATGGCCGGCAGCAGCACGGCCACGATCAGCGTTAGGCGCCAGTTCAGAATGAACAGATAGCCCAGCAGAAAGATCACCGTGAGCGAGTCGCGCACGGACGTGACCAGCACGCTCAGCAGCACGCCCAGGATCTGGTTGACCTCGAACACGATGGCGTTGATGACTGTGCTCGCCGTCTCGCGCTGGAAAAACCCGACGCTCGCATGGATCATGCGCTCGAACATCTTCAGGCGCAGCTCCAGCAGGATTTTGTTGGTCATGTACTGGAGCAGATAGCCGGACGCGTATTGCGTCAGGCCGCGCACGAGCGCGAGGCCGATCACGGCAGCGGGCACGATCCATCTGGCGCTCGTGCTGCCCTTGGTGCCGAAGCCGTGGTCGAGCAGCGGCTTGAGGAGCGCCGGAATGCCGGCCTCGGTCGCGGCCACGATCGCCAGCGTGACGATGGCGGCGACCGCCACCCAGAAGAGCGGCTTGATATACGGCCAGAGGCGCCGGCCAACCGACGAGGCAGTCGACTTCGTGCCGGAGCCGATCGGCTTGCTGAGAGTGGATTGTGGGGAGGTCTCGCTCAAGGAATCCTCTGGAAAAGCGTGTGCTGGAAATGCGGGTGGAAATGCCGGCGGGACTGCATGCGTGACTGGGCCGCTAGCCCAGCCGCCGGCCGGTTCAAGGCAGATCGTCTGACAGATGGCCTGGCGGCGCGGTACGCATTGTATACGCTTGACGCAGCACGCCGTGCGATCCGCCGGGAATGCAACAGCGGCGATCAGGCCCCGCATGCTCGCCCGCCAGCGCCCAGCCCGCTCCGGCACATCGTCCGGCATCGTCTAGAATACGCACCTCCGCGCCCGGCTGGCCTCCAGCGGGCGCGGCGCGGTACACCGCTTCCGACATTCCTCCAGAACAGGCGTCTTTCCATGTCCGACGGACTTTCTCCGATCAGCCCGAGCGGCTCACCGCATGCCACCCTTTCGGTCATCGTGGTGGCGATGAACGAGGCGCACGACATTCGCGACTGCCTCGAATCGGTGCGCGGGCTCGCGATGGAAACCATCGTGTTCGATTCCGGCAGCACCGACGGCACGCCCGACATCTGCCGCGAGCTAGGCGCGCGCGTGTTCGAAACCGACTGGCCCGGCGACGGCCCGCAGAAGAACCGGGCGCTGGCCGAGGCGCGCGGCGACTGGGTGATCTGCCTCGACGCCGACGAGCGTCTGAGCCCCGAGCTTCGCGCCGAACTGGAACGCCTGCTCGCCGAGGGCACGACGCACGCCGCATTCAGCACGCCGCGCCGCTCGAGCTTCTGCGGGCGCTTCATGAAGCACTCGGGCTGGTGGCCCGACCGCATCGAGCGCCTGTTCCGGCGCGGCAGCGCGCGCTTCACCGACGTGCGCACCCACACGCACCTGGAGATTCAGGGCACGATCGGCCAGCTCAACGGCCCGATCATTCATATTTCGATGCCTGATCTGCACGAAGCGCTTGAAAAGACCAACGCCTATTCGACGGCCGGCGCGCTCACGATGGCCGAGGACGGCAAGCGCTCGTCGCTCGCCAAAGCGCTCGGCAAGGGCTTCTGGGCGTTCTTTCGCACCTGGGTGATACGCGCGGGATTTCTCGACGGCGCCGAGGGACTGATGCTCGCGATCAACAACGCCGAGACCACGTACTACCGCTACGTCAAGCTCGCGCTGCTCACGCGCGACGGCAAAGTCGCGAAGAAACGCTGAATCGGGGCGGAAGGACAGGCAGCGCAAGCAGCAGCCATTGCCGCTCGCGCTGCCAGAAAAGACATCGTCAGTAGACGATTTCGATGGAACTGCCCACGAACTCGCCGCGCAGCGCCGCAATGAGTTCGTCGGTGGGCTTCACGCGCCAGGCGTCGCCCAGACGCACTTCGCCTTGCGCGCGTTCGTTGCTATAGACGATCTGCACCGCGAGGCCGTTCGGAATGGCCACCTGCTCGCGCTCGCGACCCCGGCCTCCACCATAACCTCCGCCGCCGTCGCGTCCGCCACGCCCGCGCGTTTCCACCACCGGCGCGGGCAGCGAATCATCGGGCTTCGCTCGATGCGCTTCGAGCACCGAGCGCAGCGCGAGCGCATTGGCATTGCCGTTCATCTGCACCTTCACGGCCTGCGCGTAGCGGCTGCGGGCGCGCTCCAGATCCATCACAGTGTCCACCGTGAAGCGGATGCCGCCCGTGAACGCGTCGTTGCGCGCCCCGCCCTGCACGACCAGCAGTTCGTCTTCCTTGAAGAGCGCCTTGTGTGCCTCATACTGCTCGTTGAACACCGTCACTTCGCACTGGCCGGTGCCGTCGTCGAGCAGCGCGATCAGCATCTTGCCGCGCTGGGTCATCTGCGTGCGCAGCGAGGCGATCACGCCCGCGACGAGCTTGTCGCGCCCTTCCTTGAGATCGCCGATCTTCTGGCGCACGAAGCGGCGCACTTCGTCCTTGTAGGCATCGAACAGGTGCCCGGACAGATAGAAGCCGAGCGCGCCCTTCTCTTCCTGCAGCCTGCGCTTGTCGCCCCAGGCGGGTTCGTCCACGAGTTCGTGCGCGGCCAGCGGCGCGTCGCCCATGTCGAACAGACCCGCCTGCATGGCGTTGGCGCTCGCCTGGTCGGCGGCCTCCATTGCCATCGGCACCGACGCGAGCAGTTGCGCGCGATTCGCGTGGATCGAATCGAACGCGCCCGCGCGGATCATCGCCTCGATCGTGCGGCGATTCACGAGGCGGCGGTCGATGCGTTCGCAGAAGTCGAACAGATCCTTGAAGAGCCCGCCTTCTTTGCGCGCGCGCAGGACTTCTTCGATGGCGTTCTGGCCGCTGCCCTTGATCGCCCCAAGGCCATAACGGATGGTGCGCGAGCGCTTGCCTTCGGCCACATGAGCATCGGCCACGGGCTCGAAGCGATACGCCGACGCGTTCACGTCCGGCGGCAGCACTTTCAAACCGTTGGTGGCGCAGTCCTCGAACAGGATCTTCACCTTGTCGGTGTCGTCCATGGCGAGCGACATGTTGGCCGCCATGAATTCGGCCGGATGGTGCGCCTTGAGCCACGCCGTGTGATAGGCGAGCAGCGCATAGGCGGCCGCGTGCGACTTGTTGAAGCCGTAGCCCGCGAACTTCTCCATCAAGTCGAAGGTCTCGTCGGCCTTCTCGCGCGTGAGACCGTTCTTCGCCGCGCCCTCCGCAAAGATCTCGCGGTGCTTGGCCATCTCCTCGGGCTTCTTCTTGCCCATCGCGCGGCGCAAAAGGTCAGCGCCGCCGAGCGAGTAGCCGCCGATGATCTGCGCCATCTGCATCACCTGCTCCTGGTAGACCATGATGCCGTAGGTCTCTTTCAGAACCGGTTCGACGCGCGGATCGGGATACTCCACCACTTCACGGCCGTGCTTGCGCGCGCAGAAGCTTGGGATCAGGTCCATCGGGCCCGGACGATACAAGGCCACGAGCGCGATGATGTCCTCGAAGCGGTCGGGCTGCGCGTCCTTCAACATGCCCTGCATACCGCGGCTTTCCAGCTGGAACACGGCAACCGTGTTGGCCTTCTTGAGGATCTGGAAGGAAGCGGGATCGTCTAGCGGCACCTGCGCGAGCGACCAGTCTTTCTTCGACGGATCCAGCATGCGGATATAACGCTCGGCCCAGTCGAGAATCGTGAGCGTGGTGAGGCCCAGAAAGTCGAACTTCACGAGGCCGACGGCTTCCACGTCGTCCTTGTCGTACTGGCTCACGACGCCGCTTTCGTCGCCCTGGGTGTAGAGGGGGCAGAAGTCTGTGAGCTTGCCGGGCGCGATCAGCACGCCGCCCGCGTGCATGCCGACGTTACGCGTGAGACCTTCCACGAGCTGCGCGAGGTCGAGCAGCTGGTGCACTTCGTCTTCGTTGTCGTAGCGCTCCTGCAGCAGCGGCTCTTCCTTCATCGCGTCGGCGATGGTGACGTGCTTGCCCGGCTTGAACGGAATGAGCTTGGCCACGCCATCGGTGAAGTTGTAGCCGAGGTCGAGCACGCGGCCGATGTCGCGCACCGCGGCCTTCGCGGCCATGGTGCCGAAGGTGGCGATCTGCGAGACGGCGTCCGCGCCGTACTTCTCCTTCACGTACTGAATGACGCGGTCGCGCCCGTGCTGGCAGAAGTCGATGTCGAAGTCGGGCATCGAGACGCGTTCCGGATTCAGGAAGCGCTCGAACAGCAGGTTGTAGCGCAGCGGATCCAGATCGGTAATGCCGAGCGCGTAAGCCACCAGCGAGCCTGCGCCCGAGCCCCGGCCCGGTCCCACCGGCACGCCGTTGTTCTTGGCCCAGTTGATGAAGTCCGCGACGATCAGGAAGTAGCCCGGGAAGCCCATCTTGATGATGGTCCCGCACTCGAATTCGAGGCGCTCGTTATAGCGTGCGCGCTCGTTCTCGCGCTCGGCTTCATCGGGATAAAGCTGCACGAGGCGTTTTTCGAGCCCCTCTTTCGAGAGCTGCACGAGATAGTCGTCGAGCGACATGCCGTCGGGCGTCGGGAAGAGCGGCAGCTTCGGCTTGCCGAGCTCGAGCGTGAGGTTGCAGCGCCGCGCGATTTCGATGGTGTTCGCAATGGCCGAGGGAATGTCCGCGAACAGCGCGACCATTTCGTCCTGGGTGCGAAACCGCTGGTCGGTCGTGAAGCGCTTCTGGCGGCGCGGATTCGCCAGAATGTCGCCCTCCGAGATGCACACGCGCGCTTCGTGCGCCGTGTATTCCTCATCGGTCATGAACTGCATCGGATGCGTGGCCACCACTGGCAGCTTCAGTTCCGCCGCAATCGCCACAGCCTGCTCGATGTACTGTTCGGCGCCCGGCTGGCCGCAGCGCTGCAACTCGATGTAATAGCCGTTCGGGAACAGTTTCGCCCAGCGCTGCGCATGACGCTTCGCGCTTTCGACGTTGCCCGCCGCGAGTGCGAGCCCCACGTCGCCCTGCTGCGCGCCCGAGATCGCGAGCAGCCCTTCGCCCAGCCCGCTTTCGAGCCACGCGACGTCGACTTCCGCGCGCCCACGATATTGATTCGTGAGCCATGCCTTGGACAGCAGTTCGCAGAGATTGAGATAACCGCGTTTGTCCTTCACGAGCAGAAGCAGACGCGAAGGTTTGTCGCGGTCGTCCGGATTCATGATCCAGACATCGCAGCCGGCAATGGGTTTGACCCCTTTGCCACGGGCTTCCGTGTAGAAACGAACGAGGCCGAATGCGTTGCCGAGGTCGGTGAGCGCGAGCGCGCCCTGGCCGTCCTTGGCCGCCGCCTTGACGAGGTCGTCGAGGCGCACGATGCCGTCGGCAATCGAGAATTCGGAGTGGACGCGGAGATGGACGAAGCGGGGATCTGACATGGGCGTGATTGTACCTCCACGGTCACGCGATTTTTGCCGTGGCCTGCGTGCCCGACCATTCGGATAAGGCCCAGCGCGGCATCGGACACGCGCAAGGCTTGCGGGGAGCGAGGCAACGCGCTGCAGGCGCTGCATGGCCCGGTTGAGGGATAATAGCGGATTACGCCCGCCGCGCCGCGGGCCCATCGGATTCAGGTTTTCAAGTTGGCCATGCGTATTCTCAATCTCTCCGCCTACCAGTTCGCGACACTCGACAAGACCGCCGAATGGCGTCCGCTCGTGCTCGAACGCTGCAAGTCGCTCGATTTGCGGGGCACCATCCTGCTCGCGCCGGAAGGCATCAATCTGTTCGTCGCGGGCGACGAAGGCAACGTGCGCGCCTTCATGGACTACATCAACCACGATCCGCTGTTCGAGGGCAAATTCGCGACCCTGCAGTTCAAGGAAAGCTTCTCGGAAACGCGCCCCTTCAACCGCATGCTGGTGCGCCTGAAGCGCGAGATCATCACCATGAAGAAGCCCGCGATCCGCCCCGAGGAAGGCCGCGCGCCGTCGGTCGCGCCGGTCGTGCTCAAGACGTGGCTCGACCGCGGCTTCGACGACGAAGGCCGCCCGGTCGTCATGCTCGACACGCGCAACGCGTTCGAGGTGGACGTCGGCACGTTCGACCAGGCGCTCGACTACCGCATCGCCAAGTTCAGCGAATTCCCGGGCGTGATCGAGGCCAACCGCGCCGATCTCCAAGGCAAGACCGTGGTGTCGTTCTGCACGGGCGGAATCCGCTGCGAAAAGGCCGCGATCCACATGAAGGAAGTGGGGATCGAACACGTGTATCAGCTCGAAGGCGGCATTCTCAAGTATTTCGAGGAAGTGGGCGGCGCGCACTACAACGGCGACTGCTTTGTATTCGATCAGCGCACCGCGCTCAACCCGCAGCTCGAAGCGACCGATACCGTGCAATGCTTTGCGTGCCGCGCGGTGGTTACGCCCGCCGGGCAGGCTTCGCCGCTTTACGTCGCGGGAAAGAGCTGCCCGGCGTGCCATCCAGAGCGCGCGGAGCCTGTTCAAGCGGTCGCCGCCACCGCGCCGGCACACGCTGCGTGATGTGTGCGTGAGGCGCGCGTGAGCGCACCGGCTCAAACGCATCAGGGGTATCGCGGGCGCTTCGCGCCCTCGCCTACCGGACCGCTGCATTTCGGCTCGCTCGTCTCGGCGCTCGCGAGCTGGCTCGACGCGCGCGCGCATGACGGCGCGTGGCTCGTGCGCGTGGAGGACATCGACGGCCCGCGCACGGTCCCCGGCGCCGCCGAGGATATTCTCGCGACGCTGGAGCGCTTCGGCTTTCACGCCGACGAGCCGCCGCAATGGCAAAGCCAGCGCCTCGATCTTTACCGCGCGGCGCTCGACCGGTTGATTGCGGCGGGCCATGTGTATCCGTGCGGCTGCACGCGCAAGGAAATCGCCGATTCGCAACTGCACGCGCACCGGCGCAACACCACTCTGATCTATCCCGGCACCTGCCGCGCGGGACTGCACGGCAAGCCCGCGCGCGCGTGGCGTCTGCGCGTGCCGGACGACACGCCCGGGGCCGGGAGCAACCCCGCGCTGATCCGCTTCGACGACCGCTGGCAAGAACCGCAGGCGCAGGATCTGGCGACCGAAGTCGGCGACTTCGTGCTGCTGCGCGCGGACGGCCAGTGGGCGTATCAACTCGCCGTGGTGGTCGACGACGCCGCGCAGAACATCACCCATGTCGTGCGCGGCGCGGACCTGCTCGACTCCACGGCGCGCCAGATCTGGCTCCAGCGGTGCCTCGCCGTGCCCACGCCCGTGTATCTGCACGTGCCCGTCGTTACCAACGAGGAAGGCGAAAAGCTCTCGAAGCAGACCGGCGCGCAAGCGCTCGACGCCGAGCGGCCGCTCGTGGCGCTGCTCGCCGCCGCGCGCCATCTCGGGCTCGAACTGCGCGACCCCGCGCCCGCGACGCTCGAAGCCTTTCAGGCCGATGCGATCGACGCATGGAGGCGCCGCCTCGCGCAATTAGAGCGGCCCGATGAAATGAGCGCATAGCCACACGATTGCAGGCAGAAATGCAAAAGCGGCGTGCCGGTCGAAACCGGCACGCCGCTTTTTTTTTCATCGCGCGAAGCCGAAGCCTCGCCAGTCCATCAGCTTCAGGACGACGAAGACGAGGTCGGCTTGTTGCGCCACGACGAACCCAGTCCACCGAGCAGCGCCGCGAGCGGCTGCTTCTGCTTTTGCGACGCGGCGGCGGCCGGCGCGGGCTTGTCTTCGGCCGCGCTGCGCGCGCTCGGCGACGGCTCGTACGGCTTCAGGAAGAAGTCGTCGACGGGCTGCGCCGGACGGTGGTGATGCGGCCGCTCGTACGCACCGGCGCGGCGATGGCCGACGCGCTCCCCGCGTCCTTCGCGGCCTTCATGACTGTCGCGCTCGCGACGCCGGCTGCCGCCTTCGTGATGCGCAACCGGCGTGTCGACCACGAGACGCTCGACCGTCAGCGGCCGCTTGATCAGCTTTTCGATATCGGCGAGCTGCTTCTTCTCGCTCGGGCTGCACAGCGAGAGCGCGTCGCCCGAGGCGCCCGCGCGGCCCGTGCGGCCAATGCGGTGCACGTAGTCTTCGGCGTTAAAGGGCAGGTCGAAGTTGATCACGGCCGGCAATTCGGCGATGTCGAGGCCGCGCGCGGCCACGTCGGTCGCCACCAGCGCCTCGATCTCGCCGCGCTTGAACGCGTCGAGCGCCTGCATGCGCTCGTTTTGCGAGCGGTCGCCGTGAATCGCCGCGGCCACGATGCCCTGCTTCTCGATCTGGCGCGCAAGACGGCTCGCGCCGATCTTGCTGTTGCAGAACACGATCACCTGTTTCAGGCCGCGCTCGCGGATTAGCTGCACGACCGCGCCGGTTTTGTCGCCTTCGGCCACTTCGTAGACGACCTGCGTGACGTTGGTGGCCGTCGAGTTGCTGCGCGCGACCTCGATGGTCTGCGGCGTGCGCAGATAGGTGGCGGCGAGCTTCTTGATCTCGCCCGAGAAGGTCGCCGAGAACAGCAGCGTCTGGCGCTCCTTCGGCAGCAGATTCAGGATGCGCTGGAGGTCCGGCAGGAAGCCCATGTCGAGCATGCGGTCGGCTTCGTCGAGCACCAGCATCTGCACCTGGCCCAGATTCGTGGTCTTCTGCTGCACGTGGTCGAGCAGGCGGCCCGGCGTCGCAATCAGGATTTCCACGCCGCGGCGCAGTTCGTCCGATTGCGGATTCATGTCGACGCCGCCGAACACCACCGCGCTGCGCAGCGCCGTGTGCTGCGCGTAGGTGCGCACGTTGTTGGCGACCTGGTCGGCCAGCTCGCGCGTAGGCGTGAGGATCAGCGCGCGCACCGGGTGGCGCGCGGGCGAGGCGCTCGTGCTTGCCAGCGGCAGCAGACGCTGAATGATCGGCAGCGAAAAACTCGCGGTCTTGCCGGTGCCGGTCTGCGCGGCGCCCATCACGTCGCGGCCCGTAAGGACCACGGGAATCGCCTGCGCCTGAATGGGCGTGGGCGTCGTGTAGCCCTGCTCCTTGATCGCCTTAAGGATCTCGGGTGCGAGGCCGAACTGATCGAAGGTCTCGGTGCTGGGCTTGACGGCTGTGTCGGACATGGTGGCTTCGCTATAAAGGCGCTATGCGCGCGAGGCGCGACGCGCCTCAAATATTCACTGCAGGGTACTGCCGGATTGCTTCGAAAAGTGCGGGCAAACTGGGCGAGCGTTACTGAGTTACGGCGCTGCGGGGCCGCAGCGGCTTTTTCCGCCTGGCTGCCGGCCGCAGCGGCCGCGTTGGCCGTCCAGCAGACGGCTCGCGGAAAATGCCGGCAGATTCGCGCGGGAACGCCATCGAGTCAACCCATCGCGGTGTGCAGGGAGCGCCGGCTGCACGGCCGCGCTCGACCCGCTCGTTCCCTTGTTGCCAGCCGGTGCGCCCGGCTGTTTCAGTCGATGTCGTAACGCCTGGGCGTCTGCCTCGTCCCGGCGCTCGCGGGCGCGGCAGTCTGCCCCGTCGCCGGCCAGAACCCGCCACGAGAGCAGGCGCAATTCGGCGAAAGGCCGGTATTGTAACACCTTGGCATAAATCCCTATGGCCGGGCAGTCCGGCTTCTGCACGCCGCTCACCGGAACGGCGCGGGCGCAAAGCGCCGGGGGGCCCTAGCGCATGATCGTGGCGCAACCGGAAACGAGGGGCTTGGGACTGGCTTCGGACATGTCGTCGTAGAGGTCGGCGCCGGGACCCTTGGTCCACCAGGTATAGCGGTCGGCGACGTATTTCACGCCCGACGCGGCAATCACACCGACAAACAGCAGCGTGCGGCCCGCCACGGGAACGAGCGCGAAGCTCTGCCCGTTGGAGCCGTTGATGTAGGTCACCTTGACGGTCTTGCCGTCCGCGCAGGTATAGCGATAGGTGTGGCGAGACTGGGTCTGGATCTCGCGCACGTCGAGCGAGGCGGCTTGCGCGGCAGTTGCCGCAAGGCTCGCGCCGGCGCCGAGGACGGCGAACGCGAGCACGCCCGCAGCAAATCGGCGCGGCGTGCGTAGACGGGCGGCAAGACGAAGGGCGGCGTCGCATCCGCGGATCATGGCGTGTTCTCCCGATACCCGGTTGGACCGGCGCGCTGCGCCGGCGTGGTGATTGGCCGTGTTGCGCCGCTGCACGGGCTTCACGGGTCAGGGGTCGATCACGTCGGCGCAGGCGTCGGTGGGCGCGGCGGCCACGTGCCCGACCACCGGCACGATCTTCAAGCCCGCCGACACCACGCGGCACGGCGCGGCAGCGAGGCCGCAGCCCGAGAGCGCGAAAGCGCACACCACCATCAGCCCACGCGGCCACCACAACGCGATCGACTTCATCATTCCCAATTTCCTGCAATGGCTTGACACGATAACCCGGCGCATCGCGCCGCGCCCCGTGCATGCCTGGCCATGCACTGCGGCAGCGCGGACCGAGCGGAAAGAACAGCGATTATCCGGCGCTACGACGGCAGCACGAATGCGCCCGATTAACACGGCCTCAAGTCAGGCGTCGCCACGCCAGCGCTTGTTACGACGGGCTCCCCGGCACCGGGCGCACCGCCGAGGCCGCCGCACGTGCGCGCGAGCGGGCTTCGTCGATATCGACGCCCGTCGCGAGCGCGACGCCCATGCGGCGCTTCGCGAAGCTCTCGGGCTTGCCGAACAGGCGCAGGTCCGCACCCGGCACGGCCAGCGCTTCTGCCACGCCTTCGAAGGCAATGCCGCGCGCATCCATGCCCCCGTAAATCACCGCCGATGCGCCCGGCCCGCGCGCCGTCGTATCGACCGGCAGCCCGAGAATCGCGCGCGCATGTAGTTCGAACTCGGAGAAGCGCTGCGACGCGAGCGTGACAAGCCCCGTGTCGTGCGGACGCGGGCTCACTTCCGAGAACCAGACGTCATCGCCGCGCACGAACAGCTCGACGCCAAAGAGGCCGCGGCCGCCCAGCGCCTCGGTCACCTTGTGCGCAACCTCGCGCGAGCGTTCGAGCGCCTTCGGGCTCATCGGCTGCGGCTGCCACGACTCCACGTAGTCGCCGTCGACCTGGCGGTGGCCGATCGGATCGCAGAAGTACGTCTGCACGGCACCGCTCGCCGGATCGGTCGCGCGCACGGTGAGCTGCGTGATTTCGTATTCGAAGTCGATAAAGCCCTCGACGATCACGCGGCCGTGATTCACGCGTCCGCCCGCGAGCGCGTATTGCCAGGCACGCTCGACATCGGCATCGCTCTTGATCACCGACTGCCCCTTGCCCGAGGACGACATCACCGGCTTCACCACACACGGGTAGCCGACCGTGGCGATGCCGGCCTTCAGTTCGTCGAGCGAATCCGCGAATGCGTAAGGCGAGGTCGGCAGGCCCAGTTCCTCTGCTGCGAGACGCCGGATGCCTTCGCGGTTCATGGTGAGCTGCGCGGCGCGCGCGGTGGGGATCACCACGGCTGCGCCTTCGGCCTCGACGGCCGCCAGCGCATCGGTGGCGATGGCCTCGATCTCGGGCACCACAAGGTGCGGCCGCTCGGCGTCGATGAGCGCGCGCAGCGCCTTGGGATCGGCCATGTCGATGACGTGGGCGCGATGCGCGACCTGATGGCCGGGCGCGTTTTCGTAGCGGTCGACGGCGATTACTTCGACGCCGAGGCGTTGCAGCGCGATGATCACTTCCTTGCCGAGTTCGCCGGCGCCGAGCAGCATGACTCGGGTGGCGGAAGCGGAAAGCGGCGTGCCGATGCGACGCGAGAGGGAGGGGTCCATACCATCTCCAGGAATGAGAGCGAGGCGGCGCGTGATTCGCGCGCTTCAAGGGAATGCGAATGCGAGGGAGCGCCGATGTTAACACCCCGTGCCCGGTCTCGCGCCACCCGTGCGTGAATTGAGCGGGCCTTGCGCGAGAAATCGGTCCCACGCAGGTCCCACGCAGGCCCCAGGCGCCTCGATCGAGCGCGTGAGGCAGGCTTTTGCAGATCTCCAGCGAGCCTTTGCGCTCGCATGCGGCCCCTTGGTGCGTTACGCTTACGCCTTCGCCAGTTATAAGGAACGATGCGATGCCCCACCGCTCGAGCACACGCCCCGCCGCACGCAAGATTGCGCGCCTGCTCGCCTCGCGTGCGTCATACACCGCGCCGTTCGCGGCCGCCGCTGCGGCTGCGCTCCTGCTTGCCGCCTGCAAGCTGCCGGTTCACCAGGACACGTCCGTACCGCCGCCCGACCCGTTCAATCCCGCCACGACTCAATTGCTCGACAACACGCATTGGCAACTCGTCGAATGGAAACGCGCCGACGGCACGCAGCGCGCGGTGCCCGCAGTGCCGAGCGCATCCGCCGACAGCGGCGCCCCTGATGTTCGAGCCGCGCGGCCCATCACGCTCGATCTCTCGACCGGCAGCGGCCAGCGCCGTGCGAGCGGCTTCTCGGGCTGCAATCGCTACATGGGCAGCTACTCGCTCAAGAACGGGCTGCTCTCGTTTGGCCAGCTCGCGGGCACGCGCATGGCGTGCATCGGCACGGGCGGCGAAATCGAAGGTCCGTATCTCGACGCACTCGCGCACATCCAGCGTTCGGGCGTGCAAATGCGCGAACCGCAAGCACTTCTGGTCGTGCTCGAAAACGGCGACCGCCTGACCTTCGCCCAAGCGGGTGGGCCCGCTGCGGCCGGTGCGCCCGCAAGCGCGCCGTCCGCAGCGTCCGCCTCCGCCGCCATGCCCGCGAAGCAGGGCAAGTGAGGCGCCGCGCCATCCGGCAGCCGCGCCCGCTTGCGGCGCAGCTCTTTTTGGCGCACCGTCTCGCACCTTGCGTGCGGCACACTGGTCCACAGTCTCACAGTCTTCTTCCTGCTGAGTTCCGCACGGTTTACGGCGTGGTTTCCCGCAGCGGCGCGCCCTGCTTATAGCCGTGCGCGCCGGGCTTGCAGCACGCTCGCCAGGCGCCTGAGCGGCCACCCCGGTTGCGGCGCGGCAACGCGCATTGCGGTGCGCAGGGGCCTGGCGGTTACACTCGATACGTTGCACATCTTTTAAGCGTTGATCTCTGGCATGCACACGGTAGTCCCTGGCTGGTTCGGCTTATCCGCCATCTGGTTCGTCCCTCTGATCTGGCGTCTCGTGAAGTCGGTGCTGCCTGGCGGCGCGGGCTTGCACGGGCCTGGCACGATCCGGCTTTGGCTCGGCTTTGTCTGCGTGTTGCTGGCAAGCTGCGCGCTCGAAGCCACGCTCCTGAACATCGACGGCTTCGATGCGCTCGGGCATGCGCTCGCGGGCGGGCTCGGCAAGCTGATCGGGCGTATCGCCGCGCCGCTCGCGATGGCGGCGCTGCTGTTCGTGAGCCTGCCCTGGCTCATCGATTTCCGCTGGCGCGACTTCTTCGCCTGGGCCGACGTCTCGCTCGGCCTCGGGCTCAACATCCGTCCGTCGAACAAAGAAGACGACGATGAACGCCGCAGCCGCCGCGCGTCCAGACAGGACGCCGCGCAGCCGCACGGCGCGGCGCGCTCGGGCTCGGGCTCGCATGGCATGAGCGGCCTGGGCGGCCTCGGCAAGCTGGCTAGCGGCCTTGGCAGCGGCCTGGGGCTCGGGGGCAGGACGGCTTCGGGCGCGAGGCCGGCGCAGGGCATCGGTGCCAGCAGCGCAAGCGGCACGCCTGGTGCAGGCGGCTTTGCCGAACCGCTCGATGGAGCACGCCGCAAACGTCCAACCGTATGGCGTCCGCAGATGCCGGGCAAACGCGCGGCGAGCGCCGCCGGCGTGGCAAGTGCGGCGGCGGGCGCGACGGCTCGGGACGCGGATGGCGCATTCGCGGTGAATGGCGGGACGCGTAGCAGCGCCTCGCCGTGGCGTACAGAACCGGATTTCGCGTCGCCGGAGCCAAGCCCCGCCGCCGCATGGGCGCGCTCCGAACCGACCGCCCCGGCTGGCTGGCTACGCGAGGGTCAACCGATCGATGCGCGCCGCAGCCCGGCAGCGGGCGCGAACGGTGCACCGTCCACTACCCCACCAGCCGGCTTTCCCCCCGACTCGCGCCGCCAGGCATTGGCCGACATCGGCGGCGCACCGTTCGGCGGGGCTCCGGCAGGTGGCGCGGCGCTTGCCGGCTCAGCCGGCAGCACGACGACGCGGCGCGCGGCCCCGATCCCCCCGGCTGCCCCCATTGCCGCCCCGCTCTCCTCCGCGATGTCGCCGCCGATTTCACCCATGAGCGCGCCGGGCATGCGCCAGGCGGCAGCCGCCGCCACACTCGCATCGACGACTGCGGTCACGCCGCGCGGCTTGTCCGCGCCGCGCGATCCGCTGGTTTCGCCGTTTGCGCAACCGGCCCCGGCACGCCGTAGCGCGCCGCCGCCCGTCGCGGGCAGCACCGCCGCGCGCGCAGCGGCCGCAGCCGCGCCACAAGCACGCCAGCAGAAACCGCAGCGTCCGTTCGTCTGGCCGGCCAAGGGCGCATCCAACCCGGCACAGCGCGCGCCCGACTCGTCATTCAGCACCCGGTTCGGTGCGCCCGCAACGACGCCGCTCGCGGGCACCGCCACGCCGGCCTACTCCCGCCCAGCGCAGGGCACGGCATCCGCGCCGCAAGCGCCCCTCTCGACCGGCGTGCTCGAAACGCTGCGCTCGATCGAGGAAAACGCCGCGCGCTGGACGACGCTCGCGGGCGCGAGCCTCGCGCGCCGCAACACGATCGACCAGGCTACAACGCAAACGGAATTGCGCGCGAACGCCGATACCGCCGCTGACCCGCCGGCCAGCGACGCGAGCCTCGCCACGGCAGCGCACGCGGCATCGCCGCTTGTCGAATCGCAGATCGCTCCGCTGCCCGAAGCGGCAGCGCTCGATAGCGCGGCTCCCGCAGATGCGGCGAACGAACCGCCTCCGCTGGCTTGCGCAGCGCCTCTGGCGCATGCGCCGGCCGAACTCGCCCAAACGCCCGCGAGCGTGCGCCGCGACGCGTCGCCGGCTCCCGCGCAACCGGAACAAACCGCTGAATCCGGCCTGGCGTCCGCTGCATCGACCGCCGCGATGCCGTCGGTCACCCCCTCCGCTGCCGAATCGATCGCGCCGTGGACTGACGCCGACGATGCCCCGAACCCGCGCCACCCGAGCGCCCTCCCCGCGTTCCTCATCGATGCGCAAGAGGAAGACGTGCTGCCAGAGCCTGCAGCGCCCGCTGCAACCGCAACGCCGCCCGCACAGCCGCTCGCAACTTCGCCCGTCCACTGGCCGACCTTCGACAACGGCATGCCGTGGGTCATGCTCGACGACGAACCGGAAGCCTCCGAACCAGCCGACGCAGCGCCTGACCAGGCCGCTTCGGCGCCCGAGCCCACGGCTCGAGCCGCGAGCCTTGCGCCGTCGGAGAACGTTGCCCAGACCCGCGCCGCGCTGCCGCCTGCCACGCCGCTCCCGCATCACGATGCCGTCGACGTGACGAGCGAGCCGCCGCAGCCTGAAGCAACGCTGGACGTAACGCCCGATGTACCGGAACCGCAAAGCGCCGAAAACGTCGTCCAATTCCCGCGCGTTGCGACGGTAGCGCTGCACGCCGTGCCGTCCACGCCGGCAAGCCATGACGCGATCGCAGAGACATCGCCTGTGAACGCCGTGCAACCGGACGACACGCGAGCCGGCCACGACGCCTCGCTGCCCGCGCACCAGGCCCGCGCTTTTGCACCGGCACCCGCCGTTGAAGTGCCTTCGTTTCTGGCTCGGGTGCCCGATACTGCATCCAGCACGATGCCCGACGCAACGCCGGGCGCCATGGCCACGACGCCCATTGCGCCGGCGAGTTTCGCGCCCTGCTCGCCCGTGGCGGCCCGTGCTCTGCCCACGCCGGCCCCGTTCGCTGCCGCGCCTGCCACGCCCGCGGAACCCAAGCCCGAGGCCCCTGCGCAGCCGGCTGCGCCCGCGCAGCCCGCAATCACCGCGACGCCGCCATTTGCATCGATCGGCTCCGCAAGCGCGCCCGCCGTCGCCGCGATTCAGGCATCAGCGGCAGCGCCGTTCGTTGCCCCGGCAGTCGAAGCCACGCAGCAAACCGCCGCGCATGAGGCCCCTGCGCCACTGTCGCCCGCCCCGGTTGCAACAGGCGGCTACGCCAGCATGACACCGCCGTGGGCGCAGGCAACCGCAACCCCGCTCGACCACGGCAAAGGCGCGCCCGCTATACCGCCCGCCACACCGCCCGAGGTCCAGCCCGAGGTCCAGCCCGAAGTTCAGCCCGAAGTTCAGCCCGAAGTTCAGCCCGAAGTTCAGCCCGAAGTTCAGCCCGACGTCCAGCAAGCCCCCGCGCCGCGCCAGCCCGTGCGCGGCCACGCGCCGACCTCGTTCGAGTTCCAGCCGCTCAGCGCGTCGGCGGTCGAGTTGCCCGGCATCGAACTGCTCGAGCGCGCCTCGTCCGAAATCGAGCCCGTCTCCGAGCAAAAGCTCGCCGAAACGAGCCAGCTGATCGAGCAGCGCCTGCAGGAATTCAAGGTGCCCGTGACCGTAGTGGGCGCGTCGGCGGGCCCGGTCATCACGCGCTTCGAAGTCGAGCCCGCGCTCGGCGTGCGCGGCAGCCAGATCGTCGGCCTCATGAAGGATCTTTCGCGCGGTCTCGGCCTCACGTCGATCCGCGTGGTCGAGACCATCCCCGGCAAGACCTGCATGGGGCTCGAACTGCCCAACGCGCGCCGCCAGATGATCCGCCTCTCGGAGATTCTCGAATCGGCGCCGTACCACCGCTCGCAGTCGAAGCTCACGATCGCGATGGGCAAGGACATCGTCGGCCACCCGATCGTCACCGACCTCGCCAAGGCGCCGCACATGCTCGTCGCGGGCACGACCGGCTCGGGCAAGTCGGTGGCGATCAACGCGATGATCCTCTCGCTGCTCTACAAGGCCACGCCCGAAGACGTGCGGCTCATAATGATCGACCCGAAGATGCTGGAACTTTCGGTGTACGAAGGCATTCCGCATCTGCTCGCGCCCGTGGTCACCGACATGAAGCTCGCCGCCAACGCGCTGAACTGGTGCGTGGGCGAGATGGAGAAGCGCTACCGGCTGATGTCGGCGGTGGGCGTGCGCAATCTCGCGGGCTTCAACCAGAAGATTCGCGACGCCGAAGCGCACGAGAAGAAGATCGGCAATCCGTTCTCGCTCACGCCCGAGGCGCCCGAGCCGCTCTCGCCGCTGCCGATGATCGTGGTGGTGATCGACGAGCTCGCCGACCTCATGATGGTCGCGGGCAAGAAGATCGAAGAGCTGATCGCGCGTCTCGCCCAAAAGGCGCGCGCTGCGGGCATTCATCTGATCCTCGCGACGCAGCGCCCTTCCGTGGACGTCATCACCGGTCTCATCAAGGCGAACATTCCGACGCGCGTGGCGTTCCAGGTCTCGTCGAAGATCGACTCGCGCACGATTCTCGACCAGATGGGTGCCGAGTCGCTGCTCGGCCAGGGCGACATGCTGTTCCTGCCGCCGGGCACCGGCTACCCGCAGCGCGTGCACGGCGCGTTCGTCGCCGACGAGGAAGTGCACGCCGTGGTCGAGTATCTGAAGCAGTTCGGCGAGCCCGAGTATGTCGAAGGCATCCTCGACGGCCCCGCCAGCGAAGGCGCGCCACAGGATCTGTTCGGCGAATCGCCCGATGCGGAAGCCGATCCGCTCTACGACGAAGCGGTCGCATTCGTCGTGCGCACGCGGCGCGCGTCGATTTCCTCGGTGCAGCGGCAGTTGCGCATCGGCTACAACCGCGCCGCGCGCCTCGTCGAGCAGATGGAAGCGGCGGGCCTTGTCTCGCCGATGGGCATCAACGGCAGCCGCGAAGTGCTTGTTCCAGGAGGCCAGGCCGAGTAAGCCTCGCGATGCGTGCCGTGAGGCACGAACGCCTGAACGCAAAGCGCCGCGCCGGAGCGATCCAGCGCGGCGCTTTGCTTTTTACGGCGCGACGAACTTGAAGTCGACGGGCGAGCCGATGTCGATGCGCTTCGGATTCGGCTCGAGCAGGCCCGTTTCCTGATTGCGGCGGAACACCCAGGCCGTGTCGCTGTTCTGATTGCCGACGATGAGCCACTGGCCGCTCGGATCGATCGCGAACTCGCGCGGCGCCTTGCCGAGGCTCGATTGACGGCCCACGCGCCTGAGCTTGCCCGTGTGCGCGTCGACGGCGAAGATCGAAATGTCGTTGGCGTCGCCGCGATTCGAGACGTACAGGAACTTGCCGTCCGGCGACAGATGCAGCGCCGCCGCACCCACCGCGCCCTTGAAAGCCGGCTCCGTCAGCTTTTCGACCTGTTCGAGCGTCAGGCGACCGTCGTGGTAAGCGAACACGCTCACCGTGGCGGCCAGTTCACTCGTGAGGTAGGCGAAGCGTCCGTCGTTGCCGAAGACGAGGTGGCGCGGTCCCGTGCCGGCCTTCACGTCGGTGTAGCGCCACTCGGCCGGGCTCACGAGACCGCGGCTGCCGTCCGGCGTGTAGCGGTAAGTCCAGAGCTTGTCGGTGCCGAGATCCTGCGTGAAGAGATAGCGCCCGTCCGGCGAGAACACCGTGGAATGCACGTGCGCGCTGTCCTGACGCCCTTTCACCGGACCGCTGCCCTCGTGATGCACGGTGAGCACCGAGGCCCCGAGCTTGCCGTCCTGCTCAATGGGCAGCACCGCGAAACTGCCGCCGGGGTCCGCCGCCACCGAATAGTTGGCGACGAGGAGATAGCGCCCATCGGGTGAAAGGCTCAGATAGCATGGATCGTTGCCTTGCGCGGACACCTTGTTGAGGAACGTAAGCTGGCCGCTCGCGGCGTCGAAGCCGAATGCACTCACGTCACCGCGCTGGGTCGCCGGGCCATTGTCGCCGGGCAGCTCGTTCACCGCGTAGACGAAGCGCTTGTCCTTGCTGACCACGAGATACGACGGATTCACCGTCTTCGCGACGCTCACCTGCCGGGCGTCGCCGGTTTTCGAGTCGAAGCGATAGACGTAGAGCCCCTCGCTCTTGCCGCCGGTATAGGTGCCGACGATCAACTCATACACGCCATTGGCTGCCGTATCGGCTAATGCGCCCGCGCTGGTCTGAGCGAACGCCTGGGTGGCGGCGACTGAAGCCATGATGACGATACCCTTGATGATCTGATGAATGAGCGCGCGCCTTTTCGCGTGCGGCACATGGTTACGGTGGCGGCGATCGAGCCGGCGCGCGGGCACGGCGATTGCTGCGTCATGGACCTGAAACATGTCGACCTCCATTTTTCTTGTCGAAGCGCGAGCGCATCGGCGGCGTGAGGATTCGCGGCCCAGTATAGGAGAGCTTGCGCCAGGCTGGCCGCTGGCCGCCAGGCCAGGCCCGCTCTGCCCAGGGAGGAACCAGTCAATGAACATCCATCTTGCGATCGGCCCGCTCGTCTCGCTCATCGCCGGCATTCTGATTCTCGTTGCGCCGCGCCTGCTCAATTACATCGTTGCGCTTTATCTCATCATCATCGGGCTGGTCGGGCTCTTCGGCACCGGCGGCCACTTCGGGCATTTTTGATGCAGGCGTGCATGGCATGCCGCAAAACGCGTTGCGCGAGTCCCCCCGCACCCACTAATCTTGTGCGTGCATCTGCCGTTTCCGCTCCAGGCGCAACGCTGTCAATCTGCTTACCATGCCCGCACTCATCGAAGACTATGCAATGATCGGCGACGGCCACACGGCCGCGCTCGTGTCCCGCGAGGGCTCCATCGACTGGCTCTGCTGGCCGCGCTTCGATTCCGGCGCGTGCTTCGCGGCGCTGCTCGGCACCGAGAACAACGGCCGCTGGCTGATCGCGCCGGTCCCGCCGGCCGACAGCTCCCAGGCCACGATCAAAACCACGCGCCGTTACCGCGGCGAGACGCTGATCCTCGAAACCGATTTCGAAACGCCCGAGGGCGCCGTCACGCTCATCGATTTCATGCCGCCCGGCAATGGCTGGAGCGAACTCGTGCGGCTCGTGGTGGGCCGGCGCGGCACCGTACGCATGCACTGCGAACTCGTGCTGCGCTTCGACTACGGTTTTTCGGTGCCCTGGGTGAGCCGCCTCGCTTACGAGAGCGGCATCAAGGCGACGGTCGGCCCCGACACCGTCGTGCTGCGCACGCCCGTCGACCTGCAAGGCGAGAACATGCGCACCGTCGCCGAATTCGATGTGAGCGAAGGCGAGCGCGTGCCGTTCTCGATGGCCTACGCGGCCTCGCATCTGCGCCTGCCGCCGCCGCGCGACCCCTTCACGGCGCTCGCGCGCACCGAGAACTTCTGGGAGGAATGGTCGGCGCGCAGCACCGTCGAAGGCCGCTGGGCCGAGCCGATCCGCCGCTCGCTCATCACGCTCAAGGCGCTCGCGTTCGAGCCCACCGGCGGCATCGTCGCGGCGCCCACCACTTCGCTGCCCGAGCAGCTGGGCGGCACGCGCAACTGGGACTACCGCTACTGCTGGCTGCGCGACGCCACCATCACGCTGCTCGCGATGATGCGCGGCGGCTACTACGACGAAGCGCGCGCCTGGCGCGCATGGCTCGGCCGCGTGATGGCGGGCTCGCCCTCGCAGTTGCAGATCATGTACGGCATTGCCGGCGAGCGCCGCCTGCCCGAGTTCGAGCTCGACTGGCTGCCCGGCTACGAAGGCGCGAAGCCGGTGCGCGTGGGCAACAACGCGGTCGGGCAGTTGCAGCTCGACGTTTATGGCGAAGTCATGAACGCGCTGCACCTCGCGCGCGTGGGCGGCCTGCAGGCCGACGAAACCGCGTGGTCGATCCAGTGCACGATGCTCGAGCACCTCGAAAAAGTCTGGACCGAGCCCGATGAAGGCATCTGGGAAACCCGCGGCGGGCGTCAGCACTTCACGTTCTCGAAGGTCATGGCGTGGGTGGCGTTCGACCGCTGCATCCGCTCGGCCGAGAAGTTCGAGCTGCCCGGCCCGCTCGATCACTGGCGCACGCTGCGCGACACCATTCACGCGACCATCTGCGAGCGCAGCTTCAATCCCTCGCTCAATTCGTTCACGCAGATCTACGGCGGCACCGACCTCGACGCGAGCCTGCTGCTGATGCCGCTGGTGGGCTTTTTGCCGGCCTCGGACCCGCGCATCGCGGGCACGGTCGCGGCCATCGAGCGCGACCTGATGGTGGAAGGTTTCGTGATGCGCTACCGCACCACCGACTTCAACGACGGCCTGCCGCCCGGCGAGGGTACCTTCCTCGCCTGCAGCTTCTGGATGGTGGACAACCTCGCGCTCCAGGGCCGCGTAGACGACGCGCGCAAGATGTACGAGCGTCTGCTTGCGCTCGCCAACGACGTCGGACTGCTCGCCGAGGAGTACGACCCGGCGGCGGGCCGGCTTGTGGGGAATTTTCCACAAGCGTTTTCTCATGTGGCCCTCGTTCATACGGGGCTGAATTTGATGCGCCACGAGCAGGACATGGCCCGGGCGACCGGGCATCCGGCCGTTGCCGGGGCTCCGCCGATCGATCCGGATCTCGCGACGGCGGCGAACGAGGCATCGTAAAAGTACGAAATCGATGCCAAACAGGGGCGCAAGCGCACGAAAACCCCCATGCGCCTGCGCCAAGTGCGCTACACTTGGGAATGGGCTTGCTGCATTGCACAACGATCCGGAAGCCGCCAGGCACGGGAGGTCCGATCCTGGCGCCGGGATCCGCATCTGCTTGCGGCAAACCGTACGCCGCGCCGTTCAGGCGGCAGGCTGCAAAGCCGATAAACAGGCTAACCGACCAACTACAGGCCGCGTTCCGTGCCGCGCGGGCGCGAACCGTCCCCGATGCTGGAGCACCCATGCTCTACCAAATCCGTGAATTTCAACGCGCCCTGCTGAGCCCGCTTACTGCGTGGGCGCAGGCCGCCTCCAAGTCGTTCTCGAATCCGGCGAGCCCGTTCTCGCTCGTGCCGGGCGCCACCCGCCTCGCGGCGGGCTACGAGCTGCTCTACCGCCTCGGCAAGGACTACGAGAAGCCCGAATTCGACATCCGCCAGATCGAGAAAGACGGCTTCAACATTCCGATCGTCGAGCAAACCATCATCGAAAAGCCGTTCTGCCGGCTGCTGCGCTTCAAGCGCTTCGCCGACGATACAACCGCCGTCGCGGCGCTCAAGGACGAGCCCGCAGTGCTCGTGTGCGCGCCGCTCTCGGGCCACCACTCGACGCTCCTGCGCGACACCGTGCGCACGCTGCTGCAGGACCACAAGGTCTACATCACCGACTGGATCGACGCGCGCATGGTCCCGCTCGAAGCCGGCCCGTTCCATCTGGACGACTACATCGCCTACATTCAGGAATTCATCCGCCATATCGGCGCGAGGAACCTGCACGTGCTTTCGGTGTGCCAGCCCACGGTGCCGGTGCTTGCGGCCATCTCGCTGATGGCGAGCCGCGGCGAGGCCACCCCGCTCACCATGACGATGATGGGCGGCCCGATCGACGCGCGCCGCAGCCCCACGACGGTCAACTCGCTCGCCACCGAGCACTCGATGGAATGGTTCGCGAACAACGTGATTCACACGGTGCCCGCCAACTATCCGGGCGAAGGGCGCGCGGTCTATCCGGGCTTCCTGCAGCACGCGGGCTTCGTCGCGATGAATCCGGGCCGCCACACCACCGCGCACTGGGACTTCTACAAGAGCCTGCTGCGCGGCGACGAAGAGGATGCCGAAGCACATCGCCGTTTCTATGACGAATACAACGCGGTGCTCGACATGGCCGCCGAGTACTACCTCGAAACCATCCGCACGGTGTTCCAGGAGTTCAGCCTCGCCGAAGGCACGTGGGACGTCGCGGGCGAGCGCGTGAAGCCGCAGGACATTCGCGAGACCGCGCTCTTCACGATCGAAGGCGAACTCGACGACATCTCGGGCTCGGGCCAGACGCACGCCGCGCACGAGCTGTGCACGGGCATCGCGGAGCAGCACAAGCATCGCCTGACCGCAGAAAAGTGCGGCCACTACGGCATCTTCTCGGGCCGCCGCTGGCGCACCATCATCTATCCGCAATTGCGCGACTTCATCCGCGAGCACCAGCGCGCGAAGAAGACCGCAAAGGAAAGCGCCGTGGCGTGAGTCGCCTGAGAAGGCGCACGCTCAGCACGCAACGCCCGCCCCCGCGCCTGGTTCGCACCGGGCGCGGGGTTTTTCATTTGCGCATCAAGAACGCAAGCAGCATCTCGGTGTTGAGCTGGATGATCTCGGCGCGCTCGGCGGCGGCGCTGAAGTCGCGCCCGAGCGTGGCGTTGAGCGTGTAGCGGTTGGACACGATGTAGTAGCCCATGCCCGAGAGCGTCACGTAAAGACGCAGCGGATCGACGTTCGCGCGAAACAGCCCCGCGGCCTCGCCGCGCGCGAGGATCGCGCCGAGCGTCGCGATGATCGGCGAGATCATCTCGTGTATGCGCGTGGACTTCTGCATGTAGCGCGCCTCGTGGAGGTTCTCGTTGTTTATGAGCCGCAGAAGCTCGGGATGGTCGCGGTAGTAATCCCACACGAAATGCGCGAGCCGCGTAATCGCCTCGACCGGTGCGAGCCCGGCCAGATCGAGCGCGCGTTCGGCCTCGTTCAGCGCGCCGAATGCATGCTCCAGCACGGCAGTGAACAACTGCTCCTTGCTGCCGAAGTAGTAGTACAGCATGCGCTCGTTGGTTTCCGCGCGGCGCGCGATCTGGTCGACGCGGGCGCCGAACAGGCCGCCATTCGCAAACTCTTCCGCTGCGGCAAGCAGGATGCGGCGGCGCGTGCCTTCAGGATCTCTTTTGATTTTCGTCTGATTCATGGTGGCAGGATCGCTCGATAGGCGCGGCTTTCCACGTTGCGCTGCCGGGCCTCTCCAAACCCATCGTGCGGCAGCGTGCATGGAGCGCGCCGGGTTAATGAACCTACACCCTTCGCTTCTCGATTTTTCTTGGTTTGCAGTCGTCTTGACCCCTCGCCCGACGCTGCAGATGTGACGCCGTCCTGCGGACTCGATCCAATGCCATGCGCCGATGATGCAAGCGCTGCGAGAACATTCGAATTAAGCGCTTTGATTATGGCACATGGCCCGCCGATGGCAATGCGGGAAATCGGCGATAATGCGGGCTTTGGCGCGGGGCGAGCAGCCCCTGGGCGTGCAAGCCCCAGGCGTGCGCTCGCGCAGCCACGCCGCCGCCGGCCAAGCAATCGCAACCGTGAACGATTCCAAGACACTCGCAGATCGCATCGAAGATCTGCTGCCCCAGACGCAATGCACCAAGTGCGGCTACGACGGCTGCCGGCCCTATGCCGAAGCCGTCGCCGCCGGCGCCGCGAGCTACAACCAGTGCCCGCCCGGCGGCGCCGAGGGCGTCGCGCGCCTCGCGAAGCTGCTCGGCAAGCCGGTCATTCCGATCAACCCCGTGAACGGCGTCGAGCGGCCGCGCCCGGTGGCCTTCATCGACGAGCAACTGTGCATCGGCTGCACGCTGTGCATGCAGGCATGCCCGGTCGATGCGATCGTCGGCGCGCCCAAGCAGATGCACACCATCGTCAAGGATCAATGCACGGGCTGCGACCTGTGCGTCGCGCCCTGCCCCGTGGACTGCATCGCGATGATTCCGGTAACCGGCGACGCAACCGGCTGGGACGCGTGGACCCAGCAACAAGCCGATGCAGCACGCGTGCGCCACGACCGCCGCCAGGCCCGGCTCGCCGCCGAGCGTCATGCCGCGGAAGCGCGCGCTGCCGCGCGGCGCGCAGCGGTGGCGCCCGCCGGAGCTGCTTCCGATGCGTCCGATGCGTCCAGCGCTTCGGCCGCGTCAGCCTCGCCGGCTGCGGCCTCGCCCACCGACGACGCCGAAGCAAAGAAAAAAGCCATCATCCAGGCCGCGCTCGAACGCGCGCGGCGCAAGAAACTGGAGCTCGCCGAACGCGGCGTCGGCCCGCGCAACACCGAGCACGTGAGCGCCGACGTGCAGGCGCAAATCGACGCCGCCGAGGCCCGCCGCCGGCGTCTCGGCATCGCCGCCGACGCGGGCTCGGCCGACAGCAAGGCCGAGGGCGCAGCCACGCCCGAACAGCCCGCGCCGGACGCCGATCAGAACGACAAGCCCGCATGAACGCCACCAAGCGCCGCGCCATCTACGAGACGCTCCAGAGCATCAACCCAAACCCGACGACCGAGCTGGAGTTCACGACGCCTTTCGAACTCCTGATCGCCGTGATGCTCTCGGCGCAGGCCACCGACGTTTCGGTGAACAAGGCCATGCGCAAGATGTTTCCGGTAGCCAATACGCCGCAGGCGGTGCTCGCGCTGGGCGAGGAAGGCGTCGCCGATTACATCAAGACGATCGGCCTCTATCGCACCAAGGCGAAGAACGTCATCGCCACCTGCAAGATCCTGATCGAGCAGCACGGCGGCGAGGTTCCGCAAACGCGCGAAGCGCTCGAAGCGCTGCCGGGCGTCGGGCGCAAGACCGCGAACGTGGTGCTCAACACGGCGTTCGGCCATCCGACCATCGCCGTGGACACGCATATCTTCCGCGTCGCCAATCGCACCGGCCTCGCGCCCGGCAAGGACGTCAAGGCCGTGGAAACCGCCCTGGAGAAGTTCACGCCGGCCGAGTTCCGTCGGGACGCCCATCACTGGCTGATCCTGCACGGCCGCTACGTGTGCAAGGCGCGCCGCCCGGAGTGCTGGCATTGCGTGATCGAGCCGCTGTGCGAGTTCAAGCCGAAGACGCCGCCCCCCGAACTCTGACGAACCGGCCCGGCGTAACGACGCCCGGCGTAAAATCGAGGCCTGAGCCACCGCATCACATGGAATCAGGCTCCGACCACCCCGCCCTCACCACTGCACGATCCAGCACCCGATGTTCAATCCCAGCCGCGACGAAGTCCGCCATTTTTTCACCGAGACCTGGCGCAAGCAGCGCGCGGGCGAGATTCTCACGCCGCTCGAGGCGATGGCCGCCGACTGGATCGTCGAGCATCCCGAGTACCACGCGCAACTCGCCGATGCCCAAGCCGCCTCCGCGCAGGACTATTCACCCGAGCGCGGGCAGAGCAATCCCTTTTTGCATCTGTCGATGCATCTCGCGATCAGCGAGCAGCTTTCGATCGATCAGCCGCCGGGCATCCGCGCGGCCCACGACCGGCTTGCGGCGCGCATGGGCTCCACCCACGACGCGCAGCACGCCATCATGGAATGTCTCGGCGAGACGATCTGGGAAGCGCAGCGCACCAACACGCCGCCCGACACCGACGCTTACCTCGCGCGCATCGAGCGGCGCGCCTCGCGCGACTGAGCCCGGGCCGCCGCCGGCGAGCGGGCCGAAAGCGCGCAGGCCCATGCAAAAACACCCCGTGCGAGAAAGCGCCTGAAGCGCGTCTCGCACGGGGTGTTTTTGCATGAATCGCAAGCGCATCGCGCACAAACGCCATGCATGCCGCATGGCGCCTGCCGGATTGCGCTTACTTCTTCTCGACCAGATCGCCCTTGAGCGATTCAACGTAAGCAGCCAGATCCTTCAGGTCACGCTCGGAGAGGCTCTGCACCTGCGCCTGCATGATCGGATTGCTGCGGCCGAAATTCGCGTTGCCGTTGCCCATCTGATATTGGCGCAGCGCCCAAAAGATATAGTCGGCATGCTGGCCCGCGAGCTTCGGGTAATCGGGGCTCACCGGCTTGTTCAGGTTCACGCCGTGGCAGGCCGCACAGTTGTGGCTGTCGGCGAGCACCTTGCCGTTGGAGGCATCGGCGGCCTGCGCCGATTGCACGCCGAACGCAAGCGTGAGGGCGGCCGCCGAGGCGGCCTTCAGAAGCGACGCGCGCGCAGCCGTATAGGGCTTGTTCATGAATTCTCCTGTGTCGGCCAGAGTTGGCGCTTTAGCGCCTTGCTCTGGTCCCATTGCGCTAGAGCGCCCGTGCCGGTTACTTCTCGGGATTGTTTTTCGTGGCGGCCGTCTGCGACGAGTAATAAGCCGCGATATCGGCGATGTCCTGCTCGGACAGCGACGCCGCGACCGCGTGCATGGTCCCGAAGTGGCGATCACCCTTCTTGTAGCCGTGCAGCGCGCTAGCGATGTACTGCGCGTTCTGGCCGCCCAGGATCGGCACGTGATAGACCTCGGGATAAGCGGTGCGGTAGTCGGGAATACCATGACAGCCGATACACATCGCAACCTTACCCTGCCCTGCCTTCGCGTCGCCCACGACATCCGCGTGGGCCGAGGCCGCGAAGCCCGCCAGCACTGTCAATGCGCCAAACATGACGTGCTTGCTGACAATTTTTTTCATAGCATCCAACCTGGCTTGAGGGGATTCGAACGCCCGAACCGCAGGCCACGGCCTGCGACGCATGACTGCTGTTTTACTTTTGGGTCGCCGTGCAGGCCGAAAAAAATCGGTCCGAGTATACCGCGACGCCCCGCCGCACGTCCACCGGGCTGCCGCCCGGGCAAGGCCCGCTGACGCCCGCCGGACGGGGCTCGGGCGTGAGTGAAATATTCGCGAGTGGCCTGGCGCGTGACGTGCGGGTCATCCCTGATGCGTCTCGCGCACTGCTTGCGAGCCGCAAACGAGTGGCGCAAAGGTCCACATCGCGGGCGGACCCAACGATACGCGAGCCCCTCCCGGCCCAACACCCCTTCTGACTTATACTGAGATTTTTTTAGCGAGCGGTTCATCATGCGCGCCACGCGTTTCGAAGGCTCTTCGCAGTACGTCGCCACGGACGATCTCAAGCTCGCGGTCAATGCCGCGATCACCCTCAAACGGCCGCTGCTCATCAAGGGCGAGCCCGGCACGGGCAAGACCATGCTCGCCGAGGAAGTGGCCGCCGCGCTCGACATGCCGCTCATGCAGTGGCACATCAAGTCCACCACGAAGGCGCAACAGGGCCTCTACGAGTACGACGCGGTCTCGCGCCTGCGCGACTCGCAGCTCGGCGACGAGCGCGTGAAAGATATCGGCAACTACATCGTGAAGGGCGTGCTGTGGCAGGCGTTCGAGTCGGAGCAGCAAAGCGTGCTGCTAATCGACGAGGTCGACAAGGCCGACATCGAGTTCCCCAACGACTTGCTGCGCGAACTCGACCGCATGGAGTTCTACGTGTACGAAACGCGCGAGCTCGTGAGAGCGAAGCAGCGCCCGCTCGTCATCATCACGTCGAACAACGAGAAGGAACTACCCGACGCGTTCCTGCGCCGCTGCTTTTTCCACTACATCAGCTTCCCCGACCCGGCCACGATGCAGCGCATCGTCGAGGTGCACTACCCCGGCATTCGCAAGGATCTGCTCAGCGCGGCCATGGAAAGCTTCTTCGAGCTGCGCAACGTCGCGGGCCTGAAGAAGA
Source organism: Paraburkholderia sp. A3BS-1L (assembly GCF_051125215.1). Classification (NCBI taxonomy): domain Bacteria; kingdom Pseudomonadati; phylum Pseudomonadota; class Betaproteobacteria; order Burkholderiales; family Burkholderiaceae; genus Paraburkholderia; species Paraburkholderia sp. A3BS-1L. Next base: position 1,077,379 of record NZ_CP120442.1, on the reverse strand, counting down.
AGCCATCCACTTCCGAGCTGCTCGACTGGCTCAAGCTGCTGCTCGCCGAAGACATTCCGCCCGACGCGCTGCGCGCGGTGGACGGTTCGAAGTCGATGCCGCCGCTCGCCGGCGCGCTGCTCAAGAACGAGCAGGACATGACGCTCTTCGAGCGGCTCATCTACATGAACCGTCATAACCGCTGACCACGCGCCAAGCGCGGAGCAAGCTCGCAAGGCCGGAGAACCTGCATGCTGATCGACTTCTTTTACACGCTGCGCGACGCGAAGCTGCCGGTCTCCGTGAAGGAGTACCTCACGCTCGTCGAAGCGCTCAAGGAACGCGTGATCGCGCCTTCGCTCGACGACTTCTACTACCTCGCGCGCATGACGCTCGTGAAGGACGAGCAGTACTTCGACCGCTTCGACCAGGCCTTCGGCGCGTACTTTCGCGGCATCGAGAAAAAATCGGAGCTGGCCTTCGAGATTCCCGAAGACTGGCTCAAGAAGCGGCTCGAACGCGACTTCACGCCTGAGCAGCGCGCGCAGATCGAGGCGATGGGCGGGCTCGACAAGCTCATGGAGCGCCTCAAGGAGCTCTTCGAGGAACAGAAGGAGCGCCACGAAGGCGGCAGCAAGTGGATCGGCACGGGCGGCACCTCGCCGTTCGGCAACGGCGGCTATAACCCCGAGGGCATCCGCATCGGTGGCGAAGGCGGCCAGCGCAGCGCCGTGAAAGTGTGGGACGCGCGCGCCTACCGCGACTACGATGACCAGGTCGAGATCGGCACGCGCAACATCAAGGTCGCACTGCGGCGCCTGCGCCGCTTCGCGCGCGAAGGCGCCGCCGAGGAACTCGATCTCGCGGGCACGATCCGCAGCACGGCGGCCAACGCGGGCTGGCTCGACCTCAAGATGGTCCCGGAGCGCCACAACAACGTGAAAGTGCTGATGCTGCTCGATGTGGGCGGCTCGATGGACGATCACATCAAGCGCACCGAAGAGCTTTTCTCGGCGGCGAAGGCAGAATTCAAGCACCTCGAGTTCTACTACTTCCACAACTGCGTCTACGACTACCTGTGGAAGAACAACCGCCGGCGCCACGCCGAGCGCACGCCCACCTGGGATCTGCTGCACAAGTTCACGCCCGACTACAAGCTGATCTTCGTCGGCGACGCCACCATGAGCCCCTATGAAGTGCTGCAGCCGGGCGGCTCGGTCGAGTACAACAACCCCGAGGCCGGCGCCGTGTGGCTGCGGCGTCTCGCCGACCAGTTCCCGCATTTCGCGTGGCTCAATCCCGAGCCCGAGCGGCTATGGGAGTATCGCCAGTCGGTGTCGATCATCCGCGAGATACTCGGGCATCGCATGTATCCGCTCACCGTCGCCGGGCTCGAAACCGCCATGCGCGTGCTGAGCAAATAGCCGCGCGGCCCGCCTGCATCGAAGCGCCGCGCCGCGCACTCGCGGCCAGACCGTTGCGCACACAACCATAAAACAAGGAGATTTCCAGCATGACCGCGCCTTCGTCCCCGGACCTGCCATCGACATTTCGGCCCGGACCGCTGCGCCCCTTCGCCGACACCTCGGTTGCCACGATCGTCGCGGGCTTCGTCGCGATGATGACCGGCTACACCAGCTCGCTCGTGCTGATGTTCCAGGCCGGCCAGGCCGCGCACCTCTCGCCCGAGCAGATCTCCTCGTGGATCTGGTCGCTCTCGATCGGCATGGGCGTGACCACCATCGCGCTGTCGCTCTGGTACCGCGCCCCCACCGTCATTGCCTGGTCGACGCCGGGCGCGGCGCTGCTGATCAGCTCGCTGCCGCACGTGCCCTATGCCGAGGCGATCGGCGCGTATATCGTGTGCGCGCTACTGCTCACGGCCGTGGGCGTGACCGGCTGGTTCGACGCGCTCATGAAACGCGTGCCCGCCGGCATTGCGGCGGCGCTGCTCGCGGGCATCCTGTTCGAGATCGGCATCGAGATTTTCCACGCCGCGCAGGTGCAAACGCCGCTCGTGCTCACGATGTTCTTCGCTTACCTGCTGATGAAGCGCTGGGTCGCGCGCTACGCGATCGTCGGCACGCTCGTGGTGGGCGTCGCGGCCGCCGCCGCGCTCGGGCTGCTCGACTTCAGCCACTTCCAAGTGGCGCTCGCGAAGCCCGTGTTCACCATGCCCGCATTCTCGGCGTCGGCGATCGTGAGCATCGGCATTCCGCTCTTCGTCGTGGCGATGGCCTCGCAGAACGTGCCCGGCATCGCCGTGATACGCGCCGACGGCTACAACACGCCGTCCTCGCCGCTCATCGCCACGACCGGCATCGCCTCGCTCGTGCTCGCCCCGTTCGGCTCGCACGGCATCAATCTCGCGGCCATCACCGCGGCGATCTGCACCGGCCCGCATGCCCACGAAGACCGCACCAAGCGTTATATGGCGGCTGTCTGGTGCGGCTTCTTCTATCTGATCGCGGGTGTCTTCGGTGCGACGATCGCGGCGCTGTTCGCGGCGTTTCCGCCCGCGCTGGTGGTCTCCATCGCGGCGCTCGCGCTGTTCGGCTCGATCATGAGCGGACTCACCAACGCGATGCAGAACCCACACGAGCGCGAAGCGGCGCTCGTGACTTTCATGGTGACCGCTTCGGGGCTCACGCTGCTCTCGATCGGCGCGGCGTTCTGGGGGCTCGTGGCAGGCGTGATCACCCAGGTGATCCTGAACGCGCGGCGGGCGTGAAGGGGCCTGAGGGTGCCTGAGGGTGCCTGAGGGCGCGTGAGGGTGGCCGAAGCTCGCGTAATCGCATCGCCACCCGATCCGCCATAAAATGATGAGGTAAGCCGTGCCTTCCGGCACGGCATCGTGTGCCGCCCTTCGCGCCCGGCGCCACGCCAACAGCGCGAAGCCGTTCAACTCCCACCGATGCCGGCGCACATGCGCCCACAAGGCCTGACATGACTAACGCACTCGATCAGCTCAAGCAGTACACCACCGTCGTCGCCGATACGGGCGACTTCCAGCAGTTCGTCCAGTACAAGCCCGAGGACGCGACCACCAATCCGTCGCTGATCCTCAAGGCCGTGCAGAAGGCCGAGTATCGGCCGCTGCTCGAAAAAACCGTGCGCGATCACGCGGGCGAATCAGTCGAGTCGATCATCGACCATCTGCTGGTCGCCTTCGGCACCGAGATTCTCAAGATCATTCCGGGCCGCGTCTCGACCGAAGTGGACGCGCGCCTCTCGTTCGACACGAAGAAGTCGATCGACAAAGCGCACCACATCATCGATTTGTACAAGCAGGCCGGCATCCCGCGCGAGCGCGTGCTGATCAAGCTCGCATCCACGTGGGAAGGCATCCGCGCGGCCGAGGTGCTGCAAAAGGACGGCATCCGCTGCAACATGACGCTGCTGTTCTCGCTCGCGCAGGCCGCCGCATGCGCCGAGGCGGGCGCGCAGCTGATCTCGCCGTTCGTCGGCCGCATCTACGACTGGTTCAAGAAGGCCAAGGGCGCCGACTGGGACGACGCGAAGGACGGCGGCGCGAATGATCCGGGCGTGCAGTCGGTGCGCAAGATCTATGCGTACTACAAGAAGTTCGGCTACCAAACCGAGGTGATGGGCGCGAGCTTCCGCAACACCAGCCAGATCGTCGAGCTGGCCGGCTGCGACCTGCTCACGATCAGCCCGGACCTGCTGCAAAAGCTGCACGACAGCAACGAGAAGGTCGAACGCAAGCTCTCGACGCAAGCGTTCAAGGACGCACAGATCGCGCGCGTGGCCGTGGACGAACCGTCGTTCCGCTTCCAGCTCAACGAAGACGCGATGGCGACGGAGAAGCTCGCGGAAGGCATCCGCGCCTTCGCCGCCGATGCGATCAAGCTCGAAAAGATGATCGAGGAGCTGCGCGCGCGTTAAGCGCGCACGAGCACGCGAAAGCGTACCTGGCCGTAGCAGCCGATTCCTTTTAAAGGGCCGCACATCCACCCTGTGCGGCCCTTTTTGCATGGCACGACAGCCCGCAGCTGGGCGCAAATGCCATTCCCGCATGCGCTCTCGCAAACCCTGGCGACACCGGCTCCCGAAACGCGCATACGGTCACCCGAAGCGCCTAGAATCAGGCCAGCGGCGCAACATGCCGCGCCATCCCCGGCCCCGCCCTGCCGCGCCCGTCACCCAGGTTGCGCGACGCTTCTTCACGGGACCGGCCATCGTGGGACCGCCCACCGGACAAGTCCGCAAGGAAATCGACGATGCAAATCCAGCCCTATCTGTTTTACAACGGCACCTGTGAGCAGGCGATCGCGTTCTACCGCGAAGCGCTCGGCGCGCAGGAGCTGTTCAAGATGCGCTTCAAGGACGCCCCGCCCGACCCAGAGCGCCCGATGCCGCCCGAGTTCGCCGAGAAGATCATGCACGCGACGCTGCAGATCGGCGACGCGCAGTTCATGATGTCGGACGGCGGTTGCATGACGCAGAACGACAAGTTCGCCGGCTTCGGCGTCTCGCTCACGGGACCCGACGCAGCCGCCGCGCAGCGCTACTTCGACGCGCTCGCCAAGGGCGGCCAGGTGACGATGCCGTTCCAGAAGACCTTCTGGTCTCCGGGCTTCGGCATGCTCACCGACAAGTTCGGCGTGCCGTGGATGGTCAGCGCGCCGCATTCCGAAAGGCCCACCGCCTGATTGGCAACCAGGTAGTCACACCTGAGCGGCCCCGGCACGCTCGCGAGCGCGCACATCACACCATGCGGCGCCAATGCGCGCGCTCGATGTTCCATCTCGGCTCGGTTTCGAGGAGCAAGGCACGCAGTTGTCCCACCTGCTCCTCGAAACGCTGTTCGAGCCAGTAAGGCCCTTGCATCTGCGACGCGGTGTCGGGCTGCTGCTGCGGCGGCACTACTGCGGGCATCGCCCCCGGTGCCGCGTCGAGCGGGCTCGAGCGCAGCGCCCGCGCCGCCGCCTCCGGATGATGCCGCGTGCCGCCAAAACGCAGCGCCCGGGCCGTCGCCAGCAGCGCGACGCGCACGCTCTCGCCGTACCGCGCGAAGGCCGCCCGCACGCGCTGCTGCTCGTAATGGCCCAAGGCGGTAGCCATCATTTCCAGCGAACTGAGCAGCGCGCGGTGCAGGCGCTGCACCTGCTCGAGCCGCGCGAGCGGCACATCGATTTCCCGCGCCACCGAAGGCATCAGCCCGCGCAATTGCACGAGCCGGGCGTTCAGGCGCCGGAAAGCTTCGACCTGCGCATCGGGATCCACCTGCGCGCCGCTGACCACCTGGGCATGAACGCGCGCAATCTCGCGCAAATTGTCGGCGAGCCGGTAGCGCCACGAGTAGGTGGCATGCAGCGGCAGCGCGAACGAAAACGCCAGCGCGATCACGATGCCGATCATCACGTTGAGCGTGCGCCACAAGCCCGTGTCGATGAGGTTGTCGCCGTGGCCCGCGACGATGCACATCGTGATGGCCGTGAGGAGCGGCACGTAGCCCTCCTTGCCGATCGCATAGTAGCTGCACACCGCCGCGACGATCGCCATGAGCGAATAGGTGAGCCACGTGAAGCCCGTCACCGCCTGCACGATGATGAGCGTGAGGCCGATGAGCGCGCCGAGCACCGTGCCGAGCGCGCGCTCGGCGGCCTTCTTGCGAATGTTGCCGTGGTGCTGGAGCCCGCCGATCACCACGAGCAGCGTGACCGACGCCCAGATGCCGTGCGGAATGTTGATGCCCGTGGTGGCGAGAATCGACACGAGCATCGCGAGCCCGACGCGCACGCCGTGAATGATTCCGGCGTTGCGATAGCGGTAAAACGGCGAGGTGAGCGCGCGCGAGAAATTCTCCACGCGCACCCGCACGCGCGAGCGCCGACGCGGCGGCTTCCCATACGAGGCAGCGTTGGCGCCGTGGCGCGCTGCATCGCCCGAAGCGGCTGCGGGTTCGGTATCGTGGTCGTGATCGGACATAGTCATGGTGCGCTAGCAGCCTGCTGGACGTGACGCGAGTTAGCGGAAAAAGCGGCCCCTGCAAGCAGGGTGCACCGGAAAAACAAATGCCCGCAACCGTGAAGTTGCGGGCATTGCAGGCGCAACGCGAATTGCGCGGCGGATCAGCCTTCCTGCACGTCGAGATAGTCCTCGGGCCGCGTGCGGTCCACGCCCTTCTGCATGCCGAACAGATGCACGAGCACCGACACCGCCACGGCAACCACGAGGTTCACGATCAGCGACCACACCGCCGCATAGCCCGGCACGGCCACGCCGAACAGGTGCACGACGAAGATCGAGCCCTTGAGGTGCAGCGAAATCGCCATCCATGTGCCAGTGACGATGCCCGCCGCCCAGCCGATCAGGAGGCCGCGCCAGTCGAGCATGCGCGTGTAGAGGCCGAGCACGATCGCGGGCAGCGTCTGGATGATCCAGATGCCGCCGAGCAGCTGCAGCTGGATCGCATACGTGAGCGGCAGGCCCAGGATGAACGCCACCGCCCCCACCTTCACGATCAGCGAAACCAGCTTGGCCACGTTGGTCTCCTGCTCGTGATTCATGTTGCGGTTGATGAACTCCTTGTGGATATTGCGCGTGTAGAGGTTGGCGGCCGCGATCGACATGATCGCCGCCGGCACCAGCGCGCCGATGCCGATAGCCGCGAACGCCACGCCCACGAACCACGACGGGAAATACTGCAGGAACAGCGCCGGCACCGCGAAATTCGGGCCGAAAGCCTTGAAGTACGGCGCATATTGCGGCATGTCCTTCACGCCCGAAGCGAGCGCCATGTAGCCGAGCAGCGCGAGCAGGCCGAGCACGAGCGAGTACGCGGGCAACATCGCCATATTCCGGCGGATGCTGTTGCCCGACGACGACGAAAGAATCGCCGTGACCGAGTGCGGATACAGGAACAGCGCGAGCGCCGAACCCACCGCCAGAGTCGCATAAGCGCTATAGCCGTTCAGGCTCGTCGCATCCGGAGCCTTGAGCAGCAGCTTGGCCGGCGGCACCGCGCCGAAGATATGGCCGAAGCCGCCCAGCTGCGCGGGGATCACGATGATGGCCGCGATGATCGTGATGTAGATGAGCACGTCCTTCACCACGGCAATCATGGCCGGCGCGCGCAGGCCCGAAGTGTAGGTGTAGGCCGCAAGAATCGCGAACGCGATGATGAGCGGCAGGTCGCCGATGAAGCCCGTGGTGTCGAAACCGAGCCCGCCGATCACCACTTCGATGCCCACCAGCTGCAGCGCGATGTAAGGCATGGTCGCGACGATGCCGGTGACCGCGACGGCGAGCGCGAGCACGCGGCTGCCGTAGCGCGCGCTCACGAAGTCGGCCGAAGTGACGTAGCTGTGACGCTTGGCGATGGCCCAGAGTTTGGGAAACACCACGAACGCGAACGGGTAGATCAGGATCGTATAGGGCAGAGCGAAGAAACCCGTTGCCCCCGCACCGAACACGAGCGCCGGCACCGCCACGAAGGTGTACGCGGTATAGAGATCGCCGCCGAGCAGGAACCACGTGACGATCGTGCCGAAGCGCCGGCCGCCGAGCCCCCACTCGTCGATATGGGCGAGGTCGCCCTTGCGCCAGTGGGCGGCAAGGAAGCCGACGATCGTGACGCCGATGAACAACAGGACGAAGACGAAGGTTGCCGTAACGTTCATTGCGCCCCCCCTGCCTTGCCGCGGTTCTTCGAGCGATCCTTGGTCTTGAGATAGACGAACACGGTGATGACCGCGCTGATCAGCACCCAGAGCAGCTGATACCAGTAGAAAAATGGGAAGTCCCACAGCGTGGGCTCGACCTTGTTGTACGACGGCACCCAGATCATGGCGATCCAGGGCAAGATCAACAGCCATAGCCAGTGCTTGCTGGCTTTTGCGGCGTCGGCGTCGTGAGCCATGACGTCTCCTCGTTACTTATGTAGTTATGGGGTTTTCGAGGTGGTCCGCCGCCCGATATCGAGCGGCCCCTGGCCCGCGAGATCGTGCCTCGCAAGGTCCCCGAAAGCGCAGAAAAGAGTAGCGATGCCGCAGCGACGGGTCAAGAAGGGCGGACCCCAATTTAGAGCATGTTGTCAAGACACGACTGGCGGTGCGTTTGACCCTGAGTCGTCAGCATTTAGAAAGCTTGGTGATCCGAAACACAAAAAAGCCGGCCCCGTTTGTCATGGGGCCGGCCTTGCGTTGCGCGCCGCGATGCCTCGCGGGGGGGCGCGTCAGATGGCGAACGTGTCGCCGCCCTTGTCGTTCTTGTTGCTCTTGCTGTTTTCGGCGTTGGCTTCACGCAGCGCCTTCACCCACTGGTGCGCCGGCAAGCCGAGCTTGCTTTCGAGCAGGCGCGCGCGCTTCTCGAGCGCCGCCCAGCTCACTTCGAGCGCCGGACCCGAGAACGCCAGCGCAATGCGGTTGCCCTCGTGCACCTCGGGCAGCGCGATCACGCGGCCGTCGAACGCTTCCTTCAGGCGCTTCATGTTGCGCACATAGCTCGGGTGGTCGCCGAACAGGTTGATGGTCGCAATACCGGCATCGGTGAGGCACGCGCGCGCCGCACGATAGAACGCCACGCTGTCGAGCACCGGACCGCGCGCGGTCGCGTCATAAACATCGATCTGCAGCGCGCCGATCGTGCCGTGGTTTGCGCGGTCGTGCACGAAGTCCCACGCATCGAGTTCGCGCACCGTGAGGCGTGCATCATCATGCGGCAGTTCGAACATCGTGCGCGCGGCCACCACGACGGCCGGGTTCAGCTCGATTGCCTCGACCTTCGCCGGACGCAGGTAGCGATGCGCGAACTTGGTCAGCGCCGCAGCGCCAAGACCCAGCTGCACGATGCGCGCCGGCGTGGCGAGAAACAGCAGCCAGGACATCATCTGCTGAGCGTATTCGAGCTCGATGTGCTGCGGTTTGGACAGACGCATCGCACCCTGGACCCACTCGGTGCCGAAATGCAGATAGCGCACGCCGCCCTCTTCCGAGAACGTCACAGGCGCAAAGCGCGGCTTGCGCGGCGCTTCGATGACCGGTGCGTTGTCGAGGTCGGCATCGGCGTGCTTCGAGGCGTGCTTCGAGGCGGTCTTGCTGCGGGTCTTGCTGAATGCGCGCGCTTCTGCCGAAGCACGCTTGATGAGAGTCGTCATGTGAAGATGTTTTGCTTTCTTGCTTATGAGGAGCAGATGCGGATGCGCAATCCACAGCGTTTTGGGTGCGAGTTCAAACGCAACTTGGGATGCAATGTCGGCCGCAACTGCGCGGGCGACCGAGAGCATAGCATTCGCGGCGCATCGGGCCGGTTTTAGGCGACGGCGAACTCGCCCAGCGCGCGCCATGCCGCGAGCTTCGCGGCAAAATTCATCGACGCATGAGCGGGACTACTGGGCGGCATCCGCAAGATGCGAAAGCGCTGCGCGTGCGGCCCGGGAATGCGCCCGCCGATACGCGCCGCCGTGCCGCCGTCGAACGCGATCGCTTCGAGCGCGGGCAGCCCCTCGATCAACGCGATGAGATCGTTGCCTGCGTGGTCACGGATATTGCCGTCGAGACTGCCCTCACGCCGCGCCTGCGCGGCCACGTCCCACAAACCGATGCGATGTTCCAGCAGCATCTGCAGCCGCGCATCGTAGTCCATTGCGGGAAGGTCCACGCCGATCACCTCACCCACCAGATGCCAAAACCGGTTGGTGTTTTGGTCAATTTGACACCTGCGCGGCACCCTCCGGGGGTGAAGTGCGACGGCCACCCACTTTCGAAGCGGGGGCGAAACCTCCCCCGGCCGAACGGCCACCTTGCATTAGCACGGTAGTCGGAGGATATTGCATCGCAATTGCGACGCATCGAGGTACATCATGAAATCCGCCACCTTTCCCTCCATCCGGGTCGAACCGGAACTCCGTGACGCGGCCGAAAATGTCCTGGGCGAGGGAGAAACGCTCTCGGGCTTCGTCGAGCAATCGATCCGCGAGGGCATCGAACGTCGTCGCAACCAGAGCGAGTTTATTGCCCGAGGCATCGCATCGCGCGATGAAGCTCGACGCACCGGCGACTACCTGCCCGCTTCTGAAGTGCTGGAAAAACTGGAAAGGCAGCTCGATGCCCTTCGCACGACGCGGGCAAAATCTCGATGACGTATACGGTCCGGTTCACACGGGCGGCTTCCGATGATCTGGATCGCCTTTATGGCTTCATTGTCGAGCGCGATGACGCCGATGTCGAACTCGCTTCCCGCGCACTTGTGGCCATCACTGCAGGTATCGCGACACTGGAATCGTCGCCATTTACTTGCCGCAAAGCGCATTCGTCAATGCCATTTCTGCGGGAACTGATTATTCCGTTCGGCGCATCGGGATATGTTGCATTATTCGAAATCGACGACGATCAAACGGTATCGATCCTCCCCGCGCGCCATCAACGCGAAAGCGATTACCACTGAGCCAGAGTTTTCGAAACAAGCGACGTATTCGACACGAAATCGCTCTTTCGCGCTGAGAAAGGAAGGCGTCCCGGACCTGGAACCTACATCTGCAACCACTGACGCAGCGCCGCCCAGGCGCGTCGCTTCACCTCGTAAGGCACCGCCGCGTACGCCGGGCTGCTCGATGGCAACCGGATGAGCCGATATTGACCTGCCGTCTCATCAAGCGACCGCATCCCGATCTTCTCCGCAGTTCCGCCGTTGAACGCGATGGCGACCAGATTTGGCAGCGTATCGACCAGCGCAACCAGATCGTTACGCGCATGATCGCGAATACTGCTATCAAGACTGCCGACACGCCGAGCCTCAGCAACAACGTCCCACAAGCCAACGCGATGTTGCAGCAAGGTTTTGAGCCGAGTCGAATAATCCATCGGGACGACATCCACCCTGATCACATCACCAACAAGGGCCCAGAATTTGTTGAGGTTTTGGCCAATTTGACATCGGGCCCGTCACAACTCACTCCGACCATCGACAACGTCTCACGATATCCTCGCCGTCAGATCCGTCACAAGGTCCCTCAACGAGCCAAAATCTGGCTCGATCGTGCTAAAATTTGGCTCGATCGTGCTAACATCATTGCTTATGACAAAGCTTGGCGACGCCCTTTTCTCCAGTGCGCAGCAACCCATTTTGTCCTGCCTGTTTGGGCGGCCTGAGCAGTGGTTTCACGTCAAGGAGTTGATCCGGCTGACTCGTCTTGGCAGTGCCAGCGTCCAGCGTGAACTGAATCGCCTCGAAAAAGGTGGGCTCATCGAAACGCGACGCATTGCCAATCTCAAGCAGGTGCGGGCCTTCAGAGGCAGCCCTATTTTCAGCGAGTTGCGTCTCATCGTCGTCAAAACTTTCGGGGTCGTCGAGGTACTCCGTGAAGCGCTGTCACCGTTGGCTGCAGAGATCAAACTCGCCTTTGTCTACGGCTCAGTTGCCCAAGGCAGCGACCACGCCGGCAGCGACGTCGATGTCATGTTGCTCAGTGAGACCCTCAGCTATGGGCAAATCATGGCCGCACTCGAATCGGCCGAAAGACAGCTAGGCCGCGAGATCCAGATTACCCAGTACACTTGCGAAGAATTTCTCGAACGCAAGCGCAAAAATCATCCGTTCCTGGTGGAAGTGCTGCGCCAGCCGAAGCTGATGGTTATAGGAGCCGAGGATGACATTGACGACATTGGATAACCTCGTACGCATCGGAAAACTAAAACCCTTCCCGGCGAACCGCGGCGAATTCGAGCATCTGCTTGGCCTCGCTCGAACCTTGCTCGACACTGTCACAAGCAGTAGCGGAATGGCAACGGAGAGCCAGTTCATTCTCGCCTACGATGCGGCGCACGCCGCATCACGCGCCGCGCTACGGGCTCACGGATATCGGAGCGACGACCGGTACCTGGTCTTTCAGTGCCTCGAACACACGATCGGCTGGCCAACCGAAAAATGGCGCGTACTTGATACCTGCCATCGCAGGCGTAATGCGGCCGAATACGAGGGCAACATAGATCTTCCAGCAAGTCTGACCGCCGAGCTGGTTCAGCTCACCGCCGAACTCATTAAAACCGTAGCTCGACTCGACCACTTGCTGCCGCCCACCTGAAGCTGCTTCGTCTTTTCAGCCCTTGCGAGCTATGCGTTGCGCACACAGAACGCCAACGGATCGAATTAACCCGCCAGGTATTCCCATAGTCGACGCCAGTCCGCCAACTTTTCCTGATAGGGAACTGCCGCATAGGCGGGACTGCTCGACGGCAAGCGGATGAGCCGATATCGATCTGCCTGCTTACCCAAGGCCCGCACCCCGATCTTCTCCGCCGTTGCGCCATTGAAAGCGATAGCAAGCAGATTCGGCAGCGTTTCGAGCAGGGCGACCAAATCGTTGCTCGCATGGTTGCGGATGCGGCTGTCGAGACTGCCTATGCGTTGGGCTTGCGCCACGACATCCCATAGCCCGATGCGATGTACCAGCAACGTGGCAAGCCGAGGTGCATAGTCCATACTGACCAGATCCTGTTCGATCACCTCGCCCACCAGATGCCAGAACTTGTTCTGCTTGTGCGCGTAGTACTGCTGATGCGCCAGCGACACCTCGCCCGGCAGGCTGCCGAGGATCAGTACGCGCGTATGCGCATCGACGACCGGCGCAAAGCAGCGCTTGATGCTCATCCGCGAAAACCCGCTGGAGGAGCCGGCACATGCGCGGCCCGCGAGGCCGTATGGCCAAGCGGCCCGCGCTCGCGTGCCGAGTGAGTGGCGTGTGCGGGCGCCGCCGGATGCGCATCGCCTGCCAGACACGCAAGGCGCGCCCACAACGCAGGCAGCATGCATTCCGTCACGAGGAGCGGCGCGCCATAGCGCTCGAACACGGAACGGCGCGCGACAAAGACATGCGGCACATGTCCCTGCGTTTCGCGCGCGGCCAGCGCATGCAGCGCATGCCGCGCATTCACGCGCCGGCTCACGAGCGCCGAGCGCGCGACGCCGCTATCGGTGTAAAGCAACTCCGCAAGCGGGCGTGTGCGCAGGCGGCGCATGGCTTGCCAGATACCGTGGCTCGCCGCGATCGGCGTCGCACTATGCGCGGCCACGAACGGCACGCCGTCGACTTCGAGCACGATCTCGCGCACCCACGCGCGTGCGCGCGGCGCGAGGCCGAGGGCGGCGTATTCGTCGGGCCAGGGCATGTCGACAGCTTCGCGCGTCACGCGCACGACGACATGGCCGAGCGCGCGCAGATGCGCGGTCAGCGAACCGCCGCGGGTAAGCCAGTCTTTCTGGTCGGCACTGAAGGCCGCGAGGGGCGCGACGCGCCAGTGCGCGTCGGCGGCATCGAATCGGATGAGCATGGCGCGCATTATAGGCTGCACGCATTTCAATTCGCTGCGGGGCGCAGCGTCGCAACGCAGCGGCGAGAAACCATGCGTCAAAGAAAAATCCCCTTATCGCACGAGGCTGTAAGGGGATCGGCAATTCAACACACGCCTCCTGCAAGCGAAGCGTGTGCTTTCTACATTAACCCGCCCGCGCCAGCAACAACGCATTAGTCCGCTTCACAAAGCTCGCCGGATCCTCCAGCGCCCCGCCTTCGGCCAGCATCGCCTGATCGAACAGCAGATGGCACCAGTCGCCAAAGTCCGCGCTATCGGTACGCAACGCCTTCACGAGCGGATGCTCGGGATTGACTTCGAGAATCGGCTGCATCTGCGGCGCCTGCTGGCCCGCGGCCTTGAGCATGCGCTGCAGGTAACCGCTCATGTCGCCTTCATCGGCCACGAGGCAGCTCGGCGAATCGGTCAGCCGGAACGTGAGGCGCACGTCCTTGGCCTTGTCCTTGAGCGCTTCCTTCATCTGCTCGACGAGCGGCTTGAGCTCTTCGCCCACCTTCTCCTGCTGCTGCTTTTCTTCGTCGTTGAGCGCGCCCAGATCGAGGTCGCCGCGCGCCACGCTCGCGAGCGGCTTGCCGTCGAAGTCGTTCAGGAACGACAGCATCCATTCGTCCACGCGATCGGTGAGCAGCAGCACCTCCACGCCCTTCTTGCGGAACACTTCGAGGTGCGGGCTGTTCTTCGCGGCCTGCCAGGTGTCGGCGGTCACGTAGTAGATCTTCGTCTGCTCGGGCTTCATGCGCGCGACGTAGTCAGCGAGCGAGACAGTCTGTTCGTCGGTGTCGTTGTGCGTCGATGCAAAGCGCAGCAGCTTTGCGATGCGCTCGCCGTTCGCCTGGTCCTCGCCCACGCCTTCCTTGAGCACCTGGCCGAACTCGGTCCAGAAGGTCGCGAACTTCGCCTTGTCCTCTTCCTTCGCTTCGGCATCGGTTTGCGCCGAGGCGAGCTCTTCGAGCATCGACAGCACGCGCTTGGTCACGCCGTCGCGAATCGCCTTCACGTCGCGACTTTCCTGCAGGATTTCGCGCGAGACGTTGAGCGGCAGATCGCTCGAATCGACCACGCCCTTCACGAAGCGCAGGTAGTTCGGCAGCAGTTGCTCGGCTTCGTCCATGATGAACACGCGCTTCACATAAAGCTTCAGGCCGCTCTTGTGATCGCGATTCCACATGTCGAACGGCGCATGCGACGGCACGTAGAGCAGTTGCGTGTATTCGCTGCGGCCCTCGACGCGGTTATGCGTCCACGCGAGCGGATTCATGTGGTCGTGCGCGAGGTGCTGGTAGAACTGCTGATACTGCTCGTCGCTGATGTCGTTCTTCGCGCGCGTCCACAGCGCGCTCGCCTGGTTGATGGTCTCGTACTCGTCCTTCGTGACCATCTCTTTCTTTTCGGCGTCCCACTCTTCCTTCTTCATCTCGATGGGCAGGCCGACGTGATCCGAGTACTTCTGGATGATCGACTTGAGCTTCCATGCCGAAAGCAGTTCGTCCTCGCCTTCGCGCAGATGCAGCGTGATGGTGGTGCCGCGCTGCGCGCGCTCGATCATCTCGACCGAGAACTCGCCCTCGCCGGCGCTCGTCCAGCGCACGCCTTCGCTTGCGGGTAGGCCCGCGCGGCGCGTTTCGACGGTGATCTTGTCGGCGACGATGAAGCCCGAGTAGAAGCCCACGCCGAACTGACCGATCAGCGCCGCATCCTTTTGCTGGTCGCCCGAGAGCTTGCCGAAGAATTCCTTGGTGCCCGAGCGCGCGATCGTGCCGAGGTTGGCCACGGCTTCGTCGTGGCTCATGCCGATGCCGTTGTCGTCGATGGTGATGGTGCGCGCGGCCTTATCGAAGCCTACGCGAATGCGCAGGTTCGGATCGCTCTCATAAAGCGCGCTGTTGGCGAGCGCTTCGAAGCGCAGCTTGTCGGCGGCGTCCGATGCGTTCGAAACCAGCTCGCGCAGGAAAATTTCCTTGTTGCTGTACAGCGAATGGATCATCAGGTGCAGAAGCTGTTTCACTTCCGCCTGGAAGCTCATGGTTTCTTGTGCCATGCTCGGGAGTCCTCGTTCGTTGCAGTAAGTAAGATCGGCCGCGCGTGCCCGTTGCGCAGCGCTTTGGGCGCGCATATGGGGACGCGCCGCGCCGGTTTCAAGGGTTTTCAGGCAGGTTTCAGGCGAATTTCAGGCGCGCCGCGCCGCCCCGTCCAGATAGCCGGCGAGAAAGGTCGGCAGCGCCGGGTCGCCGCAGTTCGCGATGTTAAAGCGCATCCACGTGGTGGGCGACTGGTGCGGCGAAAAAAGGCTGCCCGGCGTGAGCAGGAAGCCTGCCTCGTGGCCCGCGGCCGTGAGGGCGTCGGCGTCCACGCCGGTGTCGGCCCACAGGAACATGCCCGCGCCCGGCGCGACGAAGAGCTTGCAGCCTGCGCGCTCGAGCATGCGCGCGGCCTTGTCGCGCACGGCGTCCAGCCGCGCGCGCAGGCGCTCTACGTGGCGCCGGTAATGGCCTTCGGTAAGCACGCGAAACAGCACCCGTTCGTTGAGCTCGGGGCTCGTCATGCCCACCAGCATTTTCTGGTCCGCGACCGCCTGCGCCACGTCGAGCGCGCTCGCGATGAAGCCCACGCGCAAATTGGGCGCGAGCGTCTTCGAAAAGCTGCCGAGATAGATCACGCGGCGCAGCTGGTCGAGGCTCGCGAGGCGCGTGGCCGGATAGCCCGCCGGGCAGAGATCGCCGTAGATATCGTCTTCGACGACGAGAAAGTCGTACTGCTCCGCGAGGCGCAGGATGCGAAATGCCTGCGCCGCCGTGAGCGAAGTACCGGTGGGGTTCTGCAGCACCGAGTTGATGACGAGCAGCTTCGGCCGCCACGTCGCCACCAGCGCTTCGAGCGCGTCGAGGTCCGGCCCCTCGGGCGTGTACGGCATGCCCACGAGGCGCGCGCCTTGCGAGACGAAGCGGCCGAACATCTGGAACCACGCGGGGTCGCCCACCACGACGGTGTCGCCGGGCCGCACGTACAGGCGAGCCAGCAGATCGATGGCCTGAGTGACGCCCGAGACCATCACGAACTGCTCGGGCGTCGCGCCGATCTCGAACTCGGCAAGACGCGTCTGCAACTGCTGGCGCAGCGGCAGGAAGCCTTGCGGCGAACCGAAGCCGAGCAGCTGCGCGCCGCTCTGTCGCCCGAGCGAGCGCATCGCCCCCGCCAGCAGCTCACCGTCGAGCCAGCGCGCGGGCAGGTAGCCGAGCCCCGGCCCCTTTTCCGGGTGCGTCGACGAATGGAGCATGTTGCGCAGCAGCCAGACGACGTCGAGGGTGGGCGGCGGCGCGGGCTCGGCCGCCGCATCAACGCCGCTGTCGGGCGCAGCGGGACGGTGCTCCAGCGGCGCCACCACCGCAAGCCGCTCGCGCACATAGAAACCCGAGCCGCGCCGCGAATCCAGGTAGCCCTGCGCGACGAGGCGCTCGTAGGCCTCCACCACCGTGAAGCGCGAGACGCTCTTGTCGAGCGCGAGCTTGCGGATGGACGGCATGCGCATGCCAGGGCGGAACACGCGCTCTTCGATGCGGCGGCGGCCCCACTGGACCAGCTGATCGACGAGTGTGGTCGTGGCGGCGTCGTGCGGCGCCGGAATCTGGTCGAGAGGGACAGACGCATGGGGTACGGACGACATGGCGGCTCCAACTGTACAGAACACTATCGGAGCGATTGTACCGTTACTGTCTGCGACCATACCGGTACATTTCTTCGAATACCGACCGGTAAGGCTCGCATTCCTCTGTCGTGCAATACATCCGCGCGAGCAGGTTTCGCGCCATAATTGAAAGTTCGGCGCCCGTTCAAGCCCTCGTTCCCGACCTCAACAAGGAGACCTCATGGACCAAAGCGATCTCAAGGCTGCCCCCGCGTGGCAACTGTCCGAGCGTGCGATCAAGCTGACCAGCTCGGCGATTCGCGAAATCCTGAAGGTAACGGAACGGCCCGAGGTCATTTCATTCGCGGGCGGCCTGCCCGCGCCGGCGTCCTTCCCGGTCGAGGAAATGCGCGCAGCCGCCGACCGCATCCTGCGCGAGAACCCCACCGGCGCGCTCCAGTACAGCGCGACGGAGGGTTACCTGCCGCTGCGCGAATGGGTCGCCGAGCGTTACTCGGTGGGCGGCGCCAGGATCCGCGCGTCGCAGGTGCTCATCACCACGGGCTCGCAGCAGGCGCTCGACCTGCTCGGCAAGGTGCTGGTCTCGCCGGGCAGCCCCGTGCTGGTCGAAACGCCCACCTACCTCGGGGCGCTGCAATCGTTCTCGCTCTACGAGCCGCGCTACGTGCAGGTCCCCACCGACGAGCATGGCCTCGTGCCCGAAAGCCTCACGCCGGAACTCACCCAGGGCGCGCGCCTGCTCTACGCCATCCCGAACTTCCAGAACCCGACGGGCCGCCGCCTGCCGCTCGAACGGCGCGAGGCGCTCGCCCGCTTCGCGCAGGGCGCGCCCTTCCCGGTCATCGAGGACGATCCTTACGGCGCACTCGACTACGCGGGCCAGCCGCTGCCCACGCTGCTCTCGATGGCGCCAGAACGCATCGTCCATCTGGGCTCGTTCTCGAAGGTGCTGGCGCCGGGCCTGCGCGTGGGCTACATCATCGCGCCCGAGGAGCTGCACTTCAAACTGGTGCAGGCCAAGCAGGCCACCGACCTGCACACGCCGAGCTTCACCCAGCGCGTCGTCCATGAAGTCGTGAAGGACGGCTTTCTCGACACCCATATTCCCAAGGTGCGCGCGCTCTACCGCGACCAGTGCGCGGCGATGCTCGACGCGCTCGCGCGCAACATGCCCGAGGGCGTGAGCTGGAACCGCCCCGAAGGCGGCATGTTCGTGTGGGTCTCGCTGCCCGAGGGCATCGACACCATGAAACTGCTCGAAGCAGCGGTCGCGCAGAACGTGGCCTTCGTGCCGGGCGCGCCCTTCTTCGCGAGCGAGCCGCAGCACAACAAGCTGCGCCTGTCGTTCGTGACCGTGCCGCCCGCCAAGATCGAGGAAGGCGTGGCGACGCTCGCGAAACTCATCCGCGCGCTCCTCTGAGACGCGCTACCCAAACCCATCTTCATTTTCACTTTTACTGCAAAAGGACTCCTGATCATGGCTGACCTCAACGTCTACGACCGCCTCAAAGAACTCGGCATCGAACTGCCGACCGCCGGCGCCCCCGCCGCGGCCTACGTGATGAGCGCGCAAAGCGGCAACACCGTGTACCTCTCGGGCCACATTGCGAAGAAGGACGGCAAGGTCTGGGCCGGCAAGCTGGGCGAGTCGCTCACGACCGAGGAAGGCAAGGCCGCCGCTCACTCGATCGCGATCGACCTGCTCGCCACGCTGCATGCCCACGTGGGCGACCTCAACAAGGTCAAGCGCATCGTCAAGCTGATGAGCCTCGTGAACTCGACGCTCACCTTCACCGAGCAACACATCGTCACGAACGGCGCATCCGAGCTGATCGCCGACGTGTTCGGCGAGAAAGGCAAGCACGCGCGTTCGGCATTCGGGGTCGCGCAGATTCCGCTCGGCGCGTGCGTCGAGATCGAGCTGATCGCCGAAGTCGAGTAAGCATTCGGCGTATAGCTGCCCGGCCCGGTCTGTCGCGACCGGGCCGGGCTTTTTTTCGTTCTGCTCCCCCGTTCTCGCGCCATGGCCCTACGCAACGTCCGCTTCAAACAGGTCGACGTATTCACGTCGCATCCCTTCAAAGGCAATCCGCTCGCGGTCGTGTTCGACGCGGACGGGCTCGATACGGCGCAGATGCAAGGCATCGCGCGCTGGACCAATCTCTCCGAAACCGCGTTTCTGCTCGCCCCCACCGATGCGCGCGCCGACTATCGCGTGCGCATCTTCACGACGCAAGGCGAATTGCCCTTTGCGGGCCACCCGACGCTCGGCACGGCGCATGCGTTCCTCGACAGCGGCCGGCAGCCGAAAACGCCTGGCCGGCTCGTGCAGGAATGCGGCGCGGGCCTTATCGAGCTGGCCGCGAAGCAGCGGGCCGGACACCACGACGATGGCGCGCCGCGCTGGGCCTTCGCCGCGCCGCCCGCAACGATGACCCCGCTGCCCGAGGCGCGATACGACGCGCTGCGCGCGGCCCTGCGCACGGATGCGATCGATTTCAGCGCGCCGCCGTGCGGTGTCGACAACGGCGCGCCGTGGCTAGTCGTGCGGCTCGCCTCGGCGCCGGCGGTGCTCGCGCTCGACATCGATTACGAAGCGCTGGCGAGCGTTGCCACGAGTGTGGGCGCGCAAGGGCTCGCGGCCTATGGCGCGCATGCTGCGCAGGGGCCCGCCACCTTCGAGGTGCGCTGCCTCATGACGGGTCTGGGCATAGGCGAAGACCCGGTGACCGGCAGCGCCAATGCTGCCATTGCGATGCTGCTCGCGCAGCAAGACCGCCGCCCCGGCAGCGGCTATACCGTGCGCCAGGGCACCGCGATGGGGCGCGACGGCCGCGTCTTCATCGACTACGACGATGCGGCAAGCAAGATCTGGATCGGCGGCGCGTCGCTCACGGTGGTGGACGGCACGATTCAGCTCGCATGAGCGACACGCGATCGGCACCCTTGCGATCGCTCTTCTGAACACTTGGGGCGCGCATTCACCGCGCGTGGCGCGTCCGTGCCCGCGGGCATGCATTCTGCGTGAACTCGCGCCTATCGCCCGATGCGCGGCATCCCGCCTATGCGCGACGAATAACGGGTGTCGACGTTTGCCCTCGACGGGCGCCTCAACTCGCGTATACCCGGCGAGGGATAGCTTCCTAATTCATTGTCCAACCATTAAGATCCAGACATCGGATACAACGATGCATCCGAGGGTTCTCGTTCGCGCACTCCGCGCTATTTCCACAGCCGTTTCGATGCCGCCGATCCAACCGAGCGCCTTGTTGCCGTCCCGGCCGCCGCATCAGCGGCGCGGCAGTGCGCGCGTACGGCGGGCGCCATGAGCACGCACCGGCGCCTCCTCTCGCGCGACGCCGCGCTGCGCGACGCACCCGGGCCGGCCTACACGCGCCCGCGCACGCTGCTGGCCATCCCGGCGCTCGGCGTGCTGGTGCTGATCCTGCTATGGGCCGTGATCTTCACGCGCCTCGCGGTCGAGAAAGAAGCCGCCCAGCGCGAGGCCACGGCTTCGGCGGCCATCCTCTCGTCGGCGCTCGAGCAGCACACGGTTAAGGCGATCCACCAGGTCGACCAGATCACGCGCTTCGTGAAGTACGAGTTCGAGAAGACGCCCGAGCACTTCAATCTCTCGAGCACGGTCGAGAAAGGCGTGGTGCAGAGCGACTCGCTCGTGCAGGTGTCGATCATCGACGAGCACGGCACGCTCGTCGCCAACACCGTGGACCCGAATCCCAAGCCCATCGACCTCTCCGATCGCGAGCACTTCAAGGTGCACGAGCACGAGAACGACGATCAGCTCTATATCAGCAAGCCGGTGCTCGGCCGCGTGTCGGGCCACTGGACCTTGCAGATGACGCGCCGCCTCAATCACCCGGATGGGTCGTTCGCGGGCGTGGTGGTGGTCTCCGAAGACCCGAGCTACTTCACGAGCGACTTCTACAACAACGCCGCGATTGGCCGTGACGGCGTGATCGCCGTGATCTCGGACACCGGCGCCGTGCTCGCGCGCCGCACCGGCAACGCCGAGCGTGCGAGCGGCGCGTTCTCGGCCAGCGGCGTGTACCCGATAGCCGAGCACGTCTCGGGCACCTACACCGATCCGATCGACCACGTCACGCGCATCGTCTCGTACCGCCACATCGACGGCTATCCGCTCGCGGTGCTGGTCGGCCTGTCACAAGCCGAGCAGTTCGCCGACTACAACCACACGCGCAACGTCTACCTGATGATGGCGACGTTCATCTCGCTCGCCATGCTGTCGTTCTTCGTCGTGGCCACGGGGTTGATCGGCAAGCTGCTCGGACGCGAGCGCGAGATGTCGCAACTCGTGCAGTACGACCTGCTCACGGGCCTGCCCAACCGCTACGCCACCTTGCAGCGGCTGCGCCACGAAGTCTCGCAGCCCGGTAACCTCGGACGCCTCGCGATCCTCTTCATCGACCTCGACAACTTCAAGACGGTCAACGACACGCTCGGCCACAACGCCGGCGACATCGTGCTGCAGATGAGCGCCGCGCGTCTCGCCGACGCGGTGGGTGGCGCAGGCACGCTCGCGCGTATCGGCGGCGACGAGTTCGTGGTGATCGTCAAGGGCGACGAGATCGAGAAACGCGCGAGCGCGCTCGCCGAAGTGACCAACGCTGCGTTCACGCATCCGTTCGATGTGCGCGGCAGCGCCTTCGTGCTGCATGCGAGCACGGGCATCGCGCTGTTCGCCGTGGCGCACGAGAGCGAAATCGATCTGCTCAAGAAGGCGGACCTCGCGATGTACGCCGCCAAGGAAGCCGGCCGCAACTGCTTTCGCTTTTACTCGCCGCAGCTCGCGCACCGCGCCGACCACCTGATGAAGTGGGAGCAGCAACTGCGCATCGCGCTCGGCGAAGGGCAGCTCTTTCTCGCCTATCAGCCGAAGATCGATCTGCGCCGCCGCTGCATCACGGGCTTCGAGGCGCTGGTGCGCTGGAATCATCCGCAGTACGGGCTGATTCCAGCGAGCGAATTCATTCCGGTGGCCGAGTCCACGGGCCTGATCGTGCCGGTGGGCGACTTCGTGATCCGCACCGCGTGCGCGCAGCTCGCGCAGTGGCAACAGCAAGGTTATGAAACGCTCTCGCTCGCGATCAATATCTCGGCGGTGCAATTCTGGCGCGGCGACCTCTACGAGACGGTCGCGCACGCAATCGAGGAAACCGGCATCGCCGCGCACAAGCTCGAACTGGAGATCACCGAGACCGCGATGATGGAGTATCCCGAGCTCGTCTCGGAGAAGATCTTCGCGTTGAAGCGCCTCGGCGTGCGCGTGGCGCTCGACGACTTCGGCACCGGCTATTCGTCGCTGTCCTACCTGAACCGCTTCGCCGTCGACACGCTCAAGGTGGACCGCTCGTTCGTGCAGGCGATTCCGGCCGACCGCAGCGTCTGCGTGATGGTCGCGGCCATCGTCAATCTCGCGCGCTCGCTCGGCCTCACCGTGGTCGTGGAAGGCACCGAGACCGAGGAGCAGATCGCGTGGCTCTCCGCGCTCGGTCCGATCGAGGCGCAGGGCTTCCTGTTCTCGCGGCCCGTGCCGGTGGAGGGCGTGCCCGCGCTGATCGAACGCTTCGGCGTGTGCGGCGCGGCGCTGCCGGGCGCGCAAGACGCGCGCAACGAACGCGTGAGCGACGCGCCGCAATCGCGTTGAGCGGCGCGCGGCGTGTTCCGCCAGCGCCGCTTTACTGCATGATTTCTTGCGCCCGGCGCCCTATCGCGCGCCCGCCCTCGCAAAGCCCCCGAAGAACGCTTGCGCGTTGGCCTCGAGACTTTCGAGGTGATAGCCGCCTTCCTGCACGATCACCGAAGGCAGGCCCAGCGCGCCAACCGCCTGGCCGAGCTTGCCGAACCCGCCGGTGCTCACCGCCACCTTCGACTGCGGATCGTCCTTGTAGATGTCGAAGCCGAGCGCCAGCACGAGCGCGTCGGGCTGAAAGCGCTTGAGCACGCGCAGCGCCGCGCCCACGCGCTCGAAGAACGCTTCTTCCGACGCGCCGTGCGGCATCGGCAGGTTAACGTTGTAGCCCTCCCCCGCGCCCGCGCCGCGCTCGTCCTCGTAGCCCGCGACCACCGGATAGAAGTTGGTCGGGTCACCGTGGATCGACACGTAGAGCACGTCGTCGCGGCCGTAGAAAATCTCCTGCACGCCCTGGCCGTGGTGCATGTCGGTGTCGAGGATCGCCACACGTTTGAAGCGGCCGCGCAGCGACTGCGCCGCAATGGCCGCGTTGTTAAGGTAGCAGAAACCGCCCGCCGCATCCGCGCGCGCGTGGTGGCCGGGCGGCCGGCACAGCGCATAGCTCGCGCGCGCGCCGTCGTTGACGGTCGCCGCCGCCGCCAGCGCGCTCTGCGCCGACCAGTACGCCGCACGCCACGTGTTCGCGCCCACCGGGCAACTGCCGTCGGCGAGATAGCGCGCCGCCTGGGCAAGCACGCCGCGCAGCGGATTCGGATCGCGCACGTAGATGTTCGACATGACTTCGTCGCCCCAATCTTCGGGCATGCGCTTCCACTCAGCATGCGATTCCTCCAGGAAGCGCAGGTAGTTCATGTCGTGCACGGCGGCGATCGGCGCGGTGCCGAAGTCGGCGGGCTCGCTCACCTCGAAGCCGAGCGCGTGCGCAGCGGCAACGAGGCGCGCGGCGCGCTCGGGCACTTCCTGCGGCTCGCGCATCTGGCCGCGCGAAAGATAGGTGCGGGGATGATGGAGCAGCTGTTCGGGATGAAACCAGGTCTTCATGTTCAGTAATCCTTTAGATGGGTCTCATGCACTCGCGTGTTCGCGTACGCAGGCGCGCGCGGCAACCGCGTTGAGCAACACGTTCGTGCCCGCCGTGACATCCTCGGGCAAGGCATCCTCGGCCTCGTTGTGCGAAAGGCCGTCCACGCAAGGGATGAAGATCATCGCCGTCGGGCAATAGCGCGCGAGGTGAATCGCGTCGTGGCCCGCGCCACTCACGATGCGCTCGTTCGGATAGCCGAGGCGCTCGACCGCGTCGGCCACGAGCGCGACGCACGCCGGGTCGAACCGCGTGGCGGGCGAAGTCCAGCAATGCGCGATCTCCACGCCGAGCCCGCGCGTGCCGCCCACTGCCGCGCAAACCGCGCGCAGGTCCTGCTCCATCGCGTCGAGCTGGGCGTCGTCGGGATGGCGCAGATCGACCGTGAAGGTCACGTTGGCCGCGATCGTGTTGCGCGACGAGTTCGCGATCTGCACCTGACCGATCGTCACGAGGCCGAGCGGCGCGTGAGGCGCCATCGCGCGCTCGATTTCCAGCGCCATGTGCGCCGCACCGAAAAACGCGTCCTTGCGGTAGCGCATCGGCGTGGTGCCCGCGTGCGCGGCCACGCCCGACACTGTCACGTCGAACCAGCGGATCGCCTGGCCGCCCGTCACCACGCCGATGGTCGTGCCATTCGCCTCCAGGATCGGGCCCTGCTCGATATGCGCTTCGAAGTACGCATCGACGGCCACGCCCTGCACGGGCCGCGTGCCGCGCGCCGCGCATGCGTCGAGCGCCTCGCCCAGCGTCACGCCTTGCGCATCGCGGCGCGCGAGCGCATCGTCCAGCGTCATCGCACCCGCGAATACCGCCGAGCCGAGCATCGCGGGCGTGAAGCGCGCGCCTTCCTCGTTGGTCCACGAGCAGATCTCGATGGGCTTGTCGGTCACCACGCCCGCGTCGTTGAGCGCGCGCACCACTTCGAGCGCGGCCAGCACGCCGTAGACGCCGTCGAAGCGCCCGCCCTCGGGCTGCGTGTCGAGATGGCTGCCCATCAGCACAGGTGCGGCGTGCGGGTCGGCACCCTCGCGCCGCGCGAAGAGATTGCCCACCTCGTCGGTCCACACCGTCATACCGGCCTCGCGGCACCAGTGCGCGAACAGTTCGCGGCCGCGCTGGTCCTCTTCGGTGAGCGCGAAGCGACGCACGCCGCCGCCCGCCGTCGCGCCGATGCGCGCCATCTCCGTGAGACTCGCCCACAGGCGCGGGCCGTCGATATGCAAAAGGTCATTCATCTGTAAGCCCAGCTCCGATCTGATAATGGCTCATATCTGCACGGATGCCTCAATGCGGCATCTGTGCGGCATCCGTATTGCCTCAACGCGAACTGAGCGCTTCGGCAACCGCTTCGTCGTGCGATTGAGCGGCACGGCGCGCATCGAGCGCGATGATGCACACCAGCGACACGCCTGCGAGGCATGTATAGAACACCGCGAGCGGCCACCATTGGCCCACGTAGCGATGCGCAAGCCAGGTGCCGACGAGCGGCGTGAGACCGCCGGCCACCGCGCCGCACACCTGATAGGCGAGCGAGATGGCCGAGTAGCGCACGCGCGTGGGGAACACGCCCGAGACGAAGCCCGCGATCACCGAGTAGAAGCTCGCCATGCAGACCACGGCGATGGCGATGCCGATCACCATCGGCACGACCTTGCCGCTTTGCACGAGCACGAACATCGGGTACGGCGAAAGCATGGCAGCCAGCGCCGCACACTTGAGGAAACGCGCGCCGCCCATGCGCTCCGAGATCCACGCCGCAAGCGGCTGCGCGAGGAACTGGATGATTGCCACCGCGAACAGGCAGTCGAGAATGAGCGAGCGCGTGATGCCGACGTACTGCGTCGTGTACGCGATCATGAAGGTGTTGGTGAAGTACACGCCCGCGATGCCGATGGTATTCGCGCCGATGCACAGCAGCACGAGCCCCCGCGCCGAGCGGAACACTTCCGCGACCGGCAGCTTCACGGTGCGGCGCTGGTCCTTGAGCTTCTCGAAACCGGGCTCGACGCGCGCACCGCCGACATCACCGGTTCGATCCGCCTGCTCACGGTCAGCCGGATCGAGTCGCGCGTCTACGACGAGTTCCTTGCCGAACTCCACTCGGCGTATCCGCGCATCGATCTGCAGATCGAAGTGATGCGCTCGTCGGACATCATCTCGTCGCTGCTGCAAAAGACCGCGACCGCGGGCCTGAGCCTGTGCCGCACGCCGGTCGAAAAGCTCGAGATGCGCTGCTTCCTGCGCCAGCGCTATGCGATGTTCTGCGGCAGGCACCACCGCCTATTCGGCCTCTCGCAGCTGACGATGGAAGACTTGCTCGCGGAGAATTTCGTGTCGTTCACGAGCGATCAGATTGGCGACAGCCTCTCGCCGCTTACGGTGTTTCGCGACCAGCGCGGCTTTACGGGGAGAATCGTGGCGTCGTCGCCGAGCCTCGACGAGGTGCGGAGGCTCATTTTCGCGGGCTATGGCATCGGCTGCCTGCCCGAGCACATCGTGAAGGACGATCTGGCGCGGCAGCGCCTGTGGCGGCTGCCGCCGGAGGAAGGGCTCGTGGATGTCGACATCCACTTGCTGTGGCATCGCGACCGCAAACAGAATGCGGCGGAAAAAGCGTTCTTCGACGCGATGGAGCGCTGCATGCAGCGTTATGCGCTCGCGGAGCGGCTATAAAGCGTGGCTTTAAAGCGCGCGCCGCGAGCGTGGGCCAGCCCGAAAGCTCAGAACCCCCGCGCCATCACCGCAACGCCAATCGTCACGACGCCCAGCACGAGATTGACGATCACGAGCCGGCGCACGGTGCCCACGGCGCGCGCGCCGTCGGGCCACTTCTGCGCCTGCACCGCGCGGCGGATGCGCGGAAACACGGCGAAGCGGATATGGCCGAAGATCAGCATCATGATCACGCCGAGGCCGGCCATGGCGTGCAGTTGCCAGGTGGCGTGACCGCCGCCGAACTTCATCAGCAGAAAGCCGCCCGTGAGCAGGATCACGATCACGGCGATGCCCACCCAGTTGAAGAAGCGGCCGAACACCGACTCGATGAGCGGCAGCCGCAATTGCGGCGAGAGGTCTTCGAGCGCCGGACGCAGGCAGAAGTGGGCGAACACCATGCCGCCCACCCAGACGGCAACGCTCAGCAAGTGCAGAAAGAGCGCGATTTCGATCGCGTGAGCCATGCTTGAGATTCCTTGTACGTAGAGTTATTGCGCCAGCACCGGACGCATGCCCGTGATGACCTTGAGCCTCGAATCCGGCGCACGGCCCTTGCGCGCACGCTTGCCGATCTGCGGCGCGAGCACCGCGCCCGCCATCTGATCCTCGCCCGCCTTGCCGCCGCGGCCCGTGCCTTCGAGCACCACGCCCGCCGCCGTGATCGCGAGCGCCTGCACCAGCGTCTCCTTCTCCTCGAGCTGCATCAGAATGACGCCGCGCCCGCCGCCCGAAAGCGTC
The DNA here is from genome assembly GCF_051125215.1 of Paraburkholderia sp. A3BS-1L. Lineage (NCBI taxonomy): Bacteria > Pseudomonadati > Pseudomonadota > Betaproteobacteria > Burkholderiales > Burkholderiaceae > Paraburkholderia > Paraburkholderia sp. A3BS-1L. The sequence continues at coordinate 1,050,152 of NZ_CP120442.1, read as the reverse complement.
TTCATCTCGTCGAGGCCGAACACGAGCAGGCGCCCGCCCGACGAAAGACACGCCACCTGGATCGCATTGGGCAGCATCGGCATCGGCGCGAGCGGCACGCAGCCCTCGTCGATCGTCATGAACGCCTTGCCGGCCTTCACGCGACTCACGAGGTCGCCGATCTTCGCGATGAAGCCGAAGCCGTTGCTCGACGCGAGCAGCAATTGCTGGTCCGCGCTCGCCGCGAAGTAATGGAGCAGATGCGTGCCCGCTTCGAGCTCGATGAGCGAGGTGACCGGCACGCCGTCGCCGCGGCCACCCGGCAATTGCGCAACCGACACCGAATAGACGCGCCCGTTGCTGCCCCACGCGATGAGCGTGTCGGGCGTGCGGCACTGGAACGCCGCATAGAGCCCGTCGCCGGCCTTGAACGTGAAGCCTTGCTGGTCGAGCCCGTGGCCCTTGAGTGCGCGCACCCAGCCCTTCTGCGAGACCACCACCGTGATCGGCTCGTCCACCACGCGCACTTCGAAGCTCGCGCGCTTTTCCTGCTGGATCAGCGTGCGGCGGTCGTCGCCGTACTGCCTGGCGTCGGATTCGATTTCCTTCACGATGAGCCGCTTCATCGACGACTCGTTCGCGAGCAACTCTTCGAGCTTCGCCTTCTCTTCACGCAGCTCGGCGAGCTCCTTCTCGATCTTGATCTTTTCCAGCCGCGCCAACTGGCGCAGACGGATTTCGAGAATGTCCTCGGCCTGGCGCTCGGAGAGGCCGAACGCGCTCATCAGCGCGCTCTTGGGCTCGTCCGACTCGCGGATGATGCGGATGACCTCATCGATATTGAGGAAGACGATCATCCGCCCTTCGAGGATGTGGATACGGTCGTCGACCTTCGTCAAGCGATGCTGCGTGCGGCGCGTGACCGTCGCGAAGCGAAAGCCGATCCACTCGCCGAGGATCTCGCTGATGCCCTTCTGGCGCGGACGGCCGTCTGCGCCGATCATCACGAGATTCAAAGACGCATTCGATTCGAGGCTCGTGTTGGCGAGCAGCGAATTGACGAACTCGCCCTGGTCGATCTTGCTCGTCTTCGGCTCGAACACGAGGCGCACGGGCGCGTCCTTGCCCGACTCGTCGCGCACGGCGTCGAGCAGCGCGAGCATCGACTGCTTGCTCTGCAACTGCTCGGGCGTGAGCGTCTTCTTGCCGAGCTTGAGCTTCGGATTGGTCAGCTCCTCGATCTCTTCGAGCACCTTCTGGCCCGAAGTGTTCGGCGGCAATTCGGTCACCACGAGCTGCCACTGGCCGCGCGCGAGGTCCTCGATCTTCCAGCGCGCGCGCACCTTGAGGCTGCCGCGGCCCGACTCATAAGCCGCCGCGATTTCCGCCTCGCTCGAAATGATCTGGCCGCCGCCCGGGAAATCGGGCCCGGGCAAACGCTCCATGATCTCCGCGTGCGAAAGCTTCGGGTTCCGAATCATGGCCACGGCCGCCGCCGCGACTTCGCGCAGGTTGTGCGAGGGGATTTCCGTGGCGAGACCGACCGCGATGCCCGATGCGCCGTTGAGCAGCAGCATCGGCAGGCGCGCGGGCAGGGTCTTCGGCTCCTGGAACGAGCCGTCGTAGTTCGGCATGAAATCGACGGTGCCCATGTCGATTTCGTCGAGCAGGAGCTTGGCGATGGGCGTGAGGCGCGCTTCGGTGTAGCGCATGGCCGCCGCGCCGTCGCCGTCGCGCGAGCCGAAATTGCCCTGGCCGTCGATGAGCGGATAGCGCATCGAGAAGTCCTGGGCGAGGCGCACGAGCGCGTCGTACGCCGACTGGTCGCCGTGCGGGTGGTATTTACCGAGCACGTCGCCCACCACGCGCGCCGACTTCACGGGCTTGGCATTGTCGCCGAGACCCATCTCGTTCATCGCGTAGAGAATGCGCCGCTGCACCGGCTTCTGGCCGTCGCAGACGTCGGGCAGCGCGCGGCCCTTCACCACGCTCACCGCGTAGTCGAGGTAGGCGCGTTCCGCGTAGTGGCCGAGCGTGAGCGTGTCGTCGTCCGGGGCGCCGGTATCAGTGACTTCAGCAAAAAGATCGTCCATGTTTCAATCAGTCCGTATTCGTGTGCGTGCGCTCAGTTGCACTTAGATGTCCGCTTCGACTTCGTTGCCCTTCTCTTCGAGCCACGAGCGGCGCGAAGCCGCCTCGCCCTTGCCCATCAGCATCGTCATGCGTGCGACGGTGGCTTCATAGTCGAGCTCGCCGAGCGAGATGGGCGACAGGCGCCGCGTGTCGGGGTTCATCGTCGTGTCCCAGAGCTGCTCGGCGCTCATTTCGCCGAGACCCTTGAAGCGGCTGATGGTCCATTGCGTTTCGCGCACGCCGTCCTTGCGCAGCTTGTCGAGAATCGCTTCGAGCTCGCCTTCGTCGAGCGCGTAGAGCTTCTGCGCAGGCTTCTTGCCGCGTGCGGGCGCATCGACGCGGAACAGCGGCGGGCGCGCCACGCACACGTGGCCGCGCTCGATCAACTGCGGAAAGTGCTTGAAGAACAGCGTGAGCAGCAAGACCTGGATATGCGAACCATCGACGTCCGCGTCCGAGAGAATGCAGATCTTGCCGTAGCGCAGGTTCGAGAGATCGACGGTGTCGTCGGGGCTGTGCGGATCGACGCCGATCGCCACCGAGATGTCGTGCACCTCGTTGTTCGCGAACAGACGGTCGCGCTCGGTCTCCCACGTGTTGAGCACCTTGCCGCGCAGCGGCAGGATGGCCTGATATTCCTTGTCGCGGCCCATCTTCGCGGAGCCGCCCGCCGAATCGCCCTCGACGAGGAAGAGCTCGTTGCGCGCGATGTCGGTCGACTCGCAGTCGGTGAGCTTGCCGGGCAGCACGGCCACGCCCGAGCTCTTGCGCTTTTCCACCTTCTGGCCCGCGCGCGTGCGCGCCTGGGCCTGCTTGATGACGAGATCGGCGAGCTTCTTGCCGTGCTCGACGTGCTGGTTGAGCCACAGTTCGAGCGCGGGACGCGAGAACGACGAAACGAGCTTCACGGCGTCGCGGCTATTGAGTCGCTCCTTGATCTGCCCCTGGAACTGCGGGTCGAGCACCTTGGCCGAGAGCACGAACGAGACGCGCGCGAACACGTCTTCGGGCAACAGCTTCACGCCCTTGGGCTGCAGATTGTGCAATTCGACGAAGCTCTTCACGGCCTGGAACAGGCCATCGCGCAGGCCGCTTTCGTGCGTGCCGCCCGCGGGCGTCGGAATCAGGTTGACGTAGGACTCGCGCGTGAGCGAGCCTTCCTCGCTCCACGCGACCACCCACGCGGCGCCCTCGCCTTCGGCGAAGGTGTCGTCGGTGGTGCGAGCGTCGGCGTAGCGCTCGCCTTCGAAGAGCGGGATCAGCAAGTCGCTGCCGCCCATGCCTTCGAGCAGATAGCCGCGCAGGCCGTCTTCGTATTTCCACGAGAGGCGCTCGCCGGTCTTCTCGTTGACGAGCTCGACCTCGACGCCGGGCAGCAGCACCGCCTTCGAGCGCAGCAGCCGCTGCAGTTCGCCGAGCGGCAGATTGGCCGAGTCGAAGTATTTCGGATCGGGCCACGCGGTCACGCGCGTGCCGGTCTTTTTCTCGTCGCGCGCGGCGTTGCGCGTGGTGATGGGCTTGACGACGTTGCCATCCGCAAAGCCGATTTCGGCGACCTTGCCATCGCGCCAGACGGTCACGTCCAGCCGCGTCGAAAGCGCGTTGGTGACCGAGACACCCACGCCGTGCAGGCCGCCCGAGAACGTATAGGCGCCGCCGGCGGCCTTGTCGAACTTGCCGCCCGCATGCAGGCGCGTGAACACGATTTCGACGACGGGCACCTTCTCCTCGGGGTGCAAGCCGAACGGAATGCCGCGGCCGTCGTCGTCGACGGACACGGAATGGTCGGCATGCAGCGTGACGGTGATGCGCTTGCCGAAGCCGCCGAGCGCTTCGTCGGACGCGTTGTCGATGACTTCCTGAATGATGTGCAGCGGATTCTCGGTGCGCGTGTACATGCCCGGCCGTTGCCGGACGGGCTCGAGGCCCTTGAGCACCTTGATCGACGCTTCGCTATATCCAGCGTTTGCAGCGTTTGACTTCTTCGTTGCCATGGTGATCCGCAGGGGGTTATCCGCGCGCTTGTCCACAGGTCCTGTGGACATCTGCGGGGAAAACGCGTTGAGTGTTCAAAAAAACCGTGTCGAAACAACGGGGTGAGCGCGCTGCGCAACGCCCGTGCAAACCTCGCCGGGCCGGCGCGCGCTCCCGCAGTTGTTCGAATGCGCGAGGTATTGTACTGATTTGGGCTTGCGCGGCAATTTGGAAGAGGGTCGGCCGTTCGGCCGAGGGGTAGCGAGGTGCGGGAGTCGCGAAGAATTGGGCACGTGCGGCGCGCTGCCTGCCGCCAGGAATTCAACCGGCCTGTCGCCCTGTTTGGGAGCGTGGAGTTGTTATGAAACCGTCCGAAGCCTTGCGCGCGCATCGCGCTGAGATCCGCGAAATTGTCGCAAGCCATCACGCGATGAATGCGCGCGTGTTCGGCTCGTCGGCGCGTGACGAGGATAACGAGGATAGCGACCTCGATTTACTCGTCGATCCAACGCCGGAAACTACGCTTATCGATCTCGCGCAAATTCAGTTGCGCCTCGAAGCGCTCATGGGCGTGCGAGTGGACGTACTTACGCCCAAAGCGCTGCCCGAGACCTTCCGTGCCCGCGTAGTCGCCGAATCGGTACCGGTATGAGGAAAAAAGATCTGCGCACCCCGGATTACTTGCAGCATATCCTCGACGCCATCGAACGCATTCGCACATACACGGAGCCTCTTTCACACGAGAGCTTCGAGGCAACACCGATGGCTGTCGATGCCGTCGTGCGAAACATCCTGACTTTGCGGCCGCGCACCCGGAGATACCGTGGGAGGCGATGTACGGAATGCGCAACCAGGTCTCGCACGGCTATTTGCCGTCGACATCGACATTGTCTGGAGCACCGTACAGACCTCCTTGCCCGACCTGAAACACAAGCTCTCGAAGCTGAAGCCCACATAAAAAAGCGGCCTTCATCAGGCCGCCTTCTCTGCGCATCACATCACTTGCGCTTGCTCTCCAACTCTTCCCACCGCTCCAGCGCAACCAGCAATTCCTCATCGATCGCCGCGTAGCGCTCGGTGAGCCGAGCCCCCTCCTGCGCATCCTTCGCGAAAATCGAGCCGTCCTCGATCTGCGCACCGATTGTTTTCTGCTCGGTCTCCAGCGCCTCGATACGTTTGGGCAGTTCCTCAAGCTCGCGCTGCTCCTTGAACGAAAGCTTCACGGTGCGCTGCGCGTTGCGGCCCGCCGCGCTCTCCTTCGGTGCGACGGCCACGCTCGCGGTTTCCTTCGGCGCGCGCGCCTCGGCAATTTCCTGCGCGCGGGCGCTCTGGGTCTGCCAGTCGGTGAAGCCGCCCACGTACTCGCGCCACTTCCCCTCGCCTTCGGACGCGATCACCGAAGTCACCACGTTATCGAGAAACGCGCGGTCGTGGCTCACCAGCAGCACCGTGCCGTCGTAGTCGGTCAGCAGTTCTTCGAGCAGTTCGAGCGTGGGGATATCAAGGTCGTTGGTCGGCTCGTCGAGCACCAGCACGTTCGCGGGGCGAGCAAACAGACGTGCAAGCAACAGGCGGTTGCGCTCGCCGCCCGACAGCGACTTCACGGGCGAGCGCGCGCGCTCGGGCGCGAACAGGAAGTCGCCCAGATAGCTCATCACGTGCTTCTTCGCGCCGTTGATCTCGACCCAGTCGCTGCCCGGGCTGATGGTGTCGGCGAGACTCTTTTCGAGGTCGAGCTGCGCGCGCATCTGGTCGAAGTACGCCACCTGGAGGTTCGTGCCCACGCGCACGGTGCCCGCGTCCGGCTTGAGCTCGCCGAGGATCAGCTTCAACAGCGTGGTCTTGCCCGCGCCGTTCGGGCCGACGAAGCCGATCTTGTCGCCGCGCATCACCGTGCCCGAGAAGTTGTCGACGATCGTGCGGTCGCCATAGCGCTTCACGACGTCGGTGAGCTCGGCGACGATCTTGCCCGACTTCTCGCCCTGCGCGACGTCGAGCTTCACGTTGCCCTGTACGTTGCGGCGCTCGGCGCGCTCGTTGCGCATCTGCACGAGCCGTGCGATGCGTCCGACGCTGCGCGTGCGGCGCGCCTCCACGCCCTTGCGGATCCACACTTCTTCCTGCGCGAGCAACTTGTCGAACTTCTCGTTTTCCACGCGCTCGACTTCGAGCTGCTGCGCCTTGCGCTCCTGATACTGCGAGAAGTTTCCCGGATACGAGAGCAGCTTGCCGCGATCGAGCTCGACGATGCGCGTGGCCACGCGATCGAGGAACGCGCGGTCGTGGGTGATGAAGAGCAGGCTCGAGCGCTGCGCGACGAGCAGTTCTTCGAGCCAGCGGATGCCGTCGAAGTCGAGGTGGTTGGTCGGCTCATCGAGCAGCAGCACGTCGGGCTGCACGACGAGCGCGCGCGCCAGCGCCACGCGCTTTTGCATGCCGCCCGAGAGCGCGCCCACGCGCGCGTCGCCTTCGAGGCCGATCTGCGCGAGCGTGGTCGACACACGCGTGCGCCAGTTCCAGGCGTCGGCGTGATCGAGCGACGACTGCAGCGCATTCATGCGCGAGAGCAACGCGTCGTGTTCCGCGCCTTCGGGCGTGTCCGCGAGCCGGTGCGCGACCCCGTCGAATTCGTCGAGCAGCGCGCGCACGCCCTCGAGCCCCGAGGCGACCGTGTCGAACACGGTGGCCTCGGCGTCGAAATCGGGCTCCTGCGGCACGTAGACGGTCGAGAGATCCTGCTGGCGCGTGACGAGGCCGTCATCGGGTCTGGCGAGGTCGGCGACGATCTTGAGCAGCGACGACTTGCCCGCGCCATTGCGGCCGATCAGCCCGACGCGCTCGCCGGCTTCGAGCGAAAAGTCGGCGAGATCGAGCAGCGCGACGTGGCCGAACGCGAGTTGCGCGCCGGTAATGGTGTAAAGCGACATGAGTGGAGAGCGTTGCCTGCGTTGGAGAGCAAGCGCGTATTGTACCGGGGCGCGCGCTGGGCACAGGGGGCGCATGGGAGCCCCTCATGTGTCCAGCCCGCGCCCCGTTGCGACAAGGTTCGCGGGACTGGCCGCCCGTGCGGCCTACTTCACGTGAACCGTGATCGTCTGGCTCCACTCGGGGCCATACGACTGATGCGCGCCGTTGGCGAATTGCGCCGTGAGCGTGTGGTCGCCGGGCGGCAGTGTGACGTCGGCTTCGGACTGGCCTTTGCCGTAGTGGATCGACTTCTCGCTGGCCGGTACGACCGTGCCTTGCGGCAGCGCCGCGCCGTCGATCAGCAGATGGTGATGTCCGGTTTTGGGCGTGGCCGTGCCGGCGGGCGCAACCGTCATGCCATCGACGCCGAATTTCACGTGCACCGGGTTGCTCACCGTTGCACCGTTCTTCGGCTCGACGAAGTAGACGCCCTCGGCGCGCGCGATGCTGCTCATCGCGAGGAGTGCCGTCGTCGAGGCCATCAGCGCTGCGCCGGCCAGCCATGTCCTTCTGGTCATTGTTCGCTCCTGGGGGATTGCCCGGTGGTTGCTCAGTGGGTTGCGGCGCGATGCGTCCGCGTCCCAGCATACATCGCAAGAACTACGCCACGCGCCGCGGGTGCGCCGTTTCCGGTAACATCGCGGGTCGCCGGCCGCTCGCCCCGGCCCGTGCAACGGGGTTCATGGGGCCATATGGCGGGCAAACCAGCGGGCAAAACCGCGTCGAACCGAACGAAAAGGTGTGTGTTGTGAGCGAAGTGATCGAATACAAAAGCTGGGTCTGCCTGATCTGCGGCTGGGTCTATAACGAAGAGGAAGGTCTGCCCGACGAAGGCATCGCGGCAGGCACGCGCTTCGCGGATATCCCCGACGACTGGCGCTGCCCGCTGTGCGACGTGGGCAAGGGCGACTTCGTAGCCGTGGAATTCTGACGCGCGCGGTTCGCGACCCGCGGTGCGCGACCAGCGGCACGCGGGAACGACGTTTTCGAGGTGAATGGCGTTTGCTATACTCTTGCGCCTGCACCGACTCCGCGCCATGACGGGTGACTTGGGAAACATGGCGATCCGGCGGAGTGGGAATTCGTGCGCCCCGCAGCGGATTTGACGGCTCCCTGTAGTTCAATGGATAGAACAAGTGCCTCCTAAGCGCTAGATGCAGGTTCGATTCCTGCCAGGGGGACCAGCCGCCCGCACCCATCCCCGCCTTGCCGCGCGCCCGCGCCCGCCTCGCAACATCTTCACTCCAGGCAGATTCCGCATGGACATCAACAAGCAACTCGCCGCCCTCACACATTCCGAACTGCAAACCGCAGGCGCCAGCCAGGCAACCGCCATCGCCGTGAGCGTTCTGCTGCGTCATCTGAGCTCGCCGGAACTCGTCAAGCTGCTGTCGTCGGCGTTCGAGAATCATCAGGCCGTGATGCTGCAAACGCCCTGGCCCGAGCAGATGCTCAATTCGTTCGAGGCCACGCGCCGCTTCCTCGAAACCGCCGCGCAAGGGCCCGCGCCCACGCCCGAGACGCCGGCCGAATAAGCCGCCTGCCCGAACCCGCGTCCGACTGCGGGTAAACAGGGAGCCGCCCGGACCTAAAGCTGGGGCCGAAACTGCCGTAATCTTCGGACATGGACCAACTACGTCCCCTTCCGGCCGGCCACCTGATGTCGACTCTCCTCGACCAGGATATCGCCCATATTCGGCGCGTCATGCCGCTTTCGCTCTCGGGCGACCTCGCCGGGCCGATCCTCGCCCCTTCCTACTGGCGCATGCGCCTGCACCGGCTGCTCGACACCGGCCACGTCAATAAAGGCCAACTCGCCGATATCGACAGCCTGCTGCTCCAGATCGAACTGTACGAACTGAATGCCGCATCGGCGGTGACGGCCAGCCCGAAGCGCGCCGTCGGCAACGGCGATGGCCGCCGCTAGTCGCCACTAATCGCCACTAGCCACTGCTAGCGGCCGTGAGCCGCCCATCCGCCGCGCGCGGAAATCCTGGTGTCGGGGTCGTCCATCGGACATAATGTCCGCCAAAATACCCAGAGAGGACTTCGTGCACCCGGCCCATTCGCGAGACCTGCTTCAGCAGGCACGCCAGCGCTTCACCCAGCAGCAGATCGCCGCCCACGTCGGCAAGGACGTCAAGACCGTGCGACGTTGGGAAAAAGGCGAAACGCCGTGCCCCGCCATGCTCGAAGCCGCGCTGCGCGAGCTCTTGCACCGCGCCGAAACGGGCCCGGGCTCCCGCGCGAAATCGTCCAGCCGGCAGCCCGCGCGCTTTCGCTTCGTCGATCTGTTCGCGGGCATCGGCGGCATTCGCAAGGGCTTCGAGGCGCACGGCGGCGCCTGCGTCATGACGAGCGAGTGGAATCCGTTCTCCAAGAAAACCTATCTGGAAAACTACGCGCAGACGGATGGCGAAGGCCATGCGTTCGTCGGCGACATCGTCGAGTTTCCCGCCGCCGAGGTGCCCGATCACGACGTGCTGCTCGCGGGCTTTCCGTGCCAGCCGTTCTCGATCGCGGGCGTTTCGAAGAAGAACGCGCTCGGCCGTCCCCACGGTTTCGAGTGCACGACGCAAGGCACGCTGTTCTTCGACGTCGCGCGCATCATCGCCGAGAAGCGGCCCGCCGCCTTCCTGCTCGAGAACGTCAAGAATCTCCTTTCGCACGACCATGGCCGCACCTTCGACGTGATCCTGCAGGTGCTGCGCGACGAACTCGGCTACGACGTGCATTACCGCGTAATCGACGGACGCCATTTCACGCCGCAGCATCGCGAGCGCATCATCATCGTCGGCTTTCGCGAGCCCACGCCGTTCACGTGGGACGCGCTCAGCCTGCCCGAGGAAGGTCCGCGTCTCGGTTCGATCCTGCACCGCACCGATGGCAGCGAGCCCCTCCTGCCATGGGACGGCGAACGCTTCTTCGATCACGCGGCGCGCCGGGTCCAGCCGAAATACACGCTCACGCCGGGACTGTGGGCCTATCTGCAGCAATACGCGGAGAAGCACCGCGCGGCCGGCAACGGCTTCGGCTACGGCCTCGCGTTTGCGGGCAGCGTCACGCGCACGCTCTCCGCGCGCTATCACAAGGACGGCAGCGAGATCCTCGTGCATCAGGGCGAAGGCCTGCGTCCGCGCCGCCTCACGCCGCGCGAATGCGCGCGCCTGATGGGCTTTCCCGACACTTTCCGCATTCCGGTGAGCGACACCCAGGCGTACCGGCAATTCGGCAATAGCGTCGTGATGCCGGTGATGCGCGAAGTGGCGCGCACGATGATGCCGCACCTCGATGCGGCGCTGACGCGCGCGGCGGCTGCGTCCCAACCGGCGAGCGCGCCGGCCTGAGCGCCGGCCCGGGCGAATCGCAAAAGGCGCGCCATGGTCGATGTCGTCGACACCGCCACGCGCAGCCGGATGATGTCGGGCATCCGCGCGCGCAACACGAAGCCCGAAATGCTGGTGCGCAGCCTGTTGCACCGGCGCGGCTTTCGCTTTCGGCTCGACGTGCGCGAGCTGCCGGGGCGCCCCGACATCGTGCTGCCCCGCTATCGCGCCGTGGTGTTCGTGCATGGCTGCTTCTGGCACGGCCATCAATGCGCGCTCTTCAAGTGGCCGGCCACGCGGCCGGAATTCTGGCGCGCCAAGATCGCGCGCAACCGCACCAACGACGCCAAGGCCCTCGCCGCGCTCGCGGCCCAAGGCTGGCGCGTCGCCGTGATCTGGGAATGCGCGCTGCGCGGCGCCGCGCAGGATCCGCAGGCCGTCGTCGAGCGGCTCGCGCATTGGCTCGAAGACCCGGCAAGTAGTTGGTTCGAGGCGCGTGCCTGAGCGCGTCGACGACCCGGGCATGCCCCAGGCACAGCCGGCGCACGGCCATGGCGCGAGGCCCCGCAGTGATAAACTGGATCGTCTGCCGGCGCTCCCTGCAACGCGACGCCCGACCTGCGACGCCCAGCGTCCGACGCCCGCCATATCCATTTCAGAATTGAACGAGAAGGAGGCAACCGATGGCTGATTTTCGACTCTGGTCCGATGACTTTCCGAGTAACGGCTTCATGCCGAAGGCGCAGGAGTTCGACGATCGGGCCTTCGGCGTCGATGGCGACAATGTTTCGCCCTCCTTGCAATGGGACGCGCCGCCCGCCGACACGCAAAGCTTCGCGCTGACCGTCTACGACCCGGACGCGCCCACGGGCAGCGGCTTCTGGCACTGGGTGGTCGTCAACATCCCGGCCGACGTGCGCTCGCTCGCGCTCAACGCGGGCAAGGCCGATGGCAGCCTGTTGCCGCAAGGCGCGGTGCAGGTGCGCAACGACTACGGCACGGTGGGCTTCGGGGGCGCCGCGCCGCCGCGCGGGGACAAGCCGCACCGCTACATCTTCCGAATCCATGCGCTGAAGGTCGCGCAATTGCCGGTCACGCCGGAAACCACCAACGCAGTCGCCCGCTTCATGACGCACCTGAACGAGATGGACTCGACCACCTGGGTCGGGCTCTACGAGCTGAAGTAACGCGGAAGTCACCGCGGCTTGCGCACGCAGCGCGCCGCAACACGACACAACGCAGCACCATGAAAACGTCCGGCGGCGCACGTCAGGCTTGACGCGCGCCGCCCCTCTCATCGATGCCCACATCCACGCTTGCCGCCTCGCGCGCCGGTCCCGCCAGCCCCGTCGATCCCTCCGACGACTTCGAGACCGGGCTGCCCTTCCCGCAACGCTATTACGCGATCCTCGTCGTCGCGCTCGGCATCACGCTCGCCGTGCTCGACGGCGCGATCGCCAACGTCGCGCTGCCGACCATCGCGCATCATCTCAATGCGAGTCCCGCGAGCTCGATCTGGATCGTCAACTCGTATCAGCTTTCGGTGACGATCTCGCTGCTCCCGCTCGCCTCGCTCGGCGACCGCATCGGCTACCGGCGCGTCTACCTGTGGGGCATGGCGCTCTTCACGCTCGCTTCGCTCGGCTGCGCGCTCGCGACCTCGCTGCCTGAGCTCGCGATCGCGCGCACGGTGCAGGGCTTCGGCGGCGCCGGCATTATGAGCGTGAACACCGCGCTCGTGCGCATGATCTATCCGCGCGCGCAACTCGGGCGCGGCATCGCCATCAATGCGATGGTGGTGGCGATCGCCTCCGCAGTCGGCCCGACGCTCGCTTCGGGCGTGCTCGCGATCGCTTCGTGGCCGTGGCTGTTCGCGATCAATGTGCCGATCGGCATCGCGGCCCTCGTGCTGGGCCTGCGCGCGCTGCCCGTCAACGAACGGCACCCCGCGCCCTACGACCTGCTGAGCGCGGTGCTCAACGCCCTCGTCTTCGGGCTCCTGATCTTCGCTGTCGATGGCCTCGGCCACGGCGAGCGCCGCGCGTGGGTCGCGCTCGAATTCGCAGGGGCGCTCGTGATCGGCTGGTTCTTCGTGCGGCGCCAACTCACGCAGCCCGCGCCGCTGCTGCCCGTCGACCTGCTCGCCAACCCGGTGTTCGCGCTATCGATCGGCACCTCGATCTGCTCGTTCTGCGCGCAGATGCTCGCGTTCGTCGCGCTGCCGTTTCTGCTGCAGGAGACCTTCGGCTTTTCGCAGGTGCAGACGGGCCTGCTCATGACGCCCTGGCCGCTCGTGATCATCGGCGCGGCGCCGCTCGCGGGCGTGCTCTCCGACCGCTATCCGGCCGGCATGCTCGGCGGCGTGGGGCTCGCGCTGTTTGCGCTCGGGCTCCTTTCGCTGGCCTCGCTCGCGACGCTGCACGCGCAGCCCACCATCGTCGAGATCAGCTGGCGCATGGCGTTGTGCGGCGCGGGCTTCGGCATTTTCCAGTCGCCCAACAACCGGCAGATTCTCTCCGCCGCGCCGCGCGAGCGCAGCGGTGGCGCGAGCGGCATGCTCGGCACGGCGCGGCTCACCGGCCAGACGCTCGGAGCGGCGCTGGTCGCGCTGATCTTCGGCATCGCGCCGCAGCATGGGCCGACCGTGGCGCTCTATGTGGCGACCGCTTTCGCGGCCATTGCTGCGGTGGTGAGCGTGCTGCGGCTCGTGCCGGGGCGCGGCGCGGCCACGCTGGAATAACGACACACCCCTCCCCGTTCCCAGCCAGGCCCGCTGCATCGGCCGTACGCCGGTAGCCCGCTCGAACATGCACTAACATGGATGCATGGTAGCCGGCCCCCGGCATCCGCCGAGGGTTCGGCGCCGTTCTCCAGGCGAGTCAACCTTGCAAAGGGGGATTCCCATGTCTCTGATCGTCGCTGGCCGGTTCACGACCTTCCCCGCCGCCGAAGCCGTAGCCGAAAAGCTGTTCGCGCGCGGCTTCATCGAAGAAGACGTCAACCTGTTTTTCGTCAATCCGCGCGGACAGCACGCGCGCCATATGGCGCATACCGTGCACGCGAGCGCCGCATCGACGCACCGCAAGCGCAATCTCGTCATCGGCGCGGTCGCGGGCGCCGTGGTAGGCATCTCGCTGTTCGGCGCGCTGCTGATGGCATCGCTGCCGTCCACCGCGATTGCAGCGATCGTGGGTGCGTGGCTTGGCGCACGCATCGGTGCGGGCTGGCAGCACCATGCCGAGCACGAGGAGCGCGTGCATCGTGAAGCGCGCCAGTCGGGCGTGCTGCTCACCGTGCACGTGAGCGCCGAGAATCAGGCAACAGCTGCGGAGGTCTTGCGCGAAGGCGGCGCCGACGATCTAGAGCGCGCCTCGGGGCAATGGAGCGGTGGCCACTGGGCCGACTTCGATCCGACCCGGACACCCACGCCCTATGGCCAGACGGGCGCACAGCGCGCCTGAAAACGCCGGCTGCCGATGAAAGCCGGCGGCACATCGGGTACGGCGCGCGGCCGTGCCCGAATCGTTGCGCTCGCGCCGTGCGCGCCCGGCACACCTGGTGCAATCAGCGCGCGCGGGCTCAGTTCGCCTTGCTCGTCGTAGCGGCTTTCACCGGTGCGGCGCTGCGCGCCTTCGCGGTGACGGAAGCCGCCGTCGCCACGCTGCGCAGGTCGGCGAGGAAGTTGTCGCGCCACACCGAGAGATTGTTCTCGCGCAGCAAGGCCATCATGTCCTCGTAGCGCGAGCGGCGCTCCGCGTGCGGCATCGAGAGCGCGCGCTCGAGCGCCTCGGCGGTCTGGTTCAGATCGTAAGGATTCACGACCAGCGCGCCCGGCAACTGTTCGGCGGCGCCCGCGAACTGCGAGAGTACCAGCACCCCCGGATCTTCGGGGTCCTGCGATGCGACGTACTCCTTCGCAACCAGGTTCATACCGTCGCGCAGCGGCGCGACATAGCCCACCTGCGCCTGGCGGAACAGCGCCATCAGCAGATCGCGCTCGTACTTGCGGTTCAGGTACTGGATCGGCGTCCAGTCGAGCTGTGCGAAACGGCCGTTGATGCGACCCGCCTCGCCTTCGAGATTGCGGCGGATCGCCTGATAGGTCTGCACGTCGGAGCGCGTGGGCGGCGCGATCTGCAGGAGCGAGACGCGGCCATGCCAGCCCGGACCGTTCAGCAGCATGCGCTCGAACGCCTGGAAGCGCTCGGCAAGCCCCTTCGAGTAATCGAGCCGGTCGACGCTCATGATGAGCTTGCGCCCGCGCATGGCGTCGCGCAGGCTGCGTACCGGCTTGCGGTCGGAGAACTGCACGGCGGACTTCGCGATCGCGTCGGGATAGATGCCGATCGGGTAGGTGCCCACCTTCAGGAAGCGGTCCCACGCGTGGACCATGCCGTCCTCGCTCGACGTGCCATGGCCGCCACGTTCCACGTAGTCGAGGAACGCCTGACGGTCGGCGTCGGTCTGGAAGCCCACCACGTCGTAGTCGCACATGAAGCGCATCAGCTCCTCGTGCGGCGGCACCGAGCGCATCACTTCCGGCACCGGCAGCGGAATATGCAGGAAAAAGCCGATCGGGTTCTTCACGCCGAGCTCGCGCAGGCTGCGCGCGAACGGGATCAGGTGATAGTCGTGCACCCAGATGATGTCGTCGGGCTGGAGCAGCGGCTGCAACTGACGCGCGAGCGTCGCGTTCACCCGCAGATAGCCGCTGTATTCCTGGCGCTCGTAGCGCGCGAGGTCGTTGCGATAGTGAAAGGTGGGCCAGAGCGTCGTATTCGAGAAACCTTTGTAGTACTGGTCATAGTCGCGCCGGGTGAGGCCCACCGTGGCGTACGTGACGCTGCCCTGCTGCTCGATGACCGGGGCCGCCTGCTCCGTCACGGTCTCGCCGCTCCAGCCGAACCAGACTCCGCCGGTTTCCTTCAGCGCGTCGAGCACGCCGACCGCCAGCCCTCCAGCTGCGGGGCGCCCTTCCTGTGTCGGTGCAACGCGATTCGATACCACGATCAGTCTGCCCATTACGGGTGTACCTCCTGTTTCGTTGGGTCCAGGGGACGGTGCAAGAACAACTCACGCAAGAGTCGTGCCTCCCGTGAACCCAGACGCGAATCGCAGTGAAGGGCGGGCTCGCACGGCAAGTGCAAGCCGCATGCGCTCCACGCGCCCGGCCAGCCCGGCAAATCATGCGTCCTGTTCGGACCCCAGATCGCGCTGGTAGTCGAGTCCCTCGGCGCGCGCGCCGCCCTGATTGTGGTCGCCATCGGGCGGCACGCCGGGTGCCGGGCGGTTCTGTCCGGCGGGATCGTGGGTGGCGCCGGAAGCCGGACCGGAAGGGGGATCGCCGCTCTTTTGCGCGGTGTCGCGCGGGCCGCGCTTGCCCGTGTAGCGCGCCGAACGGCGCATGGCGGGATGTCTCATATCGATGCCTCCTGAGGCCTTGGCCGCGAACCGGCGGCCAAGGCGGCGGTGTGCTTACAGTCTAGGGGCCGTCGCGTGAAAATGCCGGTAAAAATGGCGAAGCGTTTGTAACTCGTACATAAAAAGCACGAGTATCAGCGAAATCAGAGAACTTGCCTCGGCAACGCAGCGGTGCCCGGCCCATCGGTGCCCGGCCCATCGGCGCGCGGCGCTTCGCCGGGCTCGGGCGGCGGATCGCCGATGGGCGGCGCGTCGGGCGCGTCGGGTTCGCTGGGCGGGGGGTCGTCGGGCTGCGGCGTATGCGCAAGCGACGGCGGCATGCGCGGAGGATCGGCGGGATTCGGTAATCGGCAGGTCAGCATCGGTGGCTCCTCGTGAGGTTGCACAGAGCAGGTCACAAACCCCATACCAGCGCATCTGTCCGAGCGCAAACCCGTGCAGAGCCGCGCGCGTGGCTGCGCGCGGCCGTCGCCGGGCGCAGGCGCTCAGGCGCTCAGGCGCTCAGGCGCTCAGGCGCTCAGGCGCAGCCTGCGGCGCGTGCGGGCGCGTCGCCCTTGCCGCTCTCATTGCCGTACTCGACGAGCCGGTTATAAAGCGTCTTCAGACTGATGCCCAGAATTTCCGCCGCACGCGTCTTCACCCCGCCGCACTGCTCCAGCGTCGCGAGAATCAACTGGCGATCGGCATCGGCGAGCGAGGTGCCGAACGGAATCGTCACCGCCGTGCCCGCCACGGGCTTCGAAATCGAGATCTGCAGCGGCACGGCCGCCGTGAGATCGCCTTCGGTGCCGGCCATGATGTGCGCGCGCTGCACGTAGTTCTTCAGCTCCCGCACGTTGCCCGGCCACGGATAGCCGGCCAGCGTCTCGCGCACCGCCGCGGGGAACTGCTTCTTCGTGCCGTGGCGTTCGTTGAGCTCGTCGAGGAACGCCTGGGCGAGCAGTTCCACGTCCTTGCCGCGCTCACGCAGCGGCGGCAGGCTGATCGGAAACACATTCAGCCGATGGTAGAGGTCGAGCCGCAGCTTGCCCTCCTCGACGGCCTGCTCCGGGTCGCGGTTGGTCGCCGCGATCAGGCGCACGTCAGTCTCGATCTCCTTGGTGGTACCCACGCGCATGAACATGCCGGTCTCCAGCACGCGCAGCAGTTTCACCTGGAGCTCGATCGGCATTTCGGTGATTTCGTCGAGGAACAGCGTGCCGCCGTTCGCGCGCTCGAAATAGCCCTTGTGCTGACGATCCGCGCCCGTGAACGAGCCGCGCTCGTGGCCGAACATCTCCGACTCGATCAGGTTCGGCGAGATCGCGCCGCAGTTCACGGCGAGGAATTCGTGCTTGCGGCGCAGGCTCAGCTGATGGATGGTCTGGGCCGCCACTTCCTTGCCCGTGCCCGACTCGCCCACGAGCATCACAGACGCGGGCGTAGGTGCGACGCGGCTGATCTGGTCGTAGACCTCCTGCATCGCCGGCGAATTGCCCATCATGAGACCGAAGCGCCCCATGCGGCGCAGCTCGCCACGCAGCGTGCCGATTTCGGCCTTGAGGTCGCCCGCGCGCGGCAGGCGGTTGAGGATCGCCTTCACGCGCTGAAGGTTGATCGGCTTGACCAGATAGTCGATGGCGCCCGACTTGAGCGCATCGACCGCCGTTTCCACGCTCGCGTGACCGGTGATGACAACGAGTTCCACGCCCGAGCGCGGGTCGAGGTCCTGGAACAGGTCCGTGCCGCTGCCGTCGGGCAGCTTCAGATCGGTGAAGACGACGTCCGGCATCTGCCGGATCAGCTGGATGCGCGCCTCGCGCAGGTCGCCGGCCTGCGCGGTGGTGAGTCCGTCTTCGGCCACCACGGCGGCGAGCGCTTCGCGGGTTTGCGCATCGTCATCGACAATCAATACATGTGGCATCGCGTCTCGTCAGCCCTGAAAGATGAATGGCTCCCATGCGCGGCAAGCACGGGCCGCGAGGCAACGTGAGCCCGCGCCGCAAATTTCGCGGCGCATGCTGTCGCGCTGCAGGGGAGTACGAAACGGTCGGGGGCGCTCAAGACGGCGATTGAGCGGTTTTAGCTGCACTTACGCAACAATACCGCAGCCAGCACGCAACCCGAACCTCGATTGTTGTGGATATGACCATTATAGACTTAATCGAGATAGGCTTGCGCACGTTTGTCGGCGCCCTGTCGACGTACGACAGCACGGCCAGCGCACCCGTTACCGCATGCGATTTCAGTGTCGCGTGACCGGGTCGCTGCCTCCGTGCGGAAACGGCCAGGCCGCGCCCGGGTCGTCGTTCGACACGCCGTTGGGGGCCTCGCGCGCCGTCTTGCTGACCGTGCGAGCGGCTTTGATCGGGTCGGCCATGCTAGCGCCGCCGCTATCCGCAGCAGCCACGCCCGGCATGCCCGCGCCGTTCTCAACCAGTGCGCCGCCCTCGCCTTCCCAGCGGCTCAGATCGCGATAAAAACTCTGCCGCTGCATGCGATGCCGTTGCGACCAGCGCAACGCCAGCATCCCTGCCGTCGCGCCCAGCGCACCCACCGCGAACAGGGTTCCAATCAGTCCAGGCTTGTTTCTTGCCATATCGCATTCTCCCAATTTCGTCGCCGGCGAAGCGGGTTCGGAACAGTTCGGCCTGCGCGGGCCAGACGCCACGCAGGATACGCGCCCGCTAGTAACGTAGACGCGCTGCGCCGGTCCGAGTTGCACAGCATGAGACATGCCATGGGAGCGAGTCCATTGCCGTGCAAGGCGCGGCAATGGTTAAATGTTTACGGGATGGAGATTCCGAAGCCGTCGGCGCCGCATCGCCCGCGCACGTCCTGGGCGGCCTGTCAAGACAGACTGCGGTATAACCGATGATAGCGGCCTGCCGGCTTCACTCCCGGACCTCGCCCACGCACCGCGCGCCTCTACGACTGGCATCGCGAGCGTTTTCCGGCTTCTGGCCGCACACCCCAATATGCAGGACGACTACGCCATGGCGTCAATCGAGCCGGGCTTGCCCGCCGCCGAACGAGACGATGAGCGCGCCGAAGGGCGCCACGAGAAGGGCAACGACGCGCGCCGCAGCGACCCGGCCGGCCCGCGTGTTGCCGGCCCGCGTGTTGCCGGCTTGCAGTCGTACGGCTTGCTGTACGGCTCGTCGGCAATCATGCGCGAGCTTTACGGGCAGATCGAGCGCGTCGCGCTCACCGACGCCACCGCGCTGATCGTCGGCGAGTCGGGCACGGGCAAGGAACTCGTGGCGCGCACGATCCACGCGCAAAGCACCCGCCGCGACGGCCCGTTCATCGCCGTGAACTGCGGCGCGATTCCCGACGATCTGATCGAAGCCGAGCTGTTCGGCCACGAAAAAGGCAGCTTCACCGGCGCCGTGCAGGCCCGCGACGGCCACTTCGAACATGCGCGCGGCGGCACGCTGTTCCTCGACGAAGTCACCGAGATGTCGCTGCTGCATCAGGTCAAGCTGCTGCGCGCGCTCGAAACCGGCGAGTACTATCCGGTCGGCAGCAACGAGGCGATACGCGGCGACGTGCGCATCATCGCGGCCACCAATCGCGATCCGGTGAGCGCCGTGAAAGAGAACGCGCTGCGCGAGGACCTGATGTATCGCCTCGCCGTGTTTCCGCTGCGCGCGCCCCCGCTGCGCGAGCGCGAGCGCGACCGCGAGCTGCTCGCCCAACTCTTTCTCACCGAACTCAACGAGGAAAGCGGCACGCAAAAGGTCTTTAGCAAGCGCGCGCTCGAGACCGTGCGCAACTGGTCGTGGCCCGGCAATGTGCGCGAGCTCAAGAACGCCGTGTACCGCGCGTTCATCCTTGCGGAGAAGACCGTCGAGATCGCCCATCCGCAGCTCGTGCCGCGCGTGAAGAAGCCCGTCAACCAGGGTGACTCGATGAGCGTGTGGATCGGCACGCCGCTCGCCGACGCGCAAAAGCAGATCATCCTCGGCACGCTCAAGTACTGCGGCGGCGACAAGCGGCTCGCGGCGCGCACGCTTGGCGTGAGCCTGAAGACGCTCTACAACCGGCTCGGCAGCTACGGCGCCGAGGACGGCGACACCAGCACGCCCGACGAAAGCACGAGCGATGACGAAACGGACAACGCACACTAAACCCACTGAGGTCGATACCCACACGCCAGCACGAACGCATCGATTCAGAACGAACACGATGGTGGCGCACGCAAGCATGTAACAACAAACGGCGCACGACGTTTTGCAATTTCTTGCACTTTCCCTATCCCCTTCGTATAGGCCATCCTGCACAATCCGCAGCACGAAAACGTGCTGGAGGCCCGCGCCGGGCAGCTTCCAGCCGCTAGCGGCAGGGAAAATGACATGCAAGAACGAAGTGCTCTGGCGTGCAATGCACCAACGTCGGCCCCGCGAATCGCGCCTTCAGCCATCGCGACACGCTCCCGCACCCACGCTTCGAGTGCCCACTGGCGACGCACGGTATCGCTCACGCTGCTCGCCGCCGTGGCGAGCTTCGCCTGCTCCGCGTGCAGCTCGCTCTACTCCGAAGGCGCACAGGCGGGCGCCGGCATTGCCGGCGCGGCCATCGCCTCGAAGGTGACGAGCAACGCGGCGGTCGCCACCGGCATCGGCCTTGGCGCCGTGGCCGCCGCGAAGGCCGGCGTGCAGTATTCGGAGCGCGTGGTACACCGCAACACCCAGGACAGCATTGCGAAGGCCGCCGGCCCGCTCGACGTGGGCGGCGTGGCGCCCTGGTCCATCAGCCATTCGTTTCCCATCGAGGACGATGCGCATGGCCGCGTCACGGTAAGCCGCACGATCAGCACCGGCGCGCTCGACTGCAAGGAAATCGTGTTCTCCGTCGATCAGAACGCGACCAGGGACGCGGCGGCCTCCAGCGCGTTCTATGTGGCCTCGGTCTGCCGCGACGGCGAGACATGGAAATGGGCGTCGGCGGAGCCGGCGACCGACCGCTGGGGCGCGCTACAATGAGCGGGGCGCACGACTTCGATATGCGCAGGCACTGCATCCCGCGCGCCACTGCACACGTCATGCCACGTGCGGCTGCGCGTGTCGTCGCGCTTGCCGCGCTATGCGTGAGCGTCGCGCTCGCGTCGAGCGGCTGCTCGTCGATCGGCTCGGCCAGCGGCGCCGCGGCGGCGGCCGCCACCGGCATCGTGACGGCGAACCCGGCAGTGGGCCTGGGCGTGGGTATTGCGGTGCAGGCGGCCACCGACGAGGCCGTCAACCGCTTCATGAAGAGCATGCACGCCGACCAGCAGGAAATGCTCGCCGAAACGGCCGGGCGGCTGCCCGTGGGCGCCATGGACATCTGGCGCATCAAGCACCAGTTGCCGGTGGAAAACGGTCACGGCCAGGTGCGCGTGACGCGCGCCTTTGCGTCGGCGCTCGCGCTGTGCAAGGAGTTCGTGTTCTCGGTGCAGGACGGCGAAGCCGCCGACGCGCCCGAGCAGTGGTACACGGCCAGCACCTGCCACGACCAGGGCGGCTGGAAATGGGCCACGGCCGAGCCGGCCGTGGAGCGCTGGGGCACGCTGCAATAGCCTCTGAAACGCCCCTGAAGCGCACCTGAATTGCGCGTGGAACGCGCCTCAGTCCAGCCCGATCAGGACTCCACGTCCTCCAGGCTGAAGATCTCCGACTGGTCGTTGTACGAGAAGATCTCGCCATAACGGCCCCAGTCGATCACGGTGTCGAGCGTCTCTTCCGCGGCGCCGTCCGAAAGAAAATCCTCCAGTTCCTGCTCGAAGCGCACGCGCGGCGCGCGGTGCCCGGGGCGCTCGTTGAGCACCTTCTTGATGCGCGCCGCGAGCGGCACCTGGCGCAGCAGATGCTCGGCGAACATCATCTTGCGCTCCTGCGTGCCGAATTCCGCGAACACGCGCGCGGGCGGCGTAAGCAGCACATCGCCTTCGCGCACGTCGGCAAAACCGAGGTGCTGGAGCACTTCGGCGATCGGGAACAGGTCGTCCACTTCCAGGTGCAGCGAGCGCGCGATTTCCGGCATGTCGGCGCGGCCGTGATAAGGCGCCGCCGCCAGCGTTTCGATCAGACCGGCCATCAGGTTGGTCGACACACGCGGCAGCCAGCTGCCGAGCTCGAGCCCCTTGCGGGTGGCCTCGCCGGTCTGGCGGGCGGTCATCTTCGCGTAGATGTCGTCCACGAGCTTGCGAAACGCCGGGTCCAGACGGTTGCGCGGGTGCTTAAACGGCACCTTGATCTCGGCCACCACGCGCCCCGGATTCGAAGACAACACCAGAATGCGGTCGCACATGAACACCGCTTCCTCGATGTTGTGCGTGACGATCAGCACCGACTTGATCGGCAAGCGCCCTTGCGTCCAGAGATCGAGCAAGTCGGTACGTAGCGTCTCGGCTGTCAGCACGTCGAGCGCCGAGAACGGCTCGTCCATCAGCATGAGCATCGGGTCCACCACGAGCGCGCGCGCGAAGCCTACACGCTGGCGCATGCCGCCCGAAAGCTCGCGCGGGTAGGCATTTTCGAAGCCGTCCAGACCGATCAGGTCGATGGCGGCCAGCGCCCGCTCGCGGCGCTCGCGCGCGCCCACGCCCTGCGCTTCGAGGCCCGCTTCCACGTTCTGCAGCACCGTGAGCCACGGAAACAGCGCGAAGGTCTGGAACACCATCGCCACGCCTTCGGCCGGCCCTTCGAGCGGCTTGCCGCGCCACGCAACCTCGCCGGAGGTCGGAGAAATCAGCCCCGCGATGATGCGCAGCAGCGTGGACTTGCCCGAGCCCGAGCGGCCGAGCAGCCCGACGATTTCGCCTTCGCGCAGCGAGAGATTGGCGTCGTCGAGCACGAGCAACTCGCCCTGGGTCTTGTTAAAGCCCCGGCACACGTTCTGCACGCGCAGGATTTCCTCGCCGACGCGCGGCGGAATCGGGACGCTCTGCGCGTCGCCCAGCGTAGTCGTAGTGCTTAGGGTCTTGGGGTTTTGCATCGCTTTACCTTCGAGCCTTCGATTATTCGATCAGTCGAGCCGCAGCCGGGACTCCGCGTAAGTGTAGAGGGGACGCCAGAGCACGCGGTTGAACAGCGTGACGAACAGCGACATCACGGCAATGCCGAGAATGATCTTCGGATAGTCGCCGGCTGCTGTCATCTGCGCGATATACGCACCCAGGCCGTGCGCAGCGACCCTGGTGTCGCCCCACTGCACGAACTCGGACACGATGCTCGCGTTCCACGCGCCGCCCGAGGCCGTGATCGCCCCCGTGACGTAGTACGGAAAAATGCCCGGCAGCATCGCCTGGCGCCACCACTGCCAGCCGCGGATGCGGAAGTTCCTGGCCGCTTCCTTGTAGTCGTTCGGATACGCCGTGGCGCCCGCAATCACGTTGAACAGGATATACCACTGCGTGCCGAGCACGATCAGCGGCGAGAGCCAGATGTCCGGGTTCAGATGGAAGCGCACGATCACGATCACGAACACCGGGAACAGCAGGTTCGCCGGGAACGCCGCGAGGAACTGCGCGAGCGGCTGCACCTTTTCGGCCAGCGCCGGACGCAGGCCGATCAGCACGCCGAGCGGCACCCAGATCACCGAGGCAATCGCGATTAGCAGCACCACGCGCAACAGCGTGATGAGGCCGAGCACGAGCACGTGGCCGACTTCGTCGAGCGTGACGCCGGTGCGCACGAACGCGACCACGCGCCAGACCACGTAGACCGTGAGCGCGATCACGAACACGGCCCAGATAACATCGCCGATCTTCGCGCGCAGACCTTCGCCGCGCGCCGGAGCGGGCGCCGCGATGGACGTCAGTGACGAGGTCAGCGCGGCGGGCAGCCGCAACGGCACGCGCGCGGCCTTCGCGAAGAACCAGCCCATCGGCACGAGCGACTGATGAATCAGATGCGTGCGGCGAATCAGGTCGAGCAGCCACGACTCGGGCGCGTCGCCCGAAGAGGTGTTCTCCATGCGGAACTTGTCGGCCCACGCCACCAGCGGGCGGAACAGGAACTGGTCGTAGGCCAGGATCACCACGGTCATCGTGAGAATCACCCAGCCCACCGCGTGCAGGTTCTTCTCCGTGATCGCCTGCGCCAGGTACGCGCCGATGCCCGGCAGCGTGATCGTGTTGTTGCCCACCGTGATCGCCTCGGAGGCCACCACGAAGAACCAGCCGCCCGACATCGACATCATCATGTTCCAGATGAGGCCCGGCATCGAGAACGGCACTTCGAGCTTCCAGAAACGCTGCCAGCCCGTGAGGTGAAAGCCGCGCGAGACTTCGTCCAGATCGCGCGGCACCGTGCGCAGCGACTGGTAGAAGCTGAAGGTCATGTTCCACGCCTGGCTCGTGAAGATCGCGAAGATCGCCGCAAGCTCCGCGCCCAGCACGCGCGAGGGAAACAGCGCGAGAAAGAAGGTGACCGTGAACGAGATGTAGCCGAGCACCGGCACCGACTGCAGGATGTCGAGGATCGGCACCAGCACCTGGCCCGCGCGCCGGCTCTTGGCCGCGAGCGTGCCGTAGACCAGCGTGAACGCGAGCGAGGCGACCATGGCCGCGAGCATGCGCAGCGTGGTGCGCATGGCGTACTCGGGCAGGTTGGCCGGGTCGAGCGAGATCGTCTGCGTCTTGAGCGTGGCGATGGGCGCCATGGTCTCGTGAAAGCCCACCACGGCCATGGCGATCAAACAGATGATCAGCGGGAACGCCACGAAGTCCCAGCGATTGGGCAGCACGCGCCACGCCGAGGCGTTGGCCGTACGGTTCAGGTTGAATCTGAAGTCCATTCAGGCGCTCTCCCGTGCTTGCCCGCTTCCGAAACGGCACGACACTACACAACCTTCATGACAGATTCAACCTCGCGTCCGATGCCTGCGCCTCATGGCGAAGCATGCGAGTTGCATCGACACGGCCCGCCCCAAGGCGTCCGCGGGCTCCATCGCTCCATTCGAGAGTTAAAATCGTCGCACGGCAACGGCGGCGACCTGTAAAACGGTTGTCACACGCAGCCCCCTAATGTTTCACCGATTGCCCCCGCTTTACCGGGACGCCGGGCATCGCGCCCGCTAACGCACCATCTGCACCCTGCGCGCCATGCGCCTGACCGAACCAGAAGGCCAATGAACAGGAGACTCTTGCGTCAAGCCGCCTTGCCCCCCGTGGTCACGGCGGCGGCTGTCGTGGCGCTCGCGCTCGTGTGCTGGCTGGTCGCGGGCGGGCTCGCCAACCGCATGATGCGCCAGGAGCTCGACACCGCGCTTCGCGTGCAGCGGCAGATGACGCGCTCGGTCGTCGACAACATGGCCGAGGTCATCGCGAGCGATCTCTCGATGTCGCGCGCCATCCCCGCGACCATGGCCGAAACCCGCGTGGTGCAGCAGGCGCTGGTCGAGGCCGGGAATTATGCCGCGTCGCGCACGTCCACGGAACTGGTGCGGCGCGAAGCATTGCAGCACGCTCCCACGCTCGCGGCCGTCAACGGCTTCCTGCACGACGCCCAGGGCTTCTCCGGCTTCGACGCCATCTGGCTCGTGAACAACAACGGCATCTGCATCGCGTCGAGCAACGCCATGGAGAAAATCTCCTACGTGGGCGTCGACATGCGGGCGCGCAACTATCTGAGCGACACCCTGCTCGGCGCGTTCTCCGAGACTTATGGCGTCGGCACCTCGAGCGGCGAGCCGGGCATCTTCGTGGCCGCGCCCGTGTACGACAACGGCCTGCTGGTGGGCGCGGTGCTGGCCAAGGTCAGCATCGCGCGGCTGCGCCACTGGGTCACCCACCCGGGCACCTTTGTGTCCGACAGCAACGGCGTGATCGTCATGGCGCACGACAGCAAGCTCGAAGGGCTCGCCATGCCCGGCTCCCATGTGCAGGAGATGAACGCCGTCGACCGCGTGAACACCTATCTGCGCGAACGCTTTAGCGAACTCCCGCTGCATGGCGCCGGCGAGGCGGCGGCGCACGAAGCGCCGTGGATATCGGAAAGTGCGGCACAGGCGCTCGTGGAATTGCCCCGCCAGCGCACCCCGGCGCTTTACGAGCAGCGTGGCGGGCTCAATTCGGGGCTCACCGCCCATCTCGTCGATCCGCTCAATGCGTGGCCCGAACTGCTCGCGAATCACCGGCGCGACCGGCTGCTGATCTTCTTTACGCTGGCGGGTTCCGTCACGCTCGCCGCCGTGATCTCGATCTCGTGGGTCCGCGAGCGGCGCCTGCATCGCGCAAGCCGGGATCTCGCGGAACAACTGCAGGCCGCCAATTCGCTGCTGGCCGCCGAGGCGCGCCACGACGCGCTCACGGGCGCGCTCTCGCGCCGCTATTTCCTCGACCTGCTGCGCCACGAAATCGACGCGGCCTACGCGAGCGGCAAGCCGCTTTGCATGGCGATCGCCGACCTCGACCACTTCAAGCAGATCAACGACCGCTTCGGCCACCCGGCCGGCGACCGCGCGCTACAGCACTTCGTCGAGACCTGCCGCACCGAGCTGCGCTCCGACGACGCGGTCGGGCGGCTCGGCGGCGAGGAGTTCGGCATCCTGCTGCCGGCCACCACGCTCGCCGCCGGACAAGACGTGATCGAGCGGCTGCGCCGCCACGTGAAAGCGAACGTCTGCACCGGGTTGCCCAGCGAGGCGTATCTGAGCGTGAGCATCGGCATCACGGAGCTCGCGGCGGCCCTGGACCAGCCCGAACGCCTGATGAGCCGCGCCGATCTCGCGCTCTATATGGCGAAGGCGGGAGGCCGCGACCGCTGCGAAGCGATGGCTTCGGACGGCGCCGCGCCGCCGCGCACCGCCACGGCGACCTGGTAATCCGCGCCACCGTCCGCGCGCGCTCAGGCGCGCTCACGCATGAGGAGGGGAAGTCACCACTCACTTAATTGTGGAACCCGTCCAGGGCTTTCCTCTCCAACGCGGTATCATCGAACGATCCGAGCGCGCGGCATCATGCGGCGCGCATCGCCGTGGCAAGTCGCTCAGCACATAGGAGGCATGCATGAAGGGAAATCTGGTCATCGTCTGCCGCGATCAGGATGCTCTCGCGTTCGACCAGCTGATGGTCGAATACGGAGCGTTTCAGACGCGCCTGTCATCGACCGCGTGGTACCTG
The DNA here is from genome assembly GCF_051125215.1 of Paraburkholderia sp. A3BS-1L. Classification (NCBI taxonomy): domain Bacteria; kingdom Pseudomonadati; phylum Pseudomonadota; class Betaproteobacteria; order Burkholderiales; family Burkholderiaceae; genus Paraburkholderia; species Paraburkholderia sp. A3BS-1L. The sequence continues at coordinate 1,023,266 of NZ_CP120442.1, read as the reverse complement.
AAGCTCGAAGCCGCACCCGAGCTGGTTCAGGAAGAAATTCTTGCCCGCCTCGGCAAGTACACGACGCACTACATCTTCGAGGCCGACAGCGTCGTCTACAACACCGTGGACAGCGATGCCGCCGCCGCGCTCGACACGCTGTTCTCGGCCTGACGCACCCGCACGCATATCACGTGACATCCGGCGGCCTTGCCCGCCGCACTCTCCCCCGCCAATATGCGCCGCACGCCGGCGCTCACCAGATCTGCGCCGCCTCGGCAACCGTGCGTTCGACCACTTCGAACGGAAACGCCATGCGCACTTCGAGGCCGCCGCTCTCGCCATTGCCGATGGCGATTTCCCCCCCCGCGCGGCGCACGAGCCGCTCGACGATCGCGAGACCCAAGCCGCTATGGCCGTTGCCGCCGCGCGCCGGATCGAGCCGCACGAACGGGCGGCTCGCGTGCGTGAGGTCCTGGTCGGCAATGCCCCCGCCGTGGTCGCGCACGGTGAGCGTGAAATCCTGCGCCCCGCGCGCAGTCTCGATCACCACGGGCGGCGCGCCGTAGGCGTGCGCGTTGTCGAGCAGGTTCGACACCACGCGCTCGAGCGTGGCCGCGGGCAGGCGGAACACCGCTCCCGCATTCAGGCGGCGTTCGATCACGAGCGTCTCGCCGCCGACTGTACGGTAGTTGCGCGCGATGCGCTCGCACTGGTCGTCCACTTCGACGGGCTCGCTGCGGTCGGCGCCATCGTGCGCGAACACCAGGAACTGGTCGACGATATGCGCCATGGAAGCCACATCGCGCACCACGCCGTCACGGACCTTCTGCTCGTCCATCATCTCGGCGCGCAGGCGCAAGCGCGCGAGCGGCGTCTTCAGGTCGTGCGCGACTCCCGCGAGCATGACCGCGCGGTCTTTCTCGGTGCGCTCGACCTCCTTCACCATCTGGTTGAAACCGCGCGTGAGCTGGCGCATCTCGCGCGGCCCGCGCTCGGGCAAGGGCGGCACGGGCTGGCCGCGGCCGAAGCGCGCGACCGCCTGGGCGAGCGCGCGCAGCGGCTGCTGGAGCATCCAGGCGGCCACCAGCGCAGCGCTCACCGCCGCCGTGAAAATGATGATGAACCACGGCACCGCGCGGTCGATCGGGCGCATCGGGCGCAGCGGCTGCGCTGGCACCACGATCCAGCGCGCATCCTGCGGACCGCGCACCCACAACATGGGCGGATGCCCGGGCGGGCCGATGCGCACGTCGGTGCCGGTCGGCATGCGGTCGCGCAGGTCGTCGATGAAGCGGCGCAGACCGGCGGGCATGTCGGGCTTGATCGCGGGCACCGCGACGCTCGCCGGGTCGACCAGCTGCACGCGCGAGGGCAGCGGCTGATCGGGCTCGCGCTGCACGTGCTGACGCACGGCATCGACGAGGAACACGGCCTCTTCCACCGCGTAGCGCGACTGCATCTGGTCGCGCTCGAGGCGCATGAGCGCGAACCATGCGACGTGAGACAGGAGCAGAACGCCGATGAACAGCAGCGCGAACCGCCCAAACAGCGAATCAACCGGCCGGCGCATGGCTGGCCTGCTCGCCATCCGGCACAAAGACGTAGCCACGGCCGCGCACTGTCTGAATGAAGCGCGGCGTGGACGGGTCGGTCTCGAGAATGCGGCGCAGGCGCCACACCTGCACGTCGATGCCGCGGTCGGTGCCGTCGTACTCCGGACCATGCAGCAGCTCGAGCAGGCGCTCGCGCGTGAGCGTGCGCATCGGATGATTGACAAAGATCTTCAGGAGCGCGAACTCGCTGCCCGACAACATGATGGGCTTGCCCTCCTGCTGCAGCGTGCGCGACTGGAAGTCGAGCACGAAGCGGCCGAACGAGAACGGCTCGCGCTGCTCGGGCGCGGCGGCCGAGGGCACCGTGCGGCGCCGCCGCAGCACGGCCTGCACGCGCGCGAGCAGCTCGCGCGGGTTGAAGGGCTTGCCGAGATAGTCGTCGGCGCCAAGCTCGAGGCCGACGATGCGGTCCACGTCGTCCGCGCGCGCAGTCAGCATGATCACGGGAATATCGTCGCCCGAGGCGCGCAGCTTGCGCAGCGCCGTGAGCCCGTCCACGCCGGGCATCATGAGATCGAGCACGATCAGGTCGGGGCGCTCGCGCTCGAGCCGCCGCTCGAGCGAGCCCGCATCGTGCAGCACCGACACTTCGATCCCCTGCCGCGCCAGATAGTCGCGCAGCAGGTCGCGCAGTTCGACGTCGTCGTCGACGACCAGAATTTGAGTAGCCATGGGACGAAGTTTAACGCGCGCGAGAAAGCCGTTTGCTTACACGGACGCGCTTTGGGTTACAGGGTGTTACCGCGAAAGGCGCACGTAATGTTGCGTAATGCCGGCGGCCAGGGCGGTAACACGCGGGGCAGATCTGCCCGATACGCTAGGGACACCGGTTGCGAACGCCATCGACTTCCCTTGGCGCCGTGCCAGACCGGACACCTTCAAGGATTTGTCAGGAGCTTCACCATGAATAAGACCCCTTCGCGCCTTCTCGCCATCGCCGCCACGACGTTTGCGCTCAGCTTCGGCGCCACCGCCGCCAACGCTCAAACGCCGCCTCCCCCTGCCGGCCCCGGCATGATGCACGGCGGCCCGCGCATGCATGACGGCCACGGCACGCGCGGCGACTTCATGACGGGTTTCAAGAAGCTGCACGACAAGCTGAACCTGAACGCCGCGCAGGAAAAGCAATGGCAAGCCGCGCTCGACACGATGAAGCAGAACCACGAAGCCATGCGCAAGAACCGCGAGCAGATCAAGCAGCAGTTCGACTCGATGAAGAGCCAGCCGATCCTCGACATGAGCGCGCTGCACGCCACGCATCAGAGAGTCGAGCAGCAGGACGCGCAACTGCGCGAGCAGACCGCGCAAGCGTGGCTCGCCTTCTATAACGGCCTGAACGATCAGCAGAAGACCACGGTGAGCTCTGCGTTCAAGGAGCGCTTCGCGAAGAGGGAACAGCGCCGCGAGAAGATGCGCGAGCGTTGGGAGCAGTACCAGAAGGAGAACCCGGGCGCGGCGTCGGCGCCGGCGCAGTAAGCGCCTCTCGAGGCGCAGCGCGGGCGGCGCGCCGGCTGGCGCGCCAACCGTTGGCACTACATCGGCACAACGCCGCGGGATGCGAATTATTACCCCTGGCCTGAAATACATAGTTAGAGCAAAGCATGACAAAGAGTCCCCGACTCACTACGAACCGTCGCATTCAGACGCTTGCCGGATAAAACGCTTGCCGGTTAAAACGCGGCGCAGCCATGGTGACAGTTGAACGGCGGTGCTTACCGCCGCCCTAGCCATTCGGGGAGACCCTTTCAAGGGCGTTCGACTGACCGCTATGCGGCACAGCAGATGGCCGTTGTGGGTCGGGTCCGGCCGACCGCGTCAGGCGCTAGCCGACCACCAAGAGAGAGCCACCATGCAGGTTCGAACGACCCAGGCGCCGCCGAGTCCAGTCATTCGATGGAGATGCGCTACTGTGCTGCGGCCTCCTGCCTGAGCTACTGCAAACATAACCGCGATACGCCGAAAGTTTAAAAGCGCGTCGTCCTGTCAACCCTGCCAGCCCGAGGGCGACCATGCGAGGGGGGCGAATTGAGACGTTGCTAGCTCTGGCGCATGCAAAGCTGCTTGCGAGCACAGAGCCGACACAGGGAGGGGTGCCGGGCGGTAACGGTTTCGTTGCCACCGACACTTGAGCAGGCGCGGACCTCAAGAAGGCCCCGTACCTCGCTTGCAGGCTCGCGTTGCCATCGGCGCCGGCCGTAGAGCACATTAAATCTATACGCACGGCTCCGATCGCAACCCCACAAGGCCGCGCTGGTGACAAGATCATTCAGTTCTACGGGTCGAAACGATGGTGAACGGAGTCTCTCGCTCACGCACACGAAGATCCTGCATGGTGCGGCGCTTTGCGCCGGAGTTTGTCAAACGCTGGAATCGCTTTCGGGCGGTGGTTCGGGCGAGCCGCCAGACAATAAACTTCATGCTCAGCGCCAGGCGCGACGTAACGGCGCCTCAAGGACATGATCGAACTGTGGGAAGGCCAGTGCGCAGTGACTGGCGCTTACACCTTGGGAGCGCTGGTCGCGAGTCATGCCAATCCATGGACGGACAGCACCGATGTAGAGAAATTGGACCCGAGCAATGGCTTGGTGCTCGCGTGCACTTTGGACAAGATCTACGACTGCTACCTTATGTCTGTCCATCCCGAGACTGGCGAGCTGCTCTTCTCCGATGCGATCGACGCGGCAAAACGTGCCCGTCTGGCGGGGGACCATACGCGCCTGCGCAAGACACCCACGGCAGAACAGGCTGTCTACCTGGGGGCGCACTACCAGCGCTTCCTTGCGAAGAAGACGGAGCGCTCCTCCAAGCTGCGCAATTAGCCTGAAGGTCTTGCGGGTTCCCGCCGGGAGCCTTACGTGGCTGGCTGGTGGTCGTCCGATTTCCCGTGCCGCCTGAACCAGCGGCAAAGTCTCACCACTGGCCTTCAATGGCGTTTGTGCGTGCCCGTATAAAGCACGGACGCAAACGCGATCGAAGGGACTAGCAGAATCACGGCTAGCACAATGTAATGGTCCATGGAATCTCCTACGCGCCATTGGTGGCGTGCGTATCCCATGTTAAGCCTATTTTTAACACATTGCCGATGGTGGTCTAAAGCACAGTGCCGCACTGCTCGTTACGGCCTACATAGACCTTTCAATCACGAAACGCTGCTCAAGAATTAAGCACCCACCGGCGACCGGGTGTCGCACTGCACACACGGGTAAAACCTTTATAGTGGCTGGGTTTGGGTCGCCCCTCTTTTTGCAGTGCGGTCCAGATCGCCAGGCGCGATCGGACCCCGTGTGCGGCCTTGCCGGTTATCGACAGTCATGGCGCCGAAGTGATTCGGCCCCCTGTCAGCTTCGCCAGTTTCTGCCTACACCTCGAAAGGAAGTCCCTGTGAAATACATTCCCCGCATCGCCGCATCTGCTGCCCTCGTCGTCGTCGCTTTCGCTGCTGTCACGTTCGCCCAGATCAAGTTCGCTCCGGATTCCGCCGACAACAACCCGGTCGCCCGGATTGTCCTCAACGTTGAGTCGCAACTGAACGGCTGAGCCCCGCCGTCAAAGACAGGCGGCGTCGTCCTCGGCGCTCTCGCGCCAGTCGCCACCCGTCCCGCGGCACCACGCGCACTGCTGGCAGGCAGTGCCAAACTCGTGTTTGAGCGTTTCCAATCCCTCGTCGCACGCCGGATTGCTGCACGGAAAGAACGTCTGCATTTCTCCCCCCCTGAGCGTGCACCAAAGCGCCCGCGCACACGATTTAAAAGCCCGTCGCCATCCACATGGGATGTGCAGCGGGCTGCACGGATCGTCCTGAACGTCGAGTCGTGGAACGGCTAACACGCCAATCGAAGGCGCCGCGCGCATGGCGCAAATCGGATTCTCTGCGTCATAGATCTGCAACGCCTGGAGCACGATCCAGCGACGTCCCTCGCTGCGCTTGCGCGCGCGGAGCACCGTTACGAGCGGTCGCGGTTGGAGGGGCTGCGCCGTCAGTGGCAGTTGCGCTTGGCAGTTGCGCTTGGCAGTTGCGCCTGGCAGTTGCGCCTGGCAGGTCCCCATGCGATACCGAAGCCGCCACCCATAGTCGGGCCCATTGTGATCATTGGGGCGTTCACCCACTGGAAAAAGCGCCGCCTTGTCACGGCGCACCCCACAAGCGGTCAATGGCCCCACCATTGCACGGACACTCGAGCGTCGGGTTGCCGCCTCGCTACAGGCCTTCGCGGGTCGACCGTTCGACAGTGTCTACGAGACACGGCGGGTCAGTCGCGCAAGCGCGCCGCGCAGGCTTGCGCACGCGCCCCTCACTCGTGCGCGGTCTCGTGCATCCCCCGCGCATCATGTCGCGCTTTCCCGCGCGCGGCTCGACTGCACCGCGCCCGCGCTGCTCGTCTGCGAGCGAGGTCGTGCACGGCACGAGCACCGTGCACGCCGCGCAGTGCCGAGCATCGTAGCGCCAACGCGCATGCGTATCTGCTCGCGCAACTGCTCGCGCGCGCCACCGTGCCCGGGCCGCTCGCGAGCGCTGTCGCGCACGGCACGAGCATAGCGCCCACCTCGCTGCGCGCAAAGTCGCCCTGCGACCGCACGTTTTTTGCACTTCAGTCCAGCCCGGTGGCTCCGAAACCATGCGATTGAACGGTTTTTTTGTTAGTGGGCTCGCCTGACGCGCGCGCGAGCGACACCCTCACGCGCGCGCGCAACGTTCTCGCGCACGCCGAGGGCGCCAGCGAGCAAAAGACCGGTAAAGGGAATGCCCGCAAATGACCGAGCGCGCCCTTCTCGCCTCGATCGATCACCAACTGATCGGCACGCTGCATGAAAACCAGAACCTGTGGGCGTTCGAATATGACCCGGCGTGGCTCGCCAATCCCGATCGGTACGCACTGAGCCCGCACCTGCCCCTGCAGGCGGAGATCCTGTGCGATGGTGCCACCCGGCGTCCGGCACAGTGGTACTTCGACAACCTACTCCCGGAAGAGCGAGTGCGCGAGTTGCTCGCGAGCGACGCGAAGCTGCCGGACGTGAATGACGCCTTTGCCCTGCTCGAGTACTACGGACGGGACTCAGCCGGCTCGGTCACCCTGCGTGCGCCCGAGGCGGCCACCGAAGGCGATCAGGAAGCGAACCTGCAGCCACTGAGCGACAAGCGCTGTGTCGGCGTCGCTGATCTCTGCGAAGACTGCTGACGCCTTCAGGTGACTCAATCCTGCCGCCCGTTCGCCTTCAGGATAATCGAGCGCGACGGGCACATGCAACACCGCCCGAATGCCCGTCAGATGCCCATACTTGCTGCGACATCGTGTGAAACTCACCGGGGAAGTTCCTCACTTCACGCACGCACTGGCGCGCAGGTACATGCCCACGAGATTCGCGACAGCTTCCGCTCGATGCAATCGTCGCCGTGGTTGTCGATCTATCCGTCGCGTGTAGCGCAGCTGGATGTGGGTCGACTATGCAACCACGCGCTCGGGTATAGCAACGTCGGAGGCCGTGGGCTGGTGCGTGGTGCGGCAATTCATTTCACACCGCACCCTCCCGCTCCATGAACTCGTCATCGGCGCCACCATTCAGCGTCTGCTGCTCTTCCAGATAGCGCGTGACCTCCGCCTTGCTCACGAAGCCCGCTGCAGAGGTTGCAGCGAGAATGTCATCGGTTTCCTGTGGCTTGGCGATTGCGTAGCCCTGCACATAGTCGACCCCCAGTTCGTCGAGCGCGCGCAAGGTCTCGACATCTTCAACCCATTCGGCGATGCTGCGCATGCCGAGGTTACGCGCAAGCGTAATGATCGCCTCGACGATCGCAATGTCGGCCGGATGGTTACACATCGTGCGCACGAACTCCCCGTCGATCTTCAGGGCATCGGCCGACAGTTTCTTCAGATAGCGTAACGACGTGTGGCCCGCACCGAAATCGTCGATCGCTATCTTTGCACCCATCCCATGCACGCGCGCAATAAAGCGTTCGGTGTGTTCGAGATCGTGCAATGCCACGCTTTCGGTGATTTCGATGCAAAGGTAGTGGATGACGTCCTCGTGACGCGAGAACAGCTCAAACAACTCGTCGAGGAACTGCTCGTCGTTAAGCGACCCGCCGCTCAGGTTCACGCATACGAAGCGTGTCGTGGAAAGCGAGGCGCGGTTTTCACGCAGCCATGCCAGCGTCGTCGAGAGCACCCAGCGATCGATCGCGGTGATGGTGCCGGAATCCTCGGCAGCGGCGATCAGTTTCGCGGCTGTCGCAACCGCGCCGTCCGGCATGCGCAGACGCAGCAGCACCTCGAAGTCGAGCGCCTGCGTCGGCGCACGCATGGACATAATCGGTTGCATCACGAGGAACAGCCCATCGGGCAGCCGGCTCTGCCCCAGCGCCTCGATCAGGCTGATTTCAGCGGCACGCTCCTCGAACACTGGCGCGTCCTTGCGAAATGCGACTAGCCGCGCACTACCCCCTCGCTTCGCAGCGCGGCACGCGCGGTCAGCGTGGGCCAATGCATCAAGGACCCGTGCACCTTCCGAGCACTCGACCAGGCCGATCGATCCCCTCACCTGAAATGCCCGCGTGTCGAAGTGAATGGGTGCAGAGTTCAATGTCACGACAAATTCGCGACAGCGCTTGATTGCATCGTCGATCGCCACGTCCCCGAGGACGCACACGAATTCGTCACCGCCGATGCGTCCGATCGGGACATCGGAGCCGAGATGCTCAACGAGGTAAGCGGCGACCTGCTTGAGTATTTCGTCGCCGGTCCCATGACCAAACAGGTCGTTGAACTGCTTGAACCGGTCGAGATCCAGGTATGCGAGTGCCCACGGGCCCGTTTCGCCGCTTTGCCGGCCGATTGCATGTTCGATGCCACGACGGTTTAGCAGCCCAGTAAGCGGGTCGTGCTCGGCGAGAAAGTGCAGGCGCTCCACCGCCTTCGACCGGTCCGTCACGTCCTCGAGCGACCCCTCGATGAATCCGTTCGCCCGGATTGCCCGCAGCGAGTACCGCCGGGCGCCAGTCCTCGTGCCGGCGACGCCGTCGATCTCGATTGACGCGGAGTCTTCCCTTTCCAGGAGTTCATGCAGGGCTGGCTCAGCGCCAGGCGCAAAATAGTCGGCCCATCGATACGAGGTATAGCGCTGTTGAGGCAGTTCGAGCATCGCATGCAGCGCCGGATTGGCGCGCACGAAGCAGCTCTCCCCGTTCAGCGTGAAGAGACCGATCGGCGTGACGTCATACGTGTTGCGCAGCTCGATCTCCATTTGCCGCCGACGTTCGCGCTCTTCGCGCATACGTTCCGCAATGGCAAATGCACAAAGCATGCTCGAAGACAGCGCCGTCACGACAGGACTCAGGCCCCCGGCCAGCGCTTTCAGGCCAAGTGCTGCGGCAAGCACCTGCGACAGCGTCGCAAACAGCACGATGGCCATTGACGCGACATACCAGAGCACCGTGCGCGATCTCGCCTTGATCACCAGTTGCACGAGGAAGTAGGTCAGCACGAGTATGCAGAAGCTGGCGCTTGCCCACAGCACCGGAATGAAGTGTGCGTAATTTAATGCGAACGCAGCGACCATCAGCACACAGCCGCCGTACCGGACGGCCTGCAGACTCCAGCGCAGGCCGATTTCCCGGAGTTCGCGGCGAAACAGCTCCACGAAGAGCGTCGTGGTGAGTACGTAATAGGCTGCGAAGGTGAACTGCCGCAATAGCGCGATGTGCTCCGGCGGGATAACCCTGCCCATCCATTCCGTATCAAAGCCGACCGCGTTGGCGCTCAACCGGAGGTTGCCCACGAGCCACGCGGCGAAGATCACGTAGGTCCATTCGCGATTGATGATTGCCGTCACGAACACGAAGATCGCGAGCGTGAGCAGGCCGCCGGTGATCAGCGATACCTCCTGCTGGAAATCAAGCGTTGTAATCTCGAGCTTGTCGCGGCTCGACGCGGAGGCGGTAATGTACGCTGGTCCTGAGAAGGTACCCCGGCACAGGATCGGCGCACGCGCGACGTGGTCGTCGACCCTGAGTGCAAATCCCGCCTTGTTGGCGCGCATCTCGCCGCTCGTTCCGTAGCGGTCGCCCGTGCCGAGCAAGGTGAGAACGGGTGCCGTCTGCCAGCACGACAGCGCCTGCGCGTGCCTCGACGGCAGATCGATGAACGTGACACCTCCATCGGCGGTGGCTGGCGCTTCCAGCAGGAACCAGAACGGTGTTTCCGCGAGATGGGTACTGAAACGTGCTGTGGGCGCGGTATCGCGCAGGCGTGCAATGGCGACGGAGGGTGACAGTGTCGCCGACGGGTCCGCAATCACGGGAAAGCTGATCGGGACCACCCCGGTCGTATCGAACTGGCGCGGCGCCCAGAACAGAACGGCAATGCTGCCAAGCGCAATCACAAATGGCGCGACGTACACTGAAAACCACTGGAAAGACCAGCCGGTCAGCCTGTCCCGGAACGCCCACTTAACGCCTGTCATCTGCTGCCCTTCCCCAATGACTTCATCCCCGATTTTCCTGTAATGCTACGATGGCCGGCGACAAAAGCACGACTGTGCTGACGCCGCCGACCTTTTGTCCGCCAGATTGCGTTCGGGCGGACTTCGAGCCTTACGCTTCGCTCAGCGTGCGCAGACGGCCAGATGCGCTGGCCGCCATGCCACCACACTCAACGCCGTGTCCGGCTTCACCCTGCTTCGGCGCGACGCTGACATCGATATCGGGGTGATCCGTTTCGAAAAAGAACCCGAAAAATGAATGATTGACCTTCGCCCAGCGCTGACGAACCAGGGCAACCGGCTTCGCCATTACGCGATGCGGCATCCCTCCCACGTGCGCCATCGGCAGGAATTCGTTCTGGCCGTACACATCCTCAAACAGCATCGCGTCGTATTCCCGATCGAGTGGTGAACGCGCCGTAATCAACATCCAGTCGATCCCATTCTGTGCGCAATACATGTAATACGCCTTGCACAGCGCCACCTTCACCATCCTGCCGATTGCACCGTGCGCCACACCGAGCCGTGTTGCCTCGGCGAGGCGCGCGTTACCCAGCCAGTCCGGCAGGCTGACCGACTGTTCAACAGCAAGTGGACCGAACGCATTGGTCTGCACCCGCATGGTGCCAAGCGGGCCACCATCCAGCCGTGACTGCGCGAGTAGCACGACCGTGCCAGGCGAGCCGTCAAGCGGCTCCACGCCCATGGTCTCGGCAAACTCCGGCAAGTGGCGCCGATAGGCAGCACGACGCATCTCGACGGCCTTCTTGAGGTCAGCCAGATTGCTTACCACCTTGATCGTAAACGGCAGCGTCTCTGTTTTCTTTACGTTACCCTGATTAAAAGATTCTCCAATAGGCCTATAAGCGCCAATTTGCGACAAAACGACCGAATCGATGCGGTCCATGTCAAACCCCGTAGGTTAATGAGTAAGAAGTACGTCACCATCGAAGTAGCGGCGCCGCTTCGATGGCGACAAACTAGAGTCTCATGAACCCAAAGGCGGTGATATGCGACGACCGGAAAATTCAGAAAGCTTCTTTTGAATCAGCGCTTTGGCATCCGAAAGAATTCTAAAAATTCGCATATCCGTTTTTCGGACTGTGGCGGCGAACGTTGGGCAAAACGTTTGCGGAAGACTGATTCGATACGCGCCAGCTGCAAGGGGAACCTGACATGGGCGCCCCTCCCTGCGCCTGCAACAGCAGATGCTCACTTTCAGATGCTGGTGGTTCCGCGCCCGGCGACGACACAAATGTCCTCTGCATTTCAACTTAAGCAGTTTGCCTAAGGTCTACAGGTCGCAACTCCAACGCCAGATCAACGGGTAGAAAGCATCCTGGAGCGCCGACGTCGCCTCCCCCGGATGCGATCGCACATCCAGTGACGCGGCCCCATGCTTGACACCATGCCTCGCAGGCGCGGCATGGCGATTAGCCGTGTCACAAAAAATTCACTCACCGTTTCAGCGAATCGGTCGTAAAAAGACGCGCTGCTGTCGCGGTAGCCAATCATTCCGGATTTATGCCCGTGCCGTGCACGGTGCGCGTCTTTGCGAGACTTTTATGCGCAAGCTCACTATCAAAGCCCGACTTGTTCTGCTGAGCACGGTGGTCGTTCTCGTCTCGCTGTGTATCGGCGCGGTGGGTCTGTTTGGTGTATCGACTTCGATCGGCACGCTTCAAACCATGATCGAGGGTCGCGTCCAGGCGCTACAGGCGATCTCGACGATCGACGAGCTGGTCACTGAAGCGAGCTTTTCGGTCAGCGACGCCATCCTCGATCCGTCTGCGCAAAAGACCCAGCTCGTGGTCGAAGGCACGACGAGCCGCATTGCGCGCATCGACTCACTCATGCAGGCCTGGTTATCCCACACGGATTCCGGAGATGACCGCCGCCGCGCCGAGGCCTTCTCCACGAACTGGACCACGCTGCGGGACAAGGGCCTGCGTCCCGCAGTGCAACTGCTTGCGGCGAACAGTCTCTCCGAAGCGCAGTGGGTACAGACGCAGATTATTGATCCTCTCTCGAAGACGGTGAAGACGCAGGGCGCGCAGCTGCGCGCGCTCGAGCTCGCCGATGCTCAATCGGAATATGAACGCGCGCGCAGGACGGGTCAGCTGGTCGAATGGTTCGTGGTCGGGCTCATCGTCGCTGGGCTCGTCGGGGTTGCCGCCCTGTGTGCCTCGATGGCAAGCAGTCTCTTTCGTGACCTTGGCTCGGAACCGTTCGTGGCTGCGCAACTCGCCAATCGCGTTGCCGCAGGCGACCTGTCAGTCGAGGTCGTGGTCAGGCCCGGCGACACGCGTAGCGTGCTCTACGCCATGAATGTCATGCAGCAACGGCTCGCCGCGATTATTGGCGGCATCCGCGATTCAGTTGAAGCCATCGCAAAGGCAACCGCGCAACTCGCCTCGGGAAACGGCACGCTTGCACAGCGCACCGAAGAACACGCGGCCAGTATCCAGCAGACCTCGTCGAGCATGGAGCAGCTCTCCACGATAGTGCGCTCGAATGCAGGGCATGCCACGCAGGCACGCACGCTCGCCGGCATCGCGTCGGCAAAAGCCGGCGACGGTGACCGTGCCGCACGCGACGCAGGCGAGCGCATGCGGGCGCTTGCGCAGCGCTCGGCGCGCATTCAGGAAATTACCTCAGTGATCGATGGAATCGCTTTCCAGACGAATCTGCTGGCATTGAACGCTGCCGTCGAAGCTGCGCGCGCCGGGAGCCAGGGGCGAGGCTTCGCCGTCGTCGCGCAGGAAGTGCGCGCGCTCGCTGAACGCAGTTCAGGCGCGGCGAAGGAAATCGATACGCTCATCAAAGAAATGACAGCAGAGGTCGATCAAAGCAATCAGGCCGTGGAAGCTGCCGCCGCAACCATCGTGGATCTGCTGGGCACCGTAAGAGGGGTCGCCCAACTTGTTGATTCGATCGCCGATGCCTCAGAGGAGCAGAGCACCGGCATCGAACAGGTGAACGCCGCCGTCACCGTGATGGATCGTGTCACCCAGCAAAACGCTGCCTTCGTGCAGGATGGCGTTCAGGCGGCCAGCGCACTGCGAGCACAGGCAGAAACGTTACACGCTGCGGTACGCGCATTCCAGCTGTAAAAGTCTACGGAGTCCCGACTGGCCGCGCCGATATGGGCGGGGACAGCTTGCCCAGGCGGATCGCTTCCATACTATCAACGGTCGTACATAATCACCAGGCTCATTGATCGAAGTGGGGCGGACTGACTCCATCGCGTCTCATCACGCAACTGATGATGATCGGAAGTCGTCGCGCCGGTTGCGGCCGCGTCCGTGCCTTACCGACCGCCGGGCCGATGCAGGCCATCGACCCCAGTCTGGCTCCTGTCCGCACGCCGCGAACACCCGCCGTATGGCGGGGCCGCCTCCCAGCGAGCTGAGCATCGCGTTGCGTAACGGGAAGCGCTGTACGTCTTCGTCCGTGATTACGCCTGACTCGCCGCTCCACATTGGCGCGAGGGTTGCGTCCAGTGTGGCGCATCCATTTCATTGCCTCTGTGTAGCCACCCAGTGAAGAGCGTCGTCCGTGACTTCGCCGGACGCTATCGGATCAACGCCGAGCGCACGGCAAACATCATGCGCGAATTCGTCCATGGCCAAAAGGCAAGCCGGACTATCGGGTGGGAAATCGCTTGGGTTTTTCTTGCCCTGCGCTTCGCGGATCGCGCGAATGCTCGCTTCGAGCGCCCGCGCTTCCGCAAAAATGGAGTCGCCCCAGGAATGCATTGGATGTTCGTGTCTCATGCCGTAGTTTTCGGCAGCGGCGCGCCAGACTTTAGTGCATATTGAATCTGGTCCTGGCGTGCCCTCAGGACGGTGCAGGGCCATCACTGTTTCCGCTTCCCCGCGCAGTTGCTTGATCCCCCCCCGGAAAAACGGAGCCGGGCATGCCAAAGGAAACCCGGCCCATGTCGTTATACCGGAGCGACAGTCCAGCTGGCATGCCCGCTGCGCCGGTGAACGATTCCCGGAGCGGCGACACCTGATCCGCTCAACGGGAAGCCGCGCCTTTTACTGCCTCGCTGTCGTGCGCCGGTTCGGCACCTGCGGGGGAATTCAAATGTTCCTGAATGGGGATGGTCGCTGGCATGCCGTACACGGGAAAAACCCGGTTTCTCGAGAAACGACGCCGTTTTGGGGACGCTGAATAGCTGCATCTTTTCCTGGAAAGTGCAGCACAAAGCTCACGCCCGAATTCATGAACTCGGCGGTGCCGGGAATCACGCAGCCAGTCTCCTCGCTGAGCACGACGAGCCGGACAAGCGGCGTGTCGCCCGCGCACCCGACAAAATCCACATGATTCTAGTGATATCGCGAAGCATCATTCTAGTGAAATGACGGGAAATGGCTGCTCCACACGAAAAACTAGCCAAGTCCCTTCGCGTACTCAAGACCCTGCAAGATGAGGGCGTGGGGGTATTTCAGGCGTCCGCCCTGCCAGCCCTCACGCGTGTTCACCGGCAGCGGCTGCTCAAGGCGGGGTTTCTGAAGCCGGTCATCAAGGGGTGGTATCTCGCCAACAACCCTGAAGACTCAGACGGAGACTCCACGCACTGGTACGCGAACATGGAAGTGTTCGTGTCGGCCGTCGCGCTTTGGTCGGGACTGGCAGCTCAGTGCCGAGCTCTCGGTGCTAAAGCACAGCGGCCACACCAGCATCGCCAAGCAGCTGCAGATTCAGTCGCCGTCTGCAGACAACCAGCCCCAATCGCTGCCCTTTGACTGCTCCATCTTTTTCTACCGTGTTCCCCCCGGGCAGCTGGTGCCAAGACGCACGCCGGACGCCAGCGGAATACTGCTCATGCCTTTGCCGGAGGCGCTGATCCGGGTGAGCCCAACGTTTTTCACGCAGCACGAGATGTCCGCGCAGATTGCCATGCGGCAGGTCGACATCACGCAACTCATCGAAGCACTTCTCGCGGGGGGCCATAGTGTGGTGGCAGGCCGGCTGGCAGGTGCGCTTCAGGCGGTCGGTCGTGCGGCTGAAGCAAACCAGCTGGTGTTCACCATGCGGGCCGCCGATTTCAACGTGAATATCGAGAATCCGTTCGAACGGGCTCTCATGCCGATTCGGGGTGGCCGAAACGAGTCTCCATATGTCATGCGTATCCGGGCAATGTGGTCCACCATGCGCGCGACAGTCATCCGTCTGTTCGAGACGGTGCCGCGCGCTGAGCCAGTTGAAGCAGACGCACTGATCTCCGACATCACGGCCCGGTACGTAGCGGACGCGTATCACTCGCTGTCCATCGAGGGTTATCGCGTCAGTGCGGATCTGATTGACAAGGTTCGCACAGGGAGGTGGAGCCCCGAGACGAATCCAGATGACAGACAGACCCGGGATGCCACGGCGGCGAAGGGATACGCCGAGACTCACGCGCACGTGAAGGCGCTCATCGGTCGTGTCGTACGGGACGGTGAGCGGCCAGCCGATGCTTTCGTCGCGGACTTCTTCCAGTGGTATCTGGCGCTCTTCTCGCCCAGTGTGCAGGCCGGCATTCTCAAGGTCGGTGACCTCGCGGGCTACCGGAACAACCAGGTGTTCATCCGCAACGCACTGCACGTCCCGCCAGCGCCCGACGCTGTGCGCGACTGCATGCCGGCGCTGATGGAACTGATCGAGCAGGAGGATCATCCGGGCGTTCGGGCGGTCCTGGGTCATTTCATCTTCGTGTTCATCCACCCCTATATGGACGGCAATGGCCGGCTGTCGCGCTTCATCATGAATTTCATGCTGAGCACCGGTGGCTACCCGTGGACGATCGTTACGGTTCAGTCGAGGAACGCCTACCTTGCTGCCCTTGAGCAGGCGAGCACGTATCAGAATATTGAGCCCTTTGCGAGACTCATCTGCAAGCTGATCACCACTCAGGCGAGCACGCCCGTTGAGCGCATCACGCAACGCCCCGAGTCAGGCAGTTGGACGGCGGTCGCGGCAGCCGCGCGAGACGAAGGCAGCGGTTGAACGAAGGCAGCGGCCAGGTCTGCCATGAGGTAACACATTGAGATGTTCGCCGGTTCGTTAGTCTTGTCCGGTTCGTTAGTCTTGTCCGTTTCATTCGTCATGCCTTTCGCTTCTTCGTGGTCACGGCTCGCCAAATGGAACGTCGGACCGCCACGTCGCGTGCAACTGGCACGATAACCTTACGTCACATGGGTGTCACGCAACCCGCAGGCAGCGATCGGCCACACAGGTGCTCTCGACGGGACAGCCTCGATCTCCGACAATGGATCTTCATTTCGCCGTCGCCATGGTACGAACGATGAGAAGAGGGGCGTTCTCCACCGTTCTGTGCATCGCGCTCTTCGCCGGCAGTACAGGCGCTTCGGAGCCCTCACAAAGGCCACCTGGACCGGTCATGATGGTCGATTTCGATTACTGGCCCAGGGACCTGCCGCGAATCCGGGTACTGGAACACCGTCTGGAAAGCGCGATAAGGCGTGCGCATGCTGGCGAACTCGGCGAGACCGAACTTCATCTCGACGGCAATGACGGCTACATCTACATGTACGGCGCTGATCCCGATCGACTGTATGTCGTGGCAGGTCCGATCCTGAAATCGTCCAGACTGATGGCGGATGCAGAAGTCACGAAACGGTATGGTGCGCGCACGGAAACGTTCACGATCCATCGCGGCAGCGTTCGATAACGACTTAACTATCGAACCCGCACACATCGCTCAGCGGGACTTTCCCGCGAAATATCCTGCTCACGCTTACTGACGGCAGACGCGCTGAATGAACGTCGACAATCACCTCTCAGAAGAGCCCCCGCTGCCTGGCGTCGCGCGGCGGCGGCAGCGAGACCTTCGCGCGTCGTCCGGTACGCCTTGTCGCGCGTCGCCGGACGTGCGCCACAAGCTCTATCCGGCCGTCGGCCGCCTCCAGCATCAGCGAGAACAGGCTCACGCCTTCCGGGCCCACACCCGCTCGAGCGCGCAACGATGCCCGCATGGCCAGGCGGCGCGCGCGATCAAGGAGCTGGGCACGGCTCATGCCGGGCCAGCACGCAGCGATCAGTTGGACGACAGAAGGTGGAAGGGATTCGGGTGCACTCCCGGATGGCAGCGCGAGCGCAACGAGTTTGAAACGAAGGTCAGCCATAACGTGCAGGGATACGCGTGAATGCTTGCACCGGAATCGTACGACACACTTATCCTGCCGTAAAACTTCGTACGCCACAATCGCATACTGCAATGGCTCCGTTTCTGCGGCTGCGCGCGTTTGCGCCGCACGACGCACTTTCACGCCCGCCATTCACGCCGCTGAGAAGGCAACGATCTTCGTGAGCAGAGCAATTGTCTGCACGGACTCGCAGTGATCCGAACGCGGGCATGAAAACGGTGGATAGCAGCGGGAATGTACCTGCTTTCCACGCGCCTGATAGCAGGTAATTCGCAATACAGAGCAACGTTTTCTGCAGCGCTCCCCCAGGAAGCGCGTTGGATCAAGCGGCGGTCATTGATGCGGCACTGTTACAAGCGACTGCATTTGCGCGGACTATTCGAGGTGGATATGGCCATGCAGCCTTCCCGCGCAACTGCCCCGGTGGGCGAGCTCATACGCTGGGAGTGTATTGGCGAGCAGCACGATCGTGTCGGTCACCGCGTCGGCGCGCGCGGGTTTGCCACCTGACAGATCGTGAACCACGTGAAAACCCCGCTGTCGACCTTGCCGGCACGCACGGCGTGAAAACGCGGCGTTGCATCTGGAAGGATCTGTTTGCCAGCATCTGCTCGCATGGGCCACCGGGGCCGAGCCAGGAAAAACATCGCGGAGTGCGATACGTTATTCTGAAATCAGAAATCGCTCGCGGTTTTTTGCGCCCTGGATCCGGTCAGGTGCTCGCCCCCTCCCCGACCATGTCGCTCCGCTCCGTGGGTCCCGATATTTTGCGAGGGACAGACTTTTCGGAGTTTGACTTCTGCCGGCACGACGGCCAAAAACCTCCTGTTCCGTGAAGCCGTACTCCGCAACCTTGGCCCGAATATCTTCGAGAACCATCTGGAATTCCGCCTGACGGGCGGCGGTCAGCTAAACCTGAAGTTCGGCCATCTGCTCTTTGAGTTCTTTATAAGTCGCCTCGATCTGTCCCCTCTTTGCCCCCCCCCCCCGCAAGACAATGATAGTGATTTCCGGACGACGTTGATCGCTGCGTGGACATGCAGCCAGCCGGGCCCGAAGGGGACCGTCAGCATGAGGTCAGAATGCGGACGCCGCCGGTTGAAAGCCGACTTCGGGAGACCTACTCCCATCTTCAGTACAGCACCGCAGGCTCTCGCCTACGTTCGTGACACACTAAGTCTGCGAATCCCGCGGCGTTTTTCTTGCTGAAACGGCGCGCGAAGCGACGGCTGACCGCGCGGGACCGCGCATCGGGTAAAATACCGCGCTTTTCAGACGCCCGGTCAGGAACAGTCCGGCAGGCCCATCAGAGACAAGCAACCGGCGCTGTCCGCGTCCGACCCGCATTTTTGATCGCCTAAAATGACGGCGCCCTTACAACGCGGCGCCCGCCCGGCGTCGCGCCCGTATCCGCTTTGCATGGGACCGGAGTCACGCGCCAAAGCGCGAATTCTGGTCTACAGGAGAATGATGAAGAAGTTCGCAGTGTGCCTCGCACTCGCCCTGTTGGCGGGCAGCGCCGCGGCCAAGGAATGGAAGACCGTGCGCATCGGCGTCGATGCGAGCTATCCGCCGTTCGAATCCAAGAACGCCAGCGGCCAGATCGTCGGTTTCGACGTCGACCTGACCAAGGCCCTCTGCGCGCGCATGAACGTGAAGTGCGTCTGGGTCGAGAGCGACCTCGACGGCATCATTCCGGCGCTCAAGGCCCGCAAGTTCGACGCGATCGTCTCGTCGCTGTCCGTCACTGATCAGCGCCGCCAGCAGATCGACTACTCCGACAAGATGTTCGACGCGCCCGCGCGCATGCTCGCCAAGGCCGGCTCGCCGCTCCAGCCCACCGTCGCCTCGCTCAAGGGCAAGAACGTGGGCGTCGAGCAGGGCTCGACCCAGGAGGCCTACGCGAAGGCGCACTGGGCCGGCAAGGGCGTGAACGTCGTGACGTATCAGAATCAGGATCAGGTGTATCAGGACCTGATGTCGGGCCGCCTCGATGCGGCGCTCCAGGACGAGGTCCAGGCCGACTTCGGCTTCCTGAAGACGCCGCGCGGCAAGGGCTTCGCGTGGGCGGGCCCGGCCGTGGAGGATCCGGCGACGATCGGCGACGGCACCGCGATCGGCCTGCGCAAGGAAGATACCGACCTGAAGGCGAAATTCAATGCGGCGCTCGCCTCAATTCACAAGGACGGCACGTTCGACCGACTCGCGAAGCAGTATTTCGACTTCGATATCTATAAAGGCAAGTAAACAACAAGACGGGGACACACGGCGCTCATGGGCGCCGCCGTCGCGAAGCACGCGGCCAGCCACGCCGGCCGCGCATGAACCGACTTGAACCGCGGCAGTCTCTGCCGCGCCTTTCGCGGGGCGCCGTCCAGCGTTGCGACGCCCCGTTGAGGACTCACCTATGTTTCTTCAAGGCTACGGCCCGCTGATCCTCGCCGGCACCTGGCAGACCGTCAAGCTCTCGGTGCTCTCGCTCGCGCTCTCGTTCCTGCTCGGGCTGATCGGCGCGGCGGCGAAGCTCTCGAAAAACCGCGTCGCGTATGGCGCGGGCACGACCTACACCACGCTCATTCGCGGCGTGCCCGATCTTGTGCTGATGCTGCTGCTTTTCTACAGCATCCAGATCTGGCTGAACATGCTCACCGATTACCTGGGCTGGGACCAGATCGACATCGACCCGTTCCTCGCGGGCGTGATCGTGCTGGGCTTCATCTATGGCGCGTACTTCACCGAGACCTTCCGCGGCGCGTTTCTCGCGGTGCCGCGCGGCCAGCTCGAAGCGGGCCACGCCTATGGCATGACCAACTGGCAGGTGTTCACGCGCATCATGTTCCCGCAGATGATGCGCTTCGCGCTGCCCGGCATCGGCAACAACTGGCAGGTGCTCGTGAAATCCACGGCACTCGTCTCGATCATCGGCCTCGCCGACGTCGTGAAGGCCAGCCAGGACGCCGGCAAAGGCACCTTGCGCTTCTTCTTCTTCACCCTGCTCGCAGGCGCGATCTATCTCGTCATCACGACCGTCTCGAACTTCGTGCTGATGTATCTCGACAAGCGCTACTCCACGGGCGTGCGCAAAGCGGATCTCTGACACGCGAGAGGCCAAGACCATGCAAGACTTCGTCCAACTGATCCAGCAATACTGGCGCAACTATCTCTATAGCGACGGCTATCACTTCACGGGCGTCGCCATTACGGCGTGGCTGCTGGTGATTTCGATCGGCATCGGCTTCTGCCTATCGGTGCCGCTCGCGGTCGCGCGCGTCTCGAAGCGCAAGTGGCTCGCGCGGCTCGTGTGGCTCTACACGTATGTGTTCCGCGGCACGCCGCTCTACGTGCAGTTGCTGCTCTGCTACACGGGCCTCTACAGCCTCGACATCGTGCGCAACCACGAGCTCACCAGCGCGTTCTTCCGCAGCGGCATGAACTGCACGCTGCTCGCATTCGCGCTCAACACCTGTGCGTACACCACCGAGATTTTCGCGGGTGCGATCAAGGCAACGCCCTATGGCGAGATCGAGGCCGCGCGCGCCTATGGCATGTCGCCCTTCACGCTGTATCGCCGCGTGATCCTGCCTTCGGCGCTGCGCCGCGCGCTGCCCTACTACAGCAACGAAGTCATCCTGATGCTGCACGCCACGACCGTGGCGTTCACGGCCACCGTGCCCGACATCCTGAAGATCGCGCGCGACGTGAACTCGGCGACCTACCAGTCGTTCGGCGCGTTCGGCATCGCCGCCCTGCTGTACCTGATCATTTCTTTCACGCTCGTCTGGCTGTTCCGCCAGGCCGAGCGCCGCTGGCTCGCGTATCTGCGACCTCAAGGTAAATGAGGGCAAGTGAGCCCGCACCGAGGTATTTGATGAATTCCCAGAAGCAAAAACTTTTCGTCGATTCGCTCCACAAGAAATACGGCGACCATGAAGTCCTGAAGGGCGTTTCGCTCAAGGCGAACGCCGGCGACGTGATCAGCGTGATCGGCTCGTCCGGCTCGGGCAAGAGCACGATGCTGCGTTGCATTAACTTCCTCGAACAGCCGAACTCGGGCCGCATCATCGTCGACGGCGAGGAAGTGGCGACCCGCGCCGACAAGCGCACCGGAGCGCTGCACGCCGCTGACCTGAAGCAACTGCAGCGCGTGCGCACCAAGCTCGCGATGGTGTTCCAGCACTTCAATCTGTGGTCGCACATGAACGTGATCGAGAACGTGATCGAGGCGCCCGTGCACGTGCTCGGCCTCTCGCGCAAGGAAGCCGAGGAGCGCGCGCGCACGTACCTGGAAAAGGTCGGCCTCGCGCCGCGCGTGGAAAAGCAATATCCCTCGCACCTCTCGGGCGGCCAGCAGCAGCGCGTGGCGATTGCGCGCGCGCTCGCGATGAACCCCGACGTGATGCTGTTCGACGAGCCTACGTCCGCGCTCGATCCCGAACTCGTGGGCGAAGTGCTCAAGGTGATGCAGAAGCTCGCCGAGGAAGGCCGCACGATGATCGTCGTGACGCACGAGATGGGTTTCGCGCGCAACGTCTCCAATCATGTGATGTTTCTGCACCAGGGCCGCGTGGAGGAAGAAGGCGTGCCAGCCGAAGTGTTCGCCAGTCCGAAAAGCGAGCGCCTGCGCCAGTTCCTCTCGGGCAGCCTCAAGTAAGCCGGGCCATCATGTAGTCGACTACATGCCGTCGCGGCAATGTAGTAAAAGTAGTATTTCAAGGCGCTTTCAGCGCCTTTTCTTTTTACCTTCCAAATCCCGTTCGAACGCCCCTTTGCGCGGCCAATTCGCGCATTCCGCCCTACGCCTGACGATATTTTGCGTCAATAGTGGCAATCCTGAAGATCCTCCGTCAGCAAACGTGTGTGCCTTGTCCCGCAAGGCTTTAGACATACTTTTCAGATCGTGCTGACCACCATCCAGGAAACACGTATGGCAATTTGGCGACACCCCAGCACCCACAAGCGATTTCGGTCGCCAGCGTCAGGCTTTTTTGCTAAATTAGTAACCAAAGTAGCAAAACGAAGTTCATTAAAAGTAGTTTCACTTCAAATAAGAACGGGAGATGCCAGTCAACCAAGGGATCTGCAAGACGACTCGACCAGGTTGTCCTGCTCGCATCGTTTCCGTACGCCGATCCTCGGATCACGCTCCCTACGCGACAACTTCTGTCCGCGGCGCCCCGAACGCGCGGACGTCATTGGCAGTACTTAGGTTGACTCTTTGACAGGGTATGGAGGAGAAAAGATGAAGAAAGCTCTGCTCGCCGCAGCGTTGATGTCGGCTGGCGTAGTCGCGCATGCGCAAAGCAGCGTGACCCTTTACGGCCGTCTGGATGCAGGTATCGCATACATGAACGGCATCGGCGCAGGCAGCGACGCCCAAGGCCGCGCCACTCATGGCACGAGCCAGGTTCAGCTCGAAAGCGGCTACTGGGGCACGAGCCTCTGGGGCATGAAGGGCGTTGAAGACATCGGTGCCGGCAACAAGGTGCTGTTCCAGTTGGAAGGCAGCTTTAGCACGGCAACCGGTCAAGGCCCGGGCGGCGGCGGTCTCTTCAATCGCTGGGCAACGGTCGGTATGGCCAACGACATGTACGGTACGCTGCTGATGGGCCGCGAACTGTTCATCGCGAACGGCATTTGGGACTTCGACCCGTTCGGCCAGTCGAACTGGTCGTCGGCATCGATGGTCCGTGGCCGTAACTGGCCCGCGTCGAGCAACAACATTTCGTACCAGTCGCCGAAGTTCTACGGTTTCGACGTGTACGGCCAGTACTCGTTCTCGAACGCCACGAGCTGGAACGGCAACGGCAGCACGTCCCAGGGTCGCCAGGACGGCCTGCAGCTGACCTACACGAACGCGCTGTTCCAGATCCGCGGCCTGTACGATGAAATCCGCAACCCGATCAACGGCCAGCTCAATGGCGACCCGACCGTGACCGACCCGGCCACCGGCCAGACCGGCGGCCCGTTCACCGCGTCGCGCGAATACACGATCATGGCGAACGTGTTCCTGGGTCCGTTCAAGGTCCAGGGCGGCTATCAGGCCATTCGCACGTCGGGAATGAACGGCGCATTCACGATGCCCGGCCAGCCGACCACGCTCGATCACGAGTGGGGTGGCGTGACGTGGCAAGCAACGCCGGCAGCCGCGCTGATCGCGGCGGTCTATCACGTCAATGCGAACAACGGCGGCGGCAATGCCACGCTCTACACGGTTGGTGGCTCGTACAACCTGTCCAAGCGCACACTGCTCGACCTCCAGGTCGCGACGGTGCAGAACAGCAAGTCGGCCAACTTCGGTCTGAACGCGAACAACCCGGGCTTGGGCGCCGGAACGGGCAACCCGCTGCCGGGCCACAGCCAGACCGGCGTGTACGCAGGCATCCAGCACTCGTTCTAATTCGCGAGAAGTCTGGACAGAACAGTTACATCGAAGTTTTCACGCTGCTGCGAGAGGCGCGTATCGGTGCGGTATCCCAACGGGTATCGCACCGTTTTTTATTTTGGGGATGGGCCGTGCGAGCGGCGCCGTCCCCTGCTTTTTCTGATTTCAGACCGCCGCTTCGTTTTCTTCGCCGGTGCGGATCCGGATCACGCGCTCGACGTCGGTGACGAAAATCTTGCCGTCGCCGATCTTGCCCGTGCGCGCCGCACCGATGATCGCATCGATCACCTGGTCGGTCTGCGCGTCGGCGACCACCACCTCGATCTTCACTTTGGGCAGGAAGTCCACCACATACTCGGCGCCGCGATAAAGCTCCGTGTGGCCCTTCTGGCGGCCGAAGCCCTTCACCTCGGTCACGGTCAGGCCCGTGAGGCCCACTTCGGCAAGCGCTTCGCGCACTTCGTCGAGCTTGAACGGTTTAATGACGGCTGTAATGCGTTTCATGGCGATCCTCGTCTGTCTCAGTTTGTTTGCGGTTCGTCCGCAGGTTATCCGCGATTTTACGCTGTGCGCGACGATTTCAAGACGCAGCGGCGGGCGGCGGCGCGCTCGCGCGCTCCTGATCGGGCACGCGCTCGAGATCCGCGAGCCACACGACCGACTCCGAATCGCTCGGCGCGCGCCAGTCGCCGCGCGGCGAGAGCGAGCCGCCCGAGCCCACCTTCGGCGCGTTCGGAATGCAGGTGCGCTTGAACTGGCTCGTGCGGAAGAAGCGGTCGAGGAAAATCCGCAGATTACGCTTGATGGCCGCGAGATCGTACTGATTGCGCGCGACCTTCGCGTTCTCGGGCCACGCGCCCGTCTCGCGCTCGCGCCACGCATGGCGCGCGAGGAACGCGACCTTCGAAGGCGCGAAGCCGAAGCGCAGCGTGTAGTAGAGATTGAAGTCCTGCAGCTCGTACGGGCCGATCGTGCTTTCGGTCTTCTGCTCCGGCGCGCCGTCGGTCTTGCCCGGAATCAGCTCTGGGCTGATGTCGGTGGCGAGAATCGCTTCGAGCACGTCACGCCCGCTTTCACCGTTCTGGCCGATCTGCCCCGTCTCCGCGACCCAGCGCACGAGATGCGTGATGAGCGTCTTCGGCACGCTGGCGTTCACGTTGTAGTGCGACATGTGATCGCCCACGCCGTAGGTGCACCAGCCAAGCGCGAGCTCGGAAAGATCGCCCGTGCCGATCACGATCGCGTGGTTGAAATTGGCGAGGCGGAACAGGTGATTCGTGCGCTCGCCCGCCTGCACGTTCTCGAAGGTGATGTCGTAGCTCTCCTTGCCTTCCGAATACGGGTGGCCGAGGTCTTCGAGCATCTGCATGCAGCTCTGGCGAATATCGATCTCGCGCGCCGTGCAGCCCACCAGCGTCATGAGCTCGCGCGCCTGGCGCAGCGTGCGCTCGCTCGTCGCGAAGCCAGGCATGGTGTACGCGAGAATATTGGCACGCGGCAGCTTGAGGCGGTCCATCGCCTTCGCGCAGACCAGCAGCGCGTGCGTGGAATCGAGCCCGCCCGACACGCCGATCACCACCTTCTTGATGCCGGCCTGCGAGAGCCGCTGCACGAGCGCCTGCACCTGGATGTTGTAGACCTCGTTGCAGCGCTCGTCGCGGCGCTTCGGATCGGCCGGCACATAAGGGAAACGCTCGACGCGGCGTGCGAGCGCCAGCGTCTCCTGCTCCCAGGCGCCCTTGCCTGTGGCGCCCAGCTCGCAATGGATCACGCGGAACTTCGCGATCTCGTCGGCATGACGGCGCACCGAGTCGCCGAAGGTAGTCTGCCGGATGCGCTCCTGCTGGAGCCGATCGAGATCGACATCGGCATAGATCAGGTGCGAGTCGTCGAGGAAACGCCTGGACTGCGCGAGCAGCTCGCCGTTTTCGTAGACGAGCGCCTGGCCGTCCCAGGCCATGTCGGTGGTCGATTCGCCCTGGCCCGCCGAGGTGTACAGATACGCGGCGAGGCAGCGCGCCGACTGTTGCGAAACCAGTTGATGCCGATACCCGGCCTTGCCCACCACCACGTTCGACGCGGACAGGTTCACGAGCACCGATGCCCCCGCGAGCGCCGCGAACGACGACGGCGGAATCGGCACCCAGACGTCCTCGCAGATTTCCACGTGAAAGCGCAGGCCCGGGATCGGCGCCGCATCGAACAGCAGCGACGCGCCGAACGGCACGTCCTGGCCGGCGAGGCGCACCGTTTCGGTGCTCGCGCAATCGGCGGCGCTGAACTGGCGCGGCTCGTAGAACTCGCCGTAGTTCGGCAGATAGCTCTTGGGCACGACGCCCGCCACGCGCCCGCCCGCAACGACCGCCGCGCAGTTGAACAGCGCATGGCCGACGCGCACCGGCAACCCCACGATCATCGCGAGCGGCAGCGTGGCCGACGCGGCGGCGATCTGCGCGAGCGCGCGCTCGCACGCATCGAGCAGCGCTTGCTGGTGAAAGAGATCGTCGCAGCTATAGGCGGAAAGGCCGAGCTCGGGAAACGCGATCAGCACCGCGCCGCCGTCTGCGGCCTCGCGCGCGAGCGCGAGCGTCTGTTCGGCATTGAAGGCCGGATCGGCCACGCGGCAGCGCGGCACGCCCACGGCCATGCGCGCGAAGCCATGCGAATAGAGATTGAAGAAGCGCTGTTTCATCTGGATGACCGATAAGCGATTGGGGGCATGGAGACGCTCAGGCGACGCCCAGTGGACATTCAGTCCGACTCGCGCCCTCACCCGTTCGGATGGTTTGCTTTACCATGACCGTTTGCCGCGGCGCGGCACTGCGCCAAGCCACAACGGGCACGCAAGTTGAATAAGGAACATTTCGATTATCGCACGGGCATTCTCGGCTCACCGGCCGAGGTCGACGCTGCGCAATGGAACGCGCTGCTCGCGCGCCAGGCGCAGCCGACGCCCTTTTTGCGCCACGAATTCCTCGCGGCGCTCGACGCCACGCGCTGCGCCACGCCCGACGCGGGCTGGGCGCCCCAGTTCGTCACGCTCACCGACGCGCGCACGGGCCAGCTCGCCGCCGCCGCGCCCGTCTACCTGAAAGGCCACTCGTACGGCGAATACGTCTTCGACTGGGCCTGGGCCGACGCCTACAAGCGCAACGGCCTCGAGTACTACCCGAAGCTCCTGTGCGCGGTGCCCTTCACGCCCGTGCAGGGCACGCGCCTGCTGGCCGCCGACGAGCACGCGCGCCGCCATCTGGCCGCCACGCTGGTCGCGTTCGCCGAGCAGGCCGACGTCTCGTCGCTGCATGTGCTGTTTCCGAGCGCCGAAGACGCGGCCATGCTCACCGACCTCGGCATGATGCAGCGCGAAGGCGTGCAGTTTCACTGGCTCAACGACGGCTACCGCGACTTCGACGACTTTCTCTCGACGCTCGAACAGAAGAAACGCAAGAACATTCGCGCCGAGCGCCGCAAGGTGCGCGACGCGGGCGTGACGCACCGGCGCATTCGCGGCGAGGACATCCGCGACGAGCACTGGCGCTTTTTCAGCCGCTGCTACCGGCAGACCTATCGCGAGCACTTTTCGTCGCCGTATCTGAATCTCGACTTCTTCCGCGCGATTGGCGAAACGATGCCCGAGAACCTGATGCTCGTGATCGCCGAATACGAGGGCAAGCCGATCGCAAGCTCGCTCGTCGTCTACCAGCGCGACGCCGACGGCAGCGGCGGCACGCTCTACGGCCGCTATTGGGGCGCGCTCGAGCACGTGCCCTGCCTGCACTTCGAGACCGCGTACTATCAGCCGCTGGAGTTCTGCATCGAAGAGAAGCTCGCCGTGTTCGAAGGCGGCGCTCAGGGCGAGCACAAGATGGCGCGCGGCTTCATGCCCACGGTCACGCGCTCGACGCATTGGCTCGCGCATCCCGCGTTCGCCGACGCCGTCGCCCACTTTCTGCAAGGCGAGGCGAACCAGATTCATGCCTATGTGCATGAGCTGAACGAACATAATCCGTTTCGCAGCTAGATTCGGCAGCTGAGTCCGGTAGCTAGATTCGCCCCCATCACCGTTCAAACGATCATCGCACCCCCAGTCATGCCGTGGTTCCTCTACCTGCTCGAATGCGCCGATGGCAGCGTCTACACGGGCATCGCCGTCGACGTCCAGGCGCGTTTCGCGCAGCACGCGAACGGCACCGGCGCACGCTACACGCGCTCGCGCAAGCCGGTGCGCGTGCTCGCGCAGTTCGAGCTGGCCGACCGCGCCAGCGCCCTGCGCGCCGAATACCGTGTCAAGCGCCTCACGCCGCGCGAAAAGCGCGCGCTCGCGGCTGGCGAGCGCACGCTGGAGTCGGTGCTGCCGGCGCCGGCCGAGCCGTCCGGGCGTACGGAGCCGGAGGAGGAGACGCCGGCTTAAGCGTCCACACGGACACACGCCCATCGCCGCCCGTCACTGCCCAAGCCTAAAGCCCGCCCCGCTTGCGCCGTTATCCTTCACAGGAGCGCCGAGCGTTTGCCCTCGACGCGAGCCGTCACGTCATTCCGTAAAGCGACCGGAGCGGTGAGGCCTGATGAGACGATTCAAAATGGAGCCCACGCGGCAGACCCCGGGGTGGCATGGACTGCGGCGCACCACGGCCGTCCTGCTGCCGCTGTGGTTGCTCGCGGTGGTGATGACGGTGATCGCGTCGATCAGCCTCGCGATCATGTCGATCCTGCTCGCCTATGTGGCCGGGGAAAGCACCTGGTCGAAAGGCCAGAAGGATGCCGTATATGCGCTCGACCGCTACGCCCGCGTCGGTGACGAAGCCGACTACCGCTCCTTCCTCGATTGGATCGCCGTGCCGCTGGGCGATCGTGCGGCCAAGCTCGAAATGAACCGGCCGCAGCCCGATGTGGCGGGGATCCGGCGCGGCTTCGAGCAGGGCCGCATCGCGCCCGCCGACGTCGACGGCATGACCTGGGGCTACCGCACGCTCAAGAACACGCCGTGGATGCGACCGGCGGTGGCGTACTGGGACATCGGCGACCGCTACATCCTGCGCCTCGCCGAAACCGGGACGCGGCTGCATGCGCTCGCGCAGGCGGGCAAGCTGCACAGCGCCGAGTCCGCCGCGCTCGTGCGCGAACTGCACGCCATCGACAGCGAGCTCGCGCCCATCGAAAACGGCTTCTCACGATCGCTCGACGATGCCGCGCGCGCCACGCGCTCGCTTCTCACGTTCACACTCGCGGCTTGCGCGTTCTTGCTGCTCGCCGTGTTCACGCTATTCATCCGCCGCGTGCTCAAGCGCAGCGACCGTCTCGAAGCCGAGGTGCGCAAGAACGAGGAGCGCCTGAGCCTCGGCTTCGCGGGCATCAACGCGGGGCTCTGGGACTGGGAGGTCGGCAGCCGCCAGTGCTACTTCTCGAACTGGCTCTACGAGCAGCTCGGCTACGACGCGAGCCCTGCCGCGGGCACCCCGTTCGACAGCGAAACCGGCCTCGTGCAACTCGTGCATCCCGACGATCTGCCTCGCGTGCGCCAGGCGCTGCGCCGTCACCTCGCGCGCGCGACGACCTTCGATGTGGAATTCCGCCTGCACACGCTGGCCGGCGGCTACTGCTGGTGCCGCGCGCGCGGGCAAGCGGTGCGCGACGCGCGCGGCCGCGCGGTGCGCATGGTCGGATGCCTGTTCGACATCTCCGATCTCAAGACGGCGGAAGCGCAGGCGCATACCGAGCACGAACTCGCGGAGGTCACGCTGGCCTCGATCGGCGAAGCCGTGATCCGCACCGACGAAGACGGGCGCGTCACCTACTGCAACGCTGTCGCCGAGCGCATCCTCGGCCGCCGCGCCGCCGCGCTCCTCGACCAGCCCTTCGGGACCATCTGCGACCTGCGCAACGGCGCCGGCGAGGCCTGCGGCCTCGACATTGCTGGCAGCGCGCCCGCCGTGTGCGCAGCCGACGGGACCAGCGGGATAAGCGGGATAAGCGGAACAGGCGGCGGCGCGGCGGATCTCTACGTCGCGCGCCCGGACGGCTCGCGGCTCGCAGTCGACTACTCGGTCTCGAGGCTGCGCGACGCGCGGGGCGGCACCATCGGCACTGTCATTGTGCTTTACGACGTGAGCGCGCTGCGCGAGCACGCGGCGCGCCTCTCGTATCAGGCCACCCACGACGAGCTGACCGACCTGTACAACCGCCGCGAATTCGAGCAGCGGCTCGGCGCGCTGCTCGAAGGCGGCGCGGGTAGATCAGGTTTCCCAGCCATCACCGGCGAATCGCGCGAGCGCTCCGCGCACTCGGCCATGTTCCTCGACCTCGACCAGTTCAAGGTGGTCAACGATACCTGCGGCCATTCGACCGGCGACGAACTGATCCGGGAAGTCTGCAGCGTGCTGCGCAACACGCTGCGCGGCACCGACATCATCGCGCGCCTCGGCGGCGACGAATTCGGCGTGGTGCTGCCGCACTGCCCGGTCGTGCATGCATGGGCGCTCGCCGAGGACCTGCGCGAGGCCATCGCCGGCATCCGCTTCACGGGCGGCGGCCGCATCGTGCAGACGAGCGTGAGCATCGGCCTCGTCGGCGACGTGGCGAGCCTCGCCTGCGTGAAGGAAGTGATGAAGGCAGCGGACGTCGCCTGCTACATGGCAAAAAAGAAAGGACGTAACCGCGTGCACCTCTTTCGCTTCGACGACGAGGAGCTCTCCGAGGCTCACACGCAAATGGCCTGGGTCGCCGACATCAAGGCGGCGCTCGAAGACGACCAGTTCTGCCTGTTCGGCCAGGAGATCGTGCCGCTCGCACCCGACTCCGGCCCGCAGGACGCGCATGTCGAGGTGCTGCTGCGCATGCGCTCGGCCGCGGGCGCGCTGGTGAGCCCGGCGGGATTCATCGGCGCGGCGCAGCGCTTCGACCTGATGCCTGCGATCGACCGCTGGGTGATCGCGCGCGCGTTCGCGACCATCGCCGCCGGCGCGCACCGCTACGGCACCTGGTCGATCAACATCTCGGGCGCCTCGCTCGGCGACGAGCGGCTCGCCGACTATATCGAAGAGCAGCAGCGGGTCTGGGACATTCCGTTCTCGCGCGTGTGCTTCGAGATCACGGAGACCGCCGCGATCACGAACATGCACGACGCCATCACGCTCATCTCGCGCCTGCGCGCGCACGGCTGCCGCTTCGCGCTCGACGACTTCGGCGCGGGCATGTCGTCGCTCAACTATCTGAAGCACCTGAGCGTCGACTATCTGAAGATCGACGGCAGCTTCATACGCGGCATCGTCGACAGCCCGCTCGATCAGGCCATCGTCCGCTCGATCAACGAGGTCGCGCACGCGGCCGGCAAGGAAACCATCGCCGAGTGCGTCGAGGACGCGGGAATCGTCGAGTGCATGATCGCCATGGGCGTCGACTTCGTGCAGGGCTATGCGCTCGGCAAGCCCGCGCCGCTCGACGCCCTGCGCGTGCCGCAGGCGCGCGACATGGCCGAGCTCGATTGAGCGGCCGAGCTCGATTGAGCGGCCGGCAGACGCGGCGCCAGCGCCTGGCGCGAACGCCGCGGACGAAAAAAAAGCGCCCCTTGCGGAGCGCTCTGGCCAGCGGTGCTGGCTTCGCGATTACTTCTTGAAGTTCGCGACGCCGTCGGTGATTTCCTTGTGGGCGGCTTCGATGCCGACCCAGCCTTCCACCTTGACCCACTTGCCCTTTTCGAGCGACTTGTAGTTCTCGAAGAAGTGCTTGATCTGATCCATCAGGTACGCGGGCACGTCTTCCAGCGACTTGATGTTGGCCGTCATCGGGCAGACCTTGTCGTGCGGCACGGCGATCAGCTTGGCGTCGACGCCCGACTCATCGGTCATCTGCAGCATCCCGAGCGCGCGCGAGCGCACGACCGAGCCTGCCAGCAGCGGGAACGGCGTGATCACCAGCACGTCGACGGGGTCGCCGTCACCGGAGAGCGTCTGCGGAATGAAGCCGTAGTTCACCGGATAACGCATGCCCGTGCCGACGAAGCGGTCGACGACCAGCAGGCCCAGGTCCTTGTCGGCTTCGTACTTGACCGGATCGCTTTGCGCCGGAATTTCGATGATCACGTTGAAGTCTTGCGGCAGATCCTTGCCGGCGGGGACATTTGCGAAGCTCATGAGCGCTCTCTGTTGAGAAGGGAAAAAGCGACGGTTGCATGCGCGGGGCGCGGCGCGGACCGGCACGAATCAGCACCATCGGCCAAAACGCGCACGACGCTCCAGCGTGCAACCGGACGTCGGAAGTTGGCGCCCATTATAGCCAATCGCCCGCCGCGTCCGACGGTTCGGCCCAGGGCTTTCCCGCAAGCGGATGAAGCACCTGCTGAATTGGCGTGATAATGTTCGCGCCGGAGGCTTTGCCCTTTTGGCGTTGCTCGTTTTGCATTCCCCTTCCCTCGTTTCATCCCCCATTTACGAGGCGCATGCATGGAAGAAGCGAGGCACTTCATCGGCGGCGCGTGGCGCTCGCCCGCCAGCGGCGAGACCCTCGCCGCAATCGACCCCTCCACTGGCCAGCCGTTCGCGCAGCTCGCGCGCGGCAATGCCGCCGATATCGATGCAGCCGTATCCGCCGCGCGCGCCGCGTACGAAGGCGCCTGGGGCGCACTGAGCGCAGCGGAGCGCGGACGCTTGCTGTTCAAGCTCTCGGCGCGCGTGGCCCAGCATCAGCAGGCGCTCGCGCAGCTCGAAGCGCGCGACACCGGCAAGCCGCTCAAGCAGGCGCGCGCCGACGCCGCCGCGCTCGCGCGCTACTTCGAGTTCTACGCGGGCGCCGCCGACAAGCTGCACGGCGAGACGCTGCCCTACCAGGCAGGCTATACGGTGCTCACGGTGCGCGAGCCGCATGGCGTGACCGGCCACATCGTGCCGTGGAACTATCCGATGCAGATTTTCGGGCGCAGCGTGGGCGCAGCGCTCGCGGCCGGCAACGCCTGCGTCGTGAAGCCCGCCGAGGACGCCTGTGTCTCGCTGCTCGAAGTGGCGGCGCTCGCGCACGACGCGGGTCTGCCCGCCGGCGCGCTGAACATCGTCACGGGCCTCGGTCACGAGGCGGGCGCGGCGCTCTCCGAGCACCCCGGCATCGACCACATCTCGTTCACGGGCTCGCCGCAAACGGGCAAGCTCGTCGCCCAGACAGCCGCCGGCAATCACGTGCCCGTCACGCTGGAGCTGGGCGGAAAGTCGCCGCAGATCGTTTTCGCCGATGCCGATTTCGACGCCGCGCTGCCCGTGCTCGTCGCCGCCATCGTGCAGAACGCGGGACAGACGTGCTCGGCGGGCAGCCGCGTGCTGATCGAGCGAGCCGCCTATGAGCCGCTGCTCGAACGGCTCGCGGCGGCGTTCGGAGCGTTGCGCGTCGGGCCCGCGAGCGCCGACCTCGATTGCGGGCCGCTCATCAGCGACAAGCAGCGGCGGCGCGTGCGCGAGTTTCTCGACGAAGCCCAGCGCGACGGCATCGCGACCGCTGCGCGCGGCAAGCTCGAAGCCGATGCGCCCACCGGCGGCTTCTACGAAGCGCCGGCGCTGCTGCGCGACGTGCCGCCGCAAAGCCGCCTTGCCCAGGAAGAAGTGTTCGGCCCGGTGCTCGCGGCCATGCCCTTCGACGACGAAAGCGAGGCGGTCACACTCGCCAACGGCACCCCCTACGGGCTCGTGGCAGGCGTATGGACGCGCGACGGCGCGCGCCAGATGCGCATGGCGCGGCGCGTGCGCGCGGGCCAGGTGTTCGTGAACAACTACGGTGCGGGCGGCGGCGTCGAGTTGCCGTTCGGCGGCACGCGCCTGTCCGGCTATGGGCGCGAAAAAGGCTTCGAGGCGCTGTACGGCTTCACGGTGCTGAAGACCATCGCGCTGCGGCACGGCTAGCGCGGCGCAATAGCGCTCGCGCACCTCCGCACATAGTCAGGAAAACGGAATAAATCCACCAACACATGGAGACATCATGCGACTCAAAGGCAAGACCGCTGTCGTGACGGGCGCCGGCTCGGGCTTCGGCGAGGGCATCGCGAAGACTTACGCGCGCGAAGGCGCGAACGTCGTCGTCAACGACCTGAACGGCGCCGCCGCGCAGCGCGTCGCGAGCGAGATCGCGCTCGCGGGCGGCAAGGCCATCGCGGTGACCGGCGACATCACGCGCGAAGCCGACTGGCACGCGCTGCGCGAAGCCGCCGTCGAGGACTTCGGCAGCGTGCAGATCGTCGTCAACAATGCGGGCACCACGCATCGCAACAAGCCCGTGCTCGAAGTGAGCGAGGCCGAATTCGACCGCGTCTACGCCGTCAACGTGAAGGGCCTCTACTGGAGCGTGCGGGTGTTCGTGCCGCACTTTCGCGAGCATGGCGGCGGCGCGTTCGTCAACATCGCCTCCACGGCGGGCATACGGCCGCGCCCGGGGCTCGTCTGGTACAACGGCAGCAAGGGCGCGATGATCGTCGCCAGCAAGGCGCTCGCCGCCGAGCTCGGCCCCGACCAGATCCGCGTGAACTGCGTGAATCCGGTGATCGGCGATACGGGCCTGACCGCCGAATTCATGGGCGTGCCCGACACGCCCGGGAACCGCCAGCGCTTTATCGCGGGCATCCCGCTCGGGCGCTTTTCCACGCCGCAGGACGTGGCCAACGCGTGCCTCTACCTCGCCTCCGACGAAGCGGCCTTCATCACCGGCACCTGCATCGAAGTGGACGGCGGGCGCTGCGTATAGCACGTTCTGGCACGTTCTGGCACGTTCTGGCACGTTCCAGCGCGCTCCCCAGGCAACCAGCACCACGATCGAGTCTATGGAGAAACTATGGCCAGTCCAGCGAATCACCTGCCGCAAGCAGGCGCGGGCGCTCCGCCCTCCGCCTTCGAAGAAGCCACCTACCGCAAGGTCGCGTGGCGCCTCATCCCGCTGCTGATGCTCTGCTACGTGGTCGCGTATCTGGATCGCGTCAACGTGGGTTTCGCCAAGCTGCAAATGAGCGCCGCGCTCAATCTCTCCGATGCGGTCTACGGCTTCGGCGCGGGCATTTTCTTCATCGGCTATTTTTTATTCGAAGTGCCAAGCAATGTGATCCTGCATCGCGTGGGCGCACGCGTATGGATCGCGCGCATCATGGTCACGTGGGGCCTCGTCTCCATCTTCACGATGTTCGTGACCACGCCCACCATGTTCTACGTGATGCGCTTTCTGCTCGGCTTGTGCGAAGCCGGCTTCTTCCCGGGCATCATCCTCTATCTCACGTACTGGTATCCGGCGCACCGGCGCGGCCGCATGACCACCTGGTTCATGACGGCCGTCGCGCTTTCGGGCGTGATCGGCGGCCCGGTCTCGGGCTGGATCCTCAAGTCGTTCAACGGCGTGAACGGCTGGCAGGGCTGGCAGTGGCTGTTCCTGCTCGAAGGTCTGCCTTCGATTATCGTCGGCGTGCTGGTGTTTTTCGTGCTCGACGACCGCATCGGCGACGCGAAGTGGCTAAGCGCCGAAGAACGCGCGCTGCTCGAGCGCAACATCGCCGCCGAGGACGCCACCAAGGAAAACCTCCCGCTCGCCAAGGTGCTCATCAACGCGCGCGTGCTCGTGATGAGCCTCACCTACTTCTCGTTCGTGATGGGCCTCTACGGCGTGAGCTTCTGGCTGCCCACCATCATCAAGGCGACGGGCGTAAAGGACGCGCTCATGATCGGGCTGCTTTCGGCGATTCCGTTCGCGGCGGCGGTGGTCGGCATGGTGCTCGCCGCGAAGAGCGCCGACCGCCAGCGCGAGCGCCGCTGGCATATCGCGATTCCGGCCGCGATCGGCGCGATCGGCCTCGTGCTCTCGGTCGCGTGGGCGCACGACACCACGCTCGCGATGACGGCGCTCACGATCGCCACCATCGGCATTCTCACCACGCTGCCGCTGTTCTGGAGCCTGCCCACGGCCTGGCTCGCGGGCGCCGGCGCGGCGGCGGGCATCGCGCTCATCAACTCGATCGGCAATCTCGCGGGCTTTCTGAGCCCCTATGCGGTGGGATGGCTCAAGCAGGTCACGTCGGCGAACGATTCGGGCATGTATATGCTTGCGGCGTTCATGATCCTCGGCGGCTTGCTCGCGCTGTGCGCACCCGCGAAACTGGTGAACCGCTAGCGCTGCCGCGCGCGCCAACATGCAAACGGCCGCTCGAAAGCGGCCGTTTTGCGTTGCGTTGCGTTGCGAAGCGAAGCGCGCCAGGTCTTAAACGACGTTCATCGCCAGTGCGCTCTCGCGATAGTGCGTGGCCGCCTTGCCGGCGTCGCCGAGCTGCTCGTGCAGGCGTGCGAGCGCGCGATGCGAGCGGATCTTGAGCGGCTCGTTGTCGCTCGCCTCGGCGGACTTGAGCGCGGCCTCCAGGAACGACTGCGCCTTGCCCCAAAGCTGCTGCTTCAGGCACAGGCGGCCCAGCGCGAACAACAGGTCGCCGTCCTCGGGACGCTCCTTGCGCCATGCCTCGGCCTTCTGAATGAGCGGCAGCGCGTCGTTGCCCGCGGTGTCGGGATAACGGCGCAACAGGCGCGCATCCCAGCTCTGCCCCAACGCTTCCTCGACGATCTTGCGCGCCTCGTTCGGGCGGTCGAGCGCGATCAGCAGTTCTGCGGCGCAGTCGGCCAGACGCGGCGAATGACGCTCGACCGGCGTGAGCGCGTGCCAGAGCTCGAGCAACGCGTCCGCGTTGTGGCGCCGGTCGCGCAACAGGTTCTCCGCCGCGAGCTGGCGCAGGCGCACCGCCACGGCCGGATGCAGCGCCTCGCGCTTTTCCAGCGTCTTCACGAGCTTGAGCACTTCGCCCCAGTTCTTGAGCTGCTGCTGCGCGCGCAGCGCGATCTGCTGCGCGTGAATGCGGCGGCCGCCCTGCGAGCGCATTTCGGTGAGCGCGGCGAGCGCCCCGTCCGCGTCGCGCCCATCGGCGCGCATGTCGGCGGTGGCCATGAGGCGCGCTTCCTGGAGGTCGGGGTCGTCCACCTGCGTGAGCCAGTCGTCGCGGCGCGCGTACTCATGCAGACGATGCGCGGCGTTCGCGGCAATCAGGCCCGCGGCGCCCTTGTTCTTCTCGTCGACGAGCGATTCGCGCGCGGCCTTTTCGGCCCGCGAGAAGCGGCCCGCGTAGAGATTGCCCACGGCGTCGCGCAGCGCCGAGTTGGCCTTTTCCGTGCGCATGCGCGCGCGGTAGGCGGCGACGCGGCGCGGCATCGTCACGATGTTGCGCGCAAAGCGCAAGAGCGCGTAAAGCAGCAGGAACGCGACGACGATGCCCACCACGAAGAGATTGAGCGAGACGTCCACGCGATACGGCGGGTAGACGAGCAGCACCTGCCCCGCGTCGAAACGGCCCACGGTGGCAAGCGCGACGGCGACCGCGAAGAGGATCGCCAGCCAGATAAGTCCACGGATCGCCATGTATTACCCCCGGCTCCGGTATTGCTGGAGTGCCTTCAGGCTCGTGTCGAGCGTGGGCAGCGCGACCGCGCCCGAACCCGCATCCACCTGCTTGAGCAGGTCGCGCACGTTCTGCGTTTCCTTCGACGCGCCGTCGAAGTAGCGCGCGAGCGCCGTGTCGGCGGCAGCGAGGTCGGACTTGAGCGTGGGCCCGTTGCGCGAGAGCAGCGACAGGCGCGCCGAAAGCAGGCGCAGCTTCAAGTTCTCGCGCACGAAGTAGCCCTGATCGGGCGAAGTGAGCATGGCGTCGGCGTTGTCGATGCGGCGCACCTGCACGAGGCTCGCGATCTGCTTGCCGATGCCCGAGACGAAGGTGTCGAGCCACGCGCGCCAGCGCGGCTCGCCGGTGGCGGCGGCCACTTTAGCGGCGTCGAGCGGCGGGGCGACTTCGGGCTTGGTGTGCGCGACCAGCGCTTCGCCCGCGAGCGGCAGCGAGTCGACCGCGTCCAGCGCGGTGTCGAGCTTGATCGCGAGGCCCGCGAGATCGGTGGATGGCGCGGCCTTGAGCTTGTCGACGTCCTGCGCGATGGCCTTGCGCACGGCGAGCGCCTGCGGGCTGTCCGAGGCGGCGAGACGCGTGTCGGCGCTTTGCAGCGCGAACAGCGCGAGCTGCGTGTTGCCGGTGAGCTGCAGCTGCTCGCTCGCGCTCGACAGCATCTGGCCGACTTCGGCGAGCGTCCATTCGTCGCGGTTGCGCGCGAGATCGGCGTACTGCTGCGCGAGCGCCTGCTGTGAGTTCTGCGCGTCGGCGATCTTGCCTTCGAGCAGCGACATCTGCTTGTCGACCTGCTGGGCGTTCGCGACGGCCTGATCGGTGCGTGCGCGCAGCGCGGCGCTCTGCTGCTCGGCTGCCTGCTGGCGCTGCATGAGCGCTGCGTCCACGCGGTCGAGCTTGCGGTTGAGCGCATAGCCGCCTGCCCCCGCGCCTGCGGCGACCAGCACCACCACGAGCCACAGGACGGCCACGCCCGCACCGCCGCGCCGCATGGGCTGCGATGACGCGGGTGGCGTGGAGGAATAAGAGGAAGAGGCGGATGCCGGGCGCGCACTCGCGGCGGCAGGCGAAGCGCCGCTGCTGCCCTGGGATGCCGCGCCCCGATTGGAAACCTGGCTGGAATCGTTCGAATCAGTCATGCGTGGTTGTGCCGGCGACGACGCCGGGGTGTTCTGAACCGGTTGAGCTGCCTGTGCCCCACCATGAGGCGCAGCTAAATGCGCTACGGAAGAAGCCGAGGATGCTGAAAGGGACAACGCAAGGCCCAGCAGCGTTTCGACGATGCGCTCGTCGCCCGCGCCGGACACCGTAATCCTATCAAAACCCAAACTGCGCGCCGTCTCGCCGATCCGCGCATGGGGCGCGACCAGCGGCGCGTGGCGCAACTCGACGAGTTCGCCTGCAGTAAGGTGATCGCGCGCGAGCTCGTCGAGATTGCGCACGCCTTCGGAACTGGTCACGAGCCACGCGTGCGGCGCGCCGCCGAGCAGCGCATGCACGCTCTCCCAGACGCCGATGGGCGGCTCGGGCATGGCGCGGCGGTAGGCAGCGACGGCCTCGACTTCGGCGCCCGCCTCGCGCAGGCGCTCGGCGAGCCATTCGCGGCCGCCGTCACCGCGCACGATCAGCACACGCTTGCCCGCGAAAGCGTTCTCGCCGAGCGTTTTTTCGAGCGCGGCGTAGAGCGACTCGGAGTCGAAGCGCGCGGATTCCTCGTCGGCGGGACGCGCCGGGCTGATCACGCGATGCTCGGGCGCCGCGACGCCGTGACGCGCGAGGGCAG
The DNA here is from genome assembly GCF_051125215.1 of Paraburkholderia sp. A3BS-1L. Lineage (NCBI taxonomy): Bacteria > Pseudomonadati > Pseudomonadota > Betaproteobacteria > Burkholderiales > Burkholderiaceae > Paraburkholderia > Paraburkholderia sp. A3BS-1L. The sequence goes on along the minus strand of NZ_CP120442.1, from coordinate 984,433 downwards.
CCACGCTGGCCGGCCCCACCACGGCGACGGGCAGCGCATGCGGCCAGATCGACGAAATCGCACTGTAGTGGCCGAACGCACGGTCGACGGCGTTGGGCGAGACGAACACCACCAGCGCGTAGCGGTCGAGCGCGCCGAGCGCTTCGCGCAAGGGCGCGTCGTCGCGCACGGTTTCGATGGCAATGAGCGGGAATTCAAGCGTGCGCAGGCCGCGCGACTCGAGCTGTGCGGCAAGCGAGCGCGACTGGCCGGCCGGTCGGGTAATGACGACGGTGAACGGCCCGGAAGCACGATTGGAAGCAGCACCACCCGCGCCCGCGCCAGGGTCGGCGGGGCCGCCCCACTCATCGGGCTGCGCAGGAGCGCTCGCGCCGGCGCGACGCGGCTGCCACGGGGCCGTCATCGCGCGCCCGTCTCGTCCGGATTGCTGGCCGGCGGCGCGTTCGGCGCACGCGCATCGTCGGCGCTGGCCTCGGAAAGCGCGCGCACGATCTCGAGCGCGCCCTGAGCAATCAGTTCGTCCGCGACCCGGCGCCCCAGCGCGACGGCGTCTTCAACGGTGGCCGGCGCCGTGTCGCCTTCGGCGGCAAGCACCCGGCTCGCGTCGGGCGTGGCGATCGTGCCACGCAGCGCGAGCCGCCCGTCGCGCCACTGCGCGTACGCGGCCAGCGGCACCGAGCAGCTGCCGCCGAGCGCGCGCGACACCATGCGCTCGGCCTCCACGGCCTTCGCGGTGGCGTCGTCGTGCAGCGGCGCGAGCCACGCGGCCAGATCGGCGCGATCGGCGCGGATCTCGATGCCGAGCGCGCCCTGCCCCGCCGCTGGCAGGCTGTCCGCCGGCTCCAGCAGCGCGCGGATGCGCGCGCCGAGGCCCAGGCGCTTTAACCCCGCCGCCGCGAGAATGATGGCCGCGTAGTCGCCGCGATCGAGCTTGGCAAGGCGCGTGTCGAGGTTGCCGCGCAGCGGCTTCACGTCCAGATGCGGATAGCGCGCGCGGATCATCGACTCGCGGCGCAGGCTGGAAGTGCCCACGACGCTGCCCGGCGGCAGCGCCGCAAGCGATTCGTAATCGTTGGACACGAAGGCGTCGCGCGGGTCCTCGCGCTCCATGATGGCCGTGAGCGCGAAGCCCTCGGGCAGCTCCATGGGCACGTCCTTGAGCGAATGCACGGCCAGATCGGCGCGCCCTTCGGCCAGCGCCTGCTCCAGCTCCTTGACGAACAGACCCTTGCCGCCGACTTTCGACAGCGTGCGGTCGAGAATTTGATCGCCGCGTGTCGTCATTCCGACAATTTTCACGTCGCAGGATGGATATAATTTGTGCAGCGCAGCTTGCACATGCTCGGCCTGCCACATCGCCAGGCGGCTCTCCCGCGAAGCGATCACAAGGGTGCGGGGCGTGGGCGCGGATAACATCTCGGAATTCATGGCAAGCACATCGAATGACGGGTTCGAAAAACAGAATCGGATAACGGGCAATGTTAGCACGCGCCCCTTTTTCGGCCTGCCGCCCGCAAGCCGATGGGGCTCACGAAGCCCCTCCCCGGCAACACCGGCCCTGTCCGAACTGTCCGCACGCTGTCTCATAATATGCGCGATGCACGTGCGGCACGCGCAAGATGGCGCATTCATTCCAGGTTACACCCGTTGTACCCCTGACCGCGGCCCGCGCCGCGGCCATGCAGTTGGCAGTTCCCGATCAACTTGTCCATCTCCTGGCTAGTCCTGAGGAAAACATCGTGAAGTCTTCCGGATCGGCGCGCGCAGAGCGCCGCAACAACGCATCGCAACCCGCCTCTTCCACGGCCGCCGAAACGGCCGCCCCGTCGACGGCCAAAAAGGCCAAGTCGACGACCACCGTGAAAGCCTTGCCCCCATCGACCCAATCGACGAAGGCGGCAAAGGCCACGAAAGCGGCAGACGCGACGAAGACCACGAAGGCCACCCCAACTCCCAAGGCCCTGAAGGTCACTCGAGCTGCCAAGCCCGCGGCGAAGTCGGCGGCGAAGCCCGCGACCGCCGCGCGCAACGCCCGCGCACGCGACGACAAGGACCAGCCGCTGTTCGAGGACATCCGCTACCTCGGCCGCCTGCTCGGCGAAGTGCTGCGCGAGCAGGAAGGCGACGCCGTGTTCGACGTGGTGGAAACCATCCGCCAGACCGCCGTGCGCTTTCGCCGTGAAGACGACAACACCGCCGCGCTCGCGCTGGAAAAGCAGCTGCGCGCGCTCTCGCCCGAGCAGACCGTGAGCGTGGTGCGCGCGTTCAGCTATTTCTCGCATCTCGCGAACATCGCCGAGGACCGCCATCGCAACCGCCGCCGCCGCATCCACGATCTCGCGGGCTCGGCGCCGCAGGCGGGCACCATCGCGCATTCGCTCGAACGTCTCGCGCAGGCGGGCGCGGCCGCGACGCCCGTGCTCCAGCAGTTCTTCAACGACGCGCTGATCGTGCCCGTGCTCACCGCGCACCCCACTGAAGTGCAGCGCAAGAGCACGCTCGATTCGCAGCACGACGTCGCGCGCCTGCTCGCCGAACGCGACCAGCCGCTCACGCATCGCGAGCGCGAGCAGAATGAGGCGCTGTTGCGTGCGCGCGTGACCTCGCTCTGGCAAACGCGCATGCTGCGCGACTCGCGCCTGACCGTGGGCGACGAAATCGAAAACGCGCTTTCGTACTACCACACGACCTTCCTCACCGAGATCCCAGCGCTGTACGGCGAGATCGAAACGTCGCTGAAAGAGCACGGCGTCGATGCGCGACTGCCCGCGTTCTTCCAGATGGGCAGCTGGATCGGCGGCGACCGCGACGGCAACCCGAACGTCACGGCATCGACGCTCGAAGAAGCGAGCGAGCGCCAGGCGCAGGTGATCCTGCAGCACTACCTCGATGAAGTGCACAAGCTCGGCGCCGAGCTATCGGTGTCGAACCTGCTCGCGGGCGCGAGCGACGCGCTCAAGGCGCTCGCCGCGGCCTCGCCCGACCAGTCGCCGCACCGCGTGGACGAGCCGTACCGCCGCGCGCTGATCGGCGTCTATACGCGGCTTGCGGCCAGCGCGCGCGTGCGCCTCGGCGAAGGCGTGGTCGCCGTGCGCAGCGCGGGCCGCAACGCCCAGCCCGTGCGCGCGCAGCCCTACGCCGACGCAGCCGAGTTCTCGCGCGACCTGCATATCCTGATGGATTCGCTCGCCGAGCATCACGGCGCCTCGCTCGCGACCACGCGTCTTGCCCCGCTCATGCGCGCCGTCGACGTGTTCGGCTTCCATCTCGCGAGCATCGACTTGCGCCAGAGCTCGGACATCCACGAAGCCGTGATCGCCGAGCTGCTCGCGCGCGCGGGCGTGCAAGCCGAATACGCGTCGCTCTCCGAAGAGGACAAGCAGATCGTCCTGCTTGCGCAGCTCGCCGACGCGCGCCCGCTGCGCTCGCCCTGGCTCGACTACTCGGACCTCGTGAAAAGCGAGCTCGGCGTGCTGGAGATGGCGCGCGTGACGCGCGAGAAGTTCGGCGCGCGCGCGGTGCGCAACTACATCATCTCGCACACCGAAACGGTTTCCGACCTGCTCGAAGTGATGCTGCTGCAAAAGGAAACCGGTCTCATGAGCGGGCGTCTCGGCCATGCCGACGATGCCGCGAAGGCCTCGCTGATGGTGATCCCGCTGTTCGAGACGATCCCCGACTTGCGCAACGCCACGCGCATCATGCGCGACCTGCTTGCGCTGCCGGGCATCGACAGCATCGTCGAGCACCAGGGCAACGAGCAGGAAATCATGCTCGGCTACTCGGACAGCAACAAGGACGGCGGCTTCCTCACCTCGAACTGGGAGCTCTACCGCGCCGAGCTCGCGCTCGTCGCGCTCTATCGCGAGCGCGGCATCACGCTGCGCCTGTTCCATGGCCGCGGGGGCACGGTGGGCCGCGGGGGCGGTCCGACCTACAACGCGATCCTCTCGCAGCCGCCGGGCACGGTCGAAGGCCAGATCCGCCTGACCGAGCAGGGCGAAGTCATCGCTTCGAAGTTCGGCAATCCGGAGATCGGCCGCCGCAACCTCGAAACGGTGATTGCCGCCACGCTCGAAGCCACGCTGCTGCCGATGGGCAAAGCCGCCGGCAACGCGCCGGACCAGTTGCCCGTGTTCGAAGAGACCATGCAGATGCTCTCCGATGCGGCGATGGCGGCGTACCGCTCGCTCGTCTACGAGACGCCCGGCTTCACCGACTACTTCTTCGCCTCGACGCCGATCACCGAAATCGCCGAGCTCAACATCGGCAGCCGGCCCGCCTCGCGCAAGCTGCAGGACCCGAAGAACCGCAAGATCGACGACCTGCGCGCGATTCCGTGGGGCTTCTCGTGGGGCCAGTGCCGCCTGCTGCTCACCGGCTGGTACGGCTTTGGCAGCGCGGTGGCCGCGTATCTCGACGAAGCGGGCAACGACGCGGAGCGCACGCGCCGCCTCGCGCTCTTCAGGAAGATGTACAAGACCTGGCCGTTCTTCTCGAACCTGCTTTCGAACATGGACATGACGCTTGCGAAGACCGATCTCGCAGTGGCGTCGCGCTATGCGCAGCTCGTCGCCGACAAGAAGCTGCGCAAGCTCGTGTTCGACCGCATCGTGGCCGAGTGGGAGCGCACCACGCGCGTGCTCGACGAGATCACGGGCGCGAGCGGCCGTCTCGCGGATAACCCGCTGCTGGCACGTTCGATCAAGAACCGCTTCCCGTATCTCGACCCGCTCAATCACTTGCAGGTCGAGCTGATCAAGCGCTATCGCGCCGGCGACCCGAGCCCGCGCGTGCGGCGCGGCATTCATCTGACGATCAACGGGATTGCGGCGGGGTTGCGCAATACGGGTTGATCTTTACGCGCATCGAGAAACGGCGTCATGCCCCTACGGGCACGACGCCGTTTTTTTCTTGCGCCGATTGCGTGAAGGGCTTTAGTCGCGCCGCGTCGCCTCGATCATCAACGCATCGAGCTTGAACGAGCCATCGCTTTGGACATCGAAGTATTGCCTCACTTCATCGGGCGCACGCTCCCACATCGAGCGGATCGCGCTCACGCGCTCGGGCGGCGTGCGCATGCGCGCCACCCACGTGTCGAAGTCGAGCGCGATGCGCCAGCGCTCGGCCACCTTCGCGTCGAACCCCGCGCGATCGAGCATCGCGAGCCACTCATCGGCGCGGTAGTCGCGAATATGCGAAGCATCGCGCAACAATTCGACCGCCTGGATATGCGTGTCGTAAAGCGGATCGTCGATACCGGCGATGTCGATGAACTTCAGGCGCCCACCGGGCTTGAGCACGCGATGCACCTGGCGAAGCGCGCGCGGCACGTCGCGCCAGTGGTGCGCGCTCATGCGACTGATCGCCCAGTTGAAGGTCGCATCGGCAAACGGCAGCGCCTCGGCGGCGCCCTGCTGTGTACGGATGGTCGCAAGGCCGCGGTCTTTCGCGGCGGCCTCGACCGTGGCGAGCATCGGTGCAGCAATGTCGTAGGCCACGACTTCACGCACGTGTGGAGCCACCGCGAAGCTCGCATGCCCCGCGCCGCAGCCCATGTCCAGCACCACGGCGTTGCCGCAAGTCGCCGCGAAGGTGGCGGCGAGATTGTCCAGATCCGCACCGCTCGCGTGAACCTGGCTCGTGAGATAGGCGGCGGCGGTCGAGCCGAATGCGTCGGCGACCTGATCGTGATGCTTCATCGCTTGCTCCTGTAGGTGAACGGCCTGTGCAGTACCGAGTCCGGCGCCGCGTCAGCCGTTACAATAGAGGCCGTTTAGTACCAGTACAAGTTAAGCGATTATTCTGGTATCGCGAGCACCTGCCCCACGCCTCATGAGCCCCGACACCCCAGCCGCCGGCACGCCAGCCGCCGAACCCGGCGCCGCCAAAACGCTCGACGCCACGCCCGCCCGTGCGCTGGGCGAATTTATCCGCGCCCACCGCGAGCGGCTCTCGCCGCAGGAAGTCGGCTTGCCGCCCGGCCCGCGCCGCCGCACGCCGGGCCTGCGCCGCGAAGAAGTCGCGCAGCTGTGCGCCGTGAGCCCCACCTGGTACACGTGGATCGAGCAGGGCCGGCCCGTCTCGGCTTCGGCGGACGCGCTCGCGCGCATCGCCGTCGCGCTGCGCCTCTCGCGCGCCGAGCGCGCCTATCTGTTCGAGCTGGCTGCCCAGCGCGATCCCGCCGAGCCCGATTCGGCCGGCGCCACGGACGCGCCGGCCACGCTCCTGCAAACCGTGCAACTGGTGGACGCGCCCGCCTACGTGCTCGACCGCCAGTGGACCGCGCTCGCATGGAACGCCCACGCGGCGGACCTGTTCACGGGCTGGCTCGATGCCGGGCACGACCGCAACCTGCTGCGTTTCACCTTCACGCAGCCGCTCGGGCGCGAGTTGATCGTCGATTGGGAAACGCGCGCGCGGCGCCTCGCCGCCGAATTTCGCGCCGACTCGATCCGCCATCTGAACGACGCCCCCACGCGCGCGCTGATCGACTCGCTGCTGGCCGCGAGCGACGAGTTCGCGCGCTTCTGGGCCTCGCAGGACGTGTTCGAGCGCGAAGGCGGCCGGCGCGAGTTCAATCATCCGCGCCACGGCCGCATCGCCTACGACCAGATCACGCTCAAGCCCGCGCATCGCGAAGACCTGAAGCTGGTGGTGCTGGTGCGGCTTTGAACGCCGCGGCGCCCGGCGCTTTGCGCGCCGCCGCCGCGCATCGCTTCATCCGGCGCAGCGCCGGGCGGCCCACGCAGCGGCGGTCCCCTGCGCCGATGGTAAAATCGTCGTCTTTCCCGCCGTGCGCCGCGTCTGGCATCAGAATGCGCTACCCTGGGCACACTGCCCTGGCACGCGGCCCGCTTAATCACGCTCGTTCACGCCCATCACCATGACGTCCCAACTGCACAAAAAAGGCGAAGCCTGGTCGGCTCGCTTCTCCGAGCCCATGTCGGAGCTGGTCAAACGCTATACGTCGTCGGTCTTCTTCGACAAGCGCCTCGCGCTCGTCGATATCGAGGGCTCGCTCGCGCACGCGTCGATGCTGGCTGCGCAGAAGATCATCTCCGCCGACGACCTCGCCGCCATCCAGGGCGGCATGGCGCAAATCAAGGGCGAGATCGAGCGCGGCGAATTCGAATGGCTGCTCGATCTCGAAGACGTGCACCTGAACATCGAGGCGCGCCTCACGGCGCTCATCGGCGACGCGGGCAAGCGCCTGCACACGGGCCGCTCGCGCAACGACCAGGTCGCGACCGACATCCGCCTGTGGCTGCGCGGCGAGATCGACCGCATCGGCGGCCTGCTCGGCGACCTGCGCGGCGCGCTGCTCGACCTCGCCGACCAGCACGCGGGCACGATCATGCCGGGCTTCACGCACCTGCAAGTCGCGCAGCCGGTCACGTTCGGCCATCACCTGCTCGCCTACGTGGAGATGTTCACGCGCGACGCCGAGCGCATGGCCGACTGCCGCAAGCGCGTGAACCGTCTGCCGCTGGGTGCGGCGGCGCTCGCGGGCACGAGCTACCCGATCGACCGCTTCGCGGTGGCGAAGACGCTGGGCTTCGACGGCATCTGCACGAACTCGCTCGACGCCGTCTCCGACCGCGACTTCGCGATCGAATTCACGGCCGCCGCCGCACTGGTGATGACGCACGTGTCGCGCTTCTCGGAAGAACTGGTGCTGTGGATGAGCCCGCGCGTGGGCTTCATCGATCTGGCCGACCGCTTCTGCACGGGCTCGTCGATCATGCCGCAGAAGAAAAACCCGGACGTGCCCGAGCTCGCGCGCGGCAAGACCGGCCGCGTGAACGGCCACCTGATGGCGCTCCTCACGCTGATGAAGGGCCAGCCGCTCGCATACAACAAGGACAACCAGGAAGACAAGGAGCCGCTGTTCGACACCGTCGACACGGTTGCGGACACGCTGCGCATCTTTGCGGAAATGGTCGCGGGCATCTCGGTGAAGGAGCAGGCGATGCGTGCGGCGGCGCTGCAAGGCTTCTCGACGGCCACCGATCTCGCCGACTACCTCGTGAAGAAGGGCCTGCCGTTCCGCGACGCGCACGAAGCCGTGGCGCACGCGGTGCGCATCTGCGTGGAGCGCAACTGCGATCTCGCGGACCTCACGCTCGACGAAATGCGCCGCGAGCTGCCGGCCGTTGCGCATCTGCTGGCCGATGACGTGTTCGCGGTGCTCACGCTCGAAGGCTCGGTCTCGGCGCGCAACCATCCGGGCGGCACTGCGCCGGAGCAGGTGCGCGCAGCCATCGCGGCGGCACGCGCAGCGCTCAAGTAAGGGGCGCGGCGGCGCATCATCCCGCCCGGATGATGCGTCCACGAGGTCACGACAAAGCGGGCGCGCGACGAATACCGTCGAGCGCCCGCTTTGCATTGGAGCGCCGCTGCGCACTGTGTTCCCTGCAAAATGCACGAAGTGAGCACCCGAGGTTCGCGCCCCTTCGCCTATCATGGCGCATGATCCCGGCTGGCCGACCCGCCGGCCCCCGCCCAACCCCGCTCGCCCGACCCGATGATCGTCCGCCCTCACCTGCACTGGTTCCGCATGCTGCTCGCCTGGCGCGGTTCCGTGCTGCCGCAGCTTCTGCCGCGCCTCATGCTCGTGCTGGCGATCTCGATCGTGGCTGTCGCCTCCCACGATCACATCCTCAAGGTCACGGTGAACCTGAGCACGGTGCCGTTCTCGCTGATCGGCATCGCGCTCGCGGTGTTCCTCGGCTTTCGCAACAGCGCGAGCTACGACCGCTACTGGGAAGGCCGCAAGCTGTGGGGGCAAATGCTCAACCAGACGCGCTCGCTCGTGCGCGAGTCGCTCACACTCGTGCAAAGCGATGATTCTCGCGCGCACGTGCGCCCGTTCGCTGCGCTGCTCTGCGCGCTGCCGCATGCGCTGCGCCACCAGTTGCGCCGCACCGACCCACGCGCGGACCTCGAGGCACGCCTGCCGCGCGACGTGGTGGAACGCGTGATGGCTTCGCGCTACCGTCCCATGACGCTCGTGCAATGCGCTTCCGAATGGCTGCGCGACGAAGCGCACGCGGGCCGCGTCGACGGCTACGCCGTGCTCGCCTTCGAGCACAATCTCAATGGACTTTCCGACGTAATCGGCGGCTGCGAGCGCATCGTCTCCACGCCGCTGCCGTTCGCTTATACGGTGATGATTCACCGCACCGTGTACTTCTTCTGCGCGCTGCTGCCCTTCGGGCTCGTCGACAGCATCGGCGCGCTCACGCCGATCTTCGCGGTATTCGTGGCCTACGCGTTCATGGCGCACGAAGCAATCGCCTCGCAGCTCGAAGACCCGTTCGGCACTGATGAAAACGACCTCGCGCTAAACGCGATGTCGCAGAGCATCGAGCTCGCGCTGCACGACCTGCTGGGCGACCCCACCACGCTCGCGGCGCGCGCGCCCGAGCAGTTCATCTTCGACTGAACGAGCCGGCCGGGGCTGACGGCTCAGCGGTTATTCACCGTCTCCGACAGGCGCTTGAGCGTCGCAAGCCGCGCCCCGAGCAGGTCGAGGCGAGCATGCTCGTCGACGAGCGGCGTGGTCGCGTCGCGATACGCGCGCCATGCGCGTTGCGCGCGCGCGAGCGCGGGCCGCGAATGCGCCGGCATGCGCGCATACAGCTTGCGATAGTAGCGATTCAGGTCGTAGCTCACGTGCTCGCAGCGTGCATCGGCGCTACAGGCGCGCACGCGCGGCGGCGCGTCGCCCGATGCCGCCGCGGCCTGCCCGCGCAGCGAGAGCGCGCGGTCGCGCACCGGCTGCAGGCGCATATCCGCCTCGTAAAGCTGATAAGTCGAGCCGCTCGTGCTCGCGAATGCCGCACCAAGCATCGTGTCCTCGGCGTCGCGCCACGCCGCCCATTTGGTCTGGCTGAGTCGCCAGCGCTTTTGCTGCGCGGGAGGCAACTGCGAGACCAGTTGCGCGAGCGCCGCGTCGGCGGCGCTGTGCCACGCGGTGCGCGCCTCGTCCATGCACTGGATCTGCCCCGCCGTCGAGGAACGGTCGGCGCGCGCGAGACAGGCGCGCATGCCCGCATCGATCGGGTCGGCGGCCGCCACTTCGGCATGCGCCGCCGGCGCTAGCGCCACCAGCCCGGCCGCCAACCCCGCTGCCACATTCACCGCCAGCGTAGCCGCCGCAGCCAGCGTCGTCACGAAAGAACGCACCATCATGCCGCTCGACCTTCTCCTGGCGCTCAAGCGCGCACGCAATCCACGAAATACTCGATGCGGCCGTTGATGGTCTCGCCCACGAGTCCGTGGATGTCGGTGTGGAAGCCCGGGAAGCGCTCGTTGAATTCGCGCGCGAACTTCAGGTAATTCACGATCGTCTTGTTGAAGCGCTCGCCCGGAATCAAGAGCGGAATGCCCGGCGGATACGGCGTGAGCAGAATCGACGTGACGCGGCCTTCGAGTTCGTCGACGGGCACGCGGTCGATCTCGCGGTGCGCGAGCTTGGCGAACGCGTCGGACGGCTTCATCGCGGGCTCCATGTCCGAGAGATACATCTCGGTCGTGAGGCGCGCGATGTCGTTGGCGCGGTAGACGCTGTGGATCTGCTGGCACAGGTCGCGCAGGCCCACGCGCTCGTACATCGGATGCTGCGCGACGAACTCGGGCAACACGCGCCAGAGCGGCTGGTTATTGTCGTAGTCGTCCTTGAACTGCTGGAGCTCCGTGACCATCGAGTTCCAGCGGCCCTTGGTGATGCCGATCGTGAACATGATGAAGAACGAATACAGCCCCGTCTTCTCCACGATGATGCCGTGCTCGGCCAGGTACTTCGTGACGATGGCCGCGGGAATGCCGGCGTCGCCGAAGTCGCCGTCCACGTCCAGACCCGGCGTGACGATGGTCGCCTTGATCGGGTCGAGCATGTTGAAGCCCTCGGCGAGCTTGCCGAAGCCGTGCCAGTGATCGTTCGGGCGCAGCATCCAGTCTTCGCGCGAACCGATGCCTTCCTCGGCCAGATCGTCCGGGCCCCAGACCTGGAAGAACCAGTCGTCGCCGTACTCGGCGTCGACCTTGCGCATGGCCCGGCGGAAATCGAGCGCCTCGGCAATCGACTCTTCCACGAGCGCAGTGCCGCCCGGCGCTTCCATCATCGCAGCGGCCACGTCGCACGACGCGATGATCGCGTATTGCGGGCTCGTGGACGTGTGCATGAGGTAGGCCTCATTGAAGCGGTGGCGATCGAACGCGCTGTCTTCGGAGTCCTGCACCACGATCTGCGAAGCCTGCGAGATGCCGGCCAGCAGCTTGTGCGTGGAATGCGTCGCGAACACGAGCGCCTTGGTGCGCGGACGGCCCGCGCCGATCGCGTGCATGTCCTGGTAGAACGCGTGGAATTCGGCGTGCGGCAGCCAGGCTTCGTCGAAGTGCAGCGTGTCGAGCATGTCGCCGAGCAGGTCCTTGATCATCTCGACGTTGTAGATCACGCCGTCGTAGGTGCTTTGCGTGATCGTGAGGATGCGCGGCTTGACGTTCGGGTTCTTGGCGAGCACTTCGCGCGCGAACGGATTTGCCTCGATCTTCTTGCGGATGTTTTCCGGCTTGAACTCGTCGCGCGGAATCGGGCCGATGATGCCGAAGTTGTTGCGCGTGGGCGTGAGGAACACGGGAATCGCGCCCGTCATGGTGATCGCGTGCAGGATCGACTTGTGGCAATTGCGGTCCACGAGCACGATGTCGCCGGGCGCCACCGTTGCGTGCCAGACGATCTTGTTCGACGTGGACGTGCCGTTGGTCACGAAGAACACGTGGTCGGCGCTGAAGATGCGCGCCGCATTGCGCTCCGAGGCCGCGACCGGGCCCGTATGGTCGAGCAGCTGGCCGAGTTCCTCAACCGCATTGCAGACGTCCGCGCGCAGCATGTTCTCGCCGAAGAACTGGTGAAACATCTGGCCGAGGGGGTTCTTCAGAAACGCCACGCCGCCCGAGTGGCCCGGGCAGTGCCACGAGTACGAGCCTTCGTCGGCGTACTTCACGAGTTCCTTGAAGAACGGCGGCGCCAGCGCGTCGAGATACACCCGCGCTTCGCGAATCACATGGCGCGCGACGAACTCCGGCGTGTCCTCGAACATGTGGATGAAGCCGTGCAGCTCGCGCAGGATGTCGTTGGGCAAGTGGCGCGAGGTGCGCGTCTCGCCGTACAGGAAGATCGGGATGTCGGCGTTGCGCTTGCGCACCGCTTCCACGAATGCGCGCAGCGCGATGATCGCGGGCGCGTGGCCGGGCGCTTCGCCATCGGAATCCTCGACGTAGGGCAACAGCTCGTCGTCGTCGATCGAAAGGATGAAACACGCCGCGCGGCTCGATTGCTGCGCGAACGAGGTAAGGTCGCCGTAGCTCGTCAGCCCGAGGACTTCCGCGCCCTCTTTCTCGATGGCTTCGGCGAGTGCCCGGATGCCGGAACCCGAGATGTTCTCGGAGCGAAAGTCTTCGTCAATGATGACGACGGGAAAACGAAACTTCATGGGCGAATTCTCCAAAAGAAACGACCGCTGCTAATGATGCGCAGCGGTCCCCATATGTCGTGTGTGCGGTGGGCGGTGGTGCGCTCGAACTCAGGTCTTGGGCAGCGTGACGCCGTGCTGGCCTTGATATTTGCCGCCGCGATCCGCGTACGACACCTCGCAGACCTCGTCGCTCTCGAAGAAGAGCACTTGGGCCACGCCTTCGTTCGCGTAGATTTTGGCAGGCAAAGGTGTCGTATTCGAGAATTCGAGCGTCACGTAGCCCTCCCACTCGGGCTCGAAGGGCGTCACGTTCACGATGATCCCGCAGCGTGCATAGGTGGACTTGCCCAGACACACGGTCAGGACATTGCGCGGAATGCGGAAGTACTCGACCGTGCGCGCGAGCGCGAACGAATTCGGCGGGATGATGCAGACGTCGCCCTTGAAGTCCACGAACGACTTTTCGTCGAAGTTCTTCGGGTCGACGATGGTCGAATTGATGTTCGTGAAGATCTTGAATTCGTCGGCGCAGCGAATGTCGTAGCCGTAGCTCGAGGTGCCGTAGCTCACGATCTTGCGGCCGTCCTCCGACATGCGAACCTGGTCGCGCACGAACGGCTCGATCATCTGCTGCTCTTCGGCCATGCGCCGGATCCACTTGTCGGATTTGATTGCCATGTTGGGCTACGGTCCAGAAAAAACGGGGAACGAAAAAAGATAACGCCGGAAACAACGCAGAAGCGGCGCGGGAATGGCCCGAAAGCGCGCCTCGCGCGCCCTGCCGCCCGCTTCGCGGCGCGCCGCCGCTGTACGAAAGGCGCCTATTTTACGCGATGTGGATCGGCGTGCCTGGAAGTGCACGCGAGGCGCCCCTTGGCGGGGCGTCATCGCGTGCGGTGCGGCCGCGCGTCACTGCGCCTTGATCACGCCGCAGGCGAGCGCCGGGCCGGTGCCGCGCGCGGGAAAGGCGTAGGGATCGATGGCGTCGCGATGCACGAGCACCGCGCGTTGCAGCACGGAGCGCACGCCGTCGAGCGAGACTTCCGGCGCCACGATGAAGCCGATGGCGACGCCATTGGAATCCGCGTGGATATTGCCGAGGTCGCCCTCCACGCGCACGCCCGGCTTGAGGCGATCGGCCGCGGGTGCGAACACGCTGCCGGCGCTCGAAGCGTCGGCAGCGTTGCAGTCGCCGCGATCGTGGACCTGGACCGCGTGGTCGCTGTCGGGCGCGAGGCCAAGAAGGTTGTAGCTCACCTGCACGCCGTCCGAGCGCTCGACGAACGAGACGGTGCCCCGCACCTGGCTGCCGACGACAGGCAAGACCTGTGCGAGCGCACGCTTGTCCTGCCGGCCCATGAAGCTGGTGCAGCCGGCCAGCAGCATGCACGCCGCCACGGCCAGCAGGGCTGCGCGGCCCGCGCGCCTTGCGTCTCCCCTCTCGATTCCTTTGCCCATGCAATCCTCATGTCCGCACGCGGTGCGCCCCTGCGCCCGTCGATCCGGACCCTTGAATGTCACATGATACCGCGCGCAAGGCCTTGTGCGCGCCCCGCGTGAGCGCTGCCACACACGCCGCAAGCCTTATGCAGCAAGGCTTAACGAGGTACGCCACGCGGCCTCGGCTCGGTATCGGCTCAAACAGGGACAGTTTGCCGGCCTGGCCCGCCAGCCGCGCGATGCGCGGCTCACGTGTTCTGCACGACGATGGTCGGGAACTTCGAGCTCATGTCGCGCGCGCGCTCCGCGATCTGGATCGCGATACGGCGGGCGATCGCCTTGTAAGTCGCGGCCACCGAGCCAGCCGGATCGGCCACCACGCTCGGATGGCCCGAGTCGGCCTGTTCGCGAATCCCGATGTCGAGCGGCAGGCTGCCGAGCACCTCCACGCCGTACTCCTTCGCCATGCGTTCGCCGCCGCCCGCGCCGAAGATGTGCTCGGCGTGACCGCAGTTCGAGCAAACGTGCACGGCCATGTTCTCGACGATGCCGAGAATCGGAATGCCCACCTTCTCGAACATCTTGAGACCCTTCTTCGCGTCGAGCAGCGCGATGTCCTGCGGCGTCGTCACGATCACCGCGCCCGTGACCGGCACCTTCTGCGAGAGCGTCAGCTGGATGTCGCCCGTGCCCGGCGGCATGTCCACCACCAGGTAGTCGAGCTCGCGCCAGTTGGTCTGGCGCAGCAACTGCTCGAGCGCCGAGGTGGCCATCGGGCCGCGCCAGACCATCGGGTTGTCCTGCTCGATCAGAAAGCCGATCGAGTTGGCCTGCACGCCGTGCCCTTCGAGCGGGTCCATCGACTGGCCGTCCGGCGATTGCGGGCGGCCAACGATACCGAGCATCATCGGCAGCGACGGGCCGTAGATATCCGCGTCGAGTACGCCGACCGAGGCGCCTTCGGCCGCCAGCGCGAGCGCGAGGTTCACGGCAGTCGTGCTCTTGCCCACGCCGCCCTTGCCCGAGGCCACGGCGACGATGTTCTTCACGTTCGGCAACAGCTTCACGCCGCGCTGCACGGTGTGCGCGGTAATCTCATGGCGCACCGCGACCCGGCTCGCCTTGACGCCGGGCACGCCGGCAAGCGCGCCTTCCACCTGGGCGCGGACCGCGTCGTACTGGCTCTTTGCCGGATAGCCGAGCACGATTTCGACGCCAACCGTATCGCCGTCGACCGTAACGTTTCGCACACCTTTTGCCGTTGCGTACGGCTTGCCCGTGTTCGGATCCACGAGGGCCGCCAGCGCGGCGTCGACCAATGCCCGATCAATGCTCATTCAAACTCCGTGTGCAAGAATGCGCCGGCGCCCGCGCGGCCGGAATGCCGTGAGGTGTCATGTCAGCGCCGGAAATCGCAAGAAATTGTTAAGCTGGATTGCGCAAATGCCCGCGGCAAGGCACGCTTCGCGGCATCGGCCCTTTTTGCACCGCTGCTTGTGCCGAATGTGCACTTGTCAAGCCGTCGCAAAAAAGGACCCATCATTGCCAGACGACTCGCGCATGTGCCCAAGTCGTCATTGTAGTAGTTGCAGCCGCGCGCCGTCCGAAGACCCTGAGGCCAATCGGGCCCAATCGGGCCCAATCGGGCGCAGTGACCGGCACAAGCGACTGTGCAGTTCCACCCAAGAGAGGATTGAAAATGAACACAAGAATCTTGACCCGCCTGTCCGTCTTCGCCGTTACCGGTGCGCTCGTCGCCGGTTGTGCAACCGAGCAGGGTACCAACACCGCCATCGGCACCGGTGTCGGCGCTGGCACGGGCGCGGCCATCGGCGCGATCTTCGGCGGCGGCAAGGGCGCGGCCATCGGCGCGGGCGCCGGCGCGCTGGTGGGCGGCATCACGGGCTACAACTGGACCGCCATCCACAACAAGCTCTCCGGCGCCACCAAGGGCACCGGCACGCAGATCAGCGAGCAGCCGGACGGCTCGCTCAAGCTCAACATCCCGAGCAACGTGACGTTCGACACCAACAGCTACGCGATCAAGCCGTCGTTCGCGCCGGTGCTCGACCAGGTCGCGCAGACGCTGCAGCAGAACCCGGAAGTGGTCGCGCAGGTCGTGGGCCATACGGACAACACGGGCCAGCCCGCTTACAACCAGACGCTGTCGGTCAACCGCGCGCAGAGCGTGGTCAACTATCTGGCTGGGCGCGGCATCCCGATGCAGCGCATGGCCGCCGAAGGCCGCGGCGACACCCAGCCGATCGCGGACAACAGCACCGAAGCCGGCCGCACTGCGAACCGCCGCGTGGAAATCTATCTGCGCGCGACGGCGCAGCACCAGGGGGGCTAAGCGCGCCTCGCGGCGCCGCATCAGCAATATCGCGACGCCGGCAACACCATGAAACGGGACGGCTGCAAAGCCGTCCCGCTTGTGTTTTGGGCGTGCGCAAACTGCAGCAGGCGGGCCTTCGGGCAGACCCACGGCGGGCGAAGTTAGCGGATTGAAAAATTTTTCGAACTCTCCCCCAACCCCGCTGTCTTTCTTTACGGTACGTGTGCGGCGACGCCGCCACGTCACCATTCTCCTCTTGTCGTTGTTGCTCCGGGGCCATCCTGCCCCGGTTTTTTTGCCTGGCATTTTTGCATGTGCGTCCGCATGCGCGTGGGCCGTCCTTCCCCGGCCGAACGCGCCCCGCCCCCGCCCTGCTAAAATCGTCGTTTCCCCCGCAACATCGGATTCCCCCCACTTATGTCAGCACCCGCCACCGACCTCGTCGCAGCCGGCGCGTCTACCGTTCAAAGCGGCCGCCGCCAGATCCTCGTCACGTCTGCTCTGCCCTATGCCAACGGGCAGATCCACATCGGCCATCTGGTCGAGTACATCCAGACGGACATCTGGGTTCGCGCGCTGCGAATGCATGGCCACGAGGTCTACTACGTCGGTGCCGACGACACCCACGGCACGCCCGTCATGCTGCGCGCCGAGAAGGAAGGCCTCACGCCGCAACAGCTGATCGCGCGCGTCTGGCAAGAGCACAAGCGCGACTTCGACTGCTTCGGCGTATCGTTCGACAACTACTACTCGACGGACTCCGACGAGAACCGCGTGCTCTCGGAATCGGTGTACCTCGCGCTCAAGGCGGCGGACCTCATCGAGACGCGCGACATCGAGCAGGCCTACGATCCGCTCAAGAACATGTTCCTGCCGGACCGCTTCATCAAGGGCGAGTGCCCGAAGTGCGGCGCGAAAGACCAGTACGGCGACAGCTGCGAAGTGTGCGGCTCGACCTATGCGCCCACCGACCTGAAGAACCCGTATTCGGTGGTCTCCGGCGCCACGCCCATCCGCAAGACCTCGACACACTACTTCTTCCGCCTCTCCGACCCGCGCTGCGAGCAGTTCCTGCGCGGCTGGGTGAGCGGCCTCGCGCAACCGGAAGCCACCAACAAGATGCGCGAGTGGCTCGGCGACGCGGGCGAATCGAAGCTCGCCGACTGGGACATCTCGCGCGACGCGCCGTACTTCGGCTTCGAGATTCCAGGCGCCCCGGGCAAGTACTTCTACGTGTGGCTCGACGCGCCCGTCGGTTATTACGCGAGTTTCAAGAACCTGTGCGAGAAGCGCGGCCTCGACTTCGACGCGTGGGTCAAGCCCGACACGAAGACCGAGCAGTACCACTTCATCGGCAAGGACATCCTGTACTTCCACACGCTGTTCTGGCCGGCGATGCTGCAGTTCTCGGGCCATCGCACGCCCACCAACGTGTTCGCGCATGGCTTTCTCACGGTGGACGGCGCGAAGATGTCGAAGTCGCGCGGCACCTTCATCACCGCGCAAAGCTATATCGACACGGGCCTGAATCCCGAGTGGCTGCGCTACTACTTCGCGGCCAAGCTCAATAGCTCGATGGAAGACCTCGACCTGAACCTCGACGACTTCCAGGCGCGCGTGAACAGCGACCTCGTCGGCAAGTACATCAACATCGCGAGCCGCGCGGCGGGCTTCCTCATCAAGCGCTTCGAGGGCCGCGTGCAGGACAGCGCGATGAATCATCCGCTCATCGCGCAACTGCGCGCGGCGATCCCGCAGATCGCCGCGCACTACGAGGCGCGCGAGTATGGCCGCGCGCTGCGCCACACGATGGAGCTCGCCGACGCGGTGAACGCATACGTCGATACGGCCAAGCCGTGGGAACAGGCGAAGGACCCGGCCAACGCGGCGGCGCTGCACGAAACCTGCAGCGTGAGCCTCGAAGCATTCCGCCTGCTTTCGCTGGCAATGAAGCCGGTGCTGCCCACGCTCGCCGAGGGCGTCGAGCAGTTTCTCGCGATCGCGCCGCTCACGTGGGCCGACGCCGGCAAGACGTTGTCGTCGCAACAGCCGATCAACGCGTACAAGCACCTCATGACGCGCGTGGACCCGAAGCAGATCGAAGCGCTGCTCGCCGCGAACCGCGACTCGCTGCAGGCCACGGAAGCGCCCGCGGCCGCCGACGCCAGCAAGAAGTCGAAGGCCTCGAAGGAAGCTGCGAAGAAGCCCGCTGCCGACAAATCGGACGAAACGCCCGAAGTCATCTCCATCGACGACTTCGCGAAGATCGACCTGCGCGTGGCGCTGATCGTCGACTGCAACATTGTGGAAGGCTCGGACAAGCTGCTGCAACTCACGCTCGACGTGGGCGAAGGCAAGACGCGCAATGTGTTCTCGGGCATCCGCTCTGCGTACAAGCCCGAAGACCTCAAAGGCAAGCTCACGGTGATGGTCGCGAACCTCGCGCCGCGCAAGATGAAGTTCGGCATGTCCGAAGGCATGGTGCTCGCGGCATCCGCCACCGACGAGAAGGCCGAACCGGGCCTGTACATTCTCGAGCCGCATAGCGGCGCGAAGCCGGGCATGCGCGTGCGGTAAAACAACGCCGCGTTCCCCTCGCGAGAGGGGCTTCGCTAGCAGAAGACAACACCCCGCAGGCGAGTTGCGCTGCGGGGTGTTTTGTTTGCGGCTACCACCGGATGCGATCGTAGCGCCGCGTATAGAGCACGTCCGCGCCGTAGAACGTGCCGCCGTAAGCGGTCACCGACCAATAGCGCGTGAGGTTGATGGTGGCCTTGATCGCGTTCGACGCCGACTGCAGCCCTTGCTCGTAGCCGAGCACGAACCGTTCGTTGATGGCTTTGGACAGCATCACAACCTCGGGATCGGTGAGGCCGACTTCGCTGCGCCCGATCGAGAATTCGTCGAGCCCGATGCTCTGCGCGATGCGCTTGCCCTGCTCGCTGCCGAGCAGGGCAAGCGCCGTCGTCATCGCGTTCTGCTGGCCGACGTTGTTGCCCTGGTCGGTGCCGTGGCCGAACAGCAGCCACGAAAGCTTGTCGCTGTCGGGCACGTTCGGCTCGGAAACGAGCTTCGCCACCGGCGCCTGGACCGTTCCGGTCACCTGCACGCCCGCCTCGACCTGCTGGTTGCGCCGCATCGCGAGAATGTTGATGCCCGGATTGCCGACCGGTCCATTGAAGGTGAAGAAGCCGTTCTCGATGTTGAGCTTGGTGCCGAACGCCGTGTACGTGGATCCTTCGGTCACGCGCACGTTGCCGACCGCGCGCAGCGGAACATCGGGCGCGCTGTTCACGGTGATCGTGCCGGCCAGTCCCAGGTCCGCGCCCTGGCCATGGAAGCGGAAGTCGCGCCCGAGGCTGATGGCGATGTTCGAGCGCGGCGAGAAGCGCGGCGCGGGTTTTTTCGACGCCGTCTCCTCGATCGGCGGCGGCACGCCGCCCGTGGTCGTGCCGTCGGGGCGCACGATCACGACGTCATCGCCGAGCGCGGGCGCGGCTGACTCGGGCATGTCAAAGCGCGCGTGATCGACGGTGAACTTGCCATCGATCTGCATGCCGCCCAGATGCCCGCCATTGGCGATGGTCGCGCTGCCCGACAGCGACAGCTTGCGGTCAGGCGAAGCAAAAAGCTCGAGCTTGTCAGCGATGATGCTCGCGGTGAGATCGGGTTCGGCATTGTCGAGCCGCACGCGGCCCGTCGCGCGCAGCGTGCCGCTCGTCGCACCGTGGAACTCGACCTGCTGGAAGTCGACGAGATTCTTCGAGAGCGCGATGCGTATCACGCCGTCCTTCAGCTCGACGCCCTGATCGACGACCGTGGCGGAAATGCCGTCGCCGACGAGCGAGCCCGTGAGGTTCGGCTTCGCGACCGTGCCGCCCAGCGCGAGGTCGAGCGCGAGATGGCCGTCGAGCAGATAGCTCGGGCCCAGCAGGCCGCCGGTGGTCTTGAGCGAGGGCACGTTCGCCTTGATCGTGCCGCCGAGCGGTGCTTCGTCGGCTATCGTGAGGATGCCGTCGCGCGCCACCAGCGTGGTGTTCGTGTCGATGTCGAGCACGCCCACGCGGCTCGCCTGCGCATGCGCCGTGAACGTGAGCCGGTTGCCGCCGCTGAAGGCGGCGCGCGCATGGAGATCGCCGATGCCAAGCGAGGCAAACCCGCGCCCGATCTCGGTCGTGATGTCGCCCGAGCGGCGCTTCACCTGCACATAGCCGCTCGCGCTCTGGCCGAGCGAGAAGTCCCAGTCGCCATCGAAGATCAGGTCCGATCTGAGCGTGGACGGCACGCCCGTGAACTGCTGGCGCAACTGCAGGATGCGCGCGAGCGAGACGTTCGTGAGCGCGCCCGCCGAGCGGATGCGGCCGTGATCGAGGTCGAACGACTTCAAGTCAAGCAAGGCGCCAACGGCCGCGATGCGCGTCGCGCCAAGCGTGAGCTTGCCCGGTCCCGCGCTCACCGTCACCGGCGCCTCCAGCTTCACACCCGGCACGCCGCGATTCTCGAGTTGCGTCACCGTGCCGTCCCAGCGCGTGCCTTCGCGGGTGTCCAAGAGCTTGCCGTTGGCCGCCACCGCGACGTCGATCGGCTGCCCCTGCAGCCTGCCCTTCGCGCTCGCGGTGAGCGTGTGCTTCGCGCGCGTGCCGGCAAGGCGCGCGCTCAGCGTCGTGATGTCGACGCCCGCCACGGCGATGCCGCTCGCATCGGCGCTGAAGGCGAGCGCGCCGTTCGCGCCATCGCGCGCCTCGGCGCGGCCCTCGGCGTGGCCAACGTGGTTATCGCCGAACACCACGTTCTCGGCCTTGTAGTCGAGCGTCACGTCGGGATGCGCAAACGTGCCGGTCAGGTCGCCGCTCGCTGCCAGCTGGCCCGCGACGCCGAAGCCGAGCCGGTCGAGCTGCGGCGCGTCCACGCGAAAGCGCAGGCGGTCGCCGCGCGCGCCGAAGCTGCCCTGCAGGTCGACGGTGTTGCCCGCGACCGAGAGGTTCGCGCGGCTCGGCAGGATGCGCGAGCCCGCGAGCTGGACGAGGCCCTCGCCGGTGAGCGGCAAGTCGTCGTAGACGCTCGGGCCGAGCTTGAACTCGGCCTTCGTTGTGAAGGTGGGCGCAAGCATGCCGCTTGCGTTGAGCGTGCCGTTCACGCGCGCCGTGATGCGGCGCGCCGGGGCCTTCGGCGCGGCTTTGCGCAGGGCCGCTTTCGGCGGGGGCGTTTTGGGGGCGGTGGCTTGCGTGGCGTTTCGAGTCGCGCTTTGGGTCGCGCTTTGGGTCGTATTGCGCGCGACATTCTGCGCGTCCGCCTGCTCGCTCGTCTGCGCCGGATTGAGCGCGGGGTTCATCGCCGGATTGAGCGCGAGGTTGCGCCTCGGATTCAGGGCGTTCTTTTCGGCCGCGCGCTGCGCATCGGTGGGCGCCGCGGGCTGCGCCGCCTTGTGCGCTGCCTTGTGCGCCGCGTCTGTGCGCGCCGGCGCCTGCGACGTCAGCGAGAGCGGATCGAAATCGGTCAGCACCGCCTTGAGCGTGTAACTCGAATTGGCGTCATGCTTGAGCGCGCCCGAGAGATCGAGACGTCCGGCACCCGAACTCAGCCGCACGTCGTTGAACGCGAGGCGCGCGGGATCCTGCGTCACCTTGCCTTGCAGGCGCAGCGCGGCCTTCGGATCGGCGAGATCGAGTGCGACGCTCTGCGCGTCGCCGGCGAGGCGCACCGTGACCGGTCCCGCGAGCTGGGTCGGGACCACGCTCGCTTCGATCGCGTTCAGGTCGAGTGCCGCCACCTTGAGGTCGAAGCGGCCATTGCGCCCGCTCAGCACGCCGCCGCCCGTCACCGTGGCGTTCTTCACGAGCCGCACGTTCAGGTTCGAGAGGCGCTGCGTGTGCGCATCGAGCACGACATTCGTGTGCGCGTCGATGAGCGGCAGCAGATGCGCGTCGATGGCGCCCGGCTTTGCGTTGACGATCGACACCGTGCCCGCGACCGTGAAGCCCGCTGCGTTGGCGTTCTCGTGACGCGCCGCGGCGCCGGAAGCGCCGGAAGCGCCCGATGCACCTGATGCACCTGATGCGAAGCCCGCGGCAAGAGCCGGCGCAGTGCCCGACGCGCCCTTTGCCCCGGACGCCGCGGCTTGCGACGCCGCCTCAGGCACCAACGGCTTGACCCCGCCCTGCGCGGGCGCGAGGTCGGCGCGCAGCGCGAGGTCGGCGAACGGCGCGCCCGGCGAAAACGCCTGCGGGTTCACGTGATCGAAGGCCAGCGTCACGCGCTTGAGCGGCACTGCGGCGAACGGCGCCGCCTCGGCGTGGGCTTGCCCCGTCAGCTTCATGCCGCTCGCCGCGATATCGGCGGTGAGCGCCTCCAGCGACCCGCCAAGGCGTGCACTCACCTGCACGTCCTCCTTGTTGACCTTGCCCGCATAGCCGAGGTCGCCCGAGAGCGCGAACGGCCGCACGCCGTCGAGCTTCGCGCTCGCGTTCACCGCGCCAAACGGCGTGTCGAGCTGCTCGACGGCCGCCTCGTGATGCCGCCCGTCACTGCGCGCGTGGAATGCGAAGTTCGAGAACTCGGTGGCCGAGGCGCCTTCGTGCAATGTGAGCTTCGCCACGCGCAAATCGCGAATCTCGAGCGCGAGCGGCAGCCGCAGGTCGCCCGGCAGCGTCATTGGCGACGAAGGCTTGGTGGACGGCACAATGCGCGCGTCGATGTCGCCCACATGCAGATAATCGAGCACGAAGCGCCAGCGGCGCCCCTCGTGGATCTCCAGCGCCCACTGGCCGCTCGCGCGGTCGACCGCGAAAGTGGTGCCGTCCTTGCCGCGCCAGCGCACGTCGCGCAGGCGCAGACCCGTTGCGAGCGTGCCGCCATCGAGCCGGCCTGCGAGCTGCCCGCCCAGCGCCTTGACGGCGACGCGCCAGGCCCAGGCCGTGCCGCGCTCGGTCGTCGCCACGCCATAGACGAGCCCGGCCACCAGCGCCACGATCAGCACGGGCGCCGCAACCGCCCACGCAAGCGATTTCCACAGGCGGCGCCGGCGGCGCGGCGGCGGCGCATCCGCGCCACTGCTGCCGTTCGCGCCATCGCCGCCCGGTGGTGTTCCGGAGGGCAGCGCCCCGCCACCCTCCGAGGGCGTGGCAAACGCCACCGCAGGCACGGGCCAGCCCGCGCGACGCCAGCGCTCGCGCGCGCTCATGCGTCGCCCCGCACGGCGGAACGCCCGTTGGCGGAGCGCCCCCTGGCGGGCAGCGGCGTCGAAACAGCGCGAAACGTGGCGAGCGTCATGATCAGAAAGCGATACCGAGAGTCACGTAGGGCCGCACCCGGCGGTCGCGAAAGCCGTACGCGAGGTCGAGATTGACCGGGCCGACGGGGCTGCGCCAGCGTGCGCCGAAACCCGCGCCCGGATAGAAGACCTTTTCTCCCCAGGTATCGGTGGCGGTGCCGACATCGAAGAACACCGCGCCGCCCCAGTCGTGATTGAACCAGTGCTGATATTCCGCCGACCCGGTCACGAGATACTTGGTCGGCAGAATTGAGCCGTCGACGTTGTTGCCGATGCTCTGGAACGCGTAGCCGCGCACCGAGTTCGAACCGCCCGCGCGAAACAGCAGCGACGCCGGCACGCTCGACGAACTGCTCCCTGTAAAGACGCCGCCCATCTCGGCGCGAAACACCATGATGTCGTCGCGGCCGATCGGCAGGTACTGCTGGCCGCGCATGTAGCCGCGCACAAAGGTGGCGTCGGAGCCCGCGCCCTTCACGCCGAAACCCGCCTCGACGCGCACGACGTTGCCAGAGCGCGGAAACAGCGGGTCGTCGACGTTGCGGCGCGTCCACGACCACTCGGGCATCAGCGCGCGGGCCATGGTGGGCGGCCCGGCGTTCTGGTAGAGGCGATCCTGGTAGTAGAGCAGCGAATACGCAAAGTCGATGTTCTGCGACGTGCGCGTACGCTGCACGCCCGCGCGCAGGCTGTAGATCGTGGTATCCGAGACGTCGGTGGTCGTGTACGACGCGAGCACGCTGTTGGTCCACGCATGCTCGCCCGGCGGCATCGAAAGCTGGATCTGGCCGTACTTCTGGATCTGGTCGAGCCGCCCCGAAAGCTCCAGCGGCCATGCCGAACCGAAGGTGTTCAGATAGGTGTACGAGCCCTGAACATGCGCGCCGGTGTCGGTCGAGTAGCCCACGCCGCCGCGGAAACTGTTGTACGGATACTCGCTTACCTTGACGTGCAGCGGCGTCTGCTCGGGCTTTTTCGGGTTGTCGTCGACGTCGATGGCCACGCTCGCGTAGTACGGCGTATTCTGGACCTGGCGCTGCAGTTCGGTCACGCGGTGGACATCGTAGATTTCGCCGGGGGTGATCGGGTTCACATTGTTCACGATCCGCTCCGGGTAGCGCCGCGTGCCCGAGACGTCGATCTGCCCCATCGTGAAGGTCGGGCCGCTGTCGAATGTGACGGAAAGTTTCGCGTCATGCTTGAGCGGGTCGATGCGCGCCTCGGAGCGCACGATCTTCGCGCCCAGGTAGCGGCGCGCCTGCAGCGTCCTGAGCGCCGCGCTCTTGGCGCCGCTCCAGCCGGATTGCGTGAAGGCTTCGCCCTCGTGCAGCGAGAACGCAAAACGCGCGGCGTTTTCCTGCGCGGGATCCTCGCTCAGCACCGGCCCGGTGAACGTCAGGTTCACCGCCGAGATGGTCGTGCGCGGGCCCGCATCCACATGCACGATCACGCGACGCTTGCCGTTTTCGCCGCTGCGCACGTCGGTTCGCACGACGGGCGTGAAATAGCCTTCCGTGGACGCAAGGTCGCGCACCTGCTGCGGCGTGGCGGTGATGAGAAAGTCGAACTGATCGTCGCTCACGCCTGGCCGCGTGGAAAAGCGCGCGATGTCGAGGTGCGCTTCGAGCAGCTTGGCCAGCTCGCGCGGCGAGCTCTGGACTTCGACGTCGTAATAGGTGCGCTTGTGCGACCACGGCAGCAAATCGACCAGATCGGCCCGCGCGGGCGCCGCGCTCATGAGGCTGACGAGAAGGCTCACGGCGAGCCACGCGGCGAAGCGCAGCGAGCGCGTCTGCACGCGCGCAACGGCGTGCCCGCGCCGCGTCACCCGCGAGGGACGCTGCTGCACGCGCACCGCTTCGTTCACCCTTCCCGCCAAACAAACCTCCAGCCGTGTTTCTTTTTTCCGTTGCACACGCCGGGCGCGGGCGCAAACGCGTTATTTCACCACATCGGCGCTCGAAAACCCCAGGATGCGGCGCAAAAAGGGCCGCAAGATGCGTTGTAACCGGGCACCATGGCTGCCGGGGACGGGGCCCCGGCATCGCCCGTGCGGATGTTCCCCGTCCCGCGCTTGCGGTAAAATTCTCGCCGACACGCGTCAATCACACTGAATCGCACTAATCGCAAACTACCCGCGACGGACATTCGCCATGTATCAGTCGGAAATCACGCAGTTCCTGAATCAACTCAAAGAGCAGAAGCCCGGCCTGGAAGAGCAGCAGCGCAAAGGCCGTGCGCTCCTTTGGGACAAGCAGCCGCTCGACCTCGACGAGCGCGAGCGCCAGCAAGCCTCGCGCGTCAAGCAAACGCCCTACGTCTACTACCAGAACTTCTGATGGCCGAGGCCGACGGGGCCGACATGGCTAATGAGGCCGAAGGGAAGGCCGCCGCGGGTCATGCCCTTCCGGCCGCAGCCGAAGCGCATCACGCTGCGGCAAGCCCGGCCAGCGCGGGTGACGCACTCACCGCTCCCGCCACGGATTCGACGCCCGACACGGTCGACGGCGTCGCTTTCGCGCGCCTGTACGGCGAGCCGCTCTTCAAGCTTCCGCAAGACCTCTACATCCCGCCCGACGCGCTCGAAGTCTTCCTCGAAACGTTCGAAGGCCCGCTCGATCTGCTGCTCTACCTGATCCGCAAGCAGAACTTCAATGTGCTCGACATCCCGATGGCGGATGTCACGACGCAATACCTCGGCTACGTCGAGCAACTGCGCAAGACCAACCTCGAGCTCGCCGCCGAATATCTGCTGATGGCGGCCATGCTCATCGAGATCAAGTCGCGCATGCTGCTGCCGGTCAAGAAGGCCGACACGGGCGAGGAAGCCGAAGACCCGCGCGCCGAACTCGTGCGGCGGCTGCTCGAATACGAGCAGATGAAGCTCGCCGCGCAGCGCATCGACCGTCTGCCGCAGCTCGGCCGCGACTTCCTGCGCGCCGAGGTCTATATCGAGCAGAGCATCACGCCGCGCTTTCCCGACGTGGACAGCAACGACCTGCGCGCCGCATGGGCCGACGTCATCAAGCGCGCGAAGCTGGTCCAGCACCACAAGATCTCGCGCGAGGAGCTCTCGGTGCGCGAGCACATGAGCGTGATCCTGCGCAGGCTCCAGGGCGCACGCTTCATGGAGTTCTCCGAGCTCTTCGACACCACGCGCGGCGTGCCCGTGGTGGTCGTGAACTTCATCGCCATGCTCGAGCTCGCGCGCGAGTCGCTCATCGAGATCACCCAGGCCGAGCCGTTTGCGCCGATCTACGTGCGCCTCGCCTATCTCCCGGCCTAGCGGCGCGCCCGGCGCTCCGCCTGACGCTCGATGAAGGGGCGATAAGACCCCATCAAGCCAGGCCAGGATAACCCCCCATCCGGAACGGCTGCGCCGCGAGCGCAAATCCTCTACAATCGCCCGCGCCTGCCCCTGACGGGCCGGGCACGCCATCCGGGCGGCCGCGCCGCGCGCCATCCGCTTGCCGCAACCCGTCTTGCCCCGTGCGAGGCATAACGCATCCGATCATGAAAGTCATCAGCTCGATTCAGGAACTGCGCGACCAGTTGCGCGGCCAAAACCGCACCGCGTTCGTGCCGACCATGGGCAACCTGCACGAAGGCCACCTCTCGCTGATGCGCCTCGCGCGCCAGCACGGCGACCCGGTGGTCGCCAGCATCTTCGTGAACCGCCTGCAGTTTGGCCCCAACGAAGACTTCGACAAATACCCGCGCACGCTCCAGGACGACATCGAGAAGCTGCAAAAGGAAAACGTCTACGTGCTGTTCGCGCCCACCGAGGCCGACATGTATCCGCAGCCGCAGGAATACCGCGTGCATCCGCCGCACAATCTGGGCGACATTCTCGAAGGCGAGTTCCGGCCCGGCTTTTTCGAAGGCGTGTGCACGGTCGTCATGAAGCTGATGTCGTGCGTGCAGCCGCGCGTGGCGGTGTTCGGCAAGAAGGATTACCAGCAGCTGATGATCGTGCGGGCGATGTGCCAGCAGTTCGCGCTGCCGACCGAAATCATTGCCGCCGAAACCGTGCGCGACACCGACGGCCTCGCGCTCAGCTCGCGCAACCGCTATCTCTCGCCCGCCGAGCGCGCGGAAGCGCCGCAACTGGCGCTCGCGCTGCGCGGGATTCGCGAAGCCGTGCTCTCGGGCCGCCACGACTTCCAGCAACTCGAACTCGAAGCGATGGCCGCGCTCGCCGCGCGCGGCTGGCAGCCCGACTACATCGCCATCCGCAAGCGCGCGAACCTGCTGCCCCCCGCAGCCGGCGTTGCCGCCGATGCGGATGCGCCGCTCGTCGTGCTGGCCGCGGCCAAGCTGGGCCCCACGCGCCTGATCGACAACCTCGAGATCTGAGCGCCGCGCGCCGTTTCATACGTTTTCCAGCCGATTTTTCCCGTATTACCCGTGGCGGGCCGCGCGCCCGCTCGCATGAGGAGACTCACCATGCAACGCCATATGCTCAAGTCGAAGATTCACCGCGTCGCCGTCACGCACTGCGAGCTGCACTACGAAGGCTCGTGCGCGATCGACGAGAACCTGCTCGAAGCGGCGAACATCGTCGAAAACGAGCGCATCGACATCTGGAACATCAACAACGGCGAGCGCTTCACGACCTACGCGATCAAGGGCGAGCGCGGCAGCGGCATGATTTCGCTGAACGGCTCGGCCGCGCGCCGCGCGCAACTGGGCGACCTCGTGATCATCGCGGCTTTCGCGAATGTGGAAGAAGAAGAGCTGAAGGCGGGCTGGAAGCCGGACCTCGTGTTCGTCGACGAGAACAACCGCATCAAGGGCAGCCGCGACCACGTGCCGACGCAAAGCTGGACCTGATCGCGCCAAACCCGGGCGGCCTCGGCTTTGAGCGCCGGCGCCGCCCGCAGGCAAGGCAGGCGCCGCCGGGGTTGCCGCTTATGTGCTGCTCATTTGGCATTTACCCACTCGATAATCGAGCGCCACTGGTCGAGATCCTTCTCCACGCGGCTTTTCGCGACGTCCCATAGCGTGAGCCCGTGGGCGGCCATCTGCACGTAGTTCTGCGTGTCGCGCACATAGCCCAGCACGGGCAAGTCCAGCCCCTCCACGAAACGCTGCAGTTGCTCGGCCGAGCGCGTGCGCGCGTCCACCCGCATGCCCACCACGCCCACCTTGATGGCGCCCTTTCTCACCGCCTTTTCCCTGGCGAGCCGGTCGAGAAAGTCCTTGGTCGCGAGAATGTCGAACATCGAGGGCTGCAGCGGCACGATCACCTTGTCCGCGAGCGCGACGATCGCGGCGAGCCGGTTGCCGTGCAGCCCCGCCGGCGTGTCGATGATGGCGTGC
The DNA here is from genome assembly GCF_051125215.1 of Paraburkholderia sp. A3BS-1L. Classification (NCBI taxonomy): domain Bacteria; kingdom Pseudomonadati; phylum Pseudomonadota; class Betaproteobacteria; order Burkholderiales; family Burkholderiaceae; genus Paraburkholderia; species Paraburkholderia sp. A3BS-1L. The sequence goes on along the minus strand of NZ_CP120442.1, from coordinate 955,584 downwards.
TCGAGCCCCTTGGGCGGCTTCGCCGGGTTATCGAGATCGACGCTCCAGCTCTCGATGGCGGGCAGCGTCTCGGGCCGCAGGTCGAGCCATGCGTGCGCCGACTGCTGCCGGTCGAGATCCGCGAGCGCGACCCACTCGCCTTGTGCCGCAAAATAGCCGGCCAGATTGGTGGACAGCGTGCTCTTGCCAACGCCGCCCTTGGGGTTCGCCACCACGATCACCGTCATGAATGCTCCCGTCAGGATGGCTGGCGCGCGGGCCAGCCGGTTTGCCGATTCTGCCGAATTCTGCCGATTTCGCTTCCGCCGATGCCGCCGCTGCCACGCCGTTGCGCGCGCGAGCCACCGGGAAGCCGCGCGACACACCGATGCGCCGACGCAACCGTCCGATAATATCGGCAAATGCGGCGGCGCCGAAGTCCGGGCCCGTGCCTGCGTCGAGCTTCGCCCCTATTTTCCGACAATCAAGGAACCTCCTGCCATGAGCATCTTGCGCACCGATATCACCATCGATTCCCTGCACCAGCGCCAGCGCGGCCGGCTGCCCGAGCTGATGGGCTTTCGCGCGCTCGCGCTCGATCAGGGGCTGCTGCGCGGCGAACTCGATATCCGCAGTGAACTGCTCGCGCCCAATGGCTTCCTGCACGCCGCCACGGTCATCTGCCTGGCCGATACGGCCTGTGGCTATGGCTGCTTCGCGCACCTGCCGCCAGGCGCGAAGAATTTCACCACCATCGAGCTCAAGAGCAACTTTCTGGGCACGGCGCGCGAAGGCACGCTGAGCGTGGTCGCGACCGGCGTGCATCTCGGGCGCAGCACGCAGATCTGGGATGCCACCGTGACAGGCCCGGACGGCAAAACCACCGCACTGTTCCGTTGCACGCAGATGGTGCTGTACTGAAGCGGCAGGCCTCGCTGAAATGCGCCGTTTTCAGCCCCTCGCGCCGTAAAGGCGTGCCAGGCTACGCGCTCCCGCCGCGCTCGCCGTCAATCTGCTTGAGAAGGGACTGCTCACATTAGAAACAGGCTTGCGCGGGCCGCTACAATCGCACGATGATTTCACGCGACCTCACCTTCATCGTCGGCGGCGCGCGTTCGGGCAAGAGCGCCTACGCCGAACGCCTCGCCACCGAAAGCGGCCTGCCAGTCACCTATATCGCCACCGCCAGCATGCCCGGTGGCGCGCATGCCGATGCCGAATTCGCCGCGCGTGTCGCGCATCATCGCGCGCGGCGGCCCGCCCATTGGGGGCTGATCGTCGCGCCGCACGATCTCGCGGGCGCGCTGGACGCCGCGGCCACGCCCGGCCAGTGCGTGCTGATCGATTGCCTCACGCTCTGGCTCGCCAACCTGCTGTGCCCGCCCGAGTCTGAGACGCCGCTGCCCGACTGGCGCGCCCGCCTCGACGCCTTCGCCGCCGCCTGCGAGCGCGCAAAGCGCGCCGGCTGCACCGTGCTCGTGGTGAGCAACGAGATCGGCATGGGCGTGGTGCCGATGGGCGCGGCCACGCGCCTTTACGTCGATGAACTCGGCCGCCTGAACCAGCGCATCGCCGCGCTCGCCGACCGTGCGACGCTTGTGGCGGCCGGTTTGCCGCTCGTGCTCAAAGCGCCGCCATCGTGCTGACAACGCTGAGCCGGCCCGCCACCGCCGCTCTCGCCGTTGCCGGCGTAGTCGTCGAGCACTGGCTTGGCGAGCCGCGCCGCGCGCATCCGCTGGTCGCGTTCGGCGCGCTCGTGAACCACATCGAAAAGCGGCTGAACACCGGCCGGCGCGGCCGCCCGCTCACCCACGCGCTCTTCGTGGCGGCTTGCGCCGCGTTCGCACCCGGAACCGCCCGTGCCGGCGCAATCAGCGCAATCAGCGCCGTCGACGACGCCGGCGAAACCGTCACGCTCGCCGCGCCCGCACAGCGCGTCATCAGCCTCTCGCCGCACGCAACCGAGTTGATCTACGCAGCGGGCGGCGGAGCGAGGCTGGTGGGCGCGGTCGCCTACAGCGATTACCCGCCGCAGGCGCGAAGCGTGCCCCGCGTCGGCGACAATCGCGCATTCGACCTCGAACGCATCGCCGCGCTCAAGCCCGACCTGATCGTCGTGTGGCGGCATGGCAATGCGCAGCAGCAGATCGACCGTCTGCGCGAGCTGCACATCCCGCTCTTCTTCAGCGAACCGCGACGGCTCGACGATGTGGCGACCTCGCTCACGCGGCTCGGCGCGCTGCTCGGCACGGAAAAAACCGCTGCGGAAGCGGCGCTCGCGTATCGCAGCACCATCGCGCAATTGCGCACGCGTTACGCGCAGCGCGCGCCGGTGAAGGTGTTTTACGAAGTCTGGGACCGGCCGCTCATGACGATCAACGGCGAGCACATGATCAGCGACGTGATCGCGCTATGCGGCGGACGCAACGTCTTTGCCGCGCTGCATCCGCTGGTGCCCACGCTCTCCACCGAAGCCGTACTGGCCGCCAATCCCGATGCGATCGTCACCGCGTCGCAAGGCGCAACGGCGCCGGACCAGCCGCTGCCCGCGCTCGCGCACTGGCGCGCGTGGCCCCAGATGCATGCAGTGGCGCGCGGCAATCTCTTCGCCATCGACGGCGATCTGCTCACGCGGCCCGGGCCGCGCATCGCACAAGGCGCAGCGCAGTTATGCGAGGATCTCGATCGCGCGCGTTCGCGCGATGCAAACACCAATTAATCTGGAATCCGAATAAACCGGCAGCGCACGTCACGCGTTCCAGCGCGCGAGCTGCCACTCGCCGCCCGACGCCTCGCGGCGCAGCGTGACGATCGCCGCCATGGCGAGCGGCCAGCGTGCGCAGCGCTCGAGCGGAAAATCCAATGCGCGCGCGGCAACCGCGCGAATCACGCCCGCATGCGCCACGGCCCACACGCGCTCGTGCGCCCCGGCGTCGAGCGCATCGAACCACGTCGACACCCGCGCGTAGAACTGCGCGACGCTCTCGCCGCCGTGTGTGCGCGCATGCGCGAAATCGGCGGCCCAGGCGTCGATCTGCGCACGCTCGATGGCGTCCCAGCGCTGCATCTCCCACGCACCGAAGTCCATCTCCGCCAGACGCGCATCTTCATGCGCAGCCATGCCGTTGTGCATCTGCCCGAGCAAGCGCGCCACGCTCGCGCAACGCGCAAGCGGGCTCGTTTCGATACGTTGCGGCGCGCGCACGTCGAGCGCGGCGAGGCGAGCGGCAATCGATGCCGCGCCGGCATCGGCGGCTGCGGCAAGCGCGACGTCGGACTTGCCGTAGCACACGCCTGCCTCCACCGCCACGGCAGGATGACGAATCAGGACGAGATCCAAGCGAGCCCCATCAGATAGATCGCAAGCTCGAACACCTGCTGCGCGAAGCCGAGGCAATCGCCCGTATAGCCGCCGATGCGCCGCACGAAATACCGCCCAAGCCCATAGCGCAGCACGCCGAGCACCGCGAGCGTCGCCACGCCCGCACGCCAGTCCGGCCACGCGGGCCAAAAGAGCCACGGCAGGCCGAACACGAACGCGCAGCCGAGCGAGCGCGCGCTCATGCGCTGCGCGAGCGGCTTGGCCTTGCCCTCGGGCCGCACGTAATCGAGCGAGACGAGGTAGCTGATGGCGAGCGCGCGGCTCGCGGCATGGCCGGCGAGCATGAGCGTGGCGGCGCGCAACGGCGGCAGCGCGGCCAGCGTCTGCCACTTCAGCGCGAGCGAGATCACGATGCCGATGGCGCCAAACGCGCCAATGCGCGAGTCGTGCATGATGCGCAGCACGTCCTCGCGCTGATACGCGCCGCCGAATGCGTCGATGCAATCGGCAAGACCGTCTTCATGGAATGCGCCGGTCGCGAGGAGCGTCGCGGCCATCGAGAGCAGCACCGCCACGCTCGCGGCAAACACGTGGAGCGCCGCGAGGTACACGAGCGCCGCCAGCGCGCCGATCAACGCGCCGACGAGCGGAAAATAGCGCGCCGCCGCGTTCAGCCATTGCGGCTCGAAACCGACCCAGCGCGGCACCGGCACGCGCGTGAAATAGCCGAGCGCCGTGAAGAAGTACCGCAGTTCCGCGAGCGGATTCAATGCCCACGCTCGCTGCTCTCGTCCACGCCGGCGGACTCGAAGCTCGCCATTTCATTGAGAAACGCCACGGCCGCGCGCAGGAGCGGCACGGCCAGCGCGGCGCCCGTGCCCTCGCCCAGACGCAGATCGAGCGCGAGCAGCTCGCGCGCGCCGAAATGATCGAGCATGCGACGATGCCCCGCCTCGTTCGACGCATGCGCGAACACGCAGTACTCGCGCACGTGCGGCGCGAGCGCGTCCGCCACCAGCAGCGCCGCAGTTGCAATGAAGCCATCGACGAGAATCGCCATGCGCTGGCGTGCCGCTTCGAGAAACGCGCCCGTCATCATCGCGATCTCGAAGCCGCCGAAGGTTGCGAGCACATCGATCGGCTCGCGCGCATTCGGGTGACGCGCGAGCGCCGCCGCGAGCACATTGCGCTTGCGCGCGAGGCCCGCGTTGTCGAGCCCCGTGCCGCGCCCCACGCATTCGTCGATGGGCACGCCGCACAAGCGGCTCATCAGGCACGCAGCCGATGACGTATTCGCAATGCCCATCTCGCCGAAACCGATTACGTTGGTGCCGAGTGCCGCGTGGTGACGCACGCGCGCCGCGCCCGTCGCGAGCGCAGCAATGGCTTCGTCGCGCGTCATCGCCGCTTCGTGCGCGAAGTTGCGCGTGCCGCGCGCGACCGGCAGCGAGACGAGCGTCGAAACCTCAGTGAGCGGCGGCAGTGGCGGCAATGGCGTTGCAACACCGGCATCGACGATCTCCAGCTCGAGCCCGGCCACGCCGCTAAACGCGTTGATGGCCGCGCCGCCCGCGATAAAGTTCGCGACCATCTGCGCGGTCACCGCCTGCGGATACGGGCTCACGCCTTCGTTAGCGATGCCGTGGTCGCCGGCGAACACGATCATCACGGGACGCTCGACGCTCGGGCGCGTGGTGCGCTGGATCAGGCCGAGCTGGCGCGCGAGCGCCTCGAGTCGACCGAGGCTGCCCGGTGGCTTGGTCTTGGTATCGATGAGGTGCTGAAGCTCATTGCGCAGCGACGGATCGAGCGGCTCGACAGCCAGCAATTCGGAAAGCGTTGAAGTCATGTTGGTTTCAGTTCGGTTCAATGCGCGGTTCAATGCGCGGTTCAATGCGCTGTTCAATACCGCTCGCGCGCGCGCGCAAAAGGCGTCAGCGCTCGCGTGGAAGTTCGAAAGCGGCCACGAGCGCCTCGTGCACACCCTCGCGGATCAGCCTGAGCGGGTGGCCGAAGGCCGCGCTCGCGCGCTCCGCCGTGAGCACGTCGCGCACCGCGCCCGCGAAGCAGCCGCCGCGGCCATCGAGCAGCAGGGCGTGCGTCGCGTAGCGCCGTGCAAGATTGAGATCGTGACAGGAAAACACGACCGCGCGCGACCCGGTATTCACCCAGTGCGAAAGCGCTTCCAGGCACGCGATCTGATGATGCAGATCCAGATGCGAGAGCGGTTCGTCGAGCAGCAAAAGCGGCGCGCCCTGGCAGAGCACCGCCGCCAGTGCGACGCGCTGGCGCTCGCCGCCCGAGAGCGAAAGCACGTCGCGCGCGGCGAGGGTCTCGAGACCGAGCAGCGCGAGCGCGGCGTGCGCGGCGGCGCGGTCGTCTTCGCTTTCCCATCCCCAGCCCGCGAGGTGCGGATAGCGGTTGAGCAGCACTGTATCGAGCACGCTTGCGCTGAATGCATCGCGCACGTCCTGCGGCATCAACGCGCGGCGTTGCGCGAGGCGCACCGGCGGCCAGTCGCGCAACGCAATGCCGTCGACTTCGACGTGGCCCGCCGCGCTCTCGCGCAACCCCGCGAGCGTTGCGATCAAGGTGGTCTTGCCCGCGCCGTTCGCGCCGGCCACGCACCAGATCTCGCCCGCGCCGAAGCGCTGCGTGAGGCCTTCGACCAGCGTGCGCGCGCCCGTGCGCAGCGTGAGCGCATGCACGGCGAGCAACGGCTTATCGTGAGCCGGGTCGTGAGCCGGGTCGTGAGCCGGCTCGTGACCTGGAGCGCGGCGGCCAGCGTTGCTGCTCATGGCGTGCGCCTTTTGAGCAACATCCACAGGAACACGGGCACGCCCGCGAGCGCGGTCACGACGCCCACGGGCAACTGCGTGGGCGCGGCAATCGTGCGCGCGACGAGATCGGCGCCCATCACCGCGAGACCGCCCGCGAGCGCGACTGCGGGCACGAGCATGCGCTGGTCGTTGCCGAACGCGAGCCGCAACATGTGCGGCACGACGAGCCCGACGAAGCCGATGGTGCCGCCCGTGGTGACGGCCGCCGCCGCTGCGAGCGATGCCGCGAGATAAACGCCCACGCGCAAGCGCAGCACCGGCACGCCGAGCGCCTGGGCGGCTGCGTCGCCGCGCAGCAGGACGTTCAGGCGCGGCGCGGCGCTCACGCCGAATGCAAGCACGAGCGCAAGCGCCATCAGCGCAGGCCATGGCATGCCGGCGCCATTGAGGTCGCCGGTGAGCCAGAACAGCATGCCGCGCAGGCTCGCTTCAGGCGCGAGCGTCAGCAGCAGCGTGATCAGCGCGCCCCACCCCGCCGCCGTCACCGCGCCCGTGAGCAACAGACGCGGAGAACTGTCCTGCGGTTCGCCGCGCCAAAGCTCGCGGCGCGCGAGGCCGAGCACGAGCAGGATCGACACGAAAGCGCCCGCGCAGGCGCTCGTTTGCACGACCCACCACGCCGCGCCCGCGATCATCGCCACCAGCGCGAATGCGGCAGCGCCACCCGAGACGCCGAGCACGTAGGGTTCGGCGAGCGGATTGCGCAACAGCACCTGAAGCAGCGCGCCCGCGAGCGCGAGCAACGCGCCACACGCGAAGCCGCCGAGCGCGCGCGGCAAGCGCAGCGTGCGCACGATCTCGCTTGCCATGTCGTTGGCGCTTTGTGTGGCCGTCGTGCCCGGCGTGGCGGGCACGAGCGCATGCAGCGCCTGCGCGAGCGTCACCGGCACGCTGCCGATCGCAAGCGACGCCACGAACACTGCGAGCGCGGCCAAGGCAAGCCCACACCAGATCGTTGCCGCGCGGCGCGCGTTCATCGTGCGACGCAACACATTGGCGCCAGAAGCGCGCGGCACGGCCGGCGCAGAGGTGCTGCGCGATTTATCGGAGTTGACGGTTCGCATCGTCGAAAGGAGTCGATCCCGGGACACTGACACACGCGATCGTTAGAGGCGAAACGGGGCCGGCAAGTGTAGGAGGGCCCCGTGCGGGCGTCAAGAAAGCGCCATTATTGCGCGAAACGCGGTGACAACCACGATATGAAGGCCGGCCTCGCGCATGGCGCAAGATGCGTTCCCGGGCGTCGCCTGCCCACACATGGCGGTTCAAAAACAGCAAGAAGCCACCATGAAGCGGTGCTGTTACGTCTGGAAACGTCGCAGTTATCGGAATACGCGACAATCCGCGCTAGAATGCCTGTCTTTAGAGGACGCAGCAGATGCTCAACGAACTCGAAACACTCTCACAAAACATCGGGCGGCTGATCGAGATTAATCAGCGCCATCATGAAGCACGCGTGGCGCTCGAAGAGCAACTCGCGCAATTGCAGGCGCAATGCGAAGCAACCCGCGCCGAACTCGACCAGGTGCGCGAAGAGCGCAACGCGCTGCAGGCCGAGCGCGATGGGCTCTCGGCCAAGATCGACGACGCTCAGGTTCGTCTGAACGCGATCCTCGAAAAGCTGCCGCGCGCGCGCACGGGCGCGGAGCGCGACAACCAGCTCGACTTGCTCGAGCCGTCGCAAAACGCCGGCGACGAAGGCACGGGTCAAAACGCGGCTCGCCACGGAGAAAATGCATGACGACCAAACAGATCGACGCGACGATTCTCGGCCAAAGCTATCGCCTCGCCTGTTCGCCGGAAACCGAAGGCGCGCTGCTCGAAGCCGTGGCGCGCGTGGACGCGGAAATGTCGAAGATCCGCAATCACAGCAACGTGCGCGGCACGGACCGCATCGCCGTGATGGCCGCGCTCTCGATCGCATCGGAATTGCTGCGTTTGCAGACGAGCGTGCGGCACGGCGAAGCATTCCCAGCGGAAGAAATCCGTCGTACAATGCACCAAATGAATGAGCAGCTTGGCGCAGTCATCCAGCAGTACGGGGTTCAATAAAACCCGCTACATAAAGGATTAAAATCGCGCTAAAGTGATGTTCACGAAAACGTCCACAAGACGTTTTCGAACAGCAGCACACAGCAGAGCACCAAACAGTTTAGTCAGCTTCCCTGCCTGGTTCGCCAAGGTCATATATTCCTTGAACCAATGCCATGTGCACGGTTGCGGAAATTTGTAGCACGGGTGTGCGCGTCACTAGTCTGATGTACCCGAAGTGCTGCTAACTGCGACCAATTCTGAACCTCCGGTTCAGGATGCCGGCCTAGCGGCTAAGGCGGGGACCTATTCAAACGGCATCGGACTCACGTCCGATGCCGTTTTCCTTTTGTGTTGTCCTTTTTGTGCTTCCCTTTTGGCGTTTCCTGCGCCAACGCTGTTTCCCCCTCCACTTCCGACGTGTTACTTCGAGTCATGCGCTACTGGCTGATGAAGTCTGAACCCGACGAAGCAAGCATCGACGATCTCGCGAACGCCCCGCAGCGCACGCTGCCATGGACCGGCGTGCGCAACTATCAGGCGCGCAATTTCATGCGCGACACCATGCAGATCGGCGATGGCGTGCTCTTCTACCATTCGAGCTGCCCCGAGCCCGGCATCGCGGGTCTCGCACAAGTCTCGTCCACGCCGTACCCCGATCCCACGCAATTCGATCCGAAGAGCCCTTACTACGACGCGAAATCCACGCAGGAAACGCCGCGCTGGATGCTCGTCGACGTGGTGTTCAAGAAGAAGTGCCCGCTCATTGCACTCGCCGCGTTGCGCGAGCACGAGGCACTCGCCGACATGCGCGTGCTCTCCAAGGGCAATCGCCTGTCCATCACGCCGGTCACCCAGGCCGAATGGGACTTCATCACCAGGCGGCTGATGTAAGTCTCGACATGAGCCGTTGGCGTGCGCGTGCAGCCAATCTTTAAAGATTGCAAAGCCGCCCTGCTCCGGCGGGAACCCTGCGCGGCCCACCCCGCCTAACGAACACGCAAACGGCACGCACGTGCCGTCTTGCGAATCTGTTCTGCCAGGAGCCCCAATATGAAGAAAAATACTGTCGTCACGCTCGCCGCCGCACTCGCAGCCGCTGTACCGCTTGCCATGACACTCGCGCCGGGCGCCGCATTCGCGCAGAGCGAAGCGCGCTATCAACCGGCGGGCGTACTTTCGCTTTCCGCCCAGGCAAGCGCCGAGATCCCGCAGGACGTCGTCACGATCACGTTGTTCTACGAGCAGGAAGCGAAGGATCCCGCATCGCTCACGACCACGCTCAATCAGCGCGCCGACCAGGCGCTGCAAAAAGCCAAGGGCGTCGCGGGCGTGACTGCACGCTCGGGCCAGTTCTCGATCTATCCGTCGACCGATCGCGACGGGCGCATTTCGGCATGGCGCGGCCGCACGGAAATCGTGCTCGAATCGCACGACTTCGCCGCCGCCTCGAAACTCGCCGGCGATATCGCTTCGGTGATGCAGGTGGGCAACGTGCAGTTCTCGCTTTCGCCCGAAGCCCAGCGCGCCGCCGAGCAAAAGCTCTCGGGCCAGGCGATCGCCTCGTTTCGCGAGCAGGCGGCCGCCAATGCGCGCGCATTCGGCTATAGCAGCTACACGGTCCGCGACGTGAACGTGGGCCATCAAGGCGTGATGCCGCGTCCGATAATGATGATGAACGCACGCGCCATGTCGGCCGACGCGAAGGCCGCACCGCCGATGCCGCTCGAAGGCGGCACATCCACCGTCACGGTCAACGTGTCGGGCTCGGTGCAGATGAAGTAACGCGCTCCAGGCGCACAACAAAAAAGAAAGCCACGGCAAAACCGTGGCTTTCTTCATGGTGCGTTCAGTGCAGCGCGAGTCGCATCAACCGCGGCATCAGCTCCTGGCACTCACGGCTTGCTGCGCACCGTTGTCGCGTTTGGCGCGGCGATAGACCCAAATCATCATCAGCACGCCCACGACGATCATCGGCAACGAGAGCCATTGCCCCATAGAAAAACCCAACGCGAGCAAACCGAGGAAATCGTCGGGCTCGCGGGCGAACTCCACGGTGAAGCGCGCGAGACCATAGCCGATCAGGAACATCGCCGAAATCGCGCCCACGGGACGCTGCTTGCGCGCGAACAGAATCAGCACGATGAAGAGCGCAATGCCCTCGAGGGCGATTTCATAGAGCTCGGACGGGTGACGCGGCAGCAAATGATATTGCGCGAACACCTCGTTCAGATGCCACTGCGCAGCCTGTTGCGGATGCGCGGCAAGCCATGCGGCGTCGTCGTTGGCGGCGCCCGGGAACAGCATGGCCCACGGCGCGTCCGGCGAGGTCACACGGCCCCACAGCTCGCCGTTGATGAAGTTGCCAAGACGCCCTGCGGCGAGCCCCGTGGGCACCATCGGCGCGACGAAGTCGGTGACCTGCAGCCAGGTGCGCCCGCGCTGCCACGCGAACAGGACCATCGCGAAAGTCACGCCGAGAAAGCCGCCGTGGAACGACATGCCGCCTTCCCACACCTTGAAGATGTCGAGTGGATGCGCGAAGTACCAGCTCGCCTTGTAGAACACGACGTAGCCGAGGCGCCCGCCGAGCACCGTGCCGAGCACGCCGTAGAACAGCATGTCGTCGATGTCCTTGACGGTCCAGCCCTGCGCGGCCACGTAAGGCAGACGCAGGCGCAGCCGGCCGATCACGATCGCGAGGATGAAGCCGACGAGATACATGAGGCCGTACCAGCGCACGGCGAGCGGCCCCAGATGAATGGCGATGGGGTCGAAATTCGGGTGGATGAGCATCGTGAAATCAGTGCTTGTCGGCGGTGAGGTTTGAAATCGAGTTGTAAAAATCAGCACAAAAATGCGCGGCGCGTGCGTTGGACGTCTTCAAGGCTGCACAGTTCGCTTCGCGTGCTGCGGCGACACATTATCGCCGAGACGAGCGGGCATGAACCAAAACGCGCCTCCCACGCGGCTCACTGGGGTCTCACTTCAGGCTCACTGCGGGTTCACTGCGGGTTCACTGCGGGTTCACTGCGGGTTCGGGGGACAGATGGCGCGGAGAATATATTGGACATTGTGCTCGCGAAACTCCATTCTTCTTCGCACACGCCGGCGCATTCCCCTCGAGCCCCGAACCCGGCAACCGAACAAGATCGAGACACCTTTCATGGAGCGTCCCCATGGCCTACAACCGTCGTTCGAAGCACATTACGCAAGGCGTCGCCCGCTCGCCGAACCGGTCGATGTATTACGCGCTCGGCTATGAAAAGGCCGACTTCGACAAGCCGATGATCGGCATCGCCAACGGCCACTCGACCATCACGCCCTGCAACGCGGGCCTGCAGCGCCTCGCCGACGCGGCCGTGGCCGCAGTCAAGGGCGCAAACGCCAATCCGCAGATCTTCGGCACGCCCACGATCTCGGACGGCATGTCGATGGGCACCGAGGGCATGAAGTACTCGCTCGTCTCGCGCGAGGTGATCGCCGACTGTATCGAGACCTGCGTGCAGGGCCAGTGGATGGACGGCGTAGTCGTGATCGGCGGCTGCGACAAGAACATGCCTGGCGGCATGATCGCGCTCGCGCGCATCAACGTGCCCGGCATCTACGTGTACGGCGGCACGATCCGCCCCGGCAACTGGAAGGGCAAGGACCTGACCATCGTGTCGGCGTTCGAGGCCGTGGGCGAGTTCACCGCGGGCCGCATGACCGAGGAGGACTTCGAGGGCGTCGAGAAAAACGCGTGCCCGTCCACGGGTTCGTGCGGCGGCATGTACACGGCCAACACGATGAGCTCCTCGTTCGAGGCGCTCGGCATGTCGCTCCTGTATTCGTCGACGATGGCCAACCCCGATGAGGAAAAGGTCGATTCGGCCGCCGAGTCGGCGCGCGTGCTCGTCGAGGCGGTCAAGAAGGACCTCAAGCCGCGCGACATCATCACGAAGAAGTCGATCGAGAATGCCGTGGCGCTGATCATGGCCACGGGCGGCTCGACCAACGCGGTGCTGCACTATCTTGCCATTGCGCATGCCGCGGAAATCGACTGGAGCATCGACGACTTCGAGCGCATGCGCAAGAAAGTGCCGGTGATCTGCGATCTGAAGCCTTCGGGCCAGTATGTGGCGACCGATCTGCACAAGGCCGGCGGCATTCCCCAGGTGCTCAGGATCCTGCTCGACGCAGGCCTGTTGCACGGCGAGTGCATGACCATCACCGGCAAGACCATCGCCGAGGAACTGAAGGACGTGCCGGCGAAGCCGCGCGCCGATCAAAAAGTCATCTTCCCGATCGACCAGGCGCTCTATAAGGAAGGCCACCTCGCGATCCTCAAGGGCAACCTCGCGCTTGATGGCGCCGTCGCCAAGATCACGGGCCTGAAAAATCCCGTGATCACCGGCCCGGCGCGCGTGTTCGACGACGAGCAAAGCGCAATGGAAGCGATCCTCGCCGACAAGATCAAGGCCGGCGATGTGGTGGTGCTGCGCTACCTCGGCCCGAAGGGCGGCCCGGGCATGCCGGAGATGCTCGCGCCCACCTCGGCGATCATCGGCAAGGGGCTCGGCGAATCCGTGGGGCTCATCACCGACGGCCGCTTCTCGGGCGGCACGTGGGGCATGGTGGTGGGCCACGTCGCGCCCGAAGCGTTCGAAGGCGGCGCCATCGCGCTCGTGCAGGAGGGCGACTCGATCACCATCGACGCGCACCAGCTGCTGCTGCAACTGAATATCGACGACGCCGAACTCGCGCGCCGCCGCGCGGCCTGGAAACAGCCGGCGCCGCGCTACACGCGGGGCGTGCTCGCGAAATACGCCGCGCTGGCGCGTCCGGCGAACAAGGGTGCGGTCACGGGCTGAGAACCGGAGGCTGAGAACCCGCGGAGCTGAGAACGATCAGACCCGCGGCAGGCGGAAAATCGGCGCAACGTAAAGGCTTCGGGCACGCCGTAAGGAGGGCGCACGGACCGTGCGCCCTTTGCTCTCCTGAGAAACATTAAAAAGCCGAGGGTTTTCAGGCTCGTGGGGTCGGGGTGATCTCGAAGCCCAGTGCGGAGGCACGGCGCCTGAGCGCGGCGATGCTGCGTTCGCGCTGCTGGTCTTCGTAGCGCTGCTGCCCCTGGTCGACGAAGGCCTCGCCGCGTGTGAGCATGAAGTACACCATTCGGGCGAGCTTGTGGGCGACCGCCGTATTCGCGCGCGGCTTGTCCATGCGCGCGCAGAGGCGCCGGTAGAACGCACCGAGCGCCGAATCGTTGCGTGACAGGCCCATGACCGCAAGCTTCAGCGCCTGCCGTACCCGGTTAGTGGAGCGTCGAGTGCGCGCGCTCAATACCTTGCCGCCGCTGATCTTCGTGCCTGGACACAGCCCCAGCCACGAGCAGAAGTGCTTGACGCTGGCAAAGCGGCTCAGGTCGGGGCCGATCTCCGAGAGGATCGTCATCACGGTGGTGACCGACAGGCCGTTGATGCGGGTCAGGTCCACCCCCGCCCAACGCGCCAGTGCGGCGCGCGCATCAAAGTGCGGCGCATTCTTGCCGCTGCGCTTGCCCGGACCGTCGAGCGTGAGGTCGTGACGTCCGAGGGGTATCAACAGCGCCTCGATCTTCGCGTCGCATTCGAGAATGCGCTGCGCGAGGCTGTCGAACATCGCGAGCGCCTGGCCGAGCACGAACACGTGTTCGTCGCGCCAGTTGCCCGTCAGCGCCCGCTCGATCTCGGCCGCACTGGCCCTGACGCGGCCGTGACGGTGTCTGGCCAGTACCTTCGGGTCGCGCTCGCCAGCGACGATTGCGCGCACGATCGCCTGTCCGGTTACACCCATCACGTCGCTGAGCACCTCGGCAAGCTGCAGGTTCATCTGCACGAGCGCCTTCTGCATGCGCTGCACCCAACTGCCCTGCTCGGTGAGCAACACCTCGCGCTGGCGTGCCACCGCGCGCACCACGCAGACGTCCGCGCCAGGGCGCCAGGCCGCGCGTAGCAGCCCCAGGCTCATGAGCTTTTGCAGCCATTGACAGTCCATGATGTCGCTCTTGCGACCTGGCACGTACTTCATCTGCCGCGCGTCAACGAGCCACACCGTCAGCCCGCGCTGCTCGAGCACTTCGTACACCGGGTCGGGTAGCAGCAGCGCATTGCTGCGCCGCCGCCCCCTGAGAACGGAACGTGCGAGTTTCCCCGCATTCCGCTCAAGCCTTTCAAAGCCCCGTCACCGGAGCCGGTTTCACCACCGGAAATCGGCGAACACGCGCGATCCTGTGACAGTCCCGGTGCAGCATCACCAGATTGCGGCTTGCGTCCGTGCCGCCGTCGGTCACTCGTTCCAGGTGGAAGAGGCGCCACCCACTGGACTTTGTGATCATCTGGCCGCACACGGGGCACGCGCGCTCCTGATGCAGCCACAACCGGATCAGTCGCATTCGGCCTTTCAGCGAGTTCATCATTGCGAGACCTGACCGCTCCTCGAAATAGCTTTCCCACTGCGGATCGAATGGATTGGCGGCACCCTTGATCTTGCGATGCCGCCGGATCGGCGTGCTGGTGATGTCGTGTAGCGCCAGAAGTTCAGGCTTTCCTGTGCTGAGCGTTCTGCCTGTTTCCGCTCCAAAGATCCAATGCCGTGCACCGACAGACCGGAAATACTTCTGCCGTACCCAGCGTGCGCCTTTGTTCCGGTGCCGACGTCGCGCCCAGCGCCACAGACATTGCCAGATCGCACAATTGGCCCTGTTGAAGATGCGTTTCGACACAACATGTCGATAGTAGTTGGCCCATCCACGAATCAACGGATTGAGCTTCCCGATCAACACGTCCTGCCGTACCGTGGCATTGCCCTTCACGATTTCCCGCAGCCTGCGCAGAAAGCGCTGAACGCTCGTTTTCGCCGGCTTAATCAGCAGCTTGCCGTCATATTTGCGAACGGTCATGCCGAGGAAATCGAACCCCTCGTCGATATGCGTGATCCGGGTCTTCTCTGACGACAGCGCTAAGCCCCTGTGCGCCAGAAACTGCTCGACCAGCGGCCGAACTTCCCCGGCCAGTACTTCCCGTGTTGCGCCGGTGATGATGAAGTCGTCGGCATACCGGACGAAGTGGACTTTCAACGGACTTTTGCTGCCCTTGTAGAATTTCTCAACAAGCACCTGCTCCAGTCCGTCGAGCGTCATGTTCATCAACGTGGGGGACACGATACCGCCCTGCGGGGTACCCGCCTCCGTTGAGTGAAGGATACGGTTATGAAGGTAGCCAGCCTTCAACCATCTTCGAAGTATCGCCTTGTCCGTGGGGATGTTGGCGACCAGCCAGTCGTGCGAGATTTCGTCAAAGCAGCTGCGGATGTCGGCCTCCAGAATCCACTGCGCGCTATCAGAGCGTACAAGAACTTTGAAACATTGTTCAATAGCGTCAGCCGTGGACCGGGCAGTCCTGAACCCGTATGAGTTTGGGTCCGCCCTGGTTTCTGCGATGGGATCCAGAGCCAGCAGATACAGCGCTTGCCATGCCCTGTCGACCATACACGGAATTCCAAGAGGTCTCATCTTTTTCCCATCGGCCTTGGGGATGTATATCCGCCTCAGCGGACGCGGCCGGTAGCCGCGCCGTTTGAGTGACAGCACTGCCTTGAGCTTCGCTCCCGGCGTGGACCATGTGACACCATCCACGCCCGGAGTCTTCTTGCCACGATTCCCAGTCACCCGTTTGACGGCGAGAGCCTTGCCGCTGAACGAGTGGGTCAGCAACCATTGCAGGGCTTTCACCCTGCCGTGCCTGCCAGCCTGTTCGGCCTTCACTATGCGTGTCTGCAGCCTTCGGACCTCGCGATGGCACCGGGCCCAGTCAATGCTGTGCCAGTGCTTCGCGCGATCGGAGGACGCACCAGTGCCTTGCCGCTGCACCGTCATCTGCCTCTCCTCCTTTAAAGGTTGATCAAACTCTCTAGTAATGAAAGACCATGCGGAAGTCTGCCCGCTTTCGCGTGGGATGATGCTGCCTTGCGACGCAATCCCTATCCGCCCGATTACAGGGCGGCCTTCGCTTTTTCCGCACTCCCATGCCCGCACCGCCTACAGCTTTCCTTGCGGTCAGCCTGCCCGAATGGGCAGCGATACGGGTTTTCCGTGTTCCACCAGATTCGCACGGATGGTTTAGATCCTGCCTCTTCACCGGTAGTGTTCCTGTCCGTGCCGCCCCATGGATCAGAGGCGGGCCCACTACGTTCCCATTTTGGGCAAGGCCTTTCAGTGTCTTTGGCCTTTTCAGTCTTGACGATGTTTACCAGCAGTTCAGATATCTTGACCATGCCATCCAGTCTAGGGCTCCCTCCGCATTGACACTCACAGAGGCACATCAGTCTCACGACTTCAGCGTAGCTTGCGCCGGGGCTCCATTGTCTCGGTGGCTTCACACCTTGCCGTTACCAGCAACGCATGCACCGATAGACTACGGGCGACGGAACGCCCGGTTTCCTACCGCCAACTTCAGCGATGAAACAACGAATCTGGCGACTTTCACGTCGCACGATCCAGTACACGCCCGTCGATTCCAGTGCCACCGTATCAACCTTGCACGCGAGCAGCCAGTCGGCCAGCGCGTGCAGGTCATCGGTCATCGCGCCGAATTCGCGCACCGGCTCTTCAGCTGCCGACCGGGGTACTGCCACCCAGTGGCTCGAGGCCCCCACATCGATGCCGGCGGCATTGGGAAATACTTCGGGATTGTCTTCGTGCTTGCGCATCGCCATGGCCGGCTCCACACTGGTTAGTGAGCGACAGCGCCATGGGATGCGTCGCAATTGACTCGATCTCCTGAACGGGATGCAGCTTGCGCTGCTCACCACTGTCGCCGACGAATCCCGGACCATGCTTATAAGCGGGCTCGCCTCGCGGCGTGAGGGCCGCAGACGCGCACCGTTGGTGGGCCGGTCATCGCGGCGCTGCCGTTCACCTGTATACACCCCACCCCTGTTTCTCCGCAAACGCCGGACCTGGCACGGGTTTGGACTGCTTATAATGCGACCACACAGCCGGCGAACAAGCTGGCGGAGACCAGTATGAAACTGAAGTCGCACGCGAAGAACGACACAGCGACGCCCGTTGCCGCGCTGGCGCTGGCGCTGGCGCTAGCCACGACGAGCGCCCACGCACAGAACGGTCCGGGCCCGAGCGGGCTTGCCCTCGCGCAACAGCAGAACTGCATGAGCTGCCATTCAGTGACGCGCACCTTCATGGGCCCGTCGCTGCACCACGTCGCGGCGAAGTACGCGGACAAGCCCGACGCGCAAAGCTATCTCGCGCGCAAGATCCTGGAAGGCAGCAACGGCGTGTGGGGCTCGGTGCCCATGCCCGCGAACACCCAATTGACTTCCGCTCAGGCGGCCTCGCTCGCGAACTGGATCCTCACGCTGAAATAATCCATACGGGCCTGCGTGCAGCACGGCCCGCCGCAAAACCGCTTCAGGCCGCCGGAGGCGTCGATTGCGCCGCGCGCGCGGCCAGTTCCTCGCGCACCGCAGCCTTCACCCAGCCCTTCAATTCAGCTTCGAGCGCCAGACCGATTTCGCGTGACACCTGCCCGACGATCCAGTGCGCGTGCTCCTGCATTGCCGCGGCGCAGCGCGCCTCGATCACGTCGCGCCCATCGCCCGTGAGCCAACTCATGGCCCGTCCGCTCAGCCGTTCGACGAGCGCTTCGGCGTCAGGAGGAAGGGGGCTATCGGGAACTTCGGCGCACACGCCAGCACTCGGCTCGGGTGTGGATGCCTGTGCCGACACGGTCTCGAACGGCGACCCATGACGACCGCGCAGCAGGTTGCCCTGCACGAGCGGTTCGTTCAGCATCGGGATCTCGGGTTCGTCAGCGCGATGAAAATCGGACACGATCACCTCCTTTGGATTTCGATCAAACAATAAAGGAGAGACAAGCAGCCGGCGTGCCGGGTTCAATAGGGGTCAAGCGCCCTGCTTGTAGTTGTTCAGCGCATAGCCGCGGTCGCGGTAGAAGCGGTAGCGCTCGCGCCCCGAGGCGAGCTCCTCGGGCGCGTCGCCGATCACTTCGAGCAGGCGCTCGAAGCGCGCGAACTGCGGCGGGACCGCCGAGCCCAGGTTGAGCAGCACGCCATGATGCGGCGCCTGCTCAAGATCCGCGCTCAGCACGATGGGCGTTTGCGCGGCGTGGGCGCTGCCGGCCATGCAGTGCGGCACGAAATCGAGCGGCGAAAAAGTCCACAGCATCTCGTCGAACGCGCGCAGGCGCGCGGGCTCGGCCAGCACGACAGCTTGCTGGCCGGCCTGATACGCCTTGCGCACGAGCCGGCACGCGTACATCAGCGAATCGCCGACGTTCGTGTGGAAGTCGATGCGCGTCATTGCCCTGCGCGACCGTCCGCGGCCCGATCGATCAAGAACTGCGCGAGCAGCGGCACGGGACGGCCCGTCGCGCCCTTCGCCGCGCCGCTCTTCCATGCGGTGCCCGCGATGTCCAGGTGAGCCCACGGATAGTTTTGCGTGAAGCGCGAGAGGAAGCACGCCGCCGTCACGCTGCCCGCCGGACGCCCGCCGATATTGGCGAGATCGGCGAAATTCGACTTGAGCTGGTCCTGGTACGCCTCGTCGAGCGGCAGGCGCCACGCCGGATCGATCGCCTCGCGCGAAGCATCGAGCAATTCGCCCGCGAGTGCATCGTCCGTCGAGAACAGGCCGCTGTTGTGATGGCCGAGCGCGATGATGCAAGCGCCCGTGAGCGTGGCGATGTCGATCACGGCGGCCGGCTTGAAGCGTTCGGCGTAGGTGAGCGCGTCGCACAGGATCAGGCGGCCTTCGGCGTCGGTGTTGAGTACCTCGACCGTGAGGCCCGCCATCGTCGTGACGATGTCGCCGGGCTTCGTGGCGTTGCCCGCGGGCATGTTCTCGCAGGTGGGAATGATGCCGATCACGTTGAGCTTCAGGCCCATTTCGGCGACTGCGCGCAGCGTGCCGAGCACCGAGCCCGCACCGCACATGTCGTATTTCATCTCGTCCATGCCCTCGCCGGGCTTGAGCGAGATGCCGCCCGTGTCGAACGTGATGCCCTTGCCCACCAGCACGACCGGCGCGGCCTTCGCGCTCGCGCCCTGGTAGTGCAGCACGATGAATTGCGGCGGCTCGACCGACCCCTTTGTAACAGAAAGAAACGATCCCATCTTGAGCGCTTCAATCTGGCGCTGGCCGAGCACTTCGGCCTTGAGCTTCCAGTCGCGCGCGAGCTTCTTGG
Organism: Paraburkholderia sp. A3BS-1L; assembly: GCF_051125215.1. Classification (NCBI taxonomy): domain Bacteria; kingdom Pseudomonadati; phylum Pseudomonadota; class Betaproteobacteria; order Burkholderiales; family Burkholderiaceae; genus Paraburkholderia; species Paraburkholderia sp. A3BS-1L. The sequence goes on along the minus strand of NZ_CP120442.1, from coordinate 936,169 downwards.
CCGTGGCCGCGAGGTAGGTGGGCGTGCAGACGTTGCCCGGCAGATTGCCGAGGTCGCGCGTGAGGTCCATGCCGTTGGCGAGCGCCACGGCCTGCTTGCCGGCGAGCTTCGCGGCCTTTTCGTCCGCGGCGTCGACGCTGAAGACCACGCGCTTGAGCGCGCGCTGCGCGAGCTCGGGCTTGCTCTTCATCTGCGTGAAGCGGTAGGTCTCATTGCGCAGCGCAAGGATTGCAGCGCGCACGCCCCAGTCGCTCGTGCGATCCTTGACGGGCAGCTGTGCGAGCGTGAACGTGACCTGTGCGATCTTGGTGCCGAGAATCGCGCGCCACGCGGCCTTGACGGCCTCGCCATAGGCCTTCTGGCCGAATGCATCCTGCTTGCCGAGGCCGACGAGCAGCACGCGCGAAGCGCCGATGCCGGTCACTTCCGGCAGAAACAGCGTCGAGCCGGCCTTGCCGTCGATGTCGCCGGACTTCACGAGGCGAACGATTGCGCCGCCGATGGCGCGGTCGATCACGAATGCCGGGCCCGAAAGGGTCTGCGCCTCGAAGACGCCCACCACGACGCAATCCGACTTGCCAGTCAGGAAGGGACCTTCCCCGCCTTTGCTCCAGTCACAGGCTTTTATGCTAAAGTCCATCGCGCTTGTCCTCGGATAAAATCAGGGCTTAGGATGAAAGCCGCAATTATCCGCTATTTTTCCCGCGGCGGCTCCCGAGCCGTTGCGCGAGCCGCGCGCCGCCCGGCGCGGGCCGCCCGCCCTCTTCATCAACAATGATCTTCGAACGTTCCCTGCAGCGAGAACTCGCGTATACGGCCGGCGCCGTGTTCATGGTTCTGCTCACGATCATGCTGACGACAATGATGATCCGCATCGTCGGCTTCGCGGCTTCCGGCCAGATCGACCCGCGCGACGTGCTGGTCCTGATCGGCCTGACCGTGATCGGCTATCTCGCGGTGATGCTCATCGTCACGCTCTTCGTGTCGATCCTGTTTGTGCTCACGCGCTGGTACAAGGATTCCGAAATGGTCGTCTGGCTCGCCTCCGGGGTGAGCCTCACGCGCCTCATCAAGCCGATCGCCGTTTTTTCGACGCCGATCATCCTGCTGATCGTGTTCTTCGCCTTCGTCGGCTGGCCATGGTCGAACGCGCAAAGCAAGCTGATCCGCGCGCGCTTTCAGCAGCGCGATGAAGTGTCGCTGCTCGCGCCGGGCCAGTTCCGCGAATCGCCCACCACGCACCGCGTGTTCTTCATCGAGAGCATGAACCCCGACAAGGCCCGCGTGGACAATGTGTTCGTCACGAGCACCGAAAACGGCAAGGTCAACGTGATCGTCTCGAAGACCGGCTACACCGAAACCGAGAAGAACGGCGACCGCTTCGTCGTGCTTGAGAACGGCCGCCGCTACGACGGCGAGCCCGGCCACCCCGACTTCCGCATCACCGAGTTCCAGCGCTACGGCGTCAAGGTCCAGAGCCAGCCCGTGGTCGCCACGCCCACGGCGAGCAGCACCTCCACGCTGGATCTGCTGCGCAATCCAAGCGGCGACAATCTCGGCGAATTCGCCTGGCGCGCGGGCCTGCCGCTCATCGCGATCAACCTGATGCTGCTCGCAATCCCGCTCGCGTATCAAAACCCGCGCCGCGGACGCACCATCAATCTCGTGATGGCCGTGCTGATCTACCTCACCTACTCGAACCTGCTCAACGTCGTGCAATCGCAGGTCGAGCAGGGCAAGATGCCGTTCGGCGTCGGCCTCGTCGCGCTGCACGTCGTGGTGCTCGCGCTGGTCGTCTTCATCTTCTGGCTGCGCGTGCGCAACCGGCCGCTCTTCACGCGCGCGATGTTCCAGCGCACGTCCCAGGGGAGCTGACCGATGCGCATCTACGAGAAGTATTTCGCACGCCAGGTCTACGTGTCCTTCGTGTTCATCCTGTTTGCGTTTTCGGGTCTGTTCTTTTTCTTCGACCTGATCAACGAGCTGAACTCGGTCGGCCACGGCAACTACAAGTTCATGTACGCGGTGCTGCGCGTCTCGCTGCAGGCGCCGTCGCGGCTCTACGAGATCATTCCGGTGGCGGCGCTCATCGCCGCGATCTACGTGTTCGCGCAGATGGCCGCCAATTCCGAGTACACGATCTTTCGCGTGTCCGGTCTCGCGACCGGTCAAGCGCTGCGCTCGCTCCTGAAGATCGGCATTCCGCTCGTGCTGCTCACCTACCTCATGGGCGAAGTGATCGGGCCGTACACCGATCAGCTCTCCGAGCGCGTGCGCCTCGAAGCGCTCGGCTCCGCCGTGTCGTCCGACTTCAAGTCGGGGGTGTGGGTGAAGGACACGCTCACCGCGCGCGCCGACGGCCAACAGGCCACGCGCTTCGTCAACGTGGGCGAGCTGCTGCCCGACGCGACGATCACCAACGTGCGCATCTACGAATTCGATTCGCAGTTCAGGCTCTCGAACGTGCGCGTCGCGAAGAGCGGCAAGTATCAGCCGCCGGGGCACTGGCTGCTCAAGGACGTGACGGATACCCAGCTCATCAGCGTGACGCCGCCGCCGAGCCAGCCCACGGATGCGCTCAATCCGGTCTATCGCGCGCAGCAAACCGCCGTGCCCGAGTACTCGCTGCGCTCGGAGCTCACGCCGCAGATTCTTTCGGTGCTGCTGGTCTCGCCCGATCGCATGTCGATGTTCAACCTGTTCCGCTATATCCAGCACCTTGCGGAAAACCATCAGGACACGCAGCGCTACGAGATCGCGTTCTGGCGCAAGCTGATCTACCCGTTCGCGGTGTTCGTGATGCTGGTGCTCTCGCTGCCGTTCGCGTACCTGCATACGCGCGCGGGCGTGGTGGGCATCAAGGTGTTCGGCGGGATCATGCTCGGCATGAGCTTCCAGCTCGTGAACACGCTGTTCTCGCACATCGGTACACTGAACACGTGGCCTGCGCCGCTCACCGCAGCGACGCCGGGTCTCATCTATCTGGCGCTCGGGCTGTTCAGCCTGAAATGGGTCGACCGGCACTAACGTCGATCTGACGCGCGGGTATCGATTAGCGGCCAGACCACGCTCCTCAGGAAAATACGGCGATGGGCACGCACGGCATGATCCTCTTCGGCCACGGCGCGCGCGATGCGCGCTGGAAAGAGCCGTTCACGCGGCTCGCGGGCAAGCTCGCCGCCACGCGCGGCGCGGCGCGGCCCGTGAGTCTCGCCTTCCTCGAACTCATGACGCCGAGCCTGCCCGAGGCCATCGCCGAACAAGCGGCGCTGGGCTGCGACGCCATCACGGTGGTGCCGGTGTTCTTCGGCCAGGGCGGCCATATCCGGCGCGACCTGCCCGCACTCATCGCGCAATGCCAGGCGGCGCATCCGCACGTGCGGCTCTCGTGCGCGAGCGCCGTGGGCGAGGACGACGGCGTGCTCGACGCGATCGTGCAGTACTGTCTCGCGCAAGAGCGCGACTAGAACCCACTAACGCCTGCACCAAAGCAAACGGGCCGCTTCATTCAGCGGCCCGTCGCACGTTCTACTACCCCTGTTGTTCTTCGTTGCCTCATGCGGCCCGACAGCCCGGCATCTCGTCCCGGGTCTCGTCTTCGGCCTGCAACTGCTGCACCGACCGCTCGGCAAAAGCCTCGCCGATCATGAGCAGGCTCGGCTGCGCCGGATCGAGCCAGTCGTGCGCCTCACCCGCTTCAAGGCCCGCCAGCGTAAGCGTGAGCGTGCGTTCGCGCGCCGTGCTGCATGCCTCGACGATCGCCACGGGCGTTGCGCCCGCGCGGCCCGCTTCGATCAGCTGCCGCGCGATCTCCGGCGCGCTGTCGCGGCCCATGTAGAACACCAGCGAATCGGCGTTGACCTGCTCGCGGATCTCCTCGCTGCCCGCCGCGCGCGAATACGTCGCGAGCGCGACGCTGCGCGACACGCCGCGCAGCGTAAGCGAGCGTTGCAGCGTAGCCGCGCTCGCCAGCGCTGCCGTGATGCCCGGCACGATCTCATACTCGATACCCGCCGCTTCGAGCGCGCGCATCTCTTCGTCGGCGCGGCCGAACAGCATCGGGTCGCCGCCCTTCAGGCGCACCACCACGTCGTGCTCGCGCGCCGCATCGACGATCTGCTTGTTGATGAAGTGCTGCGCCGTCGAGCGCTGGCCGCAACGCTTGCCGACCGCGATGAATTTCGCGTCCTGTGGGGCGTAATCCAGCATCGCCGGCTCCACGAGCGCATCGTGCAGCACGACCTGCGCTTTCGCGAGCAGACGCGCGCCGCGCACCGTGATGAGATCCGCCGCGCCCGGTCCGGCGCCGATCAGATAAACCTTGCCCATTTGCCTCGTTGACTCCTGTGTCGGCGCGTCGCCTTCGAACCCTGGCGGCGGCGCGCTGTCACCTTCGCGCCGTGCCGCGTCAGGCGGCAACCGCGCGAATCATGCCTGCGGCCACCGTGTGGTGCGTCGCCTCGTCGATGAGGACGAACGCGCCGGTGCCGGGGTGCACATCATACAGGTCCGCGACGACCGGCTTTTGCAGCGTGAGCGCCACGCGGCCGATGTCGTTCATCGCGAGGTTGTGACGGTCGGTGGCGTGCGAGAGCGTGTGCACGTCGAGCACTTCCTTGACCGCGCCGATCTTCGCGAACACCGTGCTGGTGGTTTGCTTGAGCAGGTACTTGCGCTGCAACGAGAGCGGCTCTTCGTCGAACCAGCAGAGGTCCGCCTCAAGCTTCTTCGCGGGCTGCGTATCGTCCGATGCCGGCACGAAAGTGTCGCCGCGCGAAACGTCCACATCTTCGGCGAGACGGATCGTGACGGTCTGGCCCGCGAACGCGCGGTCGACTTGCGCCGTGCCGCCCGGCACCGGCGCGATGATCTCGGCCACAGTAGCCGCACGCCCCGCCGGCAGCACCGTGATGGCGTCGCCAATCTTCACTTCGCCCGCTTCGATGCGGCCCATGTAGCCGCGGAAGTCGTCGGCGCTCGAGCCGTCCTGGCGCGCAACCCACTGCACCGGGAAGCGCAGCGCGTCGCCGGTGGCCTGCGCGACCGGCAGCGCCTCGAGCACGTCGAGCAGCGGCTCGCCCGCGTACCACGGCATGCGCTCGCTCGCGGCGACGATGTTGTCGCCCTTGAGCGCCGAAACCGGCACGAAGCGCACGTTCTCCAGACCGAGCTGGCGCGCGAGCGCGACGTAGGCGTCGCGGATCAGATCGAAGGTGGCTTCGCTGTAGTCGACCAGATCCATCTTGTTGATCGCGACGATCACGTGCTGGAGACCCAGCAGCTTGACGATCGCGCTGTGGCGCTTGGTTTGCGGCAGCAGTTGGGTCACGCCGTTCTCGACCGTCACGCGCGTGGGGTCGATCAGGATGATCGCGGCGTGCGCCGTCGAAGCGCCCGTGACCATGTTGCGCGTGTACTGCTCGTGGCCCGGCGTGTCGGCGATGATGAACTTGCGCCGTGCCGTAGCGAAGTAGCGGTATGCCACGTCGATCGTGATGCCCTGCTCGCGCTCGGCTTCGAGGCCGTCGGTGAGCAGCGACAGGTCGATCTCGTCGCCCACGGTGCGCTTGTTCTTCGCGCGCGAGAGCGCCGAGAGCTGGTCGCTCAGGACTGCTTTGCTGTCGTACAGCAGGCGGCCGATCAGCGTGCTCTTGCCGTCGTCCACGCTGCCCGCCGTGATGAAGCGCAGCACGCCGAGGTCTTCAGGTTGGTGCGTCGTAACCATATTCGTTTCTTCCTCTGCGTGCTCTTTAGAAATAACCTTGCTTCTTGCGCTGTTCCATCGCGGCTTCCGACGCCTGGTCGTCCATGCGCGTAGCTCCGCGTTCCGTGATTTCGGTCACGGCCGTCTCGGCGATGATCTTCTCGACGTTGTCGGCATCGCTTTCCACCGGGCACGTGCAGCTGATGTCGCCCACCGTGCGGAAACGCACCTGCGCCATTTCGCTGACTTCGCCTTCCTTCATCGGCGTGAGCGGCGTGACGGGCACGAGCAGGCCGTTGCGGCGCACGATCTCGCGCTGGTGCGCGTAGTAGATCGAGGGCAGTTCGAGGTTCTCGCGCTCGATGTACTGCCACACGTCCAGCTCGGTCCAGTTCGAGATCGGGAACACGCGCAGATGCTCGCCCTTGTGCAGGCGCGCGTTGTAGATGCTCCAGAGTTCCGGGCGCTGCGCCTTCGGGTCCCACTGGCCGAATTCGTCGCGAAACGAGAAGATGCGCTCCTTCGCGCGGGCCTTCTCTTCGTCGCGACGTGCACCGCCGATCATCGCCGTGTAGCCGTATTGCTCGATGGTTTCGAGCAGCGTGACGGCCTGGGCGGCGTTGCGCGAATCGGTTTCGCGGCGCAGGCGCACGGTGCCCTTCTTGATCGAATCCTCGACGTGGCCCACCACGAGCTCGGCGCCGATTTCGGCGGCGCGGCGATCGCGGAAGTCGATCACCTCTTCGTAGTTGTGGCCCGTGTCGATGTGCACGAGCGGGAACGGCAGCGAGGTCTTGCGGTTCGCGCCGAGGCCGAAGGCCTTGAGCGCGAGCGCCAGCACCACCACCGAGTCCTTGCCGCCCGAAAACAGCAGCGCGGGCTTGCTGCACTCGGCAACGAGTTCGCGCAGGATGTGGATCGACTCGGCTTCGAGCCAGTCGAGATGGTCCATGCGGTTCGCCGTGACCTGGAGCGGTGCGTTCACTGCGGAATCGAGCGTCGTGCTCATGTTCGGATCCTTCGTCTGGGCGCCCCGTTGATGGGGCGCGATGCTCTGTGTTCGATTTCGCGCCGCCTTTGCAAACGGCGCGACAACCCTCAATTCTAGTTCGCCTGGCCGGCGGCCGGCGCCTGCACGACCGGAATCGCGGAAACCGACGTGATGTGCAGCCCGCATTCCTTCGTGTCGCGCGACTCCCACCACCAGCGGCCCGCCCGGCTGTCTTCGCCCGGACGCACGGCCCGCGTACAGGGCTCGCAGCCGATGCTCGGGTAGCCGCGCGCGTGCAGCGGGTTCACCGGCACGTCGAAGGCGCGCAGATACGTCCACACCTCGGCTTCGGTCCAGTCCGCGAGCGGATTGAACTTGGCGATGCCGCGCGCGCCGTCCTGCTCTTCCTCGTGCAGCTCGGCACGCGTGACCGACTGCTCTCGGCGCTGGCCCGTGACCCAGGCCGAAACGTCCGAAAGCGCGCGGTTCAGCGGCTCGACCTTGCGGATCTCGCAGCAGCGCTTGCGCAGATCGATGCTCTCGTAAAACGCGTTCAGGCCATGCTGCGCGACGTATTCATCGACGGCGTCCTGTTGCGGGTGGAACTGCTCGATCTCGTAGCCGTAGCGCTCGCGCACGCGCTCGACCATGCCGAGCGTTTCCGCATGCAGGCGGCCCGTGTTCAGCGAAAAGACGCCGATCTTCACGCCGCGCGAGAGGATCGCGTGGGTGAGCAGCATGTCTTCGGCTGCGAGGCTGCTCGCGAGCTTCACGCTGGCGTGGCGCGCAGCGATCGAATCGAGCAGCGCGTCGAGGCGCTCGATCTTCGCCTGCAGTTCCGCCGGGATGTCGTTGGCCGTTGTGTCCAAAGCGGTGCTCATGCTGCAGCGCCTTGTTGGGCTGCCAGCGCGGCACGGCGGCGGAACAGCGGCGACGGCTCGTCGAACGCGCCCTGGTATTGCACCGTGAACTCGGTGAATGCGTTGAGCGCGTCGTTGATGTCCTTGTCGGCGCGCAGCGCGTACGCATCGAAGCCGCAGCGCTCATAGAAGCGCAGCTGGTCGCGCAGCACGTCGCCGATCGCGCGCAGTTCACCCTTGTAGCCAAAGCGCTCGCGCAACAGACGCGCGATCGAATAGCCGCGGCCATCGCGGAACACCGGGAAGTCCACGCCGATCAGCGCGATCTTCTCGAAGTCGCCGGCGATGTCGGCCGGTTCGCTGTCCGGCGCGAGCCACACGCCCAGTTCGCCCTTGCCGCGCGAAGCGACCAGCGCGTCGCGCTCGGCCTGCCACAGCGCGAGCGGCACCAGCACCTTGCCGGCGGGCAGCGCCGACACTTCAGGCAGGGCGCCGTCTTCGGCGGCACGCACGACTTGCCAGTTGTCTTCGACGATCTCGCGTTGTTTGATAATCAATGCCATTGCTCGTATCTCGTTGCGTGCTGCGGTTAGGCGTGGGCCGGCTGGCGCGATGCGTACACGCGCTCCTTGAAGGGCGCGATGCCGATGCGGTCGTACGTGTCGATGAAGCGCTCGCCGTCGATGCGGTGCTCGACGAACGTGTCGATCACCTTTTGCACCACCTCGGGCATCTCTTCAGCCGAGAACGACGGGCCGATCACGCGGCCAAGGCGCGTGCCACTGGCGCCGTTGCCCTGCTCGCCGCCGAGCGTGACCTGATACCACTCGGAGCCGTCCTTATCCACACCCAGCACGCCGATATTGCCGACGTGGTGGTGACCGCACGCATTGATGCAGCCCGAGATGTTCAGCGACAGGTCGCCCAGGTCGTAGACGTAGTCGAGGTTCTCGAAGCGCTCCTGGATCGCGAGCGCGATGGGGATCGACTTCGCATTCGCGAGCGAGCAGAAGTCGCCGCCCGGGCACGCGATGATGTCGGTCAACAAGCCGATGTTCGGCGTGGCGAAGCCTTGCTCCTTCGCCTTTTCCCACACTGCGAAGAGGTCGCGCTTCTTGACGTCGGCGAGAACCAGGTTCTGCTCGTGCGAGATACGGATCTTGCCGAACGCGTATTCGTCGGCCCAGTCGGCCACGGCTTCCATTTGCTTGTCGGTGGCGTCACCGGGCGCGACCTTGCCCGTCTTGAGCGAGAACGTCACCGATGCATAGCCCGGCACGCGGTGCGGACGCACGTTGCGCTCGACCCAGCGCGCGAACGCGCGGTTCTCGAGCAGATGCTTCTCGTACGAGGCGTCCGTATCGGCGAGCTTCTCGTAGGCCGGCGGCACGAAATATTGCGCCACGCGGTCGAGCTCGGCTTGCGTGAGCGTCGAGGGGCCGTCCTTAAGATGCTGCCACTCCTCTTCGACTTGCTCGGCGAACTTCGCCGGCGAGAGCGCCTTCACGAGGATCTTGATACGCGCCTTGTAGATGTTGTCGCGGCGGCCATAGCGGTTGTACACGCGCAGCACGGCTTCGCAGTAGGTCAGCAGATGCTGCCACGGCAGGTCGCGCTTGATGATGGCGCCGACGATCGGCGTGCGGCCGAGGCCACCGCCCGCGAGGATGCTCGCGACCACTTCGCCCTTCTCGTTGCGGTCGAGATAGACGCCCAGGTCGTGGATCTGCACGGCCACGCGGTCTTCCTTCGTACCGCAGACGGCGATCTTGAACTTGCGCGGCAGCCACGCGAACTCGGGGTGAAACGTCGACCACTGGCGCAGGATCTCGGCCCACGGACGCGGATCGACGATCTCGTCGGGCGCGACGCCCGCGAACTGGTCGGCGGTGATGTTGCGAATGCAGTTACCCGAAGTCTGGATGGCGTGCATCTGCACCGAGGCGAGCTTGCGCAGGATTTCCGGCGTCTCTTCGAGCTTGATCCAGTTGTACTGGACGTTCGTGCGCGTCGAGAAGTGGCCATAGCCACGGTCGTGCTCGCGGGCGATGCGGCCGAGCATGCGCAACTGGTCGCTGCGCAGGTTGCCGTACGGTACCGCGATGCGATGCATGTAGGCGTGGCGCTGATAGTACAGGCCGTTCTGCAGGCGCAGCGGGCGGAATTCTTCTTCGCTCAACTCGCCCGAGAGGCGCCGGCGAACCTGGTCGCTGTATTGCGCGACGCGTTCGTCAACGATGGTCTGGTCGTACTGATCGTATTGGTACATTCGGGGACCCCAAGGTTGTTCATTCGCAGCGTTCCGGTTACGCCGCGCGCTCCGATTCGATTCGACCGTCTTGATCTGGCTTCCGGTCGGCGTGCTTGAAATGCGCCGTTCCTTTGCTAATGACCAAAACAGATATCCATATTGGAAAACTTGGAGGAATGGTAATAAACTCGCCTTATAATTCAAACGATCTAAAAATCAGGTTGATATGCCAAGGGGTTATATATGAACCTCCACCAGTTCCGCTTCGTGCGCGAGGCCGTGCGCCAGAATTTCAATCTCACGGAAGCGGCCAAGGCCCTGTATACAAGCCAGCCGGGCGTCTCGAAGGCCATCATCGAGCTGGAGGATGAACTCGGGGTCGAAATCTTTACGCGCCACGGCAAGCGCGTGCGCTCGCTCACGGAGCCAGGACGCATCATCCTTGCCTCTGTTGAGCGCATCCTGCAGGAGGTGGAGAGCCTCAAGCGCGTGGGCAAGGACTACGCCGCGCAGGATCAGGGCAACCTGACCATCGCCGCCACGCACACTCAGGCGCGCTATTCGCTGCCGGCCGCCATCGCGGAATTCAAGCGGCGCTTCCCGAAGGTCCACCTTTCAATTCTGCAAGGCAGCCCGACCCAGGTGGCCGAGATGGTGCTGCACGACCAGGCCGACCTCTGCATCGCGACCGAGGCCATTTCCGGCTACAAGGAACTGGTGTCGCTGCCCTGCTTCACCTGGCACCATGTGGCGATGATGCTGCCGGACCATCCGCTGCTCGAGCGCAAGCCGCTCTCGCTCGACGATCTGGCCCAATTTCCACTGATCACTTATGACAATGCGTTCGCGGGCCGCACCAAGATCAACGACGCGTTCCGCCTGCGCGGCCTCTCGCCCGACATCGTGCTTGAGGCCATCGACGCGGACGTGATCAAGACCTACGTGGAACTGGGTCTGGGCGTGGGCATCATGGCCGATATCGCGTTCAACGCCGAACGCGACCGCCATCTGCGCGCCGTGCCGGTGGGGCATCTGTTCGGCAGCAACGTGACGCGGGTGGCCCTCAAACAGGGCGCGTACCTGCGCAGCTACGTCTATACGCTGGTGGAATTGCTCTCGCCGAGCCTGAACCGCAAGCTGATCGAGCAGGCGCTCAAGGGCGAGCACGAGACCTACGAGCTGTAACGGCATGCGAGCGCCGGAAGAAACCACAACGCAACACGACAACAACGCTTTTCGCTTCATATCCTCCTGGAGACCCATCGCATGAAGCTGCAACCGCGCCTGATTCCGTCCTTGTGCTCGTTTGTGCGCTCGCCCCTCGGCGCGCTACGCCCGCTCGCAGCGGCTGCCGCGCTGGCGACGGCCGCGTTCGCGCCCGCCGCGCACGCCGACCTCAAGGTCGGCATCGATCTGTCGAGCACCGGCCCGGCCGCGGCCATCGGCATCACGAGCAAGAACGCCATCCTGATGTGGCCCCCGGAGATCGCAGGCCAGAAGACCGACTACATCGTGCTCGACGACGGCTCCGACCCTGGCGCGGCGGTGCGCAACATCCGCAAGCTCATCAACGAGGACCACGTCGACGTGATCGTGGGGCCGAACATCACGCCGGCCGCGCTCGCCGCGCTCGACCCCGTGGCCGAAGCCAAAACGCCGATGATCACGCTGGTGGGTTCGGCCTCGGTGGTCGAACCGCAGCAAGGCGCGCGCGTATGGGCCTTCAAGATGGCGCAGACCGACGCCGCCATGGCCGACGTGATGACGCACTACATGGCCGCGCACGGCGTGAAGACCGTGGGCTTCATCGGCTTTGCCGACAGCTACGGCGACAGCTGGCTCAACGAGTTCACGAAGTTCGCGAAGGACCGCAACATCCAGATCGTGGCGACCGAGCGCTTTAACCGCACCGACGCCAGCGTGACCGGCCAGATCCTCAAGCTGATGGCCGCGAAACCCGACGCCGTGCTGATCGCGGGCGCCGGCACGCCCACGGTGCTGCCGCAGCGCACACTGGTCGAGCGCGGCTACAAGGGCGCGATCTATCAGACCCACGGCATCGCCACGCCGGAGTTCATCAAGCTCGGCGGCAAGGACGTGGAAGGCACGCTGTTCCCGACGCAGCCCGTGGTGGTCGCGCGCACGCTGCCGGCGGACCACCCGGCGCACAAGGCCGCGCTAGCGTTCGTCGATGCTTATGAGGCGAAATACGGCCCGGGCACGGTCACGCAGTTCGCCGGCGACGCCGCCGGCGTCTACCCGCGCCTTCAGGATGCGGTGAAGCGCGCGCTCAAGACCGCCCAGCCCGGCACCGAGGCGTTTCGCGTGGCGCTGCGCCGGGAGCTCGAAGGCGCCCACGAGCTGGTGGTGCCCAACGGCGTGGTCAACACCAGCGAAAAGGACCACGTGGGCCTCGACCAGCGCGCGAGCGTGATGGGCACGATACGCGGCGGCAAGTTCGTGTATCTCGCGCAGTGATTCGGGTTGCCGGCGGGCTCGGCCGGTTCGCTAGCCGGCAACAGCCGGCCAGCGTGGGCGGCGGCCGTTCGAGCTTCAAGCTGTACTCCCGCGAGCGGGCGCAAGGCCCGGGCCGCGGGTCTTCCAGCGCCTCGCGCACCTTCGCGCGGAACCCGGCATCGTGCGTGGCCGGATCGAGCGCGAAGCCGAGCGGCAAAGCGCCTTCGTTCGCGACGCGCGTGAGCAGGATGCGCACCGCGTCCGAAACCGTGAGCCCCATGTATTCGAGCACCGCCGACGCGCGCTCCTTGAGCGCCGGATCGATGCGCACCTGGACCAATGCGCTTGCGCCCATCCCCCAACGCCTTCGCGTGATGTTCGAAGCCACCCTGTAATTCATCTGTATCACGCCAGACATGCTGCTCCTTTGAAGCGGGTTAAACACGCTTCGAGTTTCGCTGCCCGATGCGTTCGCGCACATTCGTCCGAATGGCCAGGCGGGCCTCCCCACGCATTCGAGCCAGGACAAATACTGATCCGCTTGTGCATTTCCAGCGCCGGCCGCAAGGCGCGGCGCGAAAGCCCTTTGGTACAATCTCGCGGTTGCCTGGCACCGTTTTCAGCGTGTGTTTGCTGGTTGCCCGAGGCCTGGCCATCTGCACAGAACCCGAACCATAACGCCGAGTCACCATGAATATCGAACAAGCGCGTTTCAACATGATCGAGCAGCAGATTCGCCCCTGGGACGTGCTCGACCAGGACGTCCTGAACCTCCTTTCGATCGTCAAGCGAGAGCATTTCGTCCCCGCGGCCTATGTCGATCTCGCGTTCGCCGACCTCGAAGTGCCACTGCCCAACGGTCAGCACATGCTGGCGCCGCGCGTCGAGGCGCGCGTGCTCCAGGAGCTCGCGGTGAAAAAGCACGAGAGCGTGCTCGAGATCGGCGCGGGTTCGGGCTACATGGCGGCGCTGCTCGCGCATCGCGCGCAGAAGGTGCTGAGCGTGGAGATCGACCCGGAACTCGCCGAATTCGCGCGTGCCAACTTCGTGAAGAACGGCGTGCTCAACGCCGAAGTCGTGCAGGGCGACGGCTCGCGCGGCTGGGCCGCGAATGCGCCCTACGACGTGATCTGCGTCTCGGGCGGCCTGCCGGTGGTGCCGCAGGAACTGCTCGAACAATTGAAGGTGGGCGGGCGGCTGGCCGCTTTCGTCGGCGACGCGCCGGTCATGGAAGCGCAGATCATCACGCGCATGGACGAGAAGCAATACCGCATCGCGACCGTGTTCGAAACGTATGTCGAGCCGCTCGAGAACGCAGTGCAGCCCTCGCGTTTCAAGTTTTAAACCACGGTGTTTCCGGCGGGCCGCATAAGCGGCTCGTCTCATCTCTACGACTGAGTCTCCCATGCAGAATCTGACCGCCCCCGCCCTCGCCGAATGGCTCGCCGACACCTCGCGCGGCGCCCCCGTGCTTCTAGACGTGCGCGAGCCGTGGGAAATCCAGACCGCCAGCATCGCCGGCAGCGTCTCGATCCCGATGGCCCAGATTCCGGCGCGCAGCGAAGAACTGGACGACGAAGCGCAGATCGTCTGCATCTGCCACCACGGCGCGCGCAGCGCCCAGGTCGCGATGTTCCTCGAGTCGCGCGGCTTCACGAAGGTGTTCAACCTGCAAGGCGGCATCGACGCGTGGTCGCGCCAGGTCGATCCGAAGGTGCCCACCTACTAATCGCTCACGGTTCACCGACGAATCGCGCGAGGCATGGCCGGCGCGTGATGCGCTACCCTGCGCATCCAGTCGCCGCCCGCACCTGCCCCATATTTTTCGCATGCCGCTTCACGAAGATCTCGCCGCGCCCGCCAGCCCCGCCTCGCGCAACCCGATTCATCACGAATGGGCCGCGAAACTCGAACTCGGCTTCGAGCTTCGCGGCGAGCGCACGACGCTCGCGCACCGGCTGCACACGGGACCGTTGCGCGTGCAACGACCGCTCTATCCCGAAGGCGATGCGATCTGTCACGCGGTGATCGTGCATCCGCCGGCGGGCATCGCGGGTGGCGACCGGCTCGACATCGACGTGAATGTCGGCGCTGGCGCTCATGCCGTGCTCACCACGCCGGGTGCCACCAAGTGGTACAAGTCCAATGGCCGCGTGGCGCGCCAGCGCATCAAGCTGCGCGTGGGCGCGAACGCCAGGCTCGACTGGCTGCCGCAGAACAATCTCGTCTTCGATCACGCGCACGCCGAGCTCGACTTCTCGCTCACGCTCGCCGAAAGCGCGACAGCAATCGGCTGGGACGCCGTGCAACTCGGCCGCCAGGCGGCCGGCGAGCGCTGGTCGGCCGGCATGGTGCGCTCGCTCACTCGGGTCGTGCGCGCCGCCGCACCCGGTGCTGACGAGCAACTCCTCTGGTTCGAACGCGCCCTCATGGACGCCGCCGACCCGCTGCGCGACGCTCCTCAGGGCCTCGCCGGCTATCCGGCCTTCGGCATGCTGTGGGCCGTTGGCCCGGCCTGCAACGAGGCGCTCGCGCAAGACCTCGCGCTCACGCTCCCCTTCGACGACGCGCTGCGCGCGGGCGCCACCTGCGTTGCGCCAAGCGTGCTGCTGGTGCGCGTCATCGCGCGCTCGATGGAGCCGCTGCAGCAAACGCTCGCGCAGTGCTGGAGCCGGCTGCGCCCGATCGTGCACGGCGTAACGGCCGCGCCGCTGCGCCTCTGGACGACCTGACCCCCGCCGCCCCTTTCACGCACCACGTCGGCGCGTCCATGCGCCATCGAAGCGCATCGATGCATCAACAAGGTGCGCAAATTCCGCGCGAAGGTGCATTCAAAGCGCCCCGTCATTGGCATACACCTTGCGTAATGCCTGCATCGCCATGTCCGCGCGCCCCCCAAGGAACTGCAAGCTGCGCGTAACCTCGCTGCCGTAAGCTGACACCGCACGATCGGGCCCGGATGGTTGGCCCCCGGTTAGCCGTTCCAACTTATTAAAAACGATGAAGCTCACGCCACGCGAGAAAGACAAGCTCCTGATCTTCACCGCCGCGCTGCTCGCCGAACGGCGTCGCGCGCGCGGCCTCAAGCTCAACTATCCGGAAGCGGTCGCCTTCATCAGCGCCGCGCTGATGGAAGCCGCCCGCGACGGCAAGACCGTCGCCGAGGTCATGCACTACGGCACCACGCTGCTCACGCGCGACGACGTGATGGAAGGCGTGCCCGAGATGATCCCCGACATTCAGGTCGAGGCCACCTTCCCCGACGGCACGAAGCTCGTGACCGTCCACCATCCGATTCCTTGAGAGTGCCGCTCATGATCCCCGGCGAAATGCTGATCGACGACGGCGAAATCGAGCTCAACGCGGGCCGCGAAACCGTGACCGTGACCGTCGCGAACACCGGCGACCGCCCTGTGCAGGTCGGTTCGCACTATCACTTCTACGAAGTCAACGAAGCGCTCTCGTTCGAGCGTGAGGCCGCGCGCGGCTTTCGCCTGAACATTGCGGCGGGCACCGCCGTGCGCTTTGAGCCCGGCCAGGAGCGCACCGTCGAGCTGGTCGCGTTCGCGGGCGAGCGCGCCGTCTACGGCTTCAACGGCAAGGTCATGGGCCCGCTCTGAGCGCGGCGCCCGCCTCCGAATTCATCAGGATTCCGATATGACATTGAAGATCGGCCGCCGCGCCTACGCGGAAATGTTCGGCCCCACGACCGGCGACCGCGTGCGTCTCGCCGACACTGCCCTGCTCATCGAGATCGAACGCGACTACACGGTCTACGGCGACGAAGTGAAGTTCGGCGGCGGCAAGGTGATCCGCGACGGCATGGGCCAGTCGCAGCGCCTCGCAGCCGAGGTGGCCGACACGGTCGTGACCAACGCCGTGATCGTCGACCACTGGGGCATCGTGAAAGCCGACATCGGCATCAAGGACGGCCGCGTCTGGCGCATCGGCAAGGCTGGCAATCCCGACGTGCAGCCGGGCGTGACGATCCCCATTGGCGCCTCGACCGAAGTGATCGCCGGCGAAGGCCAGATTGTGACGGCGGGCGGCATCGACACGCACATCCACTTCATCAGCCCGCAGCAGATCGACGAGGCACTCGCCTCGGGCGTCACGACGATGATCGGCGGCGGCACCGGCCCCGCCACCGGCACCAACGCCACGACCTGCACGCCGGGCCCGTGGCACATGGAGCGCATGCTGCAGGCCGCCGACGGCTGGCCGATCAACCTCGGCTTTCTCGGCAAGGGCAACGTGAGTCTGCCCGAGCCCGCCGAAGAACAAATCGCCGCGGGCGCGATCGGCCTGAAGCTGCACGAAGACTGGGGCTCGACGCCCGCGGCCATCGACAACTGCCTCACCGTCGCCGACGCCACCGACACCCAGGTGGCCATTCACACCGACACGCTCAACGAAGGCGGCTTCGTCGAAGCGACGGTCAACGCGTTCAAGGGCCGCACGATCCACACGTACCACACCGAAGGCGCGGGCGGCGGCCACGCGCCCGACATCATCAAGGTGTGCGGCGAGGCCAACGTGCTGCCCTCGTCGACCAATCCCACGCGCCCCTACACGATCAACACGCTCGACGAGCATCTCGACATGCTGATGGTGTGCCATCACCTCGACCCGTCGATTGCCGAGGACATCGCGTTCGCCGAGTCGCGCATCCGCCGCGAGACCATCGCCGCCGAAGACATCCTGCACGATCTAGGCGCACTCTCGATGCTCTCTTCGGATTCCCAGGCGATGGGGCGCGTGGGCGAAGTCATCATCCGCACGTGGCAGACCGCACACAAGATGAAGGTGCAGCGCGGCGCGTTGCCCGAGGACGGGGGTGCCAACAGCGCGCGCAACGACAACTTCCGCGTGAAGCGCTATGTCGCGAAGTACACGATCAACCCGGCGCTCACGCATGGCATCGCGCACGAGCTCGGTTCGATCGAGCCCGGCAAGTGGGCCGACCTGGTGTTCTGGGATCCGGCGTTCTTCGGCGTCAAGCCGGCGATGATCCTCAAGGGCGGCATGATCGCGATGGCGCAGATGGGCGACCCGAACGCATCGATTCCCACGCCGCAGCCCGTGCATTATCGCGAGATGTTCGGCACGCGCGGGCGCGCGCTCACGCAGACCTCGCTCACGTTCGTCTCGCAGCTTGCGCTCGACAAAGGCATGCCCGAGCGCTACGGCCTGCAAAAGCGCATAGTGGCGGTACGCAACTGCCGCAATGTCACGAAAGCCGACATGATCCACAACGCGTGGCAACCTTCGATCAGTGTCGATCCCGAGACCTATCAGGTGATCGCAGACGGCCAGTTGCTGACCTGCGAGCCCGCCACGGTGCTGCCGATGGCGCAGCGCTATTTCCTGTTCTGAAGCCTGAAAACGCTAGTCCGACATGCGCACGATAGACAAACGACTCAACGCGAAGCTCGCACCGGTGCTGATCAAGCGCGCGCCCACGCTCACGCTGGCGTACGATGCGCGCTGCAAGAGCCGCTTCGCGGCCACGCTCGATTCGGGTGAGGAAGTGGGTGTAGTGCTGCCGCGCGGCACGGTGCTGCGCGACGGCGACATGCTGGTCGCCGACGACGGCGGCCTCGTGCGCGTGATCGCCGCGCCGCAAAGCGTGCTGCTCGTGCGCGCGCCCGAGCGCCTCACCCTCATGCGCGCCGCGTATCACCTCGGCAACCGCCATACGCCCGTGGAAGTGGACATTGACGCACTCAAGCTCGAAGCCGATCCAGTGCTCGAAGACATGCTCACGCGCCTCGGTGCGCAGGTCGAGCGCGCCGAGTTGCCGTTCCAGCCCGAAGCCGGCGCTTATGGCGGAGGACATCGTCATGGTCACGACGAAACCTTCGCCGAAGACTATGCACTCGCGCAAAGCGTGTTCGACGAGCATCACCGGCATGCCCACCATCATGACCATGGTGACCACGGCGACCACGGCGACCACGCACACGGCGCCCACTGCGGCCACGATCACGGTCATTGCGACGGCCACGCGCACGACCACAGCCATGGACATCGCTGAGCTCACCGCGCTGCTGCATCTCGCGTCGCCGGCGCTGCCGATCGGCGCGTTCAGCTATTCGCAGGGGCTCGAAGCGGCCATCGACGCCGGGCTCGTCGCCAACGCCGACGACGCCGCGCACTGGATCGCAGGCGGCCTCGCGAGCGTGCTCGCGCCCGGCGAGCTGCCGTTCATCGCGCATCAGCTCGAACGCTGGCGCACACACGACGCCGACACTTTGATCGAAGCGAACGAGGAATTCGTCGCGAGCCGCGAATCGGCGGAGCTGCGCCGCGAGACCTCGCAGATGGGCTGGTCGCTGCGCCAGCTTTGCGCTCAGCTCGAATGGGGCGATGCCGCGCGCCGCGCGACGCTCGAATGCATGACGCCCATCGCGCAGCCGACGGCCTTTGCCTTTGCGGCCTTCGCGCATGACGCGTCGGCCGACGCCACGCTCGCGGCCTATGCGTTCAGCTGGGTCGAGAACCAGGTCGCCGCCGCGCTCAAGGCCGTGCCGCTCGGGCAGGTCGCGGGGCAGCGCATCGTGGTCGCGCTGCGGCCAGCCATCGAAAGCGCGGTCGCGCGCGCGCTCGCCACGCCGCCCGACGCGCTCAACACCTTCGCGCCCCAGCTCGGCATTCTGAGCGCACGGCACGAATCGCAATACTCGCGGCTCTTTCGCTCCTAGCGCTCCTCGCCGTCTGACTGAACACACACACACGACACGAACCATGAATTCGCACTCCAGACGTACCAAGAAACTGCCGCCGCTGCGCGTCGGCGTAGGCGGCCCGGTGGGCTCCGGCAAGACCACGCTGCTCGAAATGCTCTGCAAGGCGATGCGCGAGCACTACGACCTCGTCGCCATCACCAACGACATCTACACGAAGGAAGATCAGCGCCTCCTGACCGTCGCGGGCGCCCTGCCCGCCGAGCGCATCATGGGTGTGGAGACGGGCGGCTGCCCGCACACGGCGATCCGCGAAGACGCGTCGATCAACCTCGAAGCCGTCGACCAGATGCTCACGCGCTTTCCCGACGCGGACATCGTCTTTATCGAATCGGGCGGCGACAATCTCGCAGCCACCTTCAGCCCGGAGCTCTCGGACCTCACGATCTATGTGATCGACGTGGCGGGCGGCGAGAAGATTCCGCGCAAGGGCGGCCCCGGCATCACGAAGTCGGACCTGCTCGTCATCAACAAGACCGATCTCGCGCCGCTCGTGGGCGCCAATCTCGACGTGATGGCCTCGGATGCGAAGAAGATGCGCGGCGAGCGCCCGTTCGTGATGTGCAACCTGAAGGCGCTCGAGGGCCTCGATCAGGTAATCGCGTTTATTGAAAAACAGGGATTGCTAATCAACGGCGGATCCAGCGGAACCGGACCACGGTAACACGCACGGGCGCGGGGCCGAATCTGGAGCCCAGACGGGTGCTCAAGCGCTGATCGACGCCGCGCGCGAAACGCCCGTCGAGCTCCGCCTGTCCAGTGCTCGCGCCACCTGTTCCCCGGCCCTCATTCCATCCTGTGGCCTCGCAAAACACGCGGTGCTTTTGCATGGCGATCGCACAATCGTCGGCGTACCTCGCCGCGATAACCCATCCACTCTCCCTCCCCGTTTCACCCCGACCGCCCCCTTGCAGGCGGAAATATCTGCCGAAAACATTCTGTAATCATCTGATCAAAAAGCCGTTTATAAGGCAAAAACTGGCGCCGCTTTACGCCTCTATTCAACGGATCACATGAATGCGACCGGCAATACGATACACATCAGGGAAGGCATTCACACCGGATGCCAGGCCGCGTGCAATGGGCTCAAGCTTGCGGGCCAATTGCCGTTAAAGGGTCTCGGGGGATAAGTTCGTCCTCCTTCGGGGCCAGTCGGCATAGCAAGCATTGTCACGCAAGCGTTACTTCAACAAGGAGTCCTCTCATGCTGCGTTTTATCCGTTCCATCTCGCGCGACGAGCGCGGCGTCAGCTCGCTGGAATATGCGGTTCTTGGCGGCATCATCGTCGCTGTCCTGGTCGCACTCGGTACGTACCTGTCCGGTAACACGGGTTTCCAGGCGCTTTTCCAGACGCTGATCAACAAGGCGACCGCTGCAATCTAGTAGCTCGTTATGCTCCGGCACCGCACGAGCAGGTGCGAGCCGGAGACCGTCTTCCTCCGCAGATTCGGCAAATCATGTTTTACCTGGGCATAGTGAAAGCGGCTGCGAGCATGACCCTCGTCATGCTCGCAGGTTGCGATCTGCGCATTCGGCGTCTGCCGAATACCGCCGTGGCCGCATTCGCCGCCCTGTATTTCGTCAGCGCCGCGGTGACCGGGTTCGGCCGAGCCGCGTGTGAGATCCATGTGGCGGCGGGCGTGGCGGCGCTTGTCGTGGCTGCTGTGATGTTTCGATTGGGTTGGCTTGGCGGCGGCGATGTGAAGCTCGCCGCTGCGGTCTTCCTCTGGGCAGGGCCGCAATCGTGGCCCGTGCTGGTAGTCGTTTCGACATGCGGATTGTTTGTGGCCCTTGTCATGCTCGCAGTAGCCGGCATGCAGCGCATTCCCGCCCTCGCGGGTGTGAGCGTGCGGCTTGGCTGGATCGCACCGGCACGCGGCGTCCCCTATGGCGTTGCGCTCGCGTTGGGCGGCCTGGTCGCGGTCTGGCTGCAGCCCGCATCCGGCCATCGCACGACGCTTGCCATGTTGCAACTGCTTGTTTAGTTCAACCGAAGTCTCGCCCGCCGCGTCTACGCCGCTTGCCCGAATACAACGCCGCCCATATGCAAAATTTCATCAAGCTAGCCGCGCTCGTTGTCATCGCCGCGATTGGCGCATTCATCATCCGCGCGCTGTTCATTGCCGCATCGAACCCGAAAGCCGCGGCTCATGCGCCGACGGTGCACGTGCGCGCCGCAGCTGACGATTTGCCGGACGGATTGCTGCTGCGCGACGCGGACCTCGTATGGAAAGCGGTGCCACGTAATCAGGTTCCGTCCGGCGCACTCGTCGAAGAGGCCACCGAAGCCGGCAACCCCAAAGACCTCAAGGGCGATCTGCTGCGGCACGCGGTTCGCGCAGGAACGCCGCTTGGCGTGGCCGACGTGATCTTGCCGGGCGCCCCAGGTTTTCTTGCAGCGGCGCTCAAGCCCGGCATGCGCGCGATTTCGGTTGCCGTCGATGACGTGTCGGGCAACGCCGGGCTCATTCAGCCCGGCGATTATGTCGATATCCTGCTCACACAGCAGATGCGCAACGAAACAGGTGTTCATGTCGATCCCGCGCGCGCCGTCGAATCGGAAACGGTTGCCGAGCGCGTGCGCGTACTCGCGGTCGGCACAGCGTTTCGTCGTCCGAAGGATGATGACGGCGCCCCGAGCACCAACGCCCGCACCGTGACTATCGAGGTCACACCGGCGAGCGCACAGTCGATCACGGTGGCAGCGCACCTCGGCACGCTCTCGCTTGCGCTGCGCAGTTTCGCTACGCGCGACAGGCACGCGCCCGACGCCGAGGACATCGCCATGGCGCACACGCCGCCCGTATGGGCCGGAGACGTCTCGCGCGCACTACGCGGCATGAGCGCGCCGGCAACAGCACCGCGCCAGACGAAAGCACCGGCACAGGCGCCGCATGTCGTCATCTACCGCGGCTCGAAGGTCGAGCAGGCAGACGGCGACTTGCCCGGCAGCACTTCCACTGGCGCGCCGGGGGTGCCGCCGCTGCCTGGCGGCATGCCGCCCGCGGCGCCCACTCCGTCCGGGACACCCGTCACGCCCGCACAGGCGCAAGCGGCCCCCGCCCCTGCCGCAGGATCATAGGACGACACATGTTCAGCCTCACATACGGCAAGCTGCTTTCACGCGGTGCGCGGCGCCACGCTGGCGGCCGCCCTGCCGTCACCGCCCTGTTCGGCGCGCTGCTTGCCATGACCATACTCGCCGGCCCGGGAGCGGATGCTGCATGGGCAAAAGAGCCCGCGGCGCCCGCCGATGTGCTTTCGGTCGCCGCAGGCAGCGGCACGTTAATCGAATTGCCGCAACCCGCTGTTGCCGTCTTCGTTGCCGACCCGAACGTTGCCGATGTCCATGTGCCGACGCCGCGCTCGGTTTTCGTGCTCGGCAAGAAGTCCGGCACGACGACACTCTTCGCACTCGGCCCCAACAATCGGGAAATCCTGCGCAAGACAATCAGCGTGTCCACGGATACGGCTTCGATCCAGCGTCTTATCGACGCGCGCTTTCCCAAACTCGCGGTGACGGTGTCGGGCGCGCCCGGCTCATTGATGGTGACCGGCGCGGTGCCGAGCGCAGCGGATGCCGATGCCATTGTCCAGACGCTGCAGCCCTATCTTCACGCCAACGAGCAACTCGTGAACCGCCTCTCGATCGCGCACCCGATCCAGGTGCTGCTGCGCGTGCGCATTACCGAGGTGGATCGCAACATCACGCAACAGCTCGGCATCAACTGGAATGCCATTGCCGCGAGCGGCAACTTCTTCGGTGGGCTGTTCAACGGGCGCGCCATCCTGGACGCGACGACGAATCTTTTCAACCTCCAGTCCAACGGCGCGTACTCGGTGCTTGGCGGATTCAAGGTCGGCAAGACGAACATCCAAGGCGTGCTCGACGCGCTCGATCAGGAAGGCTTGCTGACCATGCTGGCCGAGCCGAACCTGACGGCGATGTCGGGTCAAACGGCGAGCTTCCTCGCCGGGGGCGAGTTGCCGATCCCCGTGCCGCAGAGCGGCACGACGAGCACGATCACGGTCGAATACAAGCCTTATGGCGTCGCGCTGAATTTCACGCCAACCGTCCTCGCCGACAACCGGATCAGCCTGAACGTGCGGCCTGAAGTCAGCCAGATCGACCCGAGCAACAGCGTCACGCTGAACTCGATCGTGGTGCCGGCGCTATCGGTTCGCCGCATGGAGACCACCGTCGAGCTCTCGAGCGGGCAGAGCTTCGCAATCGGCGGACTCTTGCAGAGCTCGACAAGCGATGTGCTCTCCCAGCTTCCCGGTGTGGGCAGTCTGCCCGTTCTCGGCAAGCTGTTCTCGTCGACGAAATACCAGAACGACAAGTCGGAGCTCGTCGTCATCGTGACGCCGTATATCGTCGGGCCGACCGGGCCGGGCCAGTTGCACGGCGCGCTGGACGATGTCATCACGCCCAGCACCGACATCGAGTTTGCCGTGCGCCAGTCGCTCTCGATCGACCCGCTTTCGGGTAATTCGCCGCGCCTTGTTGGCGCTGCGGGCTTCGTTTACTGACACTGACAGGGGAACCATGATGAAGCCCCGGCTCTCGCTCGTTGCCACGATTCTCGCCGGCGTGGCCAGCACCGGCCTCGCGTCCTGCATGTCGGCGCAGCCGCCGATTGGCATGCCCGATCCGTCGGTGATCGGCTTTGCGCCCGGCGACGGCGGCCACGCGACGCCCCCGGCGTGCGCGGCGCTCAACCAGCGCTCCGGCATGCTCGATGCCGGACAGGCGCGGCCCGGCGTGGCGTTCGGCTGCGCGACCTACTCGAACCTGGCCGCGATGCTCGCGCGGCCGGCTGACCTCGTTGCGCCCGTGCCCTACGCGGGTGCGGACGCGCCGCTCGCCGCGAGCGCAGTGCGGCGCTACGAGGAGGACCGGACGAAACCGCTGAACTCCGACTATTCGAGCGTTACGTCATCTTCGCCGTCCTCGTCGAACTCGTCGACGGGATCCCGATAACGGAGCATGCACCCATGGGCGTTTTCGAATCGACCATCCTCAAACGCCGGGCACAGCCGTCCGGCGCCGAAAAACTCATCGCCGTCGTCGCCGACGCGCAAAGCACGGAAGTCATCAAAAGCGTCGTCATCGATCAGGGCATCGCGACCTCGCACGTCACGCTCGGCTCGCTCGACGATGCGGTCGCGATCATGTCTTCGCTCAAGGAGTCGCCGCGCCATCTGATCGTCGATATCACCGGATCGACGATGCCGATTTCCGATCTGACGCGGCTCGCCGAGGCCGTCGACCCTTCGGTCGCCGTCATTGTCGTGGGCGAGCGCAACGATGTCGGGCTCTTTCGCAGCCTGTTGCACATCGGCGTGCATGACTATCTCGTCAAGCCGCTCACCGCGGAGCTCGTGCGGCGCGCGCTCACATCCACGGGCGGCGGCGGGTCGACGCGCATGGGCAAGGTGCTCTCGTTCGTGGGCGCGCGAGGCGGCGTCGGCGTCACGACGATCGCAACGGCGCTCGCGTCTCATCTCGCCGATGCAACGCGGCGCCGCATTGCCTACATCGACCTCGACCCTTACGGCGGTGCGGCCACTTCGATGCTCGGCGTCGCCGCCAACAACGGCCTCATCGAATTGCTGCAAAACCCGCAGCGGCTCGATCAGCAGTTGATCAATCAGGCGTTCGTCGCGCAGAGCGACCGCCTGCTCGTGCTGGCCTCGGAACTTCCGTACAACCAGGAGTTCACGCTGCGCCAGGGTGCGCTAGGCGAGCTTGTCGCGATGCTCAAGCACCACTTTCACTACATCATGCTCGATCTGCCGGGGCGCGCCGGCCGGGTCGTCGAGGAAGCCCTCGACGCGAGCTCGACGATCCACGTGGTGGCCGATCTCTCCGTGCATTCGGCGCGCGAAGCCGCACGCCTTTGCCGTTTTGCCCAAACGCTCGACAGCGCGCCCGGCATCACGGTGCTGCTCAACGAAGCGCGGCAACCCGTGTCCGGACGCGTTCGCGAGGACGATTTCATCACCGCGCTCGCACGCGGCTCCGTGCATTCGCTGCCCTATGAGCCGCAGAGCCTCGCGCTCGCGGAAAACCTCGGCGAAGCGCCAACGCTTGCCAACGCACAACGCTCGCCGTTCGCCGCGGCCATCGTGTCGCTCGCCAATGCGATCACGGGCAGCGAGGCGGCCGTGCCACGCGAGCCGTGGTACAAGCGCCTCGTGCCCATGCGGAGGGCAAGCTGATGTTCGGCCGCCGCAACCCCCTCGCGGGCGGCCCCTCGCCCGCTTCAGGCGCATCAGCGGCATCAGCGGCATCCGCCGCATCCGCCGATGACCCAGGCAGCGCGGCCTGCACCGCCGCTGCCGCCGAGCCGCAAGCAGGCAAGCGCGAAGCGCCGCTGGCGCCGCTGGCCTCGCTGGCAGGGCCGCACGCCGCCGCCAGCCTCTCGAGCGCGGACCGCCACGAAGCGCTGATCCGCTCCGAGACGTTCAAGGCGATTCGTTCGGCCGTCTTTTCATCGATGAACATGTCGGCGGCGCTCATGATGTCGCGCGCCGAAGTGCGCACGGGCATCGAGCAGATCGCAGCCGAGACGACGGCGCGCGAGCGGTTGTCGCTGACGCTGACCGAGCAGACGCTCGCCGTCGACGAGATTCTCAACGACATGTTCGGCATCGGGCCGATCGAGCCGCTGCTCGCCGACGAGCGCGTCACCGACATTCTCGTGAACGGGCCGGACCAGGTCTACGTGGAGCGCGGCGGCCGCCTCGAGCTCACGGCGCTGAAGTTTCGCGACAACGCGCACGTCATCAACGTGGCGCAGCGCATCGCGGCGGCAATCGGGCGGCGCGTCGACGAAAGCAGTCCGATGGTCGATGCGCGTCTTGCCGACGGCAGCCGCGTCAACGTCGTGCTGCCGCCGATCGCCCTGCGCGGCGCATCGATCTCGATCCGCAAGTTCGCCAAACGCAACATCACGCTCGGCCGCATGGCGCAGCAGGGCAATATCTCGACGCAGATGGTGGACGTGCTGCGCATCGCCACCGCGTGCCGCCTGAACGTTGTGATATCGGGCGGCACCGGCTCCGGCAAGACCACCCTGCTCAATGCGCTCTCGCGCTTCATCGACGAAGCCGAGCGCGTGGTCACGATCGAGGACGCCGCCGAGCTGCAACTCCAGCAGCCGCACGTCGTGAGTCTCGAGACGCGCCCCGAAAACAGCGAAGGCTTGGGCGGCATCTCGCAGCGAGACCTCGTTCGCAACGCGCTGCGTATGCGCCCGGACCGGCTCATCCTCGGCGAGACGCGCGGCACTGAAGCATTCGACGTGCTGCAGGCAATGAATACGGGCCACGACGGATCGATGACGACGATCCACGCGAACACCCCGCGCGATGCGATCACGCGGCTCGAGAGCATGGTGATGATGGCCAACGGCAATCTGCCGCTGATGTCGATTCGCAGACAGATCGCCAGCGCCGTCCATCTGATCCTGCAGGTCGAGCGCATGCGTGACGGCGTGCGGCGCGTGACCCACGTGACCGAGATCGCGGGCATGGAAGGCGACGTCGTCATCACGCAGGACCTGTTCACCTTCCGCTACAACGGCACCGCTTACGAAGAGCAGGTGCGCGGGACGTTCGAATGCTCGTCGCTGCGTCCCGTGTTCGCTCAGCGCGCGGCTTACTTCGGCCTCGAAGAGGCGCTGCTCACGGCGATGCAATCATGAGATCCGCAGACATCATCGGCTTTGGCGCCTTCTTTGCTCTCGTGATGGTCGGGCTCATCGTCCATTCCTTGCGCAGCATCGCCCGCCAGCAGCCGCGCACGCGCATCCGCGCGCGCGTAATCACGGTACGCGATGAGAGCAAGGCCGCCCTCGTCGAGCACGACGCGAAGCAGCAGGCGCAACTGCTGCAGCCCAAGCGCCGCTTCGCGAATCAGGACGCCCTTTTTGCGATCATCCCGGCCTGGCACGAACGCATCCATACGGTCAGTGGGCCGGGCGGCATTCGCGCGCTTTACGTCGTCGCGATCGTGGCGCTCATTGCGTCGGTGATCGGCACCGCGCTCGCTCCCGTGGGACCCGTACTGCGTGTGCTCGGCTGCATCGTCATCCCCGTGCTTGTCGTGCGCGCGGCCTACCAGTGGTTGATCGCGCGTTTCAGGAACCGCTTTCTCGCGATCTTTCCCGATACGATCGACCTCATCATCCGCGCGGTGCGCGCCGGCATTCCCGTTGTGCAGGCGATCTGCGTGGCAGGGGTCGAAAGCGACGAGCCGGTTCGGACGACCTTTCGCGCGATGGGCGATGCCCTGCTCGTTGGCGCCGACCTGAAAGACGTGCTCGAACAGGCAGCAGCGCGCATGCGGCTCGCCGACTTCTCGTTCTTTACCGTTTGCCTGATCTTGCAGCGCGAAACGGGCGGCAATCTCGGCGATACGCTCGAGAACCTCTCGGGGATCGTGCGCATGCGGCGCGACATCCGCGCAAAAAGCAAGGCGCTCACGGCGGAGGGACGGCTCGCGAGCAAGATGATTGCAGCCGTGCCGTTCGCGCTCATGGGGTTTATCTACATCGTGAATCGGCCCTACCTGGACATGCTCACGCATACCCGGGCCGGACACAAGATCCTCACCCTCGCCGCCGTGCTGCTCACGATCGGACTGTGGCTCATCAACAAGATTTCGAACCTGGACACCTCGCGATGATGAACGCCGACTTCTGGCGCAATGCCGCCTTGCTCGTCCTGCTTGCCGGCTTCACGCTGTGGCTCGCCATGCGCGACAAGGGCCAGCGCGCGCGCATTGCCCAGCGCACACGGCAAGCCGTGGCCCGCGTGGGCGTCATGGGCGTCGACAGCAGCGCGACGGCCGATGTCGCCAAACGCATGCCGCAGCGCTTCGCAAGACGCATCGCCGCCCTCGGCGAGCGGCTGCCGGTCGTGCAGGCCGAAGACCGCGCCAAAGTCGCCATGCGTCTTGCCAGCGCGGGATTTCGCGACCACCGCGCGGTGGCGGTTCTCTCGGGGCTCAAGATCGTCGTGGGCGCCTGTTTCGCGCTCGGCGCCATCGCCCTTGGCGGGCATCTGCCCGCGGCCGGCCAGATATTCGTGATCCGGGCGCTGCTGATGGCGGGCGCATTCGTCATCGGCATGATGTTGCCGGAATATGCGCTCGCGTTCTTCGTCCGGCATCGCCGCCGCGCCATCGCGGCCGCGCTGCCCGATGCGCTCGACCTGCTCGTTGTCTGCACCAACGCAGGCAATAGCCTCGTCGTCGCCATCAAGCGCGTGGCGCGCGAGCTGCGCGTGATCTGCCCGCCGCTCGCCGATGAATTCACGGTCACGGCGGACGAACTCAGCATCGGCAGCGACACCGCGCAGGCGCTCAATGCGATGTCGGCGCGAGTCGGCCTGTCCACCATGCGCGCACTGGTGACTACCCTCGTGCAGTCGCAAAAGTACGGCACACCGATCACGCAATCGCTGCGCACGCTGTCGCGCACCGAGCGGGCCATGCAGATGGTCGCGCTCGAGGAAAAGGCCGCCAAGCTCGCACCAAAGATGACCATGCCGATGATGTTTTTCATCATGCCGACCGTCTCGCTCATTGCGGCGGGCCCAGCCGTCATTCGGCTCATCGCCGTGTTTCGCGGCCATTGAGCGCTTCAGGAATGCAGGAGTTCAAATTGATCCCATCTCGACCCATGCCTGCGCGCAGGACACTCACCGCGCTGCTGACGCTGCTCGCACCGCTGGCCGCCGCGCTGCTCGCCACGGGATGCGCCAGCAATCACTTCGTGACGCCGCAGCCTGCCGCCACGCACCTGCCCGATGCGCAAGCCGACATGCATGTCGCCGAAAGCGCGCTCGAAGCCGGAGATACGCAGCTGGCCATATCGCTTTTCGGCAAGCAGTTGAAGGCCGATCCGCAATCGAAAGCCGCCCAGCTCGGCCTCGGCGACGCGATGTATCAAAGTGGCGATCTCGCGCGCGCCGGCGTCCTCTATGCGCGGGTTGCAGCCAGTGCGCCGGACGATGCGCGCGCCATGCTCGGGCTCGCACGCGTCGCGCTGCGCCAGCGACGGCTCGACGAAGCCGAGCAGCGCTACCGGAAACTGCTCGCGGCTCACCCTGAGCATGCCGTAGCCGCCGAAGGCCTGGGCGCGACGCTGGATCTCGAAGGCAAGCACGCGCAAGCGCAAGCGGTCTATCAAGCCGCCTTGCAGCAACACCCCGAAGTCGCAGGCCTCAAGGCGGACCTGGGCCTCTCGCTCATCCTGGCGGGTGACGTGCGCGCCGGCGCCAATGTCCTGCTCGATGTCGCGGGCTTGCCCGACGCGCCGCCCCAGGCGCGCGAGAACCTCGCGCTGGCCTACGGATTGCTCGGCAACAACGAGGCCGCGAGGCGTATCCTGGTCACCGACATGCCGCCCGACTCGGCGGATGACAATCTGCGCTTCTACCGGCAACTGCGCGAGCGCCTTCCCGCCGCCGGGCCAGATGCGAGCGCCGCGGGCGCCGCACACACCCAGCCGGTATCGGCAGCGAGCGTCGCGCGTGTCGGAGCGCTCCAATGAAGGCGCGCGGGCGCGCGAGCCCCGGCGCCCGCGTTCATGCGCGCGGCGTCGTCTCGCTCGAATTCGTGCTGGTGCTGCCGTTCCTGCTGATGATGCTCTTTGGCATCGTCGACGTGAGCATGCTCCTTTGCGACAAGGCCGTCATCACGAATGCCGCCGGGGAAGCGGCGCGCCAGGGCGTGGTGCTGCGCGTGCCGACCTACACGCAAACCCAGATCAGGAATGTCGCGCTCGCCTATACGAACAACGGTCTGGTGACCAGCGGCACCGCCACGCCTCCAACCGTGACGGTGAGCCCCGCAGGGGGCTGCGCAACGGCCGGCAGCAGCAATCCGCTTCAGGTGAGCATCGCGTACACCTACAACGGGGTCGTGCTCGGCTCGGCGTTGAGCGTGCTGACAGGCCCCATCACCGTTACCGCCGTCGCGGTGAAAAACTGTGAATAAGCGCGTGCGTTCCCGCGTGTCTTCCAGCGCGCCTTCCCGCGTGCCTACGGGCCGGGCAGCCGCCGCCCGCTATCCGTCGCCCGTGCGCCGCGGCCAGCGCCCGCACCCGCACCCGTTGGAACCGGCACGATCGCGCTCGCGCGGGTCGGTCACGCTCTGGTTCCTGTTGACGTTCACTGCCCTGCTGATCATTGGCGCCTTTGCGATCGACTTGCCGCGTGTCTTCACGGTCAGCGGCGAGCTGCAAAACGGCGCTGACGCGGCGGCACTCGCCGGGGCCGGGGCGCTCTCCCGAGGCAGCACGAGCGGACCGAACTGGACGGCGGCGGCCGCGTCCGCAACGACCGCCATCGCGTTGAACAAGTCGGATGGCGTCACGCTCTCCAGCGGCGCGGTCAAAGCGGGATATTGGGACGTCGCGGCATCCTCTCCCACGCTGCTCGCCCCAAGCCAGGTCACGCTGCCAGCGCCATCGGGGCAAATGCTCGAACCCGCGGTGCAGGTGACGATCGCCCGCAATGCCTCGAGCAACGGCGGGCTGGTGTCGCTGCTGCTCGGCTCGCTGCTCGGCGTGCCGACGACGGCCGACAGCGCAACGGCCGTCGCGATCATCGCACCGCCGTCCACGGTGCCGGCCGGATCGCTCTTTCCCGTGGTCATGGATCAGTGCGTGTACAACCAGTACTGGGACTCGACAACGAATGCGCCCAAAGTCGACGCGACAGGCCAGCCTTACGAGTTCCAGATCGGCAACGGTCAAACCTATGGCTCGTCGTGCGAGGCGGGACAGTGGACGTCGTTCAACACGATGGCCAACGACACGACGGCGATCATCAATCTCATCAATTCCGGCAATCCGACCTCGCTGTCGATCGGAGACAACATCTACGTCCAGCCGGGCGTCAAGGATGTCATCTATAGCAACGTCCCCACCGGAACCACTGTCCTCCTGCCGGTCGGCACGCAAATCGCGAGCAAGACGTCCGTCCCGATCGTCGCATTCGCCGCTTTATATATCGACAGCTCGGTCGGTCAGAACAGCAAATACATCCAGGGGCACTTCGTAGCAGGCTACACGATGCGGACCCAGGGAACTGGTGTCTCCACGTCGGACTACGGTGGCTATGTCGCGCCGCGTCTTGCGTTCTGAGCCGACCATTAAAGATCGAACGACGCCGACGCCCGCTCGGGCAACAGCTTCCGCCGATGAACGCGAGATCGGCGGCGGCGTAATACGCGCCCATCTCGCCCATCGAGTCGCCGAGCAGCACGATTCGGCGCACTTCCCCGGTTCTTTTCTCATGCGGGGACGGTAGTGCACGAGCAGGGCATCTGGACCGTCGAGCCAGACGGCCGGTTTTGCGTAAGGTTGATACGTCATACGACAAAACCGATCGGATCGTGTCGCTATATCTTCGGAACGGGAAGAGGCTTTGGCGCCGGAAACCGAGCAGATGCCAACCACGCTGGGAAAATGGGGCCTCCCGGCAGATTGACGGGCTACCTTCAGCGACGGCGCGGTGGCCAGCTCCGGCAGGAACTTGCACCCTGCAGATGGCACGCCATCACGGGCGTACACGAAACCGCTTGCGCGGCAGGGGCTGCGGTCCGACGCTGGAGGTCAGGGAGGGGCCCGTCACGCTCAATGACGGAGGAAGACAGCCACTCTGGAGACATCCGCCAACTGACGCGCCACGGCGTCGAAGACGATGCAGGCACGCGCCTCAGGAGGGCAATTCGTAGCGAAAACCGGTTCAGGGGCGCGGCCA
Source organism: Paraburkholderia sp. A3BS-1L (assembly GCF_051125215.1). Taxonomy (NCBI): domain Bacteria; kingdom Pseudomonadati; phylum Pseudomonadota; class Betaproteobacteria; order Burkholderiales; family Burkholderiaceae; genus Paraburkholderia; species Paraburkholderia sp. A3BS-1L. The sequence continues at coordinate 904,379 of NZ_CP120442.1, read as the reverse complement.
TCAGATGGTATGCGAGCGACGTGCTAATGGAGCGCATCACAACCGGAAACGGGTCTGCAACCGTGACCGCAAAGCCCCCGAGATCCTTACCATGATTGCGGCTAACAAGCTAGCGAATCGATTAAATGACTGTCACCTTCTCACCCGCCGAGACTGTTCAAGCACCTGGGCATTGAGAGAAAATACGCCACTCTGGCGACGGGATGTCGTCCTGAGTGCACGCCTTTGGCTTGTCGCGTTCGTCGGCAGGTCGGCAGGAGTCGGTTGCCCGGCATATCACATATTCATCGGGGGTGGTTTGCTATGGAGCGGGCACGGTCCGGAGCGGCTGTCTGGCTTTCGGTGAAGAAAGTCGTATTCCTCCTCGTGGCAGTCATCGAATCGGCTAAACTTAATTAGTAGGAAGAATGAAGTTTTCAACCATGCTGTGGATTGCTGCGACTGCGGCCGTAACGGCATCCGCGTCCGCACACGCCCAAACAACCCGTCTGCAGTGTTTTGGTGATAAAGGGCGGCCTGACGCGTCTTCCTCCCACTGTTTCGAGTTGAATCTGCCGAAGGACTCGCAACTGCGGTGGTCCGCGTGGCTGGCGCCGGTGGGGACGACTGCCGGCGCCCCGATCGCCGTGTCAGGCATCGTCGACGACAGTCGATTCGTGCCGACGGCGATCGGACCGGCCTCGCCCGGCGATCCAGCCAATCCCGACATGCTGATGTTCAACACGCCGCTTTTGCCCGACCTCACGTTCCGGCCATTCGGACAGGAAGAACGGGCAAGCGCAATCCGCAATCGCGAAGGTGACACAGTCACGATCGCCTGCCGGCCTGGCCGGCAGCCCGCGGGCATCGTTCTGGAGCACCGTGACACCCGATGGCCGCGTGCCGCGGCGGGCGCTGTCGTGCTGGCAGGGAGCGGGAGCACCGGTTTTCAGTGGGGGATTGCGCCGGCCGGGCGCGATCCTGGTGCTCTTTACCCGCTGCAGCCAACGGTCGGCACTGGGCGGGTCCTTGGCCGGATCGATCTGGCGACGTTGCGTGAAGGGACAGCGAACATCGATCAAAACCTCGTGCTGGTGTGTCCGTCCGAAGGCGCTCGTCTTGACGTGAGCGACGTGCATCTCTCACCGCGTGCCGCAGCGGCGCAAGGCGTACGTGCCGCGTGGGTGTGGCAACGCAATCGATGGGAAGACGGCGGAGGTGACTTGCTCGCGGACGCGTTGCGGTACAAGGTGTCGCGCCTTTACATCGCGTTGCCGATCGCTGATGCTCAGGTGAGCGACGCTGGCGCGCTGCGGGATTTCGTGGCGCGCGCGCACGGAGCCAACATCCAGGTCTGGGCGGTCGAAGGCGACCCAGAAATGGTCACAGACAAGGGGCGAGAACAGGCGGTGGCACGCTTGAGGGCCATCGAACAGTATCAGCGCCTGTCGGCTGAACCGGCCCGACTGAACGGCGTTCAATACGACATCGAACCGTATCAATTACCCGCTTATCGCATCGAGCCGCAGGCGGTGATGCACGCGTGGAGCAAGACCACCGCCGCGCTCGGTGAGGCGGCGGCCCTGCCGCTTGATACGGTCGTGCCATTCTGGCTGCCCGACGCGCCGGGCGGCAACGAGGTGCTTGACCAGATCGGTCGAACCGGGCGCTCGCTGACCGTCATGGCGTATCGCACCGATGCCGCGCAAGTGCAGCGCGTGGCCGCGCCCTTGCTGGCGTGGGGCGCAGTCCGGAATTTTCCGGTCAGCGTCGCACTGGAAAACGGCCCGCTGCAGGACGAATGGACACAGACTTACGCACCCGTGCCGCCCGGCGGCGTGGGCACGCTATGGCTGGTGCCCGAGGACGGCAAGATGGTCGCCTTACGCTTCGATCACGCCACCATGCTGGAGCGAGGCATCGGGTATGTCGAGCAGCGCAGAGAACGAATCGATGCAGGCAAAGTGAGTTTCCTCGGCGATGCGGATCGTCTGCTGAGCGTCTCTGCCAGCCTGCAACCCGTGTTTCGCGCGTGGCCGAACTATGCCGGCATCGCGTTCCACGGGCTGCTGGATCGTTGATCAAATGTCATTGGCCGGCAATGCGCCGAGTCTCTCTTGTCATCCCGCCGCCACAACAGCCATGGTCCTGAAAGCGCAAATGTCGGATTTACCAACGATTCTCATTGCTGAAGACGACGCGCTCCTTCGTGAGCTGCTCGAGCACAAACTCGCGATCTGGGGTTACCGGGTGCTGTCCGCGCCTGATGGCGAGGCTGCGTACGAACTCATACGCGAGCAAAGGCCGTCGATGGCGTTGCTGGACGTAATGATGCCGCGCCTCGACGGTTTTGCGCTGCTGCGCAAGATGAATCAGGACGGCGCGCTCGCACACACGCGGGTCATCATGATTACCGGGCGCACGCTGGAAGCCGATGTCGTCAACGCATTTCGGTGGGGCGTGGAAGACTACGTGAGAAAGCCGTTCTCACTCAGCGAGTTGCAGTCCCGCATTGCACGCATCGTGTCCCCGCCGGAGCGTGCCTGATGGTCAATCCGGTCCCATTCGCAGGCCGTTGCGTGCTCACGGCCTGGCTGACCTGTGCCTGCTTGCCGGCGGCTGCCGCCCAAAGTGAACCGAGCCTCTCCGCGGCGGAAATCGCCGGTCTGTATCAGGCCGGCGTGCAGGCGCGACTGGCCGGGCACATGGACGAAGCATTCGACCTGTTGTCTCGCGCGGCGGCCGCTGCGCCAGACAATGTCGACGTGCTGTTGCAAAAAGGCCTGGTGCTGATGGCGAAAGGACGCGACGACGACGCAGCCCGGCTGTTTCAGCGCGTCCTGTCGCTGGCGCCCGACTACAAGGATGCACGTCTCGCGCTCGCCCGTATCGCCGGGCGGCGCGGCGACATCGATTCGGCGCTCGCCCAGGTCGATGCCGTCTTGCACGACGCCCCGCATGATGCCGAGGCGCGCGAGTTGCACGCTAGCCTGCTGCTCGCCAGGGGCGACGCCCGGAACAGCGAGTCGGAATATCGCGCGCTCGCACATGAGCAACCGGGCAACGCGGCGGCGTTGATCGGCCTTGGCGACAGCTTGCGCACGCAATGGCGCGATGACGAGGCACGCGCGGCCTACCGGGAAGCAGCCGTGCTGGCGCCAGATTCCGTGGCGCCGCAACGCGTCAAACTGCCGGATCACCCGCGATACCGTCTGGACGTCAACGGCGAATACAGCAGCCTGTCAAACGGAGCGCCACCCTGGAAGGAAGGCGCCGTCCGTTTGGCATATTCGATTGACGAGCGCAACGTGATTTCCGCTGGTACGGACGTGAGTCGACGATTCGATACGACCAACGTCTATTCCGAGGCGAGGCTGGATCATCGGTATTCCGACAGGTTGAGCGTCTACGTCTATGGCGGCGGCACACCGGACGCATCAATTTTGCCGAAAGTGGCGGCCGGCACCGGCTTGCAATGGCGGCTCGATCGGGCGGCCGGCAAGCAGTCGACTTACGCGACGCTCGATGCGCGTTACACCCTCTATGAGACTGGGCGGATCTGGTCCGCTAACCTTGGCGCGATCCAGTATCTCGGCAACGATCAGCTGTGGGTCACGGCGAAATGGATCAATTCGGTGGACGAACGAGACCGCTATCTGACGGGATACGCGCTGCGCGCAGACTGGCAGGCGTGGAGCCGGCTGCGTCTGCTGGCAGGGTTCGCCAATGCGCCCGAGACGGACCAGGGGGTGACCGTCAAGACCCGCGGTTTCTATGCAGGGGCCGTATTCGACGTCAGCGACTCGCTCGCGATCAACGTCTCGGCAGCACGCGAATTGCGGCCGCAACTTTACGACCGCAACGTGGTCGGGCTCGGCATGACCGCAAAATTCTAGGCAGACGCGCCAATGCTGAAATGGATTCAGACCGTATCGCTCGCGCTCAGCGCCATATCGCTGCTGATGCTGGGGATGCTGCTGCTCACCCATGCGGTGCGCGGGTGGCTGGCGTCGCGCGATACGGAGCTGGCGCAGGCGCTGTCGCACGAACTGATCGTCTGGCTCGTCGGGCCGGAAGCGGGCCTCGCCGAGGTCGAACGCGTGGCGCGCCGCAACCCGGCACTGCTGACGTCGCTGGTACTGAGGCTGGCAGGTCAGTTGCTCGGCGATGAGCATGTCCGGCTGATACGACTAGCCAACCGGTTGGGGCTGGAGGAGCGCATGGTGCGCGACTTGCGACGGCAGCGGTTGGGAATACGGCGGCGCGCGGCGGAATCGCTCGCGTTGTTTGAAGATGACGTCTCGGCCCGCGCCTTGATCGGCGCCCTCGAGGACCGCAAAGCCACGGTATGCCTTGCAGCCGCCTGGTCGCTGGCGCGACGGGGACTTCACGTGCCGTTGAAACAGGTCATCGACAAGCTGGGCGGATTGACCGGCTCGATGCTGACCCAGGATTTGTTCGAGCGTCTGGCGAGCCGTCAGATGTCGGATCTGATCGCGCTCGTCGCGGACGATCAGGTGCTGCCACGGCTTCGCAGCGTGGCCATCCGCGCGCTGGCCGCGTCCGGCGACTACGCGCTGATTCCTGTCTTCACGGACGCCTCGCGATCGCGGCAGCCTGACGTACGAGCGGCGGCCGCGCGTGCGCTGGGCCACTTGCATCATCCGCTCGCCGCTTCGTCGCTGCAGGCGCTACTGCGCGATGACGTGTGGTATGTCAGGGTGGCGGCGGTCGAAGCGGCGGGAAAGATCAATGTCGAAGCCCTCGACCCAGAGATCGAGACACTCTTGAGCGACACCAACTGGTGGGTCCGGTTCCGGGCGGCGGAGGCCCTCGCGATGGGAGGCGGGCGCGGTTACCGCATACTGGAGCGCGCGGCGCAGGGCGAGCCGTCTGTGGCGCGCGACGTCGCTGCGTTGACGTTGCTGGAGCGCAAGGAAATTGCATCGTGAGCGCGAATGACATCTTGTCCCTGATCGTGCATGGCATCGTGACCGTGATATTGACCGTCAACGTGTTGCAGAACGCGCTGTACCTGTTCCAGATCGTCGCCGCGATCGGTGGCATGATCCGTCCTGGCGCGAAAAGCGGGGGTATTGCGCTCTGGCGCCGCTATGGCGCGAGCGCCCCTCCGATCGCGTTGCTGGCACCGGCCTACAACGAGGAGTTGGGGATCGTCGACTGTGTGAAGGCGCTGTTCGCGCTCGAGTATCCGCTGACCGAAGTGATCGTCATCAACGATGGCTCGACGGACAATACGCTGGGCGTGCTGACCGACGCGTTCGAGCTGACGCCGACCCAGCGCACGTTTGACGCGGTTGTCACGCATAAGCTGATTCGCGGCATCTATGTATCGCGCGTCCATCCGAACCTGCTCGTGATAGACAAGGAAAACGGCGGCAAGGCCGATGCAATGAACGCCGGGATCAACCTGGCGCGGGCGCCGCTGTTCTGCGCAATCGACTCGGACTCCCTGCTGGAGTCCGACGCATTGCTGCGCATTGTCCGGCCCTTCGTCGAGGACCCGCAACGAACGGTGGCGGTCGGCGGCGTGGTGCGCGTGGCGAACGGGTGCCGCATTCAGAGCGGACGGGTTGTCGAGATGCGCGCGCCGCGGCGCTTCCTGCCGCTCGTGCAGTCCATCGAATATCTGCGCGCGTTCCTGCTGGCACGCGTCGCCTGGAGCGGCGTGGACGCGCTGATGTTGATTTCGGGGGCATTCGGCCTGTTCCGGCGCGACGTGGTGGTTCAGGTCGGCGGCTTCGGGACGGATACGATCGGCGAGGATCTCGATCTGGTGATCAAGATACACCGGCATTTGCGGGACCAGCGCCGAGCGTACAACATCGCCTTCCTGACCGATCCGATCTGCTGGACGGAAGCGCCGCAATCGCTGCGCGTGCTGAAGGGGCAGCGCTGCCGCTGGCAGTGCGGTGCGCTGGAAGTGTTCTTCAAGCAGCGAGACATGCTGTTCCGGTCCCGCTACGGCCGTATCGGCTGGCTCGGCATGGGGCAGATCCTGATCGTTGATGTCCTCGGGCCGCTCGCCGAAATGTCGGGCTACATCATGTTGCCTGCCTTCTGGGCCCTCGCCTGGATCAATGTATCGTACTTCAAGGCGTTCCTCTCGCTGGTCTTTCTGTTTGGCATGTTTCTGAGCGTCTCGTCGCTCGTGCTGGCCGAACTTGCGACGCATCCATACCCGCGTCTGGGCGACTTGCTGCGGCTGGCGCTGGCCGCCGTCGTTGAGAATTTTGGCTACCGTCAGTTGAACAGCTACTGGCGCATGCTCGGTTGGTGGCAGTTTCTGCGCAAGGACAAGTCCTGGGGGGTGATGACCCGGGTCGGATTCAACACGCACTAATCGATTGCGTCACTGAATTGGCACCCCGTCTGTGTTCAGACAGGTCATGGGAAAAATGAATCTGACAGATATCGAACGGGAGCCACCTCTTTTCTCAATTTTTCTCAATAATCGAACTGAGACGTCGGTACCGTATCTTCGGTATCTTCGGTATCTTCGTTTTGCGCTACACGGTCCACGAGCAGACGATGGGCACGCAGATCGAACGTCAGCCTGATGACGTCGCCCACGCCCAGGCCGCGCGCATGCAGAATGCGGGATATCCCCTTGATCACGATCGCAGCCCTCTCGCTCGAGCAAACATCAATCTCGCCCCCATCGGGATGAACTGCATATCGCATTTGCGGCACATGGGCCGCAAGTGAAGCGGGTAACGTCACCCAACCGCCCCGCACATGCCAGTCATTGACGACTTGATGGAACACCGCACGTCCGGCGTCCATATCCAGCTCCACCGGCAACAGTGAACCTGTGCGCGCGAGACTGTCCCGAAGCGCCTCTGCAAGCACACCGGGATCGGGCTGGATCCCCCGTATCGCATACACGCCGCGGTAAGGTCGCGTAACGGACGGAGCCCAAAGGACCACAGAGCGAAAGCTTGTTTCGTCCATCCGGCCGCTTCTGACCAGGTGAGTGAACAACGATGCACGGGTCGCCACGCCACCGGCTCCACGCAGAGCCTCATACACGGTTAGCTCCGACGGCGGCAACACGTCGTGCGGGTGAATGTTCTGAATAGATCGGATACCGGCTTCAGGACTGAGCACGGACAGCCAGGATTGCCGTTGCAGCAGCGCCCAGATGATTCGCGTCGGAGGCTGAACATCAAACATTGGCGAGAACACGGCACGCCGCGCCCGCGTTGTCCGAAGTCGGCCAATCGCACCCACGATGTCATCGAACGAGACGAGCCCCGCAGCCACGGCGAGCACCCGTCTCGTCGCGTCAAGGATGAGATTGCGCTCGGTCGCGTAGCCCTGAAACCAGAACCACTGTGGGTTACCGCCCTCAGGTGTTTCAAGCCACTCGAACCCCGCTGTCTGCTCAAGCACGGCCGGGATCTTGGCGATTACCTCCGTCGCCCACCCCTCTTCCAAGGCATAGGTCTTGAGCAAGCCCATATGGGCAATGCCCGCAGTCCGGATCATGGCGCGAGCCATGTCGCCAATGGCCGTGTCGTGCACTGAGACATCAGCAACCGAGTCTCCCGCGTCCGGCGAGGCCACCATGATCTCCGCTCGCCCGTTGACACGGCGTTTCGCAAATGCGAGCAGGGGCTTGCCCAGGATGTCGACGCTGAACCGCCCCACGTCCTCAAGTTTTAGTCCCTCACCGAGCAACGGGCGCAGCAGCGCCTCCAGCTCATGCAAAGTGCATGGCAGATGCGGGTCTGCCTGTTCGCGAATACGCTCAAATACAACGGCATCGATGTCGAGCCCCTGCGCAGTCGTGTTAAGTGCCTTAAGGATCTGGCTGACACGCGACTCGACAATACCGTGCTGTTTAGCGATCGCGGCAAGCGAGGTGCTCACTTGCGGGTCAACCCCGTAGCGCTGCGCAAATATCCTCGCGCTTGCGCGCTCGCGCGCAACACGCGCATCGCCTGCGGCAAGCTTCTCGAATTGGACGGCAGCAATACGAGCAGTCACCTCAATGATTGCCGAGCGCGCGTCTATCGCGGCGCAGACGACTCGCGGCCGCCCAGTCTTTGCGACGGTAGAAAATGCCTCGCCAAGCAGCCAGCCAGCCTCAACCCTGAGTGCGTGCTCCCATGCTGCGATCTGGGCGCCCTTGATCCGTGTCGGAACACCCTCATGCTCCCAGCGCCCGAGCGTGTCGACTGAAATCCCCACCTTCGCGGCGACGGCGCGGCGCGTTATCCCGAGCTTATCCCTGCGCGCGCGCGCGCGCGGGCCTGCCTCGGCATGGGGGTCACCAGGAGCTGAGTTGTCGTCAGCCCCGAAAAGCCATCCCGAAGGCACATCAAGGGCACGCTCCCATGCCTGCCGCTCACGCTTTGGGAGGGAGTCCGGAATCCCGCCCTCCTCCCATTGGCCGATGGCTGAGCTATCCAGTCCGCTAAGTGTGGCGAGCGCCTCCCGCGAGAAACCCAATTCCTCCCGGCGTGCGCGCGCACGCCCTGCGGCAACCTGACTGAAAGCGTCCCGATCCGGGACGGGGTGCTCACCGTCCTCCGCAGCGTTTGTGGTCATGGACATATTCAAGAAGCGTATGGCGTGAAATTCGTAATGAGCGAGCGTCTCATATCCGCAAGAAAGAGCATCCGTTGAAAAGACGGCGTACTTCGGTCCTGTTCGTCTGGTATCGCCTCCGGGGCGGCGGCTGTGCAATGCATACGGACGTCGCGTACGGCGAGCCATGGTCGCTACAACGCTGGGAGATCCCTTTTGTTCGTACCGGGTTTGCTCATTTACATCGATGATCTCGGGCTTTCCTGTTCCCCGGAAGGCCCTCCGCTAGCTTGTTGTCCCCACGGGCACAGCAGACGAGATTTTTACATGCGTCCCTCTAAAGTTCGGTGGTGAAAGGTCGTTAGCCTAGGCATGGCGGTCGGAACAACGCGTTAGATAGTCCGCCGACGCCACGGTCGCCGTGGCGCAAACGGGCTCAGTCCCAATCAGGAGAATTTCCATGCTCGGAATCAATAGCAACATCAACTCGCTCGTCGCGCAACAAAACCTGACCGGCTCGGGCAGCGCGCTGTCGCAAGCGATCACGCGCCTCTCGTCGGGCAAGCGCATCAATAGCGCAGCGGACGATGCAGCGGGTCTTGCGATCTCGAACATCATGCAGACCCAGATCAACGGTCTGAACCAGGGCGTGTCGAACGCGAACGACGGCGTGTCGATGGTGCAAACGGCATCGAGCGGTTTGTCGTCGCTGACGAACAGCCTGCAGCGCATTCGCCAACTGGCCGTGCAAGCGACGAACGGTGGCATGACCGATACGGACCGTCAGGCGCTGCAGCAGGAAGTGTCGCAGCAGGTTTCGGAAATCAACCGTATTGCGTCGCAAACGACGTACAACGGCATGAACGTGCTGAACGGTTCGCTCGGCAACGTATCGTTCCAAGTGGGCGCAAACGTCGGTCAAACCATTTCGCTGAACCTGACCCAAAACGTGGGTGCAGCAAACCTTGGCACCGGCCTGCCAGCCAACGGATCCACGCTCGGGCAGCTTACGGGGCTGAGCCTGACGAGCGCCGGTGCAGCAACGAGTGGCGCGGCAACGCCGTCCATTACGACGATCAACATTCTTGCTGATGGTCAGGGCGGCTTCAAGTTCACCGATCAGAACAATCAGGCTTTGAGCAGCACCGCAGTGACGAGTCTCTTCGGAAGTTCGACGGCAGGCTCGGGCTCGGCTCTGGCGCTCACGGCTGCCGCGGGCGGCGCACTGGGCAAAATTACTAGCACCCCGCCGACCGGTCTGACCACAGCCCAGCAAAACCAGGTCGCGGCCATCAACACCGCCAACCTGCCGAATGGTACGGACCAGGCAACGCGCTCCGCGAATGGGACGCTGCTCGGCACGGTTACCGGCCTCAGCTTCGATTCGAACGGCGGCTACATCGCTCCGAATGAATCTGGCGCTACGGTCACGGCTGTTCAAGTCTTCTCCGACGGCAACGGCGGCTTTACTTTCGCGGATCAAAACGGTAACACTCTCGCTGCAGGGAGCAACGTGGTTAAAGCTGTCTTCAGCACGATCGGAGCGGCTACGACAGGTGCAAGCGGGGGCGCTCAGCTCACGGCAAATGCCGGCGCAGTCGGCACGGCTACGACCAACGCCACCATTATGGGCGTCGCGGCAGCGGGCTCGATCAATTCCGCCAACCTTGCCAACGTGCCGCCGCGAGTTGCGGACATCAACATCGGCACGACGGCAGGCGCGAATCAGGCGATTGAATCGATCGACAACGCGCTGGGGACCATCAACAACATGCAGGCAAACCTTGGCGCCGCGCAGAACCGATTCACCGCGATCAGCACGGCACAGCAGGCCCAGTCGACCGACCTGTCGCAAGCACAATCGTCGATCCAGGACGCCAACTTCGCCGCAGAAACGGCCGCCCTGAGCAAGGCCCAAGTGCTCCAGCAAGCCGGCATCTCGGTGCTCGCGCAAGCAAACTCGCAGCCGCAGCAGATCCTGAAGCTCCTGCAGTAACAAGCGCTTCATGTGAGTCAAGCAGTACGCGCCGCGCGCTCCGCCCGCCATACCCGGGGTGCGCGGCGCTTGCCAACCGGGAGGACAACCTCCCGTTTGGCGTTTTTAAACCTGAACCGTACTTGAACCGATCCACCCGGCATCGCCGACGCACGGAGCCCCTTCATGTCCACCGTATCCGGTATCTCGAACGCGAATCTGGCCTCCAGCGCCGCAGCGTCGGCCAATAGCGCGCTGCAGCAAGCCGCGCAGTCGGTCATCAGCGGCTCGACCGGCAATTCGTCGATGGACGTGAGCGCGCTCGTCACGGCGCTCGTCAATAGCAAGATCGCGGGCCAGGCGGCGACACTGTCCTCGCAGGCGCAACTGGACAACACGCAGATCTCCGCATACGGCACGCTCTCGGCTGCGCTTTCGGCGCTGCAGGCGGGCCTCACTTCGCTCTCGGACGGCACGACCGTCAATGCCTTCAAGGCGAGCACGAGCGGCACGGGCATCGCGGCCACGGCGGCCAGCGGAGCGGTGGCGGGGACGTATTCGATCGACGTCGCGCAGATCGCGACCGCGCAGGTCCTCACGTCGAGGGGCTACGGCGCAAGCCAGCCGCTCGCTTCGGTGCCGAGCACGATGACGCTCTCGATCGGCGGCGCGAGCACCACGATTTCACTGGACAGCAGTAACAGCACGGTTTCCGGCATTGCGGCGGCGATCAATAGCGCGAGCAACAATCCCGGCGTGACGGCCACGGTCGTGAATGGCGCGGATGGCGCGCACCTCGTGCTGCACGGGAACGCCACCGGCTCACAGAACGCCATCAGCATCCAGATCAGCGATACGGCTACGGGCGACCCGCTGAACGGCCTGGCGGTGACCGGCAACGCCGGCACCTCGCTTAACGGCAACGCGAGCGCGACCAGCGCGCAACTCAACGCCAACCAGTCGACGCTCAGCAACGTGCAGACTTCCGGCTCGCCGGCCACGCCCAACTGGAGCCAGACCACCGCCGCGCAGGATGCGTACTTTACGCTCGACGGCACCGGCGTGACCAGCGCGACGAACTCGGTGACTACCGCGCTCGCGGGCGTCACGCTGAGCCTGAGCGCCGCATCGGTGGACACCACGGGCACGTCGCCGCAAACGCTCACGATCGCGCAGGACACGAGTTCGCAGTCGAATGCGATCAACAATTTCGTCACGCTCTACAACACGCTCGTGACGACCATGGGCACGCTCACCGCGTACAGCTCGACCGCGACTTCGCAGGGCGTGCTGCTCGGCGACTCGACGCTGAACCTCGTGCGCAACCAGTTGGCCTCGATCGTCGCAACCGGCGTGAAGAACGGCAACACGACCACGAGTCTCGCGACGATCGGTGTGACGCTGAACGCCGACGGTTCGCTCGCGGTCGACAGCAGCGCGCTGAGCAGCGCGCTGCAAAACAACCAGGCCACAGTGGCCAAGCTGTTCAGCTCGACCAACGGCGTGGCCGCGCAGTTGAACACCAATATCACGAGCTACCTGTCGAGCAGCGGAGCGATCCAGACGCGCACCAAGGCGCTCAATACGGACCTCACGAATCTCTCGTTGCAGCAGTCGTCGCTAGCGACGTATCAGTCACAGCTCACCAGCATGTACACCGCGCAATTCACGGCGCTCAATACGCTGATGGCGACGATGAGCAACAACCAGCAATATCTCACCCAGCTATTCGGCGGCCAGAACAGCGCGGGCGCGATGGCCACCAACAAGAACTGACGGGAACGAGACCACGCTTCATGCAAGCCTTAGCGGACATCGAGTGCATCTTGCAACTCACCAAAGCTATCGAACAGGCAGTGGCCGTGGGCGAATGGGAACGGGCGTCACAGCTTGCGATCGAGCGCTCACCGCTGATCATGTCACTGTCCGCGCAGCAGCCGCCTGCGACACTCAGTGCGCTCGGGCAAATTCACGCGATCGACGCCCAGATAACTGAAGCTGCGCGAAATGCGACGACCGAACTGAACAGCGAATACCAGGCAGCCATGCAAGCGACTTGTCAAGCACGAACGTACCAGCAGGTCTCACTCCTGTAAGTGGGAAACGTGCCGCATGGAAGGCGTTATCTGTAGCGCACAAAGTGCTATTGCATAATCGTCAAATCACTTCCGGGCCCGAACCGCGTTTCCCATAAACTGGCACCTGAAATTCTCCGCTGCCAGCTTCCAAATTCCTGGCAAAGCTATCGGTGTTGTCCGCAACTGCCTGATCGGACAAGCAGTCACCGAACTGTTCATCCCACAGATCGTCTGACCGATCGTCATCGAGCTTTTTTGCGCAGACGCCCCGCCTGCTCTCTCCGTCATATCTCTACTTCGAAACTGGCGCGCTCGATAGCCGGGCTTCACATTCAAAAACCGTTCAGCCAAGGCCAAATAGCACATGCTCTTTCGTACCACTTGGCGTTTGGCATCGTAGCTCCTGTTGAGCTCTCGGTCCGAAGAAATTTCGGAGAAAGCTCCACAAACCGCTTCGCGACGATACCTCTGGATTCCTGGCGACTATTAGCGAAAAGCAAAGGACGACACCGCAGCCGGCATTCGGCTACACACTTGTTCCGGTGCTCGTGCGCATTCGCGCACGAAGTTATATGTCGAAGACGAGCGTCTGCAAAATGTCGACCGTGCGCGAGGTCGCCCCGCGATGGCGCGCCGCGAACGCCGCTGCCGCTGCCGCCATGGCCACGCGCCGCGGCTTGTCGTTGAAGAGTTCACGCAGCGTGCGCGCGAGATCGGCGGGATCCTGCACTTGCAGCGCCGCGCCGGCCGCAACAGCGTCGGCGGTGGCCTGGGTGAAGTTGAACACGTGCGGGCCGATTAGCACCGGCACGCCCACCGCGCACGCCTCGATCAGATTCTGGCCGCCCAGCGGCAGCAAGCTTCCGCCGATAAACGCCAGATCGGCGGCGGCGTAATACGCGCCCATCTCGCCCATCGAGTCGCCGAGCAGCACGTTCACGTCCTGCGGCAGGGCGCGCACGCCTTCATGCGGCGCGGCGGAGCCCACCTTCGAAGCAGTCGGCGTCGGGTTTGGAGCCGGGTTCTGAACCCAGCGCGAGCGCCGCTCGAGCTTGAGATTCTTGCGCGCGACAAGCGCGGCCACCTCGTCGAAGCGTTGCGGATGGCGCGGCACGAGAATCAGCAGCGCGTCTTCCACACCCAGCGCCGCGAACGCCTGCAGCACCAACTCTTCTTCGCCTTCGCGTGTGCTTGCCGCCACCCACACGGGCCGCGCGCCAATCGCGCGGCGCCAGTCGCGCCCGCGCGCCACCACCGCGGCAGGGCTCGCCATATCGAACTTCAGATTGCCGAGCACGCTCACGTTGCGCGCGCCCAGTGCGCTCAGGCGCTCGGCATCCGCCGGGCTTTGCGCGAGCACGCGCGTGAAGCCGCCGAACACCTCGCGCGCATGCGCGCCGAACTTCGCCGCGCGCTTGAACGAACGCGCCGACATGCGCGCGTTCGTGAGCACGAGCGGCACGTCGGCGTGCTTGCATTCGTCGATGAGCGTCGGCCACACCTCGGTCTCCATCACGAGGCCGAGCGACGGACGCCATGTGCGCAGGAAGCGCCGCACGGCATGCGGCATGTCGTAGGGCAGATAGCAGCGCAGCACGCGATTGCCGAACAGTTGCTCGCCCGCCGCGCGCCCGCCGGGCGTCATGTGCGTGAGCAGGACGCGCGCGTCGGGGCGCGCCGCCAGCAAGGCGTCGACGAGCGGCTGCGCCGCGCGCGTCTCGCCCACGGATACCGCATGCACCCAGATGAGCGGCGCGTCGTCCTCGGGCACGCGCCCGATGCCAAAGCCGAAACGCTCGCCGATATGCTCGCGATAGCCGCGCTCGCGCCGCGAGCGGATGAAAAGACGCAGCACCGCGAGCGGCGCGATCAGCCACCAGGCCGCGCGATAGACGGCCCTCAGCATCGGGCCTCCGCTGCGCAAATCGCCCTGCGCGCCATCGGGTACATCGTACCCGCGATGAAATTCAAGCCCGGCTTCAAACGAGTTCCTTGCCCTTGATACGCTGTAGAATGCCGAGCGGCGCCCATTCCGGATGCACCATGTCTTTCGCGGGCAGGAAGAAGGTCTGCTCCATCATGAACTGGCCGGACATGACCGCATGCGACGCATGATCGGAGAAGCACACCCACACGCAGCCCGGCGGAAAATTGATGGTCTCCTGCGGAGCCGTCTTCTGATAGTTGAGATCGGCCTTCATGCTGTCGTGCAGGTTCAGCATCAGATGGTCGTACTCGCTGCGCGGCGACTTGGTGATGTGCAGCAGGTTCTGCAGCCAGGCCGAGCCCGGCATCTGCGGCTTGATGTTCGGCAGGAAGCGCCGCGCCATGTCCTCGAACGGCTCGCCCACGCGCCATACGCGCGGCACGCCGTGCGGGTTCACGTTGGTGAACACGCGCAGGATGCGCTCGCCATAGTTCGGGCGCGACGGAAAGGCGTCCACGTGCAGGCGCGAATCGTCCTTGCGCCACGAGGTCTGGCGCGTTTCCACCTGATGCAGGCGCAGGCTCGTGGGCGCGACGCGCAGCTTGCCGCTGTATTCGGGAAAGAGCCCGTCGACGAGCGTGCGCGCACAGGCCTGATAGCGCGCGACCATGGCGCGCACCGCCGACTGCGTGACCGTGTCGCCCAGCACGCCGCGCAGCGCGCCGCCGTTCGGGTCGAGGCTGATGTTCTTGCGCTTGGGGTCCGCAATGGCCGGATCGAGCAGCGCGCGCTCGCCGCCCTCGACCGGAAACTCGAGCTTCGGGAAATACAGGACCTTGCCCTGCTCGACGGCATCGAGCAGCGTCTCGCGCGGCTGCGAAAGATATTGGCCGTGCCAGTCGGCGGAAGTGATTTCGATGATCTGGGATTCGTTCATGGTCGCCCCTGGGAAGCGATGGATCGCGTTGCCGGGCGGGATGCCCGGCGCCGACCCTTATACCGCGCGCGCCGCGTGGCGCGCCTTGACGTGCCTTAATGCGACCTGATGCGACTTGATGTGACTTAATGTGACCTCGGGCGCGCAGCCTGCTCAAAGCAGGCCGAAGCCCGCCAGCGCGCCCTTCACCTGCGCGAGCGTGGGCGGCTGCCCCGCCGTGCCGAGATTGACGACCTTCGGCGACCAATAGCCGCCGGTGCGCCAGGCAGTCGCGAAATTGTACAACTCGACCGTCGGGCGCTTGAGCGCCGCCGCGATGTGCACGAGACCGGTGTCCACGCCCACCGTGGCCGCCGCGCCGTCGATCAGGCCGACCACGGCTGGCAGCGAGAGCCTGGGCGGCACGATGGCCGCCTCGCCGAACTCGCGCGCGAGGCGCTCGCTCGTCGCGCGCTCCGCCTCGCTGCCCCACGGCAGCACGATCGACGCGCCGCGGCGCACGAGCGCCTGGCCCAGCTCGATCCAGTGTGCGTCGGGCCACTGCTTGTCGGCGCGCGAAGTGGCGTGCACGAACACCACATAGGGCACCGGCAGATTCAGGCCGACCGCCGCGAGCGCCTGCGCTGCGCGGTAGGTGTCGAGGCCGAACTCGATGTCGTCGGTGGGCTGCGGCGGCGGCAGCTCCAGTGCGCCCGCAACCAGTTGGCGCGTGCGCTCGACCACGTGCGTGCGCGGCTCGATGCGGATCGAGCGCTTGTAAAAGAGGCGCACCGGCCATTCGTAGCCCGCGCCGTCGGTGCGATTTCCGAGGCCAACGAGCGGCCCGCGCGCCCAGCTCGCGACCCAGGCGGTCTTGATGAGCCCCTGGCAGTCGATCACGAGGTCGTACTTCTCGGCGGCGAGCGCGCGGCGAAACGCGCCGATCTCGCGCCAGTTGGCCGCCGAGAAGAGCCCCTTGCGCCAGCGGCGCAGCGAAAACGGAATCGCGCGGCGCACGCCGTGCACGAGCTCGACGAGCGACTGGAAGCTTTCTTCGACGAGCCAGTCGATTTGGGCGTCGGGATACCGCCGCCGGATATCGGCGATGGCGGGCATGTTGTGGACGACGTCGCCAAGCGACGACACGCGCACGATGAGGATCTTTTGCACGCTCAAGGCAGAAATAGGCGGACTGATTAAAAGGTCCGCAATTTTAGCGCGTCAAACGAAGTTAAGCGAAAAAGCGGGAAGAAAGTGCGGATATGGGCGCTGGAATCGGCGCCCGAAGAGCATCGAAGAAGCAAGCCGCGGGCAAGAAAAAGGGCGCGGCGCGCATCGCCGCGCCCGAGTTGCCGGGCATGCATGTCGAAGTGTGCCGCTTGGGCGACGAAAAATCCTTCCTACTGGACCAGTCTCGGCGGCGTGTAAGCGCCGTAACCCGGCCCAACCCCTCCCGAATTGGCTGTCTCACAGTGGCTCATGTCGTTGCTCATCTGCACGAGCACATACGGCATAGAGCCGTTATTCGCATCAAGAATGTGCAGGCAAGCAAATGCCAGGACCGGCTGAAACCCGCTCGTCGACGGATCGGCCACCACCACGACAGTCGCCCATGCGCATTGACCATTGCCCGCCGCGCTACAGGCCGCAGTCGCGTTGAAGATCGAGTTTTTCTCGCCCGTCTGAATCCACGTCCCCGGCTGAGCACCGATGGAGAAGCCGGTGCTGTTGCCACTTGTCAGCAGGCTAGTGGCATAGCTGGCACTGTTGTCGTTGACATTAAACGTCGTCCACTGGCCGGATTGACAAGTTCCGTACTGATAGGCGGACCCTATCCTGAAGATATACGGCTGTCCCGCGATCTGCGGGTCCGAGAAACCGGACACGGTGCCGGTGGTGGGCGAAGTCAGCGGTGAATCGGTCGACGAATTCCAGTAGGTGTTGTACAAGCACTGCGACATCGCCAGTGGAAACAACCCGCCTGGCCCCACATTGCCGGGCGAAGAGAGCACGGCCGTCGCCACTGCACTGGCTTTCAGGATATTGACCCCGAGCACGCCGCTCAGAAAGCCCGACACCGCTCCGTTCGCGTTTGATCCGTCTTTATTGATCGTCACCTGCACGGCAGGCAGGTCATTCGCGCCCGGTGTGAACGGCAGCGCCTCCAGGCCGTACGGCGTGCCCGTGGCGTTCCAGTATCCAGTCGCTACCGTGCTGGCTTGCACATAGGCACCCTGAACCTGGTTGGTCGAGGTCGACGTCGAGAACGTGGAAGCTGTTGCCGACGCGGTCGTAAAATCCGGCTGGGTCGCGCTGGTATTGCCGCACTCGCTGCGCGGTTTCAGACAACCCGCGCCTGCCAGCGCAGCCGCATCGGCCGCGTTCTGGAGCTCGTTGCGAGCGACCATCAGATTGCCGATGTCGATGGCGAGCGCCGCGGTTCCCAGCAGGAAGACCATGAACACAGCGACCGTGACGGCCACTGCCCCTTTCTGTTTCCCTTTGCTCCCCGTGCGCATGATCGTCCCCTTTATTCGTTATTCATGACAGTGGTGGCGGTCAGCGTAATCGGCCCCGTGATGGGGGCCACCATCCGTCCCAAAGCCAGCCCGCTGTACTGATAGGAGACGGTCACCGTAAGCGGTTGACCGAACGTGCCGCCGGTGCCAGACGTGGTGACCACCGGCGTATTTTGCGAGCCGAACGTCAGCAGGTAGTTCGAGGTGTAGTTCGTCACGACGTTCTGCACGTCGGTCGAGGTGGCCTTCGGACTCTTCAGCACGATTCCGGCGCGCGCGCCCTCCCGGCTGGCGTTGGTAAGGACCGCTTTGTCATACAGGAACAAGCCCATTTCGATGATGCCGAACACCAGCAGCAGCAGTACCGGCAGCACGACGGCGAACTCGACCATGGCCACCCCGCGCTGCGCGCGCCACAGGCGCCCGCGCACGGGGCTCACTGCCCCCCTTCTTCCTCTTGCCGCGCGTAACGGAAGGCGTAGCGCGCCGGTCTTTGCTGGTTCCATAGGTCCCCCGATCAAATCGCCCATACCGGGCCAGGTCCTGCGACATCGTCCGTTACCGCCGCCGGTTAGCCGCCCATTGCCGGAAGCATGGTCCGGTAGATATGCAGCATCGCCGGCCCCATCAGCACCACCAGCAGCGCGGGAAAGATGCAGAACATCAGCGGAAACAGCAGCTTGAGCGCGATTTTCGCGGCCTTTTCCTCGGCAAGCATGCGACGGCGCGTGCGCAGCGTGTCCGAGAGCACGCGCAGCGAATCGCCAATGCTCGTGCCGAAACGCTCCGCCTGGATGAGCATCGTGCTGAACGAATCGACATCGTCCACGCCCGTGCGCAGGGCAAAGTTGCGCAGCGCTTTTTCCTTCGCATACCCCGAGCGCATTTCCAGCAGCGTAAGCTCCATCTCGCTCGCGACCACTTCGCTGCGCAATTTGATCTCTTCCGCGACGCGCATCAGCGCAGCATCGAGGCCGAGCCCCGCTTCGACGCAGACGGTCAACAGATCGATTGCGTCGGGGAAGTCCTCGAAAATCACCCGCTTGCGGCGCGCCACAGCGCGCCCGAGGACGAAGGCCGGCAGGTAGTAGCCGAAGCTCACGAGACTCACGAGGACCACCGCGAAGCTCGTGACCGAACTCGCCCCCCCGCCGCCGAGCATCCACATGGCCGCCATGGTGGGCAAGAGCAGCGCCAGCACCGTGCGGGTCCCAAAGTAGGTCGCAACGGCACCCGGCGTACGCCAGCCGGCGTTCATCAACCGCACGCGCAACGCCGAAACCTCCCAGCCCTCCTTGGGCGCCGAGAGCTTCGAAAGCGGCTCCGTGACGTGCACGAGCTTTTCGTACCAGGGCTCGTCTCCACCGTCCGGCTGGGCACTGGGAGCAGGCGCGCCGCCCCCGCCCGCCTGTTCGATGCGCCTGCGCATGGTTCGGGGCGCGAAGAGATACATGGCGCCCAAACTCAGGCCGAACACACCGGCAAAGAGACAGACCAGCAACATCAACCGCGTCGTATCGAGCGCTAACATGGCTCCCCCTTTTTCGAATTTCCTGCTGGCGCGAAGCCTGACGTTTTCAGACGTGAATGCGCACGATGCGGCGCACCCATATGGTGCCGATCACCATCAGCACCGAAACGCCTTCGAGCAGCATCACGCCTGTCGGGTCCTTCCACAGCACCTCGAGAAAATCCGGATTGAGGAAGGCAATGGCTCCTGCCGTAAAGACCGGCAGCAGACACAGCACCCGCGCCGAGAGCACCCCTTCCGCGGCGAGCACGCGCACCTTGTCGAACAGCTTGAAGCGCTCGCGCACGAGGCTCGCAATGCTGTCCAGCAGCTCTGCCAGGTTGCCGCCGGTCTCGCGCTGGATCAGCACGGCGATGACGAAGTAACGCAGGTCCCCCACCGGCACGCGCTGCGCAAGGCCCAACAACGCGTCGTTGAGCGAGACGCCATAGTTGATCTCGTCGAACGTGACGCGAAACTCGGCGCCCATGGGGTCGGCGAACTCGGTGCCGACCATGTCGATGGCCCCCGTGAACGCATGACCCGAGCGCAGTGCGCGCGCGAGCATGTCGCAGGCATCGGGCAACTGCTTTTGAAAGCGCAGCAACCGCTTTGCGCGTCGACGGCTCACGTACAGCAACGGAAGCAGCGCGGAGGCGCACGCGGCCGCCGCCAGCATCGCAAACGGCACGCGAACGAAGAGCCCCACGACGAGCACGAAAACCGGCATCACCGCACAGAGCGCGATGAGGCGCGTTGCGGTCCAGGAGATGCCCGACTGTTGCACCCATGCCTCGAACGAGCGGATCTTCGGCACGAGCAGCAAGGCGCGTCCGAAAAGTGTCGACCCATCGAGCCGCCGCGCCTTGAGGATGGACATCGTCTCCTTGCGTCCCGTGCCCCCCGTGGCCACGGCCTCGAGGCGCGCTTCGAGACGGCGCGCGACGGCGCCATGCCGGCTGTTCCACCATTCCCACGCGCCTTGGGCTGCGAGCACTACCGCCACGAAGAGCAGCAGGATCGCCAGAAAGAAAGTTGTGCTCATGCCACGCTCCCCCGCAAGAACGTCGAGAACATCAAGCCGTTTCGAACCGGCGGCCCGGTTCGAAAATCTGGTCCGGCACGTTCACGCCAAACGCAGCAAAGCGCTCGCAGAACTTCGGACGCACGCCGGTCGCGCAAAAGTAGCCGCGCACGTTGCCGTTCGAATCCATGCCGGTGCGCTTGAACGTGAAGATTTCCTGCATGTTGACGATGTCGCCTTCCATGCCGGTCAGCTCCGAAATGCTCATGATCTTGCGGCGGCCGTCGGTGAGGCGCGCGGCCTGCACGACCACCGAAATTGCCGACGAGATCTGGTGGCGCATCGTGCGCGGCGGCAACGACAGGCCGCCCAGGCTGATCATGTTTTCGAGCCGCGTGAGCGCGTCGCGCGGCGTGTTGGCGTGGATCGTCGCAAGCGACCCTTCGTGGCCGGTGTTCATGGCGTTGAGCATGTCGAGCGCTTCCGCGCCGCGCACTTCGCCAAGGATGATGCGGTCCGGGCGCATACGCAGCGCATTGCGCACGAGCGCGCGCTGGGTGATCTCGCCGCGACCCTCGATGTTCGGCGGGCGCGTTTCGAGCCGCAGCACGTGATCCTGGCGCAGTTGAAGTTCGGCCGCATCCTCGATCGTGACAATGCGCTCGTCGTTCGGAATGAAGCCTGAGAGCACGTTGAGCAGCGTCGTCTTGCCGCTGCCCGTGCCGCCCGACACGAGAATGTTGACCTTGGCCCGCGCAAGCCCCTCCAGCACCTGGGCCATGGGCGGCGTAAGCGTCTGCAGCTCGATCAGATCCGAGACCTGCAGCGGCGAGACCGCGAACCGCCGGATCGAGACGAGCGGCCCGTCCACGGCCGAAGGCGGAATGATGGCGTTCACGCGCGAGCCGTCGGGCAGGCGCGCGTCCACCATCGGGCTCGACTCGTCGATGCGCCGTCCCACGCGCGAGACGATCTTCTCGATCACCTTCATGAGGTGAGCGTCATCGTAAAAGTTGACGTCGGTGAGCTCGAGCTTGCCACGGCGCTCCACGAACGTCTGGCGCCACGTGTTCACGAGAATGTCCGAGACCGTGGGGTCGCGCAGCAGCGGCTCAAGCGGACCGAATCCGAACATCTCGTCATACACGTCGATGGCGAGCTGCCTGCGTTCGATGTCGTTCGCCAGCGCCTTCTGATCTTCAAGTATGCGGCCAACCAGCGCACCGATCTCGCTGCGGATCTGCTCCTGAGGCATGCGCGAGAGACGCTCGAGCTCGACGCGTTCGAGCACCGCCTGGTGGATTTCGTACTTCAGCTTCTGATACGCCTCGGTTTTCACCCTGGCAGGCGCGGAAGCTGCGGCTGTAGCGCCGATACCGGCGCCGGCGCTGACGCCGGTATCGGCACGCTCGACGATCGTCGGCTCGAAGCGCTGCGCAAAGATTTGCTCGCGAAGAGACATGTTTTTTCTCCTTTACATCAAGCCGAGTTTGGCCGGCGCCTGACGACCGATCAGGCGTGCGAACAACGAGTCGCCTTTGCCGCGCGATGCCGTGTCCGTGGCATTCGAGGCCGCCACACTGGTCGCCAGCGCGCGCAGGCTGCGCGTCACCGCGCTGCCGGGCGCCACCACGGAAATCGGCAAACCTTGGTTGACCGCTTCGGATACGGCACGCGCATCGTCCGGAATGACCTGGAACGGCTTGACGCCAAGCACGCTTTCGGCGGCCTCGCGCACACGCTCGCCGTGTTTGGTCTGGCGGTTGAGCAGCACACGAATCCGTTCAGGCCCATAGCCGAGTGATTGCAGGATCTCCTGCAGACGGCGGCCTGCCCGGAAGTGCGGCATGCTCGCCTGCAAGACGATATGGATCTCGTCACTGCGGTCCAGTGCAAGCATGGAAAGCGGATTGATGGTCTGCCCGAGATCGAGGACCACGCAGTCGTAACGCGGCATCGCGACACCAAGCACCCATTCGAGCCGGTCCTGACGCATTTCGCTCGCCTTGATCGGGTCGCCCGCGCCAGCCAGGATGTCGAAGTTGCCGGCGACATGGATCACGCTCGCATCGAAGAACGCCACGTCCATGCGGTCCACTTCCGCGCACAACTGGGGCAGCGTCGAGGGCGGCGTCTGCTCCGTCACGAGGAACGCGGCGTCCGCGTAGAGTTGGTTCAGATCGATCAGCAGCACGCGCTGGTTCTGCGTCTGCGAGACGATGTGTGCCACGTTCGCCGCGATGAAGCTCGTCCCGACGCCGCCCTTGCACGACATGTACGACACGATGCGCGTCGAGCGAGCATTGCCCTGCGCGCGCTGACCGATCGCGCGCTGCAGCGCATCGCCTATCGCCACGGGGTCCAGCGGCCCCGTGATCACGTCCCGGAAACCCGCGCGCATCGCCGCAATGAGCGCGTCCGGTGACGCCTCGGGAATCAGCAGCATGCACAGGAGCCGGTCGCGACGGCGGCACAGCTCCGTCACGGAAGGCAGCTGCGCCTCCTGCAATCCCCTCGCATCGACGATCAGGACATCGAATGCGTCGAGCGTGTCGCCACGCTCGACGAGATCGAACGGCGTGCCAACGGTACGCGTCGTGCGGTAGGGACCGCATCCCGCGATCACGCGCATGATCTGCGCGAGCCGCTCGGTGTCCGTGGAAGTAATGAGTATGTCGATCATGATCGTATGCCCCGGGTTGGTTTCGTTCTCCTGCCTGTCGTGCGTGCCCCGGCTTATTGCCCCGAGCTCACGCCAATCGTGTAGGGCGACGCGGACACCGGCGGCTGCGTAAAGGACTTGTCGTAGCGGTCCATCGCCGCCGCGGCGGCCTTGCCGTCCACTCCCGGCTGCGAGCTGACGTGCATGGCCGCGTCCGGGTCGATGATCTGCGCTTGCACCGAGTGGTGCAGCGCTTCGCCGAAATGCGCTTCCCAGATGGGCGAGCTGGTCATGCAACCGCCGAGCGCAACGCCAAGCGGCGCGATCAGCAGAGCCCGGCGAAAGAATGCAAAAGTATCGAGTTTCATGCTGGTCTCCTGATCGCCGGGTCAATGAACGACGGTTTGGTTCGACGCGATACGCGCGGCTTCCTGCTCGATGCGCTGCGCACGCGCTGCGTTGTCGTCGCCCGCTGACGGCGCGAGAGACTGCACGCTCACCTGCTGTGTGGCGACCGGCTGTGTAACCGTTTCCTCAGGTGCCGGCCCGGAGGACGCCGGCGCCTCGCGCCGCGAAGAGACCTGCGGTGCGGGCAGCGCCGCGGGCGCGGCCGGCGCCGGCGCAGGTGCGGCTGGCGCAGCCGGCGTGGCCTGAGTGCCCGCGGGTGCCGCAGGTGCCGCCGGTGCAAAGCGTCCCTCGTTGCGCTTGGCACGGCCTTCCATGTTGCCCGTCGCGTACACGTCGGCCTCAAGGGGCTCCGAGAAGCTGTCCGTGGGCATCTGAAGTTGCGCGATACTCTTCACGGGCTTCACGAGGTGCGGCGTAATGATGAAGATCAGCTCCGAGCGGTCGTGCTGGAACGAGGTGCTGCGCATCAGCGCGCCCAGCACCGGAATTTCACCGAGGCCAGGCACGGCCTTGAGCGAGCCCGTAATGTTGTTGTTGATCAGCCCGCCGATCGCGAACGACTCGCCATCGGCCATCTGGACCGTGGTGGACGCGCGCCGCGTCGTAATGAGCGGCAGGATGCTTACGCCGCTCACGTTCGACGCGCTCAACGTGACGCCCGTGGGCGACAGCTCCGAGACCTCCGGCGCCACCTTCAGGTTGATGCGGCCGTTGCTAAGCACCGTCGGCGTAAACTTGAGCCCCACGCCGAACTCCTCCTGCTGCAGGGTGATCGCCGTGGCCGAAGTGCCGCCGCCGCTTTGCGGCACGGGGATGAAAATCTTGCCGCCGGCGAGGAAAGTGGCTTCCTGACCGCTGATGGTGACAAGGTTCGGCTCCGCGAGGATCTTCACGAGGTTGTCGGTCTTCTGCGCATCCACGGCGAGGTTGAACGGCCTGTTATTCGCCTTGGAGGCCAGGAATGCGCTCGAGACGCCCGCGAGGAGATTGCTCACGAGCGCGCCTGTCCACGACCCGAAGCCGCCCTGGATATTGATTGCCGAGCCCAGCTGATCGATCAGGGTCTTGTCGACTTCGGCGACCTTCACTTCGAGCATGACCTGCTGCGGCGCGTCGACGCTCATCATGTTGATCACGCCGCCCGACTTCGATCCGTTGCCGCCGCTCACGCCGAACACCCGGGCGATTTCCATGACCTGCTGCGCCGCCTGTGCGCTCGACACATGACCGGCGAGCACGATGTTGTCGGCAGCCGTGGAAACCCGGATATCGCGCTCTTGCGGCATGAGTTGCGCGAGCGCGGTCTGGAGACCGCCCGCGTCGGCGCTGACGATCACGTCGATCACCTGGCACGCACCGCTCTTGCCCTGGATGATCATGTTGGTGGTCCCGACCGACTGGCCAACCAGGTAGAGCGTCTGCGGCGAAACCATGGTCGCCTGCGCGATCTCCGGATTGCCGATCGTGCGATTTCGCACCGGCTCGTCGATCGGCACAAGCGTCGACTTGCCAAGCGGCACGACCACGTTGCTCTCGCCACGAATGGCCCCGACGCAGCTCGGTCCGTGCAGCGGTCCCGCCACGGCCTTGGGCGCGGCGTTGGCGCCCTGCGCAGGTCCCATGCTGATGGTCATCTGCACGGGGCCCTTGCCCATCGGCACCTGGGCAGTCGAAGCGGACTTCTCCTGCGCCCCGTTCCCGGCCTGCTCCTGCGCCCAGCCAGGCGTCGCGTTCATCAACCCCGCGCACACCCAGGCCAGCGTCGCGACGCGCCACGTGCCGATGTCCTTGCGGGCCCCCGTGGACCCCACCTTTACTTTGGTATCCATATCGTTATACCCCGTGTTTTACCAGCGTTCTTGTAGCGGCTTCGCCGCTATTGCAACCTGTCCCGGGTGGTCAACGCCGGGATTGGACGGCCGCTCTGCGGTGCTTCAGAAACACTCCTGACTACCCGTGACGCCCGACAGAACGCCGATGCAATCACGCTTGACCTGCGCATGGGCCACGTACTTCACCCGCACCGGACGTGCCTCGGGCGCTGACGCCGGCAGCGGCGCGGCCTGCCCCAGCAGCGTCTGCTTGGTCACACCGTCCGTGACGAGCTTTTTGTCGTCCACCTGGTTGCGCAGGACGAGTGAGAGCGTCCCCACGCTTCGCGCCAGATCGAGTTTCTCCGCCTGCTCGGGCGTCACCTCGAGGGTCACGGCGTTCACGACCTTCGGCGCGGTGTCGTCGCGGTTGACCTGCTGCGCGACGGCGAGCACCAGGATCTTTTCGAGCACGATCTTCGAGATGCTCTGGTCCTGCGAGTCAGTCTTTTTCTGCGGCTCCTGGGTGTTGACGATCACGTCGACGTAGTTACCCGGCAACGCAAAGCCGGCTACGCCCACCACGTCGTTCACGCGCACCGTAATCGCTCGACGCCCCTCGCCAATCACTGCGGACAGACCGCCTTTCGTGCCCACGGGCGCCAGCTTCGAAGCGAGCACCGGTTCACCACGCGCGAGGCTCGCGCGCACGACCCGGCCGTCAAGGTCCTTCGGCACACTGAATGTTCCGGGTGGGAGGCTGTCCTTGGGCCAGTTGACCGTCCGGATCATCGTTTCATTGATTGGCTGACCGAGATTGATGTCGTCGGATGCGACGGCAACGGGTACCGTGGCCCCCGAGGACGTCTGAAGCAACCATTTGGAAGCGAACACCACTGCGGCCAAGCCGGCCAACAGGGCAATCGCGAGCATGGCAAGCGCGCGGCCGTTTTTCATGACAACCCCCATATGCTTTCGAGAAAATTCGATCTCTTTCGAGCCCCGTCAAGTCGCCGCCGGGGCACGTTACCGCCAGACACTGCGCTGCGGCCAGCGCTTTAATGCACCATGGCAAACAGCGCCGCTACCGTACCCGCGCCGATCGCCACACCATAGGGAATCGACCCGACCGACTCCCGCGTCACCTGCGCGCCAGGCGGCACCCCCGGCACGCGCATGAACCGGCCGGACCCTGCGAGCAACGCCGCGACGTTTCCGATCAGCCGGACCAATCGCCCTCGCATCAAGGCGACCCCGAGTGACCACACCCCACCGATAATGAAGGTGTTCACAGCGATATCGACTGTTGCAGCCGCCCCCAGCCAGGCGCCCAGCATCATCAGCAACTTGACGTCGCCGGCAGCCATGCCCCGCAGCAGGTAGAACGGCAGCAACAGCGCGAACCCGGTCGCCGCGCCGCTCAGCCAGATCGCGCTGCCCGAGAGCGCTCCGTGCAGCGCGATCTGGACCGCGAGCGCTGACACAAGCCCCAGCATGATCAGCCGGTTCGGAATCCGGCGGCTGACGAGGTCCGTGCTGGCAGCGAGTATCACCAGCGCGATCACGCACAGCGGAACGGGTTGCGGCGGCAAGGAAACCGAAAGCAATGTGAAATCCATTTGTCCGCTCCCCGGCCAGGTTCTTTTAGACTGCCGCGGCAATGTCGGAGAACACGTTCTGGAGCACCGAACCGATGGTCGCGATGCTGGCGATCAGCAGGACCGTGATCAGGCCCGCCAGAATCCCGTACTCCAGAGCCGTAATACCCTCTTCGTCGCGAATGAAGCCCTTTGCCTGGGCGATGATCCTTTGCATTTCGATCTCCCTGAAAGTGAACTGCTGAGCCCCGTTCCCTGTGGGTTTGAGGGCTGGTTGGACTACCTCGCTGTGGGCAGCTCAGCAGTCGCGTTCGCACTTTGTACCCGTCCGAAACCAATAACTTTGTGCGATCGGCAACACCTGAAGTCATTTCCTGAAACTGCCCTTCAATCGCAAAACCCTATTCGGAAAGCTTTGTGGCGCGGGCCCTGACTCATGACACACGACGCGGTTGCCGGGACGCATGGTCTCCCGACGTTTCCGGATCCGGTCTCGAGTATTTCCAGTTACAAAGGCCCGCTTCCGGTGAAACTGGGCGAGTGTGGCGCGCGCGGCAAACCCACTCG
The DNA here is from genome assembly GCF_051125215.1 of Paraburkholderia sp. A3BS-1L. Classification (NCBI taxonomy): domain Bacteria; kingdom Pseudomonadati; phylum Pseudomonadota; class Betaproteobacteria; order Burkholderiales; family Burkholderiaceae; genus Paraburkholderia; species Paraburkholderia sp. A3BS-1L. The sequence continues at coordinate 876,849 of NZ_CP120442.1, read as the reverse complement.
CCCGTGCGTCGGTTAGACCGCTGCGGCAACGTCGGAGAACACGTTCTTGAGCACCGAGCCGATCGTTGCGATGCTGGCGATCAGCAAGATGGTGATCAGACCGGCGAGGATCCCGTACTCGAGAGCCGTAATGCCGTCTTCGTCACGAACAAAGTTCTTTGCCTGAGCGATGATGTTTTGCATTTTTGATCTCCAAATGGATGTGTACATCGTTAACCCCCGTTCCATGTGGTTTTGAGGGTGATGGGACTACGTCACTCAACCTGGCGGACTAGTCTCGGGTGCAGTTTTACGCGACTCAAATTAATAGCTTTGTGCGATCGACCACGCCTGAAACCATTTCCCGCCTCTGCTCTTGATTGCAAAACCGCATTCGGAAATGCTTCACATCGCGAACCCGCTTCATGGCACACGACGCTGCTCGAAGGACGCCCGGCTTCCAGACGTTTCCGAATGCGGTCTCGAGCAGTTCCAGCTTCAACGTCCGTTTGTTGTGAAAGTGTGCGAGTGCGGCGCGCGTTGCCAGCCCACCCGCAAACGCGTTCGCTAGACGGCCGAGGCGATGTCGGAGAACACGTTCTTGAGCACTGAGCCGATCGTTGCGATGCTGGCGATCAGCAGGACCGTGATCAGGCCTGCCAGGATGCCGTACTCGAGGGCCGTAATGCCGTTTTCATCACGAACAAAGTTCTTTGCGTGGGCGACGATCTTGTTCATTTTGATCTCCGAATGGATGTGAACATGGTGAACCCCCGTTCCATGTGGTTTTGAGGGCAGGTGGGACTACGTCACTGGCTCGCGCCGTAGCCTCAGGCGCAGTTCTACGCGACCCAAACCGATACATGTGTGCGCTCGGACACACCCGCAACAACGACGCGTACGCCGGCGCTCATATTCGGTACTTTTGACCTTCGACATGTGGGGCACCTCGCTTAACGAACGCGCCGCGCCCTCTCATCTCCCGCTCGCAACCGGTCGCGCGCGCACGCAACTTCGGCCCGCAAGTCGAAATAAGCGACCCGGACCTTCAGCACGGTCGATCCGTTCCCGCCAGTGTTCGCTCCCGAACGCTGGCGACGCACTCTGTGTTGCTCCGAAAACGCCCTGCTCACCATAATCCCGCAACACGCCAGGACTGCCATGCATCGCACCACTGGCGAGTACGGGGCAAAAAAAACGGCGGCGGCGCCGCCAATCCGAAAAATTCAGCGGGGGCTGAAAAAAATGCGACCACTAGAGTGGAATGCCACACGTTCGCACTCGATAGCGTGCTCCTGGCTTTCTCGGGAACGGCTCATTGTTTACAGCACTGCCATGCTCGTCATGGGCGTCGGCTTCGTGGTGCTGTGGGCGGTGGTGACTCGCGGCTTTTCCGACACAGGCGGATGGAGCCCAGGCTCCGATCTGCGCGTGTTCTGGTCGGCCAGCCACGCGGTCCTTCACGGCCAGGCCGCCACGGTCTTCGACTACTCGGCGTTCTCCCGAATCGTGATCGCAGCAACGGGCGGCCTGCCCAAGAGCGCGTTTGTCCCCTGGCTCTATCCCCCCACGTTTCTGCTATTCATCACGCCACTCGCGCTGTTGCCGCTTCCGCTTGCCTACTTTGCCTTCCTTGCCGCGAGCGCTTCTGCGTATGTCTGCGCAACCGTTCGTGTTTCCGGGCTCGCACAGGGCACGCTCGGCATCGCGACGGCCCGCTATATCGTGCTCGCCATGCCCTGTGTATTGGTGTGCGCCATCTTCGGGCAGAACGGTTTGATTACGGCAGCGCTGGCCGCGCTCGCCATCGCATCGATCGAGCGGCGTCCCGTGATCGCCGGAATTTGCATCGGACTGCTGGCGATCAAGCCGCAGCTGGGCATCTTGTTCCCACTCGTTCTGGTCGCGGCACGGGCGTGGAAGGTGTTCGGATACGCCGCCGTGACGGCCGTGCTCCTTGCTCTTGCAAGCGTGATGCTTTGCGGGCCGGCTTCGCCTCGGCTGTTTGCCGGGAACGTCGGAATGGCACGCGAGCTTCTGCTCGAGCACGACGTCCGTTTCTGGCTCGCTTCTCCGTCCGTGTTCGCTTCGCTCCGGCTCATGGACGCATCGCTGTTCGTGGCGAGACTCGCGCAAGCAGTCGTTGCCGTCATCGCCATCTGCAGCGCATGGAAGGTCTGGCGCACGACGCGCGACACCGCCATGCGCGCGGCCGCGCTCGCGACTGCCACGCTGATTGTCAACCCCTATGTCTGGCACTACGACCTGACGTGGTTCGGACTGGCATGCGCCAGTCTGCTCGCGACCGGATTGCGTCGCGGATGGCTGGCCGGCGAACAGCCCGTGCTGCTCCTCGCCTGGCTCCTTCCCGCATACGAGTTCTTCAATCAGGTTCTCAGACTGCCGCAAGTCGGCCCGGTCATTCTGTTGCTCATGCTGCTCGTGGTGCTGCGCCGCGCGCGCATCGAACGCACCCATTCCATTACGCGCTAGGCCACTCAATGAACCAGACGACCCTCCGTGAACTGACCGGCACCGCCAAGGCGGCGCCCGCTCAGTCTCCCGACAGCAGCACGCACCGCTCGCACTGGTTGAGCGGGCAACGCCTGTGGATCTATCCGCTTGCCGCACTCATCTACTACCTTGGGGTTGCGCTTGCGTACCTGTATCACCTGGTGTGGCTGAAGGATCCACAGATGAGCGTGCTCGCCGTGGACTGCCTGCCGTTCTGGAGCGCCTCGCATCTTGCCCTGCAGGGACATGCGGCGGATGCCTATAACCTCAGTATCCTGACGCCCATCGAGGAGCATGTGGCCGGCCGCCCCGTCGGCGTCCTCCCCTGGCTCTACCCGCCGACATTTCTGCTGTTCGTCTATCCGCTGGCGCTGCTGCCGTTCACACTTTCGGCTCCCATCTTCCTGTTCGGCACGCTCGCCCTGTTCGTCAAGGTGACCACGACGATCGTGCCCCACCCGCGCACCGCACTCATCGCGATTGCCTTCCCGGGTTCAGCGCTCGTGCTGACGTCCGGCCAAAACGGATTGCTTACCGCATCGCTGGTGGGGCTCGGTCTGGTGCTGCTGCGCCGCCGCCCGATACTCGCCGGCCTGTGCTTTGCACTCGTTGCCATGAAGCCGCAACTTGCTGTGCTGATTCCGCTTGCGCTGCTCGCTTCGCGCTCGTGGCGCGCACTGGGCGCGATGGTCGCAGGCGTGGCAATTTCAATGGCGCTCGCGTTACTGGCGTTCGGCAGTGAAACGTTCGTCGCGTTCCTTCACAACGTGGCGCTCGCCAACAGCTACGTAGAAACCGGACGGGCACTGCTGTTTCGAGTGCCCACGTTGTTCGCAGCATTCAAGCTGCTCCATGCGCCAACCGCCCTCGCCGCTGCCGCGCAAGCCCTGTCTGTCGTTTGCGCCGCCTCGGCCGTCTGCTATGCATGGGGCCGCCCGAGCGCCTTCGGTCTGCGCGCTGCGGTACTCGTGTGCGCCAGCTTGATGGTGAGCCCGTACCTCTACGATTACGACCTCGCATGGTATGGAATCCTCATCGCATGGATGATCGCGCACGCTAAAGAACACGGTTTCCAGAGCGGACAACGTGAATGGCTGGCCGTACTCTGGCTCGCGCCCATCGCCGGACTCACGCTCGTGTCGAATCTACACGTCCCGTTCACCCCACTCATCTCAATTGCCACGCTCTGGATGCTGGTCGCGCAGATTGCGCGCGAGCGCAACACGCAGGCCATCGCCACTACCGCGAACTCGTTGTAACAAGGGAGTCAACGTCATGAACAGGCCTATCGCAGAGGAAACGCGCCGCGCCAGATCCGCGTTCTCGAACCCTCTCGTCTCCATCGTTGCCCCGTTCTACAACGAGGAAGACGGTGTCGAGGCATTTTTCACGCAAATCATCGCGACGCTGGAGTCGGTCGAATCGATCCGCTTCGAGATTGTCTGCGTGAACGACGGCAGCCGCGATGCCACGCTTGACAGACTGGTCCACGTGAGCCAGCGCGACAGGCGCGTGCGGATCATCGATCTCTCGCGCAACTTCGGCAAGGAGGCGGCGCTCACAGCGGGCCTCGACGAAGCAGCAGGCGATGCTGTTATCGTCATCGATGCGGACTTGCAGGATCCGCCTTCGTTGATCCCCCAGATGATCGAGCGTTGGCGCGAAGGCGCCGAAGTCGTGCTCGCCCGACGCGCGAACCGCGCCTGCGATTCCTTCCTCAAACGCACGACCGCGGCGTTGTTCTATCGCGTTCACAACGCACTCTCGGAACTCAAGATTCCCGAGAACGTTGGAGACTTCAGGCTGATGGATCGCCAGGTGGTGAATGCACTGCGCAGCCTTCCGGAGCGTCATCGGTTCATGAAGGGGCTGTTCGCGTGGGTCGGGTTTAATTCGGTGACCATCGACTATGAACGCACGCCACGCACCGCAGGTAAAACCAAGTTCTCGGGATGGCGCCTGTGGAATTTCGCGCTGGAAGGCATTACGAGCTTCAGCACCGTGCCTTTGCGCAGCTGGACGTATATTGGCTGCGCGATAGCAGCACTGGCGTTTTGCTACGGCGGTTTTATGGTCGCTCGCACGTTGCTGTTCGGCAATCCGGTCCCCGGTTACGCTTCCCTGATCTCCGTCGTGCTGTTCATGAGCGGCATTCAGTTGACCGGCATCGGTGTCATTGGCGAATACATCGGGCGCATTTACGACGAGTCGAAAGAGCGGCCCATCTACCTCGTGCGCCGGCGCTACGAGTCGCGTAGCAAGATCAGCACCTTGCCAGTCGAACGTGCAGAAGTCCATTCCAGAGGCGCGGCGCTGGAGCTGGTTCGCGGACGCAGTGCGTCGCAGGTCCGGGCAGCTGGCCGGTGATCATGCGTCGAGCGGGGGGCGCTGTCGACGGGGACGGCCTGGCGACGCGTGTCGTATCGGAGTTCAACCGTGCGGCTGTTGCGGCAGGACAGAAAACGTGGCTGCCCCGCGAGCGCCATTGCCCTGTGTAGCGCGGCATTGTTTATTCTGCAGGTCACTCTGATCGGAATCTCGGCAGCGGCCTATTCTCATGCATGCGTTGTGCGACCACGCAGGGCATACAGCGCGCATCCTTGAAAGCTCCCACAGTAAAAAGAGCGGAGGGCGGCTTGAAAACTACAAATCGGAGCCTCGAAGGCCTGCGGGGCGCCGCTGCACTGCTCGTCGTATTCTTCCACATCGGACTTTTTTCGCCCTTCTCAACAATCACCCGCAACGGTTACCTCGCGGTTGACCTCTTCTTTGTGCTGAGCGGGTTTGTGATCTGCTCTGCCTATGCAGACCGGCTGAAAACAAGGCATGACGTATGGCGCTTCGTCGTGCGCCGCAGCGGGCGATTGTGGCCGCTACATATTGTTTCCGCCATTCTCGCTTGCGCATTCTTAGGCATGATTTTCGCACTCGGTGGCAGGCCCCCCCATATGCCAACAGGCGGGGAAACGATGGCGATCGTAACCATGACCCAGGGACTGGCTTTTCCCGATCGCGATATTGGCAATCTGGTTGCCTGGAGCACGGGCGATGAGTTCTACGTTTATCTGCTCTTCGCGGTAATCTGTCTGCGCATGCGACGCTGGCGTCCAATAATATTCGCTGTCACTGCTGCCACAGGATTTGCCCTTGTCCTTTACGTCGACGCAGGAACTTGCGTTTCGATCCAACACTGCATGGATCTGCATTCCTCCTTCGGCTGGGCACGATGCCTTGCAGGATTCTTTGTCGGTGCGCTGCTTGCTCTCTCGCGAACCAAACTCCGGTGGTTTGACACGCCAGCCGTCCAGATCGCTCTGGCCATTGGCAGCTTTGTGTTCCTCGCTAGCACGTCTGAATTTCCTCTCGCAGCCTTCGCGGCGCCCCTCGTGTTCGCTGCACTTATCGCGTCGCTCGTTAGCGACCGCGGGCCACTGGCAACCATTCTCCAAACTCGCCCCATGCAGTATCTCGGGAGAATTTCCTACGCCTTGTATCTAGGTCATGGCGTAATTGTGCTTCCGTTTGCCTCATGGCTGAAACAAAGCAAGTACGCAGTTGATTATCAATTGATTGCTATTGCCGTACTCGTCTTCATGTCATTTGCGCTTGCCCATCTCTTGCACCGGTATATCGAAGTCCCTTGCCGCGACCGCATCTACGCATGGTCCGACGTGCGTATCGGCCATGACAGGACCAGGCTATCGCGGGATTGCCCCGAAGATTGCGGCCGTGATCCTGATAAATCAATCGGATAAAGTAACGGCGTAATCGAGGCCGACTGGTTGGATTGCGCTCTGAACTGTACCGCAGAAAAGAGGGAAACGTAGCCGGGAGCCCGATTGCCGTAGAGCAACTGATAAGCGAGGCTCAGCGAGAGTGGCTGCGCTCTCCTGCCGCAACCGCGCAGGCACACATGTTAGCGTTTACGGCTCGTTGGCCCATATAGCGCCGCATCACTACCAGCAGCAGTGCAAAAACGATGAACGGCACATAAGCGCCGGCCGCCCAACTTCCGGGTGTATAAGAGACGACCGGTGACAACCACGCACTCACCATCGCGACGGCATCGCCCCGAATCCAGCCGTTGCGGGTGCCGTCTCGCACGAGCCACAAAATCGGCAAACCCAGCAATAGCAAGTCGTAGGGCATCAGATAAGTTGGGACCAACAGCGTCGCGAGCACGAGCGCCGACGCCCGCAACTCGAAACTCGCGCGCGTGGCCCACAGCCAGGCAACGGCACTAGCAGCCAGCGCAGCCATGATCGCGTGAAGCAGATACGCGGTTGGTACAGCCACGCCGAAATGACGTGCCGTGCCGAACACCGTCAAAATCCCGCGCGGCCAGCGATCCGAATACTGAACGACGAAGTGGTTAAAGGCGGGGAGCGCCTCGGCGAATCGAGCGAACGTACTGAACCCAAGCACAAGCCCCGAGAGTGCGCAAAACACGCCTACGCTCAGCGCCGCCGATATGAATGCGCGCCAATTCCTGCTGAACAGCAGCGCAACGGGGATCATGAGTCCGAGTTGCGGCTTGATAGCAAGCAGGCCGAATAAAACTCCTCCGAGCCATGGCCGCCTCTCTAGACAGACGAGGCCGAGTCCCATTAGTGCAAACGTCAGAAACGAGTTCTGCCCAGCGCCTACCGTCACCCAGATTGCGGGAAACGCGATGACCGGCAGCCACCAGGACAGGTCCCGTACTGGCGGCAGAATGCGTGCGCACGCCTTGAACGCGAAGGCAATCCCGGCCAGGAGGTACGCGATGCACGATACCTGGAACGGCAACAGCGCTGCCGGAAGCATGACAAGCAGGAACGTTGGCGGATAGGTCCACGGGGTGACAAACGGCGACGGCAGCATGTTTTGAAGTGGCAGGGCGATCGGCTCGATCAGAGCGGTGTCGAACGCATTGACTGCCGGACCGTGCAACGCGAGCCAGGAGGCGCTCCAGAATACGGCGAAATCCCAGCCAGGCGGACTGATGTTGGGCACCGGGTCGATCGCCCCAAGCCATATCCGCAGAGAAAAGTAACCGATATTGACTAGTAGCACGAACGCCGCATAGGCGCGGATACGTTGCGCATCGAGCCAGCGGGGTGGTCGATTCAACGCCCCGGAGGCGGATTGAACGGGATCGTGCATGGTCAGGCTGCCTGATAGGTCCATCGTGCATGCAAAACGTAGGATAGCGCAGGAATGCAGATGACAACAGCGAAGGTAGGCAGCCAGATCGTCTGCCGCCCGCACAGCAACGGAATCAGCGCAGCGGCCAGAAAACCCGCGATCGAGACCGTGGCAAAGCGCAGGAAACGCGCGACGGTCGGACGCGAGGAAAAGCTCCACAGCGTCTGCAGCAAAAAAGAGACGATGTTGGCGACAACGAACGCCGCAACGTTAGCGACGGTGGAGTCACGAACCAGCCAGCTGAACACCGACCAGGCGACTGAGACATGAACGCCGGTCGCAATGACCCCCGAAATTCCAAACCTGATGATCCGCGGCATCCCCCGTCGCTCCTTGAAATGCGCGACGCTTGGGCCGGCAGGTCATGGCGCCCTACCCTTTAGTCAGGTGGCGCGCCTCGTGCCGGTCGTGCCTCGCGATAGCTTGTATCTCGAGTATGAGGGATTCGCGAGCCGCGCAGCAGCTGGAATAACTGCTGGATCGTTCGCGAACCCACACACTGCAGTCAAATCAGCCATGTGCGGGTTCGCCATCCACGTGCCGTCCCTCCTGACATGCGTTTGCAAAAGTGTCCGAATTTATGTCGATATCGGAACCCAAGATCAGGGTCATCCGATCAATTTTCGATACTACGGCCATAGTCGTCGGAGCAATTACGCAAAAGCGGTGCTGCGTTCTCATGCGTGCGAGAGTCCGCCCATGCATAAATCCGGTCACGAAAGGGGATTTCTACGTACTTGTGCATAAAGTGGGTCAGTGTTAACGACGCGAACAAGAACGCCACCGCGCCAGTAAGCTGATAGCCAATTCTATAGTTGCCATGCAAAAGCCATTCCGTGAGCGGCATGACGAATACGGCATGACTGAGATACATGGCGTAGGAAGTCCTGCCGAGATATTGCATGGGGCGCGCTTGCAGGAGCGTCGCCAGTGGTCCGTTGTCGGAAATGAGAGCCGCAATGAGCGTGCCGAACACTAGAGGTGCCGTAAAAGCCAACAGCGGAATCGCGTATGCACCCATCATGAGCGCAGGAGTGCAGATTGCCACTGCCAGCTGAATCTTCGGTGTACATGGCGACCGGAGGCGCTCCCTTGAAAAAGCAATCAATACGCCGATAAAGAAACCGCAAATGCATCGTGCCCATCCAAAGTTGGAAGCCAGATCCATGCAGTGGCGGTTAGATACGCATGTACCGGCGTCGACAAATATGGCGATGGCAAGGCCGATAGCTGCAAAAGCAAATGCAAAAGCAATCTGCACGTGGCGGCGTGCAACCAGGCTGATGGCAGCGAACAGGAGATAGACGTAAAACTCGTCGCTGGTACTCCATGCGTTCGGGTTGCCGAACGAGTGGATGACGATACTCAGACCCTGAGTCATTGTGACAATTGACAGAGCTTCCGCGCCCGTCGGTGCGAATACGCCGCTGTGGGTGAGGATCAGCGGCAATCCGCCGATCACATAAAAGAGGACTGCGGTAGAGATATGCAACGGCCACAGCCGCCCGAAGCGGCGCACGACGAAGCGCCACACGTCGTACCCCGACTCCAAGCGCTCCCCGTATGCTGAACAGATGACGAATCCGCTTAGCACGAAAAAAAGATCGACCGCGAGATAGCCGTTTCGAATGACACCGGGGACGTGTGACACCTGGCCCAGATGAAAGAGCACGACGAGCAACGCTGCTGCTCCGCGCAGGCCTTCGAGGCTTCGATTTGTTCTATGCACGTTGGTCTCCGGCTGCGGGCGGTTTCCTCACGCATGAATTCTGGGACTTCCCCCGGAAACCGAATGTGTGACAGCGTACAACTGAATCGCAGTGAATTACCAACCGACGATCGCGCGGTAAAACTATGCCTGGAAGAACGAGATTAGTCATTCATTCGCTGCCAGCCCGGTCTCGTTTCGGCCCCGGATGGCAGGCATTCTCTCCGCAAAAGCGTAGATCTGCTCCCGTAGTGGAATCTCAATGTATCGATGCAAGAAATGTGCGAGCGCAAAGGAGGCGAATAAGAAGCCTGCACAGCAGCCTGCCCGCCATGCCAATTGGTGCCCTGGAACGTCGACCAGGTTTATAAAGTAAACCAGGAAGACGGCATGGCTCAGATACAGTGCATAAGATACCTCTCCAAGGTATTGCAGCGGTCGCTTGCGCAGCAGGCCGGCTACGGGCCCACTATCTCGCGCTAACGAGGCGACGAGCAGGCCGAAGACAACCGGCGCCCCGAAGGCCAATGGCGGGACAACGGCTGCAATCTGAAGCAGCACCAGAGCACCAACCGCAGCGATCACCTGGCATTTTTGCGACGCCACGAAATGTAGGGCGTTGCCGTGCCGAGCCACAACTGCGCCAAGGAAAAAGCCAGCCAGGCAGCGCGCCCAGCCGAAAGAGTAGGTCATGTCATAGCAAGCGCCATGTGTAAAGCAATAATCGGCGTTGATCCGGAAGGCTATCAGGGCGCCTATGATCGCGAAGGCAGCAAACAGCACGAACGCCCGCACGCGCAGTGCAATGCATGTCACCGCGAAAACAACGTAAACGTAAAGCTCGTCCCCTGCGCTCCAGCTGACACTGTTCCCGATGTTGTGGTCAAAAAGATTGAACCCGTTTGTCATCGTGAGCAGCGAAACGAATTCCGCTAGCGTAGGTACCACAACTGGTTGATGGGACATGACTGCGTGCAAGGAGAGCAAGCCATAGAAGAGCACGGATGAGAGAACGTGCAGCGGCCAGAGCCGTCCAATGCGACGAACCACGAAGCGGAAGACCTCGCGGCTGTTCGTCACGCGAGATGCATAGGCAGAACAGATCACATACCCGCTTAGGACGAAGAAGAGGTCGACGCAGAGATATCCATTCTGAACGACTCCAGAGTAGGCGGACAGTATCTTCATGTGAAAAAGCACGACCAGGAGCGCCGCCGTACCGCGCAGGCCTTCGAGGCTTCGGTTCGTTGTATGCAAGTTGCCCTCCCGTCAGACGGTTTCCTCATACATGGAATTCTGGGCTTCCCTCCAGGGCGTCACGTTCAAGGCACCGACACCCACCCCGGGCAAACCGTGAATCGCTTGCAGTGCGGCAACTCTGTATTACGACGCGGTGTGGGTAATGCAGGCGTGCTGACGTGACTGCACGCGGATTTCTTGAAGGAATCGCCGGGCGACGACTGTCATCAAGACGACCAGCAGGACCACGGCCCACCGGCTCTTGAAAGGCGTGAACCACGTAATCAGTGACGCAAGAGGGGCGATCCATGCGAGCACCGCAACGACATATTCCACGCGAGCGGGCCGAGGTGAATTCCGAAGATCATCAGCTAGATAAAGAATGGCTAACAGGAGCCATGCCAGATCGTAGTACAGCAAATAAATCGGCATCAACAATGCGGTCGTAACGGCAGCCGCCTTTGCCTGCGATGAGTGGGGCTTGCGCAGCCATATCGAGATCGTGAACAGCAACGAACCCAAGGCAACCAAGGCGTGAAGCGCGTACGCGACGCCGATGCTGGCCCCTGAATGACGCGCAATCGCGAAGACCGTAGGCATGGCGTCCCACAGATTGGCATAGTTATTTTTAACTGCGGAGTTGAACCATGCGGCCATCTCGAAGAAGCGAAGCCAGAGAGGCATACCGAAAACGATTCTACTCACAAGGCAAAGAAGTGCTGCCGTCACTCCGGCTGCAAAAAACGCCTTGAAGTTCCGGCTGAACAGGAAAAGCAGAGGAAATATAGGCGCGAGCTGCGGCTTGATGACAAGAAGTCCAGCACACACACCGGCTGCAACGGGCCGTTTCTCGAGTAACCCCAGCGCGCCGGCGGCGAGCGCGAGCGTGATCAGTGAATTCTGACCATGAATGGTGGCGACCCAAATGCCGGGAAATGCGATGACGGCCGCCCATGGCAGCGGCCGGGATTTCATCGTTGGTGCGCATGCCAACAGACAGCACGCGATGCTGGCGCAGCAGAACAACGCGTACGCGGCAGGGTAAGGAAGTATCGCGAGCGGATAGATAAGCAGCTGAAACGGAGGGGGATAAACCCAGAGAGCACACGGGCTTTCCATTCCGGTGCCCTGAAGCAAGGTGTTTTCGACTGCATGCAGGAGGTCTGGATTGAATGCAGCAATGGCCCCTTGATGTATGGAAATATAGGAGGCGCTCCAGAATACGCGGAAGTCGAGACCGGGAGGCGGCACGTTGCGGCGGTGCAAGAGCCAGCACGATGCGACCCAGACCCCGATCACCACGAGTTGCCCGACAAGCAATGCGCTGCTGTACACCGCGATTCTTTCTCGCGTGAAGAAAGCAGATTGCTGGACCTCCCGGCTAACAATGGCTTTCAAGAGGCCCCCGATCGGTATGTTATGAGTGGCGATTCACCCGTCGGGAGATTGTGTAGGGGGAAAACGAAATGAGGTGTGTGCCAGCGAACACCCGTATAGCAAGTTAGACGACCAGCCGTCCACGGGCGGGGTATTTCGGGGTCGTCGCAGGAGGCCCATGAGGAGCCAACCGTAGAAAAAAGCACGGCGCCGGGCGGTGAAACCGCGCGGCGCCGCGTCAGGCTCTACTTCGAATACAGCTTCAGGACAGCGTCAAACGCACACTGAAGCCTCAGAACGGCAGCTTCGCGTCCGGCTTTTCGGCCAGAATCACGCGCTTGAAGTCGGCCTGAATGCGCGCAAGCGCCGCATCGTTATCGGCCTCGAAGCGCATGACCACGACCGGCGTCGTGTTCGACGAACGCGCCAGGCCGAAGCCGTCCGGATACTCCACGCGCAGGCCGTCGATCGTGATGACGTCGTCGGCGCCCGTGAACTTCGCGTTCTGCTGGAGCTTCGCGATCAGCGCGAAGTTCTCGCCCTCTTCGAGCTTGAGCTGGAGCTCCGGCGTGGAGTGCGAATTCGGCAGGCCGTTGAGCAGCTTGCTCGGATCGGCCACGCGCGTCAGGATCTCGAGCAGGCGCGCGCCCGTGTACAGGCCATCGTCGAAACCGTACCAGCGGTCCTTGAAGAACACGTGGCCGCTCATTTCGCCGGCCAGCGGCGCGCCGGTCTCGCGCAGCTTCGCCTTCACGAGCGAGTGGCCCGTCTTCCACATGAGCGGCTCGCCGCCCTTCTCCTTCACCCACTTCGCGAGATTGCGCGTGCACTTCACGTCGTAAATGATCTGCTTGCCCGGATTGCGCGAGAGCACTTCCTCGGCGAACAGCATGAGCTGGCGATCCGGATAGATGATCTCGCCGTCCTTCGTCACCACGCCGAGACGGTCGCCGTCGCCGTCGAACGCGAAGCCCACTTCGGCGTCGGTTTCCTTGAGCGCGCGAATCACGTCCTGCAGGTTCTCGGGGTGCGCCGGGTCCGGATGATGGTTCGGGAAGGTGCCGTCCACTTCGGTGAAAAGCTCGACCAGCTCGCAGCCGAGTGCCTTGAACAGGCGCGGCGCGAGCGCTCCCGCTACGCCATTGCCGGTATCCACGACGATCTTCATCGGGCGCGCGAGCTTCACGTCGCCCACGATGCGCGCGATGTACTCATCGGCGATGTCGTAGTCGGCATAGGTGCCCGAACCCGCCTCGAAACGCTTGTCTACGATGCGCTGATAGAGCGCCTGGATCTGCTCGCCATAGATGGCCTTGCCGCGCAGGACCATCTTGAAGCCGTTGTAGTCGGGCGGATTGTGGCTGCCCGTGACCACGATGCACGAGTCGATGCTGCGCTCGCCCGAGGCGAGCTTGAGCGGCACGCTGGCCGCGAAATAGCCGACCGGCGTGGGCACCATGCCCACGTTGACGACATCCACGCCCGCGGCGCGCAGGCCATCGGCCAGCGCCGCCGAGAGATCCGGCCCCGAAAGACGGCCGTCCCGCGCGATCACCACCGCATCGCCGCCCTGCGCACGCACCTCGCTGCCGAACGCCCGACCGATCGCGCGTGCGGTGTCGGTGTCGAGCGTCTTGCCGATCACGCCACGGATGTCATAGGCCTTGAAAATCGATTGAGAAATCATAGTGAGGCTCACAGTGCGATAGAAAGTCGGAGTGTATTCGTAACATGGTTCAGCCGACTGGCGGGGCCAGTGGTTACGAAAAGTCGGAATCGTTACAACTATAATTGCCGTTTTTTGGCGTCGGCCGTTGCCCGGCCGAGGCTCTTGTTGGTTACCTGTGGGTTACCTGTCGGTCATTCTGCTGATTACGCACCTATTTTAATGCCTCGCTGTTTCCTTCAGACGACAAAAGCCGCGCCGGGCCCGTCAGGGCTGGACCTGGCCGCATGCCCTTGCACGCGGCGTGCCCGCCTCAACGCAGGCGCTACAGGCACCACGGGCACCACAGGCACCACGGGTGCGTTCCGCCGATGCTGACCCTCAAACGCTACGCGAACCCCGACGTCATGCGCGCGGTCGCCAACATCGTGTGGCTCGGACTCGAGCGCGTCACGCAGATCGCCGTGGCCATCGTCATCAGCGGCGTGCTCGCGCGCTATTTCGGGCCGGATGTATTCGGCAAATGGCAATACGCCAACACGCTGCTGCTCGTGCTCGCGCCCATCACCTGGGTCTGCGGCGCCGAAATTCTCGTGCCGACCATCGTGAACAAACCTCGCGAGGAACTGGGCACGGTGCTCGGCAGCGCCTTCGCGCTGCGCATCGGCGTCTCGGCGGCGGCGCTCGTCGTCACCTGGGGCGGCATCGCGCTGGGCGTGACCGACCCGCTCGTCGGCGCGATGCTGGCCGGGCTCGCCGTCACGATGCTGTTTCGCGAGCCGTTCGTCGGCGTGATCAACGCCTGGCTGCAGAGCATGACGTACAGCAAGCCGCAGTTGCTCGCGAGCATGAGCACGGCCGTGGTCAAGGCACTGCTCGTGTTCCTGCTCGCGCGCGCGGCCTTCGCGCCCGCCAGCTTCGGCTGGCTCTGGGCGCTCGAGTCGGCGGCCATCGGCGCGGCGCTCGTGCTCTATTATCGGCGCCAGCACGGCGGCAAGCTCGGCTGGCACGTGGACCGCGCGCTCCTCAAGCATTTCGCGACCGCGGGCACCGTGTTCTGGCTCGGGCTCATCTGCATGTACCTGTTCCTGAAGCTCGACCGGCTCATGCTCGAGCGCACCATCTCGTTCGCCGATCTCGGCCGCTACTCCGCCGCGCAGCAGCTCAACGAAAACTGGATCACGCTCGCGCTCATGCTCTCGCAGACGATCGCACCCGCCTTCGTCTATCGCGTGCAGCAGACCGCGCAGCTGCGCCGCAACCTCGTGCGTCTCTTCGCGATGACCGCCGCGCTGATGGTTGCGGGCGCACTCGTGCTCGACGCGCTCGCGGGCTTCATCATCGGCCACGTGTTCGGGCCGGACTACGCGGGCGCTATCGGTATCTTCCGCTGGGCCGTGTGGCTTTCGCTGCCCGCGGGCGTCGAGGCGATCGGCAACCTCGTCGTGCTCAAATATCAGGCGAAGTTCGTGCTGCTCGCCAAATGGCTGCTCGCGCTCGCGGTGGCATTCGCCGTGAACCTCGTGGCGATCCCGCGCATGGGCGCCTACGGCGCGCTCGTCGGGCTCGCGTGCGGCTATCTCGCGGCGGCTTGCGTGAACTTCAATTACATCCGCTTCAAGTTGGCTTCATGACGAACTCCCCCGCTGCCGCGCCCGCCGATCGATGGAGCGGTACCCGCACCGGCGCACTCGCCGATGTGGCCGTGCTGATGCCCGCCTTCAACGGCCAGGCCGACGTCGAGCGCACGCTCGCCTCGTTCGAGGAAAATGCGCCGGTGTACGCGCTCATCGTCGACGACGGCAGTACGCCGCCGATCGTCGCGCCGAGCGTTCCGGGCATGCAAATCGACGTGCTGCGCATGCCGCAAAACGGCGGGATCGAGCGGGCACTCAAGGCTGGCGTGGAAGCGCTTGCGGCACGTGGCTTTCGCTACGCGGCGCGCATCGATTCGGGCGACCTCGCCGCGCCGCAGCGGCTTGCGAAGCAGCGCGCGCGTATGGAAGCGGAGCCCCGGCTTGCCGCGCTGGGGACGTGGACGCAGGTGGTGAACCGCGCAGGTGCCCCGCTCTTCATGCTGCGGCCCGCCGCCGATGCGCGCACGCTGCGTCGAACGCGCATGCTGCGCTCGCCGCTCGTGCATCCTTCGGTGATGCTGAGAATCGACGCGGTGTTGGCGGTCGGGAATTATCGCGTGCAGTATCCCGCCGCCGAGGACCTCGATTTGTTTTTGCGGCTGATGCAACGCTATGACTGCGCGAATCTGCCTGAGCTCGGACTTTATTACGAGCTCAACCAAGGCGGTATCAGCGCGACGAAGCGGCGGCGGCAGATTGTGTCCACGCTGCGTTTACAGGTGCGTTATCTGAACGTGCTGAATTGGCGCGACTGGGCGGGGATTGGGAAAAGCCTGCTGCATTTCGTGACGCCGTATGGCGCGTTGCAGAGGATGAAGCGAGCGGTGTTTGCGCGCGGAGCGTGACGCGCCTGCATGATCGTTGCGCGAACAACACCGCTCGATAGAAATACGGCCCTTTGCGCGAAGAATCGAAACGCGCATGTTTCAGGACTGAACGTTTCTATGCACCGCGCTCGCAGTGCGACGCAGCTGAATCAAATCCGAACGATTCCATGCACGCCCCGGCTATGCGGCCGGGGCTCCGGACGCGCGTGTTTCAGCAAGGAGTCATTTCCGCCCACTGCGCCGCAACGAAGAATAATCAAATCAATTCAATGAGTTGCACGTCAATCAAGTTCAGCCGGCGGCGCTGCTCAGATGACGCGTCGTACATATCTGAAACAAAAACGCGGGGGTACTCCGGCGAGTTCGCGCCGTAACGTTCTCGAACGCTCGCGCGCTCGCGGTTTGCAGCGCATTGGCACATACCGTGCTTGGCCGGATGAGCCGTGCCGCGTGACGCATACAACCGATATCGCGAACGCAGCGGGCCTACGGGGTCGGCAAGACGAGCCAGCAGTCGCTATGGGAAGCGACCAACAACAAGCGGTTCGGCGGCCGGAATGACAAAACACGAGGCGGGAAAAGCCGCTTCGCACGGGGACCAATCATGCTAGCCCTTCAATCGGATCTGCACGGCAACCACTTGCTCGGCGCATTGCCGTCACACGAATGGCACGCACTCGCACCGCACCTCGAACTCGTCCATCTACGTACCGAGCAATTGCTTTGCGATTCCGGGCAGCGCATTCACCACGCTTATTTTCCGACCACGGCAATCATCTCCATACTTTCGACGATGCAAGACGGCAGCTCGGTGGAAATCGCTGCGATCGGCCGCGAAGGCATGACCGGCGTGCCCGTGCTCACGGGCGGCGAAGCCATGCCCAATCGCGTGCAGGTGCAATGCACGGGCTTTGCGTATCGCATGAGTGCACAAGATCTCAGAGAACACTTCGCGCGCTCGGACTTCCTGCGCCGCCTCATGCTGCTCTATATGCACGTACTGCTCACGCAAGTGGCACAAACCGCGGCCTGTAACCGCCATCATTCGCTCAGCCAGCAACTCTGCCGCTGGCTGCTGATCGAAGTGGACCGCGTGGCTTCGAACGACCTGACGGTCACGCAGCAGCTCATCGCCGACATGCTTGGCGTGCGCCGCGAAGGCGTCACCGAAGCGGCCGGCAAGCTGCACAACGAAGGCCTGATCCATCACAGCCGCGGTCGCATCCGCGTGCTCGACCGCAAGGGTCTCGAAGCGCGGGCCTGCGAGTGCTACGGCCTCGTGCGCCGCGAGTTCGACCGACTCTTGCCACTCCTTCACGAAGAAAAGGTGGAGTGAAGCACTGCACACGAAAGCGGCATCGGTGCGACGAGCGATTGAACCGTCCCACCGCAAAAAGAAGCCGTATTGGTTCGTTTGCCGACAAACATTCATTTACAACGCCCCCAAACTGTCACGATTCACCGTTGGCGGAATCAATGCAGAAGCAGGAATTGCGGGGGAGTCGTTCATGGACCGCAGTACGCACTGGCTGAATCGGGAGCGAATCAAAATCTACCCGCGAATCGTGCTGGGTCTGATTGTGGTCGTCTTCATTGCCTGGGTTCTGCTGTCGAAGGATATGCTGGACCTGCAAGGCAAACCCCTCGGCGCCGACTTTATTGCGTTTTGGGCTGCCTCTCATATCGCACTTGCCGGGCATGCTGAGGATGCCTACAACCTCTCGTCGCTATTCAAGGCCGTGCAGGTTGCGGTGCCTGCCTCGCAGTCGATCTTCGGCTGGTACTATCCGCCCAGCTTCTATCTGGTCGTGCTGCCGCTGGCACTACTGCCCTACCTGGCGGCATATTTGACCTTCATTCTGTCGACACTGACCTGCTATCTGCTGGTCTTGCGTCGCATCGTCTTCAACACGACAGCGAAGTGGTGTCTGGCGGCGTTCCCCGGCTTATGGATGAACGTCTTTCACGGTCAGAACGCATTCCTCACAGCGGCGCTCGCCGGGGCCGCAATGCTTTGCCTCAGGCGGCGGCCCGTCCTGGCCGGCGTGTTCATCGGACTGCTCACGCTGAAGCCTCAACTTGCCGTGCTATTTCCGGTTGCGTTACTCGCGATCGGCGCGTGGCGGACATTGATCTCCGCCGCTTTGACTGCCTTGTGCTTCTTCGGTCTCGGTACCGCGGTGCTGGGGACTGACACGATCCGTGGATGCATTGCCAGCCTGGGTGATGCGCGGCACTTTCTCGAAAGCGGCGTGCTCCCCTGGGCCAAGATGCCGAGCGTCTTCGCGTTCCTGCGATTACTCGGCACGCCCGTCATCGGCGCGTACGCCGTGCATGGCCTGGTCGCGGCGGGCGCCGTGTTTGCCGTGTGGTATGTCTGGCGCCGTTGCGCTGACTGGGAACTGCGCGGCGCCGCCCTCTTTGCAGCGACGTTCCTTTGCAGCCCTTACATGTATGACTATGACCTCGCATGGCTGGCGTTTCCGATCGGCTGGCTGGCACTGACTGGCTTGCGCACCGGCTGGCTACGCGGTGAACGGGAAGTACTCGTGGCGGCGTGGTTATTACCGTTGGCGATGGACCCGGTGGCGACTGTGCTGCATGTTCAAATTGCTCCGTTTGTCCTGATCGCGCTGCTCGTAATCGCCGTGCGTCGTGCAGCCAGGTCGTCGAGAACGGCCTCTATGGTCGTTCAACGCCAAAATAGCGGATTCATTTCGGCACAATAGCTTTCATGCTCGATGCACTCGCGAGCTTCATCATCGGTCGAGTGCCTGGCCCGGTGGAGCAGGTGTGTTGAGCACGACGAGATCGCGAATTGGCTGCTCGTGGTCCCTGACGAGAACCAGGTTACAGGCCGAGCTATTCGATATCGAGTGCGATCGACACAAGCAGCAGCAGTACGGACGACCAGACGAACAGATCTCCAAACAGACTGGACGTACCGAATCCAGCACCTGCCATCACGCTCGATAACCAGAAAGTGAATGCACTCATCATGAGCACAGCATGATGAAGGTTACATTGCGTCGCTTTGCTTCTGCTGTCGCTTTGTTCGCGTCGCTGTGCATCATCGAGTGAAGAACCATTGTCATCAATTTCCGCATTGCGCAGCGGGGACGTGAAATGTTTCCATGTCCGCGCGGGGCGCGTCCGTGCGCAAGCCCATACAGCGTCGTATCTAACATGACTTTCACAATGTTCCCCGTTGGGCGGTAATCAGTAAGTCACGATTCGGCCAGCGTCGGCCCGCTGCATCAAGTCCACTGCATTAACCTGGACGCAATGACCGAGCTAGGCATGCCGGTGACAATGTCGTGCCGCACAGGCTCCGCGGCACCGACTTTGCGGATTAATGGAAGTCGCGTTTTGTGGCGGCCGATGGCCTTGCCCAGTCGGCACACCCAACCGTATATGCGTCGCCTGGGCCGGTGACTGTCGGGAATTTTTCGCCGTTTAGACAGCCTCGCTTTCACGCGGAGAGAATGCGCTTCTTCAGGCTGAAATCCTCCGCCCTGGAGGGCGGAGGATTTCGGTAGCAGGCAGCCGCGAGGTGCGGCTGTTCACTGAAATGCCTTTCCAGGCACCCGCAGACGATTGACTTCTAGTGCGTACCGCCGTGCCCGCCGTTGCCGTTGCCTTGACCGCCGTTGCCGTGGCCACCGCTACCCTGGCCGCCGTTACCCTGACCACCGCTGCCCTGACCACCGCTGCCCTGGCCGCCGTTACCCTGGCCGCCGTTACCCTGACCACCGGTACCGTGGCCTCCGCTACCCTGGCCTCCGCTACCGTGGCCGCCGGTACCGTGGCCGCCGCTTCCCTGGCCACCGCTTCCCTGACCGCCGCTACCCTGACCGCCGCTACCCTGACCACCGGTACCCTGGCCGCCGTTACCCTGACCACCGGTACCGTGGCCTCCGCTACCCTGGCCTCCGCTACCGTGGCCTCCGCTACCTTGGCCGCCGGTACCGTGGCCGCCGCTTCCCTGGCCACCGCTTCCCTGACCACCGGCACCGTGGCCGCCACTTCCCTGACCGCCGCTTCCCTGGCCGCCGCTTCCCTGGCCGCCGTTGCCCTGACCACCGCTGCCCTGACCACCGGTACCGTGGCCACCGCCTCCCTGGCCGCCGCTACCTTGGCCTCCGCTACCTTGGCCTCCGCTACCCTGACCACCGCTACCGTGGCCGCCGCTGCCCTGACCACCGCTACCCTGGCCTCCGCTACCCTGGCCTCCGCTACCCTGGCCTCCGCTACCCTGACCACCGCTACCGTGGCCGCCGCTGCCCTGACCGCTGCCACCCTGACCACCGCTACCGTGGCCGCCGCTGCCCTGACCACCGCTTCCCTGACCACCGCTGCCCTGACCACCGCTGCCCTGACCACCGCTTCCCTGACCACCGCTTCCCTGGCCGCCAGCACCTTGCGAACCGCCACCCTGACCGCCGGTACCTTGCGCCCCGCTACCTTGCGCCCCGCTACCTTGGCCGCTGCCCGTCTGTGCCCCCGCACTCTGACCACCGGCACCCTGCTGGCCACCGCTGCTTGAACTACCCGCGGTGGTACCTCCCATGCCACTACCAGGTGTTCCAGTGTCACCAGCGCCACCGTTTGCAACTCCCGCGTTGGCTGCCCCCACATTGGCACCGACACTACCAGAGAGGCCACCCCCACTGCCAACACCCGTATTTCCGGTGCCGGCGCCCGTGCCGCCGTCCGTCGCAACGCCTCCCGTGCCGGGCCCACCCGAGCCGCTGCCATCGCCCGGTCCCTGTCCCGGGCTCGCAGCCGAGCCGACGCCTACTCCCGTCCCACGCACGCCGCCTGGCATCTGCGGACCGGCCGCAGCGAAAGCATCAGCTGCGCCCATAGACCAATCGATACTGCCTTGCCGAAATGACAGACCTACGCCATCTGCGAGGACGTCGGGCGCGTTCCCTGCAGTGGATGGACTGGCCACCGCCGTCGCCGCTTGCAGACTAACCGCCAGCATCGCCAGAACTGGCACCCATTCCTTCCCCCCCCGGGTCTTGGTTTTCATTTTGGATTCCAAATTAATTATCCATCGACGTCGACCATGGACGCCTCTCAAGCAGCGCCACCGATCGCTCAGCGTGGCCGCCCCCCTTTTACGTGTCGTTAAGGTATCCGGGACACAGATAGCGAACCGTTCGCTACCTCACTGAGCGATTGAAAGCGGGAGGAAATCCGAAATAACGAATCCGACAGACGAGGGCTGGGTAGCCCAGCCTCAGGAAGTTCGCCGTTTCGACGGTTGACACGTTGCGCAGCCAACGATCGCTTTGGCAGTGATGTCGCGATTGGGCGTTCGGCGAGTGAAGGAGTGGTTCAGCCGTTCGAATGACGGCATGGCGGTGTGTGCGGCCGACAACATTTGGCCGCGGCCGATTGCGCGTAAACGCGAGGCAATCGGCCAATCGGTAGACTTCGGTGCTTTTAGGACCGTCGATCGACGGCAGGAGACGTGACGAGATGCATCAACCCGCGCCAACAGAGTACCGCGCGACGCGTTTCATCATCGAATCGCAGCCGTGAAGTTGTTCGACCGTCAGATATTCATCGGGTTTGTGCCCTTGATCCATGCTGCCCGGGCCGCACACGACAGCAGGAATGCCCGCGAAGTTGAATAGCCCGCCCTCGGATCCGTACGCTACCGTACCAAACTCCTGGGAGTCGCTTAGCATTGCCAGAATACGCGCCGCTTCGCTGTCTGGCGGCGTGGCGAGTCCTGGATAGGCGGAAAGCAATTCGAAGCGGATCTCGGTATCGGATTTCACGGCGCGCATCTTCGGTAGCAGTTCCGTTCGCGCATACGTCTGCAAATCGTCGGCAACCTGGTTTGCGTCGAAGCCCGGCAGCGCGCGCACTTCGAAATCGAATTCGCATTCCGCCGGCACGATGTTGAGCGCGCGGCCGCCTTTGATGACGCCCGTCTGCACCGTGGAATACGGCGGATCGAAGCGCTCGTCATGATGCTCCGGCCGCGCCAGGCGCTCGCCTATCTCCTCCAGGCGACTGATCAGACGCGCCGCGTGCTGAATGGCGTTGACGCCATACGGCGCATATGCGGAATGGCAAGCCGCGCCCTTCACCTGGCAGCGCATCGCGAGTTTGCCCTTGTGGCCCAGCACGGGCTTCAGTTCGGTGGGCTCACCGATCAGACACAACAGCGGCTTGTGCGGACGCTTTTCCAGCTCGGCGAGCATCGGCCTCACGCCGAGGCATCCGACCTCTTCGTCGTAAGAAAACGCGAGATGCACCGGAATCTTCAATTCGCTTTCGAGGAACAGCGGCACCGCCGCCAAAGCCGACGCGAGATAGCCCTTCATATCAGCCGTACCACGTCCGTAGAGCCGCCCGTCTTGCTCGGTGAGCCTGAACGGATCGACACTCCACGCTTGTCCGTCGACCGGCACGACATCCGTATGCCCCGACAGCACGATCCCGCCACGATCGCGCGGCCCGATGGTTGCGAACAGGTTCGCCTTCGTACGCTCCGGGTTGTAGAACAGTTCGCACTCGACGTGCAGTTGCGCGAGGTAATCGCGAATAAACTCGATCAGCTTCAGATTCGAATCGCGACTGACCGTCGCGAAGCCAATCAGACTTTCGAGCAGATCGCGGCTCGTCGTTTCACTCATCGCCAGGGACTCCGTAGTTTGGCGCGGCGGTCGGGTTCAAGGCGCGAGTCACGTAGTCCTGCATCTGCGGCTGGTACGCGTGCCAGAGACCATCGAGCTTGCCGAGGGGATCATCATCGGCCCAATCGACGCGCAGATCGACGAGTGGCCAGCTCTGCTCCCCGGCGATTTTCAGCGCGGCCGAATGCACGGGCCCTGCTTCGCCGCCCGCCGCGAGCGCCGCATGCATCGCGGCAAGCAATCGGTCGGCAAGGTGACCCGACGCATTCTCGAATGCGGGAATCATCGCCTCGATCACGTGAACGCCCGAGAGCATATTGCCCGCCGCGACGCATTGCTTTCCCGCAACCGCGTGATAGGTGCCGAGCGCTTGCTTGCCGCTGAAAAACGCGGTGCGTCCTTGTGCATCGACCACCGTCACCTGCCGGTACTCGTTCCATTCGCTCTCGCCCAGCGCTCGATCCAGCGCTGCCGCCGGATCGAGCTTCGCACTCTCCATATGATCGAGGATCCGCGGCCCGAGCGCGGGCAGCGTGACGTTCTGCGTCGCGACCACGCCAACGCCCGCGCGCACCCACGGACAGCGCGCGCCCACCGCGATGCTCGATGAACTGATCGCAATGCCAAGCTGGCCGGTCCGCTCGCAACGCCCGACGATAGAAAAAGTCATGTCCTCTCCTTTAACGCCCCTTTAACACCCCTTTAACACCCCTTTAACGTCTTTCAGGCCTGCGGCGGCACCCATCCATCGGGAATGACGGCGATCACGTCGATTTCCATCAGCCATTCCGGCTGCCCCAGCGCCACGACAGTGAGACCGGTGGAAATGGGGAATACGCCCTTGAGCCATTTGCCGACTTCGCGATACACGGGCTCGCGAAAGCGCACATCGGTGAGATAGGTCGTCGTCTTGACGATATGCGAGAGATCGCTGCCCGCCTCTTCGAGCAACTGCTTCACGTTCTTCATCGCCTGCTCGGCCTGCGCGCGTGGATCGCCAAGACCGACGAGATTGCCGTCGAAGTCCGTGCCGATCTGGCCGCGCACGTAGACGGTGTTGCCGGCACGCACGGCCTGGCAAAGGTCGTTGTCGAGCGATTGATTGGGGTACGTATCCTTCGTGTTGAACATGCGGATACGGGTATGCGTAGGTTGACTCATCGATGCACCTTCCTGGATATGTTCGAAATCAGTTCACGCCCATCTCGCTGACCTTGCGGACCTTCGATTCGTCGGGTGCGCTCTCGACGCTTTCGGCGCGCTTGTCTTCCACATGCCGTTGCGGCGTATCGTAATAGGTCTGGTATTTGCGCTGCGTGACGATGTGGTCGGCAATATGCTTCGCATCGTGCCACACGCCCCAGATAAACGCGGAGCCACGGCGCGAAAGCCAGGGCAGACCGAGGAAATAGATGCCTGGCTCCTTCGCGACGCCTCGCTGATGTTTGGGCTTGCCCTTCTCGTCGAACGTATCGACTTTCAGCCAGTTGAAGTCGACCGCATAACCGGTGGCCCAGATGATCGACGTCACGCCTGCCTTCGCCAGATCGAGTTCGGAAAGCGGATGCGTCATGCACTCCGGATCGGGGCCAATGATGCGCGCTTCGGGCTCCTCGGGAAGATCGAGGCCGTTGCGTCGAGCATAGGCATCGGCTGCATCGAGCAGCAACAGATAGTTCTCGTCGCCGCGGCGGATGTTATCGGCGAGATCGGCCTCGAACGTAACGGTCGTGCCGTTGAACGATTTCGTCAGGCCGACGAGCGTGATGCCCTGCTGCGCGAGGCGCCTGAAGTCGACCGTATGACCGCCGCGCGCGCCGCTCACTGCAATGGTCACGTGCTCGCGGCCGGGCTTCATGACTTCCGCGTCCCATTCGCCGAGCACGCCAAGCCACCAGCAGAAGTCGCGTCCGCGATACCCGCGCGGCGGACGATCGTGCGCGCCCACCGACAAATAGACGCGCCGGCCCGAGCGCTGCAATTCATCGGCGATCTGCACGCCCGACGATCCCGCACCGACCACCAGCACGCCGCCTTCGGGCAATTGCTGCGGATTGCGATAGTCGGCGGAATGGATCTGCGTGAGTCGATCCGAGGTTGACGCAATGGGCGGAATCACTGGCCGCTGAAACGGTCCGGTCGCAACGACGACGCGCTGCGCTTCGAACGTTCCGTCCGTTGTATCCACGGTAAAGCCGGGCCGCCCGACATTGCGCACGACCTTCTTTACTTCGACGCCGGTGCGAATTGGCGCGTCGAACTTCTTCGCATAGGCAACAAAATAGTCTGCGATCTGCTCTTTCCCCGGGAAGCCGTCGGGATTGAAATCAGCGAATTCGAGGTTGGGAAAACGATCGTGCCAGGCAGGCCCGTTGGCGACGAGCGAATCCCACCGCCCGGTGCGCCAGCGTTCGGCGATGCGATCGCGCTCGAGCACGATATGCGGGACGCCGAGCTTGCCCAGGTGCTCGCTCATGGCGATGCCAGCTTGCCCTGCGCCCACAACGAGCGTGTCCGTTGCCTTTATTTCGACTGTCATGGCTGAGTCCTTCGAAGGAGCAAAGTTCGGTGTGCTTGCGTCGGCTTCGCGCCGCCTCCAGACACCCTGCGTAATCTTTCGGATAGGAATCTACGCCGGCTTTCAGAATCCGAAAAATATATTAAAAAAATGCAGAGCATTGGATTCGGCTATGCAGTGATTTTTGATCACTTCACAATGCGATCCATCTGAGGACGTCAACCCGGAGCGAAGCTTATGGAAAGTCAGCCGTTGCGTTACTCGCTGCGCCAGTTGCGGTACTTCGTGGTGACTGCCGAAGTCCTGTCTTTCACGGCCGCTGCAAAGCGGCTGCATATTTCGCAGCCATCCATCTCGACCGCTCTGGCCGATCTGGAGATTTCATTCGGCGTGCAGCTGTTCATCCGGCATCACGCGAGCGGCCTGTCGCTCACCCAGGCGGGGCGCGATCTTCTCGGCCAGGCACGCAACCTCCTGAAGATTGCGGAAGAACTGCAGATGACCGCCACCGAAATGGACGGTGGCATGACGGGATCGATTGCGCTCGGCTGCCTCGTTTCTCTGGCGCCGCCGCTAATGCCGGGGCTCATCAGCCACTTTACGAGCGAGCATAGCGGCATCAGTTTTCGCACCGTCGAGGCGCATCAGGACGAGCTATTAAAAGGCCTGCACGACGGTTCGCTCGATATCGTGCTCACCTACAGTCTCGACCTGACCGAAGACATCGCGTTTACCCCATTGCTTCCCTTGCCGCCTTACGCAATCCTGCCCGCCACGCACCGGCTCGCACGCGCGCGCAAGGTATCGCTGCAGGATCTGATCGACGAACCGTATGTGATGCTGGACCTGCCGCACAGCCGGGACTATTTCGCCGCGCTCTTCGATGCCGTAGGCAGCCGTCCCGTGCCGGCTTTTCGTTCATCGCAGCCCGAAGTGGTGCGGGGGATGGTCGCCAACGGGCTGGGCTACAGCATCCTGAACTTCCCGCTGAGTTCGACGCGAACCGTCGACGGCAGCGAGTTCGTGATCAAGCGATTCAGGGACAACGTCAACGCGACGACGCTCGGGATCGCCCAATCGAAAACGATGAAAGCGCGCCAGGTAGTGTCCCGGTTCTCATCGTTTAGCGAAAGCTATATACGCCGCCTGAAGCTCGACACGTAACGTGCGATCACAACGGACCGCACGTGCTTCACAAGCCTGCATAGGAAAATCCTGTCTTTAGTATCCGAAAACAATATTTTGACTGGTAATTTGGCTTGGTAGATTACCTGTCAGACGAGACGATTAAAGCGCAGATCCTCCCCGTAGCGCGAACGCACTCGACATCAGGAGCGCCTCATGGAAAACCCCACCGTGCACACCGTGCAAACGGCAGCCCATGCTTTGGTCGACGCACTTGTGACCGGCTGCGAACGACCATTCAGCGACGCTCGCTCGATGCCTCCCGGCGTGTACACGTCGCCCGAGTTCCTGTCGCTCGAAGAGCGCGCGATCTTTGCGAAGGAATGGCAATGCGTGGGGCGTGCAAGCGCGCTGAAGGCGCCTGGCGACTACCTCACCGCGAACATCGCGTCTCAACCGGTCGTCGTGGTGCGCGACGAAAAGATGGGGCTGCGCGCAATGTCGAATGTGTGCCTGCATCGCATGTCTGTTCTGCTCGAAGGCCGAGGGAACATACGACGGATCGTCTGCCCGTATCACGCGTGGAATTATGGACTCGACGGCGCATTGAAGGGCGCACCGCTGATGGATCAGCAAGTGGGCTTCTGCAAGGAAAGCTACCGGTTGCCGGCGATCCGCTGCGAAGAATGGCAAGGCTGGATCTACGTGACACTCGATCAAGACGCACAGCCGGTTCATCAGCAGCTCGCGCAACTGAGCGACCTGATTGGCGCTTACGGCATGACGGACTACATCGAGACCTTTTATGAAGAGCACGTCTGGGATACCAACTGGAAAATCCTCGCCGAAAACTTCATGGAAAGCTACCACCTGCCGATGCTGCATCGCGCGACGGTCGGGCCGCACTCCAGACTCGAAGAGATGGAATGCCCGCCGGGTTATCCCGCGTTCAACTATCACTGGATCACGAAGGAAGCGTCGCTTCCTATCGGGAACGCTCATCCCGACAATAACCGCCTGACCGGACACTGGCGCAAGACCACCGCGCTGCTCGCGATCTATCCGACGCATCTCATCACCCTGACGCCGGGTTACTTCTGGTATCTGGTGTTGCAGCCGCAGGGCGTTGGCCGCGTGCACATCCGCTTCGGCGGCGGCCTTGCGCCCGAATTCATCGCCGATCCCGAAGCCAACGCGCACATGGCGACGCTCAAGACACTGCTCGACGAAGTGAATGCGGAAGACAAGCGCGGCGTGGAAGCGGTGTTTCGTGGCGTGCATGCGCCGCTTGCCAAGCCCGGGCACCTGAGCCACCTCGAACGTCCGAACTTTGACTTCGCACGTTATCTCGCGTCGAAGCTCACTGCGCGTTAATCGAAGCACCCTCGACAGGACGCTATCACGATGTCTAACCCATCCTTCATTTCGTTCTCAGGTGTGAGCAAGTCGTACGACGGCGTGAATTACGTGGTCGACGATTTGAACCTTGATGTGCGAAAGGGCGAGTTTCTGTCGCTGCTTGGTCCGTCGGGGTCGGGCAAAACGACCACGCTCATGATGCTTGCGGGCTTCGAGTCGCCCACACAAGGCGAAATACGCCTCGACGGAAAGCGTCTCGACGACAAGCCACCGCACCAGCGTGACATCGGCATGGTCTTTCAAAACTATGCGCTCTTTCCGCATCTCACGATTGCGGAGAACGTCGCATTTCCCTTATCCGTGCGACGTGTGAGCCGCGCGGACCAGAAAGTGCGCGTGAAGCGAGCGCTGGAGATGATCGAGTTGCCGCATCTGGCCAACCGGCGTCCAGCGCAACTCTCGGGTGGACAACAGCAGCGCGTGGCGCTGGCGCGCGCACTCGTCTTCGAACCGAGCGTCGTCCTCATGGACGAGCCGCTCGGCGCGCTCGACAAGCGGCTGCGCGAAACCATGCAGTACGAAATCATGCGACTGCATCGCGAGTTGTCGCTCACCATCGTCTACGTGACGCACGATCAGGCGGAAGCCTTGACCATGTCCGATCGGGTCGCGGTCTTTTCCGATGGTCGCATCCAGCAGGCCGCGTCGCCCACCGAGCTCTATGAAAACGCGCGCAACGCCTTCGTCGCGAACTTCGTGGGCGAGAACAACGGCCTGCGCGGACGCGTCGTGACGGTGAATGACAACTGGGCGACGCTCATGCTCCCGGATGGCAGCGTCATTCGCGGCCGCTGTGAACAAGACCTGAGCGAAGGCAACGAGGCGATGCTCGCCTTGCGGCCCGAGCGCGCGCACATTTGCGGCGCAGAGCAAACAGAGCCCAATGCTTCGGCCATGGCGCATAGCAACGTCGTGCGCGCCAGGGTACAGGAACTCGTGTATTGCGGCGATCACCATCGGGTGCATTTGACGCTCGGCGCGCGCGACGCGCTCGTTGTCAAGGTCCCCAACACGCAACGCCACAGCTTGCCTGCGGCCGGCGACACCATCGAGGTGGCCTGGCGCCACGACGACTGCAAGATTCTCGCTGCGAGCGCACCTCGCAGCGCCCCCGCAGTGCCTCCCCCAGCATCGCCCTCACCTTCCATCATCTCGACCGCACCCGCAGGAGCCAACTGATATGCGCACTCACATCAAAGCACAATGCGCTGCACTCGCTGTAGTCGCCTTCGCTTGCGTTTCGGCGCAAGCTGCGCAGACGCTCAATGTCGTCACCTTCGGCGGTGCCTATGAGGCGGCGGCGAAAAAGGCCTATTTCGATCCATTCACGCAATCGACCGGCGTCAAATTTTCGCTGGAATCGTACGACGGCGGCCTCGCAAAGCTTTCGGCGATGGAGCAGGCGAAGAACACGACATGGGATCTCATCGATCTCGAGAGCAATGACGCGATCACGGCCTGCGACGAAGGGCTCCTCAAGAAGTTCGACAAGAAGAGTCTTGGCAATACGAGCGATTTCATTGCCGGATCCATCAGCGACTGCGCGGTGGCAAGCATGGTGTGGTCCACGGTCTACGCCTACGATGCGAGCAAGCTCAAGACTGCGCCGCAGACCATCAGCGACTTCTTCGACTTGAAGAAATTCCCCGGCAAGCGGGGCTTGCGCAAGTCGCCGAAGGGTTCGATGGAATGGGCGCTCATTGCCGATGGCGTGGATCCGAAAGACGTCTACAAGGTTCTCGGAACGCCTGCGGGCGTCGACCGTGCCTTCAAGAAGCTCGACACGATCAAGAAGAACATCGTGTGGTGGGAGTCCGGTGCGCAGGCGCCTCAACTGCTCGCCGACGGCGCCGTCGTGATGACACAGGCGTACAACGGCCGAATCGACGACGCGGCGAAGAAGGATCAGAAGCCGTTCAAGATCGTCTGGGACGCGCAGGTCTACGACTATGAATGGTGGGGCATTCCGGCGGGCGCAAAGCATGCCGACGAGGCCGCGAAGTTCATCGCGTTCGCATCGCAGCCGAAAGCCTATGCCGATCTTTCGAAGTACATCGCCTATGCGCCGCCGCGCAAGGACGCGATTGCGCTCGTCGACAAACAACGGCTCGCCGATCTGCCGACCGCGCCGGATAACTTCAAGCGCGCCATCCAGATCAATTCGACCTTCTGGGCCGATAACGCCGACGAGATCAACAAGCGCTTCCAGGTTTGGCTGACGCAGTAATTCCGCAGTAAAACGCCCATCGAAAGAGAGCCCGCTGTGACCGCGACTACCCATAAGCCCATGACGGCCAGTTCTCCGGCCACGGGCTCTCCGACGAGAGCCGCCGGCCGCGCGTCTTATCAAAAGGCGCAACGCCGTGCTTCGATTCGAGCGCTGATGCTGGCGCTTCCGCTCATCGTGTTCCTGCTGTCGACGTTCATTGCACCCATCGCGCTTTTGCTCGCCCGCAGCGTGCAGAACAGCGAAGTGCCCGACAGCATGCCAGCCCTATCCCGCGCGCTCGATGCATGGGACGGCCTTGGCGTGCCCGACGAACACACGTTCGCCCTGCTCGCATCCGGAATCAAGGACGCGCAGCAAAGCGGAGAGCTCGGCACCGTCGCGAGACGCATGAACTTCGCGCAACCGGAGTTCCGCAGCCTGCTGTTGAAAACGGCGCGCGGCATTCGCCACGACACGCCTGCCGCGTGGAAGCCTGCGCTGATCGGCATCGATGAACGCTGGAACTCGCCCGAGACGTGGCGTCTGCTCAAACGTGCCGCCACCTCGCCGACGCCCGACTATCTCTTGAACGCCGTAGACGCGAAGGTGACGCCCCAGGGCTCTATCGTCTCGCTGCCGGCGAACGCCACGGTCTATCGCGAAGCGTTCCTGCGCACGATCTCCATTAGCTTCACCGTCACCTTGCTTTGCTTGCTGCTCGGTTATCCCGTCGCGTGGCTGCTCGCGAATCTGCCCGAGAAAAGCAGCAGCAAACTGATGCTGTTCGTCATCGTGCCGTTCTGGACCTCGCTGCTGGTGCGTACGACGGCGTGGTACGTGCTCCTGCAACCGGGCGGTGTCGTCAACAGCGTGCTGATGAGCCTCGGCATCGTGACGCATCCCCTACCGCTCGTTTTCAATCGCACAGGCGTATTGATCGGCATGACGCACGTGCTGCTGCCATACATGATCCTCGCGATTTTTTCGGTGATGAAAGGCGTTTCGCCAGTGTACCTGCGCGCCGCCAAGTCGCTGGGCGCGCACCCCTTCACGGCTTTCGTGCGCGTCTATATTCCCCAGACTTTGCCAGGCGTCGGAGCGGGTTGCTTCCTTGTGTTCGTGCTGGCGCTCGGCTATTACATCACGCCGGCCCTGCTCGGCGGCGCGGGCGACGAGATGATCAGCCAGCTCATCGCGAACCAGACAAACACGCAGCTCAACTGGGGACTCGCGGGCGCGCTATCGGCCTATCTCGTAATCTTTACTGCGATTTTCTATTTCATCTTCAACCGCATCGTCGGAATCGACCGTTTGCGGTTTGGTTAAGGCATATACCGCACCCGTATAGCCCGAGGAACGATCATGCAAGACAAACGCAATACGGTACTAACGGAGCGCGTCGCTTTCCGCTGGGCACGCGTGCATTGCGCGCTCGTTCTGTTCTTTCTGGTCGCGCCGATTCTCGCGATCATTCCGCTCTCGTTCAACTCCGGCTCGTACTTTTCATATCCGCTGCAGGGATTCTCGCTGCGCTGGTATGAGCAGGCACTCACGAGTGCGGACTGGCAACTTGCGCTTCTGAACAGTGTCGGGATAGGCGCTGCGTCCACGCTGATTGCGACCTGTCTCGGGACGCTGGCAGCGCTCGGCCTGTCGCGAACGCAGTTTCCGCTACGTTCGATCGTCATGCCGATCATCATCTCCCCGATGATCGTGCCGATTGTCGTCGTCGCGGCGGGCTTCTATCTTGTGTTCGCTCCGCTCGGGCTCGTGAATTCGTATCCCGGTGTCATTCTTGCGCACGCCGCGCTTGGCACGCCGTTTGTCGTCATCACGGTGACGGCGTCGCTGCTGTCTTTCGATCAGAGCCTGCTGCGCGCAGCGTCCGGGCTAGGCGCGCCGCCGTGGGTCGCATTCAGGCGCGTGACGCTTCCGATGATCACGCCTGCGGTAGCGACGGGAAGCGTATTCGCTTTTGCAACTTCGTTCGATGAAGTGATCGTCATTCTGTTCATCGGCGGTCCCAATCAAAAGACCGTTCCGCGACAGATGTGGAGCGGCATCAGGGACTCTATCGATCCGTCGATTCTGGCCGTGGCGACCATGCTGATTGTGTTCGCGGTGCTGTTGTTCATGAGCATCAACTGGCTGCGTAGCCGCGCTGCAGCCGCAAGTCAGGCGCTCATCTGATCTGGTCAGGAAAGGGCGAAACGGCTCAGGAATCGGACATCGAGCGAAATCGGCTCTCGGCGTACTCCAGGAACAATCGAGCGGGCACGGTCAGCTGATTTCGTTTCAACCAGGCAGCCACCAGGGCTGAACCGGCTACCGGCTCCTTGATCTGGACCGCAACGACTTCGTGCCCGTCATAGGTAGTCGGTGCGTGCGGGCGCGTGACCAGAAGGGAATATCCGAACCCCTGACCCACCATGCCGCGAACCAGTTCCAGCGACGGCGAACGGAACCCGACTTTCGGGCTTAGCCCGTAAGGTTCGAACAGAGCGACAAAATAGTCTCTGCTCGGTGCGACGTCGAGCAGAATCAGTGGCTCGTCGCATAGATCGAAGAGACTGACCTGCCCTGCTCCAGCTAGCCGGTGCGTCGCCGGCAACAAGACATACGGAGCCTGGCCCGCCGCCAGCAAGTGCGTGGAGAGCGTCTCGTCGAGTCCTGGCTCGTACACCACGACAAGATCGAAGCGACCTTTTTCGAGCCCTTGCAGAAGCTCATCCTGATCTCCATCCCGCACCTTGATTTCGATGCCGGGATAAAGCGTGTTGAAGCCGCGGATCAAACCCGGAAGATACAGCGGCGCGAATGTCTCGAAACAGCCGATGTCCACTCGGCCCGATGAAACATCCCCATCGGCAAGCGCGTTTTGCTCGAATTCGTGTACGGACTGAAGAAGCGCCTTCGCGCGCTCATAGAAGCGCGTGCCAGCCGGGGTCAGTGAAATACCCTGCGCGTGATGCCGGATGATGAGCTGTGTGCCGAACCCTTCTTCGAGGCTCTTGACGGCAACCGATATGGCCGGCTGCGCGATAAAGAGTTTTCGCGAAGCCTCCGCAACGCTTCCGTAGTCCACCGTGGCAACGAAGTATTTCAGCTGGCGCAACGTGAATGGAGGTGACATACGGGCTCGCTGTGCATGTGCTCAAGCCATGAATGATAGCGGTGGCCGAACTATCTCGGCTACCCAACGCATTCGCGCGTTTGCTTGAGGCAGTCCTGCATAGCGAAAAGCTGGGAAGCACATTGAAAAACAATGGTTTCCCCGTTGATTTAACCCGGTTACTTTATGAGCTCGGCGCTCGGCCGGGTCAGGAGATTCAATAGTGTTGAACGCGCAAGCAGCTGTACCTACCGATATCCTTGCGCCAGGCGACCGGGCGCTGCTGGACAGGCTGTCGACATTGTCGCGGTCCGGCGGCCGTGCGACGCACGGCATGCCAGGGGCGTTCTATACCTCCGCTCACTTCGCTGAACTCGAACGACAACGCATCTTTCGACGCACCTGGGTTTGCGTCGGCCACGCCGGCGAAATTCCTGATGCGGGTGACTACTACACGACCGAAATAGTCGGAGAACCGCTGCTGGTTCAGCGCGACGCGCAGGGTGAAATTCATGTGCTCGCGAACGTGTGCCGGCATCGCGGCAATCTGGTTGCGCTCGGCCGTGGCAATGCCCGGGTTCACGCGTGCGCATATCACGCGTGGAGCTATGAGCTCACCGGCAAGCTCAAACGCGCTCCGCTCATGCAAGATTGCAAGGATCTCGATGCCGCGCGATGCGCGCTGCCAAAAATCCATTCGACGATCTGGCAAAACTTCATCTTCGTGAACATCGATGGCAACGCGCCGCCGCTCGGCGATGCGCTTCGTCCTCTCGAGGCTCATATCCGCAACTATCACAACGAGGATCGCGAGCTTTACCACTTCCAGGAGGAGGTCTGGAACACCAACTGGAAGTGTCTGGCGGAGAACTTCATGGAGGGCTATCACCTGAACGCCACCCATGCGCGAACCTTGAGACCGGTGACGCCAACCGAGCTTTGCGAATACGTGCCCGGAAACGGTCACTTCTCGGCGTATCGTGCGCACTACACACTCGACTCGCCTCAGCGCACGCCATTTCACGAAAGCCTCACGCAGATCGAACGGCGGTCCAGTTTTCTCTTCAGCGTTTTTCCCAACCTCGTCGTCACCTACATGCCTCATCAGACGATCTATCTTTGCCTGAGGCCAGCGGCAACCGATCAGGTCGCGCTGAGGTGGGGAATCGCTGGACACGAGCGCGACCCGGGTAAGGACAGCATCGAACGATACCTTGCGTTCGCCAACGCGTTCAATGCCGAAGACCGTGCAAAGCTGGAGACGTTGCAAAAAGGGCTGAGTTCGACGTTTTATTCGCCCGGGCCACTCTCCGCCGAGAATCTGGAAGGCACGCTACGCGACTTTTATAGCTTCATAGCGCACCGGATCTGTGACTGATTCCGAATAGGCCTTCCACCGCTTTGGCGCCATGCACGATCAGACGACGAACGGAAATTCCTCTTCCGGCAGCGGGTCGCCCGGAGCGAGTCTATCGGCCAGATGGCGGTACGGCGGCGAAGTTTCGCCGCCTCTGTCGACATACACTGCATTGTCGCCGAGCCAGCGAAACGACACCACGCGCCGGGAAATGGACCCCGACCGATTTCCCGGGGCACCGTGCACCGTGAGATAGTTAAAGGCCACTGCATCGCCGGGCTTCAGATCCCAACCAAGAATCTCGTAGTCGCTGCGATGAGCGTCGATGTCCGGCATCTCTTCCAGTCCGTCAGTGTTGCGGTCATACGCGACACCCGTGAATTTCCGCGGCCGAAAGAGCTTTCCCCAACGATGCGAGCCGGCGACGAATTCGAGCGTGGTGTCGCGCGGCACCGGATCGAGCGGCACCCACATGCTCACTGACTGCTCGGCGCTCACGCAATAGTAGGGTTCGTCGTGATGCCAGGGCGTGATCTTGTCCGCGCCCGCCTCCTTGACGAGAACGTGCTCGTGAAAGATTCGCGCACGCTTCGATGCCATCAGGTCTCTTGCGATGCGTCCCGCCGGGCTTTCCTCGACGAACCGGCGAAACGGCTCGATACGCTGCCAGTTGCAATAGTCTCCGAAGAACCGTCCTGACGACACACCCTTGGTATAGTCACGAAAATCGGGCCCGGGGTGCTTTTCGTTGAAGTCCACGCCATCGCGTAAAACGTCCACCCAATCAGTGAACACGCCCCGCAAAACGGTCACTCCATCGCGTGCAAATGCTTCTCGCTCGGCGCTCAACATGCTCCTCTCCTTTCAGTTCGGTGGTGTTGAGCGAGAATGACATGACAGATTGGTTCGCGAAATTAACAAAATCCTATAACTGAATCAGCAAAGTCTTATGTCGGTGCCGCGCACGTTATCGGGAATGCAGCGCGCGCTCGCGCCCGAACGCCTTCCGTCGAAATTGAAAGCACGGAGGTTCCTGGGTGGTCATTTTGGCCATGACAGTTTTTCCCGACGCAAATGCTCCGCGGCTTCAGCACCGCGTTCACCTGCAATGGATAGATCAAGATAAGTCTGGATAGGATCCGTGCATATTGCGCCGGGTGCCGGCTCAACCGTATCAGCGAGCAGACCCGCGTCTTTTGGAACTGTGATGAGCACGTTTTCTCACAACTGCTGAAGCGCCTCGCTAACGCGACTGTCTCCGCTTTTCATTTAAAGCACCCCTTTCAACATTCGCTGAAATTGCCCGGTTCAATGAAAACAAGCAAGGAATTTCACTGGAAAAGTAGCTTTCAACGGATGGCAAAAACCCGCGTGGCGGTGAAACTGCGGACGATGCGTCACGCCGGGCGGCGCACAACCCAGGGGTCGTCGATGTCGACCCCGCAGCCCGTAAAATCCTTCACGTTCCGAGTGGCAACCGCGGCGCCGCGCGATCGCGCGATCGCGGCGATCATCGCGTCAATCTGGCTAACAGGCCGGCCGGCATGCCGGCGGTCCGCCGCGAGCACGGCATACGCGTCGGCCGCGTCCCAGTCGAACGTCAGCACGCGGCCGGCGAAGTCGACGTCGAAAATGGCCGCGATCGCTGCGGCCAGCCCCTCGCGTCGCGCACCGGGCGGCAGCAGCGCCACGCCGTACAGCATCTCGGCGCGCGAAAGCGGGGTGACGAACAGAGACATGCGCGACTGCCGGCCGAACCACGCCAGCACGGCCGGATCCGGCCCGGGGCGCAGCAGCTCAGACAGCACATTGGTGTCGAGCACGATCATGCGACGCCCAGGTCCGGTTCGCGGATCGACTCACGGGCTGGCAGCTCGAGTTCGACCCCGCCGAACGGCGCCACGCGCCGGCGGATCGTGTCGACCAGGCTGTCGCCCTGCAGTGGCTCGGCGGCCAACGCGCTGCGCAGGATGTCGCGCGCCTCCTCCTCCATCGATCGCCCGTGACGGGCTGCCTGAACACGCAGCCGCGCCTTGAGCGGCTCGTCGAGATTGCGGATGGTCATGACTGCCATGATGGCCTCCGGTTGGGGGATGAGTTAAGTGTAGTCATTGGATGCATTGCAGCCAATGACAGCAATTACCCCAGCACCTTGCAGATCCATCAGTGGCGAGGGCACCAGGCGCGGCCGCCATGTTCGCGAGCGTGCGCTCCATGAATGGCGGCAACACGCGACACAGCCCGATCCGTTCGCTCTTTATAGGCAGCCAGAGCGCCTACGCCCCGACCGCCTTTAGAGCCTTACTTGATGAAGCTGAGCTGCTCGCTGATCTTGTCGAGGACCGGCTTCTTCTTCTCGTTGAAGACAGCCTTGTTCTGCTGGATCAGGTTATTGCCCTTCGTATCGATCGAAATGATCAGCGGACCGAAAACCTTGACACGGTTGATCCACAACGTTTCCGGCATGCCGAGATCCTGCCATTCCGCGCCTTCGATCTCTTCGACCAGCGTGGCAGCCGGCACCGCGCAGCCACCGCGGAAGATCGCGTGCACCGCCTTGTGCTCCTGGCACCCTGCGGCCGTTTCTGGGCCCATGCCGCCCTTGCCGACGATCAGTTTGACCCCGGTCTGTTCGATGCATCGGCGTGTTGCTCGACCTTCAGGGTCCGAAGCTGCGGATCGGCACCTTTGCGAACGGCCCGATCGCGCTCGAGAAAGGTGCGTCGTTCAGGCTCGATCTCGATGCGCAAAAGCCCGGCGACATCACGCGGGTCGCGCTGCCGCACCCTGAGATTTTCGCGGCACTCAAGGCGCAGACGAACCTGCTGCTCGACGATCGCCGCATCCAGCTCCGGGTCGATCGGTGCGGGCACAACTTTGCAGACACGACAGTCGTCGTTGGCGACCCGCTTTCCGAACGCAAGGGCGTGAACGTTCCCGATGTCGTGATGATCGCGCGAGGCGACCTCGGCGTCGAGATGCCGGCCGAGCAGGTCCCCGCGATACAGAAGCGCATCGTTCGCGCGTGCCGGAAGGCCGGCAAGCTGCTCGATGCCGCCGCCACGGCGGCCTACACCAGTTCGGGCTACTCGGCGTTGCGCATGGCGCGCGAGAGGCCGTGCGCACCGATTATCGGCATGACGCCCAGGATCGGAACCGCGCGTCGTCTCGCGCTGGTTTGGGGGGTGCATCCGGTCGTATGCAAGGAAGTGGTCGATATGCTCAAAGTGAGCGAACTTGCGTGCGCAACCGCGCGAGAGGAAGGGTTTGGCGACGCAGGCCAGACCGTTGTGGTCTCCACTGGCATGCCGTTTGGCACGCCCGGCACGACCAATCTTTTGCGCATTGCGCACATCGAGTGAGGCATGGGATGGCGCGCATCGAGGATATTCAAGGTTGCGAACTGCCCGATTCCAGATGCCGCCAGTGAGTGACGATCTTTTCAGCCGGCCGATGGGCTAAAACAGTGGCCGCATGAACGCGCCTGGCCCATTCGCAGGCGTCCGGCACTCACTGCCACCTCGCCGCCGCAATCGCACCGGCAAACCCACGAACCCTCGCCAACGTACCGAACCGTCGTCAGCTGGCCGAACACCTCGCCACCCCGCAACGCAGGGGAGCCCGCTCTGGAGCGCCACATACGACGCTGCTCACGACAGCCGCAATCCCGCGTTCGGCCGCTCTCCACCGCATCCAGCCCTGCGGTTACGTGGTCACCACAACGGCATCGCCAGATGCCATACGCCGGCACCGCGATATTAAAGCGCGGCAAGATCGCCAAAAGTGCGCCCCGTGACATCGCGACTTGGCGGAAAGGGCCATTCTGGCGGCAACGGGGGGACGGATACGCTGGTTCACGGAAAATAAATGGGGTAGGCATCCGGCGACTTTCAAAGGCAATCGCCATCTTCGATTTTGCGGACGCCTGCGATCATATGTCTGGCACGCGGAGAATGCGCTTAACGACTTCCTGGAGATCGATTTTAATCGCCACACCGTTCGCTCACGTCACGAGCATCGACCATCCAACACCTCCTTGGGGTAAGGGGCTTATTCGCCCAAAACTATACGAAATGCCGATCTAACCCAACCAGGTTAGACCATAGAATGCGGGACTCCCTCCATGAGTCCACCCGTTAGCGGCTTTTTCTTCGCCGTCCAGACGGGATTCATCTGCATGCCTGCTACATCCCGGTATCAAAGCCTGACGCGGCCGCACGCCCAAATTGCTTCGTGATTGTTCGCAGCTCCTGGTTTGACAACCCTGGAGCCTGGCGAATGCCTTATCGGCCTTGCCGCGTCGGCCTTTCTTCGGCCTTTCTTCGGCCTTTCTTCGGCCTTTCTTCGGCCTGGACGGTTGCCCAACGATGGGTGTCTGCGACAGCGGATATCCTCTTCATCTTGAATCGGTCGACCCAATCGATCGCTCCGGTCTGCGACGCGCCACACTGGCGCTCCTCCATCCATCCTTTTACCCACCGTCAAGCGCGATCCCGGTGTGACGTGCTCACCCTGGAATCCGCTCACCTTGTGCTCGCTCTCCCGCGAGCCGTCATCGCCCACGTGCTGCATGCACACGAATGCGGTTGAACAACGAATGCGCCGTCACGCGACGCGCGGTGTTCAAACCCACCCCGGGCTCTCACTTTCAAGCGCGCAGGCCTTTCCACCGGACCTCCGCGCGGCGGTCAGCCTCGTGCGCAGCGAAAGTCATACTGTCTATGTGGGAGGGCAGCGGCAGTAAGCCCGACTGGAGTAAAACGGGATTTGCACACTCGTTTTCTCCGAAGGAGCACGCAAATGGACGCGTCTGACACGGCCCTCCATGGGCAGAATACGACGGCAGGCGGCCGCCTGTACATGGCTCTTGAACTGGGTGAGAAGCGCTGGAAGCTCTCACTGGGGGGATGGCCGGCGCGCGCCCAGCCGCTGTACGGTCGCCGCAGGGGACACCACCGCGGTTCTCGCCGCCGTGGCGAACGCAAGGGCGCGCTGCCATCTCGGCGCCGACGCACCGGGCTACACATGCTATGAGGCGGGTCGCGACGGCTTCTGGCTGCATCGCTGGCTGATGGGACAAGGCATTGCCAATCTTGTGGTGGACTCGGCCAGCATCGAGGTGAACCGCCGTGCGCGTCGTGCCAAGACGGACCGGCTCGACAGCGACAAGCTGTTGTCCATGCTCATCCGCTATTACACCGGCGAACGGCGCGTATGGGCGGTGGCACGTATCCCCACGCCCGAGCAGGAGGACGACCGGCGCCTGCACCGCGAGCTCGAACGCCAGCGGCATGAACGTGTCGCGCACACCAACCTGTTTGACTCGCCTCCTCTAACAATGCTGAGGATGCCGGACGGATGGCACATTCCCTGCAACTGGCGGCCTCCTGTTCGAGGCACCCGCCTCGATGTCGTGAGACGGATACCCGGTCAACGCGTGGCCGGGCACGCCTACTTTACCGTGGCCAAGGGCAGGAAGAACGCCAATGGGTCATTCGCCAGCTGCATGAAGCCGAAATGACGGTAAAACGCGGCCACCTGGTCGTCCTTCGCGTCGACCGCCAGGGCCACCGCCGGGATCTCCGAACCCGCCGCGCGTTGCAGCGCGTTGACCAGCAGCGCCGCGCCGTATCCCTCACCGCGGTATTGCAGATCCACTGCCAGGCGCCCCATGCGCACCGCCGGGACCGCCGGATATCGGGGCAGCCTGCGCGCGACATCGTGGGGCAGGTCCGCGAGCGCGACACTGACTGCGGACAGCGTGTAATAGCCGGCCACCACGTTGCCGTCGAGCATCACGAAGCACGCCGCCACGCGGCGCCGGATGTCCTGGGTGACCTGCTCTCGCAGGTAGCGGTCGAGCACCTCCGAGCCACACCCGAAGCGGGAGCGGTCATGGTGGGCCCCGAGCGCGGTCACACTCCGTAGGCCGGCCGTCATTCGTTACGCAGCAGCCGGTCGTGGCGGGCCATCGCGCGCTGTAGTGCCTCGGCCGGCGGCGGCGGCGCCAAGATGGCGTCGGCAAAGCGCTGCGAATCGGCCAGCGACAGGCGGATCACCTCGGCGTCGGCGATGGCGCGCTGAGCGGCTTCGCGGGCGGCCGAGACGATGAAATCGGTCATCGTGCGCCCCTGGAGCTCGGCCGCGCGCCGGATGGCGGCATGCACGTCGGACTCGATGCGGGCCTCAAATCGGGTAGTGGTCATGGACAGTCACCTCCTGCACGAATTGTACGGAAAATTGCCGGGTCGTGCTGCGCGCCTGCGAGGATCGTCCTGCCCGCCACGCCTTGCCGGGGGGTGGCTTCCGGCGAAGTGTACCCACGCGCACGGAATCTGACAGCAAAAATCGCATTGATGATAAGTGTCACCCGCGCGGATATTGTTCGAAGGCACCAGCGGCTGCGGTCGGTGCAGTGCAATATGAAAACCTCTATCCCAGGCCTCGGGACGCCGCCCTCGTTTTGCGGCCGTCTTCGACGATCTCTTCGAGCGCCGGACCGGCACGCATACGATGCCGCAGCGACGCTGAGCTGATCGGCAATCGAAGCGCAGCGTCAGACACGTCAACGTCCACGATCGTTCTCCATCAACCACGGCGCGCGGTAGCGCCGCGGGTCGGCGAGCCACTCAATCACGTCGGCCGAGCGCCAGAGCGTGCAACGCGCTCCGAAGCGCACAGCGTGCGGGAAGCGCCCGGCCTGCTCCAGTGTCAGGACGGTCTGGCGCGAGAGGCGCACGTGGGGCCGCAGATCGGCAAATCGCAGCAGGTAGCCGGGCGCAAGCGGCGCGGGAAGCCACCGGAAGGAGGACTTACGGGCGAGCGGGCCGCCCCCGCAATAGAACGCAGCCCTGTGCCCTCGGCCTTCCCCACGCTGGGCGAGAATGATGTTGACGCTCGGCCGTCCAGTTTGGCGCTATCTGTTGTGCTCCATGTTTGACTAACTAATTTATGTATATACAATATTGGCATGATCTACGAATGGGACGAAACCAAGCGCGCCACCAATCTGGAAAAGCATGGACTGTATTTTGTTGATGCGGAACTGGTGCTGGAAAGCGAGTATGTCCTGATCGTAGATAGCCCACGCCGTGGCGACCTACGCCAACAGGCGTTCGCCTACGTGTTCGAGGTTCTGAGCGTTTTGTCGGTAGCGTTTGTTCCGGGCGAGGAGCACTGCCGAATCGTAAGTTTCCGCCCGGCCAGACGAGACGAGCGGAGGGTTTACCATGAGTGACTCGAAAATCACTTCGATGACTAGTGCGCAAATGAGGGCCGCCCGCGAACGTGGGGAAAGCCGCACCGATTGGGAACGTGTGCGCAGGGAAGCCAATCAAGAGCCCGGGGCCGCCGAGGAGAATCGAAGCATTGGGGAAGCGATTGCCCGCAAGCGCGGTCGTCCGGTAGTTGGCGAGCCGAAGGCCGCCATATCCTTGCGCCTGCCTGTGTCCGTTCTGGAGCACTGGAAGGCCACGGGACCGGGATGGCAAACACGCATGGCCGAACTGCTTGCCAAACGCGCCCCATAACCTGCTCTCTTCCTGCATTGTCTGAAGGGAAGGCGCCCGGAGGGCAGCGAGCGCCCCAACGTACCGGATGACCGAGATGGCTCAGTAATCCGACGTTGGTGTTTTTTGAGTTGCGCGCCTGCGGGACGGTGCGCAACCAGTCAGGGTGGCCGTTGACCCGGATGAATTGCACCGGATGCGTCGAGTTGGATCGGAGTATTTCCATTTCAACGTGGCAGCCTGCTTGTTGTATTGGCGCATAACGTCCACCGTTCGCATGACGGCGGCAAGCCAGGCACGGCAGCCTGCCGCAACGTCAGGGCACGTTCAACGTTCACGATCGTTCTGCATCAACTACGGCGCGCGGTAGCGCTGCGGGTCGGCGAGCCACTCAATCACGTCGGCCGAGCGCCAGAGCGTGCAACGCGCTCCGAAGCGCACAGCGCGCGGGAAGCGCCCGGCCTGCTCCAGTGTCAGGACGGTCTGGCGCGAGAGGCGCACGTGGGGCCGCAGATCGGCAAAACGCAGCAGGTAGCCGGGCGCAAGCGGCGCGGCCGGCCACGGTACAGAAGATTGACGGGCCATCAGAGTGTCCCCGGAATAAAAAGTGGCCTCTTCATGATCCGCGCAGGGAATACGCAGCGAAGCACGGCAAGAGGCCGCGGATAACCGCGCAACGCGCATCCCGGCCTGTTTATGGGACGGGGCGCAGCGAATCGGGCCGCGCGCAATCGACCTCCCGGGTCTCTCGCTGCTGCGGCTCGGCACACGTGTTGCGGTTGCGCAGTGACGGCGCCTCGGGATCGAACACGCGTGGGCGCGCAATCGTCACGCCCTGAGCGTGGAGCGCGTCGAGCAGCCGCTCAGCGCGCCGCAGCACCGTCGTGATTGAGCGCTCGCCAAAGCCCTGTTCGCGCATCGCGATGCGCAGGACCGCGAGCTGAAGCGCCCGGTCGGGTTCAACCGTGCTGGTGGGTGGATCCTGTCCGGGCGCTGCGGACGATGTCTGAGCCTCGTGCATCGCGTGACCTCACTGTGGTGAGCTGAATAAAACAGGCGCGTAGCACCCACTTGAGCCCGGGGCGGCGCAATCAGCGCTGTCGCGCCCCAGCGGGTTCGCCGCCCGTACGCTGGCGCGACTGCGCAAGCGCCACAGCGCGCGCCTGGCGCACGCGGGCCCACGAGACGGCCTGCAACTGGTCGAGCGTCGCATCGAGCGCCTCGCCAAAACCCGCTTCGTGCGCGGACTTCTTCAGGGACGCCACCGTGCGGTACAGCTGGTCGCGCGCACGGTCCCACGGATACACCCGCGGGCGTGCCCCGTCGTAGGCCACCTGCACCTCCGCGGCGTTAAGCCGCTGATGCTCGTCCATCCATCGAAGCCGTCCGGACACGAACTCCATGCCCGCCTTCGCATGGAACACGACGCTGCGTGTGGCGACTTCCTGGATCATATAGCTCGCAGTACTGAAGACTTCGCCACGATACGGCCCACCGTTTTCGCGCGGCGTGGCCATGCGAATCTGCGCGCCGAACCACAGCTGCGCAAGCGCCCTGATTTCCCAGGGCACGTCCTCGAGGCTAAAGAGCGGCTCACCGGCTGGCAGGCGCACTGCACCTGCGGGCTGCGAGGCAGGCCCGGGCTCAGGCTCCGGCCCACCCGATTGTGGCGACACGGCTTCTGGCCACGCCTGCTGTGCAGCGCCCGCGGCAGTGACATCCGTGTCCTGCGCCGCGCATTCCCGCGCTTGCGGCGCCTGCGCGATGGCAGCGCCGCAGCGCAATGGCCAATGCTGCGCGGGTTCGTCGCCATCGCCCGCACGTTGCTCTTTCGCGTTTCCCATGACGTTATCCCTTACGTTATCCAGTACGTTGCCCATTTCATCACCCTCCTTGTGTGCCTCGCGCGGCCATCGGCTACATCGATTAGCCAACGCCTGAGTACCCACCCCACGGACCTCCCGCAAAAGCTCACCGATGGCACCCATACCGCTGAGCACCGCCATGTCGTTAAAGTCCGTCGGCGTCTCGCCTGCGATGTGCGCGCCCTGGTCAAAACGCGGTTCGGCCAGCAGCGAGGACGTCCCCAGCGCAGCCTGTCGCGCGTGCTCGTGACCGGCGCCGAGATCGGCGAGCACGAGTATCTGCGCTTGCGGGTAACGCCCG
This sequence comes from Paraburkholderia sp. A3BS-1L, assembly GCF_051125215.1. Lineage (NCBI taxonomy): Bacteria > Pseudomonadati > Pseudomonadota > Betaproteobacteria > Burkholderiales > Burkholderiaceae > Paraburkholderia > Paraburkholderia sp. A3BS-1L. The sequence continues at coordinate 832,642 of NZ_CP120442.1, read as the reverse complement.
CGCCACATTGCAGCCACCGGCCGCAGGTTGGCACACGAGAGCGCGGCCACCGCAAACCAGCCCGTGGCCTGCCATGCCGAGAGTGCCGTGGCGACGCCTTCGGCGATCAATATGGGCGTCCCTGGCCCCTCGCGCACCAGTTCTGGCGCGACCCTCCAGCAGCCACCCGACCTGGCCCCACCCGCAAGCGCAGACTTGCGCCCCACTGCATCGATCATCTCCAGCGTCGAGAGGGCCTCGCCGAGATGCACCGGGGCAAGCAGCACCCGCCCTGCGAGCGACGCTTCGGCACTGCGTGGCACGTAGCCGAGCAGCGCATGCAACTCCTCGGCTTCGAGCTCTCGCAAGCTCGGCACCGCCCTCACCTGCTTGCGCTCGAGATACGGGTGAGCGGGCCCTACGGGGCGCGCCCACCTCCAGATGGCGAGCGCCTCGCGCGCGACGGCTGCGCGTCTTGAGCGCACCTGCGCCTGCTGCCGCTCCTGCTCAACAGGTAGCCGGGTCCTCTGAACAGGCCCACGGGCGCCGTGCTGCGCGCTCGCACAGGAGCTGCCGGGATCGAATCCGTGCTGGCGCGCAAGCCAGAAGAGCGACGCGAGCGTCTTGCCGCCTGACTCGCGTGCCGAGCGCCATGTCACGCGCGCGGCGCGCTCGCTGTAGTTGTGCGCGCTACGGCTCCATTCATCCCAGATGGCAAAACCCGCCTCACCGAAGCCCTGCCTGAGGGCAAATGCCATGTCGACCCACGTGACGTAGTCTTCAGCCGGGATCGTGGCGAGCGCCGCGCGCACGCGCTCTGCCTCGTTCAGGTACCGGGCACTCATCGGCGCGCTCCGTGACGTGTCGCACCTGGCCCGCACGGCCCACGCGGCCCGAGCGACACCCCGCTCGCGCCGTCATCGGTGCGAGGCGAGACGCGCTGTGCGCGCCGCGCAAGCGTGGCATCGGCAGGCTGACTGGCCGCACCAGGATCGGCCGCCTCGCGCCGGCGCGAGGCGGCCCTCACGCGGTGCGCGGGCACGCCCAGCAGCATGAAGTGTCGCTCCACATACGCGGCGGCTTCCTCGGCGCTGATATCGTCCAGGTTCGTGGGAAGCTCACGCGGGTGCCACGCCTGGAGCACCTCCAGATAGTCCGGCGGCATGCGCATGGCCCCCGCCTCGTCCAGCTCGTCTGCTCGCAGCGCCCTCAAGCGCTGCTCGATTTGTGCAGTAAAGCGCGCGAGATCCAGCACCGGCACGCGAGGCGCCGCTACCAGGCGGGAGGCGAACGCCGGGTCGCGCCAGTAGCAGATGCGCCCGGCCAGAATGGGCTTCGTGTTCTCAAGCAAAATGATCTCTTTGTCACGCCCGAGCTCCTTGATTTCCTGCGGCAAGAGCAGCGCGCGGCGCTGCTCGGAAAAGCTCTCGCCTGACGCGCCGCGGCCACCGAAGAGCGCATTGGAGCGGCTCACGGTGCGCGAGCGCTCCGTCAAGGTCCCCAGCATCTCCGAGTACTCGTTGGCATCCTTTTGCTCGCGCGGGGCATAGATGACCTGCAAGGCATGATTGGTGACGAACGTCCTCGCGTCCGCCCGGCCGTAGACCGATTCGAGCTGCGAGAGCGACTGCACGATCGAGAGCAAGCGTATGTTGTAGCCCGCCATGTACGCCACCGCGCGGGCAAGGATGGGGATTTTTCCGACAGACGTGAGCTCATCCATGACCAGCAGGCACTGGTATTTGAGCGCCGGGTTCTCGCCAGGCAACTCCTTTGTGTTCAGGTTCACGAGCTGCGAGAACACGAGGTTCACGAGGAACGCCCCCTCGGCAAGGTGATCGGGCGTGATGCCGATGTAGACGGACATGCGGCGAGCGCGCACGTCGCACAGATCGAAGTCGCTCGCGCTCGTGGCTGCATCAACGACCGGATTGGCCCAGATCGTGAGCGGCGCGTTAAAGGTCGCGAGAATGCTCGCGAGCACCTTCTCGTCGTTGGCAAGAAACCGGTTGAGTGCATCAACGCACGCGCGGCTGATCCATGGCCCGTGCTCAAGCAGCGCCTGCTGCAGGTAGGCCTTCACCGGCATGCCGTTGCCGGAGGACTGGCGCAAAACCTCGCCCATGGTCACCGGATAGTCGGGCGCGTCCAGGTTGCCCTTGCGGCGCGCGTCGTGCCATTCGCACAGCAGCAGCACGATGCCAAGAAAGAGGTTGCGCGCCTGGTCCTTCCAGAAGTCGTCATGGCCACCCGCGGGATACAGGGTGTAGCCGATCGCGAGAATATCGCCCACGCGAAACGCGCCGCCCGAGATGGCCGAGAGCGGGTTGTAGCGGTGCGTGCGAGCATCCTGCGCAAACGGATTGAACAGATAGACGTCGTGGCCGTGCGCGCGCCGAAAGCCCGCGGTGATGTTGAAGTTCTCCTGCTTGATGTCGAGCACGACCACCGAGTCCGGGTAACTGAGCAGGTTTGGCACCACGATGCCCACGCCTTTGCCTGAGCGCGCGGGCGCGGCGAGCAGCACGAACTGCTGGCCGCCAAATTTCAGATAACGGCCGCGCCAGACGCCCACGACGAGCGCGGGGCCTGGCGAGGCAGCGCCTGAGGTAGCGCTTGAGGTAGCGCTTGAGGTAGCGCTTGAGGTAGCACTTGAAGCAGCGCTCGAGGCCAGGCGCCTGGCCGCGCTCATAGCAACCCCGCCTGGCGGATTTCCGCTTCGTTGGCAAACCGGGCGCTGCCGTACAGGCGCCGACGCCCGGCGCGCTCAATGAGCGTGCAGACTCCGAGCGCAGGCGCGCCGAAAGCAAGCATCAGGGCGAAGAGCGCCGCACCGGCAATACGTCGCCCCGCGTGGGGCAAGCGACCATCGTACCAGGCGAGCGCCGCATCCGGCCAGGCATGAAAGCCCGCGTGCAACGGATTCAGATGCGCACTCGCATAGAGAAAGAAAGACGCGAGCCACAGGGCCGCCGTCAATGCAGCGGCCGCGAGCATGAGCGCGGCCACGCTCACGAGAAGGACAAGCGCGTGATAGCGAAGCTGCCTGCGCTTTTCCTGCTGCGTGAGCATAAGATCCTGGGTGTCCATGCGCGCCCTCCCTCACTGAAAATCCGCCCGATAGCGGCGCGATGGATCGAACCAGAGCTCGGTCATCGACCAGCGTCTGCCGGTCTGCTCGCCCGCTGCGTCAAAGGTTGCCACCGCCTGCATATGCGCGACCACGTCAAGGGTCATGAAAAGCAGCCGGCGCAGTGCGGCGTGATCCCACATCGCGGCTTCCCGGTGCTCGCGGGCCATCAGCGCAAAGCGCTCGATGGCCACTGAAGCGTTCGATGCGTGGTAGCTCGTGATCGAGCCCGCGTGGCCCGTCGTCAAGAGCTTCAGGAAGTCGTAGGCTTCGCTGCCGCGCAACTCCGCGAGCAGGACACGGTCCGGGCGCATGCGCATCGCGCTGGCGATGAGCTCCGCGGGTGTCACACGTGCGTGGCCATGCCCGCCCTTGCTGTAGACGAGGTGCACGCAGTTCTCGACCTGGCCGATGAACAGCTCGCGTACATCCTCGATCGTCACAATGCGCTCGGTGGCCGGGATGTAGCGGCACAGCGTCTTCATGAAGCTCGTCTTGCCCGAGCCCGTATTGCCCACGATCGCCAGGTTCAGCCGGGCGCGAACGGCGTGCCCGAAAAAAGCCGGGAAGCCGCGCGCCTCGAGGTGCGCGAGGAGTTGCTGCTCGAGTGGGCGCAAACGGGGCAGGCGTTCGTCCAGGCGCTCCGGTCGTTGCCAGACAGTCTGCGCAAACAGGCCTTCGCGCTCGCAGTCCTCGAGGGTCTTCTCGCACGAAGACGGGCGGCGGATCGTCACCGACACCGTGTGAGAGGGCACCACCGGCGGGATGACAATCTGGATGCGCGCGTCGCCCGGCAGCAGTGCCGAGAGGATGGGGTGCTGCGCCGACACCGCCTGGCTCGTGAGCGTGGCGATCGCGACGGCGAACGACATCAGCCGCTCGAAGTCGAGCTCCGGGCACTCGTGCGCCTGCCAGCCCAGACGCGTCTCGGTGAGCACGCGCTGCGGCCGGTTGATGACGAGCTCCGTCACACCCGGGTCATCAAGCAGGCGCGCGAACGGGCGCATGAGTTCGCGCACCGAGGCGTCCTCGGGCAGGCATGGCAGGCATGGCGGGCATGGCGGGCATGGCAGTGGCGCATCGGCCGGCACCGGCGCGGTGATGACAGGGTTGAGATTTTCCGCATCGACATGTGCCGAATCGACATGTGCCGCATCGACATGTGCGGCGTTGGCGTTTCCTGCGTGCGCGCTCATCGCGGACCCTCCGGCTCAAGTGCATAGAGCGCGCTGAAATCCAGATCGCGCGCGAGAATGATCGTGAATTCGGCCCCCTGATTCTGGGTGAGCGTGGGGGCAATGTTGATCGTGCGCTCGAGCACCCGCGAGGCCATGTCATTGCCCTGCTGCTGCGTGTTCTCGAAGACCACCGAAGCCGTGCTGTTAGCGCCGCGCGTCGCGAGATAACCGATGGCGTCCTGCGTCATGCCAAGCAGCATGGCGGCGCCCAGGCGCTCACCCCAGTGGTTATCCACGTAACCGCTGATGCCCATGCGCCCGAGCGCGTCCGCAGCCGGCGAATCGATGTCGACCGTCACGCCTTCGGGGGTCTTGATGCGTGCTGCGAGGATAAACACCCGCTTTTGCCCGGGCGCCAGATTCGAGCGGTATTCGCTGTTGATCTGCGAGCCGCGCTCGATCAGCACGACGTGGCCATCATCGGAATAGACGTTTTGGGTCACCGTACAGGTCGAGATGCCCGCGTTGGTCGAATCAAACGCCGTGTCGCCGGCGCAATCGATCTTCGCGCCCTGCGCGAGGACAAGGCTGCGGTTGCCCAGAAAACCCGCCGTGACGCGCGGCGTCGTCGTGGACTTAAGCGCCTGGGCAAGCGGCCCCGAATCAAGCCCCTGCACCGTCGTCGGACCGCCAGGCGCCGCCGCGTGGCCTGGCGGCCCGGCGCTCGCTCCCGTTGCTGCCGCATCGGTCGTTGCCTGTGCAACGGCCCTCTCGCCCCCGACGCCCCCGACGCCCCCGACGCCCCCGACGCCCCCAACGCCCGCGGTGCCACCGCTGCCACGGCTGCCACCGCTCTCCCCCGTCGCGAGCAGCGGCGCGTCATACCAGCTGCGTGAGGGCATGCCCCGCGAGGGCGCCATACGCGAGCGCGCAGCCCCCTGGGTGGATGCCGGAGCGCTTGCTGCCGTGGCCGTGGCGTGCGCGACCGACGCGGATCCTGGCATGGAAGCGCTCGCCTCGCCTTCGCCGAACACCCGCCCCTGGACGGGCTGGTCCTGCAGGGCATCGCGGCGTGCCCTGTCCGCCGCCTCGTGCCGGGCGAGGAACCCGTGAACCGTCCATACCGCCCCGGCGATCGCCACCGCGACGATGAGCAGCGGCGCGAGCCACCAGGCACGCGGGCGGCCACTCAGGCGCCCGAGTTCGGGCATGCCCCGATCGAGTGCTGGCTGCATCGCAAGGTCACCGTTTATGGTTTCGGTGACCTTGGATGCACCGATATCAGACGCCCTCTCTTCGTGCGGCGTGGGCTCAGTCATGACCGTGACTCCGAAGCGCGCGCTTCACGCCCTCAACCGTCGTCCCGTCACGGGGCGGCACGCCGTCCATATCGAACGCGTCGTTCCACAGGCCCACCACTTCATCGCCCAGACGCAGCACAAATTGCCGCGCGAGCTGGTGCACGACAATGACGTCGGCCTGCATATGACGATCAACCACGCTTTCGCTGCCGTCCTCAGCGACGCGGAATATCGCCGGAATACGCCGGTTGTTGGGGATGCGGATATAGGTAAAGCGCCCGTCGTCGAATGCCGCGGTGGGCGCGATGTCCTCTGAATGCGGCATCACCTGCATGGAATACGCGGTGTTGCGCACAAGCGGCGGCTGCCCAAGGCGCTCGCGCACGAGGGCCGCGTCCTGGGCCGCCCGGGTCTCCGCCACCGCCTCGTCCGGATAGGTGAAGGTGATGCGATACATTTCGCGATCGTTGCCAAAGCGCGCGCGCAGCGGCAGCACAACCAGATCGAAGCTGTAGCTGCGCCGGTCGGTACGGATTTCGAGGTTCGTGTCGTGTGCCGCGAGCTGGGGCTTGAGATAGACGTCGTGGTCGCCGCGTCTGGCGACGACCTGCCATCCATCGCGGTCGCCCGGTGCGACGACCAGGATGTGCTCGGCTGGGTCAAGCGCGATGTGCGTGGCAAAGCCACGCTGGGCGATCACCCGCACCACTTCGTCGCGCCGGTAGATAACCTGCCGGATGCGCGAGTCGCGCGACCATGCCGGCACCTCCCAAGCGTGTCCTGCCCGGCCCCCGCTCGCCAAAACCACCGCCGCGATGCTTAATCTTGCCAAAGCGTTGCGCTTCATCGTGCCTCTCCTGCGCCCGGCGCCGATGACGCAGCCGGGGCTGGAGCCAGGGTCGCGCTCGGGGTCGGGGTCGGACGCGGGGGCGTATATTCCGGATCGCGGCTGTACGCGGTGACCTTGAACCCGAACGGGTTGTCGATCGCAGTGCGCTCGCGCGTGAATACGGCGGGGCGATACGTGAAGGCGAGCGTGATGACGAAACGCTCGCGCGGCTCGGCGCTCTGAAGGCCGTTCTTCCAGGTGGTGCGCTCGATATGCACGACGGCGCGTCCAGGTTCATCGGGCACGAGTGTGGTCGAGAGGATGCGGATGCGCCGCTGCGTATTCGCCCCGAGCTGCTGGTCCAGCGCGTCCGGAGCACTGAAGATCTGCCGGTAGTCGCGCGCGACACGCTCGTCGCTCATGTCAAGCACCCGGTCGTAGTCCATCTGGAGTAGCCCCCAGTCATAGCGCTCTCGCGCGCGCACGTATGCCTGAACCCAATGTTTGTCCTCAATGTCGCGCATAGGCATGTGTTTGGCGTCCAGCACGTCGATGACCTGCGCCTCGCCCGTGAGGCGATCGACCTCGATCGCCAGCGGCACCACACGATAGAACGGCACCATCACGGCGAGCGCCACCGCGCACGAGAGCGCAATGGCCGCGCCCGCGCCCGCCACGTACCAGGCGCGGCGCTCGGAGCGTGCCTGCAAGTCGGTGAGCGAGACTTCAAAGTCCTGAGCCCGGCGGTAATCGGTTTCATCCTTCATCGCGGCCTCCCGCGGGTGAGGTCACCGGTGGCACCGGTGGCATCGGTGGCCCCGGCGACACGCGGTTCACCGGCACGCGATGCAGCCCATCGGGCAACACGGGCCGGGGTGGATCGCCAGCGCACCCACTCATGAGCAGAACTGAGTTTATCGCCACGATGAACACCACCTTGAACACCACGATACGCATCATGAGCGGCTCCTTAGTGGCCGAAACTCGCGGGAACCATCTGGTCCTGCAGGCGTTGCGTGTTGCCCGCGCGCTTGAGCACCAGCTCCTGCTGCTGCTCGGCGATGAGCCGGTCCTCGGTATCGGCGAGCATGCGAAAGAGCTGCAGTTTGGTCATCTCGTTGGCCACTGCCGTGCTCTCGGTCTGGATGCGTGCCTGCAACTCCGCGATCCCCTTGGCGTCCTGCGTCGCATCGATCTGCTGCATGAGGCGCTGGATCTGCTCGAGCTCCTGCAGCTCGCTCTGATAGGCCTGGATGCCAAACGCCTTGTCCTGGAAGGGCTTGTTCAGCACCCGCTCGCAGACCTGCTGGTCGACGCCGCGCTGATCCTCGCAGTTATAAATCTGGCTCGCCTGTCGAAGCGTTTGGGCGCGCCCCGTGAGGCCCGCATAGCCGCCGTTCTGGATCGCCGTATAGACGTCTTGCCAGTTCGAGGGCAGCGAATGGGCAAGCACCGGATTGTCCATGAGTGCGCCAAAGCCGCGCGAGCCGCTAAGCGACTGATAGAGCTGCAGCTCCTGCTGAACCTGCTGCCTGAGCGCACCCACGGCCGCGATGGTCTGCACGACATTTTGCGCGTCATATACAGGAATGCCCTGCGCACGGGCGACGGAGACGAGACACGCCATCGCCATGGTCGCGCCGGCAAGACCTGGGCGCACGTTTATCCGGATCATGGTGCGGCTCCTCCGTCGTCTTCCCGCTCATTCAGCTGCTCACCCAGGTGCTCGCGCGCGGCGCGCTGGTAGGCGGGCACCGAGGCACTTCCCGCGGCACTTCCCGCGCCGCCCTCCCGGTTGCTGGCGCGCAGCCCACGCCCACCGTGCCCGGAGCGCATAACGGCGCCCATGCCACGCATGGCCTGTCGCGCCGCATAGCCCGCGACGAAAGCGCCAAAGCCCGAGAGCGTTGCGCCCCCGGCCAGCCCGGCGGCCACCGCGGGCAACTGCCAGCCGACCGTGGCGAGCAGCACACCCGTGACAAACATACCCAGGCCCGCGCTCCAGGAGGCGACGTCCGCAAGCGCGCCCTGGATGGCTGCGCTCACGGCTGAGGCGTTCGCATCGGCAGAGGCGGCCGTGACCTGGAACGGCGCCAGGTTCGTGGAGAAGGCCGTGAGCGCCATGCCCAGGAACGCGGCAATCAGGACCTGCAGCAGCGCGTAGTTCGCGACCTTCGCGCTCCAGGCTTCGAAAAAACGCGCGGTTGGACGAAACGCCCCGCAGGCAATGAAAAGCGGCCCAAGACCCAGCACCAGGTCTAGCAGCATGCGCGACATCACCACCTCGAAGGCCAGCACGATCAGGAAAATCGAGGCGCCAAGCGCGGCCACCAGCCCGCAGGCAAAGTCACCCACGCCCGCGACAATGCCCGCGATGCTCAGGCCTTCGTGGGTGGCCTTATCGAAGTACGCGTCCATGACCAGATCGATCTGGCGGTCATAGCAGTCAAGGGTCTCGTAGATCCCACCCGCCCCCGTGCCGCCCGCATTCGTGCTCATACTCGCGCCCGGCGCCAGGCCGCAGCCAGTATTGCCCGCTCCCGCATTGGCGGCCGCCGTCTGGATCGTCTGGGCAAGACCCGAAGTTGCGCCCTCAACGGCCGTCACGACCTCAGACTGATAGATGCCCGAACCCAGCGCAAAGGCGAGCATGACGGCCACTTTCACGCCACGCCAGGCGAATGCCGGAACCGATTCGGACGCCTCACCGCGCACCACGGCGAACCCATAGCCGACGATCCAGATCGTCACCGCGGTCGTGACCACCGGCACCAGGGCGCTGGAGAGCGCCGAGGACACGCTCGTGACGTAAGTCGACATGCCGTTCTCAAGCGTGCCGCCGACGGCCGTGAAAACCCCGCTCATCGCCCACCTCCCGCCTCGCGCCAGGTCGGCACGCCCGGGGCGGTCGATGGGGTCGATGGCGTCGATGGCGTCGATGGCGTCGATGGCGTCGATGGCGTCGATGGCGTCGCTGGGGTAGATGAGGTCGACGAGGTCGATGTTAGCGATGAGGCCGAGGTAGCCGACTGTACCGCGCGACGTCTGGCAAGCTGTGCGTGAAACTCGGGCAGCCACGCGGCGGGATCGTCACCCATCTGCGCACGGATACGCTCGAGCAGCTCGACGTTATCGGTCGTCGCCGACAGCACGTCGAGCACGTCACCCAGCCCCGCCAGATCAAGCCGGCCGATCGCCGAGCGGTGGCCCTGCTTGACGAGAAAGAGGCGCGAGTTTTCGCCCAGCGAGCGCACGATGTTGAATTCCGCCGCGGTGAGCTTGAACCCGCGTACATAGTCGTCGTAGTCCGCCCGCGGGTTGGGCAAAAAGAAGAATGTCGCGGTCTGCTCGATGAGTGCGCGCGCAATGTCGCTGCGCAGCACGTCGGCCGGAGACTGGGTGTCAAAAATGCCCAGTCCATTTTGTTTGCGGATCGTCTTTTGCTTGTTCTTCGCGAAGTCGGTGAAGACCGGGTCGGCCAGGCGCTTCCAGAATTCGGTCATCACGTAGACGAAACGCCGGCCGTCGATCAGACTTTCGGTCAGATGCAGCAGATACATCGTGACGGGCGTCGACACCTCCGGATCGTCGAGGAGCTCGGTGTCGTCAAAGCCGAACAGGTGGTTCTGACTGAAATCCAGCGTATCTGCCGGATTATCCAGCACCCATCCGAGTCGGCCCCCCGCGCACCATTTGGTCAGGCGCGCATGCAGGCTGTTCTCACCGACGTTCGGGAGCAGTTGCCTTACCATCGAGAGGCGCCGCAGCGGCCGCGCCATACGGCCGACTTCGCGCACCGCGCGCGAAATGTCGAGTTCGTCTTTCGCCGAAAGCAAGGTGCCCGTGTCAACGAGCCGGCGCACAAGACGCTCCCAGAAGTCCATAACGGATGCGCTGGGCTCAAGCTGAAAGGGATTCAGGCCCGTTGGCACACCCCGGCGCAACACCGTATAGCGCCCGCCCATCGCACGGATGGCAATCTCGGTGCCGCGGTCCTTGTCGTAGACCACGCCTGTGAGCCCGTACTTCATTGACATCGCGAGCAGGAAAAGCTCCAGTACCGTCTTGCCTGCCCCGGCCTGGCCGATGATCTGGGTGTTGGCCAGTGCTTTTTCGTCGGTGGACGCCTTTTTCCCGCACGTTGCGTGAAAATTCAGATACAGCGGCTGGCTGCTCGGCGTTTTCACGATCGTGATCGCTTCGCCCCACGGGTTGCCCTCTCGCTTGCCGGTGGCGAAGTTGTGCAGGCTCGCAAGCGCACAGAAGTTGCGTGAGGTCAGCTTCGCCTCGCGCGCCCGAAAACGCCAGTTGCCCGGCAGCTGCGCGAACCACGCCGCGTCGGCAACCAGATCGATGAGCGCCGTCTGAAAGCCCGCGTCCGCCAGTTTCGTGCGCGCCGTCGCGACGTGCCGTGCCACCTCGTCTGGACGCGCGCCGAGCACCGCAAGCGAATAGTGATATTCGCCGAGCACAAAGTCTCCATTGACGAGATCGTTCAGGGCCTGATCCATCGCATCGATCTGCGAAACCGCGACGTCCTCGCCGGCAATGAGCTGGTTGCGCTGGCGCTCGAGCGCCTCCTTCGCCGAGGGCCGGTCGAGGATCGTGAAGCTTTGCGTTTCGATGTACTCGAATTCGCCGTAGAGCAGTCCATTGAGGATGCCCGGCTCCGTGTGTTCCGGGTAGTCCTTCAGGTCCAGCAGCGCCGCGTAGCGCGTCGCCTCCGGGGTGCGAATCTCGAGCTTCTCAGTGTGAAAAAATAGCCGCGAGGTCGGCAATGCGTCGGCAATGCGGCCAGCGGGCACCGGCACGGGCTCCCACGCAGCGTTGACGAGGTAGCCCAAAAATTCGAGCGCCGCGGAATAACGCACGCCATCGTGAACGCCATCGCGAACGCAATCTCGCACGCAATCGTGCACGGGCCGCTGGGCGCCCGGGAGGTCCCCGGGGGCACTCGTTGGCAGGGGCCTCGTATAGACGCCGAGCGCGACCGGTTCCCAGGGTTTGAGGCTCGAATCAAGTTGCGCGGCGATAGCGGCCATCGCTTTGAGCGCCTCGTGCAGCTCGCGCCGGATGTCCTCGGGCGTGCGCCGCGCCGCCTGGCTAAAGAGGCGTGTCAGGCGCGTGCGGTGCGGCCGGTAGACCACGCTCAGGTACAGCTCATTGGCCATCATCCGGTAGCCCGCGAAGCTCGCGTAGTAGCGCGTGGCGATCTCCTGACAGAACGCGTTGGCATACGGCGTGGTAAAGCCGTCGGTCACGCGCCGGCGCAGGCGATGGGACCACAGACCGACATGGCCACCCGGCAGACTGCGCACGAGCTGGTTAAAGCCCTCGTGACGCACGAGGATGTCAGCCGGATCGGTCGCTTCGAAGGCGATACCCGCCAGGCGCCAGACACGCAGGTAATCGCCCTCACGCGTACGAATGACGTGCTCGCTCACATGCGAGGAGTACGGCACGAACTCGGCCAGCGCCACTTCGCGTGCGGCCAGCCCGATGAGTTGGGGATGTGCGCGCATGTCAGCCCCTTCTCTTTAAGCGCACCGGCGTGTACGCGTGCGCGCCCCAGACGCGGCGATTGCGCTGACGAAGCGCCATTCGCACGCGCAGCCCATACTGCGCGAGGCGCTGGTCGTCGTGGCGCGTGAGCGCGCGCATGGTGGCGAACACCGGCACAAGCAGCAGGACAACGCCGACGCCCACCGGCGCACTCGCAAGCAGCACCCAGATTGCGGGAATGAGGATGCTTGCGCCCACCACGAGCAAGGGCACGAGCGGCACGCCCCAGAGCATCGCGGGGCGCGTGCAGCCTTTGAAGACGGGGTCACTCAGCGCGTTCATGGCCGGGCCTCCCGATCAGCTCGTGGGGACCAGCATCGCGGCGATCACCGTCGCACAGCCAACGAAGAGGCCGCCGATGAACACATTGGCGATGTCGCCAAAGCGCGCGTGCTGGAACATCATCTTGAAACCCGCCCAGATAATCGATATCGAGCAGACCACCGCCCCGACGCTGAGCAACGTGGACTGGATCGTTGTCAGGAACGTGTTGACCTGCGAGAGCTGCGCGTACGCCGGTGTGGATATCGCGAACAGCACGGGCGACATCGCCAGCGCGGAACGGATTCTGCGGATAAGCTGCAAAGATAATTTCCTCATTCTGCCTCCTTGATCGATCTGCAGTCCTGATTTCATGTCATGCTCCTTCGCCTTGCGCGCGGCGAACACTCAGAAAACCACGGCGCTGTCCCTGGCCGCTTCGCCGGCCGGGTTCTCCAGACGATCGGTGCGGCTGCCCGCGCGGTGCGACGAAGAGGGGTCTGGCTGGGGTGTGATGACCGGCGCGCGTGCCGGGTCAACCGCGATAACGGGAATGGGCGGCGTATCCGGCTCGACGGCGGGCACAACACCGGACGCAACGCCAGGCACAATGCCAGTCACAATGCCAGTCACAGCACCGGGCCCGACAGCGGTCTCGACGGGCGGGCCGGCCTCAAGCGCCCCGGCGGCGTTGGCTGCGTTGGCCACGACGCGCTGCACGTAACCGGTGCGATAGCCCGCTGAAAAGTCGCCGCTCGCGTAGCACGACAGCGCTGCACGCAGCGCATCCTGTCGCCGCGCGCGCGTGCGTTGCGCCCGCGCAAAGCATTCCTTGAGGATGGCCGCGCCCGCGGCCAGGTTGCTGCACGGATCGAACACCGTATCTGGTGTGAGGTTCAGGCGCGCCCAGTTCGAGCGGTTCACCTGCGCCAGGCCTGCGCTGTAATTCCAGCCTGCGGCCTCCAGCGCGCGCACCGTCGCGTGCGCCTCGCCGAAGTTGCGTGGCTGGCGCGCGAGCCGGCCGTGCACCACGCCAATCGCCCACGGGTTGAATGCGGACTCAACGCGTACCACCGCCGCCATCGTCGCGGGCGCCACGGCAGGTGCACATTGCTGGGCAAGCGTGAGGAAGAGCGCCAACGGCATCATTGTCCACCTCCCTCGCCACCATCGCGGGCATGGGACTCGGGCTCGAGAAACTGCCGCGCCGCCTGCCCGGGGTCATAGGGAACCTGTGGCACCTGCATCGTGCCCGCACCGTAGAACTCCGTGAGCGTGCGGTGAGTGCCTCTCACGTCCCACCACACACGGGTGTACAGTGCGCCGTCGATCTCGACATTGATTGCGCCGCGCGCATTGCACAGCAGCTCGCTTTGTTCGGGGCCGCCCCAATACAGCAGATCCTCCCGGCAATATCCGGCACTCGCAAAGCGGTTTGCAGCCGATGTCCCCTGTGCGCCACCCGCGCCGAAATCGCACACCGGAAATGGATCGCCATGTCGCAAGGCGGCCCACAGCTTCTCGACCGGCGGCACGCATTTGGCGTACTGCTCAGGACCACCGGGGTTGGAGAGACAGAGCATCACCTGGCAGCCCCAGTCATCGGCAAGCGCCGCGCCCGGCGCCAGGATCAGCATGCCGGAGAACGTGGAGCATGCGACAAGCAGGATTGACGGGCGCAGCGCCCGCAACGGCTGCAACGCTTGCGAAAGAGTGCCGACGACGACAGCCCCACGCATCCCGCATCGGTACAACGTACACCTATGCATTGCATAATTACGCATTGCACACCTCCGCATCGCAGACAGCGGGTGCGGCAGGTAAGGCAGCGTCCCGAACGGCTTCGAGCCGGCGTGCCAGCGCGCGAAGACACGCAAGCGTCACGCGCGAGCCCTCGCCTGCAACCGTGTCGTCTCGCACCGGCTTCCCGCCTGGCACGAGGTGGTCCCAAAGCTGCCCGATTGCATCCAGGTGCGGCAGATACACGTACCCGCAGGGGAACGCCTGGCCTGGAATTAACCACACTCGCAGTGTCGTTTCCATGACCCTGGGCCACCCGCCTTCCAGTGACGTGGGGGTAACCATAACCGGCAGGAGACCGAGAAAATGCAGTGCGGGATTTAACCGCGCGCGCACGTTGCGCACGCCGTACGTACCGTTGATCACCTCGGCGGCACAGTTCACGCATTGCGCCGACACCACAACGGGGCTGATCGCCGCGTCCACAAGCGCCAGTGCGCACACAGCTCGCAGATCGGGCAATGCGGGCGCGTCGATCAGGCAGACATCGAACCAGGACGCCATGACGGAAAGCAGGCGCCTGAGGTTCGCGTAATAGCGCGTTCGAGTCGGATCGTTGCGTGAGAGAAGGCCCTCGACGGCGTGAGCGCCGAGCACGTGAACACAGCCACTTCGAGCCAGGCTGGACGCCCCGGGTAGCACTGCCGTCCTGCGCCCATGCCAGATCGCGTCATACGCATACGTGCCCAGCACTTGCGCGCAACGCGCGGGTTCGGCAAGGTCCAGGACCAGGACCCGCCGATGGCAGACGATATGCAGGTAGCGAGCGAGCGCACAGGTGAGTGTCGTCCTGCCCGTGCTGCCCGTTGCCGAAACGCTCAGAAGCGATTTCATGGTTCATTGTCCTTACGCGCGCCCGCACACGATGAACCTGCGAAGAAAAAGGAGCCCGCGCCGCCGGGGAGGCTGAGCGCGTGCTCAACGGGGGATCACAACCTCAGCGGCAGAAGACAGAAAAAGCCTGCATATGCAGACTTGCCGTCAACGTTTCACAACTCACGCCCCTCTCGCACAAGCATCGTTACTGCGGGGCCGCTAACGCGTACTCGGTCGTGCGGCGCACGTTGACCGGATCAGATTACGAGGTTCAATCCAGGCGCGCGGCGCAATGCGAATCGCGGGCATGTGCCCCACTCCCATCGCATCGCACCGTGCCGCCTGGTCCTGCCTGCGCCTCCCGGAAAACTCCGCGGGCGGCGCCTCCATTCCCGCGTTCACCACAAAAGAGCACCAGCCACCGGGGCACCGCACGCCTGCGCATCAGCACACACGGGGGATCCGCCCATCAGGATTCCTGTTTCATGGAGCTGCCGACGGCGCTGCGTTCCCGGGCGTCGTCCTCAAGGGCTCGCGCGAGCGCCGCGCTCGCCGCGGCGAGTTCCTGCTCAAAAAGTTCAGGCGGTCGCCGTGGGATGCGCAGCCGCCGGCAGACAACTTCCCGGCCGGCATGCCAGAGATAGACCATGCGCAGCAAGTCAAGATGCCGCGGGTGCAGCGTGTGCCATGCCCGCGTGATACGCGCCGCGTCGACCGGATCGAAGGCGCCGCGCGACGCGTTCCCCCAGTTCTCCAGACGCTGCATGAGTGGGGCCCGGGCAAGTTCGCGGCTCATGACAGGGCTCGCGCATCGTGAGCATCGCTTTCCGGCCTGGAAGCCAGCGCCCCGTGGCGCGCAGGATTCGCGAGGAACCGCTCGATGTCTGCCGCGCGAGAGCCGATCATGCACTCGCCTGGTGCTGTCGCCAGAGCAAACGTTCGGGCCCGCAGGCGGCGGTAGCGGGTCGGGCGAGACAATCCCGTCCCAGCCGTCACCTGTTGACGCCGCAGGATCCTGCGCGCCTCGCCGTCTACGATTGACATGACATTGCCCCTCAAGATTGTCCTGGCCGGCATTGGCCGGAACATGAGGGGCATTCAAGCAGCAATTGTGGTCGACACCCAAACCCGTCGTGTCGACGGGTACGCCCGTCGGGAGCCTCGCGTACGGTTCTGCGACAGGCCAAGAATTTACGGGCATATTCGCGCCGTGCCGGCAGGTGTTGTCGAACCAGTGTTTGCACCACTCGATTCCTCGCTCGTACTGGCGAGCGCCCCGTCGATGCAGCGGGTCGATACGGCCGAAGAAGCACCCGGGGTGCTGAGAACCGAACCCGGTTGCGTGCGCAACGACGTCGTTGCGCACAACGCGGGCTGGTTCGTGCCCGGCCAGCCGATCGCCTTCGCCAGCGCACTGGCCGCCGTCAAGGCGCTCGCCCTGAATCTCAAGGCGGGCGGCACCCTGTATGTTCCCCTGGTGCCGAAGGAGGAACAAATGCGCGCCGAACCCGAGGAAACATCCGCGAAAAATGCTGTCCACCATGAACAGACAGCGCTGTTACAGGCCTGCCGGCGCACGTCGCGCAAAAAACTCCGATTGAATTGATCGCCCTCACGAGCGCCAGGAAATTATGGTAACGGCGATTAAAGTAGGCATCTGCGATCGATCCTGTTCTGGAATAGTCGCACTTCACTCGCAGGTGCATGCCGCCGGTACCGACCAGCAGACCTGCCAGAACGGCTCGCTCGCGGCGAGCATCCAGCCATTGCAGTGCCTGGTGGTCTGAGAATGCCCTTCATCACGAGAGCGGCTGCGCAAGTCAGGACTAACCGATCAGATCCTCAGCGCGGCGGTCGGTGAGATGGTAGCTGGGCTGATCGATGCGGACCTCGGTGGCAACGTGGTGAAAAGAGGGGCACTTTGCCTGGGCGTGGAAAGAGCGGTGGTGCCCGTACGCTGCTCGCTACGAACAAAGGCAGTCGATGGTTTTTCGTCTATGGATTTGAGAAGAATGAGCGGGAGAACATCAGCGCGGCAGAGCTTGAAGCGCTCCAGACGTTGGCCCATGATTATCTGAGCCGAACCTCACAGCAACTTGATTTTGCGTTGGCGGACGGAGCTCTTACGGAGATTTGCAATGGCAACTAAAGCAAAACCTCGCAGCCGCCTGCTCGAGGCGGTGCACGAGAGCGCCAGCGACATGCATCGCCTGGGCTTCATCGAGAAGCGCCACATGGCCAAGTACGACGCACTTTGCCTGGAGCCGGTGCCGGAATACGACGCAGCTGCAGTGCGTGCGCTTCGGGAAAAACTGAAGCTCAGCCAGGCGGTTCTCGCAGCGGCAATCAACACCAGCGCGTCGACTGTGCGCAGTTGGGAAGGCGGCGCCAAGAAGCCAACCGGGACGGCGGCCAAGCTGCTGAACCTCATCGACAGGAAAGGACTGGAAGCCGTACTGTAAAGGCGGTGCCCCAGCGTGAGCACCGACTCGGCCGTTGGGGTACATCAGATACTCCCAGCCACCCACGTCATCGCGGTCGTTTTTCGCCGGGAATTTGGCTATCCAGAGGCGCTTGTCGTCGTCCATGAAGTTCGCTTTCGGCCGCGCGCTGCCTAGCGACGTGCCGGGCGCGATTAGCATGGCCAGCCAGCGCTCGTATTCGGCGCAGCTTCTCGACCCCCGGGTTCTTCCACGCGCTTGCAGATGTACGCCAGTTCCTTGCGGTCGGTCACCGGCGGCGCGGCATGCTCGCTATTATCGAGAAAGGGGCCACCGGGCTGGCAGAAACGCAGGCCGCCCATGCGCGTGTGGTCGTACACACCCAGCAGGAAGTCCAACTCATGAAACGTGCGCATCTTCCGCCCTTCCCGGGCTGCCGCAGCGGCCTCGCGGCGTTCCATCAGCACGCGGCCCCACCGGTCCGGCGCAGAGTCCATGAAGACGCCGAATGCCGGAGTGTCAGCGGGCGGGTGCTGCTCGCCGCGCTGTTGGTGTCGCGCTGGAACAGACGGAACTGTACCGCCTGCCTCGTCAGGAGGCCCGCACCATGTTTGACGAAGTGCGCGATGCCGTCGCCGGGTGGCGGAATGAGGCCAAGAAGCTGAAACTACCCTCGGTCGAAGTGTAGCGCATGGAGGCCGTCATCCAGGCGTAGAGCACCATGCAAAAATCAAAGGCTTGTACGAAGCCGCACCACGTGTCTTGACGTGCGCAACTGTGGCTCGACAAGCGCTGCTCGCGCGCCAATGTAATAGTGGTTCCCGGCATCATCCGCGTCCGGCAAACCCTTGCCTTGCATACTTTCGAACTCATTCTGAAGGGCCGACTATGTACCGGCCGGGGCGCTTTGGTGATCGATGCCATTGCTGTCGTTGCGCCCCGCGGCTCGCGCAGCCGGCTGAAGGGGAACCAGCATAGTAAAGCGGCGCGCGGTATCGACCAGTTTGACGGCTTGCTGGGTGATCTTTTTCGTGCGGGGAATAGCGGTTCACTCTGGAATCAAATGATTTTCGTGGCGGTCGAGTTTATCAAGCGCTGCGAAGAATTCGTCACCGTCGACGTGGTCTACGCGCTCGATCTGTTTTTGGCCGATGGCGAGGATCTTCAGGAGAGCGATCGTCTGTTGCGTGGCTTCATAGATTCGCGCATCCTGAACGACGAGTTTCGCTTCACCGTTCTGCGTGAGATGAGTGGCTCTCCGGAGTCGGTCAGATCCTCGATAATTTGTGACACTTCGCGCTTCAGGTAGCTGATCGGCTTCACGTGATCGGCGATACGCATGAGGTGGTGCCTGATGCGCGGCTTGTGGCGCTCTCTGACCAGTACCGCACCTTCTGCCCGGCACGGTTCGACAGGCTGGCCGAAGGCCGACGCATGTATGCCTCAGCGATGACGTTGCCAGAGCGGCAAGATGGTGAAGCAGGCGCAAGCTATCTTGACCTGGCGGAGTTCATCTCCGACCACGGCGCGCGAGGCCATATCGATGAGGACCCTCGCGCAGCCCACGCGATGGCTCACGCCGGCTTCTGGCGCGTCCAGATGGAATTCATACGCGAGTCGGTTTAGTTGGGCCATCGCTTTTGGGTGATATCGGGGTACGCCTGCGCCTCTGCGCTTTCGGCAGAGCCAGGTCCTGCAGCTTGCGGCCAAGCTCGTCGTCCCGCGCGAGCGTGTCGATGTCGCCATCCAGTCCCAGTACGCGCAGGGCGCGCATGTACGTGCCCACGGCAATAGTTGGGTCGCCGTTCTCCATTCGACGCAGCGTCTCGCGCGAGACACCCATGCGCTCAGAGAAGAGCTCCGCCGTAATCTTGCGCCGCAGTCGCGCAAGCCTCAAGCGCTCGCCGAGCGCTGCAAGCTGCTTGAGCACGGACGGAAAGGGGGGAGTGGTCTTACCCATGATGCTTCATTCATTTAGGCAAAATAGCGATTATTGTCAAATTTATGTGGCATCTGAGGCATGCGTCGTCGCCCGGCACGGCATAGATTGTCGAAGGGGTTGGGGATGGCTTTGTGGCGGGGCGGTGCACTGTTCGGGCGCATGGGCGGTGCCACAAAGGTCGATCCCGCTGGCCGTCGTGTAATGCTTCAGGGGCTCGACGGCACCTTCGTGGACGAGGCCCGAGGCGCCGGATCCTCGCTTACCGCAAGCGCCGTGCGAGCTACTGCCTCTTGAGCCCCTCGAGTCCGGCACGCTAGAACTTCATCCTGATGCCCGCACCCAGGCTGTTGCCTGACGATACACGGCTCATCGTGTCGTAGCGCCAGGCGGCGTAGACGTCAGTGCGTTTCGAGAGCGGATAGTCGTACCCGAGCGCCGCGGTCGACCAGCGGATGTCACTGCCCTGGGCGGGGCGCCGCAGCGTCCCCGCCCAGGATACGAGCACGCTGCCTGTGCCGAGTTGTGCGCTGGCCCCGACCTGAATGGTGTCGTCGGTCAGGTTATTGTTGTTGGTCACGCGTTCGTACTGGACAAAAAGCTTCACCGCCTGCAGGCGATACGCACCGCCAACAAGCCACGCCGTCTGCCCAGTCGCACCATTCAGGAAGAGCGAGGCCGTGTGAAGGCTCTGCACCGCAGCCGTCGCGGAGAACGGCCCCGCGAAGTACAGCACGTTCGCGCTGTAGTTGGCCTGCCCTGCGTGGCCCGCGATACCCGCATTGCTATAGAGCAGAGTGCCCGTCAGACCGGCAATCTCGGGGGTCTGATAGACAATCGAGTCGTCGATCGCCGTGTCGCTTTGCACCGATGCCGCCCCCATCGCGGAGCCCAGGAAGGTGTGGACCACCATGGGCGAAAATACGAAGGAATTGCCAAACGGGTTGAACAGCAACGTGGAGACGAACAGCGGCGCATCATTGCGCCCGAGCGTCACCTGGCCGAATTGTCCGCTTAAGCCCACGAACGCCCGGCGCCCGAAAAATGACTGTCCGTAGAACGCGCCGGCCTGCCCGCTGTTGATCCGGTAAAAGCTTTCGAGCGTGAAAATCGCTTTCAGGCCGCCGCCCAGATCCTCCGCACCCGACATGCCCCAGTAGGGCGTCGACAGGCCGCCCGAGCCGACCTGCCACGCGTTGCCGGCGGCGCCAGGCGTGCGTACGACGCCTGCGAACGCATCGGCCAGTCCGTAGAGGGACACCGAGGACTGCGCATGGGCTGCGCCGCCTGTTGCGCACAGCATGAGTGCTGCCATAGCCTTGATCGAGCTTGCCTGCCAAGCTCCCCGCGCCCTTCCTTGCCCACCTCCTTGCCCACTCCCTTGCCCACTCCCTTGCCCACTTCCTCGCCCATTTTCTCGCCCGCCTCCCTTCCTGCTTTCCCTCCAGTTCCTGCGCATGGTTTCTCCTTCGTTGTGAGTGTTTTTTCATGCAGAACACGGCGAGTGCCCCGCATGGTTTGCAGCACGGCTACGTCAACCCGGTCGCACGCGCGCGAGCGGTCTTCCGCGCTCGGCGAGCGCGACCGCGATCAACAGCTCGTCGGGCGCCGGACACTCCGGCACGCACAGGCTGATCGTGTCGAAATGGTCGAAGCTCCACATGTCTGCGACGCCATGCAGGGGGATGTCGACGCACGCGCCCGCGCACCCGCGCTTGGTGACCGACGGCATGATCGAGGACGCACCGGGCAGACACTCGCGTACTGCCTTGCCCAGACGGGGATGGAGCAGCGCCGCGCCCCACTCGAGCGGCACGCCGGTGCCCACGAGTGCCGCCTTGCCGTAACCCTGGACATCCGCCGCCACACACCCGAGGGCCTCAAGCGCACGCGTGGCAAGCGTGCGGCCGAGTTCCGCCCCCATCGCGTAGAGCGCCTCCAGGTCACGGCCGACGTTGATATCGATGAGCTCCACCGGCTCCATCGGCTCCATAAGCTCCATGGGCCTGAGCACGGCGGCGGCCACGACCTGACGATGGGGCGGCATCACTGCGACGCCAAGTTCCGCACACCGCTCGACCTGGTGAACAACGATTCGGGTAATCGGTGCTTTCATGACTCGAACTCCGTGCTGTCAGCGGCCAGCCGCAGATCCGGTGTCGGGAAATCGCTACTCGCCCGCTCATAGGCATGCGCAGCCCGCAGCACCAGGGCATCGCTGCCCCGGCGGCCAATAATCTGCAGCCCGGTGGGCACGTCCCCGGCAAAGCCACACGGCACGGATATCGCTGGCAGTCCAACCTGGTTGCACCATGCTGTCAGCACTGGCGCGTGGCGGACCTGGCCGGCGTGGGCGGGAACCGGCGGCGGGCCGCAATGAAACGTCGGCGTGACCAGCAGGTCGTAATGCTCGAAGAACGTCTGCATCGACGTGTTGAGTGTGTGGCGGGCAAGCAGCGCATCGGCAAAGGTTGCGGTGTCCACCTGGGCGCCAAGCTCCGCGAGTGCCCTCAGATCGGGGTCGAGTAGCGCCTGGTCTACTGCGCTCATGTGCCGCATACGCTGCGCGAAGAACACAGCCCACTGGACCGAATGCATGCGGCCATCGCCGTAGTAGTGCGCCAGCGGTGCAACTTCGGTTTCGACGAGCGTCGCGCCGAGCGCGCCGAATGTGGCCGCTGCCAGGCGAACGCACTGCGCGATGTCCGGCTCCACGGACACGGCGGCTGGCGCCGCGCAGTACGCGATGCGCACGCCCTTGACGCCTTCATCGATCGCAGCGCCGTATCCGTCCGAGCGCCCTGTTGCCAAACGCGCATCGCTGCCGTCATCGGTCAAGGCGTCGAGCATCAGCGCCGCGTCCCGTACATTGCGGGCAATGGGACCGAGTGTGGACAATGCAGTCCAGGAAACCGCAGGACCGGCCGGAACAAGGTCGAACGTGGGCTTAAACCCCACCACACCGCTCCAGCAGGCCGGAATCCGGATCGAACCGCCCCCGTCTGTCGCAAGCGACAGGGGCCCCATGGCCGTCGCAACGGCGACTGCGGAGCCACCGCTGCTGCCCCCGGGCGAGACGCGTGTGTCCCACGGGTTGCGGGTGGCGCCTGCCAGTGGCGAGTCGGTGACGATCTTGTTGCCAAACTCTGAAGTCGTTGTCTTGCCGAACGGGATGGCGCCCGCGCGCCGAAGCCGTGCCACGGCGGGCGCATCCTTGCTCTCGCGCTCAGGTGACGAGGTCCATGAGCCGTGACGTGTCGGCATGCCGGCAACCGCGAGAAGATCCTTGACCGAAACTGGTACACCGTCGAGCGGGCCGCACGGCTCGCCCTGCCTCCATCGGCGCTCCGAATCGCGAGCGGCAGACAACGCCGTTTCCTCATCGAGTGCGCAAAACGCGTTGAGAACGGGATCGAGCTTCGCCACCCGATCCAGCACCGCGCACAAGACCTCCACCGGCGAGAGCCAATGCTGCCGAAAGCCGGCAACCATCTGGGTCGCATCCAGTCTGAGTATGTCATTCATTTTGTACTCCTTAGTTACTTGAGGCAGCACTTTGTCACGGCGAAAGGTCGTGCCTATCCTTCGCAGACCGGCGTCACGGGGCCAGTAGAATCAAGAATGGAAAAGCGGTTATCGGCGAGCGCCCGCGCAATCCGGGTCTGGCACAGCACGTGAGCGCCATCGGGGCTCACCCCGGTTCTGCCACGCGGCAGCGCGATGGCAACAGCGGGCAACGCCGCCTTGACGCGAGCCACGTCAAGACTCCCCGACGCTCTGACCGCCTCGGCAAACAGGCGTATTCCGACGTAGGTGTTCTCACCGTGCGGCAGCACCACGACGTATCGGCCCAGGCGCGGGTCGCGCGCATCGGCGTAACGCGCGGTATAACGCGTGAGAAACGCCTGGTTTTCCGGGTTGTCGATGCTCATGAAGTAAGATGACACGCCGATCGTGCCGGTGGATGCGCCTGCAGTGGCGATCGACAGCGATTCGTGCGCAATGTCCGTCACGAGCTGCGGCTTCATCCCGAACGAGCGGTACTGCTTGACGAATGTCACGGGGTCGTCCCCGATGCTGTGCCATACGATCTGAGGATTGCGGCTGGCGACGCGCTGCAGGACCGCGCCGTAATCGCGGGTACCAAACGGCAACCAGAAGACGTCAAGAAAATTCCCGCCGTGACGCGCCACCGCCGCCTGCAGCTGCGGGATCAACACCTTCCGGTTGCTGCCAATGTCCGAGACAACCGCACAGACCGTGCGCCCCCCATCGCGCATGAGCCACGCAATGAGCGGCTCGATGCGCTGGCTTGCGGCCAGACCCGTCGTGAGCAGTTGCGAATCGCACCGCCCTTCGTCAAAGTTGGGATAGACAACCAGTTTTCGCGCCGCGCGCGCGGCCTGAAGCGCTGCTTCGCGCTCCGAAGGCAGCACCATGCCCGTGATCATCGCGACGTCGTCGCGCATGAAGAGCTGCCGTGCCTTCTCGAGGGTAACGGCCGTGGACATCTGCGTATCCTCGACGCTCAGTTGCAGCGGCCGCCCGAGCAGACCGCCTGCCGCATTAATTTCTTCCACCGCCAGCTCAGCGCAGTTACGGTTGGTCTGCCCCACGCGCGTGAGGGGCCCACTGAGCGGGGCAAGCAGGCCGATCTTCAGCGGTTCGGCCCCGCGTGCAAACTTGCTGAGAGCCGGTCCTGCAAGGCACGCGGCGGCACCCAGCAGCACGGTTCGGGAAAAGTCACGACGGTTCATCATCTTTCTCACTCGGTTTCACTGGAAGTCTTTGGCGCGGGCGTCCGGCTCGAGCTCGGCTGCCGGCGAGAGATAGCGCGCGAGCGGATGTTCACCAGTCTCGCCGCGTTGCGCATCAACGACGCCGGCGTGCACAAGGCGACCGTTGCTGAGCACGATGCATCGACTGGCGCTCTGCAAGACCAGGTCAAGGTTCTGCTCGACGATGAGCACCGCGAGTTTCGAGCGGCGGCACAGTTCGGGTATCACTTCACCGATGCGTTCGACCAGATTCGGCTGCACGCCGTCGGACGGCTCATCGAGCAGCAACAATTTCGGACGGCCGCACAGGGCGCGCGCGATAGCAAGGACCTGCTGCTCGCCGCCGGACAGCGTGCCCCCCTGCTGGGAGATGCGCGAGCTCAAGACCGGAAAGTATTCGAACACCTCGTCAAGGATGTCCGCGCCGCGTGCAGCCTGCGTGCCCATGAGAAGGTTTTCGCGCACGGTGAGTTTCGGGAAGATCCAGCGCCCCTGGGGAACCAGCCCGATGCCCCGGCATGCAATCTCGTGCGTTCGCAGGCCCGTGACGGGCTGATCGAGAAAGTGCACCTGCCCGCTCACGCGCGGTAGCAGCCCCATGATCGCCTTCACCAGGGTCGACTTGCCCGCGCCGTTGCACCCCAGGACGCCCACGACTTCATTGGGCTGCACGTCCAGTGTGAGGTTGTGGATGACATTCACGTCGCCGTATCCGGCGCACAGATTCTCAATGCGTAGCATGTGCCGCCCCCTTGCCCAGGTAGATGCGGCGAATTTCCTCGTCGCGCGCGATGTCCGCGTATGAGCCCTTGCGGACGACCTCCCCCCTGTGCATGACCCACGTCTCGCACGCCAGGGACTGCACAAACGCAAGATCGTGTTCGATGGCGAGCACCGCGCATCGCTCGCGCAACCGGTGGATCAGACGCACGAGCCGTTGCGCATCTTTGGCGGAGAGGCCAGCCGCGGGTTCGTCCAGTAGCAGCAGCGCGGGCTGGCACATCATGGCCATACCAATTTCGAGCCACTGCCTCTCGCCATGCGGCAGATGCGAGGCAAGCTCACCTGCCTGGTCCGCGAGCCCCACTTCCTCGAGCACCTCATCGGGCTCGGGCATCGGCGAGCCGCGGTAAGGCGCGACGCCGAGCCCGGCCACCGTCAGGTTCTCCCGCACCGTCATCGTGAGAAAGGTATTGGTGCCCTGAAACTTGCGGGCCACACCACGCCGACAGAATTCGTGCATTCGGCGGCCCGTCATGCGTTCGCCGTCGAGATAGAGTTCGCCTGCGCCGGGTGCAATCGCGCCGGAGAGCAGCCCCACGAGCGTGCTCTTGCCAGCCCCGTTCGGACCGATCACACAGAGCAGGTCACGCGGCCCGATTGCGATGTCAACGCCCGCCACGGCGTTGATTCCGCCGAATGCACGCGAGAGTCCGGTGGCTTCAAGAAAATGACCGTCCATCAGTGTTCCTCCTGTGCGTGGCGCGCGCGATGAAACCGCGGCCCATTCGTTACCGCTCGAGCGATACGGCCCATGGCCGACACAACCGCGCGCAGGCGCAGGCCGTTGGGCATGAAGAGCACACAGGCGAGGAACAGGCTGCCGAGCACAAGCGGCCAGCCGTCCGTGCTATAGCTCGAAACGGTTTGTTTGAAAAGCGTCAGAACGACTGCGGCAATGACCGGCCCACCGATCCTGCCCCGCCCGCCAATGGCGACCCAAAGGATGACCTCGGTCGCAAGCAGCGGCGAAAAGACGTCGGGCGCCACCACGCCTGAGCAGGCGGCCATCAGGGCACCCGCGATGGCGGCGAGAACAGCAGAGGCGACGAAAACCAGCAGCAGGTGAGCCGACGTGTGATAGCCGCACGCCTTTGCCCGCCATTCGTTCGTTGCGATTGCATCGAGCACCTTTCCGTAGCGGCTGCGGCACACGAGCCACAACATGGCTGTCGTGGCGAGAAGCACTGCAGCCACGCTGTACCAGGACGCGCCGGGATCGCTCAAGTCGAAGACGTGAGTGCCCATGTGCAACGACAGGCCCGGGATGCCCAGGATGCCCGTGTCACCGCCCGTGACCGACTGCCAGCTGACAGCGAGTTGCTGCGCGACGATCAGGACGGCGAGACTGATGATCGCGAAGAAGTGCAGCCTCACCCCGGCGAAGAGCAGGAAGTAGCCGATTACGGCCGCGACGACGGCGGCGCAGCACGCGCCGGCCACCAGTCCCACTGCAGGCGTCTGCGCGAATTGGACGGTTGCAATGGCAAATCCATACGCGCCGAGTCCGAGGAAGGTTGTGTGCCCAAGCGTGAGGATCCCGGCGCGGCCCCACAACAAGTCATAGCTCAAGGCGAGAATCCCCATGATCAGCGCATCGCGCAGGAGCGTCAGCAGCCAGGGACCGGCAAGCCAGGGCATGATCGCCACCGCAGCCACTGCCGCGCCCCACATGAGCATGAGAGGAACGTCCTTGGCACCGACAGCCGGCTGCGCGAACCATGACCAGAGGCGGCCTGTATGTTTTCCAGACATAGCTTTATCCTTTACCGAGAAGCTGGTGGGCGGCGCTAAAGCCGGGAATCAGGCCCTGCGGCCTGAACCGGATTACGACGATGGACACGGTCAACACGACGGCCGATGCGAGCGAGGGATCGACGCGGTAGCTCAGCAGCGTCTCGGCCGTACCGATGGCAACACTGCCAAGGATGCTGCCGGCAATGGAGCCGATGCCGCCGAGCACGATTACGAAGAACGCCTTGGCGAGATACGGCACGCCCATGTGCGAGTCCACCGATACCATGGGCGCAACGAGAACGCCGGCGAGCGAGGCGAGCGCAGAGCCCGTACAGAAGGCGATGCGATTCAGGCGGCGGGTGTCGATCCCCACAGCCTCGGCCATCTTCGGGTGCTGGATCACCGCGCGCAGTTGCGTGCCGAAGCGCGTGCGGATGAAAACCAGCCAGCATCCTGCCGTTATGGTGAGCGCGACAGCGATCACGAAGATCCGGTAAGCGGGGTAGCTTCCGCCAGGCACTGGAACTGCACCATCGAGCGGCGCGTACACGAGCATGGGCTGCGTGCCGAAGATGAGTTCCAACGCTTTTTGCAGGATCAGGCTGACCGCATAGGTCGCAAGAAGCGTATCCAGTGGCCGGTCATAGAGGAACCGGATGATGAAGCGCTCGAGGCACCACCCGAGAAGAGCGCCCACGGCTGGCGCAAAAACCAGCGCCAGCCAGAACGCCTGCCTTCCGGCCGTCGCCTGAACTGCGGCGAGCGTATAAGCACCGATCGTGACCCACTCCGCATGTGCAAGGTTCACGATGTCCATCATTCCGAAGACGATCGCAAGCCCAAGCGCAACCAATGCGAGGAGGCAAACGTAACTCGAAATATTTAGGATAACTAACATAATCTCCTCGCAAATTTAGCAAATCCTGACACCTACATCGCGGCGCTGACTCTGACAAAAGACAGCGCCGTCTCCGAGCGCGAAGGCTGCACCTATTCAATCGGCACCAGTCCTAGTTTCTTGCCGACCTGCTTACACAATATATTGTGAATTTTAGTCCGACGAAAGCCTATTTACACAATTTTTTGTGAATTTATTGTCGTTCGTTCCCCGATACTCGAAGCGCCTAGTTAAATCAAGCACGCATGACCAAGAAAGCGCTGATCGAGGCACTGGGGAAAGAGATTCGCTCGCGCCGCAAATTGAAGAAGCTGACGCAGGCCGGCCTCGCCCTACGCGCCAATGTCCACCCGAATACCATCTCCCTCGTCGAGCGTGCAGAAACGCTCGCGGGAATCGACGCGTTGATCGATATCGCCGACGCTATTGGCACACCGCTCTCGCAGCTCATCAAGGCAGCTGA
Organism: Paraburkholderia sp. A3BS-1L; assembly: GCF_051125215.1. Classification (NCBI taxonomy): domain Bacteria; kingdom Pseudomonadati; phylum Pseudomonadota; class Betaproteobacteria; order Burkholderiales; family Burkholderiaceae; genus Paraburkholderia; species Paraburkholderia sp. A3BS-1L. The sequence continues at coordinate 804,750 of NZ_CP120442.1, read as the reverse complement.
AGATCGAGCCGGCACTCGCTGAGCCTCTGCGGCAACCCGCACTCTTCCCTCGCATCTGACCCGCGACCGGTCGCTGCACAGTTGCTCCTCGCAATCCTTCCACCGGGCCGTGCAAACTCCCGCCATCGCCAAGTAAAGACGTACGGCCTTGGCGTCGCTACGCCCAAAATTTATTGCCATAAACTCTATGCCCGCGCTGTGGGCGAGTCAAGATTGATCGTTTAAAGGTTTACCCGTTAATTCCCTTGTTTTTTGGGTCTCCGTCTCCCTGCATGTCACTTGACTTCGTCAAACGGTGCGCCTATGTTTAATTTATGATAATTAATTGGAGGCGACATGGGTAGTGATCTTTGCGATTTGACGGCGCGAGAGCTTCACAAGCTTTACCAAGCTGGTAGTGCCTCACCGGTCGACGTGATGCAGGCCGTACTTGTCCGCATTGAGCAGCTTGACCCGACGTTGAATGCCTTCTGCCAGACGGCCCAAGACGCCATCGATATGGCGCGCCAATCTGAAAAACGATGGCGGCAAAAACGGCCCCTGGGCTCCCTGGATGGCGTGCCGATCAGCATCAAGGACAACATCGCGGTTTCAAAGCTTGCGACGCGATTCGGCTCGCGCGGCACCGATGACGCGCCAGCGCAACATGACAGCCCGTGCGTGGCGAGGCTTCGAGAGGCCGGAGCAATTTGCTTTGCGAAGACTACCCTGCCTGATTTTGCACACAAGATCATCACTGACAGTCCGCTCACCGGCGTTACGCGCAATCCCTGGGACAGGGAGCGAACCCCTGGCGGCAGCAGCGGAGGCGCCGCAGCGGCCGTCGCCGTCGGCATGGCGCCCGCCGCGATCGGCACTGATGGCGGCGGGTCAATCCGCATTCCTGCCGCCTTCACCGGCACATTCGGCTTCAAACCGAGCTTCGGACGCGTTCCCCATGCGCCACGTGGCCCGTTTGGACTGCTAAGCCATGTCGGTCCGATGACCCGCTGCGTCGCAGACGCCGCGCGAATCCTGACTGTGATTACCCGCCCGGACACGCGTGACTGGTACGCGCTGCCATTTGAAGCAGTCGACTATGAGCTCGGCCTGAACTGCAAGCCCACCCCTGGTGGCATCCGCATTGCGTATAGCCCGTCTCTGGGGCTGGATGTGACGCCAGATGCTGACGTCCATGACGCTGTCATGCGAGCGGCCAATACGTTTCGCGAACTCGGTGCACGGGTCCGACCAGACAATCCTCCCGGTATCGCCCGCTGCAATACCATTCACGCAACGCTCTGGCCGGCATGCTGCCGCCAACTTACGGATGGCATGGCCGATGGTGGCGCGGCACTTGATCCGTCCTTGCAGGCCTATGCCAACGTTGGCGCCGCAATTTCCCGGCAGGCGTTACTTGGCGCTTTGATCGAGAGGGGCGAGATCGGTGCCGCCGTTAACGCTTTCTTTGAAAAGTACGATCTCGTGATCTGCCCGGTCTACCCACGCGTGGCCATGCGTCTTGCGGAGTTGCCAGCCGGCGAGGAACTGTTCCCGCACTTCACCGCCTGGTGTAACCAGCTCGGACTTCCGGCGGCGAGCGTCTATGCGGGCACCACTGCGCAAGGCCTGCCTGTCGGCATACAAATCGTTGGTGGCCGTCATGCGGATGCGCTCGTGCTTTGGGCAAGCCACATACTCGAACTCGCGGTCGGACGGGCTCCGCTGGCCGAATTGGCCCGCTCGCTTTCGTCCTCTATCGCAGGCCACCCGACGCATTGAAGTCTCACATTTGTCACACCCACACCCTGCACAGCGCGGGTCAGACGGAGCAATCAGGAGTTACTTTTTTTCCCCGCGCGCAGCCCAAGATCGGAGTCGAGCACCAGCTTTTGCTTCAATGCTGCATGCACCTTGCGAAGCTGTGCTTCGGCCTCCTCCATGTGCGCAGCCATTAGCTGCTCGACCGCACCGGCGTCGCGCCGTCTCGCGGCATCCAGAATCGCGCGATGGGCCGCAACTGTATGCCGTCCGAACTCCTGGTAATCATCGTGCGTAACGTTACCGGCGACGATCACGAGGCTATGCAACATCTGGTTGATGATCTGGCAAACGCAGCGAAGGAACGCGTTCGGATTGGCTGACGCCAGCACATGATGAAAATGAATATCCTCATGTCGCTGATCGAGCGCGTGTTCATGGGTTCCGCCGAACGGCTCGCACACTTCGACGCTGCGTTCGAGCGCGTCCAGGTCCGCATCGGTAAGATGCTCGACCGCCCCTGCGGCCAATAGAGGCTCCAGTACCCGCCGCACGGCGTAAATGTCCTCGAGACCAATACGTTCAAAAAACAGGTAGTTTTGCAGTGACTGGAATGCGCGGGAGAGCGGAACACGCGTAATTGTGGCGCCTCCGTCCGGCCCCGTGCTCAGACGCACGAGCCCTTGCCCTTCCAGTGCCTTGAGGGCGTCGCGCATCGAACCGCGGCTGACGTTGAACATCTCCTGGAGCTCGGCTTCCTTGTTCAAACGCACGCCGGGACGCAGCTTCCCATCGGTAATCCAGCTCTTGATGAGCTCAGCCACCTGATCTCCCCGCTTGGTGGTACGGGGCCCCCGTTTATCTCGCTGCAGCAACGGCTTGTTCCCTGTCACCTGCTTGCGCCCTGCCATACATCACCCCTGGTTGGCCATTCATCGTTCGGCGTAGTCGTCATTATCTGTCATCCCGCGGCGTCTGAGCGCAATGATGTCCTCGCGCGCCATCCCCGACACCCTACCAATGTTCGCGGGTAGCGCCCGCGCGCACCACTGCTTACGCTCACTCCCAGACGATACGCAACCGACTCGCTGGTTGGCAGGACGCCATACCTCGATGCGGCTCCCCGGGAGAAAGCGCGATGACGCGAAACCGACAGACGTCTCAAGAGGCTCACACCATCGATGAACTCATCGCAGCCCTCGCAGATCGGGGACTCGATCTCGAACAGCTCGCCCGGAGCATGCGCGCTGCCAGTTACTACTCAGACGCGACAGGCCAGATATCCGGCCCGCCCTGGCGGCCGGAAGATGTGCACGCTCTGAATATGAACCTCGTACCAGCCGAGCACGGCGGCTGCCCCGAGATTCAAACCCTCGTAGCACAAGCCACATTGATGGCGTATCTTGGGGAGGCAGACGCGAGCATCGCGCTCGCACTGCCAGGGCCCGGTCTCGCGATGCCGCCCGTCGTCGCACTCGCCTCGGAAGATCAGCAGTCGCAATTTTTCCGCCGATTCCAGTCCAACACGCCACGCTGGGGCGCGTTCGCCATCACGGAACCTGATTGTGGCTCGGACGCCACCGCCATGCGCACGAGCGCGCGAAAAACCAGCCGCGGATGGGTCCTCAATGGCACGAAGTGCTTCATCACCAATGGGGCGCGCGCCGACTACGTGATCACGTTCGCCACAATCGACCGCCAGCTCGGCCGCTATGGAATTCGGGCGTTCATGGTGGAACGCGGCACGCCGGGTTTCTCAGTTCTGCGTATCGATCGGATGTCGGGCCTGCGGGCCAGCCAGCTCGCGGTGCTGTCGTACACCGATTGCGAGGTACCTGACGATGCGCTGCTCGCACGTGGCAACGAAAAGGCCCTTGACGATGCTTTCTCCGGCGCGCAGCGCGCTTGGGACTATTTCCGCCCTCTTCTGTCCGCCACCATGGTTGGCACGTGCCGACGCATACGCCTCGAACTCGCAACCTGGCTTGAGTCAGGCGGCAAGCCCGCGAATGGCAGACAAAGCGCATCGAACATCGACGCGTGCCTGCTTGAGATCGACCGGCAGATCACCGCCGCATGGCTGCTTTGCCACTGCACGGCGTGGAAAGCCGACCGTGGGATGGCAACCCCAATGGAGTCGTCGATGACAAAAGCTTACGCCTCGCGCGTCGCCGCAAACGTCGCACGCACTGCGCTTAACGTTGCGGGAGTTGACGGCGTCTCTGCATGCCCCGCGCTTGAGCAAGGCTATCGGGACGTCAAGGCGTTCGACATCATGGAAGGCACGGGCGACATGCAACGGCTAATGATCGCACGTGCCGCGCTCAGATCCACATCGCGGCCTTGGGACATCAGGCTGCCGGCCTGGTGCGCAAATCCCGGAAACGGCCATTGACCTGACTCAGGAGCCATATCATGACGCATGCGCCTACGCCCCCCGAATCGCAGGATATCGCTGCCGCCGTCAAGGCATGCTTACTGTCCACCGTCGGCAGCACCGCAACTATCGATCTGATTGCCGACGAGACGAACCTGTTCGATCTCGGCGTCGACTCGATGAACATGACAGAGTTGCTACTTGAACTTGAGCAGTGCTTTGGCTTCACGCTCGCGCCGGAAGACCTGTCCTCCGAGCTCTTCCTGAGTTTCGGCAATCTTGTCGCGTTCGTGCAATCCCATGCGCGCCGCAACTGAGCGGGCCCGCGCTGGAATCTGCATCGCGGCCACCGCGCGCTACATCCCCCGTGCGCGAGTGCGGCCCGAAGCGGCAGCCCCACGCACACCGGCCACCCTCACGCCACCGGCTGAGGGTGTCATGCAATCAGTTTATTCGGATACGCTTCGGTGGCGCGCTTCTGCGCGCTCTCGTGCGCTCAATGCGTCACCCGGAGCGGCGCCCGCGGCGACGCCAGGTTGCCTCGCAATCGAGCGGGGAATCAGCGTCTCCGAGATGGCGCTCACCGTCGCACGTGAGGCCGTCCAGCGCTCGTCGTGCGTCGAAAACCGGGCGGTGGATCAGATCGTCGTATGCGCAACGAGCCTTGAGCATGACCTCGCGCTGTCATGTGCGGGCCGGCTCCATAGCGAATTCAGATCCACCTACCCTCCTTTCGCGACCGGACAGCTCCAGGGGGTTTGCGCTTTTCTCGCGCTTCAGATTGCCTCCGACATGATGGCGCAGGACGAGCGCATGAATACCATCCTGATCGCCGGCGCTGAACGCTGGCTACCGCCTTTTTCGCGCGTGATCGGTTCTCTGACTGCACTGGGCGACGGCGCCGCGGCCGCTTTGGTCCAGTGTGGCACGCAATCCGGATGGCACGTGCGCAGCCTCACGCTGCATACGCCATGCCTCACCACTTCGCGCGATGAGGAGATCGACGCATCCTTGCTGCTGGAAGTGATCGCGAAAACGCTCAGCAAAGCGAAGTTGCAGTCGGGCGAGATCGACTGGGTGGTCCCTGCACGCATTAATCCGTCGCTGGCACTGGAGATCAGCACACGGGCTCAACTCCCGGAAAAGCGCATATGGTATCCGCAACCCGCCGACATCGGGTATCTCTGTTCCGCAGATGCGCTCGCACAGCTTGACACACTGCTGCAGTGGCTCGTTCCATCGGAGGGAAAGCGCATTCTGCTATGGTCCGCCGGCTTGCAGGGACAGGCCGCCTGCGCCATCCTCGAATTCCGTGGGAGCTGAGAATGCACGCGCTCTCCCCAGATTCCACGCTGTCCGTATCCCGCGTCGCATACTGCTTGCCTGAACGCGTAATCGACACCGGCACCTGGGCCAATCGCTGCGGATTTCCGAAGGCCCGCGCCAGTGCCCTGCTGCGCAACGGTGTACGTCAGTTTCATGATGCCGCAGCAGCGTCACCCGTCTCGTTTGCATGCGACGCCGTTGCAGCCCTGCTCGAAGAAACCCGCACGATACCCTCAAGCGTTGATGCACTTGTCTATACGCACACGATGCAAAGCAGTGTTCTGGCGCCGCCCTCAGGAACCGCTGCACTCATCCAGTCGCGCATGGGCCTCACCCGGGCACTGGCGTTTTCGGTAATGCAGCAAAACTGCGTCTCACCCATGGCCGCGATCCGGGTGCTTCGTGCGATGAGCCTTGCGGAGCGCTCCACCATCCGGCGTGCGGTCGTTGTTTGTGCCGATGTGATCGGTTCCGGCTGCGACCATCTGCGCGCCATCCAGGATCTCGCCCTGCACAGCGACGGCGCCTGTGCGTTTCTTCTTGAGCGCGATTGCGCACGCAACTACATCGCGGGGCTGCAGCTTTACACCGACAGTCGGTACTTTCGCGGCACGGACGACAACCTTCAGCCCGTACCGGACGACCGCTACTACTGGTCGGCATTTACCACCATGCGCACGGCGCTGGCTCAGGCGGGCATCACCGGTCCTGAACTCACGCACGTGTTGCCCCACCACGTCAATCTTGCGGGTTGGTCGCGTCTTGCGAGCATGCTTGGCATACCGCAGGAGCGGCTCTTCATCTCGAACTTCACCCGGATCGGCCACGTATTTGGCGCCGACCCATTCATCAACTTGCGCACTGCCCACGGGCATCCGGGTACCTGGTCGCTCCTTTTCTCAAGCGGACTCGCTGGCTGCTTTGGCGCCATGGTGATCCGCCACTGATCGCACACTTCGATCTCACACTTCACGGATCCTGCCATGAGAAACCTCCTCGATCTCATCCAGTCAGCAGCCCGCCGCACGCCCGAGGCCCAGGCGCTCGTCTCAGGGGACGATCACCTGAGCTACCGGGAACTGGAACGACACAGCCGTGCTTTCGGCCGTGCTCTGAGCGCACTCGGCATCGAGCCGGGTGCGCGCATTGCAATCTTTCTCGACAAACGTATTGATACGGTTGTCTCGATGCTCGGCGCAACCGCCGCGGGCTGCGTGTTCGTCCCGATCAATCCGCTGCTCAAGCCACCGCAGGTCGCCCATGTGCTTCGCGATAGCGGCGCCCGGTGCCTCGTGACGAGCGCGTTGCGTATGAAAATGCTGTCGACCGAAGGCGTTGCCCTGGTATCCGATGCGATTCTCATCGATGTCCCTGACGCGGCGCCCGCCCGTCAGGAGACTACCGTCACTGTCCATCGCTGGCCGGGCCGCGAGATCACCGGCGCAGACGACGTGGAGGACCCGCAAACGCCCCCGCCGTGTGTCGATACCGACCTGGCCGCCCTGCTCTACACATCCGGTTCGACGGGTCTGCCAAAGGGCGTGATGCTCAGTCATCGAAACCTGCTTGAGGGCGCCTGGAGCGTCGCCGAGTATCTGGGCCTGAAGGCAACTGACCGCATCCTCGCTGCGCTGCCGCTCAGCTTCGATGCCGGCCTGAACCAGCTCACCTCTACCTGGTCAGCGGGGGCGACACCCGTCCTTCTGAACTATCTGAGTGCGCGCGACGCCGTCCAGGCCTGTGAGCGCGAACACATCACGGCGATCACAGGCGTGCCACCACTATGGATGCAACTCGCTGGCGCGACGTGGCCGCACGATGTACGCAACACGCTTCGGTGCTTCGCAAACACGGGGGGACGTCTTCCGGTGCCTGTCTTGCACAAGCTGCGGACACTGTTCCCGCACGCGAAGCCCTTCCTGATGTATGGCCTCACGGAAGCCTTCCGTTCGACCTTTCTCGATCCCGCTCAGGTGGACCAGCGCCCGGGTTCGATCGGCAAGGCCGTTCCGAATGCCAGAGTGCTGGTCGTCCGAGAGGACGGCACCCCGTGTGAGCCCGACGAAACCGGCGAGCTGGTGCACGTGGGCGCGTGCGTCACGCTCGGCTACTGGAACGACACTGCGCGCACCGCACAGCGCTACCGCCCGTCCCCTGAATTGAAACCAGGTAACGTGGCGCGTGACATCGCGGTGTGGTCAGGCGATCTCGTGCGGCGCGACAAAGACGGCTTTCTCTATTTCGTCGCGCGCAACGACGCCCAGATCAAGAGTTCCGGCTACCGGATCAGTCCCGAGGAGATCGAGGAAATGGTCCACGCCAGCGGCCTTGTTACCGAAGCTGTGGCCTTCGGGATTACGGACGAAGCGCTCGGCGAAGCCGTCGCGCTGCTGGTCGTCATGGCAGGCGACGCCGCAACTGTCGACGATGTGCATAGCTGGTGCACGAAGCGCCTGCCGCGTTACATGGTCCCTCAGCACATCGTGAGCTGCCGGGAGATCCCCCGCAACGCCAACGGAAAATTTGACCGAGCGAGGCTGCGTGCAACATTCGGCTCGCGCGCGCGCGTCTCAGCGGAGAGAACGTCATGAACCCAGGCTCCACGAACCACATTGCGCCATTCGTCGGCGCAGGCGTGCGTCAACTGGCCAACCGCGCCGGACGTACGCCATTTTTCGCCTACGATCGTTGTGCGATCGATGCACGCGTGCGGGAACTGCGCCGGCTGCTGCCCGCCGAAATGCACCTGCACTATTCGATCAAGGCGAATCCGATGCCCGCCGTGATTCACTATCTGTCCGCGCGGGTCGACGGTTTTGATGTGGCCTCCGTGCACGAGATGGCGCTCGCACTCGACGCGGGCGCCGCCCCGACCGATGTCGGGTTTGCAGGTCCTGGCAAGTCTGAGGATGAGCTGCGTCGCGCCGTGGCGAGCGGCATAAACGTTCACGTCGAATCGCAGACCCAGTTGCGGGTCGTCACCGCGCTCGCCTCGGAGCTGGGCGTACAGCCCAATATTGCGATTCGCGTCAATCCCCCTTTCCATGTCGGGCACAGCGGCATGCGCATGGGGGGCGGCGCGACGCCGTTCGGCGTGGATGTCGACCAGGTCCCCGCACTGCTGCGGGAAATCAAGGCGCGTGAAATCGCGCTCGCCGGCTTTCATGTTTTTTGGGGCTCACAGTGCCTGCATGCGCCGACCATCATTCAGGCACAACGCCAGAGCGCCGAACTCGTCGCGCGACTGGCGAGCGATCTGGATGCGCCGCTGCGGTTCGTGAATCTGGGCGGAGGTTTTGGCATTCCTTATTTTCCAGGTGAAAGGCCGCTCAGCCTCGATGCAGTTTGCGAGGCGATGCACGCGTGGCTCCCTCATCTTCTCGAACGCCTTCCGGGCACGAAGCCCATCCTGGAACTCGGCCGGTATCTGGTCGGTGAGGCGGGCGTCTATGTGTGCCGCGTGATAGACCGCAAGGTTTCGGGCGGCAAAACGTTCGTCGTCACGGATGGGGGACTTCATCACCATCTCGCGGCTTCCGGCAATTTTGGGCAGGTGCTGCGGCGAAATTATCCGGTCATCCTCGGAAACCATCCTGATGCGACAGCGTCCGAACGCTGTCATATCGTCGGCTGTCTGTGTACCCCCCTGGACCGGCTCGCGGACGACGTCGAGCTTCCCGAAGCCCACATCGGCGATTTCGTCGTGGTCAGACAATCAGGCGCGTACGGCCGTTCCGCCAGCCCGTTGCATTTCCTGAGCCACCCGGAACCCGTCGAAATGCTCGTGTGATGCTGCCATTACCGGAGAAACGCCATGGTTTCCACCCAAACACATGCGACAGATCCCGCGCCGACGTCCTGGGCGCTCGGTGATGATGTGCCGCAACTGCGTGAAGCTGCGGCGAAGTTCTCCCGCGAGCGCCTGGAGCCGTTGCTGACGCATCGAGCTTACGATGCCGAATGGATAACAACTGTCAGGCTCGCCGCAACGCTCGACCTCGGGAGCATGATTCTTCCGGAGCAGGCGGGGGGCATGGCGATCAGCCGTCACGACCTGGCACTTGTCCTCGAGCAGTTCGCAGCGGGCCCGCTCGAACGCGCAGCCGAACTCACCCTCAGCAGCGCCGCATTGATGACGCTCAGGGCGTGCAATGCGCTAGACCTGCTGCCAACCCCGGATGTTCGACACTATTTCGACGGCACAATGTCAATCGCGCCCAGCATCCCGGACTTCGACGAGGGTGGCTTCTGGCTGTTGCGCCAGCACCTGAACTCGCCCGCAATGACGGTTCAGTTGGAGGGTAACTTGCTCAGCCTTGTGCTCGCCGCGCCCGAAGCAAGCCAGACGGCTGCAGATTCTGCCACCGTAACCAGGCTGGGCGCGCTGTCTCTCGAACGACACAGGAAAGCCGCGGGAGCAACACCTTTCCTGGTTGTGCCTGCGCAGAGGAGCGCGGAAAGTGGCTGGAGCAGCAGCCCTGTCGAGCAGTGGCTCGTCGAGATGACGCTCTACCTGAGCGCGCTACTTTCAGGCGCCCTCCAGCAAGACGTGGACTTTGCCCTCGCCTATGCCGCAAGCCGCCAGGCATTTCGCAAGCCGCTTGCCGCCCATCAACTCGTTGCTGCACGCCTCGCCGACATGCTCGTGGCCGCACACGGCGTCCACCTCTTCGTCCGGGCCGTGGCGGCGCAGGAAAGGCCGGCGCAGGTCGAGACCGTATGCCAGATGGCGCGCCATGTGGCCAGCGAAGCGATGGATGCGAGCCGGGAGCTCGTGCAGCTTTGCGGCGGCCACGGTTATGTGGAAGGACTCCCCCCAGCCACGCGTTTCCAGACAGTCCACTGGTTTGCGATGCTATTGATGAAGGTCGAGGCCGCCCTGCGTGCGTTCGCCACAACAGCCCAGCGCCGAGCACGAGACGGAGAGCGCAAGTGAATGGTCAGACGAGGCACCAACCTGCTGAACGCACCGGGATCTCCGTCGGGGCAAACGGATCCAGGCCTTGCTGGCTGCGTGAGCCAGACGCCAACGACATAGACGATATCGTCGCCTGGCTTTCCGAACCCGACATCAACCAGTGGTTCGATTTCGGCGAGGGTCGTCAAACGCTGTCGTCGCTGGCCATACGCCTCATGATGCAAAGTGGACGACACCGCCTGCGGATGTTCGGTCTCGCAGGCCACGATGTCGCGAGCGGCCTTGTTGCTGTGAGCGATCTGTCGCATGCATTTGGCAATGGTTCCTTCTGGGTATTGCGCGATGCTCGACGTCCGGTCTTCAGCGACATGACATTGCTTGCCTCCCGGCAGATTCTGCGCAACGCGTTCGAAGCGGACCGGCTAAGCTGCGTGACAGCCTGGGCAGTGGATTGCAATGTGCGTTCACACCGCTTGCTCCAACGGATCGGCTTTCGCACGATCGGCCTGCAGCGCAATTGTCACGTCATGCATGGATCGCGATATGGACGTGTGCTCTACGACCTTCTACCGGAGGACATCATCGACGACTCCGACCTTCAGACAAGCGGCTCATGAACACGCCCGTCATTACCGCGCTCGCGACCTCGGTGCCCGAAACCATGTCCCTGTCCCGGTGGCTCAAAATTGAGTCAGCACGTCGCCTGAAGGGCCATCCCGGCTGGGATGCCTGGATGAGATCCTGGCAGCCCGACTACGGACACTGGCTTCAAACATGGCCACGCCACGAGTGCGATGGCTTGTGCCTTTGGCATCATGAGCTCGCCTCACCACCCGACATGGCCGCCACGGTGCCTGTTGAGGCCGGCACGGCCCTGTCGGGACTCGCAGCAAAGGTGACACGGACGATCTGTCGCTCACGCCCGGGCGCGCATCCAGTGGACGTCATCATGTTCTGCCACAGCAGTCTGGACGAACACGTCTCGACCACGATAGCGGGGCGACTGTGTGCCGAAGTCGGCACATCGTGCTCGTGCTTCGCCTTTTCCGTCTCGCAGCAACAGGGTGCGTCGGTCTTCACCGCACTACGGCTCGCGGCCGATCTGTTCATTGCTGAACCGGATGTCCAGACGATGCTGATCGTCGCCGCAGAAAAATGGTTCCCGCCGTTTTCGCGCTGCGACGGCGCGCAAATCGTGCAAGGCGACGGCGCGGGCGCACTGCTCCTTGAGCGCGCGAGTGAGGAAACGAAAGGCTTGCAGGTCATTGACGCCGCAGCCCGCACTGTCCGAGACCGCCCTGTCAGAGACCGCCCTGCCGGAGCCAGCCCTGCTTTCGCTCGCGCCTGGCGCCTCGCTGACATTGTCGCCGAGCACTGGACGCCTTCGCTTATAGCCACAATCGAGTCACTTCTTGTCCGGAACCGTCTTCGTCCCGATGAGGTCGACCGGATCATCGGTCACCGGGGTTTGCCTTCGATGGCGCGTGCCGTATGCGAGCTTTTTGCTTCGCAAGACACCGGGCTTGCGCACGAGCATCACGTTCATCTTGGCGCGGCCGAGTCCATTGTGCGACTCGCACACGGGCTTGGCGACGGTGACATCCGGAACCACTACCGCGTGCTTCTGTGGGGCTTTGGTTTGGGTGGGTTCGTCGGCGCCGCGCTGCTCGAAGCGCACGGCGCGCCCGCCCTGTATCTGAATGACGACGCCCGGGTAGCCACATGATCCCGAATCTCGGCATTACTCACGTTAGCGTCCATCTTCCCCAACGCATCGATGATCTGAGGACCTGGGCAAAACGCACAGGACAGGACGACGCTACTGTGCGAGGTCTCGAGCGAGCTGGCATGGGGTACTACCGCAACGCGGATGGGGAACCGGCGATTGGACTGGCCGCCAGCGCGATCCAGCGCCTCATACAGGCCTCCGGCGTCCCATCGAACTCGATCGACGGCCTGATCTACGTGCACACGCTTCAGGGCAGCGTCGCCCCACCGCCCGCGTCATTGCCCGGGCTGCTCTGCCATCACTTCGGCTTTACCAACGCAGACGCCTTCTCGTTGGCGCAGCAGCATTGTGCGTCCGCGCTCGGCGCCCTGCGAGTGATTCGTGCGACGTTCATGGCACGGCCCCACATCAATCGGGTTCTGCTTGTCGGCGCCGACGTCATGCCGCTGGAAACGGAACGGCTCGTTCGCGGCGAGGGCATCCTGAGCGATGGTGCGTTCGCCGCGCTTATCGAACGCAATGCGAGCCTGAACCGCCTCCTTGCCATCGTCACGTATGCCAGCGGAAAAGGCTGGCGCGGGACACTGGCGAACGACGAGTCGAGCATGGCAGCGCAGCATTTCTTCACAGCCCGTAGCCTCATTTGCCAGGCAGCGCAGCGGGCGAACTGCGCACTAAACGATATCCAGCGTATTTTGCCGCACCACCTGGATCTGCCTGCGTGGCATCGCCTGCTCGACTCCCTGAAACTGCCGAGAGGCAGGCTCTTCGATGAAAATTTCGCGCGAATCGGCCATGTAACCGTCAGCGACGCATTCGTTAATCTCGCGGATTGCGAGGATTTGGTTCCCGGCCAACCTTTCGCGCTTTTCGCACGAGGTGTTGGCGGGTTTTCGGCGGCGGCGCTACTGGTCCGATAGGACGACGGTAAGCGCTAAATCGGATGACCCATCCTGCACGCAGATCGTTGGGGGCGCACCCGCTCCAATCAGGATCAGTTTTTCGCGGCTGGGCGTACGCCGCGTGCCATGTTCGCTTTTGTCTGACTATAATGTCTTGGACCGGTTAGCCGAATTGCTGGGAAAAAGCGCGGGCCTGACGGCACGCGATACCGCACCGAGGGTGAAACTCCCCTGGACCGGCACCTGGCCACTTGTAGATATGGCGTCTGTGAGCCCCACTGACTTCCGTCTGCCAGCCGATTTTTATTTTGCGCCTGAAATTATGGACCCTGGGGCACGCCGAGGTAGCGCCGATGAAACTTGTGGCTTGCCACCGTCTGCACAGGACACTGCCCAGACTATCGCCAGCGCCTGATCGCGCGCAAATGACCCCAGCCGCGCTTCTGATGCCTTTTGCATGCGCCGCCGATATGCCTTCGCTTTTTAATTGCTTTAGCAAGGCGGCAAGGGGGCTCGGATTTTCGCATTTCGTGATCAGCCGTGTGGCGCGCTTGCGCTCGGCGGATTCTCCAAATACCGCGATCGATATGATTTGCGGGCACTATCCCGACGAGTGGGTGCGTCATTATCAGCGTCGCGACTATGCATCAACGGATCCCGTGCACCGGGCGGCCTTCACGCATCGCACTCCTTATCGATGGGACGACATCGTCAACTTGAGCAAGGCCGAACACCGGGTAATGGATGAGGCCAGAGAAGCCGGCCTGCCCGCGGGGCTAAGCATTCCCGTGCACCAGCCCGGGGGCAGCGTACTTCTTTTCAGCCTTGCGGGCTCGCCGTCTTCGGTCAATGACGCCGACATTTTGCGGCGCGCATACCTGATCAGCACGCAGTTTCATTTCGAACTGCAACGACTCGCTCCGACGCCATCGCGACACGCATCGCACTACTTGACGCCGCGTCAGCGCGAATGCCTGACTTGGGTCGCCCGAGGCAAGACGTCCTCTGAAATCGCGCTCATTCTCGGGATTTCCCGCTATACCGTTGAATTCCATATCAAAGAAGCGAAGAACACGCTGAACTACAACAGCAGGACAGCCGCTGCTGTCAACGCTGTCGCACAGGGTCTTCTCGAACCCTGAAAACTCTTTTGCCAGCAGCACAAACTTCTTTTTCCTTCGCGGCGCATGACCAACTCAATGCGTCGCCGCACGCGCCCGACCCTCCGAAAGTTGCGAGTTCAAGGACCGCAAAAGCGCTGATAGCCTCGCATAAAAGGCTAACGCGAGGAGGTGGCCATGTCATACATCATAGCCGGCACGCTCGATGCACTGCCGTCACATATCCGTCTTCATCTAGGGGCTTTTCGCTACAGGGTGTTTGTCCAGCGCCTGCAATGGGAGATACCGGACATGCCACAGGATAGCACCAGCGAATGGGACGAATTCGATGGGGGCAGTACTGTCCATCTGGTCGCACTATCTGCAGACGGAACGATCTGTGGATGCGCGCGTCTGATGCCAACCACGGGTCCCTGCCTCTTGCGCGACGTCTTCCCGCACCTCGAAGGCTCGACACCGCTGCCTGCGTCTCCATTAGTATGGGAGCTCTCGCGATTTGCAGGAGCCGGGTTGATCGACCATCGCACCGGCGCTACGTCAGGCATGCCGCTACTGCCTTACGCGCTTTCACTCGCGCTCTCGTTGGGCGCAACACAGGTAGTTGGCGTCGTCTCGCGCGCCGTTGCGCGCCTTTACCGACGCTTTGGTCTCGATCTTCAAAACATCGGCAACGGCGTTTCTGCCGAGGATGGCCATGTCGTTGCGTGCGCAATCCAGTTAACGCCCGCTACGTTCGAGAAGCTCCACTGTGACGCGGGCACGCTGCTGAGCTCGATCACGCGCATCGGACCGCTTCCGTCGTCCCAACAAGCTGGGCCAGCCAATCTGGCGACATTGGATCGCGAAAAAGCATCGTGAGTTGATCGGGCTCGAGTCGCCGTCCGCGGCGTGCGACGTTTGAACGGCGCGCTCGCGTCGGACAATGCAGGGGATTTACTACCCTCCAGATTCAGCGCCGGCCGCGTGGCCGACAATGGTGCCTGTTGTCGGCCTCCTTTACCCAGTCCGGCCTGATCGCGGATGCATAGGCTTGAGCGCTGCGCGACGCTTCGCCATTCAATTGCGAATTGAATCCCAGACGTTCGTCAATCGACTGTGCAACGATCAGGGACTTTGGCGGGCGATCATGGTCGCAGTCTGCCCAAAACGTGTACATGGCATCGAACAGGACAGAGAGAATCGACGTCACGTAGGGCAATCTGACTACGACACCGCGTCCCGTCCCATCCGAACTGGACTGGTTCCACTGCGCCCGGGCCTCTTCGACAGGCGTCACGATTCGAAGTGAGTCCAGGTCTTGCTGCAGGCCGGCTTCAAGTGAAGCGTGAACCATCGGCAAACAGCCCAGTGCGCTGCGCAATTCACACAGTTGCCGCTCTTTGACCTCGGCCCAGTTGTTAAGTCGCCGGACTTCTGCTTCCGCGCGCTGCAAGCGCAGATGCAAAAGTGCGTGATCGGGCAGCGCCGTTTCGACGTTCTTCATGCCGGCCGCCGTCCATGCATTGAGGTCTTTCATTACCGTTCCTGCATCAAATGTGCATGCAAGTATTGCGCCAACGGTTTCGCTTTACGCTATCACGAAGAACCGCACACGCATCCGCACACGCGTCGTGAGGATTTGATCGGGCCCATCTGGCGCGCAAAATTACTCATTTCGACGCGTCCATATATCCTTTTTCGTTTTTCCCGCACGAAAGATCAACTGCTAAAGAAGGGAGGTTCTGCTCGACCCGGTCACCCGCTGCGGGTTACCCGCGTGGGTGCGTGCGTGAGCACATGGGCTGGATTTTGGACTCCGGACGAAACGCGTCAATCAAGATGATGGACGTTTCTTCTGGCGCCAGGAGTCGGGCTCGACGCGTCCGCAAAGGGCCGGGCGAGCCGCTGAGTGTCTACGTCGCCGGCGCAGGCCGAAGCTTATTAAAGACGCTTAAATGAAGCGTTATTCCGAAATGAAGTGGGGGGGGGGGGGAATCAACAAAGCGGCGCCGATCGGTTCGCCGATCAGTTGCCGGCAGGGCATCCATTTATGCTCGCGCCGGGAAATATACACGATGGCAGGCGCCCGTTGCCGGGCCACTATCGATCCGGGCCGCCCATCGATGGTCGCCCCGATTCCCGTTGAGGCCCGCGCTCAGGCGAACTTCCCGCCACCCACTCCGGCTGAGCAACCGGATCGGGGTTTTGTGTCGCGCGAGCATTTTCCCGCTCTCGTTGTTCCCGTCTCAGCGCAAGTCGCATTGCCTCGAGCGCAACGTCACCAAACGTGATGTCGAGGCGATACGTCGCGGCCAGCACGGCAGTGCGCTCACGAAAATGCTCACTGCCCGTCACGTCGATTCGTGAGCCGAACTTCTGACGCGCGAGCAACAGCCCAGCCAGCATGGTGTCCCTCTGCACGGCGTTTGAATGGAACCGTACACGCCACCCCTCGTCGATAAACTGCCGCTCGCCCATGAGGTTGTACTCCACATTGCCGGTTCTCGTGTCGACCCGCCAGCTCCAGTTCTCTATGACCCTTGCCCGCGCCGGCGGAAAAGGATCGATGTCCTCGCGAATCGACGCTGAGATCCAGTTGCCGGGCTCAGCTACGGGTATGTGGCTGCGTCTGCGATGATGCGCCCAGGTCCAGCTCCGAAGCTGCGCAATCGCGGCTTCGTCCCCCTGCTGCGCCAGTGTCTCGACCCATTCCCGAAATGTCTGCGGCCGCTTCAGGGTCTTGCGCTCCGCTATCTGTCGCTCGCGCAGGGCTTCGAGTTCGCGCGTCCGCTCGAATGCCGAGACGGAAAAAGCCGCCTTGCGCTCAATCGCCGGAAATCTGCTGCCGCGGATGCGCTCGCGCACCTTCTGGTGCCGCTCGAGCAGCGTCCGGTATTCGTGTGCGTGGCGGCTTCGGAGCTCACGCCGCGCGGTGTCGAATTCACCGCGCTGTCGTGTCCTGTCATGCTCATACCCCGAGCGCAATCCGACCCGCATTCTGGCGCGCGCCTCCCGGCGCGATGCGTCGGCAACATCAATTTCGCGCTCCACATAACTGCGCTCGGCGTCCGTGAGCCGGATCACACGGGTGGGCTCCACCCATGGCCCAAGCGCTTCTTCAAGCCGGCGCCGGCCGAGCCGTTCGTCAACGCTGCTGGCTTTTACCGGTGTCAGATGCTCCCGTCCCTTCGCGTAAATCGCCAGCCCCGGCCCCTTGATACGAAGCTCCAGCCCGTGCCTCGCGAGTAGGACATGGATGTCCTGCCACGTGACGCCCGGCTGATTCAATTGCGCCAGCACTTCGCGCCTTGGGGCAGCACTCGCATAGGTGGCGAGGCTTTCCATGCCGCTGAAAGTCTCCATGTCGCGCGCCCGTGCCGGCATGGATTGCCGCTCCTTGCGGCGCCCCATGTCGCGCTCGATGAAAAGCTGGCCGTCTCGTTCGACAACGGTATATGGACCGCGACTGTGCTGCCAGCCCTGGCGCAGTTCCAGCTCCCGCATGCACCGGCCCAGTTTCAAATAGCTCAGGCCCGGTCTCACGGCGCGCCCCGTGTGCAGGTTCACGCGGTTCACGACAACATGCAGGTGCACGTTGCCCATGTCGCGATGGATGGCAAACACGTGCTGGTGTTCATCGGGCGTCATGCCAATCGCTTCGAGTGCCGCGCGGCCTGCCTCGAACATCTGTGTTCGGTCCGGTTGCTCGCCTTCGCGCCAGGCAATCATGAAATGCAATACAGGGTCATGCACGCGTGCGCTACGGTCGGCCACAGCGCGCATCTCCGCGTGCGCGGTGTCCAGCGACAGGCAGCTCGTGAACGTTTCGATTTCAGGCGCGCATTCTTCATCGGCCCGCGTCACATATTCGATCAGCGCGCGGAAACTGCGCCGCCGGTCACGGCGTCGTGTGAGAACCTTTGCCAGCATGGTCGAAGCGCCGGATCGCGTCGATGACAGCGCGCTGCGCGCCTTGTATGTCCGCGATCAGCGCAGCACGTTCGCCAGGCGAAAGAATATCTCCTTCGCAAAGGTTTTGGACGAGTCCACCGATCCTGCGCTGCTCGGTGCCAAGCATGACTAATGCATCGAGCACGCGGCTCGTGGTGACATTACGCGTGGCGCGCCCGAGCGCGCAGGCCAGGAGGTAAGCCGAAAGCGTCAGACCACAGTCACCGGCTTTTTGGGTAAGGACCTCGTGCTCGTCGCAGGTTGTGCGAACGGTGAGGCCGATCCTGGCGCGCCTGCTCTTCGTGCTGCTGGACATGCTGGTGCCTCCCTTTGGCGCTCTCGCGCGTATGCGAAACGCGGCACGAAACGCGGCACGAAACGCGGCGCCGTAGCCTGGCCTCGCCTGCGACGCGGATCGCTGATCCACGAGTTGGTGCTGTTGCTGCAAGCTTTGGCGCATCGCCATGAGTATCCTGGCAGCGCCTGAAGCGTCGCTACGCCGGGACTTACAACATTTATCCCACACTCGCCTGTGAGCGGATTGCACAGCGACGCCCGGTGCGAGCCCAGTTTGCATCCCGGACCTGGCCGAGCGAAGAACAAACTGGTAAGTGGAAATTTCAGCTTTGGACAACGGCGAACAATGCCGATGCAGCTTGTGTGCAAACGTAACGGCAAACGATCTCATCCGTAACAAATGACCTGCCGTGACCTGTGTACGGTTCACTCATGCCCGGATATCAATGGCTTCACAGGACCACACGATGATCACGAAAATCCAGCGGCCTTCGCCCGATCAATGGGCAAGACTCGACGCCGCGCTGCAAGGGCTGCCAGAGCGAACACCACCTGGCACCTCGACGCTCGCGAACGAAATTTCCCGACGCGCTGACGTCCTGCGTGCAGCGCTGGAATCGGGTTGGCGAATACGCGAGCTCGCCGCATTCTTTAACGAGTCTGCCAGCATCAACGTGTCGCCCAGCACGATAAAGAAGGCACTACAGCATGCGTTGGCCAAGACGACGTCAGACAGGCGCCGGCCGCAGGCGAAACGTCCCCGCAAAAAAAGACTATCCGCTGGCGCAGCTGCGGCAAAGAAAGCGCCTGCCGGCCACGCACCGGGGACACACGTGCGTCCGCCGGCCGAGAATGGTGACCAGTTCGCGCAACGAGAAGCGCAAACATCACGCCCCACGGTCGTGCCTCCCCTGGGCTCAACACTGACCCAGGGTGCAACGAAGCGAGGACAGCGATGAAACGGTTCGTGATGATTTGCGGCGACAAGGGTGGGACGGGCAAGAGCCTCATAACGCGGGCACTGGCTGACCGCATCCGGCGTGATCGACACGACGCGCTGATGATCGACGGCGACGGCGAAGTCGGCAACCTTTTCCAGTTTTACGCCAGGCTCGATCATCAGGGCGAACCGGTCGCGGATCAGCTCGAGGACGGCGTTGTGCCGATACGCTTCACGGGCCCGGAGCGCGAACGCGACCAGTTGCTCACCGCTGTCGATTTTGAGCGCCCGCTTATCCTCGCCGACCTGCCAGCTGCCTCGCTCACGCAACTGAAACAGTTCGATGCTGACACCGGCTTCTTTGGGGAACTCGCTCGCGGCGGTTATCGCCCCACGCTTGTAAACGTGCTCTCGCCATTTAGCGCCAGTACCCGGACGGTACGCGAGATGATCGAACTGGCCGGGAACCAGGCTGATTATGTGGTGGCGATCAATCAGTGGTTTGGCGACCGCGAAGACTTTTTCCTGTGGTACGGCAACGCGAACACTTGCGCAAATCCTGGTCGGGAAATGCTGCAGGAGTCCGGCGGAGTCGAAATTACCTTGCCGATACTGCAGGCGGGCGTGCTGGTCGCCATCGACGACCTGATGCTGACATTCTCGGATGCACGCGAGGATACGCGGTTGACGACACCGCAGCGCTCGCGGCTGCACCGCTGGATGCAGGCGCTCGACACGCAATTGGACGACGCTGCAAAATATTTGGGGTTGGAGGACCTTGCTCGATGAGCAGCGCAGCATTTGACCAGTTGCTCTCGCGGCTCGAAGCTGAGGAACGCGAACGCATCCACGAAATGGCGATTGCCTACGGATTGAGCTTCGACGATCCATCCTGGGTACCGTTCGCCATTACCCAGATGGCGCTCGGCGAGCTAAAAGCACAACTCGGGGAGATGGCGGAGGAAATCGAAAACGCCGCGGACCACGCCTTGCGCAAGATCGGCAACAAGATGCAGGCAGTCAGCGCCCAGGTGCAAGCCATGGCCGAAACACAATCGGCTGCATCCCGACGCCACCAGGAGATATTGCGCGTGCGGGAACAGGAATCAATTGCCAGATATCAGACGTTGCTGGCCGAACTGTCGGTCCAGGCGCTCGTCGAGTTGATTGAGACGGGCACGAACGATATCGTGCGCGACGTCTCGCAGCAATTGACCGGCGAACACGGCATGCTGGCGCGAAGCGTCGTTGCGCACGCATCCGCCCTTGACCAGGCCCGGCAGCGGTTCGTAGCCTCGGTAGATGCAGCTGTGCTCAAGGTGGATGAGGCCGGCACAAAAGTAGCAGCGTCGATGCGCCGGAGTGTCCGAAACACGGTCTTGCTCGCGATTGGTGCAATCATGCTCTGTGCGCTCGCGATACCCGGCTTCCTCGTTTTCTGGGGCGGGCATCAGTTGTCCGCCGACGTGCCTTCATCGGGACCGTGGAGTACACCGCAGCGCGCCCTGCCCGCGCACCCGCATAGGTAATACAGGCCGTTGCGCTATCGCGCGTCGCTACTACCGTTTCAGAGGAATGCATGCAAATGCACAATAGCACCACCGCCCGGCCTTGCGGGCTCCTCGACCATGATGATGCACACTCGAAAGCCTCCTCGACCACCATGCCGAGCTCCATGCCCATCAGCGAGTCCATGCCCATGTCGAGCACCGAGGTGTCGAGCGCCACACGCTCCGGCGCGAGGTGCAGGATGCGCGCGATCTGCGAACGCAGCGTCTCCGCGACGGTCGCAAGCGCCTCGTCATGCGACAGCGCACACACACGCTCGCGCCGCGGGTCGCCGCGCTCGAGGGCGTGCTCGCTGGCGCGGTGCGCGTGCAGCGCGGCGTAGCGGCGCGCCTGCGCGGCCGGCATCCCGCGCGAAAGCGCCTGCCAGTCGAGCCGCACGACGGCTTCGCCGGCGCCACCCGTGAGCAGCACGCGTTCGAGCGCAGCGAGCGCCTCGTCCGACTTGATCGACACGCCGTCAATGCGCGACTGCGGCGCCTCGCGCGTCTTCTCGTTGCGTGCGAAGAAGCCCACGTCCGCGAGCGGCCCCCATCCCATGCACGTGCCGTGCAGTCCCGCGGCGCGGCGGGCTTCGACGGGCGCTTCGAGGTAACTGTTGGCAGCCACGTAGTTCGACTGGACCGGATTGCCGAGCGCCGTCGTCGCCGACGAATACACGACGAAGAAGTCGAGCGGGTAGCCTTGCGTCGCGCGGTGCAGCTTCCAAGCGCCCGCCAGCTTCGGTGCAAGCACGGCTTCGAAGCACGCATCGTCGAGATTGCGCAAGGCCGTCGTCGATGTGCATCGCCGAGTGCGGCACGCCTTTGAGCGGCATGCCGCGCGCAGCAATATGGGCGCCCAGCAATGCAACCGCCGCCGGCGCGCCGCTCTTCATGCTGCGCCCGGCCGCCGACGCGCACACGCTGCGCCGCGCAGGCATGCTGCGCTCGCCGCTCGTGCATCCTTCCGTGATGCCAAGAATCGACGCGGTGTTAGCGGTAGGCAATTATCTCGTGCAGCATCTGGCTGCTGAGGATCTCGATCTGTTCTTGCGGCTGATGGAGCGTTACGACTGCGCGAATCTGCCCGAACCTGGGCTTTACTACGAGCTCAATGAAGGGGGTATCAGCGCGCCGAAGCGGCGGCGGCAGAGCGCCTCCACACGGCGTTTACAGGCGCGGTATTTGAACGTGCTGAACTGGCGCGACTGGGCGGGGACCGCCAAGAGCCTGCTGTACTTCGTGACGCCTTACGGCGCGTTGCAGCGGATAAAGCGCGCGTTGTTCGCGCGCGGAGCGTGACAAGGGCCCGTTGACGCGGCCCGTGGCTCCATGACTTGGCATGTCACGCAGGTTCCGGAACACCATAATTCGCTGCCAGGGCAACAGCGAGTTCCGGCATGGGTTCGTCGGCCTTCGCGCGACTCGGATGAGGCGCCATAATATCTGCAGTCAGATTCTCGTGGACTGCCCGATCGATCTGCTCCAGCAAATCCGCAATCAGCGTCTGCCGCCGGCGAAACTCAGCACGCCGCTTTGACGGAACCTCGTTAATATCGCGGTGATATGGGCGAAGCGGCAGCACGAACCGCCCATCGACCTCGACCCCGCCGAGTTCACGCCAGAAACCGTCATAGTCGGCGCTGAACTGAACGTCCGTTGCGGCAGAAACGTGAGTCTTCTTCGTCACGCCGGCGAGCACGTCTACACGTGCCAGACTGCAAAATTCGCCAATGGCTTCCATCACTGCAGCCTTCGGTCGCAAGCCATGGCATGCGCGCGTCGCCTCGCGCACCCGCTCCCGGTCTGCACCGGCCGGCCCTTGCAGGCCTCCGATCAGCACACCCCGCTTCCCGGATTTGGCATGCCTTTCGAAGCTGATGGTCGCCCACGCAAGATCGACGCTCTCCAACACGTCGCGCCACGCGACGCTAAGCAGTCCTTCTCGCCAGCAGCGCACCGGCTCGCTCACAACGAGTGCATAACGTCCACTTGATGCCAACGTCACGTATTCCGAATTCAGGTGGAGCCTGCGCACAAGGCCTTCACCAAACAGCTCCCGGGCGACTCGAAAATGACCGCACAGCAACTCAGCACGCTGATATGCAGGCATATCGGCCTGGGCAAAGCAATGAAAGGGACGTTCGAGAAAGCGCCGGTTGCGGACAGCCATTTCCGCAAGCAGAGGGTTCGTAGTCAGTGCCTTCAACCAGATGCGGGCTGCAAATGGACTAAGCAGGGCGTACATCAGCACGCGGGTCCGCCGGAAGAGGTCACGGGGCGTTCGCCCAGGAATAGACTTCGAAAGCAGTTGGTAAATTTCAGAAATCGACATCGCAAGCCACGATCTGTTCTCTATCCTCACATCTCAAAACAACACACTCCTTATCAATCAGACAGGAAGGGTTGCTGATATTCGACAATGACCTTTCAATTCATTGTCAGGTATCTGGTAAAGCGAACGGTCGTCCAGCGACACGTCAGCGCTGCATTATTACATGAGATTTCCCAATGTAATCAAATATTACGGAAGTGTGACGTCCCCCTGATTTACAGCAGAACGTCACACCGAACACCTGAAGCTTTCTACAATCACTGCAACAGCACTGGCAGCAGATCAGGCACGACGAACGCGATGAACACACCGTTCAGGCCCATGCCGAGACCCGAAAACGCGCCCATCTCCTCGCTCACCTGAAACGCCCGCGCCGTGCCGATGCCGTGCGACGCTACGCCGATCGCAAAACCACGCACCTCGGGCTCGTGCACACACACGTTATCGAGAATCCAGTGCGCGCTCAACAGCAACGAAAGATGGCGCAACAGTTCGAGCGCGGTGGGCTCGATCACCTCGGCAGCGGCGGGCCGGAACATCGCGAACGCGAACAGCAACAGCATGCCGATCACGGGACCGTGAACTGGCAGCGAGAAAACGTAGAAAACGCTTTCGCCGAGGCACTGGAAGATCAGCAGAGCGACTAGGGAACGGAGCATGGCTGGGGTCCGGCGAAAAAGGCGCGCGACGGCGGTCCGCGTGGCGCGCAGTGTAGCCCAAGAAGGGCTTACGCACAGGGGAGCGACCAATCTCGCGGATCCACTGTACGCGCCGGACTGAGCGCTTTGCTGCCCCCCTATCGTTATCGGCTGTGGAGCAACCTGCCAGCAACGGTCTGCCTACATTTAATCGCCCGTGTGCATTACAAACGCCGGCATATCGAAAACATTTTCCTGCAACTGGGGTCGGTTCGGAATTGCGAGAACCGCTTTCTCGGGCATCCGCGTGCCGCGGTGCTGGGATTTGCCTGGCGACATTTGCGTACAACGTACGAGCCATGCACAAATGCAACGACAAGATCGGTCTTAACCGAATTGATAAAGCAAATACAGCCTGTATATTTCGGTCTACTACCTAGTACGACGCATTCAAAGCCTGCATGACAGTGTGAACTTTGCGCTGCCGCCACAATGCTCTCGCGTCACAGCACCGCCCACTTCCTCACGACACCCTGTTCTGTCAGCCGGCCGAGAAACCGCCGGAAGCCGTCCCAGCTATCGAAACCATTGCGATTCGTTCGGCAACACACATCAGAAGAATGTTCTCCGCTTAGTTAAGTGGCAAACATTCGTATCAATGGGTTAGCACTAAGGTGTGGCCGTGTGCCTCGGCGAATCGGGGGATGAACGTCGCGGCAGAGCAGTCCATCAGCACGAGTAGGGAGAAAAATAATGAGAAACGGGGCGTTGATATGTGTCGCGAGCTGCGCAATATGTTTGCAGACGGCTGAGGCGCAGGAAATCTTCACGCAGGGAGGAACCCAGGGCATCGGGATCGGTGCGGCATTGTCCTTGGGTTCCCACTTCGGAGTGCACGCTGATTTTAACGGGCTGGACTTCAACCACGATATATTCCTGGGCGGCAATCGGTACAAGGACGACGCGCGGTTAAGACAGGGGGGCGTCTACCTCGATTATTTTCCGTTTTCCGGCCATGGATGGCGCGTCACGGGAGGGGTTCGTTTTACCGACGACTCGCTGACCGCCGTGTCGACCCCTAACAATGGCACATATACGTTCGGCGGCAAGCTCTATCCCGCGCCGCCTGGCGCAACGGCGACCGCGTCGGCCCGATACCCGACCACGATGCCATATCTTGGCATCGGCTTCGGGCACAAGCCTGAAGGCAAGGGCTTTGGCTTTATTGCCGACATCGGCGTTGCGTATGGTGTACCGCAGACTAGCTATACGTTGTCGCCGCTGCTGAGTCGGCTCGCGGGTCCAAAGCTGAGCTCGATGCTAGTCAATACCGGACAGCAGGAATTGCGCGAAAAAGCGTGGCGCTTTCGCTGGTACCCCGTGGTACAGATTGGCGTCTCATATCGCTTCTAACACTCAGGCCTTCGCGCGATGCAGAAACCGCTTCACGCATGTCCGTACGCAGCAAGCCGCATTCGCACCGATTCAAGTTCAGGTGGAAGACGTGACGAGCGCTGACGTCGCCGCGGCAACGCGACGAAGCCAAGACGACGATAAAGCGTCGCAGCCCGCGTGTTGCTCAGGAGTACGTCAAGCACAATCTCGCGCTCCCCGGGCTCCAAGCCTCGCTTGCTTGCCTGCTGGGCATGTAGCGCGTGCTTGAACAGTTCCGTGAACACGCCTGTTCCGCGCGCGGCGGAATGCGTCGCGCAGTGTGCGACGAGCGTCTGCGCGCGCCCCGGCTTGGGCAGTTCGCTTTCGAGCACGAGCCCACGCAGCAATATGGGCACCGTGCGCAGGAATCCAAATCGACGCAGCAACGTCCAGGCGACGTGCGGGTCGTCGGCAATAATGTGGCGGCCGTCGTGCGCTGCGAGCACGGCTACGATCTCACCCTGCGCGTCGACGGCGACCTCATGCCGGCGCCACGAAAAACGCCCGCCGGAAAGCGCGAACGCGTGCTCCAGAAACGCGATGCACCGCTCGGCCGGCAGACCCAGGAAGAATTTGAATTCGTGCTCACCTGAGGCAAATACAAGCGGCGCACAAGCGGCGGCGTCGCCTGCACGGGCAGGGCGAAACGTGAGCGTACGCGTGTTCATCGGCGTAGACATCGGCATCTGCGTTTCGGTAAGCATAGCGGTCCTTTACTGTTTCGCGATGCGCGCCAGTGCCGCAACGGTCTGGGTGATCTGCTCGGGCAGATGCGTCGAGCAGATGAAAAAGCGCAGCCGCGCTGCACGCTCTTCCACCGCCGGATAGAAGATCGGCTGCACGTTGATGCCTTCATCGAAGAGCGCGTTCGCCCACTGTGCGGCCTTCAGCGAGCTTCGCGTGATGACCGGCACGACGGAATAGCCCGCGCTGGTCCCGATATCGAGCCCTGCGGCGCGCGCCTCGCGTACAAACTGATGGCCGCGTGCCTTGAGTGCCTGCACGCGTGCAGATTCCGCGCGCAGACGCTCGAGGGCGGTGAGCGAAGCCGCCGCAAGCGCGGGCGCGAGCCCCACGCTGTATAGAAAACCCGGCGCGAGATGGCGCAGCATGTCGATGAGCGGCTGGCAGCCCGCGATGAAGCCACCGCAGCCCGCTAGGGTTTTGCTCATCGTGCCCATCCACAAATCGACCTCGCTGGATGGCACGCCGCAATGCTCGCGTATGCCGTGTCCGGTCTCCCCCAGCACTCCAAGTGAGTGCGCCTCGTCCACCATGAGGAACACACCATGGCGGCGGCGGATCTCGGCGAACCGTTCAAGGTCCGGATAATCGCCGTCCATACTGTACAAGCCTTCGATCACGACCAGCACATTGCGGTATTCGTGGCGCACGCGCGCAAGCAGGCTGTCGAGCTCCCTCCAGTCGTTGTGCGCAAACGAGAGCCGTTTCGCGCCGCTCAACTGAGCGCCCTGCACGATGCTGTTGTGCGCGAGCGAGTCATGCACGATCAAATCGCCATGACCGAACAGCGCGCCAATCACCGTGACGTTCGTAGCGTGCCCACTCACGAATGCCACGCAGTCGTCGGTCTCGTAGAACGCGGCGAGCGAGCGCTCAAGCTCGCGCTGCACGGGACGCTCGCCCGCGACCATGCGGCTCGCGGAAACGGAAGTGCCGTAGCGGCCGATCGCGTCCTGCGCCGCCGCCATCACCGAAGCTTCCGAGGCGAGGCCGAGATAGTTGTAATTGGCGTAGTTGATGTACTCGCGTCCGCCGATCGTCGTAGTCGCGCCGGCCATGCCTTCATGCACGCGAAAGAACGGCGACTCCACGTCCAACGTCTCGCCCATCTGCTTCATGAGCTTGACCTGCTGATAGAGCGGCATCGCCTCGAAGCGCGAGCGCGCGTCCCATGGCGCATCCGCCGCCACGATCGGGCGGGCGCCAGTCTGCGGCGTCGCGCCGTCGAATTGCGCCTGCGCCTCGCCCGAGACGCGCTCGAGCTGGCGCTTGAGCGCTGCCGCCGCAAGTTGCTTGCGGATCTGGTCTCCCATTCCCATCTGCTGCCTTTTACCCCGGTTGTTATTTACGACACCATTACGCTGCGCATTCCGCCCATTCCCACGCATCGGCGTCGGCAAGCAGCGCGGACAACAGTCTGTAATTCATTTCATGGCTCGGCCGCAGCGCGCTCACGCGTCCGAGCAAAGGCGCGCCGGCGAGCGCGAGATCGCCGACGAGATCAAGCACGCGGTGCCGAACGAATTCGTCCGGCAGGCGCATGCCGCCGATTACGCGGTTACCGACGATCGACGCCGTGCACGATATCCACGCACCGCGCAGGATCGGCGTACGCTTCACGTAGCCGGCCACGATGGCCGGAAGCGCCCACTTCACGCGCCCATACGAGCGTGACGGCGCAATCTCCCGCGCGAACACTTCGGGTGTCATTTCACCCTGCCACAGCATGTCGCCGAAACCCTTGAGGTCGTTGCGTACGCTGATTTCATAGCGCTCGCACGGTTCGACGCACATCTCGCGGCGCTGCGCACCCGTACCATCGGCGACCACGATGGCCTTTTTGACACGGAGAAAGCGCTTGGGGTGCGCGAGCGCCGTACGCCCGCACGCACGCATTGCGTCGATCCAGGGCGCGGCGCTGCCGTCGAGAATCGGCAACTCTTCTGCGTCGAGCTCCACCAACGCGTGATCGATACCGCACGCGAGCAGCGAGGCGAGCAGATGTTCGACCGTGCGCACGCCAGCGCCTGCTTTCGTGCCACTGCTCGTTGCTTTACGCGCGCGCAGCATCGTGCATAGCGGCTGCGCTTCGCGCAGCGCAGGATCGGCGCGCAGTATCGCGACTTCCTGACCCGCGTGCAGACGCCGGAACACAATGCCGGTTCCCGCTTCAGCCACGGGCCGGATGCGCACCTGAACGCGGCGGCCCGTATGCAGCCCGTGCCCGGCCATGACGAGCTCGCGTGCGAGCGTGCCCTCGGTGCCCTCCCAACCTGCCGGCGCCCTCAATGGATCAGCTCGGCCACGGGTACACCAGGATGGGCGAGCAACGCCGGCATTTCGGCATCGAGCGCGTGCTTGCTCGCGAGATGGGCGAGCGCAGCCGACGCGCTTTGCGCTTGCTGCGCGGGGGCGCCGGCCGGTGCAGCCGCATCGCTCGTCTCGCCCTCCTCGGCCGAAGCAATCGAATCGACGATGCGCACCGCGAGCGAATGCACCGTCGCGCCCTCGGCGATCGCCATCACGGAAAGCTTGACCTCGAAGGCCTCCTCGACCGCCATGCCGAGCTCCATGCCCATGAGCGAATCCATGCCCATGTCGAGCACCGAGGTGTCGAGCGCCACACGTTCCGGCGCGAGGTGCAGGATACGCGCGATTTGGGCACGCAGCGTCTCTTCGACGAGCGCGAGCGCCTCGTCACGCGGCAGCGCGCGCACGCGCTCGCGCAGCGGGTCGCCGCGCTCGAGGGTGGGCTCGTTGTCGCCATGCGCGTGCAGCGCGGCGTAGCGGCGCGCCTGCGCTGCCGGCATGCCGCGCGAAAGCGCCTGCCAGTCGAGCCGCACGACGGCCTCGCCTGCGCCGCCCGCAAGCAGCACACGCTCAAGCGCCGCGAGCGCCTCGTCAGAGGTGATCGACACGCCGCCGATTCGTGACTGCAGCGCCTCGCGCGTCTTCTCGTTGCGGGCGAGGAAGCCCACGTCCGCGAGCGGCCCCCATCCCATGCACGTGCCGGGCAGACCCGCGGCGCGCCGCGTTTCGACCAGCGCTTCGAGGAAGGTGTTGGCGGCCACGTAGTTCGACTGGCCCGGATTGCCGAGCGCCGTCGTTGCCGACGAATACACGACGAAGAAGTCCAACGGGCAGGCTTGCGTCGCGCGATGCAGATTCCACGCGCCCGCCAGCTTCGGCGCGAGCACGGCTTCGAAGCGCGCGTCGTCGAGATTGCGCACGAGACCATCGTCGATGTGCATCGCCGAGTGCAGCACACCCTTGAGCGGCGTGCCGCGCGCAGCGATTTGCGCGACGAGCGCTGCAACCGCCGCCGCGTCCGTCGCGTCGCAGGCGACCAGATGGACCTGCACGCCGTGCGCCTCGCGCCAGCGCGCGATCTCCTCGCGTGCCTCATCGTTCAGCCGGCGGCCGCGGCTCGCCAGCGTCAGGTGACGCGCGCCGCGCTCGACCATCCAGCGCGCGCTTGCGAAGCCGAGACCGCCCGTGCCGCCGATCACCAGATACGCGCCATTCGCGTCGAGGCGCAGAGCATCGGCATGGGTTGCGGCCATGGCGCCGCGCGTCGGTGCAGGCGTGCCCGCAGGATAACCGACGAGCACCTTGCCGATCTGGCGCGCTTGCTGCATGTAGCGGAACGCCTCTTCGACATGCGCTGCCGGGAAGACACGATACGGCAGCGGATGCAGCACGCCATCGCTAAAGCACTGCATGACTTCGCCGAACAGACGCGTCGTCAGCTCGGGCAGCGCGCCCATGATCTGATCGGCATCGATACCGAAGTAGCTGATGTTGTTGCGGAACGGCCGTAGGCCAATGCTGCTGTTCTCGTAGAAGTCGCGCTTGCCCAGTTCGAGGAAACGGCCAAACGGACGCAGCGTGTCGATGCTGCGCACCATCGCCTCGCCCGCGAGCGAATTGAGCACGACGTCGACACCCGAGCCGCCCGTCGCTTCGCGAATCTGGTCAGCGAACGCGAGGCTACGCGAATCGAACACGCGGTTCGCGCCCAGCAGACGCACGAACTCGCGCTTTTCACGGCTGCCCGCGGTGGCGAAGACTTCGGCGCCCAGATGGCGCGCGAGCTGAATCGCGGCGATGCCCACGCCTCCCGCCGCGCCATGCACCAGCACGCGCTCGCCGCGACGCAGTCGTGCGAGCTCGACGAGCGCGTACCAAGCGGTAAAGAACGTGGTCGGGATGGTTGCCGCTTCTTCGAACGTCATCGAGGCCGGCTTGTGCGTGATCGCTCCCGCGCGCGTGACGACGCGCGTTGCAAACGACGCCGGGGCGAAGCCAAGCACCGCATCGCCGGCCTTGAACGATGTCACATCAGCGCCGACGCGCGCCACGCGCCCGGACAACTCCATGCCCACCGTTGCCCCCGCGAAGCCCATTTCCACGGCCTCATCCGAGAGCAGACCCATCGCATACATCACGTCGCGGAAGTTCAGGCCAGTGGCGACGGGCTCGATCTCCACCTCATCGTTTTCAAGCACGCGCTCGGGCAACGCGAACCATTCGAGATTGCGCAGCGAACCGGGTGTGTCGAAGGCCAGCATGGCGGGTTGTTCGCCACCGGAACAGGATGGTGCGTCACGCCGTTGCGCCTCGGCGGCGTCCAGCATGCGCGGCACGAAACGGCCGTGCGCGGTGAGGATGACCTCCTCCTCGGCGTCTGCGGCGAGCAATTCGTCCGCGAGCGCGGCGAACACGTCTTCGCACGCCGATGAAGCGTCGATCAAACGGCAACCAAGCTCGGGATGCTCATTCGCCAGCACGCGTCCCAAGCCCCAGAGCGTCGCCTGCTCGGGGCGGCGCGGCGTGGCGTCAGGCGTGAAGCTCGTGCTGGACGCGAAAGGCGTGCCGTCCTGAGTCACCACGCTCAACTGCACCGGCAAGCCGCCCCCGCCCAGCTCCCGTACGAGCCGCGCGAGCGCAATCGATGTCGCGCGTTGCGCCTGAATGACGGCAGTGCCGTCGGCATCGGCGGGCAAGGCGACGTCCGGTGCGACGAAAACCAGATGCAGCGGCGCGCCGGTGCGCGCAGCGTGCAGCGTCGATGCCAGCGCGGATTGCGCAACGATCTCGACGTCGCCGCCACGCGCACGCAGCGCGAACGCTAGCCCATCGACGCGCGCGTCGGCTGCGTCGCCAGCGTGGACAAGCAGCCAGGGGGGGGGGGAGGCCTCCTGTGCGTGCGACTGGGTACACGGCACTTCATCCGCCGTTTCACTCGTCGGCGCGCGGGCGACGATCAGCGCGGGTGCGCCCTCAAGCTCCATGCCCTGCTCCGCGTATGACACGACATCGGCAAAACCCGCCGTATCGAGCATGCTCACGATCTGCGCCGCACCAGGCGACGCCGACGTCGAGACACGAGACGGCCCGAACACAATATCGGCGAGCCGGCCGCGACGCGGTTCCGCGAGCACGACAAACGCGCCGGGCGCAAGCCAGCCGCGCAGCGCGACCAGCGCCGCGAGTGGGTCGCGCTGACCGGCGAGCAGCTGGTTCGCGATCACGATGTCGTAGGGCGCGTCGTCGTCGGCCTTGAGCGTCAGGCGCTCGCCCGTGCCGAGCGTGACGAACCGCGAAGCGTGGCCGCCTTCGGCCGCCAGCGCGGCCTGCTGCGGCGCCGTGCAAGCGATTGCGTAGTCGCAGCGCGCAGCCAGCGAACGCGGCAACGCAACCTCAAGCGGATGCGGCACATCCACGTCCATACGGACGATCTCGAGCACACGCAGACGCCGCGGCGCCTGCCATGCCGCCACCGCGCGCGCCGTGAACGCGCCGATCAGCGCACGCACATGCGACCACGTCGGAGACGCTTCAAAGAAATGCTCGACGAGACTGTTGCTCGTCGGCGACATCAGCTGCTCCGGCTTCATCTCCCCCGCGAGGAGTGCCGGCAACGCCCCGCCACAATGCGCGAGCAGGGTCAGTTCGGCGACATGCGCGGGCGATTGTTCGAGCAAGCTGCGCCATAGATCGTCGACCGGCGGCGGCGCATCGCAGGCTTCGTCGTCGCGTACGAGACGATCGCCGTCCCAACGCGCGAGGCCGTCCTCGACGAGCATCGCCGCGAGGCGCGCCGTGAGGGCCGGCAGCGGACTCGCGGGCAGCGCCGGAGCGTCGAATGCGTCGAATGCGCCGATTGCGTTGAGCGCGCGCAGCGCGTAGCCGCTCGCGAGCACGTCGATGAGCGGCAGCACCTCGGTCAGATGCATCTCGCGGCGCCCTTGCGCATCGCTTGCGGCGAGCGCGCTTTGCGCCGCGTCGAGCAACGTGGCCGACGCGGGCAGCGCCGAAGCGTCGAAGCCGCCGGTGAGCGGCCGCGCTTCGAGACGATATGCATAGCGTGACGGCGCGGGATGGCGGCGCGCATGCAGGTCGACGCGGCGAAAACGACAGTGCGCGAGGCGCGCGACCACGCGCGCGGCGCCGTCGAGGAAATGGAACGAGACGACAACCGAATGCGGGCTGCGCCGCTCGAGCACGGCCATTACCTGGCGGATGGTATCTCCTCGCAGATAGTCGATGCGGCCGAACTGCACCGGCAGCCAGGCGGCGCGATCACCGCCGTGGCCGCTCGTCAGCGCGAAAAGCGGGTGGAAGCCGCTATCGAGCAAGGCCGGATGCAGACGGTAGGCAGCGGCATCGGCGGCGGCGTGTGGCGCTGCGAGGTCGGCCAGCACCGCCTCACCTGCTGCGCGCACGGCGAGGACGCGGCGAAACGCGGGGCCGTAGGTCAAACCGATTGATTCGGTCGCGGCGTAGAGCGTCTGCGCGTCGATGGCGGGCTGCGCCGAAAGCGTCTGCAGCATGTGCGCGTCGATGGCGCTTGCGGCATCGAGCGTATTGCCGCTCGCGAGCAGGCGGCCCACCACGTTCGTCGACCATGCGTCGTCGCTCATGCGATCGCACGTTTCAATCGTGAACGCGGCGGTACGGACATCGATGCTCAGGCGAAAGCGCTTCGCGTGCTGCGCCTGGAAGACCACCGGTTGACGGATCTCGATGTTCTCGAATGCGCAAGAGTCGGTCGCGAAGAACACGCGCGCGGCGGCCAGCGCCATCTCCACGAAGCCAGCAGCCGGGAATGTCACGCCGCCGTCGACCACGTGGTCGGCAAGATACGGCAGGCGCGCCGGATCGATCTGGTTTTCCCACGCGAAGGCATGCTCGTGCAGCCGGTAGCCGAGCAGCGGATGCTCACGGCGACGGTTCACGATGCCGTAGCCTTCGACGGTGGGCATCAGCCAATAACGCTCGTGCTGCCAGGGGTAGCTGGGCAGCGTTACGGCAGTAGCGACGGCGGCGTCAGCCAGCGGCATCAGGCGTGCGAGATCAACTCGCGCGCCGTGCGCCAGCGCCGAGTAAAGCGCACGCTGCAGCGTGGCCGCGCTGTCGTGCTGGCGCTTGAGCGTCGCGAGCGTAGCGCCCGTGATCTTGAGCGCATCGAGCGACTGCTTCACGTAGGTACGCAGAATCGAATGTGGACCGATTTCGACGAAGAGTCGCGCGCCCGCCTGCGCGAGCTGCGTGACGGCGTCGCCAAAACGCACCGGCTCGCGGATATTGCGCCACCAGTACGCGGCATCGAGCGCCGAGCCTTCGAGCGTCGCGCCCGTCACCGTGGAAACGAAGCGGTGTGTGCCGTCGACGGGCTGGAGGCTCGCTAGCCCCTCGCGCACCATCGCTTCGATACCGTCCATGTGACGGCTGTGGAACGCGTAGTCGAGATCGAGAAGCTGGAAGAAGGCCTTTTCCGGCTGCAGCGCCGCCTGTACGGCTTCGAGCCCGGCGAGCGAGCCCGCAAGCGTGACCGACTGCGGACTGTTCATGCCCGCGAGTTCAACGTCGGCGGCAAGGCCGAGCTGATCGATCAATTCGCGCGCCCTCGCCTCGCCGATGCCCGCGGCGGCCATGCGGCCGCTGCCTCGCGTAAGCGCCTGGGCGCGGCTGCGCACCTTGACGACGTGGACGGCGTCTTCGAGCGAGAGCGCACCCGCCGCCCACGCCGCCGCGACCTCGCCCACGCTATGTCCAGCGCAAGCGTCCCACGCGAACCCACGGGCTTGCATCACGCGCACGATCCCCACCTGGATCGCGAAAAGAAGCGGCTGGCCGTACTCGGTCGCCGAGAGCACACCGGTGTCGGCACCCGCTTCGAGCAGTGCGAGCAACGACTCGCCGCCATCGGCGCGCCAGAGTGCGTCCACTTCCTCGACCGCAGCACGGACCACGCTGTCTTCCGCGAGCAGTTGCTTGCCCATCAGCGGCCATTGCGAGCCGTTGCCCGAAAAGAGCAAAGTGACGGGCGCATCGTCTTGCACAGACTGTGCCTCGACCACAGCGCCAGGCAGCACTTCGTCCGTGCGCGCCGCCAGCGCGGTCAGCGAAACGCGTGCTTCCTCCATGGTTGTGGGCGCAACGACGGCGCGCGTCTCGAGCCATTGGCGGCGATGCGCGGCGGCCGCCGCGAGCGTGCGCCAGGGCGCGCCCGCGTCCAGACGCTGCAGATAACGCATTGCCAGCGCGGAAATCGCCTTCGGTGAGCGCGCGGTGAGCACGAGCGGCGCGAACGGTTCATCAACCGCGTGCGCTTGAGGCTCACCCGATTGCGCGGCCTGTGTGACTGGGGCGGCAGGCGCCTCGGTCAGCACGACGTGCGCATTGGTGCCGCCAAAACCGAACGAATTGACGCCGACCACGAGCGGCCGGCCCGGCTCATTGAGCGGCGTGTAACGGTCGACTACGCGCAGACGGCCGCCTTCGAAATCGATATTCGGATTGGGTACTTCGAAATGCAGCGAACGCGGCACAGCGCGATGCTTCAAACACAACACGGCCTTGATCAGCCCCGCCATGCCCGACGCCGTCTCAAGATGGCCAATGTTGCTCTTCACCGAACCGACGAGCAGCGGCCGCTCGGCCGGACGCCCCGCGCCCGCGACCTCGATCAGCGCACGCGCCTCGATCGGATCGCCGACCGCCGTGCCCGTGCCGTGCGCCTCCAGATAATCGACCGTATGCGGGTTGACGCCCGCGCGGCTATAGACCTCGCGCAGGAGCGCGGCCTGCGTCTGCGCACCCGGCACGCTGATGCCGCCCTGCGAATAACCGTCCGAGTTGACGCCCGTACCGGCGATGACCGCGTGGATCGTATCGCCGTCGGCGAGTGCGCGCTCAAGCGTTTTCAGCACGACGATCGCGCCGCCTTCCGAGCGCACGTAGCCGTCGCCAGTTGCGTCGAACGCACGGCAGCGGCCGCGCGGCGAGAGCATTGACGCCTTCGAAAAGCCCACGAAACCATACGGATGCAGCAGCAGATTCACGCCGCCCGCGAGCGCCATCTCGGCCTCGCCGGTCTGCAGCGCTTTGACCGCTTGATGCAACGCGACGAGCGACGACGAGCACGCCGTATCGATCGACATGCTCGGGCCGCGCAGATCGAAGAGATACGAAATGCGATTGGACGCGATGCTGAGCGTGTTGCCCGTGGCCGAATAGGGATCGAGCGAGCTCAAGTCGTCCATGCTGCGATTGCCGTAGTCGGAACTCGCAACGCCCACGAACACGGCGCACGCACGGCCACGCATGTCGCCCGGCCGCACGCCCGCGTCCTCGAACGCCTCCCAGCTCAATTCGAGCAACAGGCGTTGCTGCGGGTCCATCTGCGTTGCTTCGCGCGGCGAAATGCCGAAGAACGCCGCGTCGAAGCCCGCGACGTCGTCGAGCACGCCCGCGGCGAACGTGTAGCTCTTGCCGGGCTCGCGCTTGGACTGATGCTGATAGAAGTCGGTGCCGAAGCGGTCTGCGGGAATCTGCGTGATGGCGTCTTTTTCGCCTTCCAGCAGCTTCCAGAATTCGTCCGGTCCCTGCACGCCCCCAGGAAACCGGCATGACATGCCGACGATTGCGATCTTGGTATTCATATCTTTTCTGTTCTCTCCGACATGCCGGTCGACACGTCGCACGCTTTCGCGTCCCCCATGGTCTGGAGCACAGCGGCGCCGAGATTCTCGACGGGCAAGTCCTGCTTCGCGGCGGAATGATCTCCGAAATTCCGCCAGATGAAGTAGTGGCTTTGGCTCGGTACATTGCCGAGCCTATCGAATATGTGCGGCAGCGCGGGTACGTGGTCGCCGTAGAAGCAGAGCACGGTGTCGCGGCCGCAGGCACGTAAATATGCCAGCAAGCGGCCGATCATGGCGTCGGCGTTCGCTACGTGGCGCAGATATGCGGTGAGATCGCGCCACGCTGGGTCGTCGCCGAGCGAGTGGTAGTTCACCGCCTCGCCTACTTCGACGCGCTCCAGATGCAACGGGCCGTGATTTTCCATCGTCATCGCGAAGATGAACTGCGGCTTCGCCGTGCCAGCGCCCAATATCGAGATAATAGCGTCAGCGACCGCCGCATCGGAAACATATGGGCCTGCGCGCAACGCATCGACGAAATATCGGACATCCAGAAACTTGTCGAAGCCCATTAGTGGTAATGCACGCTCGCGGCCAAAAAAGTCCGCGCAATAGGGATGAATCGCGAGCGTTTCATAACCGACGCGCCGAAACCAGCTCGCGATCGACACGCAGGCCCGCCGGACGAATGCGTACGGGTAAAAGCGCGCATAGCCGAGCTTTTGCGACGCCAATCCGGTCAGCAACGAGAATTCCGTACGCATTGTATTGGCACCCCACGCAGGCACAGAAAGCGCACCGTATTGCACAGATTCATTACAAGCACAATCGAAGTGCGTGAATATCGTTGAATGGATAGCCGGCGAAATGCGCCGCGCATCAAAAAAGGATTCGCTCTGGATTACGATGACATCCGGGCACTGCCCGGGAGCGCCGCCTGTCGCAAATGGACTCGTTGCGGCAGCATGTTTAAGCGCGTCGAATGTCGCGGAACGTAGGCCGTTGAGCAGATAGGCGACAAAGACCGTGAAAAAGCCATGACGCTCGACATCGTAGACTGGATTGAGCGTCAGTGGCAGGTGCCGCGCCAGTGCGCACGACACAAGAATGGTCACGATGCCGACGAGCAGCAAGGCGAGCACAGGACGCGGCGTGAGTGGCGGCTCCGCGAGATAGCCGCCGGCCACAGCCAGCACGCCAATGCCGATCGCGACGACCTTGCCCGCACTCAGAAACGGGAGATACAGGCGCGGGTGGGAGAACAACTGGCTGAAAAGGCTGAGGTCAGTGAAAACGAAAGGCTCGCGCAAGGATTCGTACTTTGCGTTGCTGACCACCGCAAGGAGCCCGACGAGCGCGATCGCACCACATGCCGAGAACACTGGGCGCGCAGTGACGAGCAGGAACAGCGATGCAACACAGATGACCGCGAGCGTGTGCAACGCCCACGCGCTCGCCGCCCGCCGCACAGGACCGCGCGGCGCGGCGAGACGGTCGGGCGCGAACGACGCGCCAGCCGCGATTGCGAACGTGAGACAGAGCGTTCCGCTCAATTTGCGCCTTTCCCGCGCGGCTGATAGGAGAGCCGGTCCAGAATCGCGTCTGCGACAGCCGGCGGCAGGAGCGTCAATAAGCGCATGCCGAACGCGAGCAGACCCGGAAACGCGATTTCGGCGCGGCCGGCGTTGATTTTGCGGCGGATATGGGCCGCGGCCTGATCGGCGCTCCACATAAAAAGTTTGTCGCCCGGGAAGACGTCGCTCATCGCCGTCTTGACGAAACCCGGCAGGATCACCGTCATGCCAACGCCGTCGCGCCGCAGGATCGGGCGAACTGAATCGGCATACGCCTTGACGGCTGCCTTGCTCGCGCAGTACGCCGGAGAGATCGCCATGCCGCGCAAAGCGGCGATGGAGGCCACCATCGCGACGCGGCCGCGCCGCCGTTTGCGCATTTGCTCGATGACCGGCAGGACGGCGTGCATTGCGCCGTAGAAATTGGTGTCGACGACTCGCGCCGTGCGCTCCAGCCCTTCCCAGTCCGAGGCGCCGGCTAACGTGCTGGCCACGCCAGCGTTGGCGATCAGGAGGTCGATGGGGTGCGCCGTGTCAAATTCGCCTAGCCAGTGCTGCATAGCGGCGGCGTCGCAAACGTCAATGGTTGCGGTAACAACTGTGGCGCCGAGGGCGCGGCAGTCGCTGGCACTGGATTCGAGGCGGGTGAGGTCACGGCCGATGAGGCCGAGGATTGCGCCGGGGCCGGCGTAGGCTAGCGCAAGCTCGCGTCCTATGCCAGCGCTTGCGCCGGTGATGACGATGTTGCTGGGCGGCTCTTTACGCATGCTCGGCCGCCTCCAAACGCTGGACGGCGCCCGCCACGGCCATTTCGATGCCGGTTCGGGTGTAGAAATCGCCGTTGATTTGCGTCTCGTGGAGAATGTAATTGAGAAATACTTGGTATAACTGAATATCCGGATCGCTGGCACCGGTCCAGAACGAGTCAATGGAATCCTGCCACGTTAATCCTGGGATCCCGTAAATCGCCCGGCCGAGCGTGACGAGCGGCCGCCCGTGGTGCAGGGCCGACAGTCCAACCGTGCTGTTGATCACCACAACGCCTTTCGCATGGGTCAGGAGTGTGGGCAGATGCCCCCCGTTCAGGAATACGATGCGAGACCCCACCCCATACTTCTGTGCGATACGCTCGACAACATGCTCGTATTTCCATATGCCCGTATCCAGCGGATGATTCTTGACGACCAGCATGCAATCTTCCGGTGCATGACGCGCAAATGACTCGATCACCGCTTCGATCGCATTCGGCACATTCCTGAATGGCGAATGGTGCGTAATCTGGCTGTCCGTATTCAACTGAAGCGGAAACAGGAAATACGGCTTGCCCGATCCCAGCAGTTGATCGGTGAGACGCGTGGCCTCACGTTCGAAACGAGATTTGCACGCGAAGCGCGATGACAACGCAGCGTATTCCGTCAAGCCATTATGAGGCCGATGAGATCGATAGTTACCGTACCGCCACGAGCAAAGCCCATTCGCCAATCTGTAACAAATGTCATGCCATGCGCGCTCCCGCAGGTTGTAGCCTGTTCCCTTGCTTGCGGGCGCGGGCGGAATCAAACGGCTCGACGCAAGCAAAAACTCTGGATCGCGAGAAAGCCCCGAGCGGCCGTTGAC
This sequence comes from Paraburkholderia sp. A3BS-1L, assembly GCF_051125215.1. NCBI lineage: Bacteria > Pseudomonadati > Pseudomonadota > Betaproteobacteria > Burkholderiales > Burkholderiaceae > Paraburkholderia > Paraburkholderia sp. A3BS-1L. Next base: position 765,649 of record NZ_CP120442.1, on the reverse strand, counting down.
TCCGCCGCGCTCGAGCGTGACCCAGTTCGGCCTGACGTAACCTTCCTCGAATACATGTACCCGCAACTGCCTTTCCTCGGCAATAGCGTGTATTGGTGCATGTATGGGCCGGCAATCCCCAAACAGCACGATATCCGTTGGAGATTCGCGCTCAAGAAGAATTTGATACCACTCCGGCAAATGCTCGAGCGAACCGTAATAGCTGGTGCGATTTGCTACCCGTCCGCCATAGACAAGATCGCCACCGCAAAAGTTGACCCGAATGGTACGGTGTCCTCGCGACCGCAACGCGGAGGACAGCTCGCGAAAAAACGGCGAGGCTGGCCCCTGCAAAAAGAGAACCGAGAGGGGCATTATTCAAACTCACGCATGTCTTATCCGGCGCCATTGTCCCGTAGTCGATCCGATGCTGCGCTGACCAGCACGATTACTGTTTTCGTGCCAATGCGCGCAGATAAACCTCGGCATTCGTCGTAGTGTTATAGACGGGTTCGGAATAAGGCTTTTCCTGGCCACCACCGACCGATTGCACGAGCTGTGCCAGTTCCAGGAAGTTGCCCACCTCGAAAAGACGGACGCGGCCAGGGTGGTACTTGGAAATCTGCATGAACGCACGCGTTCTCGACGCGATGATTGGCCGCCCGACTTCGATCGCCATCGACATCGGCCCCGATGACGACTGCCCCACTTCGACATAGGGCAGGAGCGCGATGTCACACACCGCCATCGCGCGAGGAAAGTCTTCATCGCGCAGTGCACCCATGAAGTGCACACGATTCGACAGATCTCCGGGGTGCGCTGAGGTGGTCAGGCGTTCATAGTCGCTCGAGCTCAGCGCCAGGCTAACGGACTTGCTTTCAGCGTCCGAGTCGTCCAACCACTTCTTGCCCGGCGCAATTTCGCCGAGCAGATCGGAAAGATATTCGTCGAGAGGCACATTCTTTCTGATGCCTTGCGGGTGCAAACCACCGAAGATCGCGAGATGGTAATTGTCGGGTAGCAGCTTGAGCGCTCGCAACGCAACGTCGATGCCCTTGTACTTGCTGACGAACCCGAAGCAGCCGAGGACGATCGCATCTTTGGGCAATTCTGCGAGACGACCAAATTCGGTACGGCGGGCCGTAGTCAGCACCTCCCGAATTTCAGGCTGAGAGTAGTACGCGAGCGGATGATCGAAAACCCGCTTGATGCCATGCAGATCGCGAAGCATCCGCATGTCGCGTCGCGTATGCACGATTGCCGAACTACCGTGCCGGCGCAGCATCCCATAGACGCCATTGGACAGAAGTGTGTTCTTGCGATGTGCAACCACCTCATCATACGCTCGCACCACGTTCACCTTCTTCAGGGCGCCAAACACCCCCTTGAAAGGAAAGGAGCTCGACTCCAGGACCGTGTGAAACGTCACGCAGGCGTGAGGCGCGGCCTTTATGATGCGCTCGAGCCGCGCGAAGATTTTTTCCTTCGAGCGTCCGAGCGTGCCATGCTCAAGCTGGATGTTGACAGCGTCGAATCCGGGAAGCTGAGCACAGATCTTGTCGATTTCTGCATCGGCCAGCGCTTGCACCTTACGGCTTTCCGAACGGAACAGGTACTGGTCCAGGTCGAAAACTGTAATGTCGAAATGCGCTGCGAGTTGCGGAGCCAGCGCCTTTGTGTAGCTTGCGATGCCACACAGTTCGTCGTAGGTGCTAACAATTGCAAGTTTCGGTTTATTCAATTTTTCTCAGCCAAATATTGAAACTTTCCCCGTTCGATCACCCTGTCACATCAGGTGGTCTCTAACTGCACGGATGGTAAGACAAAGGATTGCCCAGATCACGAGTGACAGCAGGAACGTCAGCGCGACCATTTTCATACGATGCGGTTCGCTCGCGATTTGCGGCTTCACCGCATCCACGAAGCGGATTAGATACAGCGACTGGCGGTTGGCCAGAGCCCTCTCCTTCTGGAGAACTTCGAGGGCACCCGCATACTGCTTCTCCAATATGCCGATATCTGCCTTCAGTTCTTCAACCTCGCGCATCCGTGGTGCATAGACCGAGGCACTCTTGCCGAGACCCGACGAATTCGTAAGCTGGTTAAGCTCACCCTGAATCAGCTGCATTTTCTTGTCGATCGTCGCGACAAGCGGCGAGTCGGGTTTTAGGTCGCTGCTCAGCGTGCTCTTCTGCGCCTGCAGAGAAATGTAATCATCCCGCAACTTGTTGATGAACTGCAGGTTGCCGGCGGCTACCGTCGGCTGATCGAGAATACCGTACTCGGCGCGCTTCGTGACGAGATCCGCGCGCTTCTGCTCCAGACGCGCACCAATATCCTCGACATCCGACTCCGCGCCGACCACTGCGTCGCGGCGAATCTTATCCGAAATCTCGTTGATTAGGCTCTCGGACATGCCTAAGACCTGGCGCGAAAGATGGTAGGAGTCGTCCGCTGTAAAAGCGCGCACCTCAACGCTGACAAGGCCAGTCGTAATGTCGAAATACGGGTGAACCTTACGGCGCCAGAAGTTCAGCTGATCGTCCTCGTCCGAGTCGGCCGATAGAAAATCCAAGAAATCCCCTTTCTTCCATCCATAGTAATCGGTCAGCTTCTTTGATGCCTGGAAATCGTCAAGAAACTTCTTGCTCTCGATGTACTGCACCAGCCCATAGGACGTCAATCCGACTTCCGCGGGAAACGGCAAGCTTCCCGCGACGCCGCCGACATCTGATTTTTGCGAACCCATCTGTGCGGGCCGAATACCAAACTCGACCTTCGTCACGTACTCGCCATGAGCGAAGACAAAAAAATAGATTGCGGACAGCAGCGTTGGAATCACGCAGATCAGCACAAAAAGTGTCTTACCGAGATTCCTGACAAATGCACCCTGCAGCATAAAAGATTCCTGCTTCATGTTCTATTGGGTTGCCCCTGACACGAGTTGTGAGTAAATAGCGAGCGCCTCGTCGATGTCCTCGTACAGTGTCGCAACGCCTTTTTCGAGCACTAGCCCTACTTGGCACGTCTCCCGCAACAAATCGTTGTTGTGTGAGACGAGCACAACGTTGCTGCCGCTAATTCGCTTGTTCATCTCTCGTTGGGCCTTGCTTCTAAAAGCCGCATCGCCTACAGCTGTGACTTCATCGATGAGATAGGTATCGAATTCGAAAGCGAGACTGATGCCGAACGAAAGCCTCGCCCGCATACCCGACGACAACGTCCGGACCGGCATGTCAAAGTACTCGCCCAGTTCGGCAAAGTCCTCGACATACTCGACCACCCGTTCCGGTGAATAACCGTACACCCGCGAGATGAAATTGACGTTCTGCCTCGCCGTCAGGCTGCTGATGAAGAACGAGCTCAGCGCCATCGGGAAGGAAATGGCACCGCGCCGCAGGATCCTTCCCGAGTCCGGCTTTTCGGTACCCGCAATAAGACGGATTAGCGTCGACTTGCCCGCGCCATTTCGTCCGAGCAGCGCGAGATTCTTGCGCGGCGGCACAGAAAAGCTGACGTCGCTCAGAATGACACGGCGCGCGCCATTCGTCGGATACGATTTTGAGACGTTCCTGAATTCGATCATTCTTCGATTCGGATCCGTTTATGCCCAAGCAGCAACATCGCCATGCCGAGCGCCAGTGATACAAAACTCATTCCGTTGACGTAGGCCGGCGTAAGCCAAGGCGGAACAAAGCCGTCGTAGAAACCGGACCTGAACCATTCGACGTACTGCAAGCAAGGATTCCAGATGAGGAAGTCGCGAATTTGCGGCGGCATCTTCTCGGCCACATAGAAAATGCCACTGCAGAAGTACAGCACACGGGTGAGTTGGGACCAGACCATTTCCCAAGACTCGAACATTTCAACCAGAACCGACATCGCCACGCCAAGCGCAAAGCCGAACACCCATGCGCTCGCCATCACCTCGAGCAGTACGAGCGGATCACTCGGCGTGGCCGAAATACCGACGAGCATGAACAGACAGCCGATGATGATGCTGACCGCGATCTCAGTGAGAAACGACAGAACCGCTCGCGCAAGCAGGATGTCGAACGGCTTGATTGCTGGCAGCAGGAGCAGCGACCGGTTGGCCGCGATTCCCTGCATCACTTTCGATGCCGTGTGCGTAATCATGAAGAACGGCAGCAGCCCGGTCAGATAGAAGAGGTAGAGATTTTTCCCCAACGGGGCAACGGAGTGCGTGAGCAAGGAGAAGAACAAGCCAAGCACCGTCAAGTGCACAACGGGTTCAATAATAGCCCAGAGATAACCGAGCCTCGAATGCTGATACTGCCCCGCGATTTCGCGCAAAAGCAGCGCGTAGACGACGCGTAGTTGCTTCCTGAGCGCCACACCCGCTGCCGCCAGCCCTTTGGGCTCGTAGTACGAAAGCGGTATCGAAATCCCCGCGTCGGCACCCACCTCAGCAGGTTTAATCTTGAGTTGCTGCCCCTCGTGGCGAACGAGGTGATCGAGATTCTCCTGAAACTCTGGGTTATCGGGCTGTTTCTCGCAGGCACGACGTGCGCACTCCCTAGCCTTGGCGAACTCGCCCAGCTGGGGCCATGCAGCACTGGCAATGCGGTCGACCATGGGGTTATCTGCCACGACGCGCTCGAGCACGCGCAGCGCCGCAGCCGGCCGGTGCTGGGCGATTTCAAGCGACGCACAATGCAGCAAATAGTCGTCTATATCTGGAGCCAACTCGAGGCATTGACGGATATCCGCCAACGCCCGCGAAGTGTCCCCCAACTCCGCCAAGGCGGCACTACGGATGCGGAGTACTGGCGCGAATTCGCCATGCTGCTGACCGAATTCCGTAGCCATGTCGATAGCCCGGTCGAAGTGCTGCTTCGCCATAAGCACGTTTAGCTGGGCCAGCGTTTGTTCCACATCACTCATGTGACTACGGTCCTTCGTCAACCAACACTCGCATCGGCTCTCACGGCAGCGAGCCAGATTTCTATGAACTCAGACGATTGGCGCGAGTATGTCCGCAATCCATGACGCCAGTGGTAATCGCGCCAAATCGCCCGAACTCAAGCTATTGCACGGTTATTTAAACGTGGTCACCGCGTTGGTCACCGGATAGGCGACCGAGAAGACCACATTCAGAAACTTCTGGAGATCCGCGATGGGAGAATTAGCCACATACATGATGTCACCGTTCTGCATCATGAACTTGTTTGCGAGGAAAAAGCTCGCCGGATTAGTCAAGTCGACTCGATAGATTACGGGCAACTTCCTGTCCGTAACCGTCGCGTGGCCGTCACGACGCTCGAAAACGTCCCCATCCTGCCGGAAGATGAAAATACCCTTGGGATCGGAGCGCGCATCGTCGAGACCGCCTGTTCTCCCAAGCGCCTGGGTCAGCGAGATCCCCTTCGCTTCAAAGCTGATCTCCTCGTTCTTGCCGGTCGCCCCCAATGCCGTAAAGGAATTGGGCATGGCCAGCAATGCAACGATGTCTCCGCCTTGGAGCTTGATGTTCTGAGTTGGATCGCGGAGTACCGATTCGAGCGGCATGGACTGTACCACTCTGCCACGCGTGATCTGCACTGACATCTTCCCAATCGGACCATGTGCACCACCCGCCGCGGACAACGCATCAAGCACCGTCTCGCCCTTGGGACCAAGTGGGACGCGCACACTCGAACCGCTATCGCTCAAGACTGTTGCTGTTGCGGTTTCATTTTGCACCGTGCGAACAAGGACTTGCGGGTGATTCGCCTGCCCGGCAAGGCGGTTGGTAATCTCCTGTTCGACTTCGGTCGCCGTACGCCCAGCGACATGAACCGAACCGACAAACGGCACGAAGATGTTGCCCGCCGAATTGACCACTTGTGCCGGCAACGGTGTTTCGCGCGATCCTGTCTGAATCGATGTCGCGCCGTCAGTCGCGGTATTGGAGCCGAACAACGCTGCAGGCGCAGCCTCCCAGATGATTACCTCGATCGAATCACCGCTACCGAACACCTGATCGCGACTACCCGCCTCTGTCTCAAACCTGCTCGCGAAATTGGTGGAAGCGCGCTGTGCGTCCAACTCCGACACGACGCTGGCGTTCAGGTCGATCAATCGTATCCCGTGTTGAGCCAGAACGCCCGACGACGACTCGATGTCCCTAGCATTGGGCCCGGAAGACGGCACGACCGAGCATGCGCAAACGGACAAGACGCTGACCGCGAACACAGTCGCTTTGACAATAGAATTAAGTTGCATAGACCGAACCAACGATTACCGAGACATGTGCCAGAGACAGCATCTAGGTTGGCGCCACTCTGCCTCCCCGGATAAATTCGCAAAGCAATTACGCAAAGACGCGGATACTTCCAGACGCCGCAGCCATTCACCCGCTAAAACGAAAATCCAGCCTCATTACGCCGGATATCGGGCTCGACCATCATCTGACACAGACGCTCCAGCAATGCTTCCGGCAACCACCCCAATTCACGGCGCGCCTTGCCCGGATTACCGATAAGCAAATCCACTACTGCCGGCAGATAGAATTTCGGGTTGACGCGTACCAAGGTCTTGCTGGAAGCGCGATCGATGCCGATCTCACACTCACCCCTACCCGCCCACACCAGATCGAACCCGGCCGCACGGGCGCTCATCACAACGAAGTCGCGCACTGTCTCGTGCGGTGCTTTCAAGCAGACGAACGCTGGCGCTAAGATCGGTCAGATCGTACTCGACCAGATGCAGATTTGGGTGCTCAGCGAGACCCAATTCCTTGAGACGACCGAAATTGACAGAGCTGGTGCGGCGATAGGTACCGTACACGTGACACCCTTTGCCCAGCAGGAGTTCGGTCAAATACGCGCCGTCCTGCCCCGTAATGCCAGTAATTACCGCCGCCTTCAACTTAGCTTCCTTTTATTTATCAATTCGCAACGCCGGAACTGCCAACCCCGTAGACGACGGCGAAGCAGCACGATCCGCCTGCCGATGAGCGGCTATCGTTCGCATGCCTTGAAATTCGCTGGAAAGCACATCCAATAGCCACCCAAAAGCGGCATACCCCCCGGACATGCCACTTGCCCTGCGTTTCAACGCTTTCGCCCCCCCGACTCGACTCTCATTCCAAGCCGCAAAGATAGCCCTATGGGCCACCACACCCACCTCAACCAACGCTGCCGATGAACTCTTGATGCTTTGGCGAATTTTTGTGATTATCCCACATTCGCCTCAAAAAAAGCTTGCCGTACGTGTCAGACGCAACCTTGCAACAAAGTGCCACGCGGTTTCACACAATAGACAAGATCGTATGGTTCCCCGATGCAGATTTATCTGGACATTTCAAGACTCTGTCGGCGCCTTTTGCAAAAAGAGCGCCCGACAGGCGTGGATCGAGTAAGCTTGGCTTACGTCCGGCACTACCAGGACAACGCGCTCGCCGTGCTTAGTGAAAACGGCGTTCACGTAATCCTGTCGAAAGCCAATTCCCTGCGGGCATTCGACTGGCTACTGACCCAGAGCGCCGCGAACACTGGTCGTCTGAGGTGGTTGATCGGACAAGCGATACTCGCGTCCGGTTTTAGCCCCACCCCGGCTCCTGGCATCCTATTGCACACCGCACACTCCGGCGTTGAATCCCCACGATATTTCCGGTCATTGCGGCGGAAGGGCATTCGGGTCGCCTTCATGGTGCATGACCTGATTCCGCTAACACACGCTGAGTACGCGCGCCCCGACACGCCCGCCCGGCACGCGCGCCGGATTGACACCGTACTCAACCACGCGGCCGGTATCATTGCCAACTCGGGCGCGACGCTGACCTCGGTGGTCGACTATGCCCGGAGCACCGGTGCGCCCATGCCCCCGACCGTCACGGCCCGACTGGCCCCCGCGATTACGTATCGCGGGGAAATCAGCCACGACCCAGTCGGTGCTCCGTTCTTCTTGATGCTCGGGACGATCGAACCACGCAAGAACCACTGGCTGATGCTCCATATCTGGCGCCGCCTTGTGGAACTGCGGGGCGCAGATGCTCCCATGCTCGTCATTGTCGGACGACGCGGGTGGGAATGCGAGAACGTGATCGACATGCTGGAGCGCTGCAGCGAATTGCGTGGCTTCGTTATTGAAAAGCCGGATTGTGACGACGAATATCTATACCAACTCCTGCAGCATGCCCGTGCGCTCCTCTTCCCTTCGTTTGTGGAAGGCTATGGTATGCCGCTGGCCGAAGCGCTTGCATTGAGCGTTCCGGTATTGGCGAGTGACCTCGCGGTATTCCGGGAGATCGCCGGCGACATTCCCGACTACCTGGACCCATTGGACGGCAACGGCTGGCTCGACCGAATCCAGAATTACGCGGCCGCCCCCTGTACCGCCCGAGACGAACAATTGGCGCGGATAAAGCGGTTCAACGAGCCGACGTGGACACAGCATTTCGAGGCGGTTGACAATTTCCTACCAACTCTAGGCTAATTGCACAGGATGGGTCGGCAGCGAACCAGGCATTCAAGTCTGCGCGCTCAACGCCATCCGGAAATTCCGTTGCCGGGCGATGCGCCACCGCATGGAGACACAATCGAGCCAAATAATGAAAAATTGCTCCTCGGCAAAATATCGACTACCATGCATGCTCCGTTTATTGAGTCTTCTTGTGCAACTGGCGAGTCGCTTCCGCATTGTCCAAATAGACCTATTCGCGCCGAACTTCGCTACCATCGCCGCATGTCAGCTTAATGGCTCCAGCTTTTCAGGCCGCAAGAAAGCGGGCGTGATTTCCCATTCAGGATTGTTATCCATTTGCCGCGATCAAATCCCGAATGGAACAGAAATCGTTGTCTGTTGACCCGCCCACTCGGCATTCAGACCGTAATCGCACCTACACTGTCAGAAATGCCGCTTCGCGTCCTGCGTCCGATTCGACACTACCGCGCGTTGGCAATCGTGGAGCGATATGCTTCTCGCACTGGTCGAGCATCTCATCACTAGTGTCGTGCTGCCTGCGTTCGCAATCGCACACGCCCGACGGGGTGCAGACCGGGCCCATTCCGCGACGGGGGAAACCTTCGGCGCGCGCCCTTTCGTGGTTCCCCGCTCCGTCCCAGACTCGCGGACGGAAAGACCTGGTCGAGGTGCTCAACGAATACCTGTCTGCGAACGCACCCCTGGAAGATTCGGCGCGCGTTTCAGTGCTAATGCAACGCGTGCTTGAAACGAACGCATTGCATCACTGGAGCGCCACGACGCCTTTACCGTCCGATTTTCTCGCGTCATCGCGTCAGCCCCGGATCCTCCTGATCGATGAACGCGTGCGTTCCGAGGTCGACCTCGACACCCCAACCCGCCTGCGAAGACAATATTTTCGCGCGATGCTCGATGCAGTTCGATCCACCCACCCCGACGCGAACTGCTGGCTGCTGCAGTCCGGTGACCCCGGGGCGGGTGCGTGGCTCTCATCCCAGCCTGGCTCGCCTCTGACGAAAGTGCGCCGGGTTCCGGCCGGCTGCTCGCTGCATCAAGTCTTGCGTCAGGTCGATCGCGTGTACATCGTCGGCGCTTCCGAAGGCATGGCTGCCCTGCTCGCCGATATTCCCGTTCATGTCTTTGGCAGCCCATACTATGCGGGCTGGGGACTGACCCACGACCAACTATCGCTCCCCAATCGCGTGGCACGCCCTTCGCTGGCCTCGCTCTTCAAGGCCGCCTTTCTTGACGCTGCTCGCTATCTCGATCCAACCTCGCACGGACCTGGAACGATCGAGGCGGTCCTCGATACTGTGGTGCTTCAACACGAGACCGCTGTCCGATTCGCGGATCTCACACCGCTTGCAGGTATTCGCTTTCAATGGTGGAAGCGCCCCTTCGCAACGCCTTTTCTTGTCGTTGGTGGCGGGCGGCTACGCTGGGTTAAGAAGCCAGACGATTTGCAGCAGGGCGAATGTGCAGTTCTGTGGGGCGCGCGTAGTGCAGAGGGTATTCCGGCAAACAGCCGGCGCGTTCGCATCGAAGACGGCTTCCTTCATTCCACCGGCCTCGGCTCCGACATGACTGCCCCTTGTAGCCAAGTAATCGATAGGTGCAGCCTTTATTTCGACCCCAGCGAACCGAGCGATCTGAATCGACTGCTCAACCAGTGCACGTTCACAGCCGAAGAACTGACACGTGCCGCCGGGCTACGCGCAGCCATCGTCCGCCATGGGCTCACCAAGTACAACCTTGGACGCCGCGCGCCGGCCTGGTGCGCACCGCATGGGCGTCAGGTCGTGCTCGTCACCGGCCAAGTTGCCGACGATGCCTCAATTCGCCTCGGGACGCGCGGCATCGTTACCGCCGAGGCGCTTCTGGCCGATGTCCGCGCGCGGCGCCCCAATGCGTTTATCGTCTACAAGCCGCATCCCGACGTTCTGTCTGGCAATCGCAACGGGCTGATCGACGCGGCTCGCCTCGCGGATGCCGTCGATATGGAAGCCGATCTTATTTCGCTGATCGACGTGGTCGACGAGGTCCACACGCTGTCCTCGCTTGCGGGGTTCGACGCGCTTTTACGCGAGAAAGCCGTATTTACCTATGGCCTGCCGTTCTATGCAGGCTGGGGACTGACACACGACCGGCTGGAGCAACCGTTTCGCGAGCGGCGCCTAACACTCGACATGCTAACGGCTGGTGTCCTGCTGCGTTATCCCATCTATTGGGACTGGTTTCTGTCTCTGTACACAACACCGGAGGCCATCGTCGAGCAAATGGCAGCCCGCGCGGCTCGTCCCCTTGAATCTATCCGGGGTGATCGGCTCCGTTTCATTCGAAAAGCGTTTCGCTGGAGCCGAAACGCATTTATGCATGCGGCCTGGATAATGCAAAACCGAAGCTCGGATCGAAATCGATGAAGCGCCGTTTGCCATGGCGGCACAAACCATAGTCTATACCGCTGACGATCAGCCTCCCGCCATTTTGTGTGCCGCACCGAAGAATCGTAAGAGGAGAGCTAGCGAAACGACCAACCGTAGCGATCAAGACAAATGCCTCTGCGGCGCGCATCATAACCGGGTTGACCGGACTCACCGGAGGTCACGGTCGTTTCGAGCTCGATTTCGATGCTCAAAAACGACCGCGTCGTCGATACGTCGGCGACAATGCAGTCCCTATAGCCATCCACGCTCTCGAACCGGTGCGATATCGGCTGCCCGGCGACTCGAATCTTTAGTTGTTCGCGCAATTTTTCGTTTGCGTACCCGCGAACCCACAGACAGACAGAAAGCTCGGCACTTGCAGGCACTGGCATGTAGAGACGCGAAACAGTATCTGGGCCCGTCCATACCGCGCAATGAGGTGTACCGGCCGCATCCCGGCCATGAAACCCGAAACCGATAACGGGTTCCCGGACCGAAAATGCGACACGCCCGTTGAAGTCATGGGCACGCAGACGGCGTACTGCCTCGATCACTCCCCGCGACTCAAAGGCCGCGATATCGTAATATCCAGCGTCCTGACACTGCGAGTCGAATAACGCACGGGCACGTGCATAAAGCTTCGCATCGTGCTCCGTCAACTCTGCCAGTATCGCCCGAGCTTCCTCGGCTTCTTCGCGTAGCCCGGACGCAGAGCCGGTATCGTTCAACCGGGGAATGGACACCGCTGGACACCAGCCAAGCCTAGCGCAGATGAGGTGCCGGGTGGCCTCATCGTGTTCCGCCAGACCGACGACGTCAAAGTCGCGCTCCAGACTCTCGAGCGCAATGGGCAACAGGTCCCCCGGGTCGGCGATCTTCGTCGCTAACATGCCCAGTCGGGAAGCCGCCAGCGCGCGCACGAAATAATTATTGAGCAATTGGCGACCGAACCCACGCGCATGCTTTTCCAAAAAAGCTTGAACGCGCAGTCGCTGCGCCTCCTCCATGCATTCTCGGTATTGATTCGAGACACCGACATAATCCGCGGGCCCAAGGCGGCGCCAGTCGGATATCTGCGATAGCAGACGACTAACTGGATCGCGCAGAATCGTGAACGAGAAAGTCGCGGGCGGCACGAACTGGCGCATCGGCGCGTGAGAATGGACAATGCTCGACAAATAGAACGCGGAAATCGCCATGGCACGGTGCTGTTCGCTGACATGAGCCAGATGCGCCGCCTCGACGTCGCCCGTCACGTACCTATAAACCGACGCACTCCATGCGGAGTTCCATACGGCCGTATCCTCGACCTGCAGATCAAGCCAGCCGTTGAGGGAGGTGCCGCCGCACTTCTTGAGGTGATAAAAATACACCTTCTGATGGTCTGTGTTCATTTGCACGATCGGCATATTTTTAATTGTGAAGCACGACGCCAGCTATAGCGCCGCAGCGTCGAACAAGATAGTCCCCCCTCTGACGGCCAGTCCCGCGGTCCCGATTAGCGAGGCATGCGCCCGCGTCGATGCGGGAAGACCAAGACAAATCGAACTATCAAGCAGCAAAAAATTGCGAAAGCCTATCAGAATTTTATTGCGAGCAGGTGACGAACTAGCGCTGCGGGCAGTTAGGAGCAGAACGCACGCGACGGACACAACGAAGAAAAGGATGGACGAAGGAAGCAAGAAGGGGGCACCCAAAGACGAAAAGGAGTTTAACAAGTCGACAACGCAAGAAGAACAATAAACCGCACAAAGAGAAACGCACGTGCACCTTACTTAGGAACGAGTGAGAAATAACTTCCAGAAGTGGCCCTGGCCGGTGCAAAGCGACGCTGGTAAGATGCGGTCCTTCTGGAGGACAGACGATGCAGGCTGGTTACCGGGCTGAGGTTGAAACGCGGATGAAGCGGCTGTACGCGCGGTTGTCGGAGAAGGACCGACGTCGGTATGCAGCTGTGGAAGCGGACAAGCTGGGCCATGGCGGTTTCGAATATATTGCGAAACTGTTTGACATTGACCCGAAAACAATCAAGCAAGGGTTGAAGGACCTGGAAGAAGAACTGGATCCGGTTGGAGAGCGGGTCCGAAAAAAAGGGGCGTAAATCCAGGTTAACTGACCATCCGGAGTGGAACGCGGTATTTCTGGACGTGGTGCGAGAGCATACGGCGGGCAATCCACAACACGGCATCATCTGGACAGATCTGAAGCCACGCGAAATCGCACAGGCGATGACGCAGCAGGTGGACGCACGGGTGAGCGTGCGAACGGTCCGGCAGCTGCTAAACCGCAACGGTTTTTCGCGGCGGCAATCACAGAAAAAGAAGTCGTTCAAGTCCCATGCGCAACGCGACGCGTAATTTCAGCGTATTGCGCAACTCAAGGCGGAATATCTCGAAGACGGCCAGCCTGTCATCAGCATCGATACGAAGAAAAAGGAGTTGCTGGGCAATTTCTATCGCGACGGCAAGCTCTACACGCGCGAACAGCTTGAAGTCCTCGACCACGATTTTCCGAGCTACAGCGAAGGCAGCGTCATTCCACATGGGCTGTACGACATCGGGCTGAACAAGGCGCATGTGAACATCGGCGTGAGCCGTGACACGACGCAGTTTGCCTGCGACAGCGTGGCGTACTGGTGGGAAAAACACGGGCGCGCCGATTATCCCCAGGCCACACGGTTACTGCTGTTGTGCGATGGCGGCGGCAGCAACCCGAGTGATTCGTGGCTTTTCAAAAGCGACCTGCAAAATCTGGCAGACCGGCTCGGACTGGAAATCCGGGTGGCCCACTATGCGCCGTACTGCTCGAAACATAATCCAATCGAGCACCGCGTGTTCCCACACATTACGCGAGCCTGTGCTGGCGTAGTTTTCAGCAACGTCAGTCTGGTCCGTGAACTGATCGAAAAAGCCTCCACAAAAACCGGTCTGAAAGTGACCGCTGACATCCTTGACGGAGTTTACGAAGCCGGACGGACGGTCACCCGCCACGCCCGCGCATTGCTCAACATTGAGTACGACTCAACCATGCCTTCGTGGAACTACAGCATCCGCTCGAGGAGCGCCGCATAGCGGGAAGTTATTTCGAGCGCGTTCCTTAGCGACCCTCGCCTCTCGTTGCGCAGTCTCACCTTTGTTGCTGCTCTCTTCACGGATCGAACGCAACGGATGCAACTTCGGAACGACGTCGTTCAGCTTGCGCATGGATAACAAACTCTCGGTGAACGTGTCGGCGCCGCGCATGAGCTCTGGGGCAGGTTGGGTCTTTCCATCCACGCTTCAGGGACCCTCCGCGATGACGTTGCCGCCGGTACTTCAGCAGCCCGCTATGCTTTTTTAGCCACTCCCCGTACCTCCCCGCGCACGCAAACGATTCAAACTGAACGCGGAACGCCGCCCAGACGCCGCGTCCTTTGTGGGTTATAGCGCTATATCGAAACCGCATTGCATAGTTTCGGATCTGGCGTACATGACAAAAATAAAACGCGATTTCGTAAATTTGAGACATCAGCTAGGCAATTTTCTACCCAACCAGCACGCTTTTAAATATGATAACAGCGTGTATCTCCGGATTCACGAAATCCTGGGTACACGCAGGACGCAGCAGACCACGCCTCGGGTAATCCAAAACATATTCACCATGTACATTCATCCAGTCATTCTGTGCGGCGGCAGCGGTACGCGCCTGTGGCCGATGTCGCGCGGGGGCTACCCCAAGCAGTATCTGAAACTCGTAGGCGAGCATTCGCTGGCTCAGCAGACCGCCTTGCGCCTCAGCGACGTAGACGATGTCGTATCCCCCATCGTCGTCACCAACAACGAACAGCGCTTCCTCGTCGCCGAGCAGATGCGTCAGGTCGGCGTCACGCCGTCGTCGATCGTTCTTGAACCAGTCGGTCGCAACACCGCACCTGCAATCGCCATCGCCGCTTTGCTCGCGATGAAAAACGCCCAGGATGCACTGCTGCTCGTTCTGCCTTCGGACCACGTGATCCTAGATGGCAAGAAGTTCAGGCAATGCGTGGAAAAGGCGGCTTCGATTGCCCGCGACGATTATCTCGTCACGTTCGGCATCGATCCGACCGAACCGCATACGGGCTACGGCTACATTCGCAGCGGCGCGGCACTGGTAGCTGGCAGCGACACCTATGCGGTCGACGGCTTCGTGGAGAAGCCGGATGCTGCAACTGCGGCACGCTTCCTGCAGGAGGGCAACTATGTCTGGAACAGCGGCATGTTCATGTTTAAGGCGTCTGTATACCTGAACGAACTGCGCCGCCACGCTCCGGAAATTGCCCAGCAGGCAGAACTCGCGCTCGAGCGGTCTGCACGCGACGCCGATTTCGTGCGCCTCGACACGGATGCCTTCTCAGCAAGCCCCGACATTTCGGTCGACTATGCCGTGATGGAAAAAACCAGCCGCGCTGCCGTCGTCACGGCGAAAGACATCGGCTGGAGCGATATCGGTTCGTGGACCGCGCTCGCCGACCTGAGCGACACGGATGAACAGGGCAACGCCCTGCTCGGCGACGTCCTGATTGAGGACGTCTCTAACTCCTATATCCGCGCCGACCATCGGATGGTGGCCGCAATCGGTCTCGACAATGTCGTCATCGTCGAAACCGCCGACGCGCTCCTCGTTGCGCATCGCGACAAAGCGCAGGACGTGAAGAAAATAGTTGAGCGCCTCAACGCAAGCGGTCGCCGAGAGTCCGTCACGCACCGCCGAGTCGCGCGTCCATGGGGGGCTTACGAGGGCATCGACCAAGGTGAGCGGTTCCAAGTGAAGCGCATCGAGGTCAATCCCGGCGCGCAATTGAGCCTGCAGATGCACCACCATCGCGCGGAGCACTGGATCGTCGTCAAGGGCACAGCCGTGGTGACCAATTGCGATCAGGAGATCATACTTACGGAAAATCAGTCGACCTATATTCCACTCGGCGCGACTCACCGACTTCGGAACCCGGGCAAGATTCCGCTCGAACTGATCGAAGTCCAATCCGGCGCGTACCTCGGCGAAGACGATATCGTGCGTCTCGAGGACAACTACGGACGCGTAGCGAGCGCATAACCGCTCCCCAACACACGAGTCGCGTTCCGAGACAGTGTGCCGGCCCAGGCACGGCCGTGTGCCGGCTCTGGGCCGCTATGCTCCATTCGGTCGCGTCAGGCCGATTTACCTAGCATCCAACTGAGCGTATCCGGCAACGCAATCCTCGAAACGTCGCCGATCGAGTTGCGCAATCGCGAGTTATCGCCGATCAGCTTGTGGACCTCGTTGCCGCGCACGAATGCGGGATTCACCCGCACCTCGAGCTGGTGGCCCGATATTTCGGTCACCATCGCCAGAACCTCTTCCAGCGAGTAGCCTATTCCGGAGCACACGTTAAACACCTGCCCCGCGAAATTACCTTCTGCGAGACGTGCGTAGGCGGACACGACATCACGAACATCCGAGAAATCGCGGACGACGTTCAGATTTCCAAGTTCGATGACAGGCGCCTGATTGCGGAAATGCGCGACGATCTTAGGCAGCAGAAACTTCTCCGACTGCCCGACCCCAGTGTAGTTGAACGGCCGGACGATGGTGATCGGCAGTCGGTCCATCCAGAGCCGCGAAACATATTCGACGCCGAGCTTGCTCACCGCATAATCATTCGCAGGCCCTGGCGCAACCGATTCGTCGCACACTCCGCAGTCGGCATTGCCGTACACGTTCGCGCTGCTCGCGACAATGACCGCGCGGGGCTTGCACCCCGCACTGGTCAACGCGTTGAGCAGGTTGCGCGTGCCGACGATGTTGGTCTGGTAGATCGCGCTCACATCGTTGTGCGCGACAAACGCCACCGCTGCAAGGTGTACGACGATATCCGGCTGCTCAATTTCGCAGATCCGCGTCAGGCCGTCGAGGTCGAGCAGATCGCATTCGTGCACAAAGGCATCGTCGTGCGGCGACGCCTTGTGCACCAGACCGCTCGTCCGGTAGCCGCGCCGGGCGAATTCCGCGCTCAGATGACGGCCGGTAAAGCCGTCGATCCCGCTAACCAAAGCCTTTAGCATGGCTTAGAACGATGCTCCGATCTCGTTGCGACGGATATCCGCTTCAACCATCATCTGGCACAGCTGTTCCAGCGTGGTCTTTGGCTCCCAGCCCAACCTCTCCTTGGCAAGAGCCGGATCGCCGATCAGAAGATCCACTTCGGCGGGACGATAAAACTTCGGATTAATGCGGACAATGGTGCGCATCGTAGCAGCATCGATGCCCACCGCCTTCTCGTCGCGCCCCTCCCAAACCAAGTTGATACCGGCGGCTTGCGCGGCCATCGTCACGAAGTCATGCACCGTCTCAGTCCGGTTCGTCGCGAGCACGTAGGTATCGGGCTCGTCTGCCTGCAGCATGCGCCACATGCCGTCCACGTATTCTTTTGCAAAACCCCAGTCGCGCTTTGCATCCAGATTGCCCAGTTCCAGCACGTCGAGCTTACCGAGGCGAATCTTGGCGATGCTATCGGTAATCTTGCGCGTCACGAACTCACGTCCGCGCAGCGGCGATTCGTGATTGAACAGGATGCCGCTGCAGCCGAAGATATTGTAGCTCTCGCGATAATTGACAGTGATCCAGTGCGCGTAGAGCTTCGCGACGCCGTAGGGGCTCCGCGGATAGAAAGGTGTGCTCTCGACTTGCGGAATCGCCTGAACCTTGCCGAACATTTCCGACGTGCTGGCCTGATAGAAGCGAATTGCCGGATCGACGATGCGAATGGCTTCAAGCAGGTTCAGGGGGCCGATACCCGTGATCTCGGCAGTCGTGACCGGCTGATCAAACGATACCCCTACAAAGCTTTGCGCCGCAAGGTTGTAGACTTCAGTCGCCTGGGTCGTTTGCAGGAGACGGATGCTCGCGCTCAGATCGGTAAGATCGTATTCCACGAGATGCAGGTCCGGATGGTTGTCGATGCCAAGCTCGGCAACACGCCAAAAATTGACCGAACTTGTCCGGCGATACGTGCCATAAACCACGTAGCCCTTTTCGAGCAGAAGCTGCGCAAGGTACGCGCCATCCTGCCCAGTGATACCAGTAACAATTGCAGTCTTGCTCATAGTGCTTTCTATTTGGAAAAATTTTGCTGGAAGACTTCGGTGATTTCCGGAAAAGCGATCAAAATAACGGATGCAACGCCAAAGACGTGTCCCTCCTGCTGACGCAATACTGGCCGCTCAACTGGAATACCATCCAGAGGTTGGACCCCGCTAGCGCAAGATGCTTGAGAACAGCCAGCGCTGACATGCACGAACCGGCAAATTGTGCGCAATATTCTTGACACATTCATGTACGCGCCGATGTCGGCTCGGCCCGCTGCGGCCAAGGTTTGCCAGCACACTCCTGTCCGATTCGAACCGGATTATCTCACGTTGCGTGCCACTCACAACAAAGGAATCAAACAGATGGGATATTGAGTGCCTGCTCGTATCGGTTTGCGATGAATGGGGACCTCGAATAACCCGAGGTTTTCGGTGAATTCTTCCACGACGCGGTGATTGCGACAGCATTCGACTCGTTTTGTCCGGCCAGCCACCGCTTTTACGAGCGGTGTCGCCCGGTTTTTACTGCGAATCGCCTCGGGCACCGGCGATCCGGCCGACCATGGGCGTCAGAAAGCCTCGATTCCGGCCTTTCCGAAATACACCAGCCGCCTCAGGTTGTAGCTGGCCGCCATCATCGTCATCGCAAAACTCGCCCGAGCCTGGCCGATCGTGCGGATCAACTTTCCACCCATCTGCTCGATCGTCGCGAACACATGCTCGACCCGGGCTCGCGTTCTGGCGATCCGCTGGTTGCGCCGCTGATGGCAGGCGGACAGCGCCTTGTTGCGCTTGCCTTTTCTCTGGATCTGGTTCCGAAAACCCTTTTCCTTGAGCCACGCTTCGCGCCCATCGGACGGATAGCCTCGATCCGCATAGACGTCCCGACTCGTGTTGCTCGTATCGAAAACATTCTCGAAGTGCTGACTGTCGTGCGTGCTGGCCGTGTCGGTCTCGATCTGGCGGATGAACTTGTACTTCCTGTCGACGTTAATCGACAGCTTGTAGCCGTAGTGGCTCTTGCCGTGCTTTTTCGTCCAGGTCGCATCCAGATCCTTCTGGCGCCGCTTCGCGGGCTTCCAGTCGGCGGGCATCGCACCCCGGTCGATCAACTCCTTTTCCTCCCGGCTGTTGCGCTGCCTCGGCGCAGGCACCAACGTCGCATCGATGATCTGCCCGCCACGCGCGATGAAGCCCTTCCTGAGCAGTTGCTCCGAGACCCCATCGAACAGGGCTTTCGCACCCGCCTCGCCGATCCGGTTCTCTAAAGACCACACCGTCGTGCGGTCCGGGATATGGGTCGCGTTGCTCAGGCCGCAGAAGCGCTTGTAGCTCATGCGATCGAGCAACTGGTACTCCATCTGTTCATCCGAGAGGTTGTACAGCCGCTTCAACACCAGGATGCGCACCATGGCCTCAGTCGGGTACGGCGGGCGGCCACCCTGAGGACTCGCCGGTCGCGGCGCAATCATATCGACCGCCGCTGCCAGCGCCGCGAAGTCGATGTGCGACTCGATCTCGCTCAGCGGATCGCCCAGCGCATCGATCTTCTTGCGGTGATGCTCATCGGCGAACAGGTCTGTTTTGATGGCGCTACGCTTTTTCACTCGCATTCCCTGTTGATTTGCTTAGGATTTCAAAATTCTACCAGGAGTGGAGATTTTTCTAGACGCCCGAATGTGAGCTCCCACGTCACGCGCCATTTCATTGAAAATTCATACCCGTATGTTGCTGAAATGCAGACGTTCACGGTCGCCACACTCGACCGACTGTTGCATCAAGCCCATATCGCGCAAATCAGTGGTGGGACTGAAGCACCAGCGAAAAGCTGTACAAATAGGAACACGTGCAAGCGCAAAAGCAGCTGGGTGACATAGGACTCAGATGAGTCAGATTTACTTCGGAACGGTGGAACGTACGCCAAGCTTCAAGTCGGAGTTGACCGGTGCTCACGAAAAGCGGATCTCAACGAATGCAGGCAGCCTCCGTCCTTGAGACGCATTCGCAAGACGCGATCGAGGACTGGCGCAATAAAGCAGATCAGCGCATGAGCGCGAATTCGACTGGGCGCTCGGTGGCACACCGGGGCGATATCGATCTCGGACTTAACCACGCAGTGCGCAAGATGCGCTTGCAATGGTTTCCAAAGCGCTCTTTCGGCTCTTAAAACTATCACTTCCCATTTAAATTATATCGCGCAAACGTTTTCGTGCACACGCCAGCATGGATTCAGGGATTCGTGACAATAGTGTCCACCGATCCAGCCAATGTGACATAACCCAAACATAAACTCACAAATTAAACCGGATTCGACGAATCGCGGCACAATCCGTTAAGTTTTAAATATTATTCGCCTTCGCGTCTGAGCAACCACGAATACTAATCAGCGGTTCGGTGCGCAACTGAGTGCCGAATGTCAGGCAATTCAGGACTCTCCTTTATGAAAATTCATCCGGTAATTCTGTGTGGTGGTAGCTGCACGCGCCTTTGACCCATGTCGCGCGACGGTTATCCCAAGCAGTATCTGCAACTCGCGAGGGACCAGTCCCTCGTCCAGCAGACCGCTTTGCGCCTCGCCAGCATTCCGGACACCACAGCACCGATCATTGTCTCGAACATTGCGCGCGACAGGCTACAGAATGACCGACGCCGGCTTGATGCCGACCTTGCGCAACCGCTCGGAAACGATGAAACGCTGCTCGTTGCTGCCCTCAGACCGCGTGATCCTCAACGAGCCGGCCTTGGCAAAAGCCGCCCAGGTAGCCTCCCGCACCGCCGCTGACCAATTCCTCTTGACGTTCGGTATCGCGCCGGAAAGCCCGCACACCGGTTACGGTTACATCCGTCGCTTCGAACCGGAATTCGCCCGCCAGCCCGAACATCTCGGTTGACTACGCCGTCATGGAGCGCACGGAGCGCGCCGCCATGGTCACTGGCGCGGATCTCTGCTGGAACGACATCGGATCGTGGGGCCCGCTCGCGGAAATCGCCGAGCGCAACGAAGACGGCGATACGCTGATCGGCGACGTGTTCGCGGAAGGCGTGACGAATTCGTACATTCGAGCCGCACAACGCATGGTGGCCACCATTGGTCTCGACAACATTGTCGTCGTCGAAACCGCGGACGCCGTGCTGGTCGCGCATCGCGCGCACAGGACGTGAAGAAAGTCGTTGGATGGCTCAACGCTTCGGGTCGTCAGGAATCGGTCACGCACCGCCGCGTGGTTCGTCCCTGGGGTTCGTATGAAGGCCTTGACCAGGGCGACCGCTTCCAGGTCAAGCGCATCCTCATGAATCCGGGCAGCCAGTTGAGCCTGCAAACGCATCACCATCGCGCCGAACACTGGATCGTTGTGAAGGGCACCGCGCTCGTCATCAATGACAAAGAGGAAATCCTGCTCGGCGAAAACCAGTCCACCTCTCGAACTCATCGAAGTGCAGTCGGGAACCTATCTTGGTGAAGACGACATCGTCCGCTTTGACGACAACTACGGCCACACGAGTTCGTAATTTCCATGGGGCGTAGCACAGGCGCCCCTTTCTCGGGAAGCTCGGCGTGAGGCGGATTCATGCAGAAAACAACGCCCACAGGCGCAAACGTTTGCATTACCAAACGAGTAATTTCATGTAACAAAGTCATTAAAGCAAAATTTACAAAATCTTACAAATAACTCTAAAATACCTTCCGGAGTAAGCATTCGACGACGCGAAGCCTGAAGACCACAATGAAGCGAGAGCCAGATCAAATCGTCGTTGAAAGTCCGACGAGCGTCCAGCCATCGGACCGTGCACGCATCAAGGGGCAGCGCGCATTTGTCGTCTGGTTGACGGGTATATCGGGCGCCGGTAAGTCCACGCTCGCCAATATGCTCGAGCAGAATTTGCATGCACGAGGCATGCACACGGCACTGCTCGACGGCGACAGTCTTCGTCTCGGCCTGAATAAAGATCTCGGCTTTTCAGATGCCGACCGCTGCGAAAATATCCGGCGAGCCGCCGAGGCTGCGAAGCTGATGGTTAACTCCGGCCTCATCGTGATCGTCGCGACCATCTCGCCCATTCGCTCGGCACGGGAATCGGCACGCGCGCTGTTCGGCGAGAACGAATTCTTCGAAGTTTTCGTCGACGCACCGATCGAAGTCGCGGAAGCGCGTGACGTCAAAGGTCTCTACGCGCTCGCACGTCAAGGCACGATCCGTCAATTCACCGGCATCGGATCCGTTTATGAGCCGCCTTCAAATGTCGACGTGCACGTGCAAACGGATCTCATGAGCAAGCAAGCCTGCATTGACGCGATTCTGCAGAAGCTACCGCTCGGCGCAGCCTGAGACGTATCGTCGGCCGCGGGACTGATTTCCACGAAGGCCCGTTTGCGTAGCATCGCGTCTAACCGATCTTGCGTGAGTGAGGTCGGTTAGAATGCTGCACTCCGCCGCGTGCACGCCACACCGGCGCGTCGCCCTCCCACCGGATGCATTCTGCTACGCTCCCGAATCGTTCCGCCAGTGAATTCCCGCGCCACCAATAACGCCCGGCAAACCGGCCACGCCCGACGCCTGCATGTCGCCCTCGTCTGCAACACCGCGTGGGCGATCTACACGTACCGCCAGGGCTTCCTGCGCGCACTCAACGCAGCCGGCGCGCAAGTCACCGTGATTGCACCGCGCGACCGCACGTTCGAGCCGCTTGCGGCGATGGGCTGCAACTGCGTCGACCTCCCCGTCGCTTCGAAGGGCACGAATCCGCTCGACGACCTGCGCACGCTGCTCGCCCTCTTCAAGCACTATCGCGCGCTCAAGCCCGACGTCGTATTTCATTACACGATCAAGCCGAATATCTACGGCTCGGTTGCGGCTTGGCTCGCGCGCGTGCCATCGGTGGCGGTCACAACAGGCCTCGGTTACGTATTCATTCAGAAAAGCCGCGCAGCGCAGGTCGCCAAGCGCCTCTACCGATTTGCCTTCCGCTTCCCGCGCGAAGTCTGGTTCCTCAATCGCGACGACGAAACCGCCTTCAAGCAGGAGAACCTGCTCGTGCATCCGGAACGCGCACGCTTACTGCACGGCGAAGGCGTCGATCTGGACGAATACACCTTTACACCGCTGTCCGAGCGCAACGAGTTTGCGTTCGTGCTGATCGGTCGGCTCCTGTGGGACAAGGGCGTGGGTGAGTATGTCGAGGCCGCGCGCCAGTTGCGCGCGCGCTTTCCGCATGCGCGGTTTCGCCTGCTCGGCCCCGTTGGCGTGGACAACCCGAGCGCCATCACGCGCGAGGAAGTCGCCGCGTGGGAGCGCGAAGGCGTGATCGAGTATCTGGGCGAGACTCCCGACGTGCGCCCGTATATTGCTGACGCGGACTGTGTCGTCCTGCCGTCATACCGCGAGGGCGTGCCACGCACGCTGATGGAAGCCAGCGCGATGGGCCGCCCGATCGTGGCGACCGACGTGCCCGGCTGCCGAGAAGTGGTGACGGATGGCGAAAACGGCCTGCTCTGCGGGGCGCGCGATGCGACATCGCTGGCGACCGCGTTCTCGCGCATGCTCGATATGGCCCCAACTGCGCGCGCCGCCATGGCTGAGCGGGGCCGAAAAAAAATTGCGAAAGAATTCGACGAAAAGGTTGTGGTACAACGCTATCGGGAACTGATCCGGGAGTTGACCGGATTGACGTTTTGAACGAATTCAGGGAACTCGGGAAAACAACATGGCACCAACGAACTCCAAGGGCACGATCCTCGTCACGGGCGGTGCGGGCTACATTGGCTCGCATACCTGCGTCGAGCTTCTCAACGACGGCTACGACGTGGTCGCCGTCGACAATCTCGTCAACAGCCGCCAGGAATCGCTGGCGCGCGTCACGCAGATCACTGGCAAACCGGTCGCTTTCTACGAAGCGGACGTGCGGGACGCGCAGGCCCTCAAGCGTATTTTTGAAGCGCACAAGATCACCGGCGTGATCCACTTCGCGGCACTCAAGGCCGTGGGCGAATCGGTCGCCAAGCCCATCGAGTACTACCGCAACAACCTCGACGGCCTGCTCGCGGTGCTTGACGTCATGCGCCAGCATGACGTCAAGCAGTTCGTGTTCAGCTCGTCCGCGACTGTGTACGGCGTGCCCGAGCGCTCTCCCATCGACGAGAGCTTCCCGCTTTCGGCCACGAACCCGTATGGTCAATCGAAGCTGATCGCCGAGCAGATCCTGCGCGACGTCGAGATTTCGGACCCGACTTGGCGCATTGCAGTGCTGCGCTATTTCAATCCAGTGGGCGCGCATGAGAGCGGCTTGATCGGCGAAGATCCGGCCGGGGTTCCGAACAACCTCATGCCTTATGTCGCACAGGTGGCGGTGGGCAAGCTCGAAAAGCTGCGCGTGTTCGGCGGCGATTATCCGACCCCGGATGGAACTGGCGTGCGCGATTATATTCACGTGGTCGACCTCGCGCAGGGCCACCTCAAGGCGCTGGATGCGCTCGCCGCGCGCGGTGAGGGTTTTGTCGTGAATCTGGGGACTGGGCAGGGTTACAGCGTGCTCGAAGTCGTGACGGCGTTCGAGAAGGCGTCGGGCCGCCCCGTTCCCTATGAGATCGTCGCGCGCCGGCCAGGCGATATCTCAGAGTGCTATGCGAATCCCGCGACGGCGGAAAAGTTGATCGGGTGGAAGGCACAGTTCGGGATCGAGCGCATGTGCGTCGATCACTGGCGCTGGCAGGAGGGGAATCCGCGGGGGTTTGAGTAAAAAGGGGCGGTCACAAGCTGCCGCCCCACCACGCGAGGACCAACCCGTCCTCGCTTTTTTGCATCCGAACTCAGCCGGTCGCTCGCGCCGCCGGAGTACTCACACTTAGCAACTTCGGCGCGCTCGCCGGCTGATACTCAGGCACCCAGCGACGCAAATCCCGCCTCACTTCATCGTCATTGGGCACGCGATGCTGCATCAGCCAGAGCAGCAGTTCGTCGAGCAGATTCTCTGGCACCTCGCGTGCCCGAGCAATGCGCAGCTTGGGATGCGGCGTGCGCGTAGTCGTTTCATCGTCGGCAAGCAGTTCCTCGTAGAGCTTCTCGCCCGGACGCAAGCCCGTGAACGCGATGCGGATATGCTCCTCGGTAAAGCCATACAAACGGATCAGATCGCGCGCGAGATCGACGATCTTGACCGGCTTGCCCATGTCGAGAATGAAGATCTCGCCACCGTGTCCCATGCTGGACGCTTGCAACACAAGCTGCGAAGCCTCGGGAATCGTCATGAAGAAGCGCGTGATCTCCGGATGCGTAACGGTCACCGGGCCGCCCTTCGCAATCTGCTGCTGGAACTTCGGAATCACACTGCCCGCGCTGCCCAGCACGTTGCCGAAGCGAACGGTCTCGAACTGGGTGCGCTCACTCGTCTGCTGCATCGCCTGGCAGGCCATCTCCGCAAGACGCTTGCTCGCCCCCATCACATTCGTCGGGTTGACGGCCTTGTCGGTCGAAATCAGCACGAAATGGCGGACCTGGTGCTTGATCGCCGCCCGCGCCACACGATACGTGCCCAGCACATTGTTGCGGATCGCCTGCCATGCGTTGAGTTCTTCCATCAGCGGAACGTGCTTGTATGCCGCCGCGTGGAACACGATGTAGGGCATGTAACGCGCCATTACCTGGTCCAGCAGCAGCGCGTCCTTCGCATCGCCGATGATGGGCACCACGGAAAGCTCGGGGAAACGCTCGCGAATCTCTTCCGTGAGCCGATACATCGCGTATTCGGACAGATCAAGTGCGACGAGTTGCGCCGGCGCGAAACGCAGGATCTGGCGACAGAGTTCCGAGCCAATCGAGCCGCCCGCTCCCGTTACCATCACCACACGGCCACCCAAAAGGGCCTCAACGTGCGGCGTATCGATGGTGACTGCGTCGCGGCCCAGCAGATCTTCTAGGTCGATGTTGCGGACTTGGGACAGAAAGCCCTGACCGGGTGTGAGTTCGGTCAATGACGGCAGCATCAACGCGTTCACGCCCGCGCGCAGACATTGCGAAGCGACGTGGCGCTGTACCTCGGCCGATGCGGAAGGAATAGCGATGATGGCGAACTCGCAACGCAGCGTGGCGGCCCAATGTTCGATATCACTGATAGGCCCTAGCACTTTGTAGCCGTAAATCTCGCGCCCCTTCTTGGCCGGATCGTCGTCGAGCAGACCTACGAGGCGCCACTCGGCTGAGCGCGACAACTCGCGCGCGAGGCTCGCGCCGGCGCCGCCCGCACCCACGACGATCACCGGCTTGCCTTGCGCAACAAGGCCACCATACAAATAAAATTCCTTGGTCGCGCGATAGAGAGCGCGCGCGCCGCCCATGACGAAAAACAGAAGCAGCGGCGACACGATCAGCACCGAGCGCGG
Source organism: Paraburkholderia sp. A3BS-1L (assembly GCF_051125215.1). Lineage (NCBI taxonomy): Bacteria > Pseudomonadati > Pseudomonadota > Betaproteobacteria > Burkholderiales > Burkholderiaceae > Paraburkholderia > Paraburkholderia sp. A3BS-1L. Next base: position 739,364 of record NZ_CP120442.1, on the reverse strand, counting down.
AATGATCGGCGACGGCTGCAGCATGACCGAGATCACCATCGCGATAAGCGCGGCCGAAACGATCGCCTTTGAAATGCGCATCAGATCGGGCAGGCTCGCGAAGACCCACATGCCGCGATAGAGCCCGAAAACGCGGAACATGATGGCATAGACCGGCAACACCCAGACGAGGTTGTCGATGGCACCGTGCCAGAATTCCGTCGGCACGGACGCGTTGAAGCGCAACAGATAAGCCGTCAGCCATGCAGCGGCCACCGCGCCGACATCGAAGAGAAAGGCGCTGAACGAGAGCCAGGAGGCTTTATTACGGAGCATCAGCGTTCGACCTCAGGGTTGTCTGGTGAGGGACTGGAAACGGCGCCAGCGCATGTCAATGACCGCGCCCATCAGAACTAGAACGACAGCCCAACCTGCAACGATCCCCCACTGCAGGGCCGTGGGTAATGCCAAGGCCCAAAGAGCAAGTATTATGCCGGTAAACATGACCAGATACCACGTCAGTGCCGTGGCCGCATGACCGGTCCCAAGGCGAACCATGCGTTGATAATAATGTTCACGGTGCGCTTGCCAAAATTTTTCGCCGCGCAGGAGCCGGCGGACCAGCGTGATGGAGGCATCGCCGATAAAGGGCGAGAACACCAGCGCGGGGAACCAGATCGGCCAGGCGCCGCTGCGCCAGCCCCAATAGCCAAGGGCGCCGGCCAGAAAGCCGGTGGAAATCGACCCTGCATCGCCAAGAAATATCTTCGCGGGATGGAAATTGAAAAACAAAAACCCGGCCGCCGCACCTGCGACGGCAGCGCACGACCAGATCAGTTCACGCATCGGTGTCGGACCGAGCAGCGCCGCAATCGCGTACGCACCGAAGCCGAACAGCGCCATGCCGCCAGCAAGGCCGTCCGAACCGTCCATGAAATTGTAGAGATTGACGAGCCACAACATCAAAAACGCCAGACCCACGAGACACCACCAGGGAACCGGGGCCGGATAGACGACGATCAACGCCAGCACGGCGACGAAATGCGCAGCAAAACGCACGCGCGCGGGTAAGCCACGGCGGTCGTCGATCTGCGACACTGCGGCCAGAAAAGCTGTGCCAGCAGCGATCAACCACAACGACGGAGTCAAAAGCAGAATCGCCAGCACAACCACGGGCGTTATGCCCCACCCGCCCACACGCGGCGTCGGGCGCTCGTGAAGCGAACGCTCGTTTGGAATATCGGTGGCGAGGCGCCACGCGAGCCCCGTCTTGAGCAGCACGCCGAGCACCGCCGCGCACAACGCGGCGCAAATGACTGCGGTGGCCGCAGCGCATAGGGATATCGACATCGGTGCGTGCAACATCTACTTGAACGCTCTCCGTTAGTTCAATGGGTGGAGCGAAACCAGCGCGCCGTCGCCGCCAATCCTTCGTCCAATGTATGGGGAACTGTCCAGCCGAGCGTCTTGCGGATGCTCGAATCGTCGACTCTCAGGCTCTGGGTCAGCCGGTCTATTTGCGCGGCGCGCCCAGTCAGGATGCCAGCTGCGCGCAACAGCAATACCGGCACCGGAAGGAGCCGTGCCGGACGGCCCAGATGGTACCCCAGCGCACGCAGCAACTCAGCTACCGACGGATCCTGATCGTCGCGAACGTAGAAACAGGCGTTTGCAGCACGCGGGTCCGTGGCGCAGCGCATGAGCGCATCCGCAAGATTTTCGACGTACACGAGGCTGCGCCGCGCATCGACCGCCCCGAGCGGGAGCGGCAGGCGCCGCCACAATGCCTTCATCATCTGAAGGAAGTTCGCGGCGACACCGGGACCATACACGAGCGGTGGCCGCACGATCACGATTTCGAGACCGCTCTGCTCGCCATATTGCCAGAGCGCCTCTTCTGCCTGTAGTTTCGAGATGCCGTACGCGTCATCGGGGGCCGGCGGCATGGATTCGGCAAGCGGCACGCCAACATCGAACTCGGCCGCCGCCTTCACGCTGCTTACGAACACCAGGCGCCGTGCGCCGCGTTCGCGGGCGGCACGTGCTACTCGCAACGTGCCTTCCACATTGGTGGCGCGAAAGGCCGAGAGCGGGTCGGCCGCCGTATCGTTCATCACATGCACGCGTGCGGCAAGGTGCACGACGCAGTCCGGCACGAGTTCCCGTGGCCATGCCTCGGCGAGGCCGGCGAAATCCGCCCCGCCATGTGTCCATTCGCGTGCCGCGTCAACGGGCGTGCCGGCACGCCGAAGGAGCGCTGTGACGTCGTGGCCGTTGGCCGTCAATGTGCGACACACCGAGCGGCCGACGAAACCGCTCGCGCCGGTGACCAGAATGCTGCTCAAAACCACTTCCATCCGAAACGGTTGAAGAACTTGAAAGCCGACGCCACGAACATGCGGATGTGCGCGAAGCCTTTGCGGGAAGCGCCGCCGCCGTGGTGGAGCACGCGCACCGACGGCACGTAGGCGACACGCGCCACGTCATGCGCCCGCAGGCTTAAATCATAATCTTCGAAATAGAGGAAATATCGGGGGTCGAATCCCCCGAGTCTTTTCAGCACCTCCGATCTGAACAGCATGAAGCAACCGCTCACGATCGGCGGATCCCAAACCGTGTCGCGACCGTTGATCTGAGCGCGCATTTCATAACGCGCGAGCCGCCGCGCGAAAAAGCGCCGCATCGATGCCGGCAGAAAGCCACGCACAAACAAGTCGATCAATGTCGGATATTGGCGACAGAGGAATTGCATCTCGCCTGCATCGTCGAATATCGCGGGCGTTAGCAACCCCGCGTCGGGGTGCGATTCCATGAATTGGATCGCCTTAGCCAGCGCGTCCGCACTCATGTCAATATCGGGATTGAGGATAAGGTGATAGCGACCTAGAGGCTGCGCGATTGCAAGATTGTGCCCGCGCCCGTAGCCGACGTTGCCGTGCCCAGTGTATAGCGTGCAGACTATACCTTGCTCACCGAGTCGATCGGTCGCGTCGCGTACGTCTCCGAGCCCCCCGTTGTCTACAAGGAGCAGCGCAACCGTGCAGCCGGGCACGCCCGCGCGCAAAAACTCGCAAGCTGCCCCGAAACTCGCCAGCGTTTGCCGTAGTTGAGGCTCATCCGGGTTGAAAACGACGATGGAGGCGGAAAGGCCGACACTTCGAGATAACGACGCGCCTTTAGCGTTCATGCGGAAATCGACTGCGCGCAAGTGAGAAAAACGGAGGGCTCGCTGCGAGGCCGATCTTGACAGCGCAAGACACCTCTCGAGAGAAAATATGGCCTGCAATTGTAACTGATCGGCACAACCGATGAGCGTGCAAGGTGCGGCGCAACGTAATGGTCGAGAGCCACCGACAAGGTCAGCATCGAGGCAGTTGGCGAATGTACGATCGGGAAAGCCGACATCCGTTCAGCTCGAACCGGTGCAAGCCTTCGTCTGGTGTTGTGTCACGTAATTGACTGGCAGCGGGTCGGTCATATCTACATCCGGCACTCGCCGCAGTGACACGCACAGAATGTGGGTAGCTACTTGCGTTGTGTCATGTAATTGACTGGCAGCGGGTCGGTCATATCTACATCCGGCACTCGCCGCAGTGACACGCACAGAATGTGGGTAGCTACTTGCAGGGCTTGTAGGGTTGGACGCCGCAGACATGGCGCATCAGAACAAGGCAACGCCCGAACTTCGCAGGGGAAACTGCAACCCTGACTTGTACATATCCCGAGGTTGCGCAATAGTATGCGCTCTCGCGCCACTCGGAACCTTGCGGAAAACCCGCAAACGATCGAGAATAATAGGTTGCTGATAAGTTGGCGGAACTGGGGGGTGTTGTCTGACATCCAAGGCTAATCTCTTATGCAAGCGAATCCTGTATGACTTCCCTGCTCTTTCCTGACCAGCTTTTCGAAGACGCCGGTCGATACGCAGACGCCTACTTCGAAAGGTTCCGCAAAGCGGTCGAGTCCATAGACCGCAGTTCGATCGCGGCCGCAGGAATGCTGCTGGCGGAAAAATCCAGACAGCGCGCAATGATCTACTCGTGTGGAAACGGGGGGTCTGCGGCAATCTCGAACCACCTGGTCTGCGACTGCATGAAGGGCGTTCGAACCAATAGCTGGCTCAAACCGCGGGTCAATAGCCTTTCCGCGACAGTGGAACTGATTACAGCGATCGCAAACGACATCGGGACGGATGAGATATTTTCACATCAATTGACCTCTTTGGCTTCTGAAGGAGATGTATTGATTGCGATAAGCTCATCCGGGGCTTCGCCGAACATTATTAAAGCATTGCAAACGGCTCGCGAAATGAAAATGAGCACCATTGCAATGACAGGTTTTAGCGGCGGCGAGGCTGCACGTATTGCGGACATTAGCCTCCACGTAGATATGGAGAACTATGGCGTGGTGGAAGACGTGCATCAGTCGCTAATGCACATTTTGGCTCAATATCTGAGACATAGTCATCTCGTAGATACGTCTGCTCTAGGCTCCCTAAAATTCTAGCATCGCGGCTGAATCATTCTTTGCTGCCCGTAACTCTTATTAGCCCGATGCTGTTAACTAATTCGATTATCCTGTGAACCTCCATTTGATTACTGGGGGGGCCGGCTTCGTGGCGGTCAACCTCGCACGCCGCCTGCTTAACGAAGGGCACGCTATTCTCGCCATCGATGACCTGTCGAGGGGTAAGCGCGAACTACTAGCCGAATTCAACGAGCACCCGCGGTTTGCATTTGAGCAACTTGACTGCGGAGATGCAGACACATTGTCAAGCGCCGTCGACAAGCTCGGCGCACAAATCGATCATGTTTGGCATCTGGCCGCCAACTCCGACATCCCGGCTGGGCTTGCGGACCCGCGCATCGATCGCGATCGCACCTTCCAAACGACTTTTGCAGTACTGGATGTCATGCGCCGCCACTCTATTCCGGAACTGCACTTTGCGTCCAGTTCAGCGATTTATGGCGACTTGGGGGATCGAGAAATTCACGAAGACATTGGACCCCTGCTTCCGATCTCCAATTACGGCGCCATGAAACTCGCCTCAGAGGCGCAGATCCGTGCGGCAGTCGAAGCCTTCCTTCCTCGGGCCGATATTTTCCGATTTCCCAATGTAATTGGGGTTCCGGCCACCCATGGAGTGATCGTCGACTTTATTCGGAAACTTAAGGCTACTCCTGATCGCCTTGACGTTCTTGGCGACGGCACACAGCAAAAGGCTTATCTACACGTTGACGACCTGGTGGACGCAATGTGTCACGTGAGCCAACTGCCCGGTCGCTACAAAGTTTTCAATATCGGACCAAAGGATGATGGGGTTACGGTGCGAACAATCGCTGAGCTTGTTCGGGACCGAGTGTCACCGAGTGCCAATATTTGCTTTGGCGAGGGGAACCGTGGTTGGATCGGCGACGTACCGCGCTTCCGATACTCTACTGAACGACTCACAAATACCGGTTGGACGCCAAAGCTGAGTTCCATCGAGGCCGTCCGCCGTGCAATTGATCAGATCGCGTGCGAGGAGTCAAGAAATTGGTCCAAGCCGTAATCCTCGCTGGAGGCAAAGGCACTCGTCTAGCTGAGCGCCTGAAAGGTCGTCCAAAGCCGCTAGTGGATGTCTGCGGCGTTCCTCTGCTCGAACGGCAGATAAACGCGTTGACGCGCTACGGCGTCGACGATGTCGTCGTGCTAGTTAATCACGCGGCGGATCAGATTCAAGCTTTCTTCGATGACCGACAGTTCACCTGTAGCGTCAGGTTGATTGACGATGGCGAGCCACGCGGCACAGCCGGCGCCCTACTGGCCTGCCTCGATGAGTTGGCGGATCGATTTTTAGTCGTCTATGGGGACACGTTGTTCGATATCGACGTGGGATGCATGCTAGCTGCGCACGAAGCATCCTCCTCGAAGGTCACGCTCCTTTTGCACCCCAATGACCACCCAGCAGATTCGGATCTTGTCGAACTGGACGAGTCCGGTCGAATCGTGGCGTTCCACGGATACCCTCACCCTCAAGGCGCGGAACTCCGGAATCTCGTAAACGCCGCCTTCTATGTGATCGAGAAAGAAGCACTTTTACCATGGCAAAACTTTTCAGCCCCCTGTGATTTTGGGAAAGACTTATTCCCAGCCATGTTGGCCGCAGGCACGAGCATCAACGGCTACGCCAGCTTCGAATACATCAAAGATCTTGGGACACCCAAGAGGTTGGATAAGGCCGAGACGCACCTTCGCACAGGTGTAGTCGAGCGAGCCAGTCGCAAACATTTACAGAAAGCCATATTCATCGACCGGGATGGCACTTTGAATGTCCTGCGCGACTATATCAGGCACCCTGAGGATTTGACCTTATTACCTGGTGCGGCAGAGGCCGTCCGACACTTTAACGATAGCGAATATCGAGTGGTCGTCGTGACAAACCAGCCAGTAATCGCCCGCGGAGAGTGCAGCGTCGAAGGCCTACGAAAAATCCATGATCGACTCGAAAACCGGCTGGGTGAAGCAGGTGCATACGTAGATGCGCTGTATTACTGCCCTCACCACCCGGACGCTGGATTTCCCGGCGAGGTCACCGCGCTGAAGATGGTTTGCAATTGCCGGAAACCGGCGATTGGAATGATCCGCCAAGCAATTGATGACATGAATATTAGTTCCGCGAAATCATGGATGATTGGCGACAGTACCGCCGACGTCCTGGCGGCGCAGCGAGCCGGACTGCGTTCAATTCTCGTGGCGACAGGCGAAGGCGGCGCCGATGGGAAATACTCCGTGACACCAAATTTTCGCTGCCAGGATATTCGGGCAGCAGCAAAATTTATCGTGGAGATATATCCCCGACTGGTAGATCACATGTCGGCGATGATAGGAGAAATCCGGCCCGGCGACCTGATTTTCGTTGGAGGAAGAGTTAGCAACGCAAAGTCCGTCATTGCGGAAGTCCTGAAGGCAGAATTGTCCTCAAGAGGAGTCCGAGCACAATTGCTGCCGGCTGATCGTTGGCTCATTGCTCAGGAACACCCTGGCTCCAATGCAGCAGACTCCGATACCGCATTGGCGGCTTTAGAAGGTTGGCTAAACGGCGAAGCAGCGGAAATTGAAATACCAGCGACCCGCGACAAGCAAGGGCTGGCGCCCAGCAACCTTTCCGTGGCAGCTGACGACGTGCTAATTTTGGAAAGCGTTACAGCATTTAGGGCCGAATGGCAGAAATGCCGGCGTACGCGGTACCTTTACGTCGAAAGCACTCGAACGGAGCAGGATCACTCTGACTTTGATCTGCTAACTGGTCACTGTTCAAGCAACAATGTTGATCTGATCGCGTTAAACCAGAAGTACGCGAACGAATTTGACATCGTCAAAGCTGCATCAGAATACACGTTAAATGTCGACCTTTTTTCTGTGGCATAAAGAATGATCATTAGTCGCACACCTTTACGCATGAGTTTTGTCGGCGGGGGCAGTGATCTGCCGAGTTTCTACCGACAGCACGGCGGAGCAGTGCTATCTACTGCCATTGACAAGTATATGTATATAAGTGTCAATAAAAAATTCGATGGCGGCATTCGTGTTGCATACTCAAAAACAGAGGAAGTCGAGCATGTCGATGCCATCGAGCATCGGATAGTTCGTACGACACTGCAGATGCTTGGAATTCCAGGGGGACTGGAAATTACAAGTACAGCAGATATTCCATCGCAGGGTACCGGACTCGGCTCGTCCAGTGCTTTTACCGTGGGGCTTCTCAATGTACTTTCCGCCTTCCAAGGTCGACACGTCTCAGCCGAACAACTTGGGAGAGACAGTTGCGAGATCGAGATAGAACGTTGTGGCGAACCAATCGGCAAACAGGATCAGTACGCGTCGGCATACGGTGGATTGAGCCTCATTGAATTTCACCAGGATGATAGCGTCCTGGTCACTCCGCTGATTCTGCGGCGAAGCATTCGAGAATCTCTCGAAAACAGCATTATTGTCTTTTATACGGGAATTGCTCGTAGTGCCTCCGGCATCCTCAAAGAGCAATCTTACAATGTGGCAGATAGCGTTACGAAGCAAACAATGTTAAAGCGCATGGTCGCGTTGACTTATCAGTTGCGTAACGAACTGCAAGACGGAAATCTGGACTCAATGGGTGAAATTCTTGATGAGAATTGGCAACTAAAAAAGCAGCTCGCGTCGGGAATCAGCAGTGACGCAATAGACGATTGGTATGAGAAAGCCAAATTAAATGGAGCACTCGGCGGTAAGCTCCTGGGTGCCGGAGCTGGCGGATTTCTCATGTTCTACGCACCGGCGGAGCGCCATGAAGCAATTGAGCGGGCACTCGGTCTGCGACGAATCCATTTTGGATTCGAACCACTTGGCAGCAGGATTATTTTTTACAATCCGACTGATTTATGATCTGTGGCGAACGCTCGCCACACAAAAATCTGCCGCATGCACAGTATGATCGAGCTAACTGGCAAAACACAGGATTCCAGCGTTGTGGAATTTTTTTAGGTGAATGAAGATGCGCATTGCGTCATTGAGAAAGCTTTTTCGATCAGACCGCATCACTTTTTAGTTCGATAATGTCGGGCGCCGTATTATTTTCGCCGGGTAATAGCGCGCATCAAAGTACGCCCCGCCGTGAGCGCAAATTCTGCACCACAAGAATCCTACGCTGGATATTTTGCTGAAATGAACCCGTCACTGCCCATGAAAACTCCTCGCGTATCAGTTGTCATTCCAACACGTAACTCTGAAAAATATCTGAAGGAAGCCTTGGACAGCATTCTGCGCCAGACCTTCACAGATTTCGAGGTGTTGATCGTGGATGACAATTCGTCTGACGATACCTTGAGCATAATCTACGGTTATGCAGATACTCGAATCAAGGTATTGAATGGCCCCGGCAAAGGCCTCGCTGCGGCCTTGAATCTTGCTGTCCGCGAAGCCAAGGGTGAATTTGTAGCACGCATGGATGCCGATGACATCGCTGATGCGACCCGATTGGGCAAACAGGTGGCGTTTCTCGACGAACACCCTGATGTTGGCGTGTGCGGCACGTTATTCCAGCAATTTATGGGTGGCGACGCCATCCACAATCACATGGAAAATGTCCGTTACATCGATTTGATCATGGGATGCTATATTGGTCATCCCACCGCGATGTTCCGCCGCGAACTCTTTGCTAGGCAAGAGCTTTTCTACAATGAATCGATGCGTTTTAGCGAAGACTATGATCTTTGGTCGCGCGCTATTCGCGTCACAAAACTCGCGAACGTACCGGAAGTCCTCCTCCACTATCGGCGGCACAATGAAAGTGCCTCGATGGCCAATATGAATGAGATGCATGGCCTCGATGTCGGCGTCAAGCTTCGGATGATTGACTATCTGTTGGGCGGCCTTTCGCCGGCAGATGCCGAGATTGTTACCGGAATGTTGAAGGGCGACCCAATTGAAGAATCCACAAGGGTTGGGATGCTAGCCAAATTGATTGGCTCGATCAAGCACAAAAACTTGTGCTCCCCTCTTGAACTGGTTTCGGTTTTCCACCAGCTCAACCCATTTTCGAAAAGCGACCTCATTCGCCTATCGGCAGACATTGTAAATGCGATTCCAATATTCGTTATCTCATTTAACCATCTCAGCTATCTACGGACTATTATCGCTTATTTCGAAAAAGCGGGCTTCGATAATATTCATATAATCGATAATGCATCATCGTATCCGCCGCTGGTAGAATATTTGCGCAACTCCCAGCACAAGGTCCATTACATGGGCTCTAACTACAAACACATGGTGTTGTTTGACTCCATGAAGTTCAAGGAGCTCGTTGATGACAATTATTTCGTACTGACCGATCCAGACGTTCTTCCTGTAGAAGAATGTCCGACCGATTTTCTCTACGTCTTTCTCGATGCCCTGCTTAGGCATCCGACCAAGAACAAGATCGGATTTTCTCTCAAACTTGATGATATTCCCAATCATTATGAATTAAAAGACAATGTTCTCAAATGGGAGGGACGCTTCTATGAGAAGGCGGAAAAATGCGGCGACATGACCATTTACAATGCGCCGGTAGATACGACATTTGCGCTATATCGCCCACGCAAGGAATGGCGCAATGCTGATTTTTTTTCCGCATTCAGAACCGGCGCACCCTATACCGCAAGACATTTGCCATGGTATCGGGATATTTCCCAGATGACGGATGAAGAAATTTTCTATCGGGGTGTGGATCAAGGCAGTAGCAACTGGAACGGGACGATGAGTTCCGAGCAGCTGCACCGGAAATACGGGACGGCGGGGGCTGAAAATGGAACTGCTGAGATAGCGGAAGCGGAAGTCGTGCCGATGGAATCTACTCACCAGAGATCCTTCAAGGAGACATTCCGCCGGCAGCGCATCGGCGAGTTGCGCGGCTATTTCCTGTGCGGCTCCTGGCCGTTGCTCAGTCTTCATACAGTACCTCGCCAAAGCGTGCGCACGACTCTCTATGCACTCGGCAAAGTGCCTCTGATGAGCAAGACGACCAGCGGGCAACGCCATGTATTTAGAGCGTTTGGGGTATTTCCGATCTGGAGCAAGGTGTTCCGCTGAAAAGGAGTCGCGCAATGAAACGTTTGTGTCTTTTCGCAGGATATAGTCCCGCTAATCGCATCGATGACTATGTAGTGCATTATTTACGAGAATTATCGAAATTCGCCGACGTTTATTACCAGGCAGCGAATGACGCACACGAGAGCGAGTTGGAAAAGCTGGATGATATCTCGCGGGGGCGCTGGGCTCAGGCACATGAAAAATATGATTTCGGCTCCTGGCAGAAGCTGATTTTTCGTCTCGGCTGGCGCGAGATCGAAAAATATGACTCGATTATTCTTGCCAATGATAGTAATTACGGGCCGTTGCACGATCTGTGCAAAGTATTTGAACGCATGGATGCTGCGGGGTTAGACGCATGGGGCATCACCGAGAACTATGGTGTTACGCGGCATCTGCAAAGCTATTTTTTGACATTCAATCGGGCGGTTATTGATAGTCAAGTCTTCCGTGACTTTTTCGAATCTATTGCTATCGAGAGCTCCAAGATCGACATCTGCCTGAAATACGAAATCGGTCTCGGAAGACTGCTATCGAATAATAATTTTTCATTTGCCCCTTTTATAAACAGGTCTACCCTGAATATCCCATTCGGGGCAGATATATCAAGCTATCAGAATACCCTTCTTAGACATGGCTCACCATTCCTAAAACGGAAAATTTTTACTGAGTACGGCTTTGCAAGCGAAGATTTCGCAGAGACACGTACGCTACTTCACGAGTTGAAATATCCGTTGGAGTGGATTCCAGAACCTTCTGCGCTAGCAGAACCGGAAATTGCGGCGCCTGCAGAAATAACCACGTCAGCGGAAGCGCCGCCGCCGGCAGAAGTAGAAACGCCTGCGGAAATTGAATTGGTTTCGGCTGTCGCTTTGCAGAACAGCTGGGCGCGGGCCTGCGTCAAACGAATTCTGCGCCCACTGTACCGCCCCATCAAAGCAAGGATTGTAGACAACTTACTCCGCACGGATCAGAACGTCGCCCATTTGCTATCAAAGACAACCAGGATTGAAATGGACGTTTCTGAGTTCCGCAATCAGCTGATTTCGGAATTTCGCAGTCAAATGGAGATCTCCCGCAGCCAGATGAGGGCATTTGAAGCATCTGTTGGCAGTTTATCGAATGCCGCCGCTGACATCCAAGGTCAACTTTCGGGAATTTCTCAAAGTTCGAGAGACGCCGCCACGCGAATCAATGATATTCAAGGACGTGTCTCAGGTGTTTCGGGGAGCCTCGCGAATAGCGACGCGCGAATCAATGATATTCAGGAGCGCGTCTCCGCACTTTCGCACCAACTTGGAGATAGCGACGCGCGTCTGGCCGATTTGCAGACCTCGGCAGCGGAGTTGCATGGTCACCTCGATTGGGCACAGCGCGATATTCTGATTGCGTTGATGTCACAGATCAACTTCAGTAGTTCGAAGGGGTTCAAATGTGTCACCGATAATCCGATTGCCTATGACAGTCCAGATCACATTCACCCGGTCGGAACGGTTATCGATCACACGCGCCATCCGCGCTTCATACGTGCTTGCGAAGACTTCTTTGGTGCGGACAAGCAGCTGTCTTTTTTAGATATCGGATGTTCTGCCGGCGGAATCGTGCTGGATGCAATTCTGCGCGGTCATATCGGCATAGGGCTTGAGGGAAGTGACATTTCCAGACTGCAGCAACGCGGCGAATGGCGCCTTCTGAGAGATCATCTATTTACCTGCGATATAACGCGTCCCTTTGAACTAGGCAAAGAGGGAAATCGTCCCTACCAGTTTGATGTGATCTCGGCTTGGGAAGTGCTTGAGCATCTGACGCCAGAGGGGGTGGAGGGTATGTTCGCCAACCTCGCGCTCCATACGCATTCCGGCAGTGTGTTTGCCTGCTCGATATCGCAAGTGGATGGGGGATTCACGGAAGACGGCCGGCCGTTGCACCAAACTCTGGAGCCCTTACCCTGGTGGAGAGAACGAGCTGCGAAGCACGGGTTTGAGATTCTTGACTCTGACGCGTTCTCGCGACTGGACTTCGCGCGTGGGAACGGCAATGCAAGTATCTATTATCGTCCCGCGCACAGCTACCGGGAGAATGCAGGCGATTGCTTCCTTGTGGTTTTCCAAAGACAGTGATGATGCTCTTGACCTGATAGGAGTGCTGCACATTCTGCCTGGTTGATCGTGCCCGGATAATTCGTCGGCCCTTATAGGGGGCAATTCATATTGCCCTTCGCCGATTTTGCAGAAAGCAGTCGATCGGTGCCAATCGCGGCCAATCGATCGACGCTACCAGCAATCCGGACTCCAGGAGAAGCCCACGCTCGCCGAATTCGACTGGCCCTTCGATCCAAAAGTGCCACGCCAGCCCGGTCTCCAACTGCACGTGTTGAAGTTCCAGATCCTGATAGTTAGCTTGGGCTCTCGATCCACTCGCGAAGGGTTCGCTGACTGAGCGGGTGAAATTGAACGATTTGACCGGCGCGGCGACGGAGAAGCCGGTGGGCGCGGAGGTAGAGAAACTTACGCCCCCACCGGGTCCGCCGAATCGGCGGGCACTATAGGGGAATTAGCTCTTACATGGCCGGGCGACTTTCGTTCTCTTCGCATTCGCTTCGAGCTTCGACCCAAGATTCACGAAGCGTTTTTCAAATTCGGCTGCGCCTACCGGCTGTAGGCAGTATTCACGCATTCAGAGCAGATAATCAGATAACAATGCGACTAGATACCATCCAAACGTTCACTCGCGACAATCTCCAAGATACGTGTTGCGCGATTTTCGTAGGTGTGGTCGCGAAGCGTGCGCGCCTGTGCCGCTAGCGCGATCGACATAGCATGTTTCGGATCATCCCGCAACATATCTATATGCTGGCGCAGTTCCCTCGGCGAATCGAACAATAAAATCTCGCCCGCCCGCACATCGTAGTAATCCTCGATTTCCAGTCCTTCGACAAACATGCACTGGATACTTCCGGCGGCAGCCGTCTCGAAAGTGCGCGGTCCAGGCGTCGAGGCATCTAAATTGAACCGGCTATTGGCAAGATTGAAGCGCCGTCCCAAGTTCAGCGTCACGAGCGAACCCGCGCACCAGTCCGGCAGTTCCACGTTCGGAATACGCTCGTTCCTTGCGAACGAAATATCCGAAGGCCATTCGGCTCCGCTGACGACCACATTCAGGCCTGAGAGCACCGGCTGGCAATCGCGCAACAACGCAATGCGGTTGGGAAAGCCTACACCACAAAAAAAGACATCTCGCGCCTTTGCCGCAACTGGCGTACGAAAATGCGCGTGCCGGTCCGCGGCAAGCGGCAGATGATACACACGCGGATGTTCATAATGTGTAACGCTCCAGCGGTCATTGGAAAAAATAATATCGGCAAGAGGGATAATCTTTCCAGCGACATCAAATTCGTACGGATCATCGTGCAACCAAAAGGCCATGCACGCGCCAAGCTCCAGCGTCGCCATCTTCAGCCCCAGGTAGTACGCCCCCGCTGGCATGCAAGAACCGAACACCAAAACAAGATCAGGGCGAAAATCCCGTGCGGTCTGCTCGGCGACCTCCAACGAGCTCGTGCGCACCTCGAGGGTCGCACTAACTGACTTGAAGCCCCTCGCCACGTAACCACGCAGGACCGAATTATTGTTCACCGCGTCGGGCGATGCCCCGCAAACAAGAACTCGCATGAAACCTCTCAAATTCAACGGCGAATACGATTGACGACAACGTGCACAGTTTGCCGCCAGCCTGTGCGGCGATAGAACGCCGCCAGACGGCGCGCCTTGAACATCAAACGGCCGGCCACACCACCCGACAAGCCGCTACCCTCGTGATTCCCGTGGTACCAACTCGACGATTGAACCACGACACCCATGTCCGCAAGGGTGGGATGCATAATCGGCTCGACTATGGGGACAGCAGGCTGGCGCAAACGCAACAGCGACCGATACTCGCTACGTAACGCGTCGAGATGAGGCTCGAGCCTCGCGTACAGATTATCCGAGATGTTGGCGCGCAGTGTTTCTAGCAATCTGGTGTCGTCGATCAAACGCCTTATTGAATCGATCAGCGCACCCTCACTACCCGGCGCGACCTTCAAACCGTTCACACCATGTACGACGCGCTCGCCGAGCGCACCGATGTCCGTCACGATCGGCACGAGCCCGACCTGCCACGCTTCAGAAAGCGTCAAACAATAGGTCTCCGGCCAGATCGAAACGTGCAACGACACATCACATTCGCGCAGGGCATCAGGTGGCGCATCAATCGAATAACTGCCGTGCACAACAACGTTATTCGGCCTCGCACCACTCACCAACCGAGCATATTCAGGATCGACTCGTCCGAAAACATGAAATTCGACGCGCTCATCCTTGAGCATCGGAAAGACGCGACTCAGAACATCACCGCCCTTTTGCAACGTGACATTGCCGAGCACAGCGACCTTCAGTACGCCGCCACGCTGCCCGCGCGCCGCCGGTCGGTCAGGAATCGGCACAGGAAGGACTATCGCGCGGGAATGCTGACGTACGGAAGGGTAAGTTCGGGAATAAGTCTGCTTACCGCCTTCGGTGTTGAAGATCAGCATATCGACATATCGAAGCGCATCGTTCCAGAATTCACGTCGCTGCGCCTGCGAGCCGGGTTTGATGCGCCGCTTTTCCGACAGGCATACATCGCATTGGGCAATCGTAACATCTGGCGCACCACAAAAATCGCCCTTAAACGAGATCAGATTGAACTCATTGCACACGGGAAAAAAGTCATGCGCCGTAAAAGCACTAGGCACCCCCATCTGTCGCGCAACATAAATCAGAGACGGGACGTGGCCAATAAAATGATGAAAATGGACAAGGTCGATTTTGTGGTTAACGATGATCTCGCGCAGTGCACTTTCCCGTTGTGCACATGTGAGGAGGCCAGCCGAGTACTCTTGCCGGAATGTGAAACGCTGTATCTGCTCATAATCGCCCGCGAGCAGCAAGCTGTCTTTATCGCTGCTGCCTGCGACATAGAAAAGCACTCGCCACTTTGGACCAAGCCTCTTGCGCAGTCGTTCGAGATAGACCTCGACACCGCCGAAGTTACCCCTGTGCGCGACGTTGTGGACGACAAAGAGTACTGTGCGCACATCGTCCCTATCGACGTGCAATGCTGCCTTCTTTATGCCACCCGCGTGTTGGAGAATGGTAGTTACACGGTGATCGTAGAGATGCTCCGCAAGCGCACGCTGCCGCGAAGCCTCGGCAATCGCATCACGGTACGAACGATCCCGGATCAATTTCCTGGCTTTCGCAAAGAAATCATCTTCGGTTGAAAACAGCACGATTTCCTTATCCGGTTCGAATGCGAGGGAAACTTCCCGCAACGATTCGTGAACCATCTGCACGCTGCCTGCAAGCGCTGCCTCGAAGAGACGCGGCGGAGGCGTTTCCGCATACTCGCGTCCTTGCGATGCCGAAAACACGCGTGGCAACAGCAGGGTAATCGCGCTCGCGTTTGCAAAGCGTGCGAAATCGACAGGAGAGGTTCGCCACGACAACATGCTCGCCGGCAACTTGACGCCGTGCGGCGGCAGGAACGGATTAGTTGGCAAAGCGAACTTGAACTTCCAGTCTTCCGGCATGCACTCCACGACCGAACGAATAAACGCACTTCGATTCGGCCATGCCGTTCCCGCAAAGAACAGATCGTAGCGGAACGGTAAGTCCGGTCTGCGCACTGGCAACGAATGGAATTCGAGTGCACTCGCGAGCGGTAGATGACGACCTTTTTCACCGTATGCTGCAACGCTAGAAGAATCGTTGGTGAACACCAGATCGAAAAGTTGCGCACGCCGCTGATTGACTTCGAGTTCGTACGGATCTTCGGTGACCCACAGCACCGATCGCCCACATACCGCCGCGATGCGCGCGCAGATTGTGGCATCAAGTTCCTCGCCATCAAATGCGATGAACAGATTGCAGTGATTTGCACTAGCAACGGACATCGCATCCAACGGGCCTGCCTTGGCGACGAATTCCACCTCCGCGGATCGGCCGAGCGCTTTCAGGATCGCGAGGCAGATATAGTGATTGGGATTGCGGAACTTCGTATCAAGCAGGAGGATGCGAAACTTGTTTGGGTTCATTCGTCCTCTCAACGGATATTGGCTTGGATTGAACCCAACCAACGCCGACAAGCGCCTCAGCGCTCACATCTATGAAATGCCAATCAATTAGCTGGTTCCAGTCGTACCCGTCGAGCAGGACAATTCATATTCGACTAGAAAACGCCGGAAATTCAACTTAACTCGGCGTATTCTGTACGCCCTCGACAGCCAATCAACGAATAGCAACTAACCTGATAAATCGGTCCGGCCTGGGATGAATACGCATTTTCGGGAACTCCATCAAAACATCTACGCAACGCCCATTGCGACCTCGTATTGCGCCACGATTTCTTCAACGTCCCCAAATGCACGCATCTGGCCGTGATCCATCCACAATACTTTATTGCACATCTTGCGAATTGCATTGTTCGCGTGAATCGCGAGTACAACGATTTCGGCACGGCCATGCAAATCCGCCATCCTGGCTTCCGCTTTGTGCATGAAAGACGCATCGCCAACGCCCATCACTTCGTCGAGCAACAGGATTTCTGCATCCACTGCTGTCGATATCGCAAAGGCGAGACGCACCCGCATCCCGCTCGAGTAGGTGCGAATTGGCAGATCCAGGTAATCGCCCAGTTCAGTGAACTCGGCAATATCGCGCTGTTTCTCGCGGATCTCATTTTCTGACATGCCCAGTAACAGACCCCGCAACCGAATGTTCTGCATGCCGGTCGAGTTTTCGTCCATCCCGTGGCTGATGTCGAGCAGCGGCACGGCTCGTCCTTCGCGCGTCACGGTGCCTGCTGTTGGCGTATAGATGCCGGCCATCACGCGCAGCAGCGTCGACTTACCCGCACCGTTATGCCCAATCAATCCGATCCGATCACCTCGTTCGAAGCGCACATTCAGATCATTGATTGCGCGCACAACGACGACACCATCGTTCCCTTCGGCGATGCTGTTACGCCGCCCCAAGCGCATCACCTGCTTTTTCAGAGAACGACCCTGCACACCGTACACCGGCAGATCGAGGGTCACGTTTTTCAATTCGATGAATGCCATCGTGGCTCCTCAAATCCAGTACGGAATACGTTTTACATAGCGGCCAGTGAACGTCAGCGCGATGACCCAACCTACCACGGCCATTCCACCCGTCACACCCCACGTCAACGCATCCGGTATCTGTCCAATTAGCGGATCGCGTACCAGCGAAATCAGATAGGCAAGCGGATTCCATTCGACAATGACTCTGAACTTGTTCAGTGCTTCCGGCCGGAAAATGATTGGCGTCACATAAAACGCGACTTGCAGTAACGCCGCAATGATCTGCGGCAAATCGCGAAAGCGCGCCGAGAGCAGTGCAGCGATCATTGACAGCCACATGATATTCAGCACGTACAGCAAGAGTGCCGGGACAAAGAAAATCAGCGTCTTCCCGCCGTCCTTTATGCCGAAAACCAGCATCAACACTACGATGATAATTGCGTTGTGCGCCATTACGATCAGATTGCGCCACAGAACCTGCAGTATGTAGATCAGCTTCGGCGTTGCCAACTGCCGGATATACGACGCTGCGTTGATGTACGCGGTGCTGCCTTCCGTGACCGACGCTGAGAACAAGCCCCACAACACGATGCTCGACGCAAGGAACGGCAGATAGTCATGCATATTCTGCCCAAACAGCGTGCCATAAACGACACCAAGCGATCCAATCATCACGCCCATACTAATGGTCAGCCAGAACGGCCCGATACGCGAACGCGCATAGCGCTGCCGAATTTCCAGCCAGCCGAGCAGGGTCCACAATCGCCAGGACACAAGACTTCGTCTCAGGTCTCCGAGTGCAACAGTCAACATACTAATTTTCTCGAATGATTTTCAAAATTGAATGGATTCCGATGATAGGACGCTACAGCGCTCCCGCGCGCCCAATCAAACCGTGCCAAATGCCAAGCAGCGACAGACGCAAATGCGTAAGTCGCGGCCGCATGAATAACCCATAGATCACAAGCCGGCAAGGCAACTTGACCAGCTCGGTCGACTTCCAGCGCCATGGCACATAGCCGCGCAAAATCAACGCCACGGCATTACGAAAAATGTAATAGTGCCGTACAGGGCCATGCCCCGGATAGGCGCGCCCAAACACCCGCACCGGCTCGCCGCCGAGTTCATGGGCGAGGCGAAGCGCCGGCGCGCCCAATACCACGTAGCCTTTCGACTTCGCCCGGATGCACCACTCCAAATCCACGAAGTCGATAAACAGCGCTTCCTCCATCGGGCCAATGTGATGCCAGACCCTCAGATTGACGCACGACCCCGATGTGATCAGAAAATCGACTTCTACCGGCTGGGTGCCCACTGGAACGATACGCTGCAGCTTCAGACAACCGAAACGCACGAACGGTGCCACACCACCGAGCCTTGCGTCTTCATAAGCCGGCCCCACGATTGCCACGCGCGCATCGCGCGCACGTTCGGCCAAAAGCGTACGCGGCAACTCCGTCAGTAAGGCTGCCGATGGCTCACTGTCCTGGTCAAACAACAACGCACAGGTATGACCTTTGGCGATCAACCGAGCAACACCCTGATTTAACGCAGTCGCTATCCCTAGATTTGCGCCGTTCGCGAGATAGTCGATGCTGGAGTCCAATCCTAGGTCGGTCGCCGTCACGCGCTCTTCGGAATTGTCCACGACAACGCACGGCCACATACGGGCGAGACGATTCGCCCGTGCCACGCATCCTTGGTCTGGGCGGTAGAAAACGATGACAATTCCTGCGCTTACTTCGCCGGCAGGGGGCGCAAACGAATCACTCACTGAGGCATAGCCGCAACGCATCATCCCAAGCCGGCATCCAGACACCAAACGTATCGACCAGTTTGCTGAGGGCCATCCGCGAATTGGCCGGGCGCTTGGCTGGAACCGGATAGTCGCTCGCCGGAATCGGCACTACCTTTGGCGCGCGCTCACCCAGTGCCTCTTTGAAGATCGCCTCGGCGAAACCGTGCCACGAAGTCTCACCTACCGCCGAAAAGTGATAGATGCCAGAACGTTTCGCCCACCAGTCGACGTCGCCAGCCACGACAGCTTGGGCAACGATGTGCGACGTTGCAACTGCGATAGTCTTCGACCAGGTGGGCGCGCCAATCTGATCGGCGACGACGCGCAATTCCGGACGCTCGCTGCCGAGCTTCAGCATCGTGAGCAAGAAATTCTTGCCGCGCCGGCCGTACACCCAACTGGTCCGCAGAATCAGGTGCGCACATCCTGTCGCCGCAATAGCCTGCTCGCCTTCGAGCTTCGTGAGTCCGTAGACGTTTTGCGGATTCGTCGCGTCAGTTTCTGCATACACACCGTCCTTCGTACCGTCGAATACGTAGTCGGTCGAAAAGTGAATCAGCGCCGCGCCGCACCTTTCCGCCTCTTCCGCGAACACTCTCGGCAGCTCTGCATTCAATCGACGCGCAATGTCGACATCAGTTTCAGCCTTATCCACGGCCGTATATGCGGCCGGATTGACGATGAGCGACGGCTTCAGCTCGCGCACGAACTCGCGCACGTGGTCGAGATCACTCAGGTCGAGCTTTGACCGATCGCACGGCACGACGCGGCCGAGCGCCTGCAGCGACCGCAGGAGCTCGAAGCCAACCTGGCCGTTAACACCCGTGACGAGAATCGTCGGCTGCTTGTCCATCGAACCCTCACACATAGACTTCGGCTTCCGTCAGACGCTTTCCCGAGGCATCTTTTGCTGCCAGCAACGGCTCGAAGTCGATGGGCCATTCGATACCGATTTCCGGATCGTTCCACACGATGCTGCGCTCGTGCTCGGGGAACCAGTAGTCGGTGGTCTTGTACAAGAACTGCGCAGACTCCGAAATCACGACAAAGCCATGTGCGAAACCCGGCGGCACCCACAGTTGCCGATGATTGTCCGCCGAAAGGTGTACCCCAACCCACTTGCCGAAATTCGGCGAGCTGCGGCGGATGTCGACGGCGACGTCGAACACCCGCCCTTCCACCACGCGCACGAGCTTGCCCTGAGCATGCTGGACCTGATAATGCAGCCCACGCAGGACGCCCTTGGCAGAGCGTGAGTGATTGTCCTGCACGAACTCGACGCCGGCCTCGACCAGCTCCTCGAATTCGCGTCCGTTAAAGCTCTCATAAAAGAAGCCACGTGCGTCGCCGAACACCTTCGGCTCGATGATCTTGACTTCGGGGAGCTCCGTAGCAGTTACCGTGATGGCCATGCAACCTGGTCCGTGAGAATGTTCAACAAATACTTGCCATACGCGTTCTTCGAGAGCGGCTCGGCAAGCCTCTGCACTTGATCCGCATCGATCCACTGCCGTCGGTACGCAATTTCCTCTGGACACGCGACCACGAGTCCCTGACGTTTTTGAAGCGTTGCAATGAATGTTGCCGCCTCGATCAGCGAGTCGTGCGTACCCGTATCGAGCCACGCATAGCCGCGGCCCATAATCTCGACATTCAGCGCACCCGCGCTCAGATAGCGCGAGTTCACGTCCGTGATTTCGAGCTCGCCGCGCGGGGACGGCTTGATGTCTGCCGCAATGTCACACACGCGGTTGTCGTAGAAATACAGACCCGTGACCGCATAGTTCGAGCGCGGCTGCGCCGGCTTCTCCTCGATGGACAGGGCGCGGAAGCCCTTGTCGAACTCAACCACGCCATATCGCTCCGGATCGTGCACGTGATAGGCAAACACGGTCGCGCCCGTGTCCTGCGCGTTCGCGCGCTCGAGCTGCTTCGCCAGATCGTGGCCGTAGAAGATGTTGTCGCCAAGAATGAGCGCCGACGGATCGCTGCCCACGAAGTCCTTGCCGATGATGAACGCCTGCGCAAGCCCGTCCGGTGACGGCTGAACTGCGTACTGGATGTTCATGCCCCACTGGCTGCCGTCGCCGATCATAGCCTCGAAGCGCGGCGTGTCCTGCGGCGTCGAGATGATGAGCACGTCGCGGATGCCCGCCACCATCAGCGTCGACAGCGGGTAATAGATCATCGGCTTGTCGTACACCGGCAGCAGTTGCTTGGACACCGCGTGGGTGATCGGATAGAGCCGCGTGCCGGAACCGCCGGCGAGAATGATGCCTTTGCGCGCCATGTCCGGTGCCCTTACGCGCGCTGCGCGTAGTTCGTTTCGACCCACTTGCGATAGTCGCCCGAGGCAACCTCGTCGGCCCACGCCTGGTTATCCAAGTACCAGCGCACCGTCTTCGCAAGACCCGTCTCGAACGTCTCGGCCGGCTTCCAGCCCAGCTCGCGCTCGAGCTTGCGCGCGTCGATCGCGTAGCGGCGGTCATGGCCGGGGCGATCCGTCACATAGGTGATCTGGTCGCGATACGAGCCCGCAGCCTTCCGCCGCATCTCGTCGAGCAGGTCGCACAGCGTGTGCACGACCTCGAGGTTCTTCTTCTCGTTCCAGCCGCCCACGTTGTAGGTCTCGCCGCACTTGCCGCGCGCCAGCACTTCGCGGATCGCGCTGCAGTGGTCGCCCACGTAGAGCCAGTCGCGCACGTTCTGGCCGTCGCCGTACACGGGCAGCGGCTTGCCGGCGAGCGCGTTGGCAATCATCAGCGGAATGAGTTTTTCGGGGAACTGGTACGGACCGTAGTTGTTCGAGCAGTTCGTGGTGAGTACCGGCAGCCCGTAAGTGTGGTGGTAGGCGCGCACGAGATGGTCCGAGCCGGCCTTGGTGGCCGAGTACGGGCTGTTCGGGGCGTACGGGGTGGTTTCGGAGAATTGCGGGTCGGTTGCAGAAAGCGAGCCGAACACTTCGTCCGTGGACACGTGCAGGAAGCGGAAAGCAGCCTTCTTCGCCTCAGGCAGGGTGTTCCAGTACTGGCGCGTGGCTTCGAGCAGCGTGAAGGTGCCGACCACATTGGTCTGAACAAAGTCGGCCGGACCATGGATCGAGCGGTCGACGTGGCTTTCTGCGGCGAAATGCAGCACGGCGCGCGGCTTGTGCTCGGCGAGCAGCGCGTCGAGCGCGGCGCGATCGCAGATGTCCACGCGTGCGAACACGTGCTTCGGATTACCCTGCAGCGATTGCAACGTTCCAAGATTGCCTGCATAGGTCAGCTTGTCTACGTTCAGAACGGCCTCGTCGGATTGACGGAACCAGTCAAGCACAAAGTTGGCGCCGATAAAGCCGGCACCGCCCGTTACCAGGATCATGGAACTTCCCTTTTTGGCGCGAGATTGGAGGCTGGTCTGGCGTGGATCCCCCCGGAGCCAGACGCGCTAAAGAATGCTGTAAAGATGGGAACTTGACGAGAGAACGCCTGCTTTTTACCCACACTGCATACTTTGACTCTGATTTTGTAACAGCAATTATACGGGCAGCTTGGGGGAAAGCCATAGCTCTAACATCTTGAAACAGCTTGACAATTCCGACCCGCCGCTCTCTCACAATGAAATATGCGCCAGAACGAAGCACTCATTTACGCGTCCGCAACAAGACAATTCAGCCGCACTCATACCGCAATCGTTTTCCTGTGATACCTTCACTCTCTTGCCTTCACACCCTGTCACGCTCATCCGCAGCTGATTCGCACCTGTTTTCGTTTCGATGACCAAGCACGCGCCGTTCCCGCCGCCCCTCGCTTTCGGCGACCTCCAAGGCTGTCTCACCCCTTTTCGCGAGCTGCTTGCCAAGGCTGGCCCTTCCGCCGACACCCCGCTCTGGTTCGCGGGCGACCTCATCAATCGCGGTCCCGATTCGCTGGAGACGCTGCGCGAGGTGATCGCACTCGGCGACCGTGCCGTCGCGGTGCTCGGCAATCACGATCTGCACCTGCTTTCCGTGTCGGCGGGCATCCGCAAGTCGAAAAAGGGCGACACCATCGAAGACATCCTGAGCGCCCCCGATGCCCAGGATCTTTTGCATTGGGTGCGCCATCGTCCGATCGCGCATTACGACCAGGGCATGCTGATGGTGCACGCCGGCGTGCTGCCGCAATGGGATGTCGAACTCACACTGGAACTCGCGCGTGACTTCGAAAAGGCGTTGCGCGGCGACAACTGGAAAGAAGTGCTGGCCGGCCTCTACGGCAACGAGCCCAGCCGCTGGTCGAAGAATCTGAAAGGGATCGAGCGGCTGCGCATCACGTGCAGCGCGCTCACGCGCATGCGTTTTTGCGACGCCGATGGCGTTATGGACTTCTCCATGAGCGGCGGGCTGGATTCGGCGCCGCCGGGTTTCATGCCGTGGTTCGACGTGCCGGGACGCAAGACCGATAACGCCACGGTAGTGTTCGGCCATTGGGCGGCGCTCGGCCTCACGTTGCGCGAAAACCTGATCGGCCTCGACTCGGGCTGCGTCTGGGGCGCGCGCCTTTCGGCGGTCAGCCTGCAAGCGGATCCCGATCAGCGCGTGCTCACTCAGGTGCCCTGCTCGAGCTGCCGCGCGGTCTCGGGTTGAACGCGCGGCGCGCAAGCGCAGCCCTGCCTCAAGCGTCAACCCCGCTGCGCAGCCCCTGCCGATCCACCCGCCCCGGCGAGCGCAGCACCTCCAGCGCCTCCCCCACCGCCCCGTGCGCTTGCGCCGCGAGCCTGCGGCGATCATCGCCCGGCTCGATCGCCTCGCATACATACACATGCGCCGTGATCGGCCCGGCCTTGAGCAACATATCGAGCGACTCTTTGAGCGAGACATCGTCGATATACGCGGGTGCCGCCGACTGTCGCCCCTGCGCGTCTTCATAGAGGATGCAGATGGGCTGCACCGGCGCGCCCGACGACACCGGCGCCTGGAACATATTCGCGTGAAACGGCTTGATCGCGAGGCCGTCGGTGGTCGTGCCCTCCGGAAACACGCACATCAGTTCGCCGCGCCCAAGGCGCGCCGCCAGTTCGTGCATGATGCGGTGCGCGTCGCTGCGCCTCTCGCGCTCGATGAACACGGTGTCCAGATTCTGCGCGAACCAGCCAATCAGCGGCCAATTGCGGATCTCGGCCTTCGAGACGAACGGCGTCGGCCGCCACGCGTTGATCACGTAGATGTCGATCCACGAAATGTGATTGCTCACGACGAGCGCGCCCGCGTCGAGCCGCGCCGCGTCGTTATGCACGACGATCTTCATGCCGCACAGTTCGAGCATCCGGCGCGACCAGGCGCGGTTCATGGCGTGGCGCGCCTGGGGCGTCGCGCGCGGAAAGCGCACGCCGACGGTCCAGGCGCCGCGCAGCAGGTGCCCGAGCAGCCGGGCTTTACGTATAAAGAGCCTCATGGGGATATGAATGTCGATGGCCGTCGCGAGTGCGCTCGATGATCCTCAATGATGTCCGGCGTCGCGCTCGAAGCCGGCGCGCCCAGCCACCAGCGTTGCGCGCACCACGGCGGGCAGTTCGTAGCCGAGGAACGGCGTGTTGTGCCCCTGGCTCTTGAGCGCGCGCGGCTCGACCCGCCAGTGCGCGTTCGCGTCGAACACGCAAAGGTCGGCGGGTGCGCCTACGGCAAGTCGCCCTGCCTCACGCTGCATCACCCCGGCAGGCGCCGAAGTGATCGATGACAGCGCCTTCGCAAGCGGCATCCCTGCTTCCTGCGCCCACTTCACCGTAAGCGAAAGCAGCAATTCGAGCCCGCTCGCGCCCGGCGTGGCTTCGGCGAACGGCAGCAGCTTCTCGTCGTCGTCCACGGGCGTGTGCTGCGAGCAGATCGCGTCGATTGTGCCATCTGCAAGGCCCGCGCGAATGGCTTCGCGGTCGCGTTGCTGGCGCAGCGGCGGGTCGAGGCGGAACTGGGCATCGAAGTAGCCGATGTCCATGTCGATCAGATGCACGTGGTTGGCCGTCACATCGCAGGTCACGGGCAGGCCCTCGGCCTTCGCCGCGCGCATGAGCTCAATGCCCGCCGCCGACGAAAGATGTTGCACGTGCACGCGCGCACCGGTCACGCGCATCAGTTCGAAAAGCGTGAACAGCGCAATGGTCTCCGCGCTCACCGATACGCCCGACAGCCCGAGCCGCGAGGCCAGCGCGCCGCTCGCGGCCACGCCGCCCTTCGCGAGATACGCGTCCTGAGGGCGCAGCCACACGGCGTAACCGTAGGTGCTCGCGTACTGGAGCGCGCGCAGCAGGACCTGCGTGTCCGCGATCGGCTTGTCGGCCTGCGTGAAGCCGATGCAGCCGGCCTCGGTGAGCGAAACCATCTCGGTGATCACGTCGCCCTTCAGGCCAACCGTGAGCGCGCCGAGCGGATAGACATGCGCGCGCTCGAGCTTGCCCGCGCGGTACTTGAGCATCTCGACCAAGCCCGCTTCGTCGAGCACCGGATCAGTGTCGGGCGGGCACACGAGGCTCGTCACGCCGCCCGCGAGCGCCGCGTTCATTTCCGAGTCGAGCGTGGCCTTGTGCTCGTAGCCCGGTTCGCGCAGCCGCGCGCTCAGGTCGACGAGACCCGGCGCGACCATGAGGCCCTTCGCGTCGAGCGTTCTGTCCGCCTGAAAACCGGCGGGCGCGGCGCCGAGCGCGGCAATCTTGCCGTCGGCGATATACACGTCCTGCTGCGTTTCAGTTCCGCTCGCGGGATCGATCAGCGTGCCGCCTTGAATCTGAATCTTCATGCCCTGCCCTTGTTGTTCTCGCCCGTTCATTCGTTGTTTCCGGCAACGATGCCCATCACCGCCATGCGCACCGCAATGCCGAAGCTCACCTGGTTGAGGATCACCGACTGCGGGCCGTCCGCGACCTGCGAGTCGATTTCGACGCCGCGGTTCATCGGCCCCGGGTGCATCACGATTGCATCGGGCGCGGCCAGCGCGAGCCGCTCGGGCGTCAAGCCCCAGCTCTTGAAGTACTCCTGCGCCGATGGCAGCAGCGCCCCGCTCATGCGCTCGTTCTGCAGGCGCAGCATGATGATGACGTCGACGTCCTTCAAGCCTTCGTCGAGGTTATGGAACACGCGCACGCCCATCTGCTCGAGTCCGCCCGGCAGCAGCGTGCGTGGGCCGATCGCGCGCACTTCGGGCACGCCGAGCGTGGTGAGCGCGTGAATGTCCGAGCGCGCGACGCGCGAGTGCAGAATGTCGCCGACGATCGCCACGCGCAGATTCGTGAAATCGCGCTTGTAATGTCGGATCGTGTACATGTCGAGCAGACCCTGCGTGGGGTGCGCGTGGCGGCCGTCGCCGGCGTTGATCACGTGCACGTGCGGCGCGCAATGCTCGGCGATCAGGTACGGCGCGCCGCTCGATGCGTGGCGCACGACGAACATGTCGGCGTGCATCGCCGAGAGATTGCCGATGGTGTCGAGCAGCGACTCGCCCTTGCTCGTCGACGAGGCGTTGATGTTCAGGTTGAGCACGTCCGCCGAAAGACGCTTGGCCGCGATCTCGAAGGTCGTGCGCGTGCGCGTCGAGTTCTCGAAAAACAGATTGAACACCGACTTGCCGCGCAACAGCGGCACTTTCTTCACATCGCGGTCGGTGACGCTCACGAACTGCGTGGCGGTGTCGAGAATGTGCGTGAGGATCGCGCGCGGCAACCCCTCGATCGTGAGCAGGTGCTTGAGCTCGCCGTTCTTCGTGAGCTGCGGATTGCCCTTGAGGAAGCCATAGCGAAAGCGCTTGTCGTCCGGTACGTCCGGGGCCGGCGTGGGCTGTGTGTTCATCGCGAAATTCCTGCGCGGGTGTCTGACTGGATCTGGCCGGGTCGTATCGGATCCGGCCTGTTGTATCGGGTTCGGTGATGTCGCCGGAGCGCAGCCGTTGCTTGATGGCTTCGCTCAGGCAAGGTGGTTCAGTGCGCGCCGCGAGGCTCGATGCGGGGTTCGACGCACATCGCGAAGCGGCCGTCGTCGGCGCGCTCGAGCACGAGCGTCGAGTCCGGGTTCAGTTGCTGCGCCTCGCCGCCGGTGAAGCGCGCCGCCACCGGTAACTCGCGCCCGCCGCGGTCGACAAGCACGGCCAGCTCGACCGAAGCGGGCCGCCCATAGTCGTAGAGTTCGTTGAGCGCCGCGCGCACGGTGCGCCCAGTGTGCAGCACATCGTCGACGAGCAGGATGCGGCGGCCTTCCACTTCGAACGGCAGCGCGGTCGGGCTCGCCTGGCTGTGCAGGCCCTTCTTAGCGTAGTCGTCACGATGCAGTGCGACGTTCACCACGCCCCACTGCGCGGCTCCGAGGTCGTGCGCGAGCCGCTCGGCCAGCCACGCGCCGCCGCTACGGATGCCGGCGATCGCCACACCATCGGGTGCGCCGAATGCGCCGATCGGATAAGCCGCGCGAATCTGCTCGAGAATGGCGCGGTACAGCGCCTCGGCGTCGGGAATGTTCATCACGGGAATTGGGGCGGGGGTTCGTCAACAATCTCGTCGAGGTACTGCTGGAGGATCACACAGGCCGCTTCGGCGTCCACATGCTCCGCACGTTCGCCGCGCTCGCGCAGGCGCGCTTCGGCATCGACGGAGGAATAGCGCTCGTCCACCCAGACCACGGGCAGATTGAAGCGGCCGTTCAGTTGATTGCCGAAGCGTTTGGCCAGCTTCGTCATGACATGCGGCGTGCCGTCGGGATGACACGGCAGGCCGACCACGAGCAGATCGGGCTGCCATTCGCGCAGCAGCGCGCTGACGGCTTCGAAGCGATAGTCGATGCCGCGGTTCTGGATCACGGTGAGCGCGCGGGCGCTGCGCGTGAGCGCATTGCCGAGCGCCACACCGATGCGCTTCTCGCCGTAGTCGAACGCCAGCAAGGTCGCCTCGGCGGCGCCCCGCCCTGCAGCCACGCTCATGCGTGCCCTGCTTCGCCCGAAAGCATCGTCGACGAAATGCCGAGCAGCGCGAGCGCCGCTTCGAAGCGCTCTTCGGCGGGCACGTCGAACACGATCTTCGGATCGGCTTCGACCGTGAGCCAGCCGTTCTTCGAGATTTCGTCTTCAAGCTGGCCCGCACCCCAGCCGGCGTGGCCGAGCGTGAGCAGGAACTGTTCGGGGCCGGTGCCGCTGGCCACGGCTTCGAGCACGTCCTTCGAGGTGGTCATTTCGAGGCCGCCGGGCACCGACATCGACGAGGTGTAGTTGATGCCGGTCTTTGGGGCGTGCAGGACGAAGCCGCGCTCGGTCTGCACCGGGCCGCCGAAATAGACGGGAACGTGCAGCAGCGGTTCGATTTCGAGCTTGAGGTCGATGCGCGAGAACAGCGCTTCGAGATCGATATCGGTAGGACGATTGATCACGAGGCCGAGCGCGCCGCGCTCGGAATGATCGCAAAGGTAGACCACCGTTCCTGAAAACGTGGGGTCCGCCATGTTGGGCATGGCGATCAGGAACTGGTTGGTCAGATTGATGCGATCGTTACTCTTGGACATGGTTTGAATTCTAGCAAAGTCGATACGGAACGGCGGTTGGCCTCAACGCACTTTCCAGCGCTCCGTAGCAAGGAGATGATCACTCTATCATGCGCAGCCGAGCCGACCGCATGGCCGCCGAGGCGTATATAGACGCACCTGTGCGCCAACACACGCCTGGCAAAGCGTTGCGCCTCAACGCGGCGCGAGTTGCGCCGCCGCACTCGCTGCGCCCGCACCACAGGTTGCGCCCGCCGCAATTGCCGCGCCAAGGGCGCGCACCGCCGCGCTCGCATCGGGTTGGGCGACGCCCGCCGCCACCTTGTGCAACATCGCGCGCAGCGCCTCGTTGGCGTGTTCGATCGCCTGCGCGCCCGGTGCTTCCACGGCCACGTGGCCCGACGCTGCTTGCGCCCCCTGCGCCCCCCGCGCCCCGCCAGCCGCCGCGTGCGCGGTGCGCCGCCAGGCGAGACCGAGCGCGTCGGCAAGCAGGCCCACGTGACCGAGCCCGAGCGCCCACGCCGCCGCGCCGATGCGATACGCCGCATCCGCCGCCACGAGCGCCGCCGCGCATTCCGCGGGTGCACCGGCAGGCCGCAGCGAAAGTGCGCGAGACGCCGTGCCAAGCTCAAGCATGGCGGCGTCGGCGGTCTGCAGGAAATCTTCGTACGCGTTGCCGTTCACCACGAGCGCGCCCAGCTCGCGCGTGCGCGCCACGCGCGCCGCCAGCGCATCGGCCTGCGCGCTGCCCGCCTCCCACAACGCCTCGGAGGCCTGGGTGCCGGCAACATGCCAGTCCACGGTCAGGCCGTAGTCGAGCAGCAGATCGACATCGGCGGTATCTTCCGCGGCGGCGCCGAAGAGCGCGTAATCGCGCCACAGCACCGCGAGCGCCACGCACACGAACGACTGCGGCGCGACGCGCAGGCCACGCGCCTGCTCGGCAATCAGCAGATTGCCGCGCGCGTAAAACGAGCGCATGGGACCGTCGCCCCAGATCGTCACGCCGTTGCGCAGCACCCGGGCACAAGCCGAAGCAAGACGCCAGAAGTCGTAGGTATCGGCGCTCGCGAGTTCCGCGATGCAGGCGTCCAACTCGCCGAACGCGGCCTGCGCGAACTGCTCCGCCGCGCGGCTGCCATTGGCCATGCGCGCCTTCAACGCGGGCAGCAAGGCCGCCTCGTAGCGCGCCCGAATCTGCGCAAGCCGCTGCCCCGGTTGCGCGGCCAGCGTGGCGACCGCGATGGGCCGGCCGGACAGCGCGACATCCTCATAAGCAAGCACGACGCCCGCTCCATGCGAGGCGAGCGCCTCGAACAGCACGCGCTGGCGCGCATACAGCACCGGCGAGCACGCCAGTTCACGCAGATTGTGACGCTCGAGCGCGGCGACCAGATCGATCAGCGCATCGCGGAACGCCTCGCGAATGTGGCCCTCGTCTGCTCCATCTTGATCGTGCGCGGGCCGCGGCGGCATGCCAGGCGGCGGCGGCGCGGGCACCGATGCCGCCAGCGCAAGTGGCGAGGCCAGCAGCAACGTGTCCGCAAAACGCGCCGCCGCAAACCAGCCCGCGTCGCGCAACGCGCGCGCCGCCTGGCGCAGCGGCCGTGCGACATCGCGCTGCTCGTCGAGCGCGGCAAGCGCCTGGGCGAGCGCCGCATGCGCGAACGGCACTTGCCCGCCACGCGGATTGGGCAACGCTTCGAAACGGGCAACCGACGTCGTATGAAGGCTCATGGGCAGCGCCAGGAACAGTTGCGATGCGGTGCGAAAAGCGGCCAGCCGGCCGGCAGGCCGACTACCGCCTCGCGCGAATACCGGCGGGGTCGGGCAAAGAAGCGCGGGCGCCAGCCACGGACGCTACGGGCGCCGGTACAACGTTCGATAACGGTATTAACAACAACTGACGACGATCAGGCCAAAGCCTCGCACGAGACGCCTCAGATCTGAACCATCTCGAAATCTTCCTTGCGCGCGCCGCACTCGGGACATGTCCAGTTGACGGGAACATCCTCCCAGCGCGTGCCGGGGGCGATGCCTTCGTCTGGCAAACCGGCCTCTTCATCGTAGATCCAGCCGCAGATCAGGCACATCCAGCTTCTATATTCCATTCTTATGCCGCGTCGAAAAGTCCAAAAAACCGCCTGCAGCAAGCGCCGCGGACGATCGGGAAAACTGTCTGAAAAACAGGATCCATGATGGTACCGTGTTGCTGATTCCATGCCTAGCGACTGTGGCCGCGCCCAAGTCGCGCGCCTCGCGCGCCATCACGAGGCGAAAATCCCTCGCGTGTGGCAGATCATCCGTCCCCGGCAACGCCCGCGAGGCCGCATAATCGAACCGTCGGCGCGAGATAGCCGCGCCGTCACCGCAGCAACCACGAGCCAACCTAACATTCCCGTCAACGCACATGCCCGGCGACACCCCTCCCATCGTCCTTACCTTCGGCCTTTCCGATCCGACCGGCGGCAGCGGCCTGCAAGCCGATCTGCTCACGCTCGCCAGCATGGGCTGCCACGGCGTGAGCGTGCTCACCGGCTACACCGTGCGCGACTCGGCCGGATGCGACGAAGTCAACGGTCTCGACCCCGAGACCGTCGCGGCCCAGGCACGCATGCTGCTAGAAGACATGCCGGTGTCGGCGTTCAAGGTGGGCGCGGGCACCCGCGCCGAAGTGGTGAGCGCAATCGCCGAAGTGGTCGCTGACTACGACGAGGTGCCGCTCGTTGTGGCGCCCGACTTCACGCTCGACGACGAGCACGTGCTCGCCGCCGACGAGTTGCGCGAAGTCGTCACCGATCTGCTGGTGCCGCAAACCACCGTGCTGGTCGCCGACGTCTCGGTGCTGCTCGCACTCGCGCAACCCGACGGCGACGCCGACACGCCCAGTATCGACAGCGCGATCTCGCATCTGCTCTCCACCGGCTGCGAATACATTCTCTCGATGGAGACGGGCTCGCATCGCGTGGTGAACACGCTCTATAGTGAAGAGGGCCAGTTGCGCCAAGACTTCTGGGACCGCTCGAACCAGCCGATGATGGGGCTGGCCGACACGCTCGGCTCGGCAATCGCCGCGCTGCTCGCGAACGGGCAGGAGCCGCCCGAGGCGGTCCGCGAGGCGCAGGAATACCTCTATCAGGCCGTGCAGAGCGCATTCAGGCCGGGGATGGGGGCGTGGGTGCCAGACCGGTTTTTTTGGGCGCGGAGTAATGATGCGGAAGACGATGCAGAGGGCGATGAAGCGTCGCCGGGCGACGCCTGATTCCAGGCCGCACACCGGACGCACAAACGAAAAAACCCGCAGCAAACTGCGGGTTTTTTCTTTTCGGGCTCGGGGAAACGCACCTCGCGGCGCGCCCCCTGCACTTCAATGTAATTGCGGCGCGAGCCGTTCTTACATGTCCATGCCCATGCCGCCCATGCCGCCGGGCATGCCGCCAGGCATCGGAGCATCTTCCTTCGGCACTTCAGCAACCGCTGCGTCCGTCGTCAGCAGCAGACCTGCGACCGAAGCTGCGTTTTGCAGCGCGGTGCGCGTGACCTTCGTCGGGTCGACCACGCCGGCTTCGACCATGTCGACGTACTCGCCCGTCGCTGCGTTGTAGCCGTAGTTGCCCTGGCCAGCTGCAACCGCTGCCACGACCACCGACGCTTCTTCGCCGCCGTTCGTGACGATCTGGCGCAGCGGCTCTTCCATTGCGCGCAGGACGATCTTGATGCCTGCGTCCTGGTCTGCGTTGGCGCCCTTCACGCTGGCGATTGCCGTGCGTGCACGGATCAGCGCAACGCCGCCGCCCGGGACGATGCCTTCTTCAACGGCAGCGCGGGTTGCGTGCAGCGCGTCTTCCACGCGTGCCTTCTTTTCCTTCATTTCGACTTCGGTCGCAGCGCCAACCTTGATCACTGCAACGCCGCCTGCCAGCTTGGCAACGCGCTCTTGCAGCTTTTCGCGGTCGTAGTCCGAGGTCGCTTCTTCGATTTGCGTGCGGATTTGCTTCACGCGCGCTTCGATGTTCACGGCTTCGCCTGCGCCGTCGATGATCGTCGTGTTTTCCTTGCCCACTTCGATGCGCTTCGCTTGACCGAGTTCGTTCAGCGTTGCCTTCTCGAGCGTGAGGCCGGTTTCTTCCGCGATGACTTGACCGCCGGTCAGGATCGCGATGTCTTCCAGCATGGCCTTGCGGCGGTCGCCGAAGCCCGGAGCCTTGACAGCAACGGTCTTCAGGATGCCACGGATGTTGTTGACGACCAGCGTGGCCAGTGCCTCGCCTTCGACGTCTTCAGCGATGATCAGCAGCGGACGGCCAGCCTTCGCGACTTGTTCCAGAACCGGCAGCAGGTCACGGATGTTCGAGATCTTCTTGTCGAACAGCAGGACGAACGGGCTTTCCAGCACGGCGACTTGCTTGTCCGGGTTGTTGATGAAGTACGGCGAGAGGTAGCCGCGGTCGAACTGCATGCCTTCGACCACTTCCAGTTCGTCTTGCAGCGACTTGCCGTCTTCGACGGTGATAACGCCTTCCTTGCCGACCTTGTCCATCGCTTCAGCGATGCGGTCGCCGATCGACGTGTCGCTGTTTGCCGAGATCGAGCCGACTTGCGCGATTTCCTTGTTGGTCGTGCAGGGCTTGCTGACCTTGCGCAGCTCTTCGATTGCTGCTGCAACGGCCTTGTCGATGCCGCGCTTGAGGTCCATCGGGTTCATGCCCGATGCGACGTACTTCATGCCTTCGCGCACGATCGACTGTGCCAGGACCGTAGCGGTCGTGGTGCCGTCACCGGCGTTGTCGCTGGTCTTGGAAGCGACTTCCTTGACCATTTGCGCGCCCATGTTCTGGAGCTTGTCTTTGAGCTCGATTTCCTTTGCGACCGAGACACCGTCCTTGGTGACCGTCGGGCCGCCGAACGAGCGCTCGAGAACCACGTTGCGGCCCTTCGGACCCAGCGTGACCTTCACTGCGTTGGCGAGAATGTTCACGCCTTCAACCATCTTGGAACGGGCGGAATCGCCGAACACGACGTCTTTAGCTGCCATCTTCTAACTCCTTGAATTCTTGATGAATGAGCGGTGGTCTGAACTTACTTGTTCACCACGGCCATGATGTCTTCTTCGCGCATCACGAGCAGTTCGTTGCCGTCGACCTTGACGGTCTGGCCTGCGTACTTGCCGAACAGAACGCGGTCGCCGACCTTCACGTCGAGCGCGATCAGAGCGCCCTTGTCGTCGCGCTTGCCCGGGCCGATGGCCAGGACTTCACCTTGATCCGGCTTTTCTGCCGCTGCGTCCGGGATCACGATGCCCGAAGCGGTCTTGGTTTCTTGATCCAGGCGCTTGACGATCACGCGATCATGCAAAGGACGAAGGTTCATGGATAGATCCTCTATCTTGGTTGGGACTTGAAGAGACAAACCTGGCTGACGACAACCGCCAGCCAGCGATGTTTGGCACCAGAGTTGTTAGCACTCTCATGCGGTGAGTGCTAATTATATGGACGGGGAATGACAAATTCAAGAACGGGCCGGATGGGTTTTTTTGGCACACTGCGCTGGCCGGAAAGCCCGCAGTTCCAAGCCTCGGACACCCGATTCCGAGTTCGCCGCATGGGCGCGAGCCGCGGAATATCAGTCTTTTTTGTCATTAAAAACAATGGCTTATATTAACCACCGACTAGCTCGCGAGTCTTCCGAAGATAGCGGGCACATGACAGGCTGACGCGGCTTTTTAATCGATCCCCAATTTATCGCCGCATCCCAGGGGAATCCCTAAACATCGAGCAAATATTGAGGTGCCGATCAAATTCCTGGCGTGCTCCAGCCTCATTGATCATTGATGTATGACCTGGATCCGCCCCGTCTTGACCGCTGCCTTCAAGACCTCCCAATCGGCTTCATTGCGGTCGGCGTAAGCGAGCGCGAATCGCGCGATTGCCTCGTCGAAGGCACTCGACTTGCCGATATAACCGCAGATGAGTGCCGGATCGCCCGCCTTGGCCATCGAATGGGCCAGCGCGTGCGCGCAGGAGACCGCATATTCGCCGAGATCCTCGACATCGAAGGTGGTGAAATCGAATGCGCCCTTCATGTCGCGCAACTGGCGCACGTAGAAGTCGTTTCCGGTGTGCCGCATCTTCGACCACCCGAGGAAGATATCGCTCGCCGACTGCAGCAGGCGCTGTCCGTTCACCACACGCTGGCCGTGGTTCGGAAAACGGCTCGGCGGCACATAGCCCCCCAGCACGGAGGCGCGCGCCTCCTTCAATTGAAGGAATAGCGGGGACTCGCCATCGGCCATGAACAGCGCCTGATAGCACCGCGTCCCGACCGAGCCAATGCCCACGACCCGAATGGCCACATCCACGAGTTCATAGCGGTCGAACAGTGCGCGCCTGTCATCGGGGAGCGTCAAGCGGTAGTCGGCAAAAAACCGCCGGACCTGCGCCTCGTACTGCTTTTGGTCGTGCGGGCTCGCCAGGGGAACGTGATACACGAGCGGCGGCACGTCCTTGATGCGCAGCTTGCCGTTGACGATCTCGGTGGCATGCCCCATCTCGGAACGCGACGACTGCAGCCGCGCCTTCTCGATCACCGCCAGTTCTTTCTGTTTTTCCTCCAGCGTATCGGCAATCGCGAGCATGCTCGCGGCCCTGAACTGGTAGTACCAGACGTCGAGCGTATCCATCTGGCTGAACCTGACGATCTGCTGCCGGAACGTCTCGCACAGCCGCCGCACCGCGGCGCGCTGGTCGTGTGTCGTCAACCCGCGTTCGCGCGCGGCGATCACGAATGAGGTCGCCAGCCTGCGCAGATCCCAGTCGAACGGGCCAGGCAGCGTTTCGTCGAAGTCGTTGGGCCCGAACAGGATGCGCCGCTCCGGGCTCGCGAACAGTCCGAAGTTCGCGAGGTGCGCATCGCCGCCCAGCTGCACGGTCACGCCGGAATGCGGCAGCTTCGAAAGGTCATGGGCCATCAGCGGCGCGGCGCCGCGATAGAACGCAAACGGATTCGCGACCATGCGCCCGTAGCGAATTGGTATCAGCTCGGGCACCCGCCCCGCGTTGGACGCGTCGAGCAACGCGAGCGGATCCCGATCGTCGAGCCGGCACACCGCCAGCTTCGCGCGCGGCGCCATTTTGCGCGCCGCCTTGCCGCGCCCGATTCGCGACGCCAGCGAGCCGCGCCCGCCAAACAGCATGGACGGATCTTCCAGCACAGCCACGGCTGCCGGGCCAGCGGGTTCATTCGCAGGTTCATTGCGCTTGTCTGCAGCGGTTTTAGCCACGCGTCATCCCCTCTTCCTGTTCATTGGCTTCAGCCTGGTTTCGCATCGTCGGGAGATGCCGCCGATGTGTCCGGCGCGACGTTGCCGAGCGCCTCGATCGCGGCATCGACCGTGGCGAAGATCTCGCGCTGCGCGCCTCGCGCACGCAGCGCCTTGTAGCGCTCGATCTCACGACGCACGCCGGTTGGAAGCGCGACGGCCGCAATGCCGATACCGCGCCGTTCGAGCTCCTCAGCCAACTGTATCAACGCCTTGCCGCCCGTGTAGTCGATGTTGTTGATCACCGACGCATCGATCACCACCCAGCGCGGCGCCGGATTCGCTTCGTTCACGAGCATCAGCACTTCCTCGGTGAAGCGTCCGGTGTTCGCATAAAAGAGATCAGCTTCGAACCGGTAGACGACAATGCCTGGCACCGCGAATAGATTTGGCTCGACGCGATGCGGAACCCAGTGGCCGGAGGGACTGCGCGTGAGCACGCGCGTATGCAGGCGGTAGCTATGCCGCACATGGGCGATCAGTGACAGCACGACGGCGGCGAGAATGCCGTGCATCACATCGACGAACACGACCACGCCCGCCGTTAGCAGGGCGACGACCAACTCGTCCTTCTGCATGCGATAGAGCTCGGCCATACCTTTCGCGTCGATCAGCTTCACGCCGATCATGAAAACGATCGCCGACAATACCGCCGCAGGCAGCAGGCTCAGCGGGCGCGTGAGGAACAGCAGCACCAGCAGCACGATGGCGGCCGTCGTGAGATGCGCGAGCTGGGTGCGGCCGCCCGCTTCGTCGACCATCTCGGTCTTGGTCGGACTGCCGTTCACGACGAAGGTCCCCGTGAACGCCGCCGCGGCGTTCGCGGCGGCGAGCCCGACGAGGTCCGCGTTGTCGTCGCCCTTCTCGTTGTAACGGTTGGCATAGGCGCGCGCGGTCGCCGCGCTCTGCGCAATGATGACGATGAAGCACGAGGCGGCCGTGACCAGCACCTCGTTGACATCGGCCGCCGCCAGGCGCGGCAGGAACAGCGACGGCAGGCCGCCCGGCACGTTGCCCGTTACCGCGATGCCACGCCCCGCGAAATCGAAGACGCCGCTCGCGAGGATCGAGCCGATCACGGCAATCAGCGCACCCGGTGCGCGCGGCGCGAAACGCTTGCAGCCGATGATCACCGCCAGCACGCTGAACGAAAGCGCCGCGGTTGCAAGGTGCGCTGCGGGGATGCGTTCGAACGCCGAGACCGCTTGCATGATCGGACCATGCCCCTCTTTCGGCAGCCCGATCAGCCCGGCGAACTCGCCGGCGGCGACCTGCACGCCCACGCCGGTCAGAAAGCCGATCAGTGCGCTGCGAGAAAGAAAGTCGGCCAGAAACCCCAGCCGGAACACTCGCGCGATCACGAGCATCACGGCAACGGTGAGGGCCACCGTGCTGGTGAGCCCGACGTATTTCGGACTTCCCAACGCAGCGACGGTCGTCAGCTCGCCAGCAAGGATGGCGGCAGTTGCGGAATCCGCCGCGACCACCAGTTGCCGCGACGCACCCAGCACCGCGAACGCGATCAGCGGCAGCAATATCGTATAGAGCCCGGTCACGGTGGGCGTGCCGGAAATCTTCGTGTACCCCATCACCTCGGGAATGCCGAGCGCGGCGAGCGTGATGCCCGCAATGATGTCGTGTGGCAACTGGGCAGGCTTGACTGGCAAAACGCCTCGCAGAAATGGCAGGCGATGCGAACGGGACTCCGTGGCAGCAGCCGGTTTCATTGCGTCGCCTCCACCCGGGTGTCGTGGCGAAATTGCTCCATCCCAAAACGCTGCCCCCCTGAAAACCGTTTGTCAGGAAAGGCGGTAGGGGATGGGATCCGATCGAGACAACTGCAAACCTGATTCGAGACTGACACCGTCGTCTCTTTTGTACGAATAGTCAATAGTCAAGCGCCCCACCCAATTCATTGGGGCTTCGCTGTGGCTTCGCGGCGAGCGCGACGCGCCGGATCGGGCACGCTCGGGACGCTACCCTCCGCTCGGGCACACCGGGAAATGCAGGAACGACACTGGGTTAGCTAGCGAACGGAAACAATCGATAGCTGTTGATAGCTTCCCTGAAAACAACGCGCGTCGAAGAGGCTTTGATCCAAACCCTGCCTCATCTTGTTTGATTCCTGGCCGCGTCCGGTGAATGCCGCCGATCCCGACCTGGCGCTGGACCAACATCCGCGCTCCGGGCGCGCTTCGATTCGAGCCGGTCGCATTCGTTACGCCGTTTCCGGTATCCGAAGCTATCTTCAACGCGATTCGAGGTCGTTGAGAGATGACGCATTTTATCGATTTCGAAGCAGACGCCGCGTCGCCCATCGGGTGCGAGCCTTTTGATCTCATCGTGGTTGGCAGCGGTGCGGCCGGGTTGACCATCGTGCGCGAATTGTCCGGCCTTGGGCTCAAGATTCTACTGCTGGAAAGCGGTGGACTCCAGGAGTCTTCCAGCCACGAGGCGCTGAACAAGGTGGAAGTACAGGGTGCCCTCAACGACGCGAGCATGCGCGAAGCGCGTCAGAAATTCCACGCATATCAATTGAAGTTCTGGAGCGCCGAAATCCAGAAGTTCGGCGTCCGATGCCGAGTGCTGGGGGGATCGACGACTGGCTGGGCGGGCAAGGTTGCGCCCTTCGACACGACGGATTTTATTCAGCGCGACTGGATACCGAACTCCGGATGGCCAATCGATTCCGCCACCATCGCACCTTATATCGACCGGGCAGCCGAATGGCTCGACCTGGGACCGACCATCCACGACCGCACGTTCTGGGGCACCGCGAAACTAAAGGAACCAGCCGAAGTCTCGCGAATGCAGCACTTGACGTCCTTCTTCTGGCAATTCTCCCGCTCTCGTCACGACGCAAAGGACATCATGCGATTCGGGCCCGACTTCATGCGAGAAGCACATGAGAACGTGACGGTCCTTTTTAACGCGACGGTCTCCGCGGTGAATGTCGATGCAGACGGGATAACGGGCGTGCATATCATCTCGTCGCTCTCAGGTAGCAGGAGGCGAACAATTGAATCGGCGCATGTGGTGCTTGCCGCCGGCGCGATAGAAAATGCCCGCCTGCTGCTCATGTCGAAAGATCTCACGGGCGGCGCGCTGGGAAATCAGCATGACGTCGTCGGACGCTACCTGACGGACCATCCGTGCATTGCGCTGGGCGTTGTTTCGCCCGATAGCCACGCGCGTGTCGCCACATTGCTGGGCTTTTTTCCACTGCGCCTGAAGTATCGGGCCTTTATGTATTTTCACGGACTCGCTCTTCGCCATGAGGTGCAACAAGGCGAGCGTCTGCCCAACATGGCCGTTTTTGCACACATGCATATTTCGGATGATGATCCAATGGTCGCGCTCAAGCGCTTGATCAGGCGGCAGAGCGAGCATCCGGTGTCGGACATGCTGTTGGTCGTGAAAAGTTCGGGAATCGTCTTGAGTCTCATCGGTCGCAAAATCCTGGGCAGCCAGAAAGTGCCCTACCGGCTACGCCGCGCGATTGCAGACGCCGCAGTTCTGCTGAATGCCAATTTTGTGGCGCGAGACTATGTGACCAAAGGCACAGCGAGAAAGATCGAAGCGCTGACGCTAAATCTGATCTGCGAGCAAACACCACTGCCCGAAAACCGTATCACCCTCTCCGACAAGCGCGATCGCCTCGAACTCCCGCTTGCCCATGTCACCTGGGAGCCCGGAGTTTTCATGAGGCGCTCCGTGCTGAGGTTCTCGCAACTGCTGAAACAGGATCTATTCGCCGCGGGTATCGGCTTTGAATTTGCTCCAGAGCTGGCAACCGGCGACATGACGAAGCTCGTCTTGCACGATATGGCCCATACCGCCGGGACTACGCGAATGGGCATGAACCCCGCAACGAGCGTCGTGAACGACACCTGCCAGGTACATGGCATACGCGGCCTTTACGTGGCAGGCGCTTCTGTCTTCCCGACGAGCGGACATGCCAATCCGACGATGGTCATCATGGCTCTCGCGATCCGGTTGGCCGACCATCTTAAAACGCGAGTGGTGGCGCATCGCCTGACACACTTCGAGAGCTGACGCATCCCTGCATTGCTTAACGGCGGGAATGACGCCGACGCCAGAGGCAAAAAGGCCCGCAGTGACGAACTGCGGGCCTTTTTGCGCGGGCGGTGGACCGCCCGGGGAACCGTTCTTGTTCGGCCTGGCAGTATAGGGAAACTTCTTATGAGGCGCCCATGCTTTCAAAAAACCAACACCTATCAAACGTTGAGCCAACTTACAGCAAAGAACCTTCATCGAATGGGCTAGATCTACCGTTATGCGTGCGACGGCGCACGAACGCGCCCATTCTTTGATATCCACAATATGCGTCACGCATGCAGCGCGACTGTCCTGGCGCATCAATCCGACGCAAGCACACCCTCCTTCATACAAGAGCGAAATCAGGCACGAGATGAGGCGCGACTTCGAAAATCCCTATGGAGTGAGCGTAATAATTCCACACTACAATCGTGTTGATTTGCTTTTTATCGCCATAGAATCAATATCCAGACAAACCATCGCTCCGCGCGAAATTATTGTTATAGATGATGCATCGGGACTGCAATTCGAATTGCCAAGTCATTGTGGAGACCAGATAGCGTTGCGCCTGATTCGCGAGCCCGAGAATCGCGGAGCGGCGTGGTGTCGAAACAGGGGCATAGAGGAAGCGACTGGTGACCTGATCGCTTTTTTGGATGCGGATGACCGATGGCTACCGGACAAGCTGGAACGATGCATCGCCGCGCTTGGCCCCAAGCCTCCTCGGCACGCCGCGCGAGTGTTGTTCAGCAACGTCATGCTCGTCGATGGGTGCCGGCGCATGCTTGGCAACCCGTTTCCATACGATGGTCAATCGATGTTTGACTTCATTTTATTGGAAGGCGGATATTGCCAAACTTCAACCATCATGATGTGGCGCCATCAGTATCCGCTGATTAGCTTCGACGCATCTTTGCGCCGTCATCAAGATTGGGATTTTGCAATCAATGCGGAGATGGTGGGCAGCGAATTCATCTATATGCACGACGCCCTGGTTGAATATTCGTTGAGCGCAAATGCCAAAAGATTATCTGCCGGGACCAATTGCGAGCCAAGCTTGACGTTTCTCAAAAAATACGAAAAATTCATGTCAAAGCGGCACGTGTCCTGGTTCGTATTCAACGTATTGATTTACAAGAACCTCGATTTGCTGTCGAGATTTCATATCGCCAAAAAACTTATGGTAAATGAAATAAAACTACCAGGAAAAGGAAGGATATCATCGTTTATGCGATTGATTGTCGGGAGAAGCGGAATCAATATGATCAAGCGAATGAAGCAAAAAATTTGAATTCGACGCGTTACTCGACCAGGTTATCCATGTCCGAATGTAGACTCCGGCAGCCTTGCTCCGCGGAGCATCTGGCTGCCACGACCCTCCGCCAGTTCGCGCCCATCGATCCTGTAGAATCGACAAGCACCGCCGACCATTGATTCCAGTCACTCAATGTCCTCTCCTCCCCTACTACCGCCCTCGTCACAAGACGTGCATATCTGGCAGTGGGATCTCGATGACTGCGGCGATTTCAATCTGGACTGGCAGATATTGTCCGCACAGGAACGCGAGCGCGCCGACAAATTTCGCTTCCCACTGCATCGCCATCGCTACATGGCGGGACGAAGCGAGCTCAGGCGAATCCTCGGCCGCTATCTGGCGCTACCGCCTCAGGCAATCACGCTTGGCTACGGCCCAGAAGGCAAGCCTTTTTGCGCTGCCCAGCCGCCCGAGGGGAGAATTTGCTTCAACCTCAGCCACAGCGAGAATACGGCGGTTCTTGCAATCTCAAGTGGTTTCGAGGTCGGCGTCGATGTCGAGCTCGTTCGCCCGATCGAAGAGTCTATGCCTCTTGAAGCTTTTTCCCCCCGGGAGCGCGCCGAGTTCACCGCACTAGCACATGCCGAACGGCAAGCCATTTTCTTTGAAACCTGGGTGCGCAAAGAAGCCTGTCTGAAAGCACTAGGCACCGGCTTCATCCTGCCTGCCAGTCACTTCGAGTTCGATCTTTCCAGCCGCGGTGACACGACACCCCGGCTGGTCGGCGGCAAGACACTGGAAGCAACACATTGGCGCATTCGAACCCTCCCGGTGAGTCCGGCCTGTGTCGCAGCGGTGGCGGCCCGGTGCACCGGCTGGTCAATTCTTAAGATGAATTGAGCGACGGCGCCCGCAGGAGCCGCCCTGACGACTGCGCGCCCATTTGGGCGTTTCGGGCGTTCGCTCCATCGCGGCTTCGCCGGCATTACGTTGCCCACCGAACACAGTCGTTCTCCCTGGGCCGCTAGACTCACTGACAGCTAAGGCCAGAGTGTGAGGCGGCTGCCTTGGGGTTGTGGGTCCCGGACGACAGGGGGTGTGATGGCTCCGAGCAACAGCAGATACGATGCCCTCGACGGTTTGAGAGGCGTCGCCGCCATTGCAGTGATGCTGCTGCATATTACCCAGGGCGCCATATTCAAGAACGCGTACGCGGCGGTCGATCTGTTCTTCATGCTGAGCGGCTTTGTCATTGCTCACTCTTATCGCGCACGGCTCCTCGGCGGCATGACGGCATATGAATATGTAAAAAGACGCATTATCCGACTCTATCCCATGCTCGTGATTTCGTTGCTGCTGGGCTTGCCCGTATTGATCGAGGCAGGAACGCTCGGCATATCGAACTATCCGATGCGCAGCATCATCTCTGGAACCATCTCCAACCTGTTCTTCACGCCGTACATTGCCCATTACGGCACCGCGAACATGGCGACGGCGGGCGCCGATGCTGCAGCCTATCTCACATTCGGCGAAATATTCCCGA
The DNA here is from genome assembly GCF_051125215.1 of Paraburkholderia sp. A3BS-1L. Lineage (NCBI taxonomy): Bacteria > Pseudomonadati > Pseudomonadota > Betaproteobacteria > Burkholderiales > Burkholderiaceae > Paraburkholderia > Paraburkholderia sp. A3BS-1L. The sequence continues at coordinate 696,230 of NZ_CP120442.1, read as the reverse complement.
CCAATCCCCCCGCGTGGTCGCTTTTCTTTGAAATGGTGGCAAGCATTGCGTTCGTGTTCATCGTCCGGTTGGGCAGGCCCGCAATGCTCAAGATCATCTTCGCGAGCGGCCTCATGCTTCTAATATCAGGCATCCTGACCAGTTTCGAGATTCATGGACACTCAATCGTCGATCTCGAAGATGGTTCGGTTGGCAGAGGAATTGATGGCGGATTCTATCGCGTAATATTCGGCTTCACGATTGGCGTCCTGCTCCATAACACAAAAATCTCCGGCGTCGATCTGCGCATCATAGATGGACTGAAACAAGTGCTTCGCAATTCATACGGCTTGTATGCCGGTGCACTGCTCCTGTTCATGTTTCCGCTGTCGCTTCGCGGCATGTACCCGGTGTTCGCCATTTTCTGCGTTGCACCCTGCCTGGTGATGGTCGGCGCCAATCTCGCCTGTGCGGGCGTGTTCGAAGCGAAAATCGCGCGGTTTCTCGGCTGGCTCTCCTACCCGATTTATCTCCTGCATTTTCCGATCGGCCGAGCCGTATACATGCTTGTCGGCACGCCCAACGGATCGGTGATCGTTCCGACACTCGTCACATGCGCAGTCACGTTCGTGAGCGCAATCATCGTGACGCGATACGTCGAGGAACCCGTGCGCGCTTTCCTGTCGAAGCGATTTACAGGACATCCGGCCATGACACCGAGTGGATTGACGGATCGGAACGCTGGATGATCGCCGCGCATGGTGCGCATGGCTGTGCGAGACGCGGCCCGCCCCGACGTGGCAGGTCCTGCAAGCCAGACATTTCGGGCGTCTTCGCCACGCTGACGTTGCATTGTTCTGGGCCTGGTGCGGCCACTCTCTCTTCGATTCCGTTGCCGGCTCGCATTAGCGGCACGCGGGACCATGCCTCGCCGGCACCTTGATGTAGTGCTTGTTGCATCGCAACGTATGTACGAAGGCGAACGGATCGGTAACCCGCAAGAAGATTAAATTTGACTTACAGCACATGCCGCGCTTGAGACACGGATCAGACGCGCATCGCCTCGTGCTGCTTGCCCCACCGTGACCGGCCGCCGATCGGTGCGCGAATAGCGCTCGCATCGCGAGACGTGACTCATTGCAAGGCCCCTCATCACCATCATTGGAGAGCGGCAAATGTCACATAGAGATGGATTGTCAGGCGCCCTGCCGGGCGAAACCGATCACGGACCTGGCCTGGCAGCACGCTTCGATGCCATATGTGCTGAGCATGCCGATCATCTCGCCGTGATCGACGCAACAGGCGAAGAAAGCTATGCCACACTCGCCGGGCGTTCGGCCCGCCTTGCCACCATCCTGAGCCGCCATGGACTCGAACGAGGTGAGCGCTGCGCCATCATGGTTCCGCGCAGTCGGGACACGCTGGCTTTGATGCTCGCGATCCTGCGTCTTGGAGCCGTCTATGTGCCGCTCGATCCGGCCTATCCCAGGGCGCAGCTCGATTTCATCGTTTCAGATTGCTCGCCCAAGCTTATCGTCGCCGAAGGTGCGGCTCTCGCAGACGTTGGCGCGCTCGACGGAGTGCTAATCGATCTCGCGGATATCGTAGCGTCATCGGAGGCGGCCGAACCCGCCGCGCTGCGAGCCTGCGGTGGAGACGATCCTGCCTACATCATGTATACCTCCGGCTCGACCGGCAAGCCAAAGGGTGTGATCGTGCCGCACCGCGCGATTTTGCGCCTGGTGCACGATCAGTCTTTCACTGAGCTCTCGTCGCGCACCCGCTTTCTCAACCTCGCGCCGCTCGCCTTCGATGCAAGCACACTGGAAATCTGGGGTCCGCTTCTCAACGGCGGATGCGCCGCCATCATCAACGAGGTTCAGCCCTCGCTCGACACGATCGCCGCCGAAATGGCGCGGCTCGGCGTCACGAGCGCCTGGTTCACAGCCGGCCTTTTCAATGCGCTCGCCGACTATCAGCTGGAAGCCTTCCAGCCGCTCAAGGAGGTGCTCACCGGCGGAGACGTGCTCTCGCCCGTCCATGTGCGCAAGGTCATGCAGGCGCACGCGGGGCTGCAGGTCATCAACGGCTACGGTCCGACCGAAAACACGACCTTCACGTGCTGCTACCGCATTCCGCGCGACGGCGAGGCCCTGGCCCATGGCGAGGCCATACCCATCGGCGAGGCCATCGCGGGCACGCGCGTCTACATCGTGGACGACAAGCTTGAGCCTGTTAAGGAGGGAGAAGTCGGTGAGCTCGTCACGGGCGGTGACGGCGTTGCGCTTGGCTACCTCAATCGTCCGGAACTGACTGCGGAAAAATTCGTCGACGACGTTTTCAACCCCGGTGCCAAACTCTACCGTACCGGCGACCTGGTCCGGCGGCGCCCGGACGGTGCCATTGCTTTCCTGGGACGCAACGACCGGCAGATCAAGATCGCCGGCAAACGCATCGAGCTAGACGAAATCGAACACGCGCTGCGCGTGGCGCCCGGCGTGGCCGACGCCGCCGTGGCGGCATTCGAAGGCCGCACGGGCAAGTCCATCGCCGGCTTCGTGAAGGCCGATGTCGCCGATGTCGCCGATGTCGCCGAGGGTGCCGTCTTCCTGAGCGGTTTGCGCGCCCATCTCAAGACGGCATTGCCCGACTACATGGTGCCGGCGGAACTGCGCGTCCTCGCGGCCTTTCCCTTGACGCCGAACGGCAAGATCGATCGCAAAGCCCTGCTTGCTGGACTTGATACGCAAGCCGAATCACCAGCCGCGCCGCAGCCGGTCAATGACGATATCGCCGACAAGCTCGCGGCGGTTTTCGAGAGTCTTCTCGGCAAACCCGTCGATCGCCGCGCGAACTTCTTCGACCTTGGGCTGCGCTCGCTCGACCTGATGCGCTCGCACGCCATCATCATGCGCGACGTAGCGTCAACGATCGCACTGGTAGACCTGTTTCGTCATCCGAATGTTGACGCGCTGGCCGCCCATATGCGCGCCACGCTCGACAACGCCAACGGGCTCGCAGTCCAGCCCCGCGGTGACACGCATGGCGGGGCGATCGCCGTGATCGGCATGGCGGGACGCTTTCCCCGGGCGCGCAACGTCTCGGAGCTTTGGGGCAATATCCTCGCGGGGCGCGACTGCGTCACACATTTCGACGTGGCGGAGCTGGAAGACAGTTTCGACGAGGGCGCGAGGCGCGAAGAAAGTTATGTGAAAGCGCGGCCGATTCTTCCGGACGTCGATCGCTTCGACGCCGGCTTCTTTGGAATGCTCGCGCGCGAAGCGGCGCTCACCGACCCGCAACAACGGCTCTTTCTCGAGATTGCCTGGGAGGCGTTTGAAGACGCCGGATACGATCCAGCGACGATTGCTGGCGCCGTCGGGGTGTTCGCCGGCACCTCGATGAACACCTACTTCCTCAAGCACGTCCTGTCCGACCGCGCGGTCATCGACGAATTCACGAGCCAGTTTCAGATCGGCGAGTATCAAAAGCTCGTCGGCGCAGGCGATTTTGTCGCCACGCGCACCGCCTACAAGCTGGGCCTGACCGGCCCCGCTATCTCGGTACAGACGGCATGCTCGACCTCGATGACAGCGATTGGCCTCGCCGTCGAGAACCTTCGCGCGGGCCGCTGCGAAATGGCGCTGGCCGGCGGCGTGTCGATCACCTTCCCGCAAAAGCGAGGCTACTTCTACGAGGAAGGCGGAATGGGCGCGCCCGATGGCGTTTGCCGCCCGTTCGATGCCGATGCCAGAGGCACGGTGTTCGGCAGCGGCGCCGGCGTCGTCTTGCTCAAGCGCCTTGACGACGCCATCGCCGACGAGGATCCAATCTATGCCGTGATCCGTGGCGTCGGCATCAACAACGACGGTTCCGACAAGGTCGGCTTCACGGCACCCAGTGTCGATGCGCAGGCCCGCGCGATTGCCATTGCCCACGCAGAGGCGGGTATCGATCCGGCGTCCGTTGGCTATATCGAAACCCATGGCACGGCGACACCATTAGGCGACCCGATTGAGTTCGCCGGCCTCGTCCAGGCATTCCGCCTCGGCGGCGTCGAGGGCGGCCAGTTCTGCGCGCTCGGCTCGGCCAAAGCCAATGTCGGACACCTCGACGCGGCGGCTGGCGTAACGGGTTTCATATCGGCGGCACTCGCCCTGCGCCACCATACCCTGCCGCCGCTCACGCATTTTCGCTCGCCCAATCCGGCCATCGATGCAGCCAACAGTCCCTTCTTCTTCAACACGGCGGCACGTCCATGGCCGCAAGGGCCCACACCGCGCCGCGCCGGCGTGAGTTCCTTCGGCGTCGGCGGCACGAACGTCCACGTAGTGCTTGAAGAAGCGCCATGCCGTGCCAGCGCGTGCGAGGCGGAAGAAGGGCTCCAGATCTTGCCGCTTTCCGCGCGCAGCGCACCTGCGCTCGATCGCGCGAAGGCAAGGCTCGCCGACCATCTGGCAGCCCATCCCGCGCTCTCGCTCGCCGACGTGGCCGCGACGCTCCAAACGGGTCGCCGTGCCTTTACCCACCGCGCCGTGGTCATCGCCGACAGCCTCGATCAGGCCCAGGCGAAGCTCCAGAAGGGTGCCATCGAAGCCCAGGCGCCTCAGACCCCGCCCGCGGTGGTCTTTATGTTTCCCGGCCAGGGCGCCCAGTATCCCGGCATGGGAGAAGCGCTCTATCGCACCGAGCCGGTCTATCGCCAGTGGATCGACAAGGGCGCCCAGGCGCTGATGCCGCACCTGGGGCTGGACATCCGCACACTGATGTTCAGCGATGCCGCCCAGGGGGACGACGCCACGCACCCCATCCGTTCGACAATCTACGCGCAGCCGGCGCTGTTCCTCGTCGAATACGCGCTGGCGCAACTGTGGATCTCGCGCGGCATCAAGCCGGCGGCCATGATTGGCCATAGCATCGGCGAGCTGGTCGCGGCCTGCGTGGCCGAGGCGATCGCCTTCGACGACGCGCTGTACCTGATTGCCAGGCGTGGGGCGCTCATGCAGTCGGCCGAACCGGGCGCGATGCTCGTCGTGCGCCTTTCGGAAGCCGAATTGCGGCCGCTTCTGCCCGCCGATGTCGATCTGGCCGCCATCAATGCGCCGACGCTCAGCGTCGTGGCCGGTTCCTTCGCGGCCATCGAGGCCTTCGAGGCCACGCTCAAAGCGAGCGACATCGAGCATCGACGCCTGCACACCTCGCATGCCTTCCACTCGCGCATGATGTCCGGCGTCGTCGAAGCGCTTGCGACGGTCGCCGACAGCCTGTCTTTCGCACCGCCAAAGACCCCGTATGTATCCTCGGTGACCGGGCAGTGGGCGGCCATGGATCAGCCCGTGTCGGGACGTTACTGGGCCAGCCATTGCCGGGACGTCGTGCGCTTTGGCGATGCGCTCACCACCGTGACGGCAGAAGGCAAGCCGCTTCTGCTCGAAATCGGCCCGGGCCGGACGCTGACGACCTTCGCCATGCAAGGGTTGTCGAAGGAGCGCTATCTGGCCGCGGTTGCCTCCCTGCCTGATTTCGCCATGCGCGACCGGGAACTTGCCGTCCTCGCCGATGCGACCGGGCGGCTGTGGATCAACGGCGTCACGCCGATCTGGAAAACCGTCCAGACCGAAGGTGCGCGCCGCATCGTGCTGCCGACTTACCCCTTCGAACCCGAACGGCATTGGATTGAAGCGCCCGGAGCTGGGTCGGCAGCCGGATCGGCAGTTCGGTCGGCCGTTGCGCCTGCACCTGCTTGCGCAGCGGCGAGTGCAGCGACCACCGAAGCTGCCATTGCCCTTCAACCGACTGCGGACGCCGCGCCAATAGCCGCGCCGGCCTCGTCCGCCGCCATCACCGACATCGCCCAGACCGCCATGGCCCAAACCGCCCCAATCGACCGCAAACCGCGTCTCGTCGCCGAACTGGCATCGCTTCTTGCCGAGATGTCCGGCGAGGCGCCGGATACGTCCAATCCGGATGTGACCTTCTGGGATCTCGGTTACGACTCGCTCTTCATGGGGCAAGTCTCCCGCCAGCTTCGCCGCCGCTACGATGTCACGATCAGCTTCCGGCAAATCATGAGCGACTATCCCACGCTGCCTGCCCTGGCGGCGTTCCTCGATGGCGCTTTGCCGCCCGATCCCGAGCAGCCGATCGCGCCCGTCGCGGCCGCTGCGCCCGCCGCTGCATCCTCCGCTGCACCCGCCGCTGCCGCAACGGCCGCCGCGAGCGCGCCGCCTGCCGCTGCGGCACCGGCAGCTTCCATCGTCGCCGCGCAATTGGCCGGCGTGCCAGCGGCGGGCGACCTCCACGCGGTCATCCGTGACCAGCTCGCTGCGATGCAGTCCCTGATGGCGCGTCAGCTCGAGATGCTTCAAGGGACGCCACTCGCGCTCCAGCAACCCTCGGCGGCGGCACCCGCCCCGTCTGCGGCGCCAATCCAGCTCGCAGCCGCACCTGCGGCGCCGGTGCCCGACGCCGCCTCGCGCGCCACCTGCCCCGAGATCAAGTTCGACGAGAGCCGGCCATCGCGCTTTAACGCGTACAAGCCCGGCGCAACCAGCTCGGCGCAGATGACCGCTGCCCAGACGGCGTTCGTCGAGGATCTGGCGGCGCGCTACTCGGCGAAGACGCTCACCTCCAAGGCGCGCACCCAGTCTTATCGCGCTGTGCTTGCTGACCCGCGCACTGCCAGTGGCTTTCGCGAGGAATGGAAGGAGCTCGTCTATCCCATCGTCGCCCAGCGCTCGAAGGGCTCGAAGATCTGGGACGTCGACGGCAATGAATATATCGATCTGGTCAACGGCTATGGTCAAACCGCGTTTGGCCATACGCCGGATTTCGTGGTGGAAGCCGTCAACGCCCAGATGGCCGAGGGCTTCGCCATCGGCCCGCAGTCCCCGCTTGCGGGCGAAGTCGCCCAGATGTTCGCCGAGATGACCGGGCATCAGCGCGTCACGTTCTGCAATACCGGTTCCGAGGCCGTGATGGCAGCAATGCGCCTCGCACGCACGGTGACCGGCAAGGACAAGGTCGTCTGCTTCGACGGCGACTATCACGGCCAGTTCGATGAAGTCCTCGTCAAGCCAGGCAGCGAAGCGGGCCAGCCGCGTGCGTTCCCGGTCGCGCCGGGCATCCCGCAGAGCTCCGTGGGCAATATGCTCGTGCTGCCCTACGCGAGGCCCGAAAGCCTCGAGTGGATCAAAGCCAACATCGACGACATCGCCGCGGTCCTGATCGAGCCCGTGCAATCGCGCCACCCCAACCTGCGGCCGAGGGACTTCGTGCAGCAACTGCGCGAGCTCACGGCGGCCAACGACTCCGCCCTGATCTTCGACGAGGTCGTGACCGGCTTTCGCGTTCATCCGGCCGGCATGCAAGGCTACTGGGGCATCAAGGGCGACATGGCGACCTATGGCAAGGTGGTCGGCGGCGGCCTGCCCGTCGGGGTGCTCGCCGGCAGCGCGCAATTCATGGACGCGCTTGACGGCGGCCAGTGGCAATTCGGCGATGCGTCGGTGCCCGAAGTCCCGCCCACCTTCTTCGCCGGCACGTTCGTGCGTCATCCCCTCGTCCTGGCGGCGATGAAAGCCGTGCTGCTGCATCTGAAGGAGGCGGGCCCGGCGCTGCAGGCAACGCTTGGCGCGCGCATGGACGGCCTCGTGCAGCGTATCAATGCCCATCTGGAGAAAGTCGGCATCGCCACGCGGGCGGAATGCTTCTCGAGCTGGTTCTATATCAACTTTGCGGGCGAGGACCGCCTGGGCAGTCTGTTCTTTGCCTATATGCGCTACCTCGGCATCCACATCATGGAAGGCTTCCCGTGCTTTTTGACCACGAGCCATTCGGATGAGGACATCCGCAGGATTGGTGACGCCTTCATCGAAACCCTCGCGGCGCTCCAGGCCGTGGGCATTCTCGGCGGAACGACGCAAGCCCTCGCTGGCACGCAGCCGGTCGAACGCGAGCCGCTCGTGCAATCGCCGCTCACCGAGCCCCAGAAAGAAATCTGGATGTCGGCTCAGCAGGGTCACGAAGCATCGCTCGTCTTCAACGAGTCATTCACGCTCGAACTCACGGGCAAGCTGAACGAGGCCGCTTTCGAGCGCGCCTTCAATGCGACCGTTGCACGCCACGATGCGTTGCGCGCGCACTTCTCGCGCATCGGGACCACGATGTACGCGGATGCGGCCACAACCGTTCCGCTCGTGCTCATCGATCTCCTGGGCCACGCCGATGGGGCAGGCGAACTCGCGGAGATTGTCGATGCGGAAGCGCGCGAAGTCTTCGATCTCACCCGCGCGCCGCTTGCGCGCGCCGCGCTCGTGCGCCTTGAAGCCCAGAAGTGGGCCTTCGTGTTCACGGCCCATCACATTGTCTGTGACGGATGGTCGATCAATATCATCCTGCGCGACCTGGCTGCCCTCTACGCAGCCGAAGTGTGGGGCACGCAGCCGCAACTCGACGAAGTGCAGAGCTTCCTCGCTTTCGCCAAGGCACAGGACGAGGCCGGCGTCGATGAACAAACGCGCGAATTCTGGTTGAATCTCCATCGCGACCCGGCACCGCAGCCCGAACTGCCCGGCGACCGTCCGCGCCCGGCGCTCAAGAGCTTTAACGGCGCATCGACCACACGCCATCTCAGTGCCGATCTGCTCAAGCAGGTCAAGACCGCTGCCTCGAAGCAAGGCTGCTCGCTCTTCGCCGCCCTGTTCGGCGCGGCCCAGGTGCTGTTTGGCAGGCTGTCCGGCAATGACGATGTCGTCATCGCTGCACCCATGGCGGGCCAGTCTCAAGCCGGCGAAGCGCTGCTGGTCGGGCACTGCGTGAACTTCCTGCCCTTGCGTGTGAGGTTCGAGCGCGACAAGCCTTTCGCCACGCACATGAAGGCCGTGCGCGACCATCTCTACGACGCGGGTGACCGGCAGAACTACACCTATGGCGCGCTGGTGCGCGACCTCGGCATCAAGCGCGATTTCAACCGCCTTCCGCTCACCGATCTGCAGTTCAACCTGGAGAAGGTCGACGGCGAGCTCGACATGGCCGGCGTGACGACGCGCTTTACGCCGAACGCGAAGGCCTACAGCAACTTCGATCTGTTCCTGAACGTGATCGAATCGGCGCACGGCCTGCGTCTGGACTGCGATTTCAACACCGACATCTATGACGAGTCGACGATCCAGCGCTGGCTTGGCCACTACGAGACCTTGCTTGGCGCGATCGCGCGCGATCCCGAAACGCCGGTCGCCGCATTGCCGCTCTTGCGCGACGAAGAGATCCACCATCTTCGCGACGAGCTGAACGCTTCCCTGTGCGCCTTCGATCTGTCGCAGACGGCCCCGGCAATGATCGCCACGCAGGCCCGCCTGACGCCCGATACGACCGCCGTATCTGACGAAACGGCAAGCCTGTCCTATGGCGATCTCGACGCACTCGCGAACCAGATCGCGCGCCGGCTCGTGGCGGCGAGCATCGCGCCGCACTCACGCGTCGCCATCGCGATGGACCGGACGGCGTTGACCGTGGCCGCCATGATTGGCGTGTGGCGAGCCGGTTGTGCCTATGTGCCCCTCGACATGACGATGCCGCCCGCACGCGTGCGCCAGATCCTCGATGGCGCTGAGCCAGCCGCCATCCTCAGCGATCAAATCAGTCGCCTGGTGCTCGAAGCGGGCGCACATCGCGTGCTGAATCTCGAGGCCCTCCTCGAGCAAAGCGATGACGAAGCCGTGCCTTTGCCCGTCGTGTCCGATGCGCATTCGGCCTACGTGATCTTCACTTCGGGCTCGACCGGGCAACCCAAGGGCGTAGAGATTGGCCATCGCGCGCTGAGCAACTTCCTGTTGTCGATGGCGCAAGCCCCCGGCTTCACGGCGAGGGACAGCATCGTCGCGGTCACCACGTTCTCCTTCGATATCTCGGGGCTCGAACTATTCCTGCCGCTCATCGTGGGTGGGCAAACCTTCATCGCCGGCCATGCAGAGGTGCGCACCGGCTACGAGCTGGTGACGCGGCTGAAGGAAGAAGCCGCCACCGTCTTGCAGGCGACGCCAACACTTTGGCGCATGCTGCTGGAGGCGGGCTTCAAGGCACCGAAGGGCTTCAAGATCCTTTGCGGCGGTGAGCCGTTGCCACGCGATCTCGCCGACGCGCTGCTCGCAACCGGCGCTCAGGTGTGGAACCTCTACGGCCCGACCGAGACGACAATCTGGTCTTCGGCTTCTCGCGTGAACGCGAACGGACCTGTGGTGATCGGCGCTCCGCTCGCCAATACGGAACTGCATGTGCTGACCGACGACCTGCATCTGGCGCCGCAAGGCGTGAGCGGCGAACTGTGGATTGGCGGTGCGGGCCTGGCGAAGGGGTACTTCAACCGCCCCGATCTCACCGACGCCGCCTTCAAGTCGGTCGCGATCGAAGGCACCGCGCCGCGCCGGCTCTACCGCACCGGCGATCTCGCCAAGCGGCTCGCCGACGGCTCACTGCAGCACCTCGGCCGTCGCGATCAGCAGATCAAGCTGCGGGGATTCCGGATCGAGATCGAGGAGATCGAGGCGGCCTTGCGCCAGGCGCCGGGGGTTGCCGCAGCGGCCGTCGCGCTGCATACGGTCAGCGGCAATGCCCGCCTCGTGGGCTACCTTGTCGATGCGAGCTCCGGGAAGGCCGACCACGCGGCGGTAGCGGCGCATGTTGGCGCGCAGTTGCCTGCCTATATGGTGCCCACCTTGTGGATGACGCTCGACGCGCTGCCTCAGACCAGCAATGGCAAGCTCGACCGCAAAGCCCTGCCCGTGCCAACGCCGGACATGGTGGCCACGCCCGTGCGCCAGCCGCACGCCGCGCTCAAGGTGGTCCCGCACTCCCCCATGCCGAGCGAAGCGGCGGCAATCGACACTACACCCTCCGGGCCTGTGTCGGCCGATTCAGTGGCCGATTCAGTGGCCGACTCAGCGGCGGACTCAGTGCCGGACTCGGTGGCCGAAACAGCAGCCGAATCAGTGACCGACCCGGTGACCGACTCCGCGGCCAATGCAGCAGCCGAACCCGCTGCCTTGACGCCGACTCAGGCCGCCATCGCCGCGGTCTGGCGCGACGTCCTCGGCCTGCAGTACATCGACATCGACCAGAAGTTCTTCAGCCTCGGCGCGGACAGCCTCCAGCTCTTTCGCATCGTCGCGCGAATGAACGAACGCGGGCTGGGCGTGGATGCGCGCCAACTCATGAAGAACGTGACGATCGCCGAACTGGCCGCGAGCCTCGATGGCACGCAGGCGCAAGAGCCGACGCAGGCTCCGGCCGTCATGCGGCCTTCGATTCTCAACTTCAAGCGCAGGCATGCCGAGGGGTGAGCGATGAACGGGATAGCCTTGAACATCGCCGATACTCAAGAGCTCGAGACCGGCTACGCCCTCTTCCCGGCAACCGCCTGCCAGGTACGGTTCTGGCATGAGCAGAGGGCATCGCCGAACGCCTCGGCGCTGAACATCGCCTTCCGGCTGCAGCTGTCTGGGCCGCTGAAAGCCGCGAATCTCGAACAGGTGCTCGGCGAGCTGGTCGCGCGGCACGAGATCTTGCGTACCGGCTTCCTGATGACGGGCGCAGGGCTGCGCCAGCAAGTCTGGAGCGACGTGCCCTTCCAGCTCGAAGTGGTCGATCTCGCGGGCATCGAGGAAAATGCCGCCCTTGCACAAGCCGAGCGAGTCGGTCGCGAGCAGGCCCGCACACCGTTCGAATTGACGTCGCGCTCCTTCTTTCGGGCTGTATGGCTGCCCAGGTCGGTCACGCAGGGAGAGTTGCAGCTGACCTTCCACTCGCTCGTCATGGACGGCTGGTCGCTTGGGATACTCGTGCGCGAACTCGTGGAAGGGCTTGCCGCATTGCATGGCGGTCACGCCCCCGAACTGCCCGATGTCGAGCTTCACCATGGCGACTATGCGCTATGGAAGGAAGAGTTCCTGGCGAGCGGCGCGCTCGATCGCGCGCGCGCCCATTGGCGCGAGGAGCTTCGGGATTTCAGCCGCTTCGACGTGCCCGGAGATCGTCCCCGACCTCAGGAGCGACGCTTCCAGGGCGTGATTCGCTCCACGCTGCTGCCCGGCGCACTGAGCGAGCGCCTGATAGCAGCAGCCAAGGCCCAGGGGGTGACGCTCTTCAGCGTGGCGGCGGCGGGCCTTGCAATGGCGCTTCAAGCGGCGGCGGGCCAGACCCGCGTTTCCATGGGCACCCAGATGTCGCTGCGGGATCAGCAGGAGCTGGAGGGCGTCGTTGGCCCGCTCATCAATACGGTGATCCTTCGCCTCGACGTTCCCGAAGGCAGCACGCTCGCCTCCGTCACCGCGCAGTGTGGCGCCAAGCTCAGTGAAGCCATCGAACATCTCCATTTGCCGTTCGAGGAGATGATGGAGCTGGCTGGCGAAGTTTCCGAAAAGGATCGTCCGCCACTTTGCTCCGTCAATTTCGCTCTGCAAAAGAGTTTTGTCGGCATGGACGATGAAGTACGCCGGCACGATTTCGCCGCCACGACCTCGCCCTCATTCAATGCGGGCGCGCTCTACGACCTCAATTTCTTCATGGTGCGGCGCCCGGATGGCTGGCGCATCTCCTGTGAAGGCGACACGGATCTCTACGATGTGGAGACGATCGACCGCCATATCGCAAAGTGGCGCGAGGTACTGGAAACCGTCGAGATCGTGGCGCAACGGCCATTGGCGCCGGTTCACGTCAATGTGCCCGGCAAAGGAACGCCGGGGGCCGTCGCAGGCGTGGGCGCCAGTGGATTCATGAGTCAGGCCGAGCTGGAGGCGAAAGCGCGCAATATCGTTCAGTTCAACGAGGAAGCGCCGGGAACGCCCATCATCGCGCTCAACAACACGGCCGTGCTCTTCGGGCTGGCTCAGCAATTCGCCTGTGAGCGGCCGCTCATCGACATCCCGATGGTGCCCGAAGGCGCCCCGCGCGAGTTCCCGCAGCGGGCCTTCCAGGATATCGCAGCGGATGCCGTGCGGCTCATCAGGCTCGCCCGGCCAAGAGGCCCCTATATCCTCATGGGGCACTGCGTGCTGGGCGCGATGTCGCTGGAGGCGGCCCATCAGCTGCGGCGCGAGGGCGAAACGGTGGAACTCATCATCCTCAACGATTCCTGGTGCCCGGGTTATCGCGAAACGATGCCCTGGTACGACCGGCAGCTGCGCAAAATGCAGGTGCGCGCAGACAACATCCCGCGCGACTTTCGCAAGGCCATGCGCGGCGAGACCTCCATGGCAGCCTTCCTCAACCAGTACCGGATCGTGCGCTGGCTCCACATTGCAGACGTTGCGCTGAAGCTTGGCCTGATCAAGGGCGACGCTTCGGAGCATCTCGTTGCCGAGAATCGCTGGTACATCGAGTATCTGCTGGCTCAGCAGGCGCGATATCGTCCAGCGCCCTATGACGGCGACGTGCAAATCTTCCGCAGCGATCAGGCGCTCAAGGGGAGGCTGTTCGCCTGGGATCTGGGATGGCGATCGGTGGTAACGGGCACTCTGGCCGTGACCCCGGTCCCGGGCATGCACGACCAGATCTTCCGCCCGGCCGGCGCCGCTGTCATTGCAAAGCAACTACATGAGCGCCTGAGCGGAATCGGGGCCAACCCTGCAGTCGACGACGCTCCAGGCGAGCAGGATGTTCCCACGGCAGACCTGAATCGCGCCAATGCCTAGAGGCCGGCGGGTTGCCGAGCGGCTTGATGAGGACTGCTGGGCACGCCGTGGCGTGTCCCAGCAGACCGGGCGATAGCTGATTTGCGCGAAGCGTTCGTGAACCGAAGCGCGATCGAAATGCGCGATCGAAATGAGAAGCGACCGTGCGGGCGACGCATGCGACGCCCGCGTGTGCGCTCAGCGCTTGACCAGCCGCCGGACCGCGTTCAGCGGCGATATCAATCTGCTCACTGGCGAGTAGACGACATCGGAAAAGGACTTTGGATTGCGGTGCTCAAGCGCCGAAATGGCCCGCCTCTTCAAGCTGTCACGCAACGGCGAAAGTCCGGGCGGCAACGGCTTGATGCCCATCTTGCGCAGAAGGTAGTTGGCCTGATAGACCCGGGCACGTCGCTCGAGCGACTTCATGCAGTAGTTGATGCTGAGGCTCACCGAAATATTGTCGCCGTTTTTTACCCAGTGCGGCGCCAATGAGGGGTGATGCACCACCTCCCCCGGGGAGAGCCGATAGACCGTGCCGCGATCCTGCAGTTGCGGGCGATACAGCGCCGCTTCGAAGTTACCGCTGTAATAACGCTCGATCTCCTGCTCCGGCACCAACTCGCGATCGGTCGCAGGAAAAAGACAGACGTCCTTCGAGCCCTGCAACTGGAAAAGGAAGTTGGTTTCGTGATCGATATGAAAAGGCGTGGCGATCCTGGGCGAGGTGAGCAGCAGCGTCATCGACACCCAGGTCATATCCTTGCGTAGCGGCCAGCCAGACAGGTCCTCGAGTTCGGATGTCACGACATCAAGCACCTGCGCATACTCGGGGTCGTAATCCTGCGCCCGGGTGAGTTTGATCCATGTGCCGTTTTCGCCAAGACGGGATACCGTCTCGGCCAGTTGCTCGCTGCGCGACAAAGCGCTGAATTTTTTGTCGATGGTGCCGTGCTTAAGCGCACAGAAATGACCATCTTTTCTGTCAATCATCCGCTTGGCGAGCTCGACGAGTCGAGGGATCTCGAACAAGCCGCTTTCGTGCAACGTATGATTGAATTTGAACGGATGCAAATTGAAATTACTTTTGAATTCTTTCTCGCAGACCTGAAGAATGTTCTCATCGGCGCGGAGTTGATGTGACGAATTCGCCGAGACGGTACCATCGCTGAATACAGACATGGCACACCTTCATAGGTTGGGGAGCACAGCTTGTTGGAGAGCACTGCTTTCAGGCTACGCCCCCGCATGGCGGCCAGATGTGCGCTGACGAACACCTGTATTCATTTCGGATCACCCTGGCTTGCGCCCACCTCCTCGCGCACCGGCGAAGCTGACTGCGTGCTTTCAGCAAAGCTCGGTTGCAGAAACGCGATGACCTCGGCATCGGTGATCGGCTTGATATGCAAACCCAATGCGGCATTCAGGGAAGCCACGAGGTGCTGCGTCCAAAGGGTATTCCAGACGACCCCGGCATGACTGTCCGACACGACGGCGTTGTGCGGATCGTCGCCGGACGTATTGGTGATTGCCCAGCCTGGCGACAGACGCACCGTCTTGTAATGCGGGCGGCCCTGTGGGTCGCGCGTGCCCCACAGGCTCCTGAACCAGGCGCGATCATCAAGAAAGTAGACATGGGGATTGGCCGCGGCCAACTTGCGCAAGCCATCATCGAATAGATCCATGCCAGCATCGATATTGGCCATTTGCCTGGCCGATTGCCAATTGTCGAACTCGGCGGACCAGTCCGCGTTGTTGAGTACGCCAACGAGCACAATATAGGTGTCGGGATGGTGCGCGCGGATCAAAGCGACTGCCGCGCCAATTTCCTTGATGCAAGCGTCGACGAGGGCACGGGGACGCGCTGCATTCCGGTCACGGGACAACTCATCGAGTACGTCGTGCGCACCGATATCGTTGATGCCGATGCGGATCAAAACGATGCCGCCTCGCCAGGCCTGCGGCTCCGTGTTCATCAAGTCCACGAGCCGGATCGCCTCGCGCAGCGGATGTCCCATCAACTGGTTGCAGGTCGCGCCGCTGACTGCAAAGTTGTAGCGGTAGTCGTCTTTGGGGGGCGTGCGGGCAAGCAAGCCGAAGGCTTCGTCGAAATAGGCGCGATACTTTCCGGTTCCCCACGCGCCCCACTTGCCCAGGTCAATCTGGTCGCCGCGCAGTCGCCCAAGCACCTCGGTCCACTGCCAGGTGGTCGCACGCCGGGGGCCCCCTCGCGCGTCCGGATCGCCCAACAACAACGTGTCATGGTAGGACTGGCTGTCGGAATCCCCGAGCACGGCAAATCGTATCCTGCCAGTTTCCCCCGCGGCCCCTGCACCCTCTGCTGCCCCGGCAGCAATGGCGGCTGAAGGCGAGCGCAGCAGACTGGGCAGGGCCAGTCGCGCAGCGATGAGGCCGGCCAGGGTCATCGTGCCGCAGACAGCAACCACCACCACTTTACGAAAGCGAGACATAGCACACGGTTTTCCCATGTATCGGCCGTGAACATGCCGGTTCAACACCGGCCGCCCAGCACAGTTTCACGAAGTCAGTACCGGTTGGCGAATTCGCGATCGCTTGCCCCGTTCGTGAGGATCAAAGAGGCCAAATTCGGGAGCCTCCGTCAATCAAATTCCGTCTACATACGTGGACCGAATTTTTATTCGCCCGCTATGCCAGACACGCAGCGTTTCAACCCAGTAATAAGCGCCTCGCAAAGGCGATTTCAATCTCTCGAGCCAGCCGGAGCGATGATCCGCCTCGGATCGCGCCGCTCCGATATCAGAGGCCATCCCCTTGCTCCCATGTTTTAGCAGCATGTCCTGGATGCATGGCGCTGGGTGCCATTGAAACACGGACATTTCGTCCAGATCGCCGTCGAACATGACGAGATCCACTGGGCGATCCGCTCGCGCAAAACGCTCGACCATCCTGCGGCACCCATCTCTCGAAATGATATAGGCGGCCGTGCCCGAGTGATTGCTCCGTAACCGGTGCAGTCCCGTGTGACCCGGCAAATTCATGCCTTGCCTGTCAACGAATATCCCCGCCAGGAATGTCTCCAGCTTTATGATGTCGTAGCAAAATCCTCGGGATATTTTCTCCTGGATGGATTCGACAAGCATTCTTGCGTCCCGGCAGAAGTGAACATCATCCTCGAGCACGAGCGCATGATCGATGCCTTCGTCCAGCACCTTTTTCCAGATGGTGTAGTGACTGAGCGCGAGTCCCTTTTCGGGCGCGGTGCACTTGCCGCGCAGCAATGGCAGCGCCAGTGTTCGACTCATGGCGTCGATGTGCGCGGGCCCCAAAGCGGGAAACCGTTCCCAGGCATAGCCCAGCCTGTCGAGCTGCTCCGCCATGTGGCTTAGTCTGTCGGTGGACCTGTCGAGATTGATGACGAATATCTTCATTGACTCCGGCAACGTGCTGCGTTGCCCCCCCTTTTTTGCGTCGCATGCGAATATCGGCGTTGGCGCTCGCCTTGACACATGCCGCGCTCAGCCTTGACCAATCGTAAGAAGGCTTACTATTACCGGTCGGTGGGTTGCCCAACAATTCCGGGCGGGAAAGGCTGTCTCGCGACCACCGCGCACCGCCACTCGTGGCAGTCTGGGAGCCTCGGCTGAAAGCGCCGCTGGGGTACGCAAGCGCACAAACAAGGCCACGATCCACCAGGCACAATTGATCTAACCTGTTTGCCGGGCGGCAGCGCGCTGTTCCGGGATGGCCCAGACTGCCACATATCATGACCGCCAAGCCCACACTCAAACGAAACGTAATCTTCAACTTTCTGGGTAGCGTGCTACCCATTTTTGTTTCGCTCGTCAGTACACCGGTCTATCTGCATCACATTGGCGCGGAGCGCTTCGGCGTACTCGCCATTCTATGGATGCTGCAGGGATATTTCGGATTCTTCGATCTCGGCCTGTCCTTCGCCGCATCCAACCGCATTGCACAGCTTTCCGACGCGACACCTGCCGAGCGGGAATCCGTATTCTGGACCGCGTTGCTGCTCAACCTGGGCTTCGGCCTCGTCGGGGCGCTCCTGTTATTTGCGCTCATGCACGTCATGCTCGCGCAATTCGACATCGGTCCCCTGCTGAGCGCGGAACTCAGGCCCGCGCAGGCCTGGATCTGCGCTCTCGTGCCGCTTACGAACGTGATTGCCGCATGCAATGGGGCGATGTCGGGGCGCGAACAGTTTGGCATCGCCAATGCCGTGCAGTTTGTCGTCATGATGCTGTTCCAGCTGCTACCGCTATGCGTTGCGATCGTGTTCGGACCGAACCTGCACTATCTCGTGTTCGCGACCCTCTTTGCCAGCGTGATCTCGCTCATCATCACGTTTTGCACAATGGCCTATGTTTTCCCGCTGCGGCTTGCCGCTGGACCCGACCGCAAGCATGTGCGGCCGCTCTTTTCCTATGGCGCGTGGATCAGCATTACCGGTTTCGCGACGCCGGTGCTCGAGACGGCCGATCGCTTGCTGATCGGCCATGTGCTGGGTCCACAAGCCGTGACCTACTATCAGGTGCCGTTCAGCCTTGCTGTACGCGCGCGTCTGGTGCCAACCGTCATCACCCGCACGCTGTTCCCGCGACTGTCCGCCCTCGGCGGTCACGATGCCGCCCAGCTTTCCCTGCTCGCCTTGCGCGGGCTCACGCTCGTGATGACGCCGGCCATCGTGTTCGGCATCTTTCTGATGCGACCGTTTCTTTCGTTGTGGGTGGGCCACGACTTCGCGAACAGTGCATCCTCGGTTGGCGAGACCATTCTGCTCGGCGTCTGGATTAATTGCCTCGCGGCTGTTCTGTCTTGTCATTTGCAGGCTGAGGGGCGACCGGGCGTCGTGGCACGGTTTCAGCTAGTCGAAATCGTGCTTTTTATCGCCAGCCTCTGGTGGGCGCTTCATGCCCTCGGCGTACTGGGTGCGGCCCTTGCGTGGAGCGGGCGATGCGCGCTCGATGGCGCCCTGCTCTTTTGGGCCGCGCATTTCGGCCGGCAACACCTTCGCCAAATCGTGGTGCCCGCACTGTTGATTCTGGCCGCCTACGGGAGTTCGTTCGTGCTGGATTCGCTTTCGCTCGCGGGCGTGGCGGCCTGGGCGGGACTCACCTGCGCGGCCATCGCATGGTCGATTTCGGCAGAGCCTGGCGCCTGCGCGCAAATCGTCCCGGTGCTCGCGTCTTTCTTCCAGCGCAATCGCGAGCGCATCTGGAAAAGAAAAAGCGCTCAGGTAGCGTGCAACGAGATCGCCCCCAAACGCACAACCCGCGAATGCAGTCAGCAGCCCATGTCTTCCGAAGCGATACCCGAGGCTGCGGCTTGCGGCGACACGCGTTTGCGCAGCAATGCTTCCAGTGTTACCGAGACATGCATCGGACGGACCCTGCGTTAGGGCAGCCCTGATTTCACGCATCTGCCCGTCTGCGGGTTGTCAGCTCCGATCAGGGCATCGGAGCCCTCGTCCGAGCGAACATGACATTTATCGAACGGCGCGCGATCGCCGCGTCCATCGAAAGTGCGCCCTGGAGTTTTCTGGCTGGTGGCCGCGTGGCCAGCTGATCGGTGGCGCATCGCGCTGAGCGACTGCCTGGCTCGCCCGACTATAGGTCAAAGCCCAACTTCGGGAATGATCGCCCTGTCGCGCGCTGCATTCAGACGAGCCGCCGCGGTTCCAGCGCACGGCTCGGAGCGCTTCGCAAGGCGAGGGCTAGGTCTGCGCTGCCACGCGTTCGAAGTAATAACCGTAGTAACTATCGACTTCGTACTCGGTCTTGAAGGGGATGCGCATGCGGCGCTCGTTCAGGTCCCAGTGATCCCGCACGCGATAGCCAAGGGCCTGCATGTCGGCGACCAGACGCCCGATCGATTCCACCCGGTACGGGCACACCGCAACCCCTAGGTTCTGCAAGGTGAAGAATGCTTTTTGGGGGTGCAAGGGTATGAGATTGAACAAAACGTGGCGCGGCGGATGCGAAAGCTCGCCAATCAGCGACGGCAAGCTATATCCAAGGTACTGCAACGCGCCGGTGCTGATTAGCACATCAAAGCCGTCCGCTCCGTGAGGCGTTTCGCAGAATTTCAGCGCGCCCAGTTTGTCGCGTTCCGAGGCAAGGCGCCTGCCGGCGGCTACCACGTGAGGCAGGTCATGCACGCACCAAACCAGGTCGGCCGGAAATGAAATGTAATGCTGATATCCGTAGTAGGCGAGACCCAGGTGGCCGCCGATATCGAATATCCGGCGCCCCCCTGCACTCAGGATCTGGTTGATCCAGAAGAGCGCTGGGTAGTCGCATGTCCGCAGCGAATGCAATTGATCCAGATATCTCGTGGTCACTTCTTCGACGTCGTAGGTCGAGGGCAATTTCGCCGAAGAAATACGCTGCGCCTCGTCCAGCGCGTCCTCATAAGTGTCGTAGACGCCAAAGTACAGGTTTCCGCTGCGATAGGGCTCGCGAAAATAGCGTCGGTACAGAGGCGCACTCAAGAGCCTGATGCCAGGCAGCTCCGAGATCTCACGCGCGATGCGCAGTAGCCCACGACGCAGGTGCTGCCGTCTCACGGCGGAATCGTATGTGCTCATACCGATCTCCTGACACGATGTGGATTTTGAGTACCGTCTAAACGGGCGCCAGGTGCCCGGCGGTGCGTCCATCAGGCAGCGCACACAAAGAGGTCGAAGCGCCAGCAGGCGCAGATATGGACCGTGCTTCTAGGCTACTCCCCGGCCCATCAGCCAGATGTGCGTTGACGAACATCCCACCCCGATGGCCCAGGGGCGACCCGGTCGAGCGTGGCGTGCCCTGACATGAGGTTGCACCGTGATGAAACGCTCGACCTCCTGGTGCCGAAAGCATTACTGATTGGCCGCTTTCACCGCTTCCAGCAGCTCTCGTGCGGCTCTTTCCCAGGTAAAAGCGGCGGCATGCCGGCGACCTTCGGCGATCAACGCTTCACGCAGCGCTTCATCGTCGAGCACCGTGCGGATCTTCAGACTCCACGCATGCGGATCGAACGGGTCCGCATAGAGCGCGGCGTCGCCACAAACCTCAGGAAGTGCGCCGAGCGGAGCGGCAAGAACCGGGCAGCCGAGCACCATGGCCTCCAATGGCGGCAGGCCAAATCCTTCGGTTAGCGAAGGGAAGGCAAGCGCCCCCGCATTGCTCATCAAGCCCGCCAGTTCCGGGTCGGAAACGCGGCCCGCGAATCGCACATTCGGAGGCACGACGTGCCCGAGCGCTTCGAAGTCGGCTTTTGTCGCCCCCCCGAACAGAACGAGTGCAACGTCCCGAAGCGCCGGCGCTGAAAAGGCCTTGAGCAGAACGGCGATGTTCTTGTGCTTCTGGGTGTTGGCGAGCGCGAGAACATAGCGCCTCGATTCAAGGTTCAAAGCCGCCAGCGGCCGCGCGTCGGGCTGGACGAGCAGGACGTGGTCGCAGCCGTTATGTATGACCGTGATCTTTTCCGCGCTGGCAATGCCGTATCGCACGAGCTCGCCTTTGGAGAACTCCGAGACGGTAAATATAATCTTGTGCCGTCTGCCTATGAAAAAGAAAAGGAATTTGTACCAGAGCCGAAAACCCGGCGAATAGGAATCCGGCGCGGAATAGACCTGGGCGTCGTGAATCATCGTCGCGGAGTCACGGTGCAACAGGGGCCCGAGGTTGCAGAGATTGAGGATGAAGTCCTTTCTGCGCGCCATCGGAAGATAGCATTGCTCCCACGCTATGCGGTGCATCCTGCGAGCCAGCGCGTTTTCGCGGACGCACAGAATATTGCGGTAAGGTGGAACGGCGATGCGATTTCTCACCACCAGCGCATAGTCGACGCCACTGCCGGTTTGCTTCGCTATCAGCGCATCGGTCGCGGCGATCAACTGTTCGGCCACCCTGTGCACACCCGTTGGCCCGGCCCCGAAGAATTTGCCGTTGAACGCTATCGTCCTGTACGGCGCCGCGCTCATAGCTTCTCCGCTCGCTCAGGTGTCAGCCTTCCTCGCATACAGTCCCAAAAGCCGATCAGATTGCCGCTCAGTCGACCACGACGGTCGATCCAGGGCTCCGGCGCGAGGCTCCGCACCACATTGCTGGCGACATTGCGCACGACATGATCGAGCGCATCGCGCACAGACATCGTCTTCCTGCTCACCAGATAGAGTGGATTGACGACCTGCGAATAGCCCAGTTTGCGCCCCGACACCCGCCCACCTTTGGTTCCCAGGTGCACGCCGACCGCGCTGGTGATACGCACGACGCGTCCCCCCCGGTTGCGGATCTGGCCTCCGAAATCACGGTCCTCCTGCCAGCCGTAGAGTACAAGGCGCTCGTCAAAACGCAGGCCGGCAATGCTGCTTGCCCGGAACGCCATGTTGCAGCCATAGGGCCCCCGGGTGGGAATCACCGTCAACGCCTGCCTCGCCGTGCTCGCGCGCGCGAGAATAGCCTGCCCCTGTTCAATGGACAGACCCGGCCCGTGGATGCCGTCTGCGAGTAGCGTGCCCGTAACACAGGCGATAGTGGGATCGCTGTTTAGCGCATCGACGATTTCGGAAATCCACGTGCGATGCATGAGGAAATCATCGTCCAGAAAAATCACGACGTCGAAGCCGGCCGGCACATGATTCAGTGCCGTATTGCGTTGAACGGTAAGGCCGGGCCGTCCCTTGACCACGAGTAATCCGGGGCGATCTGCAAGGTCGCCGGCATCCTCGTTCAACACGCAGGAAACGATGATCAGCTCCGGCTTCAGCGTCTGCGCATCCACGGAAGCGATGACATGCTTAAGGAGTTCTGCGCGGCCCCGCGTGGCGAAAATCAGGCAGATTCTTGGCGCTTTTCCGGGCGACGGCTGGATGCATTTTCTCGACACGGTTTCCCCCGGGCTGACACTCGATTCCATCGCTTACCTCATTGTTCACGTGTCCGTAGCGGACTGTTGTTCGCGGCTTGGGCACGCGTCGTGGCGCCAGCGAGAGCGCGCCTGCCGCAGCCGCAATCAGGTAGAAGCACACTCCAAGCTCGAATACCCCGCCAGACGCCGAAGCGACGATCAACGCCGAGATCGTGCTATGCCGCGCTGCGTAGCAAACCGCGCGCTCTGTGAACGGGTACTGGGGCGACACCGGCGAGAACAGCGTTTTGCCGATGAATAGCCCATAGCAGACGACCCCCACGATGCCGAGGCTTGCCAGCAGCACTACGAGGAAACTCGACGCGCGAATGCTGCCGAGGCCGACACCAATTCCGTAGGTATCGAAGAAATTGGTCACGCCCTGAGCGTTCCACCCCATTCGTTCGACGCCCGACGAGCTAGCGGCCTTGCTCAATATCGTGGTGTCGACGAATTGCGCGAGCGCGTCGGCCACCGCGGGGAGGAAAAGCACGACATAGAGCGCCCCAAGCACACCCAGGCACAGGCCCATGATCCACATACGGTGCTTGCGCGCGGAAGCGGCGCGTGCGACGCGCTGGGGCCGACCAAACAGCAGCACGACCAGATACCCACTGAGCCCTACATAGGCGCTCCCTGAAGTGGACAGCAACAGCAGCGCCCCCGACGAGGCGGCTAGCATGCCCGACAGTTTTGGACGAAAGCCGACCAGCCAGAGATTGAGACAAAAGACAAAGAGCGGAACCGTGAAGCCCGAAAAGCCCGACGTTTCGCTGAATGTCCCGCTGATACGGACCAATCCGTCCATCTCGACGCCGGTCAGGTAGCCGAACTGTGCTGTCTTCACGAATGAAAGCGCGTCTACGCCAACAGCGTGCGACGCAATATCGATCACGCCGGCGAGCACATCCAGCGCGGTGAGCAGAAGAATCGCGTTCGCGAGCGTGCGGTACACACCGCGAAATTGCAGAAACGCGTACATGCAGCAATACACCAGCGTGTCTGCAATGCAATAGACTGCCTGCGACAAATTCCCCGAAACAGGCGCGAGCGGACGCAGCAGGATGTCCTGGCCGGCACCGGTGGCATCGCGATCGACCGGGAACACCAGCGTAGAGCCGGCCAGCAACCGCGGCAGCACGATGGCGCCTGCGACTCCCCACACGCAGGTGCAGAGCAGCCAAAATCCTGGCTTGTCCAAAGAGAATGCGTCAGCAAGCTTGCGCCCACCGACGAGATTGAAGGCCCTCAGCGCGAAGAAGGCGAGAAAGAGTTGCGCCGGCATCACACCCGTCGCGCCCAACGACAGCGCAAGCGCGCATCCGAATAGCGCGAACACCGCCATCCCGTAGATCGCGCCGCGATACGACGCATAAAGCGCCGCCAATCCGCTGACGATGACTACGATTCCGAATATCGACAGTCCCACTTGCCTCGCCCCCATCCGACTGCACGCGCGTACGTGCGCAAACGCTCTCGTCTCGCGCTGCTTCAGGCAGAACGCCAACGCCGGGCCGGCGGCTCGCTGGGCGCCTCGTTGCCCTCCATTGCGCGCTCGACGACACTCAGGAATTCACGCCTGAAACGGTCCGCCGCAAAGCGCATGGCATTGCGGCGGCACACGTCCGGGCGGAACGGCTGATGCTGCTCGAAGCGCTCCACCGCATCGACAATCGATGCCACGTTCTGCTCGCCGAAAAAGAGCCCGGTACTGCGTTCCGGATCCGTCGAATCGATGACGATTTCCCGCACACCGCCACGGCCAAACGCAATGACCGGCGTCCCGCAGGCTTGCGCCTCGACCACCGAGATGCCGAAATCCTCTTCCGCCGCGAAGACAAACGCCCGTGCGCGCTGCATATAGTCGACCAGTACCGCATCCGGCTGATAGCCAAGCAGCGTCACGTTGCCCGCCGCCGCTGCACCGGCGCGCGCCAGATCGGGGCCTTCGCCGATCACCACGAGATGCCGCGAGGGCATTGCTGAGAACGCCTCGACGAGGAGCGGAACACGCTTGTACGGCACCATACGCGAGGCCGTGAGATAGAAGTCCTCATGCTGCGTGCGCAATTCGAACCGCTCGACGTCAACCGGTGGATAAACGACGACAGCTTCGCTGCCGTAGACCTTGCGGATGCGCCGCCCCACGAAGGCCGAATTGGCGATAAAGGCATCGACGCCATGCGCCGTGCGCTGATCCCAGATGCGCATGTAATGAAGCAGGGAGCGCGCGATCCAGCTCTTCACCCCGCGCTCGAGGCCGGCTTCGGCCAGATATTGATGCTGCAAATCCCAAGCGTAGCGAATGGGTGAATGCACGTAGCTCACATGAACCTGATCCGGGCCGGTCAACACGCCCTTGGCCACCGCGTGGCTCGAAGAAATCACCAGATCGTAGGACGAGAGATCGAACTGTTCGATCGCCAGCGGCATGAGCGGGAGATAGTTGCGAAACGCTCTGCGCGCACGAGGCAGATGCTGAATGAACGAGGTCGTCGCATGTTTTCCGCCCAATGCACTGCGCTGCGACTCGGGGAAAAAGTCAACGATACTGTAGAGATCGGCGTGCGGAAACAATTGAAGAATCTGCTCGACGACCTTCTCGGAGCCCGCGTAGGCGGTGAGCCAGTCGTGCACGAGCGCCACTCGTCCGAAACGGCGCGTGTCGTTCGCAAGCGGGGGAGCGAGGGTTACATTAGCCACGGCGAAATCTCCTCGATCAGTTTGACGACTGTGGCGCGCCAGGTCAGTTCCGCGGTCCGCGCACGACCACGCTCGCGCAGACTTGCACGCAACGCGGCGTCGCCCGTGATCCGTTCGAGCAGGTGCGCGAGCTCGGTTGGATCGTCTGGCGAGGTGTAGAGAATCGCATCGCCGCACGCCTCCTGCACCGCAGGCAAGCGCGAAGCGATGACGGGACAGCCGAGCGCCAGCGCCTCGACGGGCGGCAGCCCGAAGCCTTCGTAGCGCGACGGGTACACGAAACATGCTGCGCGCCTGTACAGCGCGGCCAACGCGCCATCGCTCACATAACCGAGGTGCTTCACGAACCCGGGCAGCGCATCCTGGCCACTGCCATAGACCCGTGAATCGCCCCCGCCCACGACCACGATGTCGAACTGCGCGTCGGGAATCAGGCGCGCAGCCTCGGCGACGAGTTGAAAATTCTTGTGTCGGTTGAGGCTTCCCACCGCGAGCACGAACGGACGCCCGTTCAGCGTAGGCGTGACTTCCGCTTCATCTTGTTGCACGCGCAACATATGTTCGCCGCTCTCAGGCACTACACCGATCTTTCCGACTGGAATCCGGTAAGCGTCGCATAGCTCGCGCCGCGAGAACTCCGACACGGTGATCACCCGCTGCGACACGCGGCCGAGGTGCGGCACCATCAGGCGGTACCAGGCCACGAAGGACCGACTGTAGCTGTCGGGAACGCGTGCTGGCGCCGCATCGTGCAGCACCGTCACCTGGCGCCTGCACAGCAGCGGCCCCGAATTGCATAGATTGAGCAGCAGCCTCCCGCGCGCTGCCTGCGGCAACGCGAACTGCTCCCAGCGCAGGCCGCCGCCTTTACCGCTCGCCCGAAGCCTGACATACCGAAACGGATTCACCATGCCTGCCACGGCTTCCGGCACGACGATTTCAGCCCGCACTTCGGCGACCAGCGGCTCGCGAGCCTCGAGCATCTGGTCAAGAGCACGAATCGTTTCGAAGGCAAAGCGATCGACCCCCGTCGCGCGGCGAGCGAGGAAACGGCCATTGATCAGCAGATTGGGAAAGCCTACGGGTTTCATCGACGGATTCCAGGACATCGTTCAGGCCCGGTCACCTTCCGCCCGCAAGGTCACCTTGCCAAAAACGACCGGACTAGACGGGCTCACATGATGCCAGTCATTGATCCAGAGTGTGACCGACGCGCATGAGTAAAAATGTTCGCCGCCGCGCATCCGACGTCAGTTTGCGAACCACGTTGCGCGGTCCTTGCACGGGTAGCGTTGGAGATCGCTCGGCGGTTGAATCCGGGAGATGAGCTAAAGCTCGGGAAATTTGCCGGCTGCACGGCTTGCGCCGCACAGCCGGTCAAATTCGTACTGCGACATAAATCCAGATGCGCTTACCGGTTCGCCGGCCCCATGTCCTTCGAAAACCCGTAGCTAGCGTAGCCGTACGTGCCGTACTGGTTGCCGTAGCGGCCAGGGCGCGATGTCATGTCGTTGAAGATCACGCCGCGAATCGGTACGCCAACCTGTTCCAGGCGGCGCACGGACTCGCGCAGATCGGCCACGCTCGTGGCGCCCTGGCGCGCGACCACGAACACCGTGCCCGCGAGCTTGCCGACGATCCCCGCATCCGCGACCGGCAAAATCGGCGGCGCGTCGATCAGCACGAGGTCGTATGCGTCATTGGCCCAAGCCACGAACTCCGTGAAACTGTCTTCGCGCAGCAGCTCGCTCGCATTGGTCACGTAGCCGCCCGTCGGGATGAAGTCGACGCCTGGCATGACTTCGCGGCGCACCGCGTCGCCGAAGTTCTGACTGCGGTCGACGATGTCCGTCACGCCGGGGGCGCTTGGCACACCGACGTGGCGGTTCAGCGAGCCACGCCGCAGATCGGCGTCGATCAACAGCACCCGCTTGCCAGATGCGCCAAACACCGCCGCCAGATTGACCGAGACGAACGACTTGCCCACCATGGGCGTCGGCCCCGCCAGCAGCACGACACGATTAGCCGCATCGGCCAGCGAATATTCGAGCGCACTGCGGAAGCTTCGCAGACTTTCAACCGCTGCATCGAACACGGCCGTACGTGCGAGCACCGTGTTTACGCCCGGAGCCGTGCGCGGCAGACGCCGCGTAAGGGATTGCTGGATGCGGCTGCGCGGCACAGCTGCATAAACGGCCAGGCCGGTGTGCACTTCAATTTCGTCCACCATGGACACGCCGCGGTTGAGCCGTTGACGCAGCAGCACGATGGCGGCACCGACAAAAAGGCCAGTGAAGAACGCCGCGACCACCAGAACGGCACGCTTGGGCCGAACGGGTTGTTCCCCTGGCACCGCAGCGTCGATCATGCGCACGTTCGACACGCGGCCGGCCTTTAGCAGACGCATCTGCTCGCGGTTGTTCAGCAGGTTCGTATAGATGTTCGTATCGACAGTCACTTCCCGCTGCAGGCGCACGAGGCCCTGCTCCACCGGCGGCAGCGCACGCGTCTGCCCCACAAGGTCGGCGAGCGACTTCTGCGCTTCGGCCAGTTGTCCGTCCACGGCGACCACGGCAGGATTGTCCGGCGTGAAGCGGGCCATCAACTGCGCGCGCTGCTGGCGCAGATCGGCGATGCGCTGCTGGGCGAGTGCCGAGCTTTGCAACAACGCCGTCGCTTCGGCGCCCAGATTCACCGCGCCATGCTGCGAGCGGAACGTGTTGTACTCGTTCTCGGCTTTCTCGAGCTGCGCCTTGAGCATCGGGAGTTGCTGGTCGAGAAAGGCAATGGACTTCTGCGCTTCCTCCTGCGTGCGCTGCGCGTTCTGCCGGATATATTCAGTGCCGATCGCGTTGAGAATGGTGCTGGTGAGGACCGGGTCGTCGCCTTCCAGCGCAACGCCTATAACATCCGATTCCTTGCCTTTTTCAGAAATCATCAGCGCGGTCTGCAAGGACTGGATTGCACGCAGTTCGGACAGGCGCATCAGATCAAAGGTCGTTCCTGGCTGCCCATCGATACGGTTCACCAGAAGATCGATCGCACCGCCCACAGCCTGCGCGTGAAGCGGTTCGCCCACACGCCCTTCGAGCCTGATGCTGCCGGAGGACAGTGTATAAGCGCCGTCGCCCTGATAAGTCAGGAGGAATGGGCTGCCGTACAGGCGATCCGGCACATCGAATTGCGTCACGTCGATGGCTTCGTCGGTCCACGCGTAACCGCCCCATCCCGACCATCCGTTCAGATTCAGATGTCGCGCGGCCCAGCGACCCACGAGCGGAAAATAGTGCGGCGTCGCGCGGATATAAAGTTTCGTCGCATTCACCGCCGACGATACGACCAGCCGCGAGCGCAACACTTCTATCTCTGCCGTGGCTGCGGTCTTCATCGCAAACTGCGCGGAAAGGTCGGCGAGTGCCGTTTTTGCAGGGTTCTGCCCTTCCTCCACCTGGATGAGCATGTCCGATTGGTAGACAGCGGGCGCCAGCAGCGCATACGTGCAGCCGATCAGCGTGAAGATCGCCGTCACGATCAGGATCGTCCGGCGTCCCGCGTACAGCACGTCGAGCAGATTGCTCATATGCCCGCCCTCGGGCGCCTGCGGTAAAACCACCTCGGCAGGGCCCTCAAGCATGTAATCGCGACGAATCATCTTTTCCTCTTTATACGGTGACGCGCTGCCGTGGCGGGCGCGCGTTCATGCCGCCATCAAAAACCCACCGCTCGGCTGGCCGCGGCGGCTTGGGTCGTGGGCAAAATCAGGCTGATGACGCGGCTCCACTTCACGAGCGCTGACGTATCGACGAAAACGACGTCGTTGGGCTTCAGATCAAACGAATCGGCCGTGGCCATCGCGGCGGCATTGCTGGCATCGAGATGAAAAACGACCGGCTTGCCGGTATCGCGACCACGCACGACATAAACCTGCGAGGCATCGCCCGACGCCTGATTGATCCCGCCCGCGTTGCCGAGCGCCTCGTTCAGTGACATATGTCCATTGTTGAAGACCACACCGCCGGGGCGTTCCACCTCGCCGACCACGAATACCTTGCTGTCCGTCTGCGCATAGACGCGCACGAGGTCGCCGTCGCGCAGAACGACGCGATCAGGATTGAAGCCCTTGCGAATCATGTCGGGCATGTCCACTTCCACGGTGGTGTCCCCACGTGTCACCGCGACATGCGAACGGTCGGCGTTGTTGGTGAATCCGCCCGCCCGGTTGATCGCCTCCGGCAAAGTCATGGGCCGGTCGTTGAGCACTTCCACGCCCGGCGTTTTGACTTCCCCATCCAGATAGACGCGTTTGCTGCGGTAGGTCTGGATGCGCACGGTGACTTGCGGCTCACGCACGTAGCGCGCGAGCTTCGCCGCAAGGACATCTCGCACGCCCATTTCCGAGAGACCCTCAACCTTCAATGGCCCTATATAGGCATACTGAATAAAGCCGTTGGTATCGACGGTATAGCCCGGAGCGACAGAACTGGCACCATTGGCGGCATCGGCGCCGCCACCCGCAAAAGGCAGGTTGAGCTCGGGATGGTCCCACACCACGATGCTGAGAATGTCCCCCGGACCGATCTCGTATGGCTTGGGCGTGGCAAAGAGCTTCTCCACATCGGCGGGAATGCCCTTGGGCCGCTGCTCGGCCTCTTTTTCCACTAGATGGCTCGTGATCTCTATGACCTGGCCGGGTGGCGCACCCACGACCCCCTTGGCCACCATGCTGTCCGGCACCTGCGAGCCGGATACCGTACTGGCCGTGGCTGCGGCACCGCCTGGTGGCGCACTGGCCGTCATGCCCGGCGCCAACGCGCAACCGCCCAACCCCGCGAGCGCCAGCCAGGCGACACACGCGGCCTGGCGCCGCAACATTGCCGACACTGCGCGATTGTGCGCAACGCACGCGGGAGCCACTCCGCTCGACTGCTTCGCATTCAGTCCCATTGCGATACTCCACATCCCGCTACATCCATCCCCGTTGCCCACACGCGGGGCGTTCCCGATGTTCCAGGAAGCCCGCATCCTTATCTGGCCGCGTCCTTACGCTGCTCAATACGCGCCGTGACCATGAATCACCACGAAGAAGGTCTTGAACAGAATTCCCATGTCCGTGCGGAAGGTCCAGTTTTTCACGTAGGAGACGTCCAGCAGTACCCGTGTCGCGTAGTCGATGTCATTGCGTCCGCTCACCTGCCACAGACCAGTGATCCCGGGCGTCACCATCAGGTAGTACTGGCTGGCCTCGCCGTAGCGCTCCAGTTCCTGATCGATAACCGGCCTCGGCCCGACAAAGCTCATTTCGCCGCGCAGCACGTTCCAGATTTGCGGCAGTTCGTCGAGGCTCGTGCGCCGCAGAAAGTGGCCGATCCGCGTCACACGCACGTCGTTCTTGAGCTTGAATTCGCGCTCCCATTCGGCACGCGCCTCGGGATCGTTCGCGAGTAGTTCCTTGAGCACCTGCTCCGAGTTGACGACCATAGACCGAAACTTCAGACAACGAAATGTCTTGCCGTGACGCCCCACGCGGGTATGCCCATACAACGCGGGCCCGCCGTCGAGCCTGACCAATAGCGCGATGACAAGAAGCACCGGCAAAAGTACGACGATGCCTGCCATCGCAGCGACGATGTCGAAGATCCGCTTCATCGCATGTCCAAGGACGGCACTGCGCACCGCACTGCGCGGTGCGATCTCGAGCGGCTCGCGGCGCCACCACGCACGCGTGAGCCGCAGCACGCTGAATTCCGCAAAGAACAGCGTGTGCGACGCCAGCAGGGCAATGCCGGTCGTCAGCGTCCAGTAGATGAACCACGGCAACGACAGCAGATGATCATGATGAATTGCGTAAAGCAGCACGAGCCCACAGAACTGCACGGCGAGCCAGGCGAGCGCCGTGCGGCCCGCAACGCTGAAAAGCGAACGACTGCCGCGCGAACCATAGGTCCCACAGGCCGGGAAAACCGACAAGGCGAGCGCTGCGCAGAACGCCACCAGCGTAGGGTCAGGGTGATGCACGGCACCTGCATGCGCAAAATTCGGGTTCAGGTGGACTGCGCCTACTGCGCCAAGCACAATCAGCGCGATGTCGATCGCGCGCTGCGTTAGTTCAGACATATCCCTACCCCAGTGCGAGTCGTATTCGTCAGACTGTCGTGGTCGGTCGCGATAGGCTGCTGCGAGAGAACGACCTGATAAGCCACAACAACACGATACGAAACGGGCACGCCGGGATCCGTGCGCAATCCCACCAACTTCGCACGATCGTGTTCAGATGCCTTGATGGTTGAATGCGCAGCGTATTCGCCACGTCAATTCTGAATACGAATGCGGTCCGCGCAGTAGCGTGCGAATCCGCAAGCGCGGCGCGCATATGCATTCATGCGTGCGCCCCTGTGTGCTTCTGTGCACGGGGGCCGGTCGCCAGCGGGAGATGGGTTGCAACTGAAATATGCGCATGACTTGTCATGCGCATCCGTTCGCGATCCCACACACGAGGACTCCAGGACACGTCAAAATGTCTGCGCCGCAGAAACAGCGGTTCAGCGACGCCCGCGTGAAGCAAGATGCTCGAAACCGGCAGTCGCACCACGCGAGGAATGCGCCGTGAAGGATTCCTTAGTAACTCGTTACAGCCTGCTTGCTCGCGCAGCCGTCCGGCATCGTTCCCGATACTCGTGCATCACCCGCTGGCGCTTGCAGCCTGGCACGCGCATGGCGCATGTTTTCGTGATCCTTGGCGCGCTCGCGTGCGCATCGTTGGCGCAGGGAAGCGATGCGATGCGCGTAATGCCCGCCGACGCTTTCCTCGACACGCTTGCCGTCAACACGCACGTCAATTACACGGACGGCGCCTACGCGAATGTGCAGAACATCGCCGACGATCTGGCGTGGCTGGGCATTCGTCATGTTCGCGACGCGTCGCCGGCCAGCGGAGCCGCGCCGTTCTCGAGCTATGTCTATCTCGCGCAGCGCGGCGTCAAATTCGACTTCCTCGTACATGGGGACATCACCGAGTCGATCGAACAAATCGCGCGCCTGAGCACAGCAGTGCCCGGCAGCATCGCGAGCGTCGAAGGCTTAAACGAGATCAATAACTGGCCGCCCACCTATCGCGGCCTTACCGGCACCCCCGCCGGACTCGCCGTCCAGCGCGAGATCTATACGCGCGTACACGCCAGCCCGGAACTCGCGGGCGTGAGCGTCTACGACCTCACTGGCTACGAAACCAGGCCGGTCGAGTCCCGCGCGAACGCCGCCGATTACGCGAACCAGCACTTCTATCCGCAAAACGGCGAACAGCCGTCCTACGAGGCAAACGGCGACAGGTGGCTGGGCAATGCCATCGACAGCGTCAAGAAGTTCCAACTGCCGATCGTGATTACCGAATTCGGATACTTCTCGATGCCCCAGTCTGGCTGGTACATGCTGGGTGTCGATGAGCCGACGCAGGCCAAAGGCATCCTCAATGGCTATATGGGCGCGGCGGCGGCAGGCGTGAAGCGGACCTATGTCTATGAACTCCTGGACCAGAAGCCCGATCCGCAGAAGAAAAACAACGAGATGCACTTCGGTCTTTTTCGCAACGACAACAGCCCGAAGCCCGTGGCTCACGCGATCCGCAATCTCACGTCGATTCTGCGGGCGGACGCCGTGCATCGGGCCAATGGGGCAGTGCCGGGCACATTGGCCTGGTCGCTATCTGGCATGCCGGTGTCGGCAAACAGTCTGCTGCTGCAGAAGAAGGACGGCCGCGTCGTGCTGGTACTGTGGAATGAAACGCGGATTTGGGATCGCGCGGCAGGCGCCCCGCTCACGAGCCCACCCGCGAATGTGGAAGTCGACTTTGGAGCGACAGCGAGCCGCGTCGACCTTTACGATCCGAGTGTATCGGCGGCACCGCTCGCCACCCACCGGGAGGTGCGCAAGCTCGGCGTGGCCGTACCCGATCACCCGGTCCTGCTCGAAGTAACCCTTGGTGGCCAGCCCCGCTCCTGAGCCTGGTCGCGACGTCAACGCTTCACGAAATTGCGCAGCGCGAAAAACGGCCGGTACACGCAGGGGCAGGCGGCGTAGAAGAACATGCGGACCTTGAAGCCCATCTTCACACCCGGCGCGCGCAGCATCAGTCCGAGCTTCGCGCCGAAGCCGCGCGCCGCGAACACGTCGCGCGCGTAGTGTTCGCGCGCGAGCTTGGGCACGAGCAGCGCGCGCATCGGCTCGCCAACGCCCGCAATCTGCGCATCGTGCTGAAACTGCTCCGACTCGACGAGGCCGAACGCCGTGGTGAGCTTCACGCGCGCAATGAACTGCTCGACGGTGCGATAGCGCCTCTTGCCCGAAAGCCCGCCGCGCCGGTAGCGCACGAGCGGCTCGCGCAGGCTGTGCGCGCCGCCCGACATGATCGCGCGAAACGTCATGATCTGGTCTTCGGCCATGGCGCCTGGCAGCATCGGCCCGAAGCGCTCGAACAGACGCCGCGACCATGCATGCGCCGCGCCCACCAGCCACGGGCGCTCGCGCGCCCAGTCGTCGAAATTCTTGTACTGGTCGAGATCGGTGGGCGCGATGCGGCCCGCCTGCCCCGCAGCGCTCTCGAACTCTTCGAGGTCGGAAGCGATGAGGTCCGGACGCCGCCCCAGCGCGTTCCAGCAATCGACGAGGCGCGCGCAGCGCTCGGGCACCGAGACGTCGTCGCCGGCGGTCACCACGAGCAGGTCGCCCTGGCTCATGGCGGCGAGCTTCGAGAGATGCGCGCTGATGCCCGCGTTCCGCTCATTGCGGTTGAGCACGAGCCGATGCGGGCCGCGATAATCGCGCACGGCCGCTTCGATGGCGGCCCACGTGCCGTCGGTCGAGCAATCGTCGGAGATCAGGATTTCCAGCGGCGACCAGGTCTGGGCCAGCGCACCGGCGATGGCGTCGGCCACCACATCCGCCTGGTTATAGGCAATCAGCAGCATCGAGACGAGCGGGCGCGAAGCGTCGTTCGCGCGTGGCTCGCTGCGTTCGGCGGGTCCTTGATCTTGCGAGTGATCCTGAGGCATCGGCAATGACGAGCCCGCGAGCGCGGGCGTATGAGTTTGAGCGCGGGGTTCGATCGCGCCCGCGATGGGCTTGCGGGGCTCCCGGGGCTCCCGCCCCGGCGCGGGCGCCATACTATCATGCGCGCGCCCCGCCTTTCGGCCCGCGCTACAGCCCGGCGGACTGCACCCCGCCTGCCACGCCCAAGGCGAACACCGGCTCGCCGTTCACGGCCCGCGCGATCCACCCCTCGGCGCTCGTGAGATCGATGCCCTGGGCCGCGAACCATGCGTCGTCGTAATAGGTCGACCGGTAGCGCTCGCCGCTGTCGCACAAGAGGCTCACGATCGAGCCCGACTCGCCGCGCGCCTTCATGCGCTCGGCCAGCCACAGCACGCCGACAAAGTTCGTTCCCGTCGAGCCGCCCACGCGCTTGCCGAGCCGCCCCGCCAGGTAACGCATGGCCGCGAACGAGAGCGCGTCGGGCACCTTCGCCATGGCGTCGATGCAGGTGGGAATGAACGAGCGCTCCACACGCGGGCGGCCGATGCCCTCCACGCGCGAGCCGGTGTCATGCGTGAGCCCGGCCTCGGGCCGCCCCGCCAGCACACTGCGGAAATAGTCGAAGAACACCGAGTTCTCGGGGTCGGCGCAAAGCACGCGCGTGAGGTGCCGCGTGTAGCGCACGTAGCGCCCGAGCGTGGCGATCGTGCCGCCGGTGCCGCCGCTCGATACGAGCCACGCCGGCACGGGATGCTCCTCGGCCGCCATCTGCCGGAAAATCGATTCGGCGATGTTGTTGTTGGCGCGCCAGTCGGTCGCGCGCTCGGCGTAGGTAAACTGATCCATAAAGTGGCCGCCCAGCGACTGCGCGATGCGGTGCGACTCCTCGTAGATCTCCGAGGCCTTGTTCACGAGATGGCAGCGCCCGCCGTAGAACTCGATCTCCTCGATCTTCTGGCGCGACGTGCTGGCCGGGATCACCGCGACGAACGGCAGCCCGAGCAAGCGCGCGAAGTAGGCTTCGGAAATCGCGGTCGAGCCGCTCGACGCCTCCACCACGGTGCTCTTCCCGTGAAGCCAGCCGTTGCACAGCGCGTAGAGAAACAGCGAGCGCGCGAGACGGTGCTTGAGGCTTCCGGTGGGATGGCTCGACTCGTCCTTCAAATAGAAGCGCAGAGCGGGATAGCCCGGCAGGTCGAGCGGCACGAGATGCGTATCGGCGGAGCGGTTGAAGTCCGCGTCGATCTTGCGGATCGCTTCGCGGACCCAGGCGGAATGGGGCATGGGCGGATCCCGTCAAATGAAGGTCCGGCCATCATGGCACAAGGGTGCGCGCCGGGTTTCGAAGCTGCGCGCGGCGAGCCGGCGCCACGCCCGCGCGCCTTCGGCACGGGCCGCGCACCGGACGCGCCCCGCCGCCTTTGTATAATCGTGGATTCCGTCTTCCTGCCCTGCGTTCACCTTTCATGCTTAGTTTCGCACTCGGCTTTCTTGTCTCGCTGCTGGTCACGCTGCTGATCGTGCGTTACGCGCATCTGCATGAAAAATTCTCCGTCGACTCCGACCTCGCCGGCGTGCAGAAATTCCACGCGCGACCCGTGCCGCGCATCGGCGGCACGGGCATCCTCGTCGGGCTCATCGTCGCGGCGGCGCAGCTGCATTTCACGTATCCGGCCGTGTCGGGCGGCATTCTCGGCATCGTCGCGTGCGGGCTGCCCGCGTTCGCGTCCGGGCTCGTCGAGGACCTCACGAAGAAAGTCTCGCCGCTCGCGCGCCTCGTCTGCACCATGGCCGCCGCCGCGCTCGCGTACTTCCTGCTCGACATCGCAGTCACCCGCATCAGCGTGCCGCCGCTCGACTTCCTGCTCTCGTACGCGGCCATTTCCTGCGCCATCACCGTGCTGGCCGTGGCGGCGCTCGCCAACGCGATCAACATCATCGACGGCTTCAACGGCCTCGCCTCGATGGTCGCGTTCATGATGTTCGCCTCGCTCGCCTACGTCGCGTTCCAGGTGCACGACGCGGTCGTGCTCTCGGCCTCGTTCATCATGATGGGCGCGGTGCTGGGCTTCTTCATCTGGAACTTCCCGGCCGGCCTGATCTTTCTCGGCGACGGCGGCGCATACTTCATCGGCTTCATGCTCGGCGAGCTGGCGATCCTGCTGGTGATGCGCAACCGCGACGTCTCGGCGTGGTACCCGGTGCTGCTCTTCATGTACCCGATCTTCGAGACCTGCTTCTCGATCTACCGGAAGAAGTTCGTGCGCGGCATGTCGCCGGGCATTCCCGACGGCGTGCACCTGCACATGCTCGTCTACAAGCGGCTGATGCGCTGGGCCGTCGGCGCGCGCACCGCGCGCGAACTCACGCGCCGCAACTCGCTCACTTCGCCGTATCTGTGGCTGCTATGCCTCGTGGCCGTGATTCCGGCCACGCTGTTCTGGCGCCACACGCTGCACCTGTTCTGCTTCGTGGTGGTGTTTGCGCTCACTTACGTCTGGCTCTATGTGAGCATCGTGCGGTTTCGCTCACCCAAGTGGCTCGTGGTGCGCAAGCATCAGCGGCGGATCTGAGCAAATAAGGGCAAATGCCGCGGAAATATGTGCTTACGCATACGTCCCCAGATCGCACGTACAATTCCGGCACGCGCCGCGCTGGCCCCGCCGGGCAAGCCCAGCGAGCGCCCGAACATTCGTCGTAATCCGTCGTCGTCAACATAAAAGGAAAACCAGAATGCGCCGCTATCTCGCGATTGCTCTCGCTCTCTTCACTGTCACGCTGGCCGCCTGCAACACCATGGCCGGCTTCGGCCAGGATCTTTCGAAGGGCGGCAACGCCATCACGAATTCGGCCGAAAAAGCCAAGTAAGCTCGCCTGACCGCCGGAACCGGCCGCCAACGACGCTTGAGCGATGTTTGCGGCCGGTTCCGTTCGTTTTGCCGAGTGCGTTTTTTGTGTACGTTTTTGCGTACGTTTTTGCGTACCTTGCAGCCCGTTTGACCCTCAGCCGCGCGCGAACTCCCGCAGCCGCGCCACTTCCGCCTCCAGTTCCCGCACGCGCGCCTCGCGCCGCTGCGCCGCCGTCTCCATCTCGCGGATCCGTTCATCGCGCCCGTCGAGCGCCGCCTTCACGTCCTGTGCGTCGAAACGCTGCGGAATATGCTGCGGGCAATTGCTGTCCCACGCCGTGACCGTAAAACGGATCGCCCGCTCGGCGCGCGCCTTGTAGCCCGCCGGCATGAGCCGCTGCACCAGCGCCGCATCCTCCACGACGCGCGCCTCGCCCCAGATCTTGATGCGCCTGCGCCGCGCGTAATCGATCAGGAACAGATACGCCTTCGGGTTGTCCGTCAAATTAGCAAGGGTGATGTATTGCTGATTGCCGATGAAGTCCGCGAACGCGATGGTGCGCGCGTCCAGCACCTGCAGGAAGCCTGCCGGACCGCCGCGATGCTGGATGTAGGGCTGGCCGTCGGCGTTCGCCGTGGCGAGGAACACGCTGCGCTGCGCCTCGATGAACGTGCTCACGTCGGGCGTGAGGTCGGTGCCGAAGCCGCGTTGCGCTTCCATGCGCGCATAGAGGTCGCGCGAGCCAAGGCGCGCCTGCATGGCCTTCACGGTGGGGGTGAACGCGACGTCGCTCGGATAGCGGATTGCGGACGTATTCATCTGCGGCTCCTTCGCTGCACACTCTGGAGCCTGCAAGATAGATCCTTCCGCAGGGAAACAGAATCCGGCATCGGCTGGAATCATCCTCCCAAAATCCGGAAAGACGCGGACATGCCGCAAACGTGCCGCCTCACCCACGCCGCGGCAGGAGGCGCGCCCGATGCGGCACTCGCCCATGTCGCGCCACCGCAAACCGCGAACGCGCTACCCTTGAAACTCGCGCCGCGCCGCGCGAGTCCACTCACCGCTTCGGCCATCCACTGCGCCGAGGCACTGGCAGGGAGACACGCATGTCGAACATGATCTGGGTCGTCGTCGCCAACCGCGTGACCGCGCGCATCTTCGCGACGGAAACCCCGCAAGGGGCCATCGAGGAAATCGAAACCCTGCTCCATCCGGAAGGCCGCGTGCGCGAGCAGAGCCTCGTGACCGACCGCTCGGGGCGCATCGAGCGCGCCACCGCCGGTCGCCAGCAGAGCGATCCCGACACCATGCACCACGAACACGAGACCAGCCTGTTCGCCTCGCAGGTCGCGACCACGCTGGGCCAGGCGCGCCACGCGGGCCGCTACGGCACGCTCGTGCTGGCCGCGCCGCCGGCGTTTCTCGGCGCGCTGCGCAAGGCGCTCGACGCGCAAACGCGCAGCCTCGTCACGCTTGAACTCGACAAGGACCTCGCGCTGCTCGACGCGCGCACGTTGCGCACGCATTTTCCGGAGCGCTTCGTACGGGCGCAGACCTGAGGCGCCTCTGCGGACGTCTGCGGACGTCTGCGGACGTCTGTGGACTTTGCGTGCCGGCTTCACTCGCCGCGACGGCAATCCGGTGGCGACAACGCACATTCAGCCCCGGAAATGGACGATGTATGGGCGCACGCAGCCGATGGAAGGCTCGCCCGCCGGCTAGCCGAAAAGGCGATCAGCGCGATGGAGCGCGGCGCGGGCGACTTCACGCCGCAGGCTTGTAGTAGCGGATTGCGCAACCCGCGTCCGCCTCTCTTCAAAGCGCGTTCAACGGAATCTTGAGATAGCGCACGCCGTTGTCCTCGGGCTCGGGCATGCGCCCCGCGCGGATGTTCACCTGGATCGACGGCAGGATCAGGTTGGGCATGGCGAGCGTGCGGTCGCGCGCGGTGCGCATCTGCACGAAGGCTTCCTCGGTCACGCCGTCGTGCAGGTGGATGTTGGCGCGGCGCTGGTCGCCCACCGTGGTTTCGAAGCACGGGCCGCGCGTCTCGGGCGGATAGTCGTGGCACATGAAGAGGCGCGTCTCGCCCGGCAGATCCAGCAGCTTGCGCACCGAGCGGTACAGCGTGTGCGCGTCGCCGCCCGGGAAGTCGCAGCGCGCCGAACCCACGTCGGGCATGAACAGCGTGTCGCCCACGAACACCGCGTCGCCGATCTGATAGGCGAGGTCCGCGGGCGTGTGGCCCGGCACGTGCATCGCGCGCGCGGCGAGCGGGCCGACTTCGAAACGTTCTTCGTCCTTGAAGAGGTGGTCGAACTCGCGGCCGTCGGCGGCAATCGTGGCGCCCAGGTTGAAGACCGTGCGGAACACGCCCTGCACCTCGCGAATGTGCTCGCCAATCGAGATTTGGCCGCCCAGTTGCTGCTTCAGGTACGGCGCTGCCGATAGATGGTCGGCGTGCGCATGCGTCTCGAGCAGCCATTGCGTCGAGAGCGCGTGTTCGCGCACGAACGCGACCACGCGGTCGGCCGATTCCGTGGACGTGCGCCCCGACTTCGGGTCGTAGTCGAGCACCGGATCGACGATCGCGCACGCCGACCCGCGCCCAGAATGCACCACGTAGGTGACGGTGGACGTGACCGGGTCGAAGAAAGGCTCGACGAGCGTGGCGTGCGTGGCGTGCGTAGCCACGGGGAC
Source organism: Paraburkholderia sp. A3BS-1L (assembly GCF_051125215.1). Lineage (NCBI taxonomy): Bacteria > Pseudomonadati > Pseudomonadota > Betaproteobacteria > Burkholderiales > Burkholderiaceae > Paraburkholderia > Paraburkholderia sp. A3BS-1L. Next base: position 656,412 of record NZ_CP120442.1, on the reverse strand, counting down.
AGAAGTGGGGATGGACTCGGACATCGGGAACTCCATTTGGCCGGATGTGTTGCCGAAAAGGGGTTGAATGAAGGGACGGGTTGCGAGGCGGTTGCGCGGCTCGAACGCCGGTTTGCCCGACCTACGATTCATTGACGTACATACTATAAATTTATATAATGTTTGTCAATGAACTGTCAGTTGGCGTACGTCAACCTCAGTGCTCACCATTCCATTGCGTGTCAGACGCCTGCATACATGAACCCATCGCTTACTGCTGAAGCGCGCGAGACACTGCGCGAATCCGCCGAGAAGTGCTGTGCGCTGCTCAAAGCGCTCGCGCACGAAGACCGCCTGCTGCTCTTGTGCCAGCTCACCGAAGGCGAGCGCAACGTCGGCGAGCTCGAAGCGCTCGTCGGCGTGCATCAGCCGAGCCTCTCGCAGCATCTCGGCGTGCTGCGCGAAGAAGGCCTCGTCGAGACGCGCCGCGAAGGCAAGTACATCTACTATCGCCTCGCCAGCCACGAGGTCATCCAGGTCATGCAGACGCTCTCCAGCCTCTACTGCGGCCGGCTGAAGTCAACTTCGGCTTCCTCGACACATTCGGAGCCATCGGTATGAACCTCGATCTCGCCCACTTCACGCCGCTCGCTTCCCTCGCGGGCGGCCTCATGATCGGCGCGGCCGCCGCGCTCCTCGTGCTCGGCAACGGGCGCGTCGCGGGCATCAGCGGCATCGTCGGCACCCTGCTGCAAGGCGCGCGCACGGAACCTGGGGGCCGCGCCTGGCGCGTCGCGTTCATCGCGGGCCTGTTCGCCGCGCCGTGGCTCTGGCGGCTTGTCGTCGGCACCAGCGCAGGGGCCGGCAGCGCGGCCTGGTTGCCCACCATCGCGCCCACCATCGCCGCCTCGCCCGCCACGCTCGTCGTCGCCGGACTGCTGGTGGGCCTGGGCACGCGCTACGGCTCGGGCTGCACGAGCGGCCACGGCGTGTGCGGCATCGCGCGCGGCTCGCTGCGCTCGCTCGTCGCCACCGGCCTCTTCATGGCCGCCGGCTTCGTCACCGTGTTCACGGTGCGCCACCTCGCAGGAGGCTGATATGAGTCTACGCAACATCACTGCCTTCGCCAGCGGCCTGCTTTTCGGTCTCGGCTTGATCGTGTCGGGCATGGCGAACCCGGCCAAGGTGCTAGCCTTTCTCGATCTGGCCGGGCGCTGGGATCCGTCGCTCGCCTTCGTGATGGTGGGCGCCATCGCCATCGCGAGCATCGGCTTTCGCCTCGCGCGCGCTCGCACCACCAGCGTGCTCGGCGCACCCATGCAATTGCCCACGGCACGCCACCTCGATCCGCGCCTGGTCGTCGGCGCGCTCGTCTTCGGCGCGGGTTGGGGCCTCGCGGGCTTCTGCCCCGGCCCCGCGCTCGTCAGCGCCGCGAGCGGCCAGCCGCGCGCGTGGCTCTTCGTGGCCGCGATGCTCGCAGGCATGGCCATCTTCGCCGCACTCGAGCGCGTGGCCGCAAATCGCAGTCAACAGCGCCGTCAATCTTCAAGCTAGTCAGGAGTTTTCGAGATCATGCAAATCGTGCAACACGACGCGCGCTTCGCCAGCGCCGACCAGATCACGCCCGCCGACCTCGCCAAGATTGCCGCAGCGGGCTACCGCTCGATCATCTGCAACCGGCCCGATGGCGAAGGCGGCCCGTCACAACCGGCTTCGGCGCTGATCCGCGAGGCCGCGAAGCAGCTCGGCCTGCAATTCGCGTATCTGCCCGTCACGCCGGGCAAGATCGGCCCCGATGAAATCGCCCGTTTCGAGCAACTGCTCGCCGACATGCCCGCGCCCGTGCTCGGGTACTGCCGCACCGGCAACCGCGCGACCAATCTGTGGCAGTTCGCGCAGGCGAGCACGCAAGCCCATCCCGTCCCCGCGCCGGTCGAGACGGGCCACCCGGCCGCCGCCGCATGGGATTCGGGCAACGCCGTCGACAAAACCGCTGCGCAAAGCGGCGACAAGGCCGCCGCATCGAGCGGCGCGAGCAAGCGCTGGGACGTCGTCGTGATCGGCGGAGGCTCCGCGGGCATCAGCGTTACCGCGAGCCTGCTGCGCCGCCAGCCGGGCTTGAGCATCGCGATCGTCGAGCCCAGGGATCACCACGACTATCAGCCCGCGTGGACGCTGGTGGGCGGCGGCGCCTTCGACGTGAAGAAAACGCGCCGCCCGATGGCGAGCGTGATCCCGCGCGGGGCGACGTGGATCCGCGCGGCGGCCGAGCGCGTCGAGCCGCATGCCGATCTCGTGCGCCTCTCGAACGGCGAGACCCTGACGTACCGCCAGCTCGTCGTGGCTCCTGGGCTGCGCCTTGCGTGGGAGCGCATCGACGGGCTCGAAGCGACGCTCGGCCAGAACGGCGTCACCTCGAACTACCGCTACGATCTCGCGCCCTATACGTGGGAGCTCGTGCAGAAGATGCGCGGCGGCACTGCCCTCTTCACGCAGCCGGCCATGCCGATCAAATGCGCGGGCGCGCCGCAAAAGGCCATGTACCTGGCCTGCGACCACTGGCTCAGAACCGGCGTGCTCGACAAGGTGAACGTGGAGTTCGACCTCGCCGGCGCGGCGCTGTTCGGCGTGCCGACCTTCGTGCCGCCGCTCATGGAATACGTGAAGCGCTACGACGCAAAGCTCGCGTTCACGTCGAATCTGGTCGCCATCGACGGGCCGGCGCGGCGTGCCACCTTCGAAGCAAAGGACGCCGACGGCAACGTCACGCGCATTGAAAAGCGCTTCGACATGATCCACGTGGTGCCGCCGCAGGTGCCGCCCGACTTCGTCCGCGACAGCGAGCTCGCCGATGCGGCGGGCTGGTGCGAAGTCGATCACGCCACGCTCCAGCATCCGCGCTGGCTCAACGTGTTCTCGCTCGGCGACGTGTGCTCGGCGCCCAACGCGAAGACGGCGGCGGCGGCGCGCAAGCAGGCAGTGATCGTCGCGGAGAATCTGCTCGCCGCGCGCGCGGGCCAGCCGCCGCGCTACCGCTACGACGGCTATGGCTCGTGCCCGCTCACGGTCGAGAAGGGCAAGGTCGTGCTGGCCGAGTTCGGCTACGGCGGCAAGCTGCTGCCCACCTTCGCGCTCGAACCTACGCGGCCGCGCCGTCTCATGTGGTTCCTCAAGGCCACCGTGCTGCCGCGTTTTTACTGGAGCGGCATGCTCAAGGGCCGCGAGTGGTTCACCGGGGCGCAGGCATCCGAGGCGCAGCACTGAGGCGCTAACGCGCTAACCGCGACAGAAAAAGGAGATCACCGTCCATGGACGCCACCACGCTCGCAAGCGCCGCGCTCGGCTCGGTCGTCGGGCTCATCCTCGCGCTCACGGGTGCGGGCGGGGCCATCGTCGCCGTGCCGCTGCTCGTGTTCGGCCTCGGGCTCGGCGTCGCGCAAGCCGCGCCGATTGGGCTCTTCGCAGTCGCGCTCGCGGCGGGCATCGGCGCCCTGCTCGCGCTGCGCGACGGCACGGTGCGCTACAAGGCCGCCGCGCTGATGGCCGCCGCCGGCGCGCTCATCTCGCCCGCCGGGCTGTGGGTCGCGCACCGCGTGCCCGACGCGCCGCTCATGCTCGCGTTCGCGCTCGTGATGATGCGCGTGGCGTGGAGCATGTTCCGCCAGCAGCGGGCTCAGGAAAACGGCGCAGCGCGCGACCCGCAAGGCGAGCCTTGCCCGACCGACCTGCCGTGCCGGCTGAACCTCGAGCGCGGCAAGCTCGACTGGACCGCGCCGTGCGCGCGGGCGCTCGCGCTCTCGGGCGCGATGGCCGGCTTTCTCTCGGGGCTGCTCGGCGTGGGCGGCGGCTTCGTGATCGTGCCCGCGCTCAAGCGCGCGTCGGACATTCCGATGCAGGGCATCGTGGCCACCTCGCTCGCTGTGATCGCGCTGGTCTCGACCGCGGGCGTGGCCGCGTCGGCGGCCAGCGGCAATATGCTCTGGCTCAACGCGCTGCCCTTCGCGGCGGGCGCGCTCGCCGGCATGCTGGGTGGACGCGGCTTCGCGCGGCACGTGAGCGGCGCGCGGCTGCAGCAGTCGTTCGCGGTGTTCGCGGGCTGCGTGGCGCTGGGCATGGCCGTGAAGGCCGTTCATGCGATCGCGTTTGCGGGCGCGATCTGAAATCTGAAACCGGCGTGAAACCCGCGCGCGCCTGCCGCATCACCCCTCGAAATCGAGCCCGCCCAGCAGCACCTCCGGCTCGCCTTGCGTGCGCGAGGCGAAGTCCAGCGGGCGCGCAGTTTCCCACGAGGCCAGCTTGCGCCCGAGCGCGTCCAGATAATGCGCGAAGCGCGCCTCGCCGCCAGGCTCCATGAGGCGCTCGACCTCATCGACGTCCCATGTGAGCGACACGTTCAACGCAAACCCATATGGATGCCGAAGCTCGCTCGGCGCGCCCAGGATGCGCACGCGCGTGGGATGTCCGCGCCCCTCGCCCGGCACGACCTCCACGCGCACCGAGGGGCCGAAATGGCTCGCGAGCGCGGCAGCGACACGCGGCGCGAATTCAACTTCGAAACGGTAAGCGGCGGCGCTAGTCATGCGCGGGTGTCTCCAATTTTGGTGTTTCAGGTGCGTTGCGCGTCCGGCGTCAGGCTGTCTCGCGAGCGCGCCGCATCGCGACAAGCGTAGCGCGCAGCCCCTCGAACGAATAGAGCGCGAGCGCGACCCAGATCGCCGCGTAGCCGATCGCGCGCACCGAGCCGAACGGCTCGCCGTACACGAGCACCCCGGTGAGCAGCTGGAGCGTGGGCGTGACGTACTGGATCAGGCCGAGCATCGACAGCGGAATGCGCCGCGCCGCCGCCGCGAAGAGCAGCAGCGGCACGGCCGTGATCGGCCCGGCGGCGACCAGCAGCAGCTTGATCCCGAGCGACGCATGCCCGAAATGGCTCGCACCGGCCATGCCGATGATCGTCAGATAGACGATGGCGACCGGAAACAGCAGCACCGTCTCGAGCGCAAGCCCTTCGAGCGCGCCGAGCTGCGCGGTCTTGCGCAACAGGCCGTAACCGCCGAAGGTCAGCGCCAGCGCGAGACTGATCCACGGCGGCGCGCCGTTCTGCCAGGTGAGCCACGCGACGCCAAGCGCCGCGACCGCCACGGCGCACCACTGAACCGCCCGCAGCCGCTCGCGCAAAAACGCATAGCCGAACAGCACGTTGACGAGCGGATTGATGAAATAGCCGAGGCTAGCCTCGACGATATGCCCCGCGTTCACGGCCCAGATGTAGATGCCCCAGTTGGCCGAGAGCAGCACGGCGCTCGCGGCGAAGCGCGCGATGAGGCGCTTGTCGCTCAGCGCGGGCCGCAGCCATGCCCAGCGGTGCCGCACCAGCAGCACGAGGACGATGAACACGAGCGACCAAGCCATGCGATGCGCGAGCATCTCGAGCGCGGGAATCTGGTGGAGCGTCTTGAAGTAGACGGGAAAGAGGCCCCAGATGGTGAAGGCGCACAGGGCGTAGGCGATGCCGGGATTCATGAGTGGATTTATCGTGGCGAGGCGTGGTGAGGCGAGGCGGTGCAGGCAAGCGGCGACGTTATTCCGCGAATTTGGAAGGGGATTCAAACCAACCCCAGCGCCGATCCGCCGGTTTTGCGACAATAGCGGATTTTCGCCGCCAGTCTTTGCCGCTGTCCAGCCTGACGCGACGCCCAGTTTGGGTATGCGTGAGCGTTGCCGCGTCATCCGCGAGGCGTGAACCCGCGGCCCCGTCGGCCGGCGGCCCCCTCTTTTCAACAGGAAAGCTGCGCGTTCTCGCGCGCGCCCGCGATGGTCCTACCTCATATCGATCCGCTCTATTCGCTCTCCGGCCTGCTGGTCGGGTTTCTGGTCGGCCTGACGGGCGTGGGCGGCGGCTCGTTGATGACACCGATCCTCGTGCTGCTGTTCCACGTGCATCCCGCCACTGCCGTGGGCACCGACCTGCTCTACGCGGCGGCGACGAAATCGGCGGGCACGCTCGTGCACGGGCTCAAGGGCTCGGTGGACTGGCGCGTGACGCTGCGCCTCGCGACGGGCAGCGTGCCGGCGGCCACCATCACGCTGATCCTGCTGCACCGCTACGGCATGGACACGCCGCGCGCTGGGCATCTGATCCAGTCGGTGCTGGGAGCGGCGCTGCTCATCACCGCGGTCGCGCTGATCTTCCGGCCGCAGCTCGCCGCGTTCGCCTCGCGCCACCGCCACGGGCCCAGCGAGGCGCGCACGCTGTTCTTCACGATCTTCACGGGCGCGGTGCTGGGCGTGCTGGTATCGCTGACCTCGGTGGGCGCGGGCGCGATCGGCGTGACCGTGCTGCTGCTGCTCTATCCGACGCTGCCAACGCTGCGCATCGTCGGCTCCGACGTGGCGCACGCCGTGCCGCTCACGCTGCTCGCGGGCGCGGGGCACTGGCTGCTCGGCTCGATCGACTGGTCGATGCTGCTCTCGCTGCTGTGCGGCTCGCTGCCCGGCATCGCGATCGGCAGCATGCTGTCCTCGCGCGCACCCGAAAAGCTGCTGCGCGGCCTGCTCGCCGCGACGCTCACGCTCGTGGGCGCGCGCCTCGTGCTCGCCTGACCGGCGCGGCAGCCGGAACGCCAGCGCCGCTCACGCGCGCGGCGCGCTGCTAAAGAAGCGGCCGTTCAGATCGGTCTCGAACTGGCGCAGCCACTGGCCGCGCGCGTCGATGCGGTAGGCCTGCGCCCAGGCCCCGCGCCGCACGATCACGAATTCGCTGTGCTCGGGATCGTCGGGATCGGTTTCTCCATGGACGTCGAAGTGAATCGGAGCAAAGCCGTGCCGCGCGCACGCCAGCTCGAACGCCGCCCGGTCGACGAGCGGCAAATCGGTGTAGCTATGAATAATCATGGCTTTTCCCCGCGATGAAGCCGTGCGCGCCGCTGTAAAGCTCGCGCAATTACAACGTATACCCCCAAACGCGGAAATATTGTGTGTCAGTCCACATAGGCGAGTGGGACATCGGTCGACGACGCCTGCCGCGTGACCCAAAAAACAGGCCCCGGCAATCTGCCGGGGCCTCCGGGGCATGTTCGCACGGATCGTGCCCGCGCTTTGCCCGCAACCGCGAGCAAAGCGTGGTGATGCCGCGGGTATTACTGCTGCATGACCGTGAGCTTGTTCGACACCGACTTCACGCCGGCCACGCCCTGGGCGACCTCACCCGCCTTGTCGATCTGCGCCTGAGCGGGCACCGAGCCCGTGAGCACGACCGCACCGTTGTGCGAGCGCACAGTGATGTTCGCGACGTTGATGCCCTGGGTCTTCGAGAGCGCCTTGCGCACCGCGTAGCCGAGCTTGCGGTCGACCTTCTTGCTCGAGGTCGGGGCCGCTGCCGCCGGAGCCGCTGCCGTTGCGGCAGCCGCACCGCTCGCCGCCGAATTGTCCTGGGCGTACACGCTGCAGGCGACCGTCACGCATGCTACTGCCGTCAGCGTCTTCAGAAAAGCGACCGATTTCATGTTTTCTCCTTGTTGCTTTCGCGTTGTTGCTTCACTCGTTGCGAGGATAGACCGCCTTCCCGGGCGGACGGACTGGCCGTCCGCCAGACCCGGTTCGGCGGCTTCGTTACGACACCCACGGGCAGCGGGCGAGCACGCGAAACGCGCGCCCGGACACTGCCATGGTCCGGACACGCTGCTGCGAGAGGCAAGGATTGAGTGGCACGCAACGGCACATTGGACCGTTGCGACGGCAGTGGCGGCGCGCGGCGGCGGTTCCGGTCTGTTCTCGCCGGTGTGCCGGTAGCCCGCGCCTGCTTCGATTGCCTGGTTACGCCAGATAGTTTGTTATGGGTTGCACGGCCTCGCGGCGCGTGCTGCATGGCGCAAGCGCCATGGCGACCCACAATTTAGCCTGGGTGAAGCGCGAGTGCAAAGAGTTTAGCGGCAGGTTCAACGACGCAGGCCGCGGCGCACATGCCGTTGCAACGTCCAATCTCGGGTAACATCGGCTGGCATGGCGCTGGCGCGCTTTCCGGCACGACACCGGACGCAACCCAGGACGCATCGCGCCGCGCAATTTTTTCCTGAATTTCCCGAGGCCCCAGCCCTTCCCCAATGAAGTTCCCCACCGGCCGCAAAACTCCCACCCATCTCGTCGCGCGCTTCGTGGCGATTTCATGGCGCGATCTGGCGGTCTCGTTCGGCCCCATCCTGCTGATCAGCGCCGCCGCGATCTGGCTGGCCGTGCGCCTGATCCAGCCCGCCCCGCCCAGCACGCTCACGCTGAGCGCGGGCCCCCAGGGCAGCACGTTCTGGAACGCCGCCCAGAAGTACAAGACGATCCTTGCGCGCAACAACATCACCGTGAACGTGCTCGAATCGGAAGGCTCGGCGCAGAACCTCCAGCGTCTGTCCGACCCGGCCTCGCATGTGGACGTCGCGTTCGTGCAGGACGGACTGGCGAGCACGCCGCCCGAGGGTCTCGCATCGCTCGGCAGCGTGGCCTACGTGCCGCTCGCGGTGTTCTATCACGGGCCGCCCGTGCGGCTGCTCTCCGAATTCGAAGGCGAGCGCATCGCCATCGGCGCCGAGGGCAGCGGCACGCGCGATCTCGCGCTCAAGCTGCTCAAGGCCAACGGCATCGAGCCGGGCGGCAAGACCAAACTGCTACCGCTCTCGGGCGACGACGCCGCGAGCGCGCTCGTCGAGGGCAAGATCGACGTGACCTTTCTCGCGGGCGACTCCGCGCAGCCGCCGGTCATGGGGCGCCTGATGCGCATGCCGGGCGTGCGCTTCTTCGACTTCGCCCAGGCCGACGCCTACGCGCGGCGCTTCCCGTACCTCACAGCCATCACGATCCCGATGGGTGCGTTCGATTTCGGTCGCAACCTGCCCGCCGCGCCGCTGCATTTCATCGCGCCGACGGCCGAGCTGGTCGCGCGCGATTCACTCCATCCGGCGCTCTCCGACCTCCTGATCGAAGCAGCCAAGCAGGTGCACGGCAAATCGTCCCTGTTGCAGCACGCGGGCGAATTCCCCGCCCCGCGCGCGCAGGACTTCCCGATCAGCGACGACGCCGCGCGCTACTACAAGTCGGGCAAGAGCTTCCTGTACCGCGTGCTGCCGTTCTGGCTCGCGAGCCTCGCCGACCGCCTGATCGTGGTGCTCGTGCCGATCATCGTGGTGCTGATCCCTGGCCTGCGGCTCGTGCCGAGCCTTTACGCGTGGCGGGTAAAATCGCGCATCTACCGCTGGTACGGCTCGCTCATCGCGCTCGAGCGCGCCGCGAACACCGACAACTCGCCCGCCGAGCGGCGCGCGCTCACGCGCCAGCTCGACAAGATCGAGGAGTCCGTGAACGGCATGAAGATGCCGCTCGCCTACGCGGGCCAGTTCTACGTGCTGCGCGAACATATCGGCTTCGTGCGCGAGCGGCTGCTGGCCGTGCGCGAGCGGCTGTCGGCCATGGACGATGAAATGGGCGATGAAAGCGGCAGCCACAGCAGCGGCCACAGCGGCGATGGCGTCCGGACTTGACCCACGCGCCGGCGCGCAAGACCGGCGCGTCTGCGCGGCGAAAAAAAGCAGCACGCAGCAGCCAATTCGATCGATACTCGCGATCACTACTCGAAAAGCGGGCCGCCGATGCGGCCCACAAGAAGCCCATATCGGAGGAACAGCATGATCAGCGGCATCGACGCCAACCGGCCAGCCTGGTTCTACGACTTCGTGTCGCCGTTCTCGTATCTGCTGCTGGAGCAATACGACAAATGGCCGGGTTTCGACTTCGTGCCCACCCCGGTGATGCTGAGCGACCTGTACCGCCACTGGGGCACGCCGTACGGCTCGACGATTCCGGCCAAGCGCGTGTTCACCTACCGGCACGCGCTGTTTCGCGCCGAACAGCTCGGCATTCCGTTCAAGATGCCGCCCGCGCATCCGTTCGACTCGGTCAAGCCGATGCTGCTCGCCATCGCCGCCGGCGGCGAGTTCGCCTGCGTGCGCGAGATCTTCCGCTTCATCTGGCGCGAGGGGCGCGACCCGTCGAGCGAGGAGGGCTTCGAGCAACTGTGCGAACGCGTGGGTATCGAGCACGGCGAAGCAATGATCGAGCAGGAATCGGTGCGCGCGCAACTACGCCGCAACACCAACGACGCGATCTCGATGGGCGTGTTCGGCGTGCCTACCTTCTGGATGAACAAGCAGCTCTTCTGGGGCGAGGACACGCTGCCGATGGTGCTCTACTGCGCGCGCACGCCGAACTGGCTCGACTCGCGCGAGGTGAAGCGCATCAGTTCGCTGCCTTCGGGGCTCACGACGCAGGACAAGGTGTAAGGCGGGTGTAGCGCGGATGCAGCGCACCCGCGCTCGGCCACCCAGGCGGCACGGCGCGCGCGCCTGCCCTGCTGATGCCGGTCATACCAGGCGCCCTATGGCGGCGGCGCACTCAGCGGAATATCGTTATATGTCGAGCCGCGCGCATGTGAAGTGTGCCAACACGCGCGGCGCCTCCTCCCGAGCATACGCATTGCCATGGACGACACTGCCCTTTCTCTCGACATTTGGCTCGTGCGCGTGCTGCGCACGCTGCTGATCGAGCGCAGCGTCACGCAGGCCGCGCTACGGCTGAATCAAACCCAGCCGGCAATCAGCACGGCGCTGCGGCGGCTTCGCGAAATTCTCGGCGACCCCATCCTCGTGCGCGGCAAAGCGGGCATGGTGCCGACCGAATACGGCGAGTCGCTGCTGCAACACGCGCAACGCGTGCTGCGCGACGTCGACTTCGTGGCCACGCCCCACGGCGACTTCGACCCGGAGCACTCCAAGCGCATGTTCCGCGTGGCCGCACCCGACTATCTCAACGACTTCTTCATGCCGACGCTGATCGCCTGCTTTCGCGAAGCGGCGCCATCGGCGCGTCTGGAGATCATCTCGCTGTCGCCCTCGCTCGATCATCACGCGGCGCTAGAGGCGGGCGAGATCGACATCGTGATCGGCAACTGGCCGAAGCCCGACCCGCACTTCTCGCGCAGCGACCTGTTCACCGACAAGATCGTCTGCATGATGCGCGCCGACCATCCGCTCGCGCGCGCGCCGCTCACGCGCGACGCGTATCTCGCGGCGGCGCATCTGGCGCCCACGCCCTATACCGGCGCGAACGCGAGCCCCGTCGACCTGGGCTTCGCGAAGGCCGGCGTGCAACGGCGCATCATCGCGACGCTGCCCTACTTCGGGCTCGCGCCCCAAGTGCTGCTGCAATCGGATCTGATCTTCACGACCACGCGCCGCTTCGCGACGCATTACGCCGGGCTTTTGCCGATCGCGGTGGTCGAGCCGCCGTTGGCGTTTCCGCGCATTCGCTGCTATCAGCTGTGGCATCCGCAACCGGACCGGCCAAGCGATATCGACTGGCTGCGCGGGTTGATCGAGAAGGTGTCGGCGACGCTCACTGGGCCGGTGAGGAAGGGGAAGGCGGGCAAGGCGGGGGCTCGGCGCCCGTCGGGTAATCAGGAATGACCATCAAGAGCGTGCATCGGAAGACGGCGGTGGCGCGTCAGTTGCGTCGAACGCCTCGCGCACCGCACTCACGATAGCTTCGCCCAGGTTTGCCTCCTGGATAATCGGAAATTCCTTGCTCAGCTTGCCTGAAACGCTCCAGTGATTGTCGCGTATCGACCAGATGATCCGGTCGATATCCAGGTTCGGCCCATCAAGTAGTTCCTTCACTGAATACCTCGCCCGGTCCCAGTTTCGGATCAGTTCGGCTTGCTGACGCATCTCCGTGCGGATCGTTCTGTCAATCAACTCGGCCACATATTCCACGTGCGCCGTGAGGTCAGGATAGCGCCACGTGAATGCTGCATCGTCGTAAGCGCAGAATGTGAAATTCGACTTCACTCCGTCACTGAACTCGCGGTGCGCCTCGAAACCCGCGTATTCCTCGTAGCGTTGCATCAATGGCCTGGACAGGACCTCGAGCGCCTGGTCGTAAGCCGCAAGATATTGAGGTTTGCTGGTAATAGCCGATGAAACAGGCAGGACAAAGGGCTGCGGAACGGCATTGTCGCGGCGCAGAATGTCATTGATCAGGAAACGATGCACACGGCCGTTGCCATCGGCCAACGGATGAATGTAGACAAAACCGAACGACACCGCCGCCGCCCGAGCAATCGCCGAGGCCCCCGTCGTGCATGCCAGGAACGCATTGAGTCCCTCGAGCATTCCATCAACGTCCTCCCAGCGCGGGGCGATATAGTGAATGACGTTGAGGAAGTGGTCTATCGCGCCGACAAACACCGGCGACTGCCGCAGACCGAAATGCTTGAGGGTAGTCCGTTCGCCGATGATTTCCCGTTGCAGTTCCGTGAGCGTGCCAATTTCCAATGGGTTGGCATAGGTGCCCATGCGCGCTTCCATGACCGCCGCGAAGCGTTTGATACGATCTCCTTTATCCGACTCGTGCTCGATCTGGAAACTGGCGCGGCTTTCCTTGAACGTCAACCACGCCGCACTGCGCCGCAGCACGTCAACACCGTACTCCGCCTGAAGTGCATCGAGTTGGGCCGCGCAATTGTAGGCTTCTGCTTTCTGCACGAGATCCGTGCGTCGCACAGTGACACAGAACTCGCGGCGGCCGGGTAGATTGTCACGCACGCGCCACCGGGAATTGTTGCGAGGAGACGTGCTGACCAGATAAGCACGCGGGTCGAGCGCGTCCACATAGCCACCATTAGCCACCGCCGGAACGCCGGCGAGTTGACGGCCCATGAGCCACTCGTACAGGAAGCCCACACGCCGGGCATATTGGCCGGTTCGTTCAGCGAGAACCCAATCGCGAATCTCGGCTTCGGGAATAGCGTTGAAGAGCCTGGCGAGCGGCTCCAGGAAAACACCCTCGTGTTTGAGCGCAAAGGTCAGATGGGCTGGCAGCGTATCGGCTGGCCTCATCGCTGCGGTATAGGCTTCCCTTACGGTGCCGTTATGGTGGATAGTTCGCCGTGTCGCACCGATTTCGCTCTCGATCGGTTGCGGCTGTACGGGGTGCGCGCTGTATCGTTCGGCGAGCCAGCGGTAACCTACCCAGTCGTCCGACATTGATGCAACCCCACTAATTTCGTTAACTGGCCAATAATTTCGTTAAGAATAGCCCACTTTTCGATAAAAACGTTAACTCGCGACACCAAGGACCGAGCGTCCAGACAAAAAAACACCCCAAACGCAGGATGGCGTCCAACGTTTGGGGTGCAGCTCACGGCAGAAACGAAATTTTTTCGCCCACCTTTCCCACGCTCGGGTTCAAGGTGGACGCTCGACCTCAAACTCGCGCGAACCTCGTCGCGCTCGCGGTCTGGCCCGCAGCGGAAAGCGGCGGGCGCATCTGCATAAGCTGCGCAGCCACGGCAACCGCAATCGACGAAGGCGCCTTGTCGACGATGCCCGGCACGCCGATCGGGCAAGTCATCTCGCCCATGCGCTGCGCCGCCACGCCGCGATCGATCAGGCGGCGCTCGAACTTCACACGCTTGGTCTTCGAGCCGATCAGCCCGAACCACGCGAAGTCGCCGCGCTCCATGATGCGCAACGACAGATCGAAATCGAGCGCGTGATTGTGCGTCATCACGATGAAGTACGCGCCCGGCGGCGCTTCGTCGACGATTGCGGCCGGCGAGTCGGTCGCCTCGACTTGCACGTTGGCCGGCACTTCGTCGGGAAAGAGCTCGTCGCGCTCGTCCACCCACTGCACCACGCACGGCAGCATGCCGAGCAGCGTGACCAGTGCATGGCCCACATGCCCCGCGCCGAACAGCACGACGTGCATCGGCCCATAGTGGGGCACCGGCGTGCCGCGCCGACCGATCACGACGCGCCCCGCGGCATCGATCCGTTCACAGTGGTTCGCGCTTTTATTCGCACTGCTGCTCATCTGACGAGACTCCTTCAAAGCATCACGCTAGTTCACACTCAGCCGTGCGCCATCGTCCGCACCGCACGCACGCCCTTCAGGATTTCCTCGGCGGTCGCGGGCGCATTCATCGGCGGATTGAAGCGGTAGTCGGCCACGCTCGCCACGGCGTCGCGAATCGCGAAGAACACCGAGAACGGCAGCAAGAGCGGCGGCTCGCCCACGGCCTTCGAGCGATGAATGCTGTTCTCGACGTTGCGGTTCTTGAACAGCTTCACGTTGAACTCGACGGGCGTGTCGTTCACGGTCGGGATCTTGTAGGTGGACGGCGCGTGCGTCATGAGCTTGCCGTCCGGCTTCCACCACAGTTCCTCGGTCGTGAGCCAGCCCATGCCCTGAATGAAGCCGCCTTCCACCTGCCCCACGTCGAGCGCGGGGTTCAGCGAGTCGCCCGCGTCGTACAGCGCGTCGGCGCGCAGCACGCGCATTTCGCCCGTGAGCGTGTCGATCACGACTTCGGAAACCGCCGCGCCATATGCGTAATAGTAAAACGGGCGGCCTTGCAGCGTCTTCTGATCCCAGTACAGCTTGGGCGTCGCGTAGAAGCCGTCCGACCACAGTTGCACGCGCGCGAAATAGGCCTTCGAAACAAGCGTCTCGAACGGCACGACCTCGTCGCCGACAATCACGGTGTCGTTGGCAAAGCGCACCTCAGCGGCGCTCACGCGGCCCTCGCCCCACGTGGCGGCGGCGAGCGTGGCCAGGCGCTCGCGCAGCTGGCGCGCGGCGTCCTGCGCGGCCTTGCCGTTCAGGTCCGTGCCGGTCGATGCGGCGGTTGCCGAGGTGTTGGCCACCTTGCTCGTGTCGGTCGCGCTCACGCGCACGCGGCCGAACTCGATGCCAAGCTCGTGCGCCACCACCTGCGCGACCTTGGTGTTCAGGCCCTGGCCCATTTCCGTGCCGCCGTGGTTCACGAGCACGGAACCGTCGGTGTAGATATGGACGAGCGCACCCGCCTGGTTAAAGTGCGTGACGTTGAACGCGATGCCGAACTTCACCGGCGTGAGCGCGATGCCCTTCTTCAGCACCTCGTTGTTCGCGTTGAATTCGCGGATCGCCGCGCGGCGCGCGTGATAGCCGCTCGTTTCCACGAGTTCGTCGATGAGCTCGTGAATCACGTTGTCATCGATCGTCTGGCCGTACGGCGTCAGGTTCTTGTCCGTCTTGCCGTAGAGATTGCGCTTGCGCACCTCGAGCGAGTCGAGGCCGAGCGAACGCGCGACGTCGTCGATGATGTACTCGATCGCGAACGCGCCCTGCGGGCCGCCGAAGCCGCGGAACGCGGTGTTCGACTGCGTGTTGGTCTTGCCGCAGTAGCCGGCGATGGAGACGTCGGGCAGCCAGTAGGTGTTGTCGAAGTGGCAGACGGCGCGCGTCATCACCGGGCCGGACAGGTCGGCCGAGAAGCCGCAGCGCGAGGTCATGTCGACCGAAATGCCGTCGATCGTGCCTTCGTCGTCGTAGCCCACTTCATACGTATAGTGGAAATCGTGGCGCTTGCCCGTGACCATCATGTCGTCGTCGCGGTCCGGACGCAGCTTCACGGGGCACAGCAGCTTCCACGCGGCAAGCGCCGCGCAGCACGCGAACAGGCCCGACTGCGATTCCTTGCCGCCGAAGCCGCCGCCCATGCGCCGGCATTCCACCAGCACATTGTGCGAGTGCACGCCCAGCACGTGCGCGACCAGATGCTGCATCTCGCTCGGGTGCTGCGTCGAGCACCAGACGTGCATGCCGTCGTCGTCCTTCGGCACTGCGTAGGCAATCTGGCCTTCCAGATAGAACTGCTCCTGGCCGCCCAGCAGCATTTCGCCTTCGTGGCGATGCGCGGCGCGTGCAGCGCGCGTGGCGGCATCGCCGCGTGCCAGCTTCATCGGCGGCAGCACGTATTGCTCGGCGGCGCGCGCCTGCTGCGCGGTGAGCACGGCGGGCAATTCTTCGTATTTCACTTCGGCGCGGCGCGCGGCCTGGCGCGCGATGTCGTGCGAGGTCGCCACCACGATGAACATCGGCTGGCCCACGTACTGCACTACGCCATCGGCCAGAATCGGATCGTCGTGGATGATCGGGCCGCAGTCGTTCACGCCCGGAATGTCACCGGCGGTGAGCACGGCCACCACGCCCGGCGTCGCGCGCACCTTGGCGAGATCCATCGAGACGATGCGCGCATGCGCCTTCTGCGAGAGGCCAAGCGCCGCGTGCAGCGTGCCCGCCACGAGCGGAATGTCGTCGGTGTAGGTCGCGCGCCCGCTCACGTGCAGGTGCGCCGATTCGTGCGCACGCGAGACGTGCACCTGCGCGAAATCTTCAAGCGCCTTCGCTTCTTCCAGGAACGGTTCGGCTTGCTGGTTCATTGTTTCGATCTCCGTATGTTGTCCGTTTCCTGGGGGGTCAAGCAGCGCTTTGTGCACATTCGGCCGCGACGGCGCGCACGTTGAGCGCTTGCGGCGCGAGCGGATTGTTCGGGCGCGTTTCGAGCCAGAAGCGATACAGCGTGTTCTTCGCGGCTTCGAGGCGGTAGTCGCTCGTCGCGCGCATGTCGGAGAGCGGGGCATAGTCGTTGGCGAGCGCGATCATCGCGGCCTGCGCGGTGGCTTCGTGCCATTGCGCGCCAGCGAGCACGCCTTCGGCGTGGGTCGCACGCTTGGGCGTCGCGGCCATGCCGCCGAACGCGATGCGCGGCTCGCGGATCGTGTCGCCGTCGGCGATGAAAGCGTACGCGGCGCACACGGCCGAAATGTCGGAGTCGAAGCGCTTCGAGATCTTATAGGTGCGGAACTGCAGGTTCGCACGCGCGCCGGTGCGGGTCGGCACTTTCAGCGCGAGCACGAACTCGTGCTCGGCCATGTCCTTCTTCTGATAAGCGAGGTACAGGTCTTCGAGCGGCATCTCGCGCACCGTGTCGCCGCCGCGCAGCACCACGCGTGCGCCCAGCGCGATCAGGCCCGGCATCGAGTCGCCGATCGGCGAGCCGTTCGCGACGTTGCCGCCGATCGTGCCCGCGTTGCGGATCGGCAGCGAAGCGAAGCGCTGCCACATCTCTTCGAGCTCGGGATAGTGCTTCGCGAGCTCGGCATAGCCGCGCTCGACGGTGACGCCCGCGCCGATCTCGATCCACGCGTCGCTCACCTCGATCTGGCGCATCGCCTCGACCTGGCCCACGTAGACGATGTCGCCGAGTTCGCGCATCTGCTTGGTGACCCACAGGCCGATGTCGGTGCTGCCCGCGAGAATGCGCGCGTTGGGGCGCGCGGCCTTGATCGCGGCGAACGCGTCGACGGTGCGCGGCGCGTCGTATTGCTGGCCGTCGTGCTCGTAGTGGAAGGTCTCGCCGCGTTCGAGCGTGGCGAGCGTCTGTGCGAGCGCCTTCACGTCGATGGGCGCCTTGGGCGCGTCGGCCTTGAACATCTGCTCGGCGGCGTCGAGGATCGGACGATAGCCCGTGCAGCGGCACAGGTTGCCGGTCAGCGCGTTGGCGATCTCGTCGCGCGAGGGCACGCTGCAAGCAGCCTTGCCGGGGCAGCCCTGGCCGGCCTGGGCGCCGTGGGCACCCTGAGTCCCCTGAGTACCCTGCCCCGCGTGCTCATGGCCATGCTTTTCGTAGAGCGCCCACATCGACATGACGAAACCGGGCGTGCAGAAGCCGCATTGCGAGCCATGGCAATCCACCATCGCCTGCTGCACGGGGTGCAGCGACCCGTCGGGCTGGCGCAGGTCCTCGACGGTGAAGAGCGCCTTGCCGTCGAGCGTCGGCAGAAACTGGATACAGGCATTGACGGCCTTGAAGCTCACGCCGCCCTCGGCCGTGCGCTCGCCGACGACGACCGTGCACGCGCCGCAGTCGCCTTCCGCACAGCCCTCCTTGGTGCCGGTGCAGTGCGCGTCTTCGCGCAGGTACTGGAGAACAGTACGGGTGACGTCCGCGTCGCTGACTTCACGGATCGCGTTACGGTGATAAAAGCGGATCGGCTGACTCATGGTTTTTCGTCTCGTCGTGTTCTGCGGCTCGCAGGACGCCCCGAATGGAGGTGCGTGTGCCGCGCTTCTGTGGACGGTACGAAAATTAACACTGCCAATATCGCGAACCCATAGGCACAGGTACATGGGGGTTATATCGTTATCGCGATGAATCTTCAGGCCGTGCGCGGGCTGTGCTTATATGTCTGGAGGATGGCCGAAACGCGCGATTTATCGTGAAATTCGTGCGAATCGGCCAGAAAGCGGCGGAAAAATGCCCGACGTCGCCCCGCTGAACGCTTTCTCGTCACCAGCAGAAGAACCGGTTCCATGGGACAATCTCGCCTTTCCCGCCGTTATCCATCCGTATTTCCCCCATGTCCGCCGAGTCAGCGCCCCAGCGCAACGCCGCATCGACGACCTTGCAGATCATTCCGGTCGTCTTTTTCACCTTCCTCTGCTATCTGACCATCGGCATTCCGCTCGCGGTCCTGCCGGGCTACGTGCACAACGACCTCGGCTTCAGCACGATCGTGGCCGGCGGCGCCATCAGCGTGCAGTACATCGCGACGCTCTGCTCGCGGGCGCTGGCCGGACGCTCGGCCGATACGCTCGGCCCCAAGAAAACGGTCACCATCGGCATGATCCTGTGCGGCACGAGCGGCGTGCTGCTGCTGCTCGCCACGCTCGTCGCGCACTGGCCGGCGCTCTCGCTCGCGCTGCTCGTGACGAGCCGGCTGCTGCTCGGCTGCGGCGAGAGCCTGGTCGGCACCGGCGCGATCCTCTGGGGCATCGGCCGCGTGGGCACCGCAAACAACGCACGCGTGATCTCGTGGAACGGCATCGCCACCTATGGCGCGCTGGCGCTCGGCGCGCCGCTCGGCGTGGAAATGGCGCATTACCTCGGCTTCTGGTCGCTCGGCATTTCGGTGATGGCGCTGGCCGCGCTCGGCTTCTGGCTCGCGCGCCCGATCGCGCCGGTGCCGATCGTGCATGGCGAGCGCATGCCCTATCGCAGCGTGCTCACGCGCGTGCTGCCGCATGGTCTCGGCCTTGCGCTGGGCTCGGCGGGCTTCGGCTCGATCGCCACCTTCATCACGCTGTTCTACGCGGCGCGCCACTGGCCCAACGCGGCCTTCGCGCTCACGCTGTTCGGGCTCATGTTTATCGGCGCGCGCCTGCTGTTTTCGAACACGATCAAGACCTTCGGCGGCTTTCGCGTCGCCATCGCCTCGTTCTCATGCGAATGTGCGGGGCTGGTGCTGCTGTGGCTTGCGCCCACGCCCACGGTCGCGCTGATGGGCGCCGCGCTAACGGGCTTCGGTTTCGCGCTGGTGTTCCCGGCGCTGGGCGTGGAAGCGGTCAGTCTCGTGCCGGCCGCGAGCCGTGGCGCCGCACTGTCGGCCTATTCGGTGTTTCTCGACCTCTCGCTCGGCATCACCGGGCCGCTCGCGGGCTATGTAGCCAATCTGTTCGGCTACGGGTCGGTGTACCTGTTCGCTGCCATCGCGGCTGCCGCGGGCGTGGCGCTTTCGGTCTCGCTGCATCGCAAGAGCGTGCGCGGCGCCACATCGCAAGCGGAATAACGGCGCGGAATAAAAAACCGCCCCCGGTGCGCCTGCGCCGGGGGCGGTTCGTTTCCGGGTTCCGGGGCGCGGCGGCATCGCGCCGCCGCGCCCGTCCTCCTTACTTCTTCACGGCATTCGGGTCGAGCTTCTTGCCGGTGGCCTCGTTGTAACGCTGCACGTACTCCTCGGTGAGCTTGCGCATCGCGCGGCCGATCTTGCGGTAATCGGCTTCGTTCAGGTTCGCGAGGGACACGCGGCCCGACGGATGCGCCGTGCCGAAGCCCTTGCCCGGCAGCAGCACGACGCGCGCCTCGCTGGCGAGGCGGAACAGCAGCTCGTTGGGCTGAACCTGCTTGAGGAGCCAGTCGACGAAATCGCGGCCGAAGCGCTTCTCACCGAAATACTCCATGTCGATGATCGTGTAGTAGTCGACCTGATTCGGATCGCCACCGTCGAAGGGGATGCCCATTTCCTCGTAGAGCGCGCGCTTGCGGCTACGGATCAGGCGCTTCAACGCGTTCTTGTACGCGTCGGGCGTATCCATCAGCGAGAACAACGAGAACAGCACCATCTGCACCTGCTGCGGCGTCGAGAGGCCGGCAGTGTGATTGAGCGCGACGGTGCGGCTGTCCGCGACCAGACGGTCGATGAACTTGAGCTTGTCCGGCTCTGTCGTGATCGACTTGTATCGCTCGTGCAGAATCTTCCTCTCATCCTTCGGGAGCTTCGCGATCGCGGCGTCGAGCACGTTGTCCTGATGCGTCGCGATCGTGCCCAGACGCCAGCCCGTCGCACCGAAGTACTTCGAGTAGGAGTACACGAGAATCGTGTTCTTGGGCGCGAGCGCAAACAGCGAGACGAAGTTGTCGGCGAAGGTGCCATACACGTCGTCGGTGAGGAGGATGAGGTCGGGGCGCTCCTTGACGATCTCGGCAATGTATTCGAGGCTCTCGTCGCTGATCTTCACCGAGGGCGGATTGCTCGGATTCACGAGGAAGAACGCCTTGATCTTCGGATCGCGCAGCTTGTCCAGCTCCTTCTTCGAGTACTGCCAGTTGTTCTCGACGGTCGCGTTGAGGTGCACGACGTTGAGCTGGTAGTCGTTGAGCTCGGGAATTTCGATGTACGGCGTGAAGATCGGCATGCCGAGCGCGATGGTGTCGCCCGGCTTGATCAGGAAGTTCTCGCGCATCGTGTTGAAGATGTACGTCATGGCCGCGGTGCCGCCTTCCACCGCGAACACGTCGAACTCGCCCACGAACGGATGCTTGCCGACCATCTCGCGCCGCAGGTATTGGCCGACAATGATCTCCGAGAGCTTGAGCATGCGGTCCGGCACGGGATAGTTGCAGGCCAGAATGCCTTCACACATTTCGTACAGGAAGTCGCCCGCCGACAGGCCCAGCTGGTCGCGCACGTACGACACCGCGCCGCCGATGAAATCGATGCCGGGCTGGCCCTTGTTTTCGCGCAGGAACTGGTCGAAGCGCTCGACGATGCCGGCGCGCTGCGGGAAGCCGCCCACCCCCTCGGGCATATAGGAGAACGAGCGCTCCGACTCGCGCATGGCGAACAGGCCCAGTTGCCAGAAGCCGTGACGCGGAATCGTGGCGAGGAAGTTGGGATTGCCGCGGCCCGCATTGAGCATCGAGTAATTGGCCGGGCGCTCGGTTGCGCCGCCGCCCGCCGCCTTGATCAGCTCGTCCTTGAGCTCGAACGGGCTCAGTGCTTCGATGCCTGACTTTGCCTTCGATTCAGCTTTACCTTTTGCCATGATGCTCTCCGTTGGAAGACGTTGAGCGTGCCGCCGCTGCATGTGCTCGATGCACGGTGCGAGTGCGGCACGCGACTTCGACTAATCGATGCAACCGGGCCTGCGTCTTGAGAACTTCCCGCGCGGCCAACCTGCGCGGCCCGCTTGACTTCATGTCACACAAGACCCACCACGAGCGGCCCGAGCAGCGTGAGCAGCACGTTGGCGATCGCATAGGTGATGGCGAACGGCGCCGTGGGCACGGCGCTCTCGGCCTTGTCGAGAATGCCGCCGAAGGCCGGGTTCGCGCTGCGGGAGCCGGACAGCGCGCCCGCGAGAATCGCCGCGTTGTTGTACTTGAGGACGTAGCGGCCAAACAGCATCGTGAGAATGAGCGGCACGATGGTCACGACCACGCCGAGCAGGAAGATCGTGATGCCGCTCTGCTTGATCGTCACCACCGCCTGCAGGCCCGAATTGAGCCCCACCACGGCAACGAACGCCGCCAGACCGAAGTCCTTGAGCAGTTGCGAGGCGGCCGGCGGCATCACGCCGTACATCGGGTACTTGCCGCGCATCCAGCCGAACAGCAGGCCCGCGAGCAGGCAGCCGCCGCCCGAGCCGAGTGTGAGCGGAATGCCCGCCACGTTCGCGACGACCAGACCGACCAGCAGACCAAGCACGAGACCCACGCCCATGTAGATGAAGTCGGTCTTGTTGCTGTAGACGAGCTCGTAGCCGGCAGCCTGCGCGACGCGCTTCGTGTCGGTTGCCGTGCCATAGACGGTGACCACGTCGCCGTGCTCGAGCTTCGAGCCCGGCAGCAGCGCCACGGGCTGCCCGGCTCGCTCGATCTTCTCGATGTAGACGCCGTGACGCAGGTCGCGGTCGACGTTCTTGCGCACTTCGCCGATCGTCGTGTGGTTCATGCCCTTCTTCGTGAACACGATCTGGCGCGTCTGCATCACGAGGCTCATGCCGCCCGAGTCCGGCATTTCCGGACCGATCAGCGTGCCCACTTCGACCATCTGCTCGCGGCGGCCCACGACCAGCACGAGGTCGTCGCGGCTCAGCACGAACTCGGGCGTGGCGTCGACGACCTTGCCCGAGCGGCGGATTTTCTCGATGGCGACGAAATCCTGCTGGGCCAGTTCGATCTGCTTGACCGTCTTGCCGGCTGCAGCTTCCACGCGAAACACGCGGCCGAACAACTCGGGCAGCGCAGTGAGCTGGCCCGGCCCCGCCGAGGCATTGCCGCCCGCCATTTCGCGCTCGGCGTCCATGGAGGCATCTTTGAGGCTGCGGCCCATGAACTTCGGCAGGATGTTCACGCACACGATGATCGCGCCGAGCGAGCCGAACACGTAGGTCACGGCGTAGCCGATCGCGACATCGGCCTGCATGGCCTTCACCTGGTCGGGCGGCAGGCCGAGACGCGCGATGGCGTCGCCCGCCGTGCCGATGATCGCCGACTGCGTCATGCCGCCCGCGGCGAGACCGGCGGCGAGGCCCTTGTTGAGGTGAAAGAGCTTCGCGCAGACGAGCACGGTGACGAGACCCGCGACGGCCATGAACACGGCCATGGCGATTTCGCGCAGCGTCTTGCGGTTGAGCGAGTTGAAGAAGCCCGGACCGGAGTCGTAGCCCACGGCGTAGATGAAGACCGCGAACATCACCGCCTTCACGCCGTTGTCGATCGTCACGCCAACCTGACTGATCACCACGGCGGCGAGCAGCGACCCGCCTACGCCGCCCAGCTGGAACTTGCCGAAGTTGATCTGCCCGACCCAGTAGCCAACGGCCAGTGAGAGGAATAAGGCGATTTCCGGAGATTTGTGAAAGATGTCATGTAGCCATTCCATCGTGCCCTCGCATGGGTAGAAGTGACTGCTTGCTGCCGTTGAAGCAGGACGGCCAGTTGAACAACCGGTTGAAACCGGACGGACGACCTGACGAAAGCGCGTCAAAATTGAGATAACGCGGCCATCATCGGCCACGAACGGATTCGGTACGCGCCATGTGCTCAAGCGCGGCGCGCACCGCTGATCAGCCGAAATCAGCCGAATTTCGTTGCAAGCGCAACCACCACGGGCCCCATGAGCGGCAACAAAATATTCGACAGTGCGTAGGTGATCGTGTAGCCGATCACCGGAATCGAGTTGCCGGTCACGCCCACCAGCGCACTGATTGCCGGGGTGCTGCACTGCTGCCCCGCGATCGCGCCGAGCAGCATGGGGGTTTCGAGCTTGAGAAACATGCGCCCGATCCAGAGGGACATGAGACCGGGAATCAGCACCATCATGATGCCGACGAGCGGCAGCGCGAGACCGTATTCGCGTACGAGCTTGATGGCGTCCGGGCCAGCGGAGAGACCCACGGCCGCGATGAAGGTTGCGAGGCCGAAATCCTTGAGCACCTGCGCCGCCGCCGAGGGCAGCGAGCCGACCACCGGGAAATGCGAGCGCAGCCAGCCGAAGAACAGCCCCGAAAGCAGGCACCCGCCGCCCGTGCCGAGCTCGAGCGCGACGCCGCCCAGCTTCACGCCGAAGCGGCCGATGATCATGCCCACGAGCACGCCGAGGCCGAGGTAGACGAAGTCGGTCTTCTGGGTCTGCTGGATCACATAGCCGAGGCGCTTCGCGCCGCGCGCGACGTCGCCGGGTGCGCCGATCAGCGTGAGCACGTCGCCGCGGCGCACCATGGTGCCGGGCAGCGCGGGCACCGCGGCGTCCAGACGCGTGATCGCGTCCACGTAGATGCCGCGCCCGTCTTCGGGCGAAGCGCGCTCGCGCATCTGCGCGAGCGTGAGGCCGTCGGCGTCGCGGCGCGTGAGCATCACGTCCACGCGCTGCGCGAACAGTTTCACGAAACCCTCGCCCGAAACCTCGGCGCCAAGGCTGCCCGACGCCTCCACCACGGCCTCGCGCCGCCCGCCGATGAACACGATGTCGCCCGCCTGCAGCACAGTTTGCGCGACCGCGTCGATCTCCTGCTTGCCGCGCACGATGCGCTCGACCGTGACGTTGTTGCCGAAGCGCGCCTCGAATGCCGAGACCTGGGCGCCCGCTGCCTGCCCGACCTCAAACGCGCGCGCCTCGAGCAGCGGCAGCGCGAGCCGCTGGCCTTCGTCGAGCACGCCGTTGCCGCCGAGCTTGCGAAAAAGGCGTGCGGCCTCTTCGCGCAGGTTCACGCGCAACAGGAGCGGCGCGATCTGGCTCGTGAACAGCACGATGGTGATCAAACCAAAGAGGTAGCTCACGCTATAGGCGGTCACCACGTGCGCCTGCAGCGTGCTCACCTGGGCATCGCTCAAGCCCAGCCTGGAGATCGCTTCGGAAGCCGTGCCGATCACCGCAGACTCGGTGGCGGCGCCGGCCAGCAGGCCGGCCGCGGTGCCCGCGTCGAGCTTCATCACGACGACTGCGATCATGATGAGCGTCATGACCGAGACGATCTCGATGATCGAAAGGAATCCATAGCGCCAGCCGCGCCCGATGTTCGCGAAGAATTGCGGGCCGCCCGTGAAGCCGAGCGCGAAGATGAACAACGCAAAAGCAACGTTCTTGAGATCGGGCGAGATGCGCGCGCCCGTCTGGCCCAGCACGAGCGCGACGATCAGCGTGCCACACACGCCGCCGAGCGAAATCGGCCCAAAACGGATCGAACCGATCAAATAACCCAGCGCGAGACTGACGAACAGGGCAATCTCGGGCTGCGATTTCAGCAATTCGACGATCATGTCTGGTCCGCCGATTTACGTTTTAGTTTTCAGAAAAATGCATTAATAAAACATGCACTCAGCATGCACGTCTCTATTCCCGTGCTTCGCGGCTATTTTGCGCGAAGCACAAAAAACCTCGCCCGACCGAATCAAGCTTGTGTGAAAAATGCTGGACAAAGCCGAAACCAGATCTTCAACGCATCGACAACAAACATTCTGCAACCGCAGCGCCCAAAGGCTGTCCAGGCCGGATCTGAGCCGGGCGCGGCGAGATTCACCCCGGCAATGTCATCGTGCATGGCAAGCATGCGGGTGAATTATGCAATTGATTCCGCGATCGACGTCGATTGCGTGTCCACTGTTCGCGTCATTGCCCAAATACCATAATGTATTGCCAGAAATGCTATTCCTTTACGAGCGTGAAACGCCGGCGCTGTTTGCGATAAATATTGCAATTCTTTACAACTGTCAATATTATTTTCCTTCCAATATCGCCACCGCAATCGCACAACAGGGCTAAATCTAGCGCGCACATTGACGTCACCTCCGCAATGCCAAACGGAATGCCCTTAATCGGGTAAATGCAATCAGCATATGAGGCGAAATTCCATGAACCAGATACACGCCATGCGCGTCTTCGTCACGGTTGCGCAATCACAAAGCTTTCGCAGGGCCGCGCAGCAACTCGACGTCTCGAATGCCCTGGTCACCCGCTCGGTCGCCATGCTCGAAGCGCATTTGCATACCCGCCTCATCAACCGCACCACGCGCAATCTGTCGCTTACCGAAGCGGGTGAACACTATCTCGAAGGCTGCCGCAGCGTGCTCGACGAACTGGACCACCTCGAAAATGCGCTCGCGCATACCGAACGCGAGCCCGGCGGCACACTGCGCGTGGCCGCGGCCAGCACCGTGTCGCTCGTCACGCTCACGCCGCTCATCGACGGCTACCGGCGGCGCTACCCGCGCGTGAACGTGCGCCTCACGCTCGCCGAGCGGCAAATCTCGCTCGTCGAGGACGGCTTCGACGTGGGCATCGTCCCGGTGTCGCCCACACGCGACAGCGACCCGGATCTCGTCGAGCGGACACTCGACGCGGCAACGTTCGTGCCATGCGCGTCGCCCGGCTGGCTTGCCGAGCACGGCGAGCCGCGCACGCCCGCGCAGCTCGCGCGCCACGCGGCGGTGAGCCTGCCGCCCGAAGCACGCAGCGTCACCTGGCAATTCGCAAGGCCCGGCGAGCATGCGCAGCAGGTCACGCTGCGGCCCGCCTATGCCGTCAACAACATGCTGATGGTGCGGCACGCCGCGCTCGCGGGCATGGGCCCGGCTATCGTGCCGACGTCGCTCGTCGCCGAAGATCTCGCCGCCGGCACGCTCGTGCGCCTGTTGCCCGAGTACGAGATCGACGACCCCGACGCCAACATGTCGATCGTCTATCCGAATCGTCAATATCTGCCCGCGAAAACGCTGCGCTTCGTCGACTACGCCATCGAGCATTTCCAGCGTGCGAGCGACGCCAACGAACAAAACACAATCACGCCCGCGGCACTCCCGGCATCCGGTCACGCCGCCCTGCGGCCCGTGAACGGCACACTCGGCAACGGTGCGGCGCTGCATATGTCGAACGGCGTCTGCGGGCTCGCCTGGCGCTAACCCGATACAAGCGCGGCGCAAACCCAACACCGCTACGCAGGCCCTGGTGCCGCGCCCCGCCCGCGTTCTTCCAGTCCGATGGCGCCACACTGTTCGCGCAGCAGCGGCGCTTCGCGCTCATGCACTTCCACCGGCAGCCACTTCGCGCCCGCCCACGAGAGGTAACGCGCACGATGCTGGCCGTTGCGAAACGCCACCACGCCCTCGTGCGCAAGGCCGAGCCATCCCGCGAGCCCGGCCACGCGCCGCTTCTCGATCGTCAGGTAGGGCATTTGCGGCACGCGCTCGTTGCGCGGGTCGAGAAATTCGCGGATGCCGCGCACCTTGCCCACATGCCAGTCATCGACGGGCTTGAGCACGTAATCGGTGTCGTCGCGGTCCGCGCAGACCAGCAGTTTGTACAGATCGACCACCACCACTTCGTGACGCGTGCCGTCGGTCGCGAATACGCGCTTCAAACGCACGTGATCGTAGGGATGATGTCCGGGCACCGGCACGATCCAGAAAGGTCCGGACGCGGACTGCGGCTGCGGTGGCGGAATCGATGGCATTTCGGTAAGCGTGACCAGGGACGTCTGCGGCATGCGTCAGGCACATCCTCTTGTAGCGGTGAAAAGGGGCCTAAGCTACGAGGGATATGTGAATCCTTCGTGACCTATGCGCGGCGAATGAAGGCTGCCCGCACCCCGGAAAAAGCTGACGAAACGCGCACCCATCGCATGCCGCAAACACCGCTCGCTGCTTCTTGAAGGTCGCCGTGCGAGCCGCTAAATTTAGATTCGACAGCCGCTTCGAGCCCCCCACCGATCGACCGGCTGCCTGCATCGCCCGCACCGAGCGCCGCCAGAATCGCCCACGTCATCTGTTGCACGATGGTGCATTCCCTGGACGAAACATCGCCGCGCACGACCCATGATGCTGCATCAGGGGACCTCCCATGCCGACGGATCGAATCATCCGGTTCGCGGATTTCGAGCTCGACGTCGAGCGCTACCAGCTTCGCCGCGCGGGCGAAGCGGTGCGGCTGGAGCGGCTGCCGATGGACCTCCTGATCCTGCTCGCAACGCGCCATGGCGAGTTAATCTCGCGCGCGGACATCATCGAGCGGCTATGGCACGGCAATCCCTGGCGCGACACCGAGAACGGCATCAACACCGCGATCCGCAAGATCCGCATCGCGCTCGCCGACGACCCGGCGCAGCCGCGCCATCTCGTCACGGTGAAGGGCAAGGGCTACCGGCTCGACGGCGCCAGCTTCGCGAACCCGGCAGCCGCCGCGGAGCCCAGCGTCGTGCACAACGCGGTGCGCGTGCTGGTGCTGCCGTTTGCAAACCTCACGGGCGACGGCAAGGAAGAGTCGCTGTGCAGCGCGCTCGCCGACGAAATCTCGGCCACGCTCGGCGCGCTCGGCGCGGAGCGTCTGCGCATGATCGCGCGCACGACTGCCGCGCGCTATCGCGACACGTCCAAGAGCATCGGCGAGATCGCGCGCGAGCTCAAACTCGACTACGTGCTCGAAGGCTCGTTCTCGCGCGAAGCGCACAAGGTGCGCATTCTCACGCGCCTGATTCGCTGCGCGGACGAAGTGCAGATCTGGAGCCGCGCACACGAACCGGTTTCGCAAAGCGCGCTCGACCTCCTCAAGGAGGCCGCCGACGCGCTTGCGCAGGAGCTCGCCTCCAAGCTCTCCGAACAGCAGCGTTCGCTGCTCGCGCGGCGGCTGCCCGTCGATCCCGCTGCGCACGACGCCTATGTGCGCGGGCGTTACTTCTGGTACCGGCGCGTGCATTTCGATGCGGGGTTCTGCGCCCAGCACGGCGTCGACGGCGAAGACTTCGCGCGCAGCCGCGCCTCGCCTATTTTGATGCGGCGCTCGAGCACGACCCGAACTATGCGCTCGGTTACGCCGGGCTCTCGAACTACTATGGGGCGTCGGTCGTGCACGGCCTGTTCGCGCCCGACGACGGCTGGCCCACCGCACGCGCCCTCGCGCAAAGCGCACTCGAGCTCGACCCCGATCTGCCCGAAGCCCATCACGCGCTGGCTGCGGTGCGCTACTTCTTCGAATGGGACTGGCCGCGCGCCGAGGCCGGCTTCAAGGAAGCACTGCGGCGCAATCCGAGCTACCCGGAGGCACACCGGCTCTACGCACGGCTGCTGCTCGCAGCGGGCCGCCATGCCGAAGGCCAGGCCGCGATGGCGCGCGCCGAGAAGATCGATCCGCACGCATTCCAGGGCTCGCGCGCATTCGGCATGGTCCTCGCGGGTCAGCACGCGCAAGTCGTTAGCGAATATCTCTCGCCGGGCCATATGGAACATTCACCGCTCGTGTACCAGGTGCTGGCAACCGCGTTCGAAGTCAAGAAACTCTTTGCGCAGGCCGTGGACGCAACCGCGGAAGCGCTCGATTGCTGCAATCTGCACGCACGCTCGGCGGCCGTGCGCATGCATTGGGAAACGGGCGGCTACGATGCGGTGCTGCACTGGTATCTGGACGACCTGCTGGCGCGACGGCGCAGGCAATACACCTCACCCTTGCTGATTGCCGAGGCCTATGCGCGGCTCGCCCAGCCCAAGGAAATGTTCCAGTGGCTGGACGCGGCGCTCGCCGAGCGCAGCTCGCGCCTGTGCGAGTTGCGCATGAATCCGTGGTTCCAGCCGTATCGCGCAAGCGGGCGCATGCGGCACATCGAGCAGCACATTGGCGACGGGTCCATGCACTGAACTGCGCGAAGGAACGGCTCTTAAGCGGTCCTCACGGACGCACAAAGGGCGCTTTTTCAAGCGCCCTTTGTGCGTCTATTGGCCGGTTCGGCCGGGGTTTCGTTCGAGGTCTCCGTGCTCGTCTCAATTGCCGTGATAGAGGTCATTGTTCAGGCGGTCGCGCTCACCCGACTTGATCGAGCGTTCCAGGTCCTGATACACCTGCGCATGCGACATCGATAGCGGCGCCCCCGCGGCGCTAGTGGTCATGGGCATACCGCCCACGTCCTGCGAAGCCGACGGCCCGCCCTGGGACGGATCGGACGACGTATCGGCAAGCGCGATTCCTGCGAAGAAAGCGGCCGAGCAGGCCACTGCGATGCGTACGGTGCTCATCGTGTTCATGTCATCGCTCCAGGAGAAAAGCGCATGCACCCCACCCGCCATGCGCAACGCGGACGAAACCAGTAGTCCCCCCGCAAGCTGAAGAGTGGGCATTGCACCGGATAACGCGCACTGGATCGTAGGCCAATGGTGCGGCCCGTCTGCGGGGCGCACCATGGACGCAACCTGAAGAAATCGTCAAGGCCATCCGCAGCAGGACGCTGTTACGTAAGAAGAACGCAAGCCACGCGGAACGCTCGCGCCGCGCCAACCGCGCCCGTAGTAGGATCTCGCCCGATGAAAACCATCTTCACGCGCGACTTCCTCGCACTGATCCTGAGCGTGGCCGTGGTCGGCCTCGGTTCCGGCGCAACCCTGCCGCTCACCGCCCTCGCCCTCACCGACGCCGGCTACGGCACCGCCATCGTCGGCTTGCTCACCGCCGCGCAAGCGTTCGGCGGGCTGCTCGTGGTGCCGGCCACGGCGTGGATCTCCACGCGCTTCGGCTCGCGCCAGGTGATCGTGGGTTCGGTGCTGGCCGCCGCCGTCGCTACCGCGCTCATGCAGCTCGGCTCGAACCTGTGGCTCTGGGCGCTCTTGCGCATGGTCTGCGGCGCGGCGCTGATGCTGCTCTTCACCATCAGCGAAGCATGGGTGAACGAGCTCGCCGACGACTCCAATCGCGGCCGCGTGGTCGGCATCTACGCGACTACCTTCACGCTGTTTCAGATGTCCGGCCCGGTGCTGGTGAGCCAGATCGAGGGATTCACGGCGTGGCGCTTCGCGATCTGCGGCGCAATCTTCCTCGTCGCACTGCCGACGCTTGCCGCCATCCGCACGAGCGCACAGACCGCCGACCTGCACGAACCGCACGGCAGCTGGCGCCATATCCTGCCGAAGATGCCCGCGCTCATCGTCGCCACGGGGTTCTTCGCGCTCTTCGACACGCTCGCGCTCTCGCTCTTGCCGCTCTTCGCGATGGGCCACGGCATCGACAGCGAAACGGCGGTGCTGTTCGCCTCGGTCGTGCTGCTCGGCGACACGACGATGCAGTTCCCGATTGGCTGGCTCGCCGACCGGCTCGGCCGCCAGCGCGTGCACGCGCTGATGGGCGTGCTCGTGGCGGTGCTCTTGCCGTTGCTGCCATTGGCGGTCGCGGCGCCGTGGCTGCGCTGGCCCCTGCTTTTCGTGCTGGGCGCGGCGGCAGGCTCGATCTACACGCTCGCCATCGTGGCGTGCGGCGAGCGCTTTGAAGGCGTGGCGCTGGTATCGGCAAGCGCGCTCGTGAGCGCCTCGTGGAGCGCGGCGAGCTTCGGCGGGCCGATCGTCACCGGGGCACTGATGGAGCGCGCAGGTCGCGACGCCATGCTGTGGGTGCTGTTCGCATGTGCATTGGTGTTTCTCGGGACGCTGCGCTGGGAACGCGCGCGGGGAATCATACGCGCGAAGGCTTGATGAGCCGACGCTGACGCCAAGCCGGCGTCGGCGCGCTCACCTTGTTACTTCAACGCCGGCAAGATCTTGCCGACGCACTCTCCGAAACCCACGCGATAACCTTCGCCCTGGCACCAGCCCGCGAGCGTGAGTTCGTCGCCGTCTTCGATGAAGCCGCGCGTGCCGCCGCTCTTCAATTCAAGCGGATGCTTGCCGTTCCACGTGAGCTCGAGCAGGCTGCCGAACGAATCGGGCGTGGGGCCCGAGATCGTGCCCGAGCCCATCAGATCGCCCACGCGCGTGTTGCACCCGGCCACCGTGTGATGCGCGAGCTGCTGCGCCATCGTCCAGTACATGTGACGGAAATTCGTGCGCGCGATCGAGGTGGCCTCGCTCGCCCCTTCGGGGCGCAGCAGCACTTCGAGCGCGATGTCGAACGCATGATTGCCCGCGTGGCGCAGATAGTCGAGCGGCTGCGGCTCCTGCGCCGGCTGCGCGACGCGAAACGGCTCCAGTGCGTCGAGCGTCACGACCCACGGCGAGATCGTGGTGGCAAAGGTTTTCGCATTGAACGGCCCGAGCGGCACATATTCCCACTGCTGGATATCGCGCGCGCTCCAGTCGTTGAGCAGCACCATGCCGAAGATATGCGCCTCAGCGTTCTCGCATGCGATCGGCTCGCCAAGCGCATTGCCACGCCCGACGATGAAGCCCGTCTCCAGTTCGATGTCGAGCTTGCGGCACGCGCCGAACACCGGACGCTCCTGGTCGGGCAGCTTCAGCTGGCCATTGGGGCGGCGCACCGGCGTGCCGCTCACCACCACCGACGAAGCGCGCCCGTTATAGCCGATCGGCATCTCGGACCAGTTCGGCAGCAGCGCATTCTTCGGATCACGAAACATCGAGCCGACATTTGTCGCATGCTCCTTCGACGAATAGAAGTCCGTATAGCCGGGAATCTCCACGGGCAGATGCAGCTTCGCATCGGCGAGCTTCACGAACGCGCGTTGGCGCAGACCCGCATCGTCGCGCAGCGTGGCGCCGCTCGTCGTGTCGCGCGCGAGCAGCGACGAAAGCTGCACGCGCACGCTGCGCCACGCATCGCGGCCAAGCGCGATGAAATCATTCAGCGAGGCACGCGCGAAAACGTTCTCGCTCCCTGGGGATCCGGCCGGCACGCGCAGCAATCCGGCCTCGTTCAGCACCGCCAGGTCCACGACCGAGTCGCCGATCGCCACGCCCACACGCGCGCGCTCCTGGCTTGCCGTGCTGAACACGCCGAAAGGCAGGTTCTGGATCGGGAAATCACAGGCCGCATCGTTTGCGCTTTCGATCCAGCTCTTGCGCTGCGGATCGAGCGTTGCCTGCACATCGGCGGGAATGGGATTGCTCATTGCTGCTCCGGATTGAAGTGTTTCTTGAGGCCTTGCCAGCACTCGTAGTAATGCGCCTGCAGTTGCGCCGTTTCGAGCGCGAAGCGCGTCGGGCGAATCAGCGTGCGGGTTTCGAACATGAACGCCATCGTGTCGGCGACCTTGTTGGGTTTGCTCGTATCGATGCTCGAAGCCTTCTCGAAGGTCTCGGCATCGGGGCCGTGGCCCGTCATGCAGTTGTGCAGGCTCGCGCCGCCCGGCACGAAGCCCTCGGCCTTCGCGTCGTACACGCCGTGCACGAGGCCCATGAACTCGCTCGCGACGTTGCGGTGGTACCAGGGCGGACGGAAGGTGTTCTCGGCCGCGAGCCAGCGCGGCGGGAAGATCACGAAGTCGATCGCGTCGACGCCCGGGGTATCGGTGGGCGACTGCAGCACGAGGAAGATCGACGGATCCGGGTGGTCGTAGCTGATCGAGCCGATGGTGTTGTAGCGGCGCAGATCGTACTTGTACGGCGCGTAGTTGCCGTGCCACGCGACCACGTCGAGCGGAGAATGACCGATGTCGGCGCGCCAGAGCTCGCCGTTCAGTTTCGTCACGAGCTCGAACTGCCCTTCGCGGTCTTCATAGGCCGCGCGCGGCGTGAGGAAGTCGCGCGGGTTCGCCAGCCCGTTCGAGCCGATCACGCCCAGGTCGGGCAGACGCAGCAGCGCGCCGAAGTTTTCGCAGATATAGCCGCGCGCCTCGCCATCGGGCAGTTCGACCGTAAAGCGCACGCCGCGTGGAATCACCGCGATCTCGAAGGGCTCGACGTCGAGGCGGCCCATCTCCGTGCGGATGGCAAGGCGCCCTTGTTGCGGGACGATCAGCAGCTCACCGTCGCTGTTGTAGAAGAAGCGGTCGGTCATCGGGCGGTTCGCCGCGTACAGATGAATCGCACAGCCGCTCATCGAGGCCGCCGAGCCGTTGCCGGCCATCGTCACCCAGCCGTCGATGAAATCGGTCGGCGCCGTGGGCATCGGCAGCGGATCCCAGCGCAACTGGTTGGGCGGCGTAGGCGGCACGCCGCCGAAATCGGCGACGAGGCGCGACGCGCGGCCTTTGCCAGCATCGATGCCATCGACGCTCGTGCGCGCGGCAAGCGGCGTAAACGGCTGATGCACCGCGCCCGGGCGGATCCGGTAGAACCACGTCCGGCGATTGTGCGCGCGCGGCGCGGTGAAGGCCGTGCCCGAAAGCTGCTCGGCGTAGAGGCCATAAGCGCAGCGCTGCGGCGAATTCTGGCCATCAGGCAAGGCGCCGGGCAGCGCCTCGGTCGCAAACTCATTGCAAAAGCCGCTCATATAGCAATCGGCCGCCGTATCCGACCCGCTTTTTCCCGGTGCTGTCTGGGTTACGTCCCGCAAGGGTGCGTTCATCACTGTCTCTCCACGTTTTACCGGCGAAGTTTGCCGCGCAATTTACGAATAGTAAAACGGATTATGATTAGTGAAATTACATGTAAACCCTGGTCTCCTCGGACGCGGCCCGGAAATGCGTCTCTGCGTGGATATCGTTATCACTAATCGGTGCATGCCGAAGCGTCCCAGGCTGCTACCATCAGGCCATACGGCCCTGTCGCCGCGACAACCCAACCGGCGCGGGCCGCCCGCGCGTTCCCCGTTACGCCACATTCATCGCGTCATGATCGCTCCAACCATTCCTGAGCTCGTCGCCCGTGCTGCCAATCACCCATTTCTCGGCGAGCACCTGACAATGGGCAGCGGCACGCATCACGCGGAGGCCGTCGCGCACCGCAATGGCGTGGAGCTCCTGAGTGCCTACGAGCCGATCTACGACATCAGCGTGCACGGCGGCGTGCAGTCGCTCACAGCGGACCTCTCATTGGCTTCGCGCTTCGGCGACGAACTCGGCTTCCAGGCGGTGACGCTGCGCGAGCACGACGGCAAGACCGAGCTCTTCGATCCGTTCGCCACCACGGTCGACGACCGAGAGCTCGTCGCGCTCGACCGCTGCGTGCGCGCGCTCCACGCGATCAACTTTCTCGGCTCGCAGCAGCACGGGCTGCTGTTTCTGCGCGTGCACGAGCAACTGCTCAAGAGCGTGAAGTACGACCACGGACGGCACTTTTCGAATGTGCTGGTCTCGTTCGGGCTGAACCCGGGGCGCGTGGTGATCGAATTGCCGGCGGCGGCGGTCGCGCACCGGACCTTCGTCGGTTATCTGACGAAGAGCTATCAGCGCTATGGGTTCAAGGTGGCGGGCAATCTGCCCAATGCGGGGCAGATTCTTTCCGTGTCGGACATGGCGCGGCTCGACTTCCTGAAGATGGATGCGAGCGCGGCGCTGCGCGATTCGATGGTGAAGCCGCTGGTGAGCTACGCGGCGCGGCTGCGCATTCCGCTGATCTTCAATCGCGTGGTGGACGCCCCGCAGTTCGAGCAGTTGCAGCAGTACGACGTGCGCTTCGTGCAAGGGCCCGTCTTCGCCACGCAGCACAGCGCGGCGTAGTGCCGGTACACGAAGGGTTGCGAGGGTCTACAGGCTGAGAGGTTCCTGCTCCAGCTCCACGCCGAAGCGCTCGAACACGTCACGGCGGATCGCCTGTGCCAGCTCGAGGATGTCGTTGCCGGTGGCGCCGCCGAGATTCACGAGCACGAGCGCCTGCCGCTCATGCACGGCCGCCCCGCGCAGCGTGCGGCCTTTCCAGCCGCATTGATCGATCAGCCAGCCCGCGGCGAGCTTCACGCGGCCATCCGCCTGCGGGTACGAGACGATGCGCGGCTCGCGCACGACGAGCGAGTCGAACTGCTGCGCGTCGATCACCGGATTCTTGAAAAAACTACCCGCATTGCCAAGCGCGAGCGGATCGGGCAACTTCGCGCGGCGCACCGCGACCACGGCGTCGAATACGTCGCGCGCGCACCGCGCCTCCGACAGCCCGCGCTGCGCAAGCTCGCGCGCGAGGTCGGCGTAACCGGCGTTGGGCCGCCACGCCTTCGGCAAACGGAAGCTCACCGAGGTAATCAGGAAATGGTCGCGCCCTTCCTGCTTGAAAAAGCTGTCGCGATAGCCGAACCGGCAATCCGCGGCGTCGAACTCGTACGGCGTGCCGGACTCGATCTCAATCGCGCGCACGCTAGCGCAGCGCTCGGCCATTTCCAGTCCATAGGCGCCGATGTTCTGAATCGGCGCCGCGCCCACCGTGCCCGGAATCAGCGCGAGGTTTTCGAGGCCCGGCATGCCCGCGTCGAGCGTCCACGCCACGAAGTCGTGCCAGTTCTCGCCGGCGCCGGCTTCGACATACCAGGCGTCGCTGTCCTCGCGCGTCACGCGCTTGCCCGCCAGCGCGACGAGCAGCACGAGGCCATCGAAGTCGCGCGTGAGCACGACATTGCTGCCGCCGCCCAGCACCAGCCTGCGCAGGCCCTGGGCACGCGGATCGCGCACGGCGGCGGCCAGATCGGCCTCGCTCTCGATGCGGCAGGCAAAGCGCGCGCGCACGTCGAAGCCGAAGGTGTTGTGCTCGCGCAGCGGGTAGCCGGCGGCAAACCACACCGGGGACGGAACGACGGACGTGGGGCAAGCAGGCATCGAGGATGGATGTGACACGAAAAGACCGGAGACGAAAAAACGGGCGCTGAAAACGAACGACACACAAAAGACACAAGCCGGAAAACTCAAACCCGCGCGATGCGAAGCAGCAGGCACGCCGGCTGCGAAGCCGCCGGCACACAACGCCGCGCAGCCTTGGGCAAACGCGGCGGCGCCGGTAAAATGGCGTCGGTCCGTGATTATAGCGAGTACAGGGCGCCGCACCGGCGAGCCCCGCTGCGGCCCGCGAGCCGCACAATACGTGCCGCTCGTGCACCACTCGCACTTTTGGGAGAAAGCAATGCCATCGTTTGACGTCGTCAGCGAAGCCAACATGATCGAAGTAAAGAACGCCGTCGAGCAATCCAACAAGGAGATCTCCACGCGCTTCGACTTCAAGGGCTCGGATGCGCGCGTCGAGCAAAAGGAACGCGAACTGACCGCGTTCGCCGACGACGATTTCAAGCTCGGCCAGGTCAAGGACGTGCTGGTGTCGAAAATGGCCAAGCGCAACGTGGACGTGCGCTTCCTCGACTACGGCAAGATCGAGAAGATCGGCGGAGACAAGGTCAAGCAGGTCATCACGGTGAAGAAGGGTGTCTCGGGCGACCTCGCCAAGAAGATCGTCAAGCTCGTCAAGGAAAGCAAGATCAAGGTTCAGGCCAGCATCCAGGGCGATGCCGTGCGGGTAGCCGGCACCAAGCGCGACGACCTGCAAAGCGTGATTGCCATGCTGCGCAAGGACGTGACCGATACGCCGCTCGACTTCAATAACTTCCGCGACTGATTCGTCGCGCCTGGCCGCATGTTTTGCGGCCAGGCGCGGCTTTCCGCGGTTTTTCACACGATCGCTCGCCACGAGGCGGCACGCGCCGCCTCGCTCTCACGCCCCCTTCTGTCTGCCTAGTCGCTCGTCGTGACGAGCGGCATCAGCGTCTCGCCCGTCTCCAGCAGCGTCTTGAGATTCGACAGGATGCGCGGCCAGCCGCCCGACACGGCCTCGATGAACTTCGAGCCCGGACGCTCCATGCGATGCGTAACCGTGAGCTTCACGGCGTACTCCACCTGCTCGATCTGCAACGTGCACAGGGAATCGCCCTCGGCGTTCAGTTCCGGGCGGAACATGTTGCGCCAGCGGATCACGAGACGATGCGGCGCGTTCGACTCGACGATCTCGCCCGAATCGGACACCCGGCCATCAGAAAAGCGCAGCGACCACGGCGAGCCGGCCTGCCAGTCGCACTCGTGATGCATGCCGAACCAGTACCGCTCCGTGAACGCGCGGCTGGTGAGCGCGTCCCATAGCCCTTGTGGCGTGGCGCGCATGAACGTGACGTAGACGAACACGGATTCGCTCACCGAGCCGCTCGTGGCGCCCTTTTCGCTCTTTTCAACCTTGCCACTCACGTGGCCCTCACTGCTGCTCATGATGGCTACCTCCGTTTCCTTCGAGTGCGCGGCTGGGTGCGACGAGTGCATCCGCAGCACGCCAGTCGAGGTCTCCTGAGCGCACAAGGCAGGCGGCTACTTGTGCGGCAACCGCGGCCGGACTTTCCCGTGCCGCCCGGGTCGCGGCGTCGAACTGCTCGTAGCTGATATCGACCATGTGTGCAGTTCTCCATGCTGCAATACTTTGCCATTCCCTGCACAAGCGCCCGACTTCCGGTTCGATCGCGCCAGCAAGGCGCGCGGCCCGCGTCAACACGCAGGCGAAAAAAACGGCGCCGTAGCGCCGTCCCTTTCCTGCCGTTCTCTCGCACACCTTCCCGCGACTGGTGGCGTGCTCAGGCGTGCTCAAGCATGCTCAATCGAGCCTGAACTGCCCCACCGTCTGCGCGAGGTTTGCGGCCTGTCCGCGCAGCGCAGCGGCGGCGGCCGTCGACTGCTCGACGAGCGCCGCATTCTGCTGGACCATCTCGTCAAGCTGGCTCACCGCGCGGTTCACCTCCTGGATGCCGCGCGTCTGCTCGCCGGCTGCCTGGGTCACCTCGGAAATGATGGTGGTCACGTTCGACACGTTCGCAAGGATCTCGTCCATCGTCTCACCAGCGCTGCGCACGAGTTGCGAGCCCGAATTCACGCTCGCCACCGTCGACTCGATCAGCGCCTTGATCTCGCGCGCGGCCTGCGCGCTGCGCTGCGCGAGGCTGCGCACCTCGCCCGCCACGACTGCGAAGCCGCGCCCCTGCTCGCCGGCGCGCGCCGCCTCCACCGCCGCGTTCAGCGCGAGAATGTTGGTTTGAAAAGCAATGCCGTCGATCACGCCGATGATGTCGGCGATCTTCACCGAGGCGTGCTCGATCGCGCCCATCGTGTCCACCACGTCCGAAATCACCGCGCCGCCGCGCGAGGCCACCGCCGAGGCCGACGACGCCGTCACGTCCGCCTGCTGCGCCGCGTTGGCGGACTGCGCCACCGTCGCCGTGATCTGCTCCATCGAGGCCGCCGTTTGCTGGAGGCTCGCCGCCGCCGATTCGGTGCGGCCCGAGAGATCGACGTTGCCTGCGGCGATCTCGTCGCTCGCCTTGCGCACCGATTCGCTCGCATCACGGATGTGGCGCATCACGTCGCGCAACTTGTCCATGAACGCGTTGAACGCGCGCGCGATCTGCGCGACTTCGTCGTCGCCCGCCGCGGGCAGGCGCTGCGTGAGATCGCCCTCGCCCTTGCCGATGGCGTCCATCGCATCGCGTACGCGCGAAAGGCGCTGGAACGACACCGCCGTCACCGCGCCGACCACCAGCGCCGCCACCACCGCGATCACCACCAGCGCGGCGAGCGAGGCCGTGAGGAGCGAGCGCATGCCCGCCGTGGCCTCGGCGCGATCGAGCGCGACCACCAGGCGCCAGTCCGTGCCCGCGATCGGCTGCGCGCGCATCAACCGGGCATCGCCGCCCGCCTCGACCACGAGCGGCGCACGCGCCGCGAACAGCGCGGCCAGCTTGTCGCCCGTGAGCGCGGGCGCAATTTCGGTGACGGGCTTGAGCGTGAGCTTCGCGTCGTTGTGCGCGACGATCTGGCCCGCGCTGTCGATCAGCATGCCGAAGCTCGCGGGCGTCGGACGAATCGCGCGCACGTTGGCGATCACGCTGTCCATGACGACGTCGCCGGAAACGACGGCCTTCACGGCGCCCTCGCGAATCACGGGCTGCGCGAACGACACCACGAGCTTGCCCGTGGCCGCATCCACGTACGGCGGGGTCACCACGCCCTTGCCCGCCGCCACCGCCTGCTGGTACCAGGGCCGGCCGGTCGGATCGTAATCGGCGGGAATGCCGGCGCTGTTGGCGAACTTCGCGCTCTTGTCGGGGTAGCCCACGTAGACGTCCAGGAAGCCGCCGGCGGCGGCGACCTGCTTGAGCATGGGCACGGGATCGGGTTGCAGCACGGCGTCCTGCAGGGAATCGATCATGTGCGCATGGCTTGCGACCCATTCGCCGATGCCCCGCGCGTGGCTGTCCTCGACGGCCGTGAGCGTGGCGTCGATCGAATCCCGGTTGTGCGAATCTGCAACGATGTAGTCGAGCGCCGTGTTGGCCGCCAGCGCGGTGACGACGATAACGACGCATAGCGCGACGATGCGCGCCCGAATGGTGGTGAACATAGAACGAAAGGCGCCGTATGAAGATGAGTGAATCGAGCTGCGGTATCGATCTGCGATACCTGCGGCAAAAATCGAAGATCCACGCGTTTACGGCGTCCAGCGCACAAGACTTGAGCCCGGTTTATCGGAGCGCGCGCAACGACGCGGCCCCTTCCCGGTTTCCTTTCCGGTTTATTTGCTTGCCGCGGCTTTCTTCTTGTCGCCGATACGGCTCTCAGTGCCGCTCACGAGCTTCGAGATATTGGTCCGATGGCGCCAGAACAGCAGCACGCTCATCGCGAGAATCGCGAGCGCCATCACGTGTGCACCGAACATGAGCACGCAAAAGAACGGCGCGAACACCGCGGCCGCGAGCGCCGCCAGCGACGAATAGCGCGTGAAGAACGCGACGATCAGCCAGGTGAGCAGCGTGGCGCCCCCCAGCACCGGGCTCACGGCGAGCAGCACGCCCGCGGCGGTCGCTACGCCCTTGCCGCCCTGGAAACGGAAGAACACCGGATACAGGTGGCCGAGGAACACGGCAATGACCGACACGGCGACGGCCGTCTCGCCCAGACCGAAACGCGGCCCGAAGCGCATCGTGAGCCAGACCGCGAGCCAGCCCTTGAACGCGTCGCCGATCAGCGTGAGGATGGCGGCCTTCTTGTTGCCGCTGCGCAGGACGTTGGTCGCGCCCGGGTTGCCGGAGCCATAGGAGCGCGGGTCGTCGAGGCCCATGACGGCGCTCACGACCACGGCAAAGGAAATCGAGCCGATCAGATAGGCAGCAACGGCAACAAACAGGTTGTACATGCACGAAACCCGAAGGAAGAAAAACAAAGCGCGGCGCCCCGGTGCGGATAAGCGGGGGTTGCACGCGCGAAGACGCTCATTCTACCGAAGCGCGGGCGGCTCTTGCCGCCACCCCAGGGCAATCAGGGAACGCGGGGGGTGGCCTGCGCGTGCCCGGACACCGCCATCACTCAACTCCGGGCGTCGCTACGCTTGCGCACTGCACCGGTTTAGCCCCCAGCAGCGCCGTGAGCACGGCGGGCGCAAGGCTCACGAGATAGCCGCGCCGGCCGCCGTTGAGCCAGATCTGGTCGAGTTCGAGAATGCTCGATTCGACGTACACGGGCATCGTTTTCTTCGTGCCGAACGGCGAGGTGCCGCCCACGAGGTAACCCGAGTGGCGGTTCGCGACCTCGGGCTTGCAGGGCTCGACGCGCTTGGCGCCGATCTGCCGCGCGAGGTTCTTGGTGGAGACCTTGCGGTCGCCGTGCATGAGGACGATTAGCGGCTTCGCGTGCTCGTCCTCCATCACGAGGGTCTTGACGACGCGATGCTCGTCCACGCCGAGCTGGCGCGCGGATTCGCCCGTGCCGCCGTGCTCGACGTACTCGTAGGGATGCTCGCCGAACACCACGCCCGCGCGGCGCAGCATCTGCGTGGCGGGCGTTTCGGAGACATGTTTCGATTTGCTCATGGCGCGCATTTTAATGTGCAACGGCGCCCCGTGGTGGCGTTGCAAGCGGCGTTGCAAGCGGCGTTGCATGTGCCGTTGAAGGCCCGCACCACGGCACCCTACCCGCGCGGATGATGCGCTTCGTGCAGTTGCCGCAAACGCTCGCGCGCGACGTGCGTATAGATCTGCGTCGTGGAGATGTCGCTGTGGCCGAGCAGCAGTTGCACCACGCGCAGGTCCGCGCCGTGATTGAGCAGATGCGTGGCGAACGCGTGGCGCAAGGTGTGCGGCGAAAGCGGCGCGTGCACGCCCGCGTTGAGCGCGTGGCGCTTGATGATGTTCCAGAACTGCTGGCGCGTCATGCCCTCGGCGCGCGCGGTGACGAACAGCGCATCGGCCGGGCGCGCGCCGAGCAGCGCGGGCCGCGCCTCACGCAGATAGCGGGTGATCCATGCCGCGGCCTCTTCACCGAACGGAATCAGGCGCTCCTTCGAGCCCTTGCCGAGCACGCGCACGACGCCTTCGTTCAGGCCCACCTCGACGGTCTTGAGCGTGACGAGCTCGGTCACGCGCAGGCCGCTCGCGTACATCAACTCGAGCATCGTGCGGTCGCGCAGGCCGAGCGGCGTGGCCACATCGGGCGTGTTCAGCAACGCTTCGACCTGCGCCTCGGTGAGCGTCGACGGAAAGCGGGGCGCTTGCTTCGCCGAGCGCACGCGCACGGTCGGGTCCACGCTCACGCGCCGCTCGCGCAACGCCCAGCCGAAGTAGCGCCGGAATACCGAAAGACGGCGGTTCGCCGAGGTCGATTTGTCGTCCTTGCGGCACGCGCTGTAGGCGAGCAGATCGTCCTCGTGCACCGTGTCGAGGCCGTGCGAGCGCGCCTGCGCGAGCCACTCGGCAAAGAGGCGCAGATCGCGCCGGTAAGCGTCGAGCGTATTGCGCGAGAGGCCATGCTCGAGCCACATGGCGTCGCAGAAGGTGTCGATGGCGAGCAGGCTTGCGGAAAGCGCCTGCGCGCAGGCTGGAGCCAGCGCGGGAGCTTCGGCTTCCTGCATGCCGTTCATCGCGCCTGTCATCGCGCCTGTCATCGGATCTTTACGCCTTCATGGTTGAGCAGCCAGCGCTTCACGTCGCGAAAGAAGCCGTCGCCGCCGTGATGCGCGAAGCCGCCGATGCCGCTCGCCGACACCACGCGGTGACACGGAATCACGATCGGAAAAGGATTCGAGCCGCAGGCCTGCCCCACCGCACGCGCGCTGATGCTGCCGATGCGCTTCGCGAGCGTGCCGTAGGTGAGCACCTCGCCCGCCCCGATCGCGCTGATGCCGCCCCATACGCGGCGCTGAAACGCCGTGCCAAGCGGCGCGAGCGGCAAGTCGAAGTCTGTTTGCGCGCTCGCGAAATAGCGCGTGATCTGCGCGGCCGCGCGCTCGGCGAGCGGGCAGTCGGGCGCGAGCGCACGTGTGGATTCGGGCAGATAGACGATCTCGCGCACCGCGCCATCGCCGGTGCGAATGCCGACCTTGCCGAACGGCGCTTCGATTACTGCGTTGAACATCGCTTCTCCTTACCTCGATCCCGTGCAAGCTCGATACGTGCGCCAGTCTAAGCCGCTTCCAGCGCCCATTGCACATGCTCGCGCACCAGCGCAGAAGCATCGTGCTCGCGCGCGCGCAACGCCGCCACGATCGCCGCCCGGCCTTCCTGCCGATCCTGCCGATCCTGCCGATCCTGCCGATCCTGCCGATCCTGCCGATCCTGCCGATCCTGCCCGTCGTGGCCGTCACGCGGCGCACGCAGCGCATTGCCCATCGCCACGGCGAGATTGCGCAACCACGCCTCGTGGCCGATGCGCCGGATCGCGCTGCCCTGCATGCGCTCGTCGAACTGCGCGGCACTCCAGCCGAAAAGCTCGACGAGACTCGCCCGGTCGAGCCCGTGGCGCACATCGAAATCCGCGACCGGCGCGGCTTGCGCGAATTTGTTCCACGGACACACGAGCTGGCAGTCGTCGCAGCCGTAGACACGATTGCCGATCAGCTCGCGCAATTCCAGGGGAATGCTGCCCTTCAATTCGATCGTCAGATAGGAAATGCAGCGCCGCGCATCGACGCGGTACGGCCCGACGATCGCCCCCGTCGGGCAGGCGCCGATGCAGCGCGTGCAGCTGCCGCAATACGCGCCGGGCTGCTCGGGCGCTCGCGAGGCGCGATCCCGCACGCCCTGCACGTTCTGCACCTGCACGTTCTGCACCTGCACGTGTTGCGCCGCGTCCGCATCGGTGGGCAACGGCACGTCCACGTAGATTTCGCCGAGAAAGAACAGCGAGCCCGCATCGCGCTGCAACAGCAAGGTGTGCTTGCCGCGCCAGCCGATGCCGGCCTTCTGCGCGAGCTCGACTTCGAGCACCGGCGCGGAATCGGTGAACACGCGAAAGCCAAACGCGCCGATCTCGGCCTCGATGCGCTCGGCCAGCTGCTGCAGCCGCGCGCGCAGCACCTTGTGATAGTCGCGGCCGCGCGCGTAGATCGACACCACAGCCGCGTGCGGATCGTTCAGCCGCGCGCGCTCGTGCTGCCGCCAGTCCTCCGAAAGCATTTTGTCGGCGAGCGTGGCGGCGGGCAAATAGGCCATGCGCGCAGTGATGACGCGTCGCGTACCGGCCACAAGCTCTGCGGGCCTTGCGCGTTTCATCCCATGTTTGGCCATATAATCCATCTCGCCATGGCAGTCTGCTTCGAGCCACGCAGCAAGGCCCGCCTCGGCATGAGATAGATCGGTGTCGCTGATGCCGATCGCACCGAACCCCAGCTCGCGTCCCCATGCGCGGATGCGATCCGCGAGTGCGGCCAGCGCCGCTTCATCGAGCGGCGCAGTCTCATCGCGCGGCGCTAACCTGCCGGCTCCCGACATGGCAACGCCCGCTGCAGCCGCTTGTGCTGTCGACTGCGCAGCCAACGGCGCGGGCGAATTCGCCGACGTCTCGACCGGCGTGCGCGCATCGACCAAATCGTGCGCTTCGTGCTGATCGTGCGAATTGTCGTGCATCGGGTTCGAAGGGGAATGCGAGGGATTCATTACGCTATTTTACGAGAATGCCCGGAACACCCGACATGCCCGGACACGACCACGCGAGCCTGCCTGGCGCGCCCATTCTGCTCGAACGCCGCTTCGCGCTCGCGGATGAAGCCGCCACCGATGCGTTCGGCGCGCGCTTCGCGCACGCGCTCGAAAGCCTGCGCACGCAAGAATCTGACCCTGCGCAGTTCCGCGGCCTGCACGTGCAGCTTTTCGGCGACCTGGGCGCGGGCAAGACCTCGCTCGTGCGCGCCGCGCTGCGCGCGCTCGGCCATGCCGGACGGGTGCGCAGCCCGACCTATACGCTCGTCGAGCCCTATACGGTGGCCACGGCGAGCGGGGAACTCCAGCTCTATCACTTCGATCTCTATCGTTTCAGCGACCCGGCCGAATGGGCCGACGCCGGCTTTCGCGAATATTTCGCGCAAGGGGCGGTGTGTCTCGTCGAATGGCCGCAACGCGCGGGTGGCCTGCTCGGCGTGCCGGACCTCGTGTTCCATCTCGAACCGGGTCCGTACGGTGAAGGCCGCGTGCTCACCGCGTACGCATACAGCGCATCAGGAAAGGCATGTCTAGAAAGATGTTAATCAAACCGTTCCGCTCGATCGAATCCGCGGCCACCGCCACCCACAACTGGCGGCGCAGGCAGATTCTGAAAGCG
This sequence comes from Paraburkholderia sp. A3BS-1L, assembly GCF_051125215.1. NCBI lineage: Bacteria > Pseudomonadati > Pseudomonadota > Betaproteobacteria > Burkholderiales > Burkholderiaceae > Paraburkholderia > Paraburkholderia sp. A3BS-1L. The sequence goes on along the minus strand of NZ_CP120442.1, from coordinate 611,550 downwards.
GGCGCGTCCACGCTGATGCTCGGCCTCACGGTCGCGGCGCCACGTCTCGCGTGGGCAGCATCGGTGATCGGCGTGCGCGTGTGGCCCGCGCGCGACTACACGCGCGTCACCATCGAGTCGGATCAGCCGCTGCAGAACTCGCAGCAATTGCTGCAAGGCCCCGACCGGCTCGTCGTCGACCTGAACGGCCTCGACCTCGACGACGCGCTCAAGAATCTCGTCTCCAAGATCACGCCGAACGATCCGCAGATCCAGGCCGTGCGCGTGGGCCAGTATCAGCCGCACGTGGTGCGCATGGTGTTCGACCTCAAGGGGTCGGTCAAGCCGCAGGTCTTCAATCTGCAGCCCGTGGGTTCGTACAAGTACCGGCTCGTGTTCGATCTCTATCCGGCGGTCGCGCCCGATCCGCTCATGGACCTGCTCGCCCAGACCGAGCACAAGCAGCAGCAGCTCGACTCGCGTGAAGCGATGGGCAACCAGGCGCCGCCTGCACCGCCCTCCACGCTCGCGGGTCCCAACAACCCGCCCGTGCACGATAACAGCGATGCCTTTTTCGAGCGCTACGCACAGAACGATGCGGGCGCCACCCTGCCTGGCACGCCGGGCACGCCAGCAACGCCGTCCTCGCCGCGCCCGACGGTGCCGCCAGTCGTGCCGCCGGCGACGATCCTGCCGCGCCCGAAGCCCGCGCCGAAGCCGCCCGTCATCGCGCAGGACAACAACAGCGGCCCGGCGGACGACAACTATGGCTTCACCACGCCGAAATCCAGCAAGGGCGGCACCACGCGTCTTCTGACGGTGGCGATCGACCCCGGCCACGGCGGTGAGGATCCCGGTGCAATCGGCGGCGCAGGCACGTACGAAAAGCACATCGCGCTCGACATCGCGAAGAAGCTGCGCGTGAAAATCGACGCGCAGCCCAACATGCGCGCGATGATGACGCGCGACGCCGACTTCTTCGTGCCGCTGAACGTGCGCGTGCAGAAAGCGCGCCGCGTGGGCGCCGACCTGTTCGTGTCGATCCACGCCGACGCGTTCACCACGCCGGAGGCGCGCGGCTCGTCGGTATTCGCGCTTTCCGAGCACGGCGCGTCGAGCGCGGCCGCGCGCTGGATGGCGAACAAGGAGAACTCGTCGGACCAGATCGGCGGAATCAACGTGAAGACGGCGGACGCATACGTGAACCGTGCGCTCTTCGATATGTCGACCACGGCGCAGATTCGCGACTCGCTGCGCTACGGCGGCTTCGTGCTCAACGAAGTCGGCTCGATCAACAAGCTGCACAAGGGCTCGGTCGAGCAGGCGGGCTTCGCGGTGCTCAAGGCGCCCGACATTCCGTCGATCCTCGTGGAGACGGCTTTCATCAGCAATCCCGAGGAAGAGCAGAAGCTCAACGACAACGCCTATCGCGACAAGATGGCGAACGCCATCCTCAAGGGCATCACGCGCTACTTCGCGGCGAATCCGCCGCTCGCGAAGAGCCGGATGACGTAAGCCAGGCCACACGAGTTGCCGCGAACTTCCGAAGCGAGCGGCAAGTGGCGACCAAGCGGCGAACGTCTGCGTTCAGGAACGCGCGGCCAGCATCGACGCCAGCCGCGCCCCGACCCGCCCGCCGAACACATTCACGGCCAGCCCGGCCATCACGAGCGCCGCGCCGCCGATCTGGGCGGCGGAAAGTCGCTCGCCGAGCAGCAGCGCCGCGGCCGCCAGCCCGACGATCGGCACGAGCAGCGAAAACGGCGCGACCTGGCTTGCCGGATACTTCGAGAGCAGCCGGCTCCAGAGGCTGTAGCCGAGTATCGTGGCCACGAACGCGAGATAGATGATGGCGCCGATCGAATCGACGCCGATGCCGCCGAGCGCCGCCTCGATGCGCTGCGGCCCCTCGATAAGGTACGAAAGCGCGAGAAACGGTAGCGGCGGAATCAGGCTCCCCCACACCACGAGCCCGACGAGATCCATTTTCCCCGCCTTCTTCGTGACGATGTTGCCGAGCGCCCACATGCAGGCCGAGCACAGCGTAAGCAAGAAGCCGGCCACAGTCATTGCCTGCGCGCCCGGGCCCGCGGCCGCGGAAGACGATTGCAGGCCGATCACCGCCAGCCCGCACGCCGCGATCAGCAAACCGAACACGTTCTGCGCGCGAAAGCGCTCGCCAAGGAAAATCGCCGCGAACACGAGCGTGAAGAACGCCTGCGCCTGCAGCACGACCGAGGCGAGCCCGGCGGGCATGCCCACGTACATGGCCGTGAAGAGAAACACGAACTGGCCAAACGAGATCGTCGCGCCATAAGCGAGCAGCCAGCGCAGCGGCAATTTCGGGCGCTTGACGAACAGCACCGCCGGAAACGCCGCCAGCAGAAAGCGCAACGCGCCGAGCAACAGCGGCGGCACGCCGTGCAGCCCCACCTTGATCACCACGAAATTCACGCCCCACGCGAGTACGACCACGAGCGCACTCAGCAAGTCCTTCGGTGACATCTCCGGCTCCGCTTATTGTTCAGTCGAGACCGCAAGTTTACCGGCCAGCGCGCGCTCGTGCTCGCGTCGCGCGCGGCGCACCGGCGAGGCCGGCGTTAGAATGAGCGCCTGCTCGCGCGCCGCGCCCTCCGCACGGCCCTTCGCCGTGCCTCCATTCGTGCCGTCCGACTCATCAAGGAAGTGTTCATGTCCTCATCGATCAAAGCGGTTCTCAAGCCCCATCAGCGCGACATCGGCAATCTCTATGTGCGCCGCGTGCTGCCCGCGATGGCCGCGCGCCTCGTCGGCCCGTTCATCTTCTTCGACCACATGGGGCCGGCCACACTCGCGCCCGGCGCCGGCGTCGACGTGCGCCCGCATCCGCATATCGGTCTCGCCACCGTCACCTATCTGTTCGACGGCGCGCTCATGCATCGCGACAGCATCGGCTCGGCGCAGAAGATCGTCCCCGGCGACGTCAACTGGATGACGGCCGGGCGCGGCATCGTCCATTCGGAGCGCACGCCCGACGAAGCGCGCCAGACCGGCTTCACCATGCACGGCATCCAGACCTGGGTGGCGCTGCCGCTCGAGCACGAAGACACCGAGCCGTCGTTCTTCCATCACGCCGCCGACACGCTGCCGAACCTCGAGCGCAACGGCGTCTCGATGCGCGTGATCGCGGGCACGGCGTTCGGCGCAACCTCGCCCGTCGCGACCTTCTCGGGCACGCTCTACGTGGCCGCCGACTTCGCGCCCGGCGGCACCATCGCGCTCGACGCCGAGCACGAGGAGCGCGGCGTCTATCTCGTCGAAGGCGACCTGTCGATCGACGGCACGCCGCTCGAGCAATACACGATGGCCGTGCTGGAACCGGGCGAAACCGTCACGCTCGCGAGCACCGGCGGGGCACGCGTGATGCTGCTCGGAGGCGAGAAGCTCGCGGGCGAGCGCTTCATCGAATGGAATTTCGTCGCCAGTTCGCGCGAGAAGATCGAGGTCGCCAAGGACGCGTGGACACGCCAGGAAATGGGGCACGTCCCCGGCGAGACCGAATGGATTCCGCTGCCCGAAAAGAAGCCGCAGCATTGAAGCGCGCCGATCCGCCCTCATCTTATGCCCATCGTGCGTAATGGATTTTTCCCAACGAGGACCTGATGGATACCACCCTGGCCACTTTTGAAAAGGACGTGATCGAAGCGTCGGCGCTCGCGCCGGTGCTGGTCGACTTCTGGGCGCCCTGGTGCGGCCCGTGCAAGACGCTCGGACCGTTGCTCGAAAAACTCGAAGCCGAATACGCGGGCAAATGGAAGCTCGTGAAGGTCAACGTCGACGAGAACCAGGAGCTCGCCGCGCACTTCCAGGTGCGCAGCATTCCGCACGTGGTGGCGTTCGCCGACCAGCAGGCGGTCGACCAGTTCATCGGCGTGCTGTCCGAAGGCCAGCTGCGCGAATTCCTCGACCGGCTGATTCCGGATTCAGCGCTTGCCGCGCGCGAGGCCGCCCAGCAAGCGCTCGCCGAAGGCCGCCGCGAGGATGCTTATGAGGCGCTGCAAGCCGCGCTCGCATTCGACCCGGGCATGGAAGACGCCCGCATGGACCTGATCGAGCTGCTGCTCGCCGACAACCGCGCCGACGAAGCGCACAAGGAAGTCGAGCTGCTCTCGCCCAAGACCACGCAGGGCATCGACGCGCGCTTTAACGCGCTCAAGACGCGCCTCGACGCGATCGACGCCGCCGCCGACCTGCCGCCCACCGACGCGCTCGAAGTCCGCGTGGCCGAGCACCCCGAGGACCTCGAAGCGCGCTTCGACCTCGCGAGCGCGCTGATCGCGCGGCGCAAGTACGCGGGCGCGCTCGAACACCTGCTCGAGATCGTCAAGCGCGACCGCGCGTTCCGCGAGGACATTGGCCGCAAAACCATGCTCTCGGTGTTCGATCTCGCGTCGCATCAACCGCAGCTCGTGAGCGAATGGCGGCGCAAGTTGAGCGCTACGTTGAACTGAACTGAGGGAGTGGGGCCGGCCTGTCGGTGCAGCGCTCCAACAGGGAAGTTCCGGGACCGAAAACCTGGAGATTCGGTCGTTCCGCCCGGAATTCCCTAAGCCCGGACCAGAAATTGCGCCCCCATCCTTGCAATAAGATCTTGCGGGGTCGCCGGACGATCAGTTCCAGCTCCCGGAGCGAGCGTCCCCGTCAATATCCGAGGGCGCTAACGCAGTTGAGAACGCCTCGCGCACCACGTCCTCGATACGGGCGACGACCTCATCCGGCAGATGTTTGTACGTTTTGCGTTCGTTCGAGAAGGGCCGCCCACCCGGCGACGCCGTCACATGCGAAGCATCCTCGCCAGGCGCGTACTTCCACAGTCGTGTAGTTGGGCGGGAAAAGCCATTCAGCACATTCAGGGATCCATCTGCCCGACGCAGGAGGACTGCGGAGACCGGCACAATGGCCCCGCCCTTCAGGCGTCGCGCCCCTGTTAATGACGTGGTGGATAAGAAAGCGGTGAATGCGGCCATTGCCATCCAGAAATGCATGCAGGAAAACAATCCAAAGGCCCACAGGCGGGAGCACATCTGGACACCGATATCCGCCGGTGTCCGGATGGCGTTGATGAAAGCTGCCCATGTTCGTCCGACGCGAAAATGCCTTACAGGTACGCCAGTTGTCGGCACGTTCGACGCTGTTCGGTCCGATCCGAACAGGGTTCGGGCTGCCTTGCCGCATCGGTCCCGCGATCATGTTCGGGCAACGTCTGGCATCGAATACCAGAAATTGGTATTCTTCGCAGAGGAGGTGCGAGTCATGAGCAAAAGCACATCGTTCACGCTCGGTGAGCATTTTTCGGAATTCGTCGATGACCGCGTACGCAGCGGCCGCTACAGCACGGCCAGCGACGTTGTCCGAGCCGGCTTGCGCTTGCTTGAGACTGAGGAAGCGAGGCTGGAGGCGCTGCGCAACGCTCTGATCGAAGGCGAGCATTCTGGGCCGTCGCGACCGTTTGATTTTCGCAAGTACGTCGCGGGTAAGCGGAACAAGGCCGCATGAGAGCGTATGTTCTCTCTCCGGCGGCCGAGCGCGACCTTGACGAGATCTGGGATTACACGGTCGCCAGATGGGGAGAGTCGCAGGCTGAGCGTTACATTCTGAGCATCGAAAGCGCTATTGTCGGTTTGGCCGACGGCACTCAGCCAAGTCTGTCTGCCGAAGAGGTGCGGGAAGGCTACAGGAAAGCGCTGGTTGGAATGCATGTCGTCTTTTTCAAGCAATCGCCGGCGCTGATCGACGTGATCCGCATCCTGCATCAACAGATGGATATTCCAGCCAGGCTCGGGGACGACAATTAGGCGCAGTGTGATTACCAAAGTCACTGATGCGCAGGGTCGGAATGTATGGCGAGGCTGGGTGCGGCTTCGACGCAATCGGATATACGCGGTCAAGACGGCGTCAGCGCGCAGCCGCCCCATGCGCAAGCGCGCGCAGCACATACGCCGCCGCCGCAAAACCGAAGCTCGCCGTCACGCACACGCTCGAACCAAAGCCCGCGCAATTCAGGCCCACGGGACCGTGGTGGCCCGGCGAAGCGCTCACGTGCTCGGCCTCGTTGTCGATGTCACACACCGCCGCTTCGGGATAGATGAGCGGCTCGTCCGAATACACGGCGCTCACCTTGAAACGCGCCTTGGGGCCGCGCGGAAAACCGTGATGCTTGCGCAATTGCCCGCGCACCTTCGAGAGCAGCGGATCCTGAATCGTGAGCGCGAGATCGTCGATGCGAATGCGCGTGGGATCGAGCTGGCCGCCCGCCCCGCCCACCGTGATGAGCGGCACGCGATGCTCGACGCACCAGGCGATCAGCGCGGTCTTGGTGCGCACGCTGTCGATGGCGTCCACGATGAAATCGAAGCCGCCGCCGAGCAGCGCATCGAAATTCGAAGGCTCGACAAAATCCTCGACGAGCCGCACGTCGCAGGCCGGATCGATGAGCTTGATGCGCTCGGCCATCGCCTCGACCTTCGGCTTGCCGTAATTGCCGTCGAGCGCGTGAATCTGGCGGTTGGTATTGCTCTCCGCAACGTTGTCGAGATCGATGAGCGTAAGCGTGCCGATCGCGCTGCGCGCGAGCGCCTCCGCGACCCACGAGCCCACCCCGCCAATGCCGATCACGGCAACGCGCGCGCGCTCGAAGGCCGCCAGCGCGGGTGCGCCGTAAAGCCGCGCCACACCGGCGAAGCGGCGCGCCCGGTCGGCAACATCGGTTGAAGCGGGCGCGGTAAGATCAGCAAGGCCGGTCGAACCGGCTGCGGCGGAAAGCGGAGTACTGGACATGGCGATAGCGGGTCGAAAACGGACCGATCGCGCACTGCCACGGTCCCAGGCAGCCGGTATTTTGCCCGATCGCGACCAAACGCGCGCGCCCTGCCCATGTGCCACCGCCTTGCCACCGCCTTGCCACCGCCTTGCCACCGCCTTGCCACTGCTTTGCCACCGCTGTGCCGCAACCTTCGCAGAACGTTCGCGCCGTCTTCTATATACTTGTCCGCATTGAAGCGTTTGCATAAAAAAATGACCTCGCTCGCCCACCTCCGCAAGAATTACTCACTCGGTTCGCTCGACACCTCCGACGTCGACCCCGACCCGATCCGCCAATTCCAGACCTGGTTCAACCAGGCGCTCGATGCCAGGCTGCCCGAACCCAACGCGATGACCGTCGCGACCGTCGACCAGGACGGCCGCCCCGCCGCGCGCATCCTGCTGATCAAGGCCGTGGACGAGCGTGGCTTCGTTTTCTTCACCAACTACGAAAGCCGCAAGGGCCGCGAGCTTGCCGCCAATCCGCACGCGGCGCTGCTGTTCCACTGGATCGAGCTCGAGCGCCAGGTGCGCATCGAAGGCCGGGTCGAAAAAACCAGCGATGCGGAAAGCGATGCGTATTTCCACTCTCGCCCGCTCGGCTCACGCATTGGCGCGTGGGCCTCGGAGCAGAGCGAGGTGATCGGCAGCCGCGCCGAGCTCGAAGCGCGCGAGCGCGAGATCAGCGCGCAGTACGGCGAGCAACCGCCGCGTCCGCCGCATTGGGGCGGCTACCGGCTCGTGCCGAGCGCCATCGAGTTCTGGCAAGGACGTCCGTCGCGGCTGCACGACCGCATCCGTTATACGCGGGACAATGCACGGGACGGCTCAGCGTGGCACATCGAGCGGCTCGCGCCCTGAGCGGACCGGACAAACCGGCGTACGTCCCGAAGGTTCCATCAGCCTGATCCGCAATACCACGCAGCACTGTGCAGCACCCTGCAACACCCCAGCATCACGCGCGCCGCGGCGCAGCGCCGGTCAGTCGGTTTTGCCTCGTAACACGCCTTGCAATTCGCTTTTGTCTTTGAGCCTCAATCGTTCATCTGACACGGAGAGAAACGCATGTTCTGGGAGAAAAAACTCGCTCAATGGGTCGACGAAGTGCGCCACAAGGCCAACCTGCCCGCGCGGCTCGTGCTGTGGAGCGGCCAGCAGTATGACTTCGGCCACTTCGCCGCCCCGCAGGTCACGCTGAAGGTCAATAGCGCGGCAGCGCTGCCGCTGCTGCTCGAACCGAGCCTCGACAATCTCGGCGAGGCCTACGTGAAGGGCAAGATCGACATCGAAGGCAAGCTCGCCGACATCATCGCCATCGGCTACTCGCTCGCGCACAACACCATCACGAGCGCAGGCAAGCTCGCGCGGGTGCGCCGCTACTTCACGCACTCGAAGCACTCCGACCAGAGGGCCATCCAGTACCACTATGACGTCTCGAACGCGTTCTACAAGCTGTGGCTCGACGAGAACATGGTCTATTCGTGCGCCTACTTCGAGAACGGCGACGAAGACCTCGCCGCCGCGCAGCTCAAAAAAATCGACCACATTCTCACCAAGATCCAGCTGCAGCCGGGCCAGACGCTGCTCGACATCGGCTGCGGCTGGGGCGCGCTCGTGCTGCGCGCCGCGCAGAAGTTCGGCGCGCGCTGCGTGGGCGTGACGCTCTCGCAAAACCAGTTCGACCTCGCCACCGAGCGCGTGAAGGCCGCGGGCCTCGCCGATCGCATCGAGATCCGTCTGCAGGATTATCGCGACATTCAGGGCCAGTTCGACCGCATCACGAGCGTAGGGATGTTCGAGCACGTCGGGCGCAAAAACCTGCCCGGCTATTTCACCAAGGTGCGCGAGCTGCTCGCCGACGAAGGCATCGCCATGAACCACGGCATCACGTCGACCGATGCCGAGAGCGGCGAGGCGGCGCTGGGCGCCGGCGAGTTCATCGACCGCTATGTGTTCCCCGACGGCGAGCTGCCGCACATCGGCCTCGCGCTCGAAGCGGCGCAGCGCGGCGGTCTCGAGGCGGTTGACGTGGAGAGCCTGCGCCGTCACTATGCGCACACGCTCGGAATCTGGGCGGAGAACTTCGAGGCACACGCCGAGGAAGCGAAAATGCTTGTCGACGACGAGAAGTTCCGCATCTGGCGCGTCTATCTGGCCGGCTGCGCCTACGCGTTCGAGCACGACGACGTGTCGATCTACCAGATCGTCTGCCGCAAGGCCGGCCGCAACGCGAATACGCTGCCGTGGTCGCGCCGGTATATGTACGAGAAGCCGCTTTGACGCGGCTTTGGCGTCAGGCAGGTAGGGTGGCAGCCGCGCTACTGCGTTCGCGCCGGACGTAGCCGGACGTAACCGGACGTAGCCTGACGTTTTGCCGGACGGCGCGCATCGGCTCGGCCCACCCACGCGCGTCGCTGCGAGCGGCTTCGGCTACGCGATCGCCATCACGACTCACACGCATGAACGAAAGCGACGACGGCCTTTTCGGGGCATTGGAAAACGATAGCTCCGGCGCGGGGCGCAACCCGGCGCAGGCCTCGCCGCGAACGGGCGCCACCGGCCGCCGCACGCCGCGGAGCACGCGCGAGAACTCGCCACCCGATACCCAGACGGACCTGTTCGGCTTCGTGCCGCCCGAGCCATCGGCGGGGCGTGCGGCGCGCAGAAACACCGATGCCGACGCATCCGCGACAGAAGCCGACGACAGCGCACAGCAGACGATTACGGCAAAGCCCGCCAAAGCGCCGAAATCGACGCCCGCCGCCGACTCGCCCGCCCCGCGCCGCCGCGCGAAAGGCGTGCTGCCGGCGGTTCCCGGCCAGGACGTGCTCGACCTCGCCGCGGAGCTGCCGCCGGGTGTGCGCCTGGGCACGTCGTCGTGGTCGTTTCCGGGCTGGCGCGGCATCGTCTACGGCGACGACTACAGCAATTCGAAGCTCGCGCGCGATGGGCTCGCGGCCTATGGCGCGCATCCGCTGCTGCGCTCGGTGAGCATCGACCGCTCGTTCTACGCGCCGCTCACCGTCACCGATTACCTGCGCTACGCGCAGCAGGTGCCGGACCACTTCCGCTTCATCGTGAAGGCGCCCGCGCTCATCACCGATGCGAGCGTGCGCGGCGATCGCGGCGAGCCCGTCTCGGCCAACCCCTGCTTCCTGAACGCCGATCTCGCCGCGCGCGAATTCGTCGAGCCGTGCCTTGCGGGGCTCGGCGCGAAAGCCGGTGCGCTCGTGTTCCAGTTCCCGCCGCTGCCCGATCAACTGCTTGCGGATCCAGCCGCGTTCATCGAGCGTCTCGTGGCGTTTCTCGCCGCGCTGCCGCCACTGCCCGCAGCTGCTTCGGCACCGCCGGCAGACGCCGAAGCCGGCGAAGCGGCGTCAAGCGGCGCACTCCCCAGCGACCGCCCCTGTTACGCGGTCGAGATCCGCGACGGCATTCTGCTCACACCGCGTTTCGTGCGCGCGCTGCGCGCCGCGGGCGTGCGCTACTGCGTGGGATTGCACGCCCGCATGCCCGACCCGCTGCGCCAGGCGGCAGCGCTCGCGCTGATGGACGGCGAAGCGCCCGCAGGCCCGCTGATCGTGCGCTGGAGCCTGCACAGCGGCTTCAAGTATGAGCAGGCGAAGGCGCGCTACGAGCCCTTCGACAAGCTCGTCGACGAAGACCCCCACACGCGCGACGCCCTCGCCGAACTGGCCGCGCGCTATGCGATCGCCGGCCAGCCGGTGCTGATCACGACCAACAACAAGGCCGAGGGCTCGGCGCCGCTGACTTGCGCGAAGCTCGCGCGCGCCATCGTCGACGAGATGCTGCGCATGCGCGGCGACGGCGCCTGAAGCGCTACGTCACTCGGCCTTGAGCCGGTGCGCGAACTTCTGGCGGAACTTGGCCACCTTGGGCGCCACCACGAACGCGCAATAACCCTGATTCGGGTGCTGCGCGAAGTAGTTCTGGTGATACGCCTCGGCCGGGAAATAGTTGCCGTCGAGCGGCAGCACCTGCGTGACGATCTCGCCGTCGTACACACCCTCGGCTTTCAACTCGCGAATGGCCTGCAGCGCCGTCTCGCGCTGCGCCTCCGAGTGCGTGAAGACCACCGAGCGGTACTGGGTGCCGACGTCGTTGCCCTGACGGTTCAACTGGGTCGGATCGTGAATCGCGAAGAAGATGTCCAGAATCTCGCGATAGCCGATCTTCGCCGGATCGAAATCCACTTTCACGACTTCGGCGTGGCCGGTGTCGCCATCGCACACCTGCTCATAGGACGGGTTCGGGGCATGGCCGCCCGCGTAGCCCGATTCCACCGCCATTACGCCATCCACGCGCAGAAAAACCGCTTCCAGGCACCAGAAACATCCGCCGCCGAGCGTGGCGGTTTCGATCGTCTGAGTCGTCTGAGTCATGCTGAACTCTCCATTGTTGCCGCGCGGGCCCTCCCGCTTCGGGGTCCTCGCACATTTGCGGGGATTGCCGCTCCGTCCCTGCGCCGTCTCGCGCAACCAGGCCGATGAGCCGTCGCCCGCCGCTTTTCGTTAAAATTGGGACAATTCGCCGAAATTACACATGACGTTCACATCGACTTCCGCTTGCGCCGCCGGTACCGCTCACGCCGCGTGCGCCGCCATCCCCGTCCAGCCCGCGCCGGACACGCGCCCCAATGACCGGGGCCTGCGCTCATGACCCGCCGCGCCAGCCCGCCCAACTTCGACGACGGCGCGTTCCGCCGTGCGCTCAGCCAGTTCGCCACTGGCGTGACGGTCATCACGACGCGCGCGCCCGACGGCCAGCTGATCGGCATCACCGCGAGCTCGTTCAACTCCGTCTCGCTCACGCCGCCGCTCGTGCTGTGGAGCCTCGCCACGCGATCGGCTTCGATGCCGGTGTTCCGCAGCAACAGCCATTATGTGGTGAATGTGCTCGCCGCGTCGCAGCTCGACCTGTGCAAGCGCTTCGCCACCGTGAAGGGCGACCGCTTCGAAGGCGTCTCGCACGCGGCCGGCGACTCCGGCATGCCCGTGCTCGACGGCGCCATCGCCTGGTTCGAGTGCCATAACCGCAGCCGCTACGACGAAGGCGATCACGTGATCTTCGTCGGCGAGGTGGAGCGCTGCGGCGTTCGCGAACCCGGCAAGGACGACCAGGGCAGCGCCGCGCCGCTCGTCTTCCACGGCGGCGCATTTCACCAGCTGCAACCGCTCTAGACCCGCTCCAGGCACGCCAAACGCAACCGAAGCGGCGTTATGAAGCCTTCGGCTCGCCGCGATGGGCGATCAGGTCGACCGGCAGCCCCGCCTCGACCTTGAGCGTCGTGAGCACGATATTCGAGCGGATATCCATCACGCCCGGCGCCTTGTAGAGCTTGTTGAGCACGAAGTCCGAGTAGTGCTTGAGGTTGTGCGCGAGCACCCGCAGCAGATAGTGCGTCTCGCCGGTCACCACGTAAGCGCCCACCACTTCGGGCCAGTCGCGCAGCGCAGAGACGAAGCGCTCGTGCCAGCTCTCCTGGTCGTTGCGCATCGAGACCTGCACGAAGGCCTCCATTTCGAAGCCGAGCACTTCCCGATTCAGGCACGCGCGATAGCGCTCCACCACGCCCTGCTCCTCCAGCAGGCGCAGCCGCCGCAGGCACGCGGAAGGCGACAGCGAAATACGCTCGGCCAGATCGAGATTGCTGATGCGCCCCTCGTTCTGAAGTACGGCAAGAATCCGGCAATCGGTCGCATCGAGCGAGATAGCGTTCATATTTGGTCCCCTTTCCCCTTTTGAATCAAATTATGTGCCAAGAACTGTAGCGTACGACGTTTTTTTCGCAAGCACATTTCGCGACGAGTTGCCTATCATTCGAAAAACATTGAGACAACCTCGTCAACGCGATGAACGACCTCTGGGACATTTCCCCGCCCATCCGCCCCGAAACGCCCGTCTGGCCCGGCGACACGCCCGTTGGCGTCGAGCGCGTCTGGCGCATGGAAGCCGGCTCGCCGGTCAACGTGGCGCGCGTGACGCTTTCGCCTCACACCGGCGCGCACACCGACGCCCCGCTGCACTACGACGAAGCGGGCGCGCCCATCGGCGCGGTGCCGCTCGACGCCTATATCGGCGCGTGCCGCGTGATTCATTGCGTGGGCGCCGCGCCGCTCGTGCGGCCCGAGCATGTGCAAGCGGCGCTCGCTGGCATCCCGCCGCGCGTGCTGCTGCGCACCTACGCCAAGGCCCCGCAGGAGCGCTGGGACAGCGCGTTTTGCGCCGTCGCGCCCGAGACGATCGACCTGCTGGCTGAGCACGGCGTGCGCCTGATCGGCATCGACACGCCCTCGCTCGACCCGCAGGAATCGAAGACGATGGACGCGCACCACCGCATCCGCGCGCACCGCATGGCGATTCTCGAAGGCATCGTGCTCGACGCCATCGCGCCCGGCGACTACGAACTGATCGCGCTGCCGCTGAAATTCGCCACGCTCGATGCCAGCCCCGTGCGCGCCGTGCTGCGCACGCTGCACGAGCGCCAATGAACCTTTGCTACCTCCGACCCAACACCTCACTGCCCCGAAGAACCCCCATGAACGACCGTAACGAAGCCCTGGCGCTCGATCGCGCCGATCCGCTCGCCGCGCTGCGCGAGCAATTCACGCTCGCGCCCGAAACCATCTATCTCGACGGCAACTCGCTCGGCGTGCCGCCGCGAGCCAGTGCCGCGCGCGCACAAGCCGTGATTGGCGGCGAATGGGGCGAGGGCCTCATCCGCAGCTGGAACACGGCGGGCTGGTTCGCCATGCCGCGGCGCCTCGGCAACAAGCTCGCCCCGCTGATCGGCGCGGCGGAAGATGAAGTCGTGGTCACCGACACCATTTCCATCAATCTCTTCAAGGCGCTTTCCGCCGCGCTGCGCGTCGCAAACGCACGCGATCCCAAGCGCCGCGTGATCGTCTCCGAGCGCTCGAATTTCCCGAGCGACCTGTACATCGCGCAAGGCCTCATCGAGCAGCTCGACCGCGGCTATGAACTGCGCCTCGTCGACGACCCGAGCGAGCTGCCCGCTGCCATCCGCGAAGACGTGGCCGTCGCGATGATCACGCACGTGAACTACCGCACCGGCCAAATGCACGACATGCGCACGCTCACCGAGCACATTCACGCGCAAGGCGGGCTCGCGCTGTGGGACCTCGCGCACTCGGCGGGCGCGGTGCCCGTGGATCTGAACGGCGTGAACGCCGATTACGCGGTCGGCTGCACGTACAAGTACCTGAACGGCGGCCCGGGGTCGCCCGGCTTCGTGTGGGTGGCCAAGCGCAACCAGGACACGTTCTCGCAGCCGCTTTCGGGCTGGTGGGGTCACAAGTCGCCGTTCGAGATGAACCCCGTCTACCGACCGGACAACGGCGTCGGCCGCTATCTGTGCGGCACGCAGCCGATCGTTTCGATGGCGCTCGTCGAATGCGGCCTCGACGTCTTTCTGCAGACCGACATGCAGGCGATCCGCCGCAAGTCGCTCGCGCTCACCGACCTCTTCATCGAACTCGTGGAAACGCGCTGCAAGGCATACCCGCTTACGCTCGTCACGCCGCGCGAGCATGCACAACGCGGCTCGCACGTGAGCTTCGAACATCCGCACGGCTATGAAGTGATGCAGGCGCTGATCGCGCGCGGCGTGATCGGCGACTATCGCGAGCCGCACGTGCTGCGCTTTGGCTTCACGCCGCTGTATCTGCGTTACGTCGATGTGTGGGACGCCGTCGAGACCCTGCGCGACGTGCTCGCGACCGAAAGCTGGCGCAAGCCCGAATTCGCCGCACGCGGCGCGGTGACCTGAGGAGCCCGAGATGACTGATCACATGCACATTCCCGGCGTGCCCGACACCGATTCCGCCCGCACGCCTTCCAGCGCCCCGAATGCCAGCCCGAATGCCAGCGAGCCCGCGCGCGGCGGCTGCCCGTTCGGGCATGGCGCAGCGGCTGCCGCCGCGCCAGTCGCTGCGCAGCCAGGCGAAGGCTGGCACGACGCGCAGCTCGACTTCTCGAAGTCGATGAGCTATGGCGATTACCTCTCGCTCGACTCGGTGCTCAACGCGCAGCATCCGCTCTCGCCCGATCACAATGAGATGCTGTTCATCGTCCAGCATCAGACGAGCGAGCTGTGGATGAAGCTCGCGCTCTACGAATTGCGCGCGGCGCTCGCGTGCGTGCATCGCGACGAACTGCCTCCTGCGTTCAAGCAGCTCGCGCGCGTCTCGCGCATTCTCGAACAGCTGGTGCAGGCATGGAATGTTTTGTCCACGCTTACGCCGTCCGAGTACACGGCGATGCGGCCGTATCTGGGCGCTTCGTCGGGGTTCCAGTCGTATCAATACCGGCAGATTGAGTTTCTGCTGGGCAACAAGAATGCGCAGATGCTCAAGCCGCACGAGCATCGGCCTGAGGTGCTTGCGCAGGTCAAGGCCACGCTAGAAGCGCCTTCGTTTTATGACGAGGTGATTCGCCTGCTGGCGCGGCGCGGCTTTGCGATCGCGCCGGAACGCCTCGCTCGCGACTGGACGCAGCCGACGCTGCACGATGCGTCGGTGGAAGCGGCCTGGCTCGAGGTCTATCGCAATCCTTCGCAGTACTGGGATCTGTATGAAATGGCCGAGGAACTCGTCGATCTCGAGGATGCGTTCCGGCAGTGGCGGTTCCGCCATGTCACGACGGTCGAGCGGATTATCGGCTTCAAGCAGGGCACCGGCGGGACTAGCGGCGCGCCTTATCTGCGGAAGATGCTGGATGTCGTGCTGTTTCCGGAGCTTTGGCATGTGAGGACGGTGTTGTAAGGCCACGCACACCACCAGAAATGACTTCGCGCCGGCCGGCGGGGCTTTGGTAAGCCCGCCGGACCGGCGCGAATGTTTTGTGCCGCCAGGAGTGCGCGCGTCAAACCACTACAGTCTGCGCCTCGCCTTCCTTGCTCTCACGCACCACGCCAATCTTCCACACCTGCTCGCCCGCGGCAGCCAGCAGCGAAGCCGCCGCGTCGGCCTGATCGGCCGCCACGATCACGGCCATGCCGATGCCGCAGTTGAACACGCGGTGCATTTCCGCATCGGCCACGCCGCCATGCTTCTGCAGCCACGAGAACAGCGGCGGCAGCGGCCATGCCGCGTGGTTCAGCTCGGCGGTGAGGCCTTCGCGCAGCACGCGCGGGATGTTCTCCACCAGACCGCCGCCGGTGATGTGCGCCATGCCCTTCACAGCGATGGTTTCCATCAGCTTGAGCAGCGGCTTCACGTAGATGCGCGTGGGCGCCATCAGCGCGTCGGCCAGCGAGCGGCCGTCGAAGTCGGCGTTCATGTCCGGGTTCGCACGCTCGATGATCTTGCGCACGAGCGAGAAGCCGTTCGAATGGATGCCGCTCGACGCGAGACCCAGCACGACGTCGCCGGGGACGATCGTGCTGCCGTCGATGATCTTGCTCTTCTCCACCGCGCCAACCGCGAAGCCCGCGAGGTCGTATTCGCCGTCGGGGTACATGCCCGGCATTTCCGCCGTTTCGCCGCCGATCAGCGCGCAGCCCGAGAGCTCGCAGCCCTGGGCGATGCCCTTCACGACCGTGGCGGCCGTGTCCACATCGAGCTTGCCGCAGGCGAAGTAGTCGAGGAAGAACAGCGGCTCGGCGCCCTGCACGAGGATGTCGTTCACGCTCATGGCGACGAGATCCTGGCCGACCGTGTCGTGTTTGTTCAGATGAAACGCGAGGCGCAGCTTGGTGCCCACGCCGTCGGTGCCCGACACGAGCACGGGCTCCTTGTACTTCTTCGGCACTTCGAAGAGCGCGCCGAATCCGCCGATGCCGCCCATCACGCCTTCGCGCAGGGTCTTCTTCGCAAAGGGCTTGATGCGATCGACGAGCGCGTCGCCCGCGTCGATGTCCACGCCCGCGTCACGGTAGGAGAGGCCTTGCTCCTGCGCTTGGTCCTGATTAGCGGGGCCGGATTTCGGTTGATTCATGGGGAAGAGGCAGAAGGTCGGTAAAATGCGATTTTAACCGATTGACGGCTCCCCGCCGCCGCCTGCGTGAGGACACGCGAGTATTTTGGTAGTAGCGGCGCGGGCTCGTCGGCCGGAAACCACGTTTTGTCGCCGAACCTGCCTATTTTCAAGCGATAACTGACACACCGCCTTCGGCCAGACACACCGTGCAGCGACAGCTAACGCTCGATCTCGGCACCCCGCCGCCATCGACCTTCGACAACTTTCATACCGGCGCCAATGCGGAGCTGGTCGCGCGGCTGCGCGGGCTCGACGCCGCGCTCGCGGCGGGCCCCGACGTCGACCCGAAGACCGACCGCACGTTCTATGTCTGGGGGGAGCCCGGCAACGGCCGCTCGCATCTGCTGCACGCGCTCGCGTTCGAGGCGCCGCCCGGCCACGTGCGCTACATCGGGCCGACGAGCGGTCTCGCCGCCTTTACGTTCGATGCGCGCGTGCCGATTTACGCGGTCGACGACTGCGACGCGCTCTCGGGCGCCCAGCAGATCGCCCTGTTCAATCTCTTCAACGAGGTGCGCTCGCACCCGAACACGGCGCTCGTCGCGACCGGCAACGCGCCGCCGATGGGGCTCGCCGTGCGCGAGGACCTGCGCACGCGCCTTGGCTGGGGTCTCGTGTTCCACCTCGCGCCGCTCTCGGACGCGGGCAAGGCTGCCGTGCTCAAGCAGGCGGCGCGCGAGCGCGGCATCAATCTCGCCGACGACGTGCCCGCCTACCTGCTCACGCACTTCCGGCGCGACATGCCGAGCCTGATGCGCCTGCTCGATGCGCTCGACCGCTTCTCGCTCGAGCAAAAGCGCGCGGTGACGCTGCCGCTGCTGCGCACGATGCTGGCGAATAGCGAGGCGGGGCCGGGCGAAACGGATGATGCCGCCGTTGCGCGCATCGAAGCCGCAACGGCCGCTGACCATCTGGACGAGGCCAGCACGACGCCGCAGACGGAAGAACACAACGCGTCCGCGCCTGCCGGCGACCATGCGCAAGGCGTCGAGCTGGAGCTATTTCCGTCTCACGACACACCGAACGCTGCAGCCCCGGCGGAGCTGCCCAGCGCTGCGTACGAAGCGCCGCGCGCGCCCGCGCTGCAACCGCGCGCGCCGCTCGGCGCGCCGCCGTTCCAGCCGCCGACCGACAATGTCGAAGGCGAACTGGGGGCCAGATTCCGCGACGTCGTCCACCGCGAGCTGGGCGCCGAACTCCAGGGTGAAGTGGAAGCCGATGTCAGCGGCGAGATGAACGGCGAGCTCGATGGCGACCTCGATCCCTCCACCGAGCCTGCCGATCCCGCCACGTCCACCGAGCCCGCCACGTCCACCAAGCCCGCCGATGCTGCACCGCCCGGCGCCACGCCCGAAGCCCCGCCCGCCGGGCCCGCGGTGGCGCATCCACCGGCGCCGGCGCCGGCGTCCGAACCCTCTTCCGTATCGCCGGACGCCGCAGCCGGCGCCGGCAACGGCTTCACCCGCTTCAAGTAAAATGAGCGCCCATGGCTAATCTCGCACTTTTTGATCTCGATCACACGCTGATCCCCACTGACAGCGACTACGAATGGGGCCGCTTCATGGTGAAGCTTGGCATCGTTGACGCCGAACGCTTCGCGGAGCAGAACGACCGCTTCTACGCCGACTACAAGGCCGGCCAGCTCGACATCCAGGCGTACCTGCTCGCCATGCTCACGCCGCTCGCGAAGTATTCGCGCGCGCAGTTGAAGGAATGGCACGACCAGTACATGCACGAGGTGATCAACCCGACCATCGTGCCGGCCGCGCTCGAACTCGTGAAACAGCACAAGGAAGCGGGCGACCTCTGCTGCGTGGTCACGGCCACCAACGAATTCATCACGGCGCCCATCGCCGGGGTGTTCGGCGTGGACAAGCTGATCGCCTGCGAAGTCGAAACCGTGGACGGCCATCCGGCGTCTGCCTTCACCGGCCGACCGACCGGCACGCCGAGCTACCGCGAGGGCAAGATCGTGCGCGTGGAGGACTGGCTGGCCTCGCTCGGCAAGCGCTGGTCCGATTTCGAGCACAGCTACTTCTATAGCGACTCGCACAACGACATTCCGCTGCTCGAAAAAGTCACCGACCCGATCGCGACCAACCCCGACGACACCCTGCGCGCGCATGCGCAACAAGCAGGCTGGCGCATCCTCGATTTGTTCCAGGCATCGTGATCAAGAAATTCATCCGCAAACTGTTTGGCCAGGACGACACTTCCGCGACCCAGGGCGCCCCGGCCAGCGACACCGCATTGGCTGCGGCGTCGCATGAAAGCGAAGCCGCGGGCGAGGCCACGACGCGCCCGCGCCGCAAGACGGTCACCGCGAAAAAAGCCACCAGGCCCGGCGCGGGCCAGGGCGCCGGCGACCCGGCCACGCCCGTCGTCCTCCCTGCCGACATCCACGGCATCGATCCCTCGCTCATCTCGCGCAACGCAGTGCGCGTGACCGACGGCCTGCAGCAAGCAGGCTTTCGCGCGTTCATCGTGGGCGGCGCGGTGCGCGACCTGCTGCTCGGCGTCGCGCCCAAGGACTTCGACGTGGCCACCGACGCCACGCCCGATCAGGTGCAAAAGCTGTTCCGCCGTGCCCGCATCATCGGCCGGCGCTTCCAGATCGTGCACGTGCAGTTTGGCCAGGAGATCATCGAGGTCTCGACCTTCCGCGCGCTCGTGGACGCTCCGCCCGCCGAGGCCGCCGGTGGAGCGGGCCACAAGCGCCTGCGCCGCGACGAGCTCGACCGCAAGACCCACCACGTGGACGCGAGCGGCCGGGTCCTGCGCGACAACGTCTGGGGCGAGCAGCACGAAGACGCCACGCGCCGCGACTTCACGATCAACGCGATGTACTACGACCCGGCCACGCAGACGGTGCTCGACTATCACAACGGCATGGCCGACATGCGCGCGCGCCTGCTGCGCATGATCGGCGACCCGGCCACGCGCTTCCGCGAAGACCCGGTGCGCATGATGCGCGTGGTGCGTTTCGCGGCGAAGCTCGGCTTCGAGATCGAAGCCCACACGCGCGCACCGATCCAGGAGCTCGCGGACCTCATCAACAACGTGCCGGCGGCGCGTCTGTTCGACGAGATGCTCAAGCTGCTGCTCTCGGGCCACGCGCTCGAGTGCCTCAAGTGGCTGCGCAAGGAAGGCCTCCATCACGGCCTGCTGCCCCTGCTCGACGTGGTTCTCGAGCAGCCGCAGGGCGAGCGCTTCATCACGCTCGCGCTCTCGAACACCGATGCGCGCGTGCGCGCGGGCAAGCCGGTCTCGCCGGGCTTCCTGTTCGCGACGCTGCTGTGGCACGACGTGCAGCAGCGCCTGCAGCAATACACGGCCGAGGGCGAATTCCCCGTGCCGGCGCTGCATCGCGCGATGGACGACGTGATCGACGCGCAGACCGAAAAGCTCGCGATCCATCGCCGCTACTCGTCGGACATGCGCGAGATCTGGGGCCTGCAACTGCGCCTCGAAAAACGCGGCCGCAGCGCGATCAAGCTGCTGGAACACCCTCGCTTCAGAGCGGGGTATGATTTCCTCCTGTTGCGCTGCGAATCGGGCGAGCTCGACGCCGAAGTGGGCCAGTGGTGGACCGACTTCATCAGCGGCGACCCGGCTGCACGCGAGACGCTGCTCGCCCAGGGCGGCAGCAAGGAACGCGCGCCGCGCAAGCGCCGCCGCCGTGGCGGCGCGAAGAACCGCAAGACGGGCGAAGCCGCAGCGGGTGCCGAAAGCGCCGCAGCGGACTCCGCCCATGGCGGGGGCAACGACGAGCCGCACGAGGACTGAAGCCATGCAGCATGCAACCCGGCTCGGCCAGGTCGAATGCACTCGCGCAACACAGGAAGTGAAGCCATGACAGTTGCCTGGCTCGGAATCGGCGCGAATCTGGGGGATGCTCGCCAGACCCTCAAGGACACGGTGGTGTGTCTCGCGCAGCAGCACACCATCACCGTGCTCGCCAAATCGAGTCTGTACCGCACCGCGCCCATCGACGCGGGCGGCGACGACTATTTCAACTGCGTCGTGAAGCTCGATACACGGCTAACGGTGCGCGAGCTGCTCGGCCTGTGCCATCGCATCGAGCATCACTTCGGCCGCGAGCGTCCGTTTCGCAACGCGCCGCGCACGCTCGACATCGACATCCTGCTGTACGGCCAAGCGATCATCGACGAGCCCGACCTGATCGTGCCGCATCCGCGCATGACGGGCCGCGCGTTCGTGCTCGCGCCGCTCGCCGAGATCGATCCCGAGCTCGCCATTCCGGGCCAGGGCGTGGTCAGCAGCTTCTTGCCCGCCGTCGCGCAACAGCGCATCGAAAAATTGAAGCCGCTGTGCCAGTGTCTCGCCGACCCCGAAGCGGGCAAGTCCACGGGCGTTGCGGCCGATCCCAGCGATTCCAGCGATCCCAGCGATTCCGCCGCCTCCGCCGATAACACGCCGCGCTCCTCGGGCCCCTGCCAATGAGCACGCCGCTGTCTTTCGCCACCACGGTCTCCGCACGGCCCGCGGCGCTCCAGTACATCGCGATCGAAGGGCCGATCGGCTCGGGCAAGACGCCGCTCGCGACGCGTCTGGCCGAGCGCTGGTCGATGCAGACGCTGCTCGGCTCGCGCGCGGACAACCCGTTTCTCGAGCGCTTCTACCGCGACACGTCGCGCCACGCGCTGGCCGCGCAACTCGCGGTGGCGCTGCAGCGCGAGCATCTGTCGCGACAAGTGGCCGCGCAGCTTGCCGCCGGCACCCCGCTCGTGACGAATTTCCTTGCCGAGCGCAATGACCTGTTCGCGCGCCTGACGCTCGCCGAAGAAGAGCTGCAGCTATTTCAGGCACTCGCCGCGCGCCTTTGCGTGGTGTCGCCGCCGCCCGACCTCGTGGTGTATCTGCAGGCGAGCCCCGAAGCGCTCTATGCGCGCATCCAGAAGCGCGCGGTGGCGGCGGAGCAGCACATCTCCGAGACCTTCCTGCGGGCGCTGTGCGACAGCTACAACGAATTTTTCTATCATTACGACCGTGCGCCGGTGCTGACCGTGGGCGTCGAAAATCTGAACCCGCTCGACTCCGACGCGGACCTTGCGCTGATCGTCGAGCGTATCGAATCGATGCGCGGCCGCAAGGAATCCTTCGTCAAAGGCACGTCGCTTTGAGCGGCGCGCCGTCCGGCACTTCCCCTCCCTGATGGACTAACGGACTCTCGGACTCCCCATGACTTACCTGCAGGAAACGAGCCGCAGCGCGGTCACCGTGCCCAAGCTCCAGGCGATGCGCGACGCCGGCGAGAAGATCTCGATGCTCACGTGCTACGACGCGAGCTTCTCGGCGCTGTGCGACCGCGCAGGCGTGGACACAGTGCTGATCGGCGACTCGCTCGGCAATGTGCTCCAGGGCCATGCCACGACGCTGCCCGTCACCATTGACGACATCGCCTATCACACGGCCTGCGTCGCACGTGCGCAACCGAAGGCGCTGATCATCGCCGATCTGCCGTTCGGCACGTTCGGCACGCCCGAGGACGCCTTCGCGAATTCGGTGAAGCTCATGCGCGCGGGCGCGCAGATGGTGAAGATCGAGGGCGGCGAGTGGCTCGCGCCCACGGTGAAAATGCTGGTCGAGCGCGCGGTGCCAGTGTGCGCGCACATCGGCCTCACGCCGCAATCGGTGCACGCGTTCGGCGGCTTCAAGGTGCAGGGCAAGACCGATGCGGCGGCCGTGCAGCTCGTGCGCGACGCGCTGGCGCTCGAAGCTGCGGGCGCGCAGCTCGTGGTGATCGAGGCGGTGCCGGCGACGCTCGGCGCACAAGTCACGAAGCAGTTGCGCATTCCGACCATCGGCATTGGCGCGGGCCTCGATTGCTCCGGCCAGGTGCTCGTGCTGCACGACATGCTCGGCATTTTCCCCGGCAAGCGTCCGCGCTTCGTGAAAGACTTCATGGCGGGACAGCCCGATATCGAGTCGGCCGTGCGCGCCTATGTGAAAGCCGTGAAGGAAGGCACGTTCCCGGGGCCTGAGCACGCGTTCTGATGCGGCTGCGACCCTTTAGCGGCTGCGACCCTTTAGCGGCTTCGAGCCTTCAGCCCACGGCCGAAGGCTTACTTTGTCGCGGCAATGATCCGCTTGCCCAGCGCTTGACCGGGCAGTTCGACAAACCGGTACCCCAGCACCGAAAGAACAAGTGTCAGCAGCACGCACGTCAGGGAGAAAAGGCCTGACGGCACGAGAGATCCGGCCAGACTCATGGCAAATGGATGGAGGAGATAGGTCGAAAAACTGATGCTGCCCAGCCATCCGGTAAGGCGATTCGAGATAAGCGGGGAGCGCCGAATCGCCGGAACGCAAGCGACCAGCAAGAACAGAGCCGGCGCAACCAGCCAGGGAATCAGCGCTTCGTACAAGCTGATGTGCGGATGATGAAAGTAGCCAAAGGAGACGAGGTTTGACATCGCCATGGTGATGCTAAAGACACCCGCGTCGATGTAAAGGCGACGTGGCGTCAAGCTGCCCTCCTGAGCGTGGAATACCCGGCAGCCCAGAATCGCTGCGTACACCAGGCCAATACGGGCGAGCGGAAGGCGATGCCCGATCAAAAGAGAAATGCAGCACAAGAGCAGTTCCACAACCGGCGCGATGACGATCAGCTTGTCGTCGAACCGACGGCCGAAGCTCAGCAAAGCCAAAGCGAAGACTGCATACCAGGCGAACTCGATGCTGAGAGTCCATGTCACGCCCAGAAGGGCCTGCGCACCGAAATAGTCCTGAACGAGCAAAAGGTTGACCACCCAGGTACGAGCCGCGACAACTCTTACGTCGGAAAAGGCCGTGAGATTCGAGCCGTAGCCAAGGAGTGCCAGGAGAGCAAAGGCAACGAGCACGAGCGGGTAAATGCGGAAGACGCGTCGAATCACAAACGTCTTGAGATCGAACCGGTGCCCCGCCGTCATGGGAATCACGAAACCGCTCACAACGAAAAACAGGACCACCCCAAACACACCCGGCGATAGCATTGCCGTAGCCCACGCACCGAATTCTCCGCTCTTTTCAGCGATGTGCTGAAAGAGCACTGCACCCGCAGCAATAAATCGCAATGTGTCAAGAAAAGCCAGGCGCGCTGTCGTGGCCGCCCGCCGACTCGTCGCAGTCGGATCCGTCGTGGCAGAAGGGACCGACGCCTGAAACATATCGCCCTTTCCCACTCGTCCCGAAAATGGCTCCGCGGCGCAAACCTGAGGCTGATCGTCGGGCATGATAGCGTCCTGAAACACGACAAAACGCCCTCGTGGGTCACACCGGCACCATACTTGCGGTTGGCCAAGCGACCAGAGGATTGAGTATCGATCAACGGGTCTGCGGCACGAATGCGCTTAATCGACGGGTTTCAGGCATCGCTCATGAGGGACATCATCAACAAGCGAAGCCACCGCGCCGGGAGCCGCTTCGGAAACCGGTGTCACGCCGTTCATATGCGTGGATTGTGTCCGGTCTTCGGCCGTGGCGAATGTTCGCCGTCGCTCATACCGCGTTCGTCGACGAAATATCGAAAGGTTGCGACAGGGCGTAAATCTGGGCGTAGCGTCATCAACGCGGACGGAGCCAATTCGTAGTTCGGACGGCTTTGAGCGCTTCTGGAGCCTCACGCCGTTAGCGAATCAAACGCGTATCAAGCGCGCCGGCACGGCCCCGCGCAGCGCATTGGTCAGCATGAGCGCCTCGGCGTTGAGCACGTCCTCGCGCGTGAGCACACGCTCGCGCGCCCCGAATGCCGCGTCGTCGAGCAGCACGCCGCGCATCACGCCTGGCAAGAGCCCCGACGAGAGCGGCGGCGTCCACCACTTGCCGGCGAGCTTCACGAACACGTTCGAGCGCCCGCCTTCGGTCAGCTCGCCGCGCTCGTTGAAGAACAGCATGTCGAAGCCACCCTGCGTTTCGGCCTCGCGCCATGCGCGGTCGAACTCGGCACGCCGCGTCGACTTGCGCAGCAGCAGCGCATCGCCTGACGCAACTGGCGCGAAGCCGTGATCCGGCGCGAGCAGCACGCCAACAGTGTCGTGAGCGAGCGGCGCAAGCGGCGCACTGGTCAGCGTTGCCACTCCGCTCTTGCCGAGCGCGAGCCGCAGCCGATGCGGCACGTCCGCTTCCGAGAACGCGGCGCACGCCTCAACAAGACGCTCGCGCAACGCTTCCACATCGCACGGAAAACCGAGCCAGGCCGCGCCCGCCGCAAGCCGCGCGAGATGGCGCTCGATATGACGCACGCCCTGCGCGCGCGTCGCATACATCGTTTCGAAGAGTTCGATGCCGGGGTCGGCCTCGGTGAGAAAACGCGCTTTCAAGCGGCACTCCTCGTATTCATCGGCCGCTACACTATCCAGCACGATGCCCGCGCCCACGCCCATCTCGCCGCGCCGCATTGCGCCATCGCCGCCGCTGGGGGCGTCGAGCGTGAGCGTGCGGATCACGACCGAGAGACAGAAGTCACCACAGGCCTCGCCTTCGCCAGGAGCGTCCAGCCAGCCGATGGTGCCCGTGTAGAGCCCGCGCGGACCGTGCTCGAGCGCCTCGATCAATTCCATCGTGTGGTGCTTGGGCGCGCCCGTGATCGAGCCGCATGGGAACAGTGCGCGCATCGCGTCGGCGAAGGTCGTGCCGGGGCGTAGTTTCGCCTGCACCGTGGAGGTCATCTGCCAGACCGAGGCATACGGCTCCACGCTGAAGAGCGCGGGCACGCGCACCGATCCCGTCTGCGCGACGCGTGACACGTCGTTGCGCAGCAAGTCGACGATCATCACGTTTTCGGCGCGATTCTTGGGGTCGCTCGCGAGGAATTGCGCGGCGGCAGCATCTTCGGCGGCATCGGCGCGACGCGCGGTGGTGCCTTTCATCGGCTTCGCGCGCAACGTTTCGCCGTGCTTCTCGACGAACAGTTCCGGCGAGCACGAGAGCACCCAGCGATCGCCCGGCAACGCGATGAGCGCGCCGTAACGCACGCGCTGGCGCTCGCGCAGGCGCCGGTACAACGCCACCGGTGCGCCGAACGCCTCGAAGCCCAACCGGTACGTGTAGTTGATCTGATACGAGTCGCCGATGCGCAGCGCGTCCTGCACCGCACCGATGTCGCGCTCGAAGCGCTCGCGCTCGACGCCCATCGTCACACCGGCAATGCCAGCCGGCGCGGGGGCCGCGCTGCCCTCGCGCGCGGCGAGCCACGCGTCGGCCTCGTCGCGCGAAAGCCGCTCGCAGCGCGCGAACAATAAAAAACGCAGCGCGGCGTGGCCGTGCTGCGTTTGGCTGGATGAGGCGTCGCGCTTCGCGAATTCGAGCGCGCGCCCGAATTCGTAGTCGCCGAGCACGAGCGCATGAAGGGCCGCGCCTGCTCCTGCACTCAATGCTGCATTGACTTCGCGGCACGCCGCGTCGAGATCCGCGGCGCGCTCGCACGCGATCTCGCGCACGAACCCCGTGTACAGGCGGCTCGAACGGCTCGCCGCCGTCGAGTCGCCATCGTCGAGCAGCGCGAAAATCGCGTCGCTGGCCGCGCCGCCTTGATTCACTGCCATTGAACGTTACCGCCTGCCTGCTACCGCACGAAATCCCGACGCGTGCATTAATCGAAGAAGCTCTTTACGCGGTCGAACCAGCTCTTGCTCTGCGGACTGTGGCGCGAGCCACCTTCCACGAGCGACTTCTCGAACTGCTGGAGCAAATCGCGTTGCGGCTCGGTGAGCTTGACCGGCGTTTCGACCTGCACATGCACGTACAGATCGCCGGCGATGCTCGAACGCAGGCCCTTGATGCCCTTGCCGCGCAGACGGAAAGTCTTGCCCGACTGCGTGCCCTCGGGCACCGTGAAGCTCGCGCGGCCTGCCAGCGTCGGCACTTCGATCTCGCCGCCGAGCGCCGCCGTGGTGAACGGAATCGGCATCTGGCAATGGAGGTCGTCGCCGTCGCGCTCGAAGACCGCGTGCTGCTTGATGTGGATCTCGACATAGAGATCGCCCGACGGCCCACCGTTGATGCCCGGCTCGCCGTTGCCGGCCGAGCGAATGCGCATGCCGTCGTCGATGCCCGCCGGAATCTTCACTTCGAGCGTCTTGGTTTCCTTCACCTTGCCCGCGCCGTGGCAGTTCGTGCAAGGCTCGGGAATATAGGAGCCCGTGCCGTGGCACTTCGGGCAGGTCTGCTGGATGCTGAAGAAGCCCTGCGACATGCGCACCTGACCCGAACCGTGACAGGTCGGACAGGATTCAGGCTTGGTGCCGGGCTTCGCGCCCGAGCCGTGGCAGACGTCGCAGCTGCTCCAGCCCGGCACGCGAATTTGCGTCTCGTAGCCGTGCGCCGCCTGCTCCAGCGTGATTTCCATGCTGTAGCGCAGGTCCGCGCCGCGATACACCTGCGGGCCGCCGCGCGCGCCACGGCCACCGCCGGCCGCCTGGCCGAAAATATCGCCGAAGATGTCACCGAAAGCGTCCGCGAAACCGCCGAAGCCCTGCGCACCCGCGCCGCCCATGTTGGGATCGACACCCGCATGACCGTACTGGTCGTAAGCCGCGCGCTTTTGCGAGTCCGACAGCATCTCGTAGGCTTCTTTCACCTCCTTGAAATGCTCTTCCGCATCCTTGCTGTCCGGATTGCGGTCGGGGTGATACTTCATCGCAAGCTTGCGATACGCCTTCTTGATTTCGTCGTCGCTCGCGTTCTTCGCGATGCCCAGAACCTCGTAGTAATCCCGTTTCGCCATATCGGTTCAACGCCGGCCGCGTGCCTCGCGGCACGCGCCGGCTCCTCTTGAATGCTGGATCTCGTGACCCGTTTGCCGCTCCTTCGCACCTTCCGCGCGCGGGCGCTTTCGCGCCCCGGCGGCCCCTGCAAGAGAACGGCCTCCATAAAACAAATGTGCCCGGAGAGCCTAAAGGCCCGCCAGGCGATGCAATGCCGAAGCGCATCGTAACCGATGCGGCCGGGCTTGGGTCGGCTCAGTCTTTTCGATCCGGGCCGCTGATCGAAGCATCCGGCGCGAAGCGCGCCGGATGCCCTGGCCCTGAACGAGCAGAATTAGTCCTTCTTGACTTCCTTGAACTCGGCGTCGACCACGTCTTCGGCGGCATGCTGCGGGTTGGCTTCGGCGCCCGCGGCACCTGCAGCCGCACCCGCCGCGCCTTGCGCCGCCTGCATGTCGGCGTACATCTTCTCGCCGAGCTTCTGCGATGCTGCCGACAGCGCCTCGACCTTCGCTTCGATCGTCGCCTTGTCGGCCGACGTGTCCTTCAGCGTGTCTTCGAGTTCCTTCAGCGCGGCTTCGATCTTTTCCTTCTCGCTGGCGTCGATCTTGTCACCGTACTCGGCCACGGCCTTCTTCGTGCTGTGAACCAGCGCGTCGCCCTGGTTGCGTGCGTCGGCCAGCTCACGCAGACGGTGATCTTCTTCCGCGTTCGCTTCGGCGTCCTTCACCATCTTCTCGATTTCGGCTTCCGACAGGCCCGAGTTCGCCTTGATGGTGATGCGGTTTTCCTTGCCGGTCGCCTTGTCCTTCGCGCCGACGTGCAGAATGCCGTTCGCGTCGATGTCGAAGCTCACTTCGATCTGCGGCACGCCGCGCGGTGCGGGCGGAATGCCTTCGAGGTTGAACTCGCCCAGCAGCTTGTTGCCAGCCGCCATTTCGCGTTCGCCCTGGAACACCTTGATCGTCACGGCGCCCTGGTTGTCGTCGGCCGTCGAGTAGACCTGTGCGTGCTTGGTCGGAATCGTGGTGTTCTTGTTGATCATCTTCGTCATCACGCCGCCGAGCGTCTCGATACCGAGCGAGAGCGGGGTGACGTCGAGGAGCAGCACGTCCTTGCGGTCGCCCGAGAGAACCTGGCCCTGAATCGCAGCACCCACGGCCACGGCTTCGTCCGGGTTCACGTCACGGCGCGGATCCTTGCCGAAGAACTCCTTGACCTTCTCCTGCACCTTCGGCATACGCGTCTGGCCGCCGACGAGAATCACGTCGTCGATGTCGCCGACCTTCACGCCCGCGTCCTTGATCGCCACGCGGCACGGCTCGATGGTGCGCTCGATCAGGTCTTCGACCAGCGCTTCGAGCTTGGCGCGCGTGATCTTGAGGTTCAAGTGCTTCGGACCCGAGGCATCCGCCGTGATGTACGGCAGGTTAATTTCGGTCTGCTGGCCCGACGACAGTTCGATCTTGGCCTTTTCGGCAGCTTCCTTCAGGCGCTGCAGCGCGAGCACGTCCTTCGAGAGGTCGACGCCCTGCTCCTTCTTGAACTCGCTGATGATGTAGTCGATGATGCGCTGGTCGAAGTCTTCGCCGCCGAGGAACGTGTCGCCGTTAGTCGAGAGCACTTCGAACTGCATTTCGCCGTCAACGTCCGCGATCTCGATGATCGAGATGTCGAACGTGCCGCCGCCCAGGTCGAACACGGCGATCTTGCGGTCGCCCTTTTCAGCCTTGTCCAGACCGAACGCGAGCGCAGCCGCGGTCGGTTCGTTGATGATGCGCTTGACTTCCAGACCGGCGATGCGGCCGGCGTCCTTGGTGGCCTGACGCTGGCTGTCGTTGAAGTACGCGGGAACCGTGATCACGGCTTCGGTGACCGGCTCGCCGAGGTAGTCTTCAGCGGTCTTCTTCATCTTGCGCAGCACTTCGGCCGACACCTGCGACGGCGCGAGATTGTTGCCATGCGCCTGGACCCATGCGTCGCCGTTGTCGTGCTTGACGATCTTGTAGGGCATCAGGTTGATGTCCTTCTGCACTTCCTTCTCGTCGAAGCGGCGGCCGATCAGGCGCTTGACCGCGTACAGCGTGTTCTTCGGGTTCGTGACCGACTGACGCTTGGCCGGCGCGCCGACCAGCACTTCGTTGTCGTCCATGTAAGCGATGATCGACGGCGTCGTGCGAGCGCCTTCCGAGTTCTCGATCACCTTGACCTGATTGCCTTCCATCAGCGCCACACACGAATTGGTGGTGCCGAGGTCGATGCCGATGATTTTGCCCATTTTGTCAATTCTCCAGATTTTGATCGCTGTGCGTTCGCCGCGTCTCGCGCGGTGCGGGGGCGTTCGCCTCAGCTCAATTCGGTTTGTTTCAGTTCACTGTTGCCCAAATAGGTGCCGCAAGGATGTTTTCAAGAGCTTTGGGCTATGAATTCGTTAATTTTTTTCGATCGGCGGCGTGTCGCTCGAAACAGCGCCGCCCAGACTTTCCAACGCCTTACAAAACAACGGCGAATCGACCGGCAGACGCCTTACTTCGGCTGCGAAACCGTGACCAGCGCCGGGCGCAGCACGCGGTCGGCAATCACATAACCTTTTTGCAGCACCGCGACGACCGTGTTCGCCTCCTGCTCCGAGGGCACCATCGAGATGGCCTGATGGCGATGCGGGTCGAACTTCTCGCCCACCGGGTTGATCTGCATTACCTTGCCCTTCTCGAGCGCGCCGATCAGTTGCTTGAGCGTCAGCTCGACGCCTTCGTTGACCTTCGCGAGGTCGTCCGAACCATGCGCCAGCGCGGCTTCGAGGCTGTCCATGACCGGCAGCAGATGCTCGGCGAAGCTCTCGATGGCGAACTTGTG
The DNA here is from genome assembly GCF_051125215.1 of Paraburkholderia sp. A3BS-1L. Lineage (NCBI taxonomy): Bacteria > Pseudomonadati > Pseudomonadota > Betaproteobacteria > Burkholderiales > Burkholderiaceae > Paraburkholderia > Paraburkholderia sp. A3BS-1L. The sequence continues at coordinate 581,146 of NZ_CP120442.1, read as the reverse complement.
CGCCTTGGCAACGTCTTCCTGACCGCGGCGGCGGACGTTCTCCGTCTCGGCCTTGGCGCGGATGAATGCATCCTGCAGCTCGGCGACCTTCGCCTGGGCCTCTGCCAGCGCTGCTTGCGCGTCGCCTTCGGGCGCCTGCGCGGCGCCTTCGGCCGCAGATTGTTGCTGCTGAGCAGCGGCTTGCGACGCCTCGTCCGCGGGCGTGGGGTTCTGGCTCGTCGGGTTCTCTTGCGTGTTTTCCATGTCGCTGAACGTCGTTGAATAGTAAAAGGGGAAACAAGGCGCGGACCGTTCCGGCCAGCTCGTTTGCTGCGCCGGCGAGCGTTGCGCCAACGCTACAGCCGCCTTGTCCATCGCGACAGCACGTGGGTGCCGGATCATTTATTTCAAGGGCGTCGCGCGGTTTTTTTATCCATGGATCAAACCGCCGAAATCGCTCGTTACAACCATTACTGCAGTGCCGCAACAATGAAATTGAGTACGGGGCAACCCTGGCCTACACTCAGGAACAGGTGCTGCTCACAGGGCATTTACCCTGAGTCCGGCACCGCACTGATGGGGCCCTGCTGTTGCGTCTGTGGCCCATGTATTGGCCGTTTTGCAGCTTTTCTTCCCTTGGGGGAGTACCGTGAAACTGACCTTTGCCATCTCGGTGGTCGCGTTGGTACTCATCGCCGGGACCACCACCATCTGCATGTCCGGCGTCGTGAACGACAATACGACGGAATACGGGGGCGTTCACGCCACAATGGAGGCGCTCTTCAATCCTCACGCGAAAGTTTGTCGATAGTGCGACGGTCGCGCTTGGTGGGCCTGCCGTGCAGCACGGCGGCGGGCTCGCGAAAGAGCCGCCTGCGCTCCTGTTCGGCCGTGCGCTGCGCGCGGCCGGCCTCTGTCTCCGCATAGAGCGTCTGGGCGATGCTCGCCGGGCCGCGCACCTCGCAGATGCCGAGCACCTGCACCTCCCATACCGCGTGATCGATCTCGATCTTCACGAAGTCGCCTACGCGCACGTCCCGGGAAGCCTTCACGACATCGCCGCCGATCCGCACGCGGCCCTTGCCGATGGCGTCCGACGCCTGCGAGCGCGTCTTGAAGAAGCGCGCGGCCCAAAGCCATTTGTCGATGCGCAGACGCGCGCCGGGTTCGGTCGAAATCTTGTAATTCATGGATGCTTCCTGATTGAGCGCCGCTAAAGTCCCGCGCTCAGGCCGTCGCGCCGGCTGGAACCGGCGCCCGCACCGGCCAGCCCTGCAGGTTCTGCGCAACGATTTCGCCGAGCGCTGCGATCCACGCAGGCGACGCGTTCAGGCACGGAATACGGTGGAACTCCTTGCCGCCGCCATGCAGGAACTCGTCGCGGACCTCCATGCCGATTTCCTCGATGGTCTCGAGGCAGTCCGCCGTAAAACCAGGGCAGAACACGTCGGCGCGACGCACGCCGCCCTGTCCGAGCTCCTTGAGCGTCGGCGCGGTATAGGGCTGCAGCCACTGCGCGCGCCCGAAGCGGGACTGGAACGTGACGCGGCATTCCACCGGCGTGAGTTCGAGCGCATGCATGAGGAGCGAGGCCGTCTGCTGGCATTGATCGTGGTACGGGTCGCCGAGATCGAGCGTGCGGCTCGGCACGCCGTGAAAACTCAGCACGAGGCGATCTCCCGCCGCGAAGTCGGGGCGGCCGTGCGCCTGCCAGTACTCCCGCACCTGAGTCGCGAGCGCCCCGATATAAGCCGGATGGTCGTGGTATGCGCGCACCGTGCGGATTTCCGGCTGGTTGCGCATGCGCCGCAGCTTGGCGAACGCGGCGTCGAAAGCCGTGGCCGTGGTCGACGCCGAGTATTGCGGATACATCGGCATGAGCAAAATGCGCTCGGCGCCGGCGAGCTTGAGCTGGCTGAGCATCGCCGCGATGTCGGGCGTGCCGTAGCGCATCGCATGGTCCACAAGCACGGCGTAGTCGTTCAGATGCAGCAGATGGCGCAAGCCGTCGGCCTGCTTCTGCGTGTGCACGCGCAGCGGGGAGCCTTCGGGCGTCCAGACCGCCGCGTACTTCTTCGCCGACGAACGGCTGCGAAACGGCAGGATCAGCCCGCGCAGGATGACCTGCCAGATGGGCGCGGGAATCTCGACCACGCGCGGATCGGAAAGGAACTGCGCCAGATAGCGGCGCACGGCGCGCGGCGTGGGCGCGTCGGGCGTGCCCAGATTGATGAGCAGCACCGCGACGCGATGCGCACCGGCTGACTGCAGGGGTCGCTCCAGGTCGAAACGCATAGGCGGTCAGGGACGCCGCGCTTCAAGGCGCGGCAAAGGTTGCACCAGTGCGCATTATAGCGGGCGTGACTGGATACGCCGGGCCGGCTCCAAAGCCCGCTCACGAGGCGCGGGATGCACCGCGGCGGCGCACGCCAAACCCCCACCGTTAGCCATTCGGCCAGTGGCGCGCGGCCCGGCTTTGGGCGATGATCGGTGCAAAGGGAAACGCGGGCAAACCGCGCGGCAAGCGCTTTCAGCTCTGGCTAAGCGTGAGCGAGAGCAGGCGCGCGGTGATGTCCACGATCGGAATCACGCGGTTGTAGGCCATACGCGTCGGGCCGATCACGCCGAGCGTGCCGACAATCTTGCCGTTCACTTCGTAGGGCGCGGTCACCACGCTCATTTCCTCGATCGGCACGAGGGTCGACTCGCCGCCAATGAAGATCTGCACGCCCTGGGCGTGGCTCGACACATCGAGCAGCTGCAAGAGACTCGTTTTCTGGTCGAACACGTCGAAGAGCTTGCGCAGGCGCGCCATGTCCGACGACAGATCGGCCACTTCGAGCAGGTTGCGCTCGCCGGAAATGAGCACGGTCTCGCCGGTATCGGTTTCGTCGGTGCTCGCGGTCACGGCGGCGTGCATGAGCGTGGTCATGTCGCCGCGCAGCGCGTCGATCTCTTCGCGCAGGCGCCGCCGCACCTCGTCGAACGAAAGTCCGGCGAAGTGCGCGTTGATGTAATTGGAGGCTTCGATGAGCTCGGAAGGCGTGAAGTCGCGCTGCGTCGCCATGATGCGGTTCTGCACGTCGCCTTCGGGCGTCACGATAATGAGCAGGATGCGCTTGTCCGACAGGCGCATGAACTCGACCTGCTTGAACACGTGCGTGCGCCGTGGCGTGAGCACCACGCCCGCGAACTGCGAGAGATTCGAGAGTACGCTGGCCGCCGCCGCCACCACCTTCTGAGGCTCGCCGGGGCGCAGCGTGGTCTTGACCGCCCGCGTGAGCGCGTCGTCGTCGGCCGAGGGCTCGACAGTGAGCAGGGTGTCGACGAACAGGCGATAGCCGCGCGGCGTGGGCACGCGCCCTGCCGAGGTGTGGGGGCTCGACACAAGCCCCAGCTCCTCGAGGTCCGACATCACGTTGCGGATCGTCGCCGGGCTCAGCTCCAGGCCGGAAAAGCGCGACAGCGTGCGCGAGCCGACCGGCTGACCCTCGGCGATGTAGCGCTCGATCAGCGTTTTGAGGAGGGTTTGTGCGCGAGGGTCTAGCATGACTGAAAATTCTAGCCTAATGCCGGGTTGGCGGCGAGTCCGCCCGCGCTCGCGCCCGCGGCCGGGCCGCCCGGGAACCGTGGCAGCCTGTGCACTGTTTTGGCCGGTCTGTCATCGCCGCGTCACGCCGGCCTGCAAAAAAGGGGCGCAGCCCCTGCCCACGCCCCGTGGGCAGGGGCTGCCAGGTTCTTTTCGAGACCCGACTATGGTGTAATGCCGGCATGCAGATCCAGAAGATCCAGAGCCAGTTCAAAACGGTTGCGCTCGTCGGGCGCAGCAATACGCAAGGCATCGGCGAGCCGCTGATGGCGCTCGCCCACACGATTTCGCAGCGCGGCTTCGACGTGGTGTTTGAAGCGCACACCGCCCAGCAGATCGGCGCCACCGGCTATCCGGCGCTACAGATCGCCGAAATTGGCGCGCGCGCGGACGTGGCCGTGGTGCTCGGCGGCGACGGCACGATGCTCGGCACCGGCCGCCAGCTCGCGCCCTACCGCACACCACTCATCGGCATCAACCACGGGCGTCTGGGCTTCATCACCGACATCCCGTTCGCCGACATGCAGGAAGTCGTGCCGCAACTGCTCGCGGGCAGCTTCGAGCGCGAGGAGCGCTCGCTGCTCGAATCACGCATTACGCGCGGCGGCGACCCGATCTACCACGCCCTTGCGTTCAACGACGTGGTGGTGAACCGCAGCGGCGTTTCAGGCATGGCGGAGTTGCGCGTGCACGTGGACGGCCGCTTCATGTACAACCAGCGCTCGGACGGGCTGATCGTCGCCACGCCCACAGGCTCGACCGCCTATTCGCTCTCGTCGCAGGGGCCGCTGCTGCATCCGCAGTTGCAGGGCATCGTGCTCGTGCCGATTGCGCCGCACGCGCTCTCGAACCGCCCGATCGTACTGCCCGATGACTGCAAGGTCAGCATCCAGATCATCGCGGGACGCGACGTCAACGTGAACTTCGACATGCAGTCGTTCACGGCCCTCGAACTCAACGACGTAATCGAGGTGCGCCGCTCGCGCCATACCGTGCCTTTCCTGCACCCGGTCGGCTACAGCTATTTCCGGACCCTGCGCCAGAAGCTGCACTGGAACGAACACCCCTCGCTGCAAGACGACCCGGAAGACTGACGCCGCCATGCTCCGCCATCTTTCGATCCGCGACTTCGTGATCGTCGCCGCGCTCGACCTCGAATTCGACAACGGCTTTTCCGTTTTCTCCGGCGAAACCGGCGCGGGCAAGTCGATCCTGATCGACGCCCTTGCGCTCACGCTCGGCACGCGCGCCGACGCAGGCGTGGTGCGCACGGGCGAAAGCCGCGCCGACATCACCGCCGAGTTCGACGCCCCGCCGCACGTGGCGCAGTGGCTCGACGAGCAGGCGCTCGCCACGCCCGACGGCGAGGACACCGTGATGCTGCGCCGCGTGGTCGACAGCGGCGGGCGCTCGCGCGCGTTCATCAACGGCACGCCGGCCACGCTCGCGCAGCTGCGCGAAGTGGGCGAGCGCCTCGTCGACATCCATGGCCAGCACGCGCATCAGCTGCTCATGCGCCCCGACGCGCAGCGCGAGCTGTTCGACACGCACGCGGGCCTGGTCGACACGGCTGCCGCCGTCACGCGCGCGTGGCGCGCCGCCCGCGACGCGCGCCTCGCCGTGCAAACCGCGATGTCGCGCGACCGGGAACTCCAGCTCGAGCGCGAGCGCCTTGCCTGGCAACTCGCCGAACTCGACAAACTCGCCCCGCAGCCCGGCGAGTGGGAAGAGGTGAACGCCGAGCACGTACGGCTCGCGAATTCGGCGAATCTGATCGAAGGCGTGCAAGGCGCGCTCGCCGCGCTCTCCGAATCCGACGAGGCGATGATCTCGCATCTGAATTCGATCCTCTCGAAGCTGCGCGATCTCGCCGAAGTCGATCCCGCGCTTGGCGACGCGCTCGCCGCGCTCGAACCCGCCGCGATCCAGTTGCAGGAAGCGGCCTACTCCCTCTCCCATTACGCCCAACGGCTCGATCTCGATCCGCAACGGCTCGCGCAGGTCGAGCACCGGCTCGACGCGCTGCACTCGGCGGCACGCAAGTTCCGACTGCAGGCCGAATCGCTGCCCGAGGAACACGCGGCGCGCCGCGCCCAGCTCGCGGCGCTCGACGCCGCCTCCGACCTCGACGTGCTGCGCGCGGCCGCCGACAAGGCGCACGAGGCGTATCTCACCGAGGCCCGCGCGCTTTCGAAGTCGCGCGCGAAGGCCGCCAAGGCGCTTGGCGCGGCGGTCACGCAGGGCATGCAGGAATTGTCGATGGCGGGCGGCAGCTTCGAGGTCGCGCTGGTGCCGCTCGGCAACAGCGCGAACGGCGAGCCGATCGGCGGCGCGCATGGTCTCGAGCAGATCGAATTTCGCGTGGCCGGCCACGCGGGCGTGCCGCTGCGCCCGCTCGCGAAGATCGCCTCGGGCGGTGAACTCGCGCGCATCAGCCTCGCACTCGCCGTGATCGCGAGCGCCGCGAGCCCCACGCCCACGCTGATCTTCGACGAAGTGGACACCGGCATCGGCGGCGGCGTCGCCGAGGTGGTCGGGCGCTTGCTGCATCAGCTCGGCCGCCAGCGCCAGGTGCTGTGCGTCACGCACCTGCCCCAGGTTGCCGCGCGCGGCGATCACCACTTCCAGGTCTCGAAGTCCGGCGACGGCAACGGCGGCACGGTCTCGGTCGTCACGCCGCTCGACAGACCGGGCCGCGTGGAGGAAGTCGCGCGCATGCTCGGCGGGCTGGAGATCACGGCCACCACGCGGCGGCACGCGAAGGAAATGCTGGCAGCTTGAGCTATGTCCCGGCAGACCGATGCAACCCTGAATATCGCGCACATTCAGTCCGAATCTGGGACTATATTCAGTCTTGGAAAGTCCATATCCGGAATGGAAATGAAGCCGAGCCACGTCAAGCCCATCAGCTATTTGAAGAGCCACGCAGCGGAAATCATTCGCGAAATCGCCGAAAGCGGCGAGCCGATGCTTATCACCCAGAATGGTGAAGCCAAGGTTGTCGTGCAGGACGCTCAGTCCTACGAAGACATGCAACAGACGTTGGCGCTTCTGAAAATTCTCGCCTTGGGCCGCAAGGAAATCGAAGCAGGCCAGGTTGTCCCGGCGAGCGAGGTGTTCGCCGAACTTGAGCAAATGGACAAAGACGACGGCCTTGCATGAAGGTCGTCTTCCTTCAATCCGCTCGCACCGATCTGCAACAGCTCAGGCGCTATCTGGTCACCAGGTTCGGCGGGCAGGTCTGGCGCGAAGCACTCGCGCGCATGAAGCGCGATGTGGCGCAACTCGAGTCTTTTCCGCAAAAAGGCTCGATTCCACCTGAACTGGACGAACTCGGCACTCCGAACTATCGGCAAGTCGTCAGCGGCATGTGCCGCATCATCTACGAGATCGACGACCAAACCGTCAATATCCACCTGGTCGTCGATATCCGAAGAGATTTGAAAGACGTCCTGGCTAATCGTCTTTTGAGACCTTAGCCAGCTCCCCAAACACCCGCTTCCAGAGCGCCAGCACGGCTTGGCGCTCGCGCTCGACCCGCGCGGAATCGACGCGAGCCGCCTCCATGCCGTCGAGCCTTAACTGGTGCTGGAGCTTGCGATAGAGCCGGTAAGCCGAGCCGATCGTGTCGGCCTCCTCCTCGCTCATCAGCCCAAAGCGCGAGACCTCGCGCAGGAGCGCAATATTGCCCGTGTTGCGGATCAGCTCGGGGTCCTGCGCCGCGTGCAGCAGCACCCAATATTGCACGAGGAATTCGATATCGACCATGCCACCGCGGTCGTGTTTCAGATCGAATAGCTCGGTGCGGTTCGGGTGGCCGTCTTGCACGCGCTGGCGCATTTCGACGATCTCCTGGGCGAGCAGCGCCGCATCGCGCGGCGTCGTGAGCACCTGCACGCGAATCGCTTCGAAAGCATTGCCGATGTCTGCGTCGCCCGCCGAAAAACGCGCGCGCGTGAGCGCCTGGTGCTCCCACACCCATGCGGTATTTGCGGCGTCGCCCTCGCGCAGCTGGTAGCGCCGGAACGAGCCGAGATCGGTGACCAGCAGCCCCGATTCGCCGTTGGGCCGCAGGCGCAGATCGACGTCGAACAGCGTGCCCGCGCCCGTGGAAGTCGTGAGCCAGGTGATGAGCCGCCGCGCGAACGTCGCGTAAATCTCCGAGGCGCGCTCGTCCTCGTCGTCGTAGAGGAAGATGAGATCGAGATCCGACGCGTAGCCCAGTTCCTTGCCGCCGAGCTTGCCGTAGGCGATCGCGGCGAAGCGCGGCACCTCGCGGTGGCGCTTCGCGAACTGCTTCCACACGGTTTCGATGGTCACGTCGAGCACCGCGTCCGCGAGCTCGGAGAGCCGGTCGCTCACGTGCTCGACCGACAGCCGGCCCGCGAGGTCGTTGAGCAGGATGCGGAACACCTCGGCCTGGTGCGCGTGGCGCAGCAGGTCCATCTGCTGCTCGACGTCGGCAGCGGCCGCCAGGCGCGCGCGCAGCAGACGCGAAAACGCCGGCCAGTCGAACGGTGTGGCGACCGCTTCGTCGTCGAGCAACTCGTCGAGCAGTTGCGGATGGCGGACCAGATAGCCCGCCGCCCAGCGCGACGCGCCCAGCACCTTGAGCACACGATTGAGCGCATCCGGATATTCGGTGAGCAGTGCGAGATACGCGCCGCGCCGGATCACGGCTTCGAGCAGATCGAACATGCGCGCGAGCGTGTCGCCGCGCCGCTCGCGCGGCTCCAGCGTGCGCGCCGCTTCGAGCGCGCGCTGCGCGACGCTGTCGAAGCGCTCGCGGCTTTTCTCGGGCAGCCCCGTATAGCGCGACGACTGCCACAGCCCGCGCAGGCGCGCGAGCAGCGGCGCGGGATCGTCGATGCCGAGTTCCGCGAGGCGTTCGAGCAGCGTGCCGTCGGCGCCCTCTTCGGTTAGCGCGTCGCTCCAGACCCAGGCGGCCGCGCCGTCCCCGGGCACGCCGCGGCCGCTGTCGCCGCTCACTTTGTCGGAGAAAATCTGGTCGAACTGGCGCTCGACCTTCTCGCGATGCGCATCGAGCACCGCCATCAGCGCGGCGTAGTCATCAAAGCCCATCGACTTCGCGAGCGCCACGCGCTCTTCGGGATCGATGGGCATCGCGTGGGTCTGCGCGTCATCGCGGTATTGCAGCCGGTGTTCGAGCTCGCGCAGGAAGTTATAGGCGCTCGTGAGCTCGCCGCAGACCTCGGGCGCGATCAGCCCGCGCGCCGCCGCGTAGCCGAGCACCGCGAGCGTCGGGCGCACCCGAAAGCCCGCGTCCTGGCCGCCGCGAATCAACTGGAACACCTGCGCGCTGAACTCGATCTCGCGGATGCCGCCGCGCCCGAGCTTGATGTCGTCGGCCTTGTCGGGGCGCATGGAGGCGCGGCGCTGCGCTTCATGGCGGATCTGCATGTGCAGCGAGCGGATCGCGCTGATCACGCCGAAGTCCAGATAGCGCCGGTAGACGAACGGCTTCACGAGCCCTTCGAGCTGCGAGGCGAGCCGCAGCGCGCTTTCGCTCGACGTCTCCGAGACGAGCCGCCCCTTGATCCACGCATAGCGCTCCCACTCGCGGCCCTGTACGTAGAAGTACTCCTCGAGCATGCCGAGGCTGCATACGAGCGGACCCGAGTCGCCGTTGGGGCGCAGCCGCATGTCGACGCGAAACACGAAGCCGTCCGCCGTCACGTCGGAGAGCGCGCCGATGAGGCGCTTGCCCACGCGCGCGAAGAAGTCCTGGGTGGCGATGGGCGAGCGCTGGCCGCCCGTGGTTTCGCCGTCGTCCTCGTAGACGAAGATCAGGTCGATGTCCGACGACACATTGAGCTCGCGCCCGCCGAGCTTGCCCATGCCCACCACGCCCAGCGTCAGGCGCTCGCCGTTCGGCCCGCGCGGCTCGCCGAAGACCGCCTCGAGGTCCGCGCTCACGACCGCCAGCGCGCGCTGGATCGTCAGTTCAGCGAGATCGGTCATGGCGCCGGTGACCTCGACGACATCGGCCGCGCCGGCGAGGTCGCGCTCCATCACCGCGCAGATTACCTCGGCGCGCAACTGGCGCAGCGCCTTCTTCAACTGCTCGTCGGTGAGCGGCGCAGCGGCGACGGGGGTGGCATTATCCGCATTGGCCGGGCCGCCGCGCGCCTCGTCGCACAACGCATCGAGCCGCGCGGACAGCGTCGCGCGCGTGAGCGGCGCAGCCGCAAGCGCCTGAACCTGATCGGCCAGGCCAGCGCGGGCCGCATAGGCACGCGCCGCATAACGCGAATATTGGGAACTCAGAAGGGAAATGTCAGTCATGGTGGATCTTTGCCCGGCTCGTGGAGCGGGGGTTGGGTGGAGGATGGGTCAACACCGGCATTGCGTGAGCCGCCCCCGCCGCCGTGCCAAAAACCCCGTGCACCAGCGCGCGACAGGCCATCCCGGCTTCCCCGGATGGCCGGCTCCATGGCCCCCTGTGATACATTTCGACGTCAGAACGCAACGCTACCATACCCCACCCGCCGCAGCATGTCCGAGCGTAACGACCCCGCGGGCCAGCATCAAACCGGACATGCCAGCCGGGAAAATGCAGGCGTGGGCTCACAGCACCATCACCCTGTCCTGCGCCACACGTTCCGCGTGCTGGCCGGCATCGCACTCGTCCTTTATTTCATCGTCGCGGTGCTGCTGCTCGGCCTGCGCTATGTCGTGCTGCCTTACGTGGACGATTTTCGTCCGCGCATCGAAAAGCTGGTCTCCGAGAAGATCCACGCCGAGTTTCGCATCGGCAAGCTCTCGCCTCACTGGTCGGGCTTCCAGCCCGGCATCGACGTCGCGGGCCTGACGATCCGCGACCGCCACGGCAACCTCGCGCTGAACGTCCCGCACGCAACGGCCGCGGTCTCGTGGCGCTCGCTCGTGAGCTTCGAGCTGTTGCTCTCCAGCGTCGTGGTCGAGCGCCCCGACGTGCTGATCGCGCGCGAGGACGACGGCATGCTCACGGTCGCCGGCGTGCCGGTGCCCACGGCGCATACGGGCAACGCCACCTTTACGACCTGGCTCATGCGCCAGCAGGCCATTGTGCTGCGCGGCGGCACGCTGCGCTGGCACGACGCCACGCGCGACGCGCCCGAGCTCAAGCTCTCGGACATTCGCCTCGCCATCCTCAACGACGGCTACGACCACCGCGTCGCGCTGCAGGCGCCGGCCGAGGGCACGGTGCTGCACGGGCCGCTCGACTTCCGCGCGCACTTCCGGCACGCGCGCAACGCGCAGGCGGGCAAGCCGCTCGACTGGAACGGCGACGCCTACGTCTCGACCGGCCCCGTGGACCTGCCCACGCTGGCGCGCTACATCGCCTTGCCGCTCACGACCTATGCCGGGCGCATCAACAATGCAATCTGGGCGCACTTCGAGGCGGGCCGCATCAAGTCCGCCGACGGCGTGCTGAGCGGCAACGACATCGCGCTGCGCGTGAAGGCGACCCAGCCGCGCCTCGACCTGCCGGTCGCGCAATTCAGTTGGCGCATCGCGGCCGAGCCCGGCGACTACACCCTGCAAATGCGCGATTTCCATGCCGAGCTCGGGCAACCGCCGCTCGACGACGGCACGCCGCTCACGCGCTCGCTCGCGTTTGCGACGCTGGACGGACATATGCGCCAGCAGTCGCTGCAGCACGGCCAGCTCCTTTCGGTCAATGGCGACCGCATCGATTTGGGCATCCTCGCCGAATTCATGCGCGCGCTGCCATTGCCGGGGCGCGTGCAGAACGCGCTCGTGCGCTTCAATCCGCAAGGCGTGATCGCCAATTACGATCTCGCGCTGGAGCGCGCAAGCCCCGAGGGCGGCGAAGCGGCCGCCGAGCAGCGCGACAAGAGCGTCGAGCCCATCGTCCACTATCGCTTCAAGGGCGACCTGCAAGGCATCAGCGTGGCAGCCCAGGAGCCGGGGCCCGGCCTCACGCCGCGCGGCCATCCGCGCGCGGGCCTGCCCGGCATCGAGAACCTCTGGGGGAAAATCGACGCCGACGAATCGCGCGGCTCGCTACACCTCGACACGGCCGCAAGCACGCTCACGCTGCCGGGCGTATTCGACGATCCGCGCCTGAAGTTCGACCGCCTGTGGGGCGCCATGACCTGGACGATCGCCGCGCAGCGCCAGCCCGGCGACAAGCTCAAGGCGTTCGCGGTCAACGTGAGCGAGCTGGGCGTGCAGAACGCCGACGCGCGCGCGAGCATGACCGCGCACTACACGAACCCCGGCCACGGACGCGGCGCGCTCGACCTCGTCGCCAAATTCGATACGGCGCAGGTCAAGGCCATCGCGCGCTATCTGCCCACCAGCATCCCTGAGAAGACCCGCGTCTATCTGGGCCACGGGCTGCAGGCGGGGGTCTCGAAAGGCGGGACCATCGAGATCCATGGCGATCTCGCCAAATTCCCCTACTCGCGCGACCCGGAGGCGGGCCAGTTCCGCATCGTCGCGCCGTTCCAGAACGGGCGCTTCGAGCCGACGCCGTTTCCGCCGCGCACGCTGCGCAACGGCGCGCCGAACGTCTGGCCCGCGTTCGACGGCATCGACGGCGTGTTCCAGCTTCACGAGAACAAGCTGCGCTTTGACGTCGCGCGCGGTCATTACCGCAACTTCGTGCTGCGCGACGTGACCGGGCGCATCGACGAACTCGGCATCAAGGGCTCCGATATCGTGATCGAGGGCGCGGGGCGCGGGCCGCTCGCGGACCTGCTCGATTATGCGGACAACAGCTCGATCGGCGCGATGTCGAAACACGCTACCGAGAAGGTGCAGGCGCAGGGGCCGGCCACGCTCGCGCTCAAGCTCACGATCCCGCGCAAGCCGATGCCCACGGTGAAGGTGGCTGGCGCCATCGGCTTCGAGAACGACACGCTCACGGCCAATAACGTGCCGCCGCTGTCCAGCCTCACCGGCAAAGTGCACTTCACGAACCGCAGCGCGCAGGTGGAGCGGCTCACGGGACGCTTCCTTGGCGGCGAGGTGCGCGCGAACGGCGGCCTGAGCGATGACGGCCGCTATCACGTGAACGTGGCCGGCAACGTGGCCGTCGACGCGGCGCGCGGGCTGAACCTGCACGGCACGGCGGCGGCGGTGCTTGGCCGCTTTTCGGGCTCGGCGCCGTGGTCGCTCTCGGTGGCGGGCGAGCGCGGCCATCTGCCCGACGTGAAGGCGCACTCGGATCTGACCGATCTCGCGATCGACTTGCCCGCGCCATTCGGCAAGACCGCGGGCGCGCCCATGCCGCTGCGCTTCGAGCTGCAGCCCGGCGCCGGCGACGGCAGCGACACGGAGACGACGGCCGCCGCCGACGTCCCGCTGTACGAGCATGCCGATCTCACGCTCGGGCCGCTCGCGGCGCGCTACGTGCTGCGCCGCAATCCGGGCCACGTGCCAGGCGTGGTGCGCGGCGTGATCGCCATGAACCGGCCCGCCGATCTGCCCAGCGAAGGCGTGGTCGCGGTGGTCGACGTGCCCACCTTCAACGCCGACGCATGGCGCGGGGTGGCGCAGGAGCTGCGCGGCAGCGCGGCAGCAAGCGAAGCCGCGGCTGCAGCGGCGCCGCCCGCATCGCAGGCGGCGGCAAACGCCCGCCCGCCACAACCCGCATCGCAGACAACGGCGAGCGCCGGGAACACCGCAAGCGCAACGAGCACAACAAGCGCGCCACAAGCCGCATCGACAGCAAGCGCCGCAAGTGCCCCAAGCGCCGAAAGCCCAACCACCGCGCCCGTCCCCGGCGGCGCGTTCGCATCCTATCTGCCCTCGCGCTTCGCGGTCCACGTCGGCATGCTCACGCTGCTCAAGCGTCACTGGGAAAACGTGATCGTGGGCGCCACGCGCACCGGCAAGCAATGGCAGGCCAACGTCGCGTCGAATCAGGTCTCGGGCCACGTCGCGTGGAAGCCGGGCCCCGTGGCGGGCTCGCCCGGCACGCTCGAAGCGCAGCTCGCCCGCCTCGTCGTGCCCGCCGCGACCGAGAACGATCTGCTCGGCCAGGCCATGTCGCAGCGCGCCCAGAACATGCCGTCGATCGACCTCGTCGTGAACCAGCTCATCGTGCGCGACCACGACTTCGGCCGCCTGCAGATGAGCGCCCACAATTACGTCGACAATGGCGTGCCGGTCTGGCAGCTCGACAACCTCGACATCGCCAACCCTGACGCGCACTTCACCGCGACCGAGAACTGGCGAGCCGTGGGCGACGAAGCGCCCCCCGCCGACACCGCGGGCGGCGCGAGTGAAACGCCGCGCCGCACCGTGCTCGACTTCCACCTCGACCTCAAGAACGCGGGCTCGCTGCTCGAACGCGCGGGCGTCGCGCATGTGGTCAGGGGCGGCCAAGGCACGTTGAGCGGCAAGCTCGCGTGGCGCGGCGGCCCGACGGCGCTCGACTATCCGACGCTCGAAGGCAGCCTCGCGCTCGACCTGCACCATGGCCAGATTCTCAAGATCAATCAGGGAGTGGCGTCGCTGCTCGGGGTGCTGAGCCTGCAAAGCTTCGCGCACTTTCCCGAGATGGATTTCCACGACCTGTTCGGGCCGGGCCTGCCGTTCACGAGCGTGACGGGCACCGGACAGATCCAGAACGGCGTCGGCCGCACCGACGACTTCAAGCTCGTGACTGCGCCGGGCCGCGCGCAGATGGCCGGCACCATCGACCTCGCCCACAAGACCCAGGATCTGCGTGTGCACGTCGTGCCCACGGTGAGCGCCGGCGCGGGCGTGATCGCCGCGACGATCATCAACCCGTTCTTCGGGCTTGGCGCGCTGATCGCCGATGTCGTGCTCCTGCATACCGTCGAAGTGGCATTCGCGCGGACCTATGCGATCACGGGTTCGTGGTCCAAACCGCATGTCGAGCGACTGCCGGACGATCAGGGTAAGATGAATACGCCGGTTCCGGCGGCGGCGCATTGAGCGGCGCAGTGGCTTGCCGCGCGCCTTCGTGCCGTGCACCGCAACCGGAACCCCCCGTCTCTCTTCTCAAGAGCCGTCGATGAGCCATCCCCCCTCTCCCGCAACGCACGTCCCCAGTGGTCTCAGTGATTCTGGCAGCACGCGGTTTCGCGTCGCCGCGTTGCAGATGGTCAGCACGCCCGATCGCGAGCGCAACCTGGCCGACGCCGAGGGCCTGATCGGAGAGGCCGCCAGTCAGGGCGCGCGCCTCGTGCTGCTGCCGGAATACTTCTGCTTCATGGGCCACAAGGACACCGACAAGCTCGCCATCCGCGAACCTTACGAAGACGGCCCGATCCAGCGCTTTCTCGCCGCTGCCGCGAAGCGCCACGGCGTCTGGATCATCGGCGGCACGCTGCCGCTGAAAGCGCCCGAAGAAAACCGCGTGCTGAACACCACGCTCGTGTTCGATCCGAGCGGCGCGGAGCGCGCACGCTACGACAAGATTCACCTCTTCAGCTTCGAAAAAGGCGCCGAATCGTTCGACGAAGCGCGCACGATCCGCCCCGGCGCCGAGGTGCGCACCTTCGACGCGCCGTTCGGCCGCGTCGGTCTGTCGGTCTGCTACGATCTGCGCTTTCCCGAGCTTTACCGGCGCATGGGCGACTGCGCGCTGATGGTGGTGCCGTCGGCGTTCACTTACACCACGGGCCGCGCGCACTGGGAGACGCTGCTGCGCGCCCGCGCGGTCGAGAACCAGTGCTACGTGCTCGCGGCGGCGCAAGGCGGCCAGCACGAGAACGGCCGCCGCACATGGGGCCATAGCATGCTGATCGACCCGTGGGGCGAGATCGTCGACGTGCGCGACGAAAACCCCGGCGTGGTGATCGGCGACATCGACCTGGAACGCATGGCCGCCGTGCGCGCAAGCCTGCCGGCCTGGCGGCATCGCGTGCTGGGCCACCCCTGAGACGCCATCCACGAACCGTAAACGAGGCGCTTGAATTCAAGGCGTTTCACCCGAACCTATTCTGACAGACACCGCTAACTGAGATTGCTAACTGAGCGCATGAACATCATCGAACCCGGCATCCGCAATCTGGCGACCGCGAAGGACCTGCTCCTTACGCCCTACGGCCTCGACGAGGCAGTGCTCACGCGCACGCTCGGCGAGATTTTCACGCACCGCGTCGACTACGCCGACCTCTACTTCCAGACCACGCGCAGCGAGGCCTGGAGCCTGGAAGAAGGCATCGTCAAGTCGGGCAGCTTCAGCATCGACCAGGGCGTGGGCGTGCGCGCCGTGTCCGGCGAGCGCACCGCCTTCGCCTACTCCGACGACCTCTCGCCCGAGGCGATCCGCCAGGCCGCCATCGCCACGCGCTCGATCGCGCAGGCCGGCGGCGGCAAGCAGAAGATCCAGGCGGCCACCTCGCTCAAGGGCATCGCGGGCCGCGACCTCTACCTGCCCGCCGATCCGCTCAACTCGCTCGACGCCACCGAGAAAGTGAAGCTGCTCGAGCGCATCGAGCAGATGGCGCGCGGGCGCGACCCGCGCATCAGCCAGGTGATGGCCGCGCTCGCGGGCGAATACGACGTGGTGCTGGTCGCGCGCAGCGACGGCGCGCTCGCCGCCGACATTCGCCCGCTGGTGCGCGTCTCGGTCACGGTGATCGCCGAGCAGAACGGTCGCCGCGAGATCGGCAGCGGCGGCGGCGGCGGTCGCTTCGACTACGCGTATTTCACCGACGAGGTGCTCTCGAAGTACGTCGACGATGCCGTGCACGCGGCGCTGGTCAATCTGGAAGCGCGTCCGGCCCCGGCTGGTGCGATGTCGGTGGTGCTCGGCCCGGGCTGGCCCGGCGTGCTGCTGCACGAAGCCATCGGCCACGGGCTCGAGGGCGACTTCAACCGCAAGGGCTCGTCGGCGTTCGCGGGACGCATCGGCGAGCGGGTGGCGGCCAAGGGCGTCACCGTGGTCGACGACGGCACGCTGCCCAACCGCCGCGGGTCGCTGAACATCGACGACGAGGGCAATCCCACGCAGTGCACGACGCTGATCGAGGACGGCATCCTCAAGGGCTACATCCAGGACTCGCTCAACGCGCGCCTCATGAAGATGCCCGTGACCGGCAACGCGCGCCGCGAGTCGTACGCCGCGCTGCCGATGCCGCGCATGACCAACACCTACATGCTCAACGGCGACAAGGATCCGCAGGAGATCATCGCCTCGGTCAAAAACGGGCTCTACGCCGTGAACTTCGGCGGCGGCCAGGTCGACATCACCAACGGCAAGTTCGTGTTCTCGGCCTCCGAGGCCTACATGATCGAGAACGGCAAGATCACCTACCCCGTGAAGGGCGCGACGCTGATCGGCAGCGGCCCGGAATCGCTCAAGTACGTGAGCATGATCGGCAACGACATGCGCCTCGACTCGGGCGTGGGCGTGTGCGGCAAGGAGGGCCAGAGCGTGCCGGTGGGCGTGGGCCAGCCGACGCTGCGCATCGATCGCATGACGGTGGGCGGCACGGTCTAAGCGTCCAGAACTGCAGGATTCATGCGCTGCGATGCGGAAAAACCGCATCGCAGCGCGGATTTTCTGCAGCCAGCGCTGGCAGTGCGCGGATCATCCGCATTTTTTCACAGCCCAGCTTGTCAGCCACGAGAAGCTCGGGTTATAAAGGCATTTACCCTTTTCGACGTAACGAACGTTTTCGAGTCCGAATCCGCCATGTTCGCCACGAAGTTTTATTTTTACTTTTTTTGGTATCTCAGACCGCTGGCGGATCGAGAGGGTTGACAGTACGCGCAGGAACCCGAATACACGAAAAACCGCCAGCAAAGCCTGGCGGTTTTTTTTCGCCCCACAGTTTCGTCATCGAGCA
The DNA here is from genome assembly GCF_051125215.1 of Paraburkholderia sp. A3BS-1L. Classification (NCBI taxonomy): domain Bacteria; kingdom Pseudomonadati; phylum Pseudomonadota; class Betaproteobacteria; order Burkholderiales; family Burkholderiaceae; genus Paraburkholderia; species Paraburkholderia sp. A3BS-1L. The sequence continues at coordinate 563,776 of NZ_CP120442.1, read as the reverse complement.
CGACGCACGCTACACACCGGATCAGGAGAAAACGACCATGCCCCCGCACAACACCGACGATGTCCGCATCCGCGAACTCAAGGAACTCACGCCGCCCGCTCACCTGATCCGCGAATTCCCGTGCTCGGAAGCCGCCTCCACGCTGATCTTCGAGTCGCGCCGCGCCCTGCACCGCATCCTGCACGGCATGGACGACCGCCTGATCGTGATCATCGGGCCGTGCTCGATTCACGACACCAGGGCCGCGCTCGAATACGCGAACAAGCTCGTGGAGCAGCGCACGCGCTTCAAGAACGAGCTCGAGATCGTGATGCGCGTGTACTTCGAAAAGCCGCGCACGACGGTGGGCTGGAAGGGCCTCATCAACGATCCGTACATGGACAACAGCTTCAAGATCAATGACGGCCTGCGCACCGCGCGCGAGTTGCTCGTCTCGATCAACGAGCTCGGCCTGCCGGCGGGCACCGAGTACCTCGACATGATCAGCCCGCAGTACATCGCCGACCTCGTTTCGTGGGGCGCGATCGGCGCGCGCACGACCGAGTCGCAGGTGCACCGCGAACTGGCCTCGGGTCTCTCGTGCCCGGTCGGCTTCAAGAACGGCACCGACGGCAACGTCAAGATCGCCGTGGACGCGATCAAGGCCGCCTCGCAGCCGCACCATTTCCTCTCCGTGACGAAGGGCGGCCATTCGGCCATCGTCTCGACGGCCGGCAACGAGGACTGCCACGTGATCCTGCGCGGCGGCAAGACGCCGAACTACGACGCGCAAAGCGTGGATGTCGCGTGCAGCGACATCGGCAAGGCGGGCCTCGCCGCGCGCCTGATGATCGATGCGAGCCACGCGAACAGCTCGAAGAAGCACGAGAACCAGATCCCCGTGTGCGCCGACATCGGCCGCCAGGTCGCGGCGGGCGACGAGCGCATCGTCGGCGTGATGGTGGAGTCGCACCTCGTGGCGGGCCGCCAGGATCTCAAGGAAGGCTGCGCGCTGACCTACGGCCAGAGCATCACCGATGCCTGCATCGGCTGGGACGAAAGCGTGGGCGTGCTCGAAGGGCTCGCCGAAGCGGTCAAGCAGCGCCGCGTCGCGCGTGGCAGCGGTAACTGAGCCGCTTTTTCGCGCTGCAACGAAAAATGCCCCGGCGCTGAACTGCACCGGGGCATTTTTTTGTCCGCGGGAAACGCGGCTGCGAGCGCCGCAGTGCTTCAGTCGAGCATGCCCGAACCGAAGATCTCCGTGTAGATGCGCGCGGGATCGACGCCGCGAGCGACCAGCGCGTCGCGCTGCGCGCGCATGAACGCGACCGGGCCGCAAACGTAGTAATCGGCATCCGGCAGGATCGCTTCGGCGGCGATGCGATCGAGCTCGACGCGGCCTTCGAAGTCGTAGTCGATGCCCACGCGGTCCTGTGCGCCCACTTCTTCGTAGAACACCGCGACCTTCACGTTCGGATGCTCGGCCGCGGCGCGGCGCATCCACTCGCCGAACGCGTGCACGTCACGGTTGCGGCAGGCGTGCACGAAGGTCACCTTGCGCTCGCTGCGCTCGGCCAGCAGCGTGGCCAGCATCGACGCCATCGGCGTGATGCCCACGCCGCCGCTCATCAGCACGACCGGCGTGGCCTTCTTGCGATCGAGCTTGAATTCACCCATCGGCGCGCTCACGTGCACGACCGCGCCTTCCTCCACGCCGTCATGCATCAGGTTCGAGACGTGGCCCGGCTCGACTTCGCCGCGGCCGTCCTCGCGCTTGACCGAGATGCGCAGCCAGCGGCCGTGCGGTGCGTCGGAGAGGCTGTACTGGCGCGGCTGGTCGACGCCCAGCTTGTCGACATAGCGCGTCACGCTCACGTACTGGCCGGGCTCGAAGCCGCCCGCGGGCGCGCCATCCGCGGGCGCGAGGTAGAACGACGTGATCTCGTCGCTTTCGACGTGCTTGCGCATCACCTTGAACGGACGGAAGCCGCTCCACGGCGCGGCTTCGTAGAGCTTCGCCTCGGCGCCGATCATGATGTTCGCGAGCTGCTCGTAAGCCACCGCCCACGCGTCGAGCGTGGGTTGATCGACGGCGTCGCCCAGCACGTCCACCACCGCGCCCAGCAAATGCCGCCCGACGATCGGATAGTGCTCCGGACGGATGTTCAGGCTCGCATGCTTGTTCGCGATGTGCGAGACCGCGCCGCCGAGCGCTCCGAGGTTGTCGATGTTCGCGGCGTAGGCATAGACCGCGCGCGCGAGCGTCTCGGGCTGGCTGCCGCTCTTCTGGTGCGTCTGGTTGAAGAGGTTCTTCAGTTCCGGATGGGCATTGAACATCCGCGTGTAGAAGTGCTTCGTGATGGTGGTGCCGTGTTCGGCGAATACGGGCGCGGTGGCCTTGACGCGGGCGATCTGGTCGGCGGTAAGCGCAGTCATTGAGGCTTCTCCTTGTTAAACATGCAACTACGATACATGTTTAATGAGATACGCCGCCCCAGGCATTTTGTCGCACCACAGCATTTTCCGCGTGGCGGGATGCGGGCAGCATGGGCGGTCCGGCTTTGCAGGCCGGCCGCCCGTATTCCACGCCCGTGTCGGTCCCGTTATTTGCTGGAGCCGGTGTCGGGCTCGCTGCCCGGTTTATCCGCTGATTCACCCGACGCCGCGCCGCGGTCGTGACGCCAGAGCACATCGGCGCCGCCGGCCGCGCGGTTGAGCACGCGCGCGAGCACGAACATCAGGTCGGAGAGCCGGTTCACATAGCGGCGCGGCGTTTGCGCGAGCGGCGCGGCCGATTTCCCCGCCCCGTCTGCCCCACCCGCCGCGCTCGCGTCCTGCGCCGCGCCGAGCGCGACGATCATGCGCTCCGCGCGCCGGCACACGGTGCGGCAGACGTGCGCGAGCGCCGCCGCGCGCGAGCCTCCCGGCAAGATGAACTCCTTGAGCGGCGGCAGCGTGGCGTTGTACTCGGCCAGCCAGCCATCGAGGCGCTCGAGGTGCGCGTCCGTGACGATGGTGTGCCCGGGCATGCACAGCTCGCCGCCCAGGTCGAACAGGTCGTGCTGGATGTCCGTGAGCGCGGCGCGCACGTCGTCCGGCAGCGTCTCGCACAGCAGCACGCCGATGTGCGAATTCAGTTCGTCGACCTCGCCGATCGCAGCGATGCGCGCGTCGTCCTTGCGCACGCGGCTGCCGTCGCCGAGGCCCGTCGTGCCGTCGTCGCCGGTACGCGTGACGATCTTGCTCAGGCGGTTGCCCATGGTATGTCTCTCCGAATAGCAAACAGATTGAAGCGCAATTGTGCCGAACCCGGCCTGCATGGGCCAAGGCCTGTTTGCGGGCCTGTTTGCGGGCCTGTTCGCGGGCCTGTTCGCGGGCGAGCCGTGGGCAGCGGACCGCGTCCTCAAACGTTGGGCGTAAAATGAACCGCGCTCCGAATTCCACCACGCGTTACGTTCAAATGAAGGAGACCCCCGCGTGAATCATCCCGCGCCGCCGGCCTTTGCACGCCGCCCGTTCCCCACCGATCTCCTCGACAAACTGCGCAGCGCGTTCGGCGAACGCGTCTCCACGTCCGAAGCCGTGCGCGCGCATCACGGCCGCGACGAATCGCGCTTCGACCCGCAACTGCCCGACGCCGTCGTGTTCGCGCAGAACACCGAGGAAGTCCAGTCGATCGTGAAGCTGTGCGCGCAATATGGCGTGCCCATCATTCCCTACGGCAACGGCTCGTCGCTCGAAGGCCATCTGCTCGCGGTGCAGGGCGGCGTCTCGATCGACCTCTCGCAGATGAACCGCGTGCTCTCGATCAACGCCGAAGACCTCACCGTCACCGTGGAGCCCGGCATCTCGCGCAAGGCGCTCAACGAAGCGCTGCGCGACACCGGCCTCTTCTTCCCGATCGACCCGGGCGCGGATGCGAGCATCGGCGGCATGTCGGCAACGCGCGCTTCCGGCACCAACGCCGTGCGCTACGGCACGATGCGCGAGAACGTGCTGGGCCTCACCGCCGTGCTTGCAGACGGCCGCATCATCAAGACCGGCACGCGCGCGCGCAAGTCGTCGGCGGGGTATGACCTCACGCGTCTCTTCGTGGGCTCCGAAGGCACGCTCGGCGTGATCACCGAAATCACCGTGCGGCTTTATCCTCAGCCCGAAGCGGTGTCGGCGGCGGTATGCGCGTTTCCTTCCATGGCCGAGGCCGTGCGCACGGTCATCGAAACGATTCAGATGGGCGTGCCGATCGCGCGCGTGGAATTCATCGATTCGCTCGCAGTGCGCGCGATCAATCGCCACTCGAACCTGACGCTGCGCGAAAAGCACACGCTGTTCTTCGAGTTCCATGGCACCGAAGCTGGCGTCGCCGAACAGGCGCAGCTCGTGCAGGAACTGGCCGCGCAAAACGGCGGCGAGGGCTTCGAATGGGCGACCCGCCCCGAAGACCGCAGCCGCCTGTGGAACGCGCGCCACAGCGCCTACTTCGCGATGCTGCAACTGCGGCCCGGCTGCCGCGCCGTGACGACCGACGTATGCGTGCCGATCTCGCGCCTCGCCGAATGCGTGGTGGAGACGGAGGCCGACCTCAAGGCCTCGCCGCTGCCCTGCCCGATCGTGGGCCACGTGGGCGACGGCAACTTCCATGTCGCGATCCTGATCGACCCGGACAAACCCGAGGAAATCGAGGAAGCCGAGCGCCTGAACCACCTGATCGTGCAGCGCGCGATCAGGATGGACGGCACCTGCACGGGCGAGCACGGCGTGGGCCTGCACAAGATGGACTTCCTCGTGGAAGAGCATGGCGCCGACACGGTCGACACGATGCGCGCCATCAAGCACGCACTCGATCCGCACAATCTGATGAACCCCGGCAAGATCTTCAGCTGGGCGGCATAACACGCGGTCAACAATCATCCTGCATGGGAGCGGAGAAGACATGAACGCACCGGAGGCGAAGTTGCCGGAACTCACGCCGGAAGTGCTCGCGCAGCGACAGCGCGAAGTGGTTCAGGCGTTGATGGCGGTGCTGCCGGCGCACTGCCTGCTGCACCGCGAGGAAGACACGGTAGCCTATGAATGCGACGGTCTTGCGGCCTACCGGCGCCTGCCGCTTGCCGTGGCGCTGCCGGAAACGGAATCGCAGGTGCAGCGCATCGTGCAGATCTGCCGGCGCCTGGACGTGCCTGTCGTGCCGCGCGGCGCGGGCACGGGCCTCTCGGGCGGCGCCATGCCCATCCGCCACGGCATCGTGCTCTCGCTCGCGCGCTTCAAGCGCATTCTCGAAGTCGATCCCTACGCGCGCACGGCCACGGTGCAGCCCGGCGTGCGCAACCTCGCGGTGTCCGAAGCGGCCGCGCCTTACGGCCTCTATTACGCGCCCGATCCGTCCTCGCAGATCGCCTGCACGATCGGCGGCAACGTCTCCGAGAACTCGGGCGGCGTGCATTGCCTCAAGTACGGCCTTACGGTGCACAACGTGCTGCGCGTGCGCGCGGTGACGATGGATGCCGAGATCGTGGAATTCGGCTCGCTCGCCCCCGACGCGCCAGGCCTCGATCTGCTCGCGGTGATGATCGGCAGCGAGGGCATGTTCGCCATCGTCACCGAGGTCACGGTCAAGCTGATTCCGCGCCCGCAGACGGCGCAAGTCATCATGGCGAGCTTCGACGACGTCGTGAAAGGCGGCGACGCGGTGGCGGGCATCGTTGCCGCAGGCATCATTCCTGCCGGCCTCGAGATGATGGACAAGCCCGCCACGCGCGCCGTGGAAGAGTTTGTCAACGCGGGCTACGACCTCGACGCCGCCGCGATTCTGCTGTGCGAATCCGATGGCACCCCCGAGGAAGTCGCCGAGGAGATCGCGCGCATGACGGTCGTGCTGCGCGAGCACGGCGCGACCCGCATCCAGATATCGCGCACCGAGGAGGAGCGGCTGCGGTTCTGGTCCGGCCGCAAGAACGCGTTTCCGGCGGCGGGCCGCATTTCGCCCGACTATTACTGCATGGACGGCACTGTGCCGCGCCGCGCGATCGGACCGCTGCTCGCGCGCATCCACGAAATGGAAACGCAATACCGGCTGCGCTGCATCAACGTGTTCCATGCGGGCGACGGCAACATGCACCCGCTCATCCTCTTCAACGGCAACGACCTCGACGAGTGGCACCGCGCCGAGGCGTTCGGCGCGGATATCCTCGAAGCCTGCGTGGAACTGGGCGGCACGGTCACGGGCGAGCACGGCGTGGGCATCGAGAAGATCAATTCGATGTGCGTGCAGTTCTCGCGCGAGGAGCGCGACGCGTTTCATGCCGTGAAGCACGCGTTCGACCCGGCCGGCCTGCTCAATCCCGACAAGGGCATTCCCACGCGCGCGCGCTGCGCCGAATACGGCAGGATGCACGTGCGTGGAAACCTGCTGCCGCATCCGGATCTGCCGCGCTTCTAGACCGCGCTTCTAAACCGCACCTTCAGGCCGCGCTTTCAAGCCGCTCTTTCAAGCCGCATTAGCAGGTCCGGCGTGCGCACCGCGAGCCGGTGCGCACGCTGAAATGCAGGATGCATGACCCATGCGGGCCTGCCCCGGGTTGCCAGAGTGAGGCGCGTCAGTACAATCGAGCGAACCACAACGACAAACGCGCCATGGAAATCATGGAAGAGGACGATATCGTCACGACGTGGTCCGAGCGCATTCGCGCGGCCACCGCGGACGGACACACGCTGCGCATACGCGGCGGCGGCACAAAAGACTGGTATGGCCAGACACTCGAAGGCGAAGTGCTGGATACGCGCTCGTACCGGGGCATCATTTCTTACGACCCGGCCGAGCTCGTCATTACCGCGCGCGCCGGCACGCCGCTCATCGAAATCGAGCACGCGCTCGCGACGCACGGCCAGATGCTCCCCTTCGAGCCGCCCCACTTCGGCCCGCAGGCCACCTTCGGCGGCTGCGTCGCCGCTGGCATTGCCGGGCCGCGCCGCGCAAGCGCGGGTGCCGCGCGCGACTTCGTGCTGGGTGCGGTCGTCATGAACGGCCACGGCGAGGTGCTGCATTTCGGCGGCCAGGTCGTGAAGAACGTGGCCGGATACGACGTCTCGCGACTGATGGCAGGCTCGCTCGGCACGCTTGGCCTGATTCTCGAGCTATCGGTGAAAGTGCTGCCCGTGGCGCAAGCCGAGACCACGCTCAAGTTCGACATGAACGGCACGGACGCCGTGCGCAAGCTCAACGAATGGGGCGGCCGGCCGCTGCCGATGACCGCGAGCGCCTGGCGCAACGGCACGCTGGCCGTGCGCCTCGCGGGCGCGGAGGCTGGTGTGAAGGCCGCGCGCACGCTGCTGGGCGGCGAAGTCGTGGATGCCGTGGAAGCCGAGCGCTTCTGGGCGGGACTGCGCGAGCAGACCGACCCGTTCTTCGCCTCGATCGCGCCAGGCGCCGCGCTGTGGCGTCTCGCCCTGCCCTCGATTGCCGAGCCGTTGCAACTGCCGGGCACGCAACTGATGGAATGGGGCGGCGCGCAACGCTGGTGGATCACCGAAACCGATGCGCAAACGGTGCGCATCAGCGCGAAGCAGGCCGGCGGCCATGCCACGATGTTCCGCACGGGGGCCAACTACGACCGCAGCGCCGGGGTGTTCACGCCGCTGCCCGCGCCGCTCATGAAGATCCACCGCGGCCTGAAGGCTGCGTTCGACCCGGCCCGCATCTTCAATCGCGGACGCCTTTATTCCGACTTCTGACAAGACCTTCACGCCGCAATGCAGACGAACCTCGCGGACTTCATTCGCAACACTCCCGACGGCGACGAAGCCGACGCGATCCTGCGCAAGTGCGTGCACTGCGGCTTCTGTACCGCGACCTGCCCGACTTATCAGTTGCTTGGCGACGAGCTCGACGGCCCGCGCGGACGCATCTATCTGATGAAACAGATGGTGGAAGGCGCGCCGGTCACGAAAAGCACGCTCACCCACCTCGACCGCTGCCTGACCTGCCGCAGCTGCGAAACCACCTGCCCTTCCGGCGTGCAATACGGCCGGCTCGTGGAAGTGGGCCGCAAGCACGCCGAGCAGATGGTGTCGCGTCCGTTGCGCCAGCGTCTCGTGCGCCGCTTCCTCGCGGGCTTCCTGCCCAGCCGCATGCTGTTCTCGCCTACCATGCGCGTGGCCCAGCAAATGCGCGCACTGCTGCCGCGCCGCCTGCGCGACAAGGTGCCGGTGCGCCAGCGCGCGCTCGCATGGCCCACCACGAAGCACCCGCGCAAGATGCTGATGCTCGCGGGCTGCGTGCAGCCTTCGATGATGCCGAACATCAACGCGGCCACGGCGCGCGTGCTCGACGCGCTCGGCATCGAAACCGTGGTGGCGCCGCAAGCCGGCTGCTGCGGCGCGATCCGCCTGCATCTGGGCTACGTGGACGACGCGCTCCACGACGTGCGCGCGAACATCGACGCCTGGTGGCCGTACGTCGAGCAAGGCGTGGAAGCGATCGTCATGAACGCCTCGGGCTGCGGCGCGACGGTCAAGGAATACGCGCACCTGCTGCGCAACGATCCGGCCTATGCGGACAAGGCGCGGCGCATTGCCGGGCTCACGCGCGATCTCTCGGAGATCCTGCCCGCGTTCCAGGACCAGCTCCTCGCCGCCACGCGCCGGCGCGGCATTCACACCGTGGCGTATCACCCGCCCTGCACGCTGCAGCACGGCCAGCAACTGCGCGGCGGCGTGGAGAAGGTGCTCGCCGCGCTGGGCATCGACGTGCGACTGCCCGTGGACAGCCACCTGTGCTGCGGCTCCGCCGGCACTTATTCGATCACGCAGCCGCGCCTGTCCTACACCCTGCGCAATCAGAAGGTGGAGCGGCTCAAGGCGCTGGAGCCGCAGCTGATCGTTTCGGCGAACATCGGCTGCATCGCGCACCTGCAAAGCGGCACGACCATTCCGGTCACGCACTGGATCGAACTTGTGGAACATATGCTGGCGGCCAATTGAACCCCGCGGTTTCGATGACGATCCAGCATAGCGAGACGCAACGCTCGCCAACAGTCAGCCAATCGGCGTAGGGCTTTCGACCAGCCGCAAAGCGGATTTCATGCGCCGGGCGCGGTCCGAATGGTCCGTATAATTGCCCTTTCGCACCCATGCGCCACTTGCGGCTGCGCAGCCAGCCTCCATGCCGATGACCGATTTCGCCCACAATCTCGAAGCCGTCCGCCAGCGCATCGCCGCCGCCGCGCGCAATGCCGGCCGCGCGCCGGAATCCGTCGCGCTGCTCGCGGTATCGAAAACCTTTCCGGCACAAGACGTGCGCGCCGCACACGCAGCGGGCCAGCACGCTTTCGGCGAGAACTACGTGCAGGAAGCCGTCGACAAGATCGAGGCGCTCGCCGACCTGCGCGCCAGTCTCGAATGGCATTTCATCGGACCATTGCAGTCGAACAAGACGCGCCTCGTGGCCGAGCGCTTCGACTGGGTGCATTCCGTCGACCGCCTCAAGATCGCGCAGCGCCTGTCCGAGCAGCGCCCGGCCGGCATGGCGCCGCTCAACGTGTGCCTGCAGGTGAACGTGAGCGGAGAGGCCACCAAGAGCGGCGTCGCCCCGCAGGAAGCCGCCCAGGTCGCCCACGCGATTGCCGCGCTGCCGAACCTGCGCCTGCGCGGGCTGATGTCGATCCCGGAGCCCGAAGCCACGCTCGATGCGCAGCGCGCGCCGCATCGGCAGTTGCGCGAACTACTCGACTCACTGCGCGACTCACTACGCGATTCGTTGCGCACCGACGGCCTCACGCTCGACACGCTCTCGATGGGCATGTCGGCGGACCTCGAAGCCGCCGTGCTCGAAGGTGCAACCATCGTGCGCGTCGGCACCGCGATCTTCGGCACACGCGATTACTCCCACTGATTCACTGACGCTCACCATCACCATGAAAATTGCCTTCATCGGCGGCGGCAACATGGCCGCTGCAATCATCGGCGGCTTGATCCGCAAGGGCGTGTCCGCCAGCGACCTGTACGCGATCGATCCCAACGAAGACGCGCGCAAGCGCAGCGCGGATCAGTTCGGCATCCGCACCGGCGCGGCCCCTGACAGTGCGCTCGCCGAATACGACGCCATCCTGCTCGCAGTGAAGCCGCAGATCGCCAAGGCGGTGGCGCAATCGCTCGCGCCGCACCTTGGCGCGCATCAGGTCGTGATCAGCATCATGGCGGGCATCCGCATCGAAGATCTGTCGCGCTGGCTGGACGGCCACGCGCGCGTCGTGCGCACGATGCCCAACACGCCCGCGTTGATCGGCATGGGCGCGACGGGCCTCTGTGCCGGCAGCGGCGTCGACGCGGCAGGCCGCGAACTGGCGTCGAACGTGCTCGGCGCAGTGAGCCAGACCGTCTGGTTCGACGACGAGAGCAAGATCGACGCCGTCACGGCCATTTCGGGCAGCGGCCCGGCCTACGTGTTCTATTTCATCGAAGCGCTCGAAGCCGCGGCCCGCGAGCTCGGCATGGACGAGCAGCAAGGCCGAGCGCTCGCCATCGCCACCTTCACGGGCGCGGCGCAGCTCGCTCTGCAGTCGGACGAGCCGCCCGCCGTCCTGCGCGAGCGCGTGACGTCGAAGGGCGGCACCACCGCCGCGGCGCTCGCGTCGTTCGACGCGTCGGCCATCAAGGACGCGATCGTGCGCGGCGCTCTGGCCGCCGACGCGCGGGCGAAGGAGATGGGCGAAGAATTCGGCAAGCAGTAATTCGCCGGGCCTGCCAGGCCGCCCACGTAAAAAAGCGCCCATGGGCGCTTTTTTAACAACTGGTCCGGGCGGAGCCGGATCGGCTACATCGCGCCCGCAGCGTAGTGCGCCGCGATCCCCGCAAACAGCGCGCCGCCCAACCAGTTGTTATGGCGGAACGCCGCGAAGCACGGCATGCGCTCGCGGTCCTTGATCAGCGTGTAGTGGTAGATCGCGCAGCCCGCCGCCGCCGCCCAGCCGAGCCAGTACAGCGCGCCCAATTGCAGCGTCGCGCCCACCCAGACGTAGATGCCGAGCGTGGCCGCATAACAGAGCATGACTGCGAGCACGTCGAAGCGGCCGAACGTGAGCGCGGAGGTGCGGATGCCGATCTTGATGTCATCGTCGCGGTCGACCATCGCGTATTCGGTGTCGTAGGCCACCGACCAGAACACGTTCGCGACGAGCATGATCCACGCGAGCATCGGCACCTGATCCTGGATGGCGGCAAACGCCATCGGAATGCCAAAGCCGAACGCGATGCCCAGATACGCCTGCGGAATCGCGAAAAATCGCTTCGTGAACGGATACGACCCCGCCACGAACAGCGCCACCACCGAAAGCTGCTTGGTGAGCGCATTGAGCGGCAGGATCAGCAGGAACGAAACGAACGCGAGCACGATGGCAATCGCCACCGCTTCCCATGCGTGGATGCGGCCCGAGGTGATGGGCCGCTCGGCCGTGCGCTTCACGTGGCGGTCGAAGTCGCGGTCGGCGTAGTCGTTGATCGCGCAGCCCGCCGAGCGCATGAGCACCGTGCCCACCGTGAAGATCACAAGCAGCGAGAGCGACGGATGGCCATTCGAGGCGATCCACAGCGCGTTGAGCGTCGGCCACAGCAGCAGCAGGCTGCCGATCGGCTTGTCCATGCGGACGAGCCGCAGATAGAGCGGGAGTCGGGCGAACATGATGGGAACGGGAAAAACAATGCCGCCTATTGTAGGCGAGAGCGGCAATGCGCCGCCGCCCGCCCATCATCGGGCCCGCAATCGTCCCACACGCCGGCGGGCCGGCATCGATCCCCGCGTCGATCCCCGCATCAAGGCCAGCATCAGCCCAGCATCGAGCGCAACATCCACGCCGTCTTCTCGTGCGTCTGCATGCGCTGCGTGAGCAGGTCGGCGGTCGGCTCGTCATTGGCGGCTTCCGTCGCCGGGAAGATCGCGCGCGCGGTGCGCACCACGGCTTCCTGGCCTTCCACGAGCTGGCGAATCATGTCCTCGGCGGCCGGCACGCCATCGGCTTCCGGAATCGACGAGAGCTTCGCGAAATCCTTGTAGCTGCCCGGCGCGTGCACGCCCAGCGCGCGAATACGCTCGGCGATGGCATCCACGGCCAGCGCGAGTTCGTTGTACTGGGTCTCGAACATCAGATGGAGCGTGTTGAACATCGGCCCCGTGACATTCCAGTGGAAGTTGTGCGTCTTCAGATACAGCGTGTAGGTGTCCGCGAGCAGATGCGAAAGCCCCTGCGCGATCTTCCTGCGATCCTTGTCGCTAATGCCGATGTTCACGTGCTGCACAACAGGTTTCTTGGCCATGAGAACTCCTTTCGGTTATTCGGGCTCAATGGCCCATCAGGGAGACGAGGTGCGCGAGCCCTTGCGTAGCGAGCGCCACCAAGCCGCTCGCCACGATCGCGAAGCCCACCACGCGGCGCACCGTCTGCGTGCCTTCGGCGCGCGTGCGCGCCATGGCGGCTCCGCGGCCCGGGCCCACGGCCTTGAGGGTCATCGTCATCGTTCTGGTCATGATCGTGCTCCTGTGACGTCTTGCCTTGCGTTTAACCTGCCGGGCAGCGGCTGGCGCCAATGCAACGCCGCGCCCCGTCTCTCTTTCGCGACTACCGCGCCGCCTTGCGCGTCTCGGCGAGCGCGGCCATCGCCGCGATCACGCCTTGTGCGTATGCCGGATCGGCGCGGTGGAAATGCTCGATCTGCCGCTGCACGACGTCGTCGGGCACGCCCTCGAAGGCTCGCGCGATATTGCCGAAGAGCCGTTCGCGCTGGCCCGCATCGAACAGGCGGAACAGCGCGCCTGGCTGGCTGTAGTAATCGTCGTCCTCGCGGTGATCGTAGTGATCGACCGCACCCGTCGCGAGCGCCGGCTCGCCGGCCTGCGGACGCTGCGCAAAGTCGCCGAAGCGGCTCGGCTCGTAGTTCACGGTGCCGCCGAGGTTGCCATCGGTGCGCAACGCGCCGTCACGATGAAACGAGTGGAACGGGCAGCGCGGCGCGTTCACCGGAATCTGATGGTGATTGACACCGAGGCGATAACGCTGCGTATCGCCATACGAGAACAGACGCCCCTGCAACAGACGGTCCGGCGAGAAGCCGATGCCCGGCACTACGTTGGCGGGCGTGAACGCGGCCTGCTCGACATCGGCGAAATAGTTCTCCGGATTGCGATTGAGCTCGATCGTGCCCACGTCGATCAACGGGTAATCCTTGTGCGGCCACACCTTCGTGATGTCGAACGGGTTGTACGGAACCCTGGCGGCATCGGCCTCGGGCATCACCTGAATACGGAAATGCCACTTCGGGAAGTTCGCCTTCTCGATCTCGTTGTAGAGATCGCGCTGCGCGGACTCGCGGTCTTGCGCGACCACCTGCGCCGCTTCGGCGTCCGTGTAGTTCTCCACGCCCTGCGCCGACTTGAAGTGGAACTTCACGTAGAAGCGCTCGTTGTTCGCGTTGATGAACGAGAACGTGTGCGAGCCGAAGCCATGCTGCTGCCGATAGTTCTTCGGAATGCCGCGATCGCTCATGACGATCGTGACCTGATGCAGTGACTCCGGGTGACGCGACCAGAAGTCCCACGCGGCGACGTTGCTGCGCAGGTTCGTGCGCGGATCACGCTTTTGCGTGTGGATGAAATCCGGGAACTTGAGCGGATCGCGAATGAAGAACACCGGCGTGTTGTTGCCGACGACGTCCCAGTTGCCCTCTTCCGTGTAGAACTTGATCGAGAAGCCGCGCACGTCGCGTTCGGCGTCGGCGGCGCCGCGCTCGCCCGCGACCGTCGAAAAGCGCATGAAAAGCGGTGTTTCCTTGCCGACTTCGCTAAACACTTTGGCCTTCGTATAGCGCGAGATGTCGTGCGTGACCTTGAGCGTGCCGAACGCGCCGGAACCCTTTGCGTGCACGCGGCGCTCGGGAATCACTTCGCGGTCGAAGTGGGCGAGCTTTTCGATGAGCCACACGTCCTGCAACATCACGGGACCGCGCGGGCCGGCGGTGAGCGAATTCTGGTTGTCGACGACGGGCGCGCCTGCTGCTGAGGTAAGGGTACGGTCGGTCATTCTGGACTCCTGATAAGAGTGAGTAGGTCGCTCAGGCGGCGAGCGCCCGGTCGACGAGCAACGAAAACGCGACAGTACGCAGACCCTTAATGACGCTCGCCGAGGCGGGTGCCTGAGTCATTACGGCGACGGTATTGGGAACGTTGGTTTGCATCGCTTTCTCCAGTTCGTCCTGAGTGGATCGGTGTGAAGAACTTTATCAAACGCTATTGAAAATAGAAATTTGATTTATTTAATCTATCGAATAGGCGTGACTTATTGGGGTCGCACGATAGAAAGCGAAGGGGAAAGTCGGGAAGGTAAGCATGGCCCCACGCGCAATGGACGCGCGGGGCGATAAAACCCAGGCGTGCCTCAAGCCGCCTCGGCGGGCGCTTCGACCCGCTTCACGCCCGGCAGCTCGCAGGCGTGAATCGCATCGACAATCGCCTCGATTGCCGGCATCCGCGTGAAGCTCTTGCGCCACGCCAGCACGACGCGGCGGTCCGGCACCGGCTCGTCGAACGGCACGTACGAAAGCAGGCCCGAATCCACGCCGCCCGCATGCGGCTTCACCTCGGTGACCGACATGCGCGGCAGCACCGTGATGCCCACGCCGCTTGCCACCATATGGCGGATCGTCTCAAGCGACGAGCCTTCGAAGGTCTTCTGGATGCCGTCGGCGTTCTGCGAAAAGCGCATCAGCTCGGGACAGACGCCCAGCACGTGGTCGCGGAAGCAATGGCCGCTGCCGAGCAGCAGCATGGTTTCCTGCTTGAGGTCGTCGGGGTCGATCTTTTCGCGCTGCTCCCACGCATGGCCCGAGGGCAGCGCCACCACGAACGGCTCGTCGTAGAGCGCACGCAGCGTAAGCCCGGTTTCGGGAAACGGCAGCGCCATGATGGCCACGTCGATCTCGCCTTGCTTGAGCAGCTCGATCAGCTTGAGCGTGTAGTTCTCCTGCAGCATCAGCGGCATCTGCGGCACGCGCTTGATCATCTGCTTGACGAGCGTGGGCAGCAGGTACGGGCCGATCGTATAGATCACGCCCAGACGCAGCGGGCCAACGAGCGGGTCCTTGCCCTGCTTGGCGATTTCCTTGATGGCGAGCGTCTGCTCGAGCACGCGCTGCGCCTGCGTCACGATCTGCTCGCCGATGGGCGTCACGCTCACTTCGCTCGTGCCGCGCTCGAAAATCTGCACGTTCAACTCGTCTTCGAGCTTCTTGATTGCCACTGACAAGGTTGGCTGGCTCACGAAGCACGCCTCGGCGGCCCGTCCGAAGTGGCGCTCGCGGGCAACAGCAACGATGTATTTCAGTTCTGTGAGCGTCATTTCTTTGGGGACCAATCAAAAGAGGTGAATCAATAGTTTGTACTTATACACCTATGGCGGTCATTCGCCAATAATCAACACCCCTATGCGGGGCGGGATCACATGAACGCTCAGACGGCACAGCGGCGCGCGGGTTCCGCGCATGTGTCACTTGCGCTGACGACGACGTCCGCAGTCAGCCCCGGGGCCTTCGTCAGGCCTTCAGGTACTGCTCGCGCGCACCGAGCCAGCGGTTCAGATGCTGCGTGACGACGTGCGGCCATTCGCGCAGCAGACACTCCGCCGCGTCTCGCGCGGGGTCGATCAGCCAGGCGTCGTTTTCGAGGTTCGCGAAGCGCAGCATGGCCGCGCCCGACTGGCGCGCGCCGAGGAACTCGCCGGGACCGCGAATCTCCAGATCGCGGCGCGCGATCTCGAAGCCGTCGGTGGTCTCGCGCATGGTTTGCAGCCGCGCGCGTCCGGTCAACGAGAGCGGCCCGCTATAAAGCAGCAGGCACACCGACGCCGCACTGCCGCGCCCCACCCGTCCGCGCAACTGGTGCAGTTGCGCGAGCCCGAAACGCTCGGCGTGCTCGATCACCATCAGTGAGGCGTTGGGCACGTCCACGCCCACTTCGATCACCGTGGTCGCGACCAGCAGCTGCACTTCGTTGCGCGAAAACGCGTCCATCACGGCGGCCTTGTCCGCCGACGCAAGCCGCCCGTGCACGAGCCCGACCGTGAGCTCGGGCAGCGCGGCCACGAGCGTTTCATAAGTCTCCACCGCAGTCTGCAGCTGCAGCGTCTCGCTTTCCTCGATCAGCGGACACACCCAGTACACCTGGCGCCCCGTGAGCGCTGCCGCGCGCACGCGCGCGATCACCTCTTCGCGGCGCGCATCGGAGATCAGCTTCGTGAGAATCGGCGTGCGGCCGGGCGGCAGCTCGTCGATGGTGGAGACGTCGAGGTCCGCGTAATACGTCATGGCGAGCGTGCGCGGGATGGGCGTCGCCGACATCATCAGCTGGTGCGGCTGGAACTCGCGCGCGGGCGCGGCAGCCGTTCTCTGCCCCGTGGCCTGCTCCGGCGTCTTCGCGTTCTGGGCCTTGGCGCGCAGCGCGAGTCGCTGCTCGACGCCGAAGCGATGCTGTTCGTCGACGATCACCAGACCGAGCCGCGCGAATTCCACGGCGTCCTGAATGATCGCGTGCGTGCCGATCACCAGTTGCGCGGTGCCCAGCGCCGCGGCTTCGAGCGCGGCGCGCTTTTCCTTTGCCTTGAGGCTGCCCGAGAGCCAGGCCACCTGCACGCCGAGCGGCTCGAGCCAGCCGCGCAGCTTGCGCGCGTGCTGCTCCGCGAGGATTTCGGTGGGCGCCATGAGCGCGGCCTGATAGCCCGCGTCGATGGCCTGCGCGGCCGCGAGCGCCGCGACGACGGTCTTGCCGCTGCCCACGTCGCCTTGCAGCAGACGCTGCATCGGGTGCGGCTCTTCGAGGTCGCGCGCGATCTCCTCGACCACGCGCTGCTGCGCCCCGGTGAGCGTGAACGGCAGCGCCGCGCGCAAGCGCGCGAGCAGCGCCGTGCCCGAATCGCGTCCGGCCACGTGGCGCGCCATCGCGGGCGCGGCGCGCGTGCGGCGCTCCTCGTGCGCGCGCTTGAGCGAAAGCTGCTGCGCGAGCAGTTCGTCGAACTTGATGCGCGTCCACGCGGGGTGCGTGCCGTCGATCAACTCGTGCTCGTCGGCGTCCACGGGCGGATGGTGCAGCGTCTTCACCGCATCCATCAGTTGCGGCAGATTGAGCGGCGCCAGGAACTCGCGCGCAACGGCTTCGGGCAGGAGTTCAGGCAGCGAGGCGCGCGAGAGCGCATTGTCGATCGCCTTGCGCAGATACGCCTGGCTCACGCCGGCCGTCGACGGATAAACCGGCGTGAGCGCCTGCGGCAGCGGCGTGTCGCCTTCCACGACCTTCACCGCCGGATGCACCATCTCCATGCCGAAGAAGCCGCCGCGCACGTCGCCGCGCACGCGCAGGCGCTTGCCCACGGCCATTTGCGTGACCTGCGAGCCGTAGAAGTTCAGAAAGCGCAGATGCAGTTCGTCGCCGCCCGCGTGCTCCGGGTCGCGCAGCTTCACGAGCAACTGGCGGCGCGGGCGATAGGCGATCTCGTTGTCGAACACCACGCCTTCGGTCTGCGCCATGCCGCCCGGCAACAGCTCGCCGATAGGCGTGAGCGTGGTCTCGTCCTCGTAGCGCATCGGCAGATGCAGCACGAGGTCGATGTCACGCGTGAGGCCGAGCTTGGCGAGGCGGTCAGCGGTTTTGGCGAGCTTGGGCTTGTCCTTGGCCGTAGCGCCCTCGCCGCCCTTCGCTGTGGCTTTGTCGGCGGATGGCTTGCGGACCGCGCGTTTGCGCGGCGCTGCGGTTTGCGGCGCTTGCGGCTCGCGCACGTCGTCGTGCGCTTCGCTCGTGGCATCGGCTTGGGAAATCAATCGGCTAACGGACGAGGGCATGAGCAGCTTCGCAAGTACAATATCGGCTTTCCGGCAAGGCGCGGCGCGTAACGCGCGACCCGCCCGTTCCACGGGCATGTCCCAAACGCGCGGGCACGTCCCGCAATCATAGCCGCTCGCTGTACGCAGGCGGCCATTGCGGCCGCATTTTGGGGCGCAACCGCGGGCCATCGCCCGGCGGTTCATCGGCTCGAAAGCAGCGCACCCCGGGTCTTAAGCCGTATTTCCGTTTCATCAGTCCGCATGTTCAAGCTTTCCGATTTCGACTTCGATCTCCCTGCCGAGCTGATCGCTCAAACCGCCCTGCCCGAGCGCAGCGCGAGCCGTCTGCTGGAGGTGGACAACACCGCGCAGTTGCCACGCCAACCCGCGCGCCTCACCGACCGCCGCTTCGCGGAGCTGCCCGCGTGCATCGCGCGCGGCGACCTGCTCGTCTTCAACGATACCAAGGTGCTCAAGGCGCGCTTCTTCGGCCAGAAGGCCAGCGGCGGCAAGATCGAGGTGCTCGTCGAGCGCCTGACCGGCGCGCGCACGGCGCTCGCGCAGATCCGCGCGAGCAAGAGCCCGGGGCCCGGCACCGTGCTGCGTCTGGCCGATGCGTTCGACGTCACGGTGGGCGAGCGCGTGGAGCCGTTCTACACGCTGCATTTCCCCGACGACTGCCTCACGCTGATCGAGCAATTCGGCCGTTTGCCGCTGCCGCCCTACATCACGCATGACGCCGACGCGAACGACGAGACGCGTTACCAGACCGTGTTCGCGCAAAACCCGGGCGCGGTGGCCGCGCCCACGGCGGGCCTGCATTTCGACGACGCGCTCCTCGCGCGGCTCGACGCGCAAGGCGTTGAGCGCGCCACGCTCACGCTGCACGTGGGCGCGGGCACGTTCCAGCCGGTGCGCGTGGAGAACATCGCCGATCACACGATGCACAGCGAGTGGTATCAGCTGCCGCAATCGCTCGTCGACAAGATCGCCGCCACGCGTGCGCGCGGCGGCCGCGTGATCGCGGTGGGCACCACCTCGATGCGCGCGCTCGAAGCCGCCGCGCGCGATGCGGCGAACGCGGGCCGCGAACTCGCCGCCACGTCCGCCGAGACCGACATCTTCATCACGCCGGGATACCAGTTCCGCGTGGTGGACCGGCTCGTCACGAACTTTCACCTGCCGAAGTCGACGCTCCTGATGCTGGTTTCGGCGTTCGCGGGCATCGAGACGATCCGCGCCGCCTATCGTCACGCGATCGAAGAGCGGTATCGCTTCTTCAGCTATGGTGACGCGATGCTGCTGAGCAGAACCGAAAACGCGCTCAGCGCCTGACAGGGTTCGCACACTTTTCCCAAGCCGTCGCGCGTAACACATACGTGCGACGGCGTTTCACTATCTGCGCCGGACTGTTTTCCGGTTGCACAGGAGTTACCGCATGACCGACGGTCATCAAAGCAACGCACGCGCCGAACACGGCGCATACCTGGGCGAACGCCCGCAAAACGGCCTCAAATTCGAGCTGCTCGGCACCGACGGCCTCGCCCGCCGCGGCCGCGTCACGCTCAATCACGGCGTGGTCGAAACACCGATCTTCATGCCCGTGGGCACCTACGGCACGGTCAAGGCCACGCAGCCGCGCGAACTCGAAGAGATGCAGGCGAAGATCATCCTCGGCAATACCTTCCACCTGTGGCTGCGCCCGGGTCTGGAGACGATCGGGGCGCACGGCGGCCTGCACCGCTTCATGGGCTGGAACCGGCCGATCCTCACCGATTCGGGCGGCTTCCAGGTGTTCTCGCTCGGCGACCTGCGCAAGATCTCGGAAGACGGCGTGCGCTTCGCCTCGCCCGTGAACGGCGACAAGCTGTTCCTCTCGCCCGAAGTGTCGATGCAGATCCAGAAGGTGCTGAACTCGGACATCGTCATGCAGTTCGACGAATGCACGCCCTACGCGACCAACGGCGTGCCCACCACGCACAAGGAAGCGGCCGACTCCATGCGCATGTCGATGCGCTGGGCGAAGCGCTCGATCGACGAGTTCAACGCCTTAAGCAATCCGAACGCGCTGTTCGGCATCGTGCAGGGCGGCATGTTCGAGGATCTGCGCGACGAATCGCTCGCCGGCCTCTCGCAGATGCCGTTCCACGGCTACGCGATCGGCGGCCTTTCGGTGGGCGAGCCCAAGGAAGACATGATGCGGGTGCTCGAGCACATCGCGCCGAAGCTGCCCGCCGACAAGCCGCACTACCTGATGGGCGTGGGCACGCCCGAAGACCTGGTGGCGGGCGTGGCCTCGGGCGTCGACATGTTCGACTGCGTGATGCCCACGCGCAACGCGCGCAACGGCTGGATCTTCACGCGCTTTGGCGACATCAAGATCCGCAACGCCGTGCACCGCAACTCGCTGCGCCCGCTCGACGAGCAATGCGGCTGCTACACCTGCCGCAACTTCACGCGCGGCTACCTGCACCATCTGCACCGCGTGGGCGAGATTCTCGGGGCGCAGCTCAACACGATCCACAACCTGCACTACTACCTCGAGCTGATGAGCGAGATGCGCACGGCCATCGAAACGAAGACGTTCGAGGCGTTCAGGACGCGTTTTGCCGAAAACCGCGCGCGCGGCGTGGATTGAGCGCGGTGCCGTGGCGGAAGTGTTGGCCGCGGCGCTTTCGAAGCTTTCCGATATCGGAATACGACGAGCGCCGCCAGACTTTACAATTGCCTTTCGCCTCGATGGTGCTTCATGAGCGCTTTTCCGGCCACGCCAAACGCGTCGCATCCCGCCCAGGCGGGCTAATACGTGATAACAGCTTGATCGGAAAGCCCATTTTGCGCCGTCGTCGCGTATCTTGCCGGTGGTAGAATACCCGGCTCGCTTTTTGATCGTATCTTTGATCGTAGTGATCGTATAAACGGAGAGACCAACGTGTCGTTCATTTCCAATGCCTTCGCCCAAGGCTCCGCAGTCGGCGGCGCAGAATCGAGCCTGATGAGCTTCCTGCCGCTCATTCTGATGTTCGCCGTGCTGTACTTCATCATGATTCGTCCGCAGATGAAGCGCCAGAAGGAACACCGCAACATGCTCGCCGCCATGGCCAAGGGCGACGAAGTCATCACGAGCGGCGGCATCGTCGGCAAGGTGACCAAGGTTAGCGAAGCCTACGTCGGCGTCGAAATCGCGGACGGCACGGAAATCACCGTGCAGAAGTCGTCGGTCTCGACCATCCTGCCGAAGGGCACGATCAAGTCGCTGTAAGCCTTTAGCGATCGTCTTCTCCAGGCCGCTGCGTTTATCAGTGGCCTTGCGCGTCCGGCCCTGCCGCTGAAACGCCCGCAAGGGCATCATGAAGGCGCGGTCGGACGCGCGCACATCGTGCAGGCCATTTCCCTCCCCCGTTGGGCCAACCAATGAACCGTTACCCCCTCTGGAAATATGTCGTGATGCTGGTGGCGCTCGTCATCGGCCTCGTGTACACATTGCCCAATTTCTTCGGCGAAGCGCCGGCGGTCCAGGTATCGAGCGGCAAAGCCACCGTCAAGCTGGACTCGGGCACGCTCGCGCAGATCGAAGCCGCGCTGCCCGCGAACAACATCAAGGCCGACGACGTCACGTTCGACAACTCGTCGCTGAACGCGAACATCCGCGTGCGCGTCGCCGACACGGACACGCAGCTGCGTCTGAAGGACGTGCTCGCGAAGACGCTGAACCCCGACCCGAACGACCCGAGCTACATCGTCGCGCTGAACCTGCAAAGCGCCTCGCCCCGCTGGCTGACGGCGCTGCACGCGCTGCCGATGTACCTCGGTCTGGACCTGCGCGGCGGCGTGCACTTCCTGCTGCAGGTCGACATGAACGGCGCGCTCAACAAGAAGCTCGACTCCGACGCTTCGGACGCACGCACGATCCTGCGCGACAAGAACATCCGCGACGGCGGCGTGAACCGCGTCGGCCAGAGCGTCGTGATCAACTTCGCCGATCCGGCCGTGGCCGAGCAGGCGCGCAAGGTGCTCTCGGGCTCGAGCGGCGTCGCCGAGCTCGTCTGGGCCACGCAGAACGCGCCCGATGGCGGCGCGCAGCTCGTCGGCACCTTCACGCCGGCCGTGAGGAAGTCGGTTCAGGACGCCGCGCTCAAGCAGAACATCCAGACGCTGCATAACCGCGTGAACGAGCTCGGCGTGGCCGAGCCCGTGATCCAGCAGCAAGGCGACGACCGCATCGTGGTCGAGCTGCCGGGCGTGCAGGACACCGCGAAGGCGAAGGACATCATCGGCCGCACGGCCACGCTCGAAGCGCGTCTCGCCGACCCGAACGGCCTGCATCCGAACCCGTCCGATCCGGTGCCGCCGGGCGACGAGCTCTTCACGCAAGGCAACGTCGGCCCCGTGCTGCTGCGCAAGCAGGTGATCTTCACGGGCGACCGCATCATCGACGCCTCGGCGGGCTTCGACGAGCACAACCGCCCGTCGGTGAACATCCGTCTGGATTCGGCGGGCGGGCGCGCGGTGCGCAGCGTCTCGCGCGACAACATCGGCAAGCCGATGGCGATGGTGCTGTTCGAGAAGGGCAAGGGTGAAGTGCTCACGGTGGCCACGATCCAGTCGGAACTCGGCGACCGCTTCCAGATCACGGGACAGCCCACGCCGCAGGCCGCCGCCGACCTCGCGCTGCTGCTGCGCGCGGGCTCGCTCGCCGCGCCGATGGACATCATCGAGGAACGCACGGTCGGCCCGAGCCTGGGCGCGGACAACATTCGCAAGGGTTTCGACTCGGTGGTCTATGGCTTTGCCGCGATCGCGGTGTTCATGATCTGCTACTACATGCTGTTCGGCCTGATCTCGATGATCGGCCTCTCGGTGAACCTGCTCCTGCTCGTGGCCGTGCTCTCGATGCTGCAGGCCACGCTCACGCTGCCGGGCATCGCCGCCATCGCGCTCGCGCTCGGTATGGCGATCGACGCGAACGTGCTCATCAACGAGCGCGTGCGCGAAGAGCTGCGCCACGGTGCGCCGCCGCAGCTGGCGATCCAGAACGGCTATGCGCACGCCTGGGCGACGATTCTCGACTCGAACGTGACCACGCTCATCGCCGGTCTCGCGCTGCTCGCGTTCGGCTCGGGTCCGGTGCGCGGCTTCGCGATCGTGCACTGCATCGGCATTCTGACCTCGATGTTCTCGGCCGTGTTCTTCTCGCGCGGTCTCGTGAATCTCTGGTACGGCGGCAAGAAGAAGCTCAAGTCGCTGGCCGTGGGCCAGGTGTGGCGTCCGGAACCCGAAGCTGCAGGCGCGCGCGCGCTGGGCGCGTCCGACGCCGGCACCGACACGGGCCGCGCCGTGGCCCAGTCGACCAAGCCGCGCGAAACCGCGAAGGCCGGCGCCAAGGGCGCCGCGCGCGCCAAGCCGGTCGTGCGCCGTCGGAACAATCCTGACGGTTCCGGCACCCCGGGCTCGTCCCGCTGATACGGAGTCAAGAAAATGGAATTTTTCCGCATCCGCAAGGACATCCCGTTCATGAAGCACGCGTTGATCTTCAACGCGATTTCCTTCATCACGTTCATCGCGGCGGTGTTCTTCCTGTTTCACCGCGGCCTGCACCTGTCAATCGAGTTCACGGGCGGCACGGTCATCGAAGTGCAATACCCGCAGGCGGTCCCGCTCGAACCCGTGCGCGACTCGCTCGCGAAGATCGGCTATGGCGACGCCCAGGTGCAGAACTTCGGCACCTCGCGCGATGTGCTGATCCGCCTTCCGATCAAGCAGGGCCTCTCCTCGGCGCAGCAAAGCGATCTGGTGATGTCCACGCTCAAGACCGCGAATGCGCAGGTGCAGTTGCAGCGCGTGGAGTTCGTCGGTCCGCAGGTCGGCAAGGAGCTCGCCACCGACGGCCTGCTGGCGCTCGCGTGCGTGGTCGCCGGCATCATCATCTACCTGTCGTTCCGCTTCGAGTGGAAGTACGCCGTGGCCGGCGTGATCGCCAACCTGCACGACGTGGTGATCATTCTGGGCTTCTTCGCGTTCTTCCAGTGGGAGTTCTCGCTCTCCGTGCTCGCGGCGGTGCTCGCAGTGCTCGGTTATTCGGTGAACGAATCGGTCGTTATCTTCGACCGGATTCGCGAGACCTTCCGACGCGAGCGCAAGATGACCGTCATCGAAGTCATCAACCACGCGATCACGAGCACGATGTCGCGAACCATCATCACCCACGGCTGTACGGAAATGATGGTGCTCTCGATGTTCTTCTTCGGCGGCCCGACGCTGCACTACTTCGCGCTTGCGCTGACGGTGGGCATCCTGTTCGGCATCTACTCGTCGGTGTTCGTGTCCGCGTCGCTCTCGATGTGGCTCGGCGTGAAGCGCGAGGATCTCATCAAGGACAAGAAAGAGAAGTACGATCCGAACGATCCAAACGCGGGCGCCCAGGTTTAAACCCCGCGCGGCGTCGCATACGATCGAGCGCGATCGAACGCAATGGAAAGCAAAAAGCCGGTTCTCGCGAACCGGCTTTTTTTTCGCGCGTTGCTCACTCGTTGGCCGCTACTTGCGCGTGACGACGATGTGAAACTTGATCAGCACTTCGTCCGCAACGGTCGAGGTGTCCTTCCACTCTCCCGTGCCGATGTCGAACGCGAGCCGATGAATGGGCAGCGTGCCGTCGAAGGTCTGCGTCGCGCCCTGCTGGGTGAGCACGACCGGCACCACGACGGGCTGCGTATGCCCCTTGATCGTCATGTTGCCGCTCACGCCGTACTGGTTCGGACCCGTCGGCGTGATCGACGTGGAGACGAAAGTGGCCTGCGGGTAGGCCTTCGCGTCGAACCATTGGGGACCGCGCACCGAGTCGTTGTAGCTCGCGTCGCCGAGATCGTAGCTGCCCGTATCGACCGTCAGGCGCGCCGTGCCCGCCGCCGGCTTCGCCGGATCGAAGTTGATCTGCGCATCGAACTTCGTGAAGCGGCCCTCCACGGGCACGCTCATTTGCCGCGAGACGGCCACGATCGTGCTCTTGCCCGCGTCCATTTGCGCCCAGACCGCGCTGCTCGCGGCCAGCAGCACCGGCACCACGAGCACGCGGGTCACGATGGGCACGGCACGTGCGAGCGCCGCCCGCACCTTGCCCGCGCGCGCCCGGCCTCCAGCCAAACGCGCGATTGCGATCAATGCTTCCATGCTCTTCCCCACCCCGGGCGCCGGGAGCCTCCGTCAATGGTACCCGCCGCCCGCGCGAGCCCTTGGAGGGATGGCCGGTCACTCGGCCGCTCAGAACGAAAGATAACCTGGCGCCGCGCATGCATGCACCTGCGGGATCGCGCATTGCTCCTCACGCGTGATGCAGTGCAACACGAGAGTGCGGCAAGGCCAGCGACGGTAAGCCCGGCTTGCCCACTTGCGCTGGCGCATGACTGGTGCGCGGCCGCCGTACGCAACTGCAACAAACATGGCACACTCTCGCGCCGCTCGGGCGGTGACATGGCCCGCCGCCTCCGCTCGTCGAAGCACGTATTGCCAGCCTCCTTTGGTAACATGGCCGGCAGTGCAGATGCCGTGCCGTTGCGGCACCAGCGCTTTTCGCTCCTTTCACGTCGTTTTGCGTCTTCCGCCCGCATGGCCCTGGACAATCTGATCGCGTGTCACGAATGCGACGCGCTCTACAAAAAGCCTCGCCTGCTCGGGCGACAAAGCGCACGCTGCACGCGTTGCGGCGCCACGCTCTATAGCAGCGCGTCGTCGCAACTCGACCGCATCTGCGCCATCACCGTCGCCGCGCTCGTCACGTTCGTCATCGCCCAGTCGTTTCCCATCATCGAGCTCGATGCCAACGGAATCGTCTCGCAGTCGAGCCTCTTCGGCGCGCTCGTGGTGCTGTGGAACGAGAACATGCAGATCGTCGCGGTGATGGTCTTTTGCGCCACCATCCTTAGCCCGCTCACGGAACTGGTCGCGCTGCTCTATGTACTCCTGCCGATCCGGCGCGGCGTCATTCCACCGGGATTCAACCTCGTGCTGCGCACGATCCAGTTCGTGCGTCCGTGGGGCATGCTCGAAGTCTTCATGCTGGGCGTGCTCATCACCATCGTGAAGATGGTGAGCCTTGCCCGCGTGATTCCGGAAACCGCGCTGTTCGCGTTCGGCACGCTCACGCTCATGATCACCGTGGTCCTGACCTTCGACGCACGCACGCTATGGGACATCGCCGACGACCTGCGCGAACGCCAGCGTGCCGCGCGGCTGGGCGGCGCCGGACCGGCGGACAGCGGAACGGGGTCGGGCGGCGGACCCGACATCGGCCCGGACGGACCAAGCGGTCCAAGCGGTCCAAGCGGTCCAAGCGGACCAAGCGGACCAAACGGCCCGAAGCTCCCGAACCACCCGCTCTCCAGCCCCGAAATTCGCGATCCGGCCGTGCCGAAGCAGCCCGGCGGCAGCGCCGACGCCTCTGGCTTGAGCCCGCGATGAACCCAACGAACCCCCAGCGCACCGAGGCAACCCGATGAAATTCGTCACCGCCAGCGACGCCGGCCTCGTCTCCTGCCACGCCTGCGGCCACGTGCAACCGCGCGAGCGCCAGGCCGCCCATATACGCTGTGCGCGCTGCCACTCGCCGATGCACGTGCGCAACCCCGACAGCCTCACGCGCACCTGGGCGCTGCTGTTCGCCGCCGCGATCCTGTACATTCCCGCGAATCTGCTGCCGGTGATGCACACGGCCTCGCTCGTCGGCGACGAGGACGACACCATCATGAGCGGCGTCGCCTACTTCTGGACCTCGGGCGACGCACCGCTCGCGGTGATCGTCTTCATCGCGAGCATTCTTGTGCCCATGCTCAAGCTCTCCGTGCTCGCGCTGCTTTGCATCACGGCGCAGCGCCGCTCCCGGTGGCGCCCCGCCGAGCGCACGAAGCTCTACAGGCTCGTCGAGTTCATCGGCCGCTGGTCGATGCTGGACGTGTTCGTTGTCACACTGACCGTCGCGCTGGTACGCTTCCATTCGCTTGCGGTGATTACGGCGGGACCCGGCGCGATTGCGTTCGGCTCGGTCGTGGTACTGACGATGCTGGCGTCGATGCAGTTCGATCCGCGCCTCATCTGGGATCCGGTAGACGAAGACAAACAGCAACCGCCGCAACACTCTCAGGATCGCCCTCATGAATAGTCCGCAAGGACCGAACCCGCCTTCAGGAGGCGGCTCGCTGCCGCCTGACCTCCCCGAGCCGGACATCGTCAAGCCGAGGCGCTGGCTCCCCTCCCTCGTCTGGATCGTGCCGCTCGTCGCGGCGCTGATCGGCATCGCACTCGTGGTGAAATCGGTGACCTCGCGCGGCCCGACCATCACGATCAGCTTCCTGAGCGCCGAGGGACTGGAGCCTGGCAAAACCAAGGTCAAATACAAGGACGTCGACATCGGCTCGGTACGTGCCATCAAGCTTTCGCCGAATCTCTCGCGCGTGCTGGTGACCGTGGAGCTCACCAAGGACGCCGAAAAATTCGCCAAAAAGGACAGCCACTTCTGGGTTGTGCGCGCGCGCATCGGCGCGAGCGGCGTCTCAGGTCTCGGCACGCTGCTCTCGGGCTCCTACATTGGCGCCGACCCGGGCCGCTCGGAAGATACCGCGAGCGACTTCGTCGGGCTTGAGACGCCTCCCGCCGTGACCATCGACGAAAAGGGCCACCGCTACACGCTGCATAGCGAAGCGCTCGGCTCGCTCGACATCGGCACGCCCATTTTCTACCGGCGCATCCAGGTGGGCCAGGTAACGGGCTACTCGCTCGACAAGGACGGCAACGGCGTCACGGTGCAGGTGTTCGTGAGCGCGCCCTACGATCAGTACGTGGGCACCAACACGCGCTGGTGGCACGCGAGCGGCGTAAATGTGCAGCTCGATTCGAACGGCATCAAGATCAACACGCAATCGCTCGCGACCGTGGTGGTAGGCGGCCTCGCGTTCCAGGCGCCGTCGGGTCAGGGAATGGGCCCGCAGGCACCCGACAACTCGACCTTCACGCTCGCCGCCGACGAGGCCGAAGCCATGCGCGAGCCGGACGGCGCGCCGCAGCGCGTGGTGATGTACTTCAACCAGTCGCTGCGCGGCCTTTCGGTAGGCGCACCAGTCGACTTCCGCGGCATCGTGCTCGGCCAGGTGACGGGCATCGGCATCGAGTACGACCCGAAGGAGCGCAACTTCACGATGCCGGTGACGATGGACCTGTATCCGCAACGCCTCGCACGACGCATTCACGGCGAGGCGCCCGTACCGGGCACGCCGCAAGGCCAGGAGCTCGTCAAGCGGCTGGTCGCGCGCGGCCTGCGCGGTCAGTTGCGCACCGGCAACCTGATCACCGGCCAGCTCTACGTCGCGCTCGACATCTTCCCGAAGGCGCCAGCCGCGAAGGTGGACTTCGACCACGTCCCGATGGAACTGCCGACGATCCCGAACTCGCTCGAGGAACTGCAGGCACAAGTCGCCGACATCGCGAAGAAGCTCGACAAGATCCCGTTCGATCAGATCGGCAACAACCTGAACGACTCGCTGAAGAACGCGAACGAGTTGTTCGGCAAGGTCAACGACGAGATTCTGCCGCAGATGCGCGGCACGCTCGACCAGGCGCAGAAGACCTTCAACGCCGCGCAGTCCACGCTGCAGCAGGATTCGCCGCTGCAATCGGACGTGCATCAGGCGCTGCAGGAACTCACGCGCACGCTGCAATCCCTCAACGCGCTCTCCGACTATCTGGAGCGTCATCCCGAATCGCTGCTGCGCGGCAAATCAGGAGACAAGCCATGACGTTTCGCCGGCTCCCCCTGCGGCTCCCGGCAGCCCCGGCCCCAGCCCTCTCAGCACTCGCCCTCGTGGCCGCGTTCGCGGGCTGCGCCTCGCCCGGCAGCCGCTTCTACACGCTGAGCCCCACTGACGACGCCGCGCACGCGAGCGTCGCCTCGACCACGGGCAATCAAGCTTTGCTCGTGGCGGTGGCACCGGTCGACGTCCCGCCGCAAGTCGCGAAGCTGCAGTTCGTCGTGCAGAACGACGCCAACCAGGTCAAGGTGCTCGAGCAGGAACGCTGGGCCTCGCTGCCCGGAGACGAAATCCGCCGCGCGCTCTCCGGCGATCTCACCCAGCAGCTCGGCGCCATCGACGTGTACGGCTCGCCGCATCCCGAGGGCGTGCCGGTCTATCGCGTGAGCGTGAACGTGCAGCGCTTCGAATCGTGGCCGGGCTCGCATGCCCTCATCGACGCGGTCTGGAGCGTGCGCGCACTCGACTCACAGACGGTCATGACCTGCCGCAGCGTGCTCAACGAACCCGTCGGCGACGGCTATGACGCGCTCGTAGTCGGCCACCGGCGCGCGGTGGCGGCGCTCTCGCAGGCCATCGCGAGCGGCGTGCGCACGCTCGCCGCCGCGCCGCAGGCGAGCGCGACGTCCAGCACCAGGACCACGGCGAAGAACGGCGCGAAGGCCTCTTCCGCGCACCTGCCGCCCGCGACCAGCATCGCCTGCCCGCAGGCCGTGTCCACCGCCGCAACGGCCGGCTGAGTCCCAGCGCGGGCACCCGAGCGGACGCGGCCCGCCGCGTCCGTATTCGCGTTCCCTCCGGCTCCGGGCATGCGCAATAGTACACGCTAGGTGCCCACCGGCTTGGCCTCCGCCCCTGTGCGCCAACGTCCACGCCGAGCTCTCGCGCCCTATGGATGGTCCCGGAGCCGATGTCGCTGGCCAACCACCCTCCCGCTTCAGCGGGTTAGTTCAATGTCGCTTTACCCTACTGCCTGACGCATTGGTATGTTTCGTTCGCTCAAGACGCTCTGGAAAAAATGGCGCGCTTCGCGCAGCGCAGTTCAGCAACTCGATGCGCTGCTCGCCATCGCGGATGCCGATGCCCCCTACGCGGAACGCAGCGACTGGCTGATCGAACTCGCACACTGGATCCACCGGCGCGGCCAGCTCGACGCCGATGCCATCGCAGCCGCCGCCAGCGCGCCCGATGCGCCGCTGCGCGCGCCGCCCGAGCATGCGCGCGTGCGCTACCTGCTGCACGTGCTGGACCGCAATCCGGCATGGAAGGCCAACGTCGGCGCGATGGTGCGCAAGCTGCTGCGCGAAAGCGACAGCATCACCCTGCTCTGCGACGCAGGCATGCCGGTCCACTCGAACCTGTTCGGCGCGCTCGTGGGCCGGATGCAGGCGCAGTTGATCCCGCCCGCGCCGAACCGCCGCGACCTCGCGGCGCTCTTCACGCTGATGTTCCCGTCGACCCACGACCCCGAGTGGATCGCCACACTGCCGCGCGACCTGCTCGCCCGGCTGCGGACCCTGATCGCCGAGCCCGGCGCGGTGCAGCCGGAAGCGGCGGTCGAACCCGCCGTCGTCCCGGCCCAGCTTCCCGACGAAGACGGCGCGGGCGCCGCGCGCCTTGTCGCTTCAGCAGCGCTGCCCAACGAGTTCTCGCTGGACCTGCTCACGGCGCTGCACAACCTGACCTGCCAGATCAGCTCGACGGGTCTCTCGCCGACGGTGCGCAGCCGCCTTTCGAACGAAGACGCGCACGTCGCCGTCGAAAAGCTGTCGTTCTTCCGCCTCACGCGCGCGATGCTCGCAGTGGAAAACGCACGTGACGCGGGCAAGCCCACGCGGCTGCTGCAGGAAGTGACGTGGCTGCGCCTCTTGCTCGACGACTGCCGCAAAGCCACCGACGGCGTCTTCGCGCATCTCTACCGCCACGGCGTGCGCGTGGACACGGTGTTCCAGGTCCAGCGCATGCGCATGCGCATCGTGCGCGCGGAGCGTCTGCTCGACGCGTGGATGGCCGCCGACGATCCCGCGACGCAGGCGCGCCTCGTTGCCGATCTCGTCCGCGCGAACCAGAAAAGCCAGAGCATGGCCCACCTCGTGCGCAGCAACTTCGCGCTGCTTTCGCGCAAGGTGGTGGAGCTCTCCGCCGACACGGGCGAGCATTACATCGCGCGCGACCGTGCCGAATACCTCACGATGCTGCGCATGGCGGCGGGCGGCGGCCTCGTCACGGCGGTGACGGTCTTCGTGAAATTCGGCATCACGGGCGCGCACCTGCCCGCGATGATCGAAGGGCTCTTCGCGGGTATCAACTACGCGCTGAGCTTTCTCGTCATGCACTTCTGCCACTTTTCGCTCGCGACCAAGCAGCCCGCGATGACCGCGCCCACGCTCGCGCGCGAACTCGACGGTGCCAACGAGCCCGCGGGGCGCGCGCGCTTCGTGTCGTCGGTGGTGGCGCTGATCCGCACCCAGGCCGCCGCCGTGCTCGGCAACGTGCTGCTCGTATTCCCGGCCTGTCTCGCGATCCAGCTCGCGTTCGGCTGGCTGTTCCACGCGAACCTGATCGCGCCGGAGAAGGCGCACGCAACGCTCCAGTCGTTCTCGCTGATCGGCCCGACGCCGTTCTACGCCGCGCTCACCGGCGTGCTGCTGTGGGCGTCGAGTCTGTTCGCCGGCTGGGCCGACAACTGGTTCGTGCTGCATCGCGTCGAGGACGCGCTCGCGTGGAACCGGCGCCTGCGCATGACGCTGGGCGCACCGGGCGCCGCGCGCCTCGCACGCTTTTGCCGCGTGAACGTGGCGGGCGTATGGGGCAACGTCGTGCTGGGCATGATGCTCGGCCTCGTGCCGGCGATTGTTTCGGCCGTCGCGTTCCACTTCGAAGTGCGCCACGTGACGCTCTCGGCGGGCTCGATCGGCGTGGCGCTCGGCGTGCTCGGCACGGCTGCGCTCAAAACCGGCGAGCTCTGGTGGGCCGTGGCCGGCGTGGCGAGCATGGCCGTCCTCAACGTGACGGTGAGCTTCGCGCTCGCGCTGCACATGGCGGTGCGCTCACGCGACCTCGGGCGCCAGGACGTGCGTCCGCTCATGCGTGCGTTCTGGCGGCGCGTGACGCGCCATCCGATCGATCTGGTGTGGCCGATCCGGCGGGGGCGCGGCGCGAATCAGGAGGGCTGAAAGCCAATGAACGGCATCGTGCCGTGAGCTGACGGACGATAAGACGGGATGGGCGTGGAAAACGCCCCGAGCATTGGCGCGGCATGCAAACCCAGTGGAATCTTTGGCAAGTCCGCCGGCCCTCGCGTGAGAATCAGGCCGCTCGCACGGCCAGCCGCCTGAAGGGACTCACGCCAACCCGCGTACAATAGCGCCTTCCTCGCAGCGTCCCCTCTCTTCTCATGTCTTTCGATTTCTTTGCTCCCTGCCCGCGCGGCCTCGAAGCCCCGCTCGCCGCCGAACTGGCCGAAATCGCGCAGCGGCGCCTGCCGCCCGGCGCGCTCCAGGTGGGCGCCGAAGTGCCCGGCGGCGTGCATTTTCGCGGCAACTGGGCCGGCGGCATGGCCGCGAACCTGCATTCGCGCATTGCCAGCCGCGTGCTCCTGAAAATCGCCCAGCGGCCCTATCGCGGCGAGCAGGACATCTATGCGCTCGCGCGCGAGCAGCAATGGGAAAAATGGTTCTCGCCGAACGAGACCATCCGCATCGACATCACCGCGATCAAGTCGCCGCTGCGCAGCCTCGAATTCGCCACCCTGCGCGTGAAGGACGCGATCTGCGACCGCATGCGCGACAAGGCCGGCGCGCGCCCCAGCGTCGATACTGCCTATCCCGACGTGCGCGTGTTCGCCTTCCTCACCGCGAACGATTGCACGCTCTACCTCGACACCTCGGGCGAGCCGCTCTTCAAGCGCGGCTGGCGTCTGGACAAGGGCGCCGCGCCCCTGCGCGAGAATCTCGCCGCCGGCATCCTGCGCCTCACGGGCTGGACGCCCGAGATGCCGCTCTATGACCCGATGTGCGGCAGCGGCACGTTCCTGGCGGAAGCCGCCCAGGTCGCGCTCGACATCGCGCCGGGGCTGTCGCGCAGCTTCGGCTTCGAGCGTCTGAAGCAGGCCGACACCGCCGCGTGGCGCCATCTGAAGAGCGAGGCGAACACGTTGCGCAACACCGCCATGAGCCGCGCGACGGAGCTGCGCATTTTCGGCAGCGACATTTCCGACGTCATGCTGGAGAAGGCGCGCGCCAACTTCGCGCGCGCGGGTCTTGGCGAGGTGCCGCTCAAGCAGCTCGATGCGCGCAACATGACGCCGCCCGCAGAAGGCAACGGGATTCTCGTGGCGAATCCGCCGTATGGCGAGCGTATCGAGGTGCGCGGGCGCAACGCGCGCGGCGAAGCCCGCGCGCCACGCAGCGACGACTACGAGGAGCAAGAGGCCTTCCGCCGCGTCCATACCGACGCACCCGACGCCGAATTCTTCCAGGCGCTCGGCGACGCGCTCAAGCAGCGCTTCACGGGCTGGCGCGCGTTCTTCCTGACCTCGGACCGCAAGCTGCCTGGGCAGCTGCGTCTGCGCGAAGCGGCCAAGACGCCGCTCTTCAACGGCGCGCTCGAATGCCGCCTGTTCCGCTTCGACCTGATCGCGGGCAGCGTGCGCCAGCGCCCTGCCGGCGCCGGCCAGGACGCCGCCGCTGGCAAGAACCCGGACAGCGCCGGCCCAAACAGCTAACGAGCCGCACGATGTAACCCCTGCGCCGCGTCCGCGTTTCAGACGCGCGCAGGCCCGACCGCCGCTCCGCCCGGTTCGACGGGCAGCGGATATCCTTGGTACTCCGGAAAGAGTCTAGGCAGCAGGAAGACCGGCAGCGAATGCCGCGAAAAGCAGCGCGACGTGGAAGCCGGGTGAATCAGATGCAGGCAGCTCGCCTGGGTGTCGTCGGCGGCGAGCACTTTCTGTCCCGACTCCACCACGCGGCGGATGAAGCTCTCGTCTTCGCCGAGGTTGACGTCGTCAAAGCGCGCGATGTCGAAGAGCGCCTTGCGGTAAACGTATGCGAAGCCATAGAAAAGAATGAAATCGGCGCCGATCTGCATCTTCTCGTGGAAGGTCACCGTGCCCACTTCCTTGCCCTTGAGCACGTAATGCAGGCCCACGCGCGCATTCAGGTCCATATAGCCCAGAAACTGCGTATGCGGCGCGTACATCCAGAACGTCGATAGCTTCATGAGCTGCGCGCCGCTTTCGCGCAACAGCCGCGCCATGGTCGCGAGATAGTGCGAGGCGTAATGATCGTCGTCGTCGAAATGGGCGATCAACTCGCCGCGCGACTCGCCCACGAGGAAATTGCGCTTCGCGCCGATCGACATGGGCGTCTTCGACCAGTAGTAGCGCACGCGCGGGTCGGTGTCGGCGAGTTGGCGCATGAAGGCGCTGGGCTGGGGGCTGTCGTCGAGCACGAGCCACTCCCAGTCGACCTGCTGACGCGCCACACAGCGCGCGATCGCCGGCAGAAAGGCCTCGCGGTTGGCCGTGGGCGTGATGATGGAGATGTTTGGAGACATGAAGCGCAAGGCAGGCCACGAGCCGCCGGATCGAGAGAACAAGGAAGAATCAATCCGTCGATTACAGCAGATTTGCGCGCGCCTCTCTCTCGAAAACGCCTGCCGGCATGGCGCGGCGCAGCGCGGTGAACGTGCTGTCAAAGCTACTGACAACACGTTGTCAGTAGCCCCACGGCACACTCCTTCCTACGCCAGCCCGCGCGACATCAAGTGCGTTGCGGGCAGGCCGGCGCCACGGCATCCCGCCAGCCGCCGCCATTTCACCGCATCCGCCATCGACACCATTGGCATCCGAGGAGCGCATCATGTCGACCGAAGTTTCCCGTGTCATCTCGTGGTTCGAAATCCCCGCACACGATCTGGACCGTGCCGCCACCTTTTACGAAACCGCCCTTGATACGTCGCTGCAGCGCGAAGTGGTCGGCGGCGTGCCGATGGCGCTGTTCTCGCATACGGAAGCCGAAACCGGCGGCTGCATCGTGTTTAATCCGCGCGACGCCAAGCCGGACCCGAAAGGCGTGCTCGTGTATCTGAACGCGCAGCCGTCGATCACGGCCGTGCTCGAGCGCGTGGAAAAGGCCGGCGGCAAGAAGCAGGGCCCTGCCGTGGAGCTGCCCAACAACTACGGCTATATCGGCTTCTTCATCGATACCGAAGGCAACCGCGTCGGCTTGCACGCTGCCAAGCTGGGCTGAGCGCTGGGGCGCTATCATCCTCGGGACCGTTTCCGGTCATGCTTGCGGCCACACGGTTCTTCGCTGTCCGGACCGGCCGTTTTAAGCGGCCGTTTTAAGCGGCCGTTTTAAGCGGCCATCCCAACTGGCCGTCCGAGCTGCCCGTCCGAACCCGTCGACCGTTCTGGCCCACCCCCAACGACCCACCCATGACCCGCCGAGCCGACCGCCTGTTCCGCATCGCCGAGCTGCTGCGCGGCCGCCGTCTCACCACCGCGCAGCAGCTCGCGCAGTGGCTCGAGGTGTCGCCGCGCACCGTCTATCGCGACGTGCGCGACCTGCAGCTTTCGGGCGTGCCGATCGAAGGCGAAGCGGGCATCGGCTACCGGCTCGCGCGCACGGCAAGCCTGCCGCCGCTCACCTTCACGGCCGACGAGCTCACCGCGCTCGCCGTGGGCGCGCGCATGGCCGAATCGTGGGGCGGCGCGGTGCTCGCGGGCGGGGCGCGCGGCGCGCTCGCGAAGATCGCCGCGGCCATGCCCGCCGACAAGCGCGCGGTGCTCGAACGCATCGCCGTGTTCGTGCCGTCGTATCACGTCGATCCCGCGTATTCGGAGAAAGTGGACGCGCTGCATCGCGCCGTCGATTCGCGGCTGGTGGTGCGCTTCGCGTATTGCGACCGCATCGGCGCGCATACGCAGCGGCGCATCTGGCCGCTCGGGCTCGTGTACTGGGGGGCGCAGTGGACAATCGGCGCGTGGTGCGAAATGCGGGAGGATTTCCGCAACTTCAACATCGCGCGGATGAACGACGTGGAAGTGCTCGAGCCGTTTCCCGACGTGAGCGGGAGACGGCTCGGCGATTATTTGCGGCGCGTAGAAGCACCGTCGACGTAACACCGCGCGGGGTACGCGTGACGGTCTGATACAGGCGTAAAAAAAGCGCGCATCGCTGCGCGCTTTGTGTAGCCAGGAAACTTCGGCGATGGCGCTTATTCCACCGCCTTCACCATCTCCTCGATCACCTTCTTCGCGTCGCCGAACACCATCATGGTCTTGTCCATGTAGAACAGTTCGTTGTCGAGACCGGCATAGCCCGCCGCCATCGAGCGCTTGTTCACGATGATCGTGCGCGCCTTGTAGGCCTCGATGATCGGCATGCCCGCGATCGGCGACTTCGGATCGTTCTTCGCCGCCGGATTCACCACGTCGTTCGCGCCCAGCACCAGCACCACGTCGGTCTGGCCGAACTCGTTGTTGATGTCCTCCATCTCGAACACCATGTCGTAGGGCACTTCCGCTTCCGCGAGCAGCACGTTCATGTGGCCCGGCATGCGGCCCGCCACGGGGTGAATGGCGTAGCGCACGTCCACGCCCTTCTCCACCAGCTTGTCCGTGAGCTCCTTCAAGGCATGCTGCGCGCGCGCGACCGCCAGCCCGTAGCCCGGCACGATCACGACGCTCTCGGCATTGCCCAGCATGAACGCGGCGTCGTCGGCCGAACCCGACTTCACCGGACGCTGCTCCTGCGCGCCGGCCGACGACGCCCCACCCGCCTCGGCGCCAAAGCCGCCCAGCAGCACGTTGAAGAACGAACGGTTCATCGCGTGGCACATGATGTACGAGAGAATCGCGCCCGACGAGCCCACCAGCGAGCCCGCGATGATCAGCATCGCGTTGTTCAGCGAGAAGCCGATACCCGCCGCCGCCCAGCCCGAGTACGAGTTCAGCATCGACACCACGACGGGCATGTCCGCCCCGCCGATCGGGATGATGATGAGCACACCGAGCGCGAACGCGATCGCCGTCATGATGATGAACGGCAGCCACGACTGCGTGAGGAAGAACAGAATGCCGAAGCCGATCATGCCCAGCGCGAGCATCAGGTTGATCAGGTGCTGCCCCGGATAAACGACCGGGGCGCCCTGGAACAGGCGGAACTTGTACTTGCCCGAGAGCTTGCCGAAGGCGATCACCGAACCCGAGAACGTGATCGCGCCCACGAAGGTGCCGATGAACAGTTCGATGCGGTTGCCGTAAGGCAGGAAGCCCGGATACGGCGCGTCCTCGGCCACGAGCCCGAACGCGGCCGGCTCCGAGACCACCGCATACGCGATGCACACCGCCGCGAGACCGATCAGCGAGTGCATGGCGGCAACGAGCTCCGGCATCTTGGTCATCTCGACGCGCGCGGCCACGAATGCCCCCAGGCCGCCGCCCACCACCAGTGCCCCGAACAGCAGCCCGAGGCCGAGCCCGAGGTTCGAGCCGAACTGGGCCGACTGCTTCGCAATCAGCGCAACCGTGGTGAGAATGGCGATGGCCATGCCAACCATGCCGAACATGTTGCCGGCGCGCGCGGTGCGCGGGTTCGAGAGACCCTTGAGCGCCTGGATAAAGCAGACCGACGCCACCAGATAGAGCAGCGTAACGACGTTCATGCTCATCATGCGCCCTCCTTGCTGCCGGACGCGGCCTTCTTCGGCTCCTTCTTGCGGAACATTTCGAGCATGCGCCGCGTGACGAGGAAGCCGCCGAACACGTTCACCGCTGCGAGCAGCACGGCGAAGGTGCCGAAGAACTTGCCCGCGCCACCCACCGTGAGGCCGGTCGCCAGCATCGCGCCCACGATCACGATGGCCGAGATCGCGTTGGTAACGGCCATGAGCGGCGTATGCAGCGCGGGCGTGACGTTCCACACGACGTGATAGCCCACATACACGGCCAGCACGAAGATGATCAGGTTGATGACGGTATGGTTGATCAGTTCCATTGCCGGGTCTCCTCAGGTCTTGCGCGTGACGGTGCCGTCGCGGGCCAGCAGCGTGGCCGCGACGATGTCGTCCGCGAGATCGATATTGAGCGCGCCTTCCTTCGTGACGATCAGCTTCAGGAAGTCGAGCAGGTTGCGCGCGTAGAGCGACGAGGCATCGGCGGCCACCATCGACGCGAGATTCGTGTAGCCGCAGATCTGCACGCCGTGGTGCGTGACCACCTTGTCTGCTTCGGTGAGCGGACAGTTGCCGCCGCGCCGGCCGGTGGCCGGATCGGCGACGGGGCCGCGCCCGGCCGCGAGGTCGATCACGACCGAGCCCGGCTTCATCGCCTGCACGGTGTCGGCGGGCAGCAGCGTGGGCGCGTCGCGGCCCGGGATCAGCGCGGTCGAGATGACGATATCGGCCTGCTTCGCGCGCTCGTGCACCAGCGCCGACTGGCGCGCGAGCCACGAGGGCGGCATCGGGCGCGCGTAGCCGCCCACGCCCTGCGCCGCTTCGCGCTCCTCATCGGTTTCGTAGGGCACGTCGATGAATTTCGCGCCCAGCGACTCGATCTGCTCTTTCACCGCCGGACGCACGTCCGAAGCCTCGATCACGGCGCCCAGACGCTTCGCGGTGGCGATCGCCTGCAAGCCCGCCACGCCCGCGCCGAGGATCAGCACGCGCGCGGCCTTCACCGTGCCGGCCGCCGTCATGAGCATCGGCATGAAGCGCGGATAAAGATTGGACGCCACGAGCACCGCCTTGTAGCCGGCAATGTTGGCCTGCGAGGACAGCACGTCGAGACTCTGCGCGCGCGTGGTGCGCGGCGCGGCTTCGAGCGCGAACGCCGTCACGCCCGCTTCGGCGAGCTTCTGGGCATTTTCCGCATTGAAGGGATCGAGCATGCCGACCAGCACCGCACCGCGCTTCATGAACGCGAGCTCGCTGACCGAGGGCGACTGGACCTTGAGCACGAGCTCGGCGCCGAAGGCGGCGGCCGCGTCGGCGATCTGCGCGCCCGCGGCCGTGTAGGCCTCGTCGGGAAAGCTCGCGCCAACGCCGGCGCCTGCCTGAATAGTGACCGTGTGACCCTGCGCGACGTACTTCTTGACTGTCTCCGGCGTCGCGGCCACGCGGGTTTCGTTCGCCCGCGTCTCTGCGGGCACTCCGATATGCATCGCTGTTTCCTCCTCGACCTGCTTTCTTTCTAATCTGGCTCTAATCGAGCGGAGTGAAGCCGGCGAGGCCCGCCGGCTTTCTATTGCAACGGCAAACTGCCGCACCACTTTAACCGAAACCGCGAGCGCGACTGAAGCCGAAATTGCGCGTTTTTGTGCACTGCACACAACACTTTTAGATGTCCGACCGGACGGTCGACGATACCCCGCATAGGGCGCCTTCGTGTCCCCATGCGCACTGGATAGCGGGACCGGGCGCGCGATCCGGCCCCCGGCAGTCTTGGGCGGGTGCCGGTAAAATAGCGGCCCATGAATGATGAAACCTGGGCACCCCACGTCACCGTGGCGTCAATCGTCGAGCGCGACGGGCGCTTTCTGCTCGTCGAGGAGCACACGCCGGCCGGCTTGCGCCTGAATCAGCCCGCCGGGCATCTGGAAGCCGGCGAGACGCTCCACGAGGCGGTCGTGCGCGAAACGCTCGAAGAAACCGCTTATGCGTTCGCGCCCGAGGCACTGGTCGGCATGTACATGACACATTTCGGCAAGCCCGGTGAAAGCGGCACGACATATCTGCGCTTCACTTACTGCGGCAGCGTCGCGAGCGAGCCGCAGCCGCGCGCGCTCGATCCGGACATCGTCCGCGCGCTGTGGATGAGCGCCGATGAGCTGCGCGCCGCGAGCGCGCGCCACCGCACGCCGCTCGTCATGCAATGCGTCGACGATTACCTCGCGGGCAAGCGCGTGCCGCTCGATTTCGTGCATACCCACGCGGTCGGGCCGAAGGCAGGTCCGAAAGTGAAACCCCGGGATTGAAAGCAGCAACAAGGCAGCAGACAAATGAGCAAACGTAAGGTCGTGGTAGGCATGTCGGGCGGCGTCGATTCGTCGGTTACCGCATGGCTGCTCAAGGAGCAGGGGTTCGACGTCGTCGGTCTCTTCATGAAGAACTGGGAAGACGACGACGACGGCGAGTACTGCTCGACGCGCCAGGACTGGATCGACGTGGTGTCGGTCGCGGACCTGATCGGCATCGACGTCGAGGCGGTCAACTTCGCCGCCGAGTACAAGGACCGCGTGTTTGCGGAGTTCCTGCGCGAATACTCGGCGGGCCGCACGCCGAACCCCGACGTGCTCTGCAACGCCGAGATCAAGTTCAAGGCCTTCCTCGATCACGCGATGTCACTGGGCGCGCAAACCATCGCCACGGGCCATTACGCGCGCGTGCGTCAGAACGAACGCAACGGACGCTTCGAACTGCTGAAGGCGCTCGATCACACGAAAGATCAGTCGTACTTCCTGCATCGCCTGAACCA
The DNA here is from genome assembly GCF_051125215.1 of Paraburkholderia sp. A3BS-1L. Classification (NCBI taxonomy): domain Bacteria; kingdom Pseudomonadati; phylum Pseudomonadota; class Betaproteobacteria; order Burkholderiales; family Burkholderiaceae; genus Paraburkholderia; species Paraburkholderia sp. A3BS-1L. The sequence continues at coordinate 523,666 of NZ_CP120442.1, read as the reverse complement.
GGCGCAGCTTTCGAAGACGATGTTCCCTCTGGGCGAAATTCCCAAGACGAAGGTGCGCGAGATCGCCGAACAGATCGGCTTGCCGAACGCGAAGAAAAAGGATTCGACTGGCATCTGCTTCATTGGCGAGCGGCCGTTCCGCGATTTCCTGAACCGCTATCTGCCCACGAAGCCCGGCCCGATGATGACGCCCGAAGGCAAGGTCGTGGGCGAGCATATCGGCCTCGCGTTCTATACGTTCGGGCAGCGCAAGGGCATTGGCCTGGGCGGCAGCAAGGACGGCAGCGGCGACCCGTGGTTCGTGGCGGGCAAGGACATGGCCGCCAATACGCTCTACGTCGTGCAGGGCCACGATCATCCGTGGCTGCTCGCGCACGAGCTGCGCGCGGGCAATGTGAGCTGGGTCGCGGGCGAGCCGCCCGCCGACGGCCATGCATGCGGCGCGAAAACGCGTTACCGCCAGGCCGACGCGCCCTGCACGTTCAAGGCCGCGTGCGTAGATGGGGAAAGCGGCGAAGGCCAGTTCGCGCTGCACTTCCCAAGCGCGCAATGGGCCGTGACACCGGGCCAGTCGGCGGTGCTCTACGACGGCGACGTGTGCCTCGGCGGCGGCATCATCGAAGCCGTGACGACGCTGGAGCCCCATGTGCCCGCCATGCCGCCCCCCGTCGCGCCGAAGAAAAAGCGCACGCCGCGCAAGAAATCGGCACAGTTCGCTGCCTCGGCCGCGCGAGATTTGGCTTAATTTCTGGCTTAAGGCCTGACACGAGCGCACTCGCGCGGCGCACCCGGCGCCGCGCGTTTTTCCCTCCTTACGATCGTACGATCGGCCCCTTCGGTTTCACGCCGGCTTTTTGTCTTCCTGCCGGCCAGATTCACCAACTTGCGGCATCATTCGGGCACCGTCGCGCCTCACCCGGGCGCGGCCGGCGCGCGCGGCCGCAACCCGCCTCGCGCAGCGAATCAAAAGATCGAGGAGTCCCCACCCATGTTTTCCCGACGTTACCTTGCCATGTGGTGCGCGGTGCTGCTGCTGGCAGCCTGCGTGCTTGCAGCGGCGCTCCATCATCTGTCGTGGCTGTGCGCCGTCGTGCCGGCGCTCATCGTCGCGCTCGGCATCTGGGACATGACCCAGCAGCGCCACGCCATCCTGCGCAACTATCCGCTCTGGGGTCATCTGCGCTTTCTGTTCGAGTTCGTGCGTCCCGAAATCCGCCAGTACTTCGTCGAAGACGACACCGACGAAAAACCCTTCTCGCTCGTGCAGCGCAGCGTGGTCTACCAGCGCTCGAAGAACGTCGTCGACAGCCGCCCGTACGGCACCGAGCTCGACGTGAAGGCCGTAGGCCACGAGTGGATCAGCCATTCGCTCGCGCCGACCAAACTCGCGGGCAGCGACTTCCGCGTGCTGGTGGGCGCGCAGCGCGCGCAGCCGTATTCGATGTCGATTTTCAACATCTCGGCGATGAGCTTCGGCGCGCTATCCGCCAACGCCATCCGCGCGCTCAACCTGGGCGCGAAGAAAGGCGGCTTCGCGCACGACACCGGCGAAGGCTCGATGTCGAAATACCACCGCGAGAACGGCGGCGACATCATCTGGGAAGTCGCCTCGGGCTACTTCGGCTGCCGCAACGACGACGGCACCTTCAGCGCCGAAAAATTCCAGCGCCTCGCCCAGGAGCCGCAGGTGAAGATGATCGAGGTGAAGCTCTCGCAGGGCGCGAAGCCGGGCCACGGCGGCATGCTGCTGGCCGCCAAGGTCACGCCCGAGATTGCCGAGACGCGCGGCATTCCGATCGGCCAGGATTGCGTCTCGCCCGCGCGCCATTCGGAGTTCTCCACGCCGCGCGGCCTGCTCGAATTCGTCGAGCGCCTGCGCAAGCTCTCGGGCGGCAAGCCCACCGGCTTCAAGCTGTGCATCGGCCACCCGTGGGAGTTCTTCGGCATCGCCAAGGCCATGCTCGAAACCGGCATCTTGCCCGACTTCATCGTCGTGGACGGCGCCGAAGGCGGCACGGGCGCCGCGCCCATCGAGTTCACCGATCACATCGGCACGCCGCTGCAGGAGGGCCTGCTGCTCGTGCACAACACGCTCGTGGGCATCGGCCTGCGCGACAAAATCAAGATTGGTGCAAGCGGCAAGATCATCACCGCATTCGATATCGCCAAGACGCTCGCGATCGGCGCGGACTGGGTCAACTCGGCGCGCGGCTTCATGTTCGCGGTGGGCTGCATCCAGGCGCAGAAGTGCCATTCGGACCGCTGCCCCACCGGCGTCGCGACCCAGGACCCGGCGCGCCAGCGCGCACTGAACGTGCCGGACAAGGGCGAGCGCGTCTACTATTTCCATCGCAACACGCTGCACGCGCTGCAGGAAATCCTCCAGGCCGCGGGACTCGAGAGCCCCGCCGATCTGCGCGCGCATCACATCGTGCGCCGTGTTTCGTCGTATGAAGTCAAGCTGATGTCGGAACTGCTCAAGTACCTGAAGCCTGGCGACCTCATCGAAGGGCGTTACCGCTATCAGCTGTACGAGAAGTGGTGGCCGGTCGCGCGCAGCGATTCGTTCGTGCCGGATATCGACAAGATGGGCTGACGCCCAGATGGTTGCGCGCGCAACGTCATGGCGGCGTGCGCGCGTCCTGCGTAACGAGGTGTTTGACGTGTTTTACGCCTGCGGCACGGTATCGGCGAACGACGGCCGCTGCATGAGCTTGTCGAAATGCCGGGCGAGATTCGGATGCGGCTCGCGCCAGTCGAGCTCCGGCATGCGGAAGTCGAGATAGCCGAGCGCGCAGCCCACCGCGATGTCGGCGAGCGTGTAGCGGTTGCCCGCGCACCACGCATTGCCCGCAAGACCCTTGGCCATCGCGTTCAAGCCCTCGCGAATCTTGCGCTGCTGGCGCGCGACCCATGCCTCGCTGCGCTGCTCGGGCTCGCGCTGCGTGCCTTCCAGGCGGATCAGCACGGCGGCGTCGAGCATGCCGTCGGCGAGCGCCTCCCAGCACCGCACCTCCACGCGCTCGCGCCCGCCCTGCGGAATCAGCTTGCCGACCGGCGAGAGCATGTCGACGTACTCGCAGATCACGCGCGAATCGAACACGGCTTCGCCGTCCTCCATCACGAGACACGGCACCTTGCCGAGCGGGTTGAAATCGTGAATTGCCGTGTCGGCGCCCCACACGTTTTCAAGCACCAGCTTGTAGTCGATTTTCTTTTCGGCGAGCATGATCCGCGCCTTGCGGACGTACGGGCTGCCGAGCGAACCGATAAGTTTCATCACACCTGCCTTTTCTGGAATCCGGCGAAAGTATACGTTGGAATGCCCTGATTCTGACGGGTCGCCTTCGCTAGCAGCAGATTTCTCCGATCAGCGTTGTCGGCTCGATGCAACAACGCACGCGAGCGGTCCCCGGCGACGCGCGTGCTGCACAGAAGCCACTGCGCAGGCGCAACTACGCAGGCGCTACAATCGCAAGATGGACACGACCCTCACGGAAAGCGCCTCGGCCGCCTCGCGCGCCGCAGCCGATGCGCCGCGCGGCCCCGATGGCGGCGCCGCGCTGTACCGCGCGCGCCGCGAACGCGTGCTCGCCGCGCTGCGCGCCAAAGGCGGCGGCGTGGCGCTGGTGCCCACCGCGCCCGAGGCGCTGCGCAACCGCGACACCGAATATCCGTATCGGCACGACAGCTACTTCTATTACCTCACCGGCTTCACCGAGCCCGAGGCGCTGCTCGTGCTCGACGCGAGCGCGGGCGAGAACCAGCCCGCCACGATCCTGTTCTGCCGCGCGAAGAACGTCGAGCGCGAGACGTGGGAAGGCTTTCGCTTCGGGCCCGACGGCGCGCGCGAGGCATTCGGCTTCGACGCCGCGTTTGCCGTCGACGATATCGACACCCAGGTGCCGCGCCTGATCGCCGATCGCCCGGCGCTCCATTACGCGCTGGCGGCCTCGGAGCGCTTCGACGCGCAGGTCAAGCGCTGGATCGACGCCGTGCGCGCGCAGTCGCGCAGCGGCGTTGCCGCGCCGGCTGCCGCGTACGACCTCGTGCCGCTGCTCGACGACATGCGCATCGTCAAGGACGCACACGAGCTCGACACCATGCGCCGCGCCGCGAAAATTTCGGCGCTCGCGCACGTGCGCGCCATGCAGGCGTGCCGCGCCGGCATGCGCGAATACGAGCTCGAAGCCGAGCTGCTCTACACGTTCCGCAAGCACGGCGCGCAGGCGCCCGCCTACGGCTCGATCGTCGCGACGGGCGCGAACGCCTGCGTGCTCCACTACCCGGCCGGCAACGCGGTGGTGCGCGAAGGGGACCTGATCCTGATCGACGCCGCCTGCGAGCTGAACGGCTACGCCTCGGACATCACGCGCACCTTTCCCGCGAGCGGGCGCTACACGAGCGCCCAGCGCGAGCTCTACGAGATCGTGCTCGCGGCTCAGCAGGCCGCCATCGACGCCACGCGCGCGGGCGTGAACTTCGAGGCGCCGCACGAGGCCGCCGTGCGCGTGCTCGCGCAAGGGCTGCTCGACACGGGCATCGTGGACAAGCAGCGCTGTGCCAGCGTCGACGACGTGATCGCCGCGCGCGCCTACGCGCGCTTCTATATGCATCGCACCGGGCACTGGCTCGGCATGGATGTGCACGACGCGGGCGACTATCGTGAGCGCGGCGAACGCGACGCAAATGCCGCCTCTGCCAATACCAATGCCAATGCCCCTGCCGCCGCCGCGCCGCCCTGGCGCACGCTGCGGCCCGGCATGACGCTCACGATCGAGCCCGGCCTCTACGTGCGCGCCGCCGAAGACGTGCCCGAGCGCTACTGGGACATCGGCATCCGCATCGAGGACGACGCCATCGTGACCGCCGCCGGCTGCGAGCTGATCACGCGCGACGTGCCCGTGGCCGCCGACGAAATCGAGGCGCTGATGCAGGACGCGCGACGCGGCGCGTGAGCGCACTTAAAAAGCCAACGATCTGAAGCGAACGCAGCGACATGAATGCAGCGAACACCCCGGCAGGCGGGGCCACGAGCGGGATGATGAGCGGGACCGCAAGCGCAGCCACGCACGCGCCCAACGAATATGACGTGATCATCGTCGGCGCGGGTCCGGTCGGGCTCGCGCTCGCCGGCTGGCTCGCGCGGCGCAGCGCGACGGCGGCCCTCTCGGTCGCGTTGATCGACGCGCGCGAACCCGACGACAGCGCCGGCGACCCGCGCGCCATCGCGGTCTCGCAGGGCAGCCGCACGCTGCTGCAGGCGCTCGCGTGGCCGCAGGACGCAACGCCGATCGAGCGCATCCACGTCTCGCAGCGCGGCCACTTCGGCCGCACGCTGATCGACCGGCACGACTACGACCTGCCCGCGCTTGGCTATGTCGCGCGCTACGGCGCGATCGTGCAGTCGCTCGCGCAGGCGGTGCGCGGCACGCGCGTGCACTGGCTGCACCACACGCACGCGCACGAACCGGTCGTCGAACACGACGGCGTGACGCTGCCCGTGCAAAGCGCGGGCGTCATGCGCACGCTGCGCGCGCGCATTCTCGTGAACGCGGAAGGCGGGCTCTATCGGGCGCAAACCGCGCACCAGCCGCCGCGCACCGGCACGGACCGTAACGACGAACAAGGCGAAACCGCCGATGCTTCGGGCGAGGCCGGCTCCGCCACCGCCACGGACACGGACACGCGCAAGCGCACCCGCGACTACGGCCAGACCGCGCTGGTCGGCGTGGTGACGGTTTCTTCGCCGCAGCCGCATGTGGCTTGGGAGCGCTTCACGAACGAAGGCCCGATCGCGCTATTGCCGATCGGCGGCGTGCGCGGCGCGGACTACGCGCTCGTGTGGTGCTCGTCGCCGGTCGAGGCCGAGCGCCGTGCCCAGCTTTCCGACGCCGATTTCCTCGCCGCGCTCGGCGCCGCCTTCGGCACGCGGCTGGGGCGCTTCACGCAGATCCATGGCCGCGCGGCGTTCCCACTCGGCCTGAACGCGCTCGACACGCTGGTGAGCGGCAACAACCGCATCGCGGCCGTGGGCAACGCGGCGCAAACGCTGCATCCGGTGGCCGGCCAGGGCCTGAATCTCGGCCTGCGCGATGCCCACGCGCTCGCCGACGCCCTTGCGCAACACGGCGCGACCCCGCATGCGCTCGCCGACTTCGCGGGCCGCCGCGCGTTCGACCGCCGCATGACGATCGGCGCGACGGACATGCTCGCGCGCCTGTTCACCATCGACTTCGCGCCGCTCGCGGCGCTGCGCGGCCTCGCGCTCACGGCGCTCGAGCTCGCGCCGCCGATGAAGACGGCGCTCGCGCGGCAGATGATGTTCGGGCAGCGGAATTAACAGGACGAATCGGCGCTCACTCTGAAAGGGTCGAATCGCGTTTCATATCAAGGCGTTGCGCCCGAGCCTTGGCCCGTCTGCCAGAACAACACCAGGGTCCACAAGCCGAGACCGCCCATCTCGTTAACGCTAAAATATGCGTTTCCCCTTTTCGAGCCGCCGCCGCGCCGATGCCTTCGACGTCCATCGAAGCCAGCCGGGCGCGCTGCCGCTTTCGTCCGTGCATCATGTTCACAATTGGCCGACACACCCTGCGCAACAACCTGTTCGTCGCCCCCATGGCGGGCGTGACGGACCGGCCGTTCCGTCAGCTGTGCAAGCGGCTGGGCGCGGGCTATGCGGTCTCGGAGATGGTCGCGTCCAACGCGCAGCTCTGGAAGAGCGAGAAGACCATGCGCCGCGCCAATCACGCGGGCGAGGTCGAGCCCATCGCCGTGCAGATCGCCGGCGCGGACCCGGAGATGATGGCCGAAGCGGCGCGCTATAACGTCGCAAACGGCGCGCAGATCATCGACATCAACATGGGCTGTCCGGCCAAGAAGGTCTGCAACGTGGCGGCCGGCTCCGCGCTGCTGCAAAACGAGCCGCTCGTCGCGCGCATCGTTAAGGCCGTGGTGGACGCCGTGGGCGTCGGCCCCGACGCCGTGCCCGTCACGCTCAAGATCCGCACGGGCTGGGACCGCGAGCACCGCAATGCGCTCACCATCGCGCGCATTGCGGAAGACAGCGGCATCTCCATGCTCACCATGCACGGGCGCACGCGCGCCGACCTCTATCACGGCGAAGCGGAGTACGAAACGATTGCGGCGGTGAAGGCCGCCGCGCGCATTCCGGTGGTCGCCAACGGCGACATCACGAAGCCGCAGAAGGCGCGTGACGTGCTCGCCTTCACGGGCGCCGACGCCATCATGATCGGCCGCGCGGCGCAGGGCCGCCCGTGGCTCTTTCGCGAGATCGAGCACTTTCTGTCGACCGGCGAGCTGCTGCCGCCCCCGCGCGTGAACGAGATCCAGGCGATCATGAACGAGCACCTCGAAGACCACTACGCGTTTTATGGCGAATTTACGGGTGTGCGTACTGCGCGCAAGCATATCGGCTGGTACACTCGCGGCCTTTGCGGCGCCAATACCTTCCGGCATCGCATGAACACGCTGGACACCACGCGCGACCAACTCGCCGCCGTCAACCAGTTCTTCGACGAGCAAAAGGCCGTTTCCGAGCGCCTCGTCTACGTCGACGACGAAACCGGCGCCGATGGCGCAAGCGGCGAGCGCGAACCCACCGATCGACTGGCAGCATGAGCAAGCACAATATCGAACAATCCGTCCGCGAGAGCCTGGGCATGTACTTTCAGGATCTCGACGGCAGCAACCCGCACGACGTCTACGAAATGGTGATGGCGTGCGTCGAAAAACCGATGCTCGAGGTGGTGCTCGAGCAGGCAGGCGGCAATCAGTCGCTGGCCGCCGAGTATCTCGGCATCAACCGCAACACGCTGCGCAAGAAGCTTCAGCAGCACGGCCTGCTGTAACGGCCGTCGCCGCTCATCAGGGCGGTACTGGACTTCCGGCGCGGACTCCTCGATCCCTCGGCAACTTCTCCCCCATCATGATCAAGCAAGCGCTCATCTCCGTTTCCGACAAGGCCGGTATCGTCGATTTCGCGAAATCGCTGTCGGACCTCGGCGTCAAGATCCTGTCGACCGGCGGCACCGCGAAACTGCTCGCGGACGCGGGTCTCTCCGTCACCGAAGTGGCCGATTACACCGGCTTCCCGGAAATGCTCGATGGGCGCGTGAAAACGCTGCACCCGAAGGTCCACGGCGGCATCCTCGCGCGCCGCGACCTGCCCGAGCACATGGCCGCGCTCGAAAAGCACGACATCCCGACGATCGACCTGCTGGTGGTGAACCTCTACCCGTTCGTCCAGACGATCTCGAAAGAAGAGTGCTCGCTCGAAGACGCGATCGAGAACATCGACATCGGCGGCCCGACCATGCTGCGCTCGGCGGCGAAGAACCACCGCGACGTGACCGTCGTGGTGGATCCCGCCGACTACGCGAAGGTACTGGAAGAAATGCGCGCGAACGGCAACGCCGTGAGCTACGCGACCAACTTCCGCCTCGCGACCAAGGTGTTCTCGCACACGGCGCAGTATGACGGCGCGATCACGAACTACCTCACGAGCCTCACCGAAGCGCTCGAGCACAAATCGCGCAACACCTACCCGGCCGTGCTGAACCTCGCGTTCGACAAGGTCCAGGACCTGCGTTACGGCGAAAACCCGCACCAGAGCGCCGCGTTCTATCGCGATCTTGCGACGCCGGCTGGCGCGCTCGCGAACTACACGCAGATCCAGGGCAAGGAACTCTCGTACAACAACATCGCCGACTCGGACGCCGCGTGGGAGTGCGTGAAGACTTTCGACGCCCCCGCCTGCGTGATCATCAAGCACGCGAATCCGTGCGGCGTGGCCGTCGGTGCTGACACGCTCGAAGCGTATTCGAAGGCGTTCCAGACCGACCCGACCTCGGCGTTCGGCGGCATCATCGCGTTCAACCGCGAAGTGGACGAAGCTGCGGCGCAGGCAGTCTCGAAGCAGTTCGTCGAAGTGCTGATCGCGCCGTCGTTCTCGGCAGCCGCCAAGGCCGTGTTCGCCGCGAAGCAGAACGTGCGTCTGCTCGAGATCGCTTTGGGCGAAGGCCATAACGCATTCGACTTCAAGCGCGTGGGCGGCGGCCTGCTGGTGCAATCGCTCGACGCGAAGAACGTGCAGCCGCACGAGCTGCGCGTGGTGACCAAGCGCCACCCGACGCCGAAGGAAATGGACGATCTGATGTTCGCGTGGCGCGTCGCGAAGTTCGTGAAGTCCAACGCCATCGTGTTCTGCGCCAACGGCATGACGATGGGCGTGGGCGCGGGCCAGATGAGCCGCGTGGACTCGGCGCGCATCGCCAGCATCAAGGCCGAGAACGCGGGTCTGAAGCTCGCGGGCACGGCCGTGGCGTCGGATGCGTTCTTCCCGTTTCGTGACGGCCTCGACGTGGTGGTCAACGCGGGCGCGACCTGCGTGATCCAGCCGGGCGGCTCGATGCGCGACGACGAGGTGATCGCCGCCGCCGACGAGCACAACATCGCCATGGTGATGACGGGCATCCGCCACTTCCGTCACTAATCGCCCCGGCGCGCGAGACGCGCCGATACTGCGAGAAGCCCGCCGGACCTCGCGTCCCGCGGGTTTTTCTTTACGCCGCGCCCGGCGTTCCCGCGTGCCGCCAAGGCTCGCGGCCGCTGTGCCGTTCGTTGTACCATCGCAGGCACATCCTCGACACACAGCGCTTTCCCCCGCATTTCATGAGAATTCTCGGCATCGACCCCGGCTTGCGCGTGACCGGCTTCGGCGTGATCGAGCGTCACGGTCACCAGCTCACGTATGTCGCAAGCGGCGTCATCCGCACCGCCGATGCCGATCTGCCCACGCGCCTCGGCACCATCTTCGAAGGCGTCTGCACGCTGATCCGCCAGCACGCGCCCGACCAGGCCGCCATCGAAAAGGTCTTCGTCAACGTCAATCCGCAGTCGACGCTGCTGCTCGGCCAAGCGCGCGGCGCGGCCATCTGCGGGCTCGTCTCGGGTGGCGTGCCGGTGGCCGAATACACCGCGCTGCAACTGAAGCAGGCCGTCGTGGGCTATGGCCGTGCGACCAAGGAGCAGATGCAGCAGATGGTCGTGCGCCTGCTCGCGCTCACGGGCACGCCCGGCACCGATGCCGCCGACGCGCTCGGTATGGCGATCTGCCACGCACATAGCGGCGACACGCTCGCGGCGCTCGGCGGCATCGCGCCCACGCTCGCGAAGAAGGGCGTGCGCGTGCGGCGCGGACGGTTGATCGGCTAAACAACGCCCCTGGCCATCAGGCCAACGTTCAGAGGAAGCGCGCCGCGCAGCAGCGCGCTCCGCTACACTCTGCCCTTTCCCACATCACTGAACTTGCCATGATCGGTCGCATTGCCGGCGTATTGCTGGAAAAGAACCCGCCGCACCTGCTCATCGACTGCAACGGCATCGGCTACGAAGTCGACGTGCCGATGAGCACGTTCTACAACCTGCCCGGCACCGGCGAAAAAGTCGTACTGCTCACGCAGATGATCGTGCGCGAGGACGCGCACCTGCTTTACGGCTTCGGCACCGCGCAGGAGCGCGCGACGTTTCGCGAACTGCTCAAGATCACCGGCATCGGCGCGCGCATGGCGCTGGCCGTACTCTCGGGCATGAGCGTGCACGATCTCTCGCAGGCCGTGACGCTGCAGGACTCGGCGCGCCTCACGCGCGTGCCCGGCATCGGCAAGAAAACCGCCGAGCGCCTGCTGCTCGAACTCAAGGGCAAGCTCGGCGCGGATCTGGGCGCGATGGCCGCGGCGGCGTCGCCCTCGGACCACGCGAACGACATCCTCAACGCGCTGCTCGCGCTCGGCTATTCGGAGAAAGAAGCGCTCGCCGCCATCAAGAGCGTGCCGGCCGGCACGGGCGTCTCCGAAGGCATCAAGCTCGCGCTGAAGGTGCTCTCGAAGGCGTGAGGGCCGCGTGATGCCGCGTGATGCCGCGTGATGCCGCGTGATGCCGCGTGATGCCGCGTGATGGCTGCGTGATGATGCTGCCTTGTGGCGGCGCGCGGTGCGTGCGATACGCGTGGTACAGCGCGGTACAATCGCTGCATGATCGAAACCGACAAACTCGCCGCTAGCGGTGGCGCCAGCCCCAGCCGCGTGATCGCCGCCACGCCGGCCTCGTCCAACGAGGAGGCGTTCGAGCGCGCGCTGCGCCCGCGCCAGCTCGACGAATACGTTGGCCAGGAAAAGGTGCGCGGCCAGCTCGAAATCTTCATCGAGGCCGCCAAACGCCGCTCGGAACCGCTCGACCACGTGCTGCTGTTCGGGCCGCCGGGCCTCGGCAAGACCACGCTCGCGCACATCATCGCGCGCGAAATGGGTGTCAATCTGCGGCAGACCTCGGGCCCCGTGCTCGAACGCGCGGGCGACCTCGCGGCGCTGCTCACCAACCTCGAAGCCCACGACGTGCTGTTCATCGACGAAATCCACCGGCTCTCGCCGGTCGTCGAGGAAATTCTGTATCCGGCGCTCGAGGACTATCAGATCGACATCATGATCGGCGAAGGGCCGGCCGCGCGCAGCGTGAAGCTCGACCTTCAGCCCTTCACGCTGGTGGGCGCAACCACGCGCGCGGGCATGCTCACGAACCCGCTGCGCGACCGCTTCGGCATCGTCTCGCGACTCGAGTTCTACAACGCAAGCGAGCTTTCGCGCATCGTGCAGCGCTCGTCGGCGCTGCTCGGCGCGCATATTCATCCTGACGGCGCGCTTGAAATCGCGCGCCGCTCGCGCGGCACGCCGCGTATCGCCAACCGCCTGCTGCGCCGCGTGCGCGATTACGCCGAAGTGAAGGCCGACGGCACGATCACCGCGCAGGTGGCCGACGCCGCGCTCAAGATGCTCGACGTCGATCCCGTGGGCTTCGACCTGATGGACCGCAAGCTGCTCGAAGCGATCCTGCACAAGTTCGACGGCGGCCCGGTGGGCGTGGACAATCTGGCGGCCGCCATTGGCGAAGAGCGCGACACGATCGAGGACGTGCTGGAACCGTACCTGATCCAGCAAGGCTTCCTGCAGCGCACGCCGCGCGGACGTGTGGCCACCCAGCTCACCTACCGGCACTTCGGCCTCGTCGTGCCCGACGACGCATCGACGGGCGGCGACTGGAGCCCGGACGCGTCGTAAGGCGCGGCAAGGCGCACAGCGCGAACGAGAGCACGATGTCCGATCACGCCGGCCGTCCCCCCAACGCTCCCGAACCGACTGGCCTCGTCGGCCAGATCGCGCGGCGCCTGCGCATGACGCTCGCCGAAAACGTCACGCATCTCACCACGGGCAGCGGCCCGAAGCTCGACTACTCGTCGCCGCCCGGCGACCCGGGTCTGTTCGGCCCGAACGCCATCTGCTGGAAAGTGCATGCCGACTTCGCCGCGATGATGGCGGGCGGCATCAGCGCCCTGCTGCTGCAAGCGCTGCACCCGCTCGCTCTCGCGGGCGTGTGGGACCACTCGACGTTTCGCAGCGACATTCTCGGCCGGCTGCGCCGCACCGCGACCTTTATCGCCGGCACCACCTACGGCAGCCGCGCCGATGCGCTCGCGCTCATCGAGCGCGTGAAGACCATTCACCTCGCGGTGACGGGCACCGCACCCGATGGCCGCGCGTATCGCGCAAGCGACCCCGCGCTGCTCACGTGGGTGCATGTGGCCGAGGTATCGAGCTTTCTGGCCGCCTATTTGCGCTACGTGAATCCCGCGCTGCCTGGCGAGGCGCAGGATCAGTACTACTCGGAAGTCGCGCTCATCGCACAGTTGCTGGGCGCAACCGAAGTGCCGCGCTCGCGCGCCGAAGTCGCGGCCTATCTGCAAGCGATGCAGCCCGAGCTCGTCGCCAGCGAGCGCACGCGCGAAGTCGTGCGCGTGCTGATGGAAGTGCCGGTGCCGCGCCCGGCGATGCGCCCCGCAGGCGCGTTGCTACGTAATGCGGGCATCGACCTCCTGCCGCCGTTCGCCCAGCAGATGCTCGGCTTCGACCGCTTCGCGCTCGCCCGCCGCGCGATGGTGCAGCCGCGCATGCGCGCGGTCGCGCCCGTGCTGCGCTGGGCGCTCGTCAATGGCGTCTCGAAACGCGCGCGCCGGCGCGCAGCCGCGCCACCAGCGCCCTGAATCCCTCCTCGTTCTGCTCGCCATGAAAAAACGGCCAGGCTGCTTGCGCAGGCTGGCCGCTTCATCGGAAACCTCATCCGGTCGAGGACCGGACGTTGCTTACATCTTCACCACGTCGAGCAGCGACTTCTTGCCCGCCTTGTAGTTGTAGAGCGAAATCACGCCGTGCTTGAGGTCGCCCTTCGAATCGAACACTGTCTCGCCGATCACACCCTTGTAGTCGGTGCCCGGGATCTGCGCGAGGACCTTCGCCGGATCGGTCGAGTTCGCGCGCTTCATTGCGTCGACGACGATGTACACCGCGTCGTAGGTGAACGGCGCATCGTATTCGACCGCGTGGCCAAAGCGCTTCTGGTATTTCGCCGAGAACGCCGCGCCGCCTTCCATGCGCTCGAGCGCCATGCCCGCTTGCGAACAGACGATGTTGTCGGAAGCCGAGCCCGCGAGTTGCGCGAGGCTTTCCGTGCACACGCCGTCGCCGGCCAGCACCTTCGCGCGCAGGCCAAGCTGGCGCGCCTGCTTGGCGAACGGGCCGCCGGTGGCGTCCATGCCGCCGTACATGATCGCGTCGGGATTCTCACCCTTGATCTTGGTGAGAATCGCGCGGAAATCGACGGCCTTGTCGTTGGTCGCATCGTGCGAGACGACCTTCATGCCGAGCGACTTCGCGGTCTTCTCGAACTCGTTCGCGAGGCCCTGGCCGTAGGCGGTCGAATCGTCGACCACGGCCACCGTCTTCACGTTCAGGCTTTTCGCGGCGTAGTTGGCCAGCGCGGGACCTTGCTGCGCGTCGGTCGCAACCACGCGATAGGTGGTCTTGAAGCCCTGCTGCGTGTAGGTCGGGTTCGTCGACGAGGGCGAGATCTGCACGATGCCCGCGTCGCTATAGATCTTCGCGGCGGGAATCGACGCGCCCGAATTCAGGTGGCCGATCACAGCCACGACCTTGTCGTCGACGAGCTTCTGCGCGACCTGGGTCGCCTGGCGCGGGTCGGCGCCGTCGTCCTGGCCGTCGAGCGCGAGCGTGACCTTCTGGCCGCCGATCGTGAGGCCCTTGGCGTTGATCTCTTCGATGGCGAGACGCGCGCCGTTTTCGTTGTCCTTGCCGAGGTGCGCCGAGCCGCCCGTGAGTGGGCCGACATGACCGATCTTGACGACCTGGTCAGCGGAAGCGTTGGCCGACGCAGTGGCCAAACTCGCCGCGAACGCCACGACAGCGGCGCTCACCGGCAACAGCTTGTGAAGCTTGAACGTCATTAAGAATCTCCTGCGGTTGTTCTTGAAACTGCGCTTCGTTTTTTCGTCTGCAACCCTGGCCTTGCCAACACCGCATGCACGGGGTGCGCGCATCCCTCTTCAACGCACGGCAAAGCGCAATGGTCTGGCAAATGGTATCAGGCGCTCCCGCTTTGCGGTTGGCCTTTGGAAAGTAATTGAAAGCAACAGGTAAGAGACTTGACGTCCGCAGCGGGCGCTGCACGCGCGAAATGCGCCGGTCGAGCGACGACCGGCGCGGCGAACCTCTTGGGGCTCAGCGGTTCGCTCAGGAGGAACGCTTGAAGCTGTCGTCGTCGCTTGGGCTCGGCAGATGCGTGACGTCGCCCCACGCGAGCACGCGCGCTTGCGTCGCCGCGCCGTCGCGCTCGAAATCGACGACGTTCACGCTCGTGTTCAAGAGCGGCCACGCGCGCGGCGCGTCGAGCGCGAGACCGTTCGCGAAACGATAGATGCAATCGAGCACGCCGCCATGCGCGACGCAGGCGATGCGCCCCCCGGGGTGCTTCGCGAGGATCGGCTCGAGCGCGTGCAGCACGCGGTGGTAGAACACGCGTTGCGACTCGCCCTCGGGCGGCGAGAAACCGGGGTCGCGGGTTTGCCAGTGTGCGTATTCGTCGGGAAAGCGCTCGGCGATCTGGTCGCCGTCGTGGCCCTGGAACGCGCCGTAGTTGCGCTCGCGCAGGCCTTCGGTGAGCTGGAGCGTCAGTCCGAGCGCATCGGCGACCGGCTGGGCCGTTTGTTGCGCGCGCATCAGGTCGCTCGACCAGATCGCGGCGAGGCGCACGCCCGCGCGCGCCTCGTTCGCACAACGCGCGGCGAGCAATTGGGCCTGCTCGATGCCGCTCTCGGCGAGCGGGATATCGATGTGCCCCTGAATGCGCTTGATGCGGTTCCAGGCCGTTTCGCCGTGGCGGATAAAGAGGATCTGCGTGGTCATGATGAATTGCGCACTTTCAATTGCGCGCGTTAATTGCGCACTTGCAGCCAGAACGTAACGGGCCCGTCATTGACGAGCGAAACCTGCATGTCGGCGCCGAACTCGCCGGTCTCGACCGTGGGGTGCTTTGTGCGCGCGGCGGCAACGAAGTAGTCGAATAGACGCCGCCCCTCGTCGGGCGGCGCGGCGGGCGTGAAGCTCGGGCGCAGGCCGCTGTTGGTATCGGCGGCAAGGGTGAACTGCGAGACCAGCAGGAGGCCGCCCGCCGCACCGTTGCCGTCGATGTTCTGCACCGGCAGATTCATCTTGCCCGCGGCGTCGCTGAACACGCGGTAGCCCAGCAGTTTCGCGAGCAGCTTGTCGGCGTTTGCTTCAGTGTCGCCGCGCTCCGCGCAAACCAGCGCGAGCAGGCCCTGGCCGATCGCGCCGGTCACGCGCTCCGCAGGGCCATCGGCGACGCGGACTTCGGCGCGGCGCACGCGTTGAATCAGCGCAATCATCGCGTGCGCTCCACGTCCAGAACGCGAATCGTCATCACGCGGTCAGCGTCACGCGCGCGAAGCGGCGCTTGCCCACCTGCACGACGAACTCGCCCGCGTCGACCTTCAGGCCCTTGTCGGACACGGTGGCGCCATCGATCTTCACGCCGCCCTGCTCGATGTTGCGCAGCGCCTCGCTCGTGGACGGCGCGAGCCCCGCCTGCTTGAGCAGCTGGCCAATGGCGAGCGGCGCGCCCGCGAGCGTGACCGACGGGATATCGTCGGGAACGCCGCCCTTCGCGCGGTGGTTGAAGTCTTCGAGCGCGCGCTCAGCGTCGGCCTGCGAGTGAAAGCGCGCAACGATTTCCTGCGCGAGCAGCACCTTGAAGTCGCGCGGGTTGCGGCCCGCTTCGATCTCGCGCTTGAAGCCTTCGATTTCGTCCATCGGACGGAACGAGAGCAGCGTGAAGTAACGCCACATCAGCGTGTCCGAGATGCTCATGAGCTTGCCGAACATGTCGTTGGGCTTCTCGCTGATGCCGACGTAGTTGTTCTTCGACTTCGACATCTTCTCGACGCCGTCGAGGCCTTCGAGCAGCGGCATCGTCAAGATGCACTGCTGCTCCTGACCGTACTGCTTCTGCAATTCGCGGCCGACGAGCAGGTTGAACTTCTGGTCCGTGCCGCCGAGCTCCAGATCCGCATTGAGCGCGACCGAGTCGTAGCCCTGCATCAGCGGATAGAGGAATTCGTGGATCGAGATGGGCACGCCGCTCTGGAAGCGCTTGGTGAAGTCCTCGCGCTCGAGAATGCGTGCGACCGTGTAGCGCGACGCGAGCTTGATCATGCCGTCGGCGCCGAGCGGCATCGACCATTCGCTGTTGTAGCGGATCTCGGTTTTTTCGCGGTCGAGCACGAGCGCGGCCTGCTCGAAGTACGTTTTCGCGTTCGACTGGATCTGCTCGCGCGTGAGCGGCGGACGCGTGGCGTTGCGCCCCGACGGGTCGCCGATCAGCGAGGTGAAGTCGCCGATCAGGAAGATCACGGTGTGGCCGAGATCCTGAAGCTGGCGCATCTTGTTGAGCACGACCGTGTGACCGATGTGGATGTCGGGCGCAGTCGGATCGAGACCGAGCTTGATGCGCAGCGGCTTGCCCGTGGCGGCACTGCGGGCGAGCTTCTGCTGGAATTCTTCTTCGATCAGCAGTTCGTCGACGCCGCGTTTGGTGACGGCGAGCGCGTGACGGACTTCGTCAGTGACCGGAAAGGCGTCTTTGGCGCCGCTGTTAGGAGTGGACTCGGTGCTCATGCTTCGATCGTTTCGTTGGGTTTAGACCGGGATTTTACGTGATTCGCGCGACAAGGCGACTTACGCTCAATAGCCATTGCCGCGATAATCACCGTCAGAATCCCTTCCCGCACTCACGAAAGGAGCATCAACGTGGCGCCCGCACGCAAAGACAGCGCATACCCGGCCGACGGCGTGTATTTCGGCCTGATGTCCGGTACCAGCATGGACGGCGTGGACGGCATCGCCGTGCGATTCGAACACGGCAAGCGGCCCGTGGTGCTCGCGGAGGCCTTCGTGGGCTTCGCGCAGGGCCTGCGCGACGCGCTCTTTTCGCTGCAGCAGCCCGGTGAGAACGAGATCGTGCGTGCCTCGCTCGCGGGCAATGCGCTCGCGGCCCGCTATGCGGTCTGCTGCCACGAGCTGCTGCGCTCGGGCAATCTCTCCTCGGACGAGGTGCGCGCCATCGGCGCCCACGGCCAGACCGTCCGCCATCGGCCCGAGAAGGGCTTTACGGTGCAGATCCAGAATCCCGCGCTGCTCGCGGAGCTCGCGCACATCGACGTGATCGCCGACTTCCGCAGCCGCGACGTCGCCTCGGGCGGTCAGGGCGCGCCGCTCGTGCCGGCGTTTCACGCGACGCTGTTCGGCTCGCTCGACGAAACGCGCGTCGTCTGCAATCTCGGCGGCATCAGCAACATCACGGTGCTCTCGTCGACGGGCGCGGTGCGCGGCTTTGACTGCGGGCCGGCCAACGCCCTGCTCGACCTGTGGGCCGAGCGGCATCTGGGCAAGCCCTACGACGACAACGGCCGGTTCGCGGCGAGCGGCGCGCTGCATCAGCCGCTGCTGAACGTGCTGCTCGACGAGCCGTTCTTCGAGCAGCCACCGCCCAAGAGCACGGGGCGCGATCTTTTCAACGCGCAATGGCTCGATCAAAAACTGAAGGGCTTCGAATCGCTCGCGCCGGCCGACGTGCAGGCTTCCCTCGTCGCGCTCACGGCGGTGAGCGTCGCGCGCGAAATCGAGCGTCATGCGGGGGATTGCCGGGCCGTTTACGTGTGCGGCGGCGGCGCGCGCAACAAGGCGTTGATGAGCGCACTGCAAAAGGCGCTGGAAACCAGCGGCGTGGCCGGCGTGCCGGTCGCAACAACCGGGGCGCTAGGCGTGCCGCCGCAGCAGGTCGAGCCGCTCGCCTTTGCGTGGCTCGCGATGCGCTGCGTCGCACGCGAGCCGGGCAACCTGCCGGCCGTGACGGGCGCGGCGGGCGAACGCGTGCTGGGTGCGATTTATCCGAAATAGAAAGCCCGCGCGATGAATTCGCGAGCGCAGAAACGAAAAACGGGGCTTGATGCCCCGTTTTTTACTGCCGGACGTGTGCGCTCAAACCGAGAACGACGAGCCGCAACCGCAGGTGGTCGTGGCGTTCGGGTTCTTGATGACGAACTGAGCGCCGTTCAGATCGTCCTTATAGTCGATCTCGGCGCCGATGAGGTACTGATAGCTCATCGAATCGATCAGCAACTGGACGCCGTTCTTGTTCATCACGGTATCGTCTTCGTTGACGGCCTCGTCGAACGTGAATCCGTACTGGAAGCCCGAACAGCCGCCGCCCTGCACGAACACACGCAGCTTCAGCTCCGGATTGCCTTCCTCGTCGATCAGTTGCTTGACCTTGTCAGCCGCTGCGTCGGTAAAGACGAAGGGACCGGGCATTTCAGTCACGGGGGTCTCGGTGACAGCGTTCATTCGAACTCTCCAAAAAAGCTTCTAGTCGCTATTGTAGGGCTCTTCCGCAGTTCGTGCTGAAACCCACGAAATCAAGGGGTTTTCGCCACTTGTTTGCGGCCGGGCATAAATGGATGCCCATCAAACGAAAAAGCCGTCCGGCGCATGAGCGCGGACGGCTTTTGCAGCAGCGCTGCGCCCGGTGAAGAGCGCCGCGCCGAAGCGCAAATTAACGCTTCGAGAACTGCTTGCGGCGACGTGCCTTGTGGAAACCGACCTTCTTACGTTCCACTTCACGTGCATCGCGGGTCACGAAGCCAGCTTGCGACAGTGCCGGCTTGAGCGTTGCGTCGTAGTCCATCAGCGCGCGCGTGATGCCGTGGCGAACTGCGCCGGCCTGGCCGGTTTCGCCGCCGCCGTTCAC
This sequence comes from Paraburkholderia sp. A3BS-1L, assembly GCF_051125215.1. Lineage (NCBI taxonomy): Bacteria > Pseudomonadati > Pseudomonadota > Betaproteobacteria > Burkholderiales > Burkholderiaceae > Paraburkholderia > Paraburkholderia sp. A3BS-1L. The sequence goes on along the minus strand of NZ_CP120442.1, from coordinate 504,415 downwards.
GTTCACCTTGATGTCGAACGTCGTGGCGTGGTTCGTGAGTTCCAGCGGCTGACGCACGATCATGAGCGACGTTTCGCGCGAGAAGTAGTCGGCGATGGGCTTGCCATTGACGATGATGTCGCCCTTGCCCGACTTGATGAAGACACGAGCGACGGCGCTCTTGCGGCGGCCCGTACCGTAATTCCAGTTACCGATCATGTGGGCTCCCCTTAGATCTCGAGCGCCTTCGGCTGTTGTGCCGAGTGCGGGTGCGTTGCGTCTGCGTAGACCTTCAGCTTCTTGATCATCGCGTAGCCGAGCGGGCCCTTGGGCAGCATGCCCTTCACGGCCTTCTCGAGCGCACGGCCCGGGAAGCGCTCTTGCATTTTGCCGAACGTCGTTTCGTAGATACCGCCCGGGTAGCCCGAGTGACGGTAGTACTTCTTGTCGGTGGTCTTGTTGCCCGTGACCTTCAGCTTGCCGGCGTTGATGATGATGATGAAATCACCCGTGTCGACGTGCGGGGTGAACTCAGGCTTGTGCTTGCCGCGAAGACGGCGTGCCACTTCGCTGGCGACACGGCCGAGAACCTTATCCGTCGCGTCAATCACGTACCATTCGCGCTGCACTTCATGTGCCTTGGCGGAAAAAGTCTTCATGATCGATCCAAAAAATATGCTGTGCCCTGTTTTTTGGTCCTGCTTGTATGGTGACGCTCGTTGACGTCGGCGCAGGCTCTCCCTGGTTCGGGTTTCCCCGTCTCCGCTCGGACATGGATGCGGAGAACCTACGATTATAAAGGGAAAATTGGCGCGTCGTCAAAGTTTACGCGCGCCGGCGCAGGGGCGGCGCCAAAAACAGCGGACGAAAAAAAGCCCAAGCGCGTTTGCCTGGGCTTAATCCACCTTTTGGAGGAGGGTGGAGGAGACATGCTGAGGTGTCGTGAAACACGACAACCAATGAGACGAATTATACGGATCGACCTTGTGCGACGCAAGGAAATTTGCATCGTGAAAATAAAACCCATAATATGAAATTCAAATGCGGTGCACAGAACCATATTTTTTGCATACAAATCAATGCCTTGCAAATATCCATAGGCTAAACAGCATGCATCGGCTAGAGCAAACCCCCTAATTGCACGAGGGAAATCCGATTGCCCCTGAGATTTTGCGCCGCAACATTCAAGCAAGGTGAATGGCTCGCATGCGTCACGTGCCCCCCCCCCGGACATACCAGTAGGACCGGGCTACAATGCCGGCTGAATCGAGAAAATTGCGCAGGGGCAAACGCATGGAATGCAAAGTAAGCTGGATGGGTCAGGATGGGATGGCGTTCGCAGCCGAAACGGGTAGCGGCCACCTCGTCAACATGGACGGCGCGCCGGAAGGCGGCGGCCACAATCTCGCGCCGCGCCCGATGGAAATGGTGCTGCTCGGCACGGGCGGCTGCACGGCCTACGACGTGGTCCTGATTCTGAAGAAGAGCCGCCAGGAAGTTACCGGCTGCAACGTGACGCTGAAGGCCGAACGCGCGAGCGAAGATCCCAAGGTCTTCACGAAGATCCATTTCCACTTCACCGTGACCGGCAAGAATCTGAACCCGGCCACCGTCGAGCGCGCGATCAATCTCTCGCACGACAAGTACTGCTCGGCCTCGATCATGATCGGCAAGACGGCCGACATCACGCACTCGTTCGAGATCGTCGCAGTCTAGGATCTGCGGCGAAAATCGGCGGCAAAAGAAAAAGCCGGCGCGGTTCTTCAATGAACCGCGCCGGCTTTTTGCATGAATGAGGCGGCAAAGCAGGCCGATAAGCCGGATTCTGTGCACGCGCCGCGCCCGAAGGCACGCCGCGCGTGGCAGCCATTCCTCTAGGCGCGCCATTGCTGACGCGCTCAAGCTTCCTACCCGCAGACGAGACGGGGGCCCCGTCCTGCATCTCGAAGATGCGCGCCTGCCTACTTGGAATTGCTCCGGGTGGAGGTTACCGTGCCGTCTACGTCGCCGCAGACGCGGTGCGCTCTTACCGCACCGTTTCACCCTTACCTGATCCCGACCGAAATCGGGCCATCGGCGGTCTGTTCTCTGTTGCCCTGTTCCGCGTGTCGCCACGGATGGCCGTTAGCCATCACCCTGCCCTGTGGAGTCCGGACTTTCCTCGCCCCCTCGGCGTGAACCTCGGGGCCGCGACTGCCTGGCCTGCTTTGCGAGGCGCGATATTAGCACGGGTGAGTCCGTCGCGCGCAGTGCCTGCCGAATGCGCCGGGCACCTCACGCGACGCACTTAGCGTGCGCGCCGGCCCGGGCGAAATACGGCGGTGTCGTTGTAGAACGACGGGTCTTCGTTCGGCGCCCACCAGCCCGGAATGCCCAGCACTGGCAGCGGCGAGAAGCTGCGCCCGTTCAGATGCCCGTCGGCGGCGAGCGTCGCGCTCACCGTTTCGTCCAGATACGTGTTTCGCTGCGCGCGCGGCCACGCAAAGTACGCCGGCGGAACGTCGATTACCCACGCGTGCGCCGTGCACGCAGCATAGGGCACGATCAGCTTCTCCAGCAACGCATGGCCGAATACGTGGACCTCGCAGCGCGCCAGCGGGTGTGCCACGGTGGCCGTTGCCCCCGTCGTCATCGGCGCGGTATCCCATGCAGAGAGTCCCTCGACGAACAACGCGCGCCAGTCGAAGCCGCGCAACGCCTGTGTGAGCGCAGGATCGGCGCTCGCGAACAGCACTGCGTTCTCGTCGAATAACGTCAGCGCGTCGCGCACGCCGCCGCGCGTGGGCCCCACGCCGAGCACGTCGATCGCCGCCGCCTGGCGCGCGTTGAGCGCCGCCTTGATGCGCGGGAACGCAAACCAGGCCAGCGCGTTAAAGAAGTCGTGGAGATTGTGGCGCGTGGGCACGCACCCCGTCGCGGCAATGTGGGCCTCGTAGGCGGCGCCTTCGGGCAGATCGTCCTGCGCGATGAATGCGAGCCGCTGGCCGCGGCCCGTGAGCTGTTGCGCGGCGCACGCATCGGCGTTCAGCTCGTCGAGATAGTGCGCATAGCCCGCCAGCGCGGCTTGCTGCCAGCGCCGGCCGCGCGCCTCGTGCTGGGCGAACCAGGGGCGCGCCCAGTCGATGTCGGCGAAACTGCCTTCTGGCAAAGTCCGGCGCGCCGCGCCGGACTTTGGCGCTCCGGGCGTCGCTGCGCCGGGCATCGCTACGTTCAAATCAGCTTCCAGCCGATCGTCTCGCCGCCACGCAGCGGCACGACGGGCGCGTCGCCAACGCTGATTTCCGCCGGCAGCGTCCATGGCTCGCGGCGCAGCGTGACGGTTTCCGCACTGCGCGGCAGCCCGTAAAAATCGGCGCCGAAAAAGCTCGCAAAGCCCTCGAGCTTGTCGAGCGCGCCGGCGTTGTCGAACGCCTCGGCATAGAGTTCGAGCGCGTGCAGCGCCGTATAGCAGCCCGCGCAGCCGCATGCGTGCTCCTTCAGGCCCTTCGGGTGCGGCGCACTATCGGTGCCGAGGAAAAAGCGCGCGTCGCCCGAGGTAGCCGCCTCGACGAGCGCCACGCGATGCGTCTCGCGCTTGAGCACCGGCAGGCAGAAGTAATGCGGACGAATGCCGCCCTGGAACAGCGCGTTGCGGTTGTACAGCAGGTGGTGCGCCGTGATCGTCGCGCCCAGCAGACCGGGCGCCGCGTGGTCCGCGCGAATGTAATCGACGGCGTCCTTGGTCGTGATGTGTTCGAAGACCACCTTCAGGGCCGGAAAATCGCGGCGCAGCGGCGTCATCACGCGGTCGATGAAAATCTTCTCGCGGTCGAACAGGTCGATGTCGGCGCTCGTCACTTCGCCGTGCACCAGCAGCGGCATGCCTGCTTCCTGCATCGCCTCGAGGGTCCGTGCGCATTTGCGGATATCGGTCACGCCCGCGTCCGAATTGGTCGTCGCGCCCGCCGGGTAAAGCTTCACGCCATGCACGAAGCCGCTCGCCTTTGCGAGGCGGATTTCCTCGGGCGGCGTGTTGTCGGTGAGATAGAGCGTCATTAGCGGCTCGAACTTCGCGCCCGCGGGCAACGCTGCGAGAATGCGCTCGCGGTAGGCCGCGGCCTGCGCGGTCGTCGTGACCGGAGGCTTCAGGTTCGGCATGATGATCGCGCGGCCGAACTGGCGCGCCGTATGCGGCAGCACCGCTGCAAGCATCGCGCCGTCGCGCACGTGCAGGTGCCAGTCGTCAGGGCGGGCGAGCGTGAGAGTCGTGGGTGTGGAAGCGTTCATGGCTAGTGTGAGGCGCGGTGCGCCACGGATGATCGGACTGCGAAATCAGGGTGCAAAGCACGGGGCTGCAAGGCGTTGGACGCCAGGCGCGGCGTCGCGCGCGCACGACAGTCCGCGCGGCAACCCGCACGCGGCCATCATGCGCCAATACCGCGCCGGTGCGCTTACGCGAGCGCCGGGAATGCGTCCGACAAATTTCGTACTGGCGCGCCGCGGCCCGGTGATATGCTTGGAAAATCGTCATTGTACCGGGTCGCCTTTCACGGGGAGCACGCCAGAGCTCCCGCACCCCGTACCTGCGTTACGTACGCACCATAAGCATCATGTGCCAACTTCTCGGAATGAACTGCGCCGCGCCAACGGACGTCACGTTCTCCTTCACAGGATTCGCGGCGCGCGGCGGCGCCACCGACCACCATGCCGACGGCTGGGGCATCGCATTCTTCGAGGACAAGGCCTGCCGCCTGTTCATCGACCACGAGGCGTCGGCGCGCTCGCCCATCGCCGAAATGGTCAAGCGCTACCCGATCAAGTCGCGCAACACCATCGCCCACATCCGCAAGGCCACCCAGGGGCATACGTCGCTCGAGAACAGCCATCCGTTCCAGCGCGAGCTCTGGGGCCGCCACTGGATCTTCGCGCACAACGGCGACCTGCAGGACTTCAATCCGGTCATGACGGACGTCTATCAGCCGGTCGGCACCACCGATAGCGAACTGGCTTTCTGCACGCTGTTGCAAGGCCTGCGCAAGGCTCATCCGGGGACCCAGCCGCCGCTCGACGAACTGTTCGCGACGCTGGAATCGCTCACGCGCGAAATTACCCAGTTCGGCGTGTTCAACTTCCTGCTGTCGAACGGCCAGGCGCTGTTCGCCCATTGCTCCACGCATCTGTACTACCTCGTGCGCAGTTGGCCGTTTTCCACTGCGCATCTGGTCGATGCCGATGTCTCGATCGACTTCGCAAAATACACCACGCCCGAAGACCGCGTGTCGGTGATCGCCACCGCGCCGCTCACCGACAACGAGGTCTGGACGCGCTTCGCCCCCGGCGATCTGCTGATGTTCCAGCATGGCGACGTCGTCGCGCGCAGGAGCGTGCCGGTGCCGCAAAAGGTGCTCGACAAGCTCAAGAATCCGTCGACGGACGCCTCGGCGAGCGCATCGCGCGTGGCCGCCCAGCCGGGTGCGGTGGACCCGCAAGTCGCCGCCGCCTTGCAGACCTGGGGCGAATGACGCGGCGCTCATGCCCGAACGAAAAAACCGCGCGGTGAAGGCCTGCGCGGTTTTTTTATGCCTCGCGGCGCGAAACGCTCAGTGCAGGATCTTCGCGAGAAAGTCCTTCGCGCGGTCCGACTTCGGATTCGCGAAGAAGTCTTCCTTGCGGTCGTCCTCCACGATGAGCCCCTTGTCCATGAAGATCACGCGGTGCGCGACCTTCTTGGCGAAGCCCATTTCGTGCGTCACGCACATCATGGTCATGCCTTCCTGCGCGAGCTCCACCATCACGTCGAGCACCTCGTTGATCATCTCGGGGTCGAGCGCCGAGGTAGGCTCATCGAACAGCATCGCGATGGGATCCATCGACAGCGCGCGCGCAATCGCCACGCGCTGCTGCTGACCGCCCGAGAGCTGGCCCGGGAATTTGTCCGCATGCGCGCGCAGGCCCACGCGGTCGAGCAGCTTCAGGCCCTTCGTGGTGGCCTCGTCCTTGCCGCGACCAAGCACCTTGATCTGCGCGAGTGTGAGGTTCTCGGTGATCGACAGGTGCGGGAACAGCTCGAAGTGCTGGAACACCATGCCCACTTTCGCGCGCAGCTTCGAGAGATTGGTGCGCTTGTCGCCCACCGACTGGCCGTTCACGAGGATCTCGCCCTGCTGGAACGGCTCGAGTCCGTTGACGGTCTTGATGAGCGTGGATTTGCCCGAGCCCGACGGCCCGCACACCACCACCACCTCGCCCTTCTTCACTTCCGTCGTGCAGTCGGTCAGCACCTGGAACGGGCCGTACCACTTCGAAACGTTCTTAATTGAAATCATCTTGCGACCTTTTTCTGAAGACTTTTCACAAGGGTCGACGCGATCACGCAGATCACGAAATAGCATGCGCCCGCGAACAGTACCATCTCGACCATCGTTCCGTCACGGTCGCCGATATTGGTGGCGGTGCGGAAGAAGTCAGCGAGGCTGATCACGTAGACGAGCGAGGTATCCTGAAACAGCACGATGGCCTGCGTGAGCAACAGCGGCACCATCGCCCGGAACGCCTGCGGCAGCACCACGTAGCGCATTGCCTGGCCGTAGCGCATGCCGAGCGCGAACGAGGCATTCACCTGCCCGCGCGGCACCGCCTGAATGCCGGCGCGGATGATCTCCGAATAATACGCGGCCTCGAACAGCGAGAACGCGACCATTGCGGAAGCCAGCCGAATGTCGATATCGGGCGAGAGGCCGAGCACATTCTGCAGGAACTGCGGCACGATCAGGAAGAACCACAGCAGGACCATCACGAGCGGAATCGAGCGGAACACCGTGACATAGCCCTGAGCGAACCAGGCGAGCAGCTTCACGCCCGAGAGGCGCATGAGCGCGATCAGCGTGCCCCACAGAATCCCCACGACGATCGCGCAGACCGTGATCTTGAAGGTGACGATGGCGCCGGTCCACAACGTCGGCAGCGCGCCCGGAATACCGCTCCAGTCGAAATGATGCATCACTTGCCTCCGATATAGCCGGGCAGCCTGGACTTCGCCTCGACCCAGCGCATCAACGCCATGACGATCAGGTTGATCAGCACGTAGGCGAGCGTGACCGAGATGAACGACTCATAGCTTTGCGCGGTGTAGTCGACGAGCTGGCGCGCCTGCGCGGAAAGATCGAGCAGGCCGATTGTCGACGCCACCGCCGAGTTCTTGAAGATGTTGAGAAACTCGGAGGTGAGCGGCGGCACGATGATGCGGTAAGCCACCGGCAGCAGGACGTAACGATACGTCTGCCACTGCGTGAAGCCCATCGCGAGACCGGCGGCGCGCTGGCCGCGCGGCAACGCGTTGATGCCCGAGCGCACCTGCTCGCACACGCGCGCCGCCGTGAAGAGCCCGAGACAGATCACCGACGACGTAAAGAACTGCACGCCGGGCGGCAGTTGCTTGAACGCGTTGCCAAGCGACGGCGGCACGATTTCCGGCAGCACGAAGTACCAGATGAAGAACTGCGCGATAAGCGGGATGTTGCGGAAGATCGCGACATAGACGGTGCCCGCGGCGGCCGCGTAGTTGTTCGGCACCGTGCGCAGCACGCCGAACAACGAGCCGACGATGAGCGCGATCACCCACGCGCAGAGCGACACCGACACCGTCACCCAGAGGCCCGAGATGATCCAGCCGAGATAGGTGGTAGGTTCGCCCGTCGAGACCGGGCTGAGCAATATGCCCCAGTTCCAGTGGTAGGACATGAAGAGCCTCCAACAAAAAGAACGGAAGAAGCGCGGCTTCTTCCGTTCTGTTTTACACGCCGATCAGGCTTCTCGCCCAGATCAGTCGATTGCCTTGTCGTTCGGGCTCTTGAAGAGCGCCTTCATGTCGTCGCTTTCCGGGAAGTTCAGGTTGAGGCCCTTCGGCGGAATCGGCGATTCGAACCACTTCTTGTAGATCGCATCGGCTTGTCCCGAGGTCTCGACCTTCGCGATGGCGTCGTCGGCGACCTTCTTGAACTCGGGGTCGTTCTTGCGCATCATGCAGCCGTAGGCCTCATGCGATTGCGGCGTGCCGACGATCACGAAATCGCCAGGATTGTTCGACTTCGCGCGCTCGCCCGCGAGCAGTGCGTCGTCCATCATGAATGCGGCTGCGCGGCCCGTGGAGAGCGTCATGAACGACTCGCCATGGTCCTTCGCGCTGATGATGTTCATGCCCAGGCTCTTGTCCTGGTTCATCTTGCGCAGGAGGCGCTCGGACGTCGTGCCTGCCGTCGTCACGACGGTCTTGCCCTTGAGGTCGGCGAAGTCCTTGATGCCCGAATCCTTCTTCGTCATGAGACGCGTGCCGATCACGAAGATCGTGTTCGTGAAGGCGGCTTGCTGCTGGCGTTCGGCGTTATTGGTCGTGGAGCCGCACTCGATGTCGATCGTGCCGTTCTGCACGAGCGGAATGCGGTTCTGCGAGGTGATCGGCACCATCTTGACCTTGAGGTTCGGCATATTCAGCTTCTGCTTCACCGCCTCGACGATCTTCATCGCGAAGTCTTGCGAGTAGCCGACCACGTTCTGCTTGTCGTCATAGTACGAAAACGGAATCGACGATTCACGGTGACCCAGCGAGATGACGCCCGTGTCCTTGATTTTCTTGAGCGTGCCCGAGTCCTGCGCATGTGCGCTCACGGCAACGAAACCGAGGGTGGCGAGAACGAGCGCAGCCTTTTTGATTTTCATCCTTGATCTCCTTGGCAAGAATCGCCGCCAGTGTAGCAAAGTAATTTTATTGAAAGAATTAAGGTGGACCCTGGCGCTGGCATGAATGTTTTATACACCGCCAATGCAAAAGCAGGCGGCCCTTTTTGAGGGCCGCCTGCCTTCTTTCAGCAACGATTCAAAACGTAATTTTTACCGCCGCCGGATGCTTTGCGCTTCGGGGGTGCGCTCCGAAGTTGCGCTTCGATCAGGGGTACAGGCCGCGCATTTCGCGCGCCATCAAGATGCGCTTACATGCAACGATGAACGCCGCCGTACGCATCGACACGCCCTGCTCGCTCGCCACCTGCCAGACCGCCGTGAATGCTTCGCGCATCACGCGCTCGAGACGCTCGTTGATCTCGGACTCGGTCCAGAAGAAGCTCGAGAAGTCCTGCACCCATTCGAAGTACGAAACGGTCACGCCACCCGCGTTCGCCACGACGTCCGGAATGATGAGGACGCCCTTGTCGTGCAGGATGTCGTCGGCGGCCGTCGTGGTCGGGCCGTTCGCGCCTTCCACGATGATCTTCGTGCGGATCTTGCCCGCGTTGTGCTCGGTGATCTGGTTTTCCAGCGCGGCCGGAATCAGGATATCGGTTTCGATGGTCCAGAATTCTTCGTTGCTGAGCATGTCCGCGCCCGGGAAACCTGCCACGCCACCGTTCTTGCCCACGTGCTCGAGCAGCGCCGCTGCGTCCATGCCGGTCGACTTGTAGAGCGAGCCGGTGTGATCCTGCACGGCCACGATCTTCGCACCCGCTTCCTGGAACAGACGTGCGGCGATGCCGCCCACGTTGCCGAAGCCCTGCACGGCGATGCGTGCGCCTTCGATCGACAGACCCTTGCGGCGCGCCGCTTCGCAGCCCACGACGAACACGCCGCGGCCGGTTGCCTCGCGCCGGCCCAACGAGCCGCCGAGCGAGATGGGCTTGCCCGTCACGACGCCCGTGGCCGTCTGGCCCTGGTTCATCGAGTAGGTGTCCATCATCCACGCCATGATCTGCTCGTTCGTGTTCACGTCCGGCGCAGGAATGTCAGTGTTCGGTCCGATGATGATGCCGATCTCGCTGGTGTAGCGGCGCGTCACGCGCTCGAGCTCGCCACGCGAGAGCGTGCGCGGATCGACGCGGATACCGCCCTTCGCGCCGCCGTATGGCACGTTCACTGCAGCGTTCTTCACCGACATCCACGCGGACAGCGCCATCACTTCGGAGAGCGTAACGTCCTGGTGGTAACGCACGCCGCCCTTGCCGGGACCGCGTGAAACGTTGTGCTGCACGCGATAGCCTTCGAAATGCGCAACGGTGCCGTTATCGAGTTCGATCGGGCAGTCCACGATCAGGATGCGCTTCGGACGCTTGAGCGTTTCGAGCCAGCGCGACAGCGAGCCGAGATACGGCGCCACGCGGTCGACCTGACGAAGATAGTTGCCCCACGGACCAAGATCGTCCGCGTGAAGGTAAGAAGGAACCGACGACACTGCAGACTGCGATTGGGAAGACATGAACGCTCCGGCGATCGATGAAGTGGAGCCATTGTCAGAAAACGCCCACACGAAATCCAATGCCGTTTGATCATCCCGTTATGCATTTCGTGCATAACGTTTTCAAAATCGAAAAAACGTGTCGCGCCCGGTTGGTGCTCAGTTGCGCGCAACCTCGTCGCTCACGACGTTCCACAATGCGCGCACGAGCGCCTCGCGCGCGTCCTCGCCCTGAGAGGCGAGCTTGTCGCGGTAGAGCCGAATCTCCATGTCGATCGTGAACTGGCCCTCAGGCACGCCGCGCGTGCCGCGATCGAGCCGGATCAGCTTGCCCTGCGCGACGGCGTCCTCCACCGCGCTATGCGGCAGGAACGCGATGCCGTGGCCCGCGAGCGCCATGGCCTTGAGGCCTTCGGCCATGTCGGTTTCATAGACGCGGTCCAGATACAGCCGCGCCGGCGCATTGGAGACGATCACCTCGGTCATGCGGCCCAGATAGGCGTTCGGCGTGTAGGAGAGATACGGCGTGGGCGCATCGGCCGTGCCGGGCAGCGTATAGCGCGCGCGGCCCGCGCGCTGCGGCGCCGAGTACGGGCTGATGGGTTCGATGCCGAGCGTGAGCGTGTCGTAGCGCGCGGGGTCGAGCGTCACCGGGTGGCTCGGATGGTGATAGCCCATCACGAGATCGCAGCCGCCCTCCACGAGCGAGAGCACCGCGTCGTGCACGTTCAGCGCGCGCAGGCGCGTGTGGATCCGGCCGAGCTTCGCTTCGATACGTTGGAGCCAGCGCGGGAAATACGTGAGCGAGAGCGTATGCGGCACCGCGAATTCGATCGTCGCGGCGGGCGTGGCGGTATGGCCGCGCAGCACGGTGCGCGCTTCGTGAAACTGCGAAAGCATCGCGAGCGCCTGCTCGTAGAACACCTGGCCCGCGGAAGTCAGCCGTGTGGGATAGACCGAACGATCGATAAGTTCGGTGCCCAGCCACGCTTCGAGCGCCTGGATGCGGCGCGAGAATGCCGGCTGCGTGACGTGTCGCAGCTCGGCCGAGCGGCTGAAACTATGCGTCTCCGCCAGTGAAACGAAGTCTTCGAGCCATTTGAGTTCCATGCGAAGCCAGAGTGCGGATGAGAAGTCCGCATTCTAGGCCCGCTCGCGCCTGCATGGGATGCTTTCAGCCCGGTACGGCTCGGCTCGAGCGGTCGTGAGCGCCGCCTTCAGTTCGGTCACCACGCTGTCCCAATCGCCGAGCGTGGTTTGCCGGAACAGCCGCGCCGATGGATACCAGACCGAATCGGTGCGCTCCATGCCCCAACGCCAGTCGGGCTGTGCGGCAAGCAGCACCCACACCGGCTTGCCGAGCGCGCCCGCGAGATGCGCAACCGAGGTATCGACGGTAATCACGAGATCGAGGCTTTCGATGAGCGCGGCGGTGCTCGCAAAATCGTGGAGATCGTCGCCGAGCGCGTGCAGCGGCCAGCGCCCCGCGACCTCGGCGAGCTGCGCGGCACCGGGCCCCTTCTGGATCGCCAACCACGCGTTGCCCTCGAGCGCGGCGAGCGGCAGCAAGGACGTGAGCGGCACCGAGCGGAACGTGTCGAACAGGTGAAGCGGATTGCCGGCCCAAACCAGCCCGATGCAGCGCGGCGCGCCGCCCGCGAGGGCCTCTACGCGCGCGCGCCAGGCGGTGGCCTGCGCGGCATCGGCGTGCATGTAGGGCACCGGCGCATGGATCGGCCGGCCAGGAAACTTCAGCGGCAAGCTCATCACATCGCACCAGTAGTCGTAGCGCATACGGATCGCTTCGTCGGCCGGCGCGGCGTCGAGCACATTCGCCACGCCCGGCACGGTCGCGGCGAGCGCGGCCAGTTCCGGCGCGACCCACGCGTCGACCTGCGCGCCCATCTCCGCGAGCAGACCCGCGTAGCGCACGAACTGGATCTGGTCGCCCACGCCCTGTTCGCGCGCGATCAGGAAACGCTTGCCCGCGAGCGGCTCGCCCTGCCATTTGGCGCACGGCAGCTTGCGGTAATTGGCCTTGCCGGTCGTCGTGGTCTTGCGGTGCTCGAAAAGCGGCCAGCCCCCGGCATATTCGCCGCGGCGCAGCATCAGCATGCCGAGCTGGAACTGCGGCTCCGGCAAGCCCGGGCACATTTCGAGCGCGCGGCGATAGTTCACCTCGGCCTCGTCGTAACGTGCGAGCGCCGTGAGCGCGAACGCGAGATTGTTCACGGCGCCCGCTGCGTCGGGCTTGAGCGCCATGGCGCGCCGATAGTGAGGAATCGCTTCCGCATAACGATGCATTGCGTCGTAGACGTAACCCAACTCGAAATGCGCATTGGCGTTCTCCGGCTCGAGCACGGCCATCCGCTCGAAGCAGGCGGCGGCCTGTGCGTGTTCCCTGGCCAGGCGCAGGAGCTTGCCGAGATGCGTAAGCGTTTTCGTGTCGTCTGGATCGAGTGCGCGCGCATCCTGATATTGCGCGACCGCCTCCGGCGCGCGGCCGGCCTTTTCGAGCGCGCGGCCCAGATTTAACGCGAAATGCACCGAGTGCGGGTCGAGCAAGCGAGCCCGCCGATAGTGCTGCTCCGCGCAGGCGAGATCGCCAAGTTCCATCAGCGCATTGCCAAGATTGTTGTGCGCATTCGCAAACTCGGGCGCGATCTCGATGGCCTTGCGTTGCAGCACGGCAGCGGCCGCGTGATCGCCCAGCCGCGCCGCGACCACGCCACGATTGCCCAGCAATTCGGCGTCGCCGGGCGCCTGCGCAAGCGCGCGATCCATCAGTTGCGCGGCGCGTTCGGGGTCGCCGTGATTGAGTGCCACCACGCCGAAGTAATGCAGCGCGGCGGGATGATCAGGCTGCAGGTCGAGAATGCGCGCGTAGAACGCCTGCGCGTCGCCCAGCCGGCCGGCGCGGTGATGCGCAAGGCCGGCTTCGAGCAGCGCGGCAATCTCATGGCGGGGCGCGGGAGAGATATCGTGATTCATGCGAGGTGCAAAAACAAAGAGCGACTGAAGCCGCAAACCGCGCCACTCTATATCCGTCTCGTATATCACCATCGTCCCGTACGGCATCCGATGGCACCCCGGTGCGTCACGCTTGGGGGGAATCGCTCCGGCCCCTGTCAGCGTGGTGATAAAATATGCGGCTCCCCCCGGTTCCTTTCTGACCGTAACGCCATACGTTACGTCCCCATCATGTCCGATACTCGTCCCGATACCCTCTTCGCGCTCAACGCGCTCTCCCCGCTCGACGGCCGCTACGCCTCGAAAACCGAAGCCCTGCGCGACTGGTTGTCGGAAGCCGCGTTCATGCGCAACCGCGTGACCGTCGAAATCCACTGGCTCATCGCGCTCTCGCAGGCCGGTTTCGCGGAAGTGCCGCGCTTTTCGGCAGCCTCCGAGCAATTCCTGCTCAAGCTCGCCGAAAACTTCACGGCGCACGACGCCGCGCGCATCAAGGACATTGAGCGCGTGACGAACCACGACGTGAAGGCCGTCGAGTACTGGCTCAAGGAATCGGTGAAGGGCCAGCCGGAACTAGAGCGCGCGAGCGAGTTCATCCACTTCGCCTGCACCTCGGAAGACATCAACAACACCTCGCACGGCCTGATGCTCGCGGGCGCTCGCGAGCACGTGATCCTGCCGGCGCTGCGCTCGGTGCATCAGCGCCTCATCGCGCTCGCGCACGCGCAGGCCGACCAGCCGATGCTCTCGCGCACGCACGGCCAGCCCGCCAGCCCGACCACGCTCGGCAAGGAAGTCGCCAACGTCGCGGCGCGTCTTGCGCGTGCGATCCAGCGCATCGAGAAGGTCGAACTGCTCGGCAAGATGAACGGCGCGGTGGGCAACTTCAACGCGCATCTCTCGGCGTATCCGGAATTCGACTGGGAAGCGTTCTCGAAGGACGTCGTCGAAAAGCGCCTGAAGCTCACCTTCAACCCGTACACGATCCAGATCGAGCCCCACGATTACATGGCCGAACTGTTCGACGCCATCGCGCGCGCCAACACGATCCTGCTCGACCTCGACCGCGACGTGTGGGGCTACATCTCGGTCGGCTACTTCAAGCAGAAGACCAAGGCCGGCGAAATCGGCTCGTCGACGATGCCGCACAAGGTCAACCCGATCGACTTCGAGAACTCGGAAGGCAACCTCGGCCTCGCCAACGCCACGCTGCGCCACCTCGCGGACAAACTCCCGGTCTCGCGCTGGCAGCGCGACCTCACCGACTCGACGGTGCTGCGCAACATCGGCGTCGCGTTCGGCTACTCGCTGCTCGCGTACGACTCGCTGATCCGCGGTCTGGACAAGCTCGAAGTGAACCCGCTGCGCCTGAACGAAGATCTCGACGCCACGTGGGAAGTGCTGGCCGAGCCGGTGCAGACGGTCATGCGCCGCTACGGCATCGAAAACCCGTATGAGCAGTTGAAGGAGCTCACGCGCGGCAAGGGCATCACGCGCGAAGCGCTGCAGACCTTCGTGAGCGGTCTTGCGATTCCGGAAGACGCGAAGCAGCGTCTGATGGCGATGACGCCAGCTTCGTACGTCGGCAAGGCGGCGGAACTGGCCAAGCGTATTTCGTAAGCCAACTACCCGCCGTCTCAACAAAAAGGCGCTTCGTTCATTGCGAACGAAGCGCCTTTTTTACATCCACCCAAAGCGCAGCGATCAACTCGCGCGGCGCGTCTCCAGCTGCCTGGTCACCTCATCGACGATCTGTTCGGGCGTGTGCTCGATGCTCACCTCGATCGCCTCGTCCGGTCCCGGCGCTTCGAGCGTGTCGAGCTGGCTTTGCAGCAAGGACGGATCGAAGAAGTGGCCCGTGCGCGACGCGAGGCGCTCGTGCAGCACCTCGAAGCTGCCCTTCAGATAAACGAAGAATACATCGCGGTCGCTGCCGCGCAGGATGTCGCGATACGACCGCTTGAGCGACGAGCATGTGAACACTGCCGTCTCCTGCGCGCGCTGCTTTTCCTCGATGGCTGCGCGGATCGTGCGCAGCCACGGCCAGCGGTCGTCGTCGGTGAGCGGGATGCCGTCGTGCATCTTCTTCTTGTTGGCTTCGCTATGGAAAGCGTCGCCGTCGGTGAAGCTGCAGTGCAGGCGCTCGGCCAGCAACTCGCCGATGCGGGTCTTGCCCGCGCCCGACACGCCCATCGCGATCAGAATCATTGCTGCGCCCTCTTTTTTTTACACCACGCTCGCCAGCACAAAGGTCAGCCCGAGACCCATCAGCGAAATAATAGTCTCGCACAGCGACCAGGTCTTGAACGTCTGGCCGACCGTCATGCCGAAGTATTCCTTGATCAGCCAGAAGCCGCCGTCGTTGACGTGCGAAAAGATCAGCGAGCCCGAGCCCGTCGCGAGCACCAGCAGTTCGGGGCTCACAGCCGCGCCGCTCGCGGCCGCAACCGGCGCGACGATGCCGCAGGCCGTCGTCATGGCAACGGTAGCCGAGCCGGTCGCGAGACGGATCAGCGCCGCGACGAACCAGCCGAACAACAGCGGCGAAAGATGCGCCGACTGCGCCACCGCGACGATCTCCTTCGAGATGCCGCCGTCCATCAGCACGCGGCCGAAGCCGCCGCCCGCGCCCACGATGAGCGTGATGCCCGCGATCGGTGCGAGGCAGTCGCCGCAGAACTTCTGGATCTGCGCGCGGTTGAAGCCGCGTTGCGCGCCGAAGGTCCAGAAGCTGACCAGCACCGCAATCAGCAGCGCGACGTCCGAAGTACCGACAAAGTGCAGCAGACTGTTCGGCAGGGTCTTGGGCGTGAACACGAGGTCGGCCCAGCTGCCGATCAGCATCAGGATCACCGGCAGCAGAATCGTGAAGAGCGTGATGCCGAAGCTGGGCAGCTCGTGATCGGCCTTGATCTTCATTTCACCGATGAACTGGTCCGCGAGCGGATTGTTCTCGGGCAGCTTGACCGTGCGGTGAATGAGCAGCGCGAACAGCGGACCGGCGACGAGCGCGGTCGGAATCCCGACGATCAGGCCGTACGCGATGGTCTTGCCGATGTCGGCATGATACGCCTGCACCGCGAGCAGCGCGGCCGGGTGCGGCGGAATCAGGCCGTGCACGACCGACAGGCCCGCGACCATCGGCAAGCCGACGAGCAGCAGCGATTTGCCCGTGCGTTTGGCGACGTTGAACGCGATCGGAATCAGCAGCACGAAGCCGACTTCGAAGAACACCGGCAAGCCCACGATGATGGCGACGAACATCATCGCCCAGTGGATGTTCTTCTCGCCGAACCAGCGGATCAGCGTCGTGGCGACGCGCTCGGCGCCGCCCGATTCGGCCATCATCTTGCCGAGCATGGTGCCGAGGCCCACCACGATGGCAATGTGGCCGAGCGTATTGCCGTTGCCGGTTTCGAACGATTTGACGATCGTATCCATCGGCATGCCGGCAGCAAGGCCAAGCAGCAACGAAACGATGATCAGGACAAGGAACGGATAAACCTTCCAGCGCGTGATCATGAAGATCAGCGCAGCGATCGCGACGACCGCGTAAATCAGCAGCGTACTGCCGTGGGCCACTCCCATGAGGCTCTTCTCCTGTTAGTTGTCTTTGTTCTTCCGCAGCGGCGCGAGCACGTCACCAGGCTGCACGGAAGGGCTCGGCTGTCGAGGGGCCGAGGTTGTAGAGGTTATAGCGGCTTTCTGAGCCGCGTGCGTGAAAAACGGGCGCAAGACAGTCGAGCCGCGCAGGCCATGCGCCCCGAAGGGCGCTGCCTGCGCGGCTCGCGGATGCAACAGAACCGGGGCGCGAACGTCCGGAATACCGCCCGCCACATGCAACGTCAGCGCACCGGGCGCGACAGCTCGCTCGCGGCGCGCGCAAGGCGCGTCACTTCAGCCCAGTCCTGGGCGGCGAGCGCCGCCTTCGGCGTGAGCCACGAGCCCCCCACGCAGACCACATTGGGCAGCGCGAGGAAGTTGATCGCCGATTCGGCGGTGATGCCGCCCGTGGGGCAGATCTTGAGCGTCGGGAACGGGCCATGGAAGGCCTGCAGCATGTTGAGGCCGCCCGCAGGCACCGCCGGGAAAAACTTGACGATCTCGTAGCCGAGCTCCATCGCCACGATGATGTCCGTCGGCGTCATGACGCCGGGCAGCAGCGGCAGCCCCGCATCGAGCGATGCCTGATGAATCTCGCGCGTGAGGCCCGGCGAGACGCCGAACTGCGCGCCGGCCTTTTTTGCTAGCGCGCAATGCTCGGGCTTCGTGATCGTGCCCACGCCTACGACGATGTCCGGCGCGATCTGCGCAGCACGCTCGATTGCCTGGAGACCGGCCGCCGTGCGCAGCGTGATCTCCAGCACCTTCACGCCGCCCACATGCAGCGCGCGCGAAACGTGCTCGCCCTGCTCGGGCGTGTCGAATGCCAGCACCGGGATCACCGGGCCGAGGCGGACAATGTCGGCCACCGTGCTTGTTGCCATGATCAGGCTCCTTGATGATGAATTCAGTTTGTCGTGCTGTTCGCGCCGCTCAGTGCGTCGCCTAGTGCGTCGCGCGTGCTGCAGCGGTGGCAGCAGCCGGCGTGGCCGGCGCTTCACCGACGAGCGATCCGAACACCGACGCGCCCAGCTCCGCGGGCGCGGCAGCAGCGCGGAACACGCCGAACAGTTCGCGGCCAAAGCCCACTTCGTTGCTTTCCTGGTGCGCGGGCTGCGCGACGGGACGCGCGTTCCACTCGGCCTCGTCCACCTCCACGTCCAGCACGCCCGCGACCGCGTCGATCACGACGATGTCCCCATTGCGCACCTTGCCGATCGGCCCATGCAGCAGCGTTTCGGGCGAAATGTGGATCACGGCCGGCACCTTGCCTGACGCGCCCGACATGCGCCCATCGGTCACGAGCGCGACGTGGAAGCCCTTGTCCTGCAGCACGCCGAGCAGCGGCGTGAGGCGGTGCAACTCCGGCATGCCGTTGGCGCGCGCGCCCTGGAAGCGCACGACGGCCACGAAATCGCGCTCGAGTTCGCCGCGATCGAACGCTTCCTGCACGGCCTCCTGCGATTCGAACACGATGGCCGGCGCACGCACGAGGCGATGGTCGGGCGCCACCGCCGAAATCTTGATGACGCCGCGGCCGATGCGGCCTTGCATCAGGCGTAGGCCGCCGTCTGGCTGGAACGGCTCGGGAAGCGGACGCAGCACGGCCGTATCGGCGCTCTTCTCGACCGCCGGCACCCACGTGAGCTTGCCGTCGAGCAGCTTCGGCTCTTCGGTGTAGTGGCGCAGGCCCTCGCCCGCCACCGTCTTCACGTCTTCATGCAGCAGGCCGCCGTCGAGCAGCTCGCGCACGAGAAAGGCGATGCCGCCCGCCGCATGGAAATGATTCACATCGGCCTTGCCGTTCGGATAGACGCGCGCGAGCAGCGGCACCGCAGCCGAAAGCTCGTCGAAGTCGTTCCAGTCGATGATGATGCCCGCCGCGCGCGCCATCGCCACGAGGTGCAGCGTATGGTTGGTCGAGCCGCCCGTCGCCATCAGCGCGACGATGCCGTTGATCACCGCCTTCTCATCGATCACGTGGCCGATCGGCGTGTAATTACCGCGCTCGACGGTGAGCTCGAGCACGCGGCGCGCAGCCGCTGCCGTAAGTTCGTCACGCAGCGGCGTGTGCGGATGGATGAACGCCGAACCCGGCAGATGCAGGCCCATGACCTCCATCAGCATCTGATTGCTGTTGGCCGTGCCGTAGAACGTGCAGGTGCCGTGGCCGTGGTATGCCGCGGCCTCGGATTCGAGCAGCGCCTCGCGGTCGCACTGGCCCGTCGCGAACTTCTGGCGCACCTTCGCTTTGTCGTCGTTCGAGATGCCGCTCGTCATCGGGCCGGCAGGCACGAAAATCGTGGGCAGATGACCGAATTGCAGCGCGCCGATCAAGAGGCCCGGCACGATCTTGTCGCACACGCCAAGGCACAGCGCCGCGTCGAACATGTTGTGCGTGAGCGCCACGGCCGTGCTCATCGCAATCACTTCGCGCGAGAATAGCGACAGCTCCATGCCGGCATTGCCTTGCGTGACGCCGTCGCACATCGCGGGCACGCCGCCCGCGAACTGCGCGACGCCGCCCACTTCGCGAGCGGCCATCTTGATGATGTCGGGGAAATCTTTGTAGGGGGCGTGCGCCGAAAGCATCTCGTTATAAGACGAGACGATGCCGATGTTAGGCTCGCGGATCGCCTTGATGGCGATCTTGTCGCGCCCTTCGAGACCGGCGAAACCGTGCGCGAGATTCGCGCACGACAGCGCGCCGCGCGCCGGGAAATGACCCTGCGCCGCTGCAATGCGCGCGAGATAGGCCTCGCGTGTCGGCTTGCTGCGCTCGATCACGCGCCGCGTGACCTTCATCAACTGCGAATGCGGGGAAACCATCGAATCTCCTTCCATTTTTATCTCGCGGGACGCTCGGGGACACATCGCGCGATCCGGTCAGCGATGCGGCGATGTTAGTAGAAAAACTACAAGCCCGCAATCCCAGTTTTGCCTGGGAAACTGAATCATGCAAACCCTGAACATCCGATATTTGCGGGAATATGCCTTACTCCGGTTAAACCCCGCTTGCATCTTCCCAACGATTCTTGTAGTTTTTGTACAAACCAATCGCCCCGCTATTGTCAGCGGATCTTTCAGCATAGTGCGAGTTTCCCGATGCTGCTGTCCCAAGTGAAGGCCATCCACGAACAGTTGCGCCCGTCCGAGCGCAAGCTCGCCGATTACATCGTCGAAGCACCGCGAGAACTGCTTGACCTTTCCATGACCGAGGTCGCGCAACGTGCGGGCGTGAGCCAGCCGACCATCGCGCGCTTTTGCCACGCACTCGGGTTCTCGGGATTCCGGGAGTTCAAGATTCGCCTCGCGCAAGCCGTGGCCGCCGATCTGCCCACGGAAATGCCTGCGGTTTACCGCGACGTGAGCCCGGACGAGCCCGTGTCCGGTGTCGCGGCCAAAGTGCTCGACCGGACGATCGGCGCACTCGTGCAAGTGCGCAACAACCTCTCCACGGACGCGCTCGGCGCCGCTATCGACCTGCTCGCCAAGGCATCGCGCATCGAGTTCTATGGCGCGGGGGGGTCCGGCATCGCGGCGCAGGACATGCAGCACAAGTTCTTTCGACTCGGCATGCCGAGCGTCGCCTATTCCGATCCGCACACATTCCTGATGTCGGCGGCGCTGCTCGGGCCGGGCGACGTGGTCGTCGCCATCTCGAACACCGGACGCACGCGCGACGTGGTGGATGCGGCGCAAACAGCGCTCGACCGCGGCGCGAAGGTGATCGCGATTACGCACGGCACCTCGCCGCTTGCGCGCCTCGCGAGCGTGGGCCTGCACGCGAATGTCGACGAAGACACCGACGTCTTCTCGCCGATGACCTCGCGCACCTCGCACCTCGCGATAGGCGACATTCTTGCGGTGGGTGTGGCGCTGCAGCGAGGCCCGGCACTAGCCGAAAAGCTCGCCAACGCGAAGGACATCATCGCGCGGCGCCGGCTGGACGCGAACAGCTAAACACATCGCGCGAGCGGATGCGCCGAAAATCGTGCCCCCAATAGAAAAAGCGGGCTCACGAAGGAGTCCGCTTTTTTTTTCGGCCGAAACTACGGGCCTGGCAATAGCGGTGTCCTTGCTCACCAGAAGCGGATGTCCCGCTCCCGGATTGCCATCAGACACTTACCACTGGTACGACATACCCGTGCCGTAGGTAGCCCCGCCACTTGCTGCGTAGCCACCGCCCAGCTTCACCTTGATGTTCTAGGTGATGCGGGCCGTTGCCCCGATTGCAGCCGCCTGGTAGCCCTGGAAGTTGGCCGTACCGACACCGAGCGCAATGGTCTTGCCCTGGTCGACGTCCGGGATCATAGTCAGCGCGGTTGCTGCTGCGACGCCACCGTAGGCATTACGCGCCACGGAACTCAAGCCGCTCTGGAGCGAATTCATGCTGCTCTGGAACTGCCCCATGTTGACCGCGTCGGTCGGGTTGACGCCCGCTGCGACATTGGTGATCCGGCGCTCGTTACCCGCCGAACCAACGGACACCATGTTCGCCTCGTCCGCCACCGAGTTCGCACCCAGCGCGACCGAGTTGTCCGCCTTAGCCGCGGCCTTCTCGCCCATTGCAGTCGAGTTCGCGCCCGTTGCCGTTGCGCCGCCGCCCGCCGCGATCGAGTTGGAGCCCGTGGCCGAATCCGGGTCGCTCGTCGAGTTGGTCGACATGTATTCAGGACCGGTGATGTTGATGTTCTGAATGGCCTGGTTCAGGTTCGAGACTTCCACGTTCGTCGCGTACAACTGCGCACCCGTGACAGCGCCCGCAGCGACGTTGTGCGGCTTGACCGGTCGGTGCAGTCGCGCCAATGCCGCCGAACGTTACCGAACCCTTCGTCGCGTCGTCGTAAGCAACCAACGAATTCGTCACGTTTCCCGAGCTGTCCACGATCGCGCCCATCGCTTGAAGCTGCGCGACGTTCACTGGGTCGTTGGCCGTTACGCCGTTCGCCACGTTATGGATGGCAACCGGTGTGTTCGAACCGGCGCCGCCCAGCGTGATCGAGGACTTCGACGTGTCGTCGTAGGCCACGAGCGCATTCGTCACGTTGCCGGAGGTGTCGACAGTCATGCCCATCGCTTCGAGCTGAGCAAGGTTCACGGCGTCACTGGCTTCCGAGGCGTTTGCGACGTTCGTTAGCTTCACAGGACCGCTCGTGGCGTGTTGATGTCCGCGCAGAACTGCCCCACTAGTCGATTGCGTCATTGAATTAGCACCCCGTGTGTGTTCAGATACAGGTCATGGGAAAAATGAATCTGACAGATATCGAACGGGAGCAACTGCAGTCGGCCGCGCGTAGCCGAACCGTGCGGGCGGCGGACGTGCGACGTGCGAAGTTGATCTTGATGCTCGAGGACGGCGAGTCGCGCGACAGCATCATGCGCACACTCGGTTGTGACTCTCGCTTCATCGCGCGCTGGTCGGCGCGATTCCTCAGTGAGCGGCTGGCCGGCATGTATGCCCGGCACCCCGGGCGAGCGCCCAGGGTGCCACCCGCGAGACTGGAAGCGCGGGTGCTCAATCGCACCCTCAGGCACAAACCCCCGGACGGCTCGACAAACTGGAGCAGCTACAAGCTCGCGGCAGAACTCGGCGACGTGTCGGTCTCGAGCGTGCAGCGCATCTGGCGCAAGCACGGTATCAAGCCGCAGCAGCTCGAGCGGCACATGGTCTCCAACGACCCGGACTTAGAGGCCAAGGCGGCCGACGTGATTGGGCTGTACCTGAACCCGCCGGCACACGCAGCGGTGTTCTGCGTGGACGAGAAGACGGCGATCCAGGCGCTCGACCGCAAGGACCGAATGCTGCCGCTGTCGCCGGGGCGCGCTGAGAGCCACGGCTTCGAGTACAAGCGCAACGGCACGCTCAGTCTGTTCGCGGCATTCAACACTGCCACCGGCGAGGTGTTGGGCAAAACGGCGGCACGCCACACCAGCGAACAGTTCGTGGCCTTCCTGACCGACGTCGTTGCCAGCCAGCCCAAACGCCGCGAAATCCATGTCATCTGCGACAACGTCAGCAGCCATAAGACGCAGCGGGTCGCCGAGTTCCTCGATGCCCATCGCAACGTGCGCCTGCACTTCACGCCGACCTACTCGTCGTGGCTCAACCAGGTGGAGAACTGGTTCTCGCGCATCCAGCGCGATGTGATCGCGCGCGGCATCTTCAGTTCAGTGAAGGATCTGGATCGCAAACTGATGCATTACATTCGCGAGCACAACAAGAACCCGAAGCCAATCAAGTGGAAATATGCCGAACCTTCGCGTCGGATCCGAGCGGTGCCAATTCAATGACGCAGCGGACTAGAGCCGCAAATTTTCATCGAATTTTGACCCACGTGATTGAATGCCCTGCTCAATCTTTGAGCAGGGCATTCAAAGGTGATCACGGTGTGCATATTAACCAAGATCAGGCGGATATATTTCCGCGAGAAGGTCCCGCTGCGCGAGATTGCGAGGCGTACGGGCCTGTCCCGAAACACGGTGCGCAGCTGGTTGCGGCAGACCGATGCCATCGAGCCGAAGTATCCAAAGCGCGTCAGTCCGAGCGTAGTCGACGAATGGGCCGCACAGCTGACAGGCTGGCGCGTCGTCGGCGCGCGCATGCGCCGCAAGGAGTCGGGCACCATCTGATAGCGCCCGTCAGGGGTGGGGAAGATGGAAGGAGAGAAGCGCGAATCAGAACGGCTTGATGACGACCAGCGCCACCGCCGCCAACATGCCGAGCACCGGTAGCTCGTTGAACATGCGATACCACTTGTCGGAGCGTCGGTTCTCGCCGCGCTCGAAGGTCTTGAGCAAGCGCCCGCAATACGCGTGATAAACGATGAGCAGCACCACCACGCCCACTTTCGCGTGGATCCACCACTGACCGCGGCCGATCCCCACTACGAGCCACAGCCATAGCCCGCACAACAGCGCGGGCACGGCGATCATCGTCATGAAGCGGTAGAGTTTGCGCGCCATGATCAGCAGGCGCCGGACGGCTGCGGGTTCGGTTTCCATCGCGAGATTCACGAAGATGCGCGGCAGGTAGAACAGGCCAGCGAACCACGAGGCAATCAGAACGATGTGAAACGTCTTGACCCAGAGCATCGGCGATCCTTGTTGTTATTGGCGTATCGAATTAAGGGCGGCGCGCCTCGCATTGCACGCGCCGTGTCGACTTATTGCCGCCCCTCGCCGTGGCCCAGCACGACGTACTTGAGCGAGGTCAGCCCTTCGAGGCCGACCGGGCCGCGCGCATGCAGCTTGTCGTTGGAGATGCCGATCTCCGCGCCAAGGCCGAACTCGAAGCCATCGGCGAAACGCGTCGAGGCGTTCACCATCACGCTCGCCGAATCCACTTCGCGCAGGAAGCGCATCGCGCGGTCGTGATCTTCGGTGACGATAGCGTCGGTGTGATGCGAGCCGTAGTGGTTGATGTGCTCGACGGCCTGATCGAGGTTGTCGACGATCTTGACCGCCAGCACCGGCGCGAGATACTCGGTGCGCCAGTCTTCCTCGGTGGCGTCCACGAGCGGGCCGATGTCCGCGTCCGCGAAAATCGCGCGCGCGGCGGCATCCACGCGCAGTTCCACGTCCTTGTCGCGATAGAGACGGCCAAGCGGCGGCAGCACCTCGTGCGCGATGCCGCGCGCGACCAGCAGCGTCTCCATCGTGTTGCAGGTGCCGTAGCGGTGCGTCTTGGCGTTGTCGCAGACGGTGAGCGCCTTCGCGAGATCGGCGCGATCGTCCACATAGACGTGGCAGATGCCGTCGAGGTGCTTGATCATCGGCACGCGCGCTTCGGCCATCAAACGCTCGATCAGGCTCTTGCCGCCGCGCGGCACGATCACGTCAACGAACTCCGTCATAGTGATGAGCTTGCCGACCGCCGCGCGATCGGCGGTTTCCACCACCTGCACCGCGTCCTGCGGCAGGCCGGCCGCCGCCAACCCTTCGCCGATCAGCTTCGCGAGCGCCGTATTGCACTCGAGCGCCTCGGAGCCGCCGCGCAGAATGGTCGCGTTGCCCGACTTCAGGCACAGTGCTGCGGCGTCGATGGTCACGTTCGGGCGCGATTCGTAGATGATGCCGATCACGCCCAGCGGCACGCGCATCTGGCCGACCTGAATGCCGCTCGGACGGAACTTGAGGTTGCTGATCTCGCCGATCGGGTCGGGCAGCGCCACCACCTGGCGCAGGCCTTCCACCATAGTCTTGAGCGCCTTGTCGGAGAGCGTGAGGCGATCGATGAACGCCGCATCGTGGCCCTTTTCCTTCGCGCGCGCGAGGTCGCGGGCGTTGGCGTCCTTTAGTTGCTGCGCCTCGCGCTCGATCGCCTGCGCAACGGCTTCCAGCGCAGCGTTCTTTGCGGCCGTCGAGGCCCGGGCCATCGCGCGCGAAGCATTGCGGGCGCGGCGGCCGAGGTCGGTCATGTACTGTTCGATATCCATGGTTTCTGTCGTGATGCGGCGCAACCGGTCGATGCTGTATGAGGCTGCGTGGTTCAGGTTAGGTCGATTTTAAGGCCAGCCGGCCGGCTTTGCTGAGCATGCGCCGGCATGGGGTAAGGCTGGCGCGGCGCACCAGCGGGCTGGAACAGGCGGCGCGACGCGCCCGCTTGCGATGCCGATAGCAGGTGCCGGAACGGACGTCCGGCCAGCACAACTAGCCTGGCCTGCGCCCCGGCCCTGCGGTGCGCGGTCGGGAGGCGGCTGCGGCGGCCGCTGCCGCTGCGGCTGGGCTCGCCGCCGGGCCGCCTAGTTGCGCGCGCCCCGAAGCCCCGGCGCCGCGCGCGGACGGCCCCGAACGCGCCGGCGCGCCGGTGCCGCGTGGCGCGGCGACTGTCATCGCCAGTTCGAACAGGCCGTCCCAGGCATCGGGCGGCAACGCGTCGCGCCAGTCGGCGCGCGAATGCCCGGAAAGCCCCTTGACCTGCCGGTCGAGCCGCGCCGCGAGCGCGAGGCCGCGTTCGAGCGTCGCCTCGGTCAGCCTCGAGAGCGCGGGTCCGATGAGCCGCTCGCGCGGCCCCCAGACACGGTTCTCGCGCAACAGCATCGCGAGCGGCTTGCCCGCTGCCACACCGCGCTTGATGCGCAAGAGCGTGCGGACTTCTTCGACGACGGCCCACAGCACCAGCACCGAAGCCTCGCCTTCGCCCTGCAGGCCATCGAGCATGCGCGCGAGGCGCCCGACGTCGCCGGTGAGCATCGCTTCGTTGAGCTTGAAAACGTCGTAGCGCGCCACGTTGAGCACGGCGTCGTGAATCTGCTCAAAGCTCAGTACGCCCTCGGGGTACAGCAGCCCGAGCTTCTGGATTTCCTGATGCGCCGCAAGCAGGTTACCTTCCACGCGCTCAGCAACGAATTGCAGCGCACGCCGTCCGTCCTCGCCAGGCGCCACGCGTTGTCCCTGAAGCGCGAGACGCTGACCGATCCAGTTCGGCAGCGCCGCGCGCTCGACCGGATCGATCTTGATTGCCACGCCGCTGTCCGCCAACGCCGTAAACCACGCGGACTTTTGCGTGGCGGCGTCGAGGCGCGGCAGGGTGATGAGCGTCAGCACGTCGGGGTTCGCCGCCGCTTTTGCCGATGCGGCGAGTGTCTTGAGCGCATCCGCGCCTTCCTTGCCAGGCTTGCCCGAAGGGATGCGCAACTCCACCAGTTGGCGGTCGCCGAAAAGCGACATCGACTGGCTTGCGCCAAGCAGCGCACTCCAGTCGAATCCACGCTCGACCGTGAACACCGAACGGTCGGTAAAGCCCGCGGCGCGTGCATTCGCACGGATGCGGTCGCACGCTTCCTGGGCGAGCAGATGCTCGTCGCCAAAGACGATGTACAGACCCGCCATCCCTTTGGCGAGGTGCGGCTCGAGTGCGTCCAGTCGCAGTTGCATGAGGTGCGCTTCAGGAGAAGGACGAGACGCGCATCACAGCGGCGGCGGCGGCAGCGGCGCGCGGGGCGCGACGCCCGGCACGACCTGGGCCGGCGTGGGGTGCAGGGTCTTCAGAACCGCAAGACGGCGCGTGAGCTGGTCGACGGCGTCATTCTGCATGTCGGCGTAGAGCAACTCAGATTCGGAGGACTTCGCAGTCGAGTACTGGTCGCTATAGGTCATCGCGCGATTGAGCGCGATCGTGCTCGGCTGAATCAGCGGGGAGCCGTCCGGCGCCGTGAGCGTGTAGTTCAACGAATAGTTGACCTGATATTCCTCGACCACGCCGAGCGAATTCAGCGTAAGCGTGCTGAAGCTGCGCGATTCGGTCACGCGCAGCACGGCGTCGGCATTGGCCGTCGAGTCGACCACCACCGAATCGCTGCCGCCTTCGACCATGCGCGTGAGGCGCGCCGTCACGGGCGCCGACGCGCCAACGACGGCGAGGCGCTTGAACGCGTAATTCTGCTCGCCACGCAGCTGGAACCCGCACGCCGAAAGCATCAGCGCGCTGCCCGCCAGTAACAGGAACGATCTGCGAATCACCTGGACTCCCTGGTTCAGAACGGCGGTGGCGCTGTTGATCGCGCGCCGCCGCCAGCACGTCATGTCAGACCACGACGTTCACGAGACGGCCCGGCACGACGATGATCTTCTTCGGCGCGCGCCCTTCGGCGAACTTCGCGAACATCTCGTGTGCAAGCGCGGCCGCTTCGATTGCGTCCTTCGGCGCATCCTTGGCCACGGTGACGGCGCCGCGCACCTTGCCGTTCACCTGCAGCACGAGCTCGATCTCGGCCTGCTCCAGCGCCTTTTCGTCGACCTTCGGCCACGGCGCATCGAGCAGCGTGCCGTATTCGTCGGCATAGCCGAGCGCCTTCCAGAGCTCGAACGTGAGGTGCGGCACGACCGGATACAGCACGCGCAGCAGCACGCCGAAGGTCTCGCGCTGCACGCCCGCGCCCGCCCCCTTCGCGCTTTCGATCGCGTTGAGCATCTTCATCGCCGCCGACACGACCGTGTTGTACTGCAGACGCTGATAGTCGAAGTCGGCCTGCTTGAGCACGCCATACACTTCGCGGCGCACCGTCTTCTCGACATCGCTGAGCGCCGCTGCGTCGAACAGCGCGCGCGACTTGATCGCCGCGGCGTTCGCATAGCCGAACGTCCAGACGCGGCGCAGGAAGCGGCTCGCACCCTCCACGCCCGCGCCCGACCATTCGAGCTGCTGCTCGGGCGGAGCGGCGAACATCGTGAACAGACGCGCCGTGTCCGCGCCGTACTGGTCGATCAGCACTTGCGGGTCGACGCCGTTGTTCTTCGACTTCGACATCTTCTCGACGCCGCCCAGCACTACGCTCTGGCCATCACTGTTGAGCGTCGCGCCAACCGGGCGGCCCTTGTCGTCGTGCGTGACGGTGACGTCGGCCGGGTTGTACCAGGTCTTCTTGCCCGACGCATCTTCGCGGTAGAACGTCTCGTTGAGCACCATGCCCTGGGTGAGCAGGTTCTTCGCGGGTTCGCCGAACTTCACGAGGCCGAGGTCGCGCGAGACCTTTGCCCAGAAGCGCGAATACAAGAGGTGCAGGATCGCGTGCTCGATGCCGCCGATGTATTGGTCCATCGGCATCCAGTAGTCGGTACGCTCGTCGACCATGGCCTTCGCGTCGGGTGCCGCATAGCGGTAGAAGTACCACGACGAATCGACGAACGTGTCCATGGTGTCGGTTTCGCGCTTCGCATCGGCGCCGCACGTCGGACACTTGCAGTTCAGGAATGCTTCGGACTTCGCGAGCGGGTTGCCCGTGCCGTCCGGCACGAGGTCTTCGGGCAGCACGACTGGCAGATCCTGCTCGGGCACCGGCACGTCGCCGCAGCTCGGGCAATGGATGATGGGGATCGGCGTGCCCCAGTAGCGCTGGCGCGAAATTCCCCAGTCGCGCAGACGCCACGTGACCTGCTTGTCGCCGTAGCCGTGCGCCTTGAGGTCGGCTGCGACGGCGTCCACGGCCTGCTGATAGTTCAGGCCATCGAACTTGCCGCTGTTGATGCAGACCGCGCGCTCCTTGTCGCCGTACCACTCCTGCCAGCCGTCGAGCGAGTAGGTCTCGCCTTCCGCCGCGATCACCTGCTTGATCGGCAAGTCGTACTTCTTCGCAAACGCAAAATCGCGCTCGTCGTGGCCCGGCACGCCCATCACCGCGCCTTCGCCATAGCTCATCAGCACATAGTTGCCGATCCACACCGGCACTTGCTCGTTCGTGATCGGGTGGGTGACCGTGAAGCCCGTGTCGACGCCCTTCTTCTCCATCGTCGCCATATCGGCTTCGGCCACGCCGCCGCGCTTGCATTCGTCGATGAACGGCAGCAGCTCCGGCTTTTCCTGCGCGAGGCGCGTGGCAAGCGGGTGCTCGGCCGCGATCGCGCAGAAGGTCACGCCCATGATGGTGTCGGCGCGCGTGGTGAATACGCGCAGCAGCTTCTTCTCGCCGTCGAGCTCGTACGGGAAGCCGAAGTTCACGCCGAAGCTCTTGCCGATCCAGTTCTGCTGCATGATCTTGACGCGCTCGGGCCAGCCGAGGCCGTCGAGATCGCCCAGCAGCTCATCGGCGTATTGCGTGATGCGCAGGTAGTACATCGGGATTTCGCGCTTTTCCACGAGCGCGCCCGAGCGCCAGCCGCGCCCGTCGATCACCTGCTCGTTGGCGAGCACGGTCTGATCGACCGGGTCCCAGTTCACCGTGCCGGTCTTCTTGTAGGCGATGCCCTTCTCCAGCATCTTCAGGAAGAACCACTGGTTCCACTTGTAGTAGTCGGGCTTGCAGGTAGCGATTTCGCGCGACCAGTCGATCGCGAGGCCCATCGACTGCATCTGGCCCTTCATGTACTCGATATTGTCGTAGGTCCACTTCGCCGGCGGCACGCCGTTGGCCATCGCGGCGTTTTCGGCGGGCATGCCGAACGCGTCCCAGCCCATCGGCATCAGAGTGTTGTAGCCGTTCATGCGCAGATAGCGGTACATCACGTCGTTGATCGTGTAGTTCCGCACGTGACCCATGTGCAGCTTGCCCGACGGATACGGCAGCATCGAGACGCAATAGAACTTGGGCTTGTCGGTCGTTTCGGCCGTCCGGTAAGCGTCGCTGACGCGCCATTCGCCTTGCGCGGCGGATTCGACGTCGGAGGGAACGTATTTTTCGAGCATGGTGTGGATGGGGAACGCGGATTCGGGCGGATTCAGCCGGGCCGGTCGTGCGCAGCCAGGACACAAGCCCGGGCGGGGCGCTCGCTGGCTGCGGCAGGTTCAGCAGCCCCGCTTTTTTCAGGGAAACGATGATTATACCGTCGAGTTGGCCGCGCTTTCCGCTGCCGCTTCGCATGGCGGGATTCCGGGCCGGCCGGCCCGGCTGGCGAGGACTCGGTGCTGGCCGCTCAGTGCTGACCGGACGGCGGCTCGGTCACGAAGCCGATGCGCGCGAGCCCGGCCTGCTGCGCGGCGCCCATGACCTGGGCGATCACTTCATAACGCGTTTCGCGCGCGGCGCGCAAATGCAGTTCGGGCTGCTGCGCCTCGGGCGCCTTGCCCGCGGCGGTGAAGCGCGTGCGCAGCTCGTCGAGCGAAATGCGCTGCGCATTCCAGTAGAGCTTGCCCGTTGCGTCGATGGAGAGCGTGACGGTCTGCGGCGTCTGCTGCACGGGCGCAGCCGCGACTTGCGGCAGATCGAGCCGGATGGCGTGGGTGAAGAGCGGCGCCGTAATGATGAAGATGACGAGCAGCACGAGCATGACGTCGATGAGCGGTGTCATGTTGATATCGGCCATCGGCGCCGAGTCGCGCTTATTCTCGAGTCCGCCAAATGCCATGTGCGTCGTTCCTCGCGGGTTGCCGGCCGGGCAGTCCAGCCGATGAGCGGATCAGAACGATCCGGCGCGCACGTCTTCGCGCGGCACGCCTTGCGCGCCTTCGCGGCGCGGCGCGGCACCCTCGGGCGCGCAGGCCCAGGCATGCAGATCGTGCGCGAACCCGTCGAGATCGTCGCCGAGCTGGCGCGCGAGGCGGCCCAGCACGTTATAGGCGAGCACCGCGGGAATCGCCACCACAAGGCCGAACGCCGTCATGATGAGCGCCTCGCCCACGGGCCCGGCCACGTTTTCGATCATCGCCTGGCCGCTCGTCGCAATGCTGCCGAGCGCGTGATAGATGCCCCAGACCGTGCCGAGCAAGCCGACGAAAGGCGCCGTGCTGCCCACCGAGGCCAGCAGCACTTGCCCGAACTCGAGCCGCCGCTGCGACGCCTGGAGCGCGCCGCGCAGCACCCGCAGCACGCGTTCGCCGCGATCCACGCGCGCGAGCAGCGCACCGGTCGTGTCGGCCTCGGCGCAGGCGAGCGCCGCCTCGGCAAGCGGCAGGAACACGCGCTCGCGGTCGAGCGCGCGCATTGCGCTCACACCGTCAGCAAGCGAATGCGCCTGCCAGAACCGCGCGACCGCGCGAGGCCCCTGACGCTTCGCGCGCACCAGCACCCAGCTCTTCACCAGCAGAAAGCACCAGCTCGCAATCGACATGGCCAGCAGCACCCACGCCACGGCGTGCGTAACCGCGTCGCTCGTCTGCAGATA
This sequence comes from Paraburkholderia sp. A3BS-1L, assembly GCF_051125215.1. Lineage (NCBI taxonomy): Bacteria > Pseudomonadati > Pseudomonadota > Betaproteobacteria > Burkholderiales > Burkholderiaceae > Paraburkholderia > Paraburkholderia sp. A3BS-1L. The sequence continues at coordinate 473,127 of NZ_CP120442.1, read as the reverse complement.
GTGGATGACCCCAGTACTCGCTGCCATTGAATCTCGCCTGCCTCCGTGTCACTTGCCTGCTGTTGCCGGCCCCGCGCGGCGCGCACGCGGCGCCACACGCGCCAATGTCGCTCAGCGCAAGCCGAGCACGTCCTGCATATCGTACAGGCCCGTGGGCTTGTCCTGCAGAAAGCGCGCGGCGCGCAAGCTGCCTTGCGCGTAAGACTGGCGGTTCGACGACTTGTGCGTGATCTCGATGCGCTCGCCGATGCCCGCAAACAGCACGGTATGGTCGCCCACGATGTCACCGCCGCGAATCGCCGAAAAGCCGATCGTCGAAGGATCGCGCTCGCCGGTCACGCCATGACGGCCGTACACTGCGCAGTCGTCGAGATCGCGCCCGAGCGCACGCGCCACGGCTTCGCCCATCGCAAGCGCGGTGCCCGAGGGCGCATCGACCTTATGGCGATGGTGCGCCTCGATGATCTCGATGTCGTAACCGGTCTCGAAAAAGCGCGCCGCGTATTCGAGCAGCTTGAGCGTGACGTTCACGCCCACGCTCATGTTGGCCGCGAACACGATGCCGATCTTCTGCGCGGCGGCGCCGAGCTGGGCCTTTTGCTGCGCGTCAAAACCCGTCGTGCCGATCACCATTTTCACGCCGTGGCGCTGCGCGGCCTCCAGATGGACGAGCGTGCCTTCGGGGCGTGTGAAGTCGATCAGGCAGTCGCTTTGCGCAAAGACCTGCTCGATGTCGTCGGTGATGTGCACGCCGGTTTCCTTGCCGAGGAACGCGCCCGCGTCCTTGCCGATGGCGGCCGAGCCCTTGTGTTCGAGCGCGCCCGAAAGCGTGATTTCGGGGGTATTCAGGACCGTTTCGATGAGCATGTGGCCCATGCGGCCCGATGCTCCGGCGATTGCGATTTTCATGGCTCTTCCTGCGAACGTGAAACCGGCAGCCCCGCCAGCGCAAACCCGTCGATGACCGTGCAGCGATCAAGCAGACGCACCGCCGAGGCGGAGGCATTGCCAAAAAGCACGGCGGCCCGAAGCCGCCGATGGAATGCCTGGCGCGTGGCCAGGCCCTTGTATTACCCGAGTCACCCGAGCCGAATCGCTGCGGATCGACCCGAGTCGGCCCGCAGCGACATCAGCCGCCCGATCCCGACGTCGAATTCGCGGGCGGCGCGGTGAGCGGGGCGTTCTGCGACGGCGGCAGCGGATTCGACTCGGTATCGCCGGTGCCCTGTGCGCCCGGGACCGGGCCCACGGGATTCGTCGGCGGCACGCCCTGGATCTGCGGCATCGGCTTGCGCTGCAACTGAATCTGCGACGGCATCGTGCCCACGCCCTGCGGCAGCGCGGACGAAGTCGGCGTGCCCGCACGCACCGACGGCGTCAGGCTCGAAGGCATCTGCACCGCTTCCGTAGCGCGATTCGCGGCTGCGGCGGCCTGTGCGTTCGCGTCGAGCGGCAATTGCGAGGTCGCGGTGCCGAGTTCCGAGGACGGCGTGCGCGCCGTGTCGCCGACAGTCGGGCCCGTGGCGCTAGAGGCCGAGGCCTGCGCGGCCGCAGGCGCCGATGCACCCGAAGCCGGCGCAGCCGCGACGGCCTTGACCTTCTTGCCCGATTTGTCGCCGTCGATTTCGGCCAGCAATTCGAGATTCGACGGCAGATCTTCGCCGCCCGACCAGCTCGCCACGCGGTCGCCCTCGAACATCACGACGAAGTCGCGCTGCTGGACCACGGCGGTCGAGCCCCGCTTGAAGTAGAAGACGTAGTCCCAGCGATTCGAATGGAACATGTCGGTCAGGAGCGGCGTACCGAGCAATTGCTTGACTTCAGCGCGCGACATGCCCGCATGCATCTGCGCGGCGGCTTCCTTCGAGACGAAGTTGCCCTGCACGATGGTGATGCGATACGGCGTGATGCTTTGGGCAAAACGCTGGGTCACGCTGTCATAAGTACTGCAACCGGCGAGCGTTGCGAACGCGGCCGCAGCCAGCAGGGTGCACGCCACGCGGCGGCCGCTCAGGCGGCGGCCCATCGTTGTGAATTCTGGAATCATTTCCCTCACCGTGCGGGCTTGTCGCGAAGCCGCGCGTATCCTGTAGACGTTCGTTTGAGTTCCGCCAAAAATGCCCGGGACGGCAAAAACCCGTTAACATAAGAACCCAGCATTGTACTCCAGGGACTTATCGTCATGACCAATCCAACCGATCTCAAGAACATCGGCCTCAAGGCGACACTGCCTCGCCTGAAGATCCTGGAGATTTTTCAGCATAGCGCCGTGCGTCACCTCACCGCCGAAGACGTGTACCGCAACCTGCTGAACGAAGAGCTCGACATCGGCCTTGCCACGGTTTACCGGGTGCTCACGCAATTCGAGCAGGCGGGCCTGCTGACCCGCAGCAACTTCGAATCGGGCAAGGCCGTCTTCGAACTCAACGAAGGCAGCCACCACGACCATCTCGTATGCCTCGATTGTGGCCTCGTCGAGGAATTCTTCGACCCCGAAATCGAAAAGCGCCAGCAATCAATTGCTAACGAACGTGGCTTCAAGCTGCAGGAGCATGCACTCGCGCTGTACGGCGCGTGCACGAAGGAAAATTGCCCGCACCGCAAGCACTGAGCGGGCCGCGCGCGGTCGCGGGGCGGGGAACCCGACCCGCACGCATCAACAAAAACACCACAGCAAGACCTGCTGTGGTGTTTTTGTTTGGCGCGGAGATTTTGAGAAGCGTTGAGGCTGGTGCGATTTAGCGCGTGCGCCGCGGGACCCAGCCTTGTCCCGAGGGCGCATTGCCGCTGCGCCGGAACTCAGGCAAGCGCGGCAGCCTCGGTCGCATGCTCGAGCCGCCAGACCCCATCCAGCGCCACCTCATCGCAATTCGGCTGCTGGCCGCCACGGTCGACTACGAGAAAATCGCTCACGCGGTCGAACGCGAGCAGCGGGTGGTGCCAGACGCCTTTCGCATAATTGACGCCCTGCCCGCCCTCGACCCAGAACGCGCGCAGTTGCGTCGGATCGAGTTCGCCCGCCGGCGCGACGACCACGGCGTAGCGCACCTCGCCGAGCGGCACGAACGCCTGGCTGCCCAGCGGATGCCGCTCCATCATCGAGATCTCGACCGGCCAGGCGCGCGGCTGGGCGCGAAATACGCTGACGATGGGCCGGCCGCCGGCCTCGCATGTATCGATCGACGCCAGATCGTGAAAGCGTTCGGTGGTGCCGCCGTTGATCGGGAAATGACGCGCGCCGTCGAGTGCGATCACGTCGCCGAATGGCGCGAAAGCCTCGCGCGTCAAAGGTTCCAGCAGCAGGGTTTTCATGCGTGCTCCTTATTCAAAAGCCAGTGCGCGGCTTCAAAGCGCGTGGGCAGGCTTGCCGCCGAGCGCCGAAGCGTCCTCGGCAGCATCGTCCTCGCCCGCCGGCACGTACAGGTAGCCCGGCTCGAGGTCGAGCACGCGCTTCGCACGCGCCTTGTCGATGTCACGCTCCCACACCGCGACCACCACCGTGGCAACGCAGTTGCCGATCAGGTTCGTGAGCGCGCGGGCGATGCCGACAAACCAGTCCACCGGCAGAATCAGCACGAGGCCGAGCACGGGAATCGCGGGAATCGCGGACAGCGTGGCGGCGAGAATCACGATTGCCGAGCCCGGAATGCCGTGCGCGCCCTTGGACGTGATGAGCGACACGAGCACCACCACGATCAGGTCGTGCACCGAAAGCGGCGTATTGGTGGCCTGCGCGATGAAGATCACCGCGAGCGTGAGATAGATCGAGAAGCCGTCGAGATTGAACGAATAGCCGGTCGGAATCACGAGGCCGACGGTGGAATCCTTCACGCCCATCCATTCGAGCTTGCGCATGATCTGCGGCAGCACGGCGTCAGACGATGCAGTGCCGAGCACGATCGACAGTTCTTCACGCAGATAGCGGATCAGCTTGAATACGTTGAAGCCCGCGAGGCGCATCACAATGCCGAGCACGACTGCGACGAACACGATGCAGCTCGCGTAGAACACGACCACGAGAAAGCCGAGTTGCTTGAGTGAAGCCACGCCGTAAGTGCCGGTCGTGAACGCGATCGCGCCGAGCACGCCGAGCGGTGCGAGCTTGATGATGAAGCCCATCACGCGGAAGAACACCTGCGAGAGCTCGTCGATGAGCACGTTCACGCGCTGGGCCTTCGGGCCGAGCAGCGAGAGCGCACTGCCGAACAGCACCGAAAACACGAGGATCTGCAGGATATCGCCCTTCGCGAATGCATCGAACGCCGTGTCGGGAATGATCTTCAGCAGAAAGCCCGCCGTGTCCTTCAGGCTCTTGGCATGCTCGGTGTAGGTCGCGAGCGAGGCCGCGTCGAGCGAATGCAGGTCCACGTTCATGCCGGCGCCCGGACGCGTGGCGTACGCGAGCACAGCGCCGATCAGGAGCGCGATGGTCGTCATGATCTCGAAGTAGACCACCGACTTCAGACCGACCCGCCCCACTTTCTTCAGATCGCCCGCGTGCGCCATGCCGCTCACCACCACGCAGAACACGATGGGGCCGATCACCATCTTGATGAGCTTGAGAAAGCCGTCGCCGAGCGGCCGCAGGGATTGGGCGAAATGGGGAAATACCGCGCCGACGACGATGCCCAGCACAAGGGCAATCACTACGCGGCCAAACAGCGAATTGAGGAACTTCGTCACGACTTTCTCCTTCGAGCAGGGGGGAGCGGGCAACTGTTCTTACTGGTCTGACCAGTACTGTTATGGCAAATAGTAGAAAGCCGATATACTGGAGTCAAGAATGCGCTGCGCGGTGTTTACCCTTGTGTCGCCTGCCCAGCCCGCTGCTCAAGACTACAATACCGGTCAGACCACGCGAGGGTTCCGAGCCGTCCGATGAAGAACGTTCCGCACACCGTCACCGATGCCGCCATTGCCACGATCCGCACCCGGATCGAAGCTGGCCTGTACCCGGTCGGCAGCCTGCTGCCCGCCCAGCGGCAACTCTCCGAGGAGCTGGCGATCAGCCGCGCGTCGCTGCGCGAGGCGCTCTCCACGCTCGAAGCGCTCGGCATGCTGTCGATCCGCGCGGGCAAGGGCGTCTACGTCACGAGCGCGCAGGCCACGAGTGCTCACCCGTGGCGTTTTTCCGACCAGTCGTCGCTGCCCGACACCTACCAGATGCGCTACGCGCTCGAAGGCTTCGCCGCGCGCATGGCGGCGCTCGCGATCAGCGACATCGATATCGCCTGGCTGGAGCACAACACCGACACCCTCCACGAAGCACTCGCCTGCGACGAACTCGACGAAGCCGCGCAACTGGACTTCGAATTCCATATGCGCATCGTGAATCTCGCGGGCAATGCGGCAATCGAATCGATCCTGCGCAACAGCGCCGACATCATGAAAGAGAGCCAGCGCATGCCGTTCTACCGGCGCGAGCTCGTGCTCTCCACGCATCGGGAACACAGCCTGATCGTGGCGGCGCTCAAGGCGCGTGACGGTGCCGCGGCGGGTGCGGCCATCGAGGCTCACATCGCCAATGCCGCCCAGCGTGCGGGCGTCTATTTCCCGAGGCCGCCCGCACCCGCTGCTGTTCCCGCTCCTTTTCCCACTCCTGCGCCCGCCATCGACGCTGAAAAATAAGGGCGAAAAAAAACCGCCCAGTCGATGGGCGGTTTTTTCGTCGCGCGCACCGGACCGCGAGGCCCGGTGGCACGGCAATACAAGCAGACTTACTTCGCGTTCGCGAGCGCAACCGCCGTGTCCAGCATGCGGTTCGAGAAGCCCCACTCGTTGTCGTACCAGCTCGACACCTTCACGAGACGGCCCGAGACCTTCGTCAGCGTGGCGTCGAACGTCGACGATGCCGGGTTGTGGTTGAAGTCGATCGAAACCAGCGGTGCGTCGTTGTAGCCGAGGATGCCCTTGAGCGCGCCTTCCGAAGCTTCCTTCATGATCGCGTTGACTTCTTCAACCGTCGTGTCGCGCTTGGCGATGAACGACAGATCGACGACCGACACGTTGATGGTCGGGACGCGGATCGCGTAGCCGTCCAGCTTGCCGTTCAGTTCCGGCAGCACGAGGCCGACTGCCGCAGCCGCGCCCGTCTTCGTCGGGATCTGGCTTTGCGTGGCCGAACGCGCGCGGCGCAGGTCTTCGTGGTACACGTCGGTCAGGACCTGGTCGTTCGTGTACGCGTGGATCGTCGTCATCAGGCCGGTTTCGAGGCCGATCTTGTCGTTCAGCGGCTTGACGAGCGGCGCCAGGCAGTTGGTCGTGCAAGATGCGTTCGAGATGACCGTGTGCTCGGCCTTCAGCACGTTGTGGTTCACGCCGTAGACGATCGTTGCGTCGACGTCCTTGCCGCCCGGCGCCGAGATGATCACCTTCTTCGCGCCGCCCTTCAGGTGGGCGCTGGCCTTTTCCTTGGTCGTGAAAAAGCCCGTGCATTCCATCACGACGTCGACACCCAGCTCGCCCCACGGCAGCTCGGCCGGGTTGCGGTTGGCCAGCACGCGGATCTTGTCGCCGTTCACGACGAGGTAGTCGCCGTCCACCGAAACTTCACCCGGGAACTTGCCGTGCGCGGTGTCGTATTGCGTCAGATGCGCGTTGGTCTTCGCATCACCGAGGTCGTTGATCGCAACGATCTGGATGTCGTGCTTCTTGCCGTTCTCGTAGAACGCGCGAAGCGTGTTACGGCCAATGCGGCCGTAGCCGTTGATAGCGACGCGGATCGTCATGGTTCATCTCCTGATGAGTAAAAATTCTGGTGCTGCTGCTGCAGGCGCTATGGCGCGTACAGCAAAAGGCCCGCGCAAGGCGGGCCGTATAGCAATACTTAGTTGTCCAGCGCAGCCTTGGCCGTCGCGACAACGTGTTCGACCGTGAAGCCGAAGTGCTTGAACAGCACGCCTGCCGGAGCCGATTCGCCGAACGTGTCGATGCCGACCACGCCGCCTTCGAGGCCCACGTACTTGCGCCAGAAGTCGGTCACGCCGGCTTCGATCGCGACGCGGCGCACGCCCTTGGGCAGCACGCGCTCCTTGTATTCGGCGTCTTGCTTGTCGAACACGTTGGTGGACGGCATGGACACCACGCGTGCGCCAATGCCTTCGCGCTGCAGCGCTTCGACGGCCTTCATCGCCAGTTCGACTTCCGAGCCCGTCGCGATCAGGATGATCTTGCGGCTCGGAATATCGTCGTTCCAGTCCTTGAGCACGTAGCCGCCCTTCGCGATGTTGGCGATCTGCGCATCGGTGCGCTCGTTGAACGCGAGGTTCTGGCGGCTGAACACGAGGCTCGACGGGCCATGGTGGGCAATCGACTCGGTCCAGGCCACCGCGGTTTCGACGGTGTCGGCCGGACGCCAGAGCGTCATGTTCGGGATCAGGCGCAGGCTCGCGACCTGCTCGATCGACTGGTGCGTCGGGCCGTCTTCGCCAAGGCCGATCGAGTCGTGCGTGAACACGAAGATCGACGGGCACTTCATCAGCGCGGCCACGCGCAGCGCGTTGCGGCTGTAATCCGAGAACGTCAGGAAGGTGCCGCCGAACGGCTTGTAGCCGCCGTGCAGCGTGAGGCCGTTGAGCGCCGCGCTCATGCCGAACTCGCGCACGCCGTAGTTGATGTGGTTGCCCCACTGAATGCCAGTCTCGCCCGCCTTCGGCGCGCGCACGGGCTTCGAGGCCTTCCAGTTGGTGAGGTTCGAGCCGGTCAGGTCAGCCGAGCCGCCGAGCAGTTCCGGCAGCACCGCGGCAAGCCCTTCGATGGCTTGCTGCGAGGCCTTGCGCGTAGCGACGGTTTCCTTGCGCGAATCCGCGCCGGCGATGATCTGGGCAGCCTTCTGCGCCCAGTCGGCGGGCAGCTTGCCGGCCATGCGGCGCGTGAACTCCGCGGCTTCGGCCGGGTACTTCGACTGGTACGCGGCGAACGAATCGTTCCACGCGGCTTCGAACTTCGCGCCGGCAGCCTTGGCGTCCCAGTCTGCGTAGACTTCCTGCGGCAGCGTGAACGGCTCCCACTTCCAGCCCGCGGCTTCGCGCCACTTTGCGATTTCTTCGCCGCCGAGCGCCGCGCCGTGCACGTCGTGGCCGCCCTGCTTGGTGGGCGCGCCCTTGCCGATGATGGTCTTGCAGCAGATCAGCGTGGGCTTGTCCGAGGCCTTCGCCTTCTGGATGGCTGCGTCGACGGCGTCCACGTCGTGGCCGTCCACGTGCGGGATCACGTTCCAGCCGTAGGCTTCGAAGCGCTCGGGCGTGTTGTCGTGGAACCAGTTGACCACGTCGCCGTCGATCGAGATGCCGTTGTCGTCGTAGAGCGCGATCAGCTTGTTCAGCTTGAGCGTGCCGGCGAGCGAGCAGGCTTCGTGCGAGATGCCTTCCATCAGGCAACCGTCGCCGAGGAACACGTAGGTGTGGTGATCGACGATCTTCGCGTCCGCCTTGTTGAATTCGGCAGCGAGCAGCGCTTCAGCCAGCGCCATGCCGACCGCGTTCGCAATACCCTGGCCAAGCGGGCCCGTAGTGGTCTCGACGCCCGGCGTGATGCCGAATTCCGGGTGGCCCGGCGTCTTCGAGTGCAGTTGACGGAAGTTCTTCAGTTCCGCCATCGGCAGGTCGTAGCCGGTCAGGTGCAGCAGCGAGTACAGCAGCATCGAGCCGTGGCCGTTCGACAGCACGAAACGGTCGCGGTCGCTCCAGTGCGGGTTGGCCGGGTTGTGGCGCAGATGACGCGACCACAGCGCGACAGCGATCTCCGCCATGCCCATGGGCATGCCGGGGTGACCGGAGTTCGCTTGCTGAACGGCGTCCATGGACAACGCGCGAATCGCATTGGCCATCAATTGAGTGGTAGCGGGGGAGGACGAGGTCGTCATGTCGAGTCCGGGGAACGAGGGCAAAAACGGCTTGGGCGGCTGCATTCAGCAGCGTTCGCGCGGCAGCGCACGGTTCCGGAAGCTCGGCAGAAATGTTCGCTGCGGCGCGCGATGCGGCGCCAGTAAGACGCAAACGGCCAGAGCAAATGGACAGGGCTGCAAAGGGCGATATTCTAACAGATCGTGCGGATTTTCCCTGGCTGCAGGACCCGGCGATGTACGCCACTGCCCCGAAATCGGCGGCAGACCCGCCCCGGTTACCTTTCATCGCACCTGATGCGCGCCGCGAGACCGCGGTCGCCCTGCCGGCTGCCCGTATAATGTGGCTACTGCCCTGATTTACGCCCCAATCAGGCCCGATTTATATTCATTTGTAACGTGACGCCGACATTGCGCTCGCCGGTTTTGTGCGCACGCTGCATGGGCTGGGCCGAATGCACTACCAGCCCCCGTTTCACCGACGCTCCCGTCGCTCGATACCACCTTGACCTTGCCGCGCCTCCTTCGCCCCTCCCCGATACGCCGTAAGGTTTTCCCGACACGCACACACGCGCCCGCCAACGTCCGGGGCGTGGTTGTAAGCCGCACGCCCGCGCGCAGCGCGCCTGACGGCGCTCCGGTTCTCCCGCGACAAACTAGGCCAATTCCTGCAGATTTAGGATGCGCAACGTTGGAGAATCGCAGCGTTCATCACATTTTCGCGTGCCATCCGACCCAGACAGCCTCCAACAACCCGCTCGTCCCTCAACCCGAATCTGGAGATATCCGATGACCCCACCCCGCCCCGCAGGCGTGCCGTGGCTGACGCCGTATCTGACGGTGCGCGACGCGCGCGACGCAATCGAATTTTTTCGGGCGGCGTTCGGTTTTGCGGTGCGCGATTGCGTGGAAGACGACGGTGCGGTCATGCATGTGGAAATGACGTATCACGATCAGCTGATCGTGATGTTCGCGCCGGAGGGTGCCTTCGGTTCGACGGCGCGCACGCCGAAGAGCGCGAACGCGGTCGCCCCCCAATCCTTTTACCTTTACGTCGACAATGTCGACGCGGTGTATGCGCGAGCGCTGGACGCTGGCGCGAAATCGTTGAGCGAGCCGCAGGACCAATTCTGGGGTGACCGTTTTGCTCAGGTCGAAGACCTCGACGGCTACCGCTGGGCGCTTGCTCGCCATCTGTCATGAAGCAATGAGAACTTGTCTTATGCCCCGTTTTTTCGTCGGAAACTCCCTGCAGTCCGGCGACGTCTTCACTCTCCCGGATGAAGTGACGCGACACGTTCAGGTGCTGCGGCTGCAGCCCGGCGACACGATCGTGCTGTTCAACGGCGTGGGAGGTGAATACAGTGCCGAAATCATCTCCATGGAGCGCCGCGACACACAAGTGCGCGTAGGCCCGTTCCGCGACGTCGAGACCGAGCCGCCGTACCGGCTCACGCTCGCGCAAGGCATTGCCGGCAGCGACAAGATGGACTGGCTGATCGAAAAGGCTGTCGAGCTGGGCGCGACGAACTTCGTGCCGCTCACCACCTCGCGCAGCGTCGTGCGCCTCGTGGGCGAACGCGCAGTGCGCCGCCAGGTTCACTGGCAGCGCATCGTCCAGGCGTCGTGCGAGCAATGCGGACGCAACCGCATGCCCGAAGTCGCCGCCACCCGCGAAATCGGCACCTGGCTCGGCTCATTGCCCAAAACGCCCGCCGAAGGCGAGTTGCGCGTGCTGCTTTCGCCGCGCGCGAACGTCTCGTTCGCCACCCTGCCCAACACCCCGCCGCAAGGCGAGATCACGGTGCTGGTCGGCCCCGAAGGCGGGTTCTCATCGCCCGAAGAAGCGGCGGCGCTCGATCACGGCTTTATCGCCGTGGGGCTCGGGCCCCGCATCCTGCGCACCGAGACGGCAGGCATCGCCGTGCTCGCGGCGCTGGCCGCGCGCTGGGGTGGCTGGTAAAAATGACAAGGCCCGCTGCATGGGATCATGCGGCGGGCCTGCGTATTTTTGTCGCGAGAATGCGACGATATTCAGATAGCAGACGAATTGGCCAGCAGCGCCGTCAAAACGCCACGCATCGCTCAGGCGAACGAATAAAAGACGCGGAACGGCACCTTGCGCTCGCCCCAGTACTCCGAAGCTTCGCGGAACACGTCGAGCAGCGTCTCGCGCCCGTCTTTGTCGAACTTCTGCGCGATCGGCAGGCCATCGAGCACGATCACAAAACCGGGTTGCTCACCAGCTTTTTGCACCAGATCGGTCAGGCAGTCGTACAAGCCATCGTAGTTCTTCCCGAAATGCTTCGGAAACAGAAACGATGTAGCAATGGTTTCGAGCACTTCCTGCTTGGTCTGCGCACTGGCGCAATACGCATAGAGGAAATGCTGTTGCAGCCGCTGCGCCTCGTCGGCGAGATCCTGCACGCGGAACGCACGGATCGACTGGACGATATTTGGCCGCACGGTCGCAAACAGGTCCATGGCCTCCTCGTTCGATGAATTTGCCTCACCCCTGCGCGCGGCTTCGCGCTGCTGGTCGTCGTGATGCATCTGCATAACGCGCTGGAACAGGTTGCCCTCGCCGGACGCGAACAGATCGCTCGCGACCCGCGGGTCGTGCGCGTAAGTGTTATCGCTCATGCCGCTTTTCCCGGTGTCATTCAACAATTCGCTTAAAACTGGCGTAGTGGTCGTCGGTGTAGTAGCAGTTGTCCGTGCGCCTGAGCGGACCGCCGCAGACAATGCGCCGCGCGCCGCGGTTGTGTGCTCGGGGCGTCGGGACAGTGTATTCGTGGTAATAACCGCGCCGATGCTTCGGCAACTGCTGCTCGTAATTGCCGAACACGATGCCATCCTTCTCAAACGGATAAGGCCCGCCTTCGGCAACCAGACCGAGTGTATTGACCGCTTCGCGCGGCAATTCGCCCACGCTCACGGTGCCTGACGACACCCCCGATGCTCCGGCATCGTCCGGCGCCTGAGCGCGCGCCACGGCGCCTTGCGAGCACACCAGCGCCGCCGCCAGAAACGCTGCCGACGCAACGGATGCCAACCGCTGAATACCGCGCGAACGACGCCCGAAACTCCCGTCAAAACAATGACTTACATGTACCGACTCGGCCAATGCAGCAGTGTTTTCGAGCGTTGAAACAGCAGGCAGTCCTATACGTACCATCTTTGGATTCCTGCCTCTCGGATCACGCGTTCGACGACCATTAAAGATGTAAGGGTATCGCTAATGGACCCTGGAAGCAATCTCGCACCGGCGACGACAAACAGGGCTTGACCGCGCACAAGCGGCCAGCTGGTAAATTTTACAATTACGGAGAGGGTCCCGGCACGCGGCCGGACATCGGCCTAAAGGGCGCCGGAATACCGGCGGCGAGCAGCGCCGCCGGTGTAAAACCCAAAGCCGCGGAGATACGGCTTGACGAAAACCCGACGCGGAAAACTTAACGCGTGGCGTTCACATCGGCGACCAGCAGCGCGGTCATGTTGACGATCCGGCGCACGGTGGCCGAAGCAGTCAGGACGTGCACCGGCTTGGCCGCGCCGAGCAGCATCGGGCCAATGGCGATGTTGTTGCCCGCCGCCGTCTTCAGCAGGTTGTACGAAATGTTCGCCGCATCGATGTTCGGCATGATGAGCAGGTTCGCGTCGCCCTCGAGCGTCGAATCCGGCAGGATCTCGCGGCGCAAGTTCGCGTCGAGCGCGACGTCGCCATGCATCTCGCCGTCCACCTGGAGGTCCGGCGCGCGCTCCTTGAGAATCTCCAGCAGATCGCGCATCTTCTGCGCCGACGGCGCGAGGCTCGAGCCGAAGTTCGAATGCGAGCACAGCGCGACCTTCGGCTCGATGCCGAAGCGGCGCACTTCCTCCGCCGCCATGATGGTGATTTCGGCAAGCTGCTCGGGCGTCGGGTCGACGTTCACGTGCGTGTCGACGATGAAAATCTGCCGGTTCGGCAGCACCAGCGCGTTCATCGCCGCGTAGACGTTGCAGCCCTCCTTCTTCCCGATCACTTGATCGATGAAGTGCAAATGGCGGTGCGTCGTGCTGACCGTGCCGCAGAGCATGCCGTCAGCCTCGCCCTTTTCCACCAGCATCGAGCCGATCAGCGTGGTGCGGCGGCGCATTTCGAGCTTCGCCATTTGCTGCGTGATGCCCTTGCGCGCCATGAGCTTCGCGTAGCTCTGCCAGAAGTCGCGATAGCGCGCGTCGTGGTCGGTGTTGACGACCGTGTAGTCGTGCCCCGCGACCAGACGCAGCCCGTAGCGCGCGATGCGCTCCTCGATCACTGCCGGACGGCCGATCAGGATGGGCGTCGCGAGTTTCTCGTCGACCACGATCTGCACCGCGCGCAGGATGCGCTCCTCTTCGCCTTCGGCGAACACGATGCGCTTCTTCCCCGGCTCGGCGGCGCGCGCGAGCTGGAAGATCGGCTTCATGGTCGTGCCGCTGTGATAGACGAACTGCTGCAGGTGCTGCATGTAGGCATCCATGTCCTCGATCGGACGGGTCGCCACGCCCGAATCCATCGCGGCCTTGGCGACGGCCGGCGCGATCTTCACGATCAGGCGCGGATCGAACGGCTTCGGAATCAGATATTCGGGTCCGAATTGCAGGTCCTGGATGCCGTAAGCCGTGGCCACGACATCGCTCTGCTCCTGGCGCGCCAGTTCCGCGATCGCATTCACGGCGGCGATTTCCATCTCGCGCGTGATGGTGGTCGCGCCCACGTCGAGCGCGCCGCGGAAAATGAACGGGAAGCACAGGACGTTGTTCACCTGGTTCGGGTAATCCGTGCGGCCCGTGGCCAGCACCGCGTCCGGGCGCACCTCGAGCGCGAGCTCCGGCAGGATTTCCGGCGTGGGGTTGGCGAGCGCGAGAATGAGCGGCTTCTCGGCCATCTGCTTGACCATGTCCTGCTTGAGCACGCCGCCCGCGGACAGGCCGAGGAAAATGTCGGCCCCTTCGATTACTTCGGCGAGCGTGCGCGCGCTGGTTTCGCGTGCGAAGCGCTCCTTGTCCGGATCCATCAGCTCGGTGCGGCCCTTGTAGACCACGCCCGCGAGATCGGTCACGTAGATGTTTTCGAGCGGCAAGCCGAGGTCGACGAGCAGGTCGAGACACGCCAGCGCCGCCGCGCCCGCGCCCGAGGCCACGAGCTTCACCTGCTTGATGTCCTTGCCCACGACCTTCAGGCCGTTGGTGAACGCAGCCGCCACCACGATGGCCGTGCCGTGCTGGTCGTCGTGGAAGACCGGAATCTTCATGCGCTTGCGCGCTTCACGTTCGACGATGAAGCACTCCGGCGCCTTGATGTCTTCCAGATTGATGCCGCCGAAGGTGGGCTCGAGCGCGGCGATCACGTCCACGAGCTTGTGCGGGTCCGTCTCGTTCAGCTCGATGTCGAACACGTCGATGCCGGCGAACTTCTTGAACAGCACCGCCTTGCCTTCCATGACCGGCTTCGAGGCGAGCGGCCCGATATTGCCGAGGCCGAGCACGGCCGTGCCGTTCGACACGACGCCCACGAGGTTGCTGCGCGCCGTGAAGCGCGCGGCGTTCAGCGGATTCTCGACGATCGCCTCGCACGCGAACGCAACACCCGGCGAGTACGCGAGCGAGAGGTCGCGCTGGTTGATCATTTGCTTGGTCGGCGCAATCGCGATCTTTCCCGGCGCAGGAAATTCGTGATAGTCGAGGGCGGCTTCGCGAAGCTTGTTCGTGGCGGAATTCGACATGGCGGGCAGGCCTTGAGTGCGGACTAGAATGGCAAAATCTGGATCGATCGCATTGTAGCGCCAATCCCTGAAGGCATTCCTTACAGTTCGGGCGCGCCTGCTGCGACTGCAATGAGGGGAACGCCCCTGCCGGCGCGGCTCGCGCCGGACCACCCAAGTCATTCGTCATAGACCATTCGTCATGCTTTCCGAGTTTTCCCTGATCGACCGTTATTTCGCGCGACGCGCACGCACGAACACGCGCCGCGCCGCGCTCGGCATCGGCGACGACTGCGCGCTGATCGCGCCCGCCGCCGGCGAGATGCTGGCCGTCTCCACGGACATGCTCGTGGAAGGCCGTCACTTTCTTCCCGATGTCGACCCTCGCGCGCTCGGCCACAAGGCGCTCGCCGTGAATCTCTCCGATCTCGCCGCGATGGGCGCCGCGCCGCTCGGCTTCACGCTCGCGTTCGCGCTGCCCAAGCCGCGCGAGGACTGGCTCGAAGCGTTCAGCCACGGGCTTTTCGAGCTGGCCGACCGCTACGGCTGCGAATTGATCGGCGGCGACACCACTGCGGGGCCGCTCAATCTATGCATCACGGTGTTCGGCTCGGTGCGTCCGAACGATGCCCTGCGGCGCGACGCGGCCCGGCCCGGCGACGACATCTGGGTGTCGGGCACGCCGGGCGACGCCCGCGCGGGTCTCGGCATGCTGCGTGAAGAGTGGCCGCAAACGCCGATCGATCGCGCCGATGCCGCGCATTTTCGCCATGCGCTCGAATATCCCGAGCCGCGCGTCGCGCTCGGCCTCGCGCTCGCGGGCGTTGCGCGCGCGGCGCTCGACATCTCCGACGGCCTCGCGGGCGACCTGCGGCACATCCTCGAGCGCTCGCGCGTGAATGCCGAGATCGACGTGGACGCGCTGCCGCTCTCGGCCGCGCTCGCGCGCCTGCCGCGCGCGCTGCAACTGCAATGCGCGCTGGCCGGCGGCGACGACTACGAACTCTGCTTCACGGCAGCGCAAGCCCAGCGCGAGGCCGTCGAGGCAGCGGCGCAACAGGCCGGCGAACGCGTGACGCGCATCGGTACAATCACTTCATCCGAGACGGCTGGATCGCCCCTCGCGCCCGCGATCACGTGGCGCGACGCCTCGGGTGCGCCGCTCAACCTGACGTTGCAAGGCTTCGACCACTTTCATGCAGACTGACCCTACGCCCTCGCCCGTCGATAAACTCGCGACGGCCGGCCCGCCCGCCCCTGCCGGCGCGAGCGCCGCGGCCGCGAGCGCGGAATCCCGCCGCGCCGACGCGCGCTTCATGCTCACGCATCCGCTGCATCTGATCTCGCTCGGCTTCGGCGCCGGACTCTCGCGGCTCGCGCCAGGCGCGGCCGGCACCCTCTTCGCGTGGGCCGCCTTCGAAGTGCTCAACCGCTACTTCACGGTGCTCGACTGGGGCCTGTTGATCGTCGTGGGCTTCCTCGGCGGCATCGGCATCACCGGGTTCACCGCGAAAATGCTGCGCAGCGAAGATCCGCCCGCCATCGTCTGGGGTGAAATCGTCGCGTTCTGGCTCGTGCTGCTGATGATCACGCCCATCGACTTCATGGGCAAATTCTGGGCGTTCGTCGTGTTTCGTTTCTTCGACATGGTGAAGCCGCCGCCCATCCGCTATTTCGAGCGGCGCTTCACGGGCGGCTTCGGCATCATGCTCGACGACCTCATTGCCGCATTCTTCACGCTGCTCGTGACCGCGCTCTGGCGCATGTCGGTCTGAGGCCGCGCACGCCGCCGCCCCCCCGAAGCCACACTCGAAAAAACACAAACCGGCACACCGCTACGGACATTTCCCCATGCCTACCGACTCCGTCGTTCACCAACTCGCCATTCGCGCCGGCAACAAGCTGCGCGACGCACGGCTCATGCTCGCCACGGCCGAATCCTGCACCGGCGGCATGGTCGCCACGGCCATCACCGATATTTCCGGCAGCAGCGGCTGGTTCGAGCGCGGCTTCGTCACGTACTCGAATCAGGCAAAGACGGAGATGATCGGCGTGCCCGCCGAGCTCATCGAAAAACACGGCGCCGTGAGCGAACCGGTCGCGCGCGCGATGGCCGAAGGCGCGCTGCGCAACAGCCGGGCACAAGTTTCGCTCGCCATCACGGGCATTGCCGGGCCGGGCGGCGGCACGCCGGAAAAGCCGGTCGGCATGGTGTCGTTCGGCTGGAGCAACCGGCTGCACACGAGCGTCGCAACGCTGGTCTTCAAGGGCGACCGCGAGCAGATCCGCGTGCAGGCCGCCACCCACGCACTGCGCGGGCTGCTTGCGCTGATCGACGAGAAGGAGCGCTAGAAGCGTCTGGCCGGGTCGAACGCTGGACGCCCGCGGATAACCGCCCCGACGGGAACCCAACCGCTTCATGCAATCGACAAGGAGCCCAGCACCCATGACTACCGTCAAGTCAACCGAACTGGCCAGCGCCGGCAATCCCGTCGACGAACTGACCCGCCGCTTCGGGCTCGAACCCCATCCTGAAGGCGGCTACTACAGCGAAACCTACCGTTCGGACAAGTTGATCCGCCGCGAAGGCGCACCGGCCAGCGAAGGCCCGCGCACGGCCTCGACCGCGATCTACTTCCTCCTCGCGAACGGCGCTTACTCGACCTGGCACCGGATCCGCTCCGACGAGCTCTGGCATTTCTACGCGGGCTCGCCCATCGAGATTCACTCGATCGACCAGCGCGGCGTGCTATCCACACGCAAGCTCGGCCACGCGCTCGACCATCCGGGCACGGTTTTTCAGGCCGTGGTGCCGGCGGGACACTGGTTCGCGGCGCGTTGCTGCGACCCGTCCACGTATGCGCTCGTGGGCTGCACGGTGGCGCCGGGGTTCGAGTTCAGCGAGTTCGAGATTGCGGATGTGAATGCGCTCGTCGACAAATATCCGCTGCATCGCACGATCATCGAGCTATTCAGAAAGCCGGCGGCGGTGACAGCAGCTTCAAAGGATTGAGCCGCGCACAAAAAAAGAAGCGGCGCTCCCATGGATGCGCCGCAAAAGCCCTGCCAAATGTGCAGACGGTGACCTAAACCATCCGCGACACGCTCCCTACAGCGTGTTCCGTTGCACCGCCGCCTGACTGGCGACGATCGCCATTCGTCGACCGGGAACGAGATGTTTGCCCGACGGAGGAAATCTCTCTTCCTACATCTCGCCCCGTGTTGACTCAGATATTACTGAGGGAATGCTGGGCTTTTAATAAGAATGCTCTTAAAAATTTTAAAGAGACAAGGACACTTCTTGATATCCGGAAGCCCGAATACAGACTTCAGCGTACAGCACCGATGCGGACCGGCTCCATGCGCCGGTCCGCGTCCGCATCAGCGATACGCATTGATCTTGTCGCGCGTATCCTGCGCGGCCTTTGCAGCCGCAAGCGCATAATCCTCGCCCTTGCTCGCGTAGATGATCGCGCGCGACGAGTTGATGAGCATGCCCGTGCCATTGGCACTGCGGCCCGCCTTCACCGTGGCTTCGACGTCGCCGCCTTGCGCGCCGATGCCGGGAATCAGCAGCGGCATGTCACCGACGAGCGCGCGCACCGTCTCGATTTCCTTCGGGAACGTCGCGCCCAC
The DNA here is from genome assembly GCF_051125215.1 of Paraburkholderia sp. A3BS-1L. Lineage (NCBI taxonomy): Bacteria > Pseudomonadati > Pseudomonadota > Betaproteobacteria > Burkholderiales > Burkholderiaceae > Paraburkholderia > Paraburkholderia sp. A3BS-1L. Next base: position 454,920 of record NZ_CP120442.1, on the reverse strand, counting down.
CACGAGGCCGAGCTCGCCGCTCGCGTTCCACTTTTGCGCCGCGAGCGAGGCCACGATCTGGTAGAGCGGCTTGCCATCGACGGTGAGGAATTGCAGATCGGAGCCGCCGGGGTTCGAGGTGCGGCACAGCACGATCACGCCCTTGCCCTCATGCGCCAGCCACGGCTCGATCGAGTCGAAGCCCATATAGGGATTGACCGTCACCGCATCGGCCTTGAAGCGCTCGAACGCCTCGCGCGCGTACTGCTCGGCGGTGCTGCCGATGTCGCCGCGCTTGGCGTCGAGGATCACGGGCAGGCCCGGATGCTTCTCGTGGATATGGGCGATCAGCGCCTCGAGCTGGTCTTCGGCGCGATGCGCGGCAAAGTACGCGATTTGCGGCTTGAACGAGCACGCATAGGGCGCCGTGGCATCGACGATGTCACGGCAGAATTCGAAGATCGCGTCGCTGCGGCCCGCCAGCGCGGCCGGGAATTTCGTGGGCTCGGGGTCGAGGCCGACGCACAGCAGCGAGCCGGTGCGCTGCCAGGCGGCACCGAGGGTCTGAGTAAAGGAAGTCATGGTGAAGACTCGCGGTGAGCCGGTGTAGGGAAAACGGCGCGTATTTTACCCGGCTTGGCGGCCGGCATCGCGCCGCGCCACAAACACCGCGGCCCCGGCGGCATCGGTCAACAACCGTCAGCCCGCCGCGCGCCGCCCGCGCGAACCCTTCGCGCCTCGTGCCCCGGACCGCCCGCGCGCGCCCTCGCGGTGCGGATTCGCTGCCGCGCGCATATCCAGGCGCTCGACCGTGAAGCTGAACGTCCGCACGAGCCGCTCGCCGTGACCCAGCACGGTCATGCCATGCGCCCCGCCGCCGCCTTCGAGATTGACCGCGTTGATCGGATGATCGACGGGCTCGAAGCAGAAGAAGCGCTCGCCAGGCGGCGTGTAGAGCACGTAATAGTCGGTGTTCGCGCAGATCGAGAGCGACAGCCGGCGGCGTTCCCAGACCACGGCGGCGCGCCCGCTCCAGCCGCTGAAGGCGTGGTTCACCAGTTGCGCCGGCAACGGATACGCCACGCCGAACTGCCACGCGGGCGGGGCGGGTACGTGGCGCACCGGCAGCCAGTCGGCACCCGATAGCCACAGACCGCTCGCGGGCGCGGAAAGCTCGGTGCTCGCGTCGCGTGCAAGGAACGGATGCACGCCCAAGCCGAACGGCAACGCTTCGCGGCCCGTGTTCTCCACTTCCAGCGTCATCGCAAGCGTCGCGCCGTCGAGCGCATAGGTGAGCACGGCGCGATAGGCGTAGGGCTCGCCGTCACTGCGATCGAGCACGAGGCGCACGCGCTCGCGATCGGCCTCCTCGATACTCCAGTGCGCGAGCCATCCATCGCCGTGGATCGGCAACGGCTCGCTCGCGCGATTGCGCGGCACGTCGATCTTCCGTCCGCCAAACTGAAAGCGCCCCGCGCCGATACGATTCGAATACGGCAGCAGCGGGTAGCACGCAAGTTCGTTCGGATCCATGCGTGCGTTCACGCGCTCGCAGCGCCGGAATACCGGCTCGAGCGCGCCTTCGCTGCGCCAGTCGAAGCGCGTGATGCCGCCGCCCAGTTGCGGCGCGACGTCGAGTCTCAGATACGCGTTCGCCAGCGTCACACAGGCCACGTCGCCCGTGCCTGCCGCACCAATCGCCACCGCCGAGGTGCTCGGCCCCGCGAGGACTGGATGGGTGGCGGCTTCGAGCCGCGCACGCCGTGCAGCGGCAGGTGACACGGCGGAAGCCGTTGAGGCGGACGAGGCGCCAGGCCGACGCACAGCGGAATTCGCAACGCTCATGAGATGCTCCTCGAGAGGCATGATCGATCGCCGCCGCAACAGGCGGCTCACCGGTGGCCTGCCGGCACCGTGCTCGCGCGTCTTGCCTGCTCGTGCACGGGTCCTGCGGCCGCTTCTTGTGTTCGCCCTGCTCTTTCTTTATCGGGTGCTTTCTGTTGCCGAACTACAACGCGTCTACACGCGCTGGCCACCTTGCAAGACGGTTCCAGCGCGATTCCGGCGCAACGCTCGATACCTTCAATCAAGCGCGCCGAGCGCCTTGAAACAGCGGCTCAACAAGACCCGCATGGCTGATTCGGACTGCGAAGACACCGCCCGAATACGGGTCACGCGCCAGCGTCGCCGGTTCCATTTCCGCACGCGCGCTCGTGACATAAAGCGTGTCCAGCAACACTCCGCCGAGGGTAACGCAGCTAGGCTGCGCTGTGGGAATCTTTACGCGCGTAGTTTCCACGCCATCCGCACCGTAGCGCACCACGCGCCCGCCGCCCCATTGCGCGTTCCACAACCCGCCTTCTGCATCGACGGTCGAGCCGTCCGGCACGCCGGTCTCGTCCGTCAGCGTGGTAAAGACACGCAGGTTTGCAATCGTCCCGTCCACACCGCCCGCGTTGTAATCGCACGCACAGATCTTGCGCGTGAGCGAATCGCAGTAATACATCGTCGATCCGTCGGGGCTGAACGCGATGCTGTTCGAAATCGCCGGCGCGGGCAACGGCAGGCGTTCGAGCGTAAGGTCGCGATTCAAACGATAGAACCCGCCGATTGCCTGCATCGGCGTTGCCTCGTACTTCGTGCCGAACACGAAACGCCCCTCGCGGTCGCAGCGCCCGTCATTGAGGCGCGTGGGCACGCCGGGCTCGACCTCGACGATGGTGTCGACCACGCCCGTTTCCAGGTCGAAGAACGCCAGCCGCGACTCGAGGCCCAGCAGCAGCGTGCGCGCGTCCTCGCAAAGCGCGAAGCAGGCGAGGCGCTCCGGCATCGCCCACGTCACGTGCTGGTCCTCGCGCACGTCGTAGCGCCACAAACGCTTGCCTTCGATGTCGGTCCAATACAGCCGGCCGCTGCGCGCGCACCATGTCGCGCCTTCGCCCAGCTCGCATTTCGCATCCACCAGCAGCGCGGCCGACGCGTTGTCCGGTGCCTTTGCGTGATCGCTTCGGTGATCGCTTCGGTTCGCGCTCAAGCCCAGCCTCCGTCCACCACCATCTCCTGCGCGGTGATCATGCGGCTGTCGTCGGCCGCCAGAAAAAGCGCCATGCGCGCGAGGTCCTCGGGCAGCAGTTCGGCGTCGATGCATTGCCCGCGCTTGATGTTCTCGCGCCCTTCGTCGGTGAGCCACAGGCGCCGCTGCTTCTCGGTCATCACCCAGCCCGGCAAGAGCGAATTCACGCGGATGCCGTATTGCCCGAGGTCTTTCGCGAGCCCGCGCGTGAGCCCCTGCACCGCCGATTTGCTCATCGTGTAGACCGGCAGATCGGCCTGCTTGAGCATCCAGCTGATCGAGCCGAGGTTGATGATCGAGCCCGCGCGTGCGGCCTTCATGTCCTCCGCTACTGCCTGCACCGCGAAAAGTTGATGCCGCAAGTTCACGGCGACCCCGGCGTCGAACGACTCGGGCGTGACTTCGGCGAGCGTATGCCGGCGGTCATTCGCGGCATTGTTCACGAGCACCTCGATGGGCCCGAGTGCCGCTTTCACATCGGCGATGGCCGCGCGCAGCGCGGCGATATCGGTGAGGTCGCAGGCGAGAAAGAGCGGCTTGTGGCGCGAATCGCCGAGCGTATCGGCCAGCGCCTGGCCCGCGCTCACATCGATATCGAAGAACGCCACGCGCGCGCCCTGGGCGGCGAAGTGCTCGACGAACGAGGCGCCGATGCCAGTCGCACCGCCCGTTATCAACACCACGCGGCCCGCGAGGCTCGGGTAGCGTGCATAGCCTTCATGCGCGTTGCTGGAAGACATTGTCATATCGATTCCTGATTAATCGCTCAGTTAATCGCCCGATCGCAGGCTTCAATCACGCGCACCGCGATTCTTCAACTGGTCGAGCAGCACCGCCGCGAGCAGGATCGCGCCACGCACCAGGTACTGGTAGAACGCGTCGATGTTGAGCAAGTTCATCACGTTCTCGACCGTGCCCATGATGAGCACGCCGATCACCACGCCCGAGATCGTCGCGCGGCCACCGAGCAGCGACACGCCGCCCAGCACGCACGCGGAAATCACGTTCAGCTCGAAGCCTTCTGCCGCGTTCGGCTGACCAGAGGTGATGCGCGAGGCCAGAATCACGCCCGCAAGCGCCGTCACCGCGCCCTGGATCAGGAAGATCCACACGCGCGTGCGCTCGACCTTGATGCCCGCGAGCCGCGAAGCTTCCGGATTGCCGCCGATGGCGAGCGTATTGCGCCCGTACACGGTCTGGTTGAGCATCACGCCGAACACGATGAAGCACACGAGCGTGACCCAGATCGGCAGTTGCACGCCGAAGAACGATGCCGTGCCCATGGCGATGAAGGTGTCGGAGGACACGCCCACGGCCTGGCCATGCGAGACGATGAAGCCGAGCCCGCGCACGATCTCCATGGTCGCGAGCGTGGTGATCAGCGCATTGATGCGCAGATACGCGATCACCGCGCCGTTCACGAAGCCGATCGCGGCCCCCGCGGCCACGGCGGCAACGATCGCGATGAAGGTGTTGTTGGTGGCGTTGAGCACCATCGCGCAGAGCACGCCAGCGAACGCGACAGTCGAGCCCACGGAAAGATCGAAGTCGCGCGAGGCGAGACAGAACATCATCGTGCAGGCCACCATGCCGATCTGCGAGATCGACAGCGCGAGGCCAAGCATGTTCTCGATCGAGAAGAAATGATCGACGGTCAGCGACATCGTGATGAACATGATCGCGAAGATCACGATGAGGCTGTACTCGGTGATCTGCTGCCACCACTTCTGCTTGTCGCTGGCCTTCGGAATCAGCGCTTCGGCGGCGCTGTGCGCGACGCTCTTCGCTGCATCGGCGGCTTCGGCCGCCAGGTTTTCTCTCGCTTGCATTTCAGTCACTCCTCCCCGTCCACTCATGCGGCTTTTGCCTGCGCGCCCTGCGGCAGCGCGAGGTCCAGCACCGCATGTTCGCTCGCCGCGCTGCGCGGCAACTCGCCGGAAATGCGGCCTTCGCGCATGACCACGATGCGGTCCGACACGCCAAGCACCTCCGGCAATTCCGATGACACCATCACGATCGCGCAGCCGCGCGCAGCCAGCTGGTAGATCACGTTGTAGATTTCGTGCTTCGCACCGACGTCGATGCCGCGCGTGGGCTCGTCGAGAATCACCACTTTGAGGTCGGGCTCGGCGAGCCAGCGCGACAGAATCGCCTTCTGCTGGTTGCCGCCCGAAAGAAAGCGGATCTTCTGGCGGCGGCTCGGCGTCTTGATCTTCAGCAGCTTGATGAAGCGGTCAGCCGTTTCGGCTTCCTTCTTGCGATCGAGAAACATGCCCGCGCGCAGGAAATGACGGCGGCAGCTGATGTTGATGTTCTCCGATACCGTTGCCATCGCAACGATTCCCTGTTCCTTGCGGTCTTCCGGGCACAGCACGATGCCATGGCGAATCGCGTCGCTCGCGCACTTCACGCGGATCGGCTTGCCGTCGAGCTCGATCTCGCCCGCACGCCGCTTGTGCGTGCCGTAGATCAGCTGCATGAGCTCGCTGCGACCCGCTCCCACGAGCCCGAAAAAGCCGACGATCTCGCCCGCCTTGACTTCGAAGCTGGCCGCCTCGTTGAGCGGATGCCCTTCGATGCCGCGCACCGCGAAGCGCACCTTGCCATGCTCGCGCGGCGAGTAGTTGTAAATGTCGCTGATCTCGCGACCCACCATTTCGGCCACGAGCGTCGTGCGCTTGACCTCTTCGAGCTTCTCATGCGAGGCGATCTTGCGGCCGTCGCGGAAAATCGTGCAGGCATTGCAGAGCTCGTAAATCTCGTCCATGCGATGCGAGATGTAGATGAGCGCGCGGCTATCGGCACGCAGCTCGCGCACGAGCTTGAAAAGCACCTCGGTCTCGCGGTGCGAGAGCGAACTCGTGGGCTCGTCGAGCGCGATCACGCGCGCATTGCGCAGCAGCGCCTTGCAGATTTCCACCATCTGGCGCTGCGCGATGGAGAGCTTGCGCAGCTTCGCGGCGGGATCGAGATCCACGCCCATCGCGGCAAGCCGCTCGCGCACGAACCGGCGCGCCTCGCCGCGCTTCACCCAGCCGAGCGCATTGGGCAGCGCGCCCAGCAACAGATTCTCCGCGACCGTGAGGTCGGGCACATATTGCAGCTCCTGGTGAATCACGGCAATGCCCGCGCCGATCGACGCGGCCGCATCGGCGAAGCGCACCTCGTTGCCATCCATCAGGATGCGGCCCGAATCGGGCTGATACTCGCCGCCGAGAATCTTCAGCAGCGTGGACTTGCCCGCGCCGTTCTCGCCCATCAAGCCATGCACTTCGCCCGCATGCACGTCGAACGACACGCCATCGAGCGCGCGCACGCCGGGAAACACCTTGCCGATATTGTCAAAACGCAGTGTCGCTGACACTTCGGTTTCCTCTCATTCGATTCACTGCCGATTCGCCGCATACGGCCGGCGCGCGCTTCGCCTGCTTCGCTCGCACGCCGGCCGCCTTGCAGCGGGAAATACCTCAAACCCCTTCCTTCGCGTGAAAGCTTTTCTTTCCTACTTCGAGGCAAGTCCCATCTGCTCGCGCACCTGACCCACGTTGTCGCGCGTCGCCAGCATGCCGGTCGTGAGCGTGAGCATCGGCGGCGTCTTGCCTTGCGTGATCCACGCGTACATGAGCTCCGACGTCTCCTCGCCGTGGCGCTTCGGGCTGATGATGACCGTGCCGAAGAAGCCGGTCGGCTCGGGCTTCTTGAACTCGTTGAGCGCGGAGTCCGAGCCGCCGATGCCGATGCCGATCATGTTGTCGGCCTTGAAGCCGCGGCCTTCCGCAGCGCGCACGGCGCCCAGCACGGCTTCGTCGTTCAGGCCGTAGGCCACCCAGTGCTTGAACTGCGGGTTCTTGGTGAGCGCGATATTGGCGGCGTTGAAGGCGTTCTCCGTATCGGTCTTGGCCTGCGGCTCGGCGATGATGTTGGCCTTCGGGAAGCCCGCGGCCACCAGCGCGTCGGTCGCGCCCGTCGTGCGGTCATGCGCGGTCGGCAACTGCTCGTAGGTCACGTCGATGGCGCCCACGTCCTTCATGTCCCAGCCGCGCTTCTTGATCTCGGCAGCAATGCCGTCGCCCACCTGCTTGCCGATGTTGTAGGCGGAGATGCCCATGTGCGGCACGGCTTCGATCGGTTTGCCCGCGCCGTCGACGAGGCGGTCGTCCACGGTCATCATCTTGAGCTTGTCGGCCTTGGCCTTGGCGACGATGCCCGGCCCGAGCTTCACGTCGGGCGTGCAGATGATGAAGCCCTGGGCCTTTTGCGCCGCGAGATTGTCGATCGCGCTCATGACCTTCTCGCCCGAAGGCGCGCCGATCTTCACGAGCGTGAAGCCATCCTTCCTGGCAGCCATCTCGGCAAACTTCCACTCGTCCTGGAACCACGGCTCTTCGGGCTGCTTCACCAGAAAGCCGATCTTGACCGGGTCGGCGGCCTGCGCAACAGGGGCCTGTGCGAGCATCGCGGTCGTTGCGGCGGCCAACAGCGTGAGGAAAATCCTGCGTTGCATGGTGTCTGTCTCCTGTCTTCTTCAGTCACGGGAAGGTAGCGGCCGCTTTTTCTTCATCCGCCCGCGCGCGGCCAGCGCTGCGGCAAAGGTCCTGCGTGTTCTTTTCTTCTCTACTCGTGATGCAGCGCCGTGCGCCCGCCATCGATCGTGATGCAGCTCGCGTTGATGAACGGCGCTTCGTCCGAGGCGAGGAACACGGCTGTCATCGCGACCTCCTCCGGCCGGCCGATGCGCTTCATCGGCGGCAATTCGAGCGTCGCGCGGCGTGCCGCCTCGGGGTCGGGCTGCGCGTTCCACCAGTCGTGCGTGAGTTGCGTTTCAATGTAGCCCGGCGCGATCGCGTTCACGCGCACGTTCTTCGGCGCGTATTCGATGCCGAGGGCCCGCGTGAGGCCGATCACGCCGTGCTTCGCAACCGGGTACGGGAAGCAGCCCGGAATGATCTGGAACGCGTGCGTCGAGGCGATGTTCACGATGCTGCCTGCGCGGCGCTCGATCATGCCGGGCAGCACGGCGCGGCAGCCGTTCCAGACGCCGTCCAGATCGACGGCGAAGCAGCGGCGCCAATCGTCGTCGGTCATCGTGAGCGGGTCCGCGAACACGTTGATGCCCGCGTTGTTCACGAGCACGTCGACGGGGCCGAACGCGCGCCCGGCGGCGGCCACTGCTGCTTGCACCGACGTTGCTTGCGTGACGTCGGTAGGCACCGCGAGCGTGCGCGCGCCGGGCTGCGCCTGCGCGATCTCGCGCGCCGTGGCCTCGGCGCTCGCGCCGTCGAGCTCGGCAAGCACGACCGCCGCGCCCTCGGCCGCAAACGCGCGCGCGATCGCGGCACCGATGCCGCGTCCCGCGCCGGTCACGATCGCGACCTTGCCGTCCAGGCGGTTCACGCTTTCGCTCCTTGCACGCCGGCTTGTGCGTTTTGGGTGGCGCGCCAGCCCGCGATGAACGCGAGCGCATTCGCACGCGTCGCCGCCACGTCCTGCCCCGGCTTGTAGAGCGCGGACCCCAGGCCGAAGCCGCTCGCGCCCGCCGCCAGCTGCGGCCCCATGTTGTCCGGCTTCACGCCGCCCACGGGCAGAAGCGGCACGACGCCGGGAATGACCGCGCGCCATGCCTTCGTCACCTCGGGGCCCAGTTGCTCGGCGGGGAACATCTTGAGCGCATCGGCGCCGCATTTGAGCGCCGCGAACGCTTCGGTCGGCGTCGCCACGCCCGGCACGCAGGCGAGGCCTTGCAGTTTGGCCGCGAGAATCACGTCGGTGTCCGCGTGCGGCATCACGATCAGTTCGCCGCCGGCAGCCTTGACGTCGCGCACGTGCGCCGTCGTGAGCACCGTGCCCGCACCGATCATGGCGTCGGAGGGCAGCGCCGCGCGCAGCGCCGCGATGCTCTCGAGCGGCGACGGCGAATTGAGCGGCACCTCGATGAGCCGGAAGCCTGCCTCGTAGAGCGCGCGGCCATGGTCGGCAGCTTCGGCGGGCTGGATGCCGCGCATGATCGCGACCATCCGGCAGGCGCCAAATGCGGCCATGAAGCCTGCGTGAGGCGTGTACGGGGCCGGCAAGTTCAAGTCGGGTTCCATCGTGCGTAGTCCTGTGAGTTGCTTTCTGCCCGGCTCACGCCGTCTGGTTCGTCTGGTTCGTTGGCGCCACGAGGCCGGCGCGCACCGCGATGCGCCACAGCCCGCGCTCGGTCGCCCGATGCACGATCTGCGCGCCGCCGCAGCCGAACTGCGCGAGCGCGAGCCGATAGCGCTCACACAGCGCATCGGCGCCAATCAGGCGCGGCGCGCATGCCGCCAGCTCCACGTCGCGGCGCGCGAGCACTGCGTCGAGCCCCGCCAGTTCGTGACCGATCAGGAGGCCCGAGAGATAGTCGGGCTGCTCATCGGCGGCAAGCTGATCGGTGAGGCCCAGCGTGCGCGTGCTGAACGCAGTCGCCAGCACGCCCGCACAACCGTGTTCGCGCGCCACCGTCACGCCGCGCAGGAACGCCGCCGTATCGGGCGTGGCGGGCCGCTTCATGGTGCGGCCGAGGATCGTGTGCGCCGTGAGCGCCGCGTAGACTTCGCCCGTCATGAAGGTGTAGAAGCGCGCAATGCGCGCGCCCTCCACCACCACCCATTTCGCGTGCGTGCCGGGCAAGCCGATCAGCGCCGGCTGCGCCGAAGGGTGTTTCGTCGATGGGCTCGACGGATCCGCATCGATCTGCGCACCCAAAGCGCCAAAGATCTGCGTTTCCTCGCCGCGCATGACATTGGGCAACGCACCCGGCTCCAGCACGCCCGGCACCACGGCCACCTCCACACCGCTGGCCGTGCGCACCCTGACGATGCCGGCCACCAGCGCGTCTTCGCCTGCGGGCGTTTCCACATACGGCGCCGACACCCAGCCCTGGGCGCTGCCGACCATGCCCGCCGCGAGCACCGGCAGCGCGCTCGACTGCGCGAGCCACACGCCGCAAGCCTCGTCGAACGCGGCGTCGAAACCGCCTTCTTCTGCCGGCACCGGCAGATTCATGATCCCAGCCGTCGACATGCGCGTGTCGAGCACTTCGCCCGACGCATCGAACAAATACGCGCGCAGCGAAGTCGTGCCCCAATCGAGCGCGATGAGCGCCGCTGGTTTGGCCCTGGCGGCATCCGGTTTGCCCTGCGCCCTGCGCGCCGCCGCGGTGTGCGCGCTCATCGTCGGATCCGGCGCGTCGCGGGCTGCGGCACGCGCCAACCGAGCTCCTGCGAGATCGCGCGCGCCTCGCGCTGCACGACCGCAATCAGTTCGTCCATGCGTTCGAGCGGCATGTAGGGAATCGTGCTCGCCACGGATAGCGCCGCCACGATCGCCCCCGACGCATCGCGCACCGGCGCGGCCACGCAGCGAATCGAAATTTCGTTTTCCTCGAGATCGAACGTGTAGCCGCCGGCCGAGTACGTGGCCATGCGCTTGAGGAAGGTATCGGGATCGAGATTGTGATCGGGGCGAAAGCTCACGCCCGCCAGCGCGCGCCGCGACGCCTCGAACAAGTCGCGCCACGACTGCGGCGAGAGATCCAGCATCATGGCCTTGCCGATACCCGTGGACGCGAGCGGCATGCGGTGCCCCACGCGCGAGCGCATTTCGAGGCCGCGCTGGCCGGGGATCTTGTCGATGTAGAGCACGTCGTCGCCATCGCGCACGCCGAGGTGAATCGTGTCGAGCGTCGCCTCGGCGAGCGCTTCGAGATGCGTGCGCGCGACGGCCGTGAGCGGCATTTGCTCGAGCGCGATCGTGCCGAGTTCGATGAGCTTGGGTCCGAGCAGATAGCCGCCCTGCACCTGGCGCAGATAGCGCGCCTGCACGAGGCTGGAAACGAGCCGGTGCGTGGTGCTGCGCGTCGTGCCGAGCACGGCGCCGAACGAGCGCAGATCGCGCACGCCGGCAGCGGCGGCTTCGAGAATGGCGAGGCCGCGCAGGAGCGTCTGCGTGCCGGCTTGCGCCGAGCCGTCGAGCAGCGCGCCCGGCAGGCCGACGATTTCGTCGGCGCCGGCGCGGGATTTGGCTTGTGATTGCGCGCGGCCAGCGGCGCCTGGAGCGTCCGCGGCGGATTCAGCGGCCGACTCTGCCTCGGCGTTCGTAAAGCGTTCGGCGAAATTCGGGGACATCGCTTTGTTCATGGCGAGGCCGTTCAGAAAGACGGGGATAAACGCACGGCGTCAAGCGACAGCCTGCGGACCATGGTGCGAATCGCTGGGGCGCGCTTTTGCGCGCGACGGTGGACGGCACAAGGCCACGCGATTCGCGGACTGGAACATGGCTGACGTCTCCGATGCTTGCCCGCTGAACCGCACGCATTGCGCGGCCGCGAGCTTTTGTCTGGGCTATGCCGACTTGCCAACTGCCACCCGCTGTCTGGGGCGTGTGGCGCGTCATGTCGGATGGATCGGATTGTAGGTCGGTTTTTCTGCGATCTCCAATATGTGATTGGGGCGCTCACATATTGGGAATTTCATCCCCTGGCCGGATGGCTAACGGCATGTCGCTGGAAGTCCAAAGATGCCGGCAATGAGAATAAAAAAACGGCCGCCAGATCGCCTGGCGGCCGCTTGTACGGTTTTTGCGTGCTTGTCGCACAGTGATCAACGACATTCACGAAGCGCTCTCACGCCCCACCCGCATTACTTCCCTGCCGGCGCCTTGTAAGCGACGCAATCGACTTCGACCTTGCAGTCCACCACCATGCTCGACTGCACGCAGGCGCGCGCCGGCGGATGTTCGCCGAAGTACTCGCGGAACACCTTGTTGAACGACTGGAAGTCGCGCGCATCGTCGAGCCACACGCCGCAGCGCACCACGTGCTCCGCGCCATAGCCCGCTTCCTTCAGGATAGCGAAAAGGTTCTGGATGGCTTTATGCGATTGCTCGACGATGCCGCCGTTGATCACCTCGCCGCCTTCCATCGGCGTCTGGCCCGAGACATACAGCCAGCCGTCGGCCTCTACCGCGCGCGCGAACGGCAGATGTTGTCCGCCCTGGCCCTTGCCGCCTTCTGCTCCAATTCGTTTCATCGTTTGCTCCTTTGAGTTCGCCTGGCGCGCAACCATGTGCGCGAAAAAATAACTTAGAAAACCTGAGCGTCGCGCGTGCCCCGCGCGACGAAGTGGCCCGCGCGTTCGCCGGTTGGCTGGCCGTCGCGGTACGACAGCACGCCGTTCACCCACACTGCGTCGATGCCTTCTGCCACCTGCTGCGGCTGCTCGAAAGTCGCGGCGTCGCGCACCTTCGCGGGATCGAACAGCACGAGGTCGGCATGCCAGCCCACGTGCACCTCGCCGCGCTGCGTGAGACCGAAGCGCCGCGCCGACAAACCCGTCATCTTGCGCACCGCCTCTTCGAGCGGCAGCAGTGCAGCGTCGCGCGCGTAATGGCCCAGCACGCGCGGGAATGCGCCCCACAGGCGCGGATGCGGCAGCGGGTCGTTGGGCAGGCCGTCCGAGCCCACCATCGTCGCGGGATGCGAGAGGATGCGGCGCACATCGTCCTCGGACATGTTGTGATAGACCGCGCCCGCTGGCTGCAAGCGCTTGCCGGCCTCCTGCTGCGAGACGCCCCACTCGGCCGCGATGTCCTTGATGAGCTTGCCCGCCTGCTCGGGATGCGGCGTCGACCACGTGATCGTGATGTCGATGTCGCCCGTCACCTGCTTGAGATCGAGCGTCGATGAACTGCGGCTGTACGGATAGCAATCGCAGCCCACCGGCTGATACTTGCGCGCGCCTTCGAGCGACGCGAGCACTTCCGCGCTGCGCCCCCAGTTCGACGGGCCCGCGCATTTGAGGTGTGAAATGACGACCGGCACGCGCGCGTGCTTGCCGATGTGATACGCCTCCTCCATGGCTTCGAGGATGGCGTCGAATTCGGTGCGCATGTGCGTCGTGTAGAGGGCGCCGGCGGCGGCGAGCGGCTCCGCAAGCGAGAGGACTTCTTCGGTCGACGCCGCGAAGGCGTTGCCATACGCGAGGCCCGTGGAGAGTCCGAGCGCGCCATGCGTGAGCGCCTCTTCGAGCTGCGCGCGCATGGCCGCGATCTCGTCGCCAGTGGCGGCGCGCTTGAGATCGTCCATGTGGTTGCTGCGCAGCGCCGTATGACCGATCAGCGCGCCCACGTTCACCGCGGGCTTCGCGGCGTTCACGGCGTCGACGTACGCCGCGAAGGTCGGGTACTGGAACGCGTCGCGCTCGCCGAGCAGATTCATCGGATCGGGGGGGCCGCCATCGGCAGGATCGCCCTTGAGCGACACCGGCGCAGCGCTGATCCCGCAGTTGCCGACGACCACCGTGGTCACGCCCTGGCTGATCTTGGGCAACATCTGCGGCGAGCGGATCACGTGCGTGTCGTCGTGCGTATGGACGTCGATGAAGCCTGGCGCAAGCGCGCGCCCCTCGGCCTCGATCACTTCCTCCGCCAGCCAGTTCGACAGATTGCCGATGGCGGCGATGCGCCCGTCGCGCAGCGCGACATCGCGCTCGACGCCCGGCGCGCCCGTGCCGTCGTACAACATGGCGCCGAAGATCAGGGTGTCGGCGGCTTCCGGATGCGAATGCATGGCACAGTCTCCTGTCGATAGCGCGTCTGGCGTTGGCGCCTCGCGCGTATTGGGTTCAGTCGCCCAGTGGTTGACGCTCGCCGCCGCGCCCGGCAATGCCGCGATGCGTGTCGAGCGTAAGCTTCATGCGGCGCAGCAATTCGCGGCTCGCTTCAGGCTGCGCCAGCGCGAGCTCCGTCACGAGCACGTCGATCGCCATCATCATCGCGTATCGCGACGACGAGGGCTTGTAAATGAAATCGGTCTCGCTCGCGACGAGCGGCACGAGCCAGTCGGCGAGCGCGGCCAGCGGCGATGCCGGCGCGGTAAGCGCGACCAGCTTCGCCCCGTAGTCGCGCGCGATGCGGCACGCATCGAGCAGCTCGGGCACGCGTCCTGTTACGGAAAGCGCGATCACGACACAATCGGACGATAGCGTGCTTGCGACCATCCGCTGCAGCAAACTGTCCTGATACGACGCGACCGGCCGGCCGAGGCGCACGAGGCGAAAGCGCATTTCGTCGGCGAGCGCGCTGGAGCCGCCGCCCATGCCGAACACATAGATCATGCGCGCCTTGGCCAGCGCAGCGGCGACCTCGGCAAACGGCGCGTGGCGCAGCAGCTCATGATTGCGCGCGAGCGCTGCGTGGATTTCGTCGTAGACGCGCGTGGCGAGCCCCTCTTCGGGCTGCGCCGCCGGCGACGCCGCCCCGCGGCGTGGTTTGCCAGATCCGCCTTTGCCCGCGCCCCGGCGGCTGCCTTCGTCCTGAGCCGCGCGCAAGAATCGCTCGCCCACGGCGGCGGCCTGGGCGAGCCGCAGCTTGAGCTCGCGCACATCGTGACAGCCCACCGCCTTCGCAAAGCGTGTGACGGAGGCCACGCTCACGCCCGCGCGCCGCGCCAGCTCGCCGATGCTCGCCCGCGCGGCGGCAGCGAGGTCGTCGAGAATCAGGGCCGCGACATCGCGCTCGGCCGGACGCAAATCCGGCACGCATTGCGCGATTCGGGCGACGATGTCGAAACGTCCCGGTTCGGCGGCTGAATTCATGTTTTGTTAATAAATAACATTTCCCGAACAGATGGTACTTTGTGTACTATCTCCAAGTCAACGCCGGACCTGCAAGGCATGCACGGTTTCCTTGCGGACCGGCGCAACGGACCGTAGATGGAGCGAACGGAAATGAAAGTTACAAACTATCAGAGTGCAGCGATCGACCCGAACAGCAAGGGCCTTGGCAACCTGCCGGGCGCAAGCGTGCCGCTGGGCGACGCTGCGCGCCTCGAATGGAATCTGCTCGCCGAGGACGTGAGCTTGCCGGCCGCGGTCCTGTATGCGGACCGCGTCGAGCACAACCTCAAGTGGATGCAGGACTTCGTCACGCGCTACGGCGTGAAGCTCGCGCCGCACGGCAAGACCACGATGGCGCCGCAACTGTTTCGCCGCCAGATGGAAACGGGCGCGTGGGGTATCACGCTCGCCACGGCGCATCAGACGCGCGCCGCGTATCGCGGCGGCATCTCGCGCGTGCTGATGGCGAATCAGCTCGTGGGCCGTCACAACATGGCGATCATCGCCGAATTGCTGAGCGATCCCGATTTCGAGTTTTTCTGCCTCGTGGACACGGTGGAAGGCGTCGAGCAACTGGGCGAATTCTTCCGCGCCTCGCATCGCACGCTGCAAGTGCTGCTCGAACTGGGCGTGCCGCGCGGACGCACCGGCGTGCGCGACGCGGACTCGCGCCGCGCCGTGATCGACACGATCGCGCGCTATCCGGATTCGCTCAAGCTCGCGGGCGTGGAGATCTACGAGGGCATCCTCAAAGAAGAGAGCGAGGTGCGCACCTTCCTGCGCGACGCGCTCAACGTAACCGAGGAACTCGCCGCCGCCGGCCGCTTTTCGCGTTCGCCGGCACTGCTTTCGGGCGCGGGATCCGCATGGTACGACGTGGTGGCCGAGGAATTCGCGAAAGCCTCGCAGGCCGGCACGATCGACGTCGTGCTGCGCCCCGGCTGCTATCTCACGCACGACGTGGGCGTCTACAAGCAGGCGCAGTCGCAGATCCTCACGCGCAATCCGGTCGCGCGCGAGATGGGCGTGGCGCTGCTGCCGGCGCTGCAGCTGTGGGCCTATGTCCAGTCGATTCCGGAGCCGGGGCGCGCGATCATCGGCTTCGGCAAACGCGACGCCGCCTTCGACGCAGGCTTTCCAGAGCCGACGCGCCACTATCGTCCTTCACGCGATGGCGCAAGCATGCCGCGCGAAATCGCCGCGAACGAGGGCTGGGAAATCTTCCAGATGATGGATCAGCACGCCTATCTGCAGATTCCGGGCGGCGCGGACATCAAGGTCGGCGACATGATCGGCTTCGACATTTCGCACCCCTGCCTCACGTTCGACCGGTGGCGCCAGGTGCTGATGGTCGACGGGCAATATCGCGTGACGGAAGTGATCGAAACGTTCTTCTGATCGTTCTGCGGTTCGATTCACCCCGGCCCACGGCGGCCAGGCGCTTGCAGCCTGGCCGGCTGATGGCCGATGACTTGAGCGCTCGACTCAAGCGCCTTCCTTCGCTTCGGCGGCCTCGGCTTGCGCCACTGCCACGCTAATCCGTTCTTCCATCATCCGCAGTGCGCTCGACAGCGCCGTGAGCGCATCGTCAGGCAACGACATCGTCTGGTTCAGGAACGCGTTGCGCCGCGGCAGACTCGCCTCGACAGCATCGTGCCCCGCCTGGGTGAGCTGCACATTGGTAATGCGGTTGTCGCGCGCGTCGGCGCTGCGCGCGATCCAGCCCAGCGCCTCAAGCGGCTTCAATTGCCGCGTGAGCGCGCCCGGGTCCACGCGCAGACGCTCGACGAGCCGCTTCTGCGACGACTCGCCATTCTGCTCATGCAGCGCCATCAAAATGCGCCAGCGCGGCAGCGGATGCCCCACCTGCGCCTCGAACGCGGACATGAACGTGCGGTAGGTCCGTCCGAACTGCTGGACGATGGCGACGCGATCCTGTGTTTCCATGCTGTGTGTTCCTGCCTGTCTTCCTGTCTCTGGCGGCGAGCCGTGCGTGCCTCACTGCCTTGTTCTGCGTCCCGACGCATCGCCAGCCCTCAATCGGCGTGGATCACGGGCTCGATCTTGCGCTGAAGCCTGATGGGCGGCACGCGCCGCGTCTGCCAGATCGACACCAGCGCGATCACTGCAGCCACCGCAATCCCCAGATGAATCGCGCCCACCAGCGCCTCGCGCGCGGCCTCCAGCAACGGCGCGCCATTGTGCCCGGCCTTGGCGAGTTCGCCAATCAGCACGTGCTGTGCGTCGCGGTTGATGAGGATCTGCGGGTCGGCGAGCTGGGCGAACCAGTGCGTCGCGTGATCGGCGTCCAGTGCCTTGTGCACGCCGCCCTTGTAAAGCTGGGTGACCATCGTGCCGGTCAGCGCGGTGCCGAACATCCCGCCGATCATGCGCAACGACTGCAGCAGCGCCGTGGCAATGCCCAGATGCTCGCGGCCCGCGGTCTGCTGCGCGAACACGGTGAGATTCGGCATCACGAAGCCGAGCCCGATGCCGCCCACGATCATCAGCGCCATCAAGAGCACGCGCGGCGTGTTGTGCGACGCCAGGGCGACCGCAAAGCAGGCGAACGCGAGCATCCCAAAGCCGATGTAGAGCATCCGGTTCGGATTGCGGATGCGCGACACGACGCGTCCGTTCGCGATGCTGCCGATCGTGATGAACACCACGAGCGGCGTGATGACCATGCCCGCCTCGTTCGGCGTCATGCCGAAGCCGCCCTGGAACAGCAGCGGCGCATAGAACAGCAGCGAGAACATGGTGAAGCCGCCCAGCACCGCCAGCTTGAAGAGCGCGTTGAGGCTCGCGTTGCGGAACATGTCGACGGGCAGGATCGCCTGCGGGCAGCGCCGCTCCCACTGCCACAGCGCCCAGCCCGAGGCCGCGGCCAGCACGAGCAGGCCCAGCGCGGAAAACGTCACGCCGTGCGCGGGCAGCCGCTCGACGAACAGTTGCAGGCTGCCGAGCGTCACGGCGATCAGCAGCGCGCCTGGCCAATCGAGCCGCATGCGCTCCTTGTGCACGACATGGCGCAAATGCGGCAGATAGCGCCAGACGAAGAACAGCGAAAGCAGCCCGACCGGCAGGTTCACGTAGAACACCGAACGCCAGCCGTAATACTGCGTGAGAAAGCCGCCGAGCGAAGGCCCCACCGCGTTGGCGATGCCGAACGCCGAACTCATCAGCACCTGCCATTTCAGGCGCACGACCGAATCAGGAAAGAGATCGGGAATGCACGCGAACGCCGTGCCCACCAGCATGCCGCCGCCGATGCCCTGCAGGCCGCGCGCGAGCACGAGGAACATCATGCTGTTGGCCGCGCCGCACAGAACCGAGGCGCCGGTGAAGACGACGATCGACGCGATCACGAATGGCTTGCGCCCGTAATAGTCGCCGAGCCGACCAAAAATAGGGACGGTGATGACAGAGGTGAGCAGATAGGACGTGGCGACCCACGCGTAAAGCTCGAAGCCGCGCAGTTCGGCGACGATGGTGGGCAGCGCCGTGCCAACGACGGTCTGGTCCAGTGCAACCAGCATGCTCACAAAGGAGACGCCGAGCATCGCCAGCAGCGACTCCCGGAACGGCAGCACCTGCCCGCTCGAATGATGGGCGGCAGTACGGACGGCCATTTTTGATCCCGCAATGATTGATACGTCAAGAATTGAAATCATAGCACGATGCGATCCTCTACACTGGGCGTCGAGGAGCGCTTGCCGAACCGTTTTCCGGGAGATTTATGGGGCCGTATTCTGATTTTTCCGAAGCCGATCTTGCCGCGCTCAAGCGCGCGAAGCACGAACTGGAAACGCCGCCGCTCGGCATGAAGCTCGCCGCGATCGTCGGTGCGCCGGTCGAGAAACTGATCGCCAAGCTGCCCGCCGTGGCCAACGACAAGGTCAACGACGCCACCCAGGCAGCGCTGCGCAAATGCCTGCAGCTGGCGCTCAAGACACTTGGCAAACCGGGCGAGCGGGCGCCCGGGATCGCCGATGCAAGCTCAGCCGCTGAATCGACATCAATCGCCACAACAATCGCACAGCACGCAGGCCCACCGGGCGCGAAGCCGAGCAACCTGCTGCACAAGTTCGCGGTCGCCACGACGGGCGCGGCGGGCGGCGCGTTCGGCCTGTTCGCGTTGCCGGTGGAGCTACCCGTCACGACGACGTTAATGTTCCGCTCGATTTGCGACGTCGCGCGCAGCGAAGGCGAAGACCTCGCGAACGCCGACACTCAACTCCAGTGCCTGACCGTGTTCGGCATGGGCGGACGCTCGGCCGCCGACGACGAAGCCGATTTCGGCTACTTCATCGTGCGCGGCGCGCTGGCGCAGGCGGTATCGAAAGCGTCGTCGGAAATGGCGACCAAGGGCTTCGCCGCGCACGGCTCGACTGCGCTGCTCAAGCTCATGCAGACCGTGGCCGCGCGCTTTTCCGTGCAGGTCAGCGAACAGGTGGCCGCGAAATCGATTCCGGCCATCGGCGCGGTGCTCGGCGCCATGGTGAACACCGTGTTCATCGATCACTTCCAGAACGTCGCACACGGCCATTTCACCGTGCGCAGGCTCGAGCGGCGCTACGGCGAAGCCACCGTCCGCGCGGCCTACGAAGAGATCGACGTCACGCTCGATTGAGCCGCTCGATGCGCGCCCGGTGGTGTGCTCAATTGCGCCCCCGCCCCAGGCTCCGTTTGCATGTGTGCGCTCTTCTGCGCACGGGCGGTGTCGTCGGCCGTCGTCACGCGCTTCACGAAGCGCGCGGTCTCGTCGAGCGCACGCCGCGCCTCGGGCATGAACGGCGCGTAAATCGGCCAGACATGCGGTAGACCGCGCCCGATCTTGCACTCGACACTCACGCCGGCAGCCTGTGCGCGTTCCGCCACCCGGCGCGTGTCGTCGAGCAGCGTCTCGGTGCTGCCCGCCAGCATGAAGAGCGGCGGCAAGCCGTGGAGATCGGCGTAAAGCGGCGAAGCATGGGGATCGGTCGCGCTCGTCTCGCCGAGGTAAAGTGGCGCAACGCGCGCGAACACGTCGCCGCAGAACATGGGATCGCGCCCGTCGTTTTCGCGTATCGACGCGCCTGTGACGGCGAGATCGGTCCACGGCGAGTAGAGCACCGCGCCGGCCGGCAGCGGATTGCCGGCGTCGCGCAATGCGACGAGCGTGGCGAGCGCGAGCCCGCCGCCCGCCGAATCGCCCGCGATCACAAGCGACTGGGCACGCGCGCCGTCAGCCAGCAAGCGCCGATAAGCAGCCACTGCGTCAACCAGTGCCGCCGGAAACGGATGCTCGGGCGCAAGACGATAGTCGAGCGAAAAAAGGTCGGCTTCGGCGCGTGTGGCGAGGCCGAAGGTGATGGCACGGTGCGTCTTCGGCGAGCAGAAGTAATAACCGCCACCGTGCAAATAGAGGATCGTGCGCGGCGCCCCACCCTCGCGCACGAGCCATTCGCCACTCGATGGCGCGTCGGCTGCGTTGCGCTCGCTGGCGGCCCGATACTCCTCGCGTAATTGCCAACCCTTGGGGACCTGAGGCAGCCACACGCGTTTCGCGGTTTGTGCGCGCACGCGTGCGACATCGATCGGGCCGCGCGTCGCCGGAAGAAAGCTGCGGCGCAAGAACCAGCAGATCAACCTGCTTTGCAAACTCATGGGGCACGGCTCCTTGCAATGCGCTCACTACGCGCGCAACCCAGCGGATGCTCAGTTCGCCGGCAGCACCTGCCCGCGAATTTCGCCGGACGGGTTCTGTTGCGTATGCACGTTGAAATACCACTGGCCGGCCATCAGATCGGTGACCTGCTTTTCGTTGAGCGTTGCGGAACCCTTGATCGGAGTGGCAAGTTCACCCTTCGGAATCGGCACCTGTACGTTCGCGTTCTGGCCGACGGGCGCGGGACCATGGAAATGCGCACCGGTCACCGGCCCCGACAGGCCTTCGTAAGTGATGGTCCAGTTCAGCGATTTTGTCGAGGTGTCGAACGTGGCATTGAGCATGCCGTGGCCGTGACTCACACGCGGTGGCACTTCGCTGGAAGGTTCGAGATCGGCCTTCAGCGCAACGGTATCGGCAAACGCGGCACTGGAAGCAAGGACACACAGGGCGAGAGCAAACTGCAGCGGACGAAGCGCTTTCATGGGAATTCTCCGTTTGTTGTGGCGCGCTGCACCATCAGGCGGCAGCCACCTCGTCACATGCTAGAGCAAATCCGGAAAAGGCGTCCGATCCGGCATGATCGACAGCCATGAAAACGCTGGAATGAAAAGTGCGGGACAAAAAAAAGAGCGCCGCGAGCGGCGCTCTTAACCCAAGTACTACCTTCTACTGCTTTTCTTCGTAATGGGTTCTGCAGCCCGGCCGGAAGCCGGGCCGCCCGCATCATTAGAAGCGGTGACGGATACCGGTCGTGACGATACCCTGATTCTTCGACGACGAGTAGTTGTCCGCCCCCTGGTAGCCCACCTGCGTGATGCCCACCGCAGCCTGACCGGCACCCCAAACGCCCACGCCCTCGAGGTACACGTCCGTGCGCTTCGAGAGCGCGTAGTCGGCTTGCAAGCCGAACTGGTTCCAGTGCGCGGTTTGACCACCGCCCGCGTTGGAGAGGATCGAACCGTTCGCGTTGGTATAGGTGTACATCGCGCCGATGCCAAGTGCCGGCGTCAGGTTGTAATGCACGTTGGCTTCGATGTTGTTGTAGCGGATCGACAGGTTGTCGTTCAAGCCGTTCAGGCGCGATTGCGTGAACACCACGCCACCGACAGCAGGACCATAGGTATAGCTCACGCCACCGCCCCAAACGCGCGCGCGCTGGGCGCTGCCGAACAGGCCGAACTGGTCGTTCGTGACCGCACCATTGGGGTTGTTCAAGGTGCCCGTGTTGTTGGCCTGCAGGTAAGCCGCAGCGACGCGCAGGCCGCTGTTGGCGTAGCTCATGCCGGCGCTATACGCGCGGTTGTTCGCGAAGCCTGCCTGGTTAGAGAACGCGTACGCGCCACCGAACTGGAAACCCGAGAGATTTGGGCTGGTGTACTTGATCGCGTTGTTCAGCGAGAACGTGGCATTGCCGTTGTCGTTGTCGCCCACGTGTGCCGTGTACGTGCCGCCCCACGTGCCGACAGCCATGAGCGGGCCAAGGTAGTCGACCACGGAGTCGTACTGGCGGCCGAACGTCAGCGTGCCGTACTGATCCTGCGTGAGACCGACGAAAGCCTGACGGTTGAACAGGCTGCTGTTATTTGCCTGACGGCCGTTCGCTACGTTAATGCCGCTTTCGAGGGTGAAGATCGTCTTCAGGCCGCCACCGAGATCTTCCGTGCCACGCAGGCCCCAACGGCTCTGCTGAATGTTGCCGCTGCCCAGAGCGTATTTGGTGTTGCCATCCACGTTGGTCGTGTAGACGAAGCCGGCATCGACGATGCCGTAGAGCGTCACGCTGCTTTGCGCGTACGACGCCGATGCGAAAGTCGCGGCAACTGCGGCCGCGATAGCCAGACTCTTTTTCATATGCTTCCTTAGATGCAAAGCCTTTCGGCAAAAATAGACGCCGTCGCCGGCAACACGCCGGCTCGCTTGATCCCGCAGCACCGCAAACGTTAGTGCCGCATTGATACGCAGCCCAAAGTTTATTGGCGTCACTTTCAAGCCAGCCATCCCGATCCAAGGCAAAAGTTTTTTTGAAGAAGTCGAATACTGCCGTGACGCTCGGCGCAATCGCTTGCCACTCAATGCACGCGCTTAATCTTGAATTCACGCGCGCGAGAATCGATCACACACTATCCCGATATAACGTTGCCGCCCAGCAACATAATTAATTCAAGACAATTAACGGTTTAGGAACAGTCTCATTCCTTAGGGCATAGCCCTGTCGGTACTATCCGGCAACGCTCGCGTCGCAGTCCTGCGCCGAGCCTCATGTGTACGCAGGCAAACATCGCTTCAACGCAGCCAATCCCGTCAGCCCCATGTCAATGCGACCCAAAACCATGAATCAGCTTCAGGCGATGCGCGTATTCGTGAGCGTCGCCGAACACGGCTCGTTCGGTCGCGCTGCGGCAAGCCTCGATCTTTCGAACGCCGTTGTCACGCGCTATGTCGCACTGCTGGAGGCGCATCTTCACACCCGCCTCATCAACCGCAATACGCGCAGCATTTCGCTGACCGAGGCAGGAAACGCGTATGCCCAGGCGTGCCGTCATATGCTCGAGGACCTGGAGCGCGTCGAAACGCAGATCGCGCATGGCGTGTCTGTGCCCTCGGGCACACTGCGCGTGGTCGCGCACGCCTCGTTCTCGCTGCATGACCTCACGCCGCTGCTCAAGCAGTATCTCGCCGAATTCACACAGGTTCGGCTCACGCTCACGCTGTTGCACCGCCCCGTCGATCTCATCGAAGAAGGCTTCGACGTGGGCATTGTCGCGCCGCGCCAGGTCAGCGGCGGCACACTGATCCGGCGTCCGCTCGTTTCGGTCACGCCGGTTGCGGTCGCCTCGCCCGCCTATCTCGACGGCCGCCGCGCACCGCGGCATCCCGCAGAACTCACGCACCATACGCTGCTTGCGCCGTCCATCGACATTCACGGCAACGAATGGCAGTTCGCGAGCGCCGCTGGCGTGCGTGAGGCGGTGCGGATCGAGCCGGCCTATGCCGTCAACAATTCGGTGATGCTGCGTCAGGCGGCTCTCGCGGGGATGGGCATCACGATCCTGCCGGCAAACCAGGTGGACACCGATCTCGCGCTAGGCACGCTCGTGCGCGTGCTCGACGACTACCAGATCCGCGACGCCGATAAGGAACTCTCGCTCGTCTATCCCGGGCGACGTCACATCCCCGCGAAAACGCGAACGTTCGTGGACTTCACCGTCGAGTGGTTTCGCAGCCAGGACGCTTCTCGCCAGACGATTACCAAGATATCCGGCAATAAATAATTGATCGCTTTTATCTCGATTTCTGGCGGCGCGCGAACTATGCTCTCTTTTGCGAGAAGTGACTCTTCATCGAAGGGTCTCCAACCTTGAACGCGGCTTCGGCCGCGTTTTTTTTCGCCGGCTTTCCGCCCGTGGCCCGGTCCGTGCGCAGGCGGAGCGCTCAGGCGAGCAACGCAGCCTGCTGCTCGATGCCGTCGAGCATCGCGTGGCAGGTGCGGATGAGCGCGAACCCTTCCTCGCGCAATTGCTCCGACGTATGCGTGTTCATGTGAGCGCGCCAGGTTTCGAGCACCGCGAGCAGTGCAGGATAGTGCAGCACGCCCACCGCACCCGCGAGCCGGTGATGCCATTCGCGCAGGCGCGCGATGTCGATGTCCTTCAGCAACTCCGGCAGCAAATCCAGATCGTCGCGCATCGCGCTGACGAACGAGCCCAGCAACGTCTTCACCGTCGCCTCGCTGCCCCACACCTCGATCATATGCGCGAGATCGAGCGGCTCGGCCACGCCCGCTTCGCCGGCTTCGTCCGACATGGCGGCATCGTCGCGCGTTCCGGAGCCGGCGCGCGGACACGGCGCGGCTTGCTCCAGCGCGACACGCAGCGCGTTCTCCGCGCCGAACCAGCGCGCGAGCTGGTCGCGCAGCGTCGCGACACGCGTGGGCTTGATGAGGCACTCGTCCATGCCGGCCTCGCGGCACAGCCGCAAGTTTTCGGGCGCGGTGTTCGCCGTGATGGCGAGAATCGGCAGACGCGGCGTCGCGCCCGCAGCCTTGCCTTTCTTGCGCGCCTCGGCCGCTTCGATCTCGCGTATCCGCCGCGCAAGGTCATAGCCCGATACATTCGGCATATGGCAATCGGTTATCAAACAACCGTAGCACTCCTTCTCCAGCGCCTCGAGCGCCTGCGCACCGTCGTCGACCACGTCGCATGCAAAGCCCAGCAGCGCGAGCTGATGGCGGATCAGCTCCTGATTCACCGGATGGTCCTCGGCGACGAGAATCAGACGCCCCGCCGCGCGCTCCTTCTCGCGATCGGGCGCCGCGAGCACCGTTTCCGCCGCCAGCGCGGGCCGCACAGCGACCGCGGGCAGACCGGTGAGCGCCATCGCACAAGCGGCGCCTAAACCGCGCCACGAAAGCGGATTGACGCTCACCCGCACACCGCTCTCCACCACCCGGTAGCCGCTCGGCTTGGGATTCTCCGTCAGACGGACGACCGGCACGCCCAGCCCGTCGAACACGCCCGCGAGCGCCTCCGAGACGAACACGAGATCGACGCCGCCATGGGCCGTCAGCTTGCGCATGGCGGCGTGGCCGCGCGGGCCTGATTCGATGCGCGTCATCTTCATGCCGAGCGACACGCCGAAATGCATGAGCGCGCCGGCCACGCGGGCATCGTCACACACCACGAGCGCGCGCTTGCCGCGCAAGCCGTTCGCGTGGCCGGCCTGCGCTTCGAGCGGCAATTCGATATGCAGTTCGAGACTGGTGCCCTTGCCGACCTCGCTGCGCAACTCGAGCGTGCCGCCCATCAGGGCCGCGAGCTTGCGACTGATCGTCAAGCCCAGTCCGGTGCCGCCAAAGCGCCGCGTGGTGGAGGTTTCCGCCTGCACGAACGGCTCGAAAAGCTGGGCCTGCGCCTCAGGTGCAATGCCGATACCCGTGTCGGTCACCGTGATCGAGATGCGCTGGCGCCGCGCCTTGCCGCGCGTGCTCGCCACGTCGCGCGCCGTCACGCTCACGCTCACCTCCCCATGAGGCGTGAACTTGATCGCATTGCTGAGCAGGTTGAACAAAATCTGCCGCAGACGCACGCTATCGCCGCGCAGCAGCGCCCCCACGCTGGCCGTGACGTCCACGCGCATCTTGAGTCCCTTCTCGTGCGCCCGCCCCGCCAGCAAGCCCACGGCGTTGTCGACGAGCTCGCGCATGTCGAACGGCTCCGAGGCAATCGCGAGGCGCCCGGCCTGGATCTTCGAGTAGTCGAGCAGGTCGTCGAGGATCTGCAAAAGCGCGCCCGCCGACTCGTGCACCATGCGGACCATCTGCGTCTGATCGGGATTGAGCGGCGTGCGCTCGAGCACCTCCACGAGACCGAGCACGCCGTTCATGGGCGTGCGGATCTCGTGGCTCATCATCGCGAGAAAGTCATCCTTGGCGCGCGACGCGGCCTCGGCAAGGTCGCGCGCGCGCGCGAGTTCGTCGGCACGGGCGTGCTCGACATTCGCGTCCACCGCGTAGCCGCTCCAGACCACCGTGCCGTCTTCGCCGCGCCGCGGCACGAATTCCGCGCGCACCCAGAGCAATCCCGCCGCACCGTGGAAGCGGAATTCGGTGTTCACCGGCGTGAGCAAACGCGCCGATCGTTCGAGCGCCGCCGCAAGCCGCGCGCGATCACGCCGATTCACCCGCGCGAGATCGAGCGCGCTCGCACGCATGAGTTGCGCGGCGGCGTCGCCGAGCAAACGCTGCGTGTCGCCGCCGAGGTATGGGAATGCGTAGCGGCCATCGGTGCCGCGCCGCAGTTGAAATACGATCGCGGGCAGCGAGCGCGTGACGTCCGAGAGCAGCCGCTCGGACGCGCGCGCGCGCATCTCGGCGCGGCGAATCTCGGTGATGTCGATCATCGTGCCGAGCACGCACAGCGGCGCATTGCGTGCGTCGCGGCACAGGCGTGTCCAGAAGATGCCGTGACGTTTGCCGGCTTCGGGTGCGCCGGAACAGCCTGGGCCGTCGAATACGAACTCGATGCGCTGGCCCTTGCCTTCTTCGAGCGTCTTTTTGTAGAGATCGTCCACGCGCAGACTGTTTTCCGCGCCCCACGCCGCCACCGCGGTCCCGGTGCGGCCAAGCACCTCGCCGCGCCGCACGCCGGTCATCTCTTCGTATGCGCGATTCACCGACAGGTAACGGTTTTCGAGGTCGCGCACACCTAGCGGGTACGGAATCATCTCCATCATGGTGTCCTGCAACTCGACCTGCTTCGCGAGCACGTGCTCGGCGCGGCGGCGGCGGCGCATTTCGCGCTGCAAGAGCACGTAGGCCCGCAGCGTCACGAGCAGCACCACGCCGAATGCGATCAGGAGCGGCAAGAGCCTGAGCGCATTGACGCTCCACCCGCCGCTGCGCTCGGCGGCCACCGCCGTCCAGCGGTTGCGAATCTCCTGCTGCTCGACGGGCGACATCGCGTCGAGCGCGCGGTCGATGAGGGCCTTGAGCGGCGCGAGGTCGGTGCGCACCGCGAAGGCCGTCGCGCCATCCGTGCCGATAGCGCCCACCACCTTGAGCGATTCAAGGTACTGGCGGCTGAGCGGTCCGTCGAGTGCCGCGGCGTCGCCAACCAGCAAGTCCGCGTCGTTGCGCTGGACCAGCGCGAGCCCTTGTGCGAGCGTGTCGGCGCGCACCGCGCTCATGAGCGGCACCTCGCCAAACAGCACCTGCGCCGCCGGCGCGTGCGGCGCCAGCACCACCCGGCGACCGGCGTAATCGTTCAGGCTGCGCGCCATCGGCTCGTCTCGGCGGCCAACGATCACGAGCGGATAGCGTTCGAAGGCCTGGGTATAGAGCGTGTCAGCGGGCAATCCGCCATCGCCCACCGTGGTCGCCAGCATGGCAAATTCGCCACGCTGGAACGCGCTGTCCGCATCCGGCCAGCTGGTCGCCGGCACGCGCTCAAAACTCACGCCCAGCTTGCGGCTCAGATAATTGAGGTAGTCGTTCGTCATGCCCGTGACTTCCCCGCGCCGGCTCGCATGGCTAAACGGCAGCCAGTCCGTGTCGATTCCCACCCTCAACGGCGGCAGCGAACGCAGCCATGCGCGCTCGCCGGCGTCGAGGACGAACGGCGGCGAATGCCGCTCCGCGCCGAATCCAGCGCCTTCGGCACTGTCGAGCCAGCGCGCCCGCAGCGCAGCCGCCACGGCTGGCCGCACACCGCCTGCGGCCAAGTTCAACCGATCGCGCAACGCCATCTTCGAGACCGGCACCGCGAAGCGCAACTCGCGCACCTTGATGCGCTCCTCGTAGGCGACCCGCAAACCGCGGTAGTCGTTGTGGCGGGTGAGCTGATAGCGCACGGCAGGCGCGAAACCCGCGTAGACGTCGGCGCGGCCCTCGGCGACGGCATGCATGGACAGGCTCGTGTCGGCAAACGCAAGAATTTGCGCTTGCGGAAAGCGCTCGCGCAACAGTGGTTCGAGGACATAGCCGCTCTCGACGGCGATGCGCGCGCGCGCAAAGCGGTTGGGCGTGGTGGCGATCGCCTCGTTGCCCACGCGCGTGACGAGTGCAACATTACCGCTCAGATAAGGCACGCTGAACGCGAGGCAGCGCTCGCGCTGGACGTTGCGCGCGAGGCTCAAGACGACATCGAATTCAGCGGCGCACGCGCCCGCGAGCAACGCGGTCATATTGGGGTAGACGCGCGGCACGAGCTTCACCCGCGAGCCAACGACGAGCCGCAGATAGTCGGCGCTGAAGCCGCTCAAAGTGTTGCCTTCGAGCCGCTCGAACGGCGCCCAGCCTCCCGCGACGACGCCGACGACGAGCACCTTGGGAAAAACACCCGGCTCGCTCGCCGGGGTTGAGAAATCGACCGTCAGGCCCGACTGGAGCGGTGTGTGGGCCGATGATCCGGCGGACTGCGCCGCGCCGGCTTGCCCGGCGCGCGCAGGACCGCACATCGCGAGGCAAAACAGGAAGCACGCGAACAGCGTCAGGCGAAGCATCTGGGCAAGCGCAGCAATCGGCGCGCGGGTCACCGGCGGCAAAGACGGCAAAGGCAGCACACACCGGACAACCAGTCGAACGGGCGACATCGCTTTCATGGAGGCGTGGGCAGCTGCGCTCAAGCGTCGCCGAGCGCCCCGCCCGCGCTCGCGTCCGGATTTGTCCGACGTTGCATCAGCAACCTGTAACAAATACCCGCAATCACGCCGCCCAGCATCGGCGCCGCCCAGAAAAGCCAGAGTTGATCGAGCGCCCAGTCGCCGACGAAAAGCGCTGGCCCCGTCGAGCGGGCAGGATTGATGCCGCCGTTGCTCACCGGAATGGCAATCAGGTAGATGACCGCGAAACACGCGCCCAGCGCGGCGGGCGCCGACTTGCGGCGTTGCGGTGATGCCGACACGACAAGATGAACGAGCACGAATGCAAACGTCATGACCAGTTCGACGGCAAACACCGCGGCGAATGCGTACTCGGAAGGCGAATGCTCGTCGTAACCATTGCTGCCGAAGTCCGAGACCACGAAGGCGAAGCCCGGCCGGCCGCTCGCGACGGCGGCGAGCAGCGCCGCACCCGCGAGCGCGCCGACGGTTTGCGCAGCGACATACGGCGCGACGTCACGGGCGGGAAAGCGACCCGAAATGGTGTAGCCGATCGTGACAGCGGGATTGAAATGCGCGCTCGACGCGCGCCCCGATGCATAGCTCGCGACGGCAAGCGCAAGACCAAATGCCGCTGCCATGTCGAAGACGTTCCAGCCCTGTGCCGGCGCGCTGGCATTGAGCGCGGCGCTCGCACAGCCCACGAACACGAGCCATGCCGTGCCTGCGCCTTCCACTGCCAAACGCCTACCGAGCTTCATTGTCTTGCCTCCGTGCCTCGCCGCTCCTACCTGCAAACCGGCGCGCGACCCTCTTGCAGGCATGCACGGCGGCTCGCCAGCGATGTCAGAGGCGGAATCGAATGAGAGTCGCGTTGTACGACAGTTCGCGCGTTGAGTGGGAAATTATGATCAGACGACTCTCATTGCCGGATAGGACAACTCTTAAAAATCGGATGACATGACGGGCTTCAGCATGACAAATTCCGACAAACGACAACATGCGCGCCTGTCAGGTTCGCCTCAACCGTTTGAGAAACCGCGGCTATGAGGCGCGTGCGGCCGCGCCCTCATCAGGAGGTCTCGTCCTGGACGACACCGCACTCGATCGCGAATCGATACAGCTCGATGTCGCTGTTGAGCGCGAGTTTTTTCATTGCCGCGCACTTCTGGGCGCTGATGGTTTTGACGCTGCGCCCGAGCAGGCTGGCAATTTCGGTGACGCCGAGCCCACCGGCGTAGTGCGTGAACACTTCGAACTCCCGCCGCGACAGCACTTGATGCACGTGAGCCCGCCGCTGCTCACGCGACGCCTTTTCCAGCAGATCGCGCACCACGGGACCGACGTATTGCTCGTGCGCCATGGCCGAAGCGATGGCAACAGGAATCAGGTCGATGCGGTCGCGCTTGCTGAGCACTGCCTCGACATCGAGTTCGATCGCGCTGCGCAGCGCCGTGGCATCGTTTTCCATGGTGAGCACGACCACGGGCTTGCCCGCATGCTCGCCCTGGAAGCTGCGGATTGCATCGTGTCCCTCCTCGCGCCCTTCGCCTGGCATGTAGAGATCCATCAGCACGAGGTCGAACTCATGCCGTGCGGCCTCCTGAAAGAGTTGCGCCACCGATTGCGCGCGAGCGACGATCCGCACGTTCGGCAGCGTGGCGATCAGGTTGTCGAGCGCGAACAGCACGAGCGGATGATCGTCGGCGACGATGACGCGCACAGGCAACGCCCGATCGCCTACGTCCGGCAACGCCAGCTCCTGCAGGCTGCGCACGCCGCCCTCGCGGCCGAATCCAGACGTCAGGTGGGCAGGCCAGACACGGGCCTGGGTAGTTGGCGGCGAGCTCATAGGAGTCCGTGGGCCCGCACGAAGGCGAACAGGCCTGCATCGTTGTTCACGCCAAGCTTCGCCATGGCATCGCGCTTCTGGCGGCTCACGGTGCGCACGTCCCGATCCAGCGCCCGTGCGATCTCGGTGATCGTACGGCCGTGGACGAACTGACGGACCACCTCAGACTCGCGTGGCGAGAGGCGCGGCGCGCGCGTGCTTTCCGCACGTTCCGCTCCTGCAGCGGCGAGCGCTTCGAGGATCGGCGGACTCACGTAGCGCAGGCCGCTACCCGCGCCGCGCACCGCGCCGGTGAGTTCGTCGATGGGCTCGCTCTTGCGGATCAGCGCCGTGACACCCATGTTCATCACGGCGCGCAGGATGGCGACGTTCGTGATGCTGGTCAACACGACGATGCGGCACTGTGGCCAGTCACGGCACAGGCGCCGCACAAGATGCAAACCATCTTCGGCCTCGCCGGCATCGCCCGGCATGGTGAGATCGGTCAGCACGATGTCGCACGGTACGCATTCGAGTGTGCGAAAAAGCGCGCCCGGGCCTGACGCTTCGCCGACGACCTGTATGTCTCCCGTTGCTTCGAGCGCGGAGCGTACGCCCAGCAGAACGAAAGGGTGATCGTCGGCAAGGACGACTCGTAGTTTCAAGGTGGCTCTCTCTCGATGTAGTAGGGGTATCGGATCGGCCCAAGTGTGCCCGATCTTGTAGCCGGGACTCACGATGCCTGTGTTGCGCGAGGCACAATCTTTCTGGAGCCGTCATCTGAACATCGATTAAAGATTCCCTGAATCAGAGATTTCCGAAACGTCAAAGCTTCTTTAACCGCAAAAAAGATTCAGTTATACGAATCAAATTTAAAGCCTTATTCTCGATTGCATCGAACGTCTTTCGTTATGTCGGAGTATGCCGCACGCTGCGACGGTCAACATGCCGCTTCCACCTTCGCCTTTCCCTTCGACTTGTGCGAATGCGTGACGGCTGTGCTGACGGTATCTGACGGACGCGACGCGCGTGCAAATGCGGGCCACGCCAGTGCCGCACATGCGGATGCCCAAAGCCAGACAGCGGGTGGCCAGCCCAATGCCGATTGCAGTACCGGAATAGCCGAAGGCGCGATCCTCGCCCGTGCCGTCATGTGACGGTATCGCCGAGCGCCGTGATCGAAAGCAGTGCTGATGAAAATACTTTCGACATCGACCTTTCGCTGCGCATGGTGGACACGCGCGGCAAGCGCGCCGGGGCTAGCGCGCAGCCACGTGGCGCCCGATCACGACGCTGCGCCCGTCAGTGCCGCGAAGCGCAGCAAATCGACATTGCCGCCCGAGATCACGATACCCACGCGCTTGCCGCGCACGTCCGCCTTGCGGTGCAGGACCGCAGCCGCCGCGAGGCAACCCGTGGGCTCGACCACGAGCTTCATGCGGCTCGCGAAAAACTTCATCGTCTCGACGAGTTCCGTGTCGCTCACGGTCACGATCTCGCTCACGCGCTCGCGGATCACCGCGAACGTATAGCCGCCCAGATGCTGCGTCTGGGCGCCGTCGGCAATGGTCCTGGGCGTGTCGATGTGGACGATCGAGCCCGCCTGCAGGCTGCGCTGGCCGTCGTTGCCCGCCTCGGGCTCGACGCCGATCACCGTGCAGCGCGGCGCGAGCGCATGCGCCGACGTTGCGCAGCCCGAGAGCAGCCCGCCGCCGCCAAGCGGCGTGAGCAGCACGTCGAGCTCGCCCGCGTCCTCGAATAGCTCCTTCGCCGCGGTGCCCTGCCCCGCCATCACGTGCGGGTGGTCGTAAGGCGGAATGAGCGTGAGGCCGCGCTCGGCGGCAAGACGCTGGCCGAGTGCTTCGCGGTCCTCGGTATAGCGGTCGTAGAAAACGACTTCGCCGCCGTAGCCGCGCGTTGCCTCCACCTTCACCGCAGGCGCGTCCTGCGGCATCACGATCACGGCCTTCACGCCCAGCAGCTGCGCCGAGAGCGCGATCGCCTGTGCATGATTGCCCGACGAAAATGTGATCACCCCGCCCGCCTTCTGCTCCGGCGTGAACTGCGCAATGGCGTTATAGGCGCCGCGGAACTTGAACGCGCCCATGCGCTGGAGGTTCTCGCACTTGAAGAACAGCTCCGCCTCCGCGAGCGCGTTCGCCGTGCGCGAGGTCAGCACAGGCGTGCGGTGCGCGACGCCGCGGATACGCTCGTGCGCGGCGGCCACGTCATCAAAGGAAATCGGAAGTGTGCTCATGGTCGGTGCTCATTGGGTAGGTGGAAGCAGGCGGCGGAATGCGCCTCGCGGGGCAGCGAATTTGACATGATAAAAAAAACCTCGCCCACGGGCGAGGTTCAAGGCAAGACACGAGGCCGAGCGTCAGACCGCAAAGCGTTCGCTGGCAAATTGCGCGGCAGGCACGCCTGCCGCTGCCGCCACTGCCTGTGCGGCACTCACCATGCCGGGCGGGCCACAGACATAAAGATCGGGCGGCTCGTCAGCCGATGCGAGCGCCACTTGCAGCGCCTCGACCGGCGTGCCGTGAAAGCCTCGCCACGCCGAGCCGCCCTCGCGCACGCATAGTTCGACGTGCAATTGCGCAAGCTCCGCCTGCAGCCGCCCGAGTTCTTCGGCCATGAAGAGCTCACTCTCACGGTTCACGCCGAAGAACAGCCGCGCGTCGTTCATTTCCTGAAACTCGGCCATGCGGCGCAGCATCGAGAGCACCGGCGCGAGCCCCGTGCCGCCCGCCACGAACCAGCGCGGGCGCAGGCTTTCCGCAAAGAGGCCGAAGCCGCCCTGCGGCCCATGCACGGTGAGCGCGTCGCCCACCTGGGCACGCTCGCGCAGGTATGACGAAAACACGCCTTCAGGACGCAGGCGGATCAGCAGCTCGAGCCGCCCATCCCAGTTGCTCGTGTTGGCGAGCGAGAACGGCCGGCGCACGCCGCTTTCAGGCAGCTCCAGTTCGACGAATTGCCCCGCTTCGAACTCGGCGGCGCTGCCGTGGGCGTCGTCGGGTTCGAGACGCAGTTCGAGGCGGAGCGTATCGTCCGCGAGCGTCTCCAGTGCCGCGATGCGCGCACCACGCACGGCGACAGGCTGCAACAGTACCTTCGTGCCGTCATAGGGCGCGGCAATGCTCAAGTCGCTGCGCGGCGTCGTGCAGCACAGCAAGACCGCGCGCGGATCGGCTGGCGGCAGCGCATCGACACTGTGCGCGCCGAGCGTGTAGTCGCCTTCGGCCACGCTCGCATGGCACGCGCCGCAACTGCCGCGCCGGCACTGCGACGGCAGCGTGATCTGCGCAGCCGCGGCCGCAGCCAGCACGTCCTGCTCCGGCTCGCAGGCAAAAGCGAACGCCTGGCCGTCGCGCGTGGTGATTTCGATTCGATAGCTCATGAATGCCTCAGCGCCGATGCGTTTTTACGCTGCCTTGCGTTCAAGCGCGGCGGCAAGATCGGCGTGCGCGTCGCCGATCGGCTGAATCCCGAACTGCTCGACGAGGATCTGCAGCACGCCCGGCGTGAGGAAAGCCGGCAAGGTCGGTCCCAGGCGGATGTTGCGAATACCGAGCGAGAGCAGCGTCAGCAGCACCGCGGCGGCCTTCTGCTCGAACCACGAGATCACGAGCGAGAGCGGCAGGTCGTTCACGCCGCACTCGAAAGCGTCTGCAAGCGCGACGGCAATGCGGATGGCCGAATAGCTATCGTTGCACTGACCGAGGTCGAGCAGACGCGGAATGCCGTCGATGTCGCCGAACGCGTGCCGGTTGAAGCGGTACTTGTTGCAGCCCAGCGTCATGACGACGGTGTCGTCGGGCGCGGCCTCGGCGAAGTCGGTGTAATAGTTGCGGCCGGGCGCTGCGCCGTCGCAACCGCCGATCAAAAAGAAGTGGCGGATCTGGCCGGCCTTCACGGCGTCGATTACCTTGTCAGCCACGCCGAGCACGGTATGGCGAGCAAAGCCGATCGTGATGGTTTCCTCGGGCGCCGTCTCGTGAAAGCCGGGCAAGGCGAGCGCCGCCTGCACGAGCGGCGCATACGCGCCATGTTCGAGATGGCGCACGCCGGGCCAGCCCACCGGACCGGTCGTGAAGACGCGTTGACGGTATTGCGGCAGCGGCTCGATCAGGCAGTTCGAGGTCATCAGCACGGGGCCGGGAAAGTTTGCGAAATCCGCCTGCTGGTCCTGCCACGCGCCGCCGTAGTTGCCGGCGAGGTGCGAGTAGGCCTTGAGCTTCGGATAGGCGTGCGCGGGCAGCATCTCGCCGTGCGTGTAGATCTGCACGCCGCTATCCCTGGTGGCTTCGAGCAAGGCTTCGAGGTCGCCCAAATCGTGGCCGGAAACGAGGATCGCCTTGCCCGCCACCGGCGTCATGCGCACGACCGTGGGCTGCTGGTTGCCGAAGCGGCCCGTATTGGCGGCGTCGAGCAATTCCATCACCTTGAGGTTCAGGCTGCCGAGCGCGAGCGAATGCTCGAGCAGTTCGCTGGCCTCCTCGGGCTCGCGCGCGAGGAATTCGAGCGCGGCTTCCACCCCTGCATACACTTCTTCGCTTTCGTAGCCGAGCACGCGGGCGTGATGCGCATAGGCGCAAACGCCCTTCAAGCCGTAGAGCACCAGTGCGCGCAGGCCGACGATGTCGGCGCCCAGCGTGTCGAGCCCCGCATTCACGCCCACGAGCCTTGCTTGCGCCTGCAACTCCGCGATGTTCGCGCCAGGTTGCCAGCGCGCCGGGCCGGCCGGCTCCTGCACCGCCACGCCTTGCGCAGAGGCCTGCGTCTCGTAGGCCTGCTTCACGCGGTCGCGATGCTGTGCGGCTTCGCGCAGCATTCCCACGAAGCGCGCCGCATTGAAGTTCACATTGGTCAGCGTCGTGAACATGGCGTAGAGGATGAAGCGGTCGGCTTCGCGGTCGGCGCTGCCGACGCCGCGCGCGAGCGCGTTGTACTGGGCGATGCCCTTGGCCGCGTGGATCAGCAGGTCTTGCAGGTCCGCCGTGGTGGCGTCCTTGCCGCAGTTGCCCTTTGCCGACGCGCAACCTGGCGTTGCGTTGCTGCGGTCGGTCTGTTCACATTGATAGCAAAACACGGCTTTCTCCTTTTCTTGTGGGTGACGGCGCTGGTGCGATGTCGATGGGATGTATCGACTGTCAGATCGCGATGAAGGGCCTTGTAAGATGCAAATTTGAAGCATCTTTTAAATGGTCACTCCGGCGAGAAAGTTCTGCCGTGATGTAGATCAAAAAAACAGGTCTGTCATAGAACCATCTGGGTGTGCAAAAACGCCGCAGTTGCTGTGCGCAGCTGGGCACGATCTCCCCCACCTGGCCCGCAAGCCCCATGATCCCGGCGTTGACGGCGGTGGCGCTCCTGAGAATCTGCGCTGGTGACATGACGCGTTCGCGCAAGGTCAGCTCTTCGAGTTGATCGACCATCATGTCGCCCAGCAGGTCGGTCCCAAGACCGATTTTGACGCCGGCGTCCTGGGCGATTTTCAGCGCATGGAGGCCCTGATCCGTCACGATGGCCGTCTTGTGCAGCATGGCGTCGGACCAGCCCAGCGCCTTGCCGCGACGCGTGATGGCCGCATACGTGGAAAGCGTGAGCACGCGACAAGCGTCATGATCCACCATCATGCGCGCCGTGTTCTCGTCGATCAGATTG
Source organism: Paraburkholderia sp. A3BS-1L (assembly GCF_051125215.1). Taxonomy (NCBI): domain Bacteria; kingdom Pseudomonadati; phylum Pseudomonadota; class Betaproteobacteria; order Burkholderiales; family Burkholderiaceae; genus Paraburkholderia; species Paraburkholderia sp. A3BS-1L. The sequence goes on along the minus strand of NZ_CP120442.1, from coordinate 418,981 downwards.
CCGTGCTCGATCGAGCGCACCCCGCACTGCACCGCGCGCTGAATCGCCTCGGGCGAATAGGCATGCGCCATGACATAAGTCTTCGCGGCCCGCGCCTCCTCGACGATCGCCCGCATCTCCTCGATGGAGAACTGCGTGCCATCGAGCGGATCATTCGGCGCGGAAGCGCCCCCCGCCAGCCATGACCTTGATATGGTGCGCGCCATTGCGAATTTCCTCGCGCACGGCGCGCCGCACGGCGGGAACGCCATCGGCGACATGGCCCAGCAGGCCGAGCGCGCCGCAGCACACGCAACGCATTCCCTGGAAAAACTCCGGACGCGGGTCGCCATGGCCGCCGGTCTGCGAAATGGCGCGGCCCGCAATGTACAGGCGCGGCCCGGCGAAATGACCGTTTTCGACGGCGCGCACGAGGCCGCTGTCGGCGCCGCCCGCATCGCGCACGGTCGTGAAGCCACGCGAAAGCATCGCATCGAGCACGTCCTTCGTTTGGGCCGTGATCAATGATTGTGGAATCAACGTGAGCTGAAAGAAGTCGGACACGGTCGCAGTAACGTGGACATGCGCGTCGACGACCGTCGCATGGGGCTTGAGCGTGGCCTCTGCACTGTCGAACAACCGTGCATTGCGGAAAACGATGCGTGACATGGCGTGATGGACTCCAAAGCTCGACACAGGACTTTCAGGCTAATTCCCGGCCGGGCGCGCCTCAATAACATCGTCCGCGCGGTCTCGTTGCGTTGAAGACAACAGCCTCGGAGGTATGCAATGAAATCCTGCTCTGGCCAGCCGAATATGGATGGCATCACGATTGGCCGACTTCGCTACCTTCACGAGGTCGTGAATCGCGCGGGTGTGCGCAAAGCCGCCGACCATCTCGGTGTCGCGCCGTCGTCAGTCAGCCGGCAACTGGCGCAACTCGAACACTCGGCACGCATGCCCCTGCTGGAGCCTGACCGGCGCGTCATCAAACCCACCGAAGCCGGCAAGCTTCTGCTCGACTACTACACCGGCTACATCGCACGGAGAGAAACCCTGGCCGCCCGCCTGGCCGGCTTGCAAGCCGGCGACGACGGCCATGTCGAGATCGGCCTGGTACAGGGGCTCGCTGGCGGCCTCATGCGCGACGCGCTCTATCGTCTGCATGAGCGGCACCCCGCGCTTACCGTATCGCTGCGGCTGGGCGGCATGGACGACATCGTGCAATGGCTCGAACAGGACGCCATTCATCTGGGCATTACCTACGGGCCGCCGCTCGATACGCGTCTGGCGCAAGTGAAAAAGGCCATCAGCGTGACCCGGCCGATGTGCGCCGTCGTTCCACCGGGCCATACGCTGGCCAGCCTGCGGGAAGTCTGCGTCGACGCGCTGCTGCCGTATGCTTTTGCGTTGGCTGGGTCCGCTTATGGCACGCGAAAAATCATGCAGCAAATCGAGCGGGAAGAAGCCTGCACGTTCCAGTTGCTGCTCGAGACCAATCATCTGATCGGGTTACAGAACTTTGTTGTCGCCAGTCTCGGCGTAACCGTGCTACCCGCTTTTGCGGTGCAAAACGAACTGGATCAGGGCAAGCTCGCGGCTCTGCCTGTCGCACACGCGCTAGCGCGACGCGCGCAGATGCAGTTGCTCGTGCGGCCCGGGCGGGCGTTGCCCGAGAGCGCGCAAGCGTTGCAGCGGCTGTTGACACGGCAGTTGCGGGGGCGGCAGGCATAGGCAGCAACGCCGGCCCCCGCCTGCACGCACACCGCAAATAAAAACCCCCGCACGAAGGCGGGGGTTGATCTTTACAGCGTCGGGCTATCGGACCTTAGAACGGAATATCGTCGTCCATCTCGTCGAAGCCGCCGCCAGCGGGCGCGCTCGAACGGCCGCCGCCGCCAGCGCCACCGCCGCTCGCGCGCGGCGCGCCACCACCCGCTGCGCGGCCACCGCCGCGCGGAGCCGACTGCTCGCGGCTATAGCCGCCGTCGTCGCCCATGTCGCCGCCCGACGAGCCGCCGCCGCTGCTGCGGCCGCCCAGCATCTGCATCTGGTCAGCGACGATTTCCGTCGAATAGCGGTCGGTGCCGTCCTGCGCTTGCCACTTGCGCGTGCGAATACGGCCTTCGATATACACCGACGAACCCTTCTTCAGGTATTCGGAAACGATCTCGGCCAGACGGCCGAAGAACGCCACGCGGTGCCATTCGGTCATTTCCTTGAACTCGCCGGACGCTTTGTCCTTGTAGCGGTCGGTGGTCGCGAGGCGGATGTTCGCCACAGCGTCGCCGCTGGGCAGATAGCGCACTTCCGGTTCGGCGCCGAGGTTGCCGACGAGGATCACCTTGTTCACGGATGCCATGAGTTTCTCCTGTTGATTCCGTTGCGAGGAGCGGCCACGCGTTTTCGCGCATCGGCTTGAGATTGCGATGCACCGCGCGCGGACCGCCTTTCGCGAAAATTGTTGCTGCCAACGCCGGGTTCGCTTCAAAGCATAGGCGGGCACGACCGTGGCCCCGGCCCATCAGGCGCGCTTGGTCGGCGCCTTCAGCGGCACTTTCATATAGGCCGCGATTATAAGCCAGCAGAACACGAGCCCCGAGCACGTGTAGAACACCGCGCTCGCGCTGCCGTGCTTGAGCAGCCAGCCGCCCACCACGCCGCCGAGCGCGAGCCCGATCGACTGGGTGGTGTTATAGACGCCCGTGGCCGCGCCCTTGCGGTTGCCCGGTGCGAGCTTGGACACCAGCGAGGGCTGCGAGGCTTCGAGAATATTGAACCCGAGAAAGTACACGAACAGCACGGTCGCCACGATTGCTATGGTATGCGCAAGCGAGCCGAGCAGAAGCTGGCCGATCAGGATAAGCCCAATGGCCGAGCACAGCACAGCCTTCATCTTGCCCCGCTTTTCCGCGGCGATGATGGCGGGCACCATCAGGACGAACGAGACGCCCATCACCGGCAGATAAATCTTCCAGTGTGACGCCACAGGCAGGCCCGCGTCCACGAGCAGGCGCGGCACGACGAGAAAAAGCGCGGTCTGCGTGGCATGCAGCACGAGCACGCCGAAGTTCAGGCGCAGCAGTTCCACGTTGTGCAGGACTTCGGCGAACGGCGCGCGCACATGCACGGGTTTGGGCGCATCGGGCACGATCCACAGCACGACGCCCACGGCGAGAATCGAGAACACGCCCACGAGGGCGAACAGGCCGCTCATGCCGACCCAGTGGAACACGATGGGCGCGCCCACGATCGCCACCGCGAAGGACATGCCGATCGAGCCGCCCACCATCGCCATGGCCTTGGTGCGGTGCTCCTCGGAAGTGAGGTCGGCGATGAACGCGAGCACCGCCGAGGAAATCGCCCCCATGCCCTGAATCACCCGCCCGACGATGATCCACGTGATGTCGTGCGCGAAAGCCGCCACGAAGCTGCCGAGGGCAAAAATCACGAGGCCGATGACGATCACCGGCTTACGGCCCATCTTGTCCGAAAGCCAGCCATAAAAGATATACAGGAGCGATTGCGTGACACCGTAGGCCCCGAGCGCAATGCCGACGAGCAGCACGTTGTCGCCGCCGGGAATGGTTTTCGCGTAGACCGAAAACACCGGCATGATCATGAAGAGGCCGAGCATGCGCAACGCGAAGATCGCGGCGAGCGACACGGTCGCGCGCATTTCCGGCGCGCTCATGCGTGAAGAAGTAGCGGGTGAATTGGAGGACATCGGAGCGTTTTCTGATTGGGCCGCCGCTGCGCGCGCGTTTTCTGGCCTTGGGGCAGGCGAAGCGGGCATCGGGCGAGCTTCGCGGCGTTGTCATTGCGGCGGTGGCGGCCTTGCAGGGACGACAGCGATGCGGGCAGCCCCCATGTCGGCCAGAATTCGCGCTTCTGCGCTTACGCTGGCCCCACGCCTGAAACGATCCCCGGCTGCTTCCTGTCGATCTTCTTTCGCGCCCCATGCGCAGCCTTGCTATGGCCATCCGGGACCTTTCAAAGACCTTCAGCAAGCCGTAACGGCGGTCTGGAAAAGTCGTTATAGTAGCAGGTTTAGCCTCCCTTTCTCCCGCAGGTTCATGGAACACATCCGTATCCGTGGGGCCCGAACCCACAACCTGAAGAACGTCAATCTGGACCTGCCGCGCCACAAGCTCGTGGTGATCACCGGGCTTTCGGGCTCGGGCAAGTCGTCGCTGGCGTTCGACACGCTTTACGCGGAAGGCCAGCGGCGCTACGTAGAAAGCCTTTCGGCCTACGCGCGCCAGTTCCTGCAACTGATGGAGAAGCCCGACGTCGACCTGATCGAGGGCCTGTCGCCGGCGATTTCCATCGAGCAGAAGGCCACCTCGCACAACCCGCGCTCGACGGTGGGCACGGTCACCGAGATTCACGACTACCTGCGCCTGCTCTACGCGCGCGTGGGCACGCCCTACTGCCCCGACCACGAGATTCCGCTTGAGGCGCAAAGCGTCTCGCAGATGGTGGACGCCGCGCTCGCGCTGCCCGAAGAGACCAAGCTGATGATCCTCGCGCCCGTGGTCGCCGACCGCAAGGGCGAGCACGCCGAGCTCTTCGACGACATGCAGGCGCAGGGCTTCGTGCGCTTTCGCGTGCGCTCGGGCGGCGGCACCGCCAATGAGGGCGAGGCGAAGATCTATGAAGTCGAGTCGCTGCCCAAGCTCAAGAAGAGCGAGCGCCACACCATCGACGTGGTGGTCGACCGCCTGAAGGTGCGCCCCGACATGAAGCAGCGTCTGGCGGAGTCGTTCGAAACGGCGCTGCGCCTCGCCGACGGCCGCGCCATCGCGCTCGAAATGGACACTCACCGCGAGCACCTGTTCAGCTCGAAGTTCGCCTGTCCGATCTGCTCGTATTCGCTGCCGGAACTGGAGCCGCGCCTCTTCTCGTTCAACAACCCGATGGGCGCTTGCCCCGAATGCGACGGCCTCGGCCAGATCACGTTCTTCGATCCGAAGCGCGTGGTCGCGCATCCGTCGCTCTCGCTCGCCGCGGGCGCGGTGAAGGGCTGGGACCGGCGCAACCAGTTCTACTTCCAGATGCTGCAAAGCCTCGCGGTGTTCTACGATTTCGACATCGACGCCGCGTTCGAGGACCTGCCCGAAAAGGTGCGCAAGGTCCTGCTCTACGGCTCGGGCAAGCAGGAAATCCCGTTCTCATACATCAACGAGCGCGGCCGCACCTCGGTGCGCGAGCATGTATTCGAAGGGATCATCCCGAACCTGGAGCGCCGCTACCGCGAGACCGATTCGTCCGCGGTGCGCGAGGAACTGGCGAAATACCAGAACAACCAGGCCTGCCCGCACTGCGAAGGCACGCGCCTGCGCCGCGAGGCGCGTTTCGTGCGGATCGGTTCGAATGAGGACGCGCGCGCGATCTACGAGGTGAGCGGCTGGCCGCTGCGCGACACGCTCGGCTACTTCCAGACGCTGCGCCTCGAAGGCGCCAAGCGCGAGATCGCGGACAAAGTCGTCAAGGAGATCGTCGCGCGCCTGATGTTCCTGAATAACGTGGGCCTCGACTATCTCTCGCTCGAGCGCAGCGCGGAAACGCTCTCGGGCGGCGAGGCGCAGCGCATCCGCCTCGCCTCGCAGATCGGCTCGGGCCTCACCGGCGTGATGTACGTGCTCGACGAGCCGTCCATCGGACTGCATCAGCGCGACAACGACCGTCTCATCTCCACGCTCAAGCATCTGCGCGACCTGGGCAATTCGGTGATCGTCGTCGAGCACGACGAGGACATGATCCGCATGGCCGACTATGTCGTGGACATGGGCCCGGGCGCCGGCGAGCACGGCGGCATGGTGATCGCCGAAGGCACGCCGAAGGAGGTGGAGAACGACCCGGCCTCGATGACCGGCCAGTACCTCTCGGGCGCGCGCCGCATCGATTATCCGGACGAACGCATCGAACCCGGCGAGCGGCGCCTGCGCATCGTCGAAGCCTACGGCAACAACCTCAAGCGCGTGACGCTCGACCTGCCGGTGGGCCTGCTCACCTGCGTGACGGGCGTCTCGGGCTCGGGCAAGTCCACGCTGATCAACGACACGCTCTATCACGCGGTGTCGCAGCATTTGTACGGGTCGTCGGCGCAGCCCGCGCCGTTCGAGGCCATCGAGGGGCTCGAGCATTTCGACAAGGTCATCAACGTCGACCAGTCGCCGATCGGCCGCACGCCGCGCTCGAATCCGGCCACCTACACGGGACTTTTCACGCCCATCCGCGAGTTGTTCGCGGGCGTGCCGGCGGCCAAGGAACGCGGCTACGAATCAGGCCGCTTCTCGTTCAACGTGAAGGGCGGCCGCTGCGAAAGCTGCCAGGGCGACGGCGTGCTGAAGGTGGAAATGCACTTCCTGCCCGATGTCTACGTGCCCTGCGACGTCTGCCACGGCAAGCGCTACAACCGCGAGACGCTGGAGATCCAGTACAAGGGCCGGAACATCAGCGAAGTGCTCGACATGACGGTCGAGGCGGCCTATGAGTTCTTCAAGGCCGTGCCGGTCGTGGCGCGCAAGCTCAAGACGCTGCTCGACGTGGGCCTTGGCTATATCCGTCTCGGCCAGTCGGCCACCACGCTGTCGGGCGGCGAGGCGCAGCGCGTGAAGCTGTCGCTGGAGCTCTCGAAGCGCGATACGGGCCGCACGCTGTATATACTCGACGAGCCGACCACGGGCCTGCATTTCCACGACATCGCACTACTGCTGGAAGTGATCCACCGGCTTCGCGACCAGGGCAATACAGTGGTGATCATCGAGCATAATCTCGATGTCATCAAAACCGCCGACTGGATCGTGGACATGGGCCCCGAAGGCGGTGCGGGCGGCGGCCAGATCGTGGCCCAGGGCACGCCCGAGCAGGTCGCGAAGGCCAAGGCGAGCTTCACGGGCCGCTATCTCGCGCCGCTGCTCAAGCGCCAGGTGGCCGCGCTTGACGCGGCTTCGGGGAAATAGGCCATCGAAATGGTTGCGGCGGCCATGGCCGCGGCAACCCCGGCTGTAGCAACAACAGAGCGGGGGCGCTGGCGTCCCCGCGGTCTGAAGACGGAATACACCCAACATGGTCAAGCGCAACGAAGCGACCGACGATAAACAGGTGCGCGACCTGCGGCCAAGACCGGTCAGGCTCACGAGCGACATGAGCCTGCCGAAACTCTCGGCGGTGGAAATTGGCAGCTATGTGGCCGCGCTCGCCGGATTGTGGGCGGTGCTGCACCTGAACCTGCTTGGCGCGCTGCTCGCGGGGATGCTCGTCTTTCAGCTCGTGCACACCATCGCGCCGCTGATCGAGCGGCGCATGTCGAGCCAGCGCGCGCGCTGGCTCTCGGTCGTGCTGGTTTCCATTGTGATCGTGGGCGTGCTCACGGGCCTCACCGTGGGCGTCATCGAACAGTTTGAAAACGACGTGCCGAGCGTCCAGAAAGTGATGGCGCAGATGATGACGTTCGTCGACCAGGCGCGCGCGCGGATTCCCGACGCCATCGCGGCCTATCTGCCCGTGGACGTCGCCCAGATGAAGCTCAAGGCCATCGCGCTCATGCACGAGCACGCCACCCAGCTCGGCCAGGGCGGCAAGAACGCCGCGCGCATCTTCGGGCATATCGTGATCGGCATGATCATCGGCGCGATTGTCGCCATCGGCACGCAGAAGAACGCCACGCGGCTGCCGCTCTCGACCGCCTTCGTCACGCGCGTGTCGCGCTTTGCCGATGCGTTCCGCCGCATCGTGTTCGCCCAGGTGAAGATCTCGGCCATCAACACGGTGTTCACCGGGCTCTTCCTGCTGCTCGTGCTGCCGCTCTTTCACGCGCCGCTGCCGCTCGCGAAGATGCTCGTCGTGGTGACCTTCGTGGTCGGCTTGCTGCCTGTGATCGGCAACCTGATCTCGAATACGCTGATCGTCGCGATCGCGCTGACCGTGAGCCTGCCTGCGGCGGTCACGGCGCTCGCGTTCCTGATCGTGATTCACAAGCTCGAGTATTTCCTGAACGCGCGCATCGTGGGCGGCCAGATCGAGGCGCGCACGTGGGAGCTGCTGGTCGCGATGCTCGTGATGGAAGCCGCGTTCGGCATCCAGGGCGTGATTGCCGCGCCTATCTTCTACGCCTACATCAAGCGCGAGCTGATCTATTTGCGGCTCGTTTGAGCCTCTGGCGTCTGGCAAGGCGGCATGCGCCGCCTCATCCCTCGCGCGGCTCGCCCGCGCCGTCCGCCATGCCTTCGTGCCCCACCGCGTAGACGGCCACCTGCACACGGCTCGAGAGGTTCAGCTTGCGCAAGATGTTGCGCACGTGAATCTTCACCGTGCTTTCGGCCAGATCGAGCGTGCGCGCGATCTCCTTGTTGCTCGCCCCGCGCGCGAGCTCGCGCACGATGTCGCGCTCGCGCGCGGTGAGCGTCTCGCCGCTCGTGCGCGGCGCGCTGGGCGCGCTCGGCGCCGCCGCCGGCTTGCGCATCTGCTCGACCAGCTTCGCCGTCATGTGCTCGGTGATCACCGGCTGGCCGGCGGCCGCCTTGCGAATGGCCGCGACGAGCGCCTCCGCGTCGATGCTCTTGAGCAGGAAGCCGCTCGCGCCCGCGCGCATCGCCGCGGTGAGCTCGTCGGCTTCCTCGGAGACGGTCAGCATGACAACGGCGGCATCGGGCAGGTCCTGCACCAGCAATTGCAGCGTTTCGAGCCCCGAGAGGCCGGGCATGTTCAAATCGAGCAGGATCACGTCGGGCTCGTGCTGCTGTGCGCGCTTGAGGCCTTCGACGCCGTCCGAGGCTTCCCCCACCACTTCGAGGTCTGGCTGGCGTTGCAAGAGCGCGCTCACGCCCGAGCGAAAAAGCGTGTGGTCGTCGATGAGCAGAATGCGGATGGTCATGGCCTGAAATTCAGATTGTGGCGATTCGGTCTGTGGTGGCGCGAAGCCCGGCGCGTAGGGTAGATCACAAGCGAATAAAGCCGATCAAGCCGCCTTGCGGCTCGCGGCCGGCAGCACGAGCTCCACGCGCGAGCCGCGCCCCGGCGTGCTGTCGAGCGCAAGCGTTCCCGCAAGACGCTTGGCGCGCTCGCGCATGATATGGAAACCGACATGGGCCTCGCCGCGCGCGGCAATGTCGGCAGGATCGTAGCCTACGCCATCGTCTTCGATGGTGAGGCGGAAGTCGCGCCGGTTGACAACGCTCACATGCACGTGCTGCGCCTCGGCATGTTTGCGGATGTTAGAAAGCGCCTCCTGCAGCACGAACAGGACCTGGAGTTGCTGATCGGCCGGCAGCGGCGGGCCGCCCTCGTCGCGATAATCGAGTGTGAGCTCGGCATCCGACTGGCGCCGAAAGCGCGCCACCGTATCGTCCACCGCGGGCCGCAGCGCGCCCGACTCGAGCTTCGAGCGGAAGTTCAGCAGCAGCTCGCGCACGTCGTCGTAGCTCTCCTTCACGCCGCCCGCGAGCAGCGGCACGATCTCGCGCGCTTCGTCGAGATTGCCGTCGGCCACGGCGCCATCGAGCAGGTGCACCTGCATCTTCAGAAAGCTCAGCCCTTGCGCAATGCTATCGTGCAGCCCCTGGGCGACGAGGTTGCGCTCCTCCGAAACCGCGAGCTGGCGCGCGAGCGCCGCGAGGCGCCGGTTCTTCAGCGCGACGCCGAGATGTCGGCCGAGCGTTTGCAGCAACTGGACTTCCGAGGGCGGCATATCGCGCTCGCGCCGAAAGTGCAGCGAGAACGTGCCGAGCGGCTCGCTCTGCGAAACGATGCCGAACACCGCGACGCTCGCAAAACCCGCGCGCAGGCAATGCTGCGCGTGCTCGCGCTCGGCGTCGCTCATGGCGGGCATGCGCCCCTTGGCGCCCGCGCCCGCAACCAGGTTACGCAGATCGACCACCACCACCGGCTCTTCCGCCGATGCGGCACCGCATGCGCACTCTTGCGCGGGCATGCATTGTTCGGCGCGCACGAGTTCCTCGGGCAGGCCTTCGGCGACCAGTAGATGCAGATTGTCGTCCTCGGCCGAGGCGATACGCACCGTTCCGCCGTCGGCCTCGAACTCGCGCATGAGGCGCGTGAGGAAGTCGCGGCACAGCGGCTCGACCGGCCCCGGCGTATTGAGAAAAGCCGCCATTTCGTACAGGATGCGCAGCTCGCGGTTCTGCGCCTCCAGTTGCGCGGTCTTCACATCGACGCGCGCAGCGAGGTCCTGATACAGCGCTTGCAGCTCGGCGACCATCTGGTTGAAGCCCTGCGCGAGATGGCCGAATTCGTCGCGCGTATCGACGGGCAGGCGCGTATCGAACTCCTGCGCCTCGATGCGCGCGAGCCCGTCCTGCAGGCGCTGCACGGGCACCACGAACCACAGGTAAAGCAGATAGACGATCGCCACGGTGCCCACGCACGAGAGCGCGGCGAGCGCGATCTGCGAAGTGCGCAGCCACGCTGTCTTGCGCGCGTTCTCGCGCTCGATCAGCACGACGAGTTGATTGGCGTCATCGACGAAGCCGGGCAGCAGCGCGAGGTACGCCGACGGCGCACCCACGCCCGCAACACGGTCGCGCTGCGCGGCCGGCTCGAGCCGTTCGTGCCACGACGTGGCAACCCGGTCGAATTGCCGGCGAATCAGCACGTCGTCGGGCAGGAATAGCGGGCGAGCCGCATTGCCTTCGTGCAACTGGTGCAGGGTCTCGTTGAGCTGGCCAATCTGCCCGTCGAGCCGCGAAGGGCTGCCCTGACGGCTCTCCCACAATTCGATAGCCACCGCATTCGCGCGCATGCGCAGGCTGCCCGCGTCGTTGATCGCGGCGCCCGCGCCTTCGAGCTGCCACGAGAGCCAGAGCGTGCCGCCGATCATCGTGAGCACGATGGCGAGCACGACCGTGGAGAGCACGACGATGCGCGTGGACAGGCGCCGGCGGAAGGGCGCCAGCGAGCCGGCTGAAGTGGCGGCTCCGGCAGCCGCCAGGTGCGGCCCGGAGCAGGCGGCGGAATCGGGAGAACGGGTCATCGCCATAAAAGACACGGAGAACGAAGTGCGACGCGCGGGCGCTGGTATTCCTCATTATCGGTTGACGTATCGCAAACAGCACGACCAGCGGCCAGATTGGCCTTGAACTGCGACACTATGCGCCAGTTCGCCGCGGCGTGCCAGCCGGATGCCCGGCGAAGAAGCACAAAAAAAGGGAGCTCGCGTATCGCTCGCTCCCCGCAAAAGAACGGCCGATCCCCACGGCCGCCCAGAGGCAACTACAGCAACCTCAGCAACTTCAGCAACCTCGCAATGAAGACACGGAAGACGGGCCGGCGGCCCGCCTCAGGCGCGTGCCTAGCGGCTGCGCACGAGTTGCCATGCCCGCGACAGATAGGTGACCGAGGCCAGCCCGCTCCATACGTGCACGAGACGCGTGAACGGGAAGATCACGAACAGCGTCATGCCCATGAACAGATGCAGGCGGAACACGAGCGGCGCATCGAGCACGTAGCTTGCGGCGTCGCCGCGGAACGTCACGATGTGCTGCGCCCAGGTCATGAGACGCACCATCATGGCGCCATCCATATGGCTGGCCGACGCACCGATCGTCGTGAGCCCGAGCAGCAGCGTGACGAGGATCCACAACAGCAGCACCTTGTCGCCGAAACGTGTGACCGCCGAGATGCGAGCGTTCGTGAAGCGGCGGTGCAGCAAGATTGCGAGACCCGCGAGACACATGGTGCCCATCACGCCGCCAGCGATCATCGCCAGCAACTGCTTGGCCTGATGCGGCACGCCGAGCCAGTCCCAGACCGCCACAGGCGTGAGCAGGCCCACGAAGTGCCCGGCGAAGAGCCCGAGGATACCGATGTGGAAAAGGATATTGCCCAGACGCAGTTGCCCGCGATAGAGCAATTGCGAGCTGTCGGCCTTCCACGTGTACTGCTCGCGCTCGAAGCGCGCGAGCGAGCCGAACAGGAAGATCGATGCGGCGATATACGGATAGATGCCGAACAGAAACTGGTTGAACATGTTCATTGCATTTCCTTTGTGCGACCGGGCATGGCGGACGAAGCTGCATACGCCGCGCGCGGGTGGAACTGGACGATCTGCGGCGCGTTCGCGGCGCCCGCGCCGAACGGCTGCAGGAGGGGCTCGACGCCGTCGGCGCCCGTGCCGAAGCGCTCGAGCGCTTCGTCCATGTCGCGTATCGGCGCGCCGGTGATCGGCAGCGGCTCGACCACGCTCATCTCGCACAGCACGGTGAAGATGGCGGCGTAGGGGCTCTCGTCTCGCTCGAGCTGCTTGCCGAGCGCGGCGAGCACGTGAATCGCTTCGCCGAGCAGCGCGCTGGCTTCTTCGTCGCCGATCAGGCCGAGCACTTCGAGAAAGAGCGGCACGTAATCGGGCAACTCGCTCGCCGTGACATCGAGGCCGAAGCTGCGATATTCGTCGAGCAGATCGACCATCGCCTGGCCACGCGCGCGGCTTTCGCCGTGCACGTGCTCGAACAGATGAAGCGAGTGGCGCGGATTGCGGTCGAACGTCGCCACGTAGATTTCCTGCGACTCCGTGAGCGAGCGCTCGCGCAGCGCCGCGATGAGCGGCGCGAGTTCGCGCACGGCGAACGGCCCGTGCGGCAACGTGGCGAGCGCGCCCTCGATTTCGTCGAGCGCATCGAGCAGGGGCTGCTCGGGATAGTCGAGCAGCGCGGAGAGAACGGAATAGATCGACATGATGGTGCCCTCCTCAGCTTTCCGACGTCGCCTTGCGGCGTGACTTCGGCATATCGGCGAACACCACGCTGCCCTCGTGCTTCGCGCCGAAGAGCGAGCCATCCGAAATGCCGCCCGAGCACCCGTTGCCGAACGAGAAGCCGCAACTGCCCTTCTCATTGAACGAGTCTTCGACCATTTCCTTGTGCGACGACGGCACGACGAAGCGGTCCTCGTAGTTCGCGATCGCCATGGTGCGATACATGTCCTCGACCTGTTCGGCGGTGAGGCCCGCGCGCTTGAGCAGCGCGTTGTCGTTCACCCCGTCCACCGACTGCGTGCGCTTGTACGCGCGCATCGTCAGCATGCGGTTGAGCGCCGAAATCACGGGCTTCTCGTCGCCGGCGGTGAGCAGATTCGCGAGATAGCGCATGGGAATGCGCAGGCTCGCCACATCGGGAATCACGCCGTCCATGCCGATATGGCCCGCGTCCGCGGCCGACTGGATCGGCGAGAGCGGCGGCACGTACCAGACCATCGGCAGGGTGCGGTACTCGGGATGCAGCGGGAACGCGATCTTCCACTCGACTGCCATGCGGTACACGGGCGACTTCACAGCCGCATCGAGCCAGCTCTGTGGCACGCCCTGGCGCAGCGCCTCAGCGCGGATGGCCGGATCGTGCGGATCGAGGAACACATCGAGTTGCGACTGATACAGGTCCTGCGTCGATTCCACCGATGCCGCTTCGCCAATGCGATCCGCGTCGTAAAGCATCACGCCCAGATAGCGGATGCGGCCCACGCAGGTTTCCGAACACACCGTCGGCTGGCCCGCTTCGATGCGCGGATAGCAGAAGATGCACTTCTCGGCCTTGCCGCTCTTCCAGTTAAAGTACATCTTCTTGTACGGGCAGCCCGAAATGCACATGCGCCAGCCGCGGCACTTGTCCTGGTCGACGAGCACGATGCCGTCGTCCTCGCGCTTGTAGACCGAGCCCGAAGGGCACGACGCCACGCACGCCGGGTTCAGGCAGTGCTCGCACAGACGCGGCAGATACATCATGAAGGTGTTCTCGAAACTCGAGTACATCTCCTTCTGCACGTTCTCGAAGAGCTGGTCGCGGCTGCGCGATTCGAATTCGCCGCCGAGGTCGTCTTCCCAGTTAGGACCCCAATGGATCTTGTCCATCTTCTTGCCGGTGATCACCGAGACGGGGCGCGCGGTGGGCGGCGTCTCCGAGAGACCGGCCTTTTGCAGATGCTCGTAGTCGTAGGTGAACGGCTCGTAATAATCGTCGATGGCCGGCAGATTCGGGTTGGCGAAGAGATTGGCGAGCACCTTGAGCTTCGGCCCCTGGCGCGGCTCGAGCTTGCCGGAGGCATTGCGCATCCAGCCGCCCTTCCACTTCTCCTGGTTTTCCCATTCCTTCGGATAGCCGATGCCGGGCTTCGTCTCGACATTGTTGAACCACGCGTACTCGACGCCGTCGCGTGAAGTCCACACGTTCTTGCACGTGACGGAGCACGTATGGCAGCCGATGCACTTGTCCAGATTCAGGACCATCGCCACCTGAGCGCGGATTTTCATGATGCTGCTCCTTCCTTCATCGGGCCCTCGAGCCACTCGACCTTCTTCATCTTGCGAACGATCACGTACTCGTCGCGATTGCTGCCGACCGTGCCGTAGTAGTTGAAGCCGTAGGCCAACTGTGCGTAACCGCCGATCATGTGCGTGGGCTTGAGCACCGTGCGCGTGACCGAGTTGTGAATGCCGCCGCGCTTGCCGCTCGTTTCCGCGCCTGGCACGTTGATGATCTTTTCCTGGGCGTGATACATGAGGCACATGCCGCGCGGCACGCGCTGGCTCACCACGACGCGCGCGGTGAGTGTGCCGTTCACGTTGAACACTTCGACCCAGTCGTTATCGACGAGACCCGCTTCCTTCGCCTCGGCTTCCGAGACCCACACGTGCGGGCCGCCGCGCGAGAGCGTGAGCATGCGCAGGTTGTCGGTGTAGGTAGAGTGAATGCCCCATTTCTGGTGCGGCGTAATCCAGTTCAGCACCAGTTCGCTCTCGCCGTTGGGCTTCGCACCCAGCATCGGCGCAATCGTCTTGGTGTCGATGGCGGGCTTGTAGTTGCAGAAGCCCTCGCCGAAGTCGAGCATCCAGCGGTGATCCTGATAGAACTGCTGGCGACCCGTGAGCGTGCGCCATGGAATCAGCTCGTGCACATTCGTGTAGCCGGCGTTGTAGCTCACCTCCTCGGATTCGAGACCCGACCACGTGGGCGCGGAAATGATCTTGCGCGGCTGCGCCTGCACGTCGCGGAAGCGGATCTTGTCGTGCTCGCGGCCTTCGGCGAGGTGCGTGTGGTCGCGGCCCGTGATCTTCGAGAGCGCGTCCCACGCCTTCACCGCGACGTGGCCGTTGGTTTCGGGCGCGAAGGTAAGAATCATCTCCGCGGCGTCGATGGCCGTCTCGAGGCGCGGGCGCCCTGCCGTCACGCCTGAGCGCGCATCGCCATGGGTGCCCGTGAGGTGAGCGAGTTCGCCCACTTCATGCTGGGTGTTCCAGTTGATGCCCTTGCCGCCGTTGCCGAGCTTGTCGAGCAGCGGCCCGACCGAGGTGAACTTGTTGTAGATCTCGCGGTAGTCGCGCTCCACCACCGTCATCGACGGCGCGGTCTTGCCCGGAATCAGATCGCATTCGCCATGGCGCCAGTCCTTCGGCTCGAACGCCTGGCCGAGCTCGCCCGGCGTGTCGTGCATCAGCGGCGTGCAAACGAGGTCGGTACGCGTGCCGAGGTGCTCGCCGCCGATCTCCGAGAACTTCTTCGCGATCGCCTTATAGATCTCCCAGTCGGTCTTGCTTTCCCACAGCGGCTGCACGGCCTCGGAAAGCGGGTGGATGAACGGATGCATGTCGGACGTGTTGAGGTCGTCCTTCTCGTAGAACGTGGCCGTCGGCAGCACGATGTCGCCGTACAGGCACGTGGTGCTCATGCGGAAGTCGAGCACCGTGAGCAGATCGAGCTTGCCCTCGGCCGCCGCGCGCACCTTCACTTCGGACGGCTTGATCGCGTCGGCTTCGTCGCCGAACAGCGCGTTCTGCGTGCCGAGCAGGTACTTCAAAAAGTACTCGTGGCCCTTGCCCGAGCTGCCGAGAATATTCGAGCGCCACACGAACATGTTGCGCGGGAAATTCGCCGGATTGTCGGGATCGTCGCAGGCGAAGTTCAATTCGCCGGACTTCAGCTTATCGACCGTGTACTGCACCGGCGGCACGCCCGCGCGCTTCGCGGCGTCCATCACGTCGAGCGGGTTTGCGCCCAACTGCGGCGCGGAAGGCAGCCAGCCCATGCGCTCGGACTTCGCGTTGAGGTCGAGCATCGACAGGTTCTTGTAGCGCTTGCGATCGGCGCCCGGCCCGAGGATCTCGTCGAGCTCGACTTTCTCGTGGCGCCACTGGCTCGTGTGGTTGTAGAAGAACGACGTGCCGTTCATCTGGCGCGGCGGGCGCTGCCAGTCGAGCGCGAACGCGAGCGGCGCCCAGCCGAATTGAGGACGCAGCTTTTCCTGGCCCACGTAGTGCGCCCAGCCGCCGCCGCTCTGGCCGATACAGCCGCACATCATCAGCAGATTGATGATGCCGCGGTAAATCATGTCGTTGTGGTACCAGTGATTGAGGGCCGCGCCCACGATCACCATGCTCTTGCCATGCGTGCGATCGGCGTTGTCGGCGAATTCTCGCGCCACCTGGATCACGAGCTTGCGCGGCACCGTGGTGTGCTTCTCCTGCCATGCGGGCGTGCAAGGCACGTCGTCATCGTAAGAGGACGCCACGTTCGGGCCGCCGAGGCCCTGGTCGACGCCGTAGTTGGCCATCTGCAGGTCGTACACGGTCGCGACCAGTGCGCTCGTGCCGTCCGCGAGCGCCACGCGCTTCGCGGGCACGCGGCGCGCGAGCAGCGCACCGTGTTCGCCGCCGAAATACGGGAAGCTCACTTCAACCACTTCGTCATGCTGATCGATCAGCGAGAGGCGCGGATCGATCTCGCGGCCGCTGCCGCCATCCTTCATTTCGAGGTTCCAGCGGCCCACCTTCTTGCCGCCATCGTGATCGCCTTCGCCCCAGCGGAAGCCGATCGAGCCGTTCGGCGCGACGATATCGCCAGTGGCCGCGTCGATCGCGAGCGTCTTCCATTGCGGGTTGTTCGCTTCGTCGAGATTGCCGGCGAGCTGCGAGGCGCGCAGGAACTGGTCCGGTACGACCACGCCATCGCGCTCGGCGAGCGTGACGAGCAAGGGCATGTCGGTGTACTGCTTCACGTAATCGCGGAAGTAGGTGGACTTGGCCGAAGCGTGGAATTCCTTGAGCACCACGTGACCCATCGCGAGCGCGAGCGCCGCGTCGGTGCCCTGCTTCGGCGCGAGCCAGATGTCGCCGAACTTCACCATCTCGCCAAAGTCCGACGAGACCGCTACCGTCTTGGTGCCCTTGTAACGGACCTCGGTGTAGAAGTGGGCGTCGGGCGTGCGCGTCTGCGGAACGTTCGAGCCCCACACCATCAGATACGTGGAGTTGTACCAATCGGCCGATTCCGGCACGTCGGTCTGTTCGCCCCAAACCTGCGGCGAGGACGGCGGCAAATCGCAATACCAGTCGTAGAACGAAAGACATGCGCCGCCGATCAGGCTCAGGTAGCGCGCACCCGCCGCATACGAGACCATCGACATCGCGGGAATCGGCGAGAAGCCGATCACGCGGTCCGGGCCATATTCACCGACGGTATAGGCGTTGGCCGCCGCAATCATTTCGGTGGCCGTATTCCAGTCGGCGCGCACGAAGCCGCCCTGGCCGCGCGCACGCTTGTAGCGCGCCGCCTTCTCGGGATTTTCGACGATCGAGGCCCACGCCTTGACCGGGTCGAGCGTGCGGCGCGCATCGCGCCACATGTCCATCAAGCGGCCGCGGATCATCGGATACTTCACGCGCTGTGCCGAGTAGACGTACCAGCTATACGAGGCGCCACGCGGACACCCGCGCGGCTCATGATTGGGCAGGTCGGCGCGCGTGCGCGGGTAGTCGGTCTGCTGCGTTTCCCACGTGATCAGGCCGTTCTTCACGTAGACCTTCCACGAGCACGAGCCCGTGCAGTTCACGCCGTGGGTCGAACGCACGATCTTGTCGTGCTGCCAGCGGCTGCGATAGCCGTCTTCCCACTTGCGGTCTTCGTTCACCACCGCGCCATGACCATTGGAAAAGGTCGACTTCACACGCGACATGAACTTCAACCGGTCCAGAAAGTAACTCATACGATGCTCCGGGACTGCTGATGTTTTGTCTTCGACTGCGCCTGCCGTTTCGCGCCGCTTGCACGTCTTGCGCGTGCCGTTCGCGTGCAACCCGCGGGCCGTCGGTTTTCGAAAATC
Source organism: Paraburkholderia sp. A3BS-1L (assembly GCF_051125215.1). Classification (NCBI taxonomy): domain Bacteria; kingdom Pseudomonadati; phylum Pseudomonadota; class Betaproteobacteria; order Burkholderiales; family Burkholderiaceae; genus Paraburkholderia; species Paraburkholderia sp. A3BS-1L. Next base: position 400,894 of record NZ_CP120442.1, on the reverse strand, counting down.
ACTTTTTGAGTATGCCGGGCAGGCGTCGGCCTGCCCACTCATCAGGGGGAGAGTGCGCGTGGCGCATCGGGAGTAGGCCCCTCGCGCCCCACTACTCCTGAAGGACTAGTTCGGCCGGCGGCCTCAGCACGGCATCGAGGCGTTGCGGCGTGCGTAGAAGAACCACGTCACGAGCGCGCACACCACGTAGAAGCCGATGAAGCACACGAGCGCCATCACGGGAGAGCCGGTCATGTCGAGCGAGGTGCCGAAGCTCTTCGGGATGAAGAAGCCGCCGTATGCACCCATCGCGCCCGCAAAGCCCAGCACCGCCGCCGATTCCTTGCTCGCCTCGGCGAGCGCGCTGTGCTTTGCAGGAGCGCCCTTGCCCTCGGCCGCGCGCTGATGCTGCGTGAGGAAGATCACGGGAATCATGCGGAAGGTCGAGCCGTTGCCGATGCCGGTCAGCGCGAACAACACGACGAACATCGCGAGGAATCCGCCAAAGCTGCCTTGCGCGCCACCCAGCGCACCACCCGGAAGGAAGGCGATCACGCCCACCACTGCCGCGATCATCGTCACGAAGGTCCACAGCGTCACGCGCGCGCCGCCCATCTTGTCCGAGATCCAGCCGCCGACCGGACGCGTGAGGGCGCCTGCGAGCGGCCCGAGGAACGCCCATGCAGTCGGGTTGATCGCGGGGAATTCAGCCTTGGTCAAGAGCGCGAGACCCGCCGAGAAGCCAATGAACGAACCGAACGTGCCGACATAGAGGAAGCACATGATCCAGTTGTGCGCGCGGCGGAAGATCACGGCCTGCTCGCTGAACGAAGCCTTCGCATCGGCGATGTCGTTCATGCCGAACCATGCGGCGAGCGACGACACGATGATGAGCGGCACCCAGACGAAGCCCGCGTTCTGCAGCCAGATGCTGTGTTCGACGCCGTCCTTCACATACGTCTGGCCGTCGCCGAGCAGGCCCGCGAACACGGCCGTCGAGATCACGATGGGCGTGACGAACTGCACGACCGAGACCCCCAGATTGCCGATGCCCGCATTCAGGCCGGTGGCGAAACCCTTGCGCGCCTTCGGGAAGAAGAAGCTGATGTTCGCCATCGACGAGCTGAAGTTCGCGCCGCCGAAGCCGCACAGGAGCGCGAGCACGAGCAGCGTCGTATAGGACGTGGACGGGTCGCGCAGCGCGAAGCCCATGCCGATGGCCGGGATCAGCAGGCTCGCCGTGGAGATAGCGGTAAAGCGGCGGCCACCGAAGATCGGCACGAGGAACGAATAGAAGATGCGCAGCGTGGCGCCCGAGAGCGCCGGCAGCGCCGTGAGCCAGAACAGCTCGTTCTTGGTGAAGTGGAAACCGCCCTTGTCGAGATTGACGACCGTAACGCTCCACAGCGACCACACGACGAACGCCAGCATCAGCGCGGGAATCGAGATCCAGAGGTTACGGGTGGCGATCTGCTCGCCGGACGCTTCCCAGAACTTGGTGTTCTCGGGCTCCCACTTGGTCAGAAGATATTTGGACATGGTTGTGCTCGTACAGTGAGCGCCGCCCACGCGGCGCGTTAAATCATTCGTGCTGCCCATTCCGGGCTGGCCCATTAGTGATGCGAAGCTTCCTTCAGCGTGGCAACCTCGCTCTCCTCCTTGCGCTCCAGCACCGCACGGCCATGCGCGAGCGCCTCGGGGCGGAACGAGAAGTGCATGAAGAGCAGGCTGACCACGGTGGCGCCGAACATCAGCATGAAACAGGTGGTGCGCACGCCAGTGAGGTCCACCAGCAGGCCGAACAGGATCGGCAGGATGAAGCCCGCGAGACCGCCGGCGAGGCCTACCACACCGGATACCGCGCCGATGTTGTCGGTGTACTCGTCGCCGATGAATTTGAAGACCGAGGCCTTGCCCACCGCCATGGCAATGCCCACGATGAACATGAGCACCGTGTAGAACACCGGGCCGGTGCTGATGTGCAGGCCAAGCGGGCCATGCGCGCTGTGAATCACGAAGTCGGTCGGCGGATAGCTCAGCAGGAAGAAGCAGCCGAGCGAGACCCACATCACGGCCCACGTGGTGCGATACGCGCCGTAGCGGTCGGAGAGCCAGCCGCCGATCGCGCGCAGCACGCCGCCGGGCAGCGAGAAGCACGCCGCGAGGAAAGCCGCCTGCTCGATACCGAAGCCATACTGGTTCACGTAGTACTGCGGCATCCACAGCGAAAGGCCCACATAGCCGCCGAACACCACCGAGTAGTACTGGGAATAGCGCAGCACGCGCGGATCGGTAAGCACGCGCATCTGGCTCGCCACGCTGGTCGAACTCGCGACGCGATGCGCGGGATTGCTAGCCGAGAACACCCAGAACAGCAGCGCGGTGACGAGCATCGCAACCGAATAAACCTTCGGCACGATGGTCCATGACCCCGCGGCGACGATCAGCACCGGCGCGACGAACTTATTGAGCGCCGCGCCCGAGTTGCCCGCACCGAAGATGCCCATGGCGAAGCCTTGGCGCGACCTCGGGAACCAGCGCGCGACATAGGGCGTGCCAACGGAGAACGAAGCGCCCGCGAAGCCCACGAACAGCCCGAGCACCAGGAATTGCCACAGTTGCGTCGCGTACGACACGAGCCAGATCGGCACGACCGTGGCAATCATGGTGAGGAAGAAAACGATGCGGCCGCCGAAGCGGTCCGTCCAGATGCCGAGCGGCACGCGGGCAAGCGATCCGGTGAGCACCGGCATCGCGGCGATCAGGCCGAATTCGGTGTCGGTGAGATGGAGTTGCTGCTTGAGAGGAATGCCCAGGATCGCGAACATCATCCAGACAGCAAAGCAGATCGTGAACGCGAAGGTACTCGAACCGAGCACGCGCCAGGCGCGGCTGTCCGGTACGGCATCCGCCTGCGGGGAAGGGGCGGCTTTCATGGTGTTTCCTTTTCTTGTCGGACTGATGTAACAAGATTAGGAAGCACCGCACCTGACGACTATTACTCGCAGGTAGGACGAGACGATCCGCCGCTAGGTCTTAGGGAGTAGTCCGAGGGAGTGGAGCGGTGTTGAGGAAGGGACCGCGAGATGCGGTTACACCGGCTAGCAATAAGAGTAATTCGAAAATCCGCAGCGTGCGCATTGCACGCTACGGCAAGTTGTCGCAACAGCGAGATTTCGAAATTACCGGAACACCACGGTCTTATGCCCGTTCAGCACGATGCGATGTTCGACATGCCACTTCACCGCGCGCGCGAGCGTCACGCACTCCACGTCGCGGCCGATCGCCGTGAGCTGTTCTGGCGTCATGTTGTGATCCACGCGTTCGACTTCCTGCTCGATGATCGGGCCTTCGTCGAGATCGGACGTCACGTAGTGCGCCGTCGCGCCAATCAGCTTCACGCCGCGGTCGAACGCCTGATAGTAAGGCTTCGCGCCCTTGAAGCTCGGCAGGAACGAATGGTGAATGTTGATCGCGCGGCCTTCGAGCGCATCGCACAACTGCGGCGAGAGAATCTGCATGTAGCGCGCGAGCACCACGAGGTCGGCGCCCTCGCCGTTCACCACATCGAGCACGCGCGCTTCCTGCGCGGCCTTGTCCGCATCGCTGCCGCCGAGCAGCGGGAAATGATGGAACGGAATGTTGTAGCTCGCCGCGAGTTGATAGAAGTCCTTGTGATTCGAGATGATCGCGGGAATCTCGATGGACAACTGACCGGTGCGGTAGCGGAACAGCAGATCGTTGAGGCAGTGGCCGATCTTCGAAACCATGATGACCACGCGCGGCTTCACGTTCGCATCGTGCAGTTCCCAGCGCATGCCGAATTCGTCGGCAAGCGGCGCGAAAGCGGCGCGCAGGCCGTCGAGACCGGGGTCGCCGCCCACTTGCTGAAAGTGCACACGCATGAAGAACTCGCCCGTGTGGCTATCGCCGAACTGGGCCGAGTCGAGAATGTTGCTGCCGCGCTCGAACAGGAAGCCCGACACGGCATGCACGATGCCCGGCCGGTCGGCGCACGACAGTTTGAGAATGAAGCTGTGATCGGTCGACATGACCCTGGTTACTCCCGTCAATTACCTGGTGATTCAAAAGGGCTTTGGGCTTTTACAGAAAAACCGGCGCCCCTTCACAGCGTCGGCGGTTCGAAGATCGCGGCGATGCCCTCGCATGCGTCTTCGTCTATCCATTGGCGGCGCAGCAGCAGATCGAGCGTCGCGAGGCTCGCGTCCACCGTCATCTTGCCCTCCTCGATCCAGCGCGCGGCTTCGTCGATGCGCGCGAGGCGGTGCTCGCCGACTTCGCCGTCCTGATTGTGCGGCACGAAGTCAGCGGGCAGCGCGAGGTCGTAGACGAAGATTTGCTCGGCCTGGGTGCCCTCGGGCAACGATTGCAGCACGTGCACGGTGCGTCCCGGCCGCGCCTGCGAGGCCAGCTCGGCGGCAATGCCCGCCTCTTCCCAGCACTCCTTCACGAGCGTGGCCTCGATGCCGAAGCCCCAGCCGATGCCGCCCGCCACGACGTTGTCCAGCATGCCGGGGTCGGTGGCCTTGGTGTCGCTGCGGCGCGCGATCCACAACTGCGGCGCGCGAGTCGACGCGAAGCCCGCGTATTCTACGATGCCGTTCAAATGCACCGCGTACGTCATCGTGCCGAAAAAGCGCGAGGCGGCGCGCTCGATAAAAGCGAGCGGCGCTGCGTCGAAGGCGTTGCGGATCGCGTAAGTTTCGTTGCGCCAGCCGGGAATGCGGCCCTCGGCGGCCAGCGCGCCGATCACGGCGGCGAGCGCCGCGCTCTTCGCCGTCACGCTGTCGAACTCCGCGGCGAGTGTAACGTGCGCCTCGTCGATCTCGAAGATGTCGGGCCAGCGTGCGAGCAACGCGACGTCGCCGCGGCGAATCCAGCCCACGCGTTCGTCGCCGAAGAAAAACGGCAGATGTGCGCTCGCATCGAAACGGCGCGCGTCGGTAATGCAAGGCAAGGTCATGTCGTAGAGCTCCAGACGTCGTGCGGATGCATCAGTCGCGCAGCGCGATGCGCATGCCGATGGCGATGAAGGTCAGCCCCGCGAGCCGGTCGAGCCACACGCCGGCGCGCGGCCGGCGCTTGAGCCAGCCGCCGATGGTGCCCGCGCACAGGCCGAACAGCGAGAACACCACGACGGTCTGCGCCATGAACACGAGACCGAGTTCGAGCATTTGCAGCGTGACGCTTTGCGCGCCGTGCGTATCGACGAATTGCGGCAGGAACACGACGAAGAACAGCGTCACCTTCGGGTTCATCACATTGCCGAGCACGCTCTGGCGAAAAATAGCGGAAAGCGGCTGGCGCGGCCGGTCGCCCGCCGCGGCGAGCCCCCGGCTCCTGAGCGCCTTCACGCCAATCCAGACGAGGTACGCGGCGCCCGCGAGCTTGAGGATCTGGAACGCGAGCGGCGACGAGCGCAGCACGGCGGCAATGCCAAGCGCGGCGAGCGTGGTGTGGAACGTCACGCCCGCGGCAAAGCCGAGCGCGGCCACGAGGCCTGCGGCGCGACCCTGCGAAATGCCGCGCGCGAGCACCTGCAGGTTGTCGGGGCCGGGCGCGAAGGTGATCGCAAGCGAGGTGGCGAGAAAGAGCGCGAAATTGGGCATGGGCTCAGTCCATTGGGAGAATCAGGATCAGCCAGATGTCAGCTTGACGTCAGTCAGATGGCCGCTCAATGACCACCAAACGCGGTCACGGTGAAAAGCGGCAAGCCTGCTTCGGCGAGCAGCTTCGAGCCGCCCAGATCCGGCAGGTCGATGATCGCTGCGCCCTCCACCACCGTCGCGCCGAGGCGCTCGAGCAGCAGCTTGCCCGCGAGCATGGTGCCGCCCGTGGCGATCAGGTCGTCGACGATCACCACGCGATCGCCCTTGTGGCAAGCGTCCTCGTGAATCTCGACGGTGGATTCGCCGTATTCAAGCTTGTAGGTTTCCGAGACCGTCTTGTACGGCAGCTTGCCGATCTTGCGGATTGGAATGAAGCCCACGTTCAGTTCGTACGCGACGATCGGCCCGATGATGAAGCCACGCGCGTCGAGCCCGGCCACGTAGTCGAGCTTCGCATCGACGTAACGCTCCACGAACAGGTCGATCAACACGCGCAAGCCCTTCGGGTGGCCGATGAGCGGCGTGATGTCACGAAACTGCACCCCCGGCTGAGGCCAGTCCGGCACCGTGCGGATCAGGCTGTTGACGAACCGTGAGGCTTCGGCGCTCGCGTTCGCAGGTGCGTTGGACATGATGGCTCCGGGTAATGACAAGAATGGAGAAGCGGGTTCGGATCGTCGGAACGGAACCCACGGCACGAAACGGCACCAAATGGCACCAAATGGCAGGGCCTGCGCTCAGGCCGCCGCACTCGCGCCGGCAGCGCCCGCCTTGCGGTGGCGCGAGAGGCGCTCTTCGGCTTGCGCCAGTTGCTCGGGCAGGCCGCGCAGCACGACGATGTCCGCTTCGCGCAGTTTCGTCGACGGATCGGGCTCCACGCCGCGGATGCCGTGCCGGCGGATCGCCGTCACCTCCACGCCGAGGTCGAACAGTCCCAGATCGGCGAGCGTGCGGCCCACCGCCTCGGCGCGCGCGTCGACCGGTACGGATTGTAGCCGCACCTGCTCGTGACCGTCCTCGCCTGCATCGTCGGTGCCGTGGAAGTAGCCGCGCAGCAGGCTATAGCGCTCGTCGCGCATTTCTTCCACGCGGCGCACCACGCGGCGCATCGGCACGCCCATCACCACGAGCATGTGGGAGGCAAGCATCAGGCTGCCTTCCACGATCTCGGGAATCACCTCGGTCGCGCCAGCGGCGAGCAGGCGCTCGAGATCCGCATCGTCCACCGTGCGCACGATCACGGGCAAGGTAGGTTCCAGTTCGTGGATGTGGTGCAGCACCCGCAGCGCGGACTGCGTGTTCGCATACGTAATCGCCACCGCCGCCGCGCGGTGAATGCCCGCCGCCACCAGCGACTCGCGCCGCGCCGCATCGCCGAACACCACCGACTCGCCGGCCGCCGCCGCCGCCGCCACACGATCGGGGTCGAGGTCGAGTGCCACGTACGAAAGCCCTTCGTATTCGAGCATGCGCGCGAGGTTCTGCCCCGCACGGCCGTAGCCGCACACGATTACGTGGCCGCTCTGCTTGATGCTCTGCGTGGCGATGCGCGTCATCATCAGCGACTGCTGCATCCATTCCGTCGACGACAGGCGCAATACGATGCGGTCGGCGTTCTGGATCAGGAACGGCGCAGCGAGCATCGAGAGCAGCATCGCCGCGAGAATCGCCTGAAGCAGGACGGGATCGACGAGATGCTTGTCCAGAATGAGGTTCAGCAGCACGAAGCCGAATTCGCCGGCCTGCGCGAGACCGAGACCGGTGCGCATCGCCACGCCCGGCGAAGCGCCGAAGAGACGCGTGAGCGCCGTGATGGTCACGGCCTTGAGCACGACCGGTCCGATCACGAACGCAGCCACCATGAACGGGTGCTGCCAGATCACGTGCGGGTTGAGCAGCATGCCCGTGGTCACGAAGAAGAGCCCGAGCAGCACGTCGCGAAACGGCTTGATGTCCTCTTCCACCTGATGCTTGTACGGCGTCTCGGCGATCAGCATGCCCGCGATGAACGCCCCAAGCGCGAGCGAAAGGCCGAATTTGTCGGTGATGAACGCCGCACCCAGCGTGACGAGCAGCACGTTGAGCACGAACAGTTCCTGCGAGCGGCGCCGCGCGACCACGTTGAACCAGCGCGTCATGAACTTCTGCCCGACGATGAGCAGAATGCCGAGCGCGAGCACGATCTTGATGGCGGCCATGCCGAGCGACTCGACGAGCGATGCCGACGAACCGCCGAACGCCGCGATCACGATGAGCAGCGGCACCACGGCGAGATCCTGGAACAGCAGCACGCCGAGAATGTTGCGGCCATGCTCGGACTCGATCTCCAGACGCTCCGCCAGCATCTTGCTCACGATGGCCGTGGACGACATGGCCAGCGCGCCGCCCAGCGCGATACAGGCCTGCCAGGTAATGTGCACCCACGGCGCGAGCGCGAGCCCGACCAGCAGCGCGACCGCGATCGTGCCCATGACCTGCGAGAGCCCGAGGCCGAACACGGCCCGCCGCATGGTGCGCAGCTTCGAGAGGGAGAACTCGAGGCCGATCGAGAACATCAGGAACACGACGCCGAACTCGGCCAGATTCTGCGCGCCCGCCGTGTTCGGCACGATGCCGAGCGCCTGCGGACCGACCAGAATGCCGACCGTGAGATAGCCGAGCATCGGCGGCAAGTTCAGATAACGGAACAGCACGACGCCAACCACCGAGGCGAGCAGCAGAAACAACGTCATTTCCAGCGGGGAAATCATCGTGTGAAGCGTCCTCGGTCGTGAATGTGGCGGCGATGCAAACGAAATGAATATTGCCCGCGCCGGTCGGGTCCATGATCGGCGCAAATCGGGATTAAAGGGAAGTACCGCGGAAGAGGGGCGCAAAGGCGGCAAAAGCCGGCGCTTTGGCACTGAGAGCGCCGGCGCGGCGCTCATACGCCTTTGCTATACTCCGCGAATGATAGCGAAAATCAATGGCGATCGGGCGCTGAAGCTCGCTCGCGACGTGCTCGACATCGAAGCCGACGCCGTGCGCGGACTTCGCGACCGGCTCGACGACAACTTCGTCGGCGCGGTCGACCTCATCCTCAGTTGCCGCGGACGCGTAGTCGTCTCCGGTATCGGCAAATCGGGCCACATTGCCCGCAAACTCGCGGCCACACTCGCCTCCACCGGCACGCCGGCGTTCTTCGTGCATCCCGCCGAAGCGAGCCACGGCGACCTCGGCATGGTGACCGCCGACGACGTGTTCGTCGGCCTGTCCAACTCCGGCGAATCGGAAGAGCTCGTCGCCATCCTGCCGCTCGTCAAGCGCATCGGCGCGAAGCTCATCGGCATGACGGGCAACCGCCCGCAGTCCACGCTCGGCAGACTCTGCGACGTGCATCTGGACGCCGGCGTCGAGAAGGAAGCCTGCCCGCTGAATCTCGCGCCCACGGCCAGCACGACGGCGGCGCTCGCGCTTTCCGACGCGCTCGCGGTCGCGGTGCTCGATGCGCGCGGCTTCGGCGCCGACGACTTCGCGCGCTCCCATCCCGGCGGCGCGCTCGGCCGGCGCCTGCTCACCTACGTGCGCGACGTGATGCGCACGGGCGACGCCATCCCGAAGGTGCGCGGCGACGCCACGGTGCGCGACGCGCTCTTTCAGCTCACCGCCAAACGCATGGGCATGACCGCCATCGTCGATGAAGAAGACCGCGTGGCCGGCATCTTCACCGACGGCGACCTGCGCCGCGTGCTCGAACGCGTGGGCGATTTCCGCGATCTGCCGATCGCCCAGGTGATGACGAAGGGCCCGCGCACGATCGGCCCCGACCAGCTCGCGGTGCAAGCCGTGGAACTGATGGAGCGCCATCGCATCAATCAGATGCTGGTGGTGGACGCCGAGGGCATGCTCATCGGCGCGCTCAACATGCACGACCTGTTCTCCAAGAAGGTGATCTGATGAATGCGGCCCCCGGGCTTGACGCGAACGCGCGTGCCGCGCGCGTGCGCTTGATGATTTTCGACGTCGACGGCGTGCTGACCGACGGCGGCCTGCTGTTCACGAGCGCGGGCGACACCATGAAAGGCTTCAACTCGCTCGACGGACACGGCGCAAAGCTCTTGCGCGAAGCCGGCATCGACACGGCCATCATCACCGGGCGCCGCTCGGAGATCGTCGCGTTGCGCGCGAAGGAGCTGCGCATCACGCATCTGTATCAAGGCGTCGAGGACAAGCGCGTCGCATTCGAGGCGCTACTCGCCGAAACCGGCATCACGCGCGAGCAGTGCGGCTACATGGGCGACGACTGGCCCGATCTCGGCGTGATGCTCCAGTGCGGCTTTGGCGCGGCGCCCGCGAACGCGCATCCGGACGTGCTCGCGCGCGCGCACTGGGTCACCGACAAAACCGGCGGCCACGGCGCCGTGCGCGAAGTCGCCGACCTGATCCTGCGCGCCCAGGGCCATTACAACGCCATGCTCGCGGCGGCGTGCGCCCCGCACGCGCCGCACACAGCGGAGTCGCGCGCGGAGTCCCGATGAACCAGCAGAAGTTTCGCCTCACCTCGCTCGTGCCGGTGATCTGCGTGGCGGTGCTCGCCGGCTTCACTTGGTGGCTGATTCAGGCCGTCAAGCCGCGCGAGAACGAAGCCGCGCCGCGCCCGCTCACGCACACGCCCGACTATTTCGCCGACAACTTCTCGGTCTCCGAGCTCGACCAGTCGGGCTCCACGCAATACCGCCTCACCGCCGAGCACATGGTGCATTACGAGGACGACTCGAACAGCGACCTCACGATGCCCGCGGTGCGCGCGTTCCAGCCGGGCAAGCCGGTGGTCACGGCCACGGGCAAGCGCGGCAGGGTCAACGGCGACGCCTCGATCGTCGACCTGTACGACAACGCACGCATTCTGCGCGCAGCCGGCCCGGGCGACCCCGATATGCAGGCTGATTCCGAGCATTTCCGCGTGCTCGTGAACGACGATGTGATCCTGACCGAAAAGCCGGTTAAACTTCGTCGCGGCCAGTCGGTCATGACGGCCACCAGCGGCATGAACTACAACAACGTCACCCGGGTCATCCAGCTCTTCGGCAATGTCCGCGGCGCGATCGCCCCGGCTGATTCCGGCGGCTCGTCCTGATCCCCCGGGCCGTCCACCCAAGGCACGACTGCATGAACGATTCGCTTCCCCGACCTTTGTCCGGCCGCCCGCACGCGCAGGGCTGGCGCCGCGCTGCGTTCGCGACGCTGGCCGCGCTCGCGACCGCGCTGCCGCTCGCATGCATCGCGCCCGCCGCGCACGCCGAGAAAGCCGACAAGGACAAGCCGCTCAACATCGAAGCGGACAACATGACGTACGACGATCTGAAGCAACAGACCGTCTTCACCGGTCACGTGATCGCCACGAAGGGCACGATCATGATCAAGGCCGACAAGCTCGTCGTCACGCAAGACCCGCAGGGCTATCAGTACGCCACCGGCACGGTGGCGCCAGGCACGCCCGAAGCCAACCTCGCGTATTTCCGCCAGAAGCGCGAGGGCATCGACGAATACGTCGACGGCACCGCCGAGCGCATCGACTACGACGGCAAGCAGGATCTCACCACGCTCACCACGCGCGCGACAGTGCGTCGCCTGCAGGGCCTCTCGACGGTGATGGACACGGTCCACGGCAGCGTCATCACCTATGACGGCCAGAACGACTTCTACACCGCGAAGTCGGGCTCGGACGTCGCCGGCCCCGGCAATCCGAAGGGCCGCGTGCGCGCGATGCTCTCGCCGCGCAACGGCGGCGCACAGCCGCTCTCCGGCGGCCCGGCCACGCTCGCGCCCTCCACGACACTCAAGGGAGCGCCGCAACAGTGAACACCGCCACCGTCTCCCCCGTCCATCAGCGCACCGCCGCGGGCAAGACGAGCTCGCTCGTCGTGCGCAACCTCAAGAAGCGCTATGGCTCGCGAACCGTCGTCAAGGACGTTTCGCTCGACGTGAAAAGCGGCGAGGTGGTCGGACTGCTCGGACCCAACGGCGCGGGCAAGACCACGTCGTTCTATATGATCGTCGGCCTCGTGCCGCTCGACGCGGGCGAGATCGACCTCGACGGCGAGTCCATCAGCCTTTTGCCGATCCACAAGCGCGCGGCGCTCGGCCTTTCGTATTTGCCGCAGGAAGCGTCCGTGTTCCGCAAGCTCACCGTGGAAGAAAACATCCGCGCGGTGCTGGAACTGCAGACCGACGGGCACGGCAAGCGTCTCTCGAAGGACACCATCGCCACGCGCTCGGACGCGCTCCTCGACGAACTCCAGATCGGCCATTTGCGCGACAATCCGGCGCTCTCGCTTTCGGGCGGCGAGCGCCGCCGCGTGGAAATCGCGCGCGCGCTCGCAACCGATCCGAGCTTCATCCTGCTCGACGAGCCGTTTGCAGGCGTCGACCCGATCGCCGTGCTGGAAATCCAGAAGATCGTGAAGTTCCTGAAGCAGCGCAACATCGGCGTGCTGATCACGGACCACAACGTGCGCGAGACGCTCGGCATCTGCGACCACGCGTACATCATCAGCGACGGCAGCGTGCTCGCCGCAGGCGCCCCCGGCGAGATCATCGAGAACGAGAACGTTCGCCGCGTCTATCTCGGCGAGCATTTCCGCATGTGACACGCCGATCCGGGGCGCGCCAGACACCCTGCGCGCCCCGGCCTTGCTCGCCACACCGAGCCGAGCAAGGCCGCCCGGCGCCGCCGGCCGCGCCCCCTCATTTCCGAGAGTTTTCCGTTGTTCCTGCCTGCTGGCGTCGGCTCCGTCCGCCCAGTGAAGTTCATGCGCCGCGCATCGTGCAGGCGTGCGCGCGAGTATTCCGCGCGCTTGTTTGCGCACCAAATTCGCGCTTGCAGCCGCCCTGCGCACTCCCCTCGGGCACGCGCGTTTTCGCGTATGTCGCGTGGTATCGCGAGCGTGGCAAACTCTTTACAATGAATCGCACACTGCCATGAAAGCCAGCCTCCAACTCCGCCTCTCGCAGCACCTCGCGCTCACTCCGCAGCTACAACAGTCGATCCGGCTGCTGCAGCTGTCGACGCTCGAACTGCAACAGGAGGTCGCCACGGCGATCGCGCAGAACCCCTTGCTCGAGAACGAGGACGACTGGATCGCCAGCCCGCTGCGCGTGGCGGCGGACGGCTCGGTCATCGCCCAGCCGCCAGCGCCCTCGGGCGCCGAGCCGATGCAGGGCGCGGGCAACGGCGCAACTTCGTCTGCCAGCGGCGGCGAAAGCGGCGAAGGCGACCCCCAGGGCGTGGACGAATACGACGGCCTCGGCGGCGATGCGAATGGCGAGGCAAGCCAGTGGAACCTGGACGACTACGGCCGCTCCGGCAGCGCCTCCGACGACGACGACCTGCCGCCGCTGCAGATACACGAATCGACCACCACGCTGCGCGACCATCTGATGGCGCAGTTGCGCGAAACCAATGCGAGCCAGCGCGACCGCGCGCTCATTACGTTCCTGATCGAATCGCTCGACGACGACGGCTACCTCTCGTCAACCTGTGAAGAGATTCTTGCCGATATCCCGGAAGAGCTGGAAGTCGACGCCGACGAACTGAACGCGGCGCTCGCGCTGCTGCACAGCTTCGACCCGGCCGGCGTGGGTGCGCGCTCGGCTTCGGAGTGCCTGAAGCTGCAGTTGTTGCGCGTCAATCCGTCTCCCACGCGTACGCTCGCCCTCGAAATCGTGTCGAATCATCTGGAACTACTCGCTGCGCGTGACTTCACGCGTTTGCGCAAGCAACTGAAGGCCGGCGACGATGAATTGCGCGACGCGCATACGCTGATCCGCTCGCTCGAACCGTTTCCGGGCGCGGCGTACGGCAAGGCCGAAGCCGACTATGTGGTACCGGACATCATCGTGAAGAAGTCCGGCCAGAACTGGCACGCCGAACTCAATCCGGAAGTGGTGCCCAAGCTGCGCATCAACCACCTGTACGCCAACATCCTGCGCAACAACCGGGGCGATCCGGGCAGCGGGTCGCTGCGGCAGCAGTTGCAGGAAGCGCGCTGGCTCATCAAGAACATCCAGCAGCGCTTCGATACGATCCTGCGCGTCGCGCAGGCGATCGTCGAGCGTCAGAAGAATTTTTTCGTGCATGGCGAGATTGCCATGCGCCCCTTGGTTTTGAGGGAGATTGCTGATACGCTGGGCCTACACGAATCTACTGTCTCGCGTGTGACAACCGGTAAATACATGCTGACTCCATTCGGGACACTTGAATTTAAGTACTTCTTCGGATCGCATGTTTCAACGGACACGGGAGGCGCCGCATCATCTACCGCCATTCGTGCCCTCATCAAGCAACTCATAGGAGCCGAGAACACCAAATCCCCTCTTTCGGACAGCCGCATAGCCGAACTGCTGGCGGAACAGGGTTTCGTGGTTGCGCGACGCACTGTCGCGAAGTACCGCGAGGCGCTGAAGATCCCGGCGGTTAATCTGCGCAAGTCTCTTTAAGCCTGTTCCGGCCTTTGCGGAATGGGCATTTTCCGGCCGCGGCGCCAGTTGGCGGAGATGGCCAGTCGGGCTAGCCCCCTCGTGACGGCCTTTCGGGGAGCCGAACGACCTGGGCGAGTCAGTCGACCGGCACAGCCGCGCTTCACGCGTCACGCGGCCAATAGCCTGGAGAAGCACTATGAATCTGAAGATCAGTGGACACCATCTCGAAGTAACGCCAGCGTTGCGAGAATACGTGATCACCAAACTGGACAGGGTGCTAAGACATTTCGATCAGGTCATCGATGGCAATGTGGTCCTCTCGGTCGACAACCACAAGGAAAAGGACAAGAGACAGAAGGTTGAAGTGAACCTTCATCTGAAAGGCAAGGATATTTTTGTGGAAAGCGCGAACGGCGACATGTACGCCGCCATCGATCTCGTGGTCGATAAACTCGATCGTCAGGTCGTGCGCCACAAGGATCGCCTGCAAGGGCATCAGCACGAATCGCTCAAGTATCAGCCGGCTGCTCCGATCGAAGTTCCGCCGCAATAACGCAGTGAACATCCGGAGTTGATTCAACCCCGATTGCTGGCTTGAGCAAATGCGCGAAATCTGGCCTCAGCCAGATCTCAAGCAGGCCGCCAACGAAGCCGCCCTCGCCGGGCGGCTTTTTCGTGGACCGTTTCGTGGACCCTTCCCGAGCACAGGATCCGTATGTCCGGCATCGAACGGTGCTCGAGAGTGCAACCGTGCAACAATGGTTGCGCCGATGCATGGCGCATCGCACCATCGGCCAGTACGCTTGTTCTATAATGGTCCAGTCACTTTCGGGGTAATACGTCCCCATGGTCCCGGCATCGCGCTGGTCGTGCCAGGCGAGGTGCCGGCTGCGCAGGGTTTGTCCTGCGCGCAACGGCGTGTCGCCTCGCGCATCAGCTGCGCCGATTGTCGGGGTGAGGAGCATTCAGGCCACGTTTTCGCCTGCCAACATGAATCGTTTAGCCAAAATACTTCCCATCGAGAACGTCGTCGTCGGTCTGTCCGTTACCAGCAAGAAGCGCGTCTTCGAACAAGCTGGCCTGATCTTCGAAAACCAGAACGGCATCGCCCGCAGCACGGTTACCGACAATCTGTTCGCGCGCGAGCGTCTCGGCTCCACGGGCCTCGGTGAAGGCGTGGCCATTCCGCACGGCCGCATCAAGGGCCTGAAGCAGCCGCTCGCCGCCTTCGTGCGGCTTGCCGAGCCGATTCCCTTCGAAGCGCCCGATGGCCAGCCCGTCTCGCTCCTCATTTTTCTGCTCGTGCCGGAACAGGCCACGCAGCAGCACCTTGAAATTTTGTCCGAGATCGCCCAACTGCTGTCGGATCGCGAAACACGCGAACGGCTGCATACTGAGGAAAATCGGGAGACGTTGCATCGACTGCTCACCCAGTGGCAACCTTGATGTAACGCGCGGCCCCTGATGTAACTCGTGGCTTTTTGCGCATTTGGCGCCAGGACTCATGGACACTTCCAGCATCAACGCCCAAAGCATCTTCGACGACAACGCTACCACGCTGAAGCTTAGCTGGCTGACGGGGCACGAAGGCTGGGAACGCGGCTTTTCGGCCGAGACGGTGGCAACGGCGACGGCCAGCGCGGACCTCGTCGGCCACCTGAACCTGATCCACCCGAACCGCATCCAGGTGCTCGGCGACGCCGAAATCCATTACTACCAGCGCCAGACCGACGAAGACCGCTCGCGCCACATGGCCGAGCTCATCGCGCTCGAGCCGCCGTTCCTCGTAGTCGCCGACGGCATGACCGCGCCGCCCGAACTGGTGCTGCGCTGCACGCGCTCCTCCACGCCGCTCTTCACCACGCCCATGTCGGCGGCCACGGTGATCGACAGCCTGCGCCTCTACATGTCGCGCATCCTCGCGCCGCGCGCGACGCTGCATGGCGTATTCCTCGACATTCTCGGCATGGGCGTGCTGCTGACCGGCGACTCGGGCCTCGGCAAGAGTGAACTCGGCCTCGAACTCATCAGCCGCGGCCACGGCCTCGTGGCTGACGACGCCGTGGACTTCGTGCGCCTCGGCCCCGATTTCGTCGAAGGCCGCTGCCCTCCGCTCCTGCAGAACCTGCTCGAGGTGCGCGGCCTGGGTCTGCTCGACATCAAGACGATCTTCGGCGAGACCGCCGTGCGCCGGAAGATGAAGCTCAAGCTCATCGTGCAACTGGTGAGGCGGCCCGACGGTGAATTCCAGCGCTTGCCGCTCGAAAGCCAGACCGTGGACGTGCTCGGCCTGCCCATCAGCAAGGTCACGATCCAGGTGGCGGCTGGGCGCAACCTCGCGGTGCTCGTCGAGGCCGCCGTGCGCAACACCATCCTGCAATTGCGCGGCATCGACACCCTGCGCGACTTCATGGACCGCCAGCGTCTCGCCATGCAGGATCCGGACAGCCAGTTCCCCGGCAAGCTGATCTGATTCGGCAAACGCGCCCATGACGCGCGATCTGTGCGCCGCAGCGTCATCACCGACGCATAGATCGAATGCTATGATGACCCAATCGGGTTCCCCCTCTTTCTCATGCGTATCATCCTGCTCACCGGCATTTCGGGCTCCGGCAAGTCAGTGGCGCTGAATGCGCTCGAAGACGTCGGCTATTTCTGCGTCGACAATCTGCCTCCGCGCTTTCTGCCGCAGCTTGCCCAATATCTCTCCGAAGACGGCTACGAGCGTCTCGCGGTTGCGATCGACGCGCGCTCGAGTTCCTCGTTCGAGGACATGCCGGAGATGATCCGCGACCTCGCGCGCGAGCACGATGTGCGCGTGCTGTTCCTCAATGCGAGCACGCAGTCGCTCATTCAGCGCTTTTCCGAGACGCGCCGCCGCCATCCGCTTTCCGGGTCCGTCGCGCACGACGCCAACGTCGGCATGCTCAAGTCGCTTGAAGAGGCCATCGAGCACGAGCGCGAATTGGTCGCCAATCTCGCCGAATTCGGCCATCAGGTCGACACGAGCAACCTGAGCGCCAACGCCCTGCGTCAGTGGATCAAGGTATTCGTCGAAGGCGGGCGCGGCTCGCTGATGCTCACCTTCGAATCGTTCGGCTTCAAGCGCGGCGTGCCGCTGGACGCCGACCTCGTGTTCGACGTGCGCACGCTGCCGAACCCGCATTACGATGCCCGCCTGCGACCGCTCACCGGGCTCGATGCGCCCGTGATCGAGTTTTTGGACGCGCAGCCGGCCGTCCACGAAATGATCGACGATATCTACGCGTTCGTCGCGAAATGGCTGCCGCATTTCCGCGACGACAATCGCAGCTACCTGACCGTCGCGATCGGCTGCACCGGCGGCCAGCATCGCTCCGTCTACATTGCCCAGACGCTCGCCACACGCTTCGCCGGCGAGTCAAACGTCATCGTGCGTCATCGCGACGCGCCACTCGACGTCGGAGAATCGTCCCGGCTGATCGCCTAACGCGGCCGCGTCGCGCGGCCCTTAACCGAAAGCGTTGCGCCATGTCCTCTTCTCCTGCCGTGCTCGCCGATTTGCCGCTCTTTCCGCTGCATACGGTGCTCTTCCCCGGCGGCTTGTTGCCGCTGAAGATCTTCGAAGCGCGTTATCTGGATATGGCGCGCGAATGTCTGCGCGAGAAAACACCGTTCGGCGTATGCCTGATCAAGAGCGGCGCCGAGGTCGCGCAACCCGACGAAGTCGCCGCGGTTCCCGAAAGCGTGGGCTGTCTCGCCGAAATCGAGCAGTGCGATGTCGAAACTTTCGGCATGCTGCACATTCGCGCGCACGGCACGCGGCGCTTCAGACTGCTCTCGCATCGCGCGGAAGCAGACGGCTTGCTGGTAGGCATGGCCGAGCCGCTCCCCGAGGACATTCCGCTCGAAGGCGCGGAGCATCTCGCACGCTTCGGCGCGTGCGCCGAGGTGCTGGAGCGCATCATCGCGACGATCCGCGAGCGCGATGCGGCGAGTCTGCCGTTCGCGGAGCCATTCCGGCTCGACGATCCGTCGTGGGTCTCCAACCGCCTCGCGGAGGTCCTGCCAATTGCATTGCGCGCACGGCAGAAGCTGATGGAACTCAACGACGCCGGTGCGCGCATCGACGTCGTGCATCACTACATGCAGCAGCATCAGTTGCTGTAACGCTCACTGCCTACGTTTTTGCATCAGATCAACGAACCGCGCAGGCCGTCGAGCAGCTTGCGCACCGGCGCGGGCACGCCGTAAGCGTCGATCTCGCGCAGCGGGACCCACGCCGTTTCCGCCTCATTCGCCGCGAGCCCGGCGCCCCTGCGCTCGAGTTCGAGTTCGATCATGCGCGGCTCGATGTCGAGCTTGAAGTGCGTGAACGTATGCGTGAGCGATGCGAGCGGCGAAGCTTTCGCGCTCGCGCCGAACCGCTGCGCGCGGTCGGCCAGCGCCGCTTCGCCCGCGGCTTCGGGCAGGCTCCACAGACCGCCCCAGATGCCCGTGGGCGGGCGCTTCTCCAGCATCACCGCGTCGCCGTCGAGCAGCACGAGCATCCACGTGCGGCGTGTGGGCACGGCCTTCTTCGGACGCGCAGCGGGCAACTGGCGCTGGCGGCCTGTCGTCTTCGCCACGCAATCGCTCGCAAAAGGGCAGCGCTCGCAATCGGGCTTGCCGCGCGTGCACAGCGTCGCGCCAAGATCCATCAGCCCCTGGGTGTAGGCGCTCACCTCGGCGTCGCTGGCATCGGCGCCCGGCACGAGCGATTCGGCGAGCGTCCACATCGCGTTCTCCACGCGCTTCTCGCCGGGAAAGCCTTCCACGCCGAACACCCGCGCCAGCACGCGCTTCACGTTGCCATCGAGAATCGTCGCGCGCGCGCCGAACGCGAACGACGCGATCGCCGCCGCCGTCGAGCGGCCGATGCCGGGCAAATCGGCGAGCCCTTCGACCGTCGATGGGAACCGGCCGCCGTGCTCCTGCGCGACCACCTGCGCGCATCGATACAGATTGCGCGCACGAGAGTAGTAGCCGAGCCCGGCCCATAGCGCCATCACGTCGTCGATGGGTGCGGCCGCGAGCGTCTCGACCGTGGGAAAGCGTTCGAGAAAGCGCGCGTAGTACGGAATCACCGTGGAAACCTGCGTCTGCTGCAGCATGATTTCCGAGAGCCAGATGCGATAGGGGTCGCGCGTGTTCTGCCATGGCAGATCGTGGCGGCCGTGTTCGCGCTGCCACGCAATCAGGCGTGGCGCGAAACTCGCGAGCAGATCGTCCGGATACGTGCCGGCAGCGGGCTTTTCGGTAGATGCGGATGAAAGATACATGGAAGAGCTTGCAGGAGAAACCTGCCCTCAGCGCTGACAGCGCGGACAGAAATAGGTCGACCGCTGGCCCTGCACGATCTGTGTGATCGGCGTGCCGCACACGCGGCAAGGCTGGCTCGCGCGGTCATAAACGAAATATTCGAGCTGGAAGTAGCCGCTTTCACCGTTGCTGCCGACAAAATCGCGCAGCGTGCTGCCGCCCTTCTCGATGGCCGAGGCCAGCACGGCGCGCACGGCGTCCGCGAGCAGTTCGTAGCGCGCGAGCGAGATGCGGCCTGCTGCCGTGGTCGGCCGGATGCCCGCGCGAAACAGGCTTTCCGATGCGTAGATATTGCCGACGCCCACCACGATGTCGCCGGCGAGCAGCGCCTGCTTGACGGACACCTTACGGCCGCGCGTCTCGCGAAACAGCAGTGCGCCCGAGAATGCTGGCGTAAACGGCTCGATGCCGAGATTCGCAAGGAGCGGATGGCCAAGCACGTCGCCCGCCTCGCGCGGATGCCAGAGCACGGCGCCGAAGCGGCGCGGATCGCGAAAACGCAGCGTGAAGTCGTCGAAGAACCAGTCGACGTGATCGTGCTTCTCCGCGGCCGGCGGCTTTGGAAGATTGCGTAATACGCGCAGCGTGCCGGTCATGCCAAGATGAACGATGAACCAGCCCTCGTCGACCTCGAACAGCAGGTACTTGCCACGCCGGCCCACGGAACGAATCGTGCGCCCGCGCAGCGTGCGCGCGAGCGTGGCCGGCACAGGCCAGCGCAGGGCCGGATTGCGCACCTCGACGCGCTCGACGCGGCGGCCCGCTACCCACGGCTCGATGCCCCTGCGGGTGACTTCAACTTCTGGCAGTTCTGGCATGTCTAAAAAGGGGTGAGAGGTTGTGCCGGAACAATCCGGCGAGCGTAGCCGCGCTGGTCTGCAACTTGCGTCGCCGTTGTGCGCGTATTGTATCCAGCGCGTTACAATCGACCGAAACATTCGACGGAATTCCATGGAACTGTCTTTCGTAAAGCTGTTTGCGAAGCGCTCGCTGCGGGGCTTCAAAGCGGGCTCCAGGGCGGCAGCGCCGCGTCTGCGCGAAGCGCGTCAACTACGCGTGCCGGGTCCCCGGCGCCTGATCGGCGCTGCGGTGCTCGCGGCCTGGGCGTTGACGACATCGAGCGCGTACGCACAGGATCAGGCCCCCACCTCGGACGACACTTCCGTCACCATGCCGGATGTGTTCGGGCCCGCTTCGCCCGACGAAAAGAAGGACCTGCCGGGCGTCGCGCTCTCGAGCCAGATCGTCTTCCAGGTGCTTGCCGCTGAAATCGCGTTGCAGCGCAATCAGCCGGCGCCGGCCTACCAGACCTATCTCGCACTCGCCCGCGACACGCACGACCCGCGCATGGCGCAGCGCGCGACGGAAATTGCGCTCGCGGCGCAAAGCCCCACCGACGCGCTCACCGCCGTGCAGCTCTGGCAGCAGTACGCGCCGGATTCGGAGCGTGCCGCGCAGCTGGACTCCTCGCTGCTCGTGCTTGCGGGCAAGCCCGCCGAGGCGCAGCCGCTGCTCGCGCGCGAGTTGGCCCGCGTGCCGGCGGAAAGCCGCGGCCAGGCGCTGCTCTCGTTGCAACTGCTGCTCTCGCGCGGCCCGAATCGCGCAGGCGGCCTCGATGTGCTCAAAGCGCTGCTCAAGGACGACATGAACCGTCCCGAGGCGCAACTCGCCCTCGGACGCCAGCAACTGCTCGTCGACGACGTGCCAGCCGCGCGTAAATCGTTCGAGCAGGCGCTAGCCATCAAGCCCGACTATCTGCCCGCCGCGCTGATGCTCGCGCAGATGGGCCCGGAAGAGCGCCAGGAAGGCATCGCGTCGATCGAAAAATTTGTTCAGCAGAATCCGAAGTCGCGTGAAGGACGTCTTGCGCTCGCGCAAACCTACCTCGCCGCAGACCGCCTCGACGACGCGAAAAAACAGTTCGAGTTTCTGCACAAGGCCAATTCGACGGACCTGATGCCACTGATGGCGCTCTCGCTCATCGACGTGCAGCAGAAGAAGTACGACGAGGCCAAGCAATATTTGGTGCAGTACACGCAGGTGGCGGAAAAAACGCCTGGCGCGGATCCGGGCCAGGGCTACATTTATCTCGCGCAGCTCGCCGCCGAGCAAAAGGACGACGCGGGGGCGCAGCAGTGGCTCAACAAGATTCAGCCCAGCAGCCAGCAGTATGTGCCTGCGCAGATTACGCGTGCGCAGATGCTCGACAAGCAGGGCAAGGTCGACGAGGCACGCCGTCAGCTCGCGAGCATCCAGTCCGACGACCCACGCGACCAGGCGCTGATCGCGCGCACGGACGCCGCCATCCTGTTCGACGCGAAGCGCTATGCGGAAGCGGAATCGCGCCTCGCCAAGGCCACCGCCGACTTCCCGGACGACCCCGATCTCACCTATGACTACGCCATGGCCGCCGAAAAGACCGGCCACTACGAAGTCATGGAAGCGCAGTTGCGCAAGTTGATCAAGACGCAGCCCGACAACCCGCAGGCCTACAATGCGCTCGGCTACTCGCTCGCGGACCGCAACCAGCGCCTGCCGGAAGCGGACAAGCTGGTCGAAAAAGCTTCGTCGCTCGCCCCTGACGACGCGTTCATCATGGACAGCGTGGGCTGGGTGAAGTACCGCATGGGCGACAACGCCGACGCCATCAAGCTATTGCGCAAGGCCTACAGCCTGCAGCCGAACGCCGAGATCGGCGCGCACCTCGGCGAGGTGCTGTGGAGGAATGGCGACCAGGACGGTGCGCGCCAGGCCTGGCGCGAGGCGCGCAAGCTCGAACCCGACAACGACACACTCCTGAAGACGCTCAAGCGCTTCCAGGTCAACGATCTCTGATGGCTGAATTTCAACCGCATCTCCACCCCACCGCCTCTGCCGCTGCGAGACGCGCCTCGCGACTGATCCCGCGGCCGGCGCTGGGCGTGGCGGCGGCCGGGCTGCTCGCCGGATTGCTCACGCTCGCGGGCTGCGCGACGCAAGTGCCGCGTGAACCGTCCACGGCTCGCGCCACGACGTCGCTCACCACGCAAACGAGCCGCGCCTACCATGGCCGCTTCGCCGTTCAATACGATGACCAGAACGGCCAGCAGCGCAACGCCTACGGCAATTTCGACTGGCACGAAGCCGATTCGACCGTGACACTGCAACTGCTCAATCCGCTTGGGCAGACGCTTGCCGTCGTCACATCGTCGCCGGGCCAGGCCACGCTCGAATTGCCGAACAAGCAGCCGCTCACCGCCGACAACGTCAGCACGCTGATGCAGCAGGCGCTCGGTTTCGCGCTGCCGGTGGAAGGTTTGCGCTACTGGCTGCAGCCGTCGGTCGCCCCCACGTCGCGCGCGCATACGACGCCCGACGCGAAAGATCCGCTGCGCCTCGCGCAGATTCAGCAGGATGGCTGGACCATCGACTATCTCGCCTACGCAGACGCCCCCGCCACCGGCGTCAAGCGCGTGAACCTCATGCGCGACGACCCGCCGCTTCAGATCAAACTCGTGCTCGACCAGTAAAGGAATTGCGCCCTGCGGCGGCAAGCGCGATGCGCGCGCCGCCGCAAGGCGCCTACCCGCATCATGACCGAAACCCAGGACTCGCTGCGCGACTGCCTCGCGCCCGCGAAACTCAATCTCTTCCTGCACATCACGGGTCGCCGGCCCAACGGCTATCACGACCTGCAAACCGTCTTCCAGTTGCTCGATTGGGGCGACACGCTGCATTTCACGCGCCGCCTCGACGGCCGCATCACGCGCACCACGGAGGTTGATGGCGTCCCCGCCGAGCAGGACCTTACCGTGCGCGCCGCGACGTTGCTCAAGCAACATACCGGCACGTACGAAGGCGTCGAAATCGACATCGAAAAGCGTCTGCCGATGGGCGCAGGCCTTGGCGGCGGCAGCTCGGATGCGGCCACCACGCTGCTCGCACTCAATCGCCTATGGAAGCTCAACCTGCCGCGCGAGGAATTGCAGGCGCTCGCGCTCAAACTCGGCGCCGACGTGCCCTTCTTCGTCTTCGGGAAAAATGCGTTCGCCGAGGGTGTTGGCGAGGCGCTGGAGGCTGTACAATTGCCCCCGCGCCACTTTTTGGTGGTGACACCGCGAGTTCATGTTCCTACCGCTGAAATTTTTTCAGAAAAGTCATTGACAAGGGACACAAGAGCCTGCACAATAGCAGTCTTTCTTGCACAGCAAGCAACGCAGAAGGGATGGCCAGACAGCTTCGGCCAAAACGACATGCAAGCGGTTGTCGCAGGAAAATACGCGGAAGTAGCGCAGGTGCTCAGATGTTTTGAAAACATCGCTCCAGCGCGGATGACCGGGTCGGGCGCAAGTGTTTTTGCAGCGTTCGCCAGTCGGGCTGAAGCAGAAGTTGCGCAAGCGCAGCTTCCGGCAGACTGGAGAAGTGCAGTGACGTCGAGCCTGGACACGCATCCACTCTTCGCTTTCGCGGCATAGTTTTGCGTGGCTGATCGTCCTACCGGTCAGTCAAGCTCGAAGTTGAGTGTAGGGGAGTCGCCAAGTTGGTTAAGGCACCGGATTTTGATTCCGGCATGCGAGGGTTCGAGTCCTTCCTCCCCTGCCAAAAATTCTAAAGCAGTTCACCCAAGTAGTTCCTCTCGCCCCCCCAAGTCCGCAGCAGGTGCATGATGAGCAGCCATGACGGCCTGATGGTTTTTACTGGCAACGCGAATCCCGCGCTTGCACAGGAAGTCGTCAAGATCCTCGGTATTCCCCTCGGTAAGGCTATGGTTAGCCGCTTCTCCGACGGTGAAATCCAAGTCGAAATCCAGGAAAACGTGCGTGGCAAGGACGTCTTCGTCCTTCAGTCGACCAGCGCGCCGACCAACGACAACCTGATGGAACTGATGATCATGGTCGATGCGCTCAAGCGCGCATCCGCAGGCCGGATCACCGCAGCCATTCCCTATTTCGGCTATGCCCGTCAAGACCGCCGCCCCCGTTCGGCGCGCGTCGCCATCTCGGCGAAGGTCGTAGCGAACATGCTGGAAATCGCGGGCGTCGAGCGGATCATCACGATGGATCTGCACGCTGACCAGATCCAGGGTTTCTTCGATATTCCCGTCGACAACATCTACGCAACGCCTGTGCTGCTCGGCGATCTGCGCAAGCAGAACTACGAGAACCTGCTGGTCGTTTCGCCGGACGTCGGCGGCGTGGTGCGCGCTCGTGCGCTCGCCAAGCAACTGAACTGCGATCTCGCGATCATCGACAAGCGTCGCCCGAAGGCGAACGTCTCCGAAGTGATGAACATCATCGGTGAAGTCGAAGGCCGCACCTGCGTGATCATGGACGACATGGTCGACACCGCCGGCACGCTCTGCAAGGCAGCGCAAGTGCTCAAGGAACGCGGCGCGAAGAAGGTGTTCGCTTACGCCACGCACCCGGTGCTCTCGGGTGGCGCGGGCGAGCGCATCGCCGCTTCGGCGCTCGACGAACTGGTCGTGACCGACACCATCGCGCTGGGCGAAGAAGCCCGGTCGTGCGCGAAGATCCGTTCGCTCACGAGCGCGGGTCTGCTGGCGGAAACGTTCTCGCGTATCCGCCGCGGCGACTCGGTGATGTCGCTGTTCGCGGAAAGCTAAAGAGATTCGCGCCGAAGCGCGGCATTCGCAAGGGTGCCGCGCTTTGGTGTAATCGGCGCAAGCGGACGAAGGTTTGCGCCGCATCGCAGGGGCCTTCTGGTGGATATCCAGCCGAAAGGACCCCGTTTTATTTACTGCCTGGTCGCGGGCAGTGCATCAACTGAGAACATCATGAAAGTCATCGCTTTCGAACGCAATCTGCAAGGTACGGGTGCGAGCCGCCGCCTGCGCAATGCTGGCAAGACCCCTGGCATCGTTTACGGTGTCGGCGCCGAGCCGCAACTGATCGAACTCGATCACAACGCGCTGTGGCACGCCCTGAAGAAGGAAGCTTTCCACTCGTCGATCCTCGACCTCGAAGTGGCCGGCAAGTCGCAGCAAGTCCTGCTGCGCGACGTGCAATACCACCCGTTCCGTCAGCTCGTGCTGCACGTGGACTTCCAGCGCGTGGATCCGAACAAGAAGATCCACACGAAGGTGCCCCTGCACTTCATGAACCAGGAAACCAACCCGGCCGTGAAGCTGGGCGGCGCGATCATCTCGCACGTTCTGGCTGAAATCGAAGTCCAGTGCCTGCCGAGCCAACTGCCGGAATTCCTCGAAGTCGACCTCGCGAAGATCGAAGCCGGCCAATCGCTGCACGCCAAGGACATCACGCTGCCCGCAGGCGTCACGCTGGTTCCGCACGTCGAAGCCGAAAACCCGGTGGTCGCGTCGGCACCCGTGCCGGCTGGCGCTCAAGCGGCTGCTGAAGGCGAAGAAGCAGCGGCTGAGTAAGTGCCCAGCAAGAATTAAGCTGATCCTCTCGATCCGTTTCAAAGAAACGGACGACGTGACCCGCCGCGGTTCGCCCCGGCGGGTTTTTTTTCGCAGTTTTTTCGTACACTTGCGGATTGTTTCAATGAATTCTGCAGGCGGAATACCACAATGATCAGGTTGATCGTCGGGCTCGGCAATCCGGGCGCCGAATACACGGCAACGCGACACAACGCGGGCTTCTGGCTCGTGGACCAGCTCGCGCGTGAAGCCGGCACGACGCTGCGCGACGAGCGGCGTTTCCATGGCCACTATGCGAAGGCGCGCCTGTACGGCGAGGAAGTGCATCTGCTCGAGCCGCAGACCTATATGAACCGTTCGGGCCAGTCGGTCGTCGCGCTCGCGAACTTCTTCAAGATCCTGCCCGATGAGATCCTCGTCGCGCACGACGAGCTCGACCTTCCGCCCGGCACCGTCAAGCTCAAGCTCGGCGGCGGCAGCGGCGGCCACAACGGCCTGAAGGACATTTCCGCACATCTGTCGACGCAGCAATACTGGCGCTTGCGCATCGGCATCGGCCATCCGCGCGACCTGATTCCCGAAGGCGCGCGCGCCGGCGCCAAGCCCGACGTGGCGAACTATGTGCTCAAGCCGCCGCGCCGCGAAGAGCAGGACGTGATCGACGCGTCGATCGAGCGGGCGCTCGCAGTCATGCCCACGTTCGTGAAGGGCGAGGCCGAGCGCGCGGTCATGCAGTTGCACCGCAACGGCTGATTTCGGCGCGCGTTGCTTTCATCGCGTCCATCCTCTGCAAGCCACCTCGAAGTATCGAAGGAGAGCAACTTGAGTCGTTACTGGAGTGACATCGTCCACCGCCTCGTGCCCTACGTGCCGGGCGAACAGCCCGCGCTCGCGAAGCCGGTGAAGCTCAATACCAACGAGAATCCGTACCCGCCCTCGCCGCGCGTGCTCGAAGCGATTCGCGCCGAACTCGGCGAAACGGCCGAGTCGCTGCGCCGCTATCCGGACCCGGTCGCCAAGCGCCTGCGCGCCGCTGTGGCCGCGCATCACGGCATTCGCGCGGATCAGGTGTTCGTGGGCAACGGCTCCGACGAGGTGCTCGCACATGCGTTCCAGGCGCTGCTCAAGCACGACAAGCCGATTCTCTTTCCCGACATCACGTACAGCTTCTACCCGACCTATGCGCGCCTTTACGGGGTCGAGTACCGCACGGTGCCGCTCGATGCGCAGTTCGCGATTCGCGTGGACGACTATCTGCCCGCGAATGGCGCAACGAATGGCGGCGTGATTTTCCCGAATCCGAACGCGCCCACGGGCCACGCGCTGCCACTCGCGGAAATCGAGCGGCTCGTAGCAGGCAACGCCGATTCCGTCGTGGTGCTGGACGAGGCCTATGTCGATTTCGGCACGCAATCGGCCATCGCGCTGATCGACCGCTACCCGAACCTGCTGGTCGTGCATACGACCTCGAAGTCGCGCTCGCTCGCGGGCATGCGCGTGGGTTTCGCGTTCGGCCATGCCGATCTGATCGACGCGCTCAATCGCGTGAAAGACAGCTTCAACTCCTATCCGCTCGATCGCCTCGCGCAAGCCGCGGCGACCGCGGCCTACGAGGACGCAGAATGGCTGGAAACCACCAGCAAGCGGGTCATGGAAAGCCGCGAGCGGCTGACCGCTGCGCTCGCAGCGCTCGGCTTCGAGGTCGTGCCCTCGGCGGCCAATTTCGTGTTCGCAAGGCATCCCGCGCACGATGCGGCGCAAATTTCCGCGAAGCTGCGCGAGAAGGGAATCTTCGTGCGCCACTTCAACGCGCCGCGGGTGAACCAGCACCTGCGTATCTCGATCGGAACCGGCGACGAGTGCAATGCATTGATCGACGCCCTAAAAATGATCGTCGGATAAAAAGTCCGCATGAAATAAAAAACGCGCCTCGATTGAGGCGCGTTTGTCATTTCTGCCTGGCTTTTATTCCAAAGCCGCCAGCATTTCAAGCATTCTTCGCCGCAGTGAGCGCACGGTACTTCTCCATCAATTGCTCGTGCGACTCCGCATGCTCCGGATTTTTCGGAATGCACTCGACGGGACAGACCTGGATGCACTGCGGCTCATCGAAATGGCCAACACATTCGGTGCACTTGTTCGGATCGATCACGTAGATTTCCGGGCCCATCGAAATTGCATCGTTCGGGCACTCGGGCTCGCAGACGTCGCAATTGATGCACTCGTCGGTAATCATCAGGGCCATACTACTCTCGCGTTTCCCTTCAAAAACAATTAATTATAGCGCTGCGGCCGCAACGATGCCGGGGCGTCGAAGCACGCAGCCGCGCGCCTGCGGCCACTTGAGAGAAGGAAGAAAGGCGGCGCCGCACAAATAATGGCTACGGCGGGCGCCGCTCGAACTCAGGCGTTGATCACGCCGGGCCGCCGAGCGCGGCCACCTTGTCCTGGAGTCGCTTTTCCACTGAGGGGAACACGAACTTGCTGACATCACCGCCCAATTGGGCGATTTCGCGCACGATCGTGCCCGAAATGAACTGATATTGATCCGATGGCGTCATGAACATCGTTTCAACATCGGGCAGCAGGTAGCGGTTCATGCCCGCCATCTGGAACTCGTATTCAAAGTCCGACACGGCGCGCAGGCCGCGCACGATCACGCGTGCGTTGTTGTTGCGCACGAAATCCTTGAGCAGGCCCTTGAAGCTCATGACCTGAACGTTCGGATAGTGGCCGAGCACCTCATGCGCAATGTCGAGCCGCTCTTCGAGCGAGAAGAACGGCTTCTTGTTGCGGCTGTCGGCGACACCGACCACCAGCGTGTCGAAAATGCTCGACGCGCGCCGCACGAGATCTTCGTGACCGCGCGTGAGCGGATCGAACGTACCGGGGTACACGGCGACTACCATGAGGCTTCTCCTCTCAACTGAAATGGGGCGCAATGCGCGGTTGATACGCCGCATGCGCAAGTGCCTGCGTGGCGCCAGAATCCGCCCGCCCGCTTCCTTATCGAACGCGCATTATTCCTCATTTTCGCGTTGCAGCAAATGATAGCGAACCACCCCTGCCTTGCCCTCGCGCACCACGCTCCAGCCCGCCAACGCGGGCTGCGCCGCGGGATCCACGGGCTCGCCAGACTCCACGTAGAGCCAGCCACCGAGCGCGACGAGGGGCGCCGCCAGTTCAAGCGAGCGCACGAGCAGCGCGGCATCGCCAAACGGCGGATCGAGGAACACTACGTCGAACGATCCCGGCGCGAGACTGGCGGCGAGCCGCAGCGCGTCGGCTTCGGCCACTTCGATCATGCGCGCCGCCAGATGCGCCTGGTTCGCGCGCAGTTGCGCGGCCGCGCGCGCATTGCGCTCGACCATCACCACACGCGCCGCGCCGCGCGACGCCGCTTCGAAGCCGAGCGCGCCGCTGCCCGCGAACAGGTCTAGGCAGCGCTGGCCATCGAGGCGCTGGCCGAGCCAGTTGAAGAGCGTTTCGCGCACGCGGTCGGGCGTGGGCCGCAGGCCCTCGAGATCGAGCACTGGGAGCGGCGTGCGTTTCCAGTCGCCGCCGATGATGCGGATCGTGTGCGTGCCGCCGGCGCGGCCGGCTTGCGCGCCGGGTTTTGCGCCACGAGCGGCGCGCGCACCTTGCGGGCGCGGGGAAGATGAACGGGCCATGCGTTTTTTTCTGAGTGAATCGGTGCCGATCTGCGCCGGCAGACGCCGCGCCGGCCAATGCGCGAACGTTACCACAGGGCCGGGCGCGCGCTGGATATCTACCGCACGTCTGCAGCAACGACGCGCCGGGAAGCGCCTGATAAAATGACGTGTTTTCCACGCGTTGCCCGCCACGTTGCCCACTTGTGCCACGTCGATGAGCGACGTCGATGACCGTTCCTCGGTCAGACCCGCAGCGCGTTTTCCTCACACCAGACCATGTTCAGTTTCTTCAAACGACTCCGGGGCTCAAAGGGCGCCGGAAACGAGGCGGCCGAAACCGACGCGGCGCCCGAAGCGCCAGCGACGCCCGACGCATCGGCGCCCGCCCTGCCCGATGACCACTCTTCAGCTGCACCGGTCTCCATGGCGCCCCCGGCCGAGGCGGTCGAAGCCCAGGGCACCTACGAAAACGAAGCCGTCGAAATCGTCCCGCCGCCCGCGCCCGACGCCAGCGCGAAAAAGTCATGGCTCTCGCGCCTGAAGTCCGGGCTTTCGAAGACCAGCTCGAACATTCAGAGCATCTTCGTCAACGCCAAGATCGACGATGACCTTTACGAAGAGCTCGAGACCGCACTGCTGATGTCCGACGCGGGCGTCGACGCGACCGAGTACCTGCTGGAAACGCTGCGCCAGAAAGTGCGCGCCGAGCGCCTGACCGACGCCCAGCAAGTGAAAAATGCGTTGCGCCAGTTGCTCGTTGACCTGCTCAAGCCACTCGAAAGATCGCTGATGCTGGGCCGCGCGCAGCCGCTCGTGATGATGATCGCGGGCGTGAACGGTGCGGGCAAGACCACGAGCATCGGCAAGCTCGCCAAACATATGCAGAGCTTCAACCAGAGCGTGCTGCTGGCTGCTGGCGACACGTTCCGCGCCGCCGCGCGCGAACAGCTCGCGATCTGGGGCGAGCGCAACAACGTGACGGTCGTGCAGCAGGAAAGCGGCGACCCCGCCGCCGTGATCTTCGACGCAGTGAGCGCGGCGCGCGCGCGCGGCATCAATGTGGTAATGGCTGATACGGCCGGCCGTCTGCCCACGCAGCTGCATCTCATGGACGAGCTCAAGAAGGTTAAGCGCGTGATCGGCAAGGCGCTCGACGGCGCGCCGCACGAAGTGCTGCTCGTGATCGACGCGAACACGGGCCAGAACGCGCTCACGCAGGTAAAAGTATTCGACGATGCGCTCGGCCTGACCGGCCTCATCGTCACCAAGCTCGACGGCACCGCGAAGGGCGGCATTCTTGCTGCCATCGCGCGTCAGCGTCCGATCCCGGTGTACTTCATCGGCGTGGGCGAGAAGGTCGAGGACCTTCAGCCGTTCGTGGCCGAAGAATTCGCGGATGCGCTGCTCGGGAACTGATCCCATCCCGCTGCAAGGAAGCATTGATGCACATGCAAAAGGCGTCGTTCTCGCGAACGACGCCTTTTTTCATGCGCTCATGCACAAGCGGGACAAGCGCGCCCGCGCCCGCGTCACTCGGCGTCCGGTTGCACGCCCGGCGCGGCGCGCACGAACGCATCGAGCTGCACCGCATGGTCGTGGATGCGCTGGATGGTCGGATAGCGCGCCGTGTCGATCTTGAAGCGATGCGCGTTGTAAATCTGCGGCACGAGGCACAGGTCGGCGAGAGTCGGCGTATCGCCGTAGCAGAGCTTGCCCGTGCGCGGATCGTTCGCAAGGCGCTGCTCCAGCGTGGCGAAGCCAGCTTCGATCCAGTGCCGATACCAGGCATCCTTGGCTGCATCATCCACGCCCAGCGTGTGCTTCAGGTATCTCAGCACGCGCAGATTGTCGAGCGGATGAATTTCGCACGCGATCTGCAGCGCAATCGAGCGCACGTGTGCGCGGTCGGCGGGCGATTTTGGCAACAACGGCGGCTCGGGATGCGTTTCCTCGAGATACTCGATGATCGCCAGCGATTGCTGAATCGTATGATTCTCGTCGTCGATGAGCGTCGGCACGATCGCATCGGGATTGACCTTGCGGTACGCGGGCTTCAGTTGCTCGCCGCCCTCGCGCACCAGATGCACCGGCACGTACTCGTACGGCAGGTTCTTCAGGTTCAGCGCGATGCGTACGCGATACGATGCCGAACTACGAAAATAGCTGTAAAGCTTCATGCTCCCCTCATGTCTTTTGTCGATCGGAGTGAGTGGTTTGGCACTTACTCTGCTCACATGCAAAGCTCGTGCTCCGGTCCCATGCAGAACTCGCCGGTCCTCTGTTTCGCTTCACACCACGCGCACGGAGAACTCGCCGAGGCCGTCCACGCCGCCCTTCATCACATCGCCCGGCTTCACCGCGCCAACGCCTTCCGGCGTGCCTGTATAGATCAGATCGCCCGCCTTCAGCTCGAAGAGCGTGGAGAGAAACGCGATGGTGTCGGCAACGGGCCAAATCATCTGCGAAATGTCGGAGCGCTGCTTCTCCTCGCCGTTCACCGACAGCCAGATCGCGCCATTAGCCATCCGGCCGACGTCCGCCACGCGATGAATCGGGCCGATGGGCGCGGAATGGTCGAAACCCTTCGCGATATCCCACGGGCGGCCGAGCTTCTTCGCTTCGGCCTGCAAGTCGCGGCGCGTCATGTCGAGGCCGAGCGCATAGCCGAATACGTGGTCGAGCGCGTGCTCGACCGGAATATTCTTGCCGCCCTTACCGAGCGCGGCGACCAGTTCCATCTCGAAGTGGACATTCTGCGACTGCGTGGGATACGGGAATTCGGCGGTCGTGCCGGGCGCGACGTAGAGCAGCGCATCGGCGGGCTTGGCGAAAAAGAACGGTGGCTCGCGGCTCGGATCGTGGCCCATCTCACGCGCGTGCGCCTCGTAATTGCGACCGACGCAGTAGATGCGGCGCACCGGAAAGTGCACATCGCTGCCTGCCACGGGCACGGCGGCTTGCGGTAGCGGGTCGAATACGTATGTCATCGGGTTCTCCATCTTGGGATGCGCCGCGCGCCGCTCAAAGCGCACGGCAAGCGAGCGAGCCGCACAGGCACATCGATAACGCCCGCGCGACGTAGAACGCGAGTGTAACGCGCTGCGGAGACGATGCGCCGCGGCGCTCGTGCGATACTTGCCGCATCTTCTTTTGCTCTGGACTACCTGGACCGATTCAGACCGAGCCGGTCCAACTTACAAATGCAAGCAGTCCGGACCTGCCCCAATCGCCCCAATCGCTCCATTCACCACGCCGCCATGAACGCCCCCGATTCCACCGACACCTTCTCCTGCGCCCGCTTCATCAAGGAGATCGGCCGCGGGCCGCACGGTGCGCGTTCGCTGTCGCCGGAAGACACGCAGGCGCTCTACACGGCGATGCTCGACGGCCGCGTGCCCGAGCTCGAACTGGGTGCGGTGCTGCTCGCCTACCGGCTCAAGGGCGAGACCGCCGACGAACTCGCCTCGATGCTCGCCGCCGCACACGCGTCGTTCACGCCCATCGCGGTAGCCGAGGGCGCGTATCGCCCGGTGTCGATTCCGAGCTACAACGGCGCGCGCAAGCAGCCGAACCTCGTGCCGCTGCTCGCGCTGCTGCTAGCGCGCGAAGGCGTGCCGACGCTTGTGCACGGCGTCGCCGAAGATCCGGGCCGCGTGACGAGCGCGGAAATCTTCGCCGCACTGAACCTGCCGGCCGCGCACGATCACGCCGAAATCGAGGCTCAGCTTGGCGAGCACCGCGTGGCATTCGCGTCGATCGAAACGCTCGCGCCGAGGCTCGCGCGTCTCCTGTCGCTGCGCCGGCGCATGGGCGTGCGCAATTCCACGCATACGCTCGTCAAGCTGCTGCAGCCGTTCGCGCGCCCCGGCCTGCGGCTCGTGAACTACACGCATCCCGCCTATCGCGAAAGCCTGAGCGCCCTGTTCGCGGCGCACGCCGATGCAGCCGTGGGCGGCGCGCTCCTCGCGCGCGGCACCGAAGGCGAAGCGGTCGCCGACACGCGCCGCCAGGTGCAGGTGGACTGGCTACACGACGGTGTCTGCGAGACCTTGATCGAGCCTGTGCGCTCGTCGCCGGATACGCCCGAGGTCGACTTGCCCGAAGGCCGTGACGCCCCCACGACGGCAACCTGGATCGAAGCGGTGCTGCGCGGCCATGCGCCGGTGCCCGACGCCATTGCCCGCCAGGTCGAAACCATCAAGCGCATCGCGAAGCGCGCTTAGGTGCGACGCTTAGGTACGACGCTTAGGTACGACGCTTAGGTACGACGTTTAGGTACGACGTTTAGGCCCACGCGGGTCAACGTAGCGCAGCGAATTCGCTGTTGACACATTCGCCGGTCCTGACTTACATTGGACGAATGCGTTCCTTTCCGAACACCCTCCGAATTACCTCCGGCCGCCTAGCGGCCCTATCGCTACGTCTAGCGTAAGCCAGGCGTAGCGCTGCACGACCACCTCTCCGGTCGGCAGTCCTCCCAAGCAGTTCTCGCAGTACCCCAAACCGCAGTTTCTCTACAACCTAGTCGTCTGCATTCGTCCGTTTACCGTTCGGACGAGTCGCGAGGGTCAAAATGCACGTTGCATGGGCTTCGTTCACGTCCTTTTTTGCCGCGCCGGTTACCGCCGTCACCGTGGCCTGCTTCTTCGCGTCCGTGGTTGCCGCCCGTTCGCCGGAAGTTGTGCGCTCCGTTGCGTACATCGTGCCTCGTCGTCAGCAAGCCAGCCGCTCGCTGCCGACCACCATCGCAAACGACACCATGAAGAACGAGGCATGTCATGTTGCGTAATCCCGCCGAGAAATACCGCCCTTTCCCCGCCATCCGTTTGAACGGCCGCCGATGGCCAACCCGCACCGTCGAGCACGCGCCCATCTGGATGAGCACCGACCTGCGCGATGGCAACCAGTCGCTGATCGAGCCGATGAGCATCGAGCAGAAGCTCGAGTTCTTCGAAATGCTGGTCGAGATCGGCTTCAAGGAGATCGAAGTCGGCTTTCCGTCGGCGTCGCAAACCGACTTCGATTTCGTGCGCAAGCTGATCGACGAAAAGCGCATTCCCGATGACGTGACGATCGAAGTGCTCGTGCAATCGCGCGAAGAACTCATCGCCCGCACGTTCGAGGCGCTCGAAGGCGCACCGCGCGCGATCGTGCACCTCTACAACGCGATCTGCCCGTCGTTCCGCAAGATCGTGTTCGGGCAATCGAAGGACGAGGTGAAAGCGCTTGCCGTGGAAGGCACGCGCCTGATCCGCGAATACGCCGACGCGCGCCCCGACACGCACTGGATCTACCAGTACTCGCCCGAGACCTTCAGCATGAGCGAGCTTTCGTTCGCGCGCGAAGTCTGCGACGCAGTCGCCCAGACCTGGCGCCCGACGCACGATCACAAGATGATCGTGAATCTGCCCGCGACGGTCGAAGCCGCGATGCCCAACGTCTACGCGGACCAGATCGAGTGGATGGACCGCAACCTCGCATACCGCGACAGCATCGTGCTCTCGGTGCATCCGCACAACGACCGCGGCACGGCCGTGGCCGCCGCCGAAATGGCGCTGCTCGCGGGCGCGGACCGCATCGAGGGGTGCCTGTTCGGCAACGGCGAGCGCACCGGCAATGTCGATCTCGTCACGCTCGCAATGAATCTCTATACGCAAGGCATCGACCCGGGCCTCGACTTCTCCGATATCGACGCCGTGCGCCGCGTGGTCGAGCGCTGCAACCAGTTGCCGGTGCATCCACG
This sequence comes from Paraburkholderia sp. A3BS-1L, assembly GCF_051125215.1. Lineage (NCBI taxonomy): Bacteria > Pseudomonadati > Pseudomonadota > Betaproteobacteria > Burkholderiales > Burkholderiaceae > Paraburkholderia > Paraburkholderia sp. A3BS-1L. The sequence goes on along the minus strand of NZ_CP120442.1, from coordinate 365,710 downwards.
CCACCCGTATGCGGGCGACCTCGTGTTCACGGCGTTTTCGGGCTCGCATCAGGACGCGATCCGCAAGGGCTTTGCGCAGCAACAGCCCGACGCCGTCTGGGAAGTGCCCTATCTGCCGATCGATCCCGCCGATCTCGGCCGCAGCTACGACGCCGTGATCCGCGTGAACAGCCAGTCGGGCAAGGGCGGCGCCACCTGGCTGCTCGAGCGCGGCATGGGCTTCACGCCGCCGCGCCGCGTGCAGATCGAATTCAGCCACGCCGTGCAGACGGTCACCGACGGCTCGGGCGAGGAAATTTCGGGCGACGCAATTTGCGCGCTCTTCACGCGCGAATACCTCGAGACGCACGGTCCGGCCACGCACGCCGGCGCGGGGCGGGTGCGCTGGGAAGGCCGCGACGTCGCCATGCCGGCAGCGGCGCAGATCGATCAGGCCTACGCCCAGGCAATGGCCGGGGCGATTGCGGCAGCCTCGGGGGAAAGCGTCGAAATCACTTCATTCGAAACCATGCGCACGGCGCAGGGCGCCACGGCGGTATTCGTCGGTTGCCGCGTGGGCGGCCAGCCGCTGCGTCACGGCGTCGGCGTGGCCGACGACGCCGCCCATGCGGCTGTCGCCGCCGTGGTGAGCGCGGTCAACCGCGCCGCCTGGCCTCGGGTTGACCAGCGCGCGGCGGCCTGATTACACCGGCATGCATGCCGCTCCTCGCGCAGACGCGGCGGCATGGTGAAATCAGCGGTTCGGCAGAAAGCAGTACCCGGGCTTAGCGTTGAGCGCCGGCGGCAAAACGGGCCGTCGGCGTGCGCCCGATACGCTCAGCAAGCGATATCGGCGAGTGGACCTACCGGTCGTCACTCGACAGCGCAACGCGTCGCCTGCCACGCGAGCAGACGCCAGTGGCCATCCTCCTGGGTCTGAATCGCCGTGTAGGCAATGGGATAGAGCAACGCGCCGTTGTTCGCTTCCATTTCGATCAGCGCGCGGCCCGAGATCACGCAGGCCTCGCGCCCCACCGGCAGTACATCCTGCGACTGGATCTCGATCTGGCGATAGCGGCGGCGCCCCGCCGTGATCGCATCGATGAACTGCTGCTTGGTCTCGCGTTTGCCGTTCGTGTGGATGAAGGTGGCGTTGTCGGAGAGGAGTTGTTCCAGCGACGAGCCGTCGCCGTCCACCATTGCGCGAAACCGCTCGCGCTCCAACCCGCGAATCGCATCGATTATTTTTGCAGCCATTGCTCGAGCCCCTTGCGCAAGAGTCCGCATCGTCGCGTCGATCCGCGCCGAAGATTTCTCGCACGCGCCTCGATGAAATTTATACCAGGTTTTGACGCATGGAAACTTGCGATCAAAAGCATCGCCTCCATCCAGGATAAATCATCGCCAATGCGCAGCGCGACGTGCCTGACCGGCCATGAATGTCGCATCGCAGCACTTTTGGGCCGCCCCGTTGTCTATTGAACAGATCTTGGTGGCTAAATTAGGGTCATAGCAAAGGCATGACCCTAGGGTGTGAGCCGCCTGTGGAGCGCATCGCGATTCCCGGCTTTTTCCTCGACTTCATCCGCGACGGATGGCAACGCGTTCTAGAGTATTTCTTCGACCTTCAGTGTCTTCCAGGACTGCACGGCGCGGCAAACCCCGTCCAGCTTGCCTCTCGCGGATTCGACGAAATCTATCGAAACAAATATTTCGATAGGGTGAACGGAACCTTGAAGTCCCTACAGACTCGAAGTATTAGCACTCGTTAATTGAGAGTGCTAACATCCACCGTGGAGTCGATGTCTGACTTTCGCAAGATCCCTTAGGAGTTCGCTACGTGAGCAACGCAATGACCATGACCCTTCCGAGTGTGCTTAGCCCGTCGTCGGCCAAGGCCGGGGGTTCGGGTGTACTGGCGCTCGCGAACGCTTCCATGCTGCCCGGCCAGCTCGGCAACATCGACGCCTACATTCAGGCCGTGAACCGGATCCCGATGTTGACGCCGCAAGAGGAGCGCCAATTCGCGACCGAGTTTCGCGAGCAAAACAATCTCGAAGGCGCGCGCCGTCTTGTGCTGTCGCACCTGCGCCTCGTGGTGTCCATCGCGCGCAATTACCTGGGCTACGGCCTGCCGCATGCCGACTTGATCCAGGAAGGCAATATCGGCCTGATGAAGGCTGTGAAGCGCTTTGACCCCGAGCAGAACGTACGTCTCGTGTCCTACGCCATGCACTGGATCAAGGCGGAGATTCACGAGTACATCCTGCGCAACTGGCGCATGGTGAAGGTCGCCACGACCAAGGCGCAGCGCAAGCTGTTCTTCAACCTGCGCAGTCACAAGCAGGGCCTGCAGTCGTTCACGCCCGAGGAAATCGACGGCCTCGCGCAGGAACTGAACGTGAAGCGCGAAGAAGTCGTGGAGATGGAAACGCGCCTTTCAGGTTCGGACATCGCGCTCGAAAGCCAGACCGAAGACGGCGAAGAGTCGTTCGCCCCGATCGCCTGGCTCGCCGACTCGCATAGCGAGCCCACCGCCGTGATCGCCTCGCGCCAACGCGACCGCCTGCAATCGGACGGCATTGCAAGCGCTTTGGAAGCTCTCGATGCGCGCAGCCGCCGCATCATCGAGGCGCGCTGGCTGAACGTCGACGACGACGGCTCGGGCGGCTCGACGCTGCACGAACTGGCCGACGAATTCGGCGTCTCGGCCGAGCGCATCCGCCAGATCGAAGCCAGCGCCATGAAGAAGATGCGCACTGCGCTGGCCGAGTACGCCTAAGCTTCAGCTGAGACACTGAGTCGCACGAAGCCGCGAGAAGGCCGCGCCACGAGGCTCGGCACGCAAAGCCCCACTCTTACCGAGAGTGGGGCTTTTTCTTTTGGCCTACAGTAATTCGTACATCTTCATGCCGTAATTTCCCATTTCTTCGTAAGATGATTTCATGTGTGATTCGGCCCTAATCTGACATCGTCATGATTCCAACCTCCGGTTCGCCTGCGCGTGCGCGACCGTTGCTGCGCGTGCGCTTGCTTCAGTGGGCTCGCGGCCCGACCTTCAGCCGCGACATCGTTCTCGTCCTCGCCTTCAAGCTTGTGCTGCTGATGGCGCTCAAATACGCATTTTTTAGCCATCCGCAGGCCGAGAACATGAGCATGCCGCCGGCAGCGGTCGCCCAAGCCCTCCTCTCCGTGCCCATGCAGCCCGGTGCCAGTCCGCCCGGGGCACCTCCATCTCAAAGGGATCTGCGCCATGCCAATTAGCGAAACCGTTGATCTATCGCGGCTGCAGTTCGCGGTCACCGCGCTCTACCACTTCCTGTTCGTGCCGCTCACGCTGGGCCTGTCATGGCTCCTCGTCATCATGGAATCGGTCTATGTGATGACCGGCAAAGCCATCTACAAGGACATGACGCAGTTCTGGGGCAAGCTCTTCGCGATCAATTTCGTGATGGGTGTCACCACGGGACTCACGATGGAATTCCAGTTCGGCACCAACTGGTCGTACTACTCGCACTACGTGGGCGATATCTTCGGCGTGCCGCTCGCCGTGGAAGGATTGGCCGCGTTCTTCCTCGAGTCGACCTTCGTGGGCCTGTTCTTCTTCGGCTGGAACCGCATGTCGAAGGGCGGGCATTTGCTCACCACCTTCTTCGTCGCGCTCGGCTCGAACCTTTCCGCACTGTGGATTCTCATCGCCAATGGCTGGATGCAGAACCCCGTGGGGGCTGCGTTCAACTATGAAACCATGCGCATGGAGCTCACGAGCCTCTTCCAGGTGATCTTCAACCCGGTCGCCCAGGTGAAGTTCGTGCATACGGTGTCTGCCGGCTATGTGACGGCGTCGATGTTCGTGCTCGGCATTTCGTCGTGGTATCTGCTGCGCCGCCGCGACGTGGATTTCGCGCTGCGCTCGTTCGCGATTGCCGCGGGCTTCGGCCTTGCGTCGACGCTTTGCGTAATCGTGCTCGGCGACGAATCGGGCTATCGCACAGGCGAGGTCCAGCAGGTCAAGCTGGCCGCCATCGAAGCCGAATGGGACACCGCGCCCGCTCCGGCGCCGTTCACGCTGTTCGGCATCCCTAACCAGAACGAAGAGCGCACCGACTACGCCATCCGCATCCCGTACCTGATGGGCATCATCGCCACGCGCTCGATCGACGAGCCGGTGATCGGCCTGAAGGATCTGATGGGGCGCGCGGAAGTGCGTATCCAGAACGGCATGCTCGCCTACGCCGCGCTGCAAAAGATGAAGGAAGGCAGCGCCGACACGGCCACGCGAGACGTATTCGAAGCGCACAAGGCCGACCTCGGCTACGGCCTGCTCCTGAAGCAATTCGCACCGAATGTGGTCGACGCCACGCCCGCGCAGATCAAAGCCGCCGCAAAGCGTTCGATTCCGCCCGTCGCTCCGGTGTTCTGGTCGTTCCGCGTGATGGTGGCGCTCGGCATGCTGTTCCTCGCGACCTTCGTGCTCGCGTTCTGGTTCTGCGCGCAGCGCACGCTGCTCAAGGAAAATCGCCGCTGGTTCCTGCGCTGGGTGGTGTGGGCGATTCCCCTGCCGTGGCTCGCGGCGGAGTTCGGCTGGGTCGTAGCCGAGCTTGGCCGCCAGCCGTGGACCATCGCCGAAGTGCTGCCCACCCACCTTTCGGTGTCGAGCCTCGCTCCCGGCGACGTATGGCTGAGCCTCGCAGGCTTCGTGGTGTTCTACACGGCGCTCTTCATCATCGAAATCACGCTGATGTTCAAGTACGCGCGCCTCGGCCCGTCGGCGCTTAATACCGGACGCTACTTCCACGAGCAAGGCGCGGCGGCCAGCAACCGCGTCTCGTGATGGCAGTGTCGTCAGGAACACCAGCGAAACACACAGGAACCACACCATGGACTACGCAACGCTCAAAGTGATCTGGTGGGTGCTGATCGGCGTGCTCTTGATCGGCTTCTCGCTCACCGACGGCTTCGACATGGGCGCCGCCGTGCTGCTGCCCTTCATCGGCAAAACCGATGCGGAGCGCCGCATCGTCATCAACACGGTGGGGGCGACCTGGGAGGGCAATCAGGTCTGGCTCATCACTGCAGGCGGCGCGATGTTCGCCGCCTGGCCGCTCGTCTACGCGGCATCGTTCTCGGGCTTCTACTTCGCGATGCTGCTCGTGCTCTTCGCGCTGTTCTTCCGACCCGTGGGATTCGACTATCGCGGCAAGCGCGAGAATCCGAAATGGCGCAACGCGTGGGACTGGGCGCTGTTCGTCGGCGGCTTCGTGCCGGCGCTCGTGTTCGGCGTGGCGTTCGGCAATCTGCTCGAAGGCGTGCCGTTCAGCTATGACTCCGACCTGCGCGTGACCTATCACGGCAGCTTCTTCGCCCTGCTCAATCCGTTCGCGCTGTTGTGCGGGCTCGTGAGCCTCACCATGCTCACGGCGCACGGCGCTGCGTTCGTGAAATTGAAAAGCGAGGGCGTGGTGGCCGCGCGCGCTTCAAAGGCGCTGCGCATTGCCTCGGCGCTCGCGGTCGTGTTTTTCGTGGTGGCGGGCGCGCTCGTGGCGACGGTGATCGGCGGCTACGCGATCACGACGCCCGCACCGTACGACAGCGTCGCCAATCCGCTCCTGAAAAGCGTCGAACCCGGCACGGGCCTGTGGCTCAGCAACTACGGACTCTATCCGTGGATGGCGATCGCGCCGGCGCTTGGCATTCTCGGCGGCGTGATCGCATGCGTGCTGGCAGGCTCGCGGCTCGAAAAGACGGCCTTCGCCGGCACCTCGCTGTTGATCGTCGGCGTGATTCTCACGGCGGGCTTCTCGATGTTTCCGTTCATCATGCCTTCGTCGCTGGACCCGCGTTCGAGCCTCACGGTGTGGGATTCCACCTCCAGCAAGACCACGCTCGAAATCATGCTGGTGGCCGTGATCATCTTCCTGCCGATCGTGCTCGCCTACACCACCTGGGCGTACCGCATCATGCGCGGCAAGGTGACCGTCGAGGCCGTCGAGGACAAGCGCAATTCGTTGTATTGAACAAGCCGCCGCGCGGCCCGGCGGCGGGCCGCAACGCAATCTACGCAGGAGTGGCAACGATGTGGTACTTCACCTGGATATTGGGGATCGGCGTGGCGCTCGGCTTCGGGATCATCAACGTGATGTGGCTCGATCAGCAGCACGTGGTGGACGGTGCCGACGATAGTGCGGAGTGAGGCTCGGACCCGTGTTCGAGAAATGAATAGACCGGCGCGAGCGCCGGTTTATTCATTGCAACAAGAAGCAGTTCAGGCTGCCTGCAAGGCGAGTTCACGCGCATAACGCTGCGCCGCGCTGCCCACGACGATGTGCAGCGTATCCGCCGACACCCAGGCCACATCGAGCGCGCCAAGCTGGGCACGATCGACCGCAGCCGGATCGCGCACGATCACGCGCAAGCGCGTGACCGCGACCGCATCGAGCGACACGATGTTCGCCACGCCGCCCAGCACGGCCAGCCAACGCGACGGATTCGGGTCGAGCGGACCGGTTTCATCGTTCGTGACACCAGAGGACTGTGCCGCAGCCTGCGGAACCGCCTGCGCCACCGGCGCCGCCTTCACCGCAGCCGCAGCCGGGCGGCCGCTCGCGATCTCGCGACGGATCTCGTCGGCAATCATGTCGGCCTCCGGCCCGATGATGACCTGCACGCTTTCACCGCCGCGCTTGAGCACGCCGCGCGCGCCGATTGCCTTGAGCGCCGGCTCGGACACGTGTGCCGGATCGGCCACGGTGAGACGCAGGCGCGTCGTGCACGCATCGACTACCTTCAGATTGGCCGCACCGCCGAGCGCATCGATATAGCGCGCCGCGCGCGAGAGCGATGTGGCCGCTGCCACGCCGGCAGCCGGCGCTTCCACGCCCGACATCGACGATGCGATGGCCGTGTCGCCGGCCGAGGCTTCGCGGCCCGGCGTCGGCAGATTGAAGCGGCGGATGAAGAAGCGGAACAGCACGTAATACACCACCGCATAGGCGATGCCGAGCGGAATCGCTTCCCAGCCGTGCGTCGAAAGACCGTAGTTCAGCACGTAGTCGATCGCACCCGCCGAGAACGTGAAGCCGAGTTTGATGTTCAGCAGCGAGCAGATCGCCAGCGACAGCCCCGTGAGCACCGCGTGGATGCCGTAGAGCACCGGCGCGAGGAACATGAAGGTGAACTCGATCGGCTCGGTCACGCCGGTGAGGAACGAGGTGAGCGCCATCGAGAGCAGCAGGCCGCCCACCATCGCGCGGCGCTCCTTGGGCGCCTCGTGCAGCATTGCGAGACACGCGGCCGGCAGGCCGAACATCATCACCGGGAAGAAGCCGGCCATGAAGCCGCCCGCGGTGGGGTCGCCCGCGAAGAAGCGGTGCAGGTCACCGGTCACGGCCGCGCCGCCGGCGGCGGGCGTGAACGAGCCGAACACGAACCACACGAGCGAGTTCAGGATGTGATGCAGGCCGGTCACGAGCAGCAGGCGGTTCAGCAAGCCATAGACGAAGGTGCCGATCGCGCCCGCCGTGGTGAGCCAGTGGCCCGCCGTGTCGATCGCGCTCTGCACCGGCCCCCACGCATAGCCGAACACGATGCCGAGCACGAGACACACGAGCCCCGTCACGATCGGCACGAAGCGCTTGCCGCCGAAGAAGGCAAGGAACTCGGGCAGCTTGATGTCCTTGAAGCGGTTGTACAACATGCCCGCCACGACGCCGGCCACCACGCCCGAGAGCACGCCCATGTTGAGCTTGTCGTTGATGTCCTTCATCACGGCGGTCTCGACCAGGTAGCCGAGCGCGCCCGCCAGCGCCGCCACGCCGTTATTGTCCTTCGCGAAGCCCACCGCGATGCCGATGGCGAACAGCAGCGGCAGATTGTCGAAGATCGCGCCGCCTGCGTCGGCGATGATCTTGATGTTGAGCATGTCGGCCTGCCCGAAGCGCAGCAGAATGCCGGCCACCGGCAGCACTGCGATCGGGAGCATCAGCGCGCGGCCGAGGCTCTGAATCTTGAGAAACGGATTGCCATCCATTGAACTGCCTCCAGTCCCTGTCTCTTGCGTGAAGAAAACGAGGTGAGATAAACCGGCGCGCGATCGCTGCTCCCGCCGGCGGGTTTTTATTCAGGAAATCGAACGGTTTAAAGTGTCCGATACCGGGTAGATACCGGGTAAATGGAGTGGCTGATTGCTGAGCCACTCGGGAAATCAGTCGAGCGGCCAGCTTTCGCGGCTTGCCCCGCGCACTGCCTGCGCCGACTCCAGCGCGAGCACTTCGAACGCCCGTTCGCGGCACTGGCTGTAGTCGAGCTTGCGCACGCGAGCCTTGATCGACGGCACGGACACCGGATCGACCGACAGCTCGGTCACGCCAAGACCGACGAGCAGCGGCACCGCAAGCGGGTCGCCCGCCAGCGCGCCGCATACGCCGACCCATTTGCCATGCTTGCTCGCGCCCTCCACCGCCACGGAGACGAGGCGCAGCACGGCCGGATGCAGGCCGTCGGCCTGCGCCGCCAGATCGGGCTGGCAGCGGTCCATGGCGAGCGTGTACTGCGTGAGGTCGTTGGTGCCGATCGAGAGGAAATCGGCGTGACGCGCGAGCTGGTCGGCCAGCAGCGCGGCCGAGGGCACCTCGATCATCACGCCCACTTCGATGCGGCCAGTGCGGCCCGCTTCGCGAGCGAACGTGTCGATGCGCTCGCGCAGGCGCACGAGCTCGCCCATGTCGGTGACCATCGGCAGCAGGATGCGCACGGCGCCCAAGGGTTCGACCGCGAGCAGGCCGCGCAACTGGTCGTCGAGCAGGTCGGGGCGCACCTGCGCGAGGCGGATGCCGCGCAGGCCCAGCGCGGGGTTCGGCTCCGGCGGCAGGGTCAGATAGTCGACTTCCTTGTCCGCGCCCACGTCGAGCGTGCGGATGATGGCCGTGCGTCCATCCAGCGCGTCGGCGATCGCCTGGTAGCCCTCGCGATGCTCGTCCACCGTGGGCGCGGCCTGGCGATGGATGAACATGAGTTCGGTGCGCAGCAGACCCACGGAGTCCGCGCCGTTGTCCACGGCGGTGCGTGCGTCATCGAGCGTCGCGATGTTCGCGGCGACTTCGACCGCATGGCCGTCGCGCGTGGCCGCGGCCTCATGCGAGGTGCGCCGGTTCGCTTCACGCACGCCCGCGAGGCGCTGCTTCTCGGCACGGGCGCGTTCGACGTCCTGCGTGCTCGGTGCGAAGGCCAGGCTGCCGGCGCCCGCGTCCACCACGACCGTCGTGCCTTCTTCGATCTTGTGCAGCGCGTCGCCGAGCGCGACGAGCGCCGGGATGCCGGCCTGGCGCGCGATGATCGCTGCATGCGAGGTCGCACCGCCGCGCGCCATCACGAGCGCGGTGACGCGCTTGCGGTCGAGCGAGGCGAGATCGGAAGGCGTGAACTCGTCGGCCGCGAGCACGGCTTCTTCAGGCAGCTCGCGTTGTGCCCCACCCTGCGCGTTGCCTGCGCCACTCGCGTTTGCGAGCGCCCGCAGCACGCGCTTTTCGAGATCGCGTAGATCGGCGGCACGTTCCGCGAGCAGCGGGTCGTCCACCTTGCCGAGCACCGCGATCTGCGCGCGGATCGCTTCGCGCCACGCGAAGCCAGCGCTCTTGCCGAGGCTGATGAGGTCGCGCGCGGCGTCGATGAGCGTCGGATCTTCGAGCAGCACGCGGTGCATCTGGAAGATGCCCGCTTCGCTGATCGCGCCGCGCTGCGAGGCTCCGCGCACGGAAGTGTCCAGCTCGGCGTCGACGGACGCAACGGCCTTGTCGAGCAGTCGGCTTTCAGCGGCCGACGGGCCGCTTGCGAGCTCGGCGGGAACGAGTTCGGCGTCGTCCCAGCGCACCAGCTTGCCGACGGCCACGCCCGGCGCCGCGCACACGCCAGCCAGCGTGCCCGGGGCGCCGCGCGCGGCCTGCCGTGCGGCGCCGGCCGCACCCGCGGCACTGGCGGCGCTCGCCACGGCGGCGGCCGGCGCCGGCGACAATTGCCGCGCGGGCGCTTCGCCGCCTTCGCCCGGCGCTTCGCGCAGGAGTTCGCTGGCGACGGCATCAACGGCCTTCTGCGCCTCGCGGCCCATGCCGACCAGTTCGATGGTCGAGCCCTCGCCCGCGCCCAGCCCGAGCAGGCCCACCACGCTTTCGATGGCCGCCTTGCGCTCGCCGTAGCGCACTTCCACGCGCGCCTCGATCCCGCGCACCGCTTCACGCGCACGCGCCGCGGGCCGCGCATGGAGGCCGCCTGCATGCGTAAGCGTCACGCTGCGGCGCACTTCATTCGTCACGACCTCCGCAACACTGGCCGCGGCCACCGCGCCGTCGCGCGCGCGCAGCACGAGCAGCGGCGTCTTGCCGGCCTCGACATGCCCGGCAACGCCCGCGCGCTCGATCACTTCGAACGCATCGGAGTTCGCCACGGCTATGACGGAGACGAGGCTAGGCGCGTTGCACGCCACGACGTCGAGATCGAATTCGATCAGCAGATCGCCGCGACGCACCAGGGCGCCCTGCTCGACCTTCGGCGTAAAGCCCTTGCCGTTCAGCTCGACCGTGTCGATGCCGATATGCACGAGCACCTGCGCACCCTCGGCGGTCTGCAGCGTGACGGCATGGCCGGTGCGCGCAAGGTGCATGATCGTGCCGTCGCACGGCGAGACGAGCCGGCCGGCAAGCGGATCGATGCCGATGCCGTCGCCGAACAGGCCTTCCGAGAAAACCGGATCGGGCACCGAGGCGAGCGGCACGACTGGGCCGCTCAACGGCGCGATCAGTTCGATACGGCCCGCGGCGGAATTTTCCGGCTTCATCAGGCGAGACTCCTGGGTGCGTTCCATCAGCATTCCAATCTAGTGGGTTTCGGTGACTTTGTTCAGGTAGCGCGGTTCGTCCGGGTTGCGGCCGCGCGCGGCGGCGAGGCTCGCCGCCATTACGTAGAACGAAAGAATGGCGGCGATCGGATCGAGCGCCGGGTCAGCCGTCGTGACGAGCGGCAGCGTGGCGTCCTGCACTTCGGCGGGCGCCGCGAGCAGCACGCGCGCGCCGCGCTGTTGCATGTCGCGCGCGAACTGCACGAGCCCCGCCTGCTCCGGTCCACACGGTGCGAACACCAGCAGCGGATAGTCGTGGTCGATGAGCTCCATGGGGCCGTGGCGCACCTCGGCGCTCGAGAACGCTTCGGCCTGGATGCTCGAGGTCTCCTTGAGCTTGAGCGCCGCTTCCTGTGCAATAGCAAGTCCCGGGCCGCGGCCGATCACAATCATCTGCGAGACGTCCCGCAGTTCGTCCACGGCCTTCGACCAGTCGAGCGCGCCCGCGCGATCGAGCGCCTCGGGCAGCGCGCGCACGGCGTCGAGCAGCGCGGCGTCGCGCTGCCAGAACGCCACGAGTTGCGCCGACATCGCGAGCATCGCGATATAGCTCTTGGTCGCGGCGACGCTCAGCTCCGGGCCCGCGAGCAAGGGCAGTTCCGCGCCCGCGGCATCCGCGAGCGGCGAGCCGGCCACGTTGACCATCGCCGCCGTGAGCGCGCCCGCGTCGTGGAGCGCGCGCATCGTCGCGACCAGATCAGGACTCCTTCCTGATTGGGAGAAAGCTAAGGCAAACTGGCCCTTTACGCGTAATGGCGCTTGTTGCAGTGTGGCGATCGACATGGGAATCGAGGCCACCGGCACACCGATGCGGCTCATGGTAAGCGCAGCGAAATAGCTCGCTGCGTGGTCCGAGCTGCCGCGCGCAACCGTGAGCGCAACCTGGCGCGGCTCGGCATCGAGCGCGCGGGCGAGCGCCTCGACGCGCGAGGTGTCCGCGAGCTGCGCGGCGACTACGCCAGCCGAGGCCAGCGCTTCTTTAAGCATATTCGACAATCGATTCTCCTTCGACGTAGGTCGCGGTAAGCGTCAGTTCACGGTCGAATACATTGACATCGGCCCATGCGCCGCGCGCGAGGCGGCCACGGTCTTCGATGCCGAGATAGTCGGCCGCATAGCGCGACAGGCGCGCGGAAACATCTGCAATCGGCAGGCCAATCGATACGAGATTGCGCAAGGCCTGGTCCATGGTGAGGGTGCTGCCGGCTAGCGTGCCATCGGCAAGACGCACGCCGCCGAGGCACTTGGTCACGTGCTGGCTGCCAAGGCGGTATTCGCCATCGGGCATGCCGGTTGCCGAGGTGCTGTCGGTCACCACGTAAAGGCGCGGAATTGCGCGCAGCGCCGCGCGGATCGCGCCCGGGTGCACGTGCAGCAGGTCGGGGATGATCTCCGCGTACTCCGCGTGCGCGAGCGCCGCGCCGACGAGACCCGGATTGCGGTGATGCAGCGGCGACATCGCATTGAAGAGATGCGTGAAGCCGCGCGCGCCGTGCTTGAGCGCGGCCACGGCGTCGTCGTAGGTCGCGAGCGAGTGGCCGAGCTGCACGCGCACGCCGCGCGCGGCCATCTCGCCGATGATCTCGATATGGCCCGCGATTTCCGGCGCCACGGTCACCACGCGGATCGGCGCGATCGACAGATACTTGAGCACTTCGTCGAGCACGGCGGACACTGCCGCGTCGGGCTGTGCGCCCAGCTTGCCCGGATTGATGTAGGGCCCTTCCAGATGCACGCCCAGCACGCGCGCGCCGCCCGGCGTGCGCTGCCGCGCCACGTCGCCAAGGCTCGACACCACGCTCATCAACTCGTCGCGCGGCGCGGTCATGGTGGTGGCGAGCAGGCTCGTCGTGCCGTAGCGCGCGTGCGTGCGCGCGATGGTTTCGATGGCGTCGCCCGCTTCCATGACGTCGGCGCCGCCGCCGCCATGCACGTGCAGGTCGATGAAGCCTGGCAGGAGGTAAGGCGCGTCGTTCTTCGCCGGATCGGCGGCCTCGCCCTCGATCGACGTGATGCGTCCGTTTTCGAACGTGAGCGTGCCGTTGATCCAACCTTCAGGGGTAAGAATGTTTCCGCTCAGCATGAGATTTTTCCGATTTTGCGCACGACAAATTGGGGTGCGCGATGAGCCGTGACGATGACGTGCATGAGAGATTCGTGGCGCGGCGTTGCGTTCCCGTGAGTTGCCGTCGCTACTGCATTCATTGCCTTAGCTCCGCGACGAAGTCGTAAAAACCGTCCCGGCAATAAGTGTCGGTGAGCTCGATGGCATGCTGATCGCGCGAAAAGCCCACGCGCGTGATCACGAGCAGCGCCGCACGCGGCTCTACATCCATCAGCCTGGCGATTTCGCCCGTCGCGTTGACCGCGCGAAAGTGCTGGAGCGCGCGCACGACTGGCACGCCGCGCCCTTCGAGATACGCATAGAGCGAGCCGTCGATTGCGCCTGCGTCCGGCACGATGGACGCTGGCAGCGCCGAATGCTCGACGGCCATCACGATGCCATCCGCGCGGCGCAAGCGGCGCAGGCTTGCAACGGAGGCGCCGGGCGAAAGCCCGAGCTGCACGATCTCCTCGCGGTGAGCAGCACGCACCTCGCGCTCCAGCCAGACCGAATCAGGCGTGAAGCCGCGCTGCTCCATCTTCTTCGTGAAACCAGTCAGGCGCGAAAGCGGATCTTCCACGCGCGGCGTAATGAAGCTGCCCGCGCCGCGTGCGCGCCGGATCAGCCCCTGCTCGACCAGCAGCTCGATGGCCTTGCGCGCCGTGATGCGCGAAACGCCAATGGCATCCGAGAGCGTGCGCTCCGACGGCAGCGCCTCGCCCGCCGACCACACGCCGCAATGAATGGCCGTCGCAAGATTGCGCGCCAGTTGCAGATAAAGCGGCGTGATGTTGCGCGCATCAGGCATCAGGGCAGACCAACGGGTTTCCATGGAGCTCCGGCCAGCGGTTGGACAGATCGTGGGGCATCCGGGCAGGCCATCTGGCACTTTCGCCATTGTCTTCATGGCATCGACCCGGTGCAAATTTGAGCCCATTATATAACCACAATAATACCAGTCAACAGGTGCGGCGGCCGTACGTATGTTGAATAAAATTACATAATAATCAAATAGTTATCGTTGATTTATGATGAGAAAGGCGTCGGCGCGGGGATCGGGATTTTCCCTGGAAAGATATCTGTGGGCTCTCTTTAAGAGGCCGGAGGGCTATTTCGCTACCAGACGGTTAGCGGGTGCCAAGACTGTTGGGGTAAGCGCCCCGCCGAAAATGCGGACGCAAAAAAAGCCGCTTCCAGGAAGCGGCTTTTTCGTTTGCTAGATCACCAGCGCGGCGGCTTAAACGCAGCGTGAGGGTTCCGCGTCGCTCAGAACGACGGGATCATCGAACCCTTGAACTCGCTCTTGATGAACTGGCGCACGTCTTCCGACTGATACGCTGCGACCAGCTTCTTCACCCACGGCTTGTCCTTGTCCTGGGCGCGCACGGCGATCAGGTTCGCGTACGGGCTGTGTGTGTCTTCCAGCGCGATGGCGTCCTTGGTCGGCTGGAGGCCGGCGGCCAGCGCGTAGTTCGTGTTGATGACGGCGGCGTCCACGTCGCCGAGCGCGCGCGGCAGCTGCGCGGCGTCCAGCTCGACGAGCTTCACCTTCTTCGGGTTCTCGGCAACGTCGAGCGGCGTCGCGTTGTTGCCGTTCGTGCCCGCGCCAGCGCGCAGCTTGATCACGCCCTTGTTCTGCAGGAGCAGCAGCGCGCGGTTCTCGTTCGACGGATCGTTCGGCACCGCGACCTTCGCACCTTGCGGCAGTTCGTTCAGAGACTTGAGCTTCCTCGAGTACACGCCGATCGGCGAAATGTACGTGAGGCCCACGTTCACGAGCTTATAACCGCGCTGCTTGACCTGGCCGTCGAGGTACGGTCCGGTCTGGAAGCTGTTGGCGTCGAGGTCGCCCGAGTCGAGCGCCGCGTTCGGCTGCACGTAGTCGTTGAATTCGATGACCTTCACGTTCAGGCCTTCGCGCCTGGCGACCTTCTGGACCACGGCCCAGACCTGCGCGTCCGGACCGGAGACGGTCCCGACCTTGATAACCTTGTCGTCGGCGTGGGCGCCGAAGCTGGCCGTGAGCGTGGTGGCGGCGGCGAAGCCGGCGAGGAGAGCTTTAATCAGATTTCTGCGCTGCATGGCGATGATGTTCCCGCTGGTTGCGTGTTTGTTTCTTCCTGTCCCAGCTGCGGAGGCATTGTGTGCCATCGGCCGGGTGGACGTGAATGGTCTCATATGGCCCCGGCCGCGCGAAATAAAGAATTCGCATACGAATATTCCACGGCGCCGGACGACGCCGGCGCATTGGGCGAACCGAGGGTATCGGAGGCCGGACGGCCTCAGTCGTTGGCGTCTAGCAGGATCTTCAGATCGTGCAGCCAGGGCGTGACGCCCTGGCCATCGCGCGCGAACAGCCGCAGCTTGCCGGTGGTGTCGAACACGTAGCTCGCGGCGGTGTGATCCATCGTGTAGCCGTCGGGCGTATTGCCGGGCACCTTCGCGTAGTAGACGCGGAAGTCCTTGGTGATCTGCTTGAGCTGCTCTTCGTTGGCCGGGCGCAGCGCGATGAAGGTGGGATTGAACGCGCTTACGTACTGGCCCAGGATCGCGGCGCGGTCACGTTCGGGATCGACGCTCACGAACAGCACCTGCACGCGCTTCGCGGCATCGGGCCCGAGTTGCTGGAGGGCCTGGGACAGCTCGGCCATGGTGGTCGGGCATACGTCCGGGCAATGCGTGTAGCCGAAGAACAGCACGACCACCTTGCCCTTGAAGTCCGCGAGCGAGCGCATCTTGCCGCTCGAGTCTGGCAGCGAGAAGTCCTTGCCGAACTGCGTGTTGCCGGTGATGTCGAGGTTCGAGAACGATGGCGGCTGCTGGCCGCAGCCTTCGAGCAGCAACGTGCCGCCGAGCGCGCCTGCCGCAGCGAGTGCAACAAGCGTGACACGCGCGGCACGCGCGAACGTTGAATGGATCATGTCGTTACATCCCGATGAAGGCGCGCACGTAGTGGTCGACGAGCAGCGCGGCGAACAGCACCGAGAGGTAAACGATCGAATAGCGGAAAGTCTTGCGGGCGAGTGCGTCCGAATACTCGACGTAGATTTTCCACGCGTAGGCGAGGAACACTGCACCGAGCAAAACCGCCGCAGCCAGGTACAGCACGCCGCTCATGCCCGAGATATAGGGCATCAACGTGACCGCGAACAGGATCAAGGTGTAGAGCAGGATATGCAGGCGCGTGTACTTCTCGCCGTGCGTGTTGGGCAGCATCGGCAGGCCGGCGTTTTCGTAGTCCTTGCGGCGGTAGAGCGCGAGTGCCCAGAAGTGCGGCGGCGTCCACACGAAGATGATGAGCACGAGAATCCAGGCGTCGGCGGGCACGTGGCCCGTGACAGCTGCCCAGCCGAGCGCCGGAGGCATCGCGCCCGAGGCGCCGCCGATCACGATGTTCTGCGGCGTGGCGGGCTTGAGCAGCAGCGTGTAGATGATCGCGTAGCCGATGAAGGTCGCGACCGTGAGCCACATGGTGAGCGGATTGGCGAACGTGTACAGCACCCACATGCCAAGGCCGCCGATCGCCGCTGAGAACATCAGGATCTGCGCACTGGTGATCTCGCCTCGCGCCGAAGGACGCCAGGAGGTGCGCCGCATGCGGGCGTCGACCTTCTGCTCGACCAGACAGTTGATCGCGAAGGCCGCGCCCGCCGTCAGCCAGATCCCGACGGTGCCCCCGACCAGCTGTTTCCAGGGCACCATGCCCGGAACGGCGAGGAACATGCCAATGATCGCGCAGAACACGGCCAATTGAGTGACGCGGGGCTTCGTGAGCGCAAGATACTGCGAAATCCGGCTACCGGGCGTCTGAGAGAAGGTTGTACTTTCCATAGGGCGGGGTCACACCGCAGCGGTGTCGCGCGCAGGGAGAACGGCGCGGCCGGGGCGGCTACAAGCAATTCGAAAGTTTAGCACGACGACCAGAAGCAGCAGGATCGCCGCGCCACCGTTGTGCGCCACTGCCACGGGCAGCGGCCACTGCAGCACGATGTTGGATAGCCCGGTCAGAAACTGGATCGCGATCACGATCACGATCCAGTTAGTGGGGCGTCGCAGCGAAGCGTAACGCCGCAACTTGAGGGCGAACCATACCAGATAAGCGACCACGATGAACGCGAAGGTGCGATGCGTCCAATGGATCGCCACGAGCGCGTCCTGAGTGATCACGTCGCCGTTGCCGTCCATGCCGAGCGCACGCCAGAGATGGAAGCCATGATGGAAGTCCATCGGCGGGATCCATGCGCCGTTACAGGTCGGAAAGTCCGTGCACGCGAGCACCGCGTAGTTCGTGCTCACCCAGCCGCCCAGCGCGATTTGCACGACGAGCAGTACGAGCGCCACCAGCGCGGCCACGCGCCAGCGCGCAGCGTCGGGCTCGTACGCGGGCAGCGGCGTCATGCGCGCGGCGAGCCACGCGAGCGCGCCGAGCAGCATGAGACCGAGCAAGAGGTGCGTAGTGACGATGATGGGTTGCAGTTTCATCGTCACGGTCCAGGCGCCGAACGCACCTTGCACGACGATCAGGCCGAGCAGCGCCGTGGGCCACCACGGCGACACATGCAGCGGCAGGCGTTTGATGCGCGCGCGCCAGGCGATCGCCGTCTGGGCGATGATGAGGACGCCGATGGCCATCGCGAAGTAGCGGTGGATCATCTCGATCCACGCCTTGGTCATGCTCACGGGGCCACTGGGCATGGCGAGGTGCGCGGCGGCGATCTGCGCATGCGCGATGAACGGCGACGAGGTGCCATAGCAGCCGGGCCAGTCAGGACAGCCGAGACCCGAATCGGTGAGGCGCGTGAAGCCACCGAACATCACGAGGTCGAGCGTCATGAAGGTCGTGAGCCACACGAGCTTGCGGAACTTGTCGTCGTCGGCCTTCACCCAGACCCACGACAGCGGCAGCAACGCGATGCACAGACCAATCAGGCCCAGCTCAAGGATAAACATCTTTCGTACTCTTCTCTGTCAGACTCGCGCTGCGCACCTTAACCGATACGCGACCACTTCAGTAGTTTGGTCACGTCCTGTTTGATCCTGGACGGATCCGGCTGCTCCGGGAAACGCATCATCAGGTTGCCGTTCGGGTCGACCAGATAGATGTGATCGGTGTCTTTCGTCTTGTCGGTCGCCGGCAGCCAAGCAGCCACCGAGACCGAGTCGGCGCGCAACATGCGCGTGTCCGGATAGGCGGTCTTCACCACGGCCGGCACCGGCGCGTCATCGGTGCGCAGCCAGACCGTGACGACGCGCTCGCGCTCCGCGCCTTGCGTCGCCCGCACCTGGCGCATGAAGTAGAGCTTCTGCGCGCAGGCCTGCCCGCACGCGCCGCCGTCCACCGAAATCATCAGCCAATGGCCCTTCAGCGAGTCGAGCGGCACTTCGCGGCCATCGTCGCCTGTCACCATCAGCGCGGACGGAATCGTGCGTTGCGGCTCGATCAGCGTGCCATAGCTCGTCGAGCCGCCCTTCGGCTTGATCACGTAGTAGGTGAAATACGAGATCGCGATGGGCGCGCCGCAGATCAGCGCGATCAGCAGCAGCATCCAGCGGCCGCGCTGCCACGAGCCTTTCTTTTGAGCCCCATTCGGCAATGCGCCCTTTGGCGGAGCGCCCTTTGGCGGTGCGCCCTTTGGCGGCGATGCGTTGCGCGAAACCTGGGATGAATCGGGAGAATGCGTCGACACTGCTTGAACCTCGTTTCTGTCGCTTCCAGTTATTCATGCGCTGCGATGCTGCAGCAGCCATTCGTCGCCCGGCGAATCGTCGCCCGGCGAATCATCAGGCGTCCTTCGTGCCGTGAGCCGACTCCGTGCCATGCCCCTTAATGCGCTCTTTTGTCGCAGCCCGGCGAGCCGCGTAAAGGCCGAATCCGAGCGCTGCGGCCGCCATGCCCCACCACTGGAGCATGTAACCGTAGTTGCGTTCGACATCGGTGGCCGGCACAGGCCAGTCGCGCACGAGGCCGTCCTTCAAGGCCGGCACAGCGTCCGTCTGCTGGATCACGAAGGGCTGCAACGGCAGTCCGGTTTCCGCCGCATAGGAGGCGACGCCGAGATTCTGCCGTATCTTCTTTTGCGCTGCAGAGCCGCCCGCCCCTAGTTCGAAGGCACGCGAGGCATCGGCGCGCGCAATGCCCACCACTTCGACCGGCTCCCTTGGGGTCAGATAAGGCGCGATCTGCTCGCGATTCTGGATGTTGCGCGGGAGCCAACCGCGATTCACGAGCACGTAGCCACCGCCCTCCAGTTTAAGCGGCATCACCACGTAAAAGCCTGGCTGGTCGTTATACGGACGATTGTCGAGATACACCACGCGCTCGGGCATGAACGTGCCCTTTGCGCGCACCCGATGAAACTCGATGTCCGTCAGCGGAATCGGCTCGGCGCCCACGCTCTGAGGGGTCGCATTCTCATAACGCGTGATCTGCGCCTGCAGTGCTTCCTTCTGATGGGCGCGGTCGCGTTGCCAGAAGCCGAGCCGGATGGTCACGGCCATCACGATCAGGATGAGCAGCGCGGGAATGAGACGGATCTTCATCGGGCACATCCAATGCACTGCATTCGAATGGCCGAACCCTGCCCCCGGGGACACGGTGCGATAATGAGACAGGCGTTTTCAGGTATGCCAACTTCAGTGAACTTCATGCACATACTTGTCCCCATTGCATTCGTGCTGATCATCGCGAGCATGATCTCGGCGCTTTACTTCATGATGCACGACCGCGGCCGCAGCAAGCGAATGGTGTGGTCGCTCGCGACGCGCGTCGGTCTGTCCATCTCGCTTTTCCTCTTCATTCTCTTCGCGCACTGGATGGGCTGGATCCAGTCCACCGGAATTCCGTACGGCCGCTGAGTTCAGCCATCGGCTCACCGCCTCGCCCCGCCATCGCGCGACCTTCCGCATCATCCGGTTCTGCAAAAGCCAAGGCGCCGCGCCGACAGTGTCGGGGCGGCGCCTTGTCTTATTACGCCCGCAGCGTGTGCGTTACAGCCAGTACACGACGACGTAGAGGCCGAGCCAGACTACGTCCACGAAGTGCCAGTACCATGCGGCGCCTTCGAATGCGAAGTGGTGTTCAGCCGTGAAGTGGCCGCGAATCAAGCGGACCAGCACCACCGCAAGCATCGTGCCGCCGAGGAACACGTGAAAGCCGTGAAAGCCCGTGAGCAGGAAGAACGTCGAACCGTAGATGCCCGAGGCAAGCGTGAGATTCAGTTCGTTGTACGCGTGGACATACTCGAAGACCTGCAGGCACAGGAAGCACAGGCCCAGGACGATCGTTGCCCCGAGCCACGCAATGGTCTTGTTGCGGTGGTCGTCGCGCAGTGCGTGGTGAGCCACCGTGAGCGTCGCGCCCGAGGAGAGCAGCAGCGCCGTGTTGATGGTCGGCACCGGCCACGGCGTCATCGAACGGAAGTGCGAGACGAGCGCCGCCGGGCCATTGTTCGGCCACACCGCCGTGAAGTCCGGCCAGATCAGCTTGTAGTCGAGGCTGCCGAGCTGATGCAGGGCAATCTGGCGCGCGTAGAAGAGCGCACCGAAGAACGCGCCGAAGAACATCACTTCGGAGAAGATAAACCAGCTCATGCTCCAGCGATACGACTTGTCGACACGCTTGCCATACATGCCGCCTTCCGACTCGGCGATAGCGTCGCCGAACCAGTGCCACAGCGTGAAGAGCACCCACAGCAGACCGGCGGCCACGCCGATCGGCCCCCACGACTCGCCGTTGATCCACGACGCCAGCGACGCAAGCATGATCAGAAGACCAATGGACGCGCTGATCGGATGCCGTGACGGGTGCGGTACGAAGTAGTACGGGCTATCGTTTTGGCCGCTCATGCCTGATTCTCCAATTTCCAGTTGCTCCGGACAGTGCCGGCTTTTGCCGACTGTTGTTGCCGGCGGTCTGTCTTCGTTATTCGTTTTCGCCTTCAGGCGCGAGCGCATGCGTTCCGCATGCCGCCCCGCGCTACGCCTGGCCCACCACCGCGTGCACGATCAACAGCAACACGACGATAAAGATTGCCGCGCCGATGATCCCCGCTGCAATCAGCGCCAGCGGGTGCAGTTGCGCCGCGTCCGATTCGAGGTCGGCGCGCCTGCGTATGCCGAAGAACGACCACCCCACGGCTTTCGCCAGTTGCAGCAAGCCGCTCTTCTTCTGCTTTGCCGCGCCGGCCTCCTGGCTGGCGCCGCCGCGTTCTTCCTTTCTATCGTTGCCGTTCATGCGCGTCGTCCCGGTACGCTCACGCCTCGCTCATCTCATGCGCCAGCCGACTGCTTCGGCGGCTGCGGCACTGCGGGCTTGTTCAGTTCGAAGAACGTGTACGACAGCGTGATCGTCTTCACGTCCTTCGGCAGTTTCGGATCGATCACGAACACCACCGGCATGCGCTTCGTCTCGTTCGCCTTCAGGGTCTGCTGCGTGAAGCAGAAGCACTCGATCTTGCGAAAGTATTCCGTCGCCTGCTTCGGCGCGTAGCTCGGAATCGCCTGCGCGTCGATCGTGCGCCCTTCGTTGTTCGAAATGTCGTACATCACCGTCATGACTTCGCCCGGGTGCACCTCGAGGCTCGTCTGTTCCGGCTTGAAACCCAGCAGCCCGCGCGCGTTCGCATCGAACTCCACCGAGATCGTGCGCGTCATGTCGACCTGCGTGTTGCGCGCCTCGCGCGCGGTGACGTCACGCTGCACGAGATTGTTGATGCCGGTGATCTGGCAAATCGCGCGGTACATCGGGATGAGCGCAAAACCGAAACCAAACATCAGGAACGCGATCACCACGAGCTTGATGAGCATCGAGCGGTTGAACCCGCGATCACTGCCAGTGCGATCTGAAAACTTCGGCGTGGACATCGAACTTCCTCGTACGTACACCGGCGCTCAACGCGATGCGAAGCGCCTCTTGCTGCTGGCCTCAATGAGCGCCGAAATACACCTGGTTCAGAACGGCACCCAGAAAAAAGACGCCGACGACAGCCAGCAAAATCAGGCCGAGCCGCAGGTTGCCCGAGCGGATCTGTTCGGGTGTACGTCTTTTTTGTGGATTCCGGGTCATGCTTGTGTTGCGCAGTTGCTGCGGGATGTCTCGCGTCCGGCCGCGCACGGCGGCCGGACGCCCAGGACCGATGGCTTACTCGACCGTCGGCGGATTTTCGAAGGTGTGGAACGGAGCCGGGCTCGGCACGGTCCACTCGAGGCCGGTCGCGCCATCCCAGGGCTTGTCCGAGGCCTTTTCCAGCTCGCCGCCACCACGGTATGCCGGCAGCGCCACGAAGAACAGGAAGTACACCTGCGAGAGGCCGAAGCCGAACGCACCAATCGTGATGACCTGGTTCCAGTCGGTGAACTGGGCCGGATAGTCGGCGTAGCGACGCGGCATCCCGGCGAGGCCGACGAAGTGCATCGGCAGGAACGCGAGGTTAAAGAAAATCAGCGAGCACCAGAAGTGGATCTTGCCGCGCATCTCGTTGTACATCCAGCCGGTCCACTTCGGCGCCCAGTAGTACCACCCCGAGAACAGCGCGAACAGCGACCCCGCCACCAGCACGTAATGGAAGTGCGCAACGACGAAATAGGTTCCGTGATACTGGATGTCGAGCGGCGCCATGGCGAGCATCAGACCCGAGAGGCCGCCGAACGTGAACACGATCAGGAAGCCCACGGCGAACAGCATCGGCGTTTCGAACGACAGCGCGCCGCGCCACATCGTCGCCACCCAGTTGAACACCTTCACGCCCGTCGGGACCGCGATCAGCATGGTCGCGTACATGAAGAACAGCTGGCCCGTGACCGGCATGCCGGTCGCGAACATGTGGTGCGCCCAGACCATGAACGAGAGAATCGCGATCGACGCCGTGGCGTACACCATCGAGCTATAGCCGAACAGCGGCTTGCGCGAGAACGCCGGAATCACCTGCGACACGATCCCGAACGCCGGCAAGATCATGATGTAGACCTCGGGGTGGCCGAAGAACCAGAAGATGTGCTGGTACATGACCGGGTCGCCGCCGCCTGCCGCATTGAAGAAGCTCGTGCCGAAGTGACGGTCGAACAGCAGCATCGTGATCGCGCCTGCGAGCACCGGCATCACGGCGATCAGCAGGTACGCGGTGATCAGCCAGGTCCACGCGAACATCGGCATCTTCATGAGCGTCATGCCCGGTGCGCGCATGTTCAGGATCGTCACGACGATGTTGATGCCGCCCATGATCGACGACGCGCCCATGATGTGCACCGCGAAGATCGCGAAGTCCATGCCCGGGCCCATCTGCGTGGAAAGCGGCGCATAGAGCGTCCAGCCCGCGGCGGTCGCGCCGCCCGGCGTGAAGAACGAACCCACGAGCAGCACGGCGGCGGCCGGCAGCAGCCAGAAGCTGAAGTTGTTCATGCGCGCGAACGCCATGTCCGATGCGCCGATCTGCAGCGGCACCATCCAGTTCGCGAAGCCCACGAATGCCGGCATGATCGCGCCGAACACCATGATGAGGCCGTGCATGGTGGTGAGCTGATTGAAGAACTCGGGGCGCATGATCTGCAGGCCCGGCTCGAACAGCTCGGCACGGATGGCCAGAGCCATCACACCGCCCGACAGGAACATCACGAACGAAAAAAGCAGATACAGCGTTCCGATGTCCTTGTGGTTCGTGGCGAACAGCCAGCGTCGCCACCCGTGGGGCGTCTCGTGGGCGTGGTCCCCGTGCACATGACCGTGGCCCGCTACATCGTGTCCGATGCTAGACATGACTCTCTCCTGAAGCGAATTGCTTTGCGTCTCTTACTACTGTGTTGGCCTATGCGACTGACTGTTCTTTTCACGGCCCGGTGCGCGCCTCTATCCTTCTTTTCGCACGCCGGCGCCGATCAGCCCCCGCTCAGGCTGCCGGGCTGATTTCCACGCGCCGTGCTTCTTTCGCGTCGGCGCCGCCGGTAACCGTCTCCGGCTTCTTGAGGATGATGTGATCCTCGGCGATGCCCGCCGCTTTCAGCGCATCGCGCACAGCCTGCGCGCGATGCTTGGCGAGTTCCGCGTTGGTGTCTGCCTTGCCGCTCGCGTCGGTGAAACCCGAGAGCGTGAACTTCGCATCCGGATGCGCCTTCGCATAGTCGGCCGCAGCCTGGATTGCGTCTTTCGCGTCGGCCGGCAGCGTGCTCTTGCCGACTTCGAAATAGATGCTGGCCGGGAGCGCCGCTGCGTTGGTCTGCGCTGCGCCCGAAGCCTGCTCGGCGCCGCTTGCCGCGCCCGCCTGTTCCGCGCCGCTGGCTTGCGCTGCCGGCGCAGCTTCCGCCGCCGCTTGCGCGCCGCCTTCGGGCATCTTTCCGTTGCGTGCATCGGCGACCTGGCGCGGTTGCAGCATGTCGCCCATGTGGTTGCCCCATGCGTTGCGCTCGAACGTGATCACCGAGGCGATCTCGACATCGTTCAGCGTGGGCGCCCACGACGGCATCGCAGCCTTGCCGTGCAGGACGATGTTCACGTGGCCGGCGATCGGGCCGTTGGCGATCTTGCTGCCGTCGAGCGCCGGGAACGCGCCCGCACCCTTGCCGTTAGCCTGGTGGCAGGCCGCGCAGTTCGCTGCGTAGACCTTCTCGCCCCGCGCCTTGAGCTCGGCCATCGTGTAGGTCTTGTTTGGATCGTCGCTGGCGGCAGCCATCTTCGCCTTTTGCGTATCCACCCACTTTGCATAGTCCTCGTCGGACAACACCTCGACCACGACCGGCATGAACGCGTGTTCCTTGCCGCACAGTTCGGTACAGAAGCCGCGATAGGTGCCCACCTTCTCCGCCTTGAACCAGGTGTCGCGCACGAAGCCCGGAATGGCATCCTGCTTCACGCCGAACGCGGGCACGTACCACGAGTGCACAACGTCGTTGGCGGTCGTGATGACGCGGATCTTCTTGTTGACCGGCACGACGAGCGGGTTATCGACTTCCTGCAGATACGTGTCGCTGATCGGCGCCAGGCCGTTCACTTGCGAGCGCGGCGTCGTGAGCGTCGAAATGAAGCTGATGCCCTCGCCCGGACCCTTCACGTAGTCGTAGCCCCACTTCCACTGGTAGCCGGTGACTTTGACGGTGACGTCGGCGTTGGTCGTGTCCTTCATGGCGACGACAGCCTTGGTGGCCGGCAGTGCCATCAGCACGACGATCACGAACGGCACGATCGTCCAGATGATTTCAACGGTCGTGCTTTCGTGAAAATGCGAAGCTTTATGGCCCTTCGATTTACGATGTGCGTACATCGAATAGAACATGACGCCGAATACACCGATAAAAATCACGGCGCACAACAGCAGCATCATCATGTGCAGGTTATAAAGCTCTTCTGCGATGCGCGTGACGGGCGGCTGGAAATTGATCTCATTGACGGCGGGGCCGCCCGGACTGTCTCCGACAGCGAGTGCCGAGCCGGCGACGAGGAGTCCGCTGCACGCCAGCACGCCCTGTAGGGCTCGCTTGATTGTTTTCATAGCTTCCTTACCCATAAATTCCATTCAAACCCTCGACCCCGCAGGAAGGTTCTGCAACCAGGTCACGCCCTGGGTGCGCGTCATTTAAAGACTCGCACGCTGAATGAACCCCACCCTGCCACGCGTTTGCGCATTCAAGCGGCGCGCGCGAGCCACATGCGCAGTTCCCGCGCGAACTGCGCACGCCGATACTGCGGCAAATGCAAACCGACTGCGACCGCCTGGCCGCGGGACACGAGACGTACCGGATCGCGTGGGGTCGCGCCCGGTTCGACCCGGACCCAGCGGGGATTGAATTCGAACTGCGTGAGCGCTTCGGCGCTCATCTGCTCGATCACCAGCCGGTTCGGATAAAGCCTGATACGTTCGTAATCGACAGCATGGCGCGCATACACCAAAAACGCGCCACCCGCTACCAACAGATCGATGCCTGTAAACGGCAATACCAGCCAGGCGCCACGGATCAACAACAGAACGGCGATCGCGATGGAAACTAGCGCCAGCGATACATAGAACAACACGAATTGCCTGGGCGAAACCGAGCAGTTGCGCTTCATGATCCAGTCCTTCAGGACCGGCTCCGGACTCGCCAGCAGATCAGACGTCTGCATTGCTCGCCTCCCCCACTGCAACACTCGCAGACTATCGCCGCTTGCTGCCTTACACAACTGCGGGAGATCTGGACTTGCTGCGTAAGATTTAGGGCGGCAATCGATGCAGCAACCGACGCATTATAGGCGCGATCCCGAGCACCCACAAGCAAGCCACAATCTGCCGCAAACCCAATACCGACGGGGCTTTCAGCGGTTTTTCGATAATTTTTCGAGGGCTTTTCGGGCGCTAATTTCAGGCATAACGAAAGCCCCCCTTATCACGTTAGCGATTCCTGGTCGGACCACGTCCAATATCTTCTATGCGTACGATACCGTGACCTTCCGCTGTCGTGCGAGGCACAGCCTTCCACGCGTGCCCATAGATTATTTCGAAGGTGAGCGCAATCGTACCTGCGTTAGGTCCATCCTTCAAACGGCGTGCCTCCAGCGCGTCCGCGAGCGAGCGATTGAGACGCCGCGAGGCGAGCCCTTCGGCGTGGTCGCTTTCATGACGCTCATGGCCTTCGCGCGAGAATACGCGGTTAAACGGATAAGCGCCCCAGCGGCGCACATCGGCGAGCAGCTTCTCCGGCGTCTTGTACGTGACAGTAAGCGTCTCCTGGTCCATCACCGGAATCTCGAAGCCGTTCTCGACGAGCATGTCGCCGAGATCGTGCATGTCGACGAAATCGATCACGTGAGGCCGCGTGGGCACGCCATGCGCGGCTTCGACTTCGGCCCAGGCGCCGCGCAATTCCTTGAGCGTGTCGGGGCCGAGCGTGCTGAACATGAGCAGGCCGTTCACCTTGAGCACGCGCTGCCATTCGCCGAACACGAGATCGGGACGTGGGTGCCAATGCAAGGCGAGATTCGACCAGAGCAGCTCGAACGCTTCACGCGCAAACGGCAACTCGGCGAAGTCGGCCTGCGCGAAACGCGGACCGCGCGCGCCGAGCGCACGGCCAATCGAAGCGGGAAGAAAACGCCGCCAGCTCGTGTCGCCGGCGTCATGCGCACGGGCGCGCTCGAGCATCGCGAAAGAGAGGTCGGTGCCGAATACGGGCGCTTCGGGAAAGCGCTCGCGCAGATGGGGAAGGTCGTCGCCGGGTCCGCAGCCCATGTCGAGCACGCTCGCGGGATTCACCTTGATGTATTCGAGGCGCTCGCGCATGCGTCCGGCGATTTCGCGCGGCAGGAACGCAACCTCGTCGAACGTCGCCGCACGGCGGTCGAATATCCGTCGAAGATAGCGCGATTCGTAGGCCGGACGGCCGGGTCTGGGGTGAGACGGAGACATGTCGGTCGTATTGGCGAAGTCTGCGAAGTATACTCGCTCACTCTCATTCCTTCAGTCGCGAGTCTCGAACCTGGTCCGGGCCGTCCATCCATGCCGCAGCAGCACGCACCGTCACCCGCTTCGGCGTCAAGCCAATCGCCCGCATTACGGCGTGCTTGTGCTGCGGAAAAAACCGGAGCGAAAGCTCAGGCTTTGCGACGCGCCTTGGCGCGCGTGCGGCTCAGCGCGCGAACGCACTGGCCGCGGCTTACCGGGTTCGTGCTGCCCAATCTGTGTCCATTATGCGGCAATTTGTCGCGCTACACGTCCAGGGCATCCAACGGCATGCACAACAGCACGCGCGCCGTGCTGTGCGCGGCTTGCGATGCGGCGTACTGGAATGAGGCGCGTCTGCGCTGCACCGTTTGCGCGCTGCCGCTTTCGGGCATGCGTCGCGCAACGCGGCACGCGCGGGCCGGCGAGCGCTACCGGTGTGACGCTTGCGTGAAATCACCGCCCGCGTTCGACGCCACGCTGGCGCTCGCGGACTATCGCGCCCCGCTCGATGCGCTCGCGCTCGGCCTGAAGTTTCGCGCGCGGCTCGCGCTCGGAGAAGAATTCGCGCGGCGTCTCGCACACGCGGCCGTCGACGTGCTCGATACCGGCGACGCACCTGGTCTCATCATGCCGGTGCCGCTCTCGCGCGAACGTCTGATCGAGCGCGGCTACAACCAGGCATGGGAGATCGCGCGACCGCTCGCCCGCGCGCTCGGCACGCGCGCCGACGTTACCCTGGTGCGCCGCACGCTGCACACGGCGGCGCAATCGAAGCTCGACCGCGAAACCCGCCGCCGCAACGTGGGCCGTGCGTTCGCGCTCACGCGCGCGGACCATGGCTTGAGCGGCCTGCATGTGGGCGTGGTCGACGACGTGATGACCTCGGGCGCAACACTCGATGCGCTCGCGCATACGCTCAAGGCAGCGGGCGCGCGCCGCGTGACGAATTTCGTCGCGCTGCGCACGCCGAAGGACTGAACCTCGCCTTTCGCCGTTTTTCGTTTTTATCGTTTTTTTCAGACTCTCATCGCCATGTTCAATGTCGTTCTCGTCGAACCGGAAATTCCACCGAACACCGGCAACGTGATCCGCCTATGCGCGAACACCGGCGCGCGGCTGCATCTGATCGAGCCGCTCGGCTTCCCGCTCGACGACGCGAAAATGCGCCGCGCCGGCCTCGACTATCACGAATACGCGCAAATGCACGTGCACCGCAACTGGGATACCTTCATTGCCGCCGAAACGCCCGACCCATCGCGCATGTTCGCGTTCACGACGCGCGGCTCGGGGCGCTTTCACGATCACGCATTCTTGCCGGGCGACTGGTTCGTGTTCGGCGCGGAAACGCGCGGGTTGCCCGACGCGCTGCTCGAACTTTTCGCGCCCGAGCAGCGCGTGCGCCTGCCGATGCGGCCTGGCAACCGCAGCCTGAATCTGTCGAACACCGTGGCCGTGGTCGCGTTCGAAGCATGGCGTCAGTCAGGCTTCGAAGGTGGGGAATGAAGGATGAGCGAAGCGCGCACGCTCAGTGCGCATTCAGCGCAAACTCAACTCGCGCACGTAACGTGCGTGCATCGCTTCGTCGAAGCACGCGAATACGGCTCGCTCGAACGAGCGCTCGGCACTGAGCACGTCGACCACGGTCTGCACCGCGATCTTCACGGCCTCGTCGGGCGGAAAGCGATAAATGCCGCAACTGATCGCCGGAAACGCAATGCTCTTCACACCGGCTGCACGCGCGCATTCGAGTGAGCGCCGATAGCACGACGCGAGCAACGACGCCTCGTCGCGCGCGCCGCCGTTCCAGACGGGCCCGACCGTGTGAATCACATGTTTCGCGGGGAGCCGGTAGCCGGCGGTGATCTTCGCGTCGCCGGTCGAGCAGCCGTTCAGCGTCTCGCATTCGCGCAGCAACTGCGGCCCGGCTGCGCGATGGATCGCGCCATCCACGCCGCCGCCGCCCAGCAGCGACGTGTTCGCGGCGTTCACGATGGCGTCGACATGCAGCGTAGTGATGTCGACGACTTGCGCTTCGATACGGCAATTTCCAATGGTGAGCATGACGGTCCTCCGGTTCCACGCACAGCGATTCGCGTTGAGGCCGGCGGCTAAAGCCTGAGCGCGACGCCGGGAGCCGGAAGAAATCGCGCCCTACTCCGCCTTCGCGTCGCGCCTGAGCAGTGCACTCACGGCATCGCGCGCAGCCACGCCATCGAACAGCACGGCGCATACCGCCTGGGTAATCGGCATTTCGATATTGTGCGCGCGCGCGAGGGCAAGCACGGCGCGCGCGCAGCGCACGCCTTCGGCCACATGGCCGAGCGTGCCGAGGATGTCGTCGAGCGTGCGGCCGCTCGCAAGCTGCTTGCCCACAGTGCGGTTGCGCGAGAGGTCGCCCGTCGCGGTGAGGATGAGGTCGCCGAGGCCCGTGAGGCCGTTGAAGGTCTCGGCGCGCCCGCCGAGCGTCACGCCAAGGCGCGTCATCTCCGCGAGACCGCGCGTGATGAGCGCGGCGCGCGCATTCAGGCCAAGGCCGAGGCCGTCGGAGATGCCGGTCGCAATTGCGAGCACGTTCTTGACCGCGCCGCCCACTTCCACGCCCACGACGTCGTCGCCGGTATAGATGCGCATCGCGCGATGATGGAAGGCAGCGAGCGTACGCTCGCGGCAGGCGGCCGACGCGCTCGCGACCGTTAGCGCGACCGGCAGGCCCTCGCCCACCTCGCGCGCGAAGCTCGGCCCCGAAAGCACGCCGTTGCTCGGGTGCCCGGGCAGTTCGGTCGCCACGACCTGATGCGGCATGAGCTGCGAATCGGCCTCGAAGCCCTTGCACAGCCACACGAAGTGCGCGGGCACGCGGTTCATGCCGCGCATGGCGCGCAGCATGTCGCGCAGACCCGCCACGGGCGTGCCGAGCACGACCAGATCCGCCTCGCCCGACGCATGGTCGAGCGCGGCGGCCAGATCCGTTTCGTAGTGGAGTTTCTTTGGCAGCGAGATGCCCGCGAGATAGCGGGCGTTCTCGTGCGTCTGGCGCATTGCATTGACGAGCGCGGCATCGCGCGCCCACAACACCGTGTCATGCGCCTGGGCCAGGTGCCCTGCCAGCGCGGTGCCCCACGCTCCGGCGCCGAGAACGGCCACTTTCATTCCGATACTCCGCACCGGTGATTTCGTTTCAGCGCTCAATGCGTGGCGTTGCTCGCGCCTTCCTGCTGCTGCGCGATCTGCTGAAGGCGTTGCTCGTAGAGCGCCTGGAAGTTGATCTCGGCCAGGTGGATCGGCGGGAAGCCCGCACGCGTGATCGCGTCGGCAATGTTCGAGCGCAGGTACGGGAACAGGATGGTCGGGCAAGCGATGCCGACGAGCGGATCGATCTGTTCCGCCGGGATGTTGCGGATGTCGAAAATGCCCGCTTGCTTGGCTTCGATCAGGAACGCCACCTTGTCTTTGATCTTCGCGGTCACCGTGCCGGTCACGAGAATCTCGAACACCGATTCCGCGAGACGCTCGGCCTTCACGTCGACTTCCACTTCCACCGAAGGCATATCCTGCTCGAGGAAGATGGCCGGCGAATTCGGCTGCTCGAGCGACAGGTCCTTGAGGTAGATGCGCTGGATGTTGAAGAACGGCTGGTTGTTCTCGTCAGACATGGTGTATGGCTTCCTGATTAAATTGAGTTGCAACCGCACAGTATCGCTTCGTCTCGCTAAACCGAGGCAATGCCGTGCAGCCGCAATGAGCAGCAACAGACGACAACGCGCCCGCGCAAGCCTTGCCGGCTTGCGCGGGCGAAAAACCGTGGCGCACTGACGCGCCGTTTAAAACTGCGTCAGGCTGCTGCTTCGAGCAGCGGCATCAAGCCGCCGGCGCGGTCGAGCGCGGAGAGGTCATCGTAACCGCCCACATGCGTCTCGCCGATGAAAACCTGCGGTACCGTCCGGCGGCCGGTGCGCGTCATCATCTCTTCGCGGCGCGCCGGGTCCCGGTCGATCAGCACCTTCTCGATATGGTCGACGCCGCGCGACTTTAAAAGACGCTCGGCCATCTGGCAATACGGGCACACCTGGGTGCTGTACATGACCACCTTGTTCACTTCGAAGCTCCTTGTTTCACGACCGGCATGCCGGCCTGCTGCCAGGCGTTCACGCCGCCGTCCAGCACGTGGACTTCGGCAAAACCGGCATCCTTCACGAGGCGCTGCGCCTTGTGCGACTGCTGGCCCGTCTGGCAGACCAGCAACACCGGGTTGCTCTTGTTCTTCACGAACTGGGCAACCTTGGTCTGCAGCTCGCCGAATTCCAGATGGCGGGCAGCGGGCAGGTGGCCCTTCGCGAAGTCGTCCGCGGAACGCAGATCGATCACCACCGCGTTGCGGCGGTTGATGAGCTGCGTCGCCTCGGCGGCGGAAACGCCGCTGCGCCCGCCGCGCTTGAGCGTCGGCCACAGGAGCAACGCTCCTGAGATGAGGACGATCGCGATGAGTACAAGGTTGATGTAATTGGTAAAGAACGTCACGGATGATCCGCCGGGAAAAAGAGAAATCGGTGAGAAACTGATTCGGGCAATCCGCTCATTATAAAATAACCGTTTGTCGCAAGGTTGCCGCCCACCAGCCCGGGTGCGCAATCGCGTATGCGACCCGCAGGACCGGACCGCCGCAGCGAGGCAGCCGCACGACCGGCGCCCCAGGCGCACCCCGGCCCCGATTACCGCTTCCTTCACTACCGACCGTCATTTTCATGTTCAAACTTGTACTCATCCGCCACGGCGAATCGACGTGGAACAAGGAAAACCGCTTCACCGGCTGGGTCGACGTCGACCTGACCGAAAAGGGTAATCTCGAAGCGCAGCAGGCCGGCCAGCTGCTCAAGGCGTCGGGCTATTCGTTCGACATCGCGTACACGTCCGTGCTCAAGCGCGCGATCCGCACGCTCTGGCACGTGCAGGACCAGATGGACGAAATGTACCTGCCCGTGGTCCACTCGTGGCGCCTGAACGAACGTCACTACGGTGCGCTTTCGGGCCTGAACAAGGCGGAAACCGCCGCCAAATACGGCGACGATCAGGTACTGGTCTGGCGCCGCAGCTACGACACGCCGCCGCCCGCGCTCGAGCCCGCCGACCCGCGCACGGCCTACGACGATCCGCGCTACGCGAAGGTGCCGCGCGAAGAGCTGCCGCTCACCGAGTGCCTGAAGGACACGGTGGCACGCGTGCTGCCGCTGTGGAACGAATCGATCGCGCCGGCCATCAAGGCGGGCAAGAAGGTCGTGATTGCCGCGCACGGCAACTCGATCCGCGCACTCGTGAAGTATCTCGACAATATTTCGGACTCGGACATCGTCGGCCTGAACATTCCGAACGGTGTGCCGCTCGTGTATGAGCTCGACGAGAACCTCAAGCCCATCAAGCACTACTATCTTGGCGACGCCGACGCCATCGCGAAGGCCGCAGCCGCCGTCGCGAACCAGGGCAAGAAGGCCGGCTAAGTCCCACAAGCCCTCCAAGCCTTTTCTCGCCCGTATTGCATCGAAACCGCCGCCCCGCCAGTCGCGCTGGGTCGGCGGTTCAGCAGCAGTTCTGCGGCAACTCACTCCCGTGTCTCAAGCGTTTCAAGCGGGTAAATCCTTCCGCGTTTCCGGCTTCGCTGACAAACTTGCCACCTCGCGGCCAGCCCACCGCCACCGCACTGCCAGTTTCCCGCCAGCCCCGCGCCTGGCAAGACCTGGCGGCACGCAATGTGCGAACCCCGCTGCGTCTTGACTGTCGAACCCGCAACGTTCGCCGCGCCCTGCCGCTCGAATCGCGCTCGCGGACATCACCTCCGTCAGCCCCAATCGCGCCTTATACACAGAGCGGTCAAGTGTGCAGTTATACTTGTCCGTCGCTTTTCCATTAGACGCTGCCCCGCGCCTTTCGACCGCACGCAACAATCTCTATGCGAAAGAACCTCAAAAACATCGGCCTGATCGCTGCTGGCCTCGCGACCGGCGTATTTGCCACTTTGCAGATCTCCGCTTCGGCGCAGCAAACCCAGCAGACCGTGATCGAGCCGCTGCCGCTCGACCAGCTCCGGCTCTTCGCCGAAGTGTTCGGCCAGATCAAGCATGAGTACGTCACGCCGGTCGACGACAAGAAGCTCCTCACCGCCGCCATCAAGGGCATGGTGTCGAGTCTCGACCCGCATTCGTCGTATCTCGACAAGACCGACTATCAAGAGCTCCAGGAGCAGACCAAGGGTCGCTTCGCCGGCCTCGGCATCGAGATTTCGTCGGAAGACGGTTTGATCAAGGTCATCTCACCGATTGAAGACACGCCCGCGTTCCGCGCCGGCATCCGTCCGGGAGACCTAATCACGCGCATCAACGACAAGCCCGTGCGCGGCATGACGCTCGACCAGGCCGTCAAGCAGATGCGCGGCGACCCGGGCACGAAGGTCACGCTCACGATCTTCCGCAAGACCGACGACCGCACCTTCCCGCTCACCATCACGCGCGCCATCATCAAGGTGCAGAGCGTGAAGTCGAAGATCCTGCAGCCGGGCTACGCCTATGTGCGCATCACGAGCTTCCAGGAACGCACGGTCCCCGACCTCGCCGCGAAGCTCCAGGACATCGCGCGCCAGGAACCGAATCTCAAGGGCTTCATTCTTGATCTGCGCAACAACGGCGGCGGCCTGCTGCAAAGCGCCGTGGGCGTGGCGGGCGCGTTCCTGCCGCCGGATTCGGTCGTGGTGTCCACGAACGGCCAAATCCCGGACTCCAAGCAGGTCTACCGCGACACCTACGAGAACTACCGCCTGCCTTCGTTCGACGGCGACCCGCTCAAGAACGAGCCGGCTGAGTTCAAGACCGTGCCGATGATCGTGCTGACCAACGCCTATTCGGCTTCGGCTTCGGAAATCGTGGCGGGCGCGCTGCAGGACCAGAAGCGTGCGCTCATCATCGGCAAGACGACGTTCGGCAAGGGCTCGGTGCAGACCGTGCGTCCGATGACCGCCGACACGGCGCTGCGCCTGACCACGGCGTACTACTACACGCCGAGCGGGCGCTCGATCCAGAACAAGGGCATCCGTCCTGACATTCCGGTCGATCAATACGCCGAGGGCGATCCGGACGACGCACTCGTGACGCGCGAGGTCGATTACCAGAACCACCTTGCGAACACGCAGGATCCGAACGAGAAGAAGGAACAGGAAGCGCGCGAGCAGGAGCGCATGGACATGCTGCGCCAGCTCGAGGAGCAGAACGACAAGAAGACGCCGGAGCAGCGTCAGAAGGACCGCGAGCGCAAGCCCGTCGAGTTCGGCACGGCCGACGACTTCATGCTCCAGCAGGCGGTGAACAAGCTCCAGGGCAAGCCGGTGACGGAATCGAAGTCGCTGATGGAACGCCGGCTCGCGCAGCAGAAGCCGCCGAAGTCGGCTTCTGCGCCGATCGCCGTGCAGCCGTCCGCCTCCGCGCCAGCGGCGGGCTCCCCAGCCGCACCGGCCTCCGCGCCGGCGAAGTAATACCGGCGTCCGGCCAGTGGCTTCGCCGCTGGCTCGCCGTGTGTTCGCCTTTGTGCATCACCGTCCTCGCGGCCCGCGCAACGTGGGCCGCGAGGACGAAGCGCCCCGCGCCAGTACAATGAGGTTTCCGTACTCCCGGCGCGCGTCACGGCTCCCCGCCCATCGCAGCGCCCCAGCTCCGTGCGCATCGCGATGAACGACGACCAACTCCTCCGCTATTCCCGCCATATCCTCGTCGACGAGATCGGCATCGAGGCGCAGCAGCGCTTTCTCGACGCGCATGCGCTCGTGATCGGCGCGGGCGGCCTCGGCTCGCCGGCGGCCATGTATCTCGCGGCCTCGGGCGTGGGCACACTCACGCTCGTCGATAACGACACTGTCGACCTCACCAATCTGCAGCGGCAGATCATGCACGAGACGGCTTCGGTGGGCCACGCCAAGGTCGAGTCGGGCCGCGACGCCATCGCGCGCCTGAATCCCGAGGTGAAGGTCCATGCCGTGCAGGCGCGCATCGACGATGCGTGGCTAGATGCCCACGTGCCGGGCGCGAGCGTCGTACTCGACTGCACCGACAACTTCGCCACGCGTCACGCCATCAACCGCGCGTGCGTGAAGCATAGCGTGCCACTCGTCTCGGGCGCGGCGTTGCGCTTCGACGGGCAGATCAGCACTTTCGATTTCCGCGACGCGGCCTCGCCCTGCTATGCGTGCGTGTTCCCCGAGGACCAGCCCTTCGAGGAAGTCGCGTGCTCGACGATGGGCGTGTTTGCGCCCACGGTGGGGATCATCGGTGCGATGCAGGCCGCCGAGGCGCTGCGTGTGATCGGCGAGATCGGCACGCCGCTCGTCGGCCGGCTGATGATGCTGGACTCGCTGCGCATGGAATGGAACACGATGCGTGTCGCGCGTCAGCCCGATTGTCCGGTGTGCGGCGAGCGCCACGGCTGAGCGCGCTTTTCGCCAAGGCGGCTCGCGAGCGCCACAAACCGGCTACGCGAGCGCGAGCCGCTCCAGCGCCGCCTGCAGTTCCTCGGGCTCGTAGGCCGCCAGCACGTCGGCCACCGGCTTCTCGAGCGCCTTGATCTGCGAGCGCAGGATCTCCTGCTTCACCACGAGCAACTGGCTCGGATGCATCGAGAATTCGGTGAGCCCCATGCCGAGCAGCAGGCGCGTGAGCTGCGGATCGCCGGCCATCTCCCCGCACACCGAGACCGGCACGCCCACGCGCTTGGCCTCGCGCAGCGTATGCGCGATCAACTGAAGCACGGCCGGATGCAGCGGGTCGTAGAGATCGGCCACGGCGTTGTCGGCGCGGTCGATCGCCAGCGTGTACTGGATCAGGTCGTTAGTGCCGATCGAAAGGAAATCCAGACGCCGCAGGAACATCGGCAGCGCCAGCGCCGCCGCCGGAATCTCGATCATCGCGCCCACTTGCACGTTCGGGTCGTAGGCGAGCCCCGCATCGTCGAGCTGGCGCTTGGCCTCGCGAATGAGGTCGAGTGTCTGGTCGATCTGCTGCGCGTGCGCGAGCATCGGCACCAGGATCTTGACCGTGCCGAACGCCGACGCGCGCAAGATCGCGCGCAATTGCGTAAGGAACATCTGCGGCTCGGACAGGCTCCAGCGGATCGCGCGCAGGCCGAGCGCCGGGTTCGCGGCGGTCTCGTAGCCATCGCCTCCGCCTATCGAGTCGAGCGGCTTGTCCGCGCCCACGTCGATCGTGCGAATCGTCACGGGCAGCCCGTTCATCAACTCGGCCGCCCGGCGGTAGGCGACGAACTGCTCCTCCTCCTCAGGCAACCGGTCCTTGTGGTTCATGAACAGGAACTCGGTGCGGAACAGGCCCACGCCCGTCGCGCCGGCGTCGAGCGCCGCCTGCGCGTCCTCGGGCAGCTCGATGTTCGCGTAGAGCTCGATCTTCGCGCCGCACAATGTTTGCGTGGGCGAGAACTTCAGGCGCTGCAGCTTGCGCCGCTCGAGCGCCATCTCACTTTGCCGGTAGGTGTACTCCTCCAGCACGATGGGCGCGGGATCGACGATCACGACGCCGTGGTCGCCATCGACGATGATGAGGTCGTCCTGGCGAATCAGTGCGCTGGCCTGCTGCACGCCCACGGCGGCCGGAATGCCGAGACTGCGCGCGACGATCGCCGTATGCGAGGTGCGGCCGCCCAGATCGGTGACGAAGCCCTGAAACGTCTGCCCCTTGAACTGCAGCATGTCGGCAGGCGCGATGTCGTGCGCAACCACGATCATCTCATCGCAGCCGCCGTGCAGCGCCGCGGGCGAGGCGCCCGCGAGCGCCTTCAGCACGCGCTCGGCCACCTGCTCGATGTCGGCCTTGCGCTCGCGCAGGTATTCGTCCTCGACATCGTCGAAATGGCGCGTGAGGCGTTCGAGCTGCTCGGTGAGCGCCCACTCCACATTGAAGCGGCGCGTGCGGATGAGGTCGATGGTCTCCTGAACGAGCATGACGTCTTTCAGGATCATGAGATGCACGTCGATGAAGGCGCCCATTTCGGTGGGCGCGTCGGCGGCGAGGTCGGCGCGCAGTATATCGAGCTCCCGCTCGACGAGCGCGAGCGCGGCGCGAAAGCGCTCGATTTCGCCTTCGATCTGCGGCGGCTCGATCAGATAGTGGTCGACGTCGAGCGCAGCCGGGGCGATCAGATACGCTCGCCCGATGGCAATACCGCGTGATACGGGAATCCCATGCAGCGTGAACGGCACGCGCACCTCCTCTGGTTATGTGATGCCGCGGCAAACCGCTGCAATGCGCTCTCTCTGACCCCGACTTTCATTATAAATTCCGCAGCGCGCCGATGTGGCCTCGCGCGGCCCGACAATAAAAACGCCGCGAACAAGCGCGGCGTCGTGGAGGTGGCGTGGCGGCAGTCCGTGGCGCCGGCAATGATCAGAGCGGCGGCAAGTACCGGGAAGACATAGCACGCCGATACGTGGAATTCACTGGCCTTCGCCGAATTTGTCGGCGATGAGCTTGAGCATCGCGCCCATGGCGTCGGCTTCGTCGGGGCCTTCGGTTTCGATCAGCACCGTGCTGCCGATGCCGGCCGCCAGCATCATCACGCCCATGATGCTCTTGGCGTTGATCCGGCGGCCATTGCGGCTCATCCAGATTTCCGACTGATAGTTGCCGGCCAGTTGCGTCAGCTTCGCCGACGCGCGTGCATGCAGGCCGAGTTTGTTCACGATGGTCGTTTCTTGTTGCAGCATAGTTCGTCGATCCAGGCGCAGTGTGTTGATGTAATGCTCGGTGATTGTGCGTCGCTCGCGCGGGACGTGGGCGCTGTGCGGCCGCTGCGTTTGGCGGTTTTGCCCGTGCGGGTTGCTCCCGCAGTTGGCAACCCGGCCGACCGGTCACCTGCCGGCGGCCAGGCCGATTGCCAGCTCAGGCCGCGCCGGCAGGCTTCAGGACTCCGGCAGCAAAGCCGCTCGGCGCCTTGGCGCTTTCCGTTCCGCCCGCGAGGCTTGCTGCGCCCGCTGCGGCCTGCTCCGCCGCATCGGCGGCAGCCTCGGCGCACGGCGTGGGTGCGCAGCCGCATTCGGGCGCGGGCGTGCCCGGCCCGATCGTCTGAATGCCCTTGCTCGCACCTGCAAGCGCTTTTTCCACCAGCATATCGAGCGACGTCGTGCGGTAGCACACGGCGCGCACGAGCATCGGCAGATTGACGCCCGCCAGCACGCGCACCTGTGGCACGGTGGCAAGCCGGGCAGCGATATTCGAAGGCGTGGCGCCGAACATGTCGGTGAGCACGAGCGCGCCGTTCTCCTCGCGCAGACGCTCGATTTCGGACGTCGCCTGCGCGACCACCTCGGCGGGGTCGCTGTCGGGCAACACATCGAGCGCGCCGATGCGCGCCGGACAGCCACCATAGATATGAGCGATGCACTCGCGCAGCGCGGTGGCGAGCGGTGCGTGGGCGATGATCAGAATTCCTGCCATATCAGTACTCGCCGGGCCGCCCCAAGGGTACTGACACCCCCTCGGGGGGCAGCGAACGCAGGGCGCGTTGGGGGTAGTTCATATTTCAGCGTGACTGCAAATGACGGCTTCAGTTGATGCCGGGCCTGTCCCGGCAGCGACGAACCTGTGGCCAGCCGTGAGCCAGCAGGGTCGGAACATACGCCGCGCGGCTACCCGGGCGCGCCTTGAAGCACATCTCGAGGCACACCGGACAACCGCCGCGAAACGCAGGCTCGCGGCATTGTAACAGGGTCATTTTCGCGCACACCAAGCGGTTTTGCTTGTAGTTTTGCGTTGCGAAATACTCATGCGCCGGACACCCCCGGCTACACAGGCCGCAGCCCTCATCAACTACATGGCGCCGCCGCGCGGGGAATCAAGCCGCCGCGCGCTCCAGCGCGTCGATGAACATCGCTGCCACGTCGAAGCCGGTCTGCTCCATGATTTCGCGAAAGCAGGTCGGGCTCGTCACGTTGACTTCGGTGAGCCAGTCACCAATAGCATCGAGCCCCACGAGCAGCAGGCCGCGTGCCGCGAGCACCGGTCCGAGCGCCTTCGCGATCTCCATGTCGCGCGCGGTGAGCGGCTGCGCGACGCCCAGGCCGCCCGCCGCGAGGTTGCCGCGCACCTCGTTGCCCTGCGGAATGCGTGCGAGCGAATACGGCACCGGCTCGCCGCCGATCAGCAGGATGCGCTTGTCGCCTGCCTTGATTTCAGGGATGAACTTCTGCGCCATCACGCTGCGCGCGCCGTCGTGGCTCAGCATCTCGATGATCGAGCCGAGGTTCATGCCGTCCGCCTTCACGCGGAACACGCCCATGCCGCCCATGCCGTCGAGCGGCTTGAGGATCACGTCCTGATGCTCTTCGTGGAACTTGCGCAGCCGCGCCGCGCTGCGCGTGACGAGCGTGGGCGCAACGAACTGCGGAAATTCGCCGATGGCGAGCTTTTCCGAGTGATCGCGAATCGATTGCGGCTTGTTGAAGATCTTCGCGCCCGCGCGCTCGGCGATTTCGAGCAGCCACGTGGAGGTCACATACTCCATGTCGAACGGGGGGTCCTTGCGCATGATGACCGCATCGAAACCGGTAAGCGCGCGCTCGTCCTGCGTGGCCTTGAACCAGGTTTCACGATGCAGGTCCGCCGTGTCGCCGACAATGTCGAAGCGCCGCACATCGGCTTCGACCTGGCCGTTCACCCATGCCAGATGCTGGGGCTCGCACGCAAACAGCGTATGGCCGCGCTTCGCGGCCTCGGCCATCATCGCGTAAGTCGAGTCCTTGTAGATCTTGAACCGCTCGAGCGGATCGGCGATGAAGAGAATGTCCATATCGTCTCTGCCTTGTCCCTGCCTGGTGCCCGCTTCGTGCGGGGCGTTATGACGGCAACGCCCGCTCAGGGCGGGCGCTGCGTTGAATTTTCCGAAAAACGACGGTCGCTGAGGCTTACACCTGAATCGCCTCGGGGTCGGTCTTCTCCAGCTCGACCGACGCCGCGAGCAAGCCCAGACGCGCCACCACGCCGTACATGTAGAAGCGGTTGGGCGGCGCCGCGCCCGGCTTGGCGCGCGTGTCGGGCAGCGCCGTGTGCTCGAAGCCGAGCGGCACGTAGTGCATGCCCGGCGCATTCAGATTCTGGTCGCGCTCGCGGCTGCCATGCGCGCGGTAGAAACCGCCCACCACATAGCGGTCGATCATGTAGACGACCGGCTCGGCCACTTCGTCGCCAATATGCTCGAACGTGTAGACGCCCTCCTGCACGATCACGTCGCGCACTTCGAGTCCGTCCTTCGTGGCCGACATCTTCGCACGTTCGCGCTTGGTGAGCGCGGCGACCTCGGAGGCGTCGTGCACCGTCATCACGCCGCGGCCGTCGGTGCCGGCGTCGGACTTGATCACCACGTAGGGTTTTTCGGTGATGCCATACTCGCGATACTTCTTCGCGATCTTCTTGAGCACCGCGTCGATAGACGCCGCCAGCTTCTCCTCGCCCGTGCGCGCCTCGAAATCGACGCCTTCCACGTGCGCGAAGTACGGATTGATCATCCACGGATCGACGCCCACCATCTTCGCGAACTTCTTCGCCACGTCGTCGTAGCAGGAAAAGTGCGTGGACTTGCGGCGCACCGCCCAGCCCGCGTGCAGCGGCGGCAGCACGTATTGCTCGTGCAGGTTCTCCAGCACCGGCGGAATGCCGCCCGAGAGATCGTTGTTCAGCAGGATCGAGCACGGATCGAAGTTCTTCAGACCCAAACGCCGCTGCGAGCGCTCGAGTGGCTCGAGCACGATCTTCTGGCCATCCGCGAGCGAGATCGTGACCGGCCCGGCGATGGTTTCGTCGAGCGTGCCGAAGCGCACGTTCAGGCCCGCCTGGCGCATGATCGTGGCCAGGCGCGCGACGTTCTCCAGATAGAACGCATTGCGCGTGTGCATCTCGGGGATCACGAGCAGGTTCTTGGCGTCCGGGCAGATCTTTTCGATGGCCGCCATGGCGGCCTGCACGGCGAGCGGCAGCACTTCCTGCGGCAGGCAGTTGAAGGCGCCCGGAAACAGATTGGTGTCGACCGGCGCGAGCTTGAAGCCGGCGTTGCGCAAGTCCACCGAACAGTAGAACGGCGGCGTGTGCTCCATCCATTCAAGGCGGAACCAGCGCTCGATGGACGGCGTCGCGTCGAGGATGCGCTGCTCGAGTTCGAGAAGCGGACCGTTCAACGCCGTAACCAGATGCGGGACCATAAGGTAATACTCGCGGACAAAAGCTGATTGAGGGTAAGCAAACCGGGAGCGTATCTGGGGACGATTGCAGTGGTTGCAAGACGGCCTTTCCCTTACTGTTCATAGGGTTATAGCCGCCACGCCCTGCTCCCGGCCATGCGCCCCACCATCTAGAACGAATATCCATTCTGGACCGCGCGCAGGGTCCGGCGCAATGGAGACACACGAAAAGAAGGGGCACTAACGCCAACGTGAAGGAAATCAGGCTTATTCCCTTCTCGCATTGCGTGCGCCCTGAAAAAGAAAAAGGGCCCGCCGTGTGAGGCGGGCCCAGGTCGCTGCGCTCCGTAATGCCTGCTTGCTATTTTTTGCTGCTTATCGATTCAAACCTGCGCGGCACGTTCATTCCACGCGTTCGCCGTGCAGAACCACGTCGAGGCCTTCGCGCTCTTCTTCTTCGCTCACGCGCAGGCCCATCACCATGTCGATCACCTTGAGCAGGACGAAGCTCACCACGCCGCTGTAGACGAGGGTCGTGAGCACGCCCTTGGCCTGGAGGATGACGCTTCCATCCGCGCCGCCGATGTCCTTCACTGCGAACACGCCGGTCAGCAGCGCACCGATGATGCCGCCCACGCCGTGCACGCCGAACGCGTCGAGCGAATCGTCATAGTTGAACTTGTGCTTGAGCCAGGTGGCCGACCAGAAGCAGACCACGCCCGCCACCACGCCGATCACGATCGCGCCCATCACGCCGACGAAGCCCGACGCCGGCGTCACGGCCACAAGCCCCGCCACCGCGCCCGAAGCGATGCCGAGCACCGAGGGCTTGCCCTTGGCGATCCACTCGGCGAACATCCAGCCGAGCGCCGCGCAGGCGGTCGCCACTTGCGTCGTGAGCATCGCGAAGCCGGCACGGCCGTCGGCGGCGACTGCCGAGCCCGCGTTGAAGCCGAACCAGCCCACCCACAGCATGGCCGCGCCGATCAGCGTGAGCACGAGGTTGTGCGGCGCCATGGCTTCGCGGCCATAGCCCACGCGCTTGCCGAGCACGATGCAGCACACGAGACCCGCGATGCCGGCGTTGATGTGCACCACCGTGCCGCCTGCGAAGTCGAGAATGCCTGCGCTCGCGAGCCAGCCCGTCGGCTCCCACACGATGTGCGCGATCGGCGCGTAGACGATGATCGACCACAGCGACATGAACACGAGCATCGCCGAGAACTTCATGCGGTCGGCGAACGCGCCGGTGATGAGCGCCGGCGTGATGATCGCGAACGTCATTTGATAGACGAAGTACACGGTCTCGGGGATGGTCGGCGCGAGGTGGCTCACGGTGAGCGTCGTCGCCTTGTCGCCCTTGATGTAGTTCATGCCCTCGAGGAACACGCGCGAGAAGCCGCCGATGAACGCGTTGCCCGGCGTGAACGCGAGGGTGTAACCCACCACCGTCCAGATCACCGTCACGAGGCAGGTGATCGCGAAGCTCTGCATGAGCGTCGCGAGCACGTTCTTCTTGCGGACCATGCCGCCGTAGAAGAGCGCGAGGCCCGGAATCGTCATGAACAAGACGAGCGCGGTGGAGGTGAGCATCCACGCGGTGTCGCCCGAGTTGATCTTCGACGAATCCACCGAGAACGGCGCGGTCGGAGCCGCGGGCGCGGCTGCTGCAGCGGCCGAGGCGTCGGCGGGCGCGCTTGCAGCGGGAGCGGGGGCGGCTACGGCCGCCGGGGCCGATGCTGCGGGCGCGGAGGCCGCGGGAGCCGATGCTGCCGGCGCGGAGGCTGCGGTGGGTGCGGACGCATCGTCGGCCAGTGCGGCGCCGATGCCGCCGGCCAGCAGCGAGCCGGCCATCAGCAGGGACATCAAAAGTTTGCGCATCTCGGTTTCCTCTAGTCTCTCTCGTCTGTCACAAGGACTTTATTGGGTACTCACAGCGCGTCGGCGCCGGTCTCGCCGGTGCGGATGCGAATGACTTGTTCGATGGGGGCGACGAAGATCTTGCCGTCGCCGATCTTGCCGGTGCGGGCGGCGCGCTCGATCGCCTCGATGGCCTGATCGACGATGTCGTCGGAGACGGCGGCTTCGATCTTGACCTTGGGCAGGAAATCGACGACGTATTCCGCGCCCCGGTATAGCTCGGTGTGCCCCTTCTGACGGCCGAAGCCCTTCACCTCGGTGACCGTGATCCCCGAGACGCCAATAGCCGAGAGGGCCTCGCGCGCCTCATCGAGCTTGAACGGCTTGATGATTGCTGTGATTAGTTTCATGTAGTCCTCGTTGCGGTTGCTGTGCCGTTGTTCCGTAGT
This sequence comes from Paraburkholderia sp. A3BS-1L, assembly GCF_051125215.1. Classification (NCBI taxonomy): domain Bacteria; kingdom Pseudomonadati; phylum Pseudomonadota; class Betaproteobacteria; order Burkholderiales; family Burkholderiaceae; genus Paraburkholderia; species Paraburkholderia sp. A3BS-1L. Next base: position 321,816 of record NZ_CP120442.1, on the reverse strand, counting down.
GATGCCGTATGCGTGATTCAGTGCGAAGCAGTATTAGCAACACCCGTGCCAATTAGCGCGGACCGCTTTTCTGATGGATTTCGATGCACGAATCCCGCAAGCCGTGGACAATGCCGATCCACGCATGCCAATCCCCGCCACGCGGGCGGGCGCGGCCTGCGCCGGGGTCCTGGCCGAACGGCCAGCGCGCGGGCCGCGCGGTGGCGGCGCCTGTCGATCGTTGCTAGAGTGTTTTCAGTCAGGCCGGCGCGGCGCCCGGGCATCGCAGGCATGTCAGCGCCCCATATGAGGCGCCGCAGGCACATGGCGGGCGCGCCGTGCACCAGTTGCGTTCACGGGCTGCACGCCTCGCACCAGGATTGGTCACGATCCAAAGCGAGGCACAGTCGAAACGAAATCTGCACACTTTTTGTGCAGCGAATTGATTAAGTAGTAAGGGGAACCGAATGAAACAGCCAAACGACGTATTCAACGATCTGCAATCGAAAATGGGCGAGCTCTTGAAGAACTCGCCGGCGCGCGACGTCGAGCGCAATTTGCGCGCCATGCTCTCACAAGGCTTTTCGAAGCTCGATCTCGTTACCCGCGAAGAGTTCGACGCGCAGACGCAAGTGCTGGTGCGCACGCGCCAGCGCCTCGAAGAGCTCGAGCGCCGCGTGGCTGAACTCGAACAGAAGCAGCCGGTGACTGGCCAGTCATCCTGATTAATTCGGTGCACCACCGCTAAGGCAAGCGAGCCGTAACCGTTCCGCAATGGAACCGTAAAGGGGCACGCGCGTCACCAGCCTGGCGCATGAAGGGTGGCTTCATCGGCTCACCGTCGTGTGCCCCTTCCGGAGATTTCCATGTCGCTTGCCGTGGTGCGTAGCCGCGCGCCGGCTGCTGGCCGCGCGCCCGATGTGACCGTAGAAGTCCATCTAGCCAATGGGTTGCCGTCGTTTTCGATCGTCGGCCTGCCCGACCTCGAAGTGCGCGAAAGCCGTGAACGCGTGCGCGCGGCACTCTCTAACTGCGGCTTCGACTTTCCTGTGCGCCGCATCACCGTGAATCTCGCGCCCGCCGACTTGCCGAAAGAGTCGGGCCGCTTCGACTTGCCCATCGCGCTCGGCATTCTCGCCGCGAGCGGTCAGATTCCCGCTGCGTCGCTCACGCCCGCGCGCGAATTCGCGGGCGAACTCTCGCTCTCGGGCGCGGTGCGCCCCATGCGCGGCGCGTTCGCGATGGCGTGCGGCACAGCGCGCGCGCAACCCGGCGCGCCGCAGCCGCCCGAAACGCATGACGCGGCGCCCGCGCACGCCCGTTTCGAAGCATTAGCCTCGTGCGCGCGCGCACCCGAGCTCTACCTGCCCGCCGACAATGCTGCCGAGGCCGCGCTCGTACCCGGCGTGGATGTCTATGCCGTTCCCGACCTGCGCACGCTCTGCGCGCACCTTTCGGGCGAAGAGGGCGCGTGCCTCGCGCCCGTGCGAGCCGCCGCACTCGACGCGGCACCGGCCACGCCGCCCCCCGATATGGCCGACGTGATCGGCCAGCGCGGCGCGCGCCGCGCGCTCGAAGTCGCGGCAGCGGGCGGCCACCATCTGTTAATGATCGGGCCGCCGGGCGCGGGCAAGTCGATGCTCGCCGCGCGCCTGCCCGGCCTCCTGCCGCCGATGACCGACGCCGAGGCGCTCGCCAGCGCCGCCCTGCTTTCGGCGAGCTCGTTCGGTTTCTCGCCGCAGCAATGGCGGCGGCGGCCGTTTCGCGCGCCGCACCACTCGTCCAGCGCGGCGGCGCTGATCGGCGGACGCAATCCGCCTCAGCCCGGCGAGATCACGCTCGCCCATTCAGGTGTCCTGTTTCTCGATGAATTGCCCGAGTTCGACCGCCACGTGCTGGAGACCTTGCGCGAACCCCTCGAAGCAGGCTCGATCACCATCTCGCGCGCGGCGTGGCAGACCGACTTTCCCGCCGCCTGCCAGCTGGTCGCCGCCATGAATCCCTGTCCGTGCGGCTGGCGCGGCGACCCTTCGTGGCGCTGCCGCTGCACGCCCGAGGCGGCGGCGCGCTATCGCCGCAAACTCTCGGGGCCGCTACTCGACCGCATCGACATCCAGATCGAGATTCCCGCGCTCCCGCCTGCCGAACTCGCCTCGCGCGCCAACGCGCCCGGCGAACCGAGCGCGGCCGTGGCCGCCCGCGTGGCAGCAGCGCGCGGGCGCCAGATCGCCCGCCAGGGCAAGACCAATCGCGAATTGAGCGGACGCGAGACCGACTCGGTCTGTCGCCCCGATGCAGCGGGCGAAGCACTGCTGCGCGAGGCTGGCGAGCGCTTCGGCTGGTCGGCGCGCGCATACTATCGCGCGCTCAAGGTAGCGCGCACAATCGCCGACCTCGCGGATGCGCCCATGCCCGATGCAGCACACGTCGCGGAAGCGGTGCAGTACCGGCGCGTATTTAGCGATCAGTAGTACGCATTAACGGGGACGCATCGGCGCGGACTGAGCAATGCGCGCAGCTGGGCGCCGAAACGCGACTTCAACCTTCAGATGGATCAAAAAAAGGAAGTCAAGACTTGACTTATGCACATTTTGTCGTGTGAGCAGCAATTTCTTGCACGATTCGCATTCAGCGTCGACACAAAACGCAAGCCATTGATTTTTATACAATTAAAGTTCTGCCGAGAAGCACGCCAAACTAACAAAAAGCCCACAGCGTGGCCTTTTGCGAGCGATGATCCGTCTTTTTCCACAAAGTTACCCACAGGACCTGTGGGTAACTCGTAAACCTTCAATGAAATCCGGGAATTAGCCCGTAAACCCAGGATTGCACATTCACTTTCGGCTGCAATCGCTTGTCGCTCCGTAATCCTAAGATGCGCTCAATGGAGCTTGAACGATTGGAAGAACTGATCGACCTGCTCGGGCGCCGGCTGCTCGCGGCCCACGATCGCCAACTGGTAGGCATGCGCCCCTTTGGCGACGAGCCGCGCGTGGATCGTGCGCTGGTCCTCCGTCGCCCCGGCCTTGCCCGCGAGTTCCATGTCGACGCCCTCGACCGAGCCTCCCGCCTCGACCGGCACCGCTACCGCGCGCGTCTGGGGCATCGCGCCCACGTTGTGCGCAAGCCCCGCGCTCAGGTACGCCAGCGCTTTTTGCTGCGTGGCCGGCTGCGCGTCAGGCAGGTCGAGCGTGCCGACCACGAACACCGCGCCGTTCACCTCGGCGGTCTGGACCCGCATGCGCATCGGTGTGCCGGCCACGTCGAGGCTGCGCTGATCCGAGCCGGGCTTGGCGGGCAAATCGACGCTATAGCCGCTTGCATCGTTCGAAATCGTGCGCCAGTCGTAGGTGGGCGAACAGGCGATGAGCGGCGCGAGCACACCCGCCAACGCAAGCCCGGCCGCCGCGCGAACGACAGCAGTGCGCAGGAACATGAGCAAGGGCGACGGCACAAACCACGAAAGACGGGCGCGGGAGAAAACGTTGGAGACCATAAGACGCGAACGGAGGCGGCCAAAAAGTGTGAGGGAACGAGGAAACGGCTGAGCGGGACATTATCCCTGGCTTATGCCCGCCCGTGCCGATGCAACCGCTATGCCGGGAAATTCGGCGCTACAATAGTCCGGCTCATTTCCGCGCCCAGAGGCGCCCGAGGCTTCATTCATGTCCGCATCCCCGACACCTCCGAAGGCGCGCTCCAGCGCGATCCGCAGCATCGGCGCCTTAGTGGTTGCAGCCGCGCTGGCCATCGCCGGCTATTTCGCGTTCTTCGGCAGCCAGCAACGCGTGCCCGACGCCACCTTCACGCTGCTCTCCGGTCAAAAGGTCTCGACCGCCGATCTCAAGGGCAAGGTCTATCTCGTCAACTTCTGGGCGACGAGCTGCACCACCTGCATGAAGGAAATGCCCCAGATGATCCAGACCTATAACCGGTTCAAGGGCGAAGGCCTCGAATTCGTCGCCGTGGCGATGAACTATGACGCGCCCATGTACGTCGTCAATTACGCGCAGACGCGCCAGTTGCCGTTCAAGGTGGCCATGGACGACGGCTCGGCGGCCAAACAGTTCGGCAACGTCCAGCTCACGCCCACCACCTTCGTGATCGACCGCGACGGCAAGATTCTCAAGCGCTACGTGGGCGAGCCGAAATTCGCGGAACTCGACGCATTGCTGCAAAAGGCGCTGGCGACCTGACGCGCCTCGCACACGAGGCAGCGCCGGACACAAACGGCAGCGGAAAATCCGCTGCCGTTTTCGTTTGCGCCACCCTCGCTCACTTCACCCGCGCGCGTCGCTCTCCCCCCGCGCCACCAGCCCATAACGGCGCATCTTCTCGTAGAGCGTGGCCTTCGCCATCTGCAACCGCTCGGCGGCGTGCGCGACCGCGCCGTGCGTCTGCTGGAGCGCGTCGGCAATCAGCGCGCGCTCGTACTGCTCGACGCGCTCCTTGAGCGGCAGCGCGTCGGCGGCGCCGCTCGCGGCCTGTGTCGCAACATCGTCGGGAATGCCAAGCACATAGCGGTCCGCCGCGTTGCGCAGCTCGCGCACGTTACCCGGCCAGTCGCGCTGCGCGAGGCGCATGCGGTCGCGCTCGGTCAACAGCGGCGCGGGGCGCTGGTAACGCACCGCCGCATCCAGCAAGAAGTGCTCGAAGAGCGGCACGATGTCTTCGCGGCGCTCGGCGAGCGGCGGCAACGCGATCGTCACCACGTTCAGGCGATATAGCAAATCGCGCCGAAAGGTGCCCGCCGCGACGTGCTCCAGCATGTCGCCCTTGGCCGCCGCGACCACGCGCAAGTCCACGCGCACCGGCTGGTTCGAGCCGAGGCGCTCCAGCACGCCGTCCTGCAGCACGCGCAAGAGCTTCACCTGGAGCGCGAGCGGCATGCTTTCGATCTCGTCGAGAAAGAGCGTGCCGCCCGTGGCGTGCTCGAGCTTGCCGATGCGCCGCTTGGCTGCGCCCGTGAACGCGCCGGGTTCATAGCCGAACATCTCCGATTCGAACATCGGCTCGGGCAGCGCGCCGCAGTTCACGGCCACGAATGGCTTGTCGCGACGCGGCGAGAGCTCGTGCAGGCTGCGCGCGATCAGCTCCTTGCCGGCACCGGTGTCGCCGTTGATGAGCACCGAAGCATCCGTGGGCGCGATGTTGGCGATCAGCCGCCGCACCTGCTCGATCGCCGGACTCTTGCCGATGATGCGCGGCGCAAGCGTGTCCTGCCCTGCCAGTTCGCGGCGCAGCGCGAGGTTTTCGAGCATCAGCGTGCGGCGCTCCAACGCGCGCCGCACTGTTTCGATCAGGCGCTCGGAAGCGAACGGCTTCTCGATGAAATCGTAGGCGCCGTCGCGCATCGCCTGCACGGCCATCGAGATGTCGCCGTGCCCCGTGACGAGGATCACCGGCACGTCGGGCGCACGCTCGTGGCACTGCGCGAGCAGATCGAGCCCGCTCATGCCGGGCAAGCGGATGTCGCTCACCACGACGCCGGCGAACTCGGCGTCCACGAGCGGCAGCGCGGCCTCGGCATTGGCGAAGCCGGCCGCGTCGAAGCCCGCGAGCTGCAGGCTCTGCACGCCGGCGCGCCGCACCAGTTCCTCGTCCTCCACATAGAGCACCCGGCCGGGCATCGAGCTGATCATGTTCGTTCGCCTTCCTTAATTCAGCGTTGCATGCCGTTCGCGGGCGGCGGCGTGGGTTCGTTGGCTGCCGCGAGGGCCGCATTCACTCGCGTGCGGCGCAGCGTCAGCACGAAGCAGGCACCACCCGGCGCCGCACAATTCGTCTCACCATCGGCCGCCCCCCCGGGGGCGTTGTACGCCGCGAGCGTGCCGCCGCAATCGCGCGCAATCGACGAAGAGATCGCCAGCCCCAAGCCCAAGCCCTGCCCCATCTCCTTCGTGGTGAAGAACGGCTCGAACAGGCGCGGCATGACCTCGGCGGGAATGCCCGGCCCGTTGTCGCACACGACGATCTCGATGGTCGCCGGCCGCGCGCGCACGTCGATGGCGATGCGGGGCGCGCTCGTCCCGGCGACCGCGTCGAGCGCGTTGCCGATCAGGTTGATGAGCACCTGCTCGAGCCGCAGGTCATCGCACTGCGCGACCAGTTCGGGATAGTCGTTGTGCGTATCGAGCGGCGCGCTGGCGGCGTCGCCGTCGGTGACGGTGAGCACGACGCTCACGCCGTCGAGACGCTTGGCGAGCAGCCCGAGCGCATTGCGCAGCGCGCGCGCCACCGGCGAGCGCTGGCTCTTCGGCTTCGCGCGCCCCACGAACAGCTTGAGCTGATTCACGATCTTGCCCATGCGCTCGGTGAGCGAGCCGATCGCTTCCAGATTCTCGTGCGCCACGTCGTACTGGCCGCGCTCCAGAAACACGCGGGTGTTGTCCGAGAAGCTGCGCAGCGCCGCGAGCGGCTGATTGAGCTCGTGCGTGATGCCGGCCGCCATCTGTCCGAGCGCGGCGAGCTTGCTCGCCTGGATCAGCTCGTCTTGAGTCGCGCGCAGCTCCGCCTCGGTGCGCGTGCGCTCGGCCACTTCGCGCTGCAGGCGCTCGTTGGCCTGCGAGAGATCGGCGGTGCGCTCGGCCACGCGGTCATTGAGCATGGCGTAGGCCTTTTGCAGCATCGCGCGGCTGCGCAGCACTTCCTGCACACGCGCGCGGCGCATGCGCCAGTAGAACGCCAGCAGGCACAGCGAGACGTAGCCGAAGCCCGTCATGATCGTCGCGTTGCGCGCCGCGTCCTGCACCGGGTCGACCGGCGACATCGTCACGAGATGCCAGTCGGGCTCGCCAAGCGCGCGGCGCGTCTCCAGATAGCGCGGCGCGCGCAGGCCGCTGCCGATGCGCACGATATCGGCGCCGCCCTCCAGCACGCGCTCCACGCTCACCGGAAGCGGCGCAATGTCCTGACGCGCGTACTGGCGCGTCTCGTCGATGGAGGCCACCACGTCGGCGGGCAGCGGGCGCACCGTGCGGTACTTCCACGCGTTCACCGAGGAGAGAAAGATCACGCCGTGATCGTCGGTGACGAGCAGCGGCTCGGAGACGTCCGTGCCCGGAAACCATTCGAGGTTGAGCTTGACCACCGCCACGCCGACGATCTTGCCGTTGCGCCGCACCGGCTGCGAAATGTAGTAGCCCGGATCGTGCGAAATCGTGCCGATGCCGAAAAAGCGCCCCACGCCGCCCTTGGCGGCCTCGATGAAGTACGGCCGGAACTGGTAGCCCACGCCCACGAAGCTGTCCGGCCCGCGCCAGTTGCTCGCGGCGATGCACAGGCCATCGGCGCGGATGATGTAGGTCGTGGTGGCGCGCGCGTGGCGGTTCACGTCCTCGAGATAGCGGTTGGCCTGCGCGACCCAGTCGGGTTTCGGGTCGGCGAGCACATCCTGCACGAGCGGATGCGCGCCCACCAGGTACGGCAGCGATTCGTAGCGCTCAAGCGTGCTCTTGAGCGCCGCGGTCGTGCGGCCGTTGCGCACGGCGGCGTTGCGGCGCAGCGCGTCGATGCCGGTCTGCCAGGCAAGCGACCACGCGAGCGTGCACACCGCCACGAGCCCGACGGCGAGCATGAACAACAGGATGAGACGGCGCGTCACGAAGGAGGCTTCCGGAGAATCGTGCGGGGATGAGGGCAATTGTGGCACACGCTTACCGCGCGAGGCGGCCCACGGTGAGGGACGGAAGCCGAAAAGGAAGGCGCCGGGGAATACGGAAGCGAACAGGCGCGCGGATAGCCGCGCAATCCGGAAAACCAGGGAAAACGGCGCGCGCCGGCTGGCGGCACGCGCTACCAAACAGGTACAGCGTCAGGTCATACGGAAGGCAGCGGCACGGCGGCCCACACCGCCGCACCGCACGGGCTTACACGCGCGCGCTCTCCTTCACATTCTCCGCCTGACCCGACAGCGCCGCGCGCAGCTTGCTGCGATCGAGCTCCTTCTCCCATGCCGAGACCACGACCGTCGCCACGCCGTTGCCGACGATGTTGGTGAGCGCGCGGCACTCGCTCATGAAGCGGTCGATGCCGAGGATCAGCACCATGCCCGAAAGCGGAATGGTCGGTACCACGGCGAGCGTTGCCGCGAGCGTGATGAAGCCCGCGCCGGTCACGCCGCTCGCGCCCTTCGAGGTGAGCATCGTCACTGCGAGCAGCGTGAGCTGCTGGGTCCACGTGAGATCGGTGTTGGTCGCCTGGGCGATGAAGAGCACCGCCATCGTCATGTAGATGTTGGTGCCGTCGAGGTTGAACGAATAGCCGGTCGGCACCACGAGGCCCACGACCGAGCGCGAGCAGCCGAGGCGTTCGAGCTTCTCCATCAGTTGCGGTAGCGCCGACTCCGACGAGCTCGTGCCCAGCACGATCAGCAGTTCTTCCTTGATGTAGGAAACGAAGCGGATGATCGAGAAGCCCGTGAAGCGCGCGATCGCGCCGAGCACCACCAGCACGAACACCACCGAGGTGAGATAGAACGTACCGATCAGCTTGAGCATCGGCAGGAGCGAGCCCACGCCGTACTTGCCGATAGTGAACGCCATCGCGCCGAATGCGCCGATGGGGGCGAGCTTCGTGACGATCTTGACGATGCCGAACAGCACGCCCGAGACGCTCTCGATGAAGTCGGTCACCACGCGGCCGCGATCGCCCAGGTGCGCGAGCACCGAGCCGAACAACAGCGCGATGAGCAGGATCTGCAGGATTTCGCCTTGCGCGAACGCCGAGAACATCGTGTCCGGAATGATGTGCATCAGGAAGTCGACAGTGCTCTGGCCATGCGCCTTCGCCGCGTAGCTCGCCACGGCCTTGCCGTCGAGCGTGTTGACATCGACGTTGAAGCCCGCGCCCGGCTTGAGCAAGTGCGTGGCCGCAAGACCGAGCACCAACGCGAAGGTCGAGACGATCTCGAAGTAGAGCAGCGCCTTGCCGCCCACGCGGCCCACCTTCTTCATGTCCTCCATGCCGGCGATGCCGGTCACGACGGTACAGAAGATGATCGGCCCGATCACCATCTTGATGAGCTTGATGAAGGCGTCGCCGAGCGGCTTCATGTCGATGGCGATGGCCGGCGAGTAGTGGCCGAGAACGATGCCGATGATGATCGCCACGATCACCTGGACGTAAAGGACTTTGTGCAGAGGTTTCTTCACGATTGGATCCTGCAAATGAGTTAAGCCGATGGCCGCGCTTTTACGAGCGCCTTGCCGCGACAGGTCTAAACGGGGGGATCAGCGAAACCAGAGGTAGGGATCGGACATCGGCTGTCTCCTTGTGTTTTTTGTCACGGCCTGAGTAGCCGCGCGATCTATAGAGCAAGGTTGATGCCAGCGACGCGCAGCGCCTTCAGCCTTGATGGGTAAGGCCTCTGCGTCTTGAAAGTGTAGGAAGAATCTGGATTTCCAGAAACGGAACTGGACAGCGTCCGGGTTTCCGGAACACGGGAGAAAATGGGGACGGGCGGCGAGCGGTTCTAATTTATCTGCGAATAGCTAAAGACGCACCAATGACGCCGCTGGAGCATTGCCTTTCGTGCGGGAGCGGAAGCAAAGGGCAAAAAAAAGCCCGCTTCAGCGGGCTTTTTCGCGTGCGAGACAACGCGGGCTTATCAAACCACCCCAGCGCCATGCGCCTGCACATCGGCGTGATAGCTCGAACGCACCATCGCGCCGACGGCCGCGTGCGTGAAGCCCATCTTGTACGCCTCTTCCTCATACATCTTGAAGGTGTCGGGATGCACGTACTCGCGCACCGGCAGGTGATGCTCCGACGGCTGGAGATACTGGCCGATCGTCAGCATGTCGACGTCGTGCTCGCGCAGGTCGCGCATGACCTGGAGGATCTCTTCCGGCGTCTCGCCAAGGCCAACCATCAGGCCCGACTTGGTCGCGACCTCGGGATGCAGCGCCTTGAAGTCCTTCAGCAGCTTGAGCGAGTGCGCGTAATCCGAACCAGGACGCGCTTCCTTGTAAAGACGCGGCACCGTTTCGAGATTGTGGTTCATGACATCGGGCGGCGCGGCGTTGAGAATGCCGATGGCGCGGTCCAGACGGCCCCGGAAGTCGGGCGTGAGAATCTCGATGCGCGTTTCCGGCGACTGCTCGCGCACCTGGCGGATGCATTCGACGAAGTGGCCGGCGCCGCCGTCACGCAGGTCGTCGCGGTCGACGCTCGTGATCACGACGTACTTGAGCTTGAGCGCGCCGATGGTGCGCGCGAGGTTGGCCGGCTCGTCCGGATCGAGCGGATCAGGGCGGCCATGGCCGACGTCGCAGAACGGGCAGCGGCGCGTGCACTTGTCGCCCATGATCATGAACGTGGCGGTGCCCTTGCCGAAGCATTCGCCGATGTTCGGGCAGCTCGCTTCCTCGCACACCGTGTGCAGGTTGTGCTCGCGCAGGATGTTCTTGATCTCGTAGAAACGCGAATTGCCGGTGGCCGCCTTCACGCGGATCCACTCGGGCTTCTTGAGCTTCTCGATCGGGATCACCTTGATCGGAATGCGCGATGTCTTGGCCTGCGCCTTCTGTTTCGCGGTGGCGTCGTAGGGTACGGCGTCGGCGGGTGTCGCTGCAGTGTTTTCAGCAGAATTCGCGGTTACGTCAGTCATTCGTTTCGATCCAGTCAGGCCGCCGGTGCAACGCCGGCCTGCGGTTGCGGCGGTTGTCCGCCCATGGTGGCCGATGTGGCCGGGTTCACCCCGGCCGCGGGTGCGGCTGAAGGGTCTGAGGCAGCGGCTTCGGCCACCGAAAGCGCTGCTGAAAGGGTCGAATCCCAATGTACGGCAAGATTCGCCTCGAGCCGGGCCGCCAGGGTGGCGGCCACGTCTTGCCAAGACGCTTGCGCGCCCAGCGTGGCCATGTCGACGGTTTCGAGGCCTGCATACCCGCACGGGTTGATCGCGAGGAACGGGCTCAAGTCCATCGAGACGTTCAGGCTCACGCCGTGATAGCTGCAGCCGTGGCTAATCTTCAGGCCGAGTGCTCCGACCTTGGCGCCCACATGGGCCGCGCTGGGTCCGGGTGCGCCTTCTGGCACATAGATCCCGGGCGCGCCGGCCTTGCGTTCGCCCGCGAGATTATACGCCGCCAGAGTTTCGATCACGGCCTGCTCGATGAGCGTGACGAGCTCGCGCACCATCAGCTTGCGCCGCCGCAGGTCGAGCAGCAGATACGCCACGACCTGGCCCGGCCCGTGGTAGGTGATCTGGCCGCCGCGGTCGATCTGCACGAGCGGAATGCCGCTATTGGCAATCAGCAGGTGCTCGGGCTTGCCGGCCTGGCCGAGCGTGAAGACGGGTGGATGTTCGACGAGCCAGATTTCATCGGGCGTTTCTGCGTCGCGCTGCGCGGTGAATTCGCGCATGGCGTCGAAGCTCGCCTGGTAGGCCTCGTTGCCGCGCCAGCGCAAGATGGGCGGCGTGAAGCGCTCGTCCGTCGAGGCAGACTCGGATGAGGGTGAAGTTGGGGAGACTGAAACCGGGGTGGCGCACATGATCCCCGAAGTTTACCTAATTCGGGACAAGCGCGCCGCACTCCCTCGGCCGGGCACCTCAAACCGTGCGCCATCCGTCGCCGGCGTGGATGCCCCAACGCGCCGCGAGACGTGCGGCCCAGTCGAGCACGCGCTCGCTCACACGCGCCGGCGTCGCGAACGCGACCCAAGCCGCCCCGCCCTGCTCCGCGCCGATCCACAGCCGCTCGCCGCGCCGCAGCCGCAGCGTGTGGCCGGGTTCGAGCCAGTAGTCGGCGGTGTCGTCGCTGCGCGTGACCCAGACCGCGCCGCAGCGCACGGTCAGCCGCGTGCTGTGCGCCACCCGCACCGAAGCCACTTGATCCGCCGCCACTTCAAACGTGATATCCGAAGAAATTTCTCTCATTTTCGCCTCCGAAGGTGCCGCATCCATGGCTACAATCGTAGGCGCAGCAAGGGATCGGGCAAAACGATCAATTTTCACGGCTATGTGAGAAAAATTGCGATGGACCTGCGCCAGCTTCCAGCGCTCAACGCCCTCAAGGCGTTTGAGGCCGCCGCCCGCCACGAAAGCTTTTCGCGCGCCGCCGACGAGTTATTCGTCACGCACGGCGCGGTCAGCCACCAGATTCGCGCGCTCGAGGGCGAGCTCGGCATCGCGCTGTTCGCCCGCGACGGCAAGCGCGTGCGCCTCACCGACACGGGCCGCCGCTACGCGGGCCAGGTGCGCGACGCGCTCGCCCAACTGGCGCTCGCCACCCAGGAGATCCGGGCGGGCGACCGCGACCGGCGCCTCGTGGTGTCGATGCTCTCGTCGTTCGCCGCCCGCTGGGTCACGCCGCGCATTGGCCGCTTTATCGAGGCCCATCCGCAATGGGACGTCGAGCTGCAATCGACGAACTCGCTCGTCGATTTCGCGCGCGACGATGTCGACGTGGCCGTGCGCTTCGGCTACGGCCACTATCCCGGGCTGCACGCCGAACTCCTGCTCGACGAGATCTTCTTTCCCGCGTGCTCGCCGGACTTCAACGGCGGCAAGCTGCCCGAGGACCCGCGCGAGCTGGCGAAGCTGCCCCTTCTGCGCTCCGACGACGAACTCTGGCGCCCCTGGTTCGACGCGGCCGGCATGCACGACATGCCCGAGCCCAAGCGCGGCGTGCTCTACCAGGACTCGTCGAACCTGCTGCAGGCCGCCATGGACGGCCAGGGCATCGCGCTCGTGCGGCGCTCGCTCGCGATGCACGAGATCACGCGCGGGCGGCTCGTGCGGCTTTTCAAGGACATCGACGGACCAAGCCCGTGGCGCTACTACTTCATCTGCACGCAGCAGCGCATGCAGACCGAGCGCGTGCAGGCGTTTCGCGACTGGGTGTTCGACGAAGTCGCGCGCTTCCGGCGGCTCTATGAGAACGCCTGCGAAGCGGGCCCGCTGATGACGGCCGCCGCCGCGGCCCTGCGCGCACGCGAGGACGATGCGCTTTGAATCCGCGCTTTGAATCCGTAAACGCAACAAGGGCCGCCCGAAAGCAGCCCTTGCAACACACCCTCGCCAGCGCAACGCCGCGAGGTTTTACAGCACGATCTTCACCATCGGATGCCCGGTGAGCGCGCGATAGATATCGTCGAGATGCGCCTGGCTCGTCGTGCGCACGGTCACCGTGAGGCCCGTGTAGTTGCCGCCGCTCGACGGCCGCGATTCGATGGTCGCGGCGTCGAAGCTGCTGTCGAATTCGCGCAGCACGGCGACGATCGTGTCCTGAAACTCCGGATGCGTCTTGCCCATCACCTTGATGGGGAAATCGCAGGGGAATTCGATCAGGGATTCTTTGGCCGGCGCCTGAGCGCCGCCGTTCAGTACAGATGCAGTCATATTTCCACTTCCCTTAGCGTCTCATCGTGCGGCGCGGGCTTACTTGCCAGCTGCCGCATGAGCTTCGCGCGCCGCGAGCATCGCGTGCGCCTCGCGCGCTTTCGCGCGCTGATAACCCTCGTAAAGCGCCGCGAAGACCGGCCCCGGCTTGCCATTGCCCACCGCCTGACCATCGAGCGCGACCACCGGCAGGATTTCCTTGGTCGCCGAAGTCACGAGCATTTCGTCTGCGGCCCGCAGCGCCGCTTCGTCGATCTCGCGCGCCTCGAAGCGAATCCCGCACTCCTGCGCCAGTTCCTCGACGAGCCCGTAGCGGATGCCTTCGAGAATCTTGTTGCTGCGCGGCGGCGCGTAAAGCGCGCCGTCCTTCACGATCCATACGTTCGACGAAGACCCTTCGGTCAGCCAGCCGTCGCGCAGCTGGATCGTCTCGAACACCCCGTGCTCCACCGCGTTCTGCGCCATCAGCACATTGCCGAGCAGCGAGGTCGACTTGATGTCGCAATTGAGCCAGCGGCGGTCCTCGGCCGTGACGCAGGCCACGCCGCTCGCGCGCTGCGCGGCGCTGGGCAGCACGAGCGGGCTGACCATCACGAACACGGTGGGCTTCGCGCCCGCCGGGAACGCGTGGCCGCGCTTCGCCACGCCGCGCGTCACCTGCAGGTAGACGTTCGCGTGCGCATCGCGCGCGAGTGCGCCCGCGGCCTCGTTCGCCTCGATCACGCGCGCGATGAGCGCACGCCAGCCGGCCTGGTCGTTCGGATTCGCAATGCCCACCTTGTCCAGCGAGCGCGCAAGCCGCGCGAGATGCTGCGCGATGCGAAACGGCACGCGCAGCTTGGCCGCGCCGCCCCCGGCTTCGTGCGTATCCAGCGCGTAGGCCGGCACCACTTCGTAGATGCCGTCGCCGAAGATGAAGCCGCGGTCGAGCACCGGCACGCGCGCTTCGGAAAGCGGCATGAGCACGCCGCCGCGCCCACAGTCGAGCCAGACGAGCGGCTCGGCTTCATGCGCGGCCGTTGTCGATGCGTCCATTTACTTCTTCTTGTTGAACATGAGCATGAGCGAATCCCACACGCGGCCCGCAATGCCGGCTTGCGGCACCGCCTGGAGAGCGACCAGCGGGAATTGCGCGAGGACCTTGCCGTCGGCGCCGACGAACTTCGCCGTGCCCACCTGCTGCCCGTCCGCGAGCGGCGCAATCAGCGGGGTCGTGATCTCGACCTGCGGCTTGGCCTTGTCGGCCGCGCCCTTGGGCAGCGTCACGAACTGATCCTTCTTCACGCCCACCTTCACGGAATCCGTCGCACCCTTGTAGACGCGCGGCGTGGCCACGGCCTGGTTCGCCGCATAGATGCGCGTGCTGTCGTAGGCGCTATAGCCGTAGTTCAGCATCTTCATGCTGTCCTGAACCCGGTCGTGCTCCTTTTGCTCGCCCATCATCACCGAGACGAGACGGCGGTCGCCGCCGCCCGCGAGCGGACGCTTGGCCGACGCGATCAGGCAGTAGCCCGCCGCCTTGGTGTGGCCGGTCTTCAGGCCGTCGACGGTCGGGTCGATCCACAGCAGGCGGTTGCGGTTCGGCTGCTTGATCTTGTTGTACGTGAACTCCTTCACCGAGAAGATGCTGTAGTACTCGGGATAGTCGCGGATCATGCGCGCGGAGAGCGTGGCAAGGTCGCCGGCCGTCGTGTAGTGATTTGGGTCGGGCATGCCGTTCACGTCGGCGAAATGCGTGTGCGCCATGCCGAGCTTCTGCGCCTCGGCGTTCATCATGTTGACGAAGTTCGCCTCGCTGCCGCCCACGAGCTCCGCGAGTGCGATCGCCGCATCGTTGCCCGACTGCACGATCATGCCGTACACGAGGTCATGCACCGACACCGGCTTGTTCGCCTCGATGAACATGCGCGATTCGTCGGTGCGCACGCGGCGCACGGCTTCGCTCGGCGTGACGATCTGCTCCATCGTGATCTTCTTGGCCTGCAGCGCCTCGAACACGAGGTAGGCGGTCATCAGCTTCGTGAGCGAGGCCGGCTCGACGCGCTCGTCGGCGTTGCCCGAGGCGAGCACCTGGTTCGCGGTAGCGTCCATGAGCACCCACGAGCGCGCGTTCACCGCGGGCGGCGGCACCTGCGCGAACGCGCTCGCGCTCGCGAGGAGCGCGGCGGGCAGCATGGCGCCGAGCGTGACGTTGCGGACAGTGGAGGAAGAGACGAAGAAGGATTGCTGGCCGGAGGAGAGAAAACGCATAAGGTTCAGGTCGAGCGGATTGGGGTCGGGATGAACGTTGCGCGCCACGAGGCGCGCAGATGGGAGGCCGAAGTCAGGAGCCAAAGTGGGGAGCTAACTGCGGCGCCTCGCTCACACGCCGGAATACAGGAAAACGGGCGCGGCGGTGCGCAAAAAAAGACGGCCCATTATACGCGCCACGTGATGGCGTTTTTCCAACTGGGCACACGTTTGCGCGTACCTGTCGCGCATTTCGTACTTCATCTATCACATCAACGCCAGGCGTCGACAATGATGCGCTTGAGGATGTGCAGCTTGCGATGCAGAAAGTGTTCTGCCCCTGGAATCACGACAATCGGCAACTCCTGCGGGCGCGCCCATTCGTACACGGAGAGAATCGGCACGGTTTCGTCGAGCTCGCCGTGAATCAGCAGCGTGTCCTCGCGCACCGGCGCGACTTCCCAGCGGCTGGCCGCGGTGCCCACGAACACCATGCGCTCGATCTGGCCGCCGGCTTCCTGATAGCGCTTCGCCACGTGCGAAAGCACGAAGGTGCCGAACGAGAAGCCCGCGAGCACGAGCGGCATGTCGGCCTGGCCCGGCTGTGCGCGCATGTAGCCGATGAGTTCGAGCAGGTCGTCCTGTTCGCCGATGCCGTTGTCATGCGTGCCGGCCGTGGTGCCGACGCCGCGAAAGTTCGACCGGTAAGTCACGTAGCCGAGCTGCACGAGCGTGCGCGCGAGGGTCTGCGCGACCTTGTTGTCCATGGTTCCGCCAAACAGCGGATGCGGATGCGCGACAAGCGCGATGCCGCGCACGGGCGTGTTCGCGTCGGGCCTGTCGAGCGCGCATTCGATCTGGCCGACGGGGCCGTCGATATGGAATTTTTCGGTTTGTGCGTTCATCGTTGCGGATCTTGCGTGATGTTCTTAGCGGTCGATCTTCAGGCGCTCGACCACCTGGCCGTTCTGCAGATGCGAGACGACGATTTCCTCGATGTCGCTCTCGTCGACATAGGTGTACCAGGTGCCTTCGGGATACACGACGACAGTGGGGCCCTCCTCGCAGCGGTCGAGGCAGCCGGCCTTGTTGATGCGCACCTTGCCCGGACCTGCGAGGCCCAGTTCCTTCACGCGCTTTTTCGCGTATTCCTGCATCGCCTGCGCGTTGCAGTTCGCGCAGCTCGGACGATCGGCGCCCGGGTCGCGCTGGTTCAGGCAGAAAAAGACGTGGTGTTGATAAAACGAATCGGTCATGGCGAGGGATACCGGTGATGTGTCGGGCGCGGCGCGCGTGGCGTTCGGCTCACGGTTGAATCACGTTCGCGCGCGGCTGGTGCAGTGCGGTTGGCGGAATGCGATCGATTATAGCGAGCGCGGCGCGAACGCTTCTCGCGCCATCCGCGTGCGTGCGGGACGCGAGGCCGCGCCTCGATGGCCACACTCAGCGGCTGGAGCGCACCCGATTCCGTGCGCGCCGCGCAAGCCACGCGCGTTCCAGCGAGAACGCCGTCCAGCCGAGCGCCGCCCAGGGCCACATCCACGCGAGCCAGCGCGCCAGCCCGTTGAAGTGCAGATAGCGGCCCTGACGCCAGTCGGCGAGCAGCACGTCGAAATAGGGACTCACCGGCAGCAGGTTCACGAGCACGAGCGAGACGGCCAGCGCCGCCGTCGCGGCGGCGGCGCGCGCCGTGCGCGGCAGGTACAGCGCGAGAAAGGCCGCGAGCGTGCCCCAGCCGAGACCCGCGAGCGCGCCGGGCGTGGCCCAGTCGAACAGCAGGCCGCTTTGCGACTGCAGGAAAGTCGCGCCCGCTTTCACGACGAGTGTGGTCGCGATCAGCAGCACGATGAGCCGCGCGCGCGGTGCACGAGCGCGCATCGGCAGCGAGGCGAACGCCGCCGCGCCGAACAGGTTGAGCGCGGTGACAAGCGTCTCCCAGTCCGATTCCGGCAGGCGCGCGACCAGCGCATCGGGCCACGCGCTCAGGTGCCACGCGGCGGGGACCCAGGCGAGCACCGCGCCTTGCATCGAAGCGTCGAAGCGCTCCCAGAGCGCGCGCGGCCAGTCGCCCATGCCGAACAGACGCGGCGCCGGAAACATCGTCGCGAACGGCCACAGCGCGGCCAGCACCATCAGCGCGCCGGCGTCGCGCTCGAACCAGCGAAAGCGCAGCCGTCGCAGGAAGCCGCGTTCGAGCAGCGCGCCCGTGGCCGGCGCGGCGATCGCCGCGCCGAGCAACGCGCCGAGCACGTTGGTGGCGAGGTCGAGATTCGAGGCGACGCGCGTGGGCAGATACGTCTGCACCGCCTCCATGACGCCCGACAGCAGCACGCCGCCGAGCGTGGCGAGCGCGACCGCCAGCAAGCCGCGGCAGCGCGGCCAGGCGGCGAGCACGGCCAGCGCGCCGAACGGCATGTAGCCGAGCACGTTGGTGACGACGTCGAAGACGGTCCAGTATTTCGGAAAGGGATCGCCGAGATAGTCGAAGGGACCGAGCCCGAGCGAGCGCCAGCCCGAGAACGGATACCACGAGGCGTAGACGATCAGTGCGGTGTAGAGCGCAAACGCCTGACGCGAGAGCGTAGAAGCCTGGCGCGGCAGCGCTTCGGGTTTGGGTGACGACATACCGCCAGTACCACCTCTTCTGATGCGTCCGGCCAGCCAGCGCGCCCGGACCTCGCGTTTCTCAAGGCGTGCCGGCGAACGCCTGGGCGCTCACCCACGCGCCGACCTGGCCCGCAAAATCGTCGCTCGCCGCGCGCAGCGCCGCCACGCCGCCTGCGGCGTCGGGCGTGCTCGCGGGTGCGCGCGCGACGAACGAGCGCTGCGCAATGACCTTGCCGCCGCGCATGAGCGTCGCGCGCGCGGCCAGCACGCCGGCGCTTTGCGTCGATGAGTCGAACACCTGCTCGAACTCGGTGAGTTCGACCTTCAGCAGGGGCGCCGGCACGGCATCGGCGCCCGAGAGCACGGTGGCGCGCGAGCCGAGCGCGCTGCGCAGGCGCAGCGTGAGCAGGCGCGCGGGCGACATCGTCCAGCGGCTGTCCGCGTAGCGGCCCGTGCGCTGCGAGTCGCCGTTCAGGCGGTAGAGGATGCCGTCGTGGTCGAGCGTCGGCGGCGCGTTCACTTCGAGCACCTTCAGCGGCGGCAGTGAGGCCGGCGACGGCGCAGTCGGAGCGGACGGAGCAGACAATGACGCCGCCGATGGGCTCGCCGCCTCCTGTTGCGGCCCCAGGTCGTAGTGGACCTCGGAAAGCGTGACGGAGCGGCCGGCGCACGCCGCCAGCATGCCGATGGCGAGCGCCGCGAGCGCGGCGCGATAAAGCCTCGGAAACGAGCGTGACGAAGTGGCGTGGCGTGACATTGCGGTTCCTTCCTGAAATGGCTTGCTGCGGTTCTTGCCGGTTTTTGCCCGAAGCGGCTTCGCGCCGGCTATTTCCCGTCCATTACTTCGCGCCCGCGCCGGCGGGCCAGGCAAAGCCCGGCTCGCCCGGCCCCGGCGCGGGCTGCGGCGCGCCGCCGAACAGCAAGCTGTTCGGGCTCGTGCTGAAGGTGCCTGCGGCCCGGTCCACCGAGCGCATCGCCGAGCGCACGTCCTCGGTCAGCGAGTCGACGCGCGGCAGCGTGTCATAGCCCACCCGCGCCGAGAGCTCCTGGATCGACGCATCGATCGAGCTCAGCGCCTGCCCCGCCTGGGCCGCCGCCGTGCCGGCCTTGTTCAGGTTGGTCTGGAACGGGCCGTCCGGGCGGTTCAGGCCGATAACGAGCTGATTGGTCGATTGCAGCGTCTTGCGCAGGTCCGTGACCGTGCCCGGCAGGAGCTTGGTGGCCGGCTCCAGTTGCTGCGCAATGATGTTCATACTGTCCGCGGCCTGCTGCACGCTGTTGACCGCCGCCATGATCTGCTTGCGGTTCTCCTCGCTCAGCATCTGGTCGGCGTCGGAGGCGATGCTGTCGAGCTTGCGCAGCAGCGCGTCGCCGCGCCGCTGCAACTGGTCGAGCAAGCCCGGGCGCAGCGGGATCTCGGCCACGTGCTTCTCTGACGAAACCAGCGGCGACAGATCGAGGCCGTTGTCGTCGAGCTGCACGAAGGCGATGCCCGTCACGCCCTGCAGCGCGAGCGAGCCGAAGGTGGAGCGCGTCATCGGCGCCTTCTGGTCGACCAGCACGCGGATGCGGATCTGCCCAGGATGGCTTGGATCGAATTTGATCGACTGGACCTTGCCGACGTCGAGCCCGCGGTAGCGCACGGCCGCATCGGGATAGAGCCCCGTCACGTTGCTGCGCGAGATCAGGTCGTAGGGCACGCGCACCGTACGGTCGGCGCTGAAGAACACGACCGCGAACGCAATCACCACCAGCAGACCGATTGTGAAGGCGCCCGCCCAGAACGCATGCGCTTTGTTTTCCATCGTCAGATTCCCTTGTTGGCGACGACTGCCGCCCTCAACCGCGCCACCGCCGGTGCGCCGATCCGTGCCGCCAGGAACGCAGCACGGCGCCGCTCGCGCGCACCCGTGCAGCCTCGCGTGATGCGCCTCAGCATGGCTTGGCGCCCACCGAAGCCGACGCGAGCGCCGCCGGCGGCAGCTTCGCGCGCCGCTCGGGCGGCAGCGCTTGCAGCGCGCGCCGGCCGCGCATGCCCAAAAAATATTCGCGGATGAACGGGTCGTCCACGCACGCAGCCTCCTCCACGGGCGCGGCCACCAGCACCTTGCGCTCGGCGATCACGGCCACGCGCGTGGACAGCGCGACCATGGCGTCGAGGTCGTGCGTGATCAGCACGACCGTGAGACCGAGCGCGCGATGCAGCGTGCTGATGAGCTCCACCACTTCGTCCGACGAACGCGGGTCGAGCCCCGCCGTCGGCTCGTCGAGAAACAGCAGTTCCGGCTCCAGCACGATCGCGCGCGCGAGGCCCACGCGCTTGACCATGCCGCCCGAGAGCGCGGCCGGCGGCTTCGAAGCGTGCTTGCACGGCAAGCCGACCATTTCGAGCTTGAGCATCACGATGTCGCGCAACAGGTCCGCCGGCACCTTGCCGAGCTCGCGCACCGGCTGCGCCACGTTGTCGAACACCGACAGCGACGAGAACAGCGCGCCGTGCTGGAACAGCATGCCGGTGCGCGTGCGCATGAGGCGCGCGCGCTCGGGCTCGATCGTCGAGATGTCTTCGCCGAACATCTTGATGGTGCCCGAGGTGGGCCGCTCGAGGCCGAGGATCTGGCGCACGAGCGTGGTCTTGCCCGAGCCCGAGCCGCCCACGATCGTGACAATCTCGCCGCGGCGGATGTCGAGGTTCAGATGCTGATGGACGATGTTGCGCCCATAGCGCTTGGTGAGATCGCGCACCTCGATGATGGGCTCGCCGATGACCGGCAACGGCAAGTCCTCGACCGCGCCCTTGAGCGGCGTGGTCATCGTGCCGGTCGTGGTCAGCGTGCCGGGCGCGCCCATCGTACGGGAGGCGCCCGGTGTTGCGGGTGTGCCGATCGCGCTCATGACAGCCCCACGTTCTGGAACAGAATCGCGAACACGGCGTCGGCAAGGATCACGATGGTGATGGAAGTCACGACCGAAGTGGTCGTGCCTTCGCCGAGGCTCTGCGAGTTCGCCTTGATGCGAAAGCCGAAGTGGCAGCCGACGATCGCCACCAGCATGCCGAACGCCACGCCCTTGCCCAGCCCGATCCACAGGTTCGCGATCGGCACCACGCCCGGCAGCGAGCGCACGAAGTACGAGATGTCGATGGCGAGCACCGCCTTGGCTGCGAGCGCGCCGCCGAGCAGCGCGATGATGTCGGTCCACATCACCAGCAGCGGCATGGCCACGCCGAGCGCGATCACGCGCGGCAGGATCAGGCGCAGGCCGTGCGAGATGCCCATCACGCGCATGGCGTCGAGCTCCTCGGTCACGCGCATCACGCCGATCTGCGCCGTGATGGCCGAGCCCGAGCGCCCCGCGACCAGAATGGCCGAGAGGACCGGCCCGAGCTCGCGGATCACCGCGAGGCCCAGAATATTCACGATGTACTGGTTTGCCCCGAAGAGCCGCAACTGCTGCGCCGACAGATACGAGAGCACGATGCCGATCAGAAACGCGACGAGCGCCGTGATCGGTAACGCACGCGTACCGGCGTTATAGATGTTCGCGGAAATCTCGATCCAGGGCGTGACCTTCGGCTTGCGCAGGATGAGGAGCAGATCGAGCACCACGCGGCCGAGCATGGCCAGGCCGCCGTACAGATGATCGCCGAACGAAAACATCGCAAGGCCGAGTTGTGTGATGGGGCCCGTGCGCACCACGCGCTCGGCGGGCTCGCGCACCGAATCGAGCAGCGCAATGCGCTCGAAGATGTCGCGCTGCGTGTCGGACAGCGCGACGAGATCGGCCGGCAGCTTGTGGCCCCAGACGCGCCAGAGTGCCTGGCCGCCCACGTGATCCATGCGCTCGATACGGGAGAGATCCCATTGCCCGATGCGCTCGTCAACGAGCGCGCCCAGACGCCGCGCCGCGCCGCCATTGTCGCGGTCGCGCGCGAGCGCCAGCGCGGTCCATTGACCGGACAGGCGCACGATTTTTCCGTGGGTGCCGGCCGCGATTTCGAGGCCGGGCGGCATCTCTTGAGTCAAGGCGGGACGCTCGGGCAAAAGAAGAAGTGATCAACCATTGTAGCGAACGAGCCCCGTTTCGTCGGTCGGGACGCGCACCGATCCGAGCGCCCGCGCGAAGCGCATACTGCGCTCATGGCTCGCTGTGGACAACGCTGTGGATGACCTGTTGGCAGCCTGTTAGCAGCCTGTGGGCACGTTGTGGAATGCCCGAATATCGAGCGTGGCCGAGCGCATGTCGATCGACGCACGCCATCCCGGCGCCTGTGGATGATTCCGTGGATAACCTGTGGGCCAGCTGTGGGCAGCCTGTGAATTGCCTGCATAACAGGCAAAGCCCGGGATGAAATCCGCGTACGCGGCACGGTTGGCCGCCACTACAATACGAGACCATGATGACCCCTACCCCCAATACTCCGAGCGCCGACGACTGGCGCATCGACCGGGACCGCGCGGTGACGCTGTTCGGCCCGGCCGCGAACGACTGGCCCATCGAGATCGTAGAGGAAACCGGCTCGACCAACGCCGACCTGATGACGCGCCTGAAGGCGCTGCCGCATCGCGCCGACGCGCTCGCGCGCCCGATCGTGCGAGTGGCCTATCTGCAAACGGCGGGACGCGGCCGGCGTGGCCGCAGCTGGGTCGCCCAGCCCGGCGACGCGCTGCTGTTCTCGATCGGCTGCGTGCTGCCGCGCCCGATCGAAGGCCTCGCGGGGTTGAGCCTCGCGATCGGCTCGGCGCTCGTGGACGGCTTGCGCACGCTGCCCGTGGCCGCGCCCGGCCAGATCGCGCTCAAGTGGCCCAACGACGTGCTGCTCGAAGGCGACAAGCTGGTCGGCATCCTCGTCGAGACCGCGTGGAGCACGGCCGATGCGACGGCGGTGGTGATTGGCATCGGCACGAACGTGCGCCATCCGGAGGCGCTGGCGGCGAAGGTCGACGCGCTCAACGCCGACCCGGCCTCGCAGCAGGCCGCGCCGGTGCCGGGCGCCGCGCCCACCGCGCTCTCGCGCGTGTGGCCCGCCGCCAATCTCACCGATGTGCTCGCCGCCGAGCTCAACGCGCTCGAAAGCGCGCTGCAACGCTTCGGCACGGCGGGCTTCGCGCCGTTCCAGGCGCGCTGGAACGCGTGCCACGCCTATGCGGGCCGCGAGGTCGCGCTCTACGAGCAAGGCGCCGAGATCTTGCGCGGCGTGGCCGTGGGCGTGGATGAGAGCGGCCAGTTGCTCGTCGATACTGCACGCGGCCGCGAGGCCGTCACGACCGGCGATATTTCCCTGCGGCTCGCGGGCAACGGCGCATGAGCGGTACGCGCAGCGCCCCGCATGCCGGCCCGTCCCCGTATCTGCTGATCGACGCAGGCAATAGCCGGATCAAATGGGCGCTGGTGGCCGCCGACGGCTCGCGCCTGCATGCGGGCGCGTCGAGCCACGACGCGGCCCCGGACATTTCATCGCCCGCCGCGGCGGCTGCCTCAACTGTTGCCCCAGCCGTTACCCCGGTCGTGCGCGACTTCGCCGACTGGTCGGCGCTGCCCGCGCCTGGCGGCGCGTGGATCTCGAACGTCGCGGGCGCGGCGGTGGCGCAGCGCATCGACGCCGCACTCGACGCCCACTGGCCAGGCCTCGCCCGCACGGTGATCCGCTCGGCCCGGCAGCAATGCGGCGTGACGAACAGCTACACGACGCCCGACGCACTCGGCAGCGATCGCTGGGCCGGCATGATCGGCGCGCACGCGGCGTTTCCGGACGAACCGCTGCTCATCGCCACCTTCGGCACCGCAACCACACTTGAGGCATTGCGCGCCGACGGCACCTTCGAGGGCGGCCTGATCGCGCCGGGCTGGTCGCTCATGATGCGCTCGCTGGGCGAGCACACGGCGCAATTGCCGGTGCTCGACGCGCATAACGCGCGCGGTCTGATCGGCGCGGCGCAGGGCGAGCCACGCTCCGGCGCGGGCATGAACGCGGAGCCAGCTGCGGCTTCATCGACACTTGGCCCGCTCTTCGCGACCGACACGAAACGCTCGATCTCGGCCGGTTGCGCGCTCGCCCAGGCGAGCCTGATCGAGCGCGCCTGGGCCGATTTGCAAGATGCGTGGAAAATGCCGGTCCGGCTGGTCGTGAGCGGCGGCGCGGCCGCCGAAGTGACAGCAGCGCTGAAGGTGCCGCATACTCGCCACGATGCATTGGTGCTCGCGGGCCTCGCAGTGATCGCGATGCAATCCTGAGCGCGCCCGGGCGCGCATGCTGCCGCACGGCGCGGCGGCGAACTTCAAGAACGAAATCGACGGAGTCTCACACGATGCTGCGCTGGCTGATCGCCATTCTGATTCTCGCCAACCTGCTCGCCTTCGGGGCGGTCCGCGGCCTGTTCGGCCCGGCCCCGCTGACGACCACGAGCGGCAACAAGCAACTGAACCGGCAGATCCACCCGGAAGGCCTGCTGGTTCGGCCGATCAAGGCCTCGGAGTCGTTGGACGTGCCCGTGGTGGGCGGCCCGATGGCCGATCCCGCCGTCAAGGCCTCCGAACTCTCGACGCAGTAATCCGGCCAGGCTGGCCTCGTCGGGCGCGCGAGCATGCAGCCGTGCGCCCGCCGACCAAACCGCTCAGCCCTGCTGCGCGCGCACTTTCTGCAGCAGCTTGGTGGTCGAGCGGTCGTGCTCGAAGGCGATGGCGAGCGCGCGGCCGCCCCAGCCGCGCACGAGCGCCGACTCGGGCAGCGCATCCATGTCGTAGTCGCCGCCCTTGACGAGAATGTCGGGATGTACGGCCTCGATCAGCTCGATCGGCGTTTGCTCGCCGAATTGCACCACCCAGTCCACGCTCTCCAGCGCCGCTAGTAGCGCCATGCGGTCATGCTCATTGTTGATCGGGCGGTCGTCGCCCTTGCCGAGCATGCGCACCGAGGCATCGCTGTTCACGCCGACGATCAGCGTCGCGCCCAGCGCCTTCGCATCGGCGAGATAGGTGACATGCCCGCGATGCAGGATGTCGAAAACGCCGTTGGTGAACACCACCGGGCCGGTCAGCGAGGCGCGCCGCTGCGCGAGCGCTTCGCGGGTCGTGATCTTGCGTTCGAAGGAAGCGGGCATGGGATTCGAATGGATCGCGGTTGAGAACGGAAGAAAAAGCACGCCGATGAAAAAACAGCCCGTCACGCGCGAGCGCTCCGGGCTGTCGGGTTCGCCGCGCCGCGGCGGGCGCGAGACGAACGGTGTTCAGCGGTGCACGGACGGTCAGGCTGTCAGGCCGGCTGCTGCGCACCCTGTTCGCCCTGCAGGCGCTGCACCACTTCCTTGCGGTAGCGGTTGAGTTCCTGCGCCGTGCTGAACGTGCGCTCGAACAGGATCGACAGGTTGTGCAGGATGCGCTCGACCACCTTCTTTTCCCAGCCGTCGTCGAAGCGGATTTGCTCGTCGAGCCAGCGCTCGAGCCATTCCGGATCGGGCAGGCGCGACTGCACGGTGTCGCGCGGGAACAGCGCCTGGTTCACGTGCAGGTTGGTGGGGTGCAGCGGCTTTTCGGTGCGGCGCGCCGAGGCCATCAGCACGCCGATCTTCGCGAACGCCGCGCGCGCGCCGTCGCCGAAGTTGTTGAGCGCCTTCTTCATGTAGCGCAGGTAGGCGCCGCCGTGGCGGGCCTCGTCGCGCGAGATGGTTTCGTAGATCGCCTTGATGACCGGCTCGGTGTGCCATTCGGCTGCACGGCGGTACCAGTGATTCAGGCGGATCTCGCCGCAGAAGTGCAGCATAAGCGTCTCGAGCGGCGGCGCCGGATCGAACGTGAAGCGCACGGCGTGCAGCTCCTCCTCGGTGGGCACGAGCTCCGGCTTGAAGCGGCGCAGGTACTCCATCAGCACCAGCGAGTGCTTCTGCTCCTCGAAGAACCACACGCTCATGAACGCGGAGAAGTCACTGTCATGATGGTTGTCGCGCAGGAACATCTCCGTGGCCGGCAACGCGGACCAT
This sequence comes from Paraburkholderia sp. A3BS-1L, assembly GCF_051125215.1. Lineage (NCBI taxonomy): Bacteria > Pseudomonadati > Pseudomonadota > Betaproteobacteria > Burkholderiales > Burkholderiaceae > Paraburkholderia > Paraburkholderia sp. A3BS-1L. The sequence goes on along the minus strand of NZ_CP120442.1, from coordinate 295,683 downwards.
TCGGTGATCGCGTTCATCTTGATGGTCTGAGCCTGCTCGTCGGTGAGGAGCGACGCGTCGAACTTATCCCATGGAATGTCCTTTTCCATGTCCCAACGGACCGATTCGAGCGATTTGTAAAGTTCCGGATAAAGCATCGTGTTCATAGTCCCGCCCCTGTTCTGCGCATGACGACTTCTATCGTGCCGCCCGCGGCGCGTCGCGTTGGCTTCCTCGCGCGTGCCCACAGGCGAAAACATTTAATTTTACGCGGTTACCGGCCGCCCGGACGCAATTACACCCCGCTAAACAGATTACTTCCTGTCGAGTGGCAATCTGTAATGCCGGATTGAATGGCGCCGTGATGGATTCTGGGTAATTCACCCTGCCTTGAACCCGGCTGCCGGAATTGTCGCGGGATACCTCCCGGTGGGCGGCCCGGCAATATGCGGCAAATTGCCGCAATCGCTACGCCAAACGCATGCCCCACGACGGTCGGAAAAACCTTACACGATGATAGCACGCCGATCTTTCAGTTCCGGCGCGCCTCGGGGTGCCCATGCACTACGCCTGCGGGCAAGTCCGACGGCTGCTTGAGCCATGCCAAAAGGATCTCGCGCTGGGCGAGCGTGTCGCGATAACCGAGTTCGATCAGCTCCTGAGTAAAAGCGCTTTCGAACAGCAGATAGCTCGCAAATGCTGCGCCCGACGCACGATTGCCGCCCACTGCGCCCAGCAGCATGCGCACCGAGAGCGGCAACTCGTGCAAATGGCGTGCGGCAACCAGTTCGATGCGCTCGCTCGGCCGGATTGCGAGCACGTCGATGTGCCGCCAGCCGCTTTCCGGATCGACCGTGTGCGGCAAGTGCAACACCATGCGGTTCACGTGCTCGATGCGCTCGATATCGGCGCTCAGCGCGTCGAGAAACACGCTCGCGAGCACCTGCTGGCCAACCTGCGCGAGCGTCGGATAGGCGTCGATGTCGGGGCGCGCGGCCGGCACCTCGGGCGCGCTCGCAGTCGCGCCGATCACGACGATGCGTTGCGCGCCGAAATGGATGGCCGGCGAAAGCGGCGCGATCTGGCGAATCGAGCCGTCGCCGAAATACTCGTGATGGCCGTCGAGTTCGAGGCGCACCGCGGGGAACACATAGGGAATCGCCGCCGAAGCCAGCAGATGCGCGGGCGTGAGCGCGACCATGCGCGCCGTGCGCTGCGCGCGCCGCCACGCGCTGATCGGCTCGCTCGCCTGATAGAAGGTCAGATGCCGGCCCGACGAGTAGCTGAGCGCCGTCACGGAAAGCGCGTGCAGGAGCCGCTCGTCAAGCATCTGCTCGATGCGGTGGAAGTTGAGCGTGTCCGCCAGAAAATGCGCGAGCGGTGTGTTGTCGAACAGCGTGCGCGGCGTGCGCCGCGCGGCGAGGCCGAAGGTGGCCCAGCCGAACATGAGCGCCGCAAGCCAGCGCGCCCCCGCCGCGGCGACGCCGGGCACGTCGGCGCGATACACCTGGGCGGCGTTCAGCGAGGACCAGATCTCGACAAGGCGCTGGGCGCCATGCAGGAAATGATCGGCGTGGCTGGCGATGGAAGTGGCGTTGATCGCGCCCGCCGAGGTGCCGCAGATCACCGTGAACGGCATCGCGCGCCGCGACGGCTCGGCCTGCGCGGCAAGTTCCGCGAGCGCGCGCAGCGCGCCGGCTTGGTAGGCCGCGCGTGCGCCGCCGCCCATCATCACGAGCGCAAGCCGCATGACGCCGACGCTCCCCGTGTGCTTCGTCCCGCAGGACGAAATGGCTGTTGACTGCCCTTACCGTGTCGCGACCCGGTTTTACTCGGGTTGCGCCGGCGGGCGCTTCGCGCTTCGCGCAGCCGTCTTGCCCGCGCTGCCGCCACCATTGCTGCTGCCACTGCCTGTGCGTTTGGTCGCCGGCTTCGCGCGCGGCGCGGCCGCTTCGGCGGCAGCCTGCGCCGCCTCGGCCGCCGCCGCGGGCTGGGCCATCGCGAACTGCGCAAGCTGATTGAACTGCGACTGCAACAGGTTCCACCACGACGAGGCGTCGAAGCCCGGCGGCGGCGACGCACCGGCGCCCGCCCCATCGGCGCCCGCCGCCTGCCCGGCCTCTGCGGATTCGGCGCCCGGCTGCGGGCGCGCAGCGCGCGGCTCGGGTTCCGGTGCACTCTGGGTGCTCGACGAACTCATCTGCGACTGCGCAAACGCACCGAACGCACGCAGCGTGGACAGCGTCGCGCGCTGCACCTCGAGCGCCTGGATCGCGGACTGCAGCATGCTCAGGTTCAGGTTGAGCCACTGCTCGACGGCGCGCAGGTCGGTGATGCGCTTGTCGAGCTCCTCGATGTTGGTGAGCGGCGTCATCATGTCGGACATCATCGACAGCGACGGCCCGAGCCCCTGCGCCGCGCCCGGCTCGCTGCCGGGAAAGGCGCTGCCGAACGGCGTGAGGCGCATCATCCCCCACATGCGGTCGAGCATTTCAGCGGGCGGAAAGCCGGGAAAGCCCGGGAACGGCGGCACGGTGCCTGTGGATTCGGTCATGCGGAGTCTCCCTCGCGATGTTGGCGGCCCTGCGGGCCGGCCAGTGTGGGCAGCGGCTTGCGGTGCGCGGCGCGTCTAGCCACACACGGCGCAAAGCGCGGATAGTCTGCTTCGATCATACCGCGCGGCCGCGGTCCCGTTAGAACGGATCGCCGCCCGGAAATTCCGGTGCGCGCCGCTCGCGCAGCGATTTCACGCCCTCGTGCACGTCGGGTCCGGCAAAGCCCATGAATTCGAGCGCCAGCGACGTGTCGAAATTCGGCCCCGCCTGGCGCAGCCAGTTGTTGAGCGCGTACTTGGTCCAGCGCAGCGCGGTCTGCGAGCCGTTCGCAAGGCGCTTCGCGACCTCGAACGCCTTGGGCAGCAGATCGTTCTCGTCCACCGCGAGCGAGACGAGGCCGATCCGCTCGGCCTCCTCGCCGCTCACCGGTTCGCACAACAGCAGGTAGTACTTCGCCTTCGCCATGCCGCACAGGAGCGGCCAGACGATCGCCGCGTGGTCGCCCGCCGCCACGCCAAGGCGCGTGTGCCCGTCGATGATGCGCGCCGATTTCGCCGCGACGGAGATGTCGGCGAGCAGGCCCGCGACGAGCCCCGCGCCCACCGCCGGACCATGCATCGCCGAAACGATGGGCTTGCTGCAATTGATCACGTTGTAGACGAGGTCGCGCGCCTCGCGCCAGACGCGCGCGCGCACGTCGAAATGCGTGGCCATGTCCTCGACGAGCGCAAGGTCGCCGCCCGCCGAAAAGCCCTTGCCCTCGCCGCGGATCACGGCGACACGCGCGTCGGGGTCGCGGTCGACGTCGCGCCAGATTTCGGCCAGCTCGCGATGCATGCTGGCGTCGGCGGTGGCGAGGCCGCTCTTGTTCGCGCCTTCGCCGCTCATCACGATCTCGACAATGCCGTGCTCGTGCCGACGCACGCGCAGCGCGTGATAGTGGGCGTAAAAAGGATCGTTCATGGGCGGTTCCTCGATTGTTTCGGATTGCAGAATCATTGGATACGATATCGACGCGACATCAACGCGGCTGGTAGACCCATTTGCCGTCCTGGATCTCGACCATCACGCGCGCCCGCGCGTCGAGCCCCAGATGGTCCGTGGCGCTCATATTGACGACGCCGTTGGTGGTATGCAGGTCGCGCGTCGACTCGATAGCGTCGCGCAGCGCCTGACGAAACGCCTTCGTGCCCGGCTCAGCCGACTTGAGCGCAACCGGAATCGCGCTGCCGAGCACCAGGCCCGCATCCCACGCATAGGCGCCGAACGCCGACACCGACCCGGCGCCGTGTTGTGATTCGTAGCGCGAAATATAGTCGAGCGCGAGACGCCGCGCGGGCTCGCCCGCGGGCAGTTGCGCAGCCACCAGCACCGGGCTCGCGGGCAGGAACGTGCCGTTGCAGTCGGCGCCGCACACGCGCAGGAAGTCGCGATTGCCCACCCCGTGATTGTGATAGATGAGCCCCTTGTAGCCGCGTTCCTTGAGCGCCTTGGGCGGCAGCGCGGCGGGCGTGCCGGCCGCGCCCACCACGACGGCGTCGGGCTTCGCCGCGACGATCTTCAGCGCCTGGCCCGTCACGCTCGGGTCGGTGCGATTGAAGCGCTCGCTCGCGACGATCTTGATGCCGCGCGCCTGCGTGGCTTTCGCGACTTCCGCATAAAAGGCCTCGCCGAGCGCATCGGCCTGGCCGATGTAGGCGACGGTCTTCACGTTGTGCGCAGCCGCGTGCTCGGCGATCGCGGCGGCCATCATCGCGTCGGTCTGCGGCGTCTTGAACATCCAGTGGCGCTTGTCGTCGACGGGCTCGATGATCTTCGCCGACGACGCCAGCGAAATCGCAGGCCTCTCGCTTTGCGCGACTACGTCGAGCATCGCGAGCGTGTTCGGCGTGATTGAGGAACCGATGATGACGTCCACGTGCTGTTCGTCGATCAGCTTTCTCGTGTCCTGCACGGCCTGGGTGGTGTCGGAAGCGTCGTCGAGCACGATGTACTGGATCTGCTGGCCCGCGATCTGGGTGGGCAGCATGGCCACCGTGTCGCGCTCGGGAATGCCGAGCGAAGCGGCCGGGCCGGTGAGCGAGAGCACGAGTCCGACCTTGACCTGCGCGAGCACGAGCGTGGGGGCGAGAAGGCTGGCGAGCGCCGCGCATGGCGCAGCCAGCCTGAACGCCAGCGAGCCAGCAAAACGACGGGGGCGAAGAAGCTTCACGGTGTCTCCTTGTGTTTGTCGAGCGTATTCTGCGTACGGCTTCGAGTGGGCAGTGTAGCCGCACGCGAAGCGTGCGGAATCGGGCTAAACCCCCGCTTAATCCCTCCCGGACAACTCAGGCGGACTCAGCCCCCGGCGCCACCGCCTGATCGATCGCACCGAAAATCGAGTGGCCCGCTTCGTCGAGCATTTCGATCTTCACGGTGTCGCCGAACTTCATGAATTCGGTGCGCGCCTCGCCATGCTCGATCGTCTCGAGACAGCGCTTCTCGGCAATGCAGCAGTAGCCGCGCTTCGCATCCTTGTTCGAGACCGTGCCCGACCCGACGATCGCCCCGGCGCGCAGATTGCGCGTCTTCGCCGCGTGCGCGATCAACTGGCCGAAGTGGAACACCATGTCGGTGCCCGCGTCGGGCTGGCCGACCTTCTTGCCGTTCCAGTACACCAGCATCGGCAGATGCACGCGGCCCTCGCGCCAGTGCTCGCCGAGTTCGTCGGGCGTCACGACAACGGGCGCGAACGACGAGGCCGGCTTGCTCTGGAAAAAGCCGAAGCCCTTCGCGAGTTCGGCGGGAATCAGGTTGCGCAGCGAGACATCGTTCACGAGCCCGACGAGCCGCACCGCCCTGAGCGCTTCCTCCGGGCTCGCGCCCATCGGCACGTCGCCGGTGATGACGGCGACTTCAGCCTCGAAGTCGATGCCCCACGCTTCCGATGCGCACACGATGTCGTCGGTCGGGCCGATGAAATCGTCACTGCCGCCCTGGTACATGAGCGGATCGGTCCAGAACTCGGGTGGCATCTGCGCGCCGCGCGCGCGGCGCACGAGCTCGACGTGGTTCACATAGGACGAGCCGTCCGCCCACTGGTAGGCGCGCGGCAGCGGCGCCATGCACTGGCGGGCGTCGAAGCTGAAGGCGTTGCGCGCGCGGCCGTGGTTGAGCGTGTCGTAGAGATCGAGCAGTTGCGGCGCGTAGAAGCGCCAGTCGTCGAGCACGCGCTGCAGCGTGGGCGCGATCGCGTCGGCAATGGCGGCGCTGCGCAAGTCGCGGGAAACGACGATCAGCTGACCGTCGCGGGTGCCGTCCTTCAGCGTGGCGAGTTTCATGGAATGGGGCGTGGATGACGATAGAGGAAATGTATTCTACGATGGTGAATCGATGCGGCCCAAGCGGGACCGCGCACTGGATTTCGAACACCACGACCCGAACGACTTCATGCCGCCGTCTTCCCGATCCGCACGTTCCGCCGGCGCACCGGCCGCGCCCGCCACGCCCGCCGACGACGCCATCGACCTCGACGATGCAACCGACGCACAAGACGGCGCCGACACCGGCGAAGAGAAACTGCGCTCGGGGATTCAGTCGATCGAAGTGGGCTTTCGCCTCCTCGAGGTGCTGACCAACGAGCCGCGCGCGATGATGCTGCGCGACCTCGCGCAGCGCGCGGGCATGAGCCCGGCGAAGGCGCATCGCTATCTCGTGAGCTTCATGCGGCTCGGCGTGGTCGCGCAGGATCCGCTCTCGGGCCGCTACGAACTGGGCGGCTTCGCGCTGCAACTCGGGCTCGCACGGCTTGCACGCGTGGACGGCGTGAAGCTCGCGCGCATCGCGCTCGCCGAACTGCGCGACGCGCTCGACATCACCGTGGGCATTGCGGTATGGGGCAATCAGGGGCCGACGGTCGTGCACTGGATGGAATCGAGCCATCCGGCCAAGGCCTCGCTCAAGCTCGGCGATGTCATGCCCATGCTCAGCTCCGCCACGGGGCTGCTGTTTGCCGCCTACCTGCCGCGCAGCAAAACCGGGCCGATGATCGAACGCGAACTCGGCAGCGCGCAGCATTACGTGTCGGGCTCGACGCCGCGCTCTCATGAAGAACTGGAGCGCGCGCTGGCCGAAGTGCGCGAACACGGCGCCGCGCGCGTCGAAGGCATGCTGCTGCCGACCATCCATGCGTTCTGCACGCCAGTCTTCGACGCCACGGGCGACCTCGCGCTCGGGCTCATCGCGCTCGGCCACGAAGGCGCGTTCGACATCGCCTGGAATGGCGTCGTCGATACCGCGTTGCGCGCGTGCGCGCAGAAGCTCTCGTACGAATTGGGGTACAGCCCTGTTGAACGCTGAGGGGCCGAAGCGGTCGAGGCTTTCTGCAGCCAACACGCGTGCCGTGTCACAGTAACGGGCTCGCAGTCATCGCCCTCTCTACACGCTCGCGCCTTCAGTCCTATTTGAGCCCGATGTCCACGTCCACCGCAAACCGCCAGGTCGATCGCCCCGCGCCGCCGCGCCGCTCGCGCGCATGGCGCTGGGCGGCCGTGTTCGTCGCGGTGAGCGTGCTGCACTGGGTCGCCGCGCAATGGTTCGAGCGTCATCACGGCGCGCCGCCACCGCTCGCGCCGGCGCGCGTGCCCGTGCAGGTGACGCTGCTCAAAGCCGAGCGTATCGAGCAGCAGGCGCGGGCCGCCGCGCCTGCTGCGGCACAACCGAAGCCCGCGGCGCCCGCGCATCCGAAGCGCGCGGCGAGCCCGCCGCACACGCTGCATGCCATCACGCCGCCCGCGCCGCATCCCAAGACGACCGCCGCGCCCGAAGCGCCGCAAGCCGCATCGAGTCCTGCCACGCAGAGCGCAGCGGAAAGCGCCGCGAATGGCACAAGCGGCGCAAGCGGCACGGTGGCCGCGAACGGCAACGGCAGCACCCCCGCCGCCCAGGCAGATCAGGCCTCGCATGGCGTGAAATTCTCGGTGCCGCCTTCGGGCGAGCTTCAATACGACACGTTCTTTAACGGCGCACGCAATCAGCCCGGCACGATCCACTGGAAAAGCGACGGCAAGCGCTACGAGATGGTGGTGGCGGTGCCCCTGCCCTTCGTCGGCACGTTCAGCTGGACGAGCCGCGGCCATGTGGATGCGTTCGGCCTCGCGCCCGAGCAGTACATCGAAAAGCGCGGCAGCCGCCCCGAAAACTTCACGATCTTCAATCGCGAGGAGAAGCAGATCGTTTTTACGCGCACGCCGAATTCGCTCGCGCTGCCCGACGGCGCGCAGGACCGCTTCAGCATGGTGATGCAGCTCGCGAGCCTCGTGCGCGGAGACCCCGACGCCTACAAGCCCGGCGTCACGCGCGAGTTCTACGTGGCCGACAACGACAGCGGCGAAACCTGGCCCATCGCCACCATCGGCGACGAAACGGTGAACACGGATCACGGCTTCGTCACGGCGCGCCACTTCATGCGGCTGCCGCGCCACGACGGCGACAAGCGCCGCATCGACGTGTGGCTCGCACCCGCGCTCGGCTGGCTGCCGGTGCGGCTCGTGCAGACCGAACCGAACGGCACGCAGATCGAACTGCTGTGGCGCGGCGCGCTCAACGTGCCGCCCGCGAATGGAACGATAAACAGCACGATAAGCGGCACGGCCAGCGGCGCGACGAACACCACCCCGGGCGATGCGAAGCCGGACATGCCAGCCAGCGCCGCGACCGCGCCGACGGTGACGGATGAAGCGGCGCCGCCCACCACGAACGGCGGCACGCCGGGCGCCGCGCCGCCGTCGGCTGCGCCTGCGCTCGTGCCGCCGTCGCCGGAGGCACAATCCATGCAGCCGGCAGCGCCATCGACGCCAACTCCCGCCGCGCCACCGGCCACGCGGGACACGACGCCGCTGCCCGCCGCCGACGCGCCCATGCACCCCTGAGCGCCCTGCCACACACAAGCACACAACAAAGTCGCCCATATGCGACGATGCCGGCCCATCTGCCTACACGTTTGCGCGAAATGGCGCATACTGAAAATCATCGAAGCGTTCGTGGCTGCATGCCGCGAGCGACAAAGAACGACTAGACGAATCCACTGAGGAAAAGCTTCGAACCCATCCGCTGACGCGCCCGCCGCGAGACACAACGAGACAGCGCGCGCAGCCGGACAGCAGCACATGACGATGCAACACGGTTAGCGCCATGAACGCCGCCCGCCCGCGCACACCTTTCGTACGCAGCGTTCGCGACACGGAAACGACGTTCGCGCAGGGACTCGCAATCGGCTGGACTCCCGACCCCATGGTCAAGGAGGAACGCATGCAAGCGACTGTCAACGGCATCGATACGCGCTACGTCTTCGAAGACCGCAGCGGTGGCCCCGCGTTGACGTTCATTCACCAGCTCGGCGGCGACCTCACCGTATGGGACACCCTCGCGGGCCACTTCCGGCATCGCTATAGCGTGCTGCGCTACGACGTGCGCGGCCACGGCGCGAGCGCGGTCTCGCGCGAGGCTTTCGGCTTTCGCGAACTCGCTGACGACCTCGCGACGCTGCTCGACGCACAAGGCATCGAGAAGACGCATCTCGTCGGCATGTCGATGGGCGGCATGATCGCGCAACAGTTCGCGCTCGACCATACGACACCCGACACAGCATCCGACGCGCAAGCGGGCGCGAACTCGCGTGCGCGTTCGCTCACGCTCTGCGATACCGCGAGCCGCACTGAACCCGAGGCGCGCCCGGCATGGGACGAGCGTGCCGCGCTGGTTCGCCGCGAAGGTCTGGCCGCGCTCGCCGACACGACGATGGCGCGCTGGCTGACCGCCGGCTTCCGTCTCACGCATCGCGATACTGCCGCACAAATATGTGACGTTTTATTACGCACACCTGCCGAAGGTTATGCGCGCGCGTGCGAGGCGCTGCGCGATTTCGATGTTCACGAACGGCTCGCGCAGTTGCGCGTGCCAACGCTTGCGGTGGCGGGACGCCACGACACTGGCACACCGCCCGCATTCACTGAAGCACTGGCGCAAGCCATACCCGGTGCGCGCTTCGAAATGCTCGATGCAGCACATCTGGCCCCTGTAGAGGAATGTCACAGTTTCGCAGCCCTGCTCGAAACGTTTCTTGGGCAGCATGTCTAAATGATGCGCCCGGTTTGTTGCACCCTGGGAAAGGAGAAAAAGGCGGAAATAGGGAAGGCAATCGGATAGAGAGGTGATGTGGGACCCACCCCTTGAATTCCCGAACGAACGCTCCATGTATCGATACAAGCAGTGAGGGAGCACAGGAAAAAGGAGTGTCGCCATGCAAATGATCTACAACAGTCCCAACTATTGCGTCGTCGAGTTTCCCCCGCAAGATGGCCATATCGCCATGCGCTCGGGAGGCTATGAGATCGTCGACAAAAATGCGCGGCGTGAAATTTTCATCGACGGCGCAATGGCCGCGCGGTTTCGCGAAGACGTGCAGAAGCTGATGGACGAGGAGCAGTCGCTCGACGAGGTAGATGAATTCCTCGGACAGTTCGACAGCCTCATGCAGCAACCGGTCGTGCTTCACTGACGCGGCCCGCTTCGCGTCGCTGTTCCAGTGCTCACGTCCGCGGTTGAACCCGCAGTTAAACACACGGCGCCCACGCTCGAGCAACATCCTGGCAATACATAGCGCCCTCACCGCAATACCGGCAACACCCCGCTCAGGGAACCCCGCCCGGCCGCAAGCCGCGCGGGGTTTTCATTTTCCGGGGGCGGCCAGGTGGCGCGCCAGCGGGGCTCCCCCGCTACCGTTACAATGACAGGTTTCCCAGTCCAACCGGCGCTTTTGCCCGCCCGCCATCCATGAACCAGCCTGCCGAACACGCCTCGCGCCCCGCCGGGACCGCCCCGGGCGCTACCCCGTACACACGCGGCGCCGCGCTGCCCGCGCTGCTCGCTTCGCGCATCCTGATCCTCGACGGCGCGATGGGCACGATGATCCAGCGCTACAAGCTCGACGAAGCCGCCTACCGCGGCGAACGCTTCAAGGACTATCCGCGCGACATCAAGGGCAACAACGAGCTGCTCTCGATCACGCAGCCGCAGGTCATCAGCGAGATTCACGAGCAGTATCTCGCGGCAGGCGCCGACATCATCGAGACCAACACCTTCGGCGCGACCACCGTGGCGCAGGACGACTACGGCATGGGCGAGCTTGCCGTCGAGATGAATCTCGAATCGGCGAAGCTCGCGCGCGCGGCGTGCGAGAAGTACTCGACGCCCGACAAGCCGCGCTTCGTTGCGGGCGCCATCGGACCGACGCCGAAAACCGCGAGCATCTCGCCCGACGTGAACGATCCGGGCGCGCGCAACGTCACGTTCGAAGAGCTGCGCCGCGCGTATTACGAGCAGGCCAAGGCGCTGATGGACGGCGGCTGCGACCTGTTCCTCGTCGAGACGATCTTTGACACGCTCAACGCCAAGGCCGCGCTGTTCGCGCTCGACCAGCTGTTCGAAGACACCGGCGAGAATCTGCCCATCATGATCTCGGGCACCGTCACCGACGCGTCGGGCCGCATTCTCTCGGGCCAGACTGTCGAGGCGTTCTGGAATTCGCTGCGTCACGCGAAGCCGCTCACGTTCGGTTTGAACTGCGCACTCGGCGCCGCGCTCATGCGCCCGTACGTCGCCGAGCTCGCGAAGCTGTGCGACACCTACGTCTCGTGCTATCCGAATGCGGGCCTGCCCAACCCGATGAGCGACACCGGCTTCGACGAGACGCCGGCGGATACCTCGGCGCTCCTGAAGGAATTCGCCTCGGCCGGCCTTGTGAACGTCGCGGGCGGCTGCTGCGGCACGACGCCCGAGCACATCGCCGCGATCGCGAAGGCACTCGCCGAAATCAAGCCGCGCCGCTGGCCCGGTCAATATCGCGACGCCGCATAACGATGCGCCCACGCGCCGATTCACCACGACACTCTGACGACCCGGTCCCACGCCATGACTGACCATACCCTGCGACTCTCCGGCCTCGAACCCTTCAACGTGAACGAAGGCTCGCTGTTCATCAACGTGGGCGAGCGCACCAACGTGACCGGCTCGAAGGCCTTCGCGCGCATGATCCTCAACGGCCAGTTCGACGAGGCGCTCGCCGTCGCGCGCCAGCAGGTCGAGAACGGCGCGCAGATCATCGACGTCAACATGGACGAAGCCATGCTCGACTCGAAGGCCGCGATGGTGCGCTTCATGAACCTGATCGCCTCCGAGCCCGACATCGCGCGCGTGCCGATCATGATCGACTCGTCGAAGTGGGACGTGATCGAAGCAGGCCTGCAGTGCGTGCAGGGCAAGGCGATCGTCAACTCGATCTCGCTGAAGGAAGGCAAGGAGCCGTTCCTCCATCACGCGAAGCTGATCCGCCGCTACGGCGCGGCGGCCGTCGTGATGGCCTTCGACGAGCAGGGCCAGGCCGACACCTTCCAGCGCAAGACCGAGATCTGCAAGCGCTCCTATGAAATCCTCGTGAACGAAGCGGGTTTCGCGCCCGAGGACATCATCTTCGACCCGAACATCTTCGCGGTGGCCACGGGCATCGAGGAGCACAACAACTACGCGGTCGACTTTATCGAAGCCACGCGCTGGATCAAGCAGAACCTCCCGCACGCGAAGGTGAGCGGCGGCGTATCGAACGTGTCGTTCTCGTTCCGCGGCAACGACCCGGTGCGCGAAGCCATCCACACGGTGTTCCTCTACTACGCCATTCAGGCGGGCATGGACATGGGCATCGTGAACGCGGGCCAGCTGGGCGTGTATGCCGACCTCGACGCCGAGTTGCGCGATCGCGTGGAAGACGTGGTGCTCAACCGCCGCGCCGACGCCACCGACCGCCTGCTCGAAATCGCCGACAAGTTCAAGACCGGCGCCGCGAAGAAGGAAGAGAACCTCGAGTGGCGCAACCAGGAAGTCGAGAAGCGTCTCGCGCATGCGCTCGTGCACGGCATCACGAACTTCATTGTCGAGGACACCGAAGAAGCTCGCCAAAAGATCATGGGCGGCGGCGGACGGCCGATCAACGTGATCGAAGGCCCGCTCATGGACGGCATGAACATCGTCGGCGACCTGTTCGGCCAGGGCAAGATGTTCCTGCCGCAGGTGGTGAAGTCGGCGCGCGTGATGAAGCAGGCCGTGGCGCACCTGATTCCGTTCATCGAGGAAGAAAAGCGCAAGCTCGCGGAAGCGGGCGGCGACGTGCGCGCGAAGGGCAAGATCGTGATCGCCACCGTGAAGGGCGACGTGCACGACATCGGCAAGAACATCGTTTCGGTCGTGCTCCAGTGCAATAACTTCGAAGTGGTCAACATGGGCGTGATGGTCCCGTGCAACGAGATCCTCGCGAAGGCGAAGGTCGAGGGCGCGGACATCATCGGCCTTTCCGGCCTCATCACGCCGTCGCTCGAAGAGATGGCCTACGTGGCCTCCGAAATGCAGCGCGACGACTATTTCCGCGTGAAGAAGATTCCGCTCCTGATCGGCGGCGCGACCACCTCGCGCGTGCACACTGCCGTGAAGATCGCGCCGAACTACGAAGGCCCGGTGGTGTACGTGCCGGACGCGTCGCGCTCGGTCTCGGTGGCATCGAGCCTGCTCTCGGATGAAGGCGCAACGAAGTACATCGACGAGCTCAAGACCGACTACGACCGCATCCGCGACCAGCACGCCAACAAGAAGGCGCTGCCCATGGTCACGCTCGAAGAGGCGCGCGCGAACAAGACGAAGATCGACTGGGCGAACTTCCAGCCCGTGAAGCCGAAGTTCCTCGGCCGCCGCGTGTTCAAGAACTTCGACCTCAACGAACTCGCCAACTACATCGACTGGGGCCCGTTCTTCCAGACCTGGGATCTCGCGGGCCCGTATCCGCAGATTCTCAACGACGAGATCGTGGGCGAGTCGGCGCGCAAGGTGTTCTCCGACGCCAAGTCGATGCTCTCGCGCCTGATCCAGGGACGCTGGCTCACGGCCAACGGCGTGATCGCGCTGCTGCCGGCGAACACCGTGAACGACGACGACATCGAGATCTACACCGACGAGTCGCGCACCCAGGTCGCGCTCACGTGGCGCAATCTGCGTCAGCAGTCGGTGCGTCCGGTGGTCGACGGCGTGATGCGCCCGAACCGCTCGCTCGCCGACTTCATCGCGCCGAAGGATTCGGGCGTGGCCGACTATATCGGCATGTTCGCGGTTACGGCGGGCATCGGCGTGAGCGAGAAGGAAGCGCAATTCCAGAAGGATCTCGACGACTACAGCTCGATCATGCTCAAGGCGCTCGCGGACCGCTTCGCGGAAGCGTTCGCCGAGGCGATGCACGCGCGCGTGCGCCGCGACCTGTGGGGCTATGCTGCCAACGAGACGCTCGACAACGACGCGCTGATCGCGGAGAAGTACGCGGGCATTCGCCCGGCGCCGGGCTACCCGGCGTGCCCGGACCACCTCGTGAAGCGCGACATGTTCGAGTTCCTGCAGGCGGAGGAAGTTGGCATGACGGTGACGGAATCGCTCGCGATGCTGCCGGCGGCGAGCGTTTCGGGCTTCTATCTCGCGCATCCGGACAGCACGTACTTCTCGGTGGGCAAGATCGGCCAGGATCAGCTCGCCGATTTTGCGCGCCGCATGGCGCTCTCCCCCGAGGACGCGCGGCGCGCGCTCGCGCCGCTGCTCTAAAACACCGGCGCCGCTACGCTGACATATGGAAATCGAAAGGCCGAGTATTTCGCGCACGCAAATTCTCGGTTTTTTTTCGGTTTTGTAAGATGTCCGCGCAGCACCCCAAGCCCAACGCGGCACGCATCCTCTGGCGCCGCTCCGGCTCGTTCATCAGCAAGTCCTTAAAAGTCGTCCGGAGAAATCATATGAAGAAGCTGATGTTGATGTTGACCGCCTTCGGCGTCGCGGCACTCTCGCAGCCGTCGTTCGCCCAGCAGCCGGCCGCCGTGCACCAGGAGGCAAGCGACGCCTCGTCGTATTCGGCCCCCACCCAGAAGCACGTGAAGAAGCCGAAGAAGCAGAAGGCTCAAAAGGGTGCCGCCTCGGCAGCAGCGCCGGCAGCCGCCAGCCAGTAAGCCACGCGTACTCGAGTCGCGAGTACCAAAGCAAAGAGCCCGCACAGTTCGCTGTACGGGCTCTTTGCTTTCGGGATGCCGGTTCGGGTGCGCGGGTCAAAGACCCCAAAGGACGTCGTTGTCTTCCTGTTTCGCCGCACGCAGCATGTCGAGGAACGGAAACGCGCGTTGCGCGAGGCCCGGGGGCAATTCGTGAGGCTCGTGACCGTCCTCGCCTTCGTGGAAATGCCCCTCGTGCTCGGCACGTTCCTTCTTGTCGGTGGCGATGGCGGCTTCGAGCTTGCTGATGGCGGTGTCGAGCTCGTCGTGCGTGATCACGCCGCGCGGGCCGAGCCGCTTGCCGATGATACCGAGGAGGTACTGAGCGAGGTTTTCCAGCATCGTCACGTCGGGCGCTGCGTGGCATTTGAACGTAACCAGCATATCTGCTCTCTCCTTTGTGTTTTTCGGGGCCCGCTTCGGGCTTCTCGTTCCACATCTCTTTTCACATATTAGCACCTGCTAAAATCCGTCTGGACGGAATTACCCGCAGGGCGCGACCACGCGCAAGATCTGCCCAAAGCGGTGCGAGGCGCGATGCCGGAGCCTCGCCGCTGGCCCGCCGGCGCGTCTGCCAGCCCGCCCCCCACTACCCGCACAGGACCTGCAACAAGCATGCTGCCCGCACAGAAACTAACCCTGGAGACCTTGCTCGCCGACGCCGTCGCCAAGGTGGCCCAGGCGACCGAAGGCGCCGCCGAAGCCGCATTCATCGTTCCCGCCATCGCGCTCGAGCGCCCGAAGGTCGCCGCGCACGGCGACATCGCCTGCAACGTGGCGATGCAGCTCGCCAAGCCGCTGCGCACCAACCCGCGCGCGCTCGCCCAGCAGATCGTCGACGCCGTCAAGACGCTGCCCGCCGCAGCCGGCCTGATCGCCGATGCCGAAGTGGCTGGCCCCGGCTTCATCAACCTGCGCCTCACCGCCGATGCCAAGCGCGCCGTGCTGAACGCCGTGTTCGCCGAAGGCGCCGCGTTCGGCCAGTCGAAGCGCGAAGCCGGCCGGCACGTGCTGGTCGAGTTCGTCTCGGCCAACCCCACGGGCCCGCTGCACGTCGGCCACGGCCGCCAGGCCGCGCTCGGCGACGCCATCTCGAACGTGCTCGCCTCGCAGGGCTACGACGTGCATCGCGAGTTCTACTACAACGACGCAGGCGTGCAGATCGGCAACCTCGCCATCTCCACCCAGGCGCGCGCGCGGGGCCTCAAGCCTGGCGACGCGGGCTGGCCCGAAGCGGCGTACAACGGCGAATACATCGCTGACATCGCGCGCGACTACCTGGCGGGCGAAACCGTCGCCGCCAAGGACGGCGAGCCCGTGAAGGGCGCGCGCGACCCCGAGGACCTCGACGCGATCCGCCGCTTCGCCGTTGCGTATCTGCGCCACGAGCAGGATCTGGATCTGCAGGCGTTCGGCGTAAAGTTCGACCGCTATTACCTCGAGTCGTCGCTGTACACGGAAGGCCGCGTCGAGAAGACCGTCGAGGCGCTCGTCGCCTCGGGCCAGACTTACGAGCAGGACGGCGCGCTGTGGCTCAAGACCACCGACTACGGCGACGACAAGGACCGCGTGATGCGCAAGTCCGACGGCACCTACACGTACTTCCTGCCCGACGTCGCCTACCACGTGACCAAGTGGGAGCGCGGCTTCACCAAGGTCATCAACATCCAGGGCTCGGACCACCACGGCACCATCGCGCGCGTGCGCGCGGGCCTGCAGGCGCTCGGCGTGGGTATCCCGAAGGGCTACCCCGACTACGTGCTGCACAAGATGGTCACCGTGATGCGCGATGGCCAGGAAGTGAAGATCTCCAAGCGCGCGGGCAGCTACGTGACCGTGCGCGACCTGATCGAATGGTCGGGCGGCGCGAATCCGGGCAGCGAAGTCGCGCCCGACCTGCTGGACGAAGCCACCATCCGCCGCGGCCGCGACGCCGTGCGCTTCTTCCTCATCTCGCGCAAGGCCGACACCGAGTTCGTGTTCGACATCGACCTCGCGCTGAAGGAAAACGACGAAAACCCCGTGTACTACGTGCAGTACGCGCATGCACGCATCTCGTCGATTCTCGGCGACTGGCAAGGCAAGCACGGCGGCAAGCTGGCCGCGCTGCCCAAGGTCGACCTCGCGCCGCTCGACAGCGAGCGCGCGCTCGCGCTCATCGCGAAGCTCGGCGAGTTCCCCGACATGCTCACGCATGCCGCCACGGAGCTCGCGCCGCACGCCGTGGCGTTCTATCTGCGCGAACTCGCGGCTGAGTTTCACTCGTTCTACAATGCCGAACGCGTTCTCGTCGACGATGCCGCCGTGCGCGACGCGCGCGTGGCGCTGCTTGCAGCCACGCGCCAGGTGCTCGCAAACGGCCTCGCCGTGATCGGCGTGTCGGCGCCCGAGCGCATGTAACACGACTCGCTTCGCATGCGGCACGCCGGCAGCCAACCCGCCGCCGGCGCGCCGCGCGAGGCCGCACACGACATGTTTGGGGCGCATCCGCACGCGGATACGCGCCGTTCCAGATTCTCTTGTTTGCAGGTGATTCAGACGATGGCAAAACCGCGCCGCAGTACGAAGCAGCAGTCGAAACAGTCCGGGGGTACTTTTCTCGGTGTCGTGCTGGGCCTGATTGTCGGCCTTGCGATCGCGGTGGTCGTGGCGCTCTATATCACGCGCTCGCCCACGCCATTCGTCGCGAAGGTCGCGCCGCCCAGCGACGCGAGCCAGGCCGAGCAATACGATCCGAACCGCGTGCTGCAAGGCAAGACGCCGGGCCAGCCGGTGCCGCCGCAGGCCGCGCAAAGCACGCCGCCGAACACCGCGCCGGGCCAGACCACGAACCAGTCGCAATCCTCGGGCATGCTCGAAGAGCCGCAGATCGTCGAAGTGCCGCCGTCGGCTTCCGCTGACAACGGCGCGGATCACAGCAACAGCGCCAATAACGGCGTCGCAGTCGCGCCGAAGCCCTCGACCGGCAGCAATGCCTCGGCCGCCGCGCCGAAACCGCAAGCGCCGAGCGCGCCCGCGCAGCAGCTCGCCAACAATCAGCCGCAGAAGGCGCCTAACGCCATCCCCGCGCCGACTGCAAACGGCGCAAAACCCACGCAGCCCGGCGCCCCCGCAGCCGGCGAAGCCAACACCGGCTACTTCCTGCAGGTGGGCGCGTACAAGACCGCGGCGGACGCCGAGCAACAGCGCGCGCGTCTCGCGTTCCAGGGATTCGAGTCGAAGGTGACGCAGCGCGACGCGGGCGGTGTCACGTACTACCGCGTGCGCATCGGGCCGTTCTCGAAATTCGAAGACATGAACTCGAACCGTCAGCGCCTGTCTGATGCCGGGATCGACACCGCTGTGATCCGCTTCACGAAGCAGTAACCCATCAGATGCATCACCCGCGCGAACGCGCATGACGCGCTCGCGCACCGCCTCGCCGGACGCCGCCGGCCCCGTTCACTGGAATAACACGCTATGAAACGACTTCTCGGAACGCTTTTGGTCTCGCTCTCGATGCTGGCCGGCACGGCCTACGCCTCGCCCGAAGCGCCGGTCGCCGGCAAGGACTACACGGTCCTCAAGGCCGTGCAGCCGCTCGACGTGCCCGCGGGCAAGATCCAGGTCATCGAGTTCATGTGGTACGGCTGCCCGCACTGCAACGAGTTCGACCCGCTGCTCGAAGACTGGATCAAGAAGCAAGGCCCGGACGTCGTGTTCAAGCGCGTGCCGGTGGCATTTCGCGACGACTTCATCCCGCATTCGAAGATGCTCTACGCGCTCGACGCGCTCGGCCTCACGCAGAAACTCACGCCGGTCATCTTCCATGAGATCCACGTGAACAAGAACTACCTGCTCACGCCCGACGACCAGGCGAAGTTCCTCGCCACGCAAGGCGTCGATCCGAAGAAGTACATGGAAGCGTACAACTCGTTCTCGACGCAAAGCTCACTCCAGCGCGACAAGGCTGTGATCGAGGCGTACAAGATCGACGGCGTGCCGACCATCGCGATCCAGGGCAAGTACGAGACGGGGCCGGCCGCGACCAACAGCCTGCCGGGCACGCTCCAGGTGATGGACTTCATCATCTCGCAAATCCGCGCCAAGAAGATGTGAGCCCGCGCGCCGGCATGACGTCCCCCTTGAAGGTCTTCATCACCGGCGCGTCGAGCGGCATCGGCGCTGCGCTCGCCGCCGAATACGCGCGGCGCGGCGCCATCCTCGGGCTCGTCGCGCGCCGCGCCGATGCGCTCGAGGCCTTCCGTGATTCTCATCCGCAGCACCCCGTCTCCCTCTATTGCGCCGATGTGCGCGACGCCGATGCGCTCGCGGCCGCCGCGCGCGCCTTCATCGCCGAGCACGGCCTGCCCGACGTGGTGATCGCCAACGCGGGCGTGAGCCGTGGCGTGCTCACCGGTCACGGCGACCTCGCCACGTTCCGCGAGGTGATGGACACCAACTACTTCGGCATGGTCGCCACCTTCGAGCCGTTCGCCGAGGCGATGGCGCAGGCGCGGCGCGGCACGCTCATGGGCATCGCGAGCGTAGCGGGCGTGCGCGGGCTGCCGGGCTCGGGTGCCTACAGCGCCTCGAAGGCGGCGGCGTTTGCGTATCTGGAGTCGCTGCGCGTGGAGATGCGGCCGTTCAAGGTGCGCGTGGTGACGATCGCGCCGGGCTACATCCGCACGCCCATGACGGCGAAGAACCCGTACCGCATGCCGTTCCTCATGGACGCCGACCGCTTCGCCGCCAAGGCCGCCGACGCCATCGCGCGCGGCACCGCCTTCGCAGTGTTCCCCTGGCCGATGCGCGTGGTCGCGGCACTGCTCCGCGTGCTGCCGCGCTGGCTCTACGACCGCGCGTTCGAACGCGCCCCGCGCAAGCCGCGCGCCGCCCAGCATTGACCGCCCGCGGCCAGTCCGCACAATCGCTCCGCGCAACCGCGCTACAACCGCCCCACGCCGCCCCGCCCGATCGCGCCCCATATGGGTATGCCGATTATGTTGTTGTCTGCGCAATGTCCCTTCGTTAAGCTTGGCCGGCTATAAAGCCAAACGGAGACCCCATGCGCTTCCTCTCGCCCGCTCCCGTGCTCGCCGCCGCGCTTGGCGCGGCGCTCGCCTGCGCGGCCCTGCCCGCGCTCGCGAAACCGCTCACGGTGTGCACGGAATCGAGCCCGGATGGCTTCGACGTCGTGCAGTTCAACTCGCTCGTGACCACCAACGCATCCGCCGACGTGATCTTCAATTCGCTCGTCGCCTACGACGAAGCGCAGAAGAAAGTGGTGCCCGCGCTCGCGCAGTCGTGGGACGTAAGCGCGGACGGCCTGACCTACACGTTCCATCTGCGTCCGAACGTGCAGTTCCAGACCACCGAATGGTTCAAGCCCACGCGCGCGCTCAGCGCCGACGACGTTGTCTTCACCTTCGAGCGCATGCTCGACCCCGACAATCCGTGGCACAAGGTGGCGGGCGCGAGCGGTTTCCCGCATGCGCAGTCGATGGGCCTGCCGAAACTCATCAAGTCGATCACCAAAGTCGACGCGAACACGGTGAAGTTCGAGCTCAACGAGCCCAACGCCACCTTCTTGCCGATCCTCACGATGGGCTTCGCGTCGATCTACTCGTCCGAATACGCCGAGCAGCTGCTCAAGGCCGGCAAGCAGATCGACCTGAACGCGAAGCCCGTGGGCACCGGCCCGTTCGTGCTCAAGAGCTACACGAAGGACGCGGTGATCCGCTACGACGCGAACCCCACGTACTGGGGGACCAAGCCCAAGGTGGAGCGCCTCATCTACGCGATCACGCCCGACGCCGCCGTGCGCGCGCAAAAGGTGAAGGCCGGCGAATGCCAGATTGCGCTCTCGCCCAAGCCCCAGGACGTGGCCGACGCCAAAACCGACAAAGCGCTCAAGGTCGTGCAGACGCCCGCGTTCATGACAGCCTTCGTCGCGCTCAACACGCAGAAGAAGCCGCTCGATAACCCGAAGGTGCGCCAGGCGCTGAACCTCGCGTTCGACCGCACGACGTATCTCAAGGCGATCTTCGACAACACGGCCATGCCCGCGACCAACCCGTGGCCGCCCATCACCTGGGGCTACGACAAGTCGATCTCGCCGTATCCGCACGACATCGCGAAGGCAAAGCAGTTGCTCGCCGAGGCCGGCGTGCCCAACGGCTTCGCGACCACGATCTGGGTGCGTCCGAACGGCAGTGTCCTGAACCCGAACCCGCGCGCGGGCGCCGAACTGCTGCAGGCCGATTTCGCGAAGATCGGCGTGAAAGCGGAGATCAAGGTGATCGAGTGGGGCGAGCTCATCAAGGAGGCGAAGCAAGGCCAGCACGACACGCTGTTCATGGGCTGGGCCGGCGACAACGGCGACCCCGACAACTACCTCTCGCCGCTCTTTAGCTGCAACGCGGTGAAGTCGGGCATCAACTTCGCGCGTTTCTGCGATCCGCAGCTCGACAAGCTGATCGCCGACGGCAAGACCACCGCCGACCAGGCGCAGCGCGCGAAGGACTATGAAGCCGCACAGAAGATCATCCACGATCAGGCGCTATGGATTCCGCTTGGCTATCCCACGGCCGCGGCCATCACGCGCACCAACGTGAGCGGCTATCAGGTAAGCCCGTTCGGACGGCAGAACTTTGGGGGCGTTTCGGTGCAGTGATAGGTGCGCGTTGCACCGTCGCGCAAAAAAGCCGGAGCATGTCTCCGGCTTTTTTGCGTCTCGAGGCATGCCTGGCGGGGTGGTGCCGCACTCGTTACCCACGCCTGAAATACGCAACATCTTGCGTCCAATCAGGGCGCGTCACTTTTTTTCACGAAGCGGTACCGCACCCCGAAAAGCCCTGTTTTACGGGGCTTTTCGCGCGCACGCTCTCGCTCGAAAGCGCGCTTCGGGCCCGCATGGCCTCGCGACACCGAGACGATTGTTGCAGTTTTGTAATCCACGGCGCCGCAGCCCGGATTAGATTGGAGGTGTCCATTCAACGAGCCAAAGGAGACTCGAATGAACGCGAAACTCATTGCCGCATTGGGTGCGGGCGCAACGATTCTCGCCATCTCGCAGACCGCGACGGCCGGCGTCTCCGTGGGACTCGCCGTTGGCGTGCCGGTTTATACGGCGCCCGCGCCGGTTTATACGGCGCCCGCGCCGGTCTATGCGGCGCCGGCTTACGCGGCACCGGCTTATGTGGGCTGGCGCGACGACGACCGCCGCTGGGACGAGCGTCGCTGGAACGAGCGCCGCTGGGAAGACCATCGCTGGAACGACCATCATTGGGGCCACGACCGCCGCTGGGACGATCGTGACCGCGACTACGGCTACCGCCGCTGGTAAGCGAACGGGTCGAGCGCGTGAAGCCTGCGCGCTCAGGCCATGATGTGCGAGCCGCCGTCGACGTAGACCGTATTGCCGGTCAGGCGGCGGGCGTAGCGCGTCGCGAGCCAGGCCGTCGCGTAGCCGACGTCCATGATGTCGACGAGTTCGCCTAGCGGCGCGCGCTCGACGGCTTCCGCGAGCATGCGGTCGAAATCAGGCAGGCCGGAGGCGGCACGCGTCTTGAGCGGCCCCGGCGAGATCGCATGCACGCGAATGCCGAGCGGCCCGAGCTCATAGGCGAGATAGCGGCACGAGGCTTCCAGCGCCGCCTTCACCGGTCCCATCAAGCTGTAATTCGGCACGACGCGATTCGCGCCATCGTAGCTCATTGCGAACAGCGTGCCGCCGCGCGGCATCAGCGGCGCGGCGCGCTTCGCCATGCGGATGAACGAGTGGCACGAGACGTCCATCGCATACGCGAAACCTTGCGCCGACGATTCGAGCAGGCCGCCCTGGAGGTCGGCCTTCGGCGCGTTGGCGATCGAATGCAACACGATATCGAGCGTGCCCCACTGCTCACGCACCGCGTCGAAGACAGCGTCGAACTGCGCCTCGTCCTCGACGTCGAGCGGCAGCAGCATTGCCGCGCCTAGCTGGTTCGCCAGCGGCTCGACGTAAGGCTTGGCCTTGTCGTTGAGGTACGTGAGCGCGAGCTCGGCGCCCAGCTCCGCAAATGCGCGCGCGCAGCCGTAGGCAATCGATTCGGCGTTCGCCACGCCCGTCACGAGAGCGCGCATGCCTGCAAGCGGCTGGTCTGGAAGAGTTTGCATGGATGGCCTCGACGATCTGTCGCGACGCGGCGCGGATTCGATGCCCGCCCGATTCACGGTTCGCGGTTCGGCGCGCTCGCACGCGTGGCGGTCCACATGCGCGAGCGCGTTCTCTCAGGTTCTTTTGTTCACGTGCCCGGCGTATTTGCCGCGCGCGCTTTTTACCAGCTCATTTTTCAGGCTTACTTGCCCGCGCCAGACGATGCGCGGCGGCGGGCCGCACGCGCGGGCTTCGCTAGCGGCGCGCGCGAAGACGCGGGTTCGGCGGTGGGCTTCGTCGGCTTCGAAGCTTTCTTCACCGTTGCCGCCTTCGTTGTCGCCGCGCTCTTCGAGGCCTTTGCCGGTTTCGCATCGCCAGCGTTGTCCACCTTGCCCACATTGCCCGTGCCGCCCGCGTCATTGCCGCTTCCCGGCGGCGGCGGCAACGGCTCCTTCTCGCTGCCCGGCTCCACGCCCAGCACGCGCTGAACCTCGGCGAAACGTTCCGCCCGCTCGCCATCGAGCGGCGCCGAGGCCGTCGCCACCTGGTACACCACCGAAAGCAGCAAGCGGCGCGTGCGCATGTCCGGCACCAGCTCGGGAAGCGCCTCGATGGCGGCATTCGCGTCGAGCTGCACGATCGCCCCCTGGCGGCGCGCCGACTCCTTCAACTCGGCGATGCTCGGCTGGCGATCGCCCATGTATTCGCGCGCGAGTTCGCGCATGCGCTGGAACGGGCGGTACTGGACCACGCGCATCTCATCGGCGAGATAGGCCATGATGCGCATGAAAGCATCGACGGGCGTGCCCTTGTTCACGTGCTCGCGCGCGGCGCGCAGGCGCTGCTGCGCGAGTTCCTTGCGCAACGCCGTGAGCGGCGGCGCGACCGGGTCGAGCGGCGTATTGGGCACAACGCCCACCCACGCCTGCACCCAAGGCGCCGTGTACATGCGGTAGAAGGTGTCTTCGATCCATGTGTCGCGCGCGTCGCGCCACGCGTCCCACGCGCCTTCGATGCTCGCCGATACCTGCTGCTCGATCAGCGTGAACGGATTGTCGGGCGCGGCCGGCACGCGGTTCGCACGCACCGCCTGCGCCATGGCGGGCAGCATGCCGAGCGCCGGGTTCGCGTCGCTGAACAGGCTGCGCTCCACGCGCGCCGGATGCGTCTCGCGCAGCAGGTGCGCCGAAAGCGCGGTGCTCGACGCGCGCACGAATGGCGACACATAGAGGTCGTAAAAGCGCTGACTATTCTCCGCGATGCGGCGCACGACTTCGAACGGCTGTTCGTCGTCGCGGCCATCGTCGAGCGCGAGAATATCGTCGATGGTGCGGCGCTCGAAACGGATCTCGTAGCGCCCTTCGAGCGCTTCGAGCCGCCCGGCCTGTGGCGCCGAGTCGGTGATCTTCGCTTCGTAGAGGCCCGGCGGCAGCACGTCGATCAGATCGAGCGCCGAAAATAGTTCGGTATGCTCTTTATTCGCCACGCTCGCCGAAACGAAGATGCCCAGGTGCCCCACTTTGTCGTGCAGGCAGTAGACGATCACCTGCTCGTTCGCGACGATCTCGTCCACGCTCGCGTAGAGATCTGGAATCCAGTTGAGCGCTTGCTGCGGCGGCGTGATGTTGTCGCCCCACGAAGCGAGCACGATGATCGGCGTGCGGATGTTGCGCAGATCCACCGGCGCGCGCGCGTGCTTCGCGTAGACCTCGTTGCGCGTGAGGTGATTGCCGACGAACAGGTTCTGCACGATCCAGTCGATCTCGGCGCGGTTGAGCTGATAATGCCCGCCCCACCAACGCTCGAATTCGAGGAAACGCTCGCGCTCGGTATCGACTTTCGCGTAGAGGTTGTAGAGCTTGCCCCAGAACGTATTGGCCGGATTGAGGTTCTCGAAGTTCTGCACCAGATGCGCGCCGTCGAAGTGGCCGTCGCCAAGATCGGCGGCAAGCGACGACATCCAAGAGCCGCCCAGCATGCCGCCCGAGTAGCGCATGGGGTTCTTGCCGCGCACGCCGGCCCAGTAAGACAGCGGCGAGCCCGCGAGCATCAGCGGCCCGACCAGCGTTGGCGCGGACGCCGCGACCAGCGCCGCGGCCCAGCCGCCCTGGCAGTTGCCGATCACGAAGGGCTGGCCGTCCGCGTCGGGGTGCAGCTCGCGCACCTTGCGCAGGAACACGATTTCCGCCTCGCCCACCGACTGGATCGTCTGCGTTTCGGTCGGCACCGGGAAGAAGGTCACGAAGTAGCACGGATGGCCCTTGCGCAGCGCGATGCCCACTTCGCTGTCCATCTTGAAGCCTGCGATGCCCGGGCCATGCCCCGCGCGCGGGTCGATCACGACGAACGGGCGCATGCGCGCATCGGTCTCTACGCCCGCTTCAGGCTTGATGCGCAGCAGCGCGTAGTTGCACGGATCCTCGAGCTCGCGGCCATCGACCATCACTTCATAGTCGAACGCGAGCACCGGCGGCATGCCGGCCTTCTCGTGCAGCCAGGTCTGGTTGCCGCGCTCGCGCAGCACGTCGAGGAACAGGACGCTGCGCTGCCAGGCATCGAACAGGTAGTCGAACAGCGGCTGGAGCGCGGCGGGCGCCGCGGCGGGCAGCGCGGGCGGGGTGGGCATGCCGGGCATGGACGCCGCGCCGGCAGACTCGGCGAACGCGTCGAAGAGGGGCTGGAAAGGCTGGAAGGACTGCACGGCCTCGAAACCCGGCAACGGCCAGAGCGGCCACAGGGAACGGCGTGGGGAAGTAGGCGAGGAATCGGACGAGAGCGCAGGCGAGAAAGCGGATACTGCCACGTGACAAATCTCCTATAACGGGGCGTGCATGGCGTGCGCACGACAGTCATGCTGCACTGCAGTATTTCAATCTAGGCAGAGTTTTGCGCCAAGTCAAGCCGTGCGGGATCGCGCGCGCGCTTCATGATCGCGCGGCGGCGTGAAGAGCGCGTGACAGACCGTGCCGGCGCGCCCGCCCAAGCCGTTGCATGGATGATGCGCCGTGCATTGGGGGCAGTAAGCCGCACGCCGCGGCTGCACACTTTGCGGCCGGCGCGAGATGCGCTGGACTACACTGTTAGCGGTTTGCGCGCCGCAACATGAACGCGTGAAGGCGCGCTGCCGCGCCACCGTGGTTTCGCTTGCTCAAGACCTGCTCACGGCCATTTCGTGCTGACTTTCGTGCCGATTTTTGCGCCCGCGAGAGGCCCTGGCTTCGGATGAGAGACAGACATGACTGCAACGCCCGACAAGTATTCCGCCCTGCTGGCCCGCTGCGCGGGCCTCGCGCCCGTGCCCACAGCGGTTGCGCACCCCTGCGATGTCTCGTCGCTCACGGGCGCGATCGACGCCGCCAACCTCGGCCTCATCGAGCCGCTCCTGGTCGGCCCCGAGGCGAAGATCCGCTCGGTGGCGCAAGAAGCGCGGCTCTCGCTCGAAAACGTCAAGATCGTGGATGTGCCGCACAGCCACGCCGCCGCCGAACGCGCGGTGCTCGCGGTGCGCGAGGGCGAAGCCGAGCTGCTCATGAAGGGCAGCCTGCACTCCGACGAACTGCTGCACGAAGTGGCGCGGGGCGCGAGCGGCCTGCGCACCGAGCGCCGCCTCTCGCACGTGTTCGCGATGGACGTGCCCGCGTATCACAAGCCGCTCTTCATCACCGACGCCGCCGTCAACATCTTCCCCAAGCTCGCCGACAAAGCCGACATCGTGCGCAACGCCATCGATCTCGTGCAGGCGCTCGGCATCGCCACGCCGAAGGTCGCGATCCTCGCAGCGGTGGAGACGGTCTCCGACAAGATGCCCTCGACCATCGAGGCGGCCGCGCTGTGCAAGATGGCCGACCGCGGCCAGATCGCGGGCGGCCTGCTCGACGGTCCGCTCGCCTTCGACAACGCGATCAACGCCGAGGCCGCG
This sequence comes from Paraburkholderia sp. A3BS-1L, assembly GCF_051125215.1. Taxonomy (NCBI): domain Bacteria; kingdom Pseudomonadati; phylum Pseudomonadota; class Betaproteobacteria; order Burkholderiales; family Burkholderiaceae; genus Paraburkholderia; species Paraburkholderia sp. A3BS-1L. The sequence continues at coordinate 269,007 of NZ_CP120442.1, read as the reverse complement.
CGCATCAAGGGCATCACCTCGCAGGTCGCGGGCGACCCCGACATCCTGCTGGTGCCCGACCTCGAAGCGGGCAACATGCTCGCCAAGCAGCTCACCTTTCTTGCCGGCGCGGAATCGGCGGGCATCGTGCTCGGCGCGCGCGTGCCCATCATCCTCACGAGCCGCGCCGACACCGTGCGCGCGCGCATCGGCAGTTGCGCGATCGCGGTGCTGCTCGCCCACGCGCGACGCACGCGCATGACCACGGAGGCCCTGTGAGCACGACGCCGGCTTTTCCCTCCTCCGCGAACCATGCGCACGGCGAAGGCCAGATCGTGCTGGTCGTGAACGCGGGCTCGTCGAGCATCAAGTGCTCGGTGTATCGCGTCGTCGACGATCCTCGCGCGGAAGGCGGCGCGCGCGCGATTTTCGGCGCGGGCGGCCAGATCGAAGGCATCGGCGTGGCGCCGCGCGTGGTCGCGCGCATGGCCGACGGCCGACTCATCGTCGACGAGAAGTTTCCGGTCGCCCAAGTCGCCGACCACGACGCCGCGTTCCGCCTGCTGCGCCTCGTGCTCGCGGTGGGCCTGCGCGACACGCCGCCCGCCGCGATCGGCCACCGCGTGGTGCACGGCGGCACGCACTTCAAGGACGCGGTGCTCATCGACGACAAGGTGATCGAAGAACTCGACTCGCTCACGCCGCTCGCGCCGCTGCATCAGCCGCACAATCTCGCGGCGATCCGCGCAGTGCGCACGGCCGCGCCAGACCTGCCGCAGGTGGCCTGCTTCGATACGGCCTTTCACGCGGGAAACGGCATCATGGCGCAGCTCTTCGCGCTGCCGTACCACTACTACGAGGAAGGCATCCGCCGCTACGGCTTTCATGGCCTCTCGTACGAGTACATCGCGCACTACCTGCACGCCACCGAGCCCGACGTCGCGCGCGGCCGCGTGGTGGTCGCGCATCTGGGCAACGGCGCGAGCCTGTGCTCGATGAAAGACGGCAAGAGCGTCGAGACCACCATGGGCCTCACCGCGCTGGACGGCCTGCCGATGGGCACGCGCAGCGGCGCCATCGATGCGGGCGCGGTGCTCTGGATGATGGCGCGCGGCATGGGCTACGACGAGATCGAGAAGCTGCTGTACCAGGAGTCCGGCCTCAAGGGCCTCTCGGGCGTGAGCAGTGACATGCGCGAACTGCTCGCGAGCGACAATGAGCGGGCCCGGCTCGCCATCGACTTCTACACGTACCGCATCGCCCAGGAAGTGGGCAAGCTCGCCGTCGGGTTGGGCGGGCTCGATGCGCTGGTGATGACGGGCGGAATCGGCGAGCATGCCGCACCGATTCGCGCGCAGGTGTGCGAACGGCTCGCGCCGTTGTTCGGCATCGCGCTCGACGCGGCGGCCAACGACGCCGGCAAGGAGCGCGTGAGCTCGCGCGAAAGCCGCGTGCCGGTCTTCGCGATCCGCACCGACGAGGAAGGGATGATCGCGCTGCACACGGCGCGTCTGCTGCGCGAGGCGCTGGCGCACTGATGCCGCGCCGGCGGGCGAGCAGGCTGCGGACCGGTTGAGACTCAGGCGAGCTTCAACCGGTCGCTCACGCCGAAGTCGCTGCCGGCATGCAGACGCCTCGGCGCTTCGCAATGCACGAGCGTATCGACCAAATACTTCGCGCGCGGCCACGGCCCGAACCCCGCCGCCGTGTTGACATGCCCCGCGTCGCCGAGATTCACGAACGCGCTGCCCAATTGCTGCGCGAGGCGCTGCGCGCCTTCGAGCGGCATCCACGGGTCGGTCTCGCTGCCGATCAGGATCGCTGGCATGGGAAGCCGGCGCGCCTCGAAAGCGCCGGCAAAGCGAAACTTCTCCGGGCTCGCAGGCGCGACGAGCAGCGTACCGACCACGTCGGCGGCAACCGTCCCCTTTTGAAGCGCGTGCGCCGCCACGAGGCAGCCATAACTGTGCGCCGCGAGCACGAACGGACCCCGCTCGCGCGCGAGCAGCCGCCCGAGCGCATGGCTCCAGCGCGCCAGATCGGGCGCGTCCCAGTCGTCCTGCTCCACGCGCAACGAGCGCGCGAACTGGCGCTCGAGCCAGCTTTGCCAATGCCCGCCCTCGCTGCCGTGCAGGCCCGGCACGGTGACGAGTCTGGGCGGCCAGCGCGAGGCACACGAAGAAGCGGCGTGCGAAAGCATGATTTTTTCCTCGCTTCGACGGATCGTGAACGGATTGTGAGCCGCCGCCCCTGCGCGCCAAACCAATTTTTTCCGCTTTGCTTTTTCTCGCTCCGGCCACGGCGCGGAACCGCGTGGAGAAAGCCGGCGGCTTACGGCATGAAAAAGTAGAATGTGGCGACCGATCCCACTCGTCTCACGATTTCCACCATCCGCAGGGAACGAACCGCGATGAAAATTCTGTTCTGGCTCCCGCAAGCCGACGCCACCGCCTGGCTCGACGGTCTCTCGCGCGCCCTGCCCGGCGCCGAGCTGCGCGCATGGCAGCCCGGCGATACGGCCCCCGCCGATTACGCCGTGGTCTGGCATCCGCCGCGCGAGCTGTTCGCCGCGCGCTCGGGCCTGCGCGCGGTCTTCAATCTGGGCGCGGGCGTCGACGCGATTCTCGCGCTCGAACGCGATCATCCGGGCACGCTGCCGAAAGACGCGCTGCTCGTGCGCCTCGAAGACTCGGGCATGGCGCCGCAAATGGCCGAATACGTGCAGCACGCGGTGCTGCGCTACCTGCGCCGCTTCGACGAATACGCGCTGCAGCAGGCGCGCCGAGAATGGCACGTGCTCGCGCCGCATCCGCTCGAGACCTTCACGGTGGGCGTGCTGGGCCTCGGCGTGCTGGGCGCGCACGTCGCGCGCGCAGTGGCCTCGCTCGGCGTGCCGGTGCGCGGCTTCTCGCGCAGCGCGAAAGCCCTCGACGGCATCGAGACCTTCTCGGGCGAGCTGCGCGGCCCGCAGTTCGACGCGTTCCTCGCCGACGTGAAAGTGCTCGTGAACCTGCTGCCCGCCACGCCCGACACCGAAAACGTGCTCGACGCGAACACCTTCGGCAAGCTCCCGCGCGGCGCGTATCTCGTGAACGTCGCACGCGGCGCGCATCTGGTGGAACAGGATCTCGTCGATGCCCTCGCGAACGGCGCGCTCTCGGCCGCCACGCTCGACGTGTTCCGCCACGAGCCGCTCGCGGACGATCACCCGTTCTGGCGCGAGCCGCGCATCACGATTACGCCTCATAGCTCGGCGCTCACGCTGCGCGAGGAAGCGATCTCGCAGGTCGCGGACAAGATCGCAGCGCTCGCGCGCGGAGAAACGGTGAGCGGGATCGTGAATACGGCGCGCGGATATTGAGGCGCGAGAACACAGTATTGGAGACAGACATGGCAACCCTCCCCACCGCAGTCAAAATCGTCGAAGTCGGACCGCGCGACGGTCTGCAAAACGAAAAAGAATTCGTGCCCACCGCCGTGAAGATCGAGCTGATCGACCGGCTCTCGAAGGCGGGCTTTCCGAACATCGAAGCGGCCTCGTTCGTTTCGCCGAAATGGGTCCCGCAGATGGCCGACGGCGCCGAGGTCATGGCCGGCATCGCGCGCCGCGAGGGCGCGATCTATTCGGTGCTCACGCCGAATCTGCGCGGCTTCGAAGGCGCACTCGCCGCGCGCGCGGACGAGATCGTGATCTTCGGCGCCGCGAGTGAGGCGTTCTCGCAGAAGAACATCAACTGCTCGATCGCAGAAAGCATCGAGCGCTTCGCGCCCGTGGCCGAAGCGGCGAAGGCCGCCGGCGTGCGCATTCGCGGCAGCGTCTCGTGCTCGTTCGGCTGCCCGTACCAGGGCGAGGTGCCGGTGGCGTCAGTCGTCGACGTGGTGCAGCGCTTCGCGGCGCTCGGCTGCGACGAGATCGATATCGCCGACACCATCGGCGTGGGCACCGCGAAGCGCGTGCACGAAGTGTTCGAGGCGGTCACCAAAGTGTTTCCGCGCGAGCGCCTCTCGGGCCACTTCCACGACACCTATGGCCAGGCGCTCGCCAATATCTACGCCGCGCTCGAAGCAGGCATCGAAATCTTTCACGCCTCGGTGGCGGGGCTCGGCGGCTGTCCGTACGCAAAGGGCGCGACCGGCAACGTGGCGACCGAAGACGTGCTGTACCTGATGAACGGCCTCGGTATTCATACGGGCATCGACCTCGACCAGGTGGTGGAAGCCGGCGACTTCATTTCGAAGGCCATCGGCCGCGCCAACGTCTCGCGCGCCGGCAAGGCGCTGCTCGCGAAGAAACAGAGCGCCGCGGCATGTGCCTGAGTTGCAGCCATTGCAGCACGAAGGAAATCACGACATGACGGAAACGCTCATCAACTCGGAAAAGGACGGCTTCGAAGCCCTGCCCGATTCCGCACGCCGCGTCGCGCTGCTCCTGCGCGAGCGCGGCCACGCGAAGCCGGTCGTGCTGCTGCCCGAGACCGGCAAGACCTCGGCGGAAGCGGCGGCCGGGCTCGGCTGCGAAGTCGCGCAAATCGCCAAGTCGATCCTGTTTCGCCGCCGCAAGGACGATGCGCCCGTGCTCGTGATCGCGAGCGGCGCCAATCGCGTCGATGAAAAGAAGGTCGAGGCGCACGTGGGCGCAGTGAGCCGCGCCGACGCGAAGTTCGTGCGCGAGATGACCGGCTATGCGATTGGCGGCGTGTGCCCGATCGGCCACGCCACTGCGCCCGTCACGCTGATCGACGCCGACCTGTTCGCGCTCGAGAGCCTGTGGGCCGCGGCGGGCCATCCGCATGCGGTTTTCAATCTTTCGCCGCAGGAACTGGCGGCGCTCACCGGCGCGCCCGTGGTGGACGTCGCGCTGCGCGACGCATGAACTCGAACCGGAGCCCAACGCGCGCGACCGCCCAGGCGCCCTCGCCCTGCATCAACGTATGCCGCATGCACGAGCCGAGCGGCCTGTGCGAAGGGTGCCTGCGCACGATCGACGAGATCGTTGCATGGTCCACGCTCGACCACGCCGCGAAGCGCGCCGTATGGGACGCGATCGAGACGCGCCACGCGCAGTGGCTGTGTCGGCCCGGAGTTGGCGCTTCAGCGCTTACTCCGGCCCCACGCACCGCGCGCGACGCGGCAAAAGCAGGAGACGCCCGATGACCATAGGCACCGGCGCGCCCGCCCGTGTCGTGACGATCGGCGAGACGTTTCGCTCGACGCTCGCGCTTTCGCCCAACACGGTGAAGTCGTTCGCCACGCTCGTGAACGACCTGAACCCGCTGCACCACGACGACGCCTACGCCGCGCAGAGCCGCTTCGGCGGTTTGATTGCCTCGGGCACGCAACCCACCGCGCATTTCATGGCGCTGCTCGCCACGCATTTTTCGCAGTACGCGCAGCCGCTCGGCCTCGAATTCGACATGAAGCTCAAGCGCGCGGCGCACGCCCATGACGTGCTCACCTTCGAATGGCGCGTCGTGGAGGCCCACTGGAAAGCCAGCCTGAACGGCGATCTCGTGAAGCTCGAAGGCACGGCCGTGAACCAGAACGGTGAGACGCTCGTGGTGGGCCGCTCGACGATCCTCGTGATGCCGAAGCCTCAGGCACCGGCGAGCGAAGCGGCCACGCGATGAGCCACGCTGCACATCCCCCCGCCGCCACGCTGCCGCCATCGATCCGCGTGTTCGAGCGCGGCTGGCTCTCGTCGAACAACGTGCTGCTCGTCGATGAAACCCGCGCGGCGCTCGTCGACACGGGCTACGCCACGCATGCCGCGCAAACCGTCGCGCTCGTGCAGCACGCGCTCGCGGGGCGCGCGCTCGATACGATCGTCAACACCCATCTGCACTCGGATCATTGCGGCGGCAACGCGCGCTTGCAGGCGCAATGGACCTGCGAGACGCTCATCCCGGCCGCCAGCGCGAGCGCCGTGCGCGCCTGGGACGAAACGCGGCTGTCCTTTCTCGCCACCGGCCAGACCTGCGAGCGCTTCGCTTTCACGGGCACGCTCGCGCCGGGTGCGCGCGTGACGCTTGGCGGCTTCGAGTGGGAGGTGATCGGCGCACCCGGCCACGACCCCGATTCGCTGATGCTGTATGCCGCCGGGCCGCGCGTGCTGATCAGCGCCGACGCGCTCTGGGAGCACGGCTTCGGCGTGATTTTTCCGGAACTCGAAGGCGCAAGCGGTTTTGCGGAGCAGCGCGCGGTGCTGGACGCCATCGCGCAACTCGACGTGGCCGTGGTGATTCCGGGCCATGGCGCGCCATTTTCGAATGTGAGGGCCGCGCTCGACCGCGCCTATGCGCGCCTCGCCTGGCTGAGCGCCGATCCCGCGCGCAACGCCAAAAACGCGCTCAAGGTGCTGATCGTGTTCAAGCTGCTCGAAGTGCGCACGATGACGTTCGCGGCGCTGGACACGATGCTCGCCGAGGCGGCAATCATGCGCGCGGCGGCGCGGCAGCTCGCACCCGAAGGCGCCTGGCCCGCGCTGGTGCGCGAACTGGCCGGGGAGCTCGCGAAAAGCGGTGCGCTCGTGATGGGCGAGAACGGGGTCGAAGCGCCCGCCGGCATGGCTTGACCCACTCGCCCCGCACTGATCCACGCATCGTCCGCGCGCCAGCAAAAAAAACGCTCGCCCTTTTTTCGGGGGCGAGCGTGAGTATCGTGCTCTGACGTGATCAAACTGTCGAGCCGATCATACTCGCGCGCGAATTTGCGTCGCATCGGTGATTTCCCTACAGACTGCTATCGGCACCCGATTCAAAACGTTTGCGCAACGAATAGCATGCGCAATTAATTCGAAATCCGAATCGATAAAAAATCGTGGCGAATCGTGGCAAATAATCGGCGCCACACGTTCACGAACATTTCACCAGCCGAGTTGCAGGCGCAACCATTCGAACAGGTGCGAGCACAAGTACAACCCGAGCCCGATCGTCCCGCCGATCACCGTGCCGTTCACGCGGATTTCCTGCAAGTCCTTGCCGATCTTCAGCTCGATCAGGCGCGCGGTGTCGCGCGTATCCCAGTTCCGCACCGTGTCGCGAATGTGATGCGTAAGGTAGCGCGCGAAATCGGGCGCCATCGCACGCGCGGCGTCTTCGAGATGGCGGTTGATCGACTCGCGCAGATCCGCGTCGGCGGCCAGCGACTCGCCGAGCCAGCGGCCGGTCGCCACCACCTTCGCGTGCAGCGTCGAATCGGGGCGATCCAGATCGTCGCGCAGCCACGCCCGCAGGCTGCCCCATAGCGCACCGGTGTACTCGTTGAGCGCGCTGCCTTCGCGCAGGCTGGCTTTCAGCTCCTCGCCCTTGCGCAGGAACGCGGGATCGCTTTTGAGCTGCACCACGAGCTTGTGCACCACCTCGTCGAACTTCTGGCGCAAGTGGTGCTCGCGGTCCGCGCTCACCTGCAGCAGCAAACGGTTCACCGCACTTTCCAGCACGCGCGCACCGCTGTCGCCGATCCATTCCGAGGGCAGGAGCTTTTCGGTCAGCGGAAACTCGCCCTTGAGTCCGTCGACGATGCGCGCCGCCACGAACGTGCGCGTGCTCTCCTCGGCCAGCAAGGCGCCCAGCTGATCGAGCATCTTGTCGAGCAGTTCCTGATGGCGACCGTCTTTCGTGAGCGTGTCGAGCAGCGCGCCCGCCGACTTCGAAAGATCGACCTTGTCGAGCGCCGCGTGCAGGCCGTCGCGGATGAAGGCCTGGATGCGCGCGTCGTCGGTGAGGCCGAGCAGGCCCGACATCAGCCGCACCGCGTAGTCGCCCAGATGCTGCGCGTTGCTCGGCGCGGTGAGCCACGACGAGAGGCGCTCGACCGGGTCGTGGCGGCGGATCAGCTCGACTAGCGCATCCACGTTGAGAAACCGGTCGTGCACGAATACGGCGAGCTCGTCGGCGATGCGATCCTTGTTGCGCGGAATCACGCCCGTGCGCGCGGCGATGAACGGGATCGGCACGCGCCGGAACAGCGCGACCACGGCGAACCAGTCGGCGAGCGCGCCCACCATGGACGCTTCGCTGACCGCCTTGATGCCGTCGACCACCACGCCCGGCGGCGCGAGCGCCGTGGCGACGAACACCAGCGCAGCCGCCACCAGCAGCAGCAGGGCGCGGCGCTTGGCGCGCTTGAGTTCGGCTTCGTCGTGGCTGGCGTCGGAGAGGGTCATGCGCTGGTGCATCGTCGTGGTCGGGAAACCGCGACATTATGCGGCCAGCGTGCCCGCAACGCCGCGCACGCCACATTCGTGACTCGCCGCGCACGTCAGGTCACGCCAATGACGCCTCAAGCGGACGACGCCTTGCGCCGCGGCGGCACGATCCGCCAACCGAGATTGACGCCCGCCGCCGCAAGCAGGATGAGCGCCGCGCCCGCGACCTGGATCCAGGCGAGGCGCTGCCCGAACGTGAGCCAGTCGACGAAGATCGCCACCACGGGGTAGATGAACGAAAGCGCGCCGGTCATTGCCGTGGGCAGCTTCTGGATTGCGCCATAGAGCAGCACGTACATCACGCCCGTGTGCACGATGCCGAGCGTGGCGATCTGCACCCAGTGCACGGGCGTGGCGGGCAGCGTGTCGTAGCGGATGAACGGCGCGAGCACGAGCGCGCCGAAGCCAAGCTGCACGAGCGCGATCAGATGCGGCGGCGTGCCTTTGAGACGGCGCGTGATGATCGACGAAATGGCGTAGAGGAACGCGGCGCCGGCCGCGCACGCCACGCCCTGCAAATACTCGCCCGGCACGGCCAGCACGGCCGGCTGCACTTCGACCACGCCCACGAGCCCGACGAAGGCGAGCGCGAGCCATGCGACGGTAGATGCGCTCACGCGCTCGCCCAGCACGAGCGCCCCGAGGCCGACGAGCATGAAGGGCTGCGTGTTGTAGACGGCGGTGGCCATCGAAATGGAGGCGCGCGAATAGGCGGCGAACAGCAGCACCCAGTTGGCGACGATGGCCGCGCCTCCCGCTATGGCGAGCGCGAGCGTGCGCCAGGGCAGCCTGCGCCGCAACAGGCCGAGCGCCGCGCAAGCGAGCGCCAGCGTCGCGCCGCCGAGCACGCAGCGCATGAACGCCACGTTGATCGGCGCCTGCTGCGAATCGACGACGAGCCAGCCGATGGTGCCGGACATCAGCATCGCGGCGACCATCTCGGCCGCGCCGCGGCGAACTTCTGGGGAAGACATGACCGGGTGCTCCGCGTGAGTATCTGCCTGAAAGTTTACTCAGCACGAAGCGCGGAATACATGGCTAAACTAAGGTCGATAGATTGAATTGCCATCGAATCGAAGGCTGGCAAACAAATATGCGAGCGAACATGCAGGTGAATCCATGAACAAACGCCCCACCGCGCCTGCGCCCATCGCGCTCGACGAGATCGACCGCGCGTTGCTCGCCGCGCTCGCCGAAGATGGCCGCGCGAGCGTGAGCGACCTGGCCCGCCAGATCGGGCTTTCCGCGCCGAGCACATCGGAGCGCCTGCGCAGACTCGAAGCTCAGGGCGTGATCGGCGGCTACACCGTGCGCATCGACCCGCGCGCGCTCGGTTATACGCTGCAGGCGATCGTGCGCGTGAAGCCCCTGCCGGGGCAGTTGCATCTGGTCGAAGAAGTGATCCGCCGCATTCCCGAGTTCATCGAATGCGACAAGGTCACCGGCGACGACTGCTTCATCGCCCGGCTTTATCTGCATTCGATCGACCAGCTCGACGAAATCCTCAACAAGGTCACCGAGCGCGCGGAAACCAGCACCGCCATCGTCAAGTCCACACCCGTGGCGCGCCGCCTGCCGCCGCTCGGCTGAACGCGTCGGCGCGGCGCGCGACGCACTCACTCCTGACGCTCGGTCGCCTCGAAGAACGAGAGGATTTCCCCCACGAGCGCCTCATGCGCTTCCTCGGGAATGTAGTGGCCGCACGGCAGCGCGCGGCCGCTCACGTCGCGCGCCACCTTGCGCCACTCCGCGAGCGGCTCGAAGCAGCGCTCGACCACGCCATGCTCGCCCCACAGCACCCGCAGCGGACACGCGACCTTGTGGCCGCGCTCGATATCGGCGCGATCGTGGTCGAGGTCGATGGTCGCGGAAGCGCGGTAGTCCTCGCACATCGCGTGCACCGCGCCGGGCTGGCGCAGCGCCGCGCGATAAGCGCCGAGCGCCTTGGGCGCGAAGGGGGCCAGGCCCGCATGGCGGCTGCCCATCACGCGCTCGATATAGGCGTCGGGATTCGCGCCGATCAGCGCCTCGGGCAGCGGCTCGGGCTGAATCAGGAAGAACCAGTGGAAATAGAGCGTGGCGAACTCGCGATTGGTCTGCTCGTACATCGCGAGTGTGGGCGCGATGTCGAGCAGCATCAGCCGCTCGACGGCGTCGGCGTGGTCGAGCGCCATGCGATGCGCGACGCGCGCGCCGCGATCGTGCGCGCACACGAGAAAACGCTCGAAGCCGAAGTGGCGCATGACCTCGACCTGGTCGGCGGCCATCGCGCGTTTCGAATAGGCCGCGTGGCTCGCGTCGCTCGTGGGCCTGGACGACGCGCCGTAGCCGCGCAGGTCGGTGGCGATCACCGTGAAGTGCTGCGCGAGATCCGCCGCACAGCGATGCCAGATCATGTGCGTCTGCGGATGGCCGTGCAGGAGCAGCAGCGGCGGCCCCTCGCCGCCACGGAGTCCGTGAATCTCAACGCCATCCGCGGTGCGAACGGTGAAAGGCGTGTATCCGTCGAACGGCATGTCGCGTCTCCATCGTCTATTTGTTGGTCTCAGGGTATTGTAGGAGGGGGGCGCAATGCGCCATCGCAAATTCGGGCACGAAAAGCTAGAAACCGAACACTCCCTCGACTTGCCAGGAGACCTCGCCATGGCATTGCCCGCCGTCTTGCAGAACCTCTCGTTGCCTGTCGTCGGCGCGCCGATGTTCATCGTGAGCTACCCCGAGCTCGTGCTCGCGCAGTGCAAGGCCGGCATCGTCGGCTCGTTTCCGGCGCTCAACGCGCGCCCCGCCGAACGGCTGGACGAATGGCTCACGCAGATCCAGGCGCAGCTCGCCGCGCACAAGGCCGCGAACCCGGACGCCGTGATCGGCCCGATCGCCGTGAACCAGATCGTGCATCAGTCGAATACGCGGCTCGAGCACGACGTGCGCGTGTGCGTGGACCACCAGGTGCCGATCTTCATCACGAGCCTGCGCGCGCCGCCCAGGGAGCTGCTCGACGCCGTGCACAGCTACGGCGGTGTCGTGCTGCACGACGTCATCAATCTGCGCCATGCCGGCAAGGCGCTCGAAGCGGGCGTGGACGGCCTCATTCTGGTTGCGGCGGGCGCGGGCGGGCACGCTGGCACGACCTCGCCGTTCGCGCTGGTGGGCGAAGTGCGGCGCCTGTTCGACGGCCCCATCGTGCTCTCGGGCGCGATCGCCAATGGCGGCTCGATCCTCGCCGCCCAGGCCATGGGCGCCGATCTCGCCTACATGGGCACGCGCTTCATCGCCACGCGCGAAGCGCATGCCGTGGAAGGGTACAAGCACGCGATCCTCGAAGCCAAGGCCGCCGACATCGTCTACACGAACCTGTTCACGGGCGTGCACGGCAACTACATCCGCGAGAGCATCGTCAACGCGGGGCTCGACCCGGACGCGCTGCCCGAGTCGGACAAATCGAAGATGAACTTCGGCGGCGACAAGGCCAAGGCCTGGAAAGACATCTGGGGCGCGGGCCAGGGCGTGGGGCTGATGGACGATGTGCCCTCGGTCGCCGAACTCGTCGCGCGCCTGAAGAGCGAGTACGACGAGACCCGCGCACGGCTCGGGATCGGGATCGCGCGCTGACGCGGCCGGCTGATTCCGCAAACTCTGCGGCGGCGTCGGGCGCGCGCCGCCTGTTTACGCCTTCCCGTTCGCAGCCGCGCGAGCCGCTGCCTCGCGAATCTCCTCGACGCCTGGCCATAGCGGGCGCTCGCCAAAGCGCTCCGCGAGGAAATCCACGAACGAGCGCACTTTCGCCGACAAGTGCCGGCGGCTCGCGTAGACCGCATAGATGGGCAGCTCGCGCGGCGGCAGCGCATCGACGAGCAGCGGCACGAGGCGGCCTTGCGCGATGTCGTCGCCGATCACCTCGGTGCCGAGCATCGAGAGCCCGCCGCCCTGCAGCAGCACCACGCGCAGCGCCTCCAGGTGATTGACGATCAGATTGCCGCCGGGCTTGGACCGCACCTGCCGCGCGCCGCCCTCCGCGAACGGTGCGAGCTCCGCCGCCGAGGCGCCCGCGTAATGCACGAACTTGTGCTGCGCGAGATCGGCGACGCTCTTCGGCACGCCGTGGCGGCGCAGATACTCGGGCGCGGCGCACAGCACGATATGCGCGGTCGCGAGCGGCCGCGCGATCAGCGACGACGCCTTAAGCCCCGAAGGCGCCGCGCGAATCGCCACGTCGAAGCCTTCGTCGATCAGCTCGACAACGCGGTCCGAGAGCGTGATGTCGACGGTGACCTGCGGGAAGCCGGCCGCATAATCGGCCACCGCGCCCATCACGTGGCGCAGGCCGAACGCCGTGAGCGACGACACGCGCAGGCGCCCCTGCGGCACCACGCTCGCGGCGCCCACGGCCTGGCCTGCTTCGTCGAGCTCGGTGAGCGCCTGGGCCACGCGCTCGTAGTATTCGCGGCCCGCCTCGGTGGGGGCGACGCGGCGCGTCGTGCGGTTCAACAGGCGCGCGCCGAGCTGCTGCTCGAGATGCATCACGTGCTTGCTCGCCATGGCGGCGGACATGTCCATGCGCTCGGCCGCCGCCACGAAGCTCCCCGCCTCCACCACGTGCCGGAACACTTTCATGCTGACAAGGGTATCCATCACGCCGCCCTTTTCGCCAAATTCAAATTCATCAAAAACCCGTCCCCAGGATTGTGCATGCCGCTCAAAAAAACAAAACCCCGCGCTGCGGACAGCGCGGGGTTTCTGCCTTATGGGCGTCAGCTCGGGGGCGCTTAGAACTTGGCGCGCAGGCCCACGCCGTAGGTCTGACCCGACGACATGTTGTCGAAGTGGTCGTACATATAGGCCGCGTAGACGTCGGTGCGCTTCGAAAGCGGGTAGTCGTAGCCGATCGCCGCGGTCGAGCGGGTCTGGTTCAGGCCGCCGCTGTCGCGCGAGTACGCGTACGAGGCCATCACCGTGCCCGTGCCGAGCGGCACCGTCACACCGCCCTGCGCCGTATTCACGTGCCAGCTGTTGAGGTCGCTGTTGTTGTTCGTGTACATGTACTGGCCGAAGAACTTCACGAACTTCAGGTCGTACGACAGGCCCACCTGGCCGATGCTCTGGCTGCGCAGGCCCTGGATGACCGTATCGCCGCTCACGATGCTGCCGATGTCGCCCGGCGTGTTGTTGAAGTTCACGTATTGCCAGACCGCCGTGGCGGCGAACGGGCCATTGAAGTACAGGCCCTGGACGCTCCACTTCTTCTTGCCGTTTTGGCCAGCCGTGTTGCCGAGCGAGTATACAGCCGTGCCCGACAGGCCGTTGAAGTTCGGCGTCGAGTACTGGATCGAGTTGTTCCAGCCCGAATCGCCCACCGCGCCCTGGTCGGTCGTGTAGCTCGGGAACGTCGAGAGCCCGAGGTACGTGTGGAAGATCATCGGCGAGAACGTGTACGAATCGACGAACGGGTTGAACAGAATCGTCGAGATGAACAGCGGCGTCGTCACGCGGCCCGCCACAACCGTACCGAACGGCGACTCGATGCCGACATACGCGTTGCGTGCGAAGAAGGTGTCGCCCTGGAACCGGCCGAACTGGCCGTTCTGCGCGCGGAAGAAGCTTTCCATCTTGAAGACCGCCTTATAGCCGCCGCCCAGGTCTTCAGCGCCCTTCAAGCCCCAGTAGGACGTCGACATGCCGCCGCCGCCGACGTTCCAGGCCGTCTTGCCATCCGGGAAGCGCGTGGCCCCGACCCATTCGTCGACCTGGCCATAGAGCGAGACGCTCGACTGCGCGAATGCCGACGACGATGCGGCGGCAAGCATGGCGGCAATGACACCCGCCTTGAGAGGCGTGCGCAGCGCGCGGCTGACGGCTTTTTTCATGGGTTCTCCTGTCTCTTTGTCAAAAAAGTGATTGGTTGGCGGCTTTGGCGCTCGTGCAAACCGTTTGTTATGTCGCCGTTCGCTGGCGTCGCCGTTCTGGGCGGGACCATCTTTGCGGACCAGATTGATGGACAAAAATATCGATTGTTATCGTCGGTATATCGATCCGCATAGTTTGCTGTCGGCAAACCCCGGTTCGACCGGTTCCAGCAGCCGTTTTGCCAGGGCGCGGCAACGCCGGCGCCAGGCCGGACACCCGCGTGGACTGGACTTCGGCCCGTTTTTTGCTGCTCTGCGGCTCCGCCGTCCGGGCACCATCCTCATGAAGCCAGGATTTGATGATGAAAGGGTATGGTATGACGAGAAATTTCCGAAAAAGTGTGGTATCCACGCGTCAGTTTTGAGACTCGCAGGAGCGAGCGATATCGACCGGACACGCCGTCCGGACGGTCGATTGGGCTGATGCGGGATCCGATTTGATCGACGCTGCCTGCAGCGCGCGCGAAAAGCGCCAATGGGAAGCGGCAGAAGATGCCTGGAGAACTGCGTGAAAAGCGGGGGTAGCGGCCCTAGTTGCGATAAGGCGCCGGCATCGGGGGACGCGGGACCTCGCCGCCGCCGCGCTGGAATGGGCGGAACGTGCTGCGCTCTTCGTTGTAGCGCGCGACGTCTTCGCGAATGGAGCCGGCGCGTACCGGCGAATCGGCCGGCGGACGAGGGACCTGACGCGATTCCGCGCTCACGGGCTGAATCGGGCTGTGATAGCCGCCGAAGCCATTGCCATAGGGGTTGCTGTTGAAACCGCCGGCACGGCGCTCCTGCGAGTGAGCGCCCTGACGCTCGCGCCAGCCGCCCTGGTCGGCCACGCGCATCGGCCCGCCGCCGTAGTGTCCACTGTAATGTCCGCCTGGCGCGCGGCCGTAACCCGCGCTGCCGCCACGCGGGCTACCCCATTGCATTGGCATGGCCGGGCGCGAAGCTCCGCGCATCATGGGCGCGGACTGAAAGCCGCCGCCATGAAAGTCGCCGCCACCATGACCGGCCAGGGCAGGCTGGACATGGGCGAACACAACGAGGGCCGCTAATCCGGCCCCCAAGCCCCACTGTCCAATCTTTGACAACCCTGCGCGCATTGTGTGTCGATCACCTGCCCGACGTTCAGCATGGCTTAACGCCATTCGGGCCATGGCGAGCCGTTCCGGGAAGCGTATGTGTCACGCAACAATTGCTGCCGCAACGGTTTTTGACTCTTCCTTGACGGTAATTTATGGGCGTCCTGAAAGGGTGTCGAGCCAAAAAATGTTATGCCCTCGGAAGGGTTGTAACACCATGTTACTGCACGATTTTTTGGTCTTTGGGGACATGACGTGCGGGAGTATTTCATGCTTGCGAGCAGCCTCGCCCAAGCTGCCGGAAGCCCGTCCAGCGGGGCTTTGCTGGCAACGGGCGCGCCTTCGCTGCGCTGCGTTTCGCACCGGGTGTTTTGCATGACGAATGAATGGCGCCAATGCCCGCTCGCCCCCACTTGTCTCGCGTCGGCCACACCATGGCGGCTGTTTCTGAAAGCCGCCCTCTCATGCAAAACGATCATTAATCGATTCTTCAAATGAATTTGCTTTTTCAATCGCGGTGGGCCGACAATAGAGGCCCTGATTCCTCCCGTGGCGCCCGGACCGAATGAAAGTGCGCCGTGGTGCGCACTTGAGACTGATCGATGGTTCGTCCGAAATTCCTGCCCGATAACTTCACGCTGTGCCTGATCGGCACGGTGATTCTCGCCAGCCTGCTGCCCGTGCACGGCCTGGCCACCAAGCCTTTCAACTGGCTCACCAACGTCGCGGTCGGTCTGCTGTTCTTCCTGCACGGCGCCAAGCTCTCGCGCGAAGCCATCGTGGCGGGCGCCACGCACTGGCGTCTGCACATCGTCGTGCTCACAAGCACGTTCATCTTCTTCCCGCTGCTTGGGCTCGCGCTCAAGCCCGTGCTCTCGCCGCTCGTCACACCCACGCTTTACATGGGCGTGCTGTTCCTGTGCACGCTGCCCTCGACCGTGCAGTCGTCCATCGCGTTCACCTCGATCGCGCGCGGCAACGTGCCCGCCGCCGTGTGCAGCGCATCGGCGTCGAGCCTGATCGGCATCTTCGTCACGCCCGCGCTCGTGAGTCTCGTCGTCACGAACCAGGCCGCGGGCAGCACATCGGCCTGGCATACGGTCTGGAACATCGTGCTGCAGTTGCTCGTGCCGTTCGTCGCGGGGCAATTGCTGCGGCCCGTGATCGGCCGCTGGATCGAGCGCAACCGCAGCGTGCTCAAGTTCGTCGATCAGGGCTCGATCCTGCTGGTGGTCTATGGCGCGTTCTCCGAGGCGATCAACCAGGGGCTCTGGCACCATACGTCGATTGCGGCGCTCGGCGGCCTGGTGGTAATCAGCGCGGTGCTGCTCGCGCTCGCGCTCGGCGCCACCATGTTCACGAGCAAAAAGCTCGGCTTTTCCCGCGCCGACCAGATCACGATCATCTTCTGCGGCTCGAAGAAGAGCCTCGCGTCCGGCGTGCCGATGGCCAAGGTGATCTTCGCCTCGAACGCCGTGGGCGCGGTGGTGCTGCCGCTCATGCTGTTCCATCAGCTCCAGCTGATGGTGTGCGCAGCGCTCGCGCAGCGCTGGGGCGCCCGCGACATGAGCGTCGAGCACGCCGAAGCCGGCGACGAGTCGCGCGCGGCGCGCGGCGAGCGGGCAGTGGCGGGAGGAAGGCAGTAATCGACAAGCCGCAGGCGAAGCGGCGCCCGGAAACCACCGGCGCATCAATCAAAGAGGCCGGCGCGGAGTGATCCGCGCCGGCCTCTTTGCCTTTGCATGGGAAACATGGCAATGCGCGTCTAGACCTGCCCGGTCAACACGAGCCACAACATGACGATCACCCCGGCGCCCACGGTGCCAGATGGCCCGTAGCCCCATGTACGGCTGTACGGCCACGCAGGGACGGAGGCAACCAGAAGCAGGACCAAAAATAGCAATAGGGATATGCCGCGCAAGGGACCCTCCGGGTAAAGCAATGACCTGCGGCAGTGCGCAACTGACGTTCCCGCGGTCTGTTTAGCTGTTTTTACTAAACATTTAAATTTACGTTTATTCACCTAATTACGGGTATTTACCGGCGGTTTATACGGCATTTCAAGGTTGCACGGCCATATTTTTACTATACAATCGCCGCACATCTGGCCATATCGCGGCACGCGTGCCGCGCGGCATCAGCAAGCGCGCACAGGAACCATGGGGACAACCATTCGTGACGTCGCGCAGGCGGCCAACGTGTCGATCGGCACGGTCTCCCGCGCGCTGAAGAACCAACCGGGCTTGTCGGAGCCCACGCGAGCGCGCATCGTCGAAGTCGCGCGCTCGCTCGGCTACGACTGCGGGCAACTGCGCCCGCGCATCCGCCGCCTCACGTTCCTGCTGCACCGCCAGCACAACAACTTCGCCGCGAGCCCGTTTTTCTCGCACGTCCTGCACGGTGTGGAAGACGCCTGCCGCGAGCACGGCATCGTGCCCGCGCTGCTCACCGCCGGTCCCGCCGACGACACCATCCAGCAACTGCGCCTGCACGCGCCCGACGCCATCGCCGTGGCCGGTTTCGTCGAGCCCGAGACGCTCGCCGCGCTGGTCGCGCTGCATCGCCCGCTCGTGCTGATCGACCTGTGGGCGCAGGGCCTGCGCTCGGTGAACATCGACAACGCGGCGGGCGCGGCGCTCGCCATGCATCATCTGTTCAGCAAGGGGCGCCGGCGCGTGGCGTTCATCGGCGGCTCGCTCGCGCACTACAGCATCGCCCAGCGCGCGCTCGGCTATCGGCGCGCGTTCTTCGAAGCGGGGCTGCTGTTCGATCCGTCGCTGGAAACCTGCATCGATGGCGGGCTCGATCCCGACACCGGCGCGGCGCTCGCGATGCAGCGTCTGCTCGACGCCGCGCATAGCGTGCGCGGGCCGCTGCCCGACGCCGTGTTCGCCTACAACGATGCCGCCGCGCTCGCCGCCATGCGCGTGTGCCAGGCCGCCGGCCTGCGCGTGCCGCAAGACATCGCGATCATCGGCTTCGACGACATTGCCGGCGCGTCGCACGCCGCGCCCGCGCTCTCGACCATCGCCGTCGACAAGGAAGCGCTCGGGCGGCGCGGCGTCGAGTTGCTGCTCGAAGAAGCGCCCGCAGCCAACGAAATCGTGCTGCCCGTGCGGCTCATCGAGCGCGCGAGCACCGCCGCCAGCGAACGCACCGAGGCGGCGGCAAGCACCTTGTCGCGGACCGGGCCGCCCGCCGAAGCCGTCCTGCAGAATCCACTCCAAGCCTGGTCAGCCGTCACGCCAGGCCAAGCCCAGACGAGAAAGCCATGACGAAGCCTTCCAACGCGGTCTCTTCCCAACCGGCCAGGCTTGCCCCGGCAGCCGCTGCGGGCGCGCCCGCGGTCGCGAGCTTTCGCGACCGCGCGTTCCTGCTCGGCCACCTCGAGGACACGCTGCGCTTCTACGCGCCCAACGTGTTCGACAGCACCGGCGGCTTCTTCCATTACTTCCGCGACGACGGCTCGATCTACAACGCCCACTCGCGCCACCTCGTGAGCAGTTGCCGCTTCGTCTTCAACTACGCGATGGCGTACCGCGAGTTCGGCGACCCGCTCCACCTGGAATACGCGCGCCACGGCCTGCAGTTCCTGCGCGAAGGCCATTGGGATCCGCATCACGAGGGCTACGACTGGGAGATCGACTGGCGCGACGGCAAGAAGCGCACGCTCGACGCCACGCGCCACTGCTATGGCCTCGCCTTCGTGCTGCTCGCCTATGCGCACGCGGCGATGGCAGGCATCGAAGAAGCCCGGCCGATGATCGGCGCCACCTTCGAGCTCATGGAGCACCGCTTCTGGGACGGCGCGGCGGGCCTCTACGCCGACGAGGCCAGCGCCGACTGGATCGTGTCGAGCTATCGCGGCCAGAACGCGAACATGCACACCACCGAGGCACTGCTCGCCGCCTACGAGGCGACCGGCCACCTCGTCTATCTCGACCGCGCCGAGCGCGTCGCATCGAACATCACGCTGCGCCAGGCGAAGCTCTCGCAAGGTCTCGTGTGGGAGCACTTTCACGCCGACTGGTCGGTGGACTGGCACTACAACGAAGAGGACAGCTCGAACATCTTCCGTCCGTGGGGCTTCCAGCCAGGGCATCAAACCGAATGGGCAAAGCTGCTCATGATTCTCGAGCGCCATCGTCCGCTGCCGTGGCTGCTGCCGCGCGCGATCGAATTGTTCGACGCGGCCATGGCGCACGCCTGGGACGACGATCACGGCGGGCTCTACTACGGCTTCGGCCCGGACGGCACGGTGTGCGACCACGACAAGTACTTCTGGGTCCAGGCCGAGACCTTCGCCGCCGCCGCGCTGCTCGCGAAGCGCACCGGCAACGAGCGCTTCTGGGACTGGCACGACGAGATCTGGCGCTACAGCTGGGCGCATTTCGTCGATCATCGTTTCGGCGCGTGGTACCGCATACTCACCTGCGACAACCGCAAGTACAGTGACGAGAAAAGCCCTGCGGGCAAGACCGATTACCACACGATGGGCGCATGCTACGAAGTCCTGAACGCCTTGCCGGGCCGTGGCATGGCGCCCGTCATCGGCACCGCGGCAGGCAGCGAAGCGGCGTTCGCGCAAGCCAGTTGCACCACCGGCACCGACGGCAACGCCTGAGCATCAGCGAAGACTCAGCGAAGGAATTGAGAAGGAACAAGCGATGAGCACCTGCAACACTGGCCCCGACTTCTCGTCCGGCTTCCCCGCCTTCATCTCGGCGGGCGACATCCTCACCGATCTCGTGCGCGCTCCCGCGCCCGAAGGCGCGCCGCACGCGTCGAGCGCGCCGGGCATGGATTCGCACTGGCGCGCGCATCCCGGCGGCGCCGGCTGGAACGTGGCGCGCGCGGTGGCGCGCCTCGGCCTGCCAACCGCATGCGCGGGCGCGCTCGGCACCGACAACTTCTCCGACGAGCTCTGGAACGCGAGCGTCGCCGCCGGCCTCGACATGCGCTTCATGCAGCGCGTCGAGCGCGCGCCGCTGCTCGCGATCGTGCACCAGACGCATCCGCCCGCGTACTACTTCATCGGCGAGAACAGCGCCGACCTCGCCTTCGATCCGGCGAAGCTGCCCGAAGGCTGGCGCGCGCACGCGAAGTGGGCGCACTTCGGCTGCATCAGCCTCGTGCGCCAGCCGCTCGGCGAAACGCTCGCGACGCTCGCGGCGCAGTTGCGCGAGGCCGGCGTGAAGATCAGCTTCGACCCGAACTACCGCAATCTGATGGCGCACGGCTATGAGCCGATCCTGCGCCGCATGGCCGCGCTCGCCGACCTCATCAAGGTGTCCGACGAAGATTTGCGCATGCTGTTCGCCGATAAGAGCGAAGCCGAGGCCATCGCGGCGATGCGTGCGCTGAACCCCGCCGCGACGCTGCTCGTCACGCGCGGCTCGCAGCCCGCGACGCTCTATGCCGGCGATGCGGTGATCGAAGCGGCCCCGCCGCGCGTCGAGGTGGCCGATACGGTGGGCGCGGGCGACGCGTCCATCGGCGGGCTGCTTTTCAGCCTGATGAGCGCGCCGCGGCGCGAGTGGCGCCAGCATCTGGCGTTCGCGCTCGCCGCCGGCGCCGCCGCGTGCCGCCGGCCCGGCGCGCATTCGCCCACGCTCGACGAGGTCGTCGCGCTACTCGCGGATTAACGCACTGGCCCAACCCGCGCCGCGCGCGATGCGCGGCGCAACACTGACATGAAAGCGCCTTGTCAGCGTCACGAGCGTGCCCCGCAGGCGAAGAATCAACGTGCTAGCATGGAAGCTCCTTTCACGAGGAGCCCGCCATGGAAGACGTCAGCTACACCAAGGGGATCTATACGGCAGTCGCCTCCGTGCGGCCCATGAACGCCGGCCAGTACCAAGGCCTGGTCTCCCTGGCGCGCGACGACGGCGAGGAGCTCGAGAACGCCATCTACGAAGTAGAGAGCGCCTCTGGCACGCCTGAGGAAGCGCTCGAAGAAGCGAAGGCGCTCGCGCATCGCATTCTCGGCGAACTCGAACTGTAAGGCGCAAGAGAGGCAATCTCGAACCGCGCGGGGCGGCGATCCTGTCCCCAGCGGTCCTCTTCGGCCGGCAGCCATGACGCCAAAGCGCGCTTGCTCCGGCCGGCAGGAGACGAACATGGCCGAACAACTCTTTCTCTACGGCGTCTACGCTATCCACGTGCATCCGCTCGAACTGCAGGGCGCGCGCTGGGACGCCGAATACCAGATCACGCACCGCGACAAGCCCGTGCAGCCATGGGTCACGATTGGCGGCAACGCGGGCTTCGAGGCCTCCGCCGAAGCCGTCGATGCCGCGCGCCGCCAGGCCATCGCCGACATCGAGCACGGCGCTGGCATTCCCAAGCCGCACGCATTTCCGTGACCGGCGCACTCGCGCCGCACGCATCCGAATTTTGGCTTGAACCTGGCTTGAACCCGGCTTGATCCCGCACAGGAGCGCTGCGCGCTCGGCCGCTTGTCCTGCATCTCCGGGATTGCTACGCTTGCCTCCTCATTTCGCTCCCCCTGAAGAAGGGACCACCATGACATCCGAAATGCCGGGGCGCGACGCCTGCGAAAATGCCGGCGCCGACATGCAGGCCGTACAGGACGCTTCCGCCGCCCACGCGCCGCCCGCGAACGCGGCGAATGTGCAGCCCGAGGAAACCTCGACCGACACGCTGTGCAAAGGCGCATCCCCTGCGTCGGCGTCGGCATCGGCCACGCCCAAACCCAAATCCAAACCCGAAGAGGCCCCTCGCCGCACCGCGCGAACACTGGAATTCGGCGCGCGGAAAATTCTCGTCTACGGCATGCCCGTGCAGACCTGGCGCGACTTTTATCACTTCGCGCTGCAGATGCGCTGGCTCACGTTCTTCGCCTCGCTCGCCGGCCTCTTCGTGCTGCTCAACGGCCTCTTCGCGTGCCTCTATCAGCTGGGCGAGGCGCCCATCGCCAACCAGTTTCCGCAAGGCTTTCTCGGTGCCTTCTTCTTCAGCGTAGAGACGCTCGCGACGGTCGGCTACGGCGACATGCATCCGCAAACCGTCTATGCCCACCTCGTCGCGACGCTCGAGATCTTCGTCGGCATGTCGGGGGTCGCGTTGGCCACGGGGCTCGTGTTCGCGCGCTTCTCGCGCCCGCGCGCCAAGATCCTGTTTGCGAACCAGGTGGTCGTGCATCCGATCGAAGGCCGCTTGACGCTGATGGCGCGCGCCGCCAACGCGCGCCAGAACGTGATTGCCGAAGCGCAGGCGAAGCTGCGCCTGATCCGCGTCGAAACCTCGTCGGACGGCTACACCGCTCGGCGCATCTACGACCTCAAGCTCGTGCGCTCGGAGCATCCGCTCTTCACGCTCGGCTGGAACCTCATGCACGTGATCGACGAATCGAGCCCGCTGTTCGGCGCCACGCCCGACATGCTCGCGAACCAGAGCGCGGCGCTGCACGTCGTGATCGAAGGTTCGGACGAGTCGACCGCGCAGACCATGCAGGCGCGCCATATCTGGTCGGATGCGCAAATCCGCTGGCAATACCGCTACGTCGATCTGATGAGCGACGTGAACGGCGTGAGCACCATCGACTACACACACTTTCACGAGGTCGTGGAATTCGACGACGCCAGGCCATACGGGCCGAGCGTGATCTGAAGCCGGCCCCTCCCGGGCGTCCGAAACGCTGTAGGGGAAATCCTTCTCAAAATTACCCCGTGACGGGCAGCTTATCGCGCGAAAACCTGCCGCGCCTGGTGAGTTAGCAAAATATTTCCGTCATTGGCGCGAAAAAATAGAGTCTTCCTCGCCGCCCTCCACGAAGGGGGTGCGACAGCAATAGCCTTGCATGGGATCGCAGTAAGCGCTGAAGCGCCAACTGCGATCGACAAAACGGAGACTCCTCATGACTGCGCGCCCCGCGTTCGGCGACACGCCTGCCACGCCCCCTCTCGCTGACTACAAGCTCACCGACAACCTCACCGCCACGCGCGGCCGCATCTTCCTCACCGGCACCCAGGCGCTCATCCGCCTGCCGCTCATGCAGCGCGCGCTCGACCGCGCGCATGGGCTGAACACGGCAGGCTTCATCAGCGGCTATCGCGGCTCGCCGCTCGGCATGGTCGATCAGCAGGCGTGGAAGGCGAAGAAGCTGCTCGAAGCCGCCGACGTGCGCTTCCTGCCCGCCATCAACGAGGAATTGGGAGGCACCGCCGTGCTCGGCACCCAGCGCGTGGAAGCCGACCCCGAGCGCACCGTCGAAGGCGTGTTCGCGATGTGGTACGGCAAGGGCCCGGGCGTCGACCGCGCCGGCGACGCGCTCAAGCATGGCAACGCCTATGGCTCGTCGCCACACGGCGGCGTGCTCGTGGTGGCGGGCGACGATCATGGCTGCGTGTCGTCGTCGATGCCGCATCAGAGCGACTTCGCGATGATGGCGTGGCACATGCCAATCGTGAATCCGTCGAACATCGCCGACATGCTCGAGTTCGGCCTGTACGGCTGGGCGCTCTCGCGCTACTCGGGCGCATGGGTGGGCTACAAGGCGATTTCCGAAACGGTGGAATCGGGCTCGACCGTCGATCTCGATGCTGTAAAAACCGACTGGCAGGCGCCTGAGTTGGCAACATCGGGCTTCACGCCGCCACCCGGCGGCCTGCACAATCGCTGGCCCGATCTGCCGAGCCTCTCGATCGAGCAGCGCCTCGCGGCCAAGCTCGACGCCGTGCGCCACTTCGCGCGCGCGAACAGCATCGACAAGTGGATCGCGCCGAGCCCCCACGCGGACGTGGGCATCGTGACCTGCGGCAAGGCGCATCTCGACCTCATGGAAGCGCTGCGCCGCCTCGACCTCACGGTCGACGACCTCGACCGCGCGGGTGTGCGCATCTACAAAGTGGGGCTCTCGTTCCCGCTGGAGATGTCGCGCATCGACGCCTTCGTTTCGGGGCTCGCCAATGTGCTCGTGATCGAAGAGAAGGGCCCCGTGATCGAGCAGCAGATCAAGGACCATCTCTACAACCGCAAGGACGGTGCGCGCCCGGCTATCGTCGGCAAGCACGCCGAGGACGGCACGCTGCTGCTCTCCGATCTGGGCGAATTGCGCCCTTCGCGCATCCTGCCCGTGTTCGCCGCGTGGCTCGCGCAGCACAAGCCCATGCTCGACCGCCGCGAGCGCGTGGTCGATCTCGTCGCGCCGCAGATTCTCTCGAACGTCGCCGATGCCGTGAAGCGCACGCCCTACTTCTGCTCGGGCTGCCCGCACAACACCTCGACCAAGGTGCCCGAAGGCTCGATCGCGCAGGCCGGCATCGGCTGTCACTTCATGGCTTCGTGGATGGAACGCGACACCACGGGCCTGATCCAGATGGGCGGCGAAGGCGTGGACTGGGCCTCGCATTCGATGTTCACGAACACGCGTCATGTGTTCCAGAATCTCGGCGACGGCACCTACTTTCATTCAGGCATCCTTGCGATTCGCCAGGCCGTGGCCGCGAAGGCCAACATCACCTACAAGATCCTCTACAACGATGCCGTGGCGATGACGGGCGGCCAGCCCGTCGACGGCAGCATCTCCGTGCCGCAGATCGCGCGCCAGGTGGAGGCCGAGGGCGTCTCGCGCTTCGTGGTAGTGAGCGACGAGCCCGAGAAATACGATGGCCATCACGGCCTGTTCCCGAAGGGCACGACGTTCCATCACCGCAGCGAGCTCGACACCGTGCAGCGCGAACTGCGCGAAACGCCGGGCGTGACCGTGCTGATCTACGACCAGACTTGCGCCGCCGAAAAGCGCCGCCGCCGCAAGAAGGGCGAATTCCCCGATCCGGACAAGCGCCTCTTCATCAACGAGGAAGTCTGCGAAGGCTGCGGCGATTGCGGCGTGCAGTCGAACTGCCTCTCGGTCGAGCCCGTGGAAACGGAACTGGGGCGCAAGCGCCGCATCGATCAGTCGTCGTGCAACAAGGACTATTCGTGCGTGAACGGCTTCTGCCCGAGCTTCGTCACTGTGAAAGGCGGCAAGCTCAAGAAGGCCGCGGGCGCCGCGTTCGATCCGCAGGCGCTCGCGGCGCGCGTGAATGCGCTGCCGGTTCCGGCCACGCATCTGGACAACGCGCCTTACGACATTCTCGTGACCGGCGTGGGCGGCACGGGCGTGGTGACGGTGGGCGCGCTCATCAGCATGGCCGCGCATCTGGAGGGCAAGAGCGCTTCGGTGCTCGATTTCATGGGCTTCGCGCAAAAGGGCGGCTCGGTGCTGTCGTTCGTGCGTTTCGCCGCGACCGATGCGCTGCTCAACCAGGTGCGCATCGACACGCAGCAGGCCGACCTGCTGCTCGCCTGCGACATGGTGGTGGGCGCAAGCGCCGACGCGCTGCAAACCGTGCGCCACGACCGCACGCGCATCGTCGTGAACACGCACGAGATTCCGAACGCGGCGTTCGTGCAGAACCCCGAGGCGAACCTGCACACCGACGCCCTGCTCGCGAAGATGCGCCATGCGGCCACTAACGGCGCAACGCCGGCTCAAGATCCGCTCTCGACGTGCGATGCCCAGGCGCTCGCGCAACGCTTCCTCGGCGACACGATCGGCGCGAACATCCTGATGCTCGGCTTCGCGTGGCAGCTCGGCCTCGTGCCGGTGTCGCTCGCGGCGCTCACGCGCGCGATCGAGCTGAACAACGTGGCCGTGCAGGCGAACCTGTTCGCGTTCTCGATCGGGCGACTCGCCGCCGCCGACGCCGCCGCGCTCGAAGCGCTGGACATGCAGCGCACGGCGGCTGCGAAGGCCGCGGTGCGCAAGCTCACGCAAACGCTCGACGAACTGATCGCCGACCGCGAGCAGCGTCTGCTCGCCTATGGCGGCGCGAGCTACGTGAAGCGTTATCGCGCGCTGGTCGATGCCGCGCGCCGCGCGGATTCTTCCGCCGATCAGGCGCTCGCGCGCGCCGTCGCGGCCACGTTCTACAAGCTGCTCGCCGTGAAGGACGAATACGAAGTGGCGCGCCTGCACGCCGATCCGGCCTTCCGCACCGCGCTCGAAGCGCAGTTCGAAGGCCGTGCGGGCAGCGACTTCACGGTGAAGTTCAATCTCGCGCCGCCGCTCGTCGCGCGCGAGAAGAACGGCCAGCATCCGCGCAAGATCCAGTTCGGCCAGTGGCTATGGACCGGGCTCGCGCTGCTCGCGAAGGGACGCGGCTTGCGCGGCACGTGGCTCGACCCGTTCGGCAAGACGCTCGAGCGGCGCATGGAACGCGCCCTCGCCGACGACTACGAGGCGACGCTGCGCGGCGCGCTCGCGAATGTCACCGCCGGCGATACCGCCAACCGGGCCGCCGATCTCGCAAAATTCGCGAGCCTGCATCAGCGCGTGCGCGGCTATGGCCACGTGAAGCTCGCGAATCTCGCCTCGGTCAAGCGCAGCGAACGCGAACTCGCCACGCGCCTGAACATCGACGTGAAGACGAGCGCGGCTGTCGACGAGGCGCTTGCGTCGTTCAAGGGTGTGGGTGCGTTGCGCGGCATTCCCGTGGTGGTTGCGAAGTAGGCGGCGCGGTCGTCAAGATGCAAACGGCGCGAGTGCCTCACACTCGCGC
The DNA here is from genome assembly GCF_051125215.1 of Paraburkholderia sp. A3BS-1L. Lineage (NCBI taxonomy): Bacteria > Pseudomonadati > Pseudomonadota > Betaproteobacteria > Burkholderiales > Burkholderiaceae > Paraburkholderia > Paraburkholderia sp. A3BS-1L. The sequence continues at coordinate 242,282 of NZ_CP120442.1, read as the reverse complement.
CGTTTTTTCGTCGATAGTCGATCTCTTCGGTCCGTCCGGCCCGCGCTCAGGCCGGCTCTTCAGCAAACCAATCCACGTCGCCGCACAGCACGCACAGGCGGTCGCCCACCTGCACCGCCATCGAGAGCGTCACGCACGGCAGCGCCTCGTTTATCGAGAGATACGGCGAGCTCGTGTGCACACGTCCCGGCGCCACCAGCGCGGCGCGGAAGTACGGCCGGCGCAGCCAGTTCGCGCCCTGTGCGTCGTCGAGCGGCAGGAAGCGCGCATCGTGCTCGGCGCGGTCCACGCGCAGCACCACGTTGCGCCCCGCCTGACGCCCGTTTGCGTCGAGCAGGAAGCAGCGCGCCGCGTGATCGAGCGCGAGGAAATTCCAGCACACCTCCTCCAGCGCTTCGCCTGCGCCAAGGCGCTCGGCCGCGCGCTCGAACGCGCGCACGTAGGGTGCAAGACGGCTTGCCGTGCCGCGCTCGCGTGCTTCGGTCTGCTCACGATAGCGCTCGGTGGCCTCGGCGATCACGGCTTGCGCGTGCACCGCGTCGGTCAGACCCGGCGCGGGCCGCGCGAAGAAAAAGCCTTGCACGAAGTCGGCGTTGCACGACAGCGCGAGCTGCGCCTCCTGCTCCGTTTCCACGCCCTCGATCAGCACCAGCTTGCCCGCTTCGTGCAGCAACGCAACCAGCGCGGGCAGCGTCGCGGCCATGTCGGCGCGATGCGCGGCGTGCAGCAGCATGATGCGGTCGAGCTTCACGATATCGGGATTCAGCTGCCACACGCGGCCGATGTCGACATGCCCCGCGCCGAAGTCGTCTAGCGCCACGAGAAAGCCGCGCTCGCGAAACTCGGCCACCGCGTGCGCGAGCACGTCGAGATCGATGGCCCCGGTCTTGTCCGCACTCTGCAAGCCCTGCGCGTCCGGCACGTCGAGCACTTCGAGCACGATGCGCCGCGGCGGCAAATCGAGCCGCCGCAGGTTCGCGAGCAGCGCCGCCGCATGATAAGGGTCGGTCAGCGTGCCCGGATGCACGTTCAGAAACAACCACTCGCGCTCGGCGCCCAGCAACGCGAAGTTCTCCAGATGCAGCGCCTGCGCGAGCCGGTCCACCTGGAGCGCCTCGCCCACGCGCGCGGCAGCCCCGAACACGTCGAGCGGCGAGACCGGCCGGTCGAGCGCGTCGTGCGCGCGCAAGAATCCTTCGTAGCCGATCGCGCGCATATGCGAGAGGCTGAAAACGGGCTGAAACACGCTCGTGAGCGTGAGTTCGCCGTGATGTGCGCTATAGCGCTCGAGCCCCGATGCGACGCTCAGGTCGAAGCCATGAGGCGCCGTGGCCGTTTTGTCGTGTTGCTCTGTGCTCATGCTTTCCTCTTCGCGCAAGTTGATCGCCGCGGCTCGCGTGCCGGCGGTCCCTGCGTTGCGCCTCCTGCGATCAGGTCAAGCAAGGTTCGTGCGCACGCAGGCCGCGCGCTGCCCGCGCGCATGCGCGGCCAGCGGGCATGCAACGTCTCCCGGCGCACCAACTTCGTGCATCACACGCGGCCGCACCTGCATGACGCGGAGCGTGCCACTCATCCGCGCAGCCCTTGCCCGCTTCGCGGCGCGGGAGGCCGCCCTCGGGCTAAACTGCCCGCCAGCCGATGCCTGGCTGGCCAGGCACCTCCGCATTCGCTCGCAACGCTTCCGCATTAAAGGGACACACTCAAAGGACGCATTACCGGGACCGGGACGCCCTACCGGCACGCATCGCGTCCTCGCCTTACGTCATCGATGGAAACCATTTTCACCGTTCTCATTCTGCTCCTTGCCGTGGCACTTTCGGGCGTCATCGTGCGTCTGTTGCCCGTCAAGCTGCCACTGCCGCTTTTGCAGATCGCCATCGGCGCATTGCTCACGTTTCCGCGCATCAATCCGCACGTCACGTTCGATCCCGATATCTTCATGGCGCTGTTCATCCCGCCGCTGCTGTTCGCGGACGGCTGGCGCATCCCCAAGCGCGAATTCTTCATGCAGCGCCGCGCGATCCTGATGCTCGCGCTCGGCCTCGTGCTGTTCACCGTGGTGGCGGTGGGCTATTTCGTGCACTGGCTCGTGCCGCAGATCTCGCTGCCAGTGGCCTTCGCGCTCGCCGCCGTGCTCTCGCCCACCGACGCCGTCGCGCTCTCGGCCATCGCCGGCAAGGACAGGATTCCCGCGCAACTCATGCACATCCTCGAAGGCGAAGCGCTGATGAACGATGCGTCCGGCCTCGTCGCGCTCAAGTTCGCCGTGGCCGCCGCGCTCACCGGCTACTTCTCGCTGCGCGACGCCACGCTCAGTTTCTTCGTGATCGCGGCGGGCGGGCTCGCGGTGGGCGCGGCGATCGGCTGGCTGTTCAGCTTCGCGTCCGCCCGCTTTCTGAACATGACCAGCGAGGGCGATCCCGCGCCCGGCGTCGTGATGACGCTGCTGATTCCGTTCGCGGCCTATCTCTTCGCGGAGCATCTTGAAGTCTCGGGCGTGCTCGCCGCCGTGGCCGCCGGGATGATGATGAACTACACGAGCGTCGCGCACATGGGGCCGGTGTCCTCGCGCGTACGCGCGAACAGCACCTGGCAGATGATCGAGTTCGTCTTCAACGGCATGGTGTTCACGCTGCTCGGGCTGCAGTTCCCCGGCATTCTCGGCAAGGCGCTGCTCGAGGCGCATCACACGAGCAACATGCAGATGATGCGTCTCATCGGCTATATCGCCGCCGTGCTCGCAGCGCTCTACGCGATGCGCTTCGGCTGGGTGTGGCTGCTGCGCTGGGTAGCGAGCCGCAGCGCAGCGCGACAGGGCATGGCCAACGCGGTGCCGGGCCTGCGCACCGTGGCGATCACAACCGTGGCCGGCGTGCGCGGCGCGGTCACGCTCGCGGGCGTGCTCTCGCTGCCCGTGGCGCTCGCGAGCGGCGCACCGCTGCCCGGGCGCGACACCGCCATTTTCATCGCCTCGGGCGTGATTCTCGCCTCGCTAATGGTGGCGATCGTGGGGCTGCCGCTGCTGCTGCGCGGCGTGAAGCGCGGCGCACATCCGGCGCACGCCGCCGAGGAGCGCGCCGCGCGCGCCCAGGCGGCACAGGCCGCGATTCGCGCCGTGGATGCGCTGCACGAGAAAGCCACCGAGGACATGGACGAATCGCAAGCCGCCTACGCCGCGGATGTCACGGCGCGCGTCATGGACACCTACCGGCGCCGCCTCGCGACGCTCGACGCCGACCGCGACCGCGCCAAACACGCGCGCGAGTCGGAAGCGCTCGAACTGCAGATGCGCCTCGCGGCCATGCGCGCCGAACGCGCGACGCTGCTCGACCTGCGCAACCGCCAGACGATCAACGACGAGACGCTCTCGAAGCTGATGCGCGAAGTGGATCTTTCTGAAACCGCGATGACCACGCGCGGACGCAATCGGGGATAAGGGATAGTGGGCATGCCACGCGGCTGCTTACCCAGCGAGCCTCTGGCTGTCCCACACCCCGCGGTGAATGGCGCGTTCCAGCATGCCTACCGTGAGCGCTTCCTTCTCATACTTTTTCCGCTGTACTTTTGAAAACGGCAAAAGAAGGATTGAGAACAGGTTAAATCCCTCTTCCACTGCGATATAGAAAAACAATTCTTCTGGATTTGGATTCTGGTGGGTTCCATATCTATAAGTAGTGACAGGTGTATCTATAGCTGCGCTCATATTTCACCCAATAAATACACAATCAGATGAAATTTGCACTGCTGGTGATCCGCAGTCGCAATAGATCCTTGAGCCAACTCCGGTTCCAAGCAAATATGCTCAAAGAGCAAAAAACGCGACGCCCTGTCATAAAGGGTGTCGCGTTTTTATTCGTATTTGCAGCGTGGCGACGCCAAACGCGCGCCGTTCGCAAAGAGATGGCTCGCCTTAAACCGCCGCTTCCTGCGCCGGCTTCCTGCGCAACAGCGCGTACAGAATGATCGCGCCGAAGGTCGCGGTGCCAATGCCGCCGAGCCCGAAATTGCCGAGCTTGAGCGAGAAGTCACCGGCGCCGAGCACGAGCGTGACGGCGGCCACGATCAAGTTGCGGTTATCTGAGAAGTCGACGCGGTTGACGACCCAGATGCGCGCGCCCGTCACGGCGATCAAACCGAACACGACGATGGACGTGCCGCCGAGCACCGGCCCCGGAATCGTCTGGATCACCGCGCCGAACTTCGGCGAGAAGCCAAGCACGAGCGCGATGAGCGCGGCAATCGCGAACACCAGCGTCGAATAGATCTTGGTGACTGCCATCACGCCGATGTTCTCCGCGTAGGTCGTCATGCCCGTGCCGCCCGAGAAGCCCGAGACGATGGTGCCGAGGCCATCGCCGATGAACGCGCGGCCCACGTAGCGGTCGAGGTTCTGGCCGGTCATTGCGGAGACGGCCTTGATGTGGCCGAGATTTTCGGCCACGAGAATCACGGCGATGGGCACGAGCATCGTCATCGCATGCGGATCGAACACCGGCGCGGTGAACTTCGGCATGCCGAACCAGGCCGCGTTGCCGACGATCGCGAAGTCGATCGGCTTGCCCATGCCCATGCCGTTGGTCACGACTGCATAGATCGCGTAAGCGATCGCGAGGCCCACGAGAATCAGGAGACGCTGGAGCATGCCCCGCGTGAAGACGGCCACGCCGCCCACGCAGAGGATGGTGACGAGCGCCATCCACGAATCGAACTGCGAGGCGCTCACGCTCTTCACAGCGATGGGCGCGAGATTCAGGCCGATCACGGCCACGATAGCGCCGGTCACCACGGGCGGCATGAGCGTTTCGATCCACGCCGTGCCGACCACCGAAACGAGCACGCCGATCAGCGCATAGGCCACGCCGCACGCGACGATGCCGCCGAGCGCGACCGGAATGTTGGTGTTCGGCCCGTGACCGCCGTAACCGGTGACGGCAATCACGAGACCGATGAACGCGAAGCTCGAACCGAGGTAGCTGGGCACGCGCCCGCCCACCACGACGAAGAACAGCAGCGTGGCAATGCCCGACATGAAGATGCACAGGTTCGGATCGAAGCCCATGAGCAGCGGCGCGAGCACCGTCGAGCCGAACATGGCGACGACGTGCTGCACGCCCATCGCGAACATCTGCGGCCAGGGCAGGCGCTCGTCGGGCGCGACGACGCTTTTCGCGGAGCTCGTTTGCGCGCGCCAGCGGGGAAAATATGAGTCGGACATGGGGCTCCTCTTATGCTGTTGTTGACCGTTGTTGGTCGTCCTGCGCCGGTGGCTGCGATGGCTGCCGGCGCGATCGGGTTTTGTCTGGGTCTTGTCTTTTTGGGAGAGAAATCTCGCGCGAGTGTACGGAGCCGCAAACGGCGTGGCAAGGCAGACTTGCGAGCCCGCGCCGGCGAATGGGGCTATAGCGCGCAAAGCCCCGCCTGACGGGAGTTTCGGACTACTCCTATATCGACGGAGATACCCGCGGCTTAGACTACATCTGCTGCGTGACCCCATGACAGTTCATGCAGAGGTTGTAAATGTAAACTCTCCGACTTCCCGCTCATGCCCACGTGGCCTGAGCGGCTTTTTTTTTGCCCGGGCGTTTTTAATGCTCTTATCCGGTGCGGCTCACCACGAAGCCGCGCCGGCAGGTTATGGCTGGTTGCGGCTTCATGCGAACGCGCCTTGCGCGAGCTCCCGCACGTAGTCGCGCACGCCCTCGGGCCAATCCACGCTCCAGGCCTCGAAGCGCGCACGCTCGCCGGCATACAGCGCGCGCAACGCTTCCTCGTAGCCCGGCAGATTGCCCGCCAGCGCGGTCATGAAACGGTGCACCGCCTCTTGCGACGTCCGTACGCGGTCCTTCGCCTCGCTCACATGACGCGCGCTTTCCACGAGCCGCCGCAGCACCACCGACGCGCCGCCCGGCTGGGCCGCCAGCCAATCCCAATGGCGCGGCAGCAACGTGACCTCGCGCGCTACCACGCCGAGCTTGGGCCGGCCCCGGCCGCGCGGGGCGTCTTCGCCGGGGTCGTCTGGCTGCGTTTGTTGGTCGCCTTCAGTGCGGGCTTGCCATGCCGCATCGGCGGCGAGGCGCGCGGCTATGTCCGCGGGGCGGCCGCGCAAATCGAACTCCACCGGCTTCGCGTCGCGGTCGTCGAAAACCAGCACCTGCGCGGTCTCCCCTCCCTCCAGCACAGCCTTCACCGCCAGCGCCACTTCGCGCGGCGCGCCGCGCGCGATTAGCCGCGTGCCGGCAAAGGCCGTCACGCGAGGGCCGCTTGACGCGGCTTCATTTGTCATTGCCATGACTTGCTCCTGTATCAAATCGCGGAGCTAATATTATCCGGGTAAATTTTAAAGCGCAATATCACCCGGGTAATAATTTGCTGCACGTCAATTGCAGCGCGCGAACGCGTCATCCGCTGTGCAAGCCCACGATCGCGCCCGCCTCGATCCACGTGCGCCAATGGCTTGCGAAGTCGAACGCCTCGTCGACGGCGAATGCCCGTTCGAGCGCTTCGTCGAGCGTCGCGCCGCGCTGAAGCGCCACGAACGCCTCGTGCGCTGCCTGCGTGTGCGCAAGCGCAGTGGGACGCCAACGCGGACGCACGACAAGCACCCAACCCGGTGTATAGACGCGGTCGGGCCACGCATGCTGGCGCGCTCCTTCACGCGCTTTGTCGCCGAGGTTTTGATCGCCTTGCTGATGCGCGCGCCAAATAGCAAGCGCCGCGTAATTCGAGGCCAGCGCGACACATGCCGGATGCACGGCGAGCCGCGACGACATGAGCCGCTCCGCGCCGATCGCCTGCCACTGCGCCGGCGCGAGCGGCTCGGCATCGGCGGCGAAGGCGGCCATGTGCAGCGCCCATTCGAGCCGCGCGACGTCGCCGAAATATGCGTAGCGCGCATCGGTTTCGTAGCGCTCGATGAAGACCGGCAAAGCCGCGCCGAAGCGATTCAGATCCGCGTCGCGTGATGGATGCGCCCGCGCATAAGCGAGCGCGAGTGCATCGAAGTAAGCCTCTCCGACGAGCGCCGCGAGCACCGGATACGCGCTCGCCAGCGCAGCGCGCCGTGCGGCGCGCACGTTGCCGCGATAAAGGCCAAGACGTTCGTGCGCGGCACCAATCGAAGCGCCTGGGCGCAGGTGTGCCGCGGCCAGCGCGGCATCGGCGGAGGGATCGTCGAGCGCGGCGGCAAAGGCCGCCTGCATCGACGCCAGCGATTCATCGGCGCTCATGCGCGCACCTGCGCGCTCGCGAGCGGATCGCGCGCAATGCACGTCATGCGCTCGCGCGCGAGCCTCGCTTCGTCGAGCAGCACATCGAGCGGCGGCACGCCGGTGTCCCATTCGATCAGCGTGGGCACCGCGCCGAATCGGCGCAACGCGGCCTCATAAAGCGTCCAGACTTCTGGCGCGACGCGCGAGCCGTGATCGTCGATCACCGCGGCCTCCGTCACGCGATGCCCCGCGAGATGCAACTCGCCCACCGCCTCGCGCGGCAATGCGGCCATCGCGGCGAGGGCGTCCTCGCCGTGATTGCATTGGTTCACGTAGAGATTGTTCACGTCGAGCAGCACGCCGCAGCCGGTGCGGCGCGCCAGTTCGGCCAGAAAAGTCGTCTCGCCAAGGGTGTCGTCGCGAAAGCGCACGTACGTGGAGACGTTTTCGATCAGCACGCGCCGGCGCAGGGTGTCCTGCATTCGCGCGACGCGCGCGCACAGATGATCGAGCGACGCCTGCGTGAGCGGCATCGGCAAAAGATCGTGGAGCGCGGCGTGGGGCATCGCGCCCCAGCATAGATGCTCCGAAACGAGCGCCGGTTCGATGCGCTCGACGAGACGCTTGAGACGTGCGAGATGCGTGTCGTCGAGTCGCGCCGCCGAGCCAAGCCCGAGGCCCACCCCGTGCACACTCACGGGCGCATCGCGGCGCACCGTTTCGAGCACGTGCAGGTCGTAGCCGCCATCGCCGAAATAGTTCTCGCTATGGACCTCGACCCAGCAGACCGGCGGCGGCGCCTCCATGAACGCGCCGTAGTGCGCGTGGCGCAAACCGATGCCGACGCCTTGCGCCTCACTCGTGCGCGAAGGTGAATGCATCATCGTGCTCATGCCGCGCCTTGCTTACGTTTCCGGCGTGCCGCCGAGCTTTTCGCAAGTGCCCTTGGGCATCGTCTTGAAGTCGCCCTTGTCGTGATCGACCTTGGCCTGGCCCGCGCAATCATGCACGCCGGTCTTGCTCGCGCAATCGTTCTGGCCAGCCTTGGCGACGCCATAGCAGTTCACCGTATCGGCGGCGTTCGCGACGCCTGCCGCTGCAAGACCCGCCAGCGCAGCGGCCATCACGGCCTGACGGCTCAATGCGTTTTTCATCGGAAATCTCCCTGAAGGTAACGAGAGGCGCGTGAGCCGCGCCGCACGGCCTCTCGCGCAATATTTTGCCTCACCATTGGCTCCGCAAAGCTTGCCCCCGCGTCGGCACGCCCAAAGCCCAGCACGGCCTGAGCCAGCGGCGATTATCTTCATTTTTGCAATGATATTTGCCGTATCTCGATATTTATCTTCGAACCTCGTAGCAATAAAGTTACATCAACGAATCGAACAAACTCATTGTTACGGTTCTAAAGATAAACCTTGGAGGTTATTGATCATGAAGACCCTGATTGCTGCAGCCCTTGCCGCTACCGTTCTTGCCGCCCCGGCTCTGTCGTTCGCTCAACAAAGCCAGCCGCTGACCCGCGCCCAGGTTCGCGCAGAACTCGTGCAACTCGAACAGGCCGGCTATCGCCCGGGCGTCTCGAGCCCGTACTACCCGGCCGACATTCAAGCCGCACAAGCGAAGGTCGCGCAGCAGAGCGCTACGGCCGAAGCCACGGCCTACGGCGCATCGACCAACGGCTCGACGCAAGCCGGCAGCCGCGTGACGCCGGCCAAGTCGGTCTACTTCGGCCAGTAAGCGCTGTCGAAGGCAGCGCCCCGCCCAGCGGCGCGCTGCGAGAAGCACACCGGACGGGCCCGCTCTCGATCGAATTGGAGAGCGGGCCCATCAGTTTTTGCGCAATCGAATTAGATGACGTCGCCTCGCGGCATCTCGAGCGCCGCGCGCGACGCTCGCACAGAAAACCTCCGCCGCCGGTAAACCGGCGGCTTGCCCGGACACACGTTGTCCGGGCCTTTTTCCTCACCTCTGTCTCGTTGACTCCGCCCGCCGGTTACTCCGTGGAAACGGCATCGGCACGCACGCCGCTTTGCGCGGGATCCGCGCGCTTGAGCCGCGCAAGACGTCCGCTCGCCGCCTGAACCAGCATGGCGACCGCCACCGCTTCGGCGAATGCCAGCGTCGCCGACTGATGTTGCAGTCCCAGCGACAACACCAGACAGAACGCCGCAAACCCGAAGCGCCCGAGCACCATCCCGCGCAGCAGCGCAATCACGAACGCCGCGCCGTGCGCGCGATGCGACGACACGGCCATCACGCTGCTGAGCAACGGAAACACCGCGAACAGACCGCTCCACACGGGGCCGAGGCGCGTGGACAAGGCCGTGACGGACAGCGTAAGCGCAGCGCCGGCCGCCATGCGCCCGGCGAGATCGGCGCGCGCGAGCGGCGCGCCGGCAGCCACCACGGTGCTGCGCGGCAGGAACGCCTGGCCAAACAGCGTAGCGGCCAGCGCCACGCCCAGCGCCCACGGCCACGACACCGGCAAGCGCGACAGCACGCACGCGGCGGCGAACCACGCAGCGAAGGCCACCGCGAGCGCCAACCACCAGGGCCGCGCGCGGCACGTCCATGCATAAGCGAAATTGAACGCCTCGGACGCGAGGATCGCGTAAAGCGAGAGCGTGACGGCGCGCGCGCCAAACGCATTGCCGTGCTCCATCACGAGCAGCCAGAGAATCGGACCCGCGATCACGGGCAACCCGGCTAGCCAGCCCGCAACCTTCGGCCCCCAGTGCTTGCCGGCCATCGAGACGAACAACAGGAAGAGCGGGACGAGCGTGAGCTTGAGCGCGAGCATCGGGGCAGAAGACCGCCATGAGGACGGCGATGAGGGGAGAACGGCCGATGGTAGCAGCGCACGCGCGAATGCGCTGACCGGCGCCCTGACTGCCTGGATTCACGCGCCGGCCATCACGCAGCGACCGGCGCGCGAACACGCGCGCCCGAAAGCGCGCCGGGATCAGAAGCGGTGGCGGATACCCGTGGCGACCACGAGCTGGTTACGTCCGCTGGCAGGATCGAACGAATTGATTGCCGCGGGCGCGCCCGCTGTCGCGCGTTGATAGATCGTTTCGGCGTAGGCGTCGGTGCGCTTCGAGAACTGATAGACCGCCTGCAGCGCGCCCTCGTGCCAGTGCGCGTCCGCGCCCTTCGTGTAGACGTACATGCCCGCGAGCGCCACCGCCGGCGTGACCTGCCAGACCGCGTTGACCTCGTAGTTGCTGAACGCGACGGACGGCAGCCCAAAGCCGCTTTGCGCATCGACGACACCGGTCTGAATCGAGCGCGACCACGCCGCGCCGAGCGTCACATCGCCGATCACATAGTTCGCCCCGACGCCGATGGTGTCCTGCTTGCCGACGAAAGTATCGATGACCGCACCCGCCGTGTCCCCCGAGCCCGGCAGCGCGAACGGCTCGTAAGCGCCGTTGTCTGTCGCGCCGCGGCCATTGTTGTGCAGCCACGCAACGCCCGCGCTGAACGCGCCGCCCGAATAGTTCGCGCCGATGCTGTAGGCGCGGTTATCGGCGAAACGGCCCGCGCCGTTCGAGAACGCGTACATACCGCCGAACGTGAAGCCGCCATAGTTCGCGCTCGCGTACTTGATGGCGTTCGCGGCGAGGTACGAATTGTTGGCGTTGTCGTTGTCGAACGGATGCGCGAACGCGGTGCCGCCGACGCCGCCCGTCAGCGTGAAGGGCGCGAAATAATCGTGGACCGAGTCGTACTGGCGACCGAGCGTGAGCGTGCCGAACGTCTCCGATTGGAGGCCGACGTAGTACGGGTGATCGTTGCGCGCCTCGCCGCTGGCCGGCGCGAAACCGTGCTCGAGACGGAACAGCGCCCTCATGCCGCCGCCGAGATCCTCGCTGCCTTGCAGGCCCCAGAAGCTGCCGTCGACGAGACCCGAGGTGAGCTGATATTGCGAGTGTCCGCCGACGTTGTTCGCATAGGCAACGCCCGCGTCGATCTCGCCATAGAGCGTGACGGTGGATTGAGCCTGCGCGGATGCGCTCAGGCTGAGAAAACTAGCGGCGCAGGCGGCGGCAAGCGCGGCCTTGTGCGAAGGGCGAGTCATGAGAGTGCTGGACGGTGAATGGTTGTGGCTTGTTGCGGCGCAGGGACGGTACGGTGCGGCAGCGCTGTTCAGGCGCGCGCACGACCTGCGGACCTTACACTCTGGAAATGTTAATAAGAATCGTATTCATTACGCAATACCTGTCTGAGCGCGAAGCGGAATTTTTGAGGAAGCGATGGGGATGCGCAACGAAAGAGTTGATCAAGGGGGGAGCTTGTGGTGCGAGTGTGACGCTGCAAGCTGGACGCGGCGTTCTTGGCGGACGCGAGTTGACTCCGGGCGCAGCGTGGATGCTGCGCCGCGAGTGTGCGCGTTAAGGCTGCCCGGCTGGGTCTGTTAGTTGCGGTTTGACTAGTAGCCGTGGGTCACGAGCGAAAGCACCGAAAGATCGGGATGCGTGCCCTCGATGATGCTCCGGCCCACATGTGCCGCCTCTTCCACCGCTTCTTGCTCGCTGCGGAAGGTTTCCTCGCCGTCCGGATGGTACAGGACCGAGTGGCCCGGCCGTGTGATGTCCGCGCCTGGGTGGCAGACATAGGCAGTGTAGGTATAGCGCGTGCCGCCTTCCTGGACCGGCATCGCGCTGACGTGGATCTCGAAACCTTCGTAATCGACTTTTTGAGTCTCAAGCTGCGCGGCGGGCATGGTGGCCTCCGAGGGACTGGGTGCGGGCGGGTGGCCCGGGGCATAGGGTTTAGTTTAGGGCACTGGGACGGGTTGGGTTGCTGCGGTGCGGGGGCTTGCTGGAGTCGATTTATTGGGCTGTCGCCTAGAATCCCTGGGTGATTGGGTTTGTCGTTTTGCTCATTTGTGACTGCGTGGAGGGTGGATATGGCTACGGGTACTGTTCGAATTCATCGTGTTTTTACGGCGCCGCCTGAGCGGGTTTATCGCGCGTTTCTGGATGCCGCCGCGTTGGCTAAATGGCTGCCGCCGAATGGGTTTACCGGGACCGTGCATCAGCTTGATGCGGTTGTGGGCGGGAAGTATCGTATGTCGTTTACGAACTTCACCAATGGCGCCAGTCACTCGTTTGGTGGGGAGTATCTGGAGCTCGTGCCGGGGGAGCGGATTCGGTATACGGGCGTGTTTGATGATCCGAATTTGCCTGGGGTGATGGAGACTACGGTTTCGCTGCGTGCTGTGTTTTGCGGGACGGAGTTGAATGCGGTGCAGGAAGGGATTCCTGAGATTATTCCGGTTGAGGCTTGTTATCTTGGGTGGCAGGAGTCGGTGGCGTTGTTGAAGACGCTGGTGGAGGCGGAGATTCGGGAGCCTTAGAAGGACAAACCCCGGTGGGGGCCGGGGTTTTCGTTTGTAGTTCTACTTAATCCTGCGTGATCACAAGTTTGCCTTCGTGCACTTCTAGCCTTACGCGCCGCCCTGCTTCGAAGCCTGCGAGTTCTAGCCATCGACCGGCGAGTTTGATCCAAGGATATAGCGGCGGGTCGGTGTGGGTTCGTGCGTTGATGCGGCGATATCGCCAAGACTTCTGAATGGTCACGTGACGCACAGGATGTGCGTGCAATGCATTAAGATTGGGGCCAGCCATGGTCAACTCCCGTGATGAGTTGGTTGCGGTTAGCGGGCTGTGAGTGCCGGTAACACTTGCAGCCCGCGCTTCGGTTACAGCGTTGAATTCCCCTCTGATATCTTTGCCACTTAATATGACATCCTATTTATTTTATAAAATAGCACAGGCCACCTAAATCGCATTTGATTTCTGGAGCGGCCCCACGTATCTGAGGACACGCGGACTCTCTTAAAATAAGGGATAGTCTTGTGCCTATCTGTAAGCCTAGTCGACTGCGTCATTGAAATGGCACTGGTCGAATTCGCCGCGATGGATCGTCGTACTTCCATTTAATCGGCCTGGGATTCTTGTTGTGCTCGCGGATGTAGCGCATCAGCTTGCGCTCCAGATCCTTTACCGTAGTGAAGATGCCTCGCGCAATCACGTCGCGCTGGATGCGCGAGAACCAGTTCTCCACCTGATTGAGCCAGGAGGTATAGGTCGGCGTGTAATGCAACCGCACGTTTCGGTGTTGCCGCAGGAACTCTTGCACGCGTGGGGTCTTGTGGCTGCTGACGTTGTCGCAGATCACATGGATCTCTTGTTTGGGCCGCTGGCTGGCGATAACGTCCGTGAGGAAGGCCACGAACTGCTCGCTGGTATGGCGTGGCGCCGTCTTGCCGATGACTTCCCCGGTTGTCGTGTTGAGCGCGGCGAACAGGCTCAGCGTGCCGTTTCGCTTGTATTCGAAGCCGTGGCTCTCGGCGCGCCCGGGTGACAGCGGCAGCATCCGGTCTTTACGATCCAGGGCCTGAATTGCCGTCTTCTCGTCTACGCAGAACACCACCGCGTGCGCGGGCGGGTTCAGATACAGACCGATTACGTCTGCCGCCTTGGTCTCGAAGTCAGGATCATTAGAGACCATGTGCGTATCGAGCCGATGGGGCCGCACGCCGTGCTTGCGCCAGATGCGCTGGACCGTCGAGGCGCCCACATCGCCCAAAGCCGCAGCAAGCTTGTAGCTGCTCCAATGCGTCGAGCCGTCCGCAGGCCGGTGCTTGAGCGTGAGATTCAGAACCCGCGCCTCCAGCTTTTCAGGCGGATGCACCGGGGCTCGTCCCGGATGGCGCGCGTACAGGCCTGCCAGCCGCTCGGCCAGAAACCGGCTCGACCAACGGCTAATGAAACGGGAGTCACAGCGCAGCCGCTGCATGATCGCCTCACGTGTCTCTCCGTCGTCAAGCATCAGGATCAACCGGGCACGCCGCGTGTCCGCTGCGCGCACCGTTTGGCTACGAGCCGCCGACAGCAATTGTTTGCGCTCAAGCGTGGTCAAGTTCATCTTTTCCATGTGTTTCATTGAATACCAAATAAGGTGCTTTTTCAATGACGCAATGGACTAGTCATTACGTGGAATCCATCGAAATTCTGACCGAGCCGGAGCGTCGTCGGCGGCGCACGGCCCAAGAAAAAATCGCCATCGTGCAGGAAACGCTGGCGCCGGGCGCATCGGTATCTGCCGTGGCTCGGCGGCACGGCGTGAACCCGAACCAGGTGTTCGGCTGGCGCAAGCAATACCAGGAAGGCAGTCTGGCTGCGGTGCAAGCGGGCGAAACCGTTGTGCCCGCCTCGAGCTGGCCGCTGCCATCAAGGAAATCAAGGAGCTGCAACGGCTGCTCGGGAAAAATGGTATGGACGCCTCCTCATCGCATAATTGAGGTCTCATCCTACCGGGAGAGCACAAATGGAGCCGACAGTCGTGGGCGTGGACATCGCCAAGCGGGTCTTCCAACTGCACTGGATAGCTGCGGATACTGGTGAAGTGTTCGACAGGCAGGTCCGTCGCAGTGAGTTCCTGGAGCACTTTGCTAATCGCGAGCCCTGCCTTATTGGAATGGAAGCTTGCGGAGGTTCACAGCACTGGGCACGTCGCCTCACTGAACTCGGGCACGAGGTCAAACTGATGCCCGGCAAGCTCGTCAAGGCGTTCGTGACAGGAAACAAGAACGACGTCGCCGACGCGCGCGCTATCTGGGCAGCTGCAAAACATCCGGGGGTGAGAGCCGTACCGGTTAAGACCGAAGCTCAGCAGGCCGTTCTCGCGTTGCATCGCATAAGACAGCAGCTGGTTGTATTCCGACGCTCCCAGTCCAACTGCCTAAGGGGTTTGCTGGGCGAATACGGAGAGGTGATGGGCGTTGGGCGTGCAGCCATGAACCGTGCCATGCCAGAACTCCTGCTACGTCTCGATTCACGTTTGCCCCGGGTATTGATAGATTCACTTCGGGAACAGTGGCAACGGCTTGTCGACATCGACAAGCAGATTACCGTCATTGAGCAGAGACTCCGTGCATGGCTACGTGAAAACCCAGCCTGCAGGGCAATTGCGGAAATCCCGGGCGTAGGGTTCCTCACTGCCACTGCTGCAGTCGCCTCAATGGGCGACCCTAAAGCCTTCCGTTCCGGCCGGGAATTTGCGGCGTGGCTAGGACTTGTTCCCGCGCAGTTTGGAACTGGTGGAAAAGTCCGCCTGCTTGGAATCAGCAAAAGAGGAGACCGGTATCTGCGCACCCTCATGGTTCACGGGGCACGCTCGGTTATGAAGCATGCGAAAGACCCGGGGGCATGGGCGGTGCAATTAAGCATGCGACGCCCATTCAATGTGGTAGTCGTTGCTCTGGCAAACAAGATAGCGCGGACTATTTGGGCTCTCCTGGCTCACGGACGCTCTTACAGCGCTAGTTATCCACCACCTACGACGGCATAGCTGACTTTCCACTGTACTATGTTGTACTCAATATAGACTCTATAGTTCAAGGTTGCGCAAGGTAACGTTGCAATGGCAAACAGGTAAGACCGGGACTCATCAAACCTGCATCGTCTTCCGGACGTGATGGTCCGTGGCAAAAATGAGGATTGAGTCAGCGGATTCCATTGGGGCCAGCGGGCATCGACCTGCACGGGCCGAATATAAAACCGCAGCCTGTATCTGTTCGACAACGCAACAAGTCCTTGGCAAGCCGGAGGCGTCCATATAAAGACGATGGAAGTCGAAATCCTGAAAGAAGCCGTCGAGTGGGGTCGCTCAAAAAACCTGATTGCGCGCTCGCCCTTGTTGCCGGGGGACGACCATTGAAAACGGTCTGCGAAGTTCTCGGCGTGGCGCGCTCTGGCTTGGCGGTGAAACGGCTTCGCTCGTCCGGTTGGCAGGATGGTCGCCGCGCCAGACCGACCGACGACACGGAGCTGGTCGAAGAAGTCCAGGCCCACATGGCGCACTTGCCGACCTACGGCTACCGGCGCATCTGGGCGCTGCTGCGTCGCAGTCGCGAGATGGTCAGCGCGCCATGCATTAACCACAAGCGCGTCTATCGCGTGATGCACGAGCACCAGTTGCTGCTGCGCCGTCCCGGCGTGCGTCGAGACAGGCGACGGCACGACGGCCGCGTTGCCGTGGACCGGAGTAATGCCCGCTGGTGTTCGGATGGCTTCGAGTTCCGGTGCGACGATGGCACGCCGTTGCGCGTGACATTCGCGTTGGATTGCTGCGACCGGGAAGCGATTAGCTGGGCGGCGACGACCGGTGGGCATAGCGGCGACGTGGTGCGCGACGTGATGCTGGCGGCCGTCGAACAGCGCTTCGGCACCACGCAGACGACGCAGCCCATCGAATGGCTGACAGACAACGATTCGGCCTACATCGACCATCGCACTCGGAGCTTTGCACGCGAGTTGGGCTTGGAACCGCTGACCACGCCCGTGCGCTCGCCGCAGAGCAACGGTATGGCCGAGTCGTTCGTGAAGACCATGAAGCACAATTACGTCGCCTATATGGACAAGCCCGATGCGCCGACGGCGCTCTCGCGTCTGGCTGTTGCGTTTGAGCATTACAACGAGCGTCACCCGCACAAAGCCCTGAAATACTGCTCGCCTCGCGAGTTCAGGCGGGCTGCGGCGTCATCAACCTAACGGTGTCCGCGTGTCCTGAGTTACAGGGGCAACTCCAATTTCATTCAATGTGCAAATGATTTTTAAAAATACAATTGTATCGGGGCTACGCCCTCCCTTGTCATAACCTTATGCGCCGCTTTTACCGCCTTAAATGACTCGCCATTCGAAGCCCCATCGATCGCAAGGACAACAGGATGTTTGGTCCATCCGTTCAAGCTGGCCAGATCGAACGAAAGCCGTCGATGGTGGCGGATCGAGAGCAGATATACCGTGCCTTTGATCTGCACATACGGCAGCAAGTAGTGTCATCACGTATTCGCGCAACTCGCTGCCTTCGACAATGGAATTCAATGGTTGGGTCAGACGAGCGATGCCGTTGCTAGTTTCCACGGAGTGGATAGGGAGTTCGAGGAAAGACCTGGCCCATGCGGGACAAGCGTCCGATATAGCGACGGCACCTTACGCTACGCGGGGTTTCCGGGGTACTTTGGTACGACTCGGATATCCAGTTGTGCGGAGGTCTCTCAAACTGATCGCTGTAGATCAATATTCACGGGCATCTATAGACTGCCGCTTATTGGAGTTGCCCCCAAACTTGCCCCCAGCAAAAGCCTGCTAACTCGAATCGGCGAATCGGCTCGGTGGAATTGTATCCGCGCTAAGCCGCCTTCAACGTCGTCGCATCCGTGTTGCGAAAAGCACACAGCGTATGCTGAACGCACGGCCCGCCGCAAAAAACGGCACGGCTTTCCGTGCGCCTGCTGGTTAAACGCAGGCTCAATTCGTACCATTAAACCTACCCAGTCTGCCGTTCGTCAACCCAAGCCAATGCCGCCGCCTGTGCCTCCCGCAGCGACAACCGCACACCATACGTGAGAGGCTCGACGCGCGCAGCCCTCCCGCCGAGACGGTAGCCTTCGCGAATCGCCCATCGCCAACATAGCGTAAGCGATCCATCTTTGACGTCTGGCAGTAAGCCGCAGGAGCGAGGAGCATAGGTGTCCACCTACTTTGGAGGTGGACACCTATGGCCGAAAAAGACTCAGAGTTGAAAGTGGTGCGTCAGAGCCGCGACGGACGGCGGCAGTACGACGAGAAAGGCAAGCGCACACTCATCGAAGCGGCGCTGTGCTCAGGCGTGTCGGTTGCCCGTCTGGCGCAGGAGCATGGGGTGAACGCCAACCTGCTGCGCAAGTGGATCACGAAATACCTGCTGGAGCGTGAAAAAAACACCGCGCAGACACCGCAGGACACCATTGCCAGGGAGCACGAACTGTCACCGCCCGCAGGCGAGGTGATCGACAGCGTATCGGACGGACGCCCGGATTTGATCAAGCCGACGGCGCAGACTCCAGCACTTTCGCCATTCGTGCCCATCGTTGCGGTGCCGTCGGCGCTTCCAACGCCACCTGCGGTGCCGGTGATGGCGCTCGCGTTGCATGTGCGCCTGTCCAATGGTGTCGAGTTTGACATCGGGGACGCAAGCGTCGAGGAACTGACCACCGTAGTCCAGATGCTCGGGAGGATGCCGTGTTCCGCTTCGACGAAAACCTGAAGGTGTACTTGCACCGCGATCCTGTCGATTTCCGCTACGGCATGAACAGCCTCTCGATTCTAGTCGAGCAGGCCATGCATCTGAACCCGATGGATTCCTCTCTTTATATCTTCGGAAACCGCCGTCGTGACAGGGTCAAGATTATCGGCTGGGATGGAAGTGGTTTCTGGTTGATGACGAAACGCCTTGAAACAAGCCGTTTTATCTGGCCCGACAGGAAGACCGAAGTCGTGGCATTGACGTCGGCGTCGCTGCACGCGCTGCTCGATGGCGATGACATCACCGCGATCCACCGACACCCACGGGAGGAATATTTGCGCGTGAGCTGAACATGGGCGGGCATGCATGGTCTAATCCGGCATGCCCGCCCAGATCACGATCTCCGCCGACGAGCTCAATGCGTTACTCGCCATGCGCGAGGCGTATGCCACTCTTGAGCGCGAGCACGAGGAAACCCGCAGCATGCTGCGTCTGGTGAGCGCGGAGCGCGACCTGGCCGAGGAACGGCTGCGTGCCTACCGGCGTGAGCTGTTTGGCGCAAAGAGCGAAGTACGGGACTCGGAACAGTTCGGGCTGTTCAACGAAGCTGAAGCGCTTGGCGCGAATGCGGCGCCCGCCCAGGAAGATACACCCGAAACGAAGGTCGGTGCACATACACGCAAAAAGCGCGGCCACCGCAAGCCGCTTGACCCCAGTCTGCCCCGCGAGATCCGGCGGCACGAGCTCCCGGAGGCCGAGCGTTTCTGCAGCAACGACGGCCTTGCACTGGTCGAGTTCGGCGTGGAAATCAGCGAACAACTCGACGTGATTCCCGAGCAGTTGCGCGTGATCCAGCACCAGCGCGTCAAGTATGCCTGCCCGTGCTGTGATCTGGGTATCAAGGTCACGCCGGCGCCGCCGCGCATCATCCCACGAGGACTCCTGACCGAATCAGCGCTTGCCTGGATCGCGACGGGAAAATTCCAGTTTGGCATTCCGTTGTATCGCCAGGCTGGCCTGCTTCGCCGCTTCGGCGGCGATATCTCGTCGAACACGATCGCTGCCAGCATGGTCAAGGTCGGCCTCGCAACGCAGCCCGTGATCAACCTGATGCGCGACGCGCTGCTTGAGGCAACGGTGATCCTCACAGACGAGACGACCTTCCAGGTGCTCAAGGAGAAAGGGCGCAAGCCACAGACGAAGAGTTACCTGTGGTGTCAGATGGCAGGCACTGGAATCCCGATCTGTTGCTATACCTACACGCCAGGTCGTGGGGCGAAGCTGGCTGACAGGCTGTTCGCCGGCGTGCAGGAAGGCGCTGCGCTGATGACCGATGGCTACGAGGCTTATAACGGTATCGCCGAGCGCTACAAGCTCGTGCACCTTGGTTGCCTCGTTCACGCGAGACGTTACTTCGTCAAGGCAGAGGAAAATGTTCCCAAGGCAGCACGTACGCCAGATCTGCTCGCAACACGCTTCATCAAACTGTTTGGCAAGTTGTTTGCCGCCGAGGCACGCAGTAAAACGTGGCGTGCAGGGCGGCGTCAGCGCCTGCGGCAACGCTATAGCGCCCGCGTACTCCAGGTCATCAAGGATCTCATGATCGAGCAGTCTCCGGGAGTGCTGCCCCAGAGCCTGCTCGGCAGGGCACTGAGCTATCTACGTGAGCAGTGGCCGAAGCTTGTGCGTTACCTCGAGAACGGCGACTGGCCGGCATCGAACAATCCTTGTGAAAATTCCATTCGCCCGTTTGTCGTTGCACGCAAGGGCTTCCTGTTCGCGGATACGGTTGCCGGCGCACATGCCAGCGCAAATCTCTTTAGTCTCGTTGAAACCTGCAAGGCCAATGGTATCGATCCATACCGTTACCTGACCTGGCTGTTCGAGCGCCTGCCTCTGGCAAAGACCGCCGACGACTACGAGGCGCTCGTGCCTTGGCGGATGCCGTCCCCCCAGAACTGATTCGCAGCATATCCACTCCACGAATCAACGCGCCTGTCCACTACTCAGAGGGACGGCGTTAATGGATCGCTTACAACATAGCCGCCCGAACATCGAATCGATCTCAGGCACCAAATACAGCAGGTAGCCATTGCCCAATATCGCCGCGAATCCGTCCTCGGTTGGCTGGTATCCTTGCACTCGAATTCTCCTTCACAGCGTTCACTCAACGCTTTCGTTTCCTGATATAGCTACGATTCAACGCCCAATGAACAAAAATCGGCCTGCGCAGATGGGCCAGCGATTCATCGATCACCATCGGCGTAGGTCGGGGGAGGCGGCAACGCCTTCAATAGCTCTACCGAATCAAGAATTGCTTGCGGGTCGTTCGATGCCGCCACCCCTGTTCTCCTTCCAATTTCACGAAGCCTCTACCCAGCCAATCAGCTGAGTTTCATATGCTTGGCCTTCCTTGGCGATTCCGCGATGAGCCAAGTCGCGATGAAGCATCGGCTCGATGGTCTTGGTGAGAGCAAGCAATGCTTCGTTTCGGGTCATTCGTGATCCCAAAGGCTCCGCTTCGAAATACCGCTCAGGGACGTGTTCCATCAACGGGCTGCGCCTGCCATCTGGATCGATAGCCAAAGCGAGTGTCAAAGCCCGCTGGCGATGCTTTTCATCCGTCGCCACGACACGCCACAGTGAAAGGATCCCAGGTTTGCCATCCGGGGCCTTTACTGAAATGCCGAGCGACTCCGCCGGTGCCGCGTGGTATTGCGAGAGGTAAGCCTCCATCATTGGATGGTCGATGCCAAGAAGCGACAATGAATCGTCAGCCACCGCCGTGTCTCTATCAGAGACAAAGCGAGCTTCGACGCGTCGGTCTCGGTCGATCGCGTGCCAGGCGCCGGTCCCGTCTCGCTCGAACTTCTTGCCGTCGGCCTCCAACGCTGCCTTCATAAAGCGCTCCAAAGCACCGAGGCCCGCAGCCGTGTCAGACAGTGGCTTGTAATCGTCGATGTTGAAGCCACCCAGATCTTGGAAGAGCTCGAAGACCACAGCCTGGGCCTGGGAAGCATTGCTCATGGCTGCCTCAAGCTCCACTTTCGTACGTTTGAGCTCTGGATCGCTCAACGCTTCGGCATAGAGCTTGTCATAGCTAAGGCGCTCTGAGAGCTGGCCAAGTATCTGCGCGCGGAGATCCTCGGCAACTTCGCCGCGTTCATCGACCTTGCCTAGGGTCTTCGCAATCTCGTTTAGCTTGTCGTCGAGCAGCAGGAAGATCCTTCCTTCGATCGTATCGGAGAGCACCAAGTTGTAGATCTGGGCAGTATGCTTTTGCCCGTAGCGATGAATACGCCCGATGCGTTGCTCCATGTCCATCGGGTTCCATGGGAGGTCGAAGTTGAAGAGGATTCGCGCGTGTTGCATGTTCAAACCCTCGCGGCCTGCGGCAGTGCAGATCATCACCCGAGGACCATTCGACTGCTTAAAGCGCTTCTCGGCCGCCGCTTTGCTCCCGTGGTCGCCACCTTTGAGCACCACCACGCCTTGCCCTGGATATTCACGCTCGATCATTTGGCCGAGCATCTCGACACTTCCAAGGTACGTCGCGAATATCACCACCCTCTCGCTGGGATCCTGACGCCACAGTGTCCCTAGAGCCATCAAGAGCTTCTGAACCTTCGTTTCGAGCTCTTGCGGGAAACGAGCAAGCAGATCCCTAATTCGCAAGCGCTCTTCAGGAAGAGCCAGGTCCACAGACGAGACCGCAGATTCCTCAGCTGCTGCCATTGACACCTCGTCCGAGACTTGTGCTCCGTAGCCGAGCGCCTCCTCATCGAGATTCTTTAGCAGTTTTCGCTGGATGTCGCCAAGAGCCCGGTCCACCTCGATGTCAGCGAGACGATCTTGACCAAGCCCGAGCTCCGACCTAATCATCTCCCGCGCTTCTCGCAAAGCGTCATCACGACGATCAATGTCGCGGTTCTCGTCGTGCACCAGTGCTTCGTGGACCGTCAGTGCTATAAGCCTGCGGCGGAGGGTTCGAGCGACTGCGGCAAAGCTTGAAGCGGCGATCTTCTGAAAGATCGTCATGACAAAGCCCAACGCCATACCCTTGTTGCCTTGGCGCTTCGCTAAGGCGAAACCATCTTGCAGGTATTCATTGAGGCCTTGATAGAAGAGCCTCTCACCTTCCCCCATCGTGAACGATTCCGTATGTACCCAGCGACGGGCGAAAAGAGGCGAGCCATCAGGGCAACATGCGTCGGCTTTCGTACGTCGGACCACTACTGCATTGAGCCGGTGGCGCTGCTCGACCATCTCTTCTGGCGAGTTGAAGAGCGTCGAGTCCAGGAGCTGAATTAGCATCCAGAAGCGAAAGTGATCGCCTTGGTGCGGAGTTGCGGAAAGCAGCAACAAATCGCGCGCGCGATCCCGCAAGACCTCTGCGAGCTTATAGTTCTCAGTTTTCTTGACCTTCCCGCCTGATCGGTACGCAGTTAGATGATGGGCTTCGTCAAAGACCACCAAATCCCAGCGAGGAGCCTCTTCGAGCTTCTGAATCCTCGCCTTGCGCTTAAGCGTGTCGATGCTCGCGATGAGCCGGTCGTGCTTCGCGAAGGCGTTGGACTTGCGGTCAGTGACATCTCCCTCAGCGCCGAAGACCTCGAAGTTGAGGTTGAAGACTTCGTTAAGCTCGCGATGCCAATTGTTGACTAAGCCAGCGGGCACCACCATCAACGCACGCTTTAATTCGCCTCGGCTAGCGAGCTCACGAAGGATCAATGCGGTTTCGATCGTCTTGCCCAACCCCACTTCGTCGGCAACAAGGAAGCGTCTGGGAGCAGTTGTCGTGACTCTATGGGTCAGGACTACCTGATGGGGCAGAAGATCGATCTTGGCCGACGTGAGTACGGCCGCGCTATCCATCAGTGGGAGTGCCTGCGCCTGCCACGCAAGCCAAGCATCCCGGGCTCGGTTCTTACCTTCCTTGACTGAATCAACCACGCGCTGCGCCCACGCTAGCGCCTCGGAAAGCGCGCTCGCGGGAACTTGCCGCTCGCCGACCTGAAAGAAGACCCGAACGAAGCCTTCGGCTGGTGCGCCAACAACCACACCGTCTCCAAACTGCGGATGCCTCACCCGCTGGCCTAGATTCAAATTCGGCATTGATTCCTGAGTTGCCGCCATTAAGAAATCCGCTGAAGATAGTAGCCGGCGAATCGGGAGTGGCCCAACGTTTTCGAACGGATCTCTTGGCTATTGGGCTCTGATCCATTCCAGAGTCGACGCCCGAGGTCGATCTCCTTGCGCCCATGGGCGGACGAGCATTTCCAAAACGCAGCTTCCGCAGCCGGTCGGTACTCAAAGCGGCGGCTGTCAGCGAACCAGAAGATCAGTGCTGCTTCGCTGCCTCCAAAAGCGACCTCACGCTGAAAGCCAGTCACAGCGGGATAAACCTCTTGGTCGAGCCATGTTAGAGCTTCGTCAGGCTCGAGCGCGTCAATACTGGCCTCGAGGCCAGCCACCACCAACGCTCTCTCCTTTACTAGCAGGTTGTCGACACCAGCCCACTTGGCGGCCGCCAGCCGCACGAATTGCCTGACACTAATAGCCTGTTCGGGCTTGCAGAAGGAGGCAAGAGCTTCTACGTCCCAGAGTAGAGAGTGTCCTTGACGTTTCCATACGTCAATTTCCATCGGCGCATTCTTCATGCTACCTCCCCGAACAGATCAAATTGCTCCTGGGCCGCTTCAGCGCGAGACTTGTTTTCACCCAGCCATTTTGCATAGAGCTGTTTAGCAATCTTGGCCGAACTCTGGATTTCCGATGTGGCGCCGCGAGTCGCCATCCAACTAAGCAGGTCCGGTACAGCCGGATGCGGTTCGAAATTGGGATTGTTAAGCGTTTCACCGACCGAAATGCCACTGTTTGGAAAGCAGGCTCCCACCAAAAAAAGTGCTTGGTCAAGATCCCGCGACATACCCCTCCGATGCTTGCCACGCCAGCTCTTCGCGAATTCCAGTGGATCGCAGAGGTGATAGATCTTCTTCTCCTCTTTGCACCAACCGTAACCCTCGAAAATCGATGGAGCAGTTCCGGTGCCGCGTAGATACTTGACCATGTCGTTGCGATCGACGCTCTTGGCTCGGTCGAAGATGCGCAGGAAAAGGCGGGTGTGCACCTCTGCAAGAACTGGCGGAGCAACCCCAGCCTCATCGCGCTCGTCGTCGAGAAGCTGGTGGATACCGGCTAGGGCTTCCAGTAGCGTGAACTCGCGGCCCTTTTCCACGTAAACATGGCCGTAGTGACGCGAGTAGTATTCAAGCGCCTTGCCGCGGCGGATCACTTCAAGATCGGCTCGGGGAAGGCCGCTAGCCTGGTGCTGTTCCAACAGTCCTTGCAAGTCGCGTACATCATCGACGATCTTCCGGCGCAGCTTTGCCCAGCTGATCGGCGTGGGATCGTCCACGCGCTTTCGGCAAACGTGGATGATGTCGTATTCAATTGTCTTCGAGCCGAACTCTCCCTCGCCCTTCGTTTCATCGCTGCGAATCGGATAGGTCGCCTCCAGATAAAAGCCGGCGTCGAATAAGCTCTTGAGCACACCGACCCAAGGTTCATCCTCACTATGATGGAACGTGAACGCTAGCAATCCACCTGGCTTCAGAATGCGATTCGCCTCACGCCAGCAAGCTGTCAATAGCCGCTCGTAAAATGCGTCTGCATCCTCGGGGTGTCGCGCTTTGTTAGAAACCGCTTCCAGGGTCTTTGGCGTGTATTCGGGGCCGAAGTACTCAGGGTACTTGTCCTTGAGTGCGAGCCTCATCCAAACATAGAAGAAGTCAGCTAACTCTGAATAGTGCAGCAGGCCTCCGAACGGTGGATCTGTAATGACCAAGTCATGTGTGGCGTCACCGATGCTTGATAGATCAGTCGACGATCCACAATAGATCGCCGCTGCGTTTGCGATCGGATCGCCCGGTTTCGTTTTTTCGCTCTTGCCCTTCAGCTGCTTGGCGAACGCCGGATCCCGCGCTGCAATATCTGGCGTCGCGACCAGTTCCCACGGATCTGACGCCCACTCCATTGCCTCAACGACACCTTCGGCGCAGGACTCCCAATTTCCGCGCCCCAGAACTGGAAACACCGAGTTTTCGACGATGTTATTCTTAGGATGGTAATTGTTGTTGCTCATGTGCGGCACGAGCTTGTCATATTCGCGATCCCAAAAGCAGAACATATTCTGGTTGCGCAAATACTGTTGAAAAGCGCCAACAGCCAACTCTCGCGTTTCCCAAGATGCCGTCCCAGCATCGAGACACGCCTTGAGCAATTGAGACAAAACTAGCAATTGCCTCGAATTGAACATCGTCCACCAATGCGTGAAGCCGTGGTTGGGAACGCCACCTTGAAGGTGGTGGGTCATAAAGCCGTATGGAAGTTCAGAAGTAGGCCACAATCCGGCCAGATCACCATCTTTGCGCTCAGCCCATTCTTCGTTCGCTTGATTGAGGGCTTCGATGTTTGGTAAATCAAAGTAGCGCCCTCCGTACAAGCGCCCCTCTTTGTCGCACTCCGGGCAATAGCATTGCTGCGCATACGCGGCTACAGGCCCAGTTTTCCCTGTGGCCTTAACTGCCTCAAGAACGTCATTGGCGCGACCACACGTCGGCTCATGGCAAGCAAACGTCGATTTCTTAGGGACGGTCCCTTTCGAGGGATCAAAAGAAACGCCACTGGCAGGGCACGTGACGGTCTCTGGCACAAGCCCTCGGACTTCCAGCAGCCGCAACGTCGACTGTCGTGCGTTATTCCACCGACGTGTTGATTCGGGATCGTCCCCCGCGCTCCCTCCGAAGGGGACACCATTGGCATCGACAGCGGGAGCGCCTTTAAGCCAATCTGGATGCACGAACAACGTAAGCGCAACCTTTTCGTTTTTCCCCTTGCCGAGGTTGATAGACTGACCGTCGATCTTCGCCTTAAGGTCGCAATGTTGCTGCCCGCATTTCGGACAGGCAAATGCCCCTTCGCTATCCATCACGGCATACGCTACTTCGGACGGTGAAACATACAACGGCACGCCAGGAGCCATGCGCGCTTCGTCTCGCTCGACCCTGAACTCATGACCGCAGGAACACGCGTAAGGCCACGTCTTTACTGAAATCTCTTTGACCGCAACGACAGGAGAAGTCATGATCGGCGTGCGGTGGCCACAATCCGCACCCAAACACGGACCGTGCTTCGCCCAGAAGGTATAGATTACTTCGGGGCCCTCGTAACTGTACGAGCTTCGATCTTGGCTGGAAAGGCTCAACGGATCAAACCCGATT
Organism: Paraburkholderia sp. A3BS-1L; assembly: GCF_051125215.1. Classification (NCBI taxonomy): domain Bacteria; kingdom Pseudomonadati; phylum Pseudomonadota; class Betaproteobacteria; order Burkholderiales; family Burkholderiaceae; genus Paraburkholderia; species Paraburkholderia sp. A3BS-1L. The sequence continues at coordinate 215,713 of NZ_CP120442.1, read as the reverse complement.
GACATGGCCTCGCCGCTAGACTTGTGAATCCATTTGCCAGCGTGTCCTCTCGGGCATGTCGTCGCGTAGAACGGTGTAATCTGCGGCTTGACCGCCGCCTCAATTGCCCCAAACAGTCCGTTCAGCTCGGTGAGATCAGGTCTCGCCATCTCGTTCTTGACTACAAACCAAGCAACGGGATTCAGGTCGTTCGCGGTGATCTGCATGCCGAGGCGAGCCCCTTCGACGACTGTCGTGCCTCCGCCCATGAAGATCTCAGCGACCTTCAAATTCTTGAAAGCACCCTTTCGCTGATGGTTTGCGTAATACGCATCCCAGACCATTTTGGCAGTATCCAGCTCATCCTCTGGTGCTTTCGCGGCTGCAGCGATGAGCATCGAGCGAAAGACGCTCGAACGCCTACGCGCCCACCACTTCGACATCTGGTAGATCGGCTTTCCAGCATTCCCCTCCACAGCCGCAACCTGATTTACGGGAAGAATCGGAAAATCCACTTCCAAGCAAGTTTTGGGGCGGTTCGGGTCATTAAAGTCGACAGTATCAAGCGCTACGGCCCTGCCGGTCCCCACTAATGCCGCGACCTGCTCCGCTTGGAGCTCCGATTTGTTTTGCTTTGCAGTTGCCATGCTTACCCTTACAGAGCCTTTGAGAGCTCAATGAATGGAACAGCAACTTCCAACAAGGAGATGCCGCCATGGGATAGATTTTTTCGCCCACCTTGGACGCTCCAGGCGCGCCTTCCGAGCGTAAAACGGTAATTTCCACGCGAGGTAGTCAGTGCCAAATCAACTGGCGGCAGCCAATTGGAAGTGGACTGATCTGTGCTTGCGGCGAAGCGCTCTGCGCCATAGAACTTCTGGAAATACTCCTTCTGCTGGGCGTCGTGGACGTCGCTGAACTGCCCCGACGCTGCGTAGCCGTGATCGCCGGTAATGACAAGTCGTCGGCCTTGCGCAAGGCGGTCGATGAATTTCCAAAAGTCGTCGCTGGTGAGGACCGCCCTCACATCTTCAGCGAGCTGGTGCAACCCTGGGCCCGGACCGGAAAGCTCATGCATGATGGAATCAGGCCATTCATGCCAGACCAGCAAATTCGGGCTATTAGGCAACGTGTCCGCGCACTCGATCCAGTGCTGCTTGAAGAGGACCGCAGCCGCTCCGGTCAACTTCAGCGAGCCGATTTCGCCTTTCTCGATCGATGCTCGCTGCTGCAATCCCAGTTGACGAGCGAAGCTTGTAGTGTCACTGGGCAGCGCGGAGGCTGTCGGCACAGCGCGATGAATGTTGTAGCCACGCTTTGACGCTTGTTCCAACAGCCAAGGTGTCTCACGCAGCGATAGTGCATCGAGAATCAGGACCGCCTTTGAGCCTGGAGCAGTTTCCCAGAACTCGATTAAAGCGTTGGAAGTCTTCGGCGCGCAATCTTCGAAGCTCGACCACAGATCCCAAGCCGCGCTTGAAAGCAGCAGGTCGAGGCCTTCAACTTCCTTGTCACGTCGGACCACCTCGGAAGCCGCATCTCCCTCGATCTCAGAGCTCATGGAAGTCCATAGCTCACTGAACACCTGATCCCACGCTTGCTGAGGATCGGATAAGAGAAACTCTCCCAATCGATTGTGATCAAGGTTCATCAGGATTCCTCCTTGTCGGCTTCGAGCCCGTAGGACAGCCCGTCCGGCAAGGCCCTGATCAGGTGCTGTAGCTGGGCCCCAGTGAGCTTATCGACCTTGATCGAGACATTGCGAACAGTCGTGGCGGTTCCAACCCCCCATCCATCAACCACCTTGCTCAGCAAGTTGAGCCCGGAAGTCGGCTCGGCCGTTAGCTTTGTGGTGATCTGCGCGGTGGACGCGCCAGGAACGGTGGCCGGCGCGCCGAAAGGATTCAGAATGCCCCCCCCGCCAGGAGCCGGAGCGGGCACGCCCGGAATCGGGGGAATGCCCGGCAGTCCTGGAATGACAGCAGCTGGAGCGGCTGCGGGCGATTGACCAGCGCTGGCAGGCATAGCCCCGGGCTTCGACAACGTCGTTTCTTCGAGCTGCTTGCCCGATACATCGAAGTCGCGCTTCATGCGCTTCAAGGCCAGTTCTGTCGACTCGCCCGGCACAAGCTGCAAGGTCTTCAATCCCCTAACGTGGATGGCAATCTTGCCCTCCGCACACACAGCCAGAATCGAATCTTTTGCCTCAGCTTCGCCGAGCCACGGGATGCAATCCTTGCCGCCGCCGCGAGGCTCGCGCAGCTCGGCTAGAAGCTTTGCCATCGAGAGGTTTTTCTCTGCGAAGCTGACAACCATCTCATCGAAATCCTCGTCGACGAAAAGGTTCTGTTTGATCTTTTCTTGGATAGCTGGCGGAATCTTGTCGCCCTTTGTTCCGTGCGTCTCGATATGGAACGTACACTTGGACGAATCCTCGTGGTTCCATACCGCCAGGATCGCGAAGCGGTCAAAGCGCTCGGAGATCTTCAGCTTGAGAGTGCCTAAAAATTCCGTGGACAGCGCCTTGTAGCTGGGCTCATTTTTCGACCACGCCTTGGCGAGGTACGCGGCGCGCGCGTCAAGCATCAGTTCCTTGTCAAGGTAGATCGACGACGAGCTGTCGCTGCCTTTCTTCGGAAGGAGAAAGCGCACGGTGTTGCGGCCGACACCCAGATGCTTCTTTAGCCAGGTTCCCAATGTGGCGTTGAGGTTGGACGGGTACTCCGGCAGGATGATCAGCGGGATCTTGCCGTCCCAGGCGTTGGGACGTAAGGATTCGTCGATTTCCTCCCAGGGGGTGCGGAACCACTCGCGCTTCAACACGATGGTCCGATAGAGGCCGCTCACCTGGATATCCCCGCCGATCGCGTGACGGACCTCCGCTGCCAGGAAGTCGATGTCCTCGCCGTTCTGAAAGAGCTTGTCGTTGCGGGCGTGGGCCATCAGCCGGGTGCGCGCGTTCTCCTCAAGCTTGAACACCAACCGCGAACCCATGGGGTGAATGTTGTAGCTGTTGCTCTCAATCGTGGCCAGTTCGGCCTGGAAGGCATTGTCGTCGACCTTCGCCGAGCGCGTGACATCGACCTGAAGGGTCTCGGGATCTGCTCCGACCCGCTGGTTGTCCAAGGAGAGCGAACGCAGCCAGAGTGACGTGATGATCTCGCGCAGATGTGGAACCGAACTGAGGTCGCCGCCTAAGGCCATTTCGACCGCAGTAAGGTTGCGGAGCGCGCGGTCCCTAAGTTGCTTGTGGTGATCAATGCCGACGTTATCGATCAGCGCGGCAGCACTACCTTTCTCTTCGCCCGTCAAATCGAAGTCGGCGGGTGTGATGACCGGAACCTTGTCGCCAGCGGCCTTGTAAAGCTCCACCAAGATGCGCACGAGGTCGCGCGTACCTTGGGCCTTGACCGCGAAAATCACTTCATCGTCGAGAAGTTGCAAAAGCTCCGGCGAGAAAGGCCAAGCTTCTACGAAGCGCGCGCGATGCTTGTCGCTTTCGGAGGCTGGACGCTGTCCAAGCCGCATATATTCGGAAACGTGCAGCTCCACTAGGGGACCAACCTGGTCTTCTGGGATATTGATGCGGTTCTCGAAGATCCGATAGAGCAGAAGCCTGCGGCGGTCATGCTGCGCCTGCTCACCCTTAAAGTCGACTCGCACTGGGTTGACTCGGAAAAGCTGCTGGGCCGCATTAGAGCTGCCCTCGCGGACAGACACCACGAGAGTTAATAGCTCGGGGTTGTTCTCTGCGATTTCAGAGAGTATCTGAATGAAGTTGAAGGCCCAAACCTGACGCGGCTCCTGTGCATCGCTCAAACCGTCAAACCAGGTTTGAAACTCGTCGAGCAGTAGTGCGCAGGGTTTCTGCTTGAACATCTCGACCAAGATGTCCTTGCCAGGGACCTCTGTCTTCTGCCCAACCCATACGCCGCGAGCGTATTCGCCAGCCGGATGCCGCTTGAACAGCAAGTCCCAGAGGTAGGCGAAGCGGCGCTCGTGCAATGGCTCAGCGATGACATACCGGGCACTTTGCAAGCCAATGTCTGCAAGCTCCGGCCGACCAAGCTTTCCAGCCCAATCCTTGAGCCAGGCCTCTCCTGCGACAGGATCAGTCAGCATATGGCAAAGCGCTGCCATCAGGTGCGACTTGCCCTGCCCCTTGTCGCCAATAAGCACCACCGCCCGGTTAGATCCAGGCGCTGCGGCCTTAATAGTCTTGATCAAGTCCACAGACGGGTAAGTGATCCGGAGGAAATCCTGCGCGGCCATGTCCAACGCACCAGTCTTTGCGTCGTTTGTGAAGTCAATAGTGGTACCTCGGAGGCGAGTTCCCCGAAACTCTTCCCGAAGTTGCAATCCAAGCATGTTTTTTCCCCTCGTCTTTGCCCGTGTTTCGACGGTTGGTCAAATGTAATAGTGGAACGGAAGCGGCGACAGTTCTTCTCTGCGCGGAGCCGCTGTCAGGATCTCTTCAACCGAGTCGGCGAAGCATAGGGTGGCCAACTCAATTTGTCCCAGAAGTGGTCGCCACCCTTGCGGCGGCCGAGGTCGTGCCAAACTTGTGGCCGGCAAATTCGAACTTCGGACCATGCCAACGAACAAAATCATTGTTCACAGGCGCGGCACTAACGAAAATAACTTTTCGCATCATGCAACATCCTCTTCTGTAATGCATTCAGCCGCGCCTGGGGCCAAGGCCGCACTCTCAACCCCATAAAGCGTTTGCGTATTTCGTAACCAAAGATGGTGAACAATGGGATCAAGCCGATGGTCTGGGCTTGTGTCGACTACCCAACGCCTTAGCACGTACCCGGCGAGGGCGGCCCGCGCCTTAACGCGCAAGACCCCATCCAACATGCCGTAATCGGCTTCGATCGCCTTCGGATGGGCGATGCCTGGGTGCGGCACCAGCTCCATTTCCACGATCCGAGCCCATTGTTCGTCGGCGCCGATCAACTCGCCTTCGTCGACAGGGTCATCGATCAGTTGAACGTTCGAGATGCGGGTAAGGACAAAGTCACCGAAGCGCTTACGCTCGCGGTCGTAAGCGCGAACGTGCCATCGGAGCCCGTTGTCAGCTAAAGCGACTGGTACGATTTCGCGGCGCCGAGCACGACTGGATAATGACTGGTAGCTAATACGCACGGCGCGCTTGGCGCAAATGCTGCGAGTAATCGCGCCCAGCACCGCCAAATCTGGCCTAACAAACTGCCCTGGTCCCTCGCATGGGGCGGCCTGTCGCAGGCCCAGCTCCAACCCATCCCCAAAACCATTCAGCAGCCAAGCCAGCACACGTTCAGCACGAAATTCATAGACGGGCTTGAATCGATCTGTAGGTCGGTAGCACCGAGCCACGGCGTCGTAAGCCAGGTTGTCCGAGGCGATCTCTCTGTAGACGCTCAGATCACGAGATGCTGCTGCGGGCTTGATACCAAAACGCGCCTCGATATCACTTCGCCGGAGCTCTCCGGCGAAGTAGACCCGCAGCTCTAGAAATACCAGTCGCTCGCGCTGCGCTTGCGACACCCCCGATGTATCAGTCATCGTCACTCTGAGTTTGGGCCCGCGCCCGTGTGCCGAACGCGCGTCACGCCATTTTTGGGACAGGATACCATGCGTATCATTTTGATACGGTAATTGTTATCGCAAACGAACTCCAGGCCGGGTTACCTAGACTAGTAGAACAGCCTCCTGCATGCCCCGACTTGCTATAGCAATGCATTTTCGTGAGACCGATGCATGGCTGCACCTCAGCCTTTAATTTACAGCGCTACTTCTGCAACAACGTGCTGTTTGACACGGCTTGGGCCGACGTGTTGTAATTGCAGCGCATTCTGAATTGGGTCGACGCCCATGCCAACCTGCCTTCCCGGGCAAGGTGGATCGCGAGAGCGGATGTGGCTCCTGAAGGAGCAACCAAGCGGGCAACGCGTCGACCCTCCTTTATCGGAGGGTTTTTTGTTTCCAGATTCGGACATTCCACGCGATACGATCCAGGCCTACTTGGAGACGCACTATCACGTGCGGGGCAACGCCCCCACCACGTTGAAGATCGGCGAAACCAACGCGACGTTGGCCGTTCTCCACCGCGCAGCCGACGTCGAATGCAGCGCATTCGTTACCGCCTGCAACCCGTTCAGCGTGGAGCAACCCGCTGACGTCAACGCCGCGCGCCAACAAGAACTTGCGCGCGTGCTCGCGCAGCGTGGACTGACCACCATCGATGGCCTCGGCGAGCATCCGACCAACGGATGGGACGGCGAAGCCAGCTTCCTCGCTCTCGGCCTGGCACTGGACGATGCCATTCAAGTCGGCAAGCAGCATGGCCAGAACGCCATTGTCTGGTCAGGTATCGATGCAATGCCGCAGCTGATTCTGTTGCGATAAATCGACCAGACGCCATCGTTGCGTCGGAACGGTTGGTCCACCACCCTCCGGGGAATCGGACCGGGGGGATTTGATCCAGCTTGCCGCCCCCGACATCTCGTCATATGCGGCTAAACGGGAGACGTTATGTCCATTTACAACGGTCTGTTTTCGTCGGAGTCGGTATCGGAAGGCCATCCCGACAAGCTCGCCGATCGCATTTCCGATCGCATCCTCGACGCGTTCCTCGCCAGAGACCCGCAGGCGCGCGTCGCCTGCGAGACGCTGCTCGCGGACCAATGCGTGATCGTAGCCGGTGAATTCAAGACGAAGCACATCGACGACTTCCACGCGGTGCGGGAAAACGCGGCGTCCCTCGTGCGCGGTGTGCTGTGCGAGACCGGATACCGTGACGCGGCCACCGGCATCTCGCCCGACCAATGCGAGATCCAGATCCGCTTCAACGGCCAGTCGCAAGACATCAGCCAGGGAGTCGACCGCGCGGACGGCGTACTGGGAGCCGGCGACCAAGGACTGATGTTCGGCTACGCGACCGATGAGACGCCCGAGTTGATGCCTGCACCGATCGTCTACGCGCACCGGCTCGTTCGCCGTCAGGCCGAACTGCGAAAGACGGGCACGTTGCCATGGCTGCAGCCCGACGCAAAATCGCAGGTGACGTTCCGCTACGTCGACGGACGCCCGGTCGTCATCGAGGCGGTGGTTCTTTCGACGCAGCACGACGACGTCATCGATCTCGATGATCTCCGGGATGCTGTCCGGCAGTACATCATCGAGCCGGTGATTCCCGAAGCGTTGCGTTCGGATTCGCTGCGCACGCTGATCAACCCGACGGGACGTTTCGTGACCGGTGGCCCGAAGGGCGATGCCGGACTGACCGGCCGCAAGATCATCGTCGATACGTACGGGGGTGCCGCGCCGCATGGCGGCGGTGCGTTTTCGGGCAAGGATCCGTCCAAGGTGGACCGGTCTGCGGCGTATATGGCTCGCTTCCTCGCTCGCCAAGTCGTCGCGCGGGGCTGGGCGAGCCGCGCACTGGTTCAGCTGGCTTACGCGATAGGTGTCGCCGAGCCGGTCAGCTTCGTCGTGGAAACGTACGGGACTGCAAAAAGCGAGCGACGCGATATCGCCACGCAGCTCGCGCGCGAGTTCGACCTTCGTCCGCAAGGGATTATCGATACGCTTGACCTGCTGCGCCCGATCTACTATCCGACCGCCGCGTACGGGCACTTCGGACGCGACGATCTGAAGCTGCCGTGGGAGTCAGTAGTGTGACCTCCGAATTCGGCTCACTTGAGTCCCCCTTCCCGACTCGCACCGACATTGCTCGACGCGATCGGGAACGGTCTAATCCCACCTACGGGGAGAATTGACTTGTCCAATGAGAACAGCTTCGCAGGACTAGCGCAGCAATACAAAAACCACGCCGCGCTCGGCGGCCTTGTAGGCTTGCTGACCGGCGACGCGGTCGGCGTCTGTTACGAGTTTCGCCCGCCCGAAAGGCTTCCTGCGCGAGAGGCAATCGACATGATGCCGCCGGCTGGATTTCGCCGCTCGCACGCCGGTGTGCCGGTTGGCACCTGGTCTGACGATGGCGCACAGGCGTTATGCCTGCTTGCCAGCTTGATCGAGCGCGACAAGTTTTCGTTGCCCGACTTCGCGGAACGGCTCGTGCGATGGATGCGCAAAGGCTACATGGCCGTCGACGGCGATGTGTTCGACATTGGCGTGCAAACCGCTGAAGCGCTGCACAACCTCGTCGACGGCGTGCCGCCGCGCGAATCCGGCGGTGCGTCCGAGATGGATAACGGCAACGGTTCGCTAATGCGCGTGCTGCCGCTCGCGCTGTGGCATTTCGGAACCGACGGGGATCTGGTGCGTGACGCGCATCTGCAGTCGCTGCCGACTCATGCCTGTCCCCGCTCGCTTGTTGCATGCGCATTCTATTGTCTGGTGGCGAGGGGCTATCTGCGGAAAATCGCCGATCCGTGGATGTGGGCCGGTCAGCGATTGCAAGAAGTCTATGAAACGTGGCCTGACTGTCCGTCAAGACAGCAGCTTTCCGCCGAGCTTCGCCTGCTGCTACGCTTCCCCGCAACTGATCGCCCCAGAGGTACTGGGTACGTAATCGACACAATCTGGTCAGCAAGGCAAGCACTTGAGGACTCGTCGTTCGAGGAGGTGATTCGAAGCGCGATCTTGTTCGGTCACGATACGGACACGACGGCGGCGGTCGCCGGCGGTCTCGCTGGCATCCGCTTTGGCCTTGCCGGCATTCCGGAGCGCTGGCTCTCACAGCTGCGCGGGTACAGGCTAGTGGCACCGTTGCTTTCGCCGCTCTTGGTGCGCGCACCCTCATGACCAGCACTACATGATGCTTCGTTACGCGGAGGTGGCCGACCTGATCGAGCGCGCTCCAACAGCCATTCCCTAAAGCCGAAGGTAACGAAAGAGCTGATCCTCGGAGAGTCTGTGCTCTCCAACGGGCCCCATTGTCCGAGTGCAAAAATGTTCTTCACTGCGGCGGGCATGCGAGCGGTAACATTTTCCCGACACCCGCTTCAAGCAGGTGTCGGCCTTCCAGCTCCTCGTGGGATCGAACTTTTTAGTGCGGATAGAGATCGTCGCGATCGGGCCGCTCTATCGTCTTCCTGAGGATCGCTACGTCGTCCTCCACGTCTTTTGCCGGAACAATCAGACCAAGTGAAAAGGGATCCAATGCTAAGCCGCAGGCCACCGAAATTCGGTGGTACTCTTCGTTCGAGCCTGAAAAATTGGCCAAGCGAGGATGTGGAGGCAAGTGCATCAAATTAACCGCTCGCGCCAAATGCTGCCCGCCCGCCTTCACAGACGCCGAATACCCACTCACCGTTGCGCCGCCACCCGTTAGGAATGTTGGTAGGCCGTCTTGCCAAGCAGCGGATAGACGGTAGCGTATCTGCTTGGTCTTATACAAGACGCGCTCGACCATGCCACGCACCGCTACCCAGAAGATTTCATCACGTAGGCGAACCTGATCTTCCGATAGGCCGCTGAATTGAGCATATTCTTTTGCGTTGGGCACAGGCTGAAGTTCATCGGGAAGAATTGCGTTATCGGGAAGTGATGAGCCCACCAGTCTGTTCTGGTTAAGCATCTGTGTACCGAGCACTCGAACTTCAGGAACGAGAAAAGGAAAAACGGACTCCTCGTTTTTTTCATGAACGATGAAAGTCACGAGATCGAAGGTGCCACCCCCAACGTCGGCCAGAGCGTGAAGGCCCAGCTTTCGCTGCGGCGATTGAACGTAACTCGCAATTTGAGCTACGAATTCCGGCAACACCTGCAAATCGATCAGATCATCCGGCTCGGGGAGCTTTCCGGCCAAGGTCCCTTCTCGTGCTTGCTTCAGTTTTATATCCGTTCCTCCCAGACTCAGAGACCAGGCCAAAACTCCAAGTTTCTTGTAAGCATCCTTTATGCGCTCCGTCTCGAGGCCGTTACTCGGCGCCCCGATGTTTAGGAGCCAGCGAATATGGCCTGATCCGATCTTGCCTCCGTGGTGGTGATAAATCCATCCACGAACATAGCGAAGTATAAGCGCCACAAATACAGCAGCCGTCGCAATAGACTCACTGGACGCAGCTGGTTCGATAAACGGCTGTTTAAGACGCTGACGCACTCTCTCATAAGGTACGAGAGGTGCCTGACCAATATGGCAACTTCCGTCGTCCAACTCGCTGTATTCGGTTGGCAGAAGATATTCGTGTGGCGTCGCAGATATGCCTTCCCAGCTGACCGGAAGGATCTGGTCTCTAAGACCCACGGCGACCTTCGTATATGAGGTACCGAAATCGAGTCCGATCACGATATCCAGCGACCGGCTGCTTGGCAATTGAGCATACTGACTCCGCGCCCCAGCTGTAACCCAAGGTTCGGGCGACTTGTAGAACGATCGTCTTGTTAGCGTGCCGAGCTTGGGTTGATCAAGCCTCTCTGGAACGCCTTTCCTCTTTTTCGTATCAGCATTATTGGAAACCGTCGGTGTCTTTGCGTCCGTCCGCGTCGAAGCAGCCGTCCGAGCCGAGTCTTCCGACGTCTGTTGCGAAAGTACTGTGCTCGGCGACTTGCTTGCTGGTGTTTGCGGTGGCCGGGACTTGGCTTGAGCTTTGAGAGACTCGAGCCAGGCTGTCGCGTCAATATTTCTAATTCTTTTGGGTTTGGAATCCGCGCCGTGCTCGCGCCTTTCTTCCTTCGTTTTTGCAGTTGGCGACCGCCTCTTGATTTCGCGTAATGCGCTCTTCCAGTCGTTCATTGCGCTGCCCCCTTGTTCGGTCTTCTTATTCGACGCGAATCAGTCCAGCACATACCGGCGCATCGTCCGGTTGCATGCGTTCTTTGCGGCGGATCTGCTCTTGTTTCAGGCCCATAACGGCTCGAAGCCTATCAATGCGACCTTGCGTGGCCCGAACAAGTCCTTGCCTACTCAAAGATGCGTGCTGTGCTCGTACGCTCTCTAAGGTCTGAAGCCTTCGTTGCAAGTGTTGGTCGATTCCGCGAAGCTGAAACATTAGGCGATCGGCGTTCTCATCCCGCTTGCGGTTCTTCGCACGCTGATATGCATTTTCGAGGTGGATTTCTAACGCATCAAGGCAGGCGCTCGCCGCCTCCGCCGGCACGATATTGGGAGCCTCGAGCCAGTCCGATCCTTGCAGTCGAGCAAGGTTGATGAGCGCGTCAGCCTGATCGTCGCCCAGCGGCACGCGGTCGGCAAGTCCACACACGGCGGCCTGCAGCCACTCCTCATCGCGTACCCCGCTGAAGGTCCATCGCCGCAGCGCGAACATGTAGTCACCCGGCGGAGTATTCCCAGCATCTGACGCTGACACCCTTACCGAGACCAGCGGATAGAATGCCTCGTCTAGCTCTTTAAGGCGTTCACTCACAAAGCGAATAAGGGGATGAAATTGATGGATGCTCTCCCATGCCTTGCTGCTTGGACTGGTGACGTTGTTCAGAAAGCGGCATTGCCGTGTTAGTCCGTTGCCAAGCAACGTTTGCCCGACAATACCCTTTCGCCGACAAAAGTCATCCAAATCTGCCGCAGTACTTGCTGGCAGTCGAATCGAAAACTCGTAAGGGGTATCCAATTGCTGGAACTGATGCCCCGGTGCGTGATGATTCAGAAAGTCTTGGACATAAATGACTAGATCGCGCTCCGTTACTCGACGGGCGAGCTCCTGGGCAGCGGCGATGCGCTCTAACACCAGACCGCCGTGTGCCATCATCTGGGATGCGTTCCTCTCGAGTTCATCCTGCCGCTCGCGCACGTTCTCTAGCGCTTGAGCTGCGCGTTGAATTTCCTCCTCTTCTTGCGCTGGAGTCAGCCGGCTGGTCAGTAGCCTCGACTCCAACCGCTTGATGGTTTCACCGATAATTGGCTCCGGCTCGCCGAGGGCTTGCTCGAATACTCGCAGGCGCGCCAGCAATCGGCTGAAAATCCGCTCGTCAATCGTTTCCTGATAGAAAAGATTCCAGATGTGGATCACTTGGGCCTTTTGTCCCAAGCGGTCAATACGACCAATCCTCTGCTCCACGCGCATGGGATTCCATGGCAGATCGTAGTTTACTAACAAGCGGCAGAACTGCAGGTCAACACCCTCGGAAGCCACCTCTGTCGCAACTAGAACGCGGAGGTCCGGGCACTCGCGGAACTCGTTGATTATGTCCTGTTTTGATTCCGCCATATTGCCCCACAGCAGCCTGCTGGGCATATCGAGCGAAGACAGGCGCTCACTCAAATACCGCGCAGTCACTCGGAACGAAGTAAAAAGTATCACCTTCTCACTGGGGTTCTCGGCGAAATAATTTTCCAGCACAGTGACAAGGCGCTGCAACTTGGAATCCGTTCGCTCAAGGGCGCCCACGTCCAAATCGCGCGGCCGTTGAGCCACCAGGAATTCCTTGAGGGAGAGGCTGATTTCCTCCAGCTCTCCTTCCTCGTCTGTCTCCTCGTATTCCTCTGCGACCTGGTCTGCCAGGTCTTCGATCATGGAACTGTCGCCACCTAGCCAGGCACGGGCAAAGGCTGCCGGACAGCTGCAAACCTGCCGTTGAGGCGTCGCCAATAAGAACCCATCAGAAATGCCACGTTGCCACGCATATTCACGAGTTACCCGCGTCACGTACGTGTAGAAGGCATCCTCGACCGGCGTCATGGGTACTTTTTCCGCGTGGACCTTGCGCAGTGGACGCTCCAATTGAACGTCACGCTTGCGTGTGCGTGTAATCACATGCCCAAGCAAATTGATTCGCTCAAAGTTCGCGGCAAGTTCGGCACGATAGTCGGATTTAGTCAGAAGGTCGTCGGTAGGTGGGTTTTCTAATAGTGTCGCTAACTGACGAGAGTTACGCAGCAAGTCGCTGTCGGCAGCCTGTCGGATGTACCCAACGACTGTCGCTGCGCTCGAAGCCGGGTTGAGTGCGGCATCGCGGGCCGCTACCAAAGGCTGATTGGCCTCCAATAACTCCTGGAAGTTTGAAGGATATTGAAAGTGATCCGGGTCACACAACTGTAGCAGATGGAACAAATCATCGTTATGCAGATTGATCGGCGTCGCCGACAGGAGAACTCGCTGATGTGAAACTTTCTGCAGCATTTCCCCTAAGTGATGTACTGCACTCTCTGGGTTGCGCATGTAATGCGCTTCATCAAAGACCACGAGATCCACCAGTGGCTCTTCCTCCCCACGCTCATCCAGCAAATTTGCCAGAATTAGTCGTCCAGAAGCTTTTCTGGCAGCGGACTCAGTGCCAGGGCGCCAGCCTTTTGGTGGCCGCAGCGCTTGATAACTTGCTATCCAGGCTTTGGCAGCCCCCGAGCTAGAAGCATGCGCTAGCTCATCCGCCAATGCCCTTGCATCGACGATAGCCGCGTCGATGCCGAATCGAAGCTTCAGTTCATCACGCCACTTTTCACGGAGCACTGCCGGACAAACGATCAGTAGGCGGCGCATGTCTTCGCGCGCGCGCAGTTCTGTCCAAATAATCCCTGCTTCAATCGTTTTGCCAAGACCAACTTCGTCAGCTATCAACAAGCCATCGGCCGGTGATTCAAGCAAGGTTAACAACGGCTTGTACTGGTGGGGATAGAAATCGGTATTGGTCACGCCCATCGAATACACGAGATTTGCCAGGCGACCGGAAAGGTGCACATGCGTCAAACTACGGCGCAAATCCTCCGAACGCCCATAGCGACCTGTTTCGATCAGCTCGAATCGATCCTTCGAGGCGATTACACAAACCCCTTCCAGTTGGTCTTCGGCAACATAATCGAGAGAGCCATCTTGCCAACGCACTCCGTGGTAGTGCACGTTTCCCCGGTTGCGAATTTGCCCGGTGGTCGTTCCGATCTTGCCGGGATTATCGATACGCCGGACGTCCGTCCCACGTTCCCACGTCATCCGAACGCACCCTGAAGTAGTTACTTTGACTGAATTTTGCATGCCAGAAGTTACCGCGTCTTATAGAGAATTCCGGTTAGTAAGTAATAACTTCCAACTCAGGCCTTTGCGAGTATCTTTGCTTGTCCCTCGGCCCACTCTTTTACGAGGGCTTTGGCGCGCCGCTTCCCCGCTGCCGGCTCAAACGTCGCCAAGAACTGCTCCATATCGTCCACCTCTTCCTTGGCATCAGCGTCGTTATCACGGCTACCATGCGCCTTGGCCCATTCGAGCCAAGCGAGCACCAGTACGGAATCCTTCTCAACGCCCAGCCCGCGGTGAAACATTTTCGCCAAGCACAATGCCGCCACAACGCTGCCTGACAGCGCAGCCTTCTCAATCTCTTGTCGGTAATCGCGCAGATAACCAAGGGATAGTTCGTCGCCCGCCAAGGCCGCGATGGTGTGAAATTCGGCGGCAGCCGCGACATTCTGGGGGACGCCGCGCCCTAAGCGATACAAACTGCCAAGCTCCCGAACCGCTTCTGTATATCCCTGTTCAGCGGATCGCATGAGCCATTGCGAGGCCTCCGCGTCACTCTGCTCCACACCTTCACCCTGCAGCCAGCACATCGCGAGCCGGAATTGCGCCGAGGGTTCACCGGCCGTCGCCGCCGCACGGTACCAGCGCAGCGCTTCGACAATGTTTTTGTCGACCCCATCACCCGTTCGGTACGCTTCCGCCAGTGCAAATTGCGCCTTCGGGTCGCCGTGACTTGCCCGAGCGAATTCGGCTTGGATTTTTGGAGACATCAAGCCCCCTATTAGTTGGAGCAAACAAAATGGCCCGCATCCAGTTCGGTCTCCCCCTCCCAGCGGTACGCAACGAGTGGCCCGCCCTTGCCAGCACTGTAATCGACACAGGCGACCGTGGACGATTGAAGCTTCGGCGTGCCGGTCAACCAATAGTGACCAAAAAACACCGGTTTGTCGGCCGTGTAGCCCGGAATCGATCCTTTGGGAATTGGCATGTCGGGGAGCCTCGCGCGCGCCTCAGCATCAATCATGGCCGCCGCTTTATACGTCGTCGCACTCGCATCCCACCAGCGCAAGCGCACCCGCCGACGCTTGATCTCGTCTTTGTCGAGAAACACGTGGCCGTTGGGTAGATCGATTTCGAGTCCCTTGGTGAGGCCCTCGATCGTACGAAACTCCATCGAACATTCCCGGCTTGCAGCGACCATCAGCGACTCATCAAGCGTGTGGCCCGGCTTGAGGCGCGGCGCGACTTCTGCCATATAGCCGTGATGCCAGCATGCATGCACCACGCGCAGCCCAGGCAAGTCGAGCCAAAGGGGAAGCGTCAGAAACCAGTCGATGAAATGTTTGTGCAACCGAGGCCTTGATTTCACTTCTTCGAGGAAGGCTCTATGCTGGTGGAAGTTCTTCGCTCCGAGCTCTCCTTGGTGCGTACGCAGAAAATCACCATGGGCGGAAGGATCTGACAGAGACCACGCAATGGCGTTGAATTCGTGATTGCCCATCACCGCCAGTGCATTCCCTGCGTCGATCATGCGACGGACCAACTTGATTGTTTCTACTTG
Source organism: Paraburkholderia sp. A3BS-1L (assembly GCF_051125215.1). Taxonomy (NCBI): domain Bacteria; kingdom Pseudomonadati; phylum Pseudomonadota; class Betaproteobacteria; order Burkholderiales; family Burkholderiaceae; genus Paraburkholderia; species Paraburkholderia sp. A3BS-1L. The sequence continues at coordinate 200,320 of NZ_CP120442.1, read as the reverse complement.
GTGCGGTCCGCGGTCAATGAAGTCACCGACAAAAATCGCTTGGCGTCCAGCCTGCCACCAGGCGCGTTTGCGCTCTCGGTAGCCAAGTTTCTCCAGCAAAGCCCGGAGTTTGCCAACTTGGCCGTGGATATCCCCGATGATGTCGTAGTTCACACGCCCCCCGTATTGTCGTTGTCGTACGTTTGGAACCACCACAGACCAACCTAGCAAATGTGCGTGGAAGTTATCCTCCACGTATACCCTAGCCTTCCATCGCCGCCCCGCACCGTCCCTGCCCCGGGAGCGACTGCTCAAGCCGCGCGGGATGGCCACAGGCGTTTCGGCCACGACAAGTCGGGTCTTGGGCTCGCTCCGGTCCGGGAGCTGCTCCAGGACGACATCAGGCAGCCACAAGACATCAGTCGCCTCACCTTGGTCACGGAGACCCCTGCGCGTGAGGCTAAAACTCCGTCCTCGGAACGAACTCAATGTCTTGTTGAACTGGGTGTTGACTCAACTAATGCTCTTCGCCCACCAAACTCTCTCTGCAGCAGCGCGCCCATACTGTCTGCTACCGCACAAAAGTGACCGAGTGCCTGGACGACATGGGCGGGCACGAATGGCTCAGCGGATATCTCAGCGAAACCATAAATCGTCTTATTTCGAAAAACGAAGCGCACAAGCGCCTCATTGGCATTGGCGATCGCTCGACAAGAGCGCCTTTCGCTGGCGCTTGAAGGACGAGCCCGATCTGATCGAGCTCAAGGGGGAGTTTCTACGCGGCGCCCAGCGACCAGCGCAGTTGCACCGGGCGGCTGATGGGATCCGCTCTTGATCTTTGTCACCTTCGGGCTGCGCTCTTTATCCCAGTCGGCGCCGCTCATCCGCGCGGTGTGGCTATGCCCGCAAGTGCACGCTGGCTGCTGCCCTAGGAGAAGTCACGGAGAGCGATGCTGTAGCATCAGTACGCCCGTCGGTGAAAAATGGTAACTGTACAGGCGTCGAAACTCACTCATAGCTGCAGCTTCCACCATAGCGCTTTCGAGGAAAGAGATAATTTCCTGGTTGACGTCCTTCTCGCTCGCCTTGGCGGCGGCCATAGCGTGGGCCAACGCAGTGCGCCGTCGTTGGTCTTGAGCAAATACATCAGCGCCATGCTCGACTAGTGCCTTCACGATCTGAAAGTTCCCTCGTTTCGCCCCAAACACCCCTGCTCCTCTTGTGGCGCGCATCAGCGGCGTGACTCCGGCATAATCCGCAATGCTCACAGCGCGCGAAAGAACAGTAATTATCTTTTGCTTCCAGCTGGCGTCCCTGAACACTATGGCCGAAAGAAGAGCGGTTCGTCCGGATCGGTCTTGATGGTCGACGCGGACGTGATTCTCGATTAACCATTCACACATCTCAATTCTTTGACTGTTGGCCGCCGGAAACAGCAACGATTCGCCGTCCTTGAAGACGTCGCTTGGTGCGACTCCTTCGGAAGCACACAGACGTTGAAGCTCCGAGATATCGCCACGTCCCGCTGCGTCGAACATGCGATTAGTCGGCGTGATCGAAGGTGGTTCTTGGATCACGCTCTCAACATCGGATTCCGCCTGCCCCCTCTCGGGCTCCTCTCCCCACTCATCTTCGAGAACATTCTTTGTTTCGGCATCGTCGACACCCCAGGTCACAGCATCGACGGGCCGCCACACCTTCCCATCTTCGATGTGGAACTCAGGCAGCCCCTGCGACGGGCGAATGTAGTCGCTCAGCTTAACCTTCACCCCCGGAATGTTTTGGAATTCTTGATGGATCGGCCTGAGCAAGGACTCCGGCCCATCAACACCGATGAAGGCCGACCATGAAAGGACGCGAAAATTGACACTCTGACCTTGATAGACATAGATCGTCGCGCGTAGCTCCGGGGATATGGCGGCAATCGGTCGAAGCGACGCCACGACCGTGTCAGAGTATCCCGAAAGGTTCTTCGGGATGCTGTCCATATCCAGTTCGACGGTGGGGATCGGCTCGCGTGACCGCGAGAAGTGAAGGTCCTTGCTCTGGCGTTCGATCATTTGAATTACCCGTTCGTATCAGTGTTTTGATTTGCGACAAAGGGTTTCGGCGCAACTCTAGTCTCTATGCAAGATACCGGATATTTACTTTCAGTCCGCATAGCTCCTTCACGGCACCTATCAAGTGAACGTGCGAACACCGGTCGCGCCGGTAAGCGCAGCCCCGACTAACGCTCCGCCGATTTTGATGCCGCCTGCGTCCAACTATCTTCGGGTATGGGCACAGCTCAACGGCTCTCAGCAAGAGCCTCGTCGGTCTTAGCATCGCTTAATCATTCTTGCCGCCTTCGACGGTCAAGCGTTGCTCCAACGTGTGTGCTGCCGTTTCAGTGCTCACCACTTCGACGTGCATTCGCGCCCTGGTCAACGCGACAAACAGCAGACGCGGCCATAACGTATCCGCCTCATCGAAATCGACCTCGGTCAAGACGATTGCTGGCGCCGATTGTCCTTTGAACCGCCGAACCGTTTCGATCCGTAGTTCCCCATCGGACCAGATGGGCTGGCCGCGATCGTCGTAAGCTCCCGCGAATTTCGCAAGCCGCCAGTCGGCCAGTACCGCTTCCCGCAGCAGCGCCGAGTGCTCGCGCCCGCGCCAGCACAACACAAGGATGTCCTGAAGCGCGTAACCTTGACTCAGGCACCGGCGGACAGCGTCCGCGGTCGCACGCGCAAGGCTGCTGCCTTTCGTTGAGTCGTACAGCGTGAACTCAGGTGGCACCCCAGCCAGTGGCGCACAGGAGACGATCGGCTCATTCGTCAATCGAAATAAGTTGATTGTGTTCGCAATCTTGCGGGGGCTTCTATAGTTTTCCCGTGCCGTAATGAGCACAGCGTCCTCAATTTCGATTGGGACGCGATCGGGATAGACGCACTGTTCAGGGTCGTCCAGCAGATAAATCTGTCCTTTGTCACGCACGCGCGCGCTTAGTGTTTGCACCCATTCGGCATGCATGTCCTGCAGCTCATCGATCACCAGCAGGTCAAGATCCGGGTTGGCCCGGAGCGCACTGTCGCGGTAACTTCTCACGAGTTCCTCAAAGTTGCGGGGAGCAACAGGTCGCCCCGCCGCCTCCCAGCATAACTGGTGGAAGCTCTTCACCTCGACTCCAGACGGAGCGATTTCGCGCATCTGATCCGCCAGTGGTCGGTTGAAACAAACGTACGACGCTGTCTCTTGAGCTACACGAGCCCGCCGCAACAGACCAAGTGCCAGTTGCGTTTTTCCCGATCCTGCTGTCGCCTGAACATGAATGACGCCACTTGGCGCTCGAACGCGTGGCACCCAGCTCGCCAATCCGCCAGCGATTGCATCGACTCTTCGCTGCAAAGTCCCATCCATCGCCGAGATGTCAGGCTGAACGCACATGCGATCGAGCAAAAAAGCACAAACTCGTTCCTTCATCGGGTCGGGCCGGCCTGCACCGAGCCGATGCTGTATGAACCATGCGAGGTCCTTGCAGTCGTCCGCGTCTGCTATCCGCTCGCGCGGATAGCCAATCGTTCCCTCGCTCCCGACCCTGTGGTGCGGCAACACCAGGCAATGCAGCAGGCGAACATTGAGTCCTTCCGCCTTCAGCCTTTGCAAGATCGAGCCGAATTGCCAACTTGCCTGCCGGCCAATGTCTTTAAGCTGCCCACCATATTGCTTGAAGACGTCGCCACCGTGGATCTCGACCTCGCCTGCCTTGACCTCCAATACAGCGATGTCACCGGCGTTGTTAATCACCACGACGTCGAGTTCGCCATGGCTATCCTTGTGCTGCTCCGCACGAGTCCAATCGACGCTATGAAAAAGCTCATAATCCTCGGGGAGCCCGCCAGCAAGCAGTGCGAGAACTTCGAGCTCGGCATGCTCGCCTGCCGACAGCGCTCTTATCTCGGAAATCGGCGGATGGACTCTAGCCATAACCTGTCTACTCCATTACTGCAGCACCAATCCCGCTCAACTGGTCGACGCCATCCATACGAGGCGGCTTACCGGCTGGTTACGAACGCTACCGTCGAGCATTCAACGCTCGCCACATTTACTGTCACGCAACGCACGCCAGTAAAGATAGATTACAAGGTTAACTAACAGAAACCTTATCGCTTGGTGGGGTTGGCCACCAACGGAAAGCCTAGCCAGGACGAAACTCAGCGTGGTCCCGGGATCGTTATCGAACGACAGCCAGCGAATGAAACGGTCACAAAAGCAAACTGGGAACCGTCAAATGACGGGCACGGATCGGTTTATGCAATTCGCATCAGTCACCGATCGGTCATGAGCGGACCGTCAAATGGATTGCCAATCGACCACTTCGGATTATGATCTTATCCGAAGCGAAGCAGTTCGAACGGCGGAATCAAGCAACAAACAGGCGCTGATGGCGATAAGCGCGAGACATTGACGAGGCCATAGGCGACATCGTTGAGAAATTCATTGGGGGATACCAAGTGATTCAAGGCGCACGCGTTCTGCCGGTCCAACATCTAACTATTCGGGTGCCTTGGCACGACTCCGGCTGGAAGGGCACTTTCTGCCAAGGTTGTACTGCTAACACCAGTTGTACGGTGCTCCCGCGTATTGCTACTGGGCGCGACGACGCCTTTGAAATGCTGCGTGCTGGCGAAAGCTTTGAATCGCTGGATCGTTTCCAGCATCCACCATGTGTCGATGAGCATGGAACATTCATGGCGAATTTTCCGCTGTCGATGCAGAAGAAGCATCCCTATTCGGAGACTGCCAAAGTCACGCATGGGCATTTCACTGACACGCCGTACACGATCCGCCCGTACTCGGCTGCAGCCATTCCGTTTCGCTGGATGTTGCGCGAGCAGGTGGAAGGCAATAAAAAATGGGGCGTACCCAGTCTGAAGGAGAACCTACAGTTGGGCTACCAGACCGAGCGCGAGCCGGATCTCACTGTCAACAAGGGCTGGGAAAAGGACAAGAAGACCTGGGTGCAAGAAGGCACCAACCAGCGCATCATCCTTGACACGTTTTTCAGCGTGGCCAAGCCGAATGAGTCGCTGGTTTTCTTCTATGCCAAGCGAACACCGCTGATAGAGGATGCGCGGCGCGTGATCATCGGTGTGGGACGCGTTAAGTCGGTGAGTGCGCCGATCGAGTATCACTACCTGGGCGGGCAGAAGCCGAAGGACAACATCAGCGGCTATCTCTGGGAACGCAACATCGAGCACTCGGTCCGACCGAAGGACTCGGATGGTTTCTTGCTGCCATACCAGCAACTGCTGCAAGCTGCGGAGGCAGATGAATCCATTGATCTTCTTGCTTGTACCGCATTCGCCCCGGACGAGTACTTTGGTAGCTACTCCTACGGCACCGAACACCTGGCACACGACGGCGCTATTTCTTCATTACTGTCCATCGAGAAAGCCATTAAGGCAATGCGCCAGCACTTGGCAGACGAGCCTTGGGACAAGCATCTGGCATGGATCGATGCGGAGTTGAACCGCCTCTGGGAAGTGCGTGGCGCCTTCCCTGGATTGGGCGCCGCCCTGAACGCGTTCGGTTTTCCGCATGGCAACTTGTTGGCCTGGTATCTGGCCAGTCAGGGCGATGAGAGGTTAGACCCTTGGCCAGCACTGGCAGGCGTGCTTAAAAAGCCCGAAGGCCTACCTGCTTACCTGCGCGATGGTATCGGCGACACCCTCCGAAAGAAGTGGGAGAAGCTGCTGCCCGAGCGGCGAGCACTGTTGATGCTGTTAGCACGGTTCAATCTGACCGATGCTCAGGCCCTGCGCTGGTATCAGCCGACAGAGCGTACGAAAGCCGGCATTGATCTGAGCGATGCAGCAATCCTGGCTAATCCCTACTTGGTCTACGAAGAAGACCGGTTGCAGGCCGACCCGGTGGCTTTTGAGATCGTGGACCGTGGCATCTTCCCCCCAGAGTCGGTCCGTGCGGCATTTCCGCTGGCCGAGCCAAGCCTTGTACGCGAAGCCATCGATGAGCGACGGGTACGCGCGGCAATGCTCCTGACGCTGGAAGAGGCAGCTCGAACGGAGGGGCATACCTATCTCATGGCCACGTGGGTCGTTCAGCGGATTCGTGACCGCGCGCTGCAGCCCGACTGTCCGTTGGACATGGACACGCTCTCGATTATGGAAGACGGTCTGGCGCCTAAGATTGAGAGCATCCAGGTCAAGGACGGCCTCCAGGCGTTTCAGTTGGATCGCTATGTCGAGACATCGGCCCTGATCAGGACCAGGATTACCAAGCGCAGATCCCGCAAGGCCAACGCCGGAGAACACAACTGGGCAGCGCTGGTCGATGCAGCAATTGACTCCACGAAGGACAAGGGCGCCACCAAGTCGAAACCGAGCAACCGCGACGTAGCTGCGCGCAAGGAAAAGTCCGCAGCCTTGGAAGTGCTCTACAAGTCCGGAGTCTCGGTGCTCATGGGAGCCGCTGGCACGGGAAAGAGCACCTTGCTCAAGGCGTTGTGCAGTATTGAGAGCGTGAAGAACAAGGGAATCCTGCTGCTTGCGCCCACCGGCAAAGCTCGCGTGAGGCTTGAGCAGACGAGCGGCATGGCCGGTCAAGGAAAGACAGTCGCGCAGTTCTTGAATGGACTTGACCGGTACGACGGTAAGACCGGGCGGTATTTCGTCAATGAGGATGCCGACCGCTCGGCCGTGCATGCCACAGTCATCATTGATGAATGCTCCATGCTGACCGAGGAGCAGCTCGCGGCACTTTTGGATGCGGTGGAAGGCGTAGATAGGCTGGTTCTGGTGGGCGACCCCAAGCAGCTACCGCCGATCGGTGCTGGCCGGCCCTACGTGGACATCGTCAATTTCTTGAAGCCGGCCAATATCGAGAGCTTACGAACCCGCGTTGCGGGGTGCTTCGCGGAACTGACCGTTACGATGCGCCAAGGCGCTGAGGAGGGCGACGTTCGCGATGACGTGCTGCTGGCTCAGGCTTTCAGTGGCAGACCACTGGATGCTGGCGCCGACGAGATCTGGCAGACCGTGGCGTCCGGAAAGTCGAACTTCGTGAAGCTGGTTCGATGGAACAAGCCGGATCAGCTTCAACAGTTACTACTCGATGAGCTGAAGGCTGAGTTGGAGCTGAAGTCGATCACGGATGAAGTGACTTTTGAAGAGTCACTGGGTGGCGTCTATTCGGAGTTCGACGGCGGCTCAACCGTGTTCTTCAATACCCAGTACAGGGATCGGCCAGGAGCATCCAAGAAGGCCGAGGCGTGGCAAATCCTCTCGCCAATCAAGCAATACCAAGCGGGTGTTAACGCAATCAACCGTGCGCTGCAGCAGCATTTTAGGAAGTCTTTCCTGAAGATGGCCGCTCAAACCGGCTGGAACAAGAAGATTCCAAGCCCTGCGGGCCCAGAGGGAATCATCTACGGTGACAAGGTCATCAACGTTATCAACAAGAGCGGGCGCGAAACTTACCCAGAAACAGATGATGCCTATGTTGCCAACGGCGACATAGGCATCATCACCGGGCACCGCAAGACCAAGGCGAGAAATTGGTCGCCCTACGAAGTCGAAGTTGAGCTGGCCTCGCAGCCCGGGATTTCCTACAAGTACAAGCCGTGGGAATTCGACTCGCAGGAGAGTACACCACCTCTTGAACTGGCCTATGCTCTGACCGTGCACAAGACGCAGGGAAGTGAGTTCGGCAAGACCTTCGTTGTGGTTCCGAACCCCTGCCGCAACCTGACACGTGAGATGCTCTACACCGCCCTGACGCGCCAGAGGGACAAGATCATCATTCTCCATCAAGGGGACTTCCGGGATCTGCTGCACTTCAGCCAAGAGGCGGCATCGGAGATCAACCGGCGTATGACAAATCTCTTCGTACCGTCGTCGCCGGTCGAAATCAAGGTGCGAAACAAGTCCGTCTTCCTGGATGAGAAGCTGATCTACCTGACCGAAAACGGTGATTTGGTCCGGTCAAAATCCGAATGGATCATCGCCGACAAGCTGAAGGCTGCCGGCATTAAGTACCAGTACGAGCAGCCACTCATGTTGGACGGCGTTGAGCGCTTGCCTGACTTCACGATTCGCGACGAGGATACCAACAGGGTCTGGTACTGGGAGCACAACGGCATGCTCTCCGATGACGAGTACAAGAAACGTTGGAAACGCAAAGAGGCTGCGTACCATAAGGCAAAGATTCTTCCTTTGCCGTTGCCTGAAATGGACGATGATAGGGTGGGGACTCTGCTAGTAACCGAGGAACACGAAGGTATGGGACTAGACCTGAACGCGATTCTCGCTAACATCAAACTCATACTTGGGAGAGACTGATCGACCTGCTTGACTTCCCGCGACGAGATTCCCCGTTGAGCCATGCCCGGAGTCAAAAGGCGACGACATTCGAACTGTGATGCCGCTGTCGCTGCGGAGCGGCCGCCGGGAGGCAACGCGCTGACGTAACCCAACCACGCGTGATGATGTTTTAGAGGAGGAGCGAGCCGTGACTTCTGATGAATACGAGAAAGAATTCGAGTCGCTTATTCGCAAGCGGGCCGACGAACTTGGCTCACTTGATGCTGCTGCAAAGGAGGTGCTAGCAATCGCATTGAAGGGATTAAAGACCGGCACCGGAGTAGACGGCGAACCCGTCACACAGCAAACAATAGCCGCCATTAATCGTGTACGCCAGTTGCTCAAGGACCGTAAGCAGTGAAGAACGGCTGCCTGCGGCGCAATATTGTCGAATTCTAGGCAAGTTCATACCAACGCGGCACGCATTTCACGTGGCGTTGCTGTTGGGCCGGCGGCGTCGGAAGATGCCGCCAATCCCGATTCAATGTACCGGCATGACCGAATACGAGCATGCTGGCGAGCGCGTTCGTTGGCAAGCGACACGGTCTGCACGACGCCTTCGAACTCGGCGAGCATTGCGCGGGGTGTTGGTGCGCCAAGATGAACGGCTTTGATCTACTTTGGAGGTACGGGCATGGACTGGTTCAAACAGGTTTTCGGTTTTACAGGAACCTGTCCGCATTTTTGTGGGCGAGGCGGTTAAAGGAATCGTTACCCGCGCGCCTGCGTGAATCGATCACCAAACAGGATAGCAAACTGGTTCATGGCCGACTTCCAATCGAAGGCAGCGCGAACAGATTTTGCCAGGACATTGCGTAGCGCCAGCCAGAGCAGCTTGATGGCAGCCTCGTCGTTCGGGAAGTGGCCGCGGGTCTTGATGATCTTGCGTAGCTGCATGTTCAGACTCTCAATGGCGTTCGTTGTGTACACAACGCGCCGGATCTCCGGCGGAAACGCGAAGAACGGCGTGACGTGCTCCCACGCGCGCTGCCACGACTGCACGATCATCGGGTATCTGAGGCCCCAGGGACCATCAGCAAACGCCTGCAGCGCCTGCTGCGCGGCCTGCTCGCTGGCGGCGGAGTAGACCGGTCGCAGCGCCGCCGCAAGGGCCTTGCGGTCCTTGTAGCTGGCATAATCCAGGCTGTTGCGGATCAGGTGCACGATGCAGGTCTGCACGGCCGTGCGGGGGTAAGCGGTGCCGATTGCGTCGGCCAGTCCCTTCAGGCCGTCAACCACCGCAATCAGGATGTCCTGGCAGCCACGGGCCTTCAGTTCGTTGAACACCTTGAGCCAGAACTTCGCGCCTTCGGTCTGCTCGATCCACAGGCCCAGTACATCGCGCTGGCCATCGGCCTGAATGCCCAGTGCCAGATAGACCGCCTTGTTGCTGACCACGCCGTCGTCGCGGATCTTGACGCGCAGGGCGTCGAAGAACACCACCGGGTACATCGCATCGAGCGGACGGTTCTGCCAGGCCAGCGTTTCGGCCATCACCTCGTCGGTGACCGAGCTGATGAAATCAGGCGACACCTCGGTGCCGTAGCTTTCGGCCAGAAAGGCCTGAATCTCGCGCACGCTCATACCGCGCGCGTACATCGCGATGATGCGCTCGTCGAATCCGGTGAAGCGGCGTTCGTGTTTGGGGATCAGGATGGGTTCGAAGCTGCCGTCACGGTCGCGAGGCACCTCGACGCGCACGGGGCCGCGATCGGTGATGACTGTCTTGCCACTGGCGCCGTTGCGCTCGTTGGCTTGCCCGGCCGGTTTGGACTGGCCCGGTGGGTAGCCCAGATGCAGGTTCATCTCTGCACCCATTGCCCGCTCGATAACTGCCTTGTTGAACGCCAGCATCAGGTCCTGCACCTCGGCCGGCGTCATCGGCCCCTTGACCAGCTCGTCCAGCAGCGCCTTGGGCAGTTCAGGCAGCGGCCCTCGGGCCGCTGCCTGAGACGCCACCGTACGTTTCTTTTTCATTGGCATATCCATGACTTTTACCTCTCATGATATGCCTCACCCACAAAATGCCGGATAGGTCCTTTTACAGAGTCGACGTATGCAGAAACGCAAAAGCGATTTCGCATTGAATCAGACAAGCTCCACACCGATACACAACCGCACCGGAATTTTCACGTGGGTACGCTGACCACACCCAGCTTGGACGAACTGCGAACGCAAGTTGGCGCGCTTGCGTCGCCGCCCACCGGAACGCGTTTGGCGCTGCGCACGGTCAGCGCCGACGCATATGACCTGCATACCTGGCCCGAAGCCCATGGGGCACTGATCCAAGTGGCCAGTCAGTTCAACTTGTTAGAGATGCCGGGCTACGACACGACTCCGGAACATGGCATCACCGCTTACGAGCACGATCATACACAGGGTCCCGCCTGTGCCAGGGCGTGCGCGCCTGCCACGGTTTTCCGCAATTACCTGGTGCCAGTGGATGGCCATAGGGGGCAGACTGCGACGCGTCAGATCAATACCTTGAGAGATCTCGATCGCGCCATTGGCATCCCGGGCATCCGAATGCAGAACGGCTATGCGTTGCTCGACGCTGAAACCGTTCGGGCAATCGGCCAACACATACAAGGTCTCGACGAGGCCGGGCGTGACGAGTTGCGTCGGCAATTGCGCATCGGATTGCATAGCGATACCGAAGTGACCGCCGACGATGCTCCACCCCAGCAGCGGGTGACCCAAGCCTTTTGCTCGGCATTGCCCGTCGCCTACAACCGCACGCCGAGTTCGGATTGGGCGCCGTTTGCATCCCTGGTGCTGGAAGCCAGTTACGAAGCGACCTTGTTGGCCGCCGTGCTCAACCACCAGCAGACTGCCAACCCCAAGGTCTATCTGACTACGGTTGGAGGCGGTGCTTTTGGCAACGAACGCGGGTGGATCCTTCAAGCACTGCGGCGTGCGTTGCATTGCGTGCGCGATTACCCACTCGATGTCGCCGTGGTCTGTTTTAACGAGGTGTCGCAGGATCTTGTGGACTTGTCGGCCGAGATCAGCGCGGGGCTTTTAACCCACAATACAGGGACTAGTCTTCGATCCGCTTCTCACGTGCTGGGAGCGTCAGCTATATTTCGGGGCGCGCTCCGTTTTCACCAAAGGAGCCCTACTCATCAGGAAGCACACCCTATCCGACGACACGCTGATTGCTTGTGGCAATTCCACACCGTGAAACGTCAGGCGCGGCGGGCAAGCGTCGCTGGCGCACTGGCACGCTACATCGCTGGAAATAAGCGGTGCGTCCAGTTTCGGAAGCGCCGCTTTTTGTTTAGGTGATCTCTCTGCTATTGCGTCTCACAAGCCCGAGATTGGGTCTCGTGTCGCGACGACCGAGTTATGCGTCTTGCGGAACCATTCTTCCGGCGCGAAATCTGTGGAAGGCAGGTGTTCCTCGGCCCCGCCGATGGCAACCGCCAGTTGCGGATAGACGCTTCTCATCGCTTCGGTCGCATGTTCCATCCAGTCGGGCATGGCCTCAACCGGAACGCATGAGATTTTCCTGCCCTTCACCTCGATCACGCCATGTGCGAGATCCTGGATCATCGGCAAGCGTGAACTTCCGCCGGTGAGAATGACCTGCAGCTTCACCGGATCACGGGCCAGGTAGTCGAGATAGCTTTCGTTCACGTCGCTCAATGCGTCGACGAAGCCTTTCTTAAGCAACTTGGCGAACGACTGTACCCGAAGATCATTGCAGAACTCTTCGCGCGTAAAGGAACCGACGGTTCGGTCAGCCAGCGTGTACTCGAGCGATCCCGTAGCGAACAACAGCTCCTTGAGAACGCGAATACGCCGGCGCAAGTCCGCTTCGATCATCGCGCCGTGCGTGCTTTTGGGATCGAATCCTTCCCGCTGCCCGATGAACGCCTGCAAGCACTGGTCTATCTTGTCACCTGCCTGACCCGATCCTTTGATCGACGACGCGACCTGGATGACCTTCGGCTCATCCATAGCCTGGTTGCGCAGTGCCAAGAACAGGCCGAAGTCGGTGGTGCCGGCGCCCGCGTCGACGACCATGTACGCGTCGATGCGATTCTCGCTGCTCTCGACCGCCGCCGCCGCGACGGCAACCGGTTCCGGCACGCCATCACCGATGAGAAACTCCGGACGGTGCTCCAGCTTTCTGACCTCCTCGACAGCCGACTTGAGGCGCCGGATATCGATGCCGCCCTCCCATTGCCCGTGAAATGTGTCGGCAAGGATCTGCGCCTCTGACAATAGGCGTCGCATCAGCGTGTCGACCCAGGCTGCCTGTTGTGCGTCGCGGCCGCAGGGACGCGCATAACGGCGCTTCATCAAGCGTCCGAGCGAAGCGCCTTCAACCGGCAAGATCGAGAGTTGCGTCGTGGCAATGTCCGTGAAATACGCCAGATAGATACGCAGGAAATCACCTTGCGTCAACTTGATAGGGCCGGGATTAAGTGCCTCCGAAAGAAGCACGGTGTCGATGTTGACGTGGTCCGCGAAGCTGAGCCAGCTCTTGATGGAATCGAGGCGCTGGCGACCGGCGTCCACCATACTTTCGCTACGGTCGATCGCTTCGAAACCGAAATAGACTTTGCCGTCGTCGACGAAGATCGACGAAGGAAGCGTGAATCCTTCGCTGCCCACTGCTCGTCCCAATTCCAGTCCAAAGTGCCTGCGTCCGTTCGTGGCGCATGCCTTCGATGAGGCCGTGCCGAAGTCCAGACACAGCAGATACCCGGGGTCGCTCGGTGCGCTGACATGCAGGGCATCGAGCACAAGTTCCACGGTCTCAGACTTTTCGAGTTCCGGCGGCTCAATCGCCGGCTTCCCCCCTGCAGGAGACTCGATTGCCTCGGGTTCGAGAACCTCGGGCTCGTCTTTCAGTTCTTCGGCTATGGCCTCCTCCGCTTGCTTAACCACCTTGGCGACGTCTGCGGACGCCACCTTCGCAACTTCCGCGGAAGTGGATGAATGCGCCGTCAGGACGCGCAGCGCGACCTTCAACGCCTCCTTCTCCATCTCCGACACAGAGCCGACCGGGCCTTGCTCGACGCGGTCGATCAAACTCGAAATCAAGTAATACGCAATCTTTTCGTCCATTTTTTCTGGTCTCCGTCACGCATCCACACATTCGTTTTCGACACGTCCTGCCAGACAAGTCTTATTCGACAAGTCCTTTCAGGATCACGTCCCTGATATCCCCATTTTCGCGAATCCGAACGATGGCAGGCTGCTTCACTGTCATTCGGCTTCGCGGCGTCGCACCGACGACCTCAAAAAATTTGGGCGCAACATCGATTTCCTCACCTCGATTCCCGTACAGGCTGATCCCGCGCAACCTCGCCACCTGTTCGATTTCCACGGCAGAAGCGTTCACCGTGTCGAGCAGCGCCCGTGTGGCGCCCGTCAGATTCGGCTCATAGATCTCCAGGCCCGACAGAAGCGGCTCGCTCAGACCGGCCGCCATCGCTCGCGCCTCGCGCACGGTTTGCAGAGCCAGTCCGATGCTTGCATCCGCGTTGCTTGCCGCCATTTCTTCGGCGGCGTAACTGGACAGCGTCGAATCCGTGTCCCGCTCGCGTGAAAGCCATTTGCGCACGGTTTCGTCGAGCTCGATATGCCGGGCCGCTAGCGATCTGGATATCGCCCGGGCGCGCTCCGGGTACTTGCAGAGAATGTCGAGTTGATCCAGAAGTGACTGATCGCGTCGCCCCTGGCGGCCGAGCAGGATCAGAGCTTCGGAGACGTCCGTGATCAGTTTGCCGAGCGCGTCGGCCAGCTCGTCCGGCCAGCTGCTGGAACGCCAGAAACGCTTGCACAACGTCACGACCTGATACGTCGCGGCGTCCGCCACTACGGAGAACCGCGTGCGTACGACGTCGTGCAGCGCCAAGAGCGTCTCACGTACCAGTTCGATCTTCGCTTTCTCGTCGTCCGGCCGGCCTGATGCTGAAAACGCGCCTTCCACGATGGCATTCAGCGCGCCGCCGATTTCGGTGCCTGCCTCGATATCGAGTTCGGGCAGACAGGCGCGCAAGGCGCTCAGCGTCCGCGTGAGCCGGCGCGCCACGGTATTCGCCGGAGAATCGGTCGAGGGCCGCAGCGTTTTGAAGCGCGCCGCGAGTTTCGCGATCGCTCCGGCAAGCGTATCGCAGCGAACCAAAAGCGCCGCCATGAGTTCGGCGCGCGCTTTTTCGCCCTGCTCCTCCTCGACGATCGATGTCGCCAGATAATCCACGAGCCAGTCGCGCTGGAACAGCGACAAGGCGCGCGCAAGGTTCAGGCGATCGTCCGCCTCGTCGAGCAGGCTGATCGGCGGCAGTTCTGACACGAAAGCCGGTTCCAGTGCGGCCGTGATTTCCGGCTGCCAGCGCTTGACGACCTGACCTAAGCGCATGATTTCGGCGATGGCCAACAGGCGAAGACGTGGCGTTTCCTGAGACACCGCATCGATGAGCGTGAGACGTTTGCCCTCGAGAATTTCCGGCGCATCGGCGAACTTCGGCAGGAATTTTCCAGAGATCAACGCCGTCAACGCGGTTTGTCGAGACTCAGGAGACCGCGCCTGCGCAAACTCTTGCAGGTGCTTCCGATTTGCCTCAGGGACTTGATTGTTACCGGGCATGGCATGACAACCTAATCAAAAATGTGATGCAAATTGTTTCCCGCGGACGATCCGGAGTCAATCACGGTGACGACAGCGAAATGGGAATGTACACGTTGGAGCCTTTGCTGACATCCCGAACGAGATCCTGACCAATAAGGTCTCGCACAAGGATGCTTTCCCGGGCGACGGAGGCATTCCGTTTGATCCAATCTGAGCCGGATGTCATAGCTCGCATACCAGTCACCCGTCCCGATTCAAAAGAAAAATAGACCTATATCACCAAACGGAGCGCGGCAGCAGCCTGCCGCTCCGTCCGCGCAATCCTGCGCTGGCGAATCCACCTCCGGGAGCCGTGATGCCTACCACTTCTTCCCCCTTTGAATTTCTGATCGTGTTCGCGATCGTCTTTACCGCTGGTGTTCTGACGTCGGTGGGCCTTCGCCAGTACACGGAGAAGGTCCGCCGGGAGGCTAACCGTCATGCATGACCCGCGCCCCTATCCCGAACCATTCGAACAGGACGACCGATATCTCGACGAGCACGATGACGACGCATCCAAACAGCCCTTCCTGATTCCACCGAGCGACAACACGGTCCCGATTACTGGCACTATGCCAACCTGCCCAAAATGCCACTCTTCCCGTGTTGATGCACGCAATCTGGCGCGCAAGACCGGAAGCGCCATCGGCACGGTCGCGGGCACGACAAGCGGCATCGCGATCGCACTCTCGGGCGCAGAAACCGGCGCAGCTGTTGGTCTGTTGGCTGGCCCAGCCGGCGCAGTGTGTGGCGCCATTGCCGGTGCCGTAATCGCCGGTCTTCTCGGTGGTGCGGCGGGCTGTGCCACCGGTTCTGTCTTTGGCGAAATCGTCGACGACAAGGTGCTCGACAATTTTCGCTGTCACGCCTGCGGACACACGTTCAGCCGCCCCAAAGCACCTACCTGATCCGTAGTTTTTCCCTTCAGCAGCATCCCTTTCACCTTTCTCTCGCATCCGCTCGGCCACGCGCCGGGCTTTATGCCATTCTCAAGGAGCTTTTCATGCATCTCGTACGCAATATGGCCTATGTTGGTGAAACGCCTTGGCATGGGCTTGGTAATCAACTCTCACCGCGCCAACCGATCGAGGTATGGGCGAAACAGGCCGGCATGGACTGGACCATTGAAGCCGCTGAGGTCCGGTATGTCGCCGGAGCTTCGGGCAACCTTGGGTCCATTCACGCCTTTCCCGAACAGCGCGTGCTATATCGCTCGGACACGAAAGAGGCCCTGTCGGTCGTGTCGTCGCGCTATCAGGTCGTTCAACCCAAAGACATCCTCGAGTTCTATAAGGATCTCGTCGAGTTCTCGGGGTTCGAACTCGAGACTGCGGGCGTCCTGAAGGACGGCCGCAAACTCTGGGCGCTCGCGCGCACCGGCCAGTCCGCGACGCTTAAAGGCCGCGACCAGGTCAACGGCTATCTGCTGCTTGCCACTGCCTGTGACGGCACGCTTGCGACGACCGCACAGTTCTGCAGCGTGCGCGTGGTTTGCAACAACACACTGGCCATCGCGCTGGGCGACGGCACCGGCGCCGTCAAGGTGCCGCACCGCTCGCAGTTCGATGCCCAGGCCGTCAAGCGGCAGCTCGGGATCGCCGTGTCCTCGTGGGACGCGTTCATGGTTCGCATGAAGGCGTTGTCGGAGCGCAAGGTGTCCGATGCGGCTGCGGAAAAGTTCCTGCGGCGTGTGCTCACGTATTCCGTTGCCAACCCGGCTGACCGGGATGCCATTGCAGTTAACGAGCGTGCCATCAAGGCCGTCAGTGAGCTCTATGCGGGACGCGGCAAGGGCGCGACCTTGCCTTCGGCGTCGGGCACGGCCTGGGGTCTCGTGAATTCGGTGACCGAGTTCGTCGACCATCAACGCCGCGCACGTAGCGACGATTCCCGGCGCGACGCTGCGTGGTTCGGGGCAGGAGCCGCCCTGAAGGAGAAAGCCTGGAACGAAGCGCTCAAGCTGATCGCCTGAAGGTTCCAGTGCGACGACATATAGCCCGGCCGGGACTATCCCCGCCGGGCTTTTTCACATCAGGAGGTATTCACCATGTCTCATGCTCAACCGGCTGGAGGTGGCAGAAGTCGTCCGGCCTTGCGGCTCGTGGAAACGAAATCCCTCTCGCGCGACGACTGGCTGGAGGTGCGCAAATCCGGGATCGGCGGATCGGACGCGGCGGCGGCCATTGGCCTGAATCCGTACATGAGCCCACTGGAACTCTGGCTCATCAAGACCGGGCGCGATGCAAACCTGCCCCGACCGGACTCTGACGATACGACCGAGCCCGTTTATTGGGGCCAACTGTTGGAGCCCATCGTAGCCGCCTCGTACACGAAGCAGACGGGCAACCGTGTGCGACGCGTGAACGCCGTACTGCAGTCCCCCACCATTCCCTTCATGATCGCCAACGTCGACCGCGAAGTGGTCGGCTGTCGCGACGTGCAACTGTTGGAATGCAAGACGGCAGGCGAGTTCGGTGCCCGGCTCTGGCGTGAAGGCGTGCCCGAGTATGTGCAGGTCCAAGTACAACATCAACTGGCCGTCACCGGGAAACAGGCCGCGGATGTCGCCGTGCTCATCTGCGGGCAGAAGCTCGAGGTTCACCGCATCGGGCGCGACGCCGAACTCATCGCGAGACTGGTCGAACTGGAAGCTGCGTTCTGGCGATACGTCGAAAGCGATACGCCACCACCGGCTGATGGTTCGGCCTCCGCTGATCGCGCGTTGCGCTGCCTGTATCAGGGGCACGGCGGCACGGTCGATTTCACAGACGATCGGCGTCTGTCGTCAGTGTTCTCCGACCTGGTAGCCGTGAGAGACGAGATTGAAACTCGCCAGGCAATCGAAGCGCAGCTCAAACAGCAAATCCAGCAGGCGATGGGCGACGCCACACGCGCGGTGTTCGAAACCGGCGAAGTGTCGTTCAGGCGCAGCAAGGATTCATCCACCGTTGACCTGAAACGCCTGCTCGTCGATCACCCCGAGTTCGAGGCGCAGTACGCCCTATCGAAGGCTGGTTCACGGCGCTTCCTCATTTCCACCTGATTTCGCATTGCACATTCACTTTTCAATTGGAGGATCACATGCTCAAAGGTTTGGCGATTACGCCGCCCGTCGTTGGGCGAATCTCGATCGGCAGAGTTGTTGAAAAGAACGGCAAACGACTGCCGGAAAAGGACGATCAGTTCACGCTCACGACGCAAGTGCAGAACCGCGACGGCTGGATGCTGCATCCCGCGGATCAGGCGCTGAGAAAGGCAACGACAGGCAAGCTGCGCTCGATTCCGGTCCGCGTGCTGTTCAATGACCCGGACCTCAATCTGCGCGCCGATTACAGCCTGTTCGACCGTGATACCGGGCGGCCGGTGTGCGTCGGAAATGGTGAAACGTGCCGGCGCGTCGGCAAAGACGGGAACGGCATCGAGAGCCTGCCCTGTCCATCCCCCGATAGTTGTGCGTTCGGTCAGCAAGGCGGCTGCAAGCCGTATGCGCGGCTCAACGTGATCATTGGCGAGGAAGACGAGCTCGGGTCATTCATCCTGAGGACGACGTCCTGGAACTCGCTCCGGGCTCTCTCGGCCCGGCTCCATTACTTCCGCGCCGTGTCCGGCAACCTGTTAGCCTGCCTGCCACTGGAACTGAAGCTGCGCGGCAAGTCGACAACGCAGAGCTACCGGAGTCCCATCTATTACGTCGATCTGGGCGTGCGTTCAGGTAGCACGCTCGAAGACGCACTGAAGCAGGCGCAGGAACTCGATGCGCGACGGCGGGCCGCCGGATTCGATCAAGCGGCGCTCGACGTGGCGGCTCGCGCAGGGTTTGCAAACGGCGCATTCGAGGATAGTCCAGACGAGCGGGCAGCGGTCGCCGATGAGTTCTATCCCGGCACCGCGCCCGATCATCAGGATACAAAGAACGGGGTCTCGACTGATGCATCCGCCGCAGCGCCCACAACACTGCGCGACAAGCTAGAGCGCAAAGCCGTGCTTCTGGGCGGGGCGGCGGCATGACTGCCATGTCCCGCTGGGCGGTCACACTCGCGATCGGCGCCACAGGCACGGCGGTCAGCCTTTCGGTTCTGGCGGGGTTGCAGCGTGGCGGCACACTGCCCGAAAGGGCTGTCTGGATCGCACTCGGCATTGTGCTCGTCGTGAGCGCCCACCTGCTGCCAGCCCTCACCCGTGGAGCGTCACCGACCGCACGCGGCATAAGCGGCGTCCTGTGGCTCGCATGTTTCGTAGCCGTGTGCTACGGGCATGCAGGCTTTTTTCTGCTCGCTCAGCGGCATGCGGGAGCACTGCGGGCGTCGTCCGTAGTCGCTCCTGCAGTCGCAACGACCGTCCGCAGCCTCACGGTCGTCATGACAGATCGGGCCGCGGTGATCGCGCAGCTCACGAGTATCGACGCCAGGCGGTGCTCGGGTGATTGCCGAACGCTGGATGGCCGTCGCACGACGCTCACTGCGAGGTTAGATGCGCTCAACGCGGAGGCTGACGATGTGCGACGCATCGAAGCCGGGCGCGACCGGGTCACCACACAGCGCGACGCGTTGCTCGCCGATCCGGTCACGTCGCGACTGGCAGCGTTACTCGGCACGACGACTGCGCGCGTCGATCTGCTGTCGGGACTGGCGTTCGCGGCTGTGCTCGAGGGCGTTGCATGCCTGTTGTGGACGGTGGCGCTGCGGCCATCACCGGTACAGGCTCAAGGCATGACTGCCAGCACGACGCACCCGATGACGATACGCGGGACAGCTACCGTGACTGACGCGTCTGCGCCGAACGTCACGGTAGCAGTCACGAGTGATACCGCGAGTCACGGCGACGTAATGGCCAGTCGCGACATCGCGCCCCGCCGTCACAGGAACGAGTCATATGTTCCCGCGCCCCGTGACGATCCGGTTTCGCCGCTACCGGAGGTCACCGACTTCGGTGACGACGTGACCCAGCTCGTCCGGGATATCGGCGCGGGACGGGTACGCCCGACCGTCGCCGGTATCCGTCAGCACCTCGGCTGCTCCCAGGCCAGGGCTTCTGCCTTGCGCCGACAGCTCGTCGACCTCAGAGCATAAGCCGGGCGCGTCCTGCGCCCGGTCTATTTTCCACCACGACGCGATCACGTCATCCGGTTCGTCCGGAGGCCCGTGCTCGCCCTTTATCCGGAGCAAGCCATGCACGAAACGAAAGTCGCTCACCTGCCGCATCCCGGTCCCGTGACAAGGGGACTCGGCGTAGTGGTCGGTATCACGGCCATCAGCTTCGCCGCCGCATGGGCATTCGAGCAGCACCGCAGGCGTGAAGAGATCCACGTCCTCGCCTCGATGCCCGGTGCCGCCAGAATCTTTTCAGCGCTGCGCGCGCACTCGGAGATGGTGTTGTCCCAGTTTGGCGTCGGCCTTCCGCTGGAGCCGGACAACCCTCGCCCGTAACGCATTTCCCCTCACTGGCGGCACGCGCTGCCGGGCTTCTCTCATTTTCCCGCACGCATCCGGTTCGACCGGAGGAGTGCGCTCGTCAATTTTCAGGAGAAAACGATGTACCAATCTACCCGTCTCAAACCCCTGTTTCATCCGGGCGAACTGCTCGTCTCCCATGCGATACTCGCAGCACTGCGCGCGAACAGCGTGCCGGTCATCAGCATCGTGCTCCGCCACATCGCTGGTGACTGGGGCATTGTGCCCGAAGATGACAAACGCCAGAACGACGTATCGATCATGGCTGGCTTGCGACTGATCTCAATCTACCGCCTGCCAGACCAGACCCGTATCTTGGTCATCACGGAGTGGGATCGGTCGAACACAACGATCGAACACCTCGATGAAGTCGTGCCTGGCAGCGAAGCACGCCCGGCTCAACCGGTAATCCGTCGCCATCCTGTCTGGCCCAGCGCTCAGTACGCACAGGAGGGCCATGCATGAGCTACACGAAGAGCCCGCGATTTCCGATCGGGCGACCTGTAATCACTCCCGCGGCTCAGGCCGCGCTTGAGGCGGCCGGCATCGAAGGTGTGCTGCTGCTCGCTCAACATATTCGTGGTGATTGGGGAAATCTGAGCGTCGAGGATATGGCCGCGAACGAGTTGGCGTTGCTGACAGGAAAGCGGTTGCTGTCGAGCTACAACCTGCCGGACGGGCGAAGCAAGATCTGGATCATTACTGAGGCAGATCGTGCCGTAACTACGATTTTGCTGCCTGAAGAGTATTGATTGAGCACTTGCTTATGGGCGAACCTAACATGCCGTATTCGACTGGGTTCGCCCCATAACAGCCGATCGACCGTAGAAAATCGGTTGACCGGTCAGCGAACTTCACCGCCCATCCTGGCAAGCTCAGAATCGATACCCGATACGCAGGCTTTGGCTCACTGCGATGCGGCGCGCACACTCGCTGACACATCCGCCGAACCAAACGCGACAGCAATGCTCAGGCAATTCATCCCCTGCGCATCGCGCTGGAGCGGATCCCCCCCGAATCGATGCATCAGTTCGAAAGCCTCCTTGCAATCACTCTCCGCCGCAAGCATAAGGGGTGTTCGACCCGGCGCGGGATAGCGGTGAGGTGCGTTAGGGTCCGCCTTATGGACTAGCAACGATTCAATGATGCTCAGCAGGTTTGACATTGCATGCCGCGCTAACTGCTCCGCCACCTGGGCGTCCACGCATCTCTCGAATAGTTCCGCGTAGCGCGGATAATCACGCAGGGTCCTAATAGCGCCTCCGTCGCCGAAGGCGCCAGCTAAGCTGACGTTGTATCGCCGGAAAACCTCGCGCTGCATTTCGTCAGGAGCCTCTGAGAAGGACCGCTGCAGCTGAGCGCGCAGGACATCCGTGTTCTTTACTATCGCGACCTTGGTGAGCGCATAGTACAGGGGTGTCTGGTCGGCGACGTCGGCTCTCAAGTCAGCCGTTGCTCCCATGGACAAAAGTGTTTCAACGACGACGGGCTCGCCCAGATCGACAGCGCACAAAAGAGGCGTGAGTCGCTTCTTGGCAGTAACGCTGTTGATCGTGGCAGCCGAATGCGGACGCCTTAGGAGTGCGTTCAATACTCGTCGGTCCGCGCTTGTCATTGCGCCCTGGATTGCGACCAGCAACGCGGAAGCTCCACTGTCATCAACGAGATCGACCGACGCTCCCGCATTGAGCAAGGCTTCAACAGAGTCGTACTGTCCCTTGGAAACAAAAAGCTGAAGTTGCGTCCAACGCCTGATCTGCCCGTCCGCCGCCCGAACGGTGACGATCCGGTCCGGATTGCGAAGGTCTGGCTTCTTCGTCTCACTAGCGTCCAGCACCAAAAATGGAAGGATGATTTTCTCCTCTCTCGATGCTTCCGGGAACCGACCGGCCGCAGGAAACAACTGCCCGAATTGTTGGCGAAACTGCTCGATCTCCCAGTTTTCAAGAACGTCCTCGCGCGGGTCCGCAAATAGCCCATGAACCACCCCGAGGTGCTTGAGCCTCTTAAGCGCGGCCTTCTTTCCCAAGTGCGCTGCGACGGCAAGGACCTCCTCTACTAGCGTCCTCTGTTTTTCTCCGGCTCGATAGCTTGCCCCCCGCACTGCAGACGCGTAGTGAGAAAGCGCCGATTCGAAGTCCGCCGAGAGCATATGCCACCTGGCCTTCAACCAGTCGACCTGAAAGTCGAATCGGTCGTCTCCCGGAGACGCGCAAAGCATCTGCTCGAGCTGATCGAGGTCGGCTTTCGTCTTCTCCTTCTCACCGGGTTCCTTCGAGGATGTTCGCAAAAGCCGATTGTGTAAGCCTTGCCCCAGTTCGATCGATGCCGCAAAACGGTCAAGACTTGCAACAACCGCGGCCTCCAGGGATTCGAGGATTTTGCCGTCAGGCATCCCCAGCAGGAGATGTCGCCGCATCATGTTCCTGATCGGCATACCCGAGGCGCGCTCAAAGTGTGCCACCGCCCGCGCGAGCAACAGCCATCGACGGACATGCTTGATTTTCCCTTCACGCATGGCCCCCTTTTCCTTCAACGCTGCGGCCAGCCGGACGATGCTATGCTGATCCGGGAGGTCAAGGCCCTTGCGCCACTTTCTGCATTTCTCGGTCTCGTTCCGATCAATGTCGCTCTTCGTTGGGTCGTATGCGAGCCGAGCGAGCGAGTTCGTTTCGCCCATCTCTAACCATTCCATCACCGCCGCGACCGGGTGTCGGTCCGGGTCGAGGAACGTCAACGGATCCGGGCCGCCCAGTTCCCTCTGAATCGCGTAAATCACGTTCAGGCCGTGTGGCACGAAGTAGTGTTCGATGAGGATGGGCAAGGCCTCCTTGCGCGTCAGGCTCTCGATCGCGGATCTTGAGACCATGCCGATGTAGCTGGTGTGCATGTGCCCGAACCAAGGCCGGACAAACTCTCCGAAGTCTGCGTCAACGTATTTCCTCAGCGGTGCGATAAATAGCTCCTCGGCAAGTGTCGGCAACAAGGACCAGTCGAACTCGCCGCGGCGGGCGAGGTCGTCAACCTGCAGATTGCTGTCTTTCGTGCCGAGCGCCACGGCCATCGCACGGTACAGCTCGCCGAGACGAGGAAAAGGAGGTGGGACTGAATTTTTGGTGGTCATGCTGGATTCGTGGTTGGTATGCGTCGCAGAGCGCTATTTTTCTAACACCTGTCGTCGAGCCTTTAAGCGCGCACGCCAGCACGGAAGACCTACCGTGGGAAGCACGCGCGCATTCCATCGCGATCATTACCCGCTTCGACGCTGCCGGGTATCATCCGACGCGGGGTACGCGGGTAAACCAGATTGCCTTACTTCCCGCCGCCCGAGCCCGATTGCGCGTTGGCTGCCGCGGCGCTGCTCGCGCGCGCCGAGAACGAACCCGCGGGCACTTGGCCGCCATGCACTCGCGCCGTCGCGCTCTGGATTCGTGATGCAGCGGCCTGCGTCATCGGGGCGCGCCCCGTCCCGGCCGAAGGAGTAGCGGATTTTGCACCTGATTTAGCCATGATTTTCCCTTTCTGAGGTTGGAGTGTCGTTGCCACCGCGGCAACGAAACGAACGATATCCAACGCCTTTCAGGAAATCACCCGCGCGGGTGCCGAAAAAAATCCGGAAAATGCACAGGGAATAGCGCAGCCGAATTGCCGGGCGTGCTCTCCTCCTTTCAAACGTCCACTCGTCGACAAGCTTCGGTCATTCCATGTCCGAGCTCGGGCGACCCTTGATGGCCGAACTGAGTCCGACGCGTTCGGCTCGTTCGACCCATAGGTGCCGTTCGGTTCGCCTCCTTTCGAACTTCCGCTATAGAGCGCAGTCCGGTCCAAGGCCCGACCCTAAGCAAGTGCCGGCGATGCGTTTCACATGGGCACGCCGCACTTCTGCTAGAACCAACGGCGAGTAAGCCAAAGTTTGTCGATCGACATACGAAGGCTCACGCCATCATTGCCCCCCGCTCGAACTCCCTTGTGCTGGAAGGAAGCTCCGTGACCATGATGTGAAAGACATTTAGTACGATGAAGCTTTCAGCGCAATGATGCGAGCCGAAGTCTGCAAATATCACTACGTGCGCTATCCGAAGCATCGCGATCCAATCGTCCGCGCCGATCGACGTCGGGCTGATTTCCATCGGAAGGCTGCGGAAATCTGCGAGCGTGCGGTCATGGCGGAGCTTCACGTGCAGGCTGCATTGCTTTAACGAGGAAATACTTACTTCGGCATGACCCTAGGCGCGCGCCTATGGTCATGTGCCGTCGTGTGCCATCCATCCTCACGGAGTGGGACATTTCATATTCTGACAAACCTCTTCGAGAACCCCCCCTGGACAAAATCGTTGCTTGAGCCGGTTAGCCGCTCCCGTTGCTACAGAGACTGCCCGGTCTAGCGATGCATTTGTTTGGACCTTGAGCGCGTATGCGTGGTCTTTAATCTCGGGCACTTCTGGAGCTAGCTTTTCTGCCTGAGATATCGAACCTATTACCCCGGGGTACTTCCGAAGAACTCCGTCCTTTCCAGCGAGCCGATCAACGGTCTCTGTGTAGCACTGGTAGACGCCACCTTCCAAGTGATGAGAGGCTGCTTCAACCTTTTCGGTTTCATCGGCAAGTTGATCCTGAGCCTCTTTTAGGAACTGAATAGCTTGCAGTTTTCTGCCGAGTGCAGCCGTATTTATCGCGTCAATTACTTCCAGATAATCTGCCATGCTGGCTTCGGCGGGTCCCTGTTCGTAAGACGTGAAAGTTCGCTCCCACCAATTCTTGCTAGGGGGAAAGCTTACCTGAAGAAGTCGTTGCTGCGCATCAGCTTTTACAACGTCGCGTGGATCAGCCTGCTGCATGGTTAGATAGGCAAGGTCTTTCGCTGCGATCACGCAAGTGTCTGCGTCATGACAGCTATTCTCCAGTCTTCTCCACGTAAGCCAAGGGCGACTCACTTCGATACGAATATCTCGAACCGCCGTGAGTGCCTCCGATCCGGAACTGCCAGCCGACACATCACAGGCAGTGATGTCTGCCGCATGCAGAAAGTCGCCATACGCGTCCACGTAGTCACTGGGAGCCGAGTTCGCATGGAACGCGGTCTCGAGCCGCACCCGCTCGTGCCGAAGATCTTTGACTGGAGCAGGCCTTCCTCCAAACAGCAAGTGCTTGGCTCCAGTGATTACGTTGTCGGCCGTACCTACGGCAGTACAGCTGGCATTCGCAAGCTGATGCGCGATCGTGTCATTAACCTTGTCGATGTAACCATAAACGCTTGCGTCCAGCATCGGCAGGGCCTTCACAATCAGGTCTAACGTCTGGTTCTTGATATTTTCGGGCATCTTATCGATCAAGGCGCGCGTTTCGGCATCGAGGCCCGCTTCTACACTCGCGTTGGCGGAAAGTCCAATATTAAAGTCCGCGGCGTGAGCATGACCGCAAGAGAGGAACGTCGCGAGTATCGCTGTTATCGGTTGTAGCCGGCTCCAATGCATTTTGGATCTCCCGATTAAGGTGAAATTGGTAACCCAGCCTATTTTCTAAAGTTTCCGAAGCACTGTCTGCTTTGCGAAATGCGGTTCCTATTGCCCCTGCTGCAGCTTTTATAATCGGATCTTTGCCAGGTCGCCGTCAACTTGTTTAAATGTAACGGCATAACTGGCGGGCTCGAAGGCCGCCTCTATCATTATCCGATCAGTTGTGCGTAGGCTTGCGCCAGGCGTGAGTGGTAGTTGTTTTTGGCTTCCCCGCTGCCGTTGTACTGCTTGGCGAAGCTCAGCAAGTTATGCGACACGAGTGCGCTCAACATCGCGCCGTCGTTCATGTCCTTCACGTACTCGACAAACGCGTCGAGCTGTTGCGTCTCCGTCGTCTGCATCGCGTTCGTGAAGCCCTCGACGCTACTGAAACCACACTGGGTATGGTAGTAGCCCATGATCTGGAACAGACCCCACGAGGCGCATCGCAGCGCGAGGCCCGTGTCGATGCCGTTCGTGGAACAGATCGCCTCTGCCTGCTGCAAACGGGTCCATTCGGCCGAACCGCCCTGATAGCCTCCCGTGCTCGTATTCACGAGGTTGGGATACTGGCGCCATCAGCTGCTGTACCGTTGCGGTCGGGAGCACTGTGCAGGAATCACCCGCGACGATCGAGCGGAAGATCGCGGCAGTGCGCGCGGCGACCGACCGGCCGTTCGGCGTGAACCTCACTCCCACAGGCACGAAACCTGAGTTGCTCGATGCCGAACTCGACCTATGCTAAGTTGGGAGCATGTGCGGTACCGCACACAGCGTAAGCCGTTTGTCGTGCCATATTCGCTCGGCAGCACGCCTCGGAAGAAGCAATAACAGTGGGATGTAGTTCGACCTGTTAGCACCAGTCCGCGCTTTTTGATCTCAATTCTTTCCACCAGATATATGCGAGCGCGAGGGGACTCTTATGACCATTTTCGTTCAGCGATGCGTCGCAACGTACTAACGGTTCGATGGGGACCGTCCTGGCTGATTGTTTGTTGCGCCATTCTGGGCTCCCAAAGTGCAACGGCCGCTGATGCCACTGCCTCATGCGTGACAGACGGCGGGTTCTGGGGGACCTTCGGCGTTCTCACTCTAAGGTCGGACGTGATAAATCACGATACGAGCAGATGGTATCGGTGCGAATCTCATTGTCAGTTCAGGGGCAGGTCCGGCAGACCTGTAAATCTGGATTGCACGGGCTTTGTTCCGCCGAACCAGCAGGTTTGGAGGCTTCTTTGCGCGAGACCCCTTGCCGTGGGTGAAGAGCTTGTCAACAATAATCCAATGATGGCCAATCGTCACACATGTACGCCACTCGCCGGTCCTCCGCAATGATGATACGGAAGCATCTCTTACTCGAGGGCAGGAGTTGGCGCGTGATTGTCTCTAACGAATTGGAGGGAAAGATGCTCCGGAATGCTACAACTGCGGTCGCGTTTTGTGCCGGTATTGCAACTTGCTGTTTAGCTACCTATGCGCTTGCTCAGCCAATTCCAGGAACTGGGCGCAATGTGCTAACTGCAATCCCGAAAGGCGGTGGCCCGCAAATTTCGCTTTACCGCTTTGAGACAGCAACCGAGTGCCAAGACGCTAAACCGTCTTACGGGGTTAAGTACCCAGCGGACAAATTCAATGTGGTTTGCATCTTCGAGTGAGCCAAAACTGCAAGGGAGCAGGTGGTAACGGATTTAGTGTGGGCTGCAGCGTCACTGTCCCGTGACGAGGGCAACAACTGGATCCCGGTTGTCCTTATACGAAGGCCAAATCAGACCGAGGAAATAGGCGGCAAGGACGAGGAGACCGACGACCTGCACGGCAGGCGATTCCAGACCAACGCATTTTTTGCGCCCTACCCTAGCGGTCAAAAGCTTCATGCGTTGCTCCTGCCTGATGGATCAGCGGACAACCGGCAACTTACGAGTTCTTTGTTCGGCCCCTACCAGCGTCTCGCGGCGCTCGAGCTCGCTCGGGAAGGTAAGAAACTCCAGTCAGTATCGGCGGTGGTTACATTCATCTAAACGGGTGTGAAACGGCGCCAACGATAAGCGAATGCCCGCTTTACTTGGGTGGTCGGACACCCGAATGTCCGATGGGC
The DNA here is from genome assembly GCF_051125215.1 of Paraburkholderia sp. A3BS-1L. NCBI lineage: Bacteria > Pseudomonadati > Pseudomonadota > Betaproteobacteria > Burkholderiales > Burkholderiaceae > Paraburkholderia > Paraburkholderia sp. A3BS-1L. Next base: position 172,313 of record NZ_CP120442.1, on the reverse strand, counting down.
GCATGGGGCGAACGTCTCATCATGGCCGGGTACTGCCTGACGCAGTAGTCCTTCGACCCTGAACGGCCCTTCAAACACTTACGACGTCAACGGCAGCTTCTTTGGACGCAACAGCCCTCAACCGCTAGCCGCTGACCGCAACGTGCCTAGTGCCGTCCAGCGCTACAGAGGCGTGCGTAGTTTGCGACACGGTGAGTCTGGCGAGCGCTCCAACGTAACAAGAGGCTTTGCGTTCGTCGGCTAGCGCACAGATGTCGCCGTACTGTCTGAAGAAAATGTGTTTTATGTTGTCGTCCATCGACTGGGTTGTGTCAAAGCGGAACTGATCATGGCCCCTGCACGCGATCCCGAGACCCTACAGAATCTGACCAGGGAACATCTCCAGGCAGCCGCCCTAGCATGGAATTCGAGACAGCGAGCCTGGGACTTCAAGTTCACGACGCCCCAGGAGGTCGTCATCAGCGGCAGGAGGTACCCGACCAAAGCTATTGTGGCGCTGGCACACGAACTGGCTGGTCTTGGCACACTGACGAGCAAGCAACTGGCCGGCGAGGCTGCCCGGCGACGCCTGCTGGCTCTGGGCTTCTCGCTGGCCACCGGCCACTCGCTGGAGCAGATAGAGCGAAAGCACGTCGAGTCGGGAGCCGCGGCAATGCGCGAATCCATGAAGTACGCGATCGCCCAAAAGAACATTGCAGAGAAGCCGCATGCAACTGAATGGCGGGTCTGCATTGACGGATTTTGGTACAGTCCGCACGCGCTGCGCCACGAGGCATACGCGGCTGCCGGATTGACGACGAACTTCAAGCTGTCGAAGTCCGAGTACGACCGCTATCGAACACATTTGACAGCCCTCGGCTTCCGGGTAGAGCGCGGTCGAAAGCCCGAACGCGCCCGAACCACACCGCGGAGCGCCAGTGATCTTCGCCGAGCCGCAGCGGCGCTACGTGGACCTGTCGACGATGCAGATCCGCTGCAAATCGTGCTGGATGGCATAGCCTATTCCGCAGGCGCCTTGCTCGGGCTGACACCTGGCACAGCGCCGAGCGTTCAGAATCTCGCCGCCATCACCGAGGCAGGTGCGGTTTTGCGGGCTGCTCCTGACCCGCTAGACCGTGATCTCGATGCACTCGCGGCGCGCACCGACCTGCCGACTGAGGTCCGGCGCGCGGTCACAACACGCATCGGACAGGGGCGCTTTCGCGCAGCACTTATGCAGTTGCATGGCGGGTGCATGGTGACTGGCACCTCTACGCCAGAAGTATTGCGGGCAGCCCACATTCACCGCTGGACGGATTGCGCGGTAACACCAACAGCGCGCCTGGATCCAGAAAACGGGCTATTGCTAACGGCCAACCTTGACGCGTTGTTTGAAGTCGGCCTGATTGCCTTCGGCGACGACGGGGAAATCTTGATTTCGCCGCGGCTAGATGCAAGCGCACAAGCCGCGCTCGGCATCCACGGTGGCATGCGACTGGCGTCGACTCCGTCGGCTGCGCAACGTGCATACCTGGCCATGCACCGGGATCGCATCCGCGTCACGCGCATAAACGAGACAGCATGATTTCGCATCGAAGGACCGCTCTCTCATTCTAACTTGTCGTTCGAGCCGTCATCTCTACGCTCAATCGAACCGCTGTTCGTAGCCGAACTCTGCCTGATGTCTGTTATTGATATCGGCCGCACCCGCGTCAGCAACCAGCTTGATCCCCTCAGCGTCGCGCAAGGCGACCGGCCAGACGCTCAACAATCTCGACGACCATCGTCCGGTCATTGCCGCTAAGCTTCGACAGAAGTTGGCCGACGTACTTCCCCTGATCACTGCTGCGGGTGCTGGCCCCAGTCAGCAGATCGGCAGCATCGCACTCGAAGATCTCGGCTAACTCCACCAGCCGGGCCACCGTCGGCATCACGAGCCCGCGCTCCATGCGGGACACCGCTTCGTTGCCGATCCCGAGCTGTTCCGCAACCTGCTCCTGCGTAAGGTCGCTCTCCACGCGATGCTTCGCTATCGCTCGCCCAACCAACTCCGCCAATCGGTCTAGATCCGTTCCCGGCATGCGCTCTCCATTTCAACCTGAATGGTTGAGCATCACCCCATTGATTTGAAGGACTTTATAGGTTGAAATTAAACTTTTAACGATGAATGTCGTTACTGCTCATGACTGCGCTGCGTTCCCGGGGGGGTAACCCGGACAATCTCCCCGCTTTCCGGCGCGAGTGGCAGACACCACAACCCGAAAGGGCCATCACGCCTCAATAGGAAGACTCATGAAAGCCAAACCCAAAAGAAAACTTACACCGATCCTGCTGTGCGCATGCTCCGCAGCACTGCTCTCCGCCTGCTCGCATGGTCCATCGGAAAGCGATGCGAAGGCAGTCATCAAAGAGAGGTTCGCGAGTTGCCAGTACCTGTCGCTCAATGACTTCGATAAGACCAACGGCATTCCCGGCGACGACCCATCGAACTACCGCGTCGAAGTCAAATACACCGCGACGCTTGAACCGACCGACGACCAGAAAGACAGCCTGCGTCACTGGATCGACGACGCCGTTCAGGCGCAGAAGATCAATGCCGGCTATATGCAGGCGATGAAGGCTGATGCAGCCGCACACATCTATCACGGTCAGGACGAAGACGACTACCACCAAAAGTTGGATGCCCTGCAGCAAGACATGAAGCAGTACCTATCGGTGCACGGCTTCTTTGACAAGGTGGCAAACGACTGTCCGAATGTCGACAGCCAGTTCATCCATTCTTTCTACGACCCGAAGGGCAAGTTCTCCGACTACACCAGCGATGGCATTACAGGCACGTTCACCGAAACGATCCAGATGATCCACACCGACAACGGCTGGCAGGCCGCGCGGTAACGCGCAGCTACGGTCACGCTGTACGACATGAACGGCAATAAGGTGCGATCGGAGCAGGTCCAGAACATCGCTCGCAACTACGCGCCAGCGGCAGGCAGCACGGTGGCGTGGCAAACGCTGGGCAACGATGTGATCGCGAACTACCTGACGCCGGGTGGTTCCGGTACGCGAAGTGCACCGGGCACGTCCGCTTCGCTCGACTGGACGATTCCGGCCAATTCGCTCTATCCGAACTTCTGGGCATCGATCAATTCGCTCGGTGCTGCCCAGACCGGCATACCGGCCACCACTTACGATGCGACCGTATGGGGATCGAATAGCGGCAACACGCCGTCACCGCTCACGTTCAATACGCCGTTCGTCGATGTTCTGACCTCCACTGCGAACTTATCTGCTGAGCAAGCGGTGCAGGTTCAGCTTGGATGGCAGGCAGGCGGCGAGTATTACGTCAACACGTGGCAGTACGGCAATCCGTAACGCTGGCCCGTCGGCACAGAGGAACCCGCTACAAGGCGGGTTCCTCATTTTTTGCCGTCGCCTTCAGTAGTCGGGACCCTTCAATCAGAAACACCTGGTGACATAGCTCGCCAGGCAGTCCCCAAACAGTTCACAGGAACGAGCGCTCTCGCGACAGGAAACCCTCACTTCCAGGCTGACTAATTCTGGTTCGGGGCGACGTTCATTTTCGTGAATATCCGCACGCGGCGTAACCCACTCAAACTTTAACAGAGCCACATAAAGCCACTACCCTCAGTTTTGCGCCGGAGATGCCGTATACGTACATGGAACGTATATTCGCCAAGCAATTCTCAGCTTGGGTCCGGCGCTACAGGCGCGCCGCGATAACAAGCTGCCTCAGCCTTCATACGTCGAAACGGGTCACCCGGATCAGCACGCCCCTTCACTCCTTCTTAAAAATATGTCGAAACTAAAGAACCTACGAATCAGAGACGCACAGTGGCTGTTAGATCAGACTTCCGGTGCCGAAGTGCTGCATGTAACCGATCCTCACGCACTAGTTCAAGCGGCTGGGTATCTTAAGTTTCTGGGCGCCACCAACGACTCCCATACCGTTTTCTTTCGCGGCCAAGGCCGATATCGCAGCCAACTCTCACCCTCCCTTTTTCGTGGGCTCTCGAACGTTGGGCCGCAGAGCGATCGAGTAGGCGCACTGAACAAACTGATCGTTGCGGCAAAATCCAAAAGCAAAACATTAGCGGAACTTCCGGACGCAGCGCTGGAACCACTATTGCAACACTACGGCATTCGAACAAGCTGGATCGATCTCGTCGACAACCTATGGATTTCGCTATGGTTCGCCTGTCATCGCTTCCTGAGCTCCGGCGAGGCTGGCGAATATGCTCACTATGAGCGCCGTGTACCACGACGAGAAAGCGATGCCGACAGGTTTGCCTACATCGTTCTAGTTGCCGCTGAAACTGCACATGACACAAGAAATTCCGCTGGATTCTGGCACGGGACCAAGACGGAGCTAATTGACCTCCGATTAAAAGTGCCTTCCATCTTTGTTCGTCCGCACGCACAGCATGGAGTACTGTTTCGGCTTAAGGGGACCGGCGACAAACGGCCGTTGGATTACAGTTCTGCGATCGCAGGAACGATTCGCGTCAACCTGGAGGACGCATTGGAATGGCTAGGAGATGGCCGCCTGCTGGATGTGCGCGGACTGTTTCCACCCGCTTTCTACGACCCGGGATATCGCATTCTGCTCGACGACTTTCGTGCCGCTGGGCTACTCAACGACCCGGTCACGGGTACTATCTGGCATATAGGAACGTAAATCGCGAAGGCACATGAGAGCAATGCGTATTCGGCGAAGTCGAACAATGGTCGGCAGCTTCCGAAATTCTTGCACGGCTTCCCCGAAATCCGCATGAACTTGGCTCGCCCTTGCTTTCCAGTAATTCCTCGACTCACTCAACCACGGCAACTGCTGCGGCGACATGTGCCCAGCTCAATCCAAACTGGATAGTTTCTGAGTTCGGCAACACACGTGCGGCGGTTCATCGTGAAACTCGCCGGACCACCCCGATGCTCTGACGGCTTCGAGCGCACTCGCCACGAGGCCCATCCTGATTGCATAAGGTACCATCCGCAGTGCATACGCGATCCTCACCAGGGCTTTCGAACCAACCGAAACCCTTCGGCGACCTGCGATGTGTGTGCACAGCGGCAAGTCGAAGAGGAGGACAGAATGTCGGTATTGAATTTTCTTACGGGCCTGGCCAGCAATGCCGTACTTTCGTCTGCAGAGCAGTCATCGATTACTACCTCAATCGCCACCCTGCAAGCCCGGATGGAACAGCATTTCGATCGCGGCGTAATCAAACGGCATTTCCGCTTCGGATCGTCAACACGGGGAACTATCCTGCCACGCTCAATGGACGAGCAGTCTGACATCGACTACATGATCGTCTTCAGCGACAACAACGCGACGCCTCAAACATATTTGAATCGCCTGAAGACCTTCGTCGAAAAGCGTTACGGGTCGTCAGAAATTTACCAAAGCAGTCCAACCATCGTCCTTGAATTGAATCACATAAAGTTCGACCTGGTGCCCGCAACTATGACATTGTTTGGCGATCTCATGATCCCGAATGGCACAGGTGGTTGGAGAGGAACCAATCCCAACGACTTCAATTCCACTCTTGAAGCCAAAAACAAGGCGAACAACTCGCTGATCAAACCTACCATCCGACTATTCAAATATTGGAACGCGGCCAGCGGCTTTCCGTTCGAGTCATTTGAAATGGAAAAATGGGTGTGTGGCCTCAGTTTTTGGTGGCAGTCGAACCAGAAGGATTATTTTTTTGCCGTCATCGAGAACTTGAGTACGAACTGGTCATATGCGCAATGGGTAAACAATGAGATTGTCCGTGCGAAAGCTACAATCGCCAATATCAAGAGGTACGAGAGGGGTGGCCTGCCTGCGACAGCAGAAGCTGAGACCAGGAAACTGTTTCGACTATGAGCAAACAGCGTAACGCTCGATACGATGGCGGAACCGAATCTGACCGCCTGACAGGACCAAAAGCGTCAAACTCGGAGACACATGAATGCGCTTGTGAGATCGAAGGCCGGGACAGAAGGCCTTATGAAAGAGGAACCGCTGGCCGATACTGGAGATTGTGTAGTCGCACCGTGGGTACGACCTAGCCCGCAACAGACAGGCTGCTGTCGCTCCTACTGGGCTGCGGCATTAGCGTCGCCGTTGTCGATGACAGGAGCAGGCGCTGGCGAATGATGACGACGTGACGATCTGCGCCACAGGCGAAACCGCAGCGGGCTGCGCCGATAAGTCCTGTAGAACTGAGGGCATTAAAAGCTGCCAATAGCCAGGCACGCTGCACAAGCCCAGAAGGATTCCGGCACCTCCAAAAAGTAGTCCCTACTTTTTGGACTTGCTTGACCAGTTTCCGCTCGCCCGGCTTGCGATTGCTCCAATACGTCTTGCCCAGCGGTTTGCCACCATGTTTCTCGCGCTCGCGCATGATCGTCCAAGCCGTGACCGTCTCTCGCCCGAACTCCGTAACGTACGCCCAGCTCTTGCTGACTGACATTCATGCTCCCGCAACTATTGGTGGCAACCCGGTTCGCGGAACTTTGAACGAAGAGCGCGATGTGTCGTTTCCATTCGGCAACTTCAGCATACCGTGGCGAGAACCAAACACAGTTACCGCAGTGAATACGCCATATCGTGATGGAAATCGAAACAGCGCTCGAGTCCAGCGACCTAGAACGCCGGCATCTTGCTCACGTCATAGTTCGTCTTGTTCTTTGCAATGCGCAATTCGACCTCTACTGGCTCGCCAAGATGGGCCTGCTTTCCATCTGCGCTGATCTTGCCGGTAAGTACCGTGTTGCCAGATTCGATCAGTTCGACCACCTGCTTCGCCGATTTCGCCCCCAGCTGATTCCACTTTGTTGTTTTTGGATCTTGAAGCCAGACGAGAAAGGACGATGCAACGTGATTGTTCGGGTTCTTGTGATTCGCCGCCGTAATGCAATAGTTAGCCATAGTGGTCTCCGAAACGTCGCCGATATGGGCGAGCGAACCCCTCTGTTGGGGGCCTTTGCCGGAAAGCAAGAGCCGCGGGAGTGCGAAATAAGTCGCTCATCGCGTCGGCCGACGCAAAACGGGCCCAGCCTACAGGTTACCTTTAACCGCCGTAGCGGCAGCGGTCCTCTCGTTGCACCTTCATCGATCATCACGATACGAGCGCTCACGAGGCGCGACTCGCCCTCCTGATCGCGCCGTCAAAGCTTGAGCAGCGCCTTGATCGAGGTCCACTCCTTCGAAATCGACGGGTTCAATTTATCGAACGTCCCCGACGAAAGCGTGATGCCGGCCGTGGACTTCGTCGCTTCATACGACGTCAACGAATCGAGAGCCATCGCAGCAAACGTCGAGGCAGCGGGGCGAGATTGAAACAATCGGTACACGTCGTCGTATGTCTTCTCGAATCGCATCCTCAACCACTCGAGTCGCAACCAGCGGGATACCAGTTGCTCGCTGAAGACCACCTGCGACGCTGCCAGAATCACGCCGAGATCGGACTGGCGATTAATTACACAGACGAGCCAGAGCACTGCATATACGAGAAGCTTGATGCGCTCGAAGCGCGCCATCGACAGAGCGATGGTTTTGCTGAAGAGGCTATTTTCGAGCAACTGCGCGGCGAGCTTCCTGTTCGGATCACGTGCTTCGTTGTTGTAGTAGCCGTCGGTCACTTCGTGACTAAGACTGACATCGAACGCGCACCCGAAAAAATCTTGACGACGTTTATCCTCAGCCCGGGGCGTCAGATACAACCGGGAAACCTGACCCAGAACAAACAGGACGATGGCATCAATCAAGAACCCGACCTGAACCCAATCGTAAATTCTCGGGTACATGCTCTTGTCGAGCAGCAGCGACAGAACCGACAAGACCGCACCGACGTAAAACAACCAGTCCGTCGCGGTATCGGCAAGCTCGACATTATCGAAGTAGCGTTTTCGTATCGGATCTGCGTTGGACATTTTTGTCTCAGAGAAAGCGTTCAATAACACCGGCAAGTCAGGTTTGGCGATACCCGCCCGAAAGTCCTCAGGCGACCGTTCGTCCGATGCCATACCGTCGACGGGGAGCCGACGGTGGATGCTCACCGCCCCCTGTCCATTTTCCCGTGGCCAGCCATTCCTCGAAGTAGCCCAGCCACTCGACGGCCCATGGAACGTACGTCTCCGACAACTTCATGCTCGTAGACCATTCACGCGCCTTCGGCCACCACAGGCAGAGTTTTGTGCCCGGACCGTCGTGCAAGTAGGTATGCGGCGGGCGCTTGCCGTTTGCGAGGGCACTCAGGTCGGGCTCCAGCACCAACAGATCCGGCACCTTGCGTCCGGCCTTCAGCCGAAGAAGGCATCGGTATCTGCGCGCATACGGTCCGGGGGAGGCAACGAACACGAAGCGCAGCTCCTTGCCGGAACACAAGGTAAATGAACTGTCCGCCAGTTGCAACGACGCGAGATCCAGCGCCCGTGCAGCAAGACTCGGTGGTGGCGGGGCGCAGTGCATTCAGTCACCGTAGAAGGTGTGCGGCTTCGATCTGGCGATGACGGAAGATGGGGCCGCGCTGCCGCCCATGATCGCCACGCGCCCTGCTTTCCGGCCCGCTTCCCGTCGCGCCCGATCATCCTTGAGTATCTCCGCTCCCGCGCGCTCCCCGAAAACAGCGAGCACGATGCGAACGACGGCATCCAGGCCAGCGTTTGCTTCAATCGCGTCAACGAGCTTGCGCAGGTCCCGACAGATCCGGGCATGCCACTCGTCAAATGCCCCCTGGCGCTCACGTGTGTTCATGCTGCTCGCGAGGTTGTCGTAAGGCGACGACGGGTTCAGGAGGTACCAGACTTCCCGGCCACCGAAATCGCGTTCCCGCGTGAAGTACCGCGGCATCGCCTCGACGATATCAAGCAGAAGATCGAGCGGCGTGGAATGGGGTTTCGGAGCCAGATCGACATACGCCGCAGCTGCGAGCGTAGTGATGAACACCGACGAGGGAGCGAAATCCTCGTGACCGGTAGCCTTCCCGAACGCTACGTTCCGATGCAGTTTGAGCAGCTGGACGAGGCGGCTCAGCAATCGCTCGAAAACCTCGTCGGCCTTCGGAAGGGGGGAAATGGACTTGCGAACGGAGTCGGCCGCGAATGTCAGATGCTCGACGGCAGTGAAGACCGGCGCAATCGCTGCTGCACGCGCAAAGCTGCGGGTCAACCCGCGCGGATTCGTGGGTTCGTACGTCCGCAACTGGCGATCTGGGACACGGCCATGCGTGTCGCCGTACGGCGCCCAGGATAGCGGATCGTCGACAACCGGCGTGATGTCCGCGAACATGCCGCTTGCATATTCAAGCGTGACGCACCGTTCCCAGCGCTTGATCTTCAGACTGTGTGCGCTCGCATATCGTGACAGGACGGCATGCAGGTGGTTGATCAACAACCCGGGACCACCGTCGCCGCCGTATCTCAATATGGCACGCTGATCAAGCCGGGCGACGAGATCAATGTCGAAGCCCTCACGCGATTCATCCGACGGCCTGAGCAACGTCCCCAGCGCCCTCGAGCCATGGCCATGAATGTTCGTCGTCAGACCGGCGAACTCGTCACTCTCGGCAAGATACTCCGCAGTGCTGATGTAGGAGGACTCGAGCGCCAAAAGTTGCGTCGCCGTGGGCTCGTGCGAGCGCGCGATCGTATCGGCAAGGTGAAAAAACTGCGTCGCGGCACGATACGAAAAGGTAGGCCGCCGCTGCGGCACCTGCGACTTCGCTCCGCGACCTTCTTCCCTGCCGCCGCCCAAAGGGCTAGTAGTCAGTGCTGGTGTACTCATTGCGCCGTCCTCCCGCTCTCGAATTAGCGCTTATGTTTCGCGGGATCGACCAGGGTGTAGGTCTGATGACGCCCGGGAGTAGGCGGCAGCGGACGGCTCTTCACCCCCGTCACTTCGGTGCGAGTCACGTTATTGCGGTACAGCCCGGAGGACGGTGCCGGCGTCCCCGGTTTCAATGCTTTCGGCATGATGCTCTCCTTCCGCTCAAGAGCTTCGCGCCGAATCCGATCACCGGACACGCACGCGAAAAGGCGTTCGGTCTTCTTGCCTTTTCGGTTCGGAAGTCCGACAATGAAAATACTGGACTTCCGAATGCGCGAAGTCAAGTACTTTTTTTATCTGAATTCAGAACATCATGCCAACTCTAGGCGAAAAGATCCGCACGCTGCGGAAACAGCGAGGGCTCACGCTCGATCAACTGGCCCTTCAGGTTAGCGCGTCCAAGTCATCGATCTGGGAGCTGGAGAATAAGGAAAAGGCACGCCCGTCGGCCGACAGGATCGCTGCCATCGCGCAAGCGCTCGGCGTCACCTCGACGTATCTGCTGGACGACACGCAAACCGAGCCTTCCAGGAAGGTCGCCGACGAGGCGTTCTTCCGAAAGTATGAACAGCTAGACGAGCCCGTTAAACGGCAGCTCCAGGACATCCTCGACGTTCTTGACCGAAAACGTGACTGATCAGCCTCTGTCGCCGCAGCGCGAAGCAATGAAGCTCGTGCAGCTCTGGCGGGCTGTACATGGCGCGGCATTTCCGATCCGGGCGGACGAACTGGCCATTGAATGGTCGCGGCAGGTGTCGCCGGCTCGACCTATCGGCGAGGTTCTAGCCCAGGATCTCGATGGCTTCGAGGGCGGACTGTTCTGGTTACCCAAGAGGAAAGAATGGGTAATCCTGCATGCCCCTAACGAAGACGCTCCCGGGCGGGCGAACTTCACGATCGGCCACGAGTTCGGCCACTACGTGCTGCATCGCACGCGGGAGGAGGCGTTCCGCTGCTCCCAGAGCGCGACGCTCGGACTGGCGGCAAAGGCCATCGAGCGCGAGGCCGATCTGTTCGCCTCGTATCTGCTCATGCCGATTGATGATTTTCGAGAACAGGTAAAGGGAAAGTACATCACCCTTGACGTTCTCGGCGAATGCGCCGCCCGATACGGGGTTTCTTTGACGGCGGCCATTCTGAAGTGGATCGACTTCACCGAGCAGTCCGCTATCATCGTTTTCGCCCGCGAAGGGATGCTTCACTGGTGGAAAGGCAGCACGAGCGCGAAGCGATTCGGCTTCAGCCATCTCCACGAAGGCATGGAGCTGCCGATGCAATCGCTGGTGATTCAGCCTCGCTCGGGGACTTTTGACATTGACTCGCGCGACGGAATTGAGCATGAAAGTGGGATCTGGTTTCCCGACTCAAAGACTCGCGAGATGGCGGTCGTATCGGATCGTTACGACATGAGCATTTCGCTGCTGATGCTCGACGGCCCGACGTGGGACGCCGGTGAGGATGAGCTGCTGGCTCCACTCACTGGGACGCCGGGCTTCTAAGCGATAGCATTCGTTGCGATCGGCAACCAGTGGTCACAATCTCTTGCAGCGATCTCACACGAGCATTTTTCGGCGTAGCGTCCTACAGACCGCAGCATCTCACGAAGGCCGTTCTTACCGTGCGGATTGCCCGCCGCTCGGCGCATCACGAAACCGCAACCAAAGCGGTAAGCTTTCGATGCAGCCGTAGCATTACGGCGCGCGTCGCGCGTAAGCGAATGTCGAGCAAAGCCGGCGAACGGAATGCTCCCCGGTTCTCCCGACCACCAATCGTTGTCAACTGTCCGCCCATCACCGACGGCGATACCGACGTGCCAGTGCGTGTTCGGGCATCGCAAAACGCCCGTACGTCGCGGTCGCCAGAACACGACGTCGCCGGGCTTCAGATCCTCGAGCTTCACGACCTTCGGCCATCGCGACAATGCGGCGTCGACTGCCGACACCGACGCAAGATTGCCGATTGGATGGCACGCGGCGCGAAACATTGCGCTCACCGTGTACGCACATGAAAGCAGTCCCGGAAATTGCACGCCGAGATAGCTCGCGCGCGTGGCGGTGGTCCACCGCTGCACGCCGTAGAGAGAGCGTCCGGCAGCACGGCGCCAGGCGAAGCAAGCGCCGCGTGTGTCAGTCGCTGCGCAAGAGGCTGATCACACTGCACCCGCAACACCTCGCTTCTCGCTGCGTGCGAACTCTCGCTCATCATAACCACCGTCATCGATGCTACCGCGCCGAGACACCTCGTCACCTTCAATCGATTTCCTCGCGCTGCCATCGCTTCCGATTCCAATACTCCAAACAGTCTAAACGGGCGCCGCCCAACGAAAAGCACCCGTCAGACATTACGTTGCCTGCGGACCCCCTATGATTTCGCGAACGTCAGCGTCAGGTGATCGACGCTAGCCAGCTCGGCGCGGTAGAGATCGAAGCTCTTGCCCTCAGGCCTCTCGATGGTCTCCCGTCCCGGGTAGGCGCCTACGAAAAACGCCAGGACCTCTTCCCCGGCCGCAATAGCTTTTTCCAGCTCCGACATTTCCGCGAGGAACGCCTTTCTCCTGCGGGACCGATCAATATGCTCCTGCGGCACATACACCCAGATCCGATACGGCTTCCGGTCAACCCAAACCGGCTCGGCAAAGCGCAAACCAACGCCCTTGCCGTTGTACACGTTCAGTTCGGCGACCGTGCCGTAATAAATCAGGCCGGCCTCGTCACTGAAAAACTGTACCTTCTTGAAGAACCTCGCGAACGCCCTTGTCTTGCCGTCGATCGTAAACTGGCCGGCTTTGCTATCCTCGTCGCCGGAAAGAAAGCAGTCGACGACCTGGTCCAGGTAGCGTGTTTTGGTGCTTGTCTTGCGTCCGCCTCCACCGCCGTTGCCGCCAGTTCCGGTTCCGCCCGTCGTTCCTCCATCACCACCTTCGCCTCCGCCATCGCCTGTACCACCAGTTCTGTTACGCCTCGGTGGGTTCAAGACGAACTCGGTGGGAAAGTCGGTGGGTTTATAGTCATCCTCACCTTCAGATGGGCGACGTCCCTTTGCGCCGCCGGAGCCAGGCTGAAGGAACCCGCAATCTGGCTTGTGCTCGTCCTTTGTACGAAAGTGCAGCGCGCGTTTCGACTTGCGTGCCATGTAGATGCCGACGGGCGTCAGACGTACCCTACAGTCCTTGTCTTCACACCGAAACGTCAACTCCTGGCCGTAGTATTCGCTATCCTCGTCCGTGTACAGTTCGCGCGCCCGATAAGGCGTCAGTGCGTCGCCAGCTTCGTCGCACCAAGCGCGACCAAATTTCATTGCCATTCTTTTTATTCTCCAAACCGGTGCCCTCACTAAGGATCACTTTCCACTGCCGGCGGCAGGCCGAGTCGACCGACAGCACGTAGACCGACAATGCGAAAGTTGGTTGCACAAGTAACAGACGGTCTGTCCTTGAGCACAGCGAATCGGTTCGCCCGCTGCAATGTCAACGCCGCAATTATCCAAGGTCGCGTCAGGCAGACTACAGCGGCGAGCTACCCGGCTCGTGCGTCACGGGTCGGTTGGTGGCGTATGTACCTGATCGGCTCCGACCACTTTGTCATCGGATTGAGGCAGTTCACGCTGGAGTGACTGGTGCATGTAGTTCAACAGGGAAATCGTGCGAAGACCATTTTCCTTTGTCCCGTAGTCAACCGATTCCCCGTGGAGGACCATGTGACGGTTGAGCCCGGTGAAACCTTGAGGCCGCGCCTTCTCAGACAGTGCAATAGTCATCTCTGACTCCAACGGCGCAAGGAACGCCCGTGAGATCTGCGATCCCGCGAATTCCACCGCGTGCGCCAATACCTTCGGGCGTTCCCTTCCCATGAAAAGGTGCGCGTTTGCCACATCGAAGCAGATCCCATCGACCTGTGTGAGCAGGACAGGGATCGACATCAGGTACTGACCATTCAGGTGGGTGTCGAACGCGGCGTCAAGAACGGCGCCTCGATGGGGGTACGCCTGTATAAGGTCAGCGCGGATGCCCGGAATGCGTGCTTCGAAGTGCTCGACCATTGCAGTCTCGGCATCTGCCTGCCGTCCGTCGTCGACAGCCCGCTTGAAGCGCAACGGCTCGGACATTCCCATGTCGCGGTCCAGGTACCAGCCTGAGCGGCTCATGGCCACGAGTCCTTCACGCATCCGGCCCGGATACGTCTCGAACGTCCTGGCGATGGAGGCCATTTCCTCCGCCATTTTCCGTATCGGTTCGCCGATTGCACTCAACCGATCGCTGAAGGCACTGCCTACTTCGTTTGCTCGCTCAATAAGTGGCAGAAGCCCGAACGTGCGCTGCTGGAGTCTCTCCATGACGGCTCCGATAGCAGTGGGTGGATTCAAGCCGACCCGCAGTGGTTTCAGCCATGCCGGCTCCGAGAGTGCCGTCATCCACGGCATGCTGAGACCCGCTGCGTTCATGGCGGCAAAGGCGTGTCCCAGTTCAATCGCACCAAAATGCGTGCTGAACGGCCCCACTGGATGTGTCTTGAACTCGGCCTGTTCAGCCTTCGTGTCGTTCTGGTCACTGTCGTTCAATTCCGTCGACCTTTCATCCATGAGCTTATGTCCCGGGTTACACATTAAGGCGACGCTACCACGAGTGGGGCGCGAGATCGCAGACGGTGCCCGCGACGTTGTCGAAGCCGATGAAGTGGAAGTGATTTAACCCGATCGTCCTAGCTTCCCGGACTCGTGGATCGGTGCGACCAGCCCGGTCGGGGACATGGCACAACTTTTGGCCACCTCGGCGGCAACCGACTCACGAACGACAATAGTCGCGGCGTGGCCCGCGACTCGCTCAACACGACTACCCGGAGTCGAGCCCGATATCCGCGCGACGACCGTATGTTGCATGCATCGCCGGCTTTCAATCGCATGCGACTGCGGCGCGATCGCCGAAGACTTGCGTAAGTCCTGGAACAGGTCACGCGAAGTGATCTTCGATTTTGAGAACGACTGCGCACGCGAACTCCCGTCGCGAATTCAGTCGCGCCTCAGTCGGGCCCAGTCGGCTCGCGACCGGCGAACTAGCGGAATCAGCGGTTCAAGGGCAGCGCGATTTCACACTGAGACTGCCACGCCGGGGAAAGCGTCTTCGAATACAACGACGAATGACGATATGGCGACTAGCGGTACAGCGTTACGAATGCTGGATGGAGCAGCGAAGCCAACGTAGCCTCGAGGCGTCACGCCTCGGGCGCAATAGCAAAGCCCGATAGAATGCCCCGTCGTGTCGCCGTTATGCTTCCACTGGCTCGGCCATATTGGGTCCACCCAGACCATTCGAAAGCCTTGCAGATCCCTCCATACCCGGTGGCACAATAGTGACAAACTCATTGGTACCGGTACGCTCAACCCGCTGTTAGCACCGGCCAATGCACTCAATGGACCGAACCTTCGAGCCAGGAAATCTGACGACTTGCCGCGCCTGGCGCATCAAACATGAAAAAGTACACTGGCTGGTGGTTCTGGATTCTCTCGCCGACTTTCAAGCTTGCTGAAATAAACAAGAAAGCCCACCTCGCGAAGGATGACGGAATAGCGCGTCTGACCAAGGGTATCGGAAGGTACAACCACTTCTACTTCCTCACATCGCTCATTCTGGCAATCGTCTACGGCATCGTACTCGGTGCCAACCGGCATCACCTGCCAAGCTTCGCGGATTTTCGCATCCTGAGCGCTTTTATCTTTGGCTATCTGATCGCCTCGCGAGCGGTGGAGATATTTGCAGCCTTCCTGATCGACGCGGTCGAAAAGCTGAACGGCCGCCCATCCACCAGTGCCCTCAAATTTGGTGACCGGCTGCACCTTGCGCTCAAGAGCTACCTTGAGATCATGGTCGGCTTCGGATTGCTCTATTACCTTCTGCCCGACAAGTTCTTCAGCCACCCTTTCGGCAGCATCATTGAGGCAACGTATTTCAGCGCTGTCACGATGACGACCGTAGGCTATGGGGATTTCTCACCATGCCACTGGATCTCCCAGATCCTCGTGGTTTTGCAGGTATTCTGCGGCCTGACCCTGGCGCTCGTATGCTTTACCGTTTATACGACCCTCGCCCTCGCTGACCTCACAAACAAGAACAAGGAGTAAAGCTTGTTTCCCACTTCGCAGCTAACCGCAAACATTGAAACAGATGGCAGTCCGATGCCGCTTGGCGACCTCTCCTATTTTCTCTACCTGTTTCGCGCGCTATACGTAGCGGCACGCGAAGAGATGACGAGTTCGGGTCAGTTCCAAATCGAATCCATCGATCAGGTTAACCGTTTCGCGAGATTGGTCGCGAAACGGATCGGCACAAGTGCTCATCAGTTCGCCGACTTCGCATCCCGGAAGCTTAGCGATCAAGAAGACATTCGAGTCGTCAATATCTATCGCCAGAACCCACTTTTCGTTGTTTTCGAGGGGATCGGACTGTCGCTAGTAACTTGCGCAATCATAGCGGGTGGCTCGTTCGCACTTAACCAGGACACAATCGAGCTACCCAGTCTCCGGACAATGATCACGAAAATCCAGAGTGCGGTCTCGCGGCAACGTCGCGATTAAATGACGTCCGATTGAATAGCAAGAATGCGCCCGGCGACAAAAGCCAAGATTATTCCGCGTCCTTGCCGAAGCACTTCCGTCGTGTCTTGTGAAGCGGTTCGCGGATCTTGAAGATTCGGCGTTATTGAATCAGAATGCAATGACGGCGAAGCCACCAGCGGTACAGCTTTGCCAACGCCTGCGCAACGGGGTCAATACCGATTCAATGCGCAGCGCAATGAACTCACCTGCACAGCCTAATAGATCCCCATATCAGGCCGCTGATGGTCTCCGACTGCCGCCTTCATGCGTAGACATACCCGATCTATTCGAAAGCCTTACAGAGCCTGTTATGCATCAACCAGGTTATCGCCGCATCACAGGATGCACTCGGTTCCTACGCTACGGTATTGCGCCAGAGAATATCATCGGAATCGATGACTGCGCCAATCGACTGAGCAACACCGCCAATTCCCTGCTCTTCAATAGCGACATCCATTTTCGGAGATACAGAGCCCTCACCCGCACTATTCGAGAAGCGCGCCAGACATTCCTCAAAGTCGGCGACTGGCTTTGCCTTCACGAGCGGTAACGTCACTGCCGTCTTGCTGCGCTTTCTTCCCCTTCTCTTTGCTTCGAACTTAGGCGGCTGACTCTTCCAGAATGATCTATGCCCGTCGCGTTTCACCATGTCGAAGTAGAAGTCTGCCTTCGTCACGTACGGTACGACTTCCTCTTCGAGATTGCCGAGCTTATCGTCGCCGTATCTGACGGACCCAATTCCTTTTTTCTTATAGCTGGACCGAAAGCAGTTGTAGCTCCCACCCATGCCGCGCGTGATCGTCTCGTTCCAGTAGTGGCAAATCATCTCCGTAATGGCAGCATGCCGGCAGACGACGTCGCCGTTGAGGATGACGATCACGTGAAAATGGAAAGTCTTGTCAAGGCCGAATTCGAGCTTGATAGCGAAGCCCATGCCCTTGCAGGCACCGGCCGGAAGCATCTTGCTTAGATCACGTTTGAGGAAACGTCTCAATGCCTCTCGATGGCTTCTCACGTCCTCGTAGGTAATGGCGTGTCCACCGGAGAACTCGGCATCGCAATAGTACTTTGCATACCCGAGATCGAAGCGCAACACAGAGAGGTGGTGATTGACATTCAGACAAGCGAGAACCAGCGACCACAGCGCGTCCCTGTTACTGGCCGGCTGCCTCGCGAGCTTCTCGATCCAGTCCCGGAAAGCCTGGCTATTGCCGTTCCTGCGGATCTCGTCGACAACGTCGTTCAATGGCTGAACGTATTGGATTAGCCTATCGGTGCCACTCACCTTCCAGTCGGCGCTATCGAGCCACTCGTCGTTGGCGACTTCCACGAATGGCGCACTCCCGTTGGCGAGGTGTATCTCGCGCGTCACAGCCTTGTAGAAGAGATCGAAGTATCGATTGAATTGACCAATGCTCGGATACGTGTCTAGTACGCGATCTAGATCCATCTGCAGGCACTTCAGGAAGCACTCGCCGAGCTTATTCATCTCCAGCCTAGACGTAGGCGGTCTCAATCGACGATCAACCTCCACGTCTTTCAGATGAAAGAGATTGCGCTTCGACTGAATGATCCCTTTGACACACTCCGTGATCTGATGCACGCCGCTCGCAATGCTCCCGTCACTCGGACCGTATGAAGACTTGACCTTGCCATCTTTAAGGTCAAAGTGAAGTGTTTTGTAAGAATCGATCTCGAATGCGTCTTCGACGTTCGGGCTACTGCTGTTTAATTGGTTGTCCGTTTTCATTACTCATCTCGATAGTTCACTAGTCGCAGCCTCGTCAATCATGGAAATCGACTCGACCTCAATCAGGAGCATGCTCGATGACAGCGAGACACTACTCCTCAAATCATTCGGATGAGCAATAAGAATTTACGGTAACTTGAACGTAATGATAATTTCTACGTTGTTGATCTATCTATCGATCGGCATCTAAGGGATGCCTTTCGAGCGACGAGCGATGGTACTGAAGGAAAGGATACCGGGCGGGTGCTCAGGAAGGGGATGACAATACAGGTGCGCTAACTTGAACGTGATAGAAAGGACAAAACACAACAATGACAGATCCGGAATTCACTATCAGCAAAAGAGCCTGCTCATTGAGGAATCGAGATTGCAAATTGCTTTTCCTCACGCATTTTCAACCAAAAACCGCTCGCCAAGTTAGCGGGTCGAACAGAGTAGTCAAGGACAACCTCCTCATTCGAGATCCATGTATTGATCGCACCTTCCCCTTCTCGCCCCCCACTGACGTATGCCCCTTCGCCATAGTGAAACCATGTCGCTCCACAGCTTCGTAGGCCCGTAGATCAATGAGCCTTCAATTGGCTCCGCTTTGCATGTGAATCAGCGCATCGGCACAGGCTCCATTCTCAGCCCATTTCGCGTGAACTGCTTACGCGGCGGCTAAACCGATGACGTTACTCGATCGGCGCGCTAAATGGCAGGAATCGCACCGAGGCTCGAGTAGCAACTTTTATCCTCACCAAAATTCTCATAGAACATTGATTATTAACATTTTTATGAATATAGATGGCCCGTTTCGGTTGCATCCACAGGACTAGTTCGAATCGATTGCTACCCTACTACTTTTACTACTGTAGTATTTTTGAGAACAACTCGCAGATCATCTTATATAATCTATCGTGATTTTTTTGTAATAGATAAAATGAAATCAATCCTGCGCATTAGGATCGTCGTCGACTTCCTCGTCGTCATCAGCCGGGAATCCGAGAGAACTGGAGACAGCCCTGTTCAACTGATCATGTGGAAGAATGAAACGACTGGACTGTGACTGGTCTTCACCGCTATTGAGAACTGAAAGCGGGAATTGCTGCTCCTCCGCGCTAGTCTCTTTTGTTTCTTCTTCTGAGGCAACGAGATTGGGGCGCTTGGCTTTAACGATATCCAACAAGCTCTTTCCTCGCATGTAGGCATCGTAATCAACAGGGATATCCGTTGACTGCGGCCCCTGATCAACCACTCCTACCTGACGGGCATCACTTTCCAGGCCAAGCTTCACGGACTGACCCGTAACCTCATGAGCTGAAGGTGACTCAGCCTGCTTAACCAATGTCGGGGTCGGCACGCAACGACCACAGCCATAGAAGCCCGAACGGTTATAACAAACGAAGTACCCGCCCTTCTTGCCGCGTCCCAGATAAAGCCTTCCTTCGCTCGCCAGGCAATGTAGAGCGGCAAGGATCTCTCCCTGTGTCTTTATTGTGCGATTGGCATTCTGGATTTTCTTGTATTCGAGTTTGACACAGGCGCTGCCATGTTGAGCCTCGACGTATTTCCAATAGTTCTTTTCTATTGTTCGGAGGATCTTGTCCGCATTGGCTCTTACCTGAGTTGAGAACGCAAAGGCCGAAAGCGGTTCCGGGAGCTCACTTGCGACTACCAACATCCGGAACTCCGCCATATACCAGTCGCACAATCGGATGGCTGCCTGAACGGTTTCGATCGGTATGTCTCGCTCTTTGCCTTTCAGCGCAGGACGTCCATAAGCGTCGGTGGCCGAGCCGGAGTCCGCGCTATTGCGGACTGGATGCATCTCGAAGTAGTGAAACAGCGCGGCGATTCTCGCGGCTTGCTCGGGCAGTTTCCTGACAAAGCCCTCCATTTCCGTATCGAACTTGCCTTTCTCTGCGATCGCAACGCTGAGTTTGTTGTAATAGCTTTCCCAGTATCGCCGTGCGGTCGCCGAAAACGTCAGAACGGTTCGCTCTGGAATGCAAGGAAATTGCTGCCCCAGAATGGCCTGAATCCGTTGATGGAACTTTTTCAGGCTTCCAATTTCCCTTGGGGCGTCGTCACTTCCGCCAGCCGATTTCGGTGGGTAGGACGGCACCTTCAGGAGCAGCGTTCTCGATAGAAACCCATTGTCCAGCGCGTTCTCCCCACAATTGTCGAGGAATTTTTGAAACTGCTTTGGCTGGAGCATTAACGCGAGCGTCAGCCGAGGGGACTCAATGACGTATTCACGCTTGTCGTAGGTCTCCCGATAGAACTCGCACCCCCACAGGTCATTCCATGCGTCCATGTTGCGCGTGACCAGCGCGCTATTGAGAATCCCGCCGGCTTCTGCTGAGATAATTCCTGCTGACCGGCACTTGTCCTGCAAGCCATTGCGGAAGCCGGCAAATGAACCCCGTCCATAGACCAATCGGCGAGCAGCTGGTCCGATGGTGTCTCTAATTTCGGCCTGTATTTCGGCCAGCTCAGATTGCAACTCCTGGATACGGAGCAGAAGGCTTTCTAACGCATGATTGGCTGCGGCCACCCTCGCTTCCAGTGGCTCAGGGCGTTTTCCCCGTACCTCTATGACTGGACGCCGTCCGGACAAGACCTCGTTCTGGTAATCCAGATGCTTCCGAACCTTGCCTTCCTTCTCTCGGAGTTCGTCATATTCGACCAGTGCTTCGTATTCCCTCTCACGCAGTTCAGCCAGCATCTCTATACGGACTTTGCGTGACAGCTTTCTAGAGCCTTCGGATGCTTCATTTGCTCGGCTCTCTTCCTCCCGCTCAAATGCCTCGAGTTCGGTGATGAAATTGTTCTGAATCTCGCTCTTGCCCGCGCCCGTCCCAGCTATGGTGATCAGAAAGAGCGAACAGGATGATGGCTTGAGCTTCGGCCGCTGGACGTTGACGAATTCCTGACAGGCTGTCGAGACGATACCCAAGGCGGCAGAGGCAGCGAGTTCAATACCGCCGCCCAACTCAGCGTCGACGTCGATAATGGCCTGCCTGATGATGGGTGGGAAGGCATCAATCGGATAAGTTCGGCCCCGGCCGTTCTGCTGCAGCCGATACTCCGACAACTGGTATTCAGGTTGTGCCGTATTCCCCAGATTCTGATTGCCTGCGCCGTACATAGCGTTCAAATGTAGTGTTTGGTGACGAGACAGCGGACTCCTAGCTGCCCCCTGGCGATGCCCGATACTGTAGCGTCCGTTGCGATCTCGTGCCATCATTGCCGCCGCACACCGCTATGAGGGAATATTCAATGACGACAATCCACAATGAATCGCTCGAACCGACGACGTACGACGAATCGCTGGCCCAAATAGAACAGATTCGCAAGCAGGCGGAAGCCCAGATCGAGCAGATCCAAAAGAGGGCGAATGCGCAGAAGGAAAAGGAGAAAGCGGACGCTATTGCCGACATGAACACGAAGATCGAAAAGTACGGCATTGCCGCTGGCGATCTGAAATGGCCGACACAACAGGCAACCGGGAAAAAAGCCAAGGCAAAGAGCAAGGCTTTGCCGCCGAAATACAAGGATCCAGAGAGCGGTACAACCTGGAGCGGTCACGGCAAAGCGCCTCGCTGGATTTCCGGCAAAGACAGGTCACCGTTTCTGATCAAGTAGTAAGGCTCGCCCGGCAGGACCACGGGCCGGCAGAGTTCATTAGCATGAGGCACTGGCTCGTAGCCGTCTATTGTGGCACCTCGCCGCCATTTCCTACCGGAGCCCGCCTTCATAATCCGCTCTACAGTGCAAGCAGCCAAGAGAGTCAGTGGCTCGTCAGTTTGGCTGGCCCCACGTCGCCATCGCCATTGTTCATGAACGCGTCGATCGCGCGATGGACAAACGTGACGGAACCGATTACTCGCTAGCTGTACCGCCGTTGATCAATTGCCTAACGGCTTCGACCGGCCAGAGCAGCCGACGATTCGGAAGCTTTGTCGGCCGCACGCCATGATAGCTGCCAGTTTCAGAGTACCGCTTCCGAACCGACTGAGGCTCCACTGCCAGTACCGCAGCCAACTCTTCCGTCGACAGGTGTTCCCGGTTCTCTGGCAATGGCATCGGCAATCGTGCCGACGACTTTCTCTCTCCAAGCCGCGTATCCCTGCTCGACTCGCCAGCGACGAGCTTAGCGGTAAGCACGTCGACCTCGTTGGCCTTTTGTTCCGCGTATTCGACAATCGCAAGTGGAATTACGTCGACGCGACCACCATCCGCCTTGTAGCCAGTGAGAGACCGACAAAGCCAAAGACAATCGGTCTCGATATGCATGTCGTCGCACCAGATCAGAAACTTGTCCGGCCGAAACTCAGTCGGCGTGACTTCACCACGTTCCTGATCGTCTTCGCAACGCGAAAGCCACTTCCGCCAGATTCGGTGAGCATCCGAAAAGCGTTCATTGTCGCCGCTCGAGAAGATCCGGCCATCGAGGCCCACCCCCCTTTTGGGAATCTCACAGCAGTTGGGCGGCGGGTGAATCCCCGACACAATCAATGCCCCTTCCATCGGCGTCCAGGTCGGCCGGTCGATGTACTCCTGCAACGCGGCATAAAGCTGCCTTGCGGCAGCAATGCGTTCTCGCGGTGATTGCTCGCTCGTCATAGCGTCGATGTAGCTTTCGATACGTGGGCCGCGAAATACTAATCTTTCCCAGCTGAAACCCGCTCCTGAATCCACGCATCGACATCGGCCTGCAGATAGCCGACGGTGCGCGCACCAAACGACACCTTCTTCGGGAACGTAGGATCGTAGTATCGCGACTTGCGATTCATCTTTTCGTAGAGCATCGACACTGAGATTCCCGTCAGCTCACTCACTTCGCTAATGCGCAGAACGGTGCCACGCAAAGCGACAGGAGCTTTTGTAGTGTTGTCTGTTTTGCTGGCACCAGCGACGGCCGACGAGACTGAACCATGCGGCGGGTCTGCACGATGCGGTCCACTCGCGTCGCTACCATACGACTCATCACTGCCCGAACGTACTACCCCTGCACTCGCTTGACCGATGGAGACGCCGCGTGTCGGCGCTGGGAGAGTACCCGCGGCTCGTTGACCATCAATCGGTTTCCGCGCGCTTGCCTTTGCCTTCCGATACCCCAAACCGTGTCGATACAGATAATCGATCGCGGCCTTGCGGGAAAGGTAGGCGTCTGAAACAGGAGCAATTCGGGTCAGCCGAGTGTGCCCTCGGTCGAGAATTACTATTGCGCCCGAGGAACATTCATCTGCCAACGTGGCGAGGTGATATTCGACCATTTGCTCTTGCCGCTGGTGCTGCCTGCCAACATAGGCATCCGTCACAAGTATCGGCTCCCACAGCCAGTCGCGGGCCTTCTCCCGGAATGCTTGCGTGAACACTTCCCTGCTTCGGTCCGACAACGGGTAATGCAAAGGCGGCAAATCAGGCAATATCCTTTCCAGACTCTCCCGGTCCTTGTCCGTCAGCTTGTGCGGGAACTGAAGGTCAGACGTCAACCTCCAAATCTGCCGCTCGGTTGCGCCGCGTTCGTTTTCCAGCGCTTCACCACGAAGCTCGAGTTCGAGCTGTTTGTCGTGTTCGATAAGTGCTGGCAACGGAAAGGCCCCCGCGATATCCGCCCGAACGGCGTCTAGCAGTTCAGTTTGCGGCGACACCTTCCTGAGATCTGGGGCCACCAACTTGCCCGTCACGCAAGCCATGCCACTTGCCCCTTCTTCCGGCACTGGGTGGATCGCTCTCGCTATGGCGCGCGCAAACGCCTCGCAATGGATCAGTTCGTCGAGCGGCAAATCAACAACAGTGACGGTCATATTCCTCCCGTTATAGGATCGACGTCAGGCAGCTACAGTGCGAATTTTGAGAGCGTCGCCATTTTCGGACTTCAATTCGTCGAGATAGTCCGCCCATCGTTGCATCATCACCACCCGATCATCGATAAACCTGGTCCGGTTGTAAGCCGTCCCCAACGCATCAGGAACTTTATGCGCCAGCTGATGTTCTATCACCTCACTGGCGAATCGCAACTGTTCGTGCAGGATGGTACGGGCCATTGCGCGGAACCCGTGCCCGGTGATCTCGGTCTTCGTGTCGAATCCCAGTCGCCGCAAGGCCGCATTGATTGCGGCGCCGCTCATCGGCTTTTTGACGTCTCGCCCGGGAAATACGTGCTGGCGGTGACCGGTTAGCCCGTGCAGCTCTCGAAGTATGGCGACGGCCTGTCGCGCGAGCGGGACCAGGTGCTCTGTCTTGGTCTTGGAAACGGTGTAGCGCCACTCGGCCTTGTCGAGGTCGAACTGTGACCATTCGGCTGTACGCAGCTCACCGGGGCGCACGAACAGCAACGGTGCCAGTCGCAACGCACACTGGACGACGAAGGTTCCCTTAAAGCCGTCTAGCGCCCGCAAGAGCCCAGCGACCTCCTTTGGTTCGGTAATCGAAGCGAAATTCTCGTGGCGAGCGGGCGGCAGCGCTCCGCGCAAGTCTGCACTGACGTCCCTTTCCGCCCTCCCCGTCGCTACGGCGTAGCGAAACACCTGACCGCAATTCTGGTGTACGCGATGCGCTGTATCGAGTGCACCGCGGCCCTCGACTCTGCGCAAGACCGCCAGAACTTCCGGCGCTCGGATATCCGCGATGGGCCGCCCCCCCAACCAAGGAAAGACGTCGTTTTCCAGTCGGGCGATAATTTTGTCGCCGTGACTCTTCGCCCAGCCGGGAGACTGCCGAGCAAACCATTCCCGAGCGATGGTCTCAAAACTGTTGCCGGCTCGCTCGAACACCGCGGCTTTTTGTATCTTGCGATCAAGTCCCGGATCGACCCCGTTCGCGAGAAGCTTCCGTGCGCCATCCCTTCGGTCACGCGCTTCCTTCAAGGTGATCTCGGGATAGACGCCTAGCGAGATGCGCTTCTCCTTTCCGGCAAACCGGTATTTGAAGCGCCACCACTTGCCCCCGCTCGGGGCAACTTCCAGATAAAGGCCACCGGCATCGAAAAGCCGTATTGGTTTGTCGCCGGGCTTCGCGTTGCGGACGGCTATGTCGGTCAGGGGCATTTTGGGGCAACTCCTTCTTCAGTCTTGTACTTGCCCCTGAAGGTTGCCCCCAGCTGCCCCTGGATGTCAACGGACCACATCGGAGATCGCCGGAAACAAAAAACCCCGCGAGCCTTATGCTACGCGGGGTTTTGGACTTTTCCGGAACCGCTTTGGACCTACTCGGATGTTCTGTTGGTGGAGCGGAGGAGGATCGAACTCCCGACCTTCGCATTGCGAATGAGGTTTCGATCCGATTCGACCCACCCGATCAAAGTCCTTGATTCCGAAGAGCTTTTCGGCGAGAGATCAAAACCCTTGCAAATCAATCAGTTGCCGAATTTTTTGGGCCGCGCACTAATTTCGGTAGATTCGGGTACGCGCCGGGAGTTGGTATCGTACCGAAAAAATCCGCAGTCAAGTGGAGCAGAATTGGAGCGTCGGCCCGTGGGTAGTCACGGCAGCAAAGGCAGTCCCAGCTCCGAGAGGAATTTGTTGTGCTGCTCAGTGGCCAACTTGATCCTTTTATCCAGTGAAACAAGTTCAGCATGCGCCGCCGCGAGGTCGATCTCCTCCTCCTCCATCGTCGTGCTCACATAGCGCGAGATATTCAAATTGAAATCGTTCTTCTTCTCGATTTCCTCCATGCTCACACGCCGCGAGTAGCGTGCCTCTTCCTTGCGGAACTGGTAGGTATCGATAATCTTCTCGATGTGCTCGGGTAGCAGCCGGTTCTGCCGCTTACCCTTCTCGAAGTGTTCGGCGGCGTTGATAAACAGCACGTCGTCAGGCTTCTTGCACTTCTTCAGCACTAGGATGCACACCGGTATACCGGTGGAGAAGAACAAGTTGGGCGGCAGCCCGATCACCGTATCGATGTGGCCGTCCTTAAGCAACTTGGTACGGATGCGCGCCTCCGCCCCGCCACGGAACAACACACCGTGCGGCAGGATGATGGCCATCACGCCGTCCTGCTTCAAGAAGTGAAAGCCGTGCAGCAGAAAAGCAAAGTCCGCAGCCGACTTCGGGGCTAGGCCGTGGTTCTTGAAGCGTACATCCTCACCCAGCGCATCGGTCGGCTCCCAGCGATAGCTGAACGGTGGATTGGCGACCACCGCGTCGAACTTCGGCGCTTTCGCCGGGTTGGTCTCGCGCAGCATGTCCCATTCGTTGAGCAGGGTGTCGCCGTGGAATATATCGAATTCGGAGTCCTTCACCCCGTGCAGCAGCATGTTCATGCGCGCGAGGTTGTAAGTAGTGATGTTCTTCTCCTGCCCGTAAATCTTGCCAATACCATGCGGCCCCATGCGGTGGCGCACATTGAGCAACAACGACCCCGAGCCACAAGCAAAGTCCAGCACGCTGTCCATATGTTTGCGCTGGCCGGTGGCCGGTTCCTGCCCGTCCAACGTGACGATCGCCGAGAGGACGCTGGAAATGGGCTGCGGCGTATAGAATTCACCGGCTTTTTTTCCGGAGCCGGCGGCAAACTGACCGATTAGGTATTCGTAGGCATCGCCCAGCGTGTCGCTGTCGGTGGAAAACTGCGTGAGCCCTTTAGCGATTTCGCTGATGATCTTGCACAGGCGCGCATTGCGCTCGTCGTAATTCTTTCCGAGCTTGTCCGACGCTAGATTGATCTCGGAAAACAGCCCTCGGAAGGTACTGGCGAAGGATTCTGTTTCGATGTATCCAAAGCCCTTTTGAAGCGTGTCCAACAGGTACTTGCTCTGTTCGCGCGCCATCTGCGCGATATTGCCCCACAGGTATTGCGGCTCGATTACGTAATGCACCTTGCGACGCATCTGCTTTTCGAACTCGGGTACATCATCTAGATTTTTCTCGTACCAAAGCTGCAACGGCGTGGAAGCCGCGCCGTCGAGCTGGGCAGGGTAATCCGGCCCGAGCTCCTTTTGCGCTGCGGCCTCGTAGTTGTCCGACAGGTACCGCAGGAAGAGGAACGCCAGCATGTAATCGCGGAAGTCGTCCGCGTTCATAGCACCGCGCAATTGATCGGCAATGGCCCAGAGGCTCTTGCCCAGTTTCTGTTTTTCGAATTCGGTCATGGCGTGTCTGCTCCCTCAACGGGCTGAGGGAATAAATCTGGATTGAAGGGATAGCGGCTCAGGAATTCATGCAGGATCTTCCTGAAGTAAGCCTTGTTCTCATCCAGCATCGGCTGGGGTTCGAACAATGAATAGTTGCCATGGCTCATGATATTGATCAGCCGTGCATGCAGAACGCCGTCAGGGTCGTCGGCATCCCGCGCAATGCACGCCGAGAAGTTGGAGAAACCGTGAAAACTCGCCGACTTTTCCAACACCGAACGCAACATGTTGAAGTGGTAGGTGTACAGCTCGCCAGACTGCTCGGCCTTGTAGAGCTCGGTCAATACGGCCACGTGATGGAAGAACGGTGTCGCGCCGGTGTAGGCCAGAGAGTACGAGCCATCGGACTTCGAGCGCGACAGAAAGTACGCGGAGACGTTCTTGGACTTACGCGCGTCCAGCTCGTTGTGCATCACGTTGAAGAAGAGCGGATGGTGCGACGAGATCACCACCTTTAGCGCACTGCCGGGCTTGTTCAGCAGCTGCGCTAGGTGGTTTCCCACTGTAATGGCGTTGTGTTCATCCAACGAAGAAATCGGATCATCAATATAGACGTACTTGACCCACTGGTAAGCCTCTGCTCCGTCGATCGCCAGTTGGACTATAGCAAGGAAGAAACACCAGACAAAGATGTTCTCCTCTCCCCGCGAGACCTTGATATTTTCGATGATCTGTCCGTCCACCGTGCGCGAGAAGCGCACCACCCAGTTCTCCCGGTCTATACGAAAATCAAAATCCGCGTAGCGCTGCAGCAGCGGCCTAATGCGGTTGTCCATTTCAAGCTCAGCGGGGCCATCAAAGAAGTGCGAAGACGCATTGAGTGTGAGCTTTCGGTCGACGTCCCCATTCAAATCGTTGTCCCAGTGGAACAAATCCTCGGTAAAGGCATTAAAGTAAAGCGTGTCGCGCACATCCCCCTGTTTGCCTATGTTTTTGAACTCCATCGACAGCCTCGTCTTTCCGGTGCCGTTGTAAGCATAAAGAAGGATTGTTTTCTTGTTATCCAGCTCCTGCCGCAGATGTGCCGCCAGTGCAGCTAGATCGGTATAGCGGCGATTATTCTTCATACCAATACCTCATCATGCGCAGGGAAAAGTTGCTGCATGAGTGCTGCTTTGTGCTTCTTCAGGTGATCGATTTTCCGGGTTTGAGCTGCGACCAGTTCATCTAGCGAGGACAAGAGATTGACGATGCGCGTTTGCTCTGGCTGCTTAGGAACAAAGAACTTGTACTTGAGCAACTGGCCGCCGTTGATCGAATTAATCGTGGCCCCTAGATCTGCAGCAACTTGATTCTGGTATGCAGGTGTTTGAAACAGTTGAAAAATGAAATGCGCGCACTCAGATCTGAAAACAGTCATAAATGCACCATGCGTGCAAAGGGGCATCCCTTTCGGAATGATTGCATTTTTCCCGATCAGCGCTGACGAACCATTCCTGACGCATATCAATATGTCATCAGGCTTAGTCAGGTTTGCCCCCTTTATCTCCGGATCAACATAAACACAATCATCCAGAAGAATTCGTCCATCTTTGATATTCGAGGACCTGAGAACAAGGAGCCCTTCGTCTCGCACATCGTCTGGGCTATAGGTCAGACCGGAAACAAGCGTCCCAAGATCGCCCAAGCTGACGCGCTCCCAATCTCCCTCATTGAGAAACTCCTTAAAACGCAGGCGTGGGACGGTTTCGCCCTCGCGGGGGAAAATCTGAAGCATCAGGCCCTTCTTGTGGGCCTTGAGGGTGTCCAGCTTCTGGCCTTCCGCCGTGATCAATTCGTCGAGGGAAGATAGGCAGTCGGCAATTTTTTGTTGTTCCGCCTGAGATGGAATGGGCAAAGGCAGTTCAGAGAACTGCTTATAGCTAACCATCTTGCCGTCGCGCAACCCCTCAAGATTCTTGTTCAGTTGAGCAATGAATCGGTCTGTCTTCAGAAGTTGCCTGAAGTAGTCCGCTGAGTGCCCACGCTTGAGTCTTAGGACTACATAGGCCGGACTGCAGATTCCGTGGTATTTAGAATATTCAATCCCGCCTTGAAATGAGCGCAAGCTGATGATGAAATCACCAACTTCCACGACCTTGTAGCTTTCAATGCTTTTGTCAGCTACCGATACGTGGTAATCGATCAAATTGCGTGGGATCGCTCCATGCTCTTGGGTTATGGCAAGGACAGGAAGATCGGAGTTGTGATCCTTGTTGCTGACTTGAGCGAAGACCTCGTCACCAAATTCACTTCCCCACCCTTCTTCATCCCGAAAGTCGGGAAAGCGCAACCGTGGCACCAGTGCCGGCTTCTCGTCGTTCTTTTTGCTCATCGCGTCCGTGTCTTTATTGCTCATATGCACTCAGCCCCGAAATCTCGCGTCCTTGGGCGAGTTTGTGCAGCAGTGGCGTCAGATCCTCCACCAGTGCCAGTTCTTTTTGCGTGCGTGCCTTCCAGCCTAGGCCCAGTGGAGCCATCAACTCGCTCAGTGCTTCGCCGTCGAAGATGCGGCGGCGAAGCACTTCGTCCACAAAGGCTTGCAGCGCATCAGTGGCCAGTCCATGCTTGGTGGCGATCCCGGTGAGCTCGCGGGTCTTCTTCTCGGCCTTGAAGCGCTCGTAACCGACGCGGATCTGCTTTTCGTCTAGCGCCTCGCCCACCGGAAGACCACGGATGTATTCGGCAATGTCCTCGCGCTCGTCGATGAACTTAGCGTCGGACTGGATCAGGCCAATAAGCTGCTCACGGTTAAGGGTGAGCTTGCCGGGCTTCTCCTGCGTCACGCGGGCGATCAGCCCCATGATGTAGTCGTAGTCGATGACGGCGGAAGCGAAGAGCACAAATTCGAAATCAAGCTGCTGCACCTGGGGCAGGGCTTGATCGCCTTCTTTGTCTTGCTGCTCCTTGAGCCGTTTGGCGGTCTCCAAATACGCGCCTTTGAAACCTTGCAACTGTTCGGGTGACGTGATCTGGCTGATCTGCGTTTTCTGCTCCTCGCTCAGATCGGTGTACTGATCGAGCTGGGTCTTGAAGCGCTGCACTTCCTTGAACAGGTTAACGAACTGGCTGCGCGCGGCGTCCCCCCTGAGGTTGGCCACCTCTTCCGGTGCATTAGGCAGCCCCTGCGATTGCATGAAGTCGGCCAGCTTCTGAGTGGCTGCCTGCAGACTGTCGATGACCTTGGGCGCAGGATCCACCAGCCAGATCTCACGCGGATTGTCGATCTTCTCACCGGAGAAGAGTGCAATGGCTTCTTCCACAGGCTTTTGCTGCTGACGAAAGTCCAGAATGTTGCCGTAGGGCTTGGTGTCGTTGAGCACGCGGTTGGTACGCGAAAAGGCCTGAATCAGCCCGTGGTGCTTGAGGTTCTTGTCCACGTACAGGGTATTGAGGTACTTGGAGTCGAAGCCAGTGAGTAGCATGTCGACCACGATGGTGATGTCGATCTTTTCGGCGTGCGGCTGATCGGCATTGGAGTATTGCTGATCTTTGATGCGTTTTTGCACGTCCTGATAGTACAGATCGAACTCGCCGATACGGTGGTTGGCGCCAAAGCGAGCGTTGTAGTCGGCAATGATGCGGGTGAGTGCGACTTTCTTACCCTCCGGGTCCTCTTGGTTGTCTTCCTTTTCCTGTGGCAGGTCTTCCTGAATCTGCTGCACGTCCCTGTTGCCCTCGGCGGGCGGAGAAAATACGCAAGCCACGTTCAGCGGCTGGAAAGTGTCATCTTCTTCCAGCTTCTTGGCCTGAAGCGTCTTGAAAGCCTCGAAATACTCAATGGCGTCGTTGATACGGGCGGTAGCCAGTACGGCGTTGAACTTGCGCCCGTTGGTGGCCGCATCGTGCTTGGCGAGGATAGTCTCGATGACCTTGGCCTTCGCCAAGCCCTCGCCAGGCTTGGGCGGGTTCTTGCCCTCGGGCTTGAAGTAGTCCACGTGGAAGCGCAGGACGTTGCGGTCCTCGATGGCGTGGGTGATGGTGTACTGGTGCAGGCAGCGCTGGAAGAGGTCGTCCGTAGTGCGGTAGCTCGCTTGTTGCCCTTCGACCTGTTGATAGCTGGCGTTCTGCTCGAAGATGGGCGTGCCAGTGAAGCCGAACAACTGCGCGTTGGGAAAGAACTCCTTGATGGCCTTGTGGTTCTCACCGAATTGCGAGCGGTGGCACTCGTCAAAGATGAACACCATGCGTTGGTTGCGCAGTGGCTCAAGACGCTCCTTGTAGTTGCGCTTGTTGGTGCCGTCGAGCGCCAAACCCAACTTCTGGATGGTAGTGACGATGACCTTGTCTGCGTATTCGTCAGACAGCAAGCGGCGCACCAACGTTTCAGTGTTGGTGTTCTCTTCGACGCACCCCTCCTGGAAGCGGTTGAATTCCTCTCGGGTCTGGCGATCCAAGTCTTTGCGGTCTACCACGAACAAGCATTTGTCGATGTCCGGGTTGTCCTTGAGCAGGGTCGAGGCTTTGAACGAGGTGAGCGTCTTGCCGCTGCCGGTGGTGTGCCAGATGTAGCCATTGCCGCAGTTCTGGTGGATGCAGTCCACGATGGCCTTGACGGCATAGATTTGATAAGGCCGCATCATGAGCAGCTTTTGCTCGCTGGCCACCAGCACCATGTAGCGGCTGATCATCTGTCCCAAGGTGCACTTCGCCAGAAATTTCTCGGCAAAGCTGTCCAGTTGCGTAATCTTCTTATTGTCCTCGCTCGCGAACTGGTAAACGGGCAAGAAGCGTTCGTCAGCATTGAAGCTAAAGTGGCGCGCGTTGTTGTTGGCGAAGTACCAGGTATCGGTGCGGTTGCTGACGATGAAGAGCTGGACAAAGCACAGCAGCGTCCTGCCGTACCCGTTGCCGGGGGCGCTTTTGTAGTCGACGATCTGCTGCATGGCCCGGCGCGGGCTGACGTCCAAGGTTTTCAGCTCGATTTGCACCACCGGCACGCCGTTGATCAGCAGCATCACGTCGTATCGGTGATGGCTGTTGTCGGTGTTGATACGCAACTGATTGACCACCTCGAAGTCGTTCTTGCACCAGTCGCGGATGTTGACGAGGGTGTAGTTCAGCGGCGTTCCGTCGTCGCGCTCGAAGCTGTTGATGTTGCGCAGCGTCTGAGCAGCGTTGTACACGTCGGGCGTAATGATGCCGTCGAGCAGGCGCTGAAACTCGCTGTCAGTCAGTCGCACCCGGTTGAGCGCCTCGAACTTCGTGCGGAAGTTGGCTTCGAGGGCGGCCCGATCGCGGATATCGGGCCGGTAGCTGTACTTGAGGTCGCCGAGCTTGGTGATCAGGTCCTGTTCGATCTGATTTTCTGTCGAGGTCATGAATTAGTTCCCGCCGTAGGTGACCCGTTAGTTGGCGGACACTCCGCCCCGGATCGTTCGTCGCAACCAGGTCAGGCGCGCTTCCCATCTTGCGAAATTTGAATTATATCGGTACAGCCCGGTACAATCGGGTTAGTCAGCGCTTTGGCTGTCGCTAAACGGCCAGCTTTCTCCCTAATCTGCGTGAGCAGACCGTCAGACCGGAAATAGCCCCGGTTGACGTTTCCGGGCAGAGCCAGCGACAGAGCACTGATGTCTCTTTGAGACCGTTCTACCGACGGTGCAGGCCCCGGCGGAATGAAGAAGAACCTGCGAGGAAAGCCATCGAGGAATCAACGGGACGATGGCGAGTATCAACTTGAATGTACAGATGCGCGCGCGGACGCTTCCCTGAGAGGATAGCTGCAAGACCGGAACGAACACACAGCGCCGCACACCGCGACATCTGTACATACCCCTGGGCGCGGGGGCACCGTTGATGAATACGTACGTTTCCTTTTGCCACCTGACCCGTACGGCAGGCGATGGGGCGATTGCAGAAGGCGTACGTCCATGCAACGCTCCAAATCTCTGTTCGTTGTCAGCCATGCTGGCACCTCTCTCGCGTATCTATCCTCGCTGTATCCGCCCGCCCTGTCCGTCGCACAGGTCGCAGAGATCACTAGCGAGGCACCCCAGACCATCCGTAACCGGCTGAGCGCCGGCACATACCCTGTCCCGTCGTTCAAGGTCGGCCGGAAGCGCGCTTTCCGCCTGGTTGATGTCGCAGCGTTTATCGATCGGCAATGTGCCGATGATCCGTCGAATCCCTCCAATCGGCCAACCCGACGAGGCCGACCGACAAAGGTCCAACAGGTAGCGAAACTGCAAGCGCAGACGAGCGCGCCCCATTCCGCCCTCTCATCGGGGTTGGTAGGGGGTACGCGATGAACGTGAACGTTCAAATCGACCCATCGGCATGGCAAGCCGGATTTGACGCCGGCAAAGCGGGTCGCCCAATGACTCCGTGCCCGCAGAAATTCGACCCGTTTTCGTACTTTTCTGGATGGATCGAGGGCGACGCCAAGAGACAGGGGCTCGAATACAGCCGTGGAGGTGCGGCATGAAGAGCCTCCCGGTAGCCCGCGAAGCGCTGGAAGAATGCCATGGCGACGAGCCCGGTACCTGGGGCCAAATCGCGTCCACCGCGCCTCGCGCAACGAAGACGTCACGGGAAGAACGGCTGATCAATTTCGGCCTATCAATTGAGTCGGAACCACCCAGTGGCGACGATATGACCTTCACGCACGCCGTCTTTTGCCAAGTCGGTCTTCCGCGCGCCAAGGTATTGGAACGAGAGTTTCTGCGGCAATCCGGCTCCGTCTGGCTTAGCGTGCAGGCTGGGTTCCTCGACGAGGGTAACGGGCCGGTGATCCAGCCCATTCCGTATGGAGCGATGCCGCGCCTCGCGCTCGCGTGGGTATCCACCTACGCAAAGCGGCACAAGACGCGCGAGATCCCAATCGGCGACAGCGCCGCAGAGTTCCTTCGCTTGGTCGGAATGGACTCGCAGGGAAATCGGTATGCCACGCTGCGCAAGCAAATGCATGCTCTCGCGGCATGTCGGCTGCAGCTCGGCTACAAAGGACGCACGTTCAACGGTCAGCCAGTGGAGCAGTTCGACGCCTGGCTCGGCAACCGGGACGCCAGGCAGCGATCTTTGTGGCCAGGCGTCATGCTGCTGTCGGAGAGCTACTTTCAGGAGCTGATGGAGAAAGGGGTCCCCTTGGACAACCGTGCCCTGATGGCCTTGAAAGGCTCAGCATTGGCGCTCGACGTCTATGCTTGGCTGGCCTACCGCCTTCACCAGATACAGGGACGGCCGCCGATTGTTCCTTGGATGCGCCTGCGGGAGCAATTCGGCCAGGAATACATGGGCAAAGACCCAGACAACGACTTCAAGAAGAAATTCCTGCCAGCGTTGCACGCCGTAATGGCGGTCTATCCAAAGGCTCGGGTCAAGCGTGTGAGAGGCGGACTGCTATTGATGGCATCACCACCGCCGATTCGCCCAGCCGTGCATGCTGTTAGCAAGCGTGTGGACTCAGCGATTTATCCACGTTAGATCGGCCCCCCGAAGACGTTAAATCGGCCCCCGTCGCAGGGGGGCGACCACGTTAAATCGGCCCCCTCTACCGCGTTAAATCGGACCTCCCCTAAACCTGTAAGGTTTGCTTGTAACGGTTCTTGTAACTTCCTCTAGTAATTGGTGCCCGTGGACTTGTGGACAATGCGCTTCGCGCACCGTCGACGGCCCGTGGACAACCGCAAGCGGTTGCCCACAGTCCGACGCCTTTGCCCACAGGGTCCACCGGCCTATTCGCTACATGTGGACAATGCGCTGCGCGCACCGGCCCTTCGGGCCTTTGCCCACACTCCGCTTTCCCAGCTATCGATATGTACGATCGGCAAAAAAGCGGCAGCATCGACGGCACCTATGCTCGCCTTGACGCTCACCCCGGAAGCTACCTAGCGAGCTCGCTCGAACGCACGATTTGGCCGTAAGCCGCGATGGCTTTTTGAACAGCGGCATCATCGTCGATACGCAAGCTCCGGCGCTCGCCGCTGAGCCGCTTCTGCAGCTCGAGCAATTCATCAATTCGACGCACATCCGGCCGCGACTTTTCCCGCTCTTCGGTAATGTCACGTGACGCGATCGCAATCACGTTGCCAATCGTCTCGAGTGCCGTCTCGTAGTCCACCAGTTGATCATCCGTCCAGGTCATCACATCGCCTCTCGTTCTCGTCGATCCATAAGGCCTATCACGATCGACTTTGTTTCGCAATTTGGCAATCCCGCTAAGCGCACTTCCATCGTCGCCACGCTTGCCTTTCCGTCGTCCATAGATCGGCTTGTTTGCTCCCTCAAGCTGCTCAATTTGCATGCAACCTGGCAGCAGTAAGCGCGTGCCGTTTGATGACCGAAAACCGTCTTATCGATCAGCACTTGTCTGGCAGAAACAACACATTTTCATCCGCCGAGTAGTGTGCCGGAAAGAGTTGCTTTGAACTATTCGGAGTCCCTCTTCGCATCCTTCGATTTTGCTTCAAAAAATCGTCCACGCGAGCTACCTTCAAACTTCCACAAACAACAGCGTAACTTCGGTGACAGGGTAGGGTTTGTAATACCGCCAAATTGGCGCCATTCCAACCGGCAGCGCACCAGTCGTTTCACTCCCTATGCGCAGCCTACCGTCCCTGCTCAGGGCTTCGCCCCGAGACCCAGATTTCGAGAGAGAGGGCGTAACAATGAGTACGAGCGAACAACGAAGGAGGACGGGCATGCTTCCACCGATTCGGTGCTACGAAGACGAGGAAGCTTCGGTCCGGGAGAAGGCGCGCGATTGCGGCATGAGCGTAGGGCAATTCGTGCTCGCGGCAGCGCTTGGTCGCCGCACGCGCACGAAGATCGATACGCACATCCTGAACGAGCTTCGCCGCCTCGGTGGTTTGCAGAAGCATTTATTCAATGAAGGCGGCGGAATGCTGTCGAAAGAATACGCAGCCATCCTCGTTAAAATTCGTGAGGCAATTGCCCGCATCGGTGACTGAAAATGTTGGCCAAAATCCCGCCGCGACGAGAAGATCTGAAATCGAGTTTCAAGGACTTGGTGGAATACATCACCAATCGCGACGAAGAGAGGAAATATCTGGGCGACGAAGTTGATCCCAACGCCCCACTCGATCGGGAAAAACATCTCAAGACTCTTCAGCGTGCTCGAGAGCATCTTCGGGCAGCAGCAAACTACCTTCGACAGTCCCCAAAAATTGATCGCGATTTCCAACAAAAGGCACGAGCGCGGCGCGCCCTTCTGGGGCTCGAAGAAACAACGATTCAGCCAGCGCATAGCCAGGCCGAGGCGGAAGCCCTTGCAGAACTCTGGTCCGGGCGACTCCTCGGCCAGGCCGAACGTCTCGTGACGCCATCTGGCGTCGCGTGCGAACACAACTGCTTGTCACTGTCATCTGCTGCGGCTGAAATGGAGGCTGTGGCGACCCAGAATACCCGGGTTAAGGACGCCGTGTACCACGTCGTTCTGTCTTGGCCGGCGAATGAACCACCGTCCGATGCACAGGCGTTCGAATGTGGCGCACACGCGCTTGACGCCGTCGGCATGG
This sequence comes from Paraburkholderia sp. A3BS-1L, assembly GCF_051125215.1. Classification (NCBI taxonomy): domain Bacteria; kingdom Pseudomonadati; phylum Pseudomonadota; class Betaproteobacteria; order Burkholderiales; family Burkholderiaceae; genus Paraburkholderia; species Paraburkholderia sp. A3BS-1L. The sequence continues at coordinate 135,579 of NZ_CP120442.1, read as the reverse complement.
CGGATCACCAGTACGTTTTTGCCGTGCATCGCGACACCGACAACACGCACCTGCACATTGCCGTGAATCGCGTGAATCCCGATACGTTCGCAGCGGTCTATCCCGAGCGCGACTATTTCAAGCTGGATCGCGCGATGCGCGAGCTCGAGCTCCGGTACGGCTGGCAGCACGACAATGGCCCCTACGCTGTTTTCCAACGCAGCGGTCACGTCGTCATCGATTGGGCGAGCAAAGACCCTGCGACGAAAGGCAAGCGACCGACGCCGGCGGCCGACATGGAGCGGCACGCCGATCAGGAAAGCCTGTTTACCTATGCGCGCGGCGAGCCGCGCAAAGCGCTCTTGGCCGCGCTGAAAAATGATCAGCTGACGTGGCGTCAACTGCACAATCTGTTCGCTAAGTACGGGCTCGAGATCCGCGAGAAAGGGCAGGGCTTCGCCATCTACGATCTCGCAGTCGTCGCGACGACGCCGATCAAGGCCAGCGACATGCACGAGGCGCTGGGTAAAGCGCGGCTGACCAAACGGCTCGGGTCGTTCGAGCCGTCCGCGTCGACGACCGGTGCTGTTCTGACCTACGACAAGGACCGACCGCCGAAACGCGATCCAAGGATGCGGGAAGATCGGCGCCAAGAGCGCGCACAAGCGCGACGCGAGCTGCGCGCCCGGTACGGTGCGTACAAGAGCACGTTCGTATATCGTCGACTCGACCCGGCTACCGTGCGGCAGCGATTCTCGGATATCCGCGAAGCTGCCCGCCAGAAGCGGCTCGAGATCCGAGAGACTGTCCCGTATGCTTCGGCCCGCAAAGTGCTGTACAGCGTCGTTGCATTCGAGACGCTGCGGAACCGCGATCGGCTGCGACGCGAGATCCGCAGGGAGCGTGAGGCGCTATGCGCAGAGCCAACGAATCGCAGACTGTCGTACCGCGAGTGGGTCGAGCGCCAAGCGGCCGCCGGCGATAGTGCGGCTATCGGCCAGCTACGCGGCTTCGTCTACAGTGAGAAGCGACGGACGCAAGAGCTGGTGCGGGCGCTGGCCAATGATGATGCCGACGGCATCATTCACGTTGACGATGTCGATCCGATTGCACGAAGCGTCGCTGATGGACTGTATTTCCGCGTTCGCCGGGACGGAGCCGTCATCTATCGGTTGGACGACGGCCGCGACGCATTCATCGATCTCGGCCGACGCATTGACGTGCTCGCCAAAGGCAACCGCGACACCGTATCAATCACGACTGCGCTGCGATTGGCAGCGGAAAAGTACGGGGGCGCATTCGAGCTCACGGGCAGCGAAGAATTCAAGCGCCGCGCGATCGACATCATGGTCGAACATCGAATTGAGGTGCGGCTCCGAGACGCCGAGCAGGAAGCGCTGCGGCGTGCCAGGGCAGCGGCCGCAGCGCAGCAGTTGCACCGGCAAACACCCCGCCGCCCCGGCAAGCCATGACCTGGGCAAATCTTGACCGTCCGACACCAGAAAGAAGCGAGGTATTGATCATGACCGACGACGAGGCCAAGGCGCGGATCGACGTGCTCCACGACGAGGCGGCGACCATTCTGGCCGAGCAAGGGCTGTCGCCCCTGCAGGCTTACCGCTTGATCCTCGAGCGGGTCACCACTCGACACGAGCCTACGTTGCAGTTGCTTGCCGACGCAGCAGCCTATGACCAGTGGTATCAGGAAGAGGTTAGCAAGGGCCTTGAAGAGGCGGACGATCCGAATACCAAATGGGTATCCAATGAAGAAGCAGAAGCTAGCTTTGCCAAGCAGCGAGCCGAGTTACAGGCACGGATCAAGAACGGCAATGAGTGACGATTACACACGCTGCGGTACGCCGCTGGTCTATGCTGCCCAGCTCGAGTTGCAGCCCGATATTCGCGCCGAGCTCAGCGAGCAGCAGTCGGACCAGGAGGCGCCGCCGTCTACCTGATCCACATTAAGCGCCCCGCCCGGGTGTTGCAGCACACGGGCGGGACTTCCACACCACCACCTGGCTAGAGGTGATGACATGGCAACTGAACATCCTATCAGCCCGGATGCAATCCGGTTCGAGATCGCACGTATGCAGTCGGCAAACGACCTCATGCGTGCAGCCAACAAAGCGCTTGCGAAGGGTGACGATGCGGCCTTGGCCGACATGGGTTTTTCGCCGGAACATGTCGATGAGCTGCGGAAGAACGGTGGCCTCCCGTCGACGTCGATCGGCAATAACACGCGGATGATCACCTACCTGCGATCGATTGGAGAGCCCCATGCACGCTGAACCCACCCGGCCGCTGTCGATCGCGGCCGGCGTGCTGACGTCGGCTACGCTGGCCAGCGCTCCATTACCGCGGCTGGCAGATCCTCGATCGCTGGGCGTTCGAGAGCCCTACGCAGCTCCGGGCCCTCGAGGCCGCAGGCACGGGTGATTCTGCTGGGCCGGTTGCTCGAGCAGCAGCGGCTCGAGCACCAGGTGCTGCGATCGGCGGCCGCGCTCAGGCTGCGCCGACGAGGCGTGGCAGAGCATGAGATCCTTGAGTTGCACGAGATCCGCGCCACGCTCGCATAGAAAAACCGGGCCATCAGGCCCGGTCTTGTTTGCTAGAACCCCAACGTCATTCGCAACCGCGATGCCGTGTCATCGACACTTCGACGTGGTACAAGCACCCGTGCCGACGGCAACGCATGCTCGTTGAACCACAGCACGAGGTAAGTGCTGCCCCGTTCGGCATCTTCAAACTCCCACCGCGACACCTTGTCGATCGGCATCTGCTTGGCGATGCCCTTCTTCTTGTCAACGACTACCACGCTGCCGGTCTCCGTCGAGATCCCTACATACTGACCTTCGGTCGGGGCGCTGGCCTCGACAGCTGGATGAAAACCCGGAGGGGCGACGCGTTGAACCTGTCGCTGCAGTTTTGCGGTCAGGTGGCTTGCGGACGTCCGGATCCAGACAATGGCCACGACCAGGCCGGCAACGGACGTTACGATCCACGGCATGCCGTCGCGCATGCCCACGCCTACGAACAATCCAAATCCACTGAAAACGAGGCCAGCGATCGACGCGAGAGCCAGCACGACCGGAACCAATACGATTGATAAATTTAGCATGACTTATTTCCTCACGAACGCATTCCGTCGGTGTTACCTGGGCGGCTGCCGCCCTTAGCCGGGTTACGCGTGGGGGCGCCCGGCATGATTCGCTCAAGCTTGCCTGCAAACACCGCGAGTGCCCCGCGAACTTCACCAGTCGTTTCGCGGCCGAGCGTCGCCGATGCTAAACCACCCACCCAGTTGAGTACCTGGTCGGGAACAACGAATATCAGGCTGAAGCTCGTTTGAATCAGGTTCGCGCAGAGCATGTAATAAATCACGAGGTAGCCGATGACGCTCACGATACCTGTGAGTGAGTCGAACTGGGCATTGGCGACAGCTATCCCGAAGAACAAGTTGAGCACCGTTCCGCCTTCCTGCAGGACGGCACCGCCAAAGAAAAAGCCAATCACCATCAGGATCGGGCGCACCGCCACGTTCAGCAGGAAGATGTATCCATGTGCTGTGCGTTGGCCCATGCCATCGCCCTCACCGCCGATGTGTGTCATCGCCCACAGAGGGGCGGCCACGACGGCTTCGCCTACGATGATGATCCAATTTATAACCGCCCCGAACCAAGTGATGAACGGGATCATGGGCAGGTACAGAGACAAGCCTGCACCGATGAACAGGAGGGGAATGAGCAGTGTGAACAACATAGGCTCCGTCGCATGCAGTGCCGCTCCGGCGGCTGCACCGAGGCCGGACGCAATGTTCGCGACTTTCCCCCAGATGCTGGCATCTGCGCCGGCGACGACGGCGTTCAAGCCGACCCATACGCCGAAGGCGCTTTCGACGCCTCCCAAGGTGTAGTCCCCGAGATTTTTCATCTTGATGAGCGGGTTCACGGTGCCACGCTCTGCGTCTCCGCTGCTGGTCATCGCGGCGATGATCTTCTGCCCAAAGCCCGAGAAGATCTGGCTGAGGGCTTTACCCCCATCCTTTTCGCTGGCATTTCCTGCGTTGCCCAACGGTTGCGTCGTCGTCGAGCCAGCTTCTTGAAGCTGGAATGCGTTGTCGACTTGGGAGCGCAGCGTGGAAACGCCATCGTTCCCACCTACCTGTTCTTTGTACACATGTGCGACGGCCGACACCGCATCAGAGAGCTTGCTGTTGGCCTGAGCAAACGTCTGATACCACGCGCCGAGCGACCACCATCCAGACTCCTTGATCGAACTGCTGAGCTGGCTGGCCAGGCTGCTGATGTTGCCGATGGTTGTCGCTGCCTGGCTCTGTATCGTGGCCTCGTACTGCTGCGCGGCCGACTGAATTGCTACCTCGGCATCCGGGATAACGGCGCCGGCATTCATTTGCTGATCAATAACGGCCTGCACGAATGCAGCCGCCGCCGGCGACAGCGTGTTTTCCATCGCTTTGAGGGCCTGCAGGTGCGCTTGGAACAGCGCCGTCGTATCAATGGTGCCGCTGAACCAGTTGGTCGATTGGTCTTGCTGAGTCAGCTTCGACGCATTGATATCGGCACCGCCGCAATATTTCGTGCCGATGGGGTTACGCAATACGAGGCCTTGTGAGCCGGACGTGACTTGCACGTATTCCTTCTGATCCGGCGGAAAGCCTCCATTTGCCCCGATCGTCGCGAGGCTCGCGTTGTACGCGTGCATGCACAGGTTGGACTGATACAGATCTCGCGCGAGCTGTATCGTGCTGGGCATGGCCGGTTGCAGCACCATCCCCTTCCCGTCCGCGAAGGCCTGGATTGCCGAGTCGGTTCCCATGTTGGCGAGCCCAACGCCCATGACTGATGCTGCCCACAGCATCAGGAGCTGGGAGAGTGCCCAGCCGTTGGCAGTCGGCACCAGCGAGGCGAGGCCCCACACAAGCCGAACTGGCCCCCACAAGGTCCCCTTGTCAGGCCCGTACACCGCGCCTGAATGCGCGGCTTGAGATAGCCTCTTGAACCATACATAGCAGGCGAAGAAGGCTCCTACGACGAGCAGTCCGCCGTTCGCCACCTGGAAGATGCTGGAGAGGATCGTATCGCCCCCTCCGGCCCCGCCGGTCGCGAGTGGGTTATTCACGACGTTACCGAAGATTCCGACCAGGACTTTGCGGCTGATGTCACCCGAGCGGCTTGCGGCTTGGCTGATTTCACCGAGGGTCGTGCCGTCGGCAAATGCAGGCAACGCGACGAGGCTAGTTAGAATCGCCGTAAGGAAGCGTGCTGTTCTGCGTTTCATACTCGCGCCCCTTTCTGTTGCTTTCCGAGCTCCGGATCGAGAACGCTGGCAAACCAGCCAGGCTCTTTCGTGAAGTCATTCAGGCCGCCGTGCTCAGCTCGCGATAGCCGCCGGCTTCGAAGCTGCCAGAGGCGAAATTGCGCGGTCAGGCTGGCCATGAACATCACAGGTAGACCAGCCACAAGCGTGAAGATGCCGAGCAGGTTGCCTCGTGAGAGGGCGTAGACGCCCATCAGGAGGAAAACCGCGCCGGTCCCGATGGCGAGACGCTTCTGAAAAAGAAACCGTCGCTGCAGATCTCCAATGCTTGGTGCGCCGACTGATCGGCAGCGCATCATCTCCTCGAACCCCTGCTCGCTAACGGCACCGCCTTCGCCTTGCTGTTCGGCGCGAGCTTTTTGTTTCGCGCGTGCATACAGCGCCTTGATGTAGACGATGTTCTCGTCGTGCTGCTGTTTTGCTACCCTGAACGATTGCACGTTCTTTCGGAACGCGTAGAACGGGAGGAAGAGGCGTTTTGCGATCTCAACCCCAGCTGATTTTGCGGTTTGCTTCATGTCCATCACTTGCGCTCCCGGGTATTGGATGTTCGCTTGTTGAGCCACGCAGTGAGGGGGTCTTCGCAATCGAATACGTCCCTCCACCTACACGGCGTGCCTCTAACGGCGTTGAGACGCTCATGCGTGCTCAGGGCGATAACCAGACAGACCGCCGCCGAAGCCAGCCAAATCCAGTTGAAGGGATGAGTGAGAACGACGGCCGTCAGGCACGCCGCGAATGCGATCATCCACCCGCGTTTTGCCCACAGCAGAGCCGCAGTGTTTTCGGTTTCGCCTGTCGTGGCAGAAGGAGCCTGTTTGTTGGTATCAGCGGGGCGCGTCATTGCTGCCCCCGATGGCTCTGTTCAATCCAGGCGAAAACGTCGTGCTCGTACCAACACAGCCTGCGGCTGTGCGGCATCTTGAACGGCGTGGGGATGAGGTGCCGATATTGCGCCTTCGAAACAAAGGTGCGAATGGTGGCGGGAGTTTTGCCGATCAGGTCGGCGAGCTGTTCGATGAATATGACGCGCGGGGATCCGCCGTCCGTGGCTGGTAGGGAGCTCACGTTTTCCTCTCATACACGAGCAAGAGCGCGTGTGGGGTGTCGTTCCCCACGTGCGAGGACCCTATTCGGGCGACTAGCGGAGTACCGAGTCAGTGATCAGAGCGGCTTTGCGCGTTATCCGCCCTGCTCGTTGACTCCCGACGCCTAATGCTGGGTTATCTCTTCGCTGACTTGGCCCAGCGGCTCTAGTGTCATCGTGGCGAACGATGTGAGATCGCCATCACGAATTGTGTGGAGTAATTTAGAACGAGCGGCCGACGCAGTCAATATTCCTTTAAAAACAATGACTTACGTACATATGTATGTACGTAAGTACGTCGCGTAGGATGTGATTTGGCGCGAGCCAGAGGAATTTATGCAATTTGGGAAACGACGGCGTTATACGAGTGCCGTTCCGGTACCGTTCGTCGGGCGGAGCCATTCTTGCTTTCCTCGGCCCCGGGGCAATACAAATGGGCCGCAGGATTGACGTCCGACTGAAACATGAGGCCGCTGTTGCGCGCGATGAAGCGATACATATTGCCGAAAGCCACCTGCTTTTGGGAATCTGCATTACCCAGCAGCGTCGGCGTTATACGAGTCCTCTAACTCTCAGATTTCGCCAACGCCGCCGACAGGCACTCACTACCTGCGGGTGGTGGCGCACGCCTCGCGCAATACCTTGCCACGCACCGCGGCATGCATCACGCCCGCGCTTTCCGTATCTTGCGGTCTAGCTTCCTCACCTGTTTCTCTAGCGCTTCAATCTTAGCGAGATAGGGCCATAACTCATCCATAATGCGGTCCTCCCGTTCTTGTAGTTGCCTGACCGCGAACGCGTATTCCCGCTCATACCTGAGTCTGGCGACCCTCGTATCGGACCATGAACGGCTAAGGGGCTCGCTTTCTTTTCTCAGCTTGCGCAACTCGCGCATAGCGGCCTTCATTTGTGCCTCGTCAGCCAATTCGGCGGCCAGTTCGGGATTCATCGTGGACCTTTTGCGCTCACGGGTCGGTTGCACCAACCGACTCGGAAAACTGCCGAGCCTGGGCCGCACGACAGTCACTTAAGCCGTTTCGCCAGATCCTCAGCTCGAGGATGGTAGTACCGCATAAGCATACGCGGGTCGCGATGTCCGGTAATCTTCGCCAGCTCGTGCACTGGGAATATCGACGCTAGGCGAGAAGTTGCCTCATGGCGAAGGTCGTGGAACCGGAGATCATCCAGATAGGATTTGCTGGGCACCTTCCCAGCATCTCTGCATTCGGTTACGTAGATGGCCCGCGCACGTTCAACAGCACGTTCGAACGCCCGTGTTACCGCATCACTACGAATTGGAAAGACCCTGTCGTCGTCGCAGCGAGTCTTGGCAGCTTTTCGTTGCTCCTTGAGCACTTCGACGGCACGTGTCGACAAGGGAACGTCTCTGGAACTCCCGTTCTTGGTTTCCGGGAGGTGTGCGACCCGTCGGCGTAGGTCAACGTGCTCCCACTGGAGATCGACGATTTCCCCGCGTCGCATAGCCGTTTCGACGGCGAGCCAAATAATGGCAGGCAGCAAGTCCGAACCACTTGCCGCCACGACACGCTCCAGCTCCCCTGCCTCCGTTTGACGACCAGACTCAGTGTCGGTTTCGGCGGCAATCCGGCGGGTACGTGCATTGTTGGCGGGTGGCTTGCGCACCAGCTCGAGGGGATTGAGCAGACTTTCCATGCCCCATTCCTTCCGGGCGATGCTGAAGACATGGGAGAGGACAGCGAGGCGCCGCACCACGCTGGCTGGCTTCAATGGAGGATTGGCCTGTTTCAACCAATCGTCCCTCAGTTTGGCAATGTCCGCGCTTCGCACCGAAGCCATAGGTCTGGACGCGATGACCGTGCTCTTCCAAATGCGCAGAAGAGACGCTTCCTGCACGTAGCCCTTCTTGGAGGCGGCGATTTCGCGATCGTATCGATCGAGCGCTTCAGCAAGCGTGGTCGATTCCGCTTCGGCTCGGCTGACGAAGACGCCGCGATCGATCTCCGACTCGATCAGTCGAGCCCAAGCCTCTGCTTCAGCTCGTGTGTTGAACGTCTTGATCTGGACCGGGTAGCCCTTGCGGCGAACGCGGGCCTGCCACTGAAGATCGCCTCGACGGGTGATAGATGCCATTCACTGCTCCTCAAGTGTTGCGCCTAAGGCTTCGACAGCCCAAGTGGCGCAAAATTGGCGCAATAAATCGAATCTACCAAAGAAAAAAGGCCTAGCCATCGGCTAAGCCCTTGAATCTGTTGGTGGAGCGGAGGAGGATCGAACTCCCGACCTTCGCATTGCGAACGCGACGCTCTCCCAGCTGAGCTACCGCCCCACTATCCAGTCGATTCTAGCACAGCAATTTCCGCTTGTGCCAAGCACCAAAATTGCGCGACCTCAACCTTAAGAGTCCGCGAAAACGCGCGCATTACTTGGAAGCAGGGAAATCCGGCGCCCCAGCCAAAACCCAGGCCACCACATCCTTCACATCCCCCGCACTCATCCGCGGATGCGCGGGCATAGGAACCGCGCCCCAAACCCCAGCGCCCCCATCCCGTACCTTCTTCTCGAGCTTGCCCTGCGCACCAGCATCACCCTTGTACTTAGCAGCAATATCCTTAAACGAAGGCCCGACGAGCTTCCGATCCACCGCATGACACCCCATGCAAGCATTGGAGCGCGCAACAACCGGCCCGTTACCCACAGCAGCAGCATCAGCAGCGAAAGCCGGAGCCCCTCCTGCAACGCCAGCAAGCACCACCACCCCAGCAACCCATCGCCGAGGCGCAACCAAAGCACGCATCACCATCACATCGTCTTCCCATTGCTACCCGGACGCACCGGCGCAGAATCCTTCACCGGCGCGGGCGATTGCACATCGAGCGGTTTGGAACTCACCCCCGCGTCAGGCACCGCGCCCACAGTCGGCGCATCGGCGGCGCTCACCGGCGCTGTCGTCGCGCCATTGCCGCTAGCCGATGCATTCGCCGCAGCCGCCTGCGCCGGCTGAATGTACTGATAGCACTTCACCACCTGCATCACGCCAGGCACCGTGCTCGCCGCGTTCGCGCCAATGTTGCCTTCCTGCGTGGTCACGAGGCCCATCAGATAGATAATGCCGCGCTCGCTCACCACCTTGAAGTTATTCGCCGAGATGTCCTTATAGGCAATCAGCTCGCTCTTCACGCGCCCTTCGAGGTAGGAGTCGTTGGCGCGCGACGAGAATGAGCTCGCCGGCTGAACCGCCAGTTCGTTGATGACCGATCCCACGTTCGCGACGCCACGCACGAGGGTCTCGGCTTTCTGCTTCGATCCGTCGTCGGGCACCTCGCCCGTTATCAGCACGCGCTGGTTGAACACGGCCACGTTCACGTGCGAGCTATCGGGCAGGCCGCTGCTCAGGTTCGAGAGCGCCTTCACCTGGATCTCGCGGTCTTCGGTCTGCGAGCCCACGGTGCGCCGGTCGGTTGCCACCAGCGCTGTGCCGCCCGCCGCCGCGCCCGCGACGGCGAGGAAGCAACCCTGCAGGCTCGCGCACAGCGAGGCTGCGAAGCCGATCGTCAGCGTGGTCCGGGCCAGCGCGCGCATCTTGCTGTTTCTGCTCATCAACTCCCTCTCCTTCGTCCTTCGCGGTCAGTCTTCGCCCAGCAGCATCGCGTCGATGCCGTCGCACAGGCAGTGGATCGTTAGCAGGTGCACTTCCTGGATGCGCGCGGTCCGATCGGACGGCACGCTCAGATGGATGTCGGTATCGGCGAGCGCATCGTTGACCATGCCGCCACCTTTGCCGGTCAGCGCAATCACGATCATTTCGCGCTCGTGCGCGACTTCGATGGCGGCCAGCACGTTCGCTGAGTTGCCCGAGGTCGTGATGGCGAGCAGCACGTCGCCGGGCTGGCCGAGCGCACGCACTTGCCGCGCGAACACCTGGTCATAGGCGTAGTCATTCGCCAGCGCCGTGAGCACGGAGGCATCGGTCGTGAGCGCGAGCGCGGGCAGGCTCGGGCGTTCGCGCTCGAAGCGGCCGATCAGTTCGGCGGCGAAGTGCTGGGCGTCAGCGGCCGAGCCGCCATTGCCGCATGCGAGTATTTTGTTGCCGTTCGCCAGCGCGGCGAACATCGTGTCGACCGCGGCGGCAATCGGCACGGCCAGGGCTTCCATCGCGGCGAGCTTGACGGCTGCGCTGTCGCGAAAGTGCTGTTGAATTCGTTCGACGGACATCGACTCTCTAATCTGTACTGCGGGTATCGCGAATATTCCGCGTGATTGCGGCGTGCCGCAAGTTTAGCGCACTCACGCTCGTTCTCTTCCGGCGTTCTTTTCCGCTCGCGCTTTCCATACCGATTTTTTCGCGCTCGGCGTCGTGCGTGAACGCGCGTCGCCGTATCGTCTTGCACTTCCTCCGCTCAACGTCCATCTTCGCGAAACGCATCGCGCAGCCACGCGAGGCGCCCGCCGTCGAACGTCACCACGTCGAAGCGGCACGCCAGCGGCAACGCCTCGCGTGCATGCGCGCGCATCGCGAGGCTCGTCAGGTAATGGCGCGCCGCCCGCAAGATGCGCTGCTGCTTGTGCCAGCCCACGCTCGCCGCCGCGCCGCCGTAACCGTGCCGCGTGCGTGCGCGCACTTCCACAAAAACAAGCGTGCCGTCGCGATCGCGCATCACCAGGTCCAGTTCGCCGGCACGGCAATGCACGTTGCGCGCGACCAGCACGAGGCGCTGACGCTGCAAAAAAGCGAGTGCGTGCGATTCAAAACGCGCACCTGCCTCGCGGCGTTCGGCATTGGACCGGCCGCGCGCGTAAAAGTTGTCGCAAGGTGGACTCGAAAGTTCATCCGCACCTGCGCGCGTGCGCGAGGCGCGTATGCCGCTCTCGCGCTGCCGCGTGCCCTGTTCCGCTGCGACTTTCCCCACATGGCACAATGGCGGCCTCTTTTCCTGCGTTCGCCGTGTCATGACGTCCCTCCTCGAACTCGCCCAGGCCCAGCAATATCCCGCCGCCACGCTGTACGTTGTAGCGACGCCCATCGGCAACGCGGCCGACATCACCTTGCGCGCGCTGCATGTGCTCGGTCTCGTCGATCGCATCGCCGCCGAGGACACGCGTAACACGGGCCAGCTGCTCGCGCGCTACGGCATTTCGAAGCCGCTCATCGCCGTGCACGAGCACAACGAGCGCGAAGCGGCGCTGCGCGTGATCGAGCATCTGCGCGCGGGCGAGCGCGTGGCCTGCGTCTCGGACGCGGGCACGCCCGGCATCTCGGACCCCGGCGCGAAGCTCGTCGATGCAGTGCGTGCCGCCGGTTTCCAGGTCGTGCCGCTGCCGGGCGCGAGCGCGCTCGCCACGGCGCTTTCCGCAGCCGGCGACTGGGTCGCGACCTTCACGTTCCTCGGCTTTCTGCCGTCCAAGCCCAAGCAACGCGCGGCCGCGTTGCAAGCGCTGGGAACGCATGCGCATGCGATGGTGTTCTATGAAGCGCCGCATCGCGTTGTCGAAACCGTGCAGGCACTCGCCGATGCATTCGGCCCGGCGCGGCGTCTGCTGATCGCCCGCGAGTTGACGAAGCTACATGAGGCGCTCTGGTGCGGCACCCTGGCCGAAGGGCCAGCGTGGCTGGCCGCCGATGCAAATCGTCAGCGCGGCGAGTTCGTGCTGGTCGTGGAGGGCGCGAGCGCGCAGTCGCCTGGCGACGCCGATCACGATGCGCTACTGCGTGTGCTGCTGGGGGAAGTGCCGGTGAAGGGCGCGGCAAAGATCGCGGCGGCGCTCACCGGCGCGTCGCGCAATGCGCTCTATGCGCGAGCGCTGGAGCTGAAGAACGAAGGCGGCGAGGAAGACGTCAACTAAGCGTCGATAACCGCAACAAGCCGCATCGGGCCATGCGGCTGCAAAACACGGCAGAAAAGCACCGCAGAAAAACCGAAGGGCCGCGTCGATCGATCGACGCGGCCCTTCATGTTTGCAATCTCAGCGTGGCGAATCTCAGTTGGTGCTCGAGTTTGCTGCCAGCATTTCGGCTTGCGCGGCCTTCGCTTCCTGGCGCGAGAGACCTTCGATGTTCACCTTCGCGGTGCCCGCATGCTGGAGGCCCAGCATCTTCGCTGCCGCATAGGACAGATCGAGAACGCGGCCACGCACGTACGGCCCGCGGTCGTTGATCTTCACCACGACGGACTTCGACGTTGCGGGGACGCTCACGCGCACATAGGAGCCGAGCGGCAGCGTGCGATGCGCAGCGGTCAGCGCCTTCATGTCGAAGCGTTCGCCGCTCGCGGTCTTGCGGCCATGGAACGCGCGGCCGTACCACGAGGCGCGGCCGGTCTGATGGAACGAGCCGACGTCAGGCGTGCTGTCGTCGATCGGTTGTGCGTCGGCAAGCGAGTTGCCCTTGCCGGCGCCTGCTGCAGGCAGCGCCCCGAACGCGGAGCCGTAGCTCTGCGGAGCGGCGAACGCCGTGTGCGCGTCCTTGGTGCTGAGCGCGTTGCCCTGCGCATGGTCCTGCTGACCAGGCGGCATGGCACAACCGGCCAGCACGGACACGGCTGCGAGACTCCCGAGTCGTCGTCGAGAAAGTCCGAGTTTCATAAGTTAGCCATCGTGTTTCGGAGCCGTCCCGCGCCTTGGTTGCGCGTTCGCGGATGACTCCGGCGGTCGCAGGCAAAAGCCCCCCTCCCGCCGATCGATGAAAAAAGGCGAGCGAATGCCAATACCCGGATGCAGCCCCATATGCCGCTAACCGCTGGTTTTCTTTCACGTCTGGCGCAGCCTGTCCCCGGCAGCCTGACCAGACCCCACATGCCGCCATCGAACGCGATGTACACGTTCAGGCGCGCCGGTAACACACGGCGCACAGGAACGGCGGCGTAGGCCCCACCCAGCGTCACGGCAGCAAGGCCGTGGCAGGCGCGTAGCACCTGGCTGGGCAAGACGTGCGGTGCCGAACGGATCGGCACCTGATTTGCTATCTTGTAAGGCAGCCTGTTTAGCCAGCCTTCCTCGACGGCACTGCTTGACGGCGATGCATCGAGACCCGTTTTAAACTGCGGGTCACATCGCCCAGTGAATGCACGCGTAACGTGCTTGATGCGTCGCATTATACCTAAAAGTAATTCTTGCCATCCTTCCCTGGTAGAAAACTCCATGATTTTTCACTATTGATGTAACAAAGCCGTTTGTCTTACTCATCCGCGGGCCTTGTCTGACAAGGCTGACAGATGCTCCCCGGCAAGCCGAGGCGACGTCTTGCGCGCCCCGGTACAATCGGGTCTTTGGCCTGTCCAGATCCCCGCAACACCGTCATCCAAGAGCCGCGCGCATGAAAGTCACGCTGATTCCCGTCACGCCGTTCCAGCAAAACAGTTCGCTTCTCGTCTGTGAGGCAACGCGGCGCGCCGCCGTGGTCGATCCGGGCGGCGACCTCGATCGCATCGAGGCCGAGATCGCGCGCCAAGGCGTGCAGCTCGAAAAGGTGCTGCTCACGCACGGCCACCTCGATCACTGCGCGGGCGCCAAAGAACTCGCCGAAAAGTTCGGCGTGCCGATCATCGGACCGCATGAGGACGAGCGCTTCTGGATCGATCAGTTGCCGCAGCAAAGCGAGCGCTTCGGCTTTGGCCATGCGCAGGCGTTCGAGCCCGACCGCTGGCTCGCGGACGGCGACACCGTGCAGTTTGGAGATGAAGAGCTGGAGGTCTATCACTGTCCCGGCCACACGCCTGGGCACATCGTGTTCTTCAGCCGCAAGCATGACCTCGCGCTGGTGGGCGATGTGCTGTTCGCGGGCTCGATCGGCCGCACCGACTTTCCGCGTGGCAATCACGCGGACCTGATCCGCTCGATCCGCGAGAAGCTTTGGCCGCTCGGCAACGACGTCACGTTCGTGCCGGGCCACGGCCCGGTTTCGACCTTCGGCGAGGAGCGCCGCACGAATCCGTATGTAGCAGACAGCGTGCCCGGCGTTTCGGGCGGTGCGAGCCAGGCCCGCTGGGGTTGAGCGCCGGACCGCGCTCGCCAGCACACCTCGAACCAGTTATCGAATCCAGCCCATGAGTCCAGCGAATCAAGCCGCCATTGAAGAGATCTACGTCAGCACCGACGTCGAGGCCGACGGTCCCATCCCCGGCCCGCACTCGATGCTGAGCTTCGCGTCGGCGGCCTACACTGCCGACAAGCGTCTGGTCGCCACGTTCTCGGCGAATCTCGCCACGCTCGAAGGCGCGGCGCCGCATCCGGTGCAGGCCGCGTGGTGGGAAACGCAGCCCGAGGCATGGGCTGCGTGCCGCAAGGATCTGCAGGACCCGGCCGAAGCGCTCAATGCCTATGTGGATTGGGTGGAGGCGCTGCCCGGCAAGCCGGTGTTCGTGGCCATGCCGGCGGGCTTCGATTTCACCTTCATGTTCTGGTACATGATGCGCTTCGCGGGGCGCTGTCCGTTCTCGTGGTCGGCGCTCGACATCAAGACGCTCGCGTTCGCCATGACAGGCCTGCCGTACCGCAAGTGCATCAAGCCGCGCTTTCCGAAGCACTGGTTCGACGATCATCCGCACACCCATGTCGCGCTCGACGACGCCATCGAGCAAGGCGCGCTGTTCTGCAACATGCTCGCCGATCTGCGCGCGCAGCAGACCGCGCCAGCAGCCGGCTCAGATCTCGATGATGGGGACACCTCGGGGCAGAAAGCCGCCATCTGACCATCAAATTTAGGGAATCTCCCTCGTCACGCGCGGTTTGCATTGCGTTTCGTTTTTCCGGCCTCTAACATTCGGAAATACGGCGACGCACATGGAGGCGCATTTGACACTCGATACGTTCTCTCAGAAGATCCTGCGCCTTTTGCAGCTCGACGCGCGCCGCTCGGTGCAGGAAATCTCCGATCAGGTGGGCCTCTCCAGCACGCCGTGCTGGCGCCGCATCAAGGACATGGAGCAGTCGGGCGTGATCCAGCGCTACACGGCGCTGCTCGATCGCGAGAAGCTCGGCCTGCACGTCTGTGCGCTCGCGCATATTCACCTCACGCGGCACACCGAAGGCGGCGTCGAGGCGTTCGAGCGCGAGATCGCCACCTGCCCCGAAGTGACCGAGTGCTACAGCACGACCGGCGAATCGGATTACATCCTCAAGATCGTCGCGCCGGACATCAAGGCCTACGACACCTTCCTGCACGAGCGCATCTTCCGCATTCCCGCTGTTGCGCAGGTGCGCACGAGCGTCGTGCTGCGGGAAATCAAGTTCGATACGCAATTGCCGCTGTGAGCCTTAGCGCCTCGCCCGGCCCGGCTGGCTGACGCGGCACTACGCGCCCGCCGGCCCCGGACCTGCCGTAGGCGCTTTCAGCGGCGTCGCGGACCGCACCGCCTCCACCTTGCTCGCGCCGAGCCTTCGCGCGAGCGCCTGCATGTCGATGCCGTCGAGACGCCCCGCTTCGCCCTGCGCCGCCAGCACGACCTGAATTTCGAGGCCCGTGCTCAGGTAGTGGAGCGTGACCGCCTCCACGCGCACGCCGTGCGCCGCAAGCGCCTCGCGCAGCGCATTCACGACTTCGCTGCGCGGCGGCAGGTCCGCGACCGAGCGCACGTGCATGTCATCCTCGGGATCGACGTGGATCAGCGCGTCGAGCACACGCGGATCCTTGAGCAGGCGCGCGCGCGCCATCTCCGCAATGTAGTGCCCTTCCGAAACTGAAATCAGCGGATCGACGAGGATATGCGCGTCCACGAGCGCGAGGTCGCCGGTCTTGCGCGTGCGCAGCTCGTGCACGTCGAGCACGCCGGGCGTGCCGACCAGCGTGGTGCGCAAGTCGGCGGTGGTCGCTTCGTCGAGCGCGCGATCGGAGAGATCCTGGAGCGCGTCCCAGCCGAACACCCAACCCATGCGCGCGACCATGAAGCCGACGATGGCCGCCGCGATTGGATCGAGCAGCCGCACGCCCATGAGGCTGCCCACGATACCGATGGCGACCACGAGCGACGATGCCGCGTCGGAACGCGCATGCCACGCGTTGGCGATCAGCATGGCCGAGCGTACGCGCTGCGCCTCGCGCAGCATGTAGCGAAAGAGTGCCTCCTTGGACACCAGAACGAACACGGCCACCGCAAGCGCGCTTGCGTGGACCGGCGGAATGTCGCCGAGATTGGCAATGCGCGTGCCGGCGCGCGCGAGCATGCCCACGCCCACGGCGATCAGCAATGCGCCGAGAAATAATGAGGCTACCGTTTCATAACGGCTGTGGCCGTAATTATGATCGGCGTCTGGCTTTGCGCCGCTATGGCGGTTCGCAAGCAGCACGACGAAATCGGAAACGAGATCGGAGAGCGAATGAATGCCGTCGGCGATCAAGGCCTGCGAATGCGCAAACACGCCAACCGCGATTTGCAGCACGACCAGCACCGAATTGACGCCGACGCTGACAAACGTGGTCTTGCGCGCGACGCGCTGTTTATCCGATGACGATATGGCAGTGGTGGAGGACATGCGTTACAAAGCGCGAGGTGGAATAGCCGCCATTGTAATGTCCCTACCATGACCAATTGGAGATAACCTTGGAATCTTCTTTTAAATCAGCCGATTACGAGAACACCTCGTATTCGCGTTTACCCAGGAAGAACAATGCCGCAAGGCGTTGGCAAGCTATTGGCAAGGTATTGGCAGGAGGGCAACAAAAAAGCCGCGCTTGCCCCGTGACGGCGCGGCTTTTTCGCTTTGCGGGCCGCAGGGCCCATCGCCAGAACGGCAGAAGGCGATTTATTACTTCTGAATCAGGAAATCGTCGCGGTCCTTGCCGGCAATCCAGCGCGGCGGCTTGCCACGGCCCGACCACGTGCTGCCGCTTTCAGGGTCACGGTATTTCGGAGCGACGCTTGCGCGCGAGCGGCTGGCTGCCTTGGCGCCCTTGCCTGCTGCGCGACCGCCGCCGAGTTCGGCCAGCGTAATGCCGTAATCGGCCATTTTCTGCTTGATCTCGTCGAGGACTTCGGCATATTCACGCGCCTTCGCCTCTTCAATCTGCTTCTCCAGCTTTTCTCGCTGAGCGAGGAGTTCCTTGTAGGAAGACATAGGTATCCTGGTGGTTTGTTAATTAATGGCTACCAATCTTGCGTCAGTATGCCCATTGACAGGTGATTTGCCTCGGAATTTGCAGGCGAGATTAACACAGAATCGAATGTCGCGAAAAGCGCAGGCAATAAAAATAATTAAAACGTTTTAGATATCGTAGAGCATCGCACCGGGCCGCGAAGACCTGCCATTTCATGCAAATCGGTATTTTTGCCCAATATCCAATTTTTCAGATAAATCCCGCTCTCATAATTCGCAGGACATGAAAATTAATCGACAAAAAATCCACAAACATTTCATCTCATGCGAACTTTCGGCAGCACCCATGCATTATCTCTAAATTACGCAACGCACTAGAAGTGGCGGTGAACAGCCTCCGCAGCCTGCTAGAAAAAATACTCAGCTCGCATGCCGTGCGAGGCAATCGGCTATCACGGCATGCAAGGATTGCGCGTCGCTCTGCGGCGCCTCGAAAACATAGCGTGTGCGCACGCCATCGATGCCGAGGTCGGCGCCGTAGCGATCCACGCCCAGCAACGCGAACCCGTCTCGCCGTTTCGGATGCGCTTCGAAGAAGCGGATCAATGCCTCTTCCTCGTCGGCGCAAAGCGGATCGAGCGGGTCGAGATCCGCGCCGTCGAGCCAGCCCATCGCGCCAAAGCCGCCGATATAGCGCAAGCGCTCCACGCGCATCGTCCAGAACGTGAAGTCGCCGAGCGCAAGGTAGCGCGCGGCGTCCGGCTGATACCGCAGGTAGCGGCGCGCGAGCGCTTCGAGGCCAAAATCGGCGTCAACATCGATGCCCCCGCCGGCTTCGGTCCCGCTCGGCTCGAACCGGCCGAGCAGTGTCATGCGCGGCGCGCTCAGCGCATCGTCGCCGCTCATCTGCGCGACGAGGAATCCTGCGCGCGAGTCACTCTGCAGATTGCGCGTGTGCTCGGCGAGCCGGCTCACGAGGATGACCGGGCGGTGGCGCGCATCGGGCACGAACGGCAGCAGCGTCGGGTAAGGAAAGCCGAGCGGTTCGCGCGCGTGGGTGGCGAGCGTGCCGGTGGCGGCCTGATGCAGCAGGTGCAGCGGAGCGTGAGCGGGAATCTTCAAGGAGTGTCCTCGATCGATGAGGGGGTCGATGGGCGCGGCGCGATCCCATTATTAGAACAGGCCGCGCGGCCGCGAGCAGCCCATGCGCGCCTTCGCTAGAATTTCCGCTCGCCTTTCAAAAAGCTGATTCGCTGTTGTCCACCCCAGGATCTTCCGTGTCCGACCACTTGCCCGACTCGTCCCTCGCACAACCGCCCCATGCTGTTCATCGCGCGCTGCCCGCCGCCACGCGCCAGCGCGCGCGCATCGCGACCATGGCGCTCTTTTTCATCGCGGGGATGATGTACGCGTCCTGGGGCGTGCACGTGCCCACGGTGCGCGACAAATTCCACCTGAGCGCGGCACTGCTCTCATATGCGCTCTTCGCCGTGGCGGGCGGTTCGATCGCGGCCATGACGACCATCGCCGGATGGATCACGCGCGTCGGCACGCGCCGCGCCTGCCTCACGGGCGGCCTCACCATGTCGGTGTGCGGCGCGCTGATTCTCGTCGTGCCGTACTACTGGATGCTGCTCGTCGTGCTTGCGGCGTTCGGCATGGGCATGGCCACACTCGACGTCGCCATGAACGCCGAGGCGAGTGCCGTCGAGGAAGCCGTCGGCAAGCCGATCATGTCGGCGCTGCACGGCATGTTCAGCCTGGGCGGCATGGCGGGCGCCGCCGTCGGCGGCGCGCTGCTCGCGCACGGCATGGCGCCTGCGCTGCATCTGCTCCTCGCTTCGGTGGTGGCTGCGCTCGTGCTCGTCGTGTCATGCCCCGCCGTGCTGCCGCACGTGCCGCACGCCACCCACGGCGAGCACGCCAAAACCGGCAACCGCTGGCGCACGCCCGCGCTGTGGGCACTGGGCGCAATCGCATTGATCGCGCTGATCGCCGAAGGCGCGATGTACGACTGGGCCACGGTCTACATGCGTGACGTCGTGCTCTCGACGCCGGCGCTGGCGAGCGCCGCCTACGCCGCGTTCTCAGGCGGCATGGCCGCCGCGCGCTTTGCCGGCGACGCCGTGCGCGCACGCTTCGGCGCGCCGCAGCTCGTGTTCGCGAGCGCCTCGCTCGCCTGCGCCGGCATGATCGGCGCGCTGCTGCTGCCGTATTCGTTTGCCGCGCTCACGGGCTTCACGCTCATGGGGCTCGGCCTCGCGAATATGATGCCGGTGCTGTTCGCCGCCGCGGCGCGCGTCAAAGGCATCCATGCCGCCGAGGGCCTCGCGCACGTCGCGGGCATCGCTTACTTCGGGCTGCTGTTCGGTCCGGTCGTGATCGGCGGCATCACGCAGGTGACCAATCTCACCGTCGGGCTCGCCGTCGTCGCGCTGTGCGCCGCGCTGGTGGCGTTCGCCGGGCCGAAGGTGCTCAGGCGGCTGGGGATTTGAGGCTTGCGCCGCGCGCAGCGCTGTTCGTGGAGCGATTGCGCCTTCCAGAACAAAACAAAAGCCCGCGAGTCGAGAAACCCGCGGGCTTTGCGCTTGCGACCATGAAGTCGAGCAGGTGACGATTTACATCTTCACCACGTCGAGCAGCGACTTCTTGCCCGCCTTGTAGTTGTACAGCGAGATCACGCCGTGCTTGAGGTCGCCCTTCGAATCGAAGGTCGTCTCGCCAATCACGCCCTTGTAGTCCGTAGCCGGCATGGCGGCGAGGATCTTGGCCGGATCGGTCGAGTTGGCGCGCTTCATCGCGTCGACGATGATGTACACCGCGTCATACGTGAACGGCGCGTAGATCTGGATCGGCTGGCCGAAGCGCTTCTCGAACTTCGCTTCGAACGCCTTGCCGCCCGGCATCTTTTCGAGCGCCATGCCCGCTTCCGAGCACACGATGTTGTCGGTCGCGTCGCCGGCGAGGTCGGCGAGCTTGTCGGTACATACGCCGTCGCCCGCGAGCACCTTGGCGCGCAGACCAAGCTGCTTGGCTTGCTTGGCGAACGGGCCGCCGGTGGCGTCCATGCCGCCGTACATGATTGCGTCGGGGTTCTCGCCCTTGATCTTGGTGAGAATGGCGCGGAAGTCCACGGCCTTGTCGTTGGTCGCGTCATGCGAGACCACCTTCATGCCGAGCGACTTGGCAGTCTTCTCGAACTCGTTCGCGAGACCCTGGCCGTAAGCCGTCGAGTCGTCGACGATCGCCACGCTCTTGAGCTTCATGGTCTTGGCCGCGTAGTTCGCGAGCGCCGGGCCCTGCTGGGCGTCGGTCGCCACCACGCGATAGGTGGTCTTGAAACCTTGCTGCGTGTAGGCCGGGTTGGTGGCCGACGGCGAGATCTGCACGATGCCCGCATCGCTGTAGATCTTCGAAGCCGGGATCGAGGTGCCCGAGTTCAGGTGGCCCACGACCGCGACGACCTTGTCGTCGACGAGCTTCTGCGCGACCTGCGTGGCCGTGCGCGGGTCGGCCGCGTCGTCCTGCGCGTCGAGCACCAGCGTGACCTTCTGGCCGTTGATCGTCAGGCCCTTCGCGTTGATTTCCTCCACAGCGAGGCGCGCGCCATTTTCGTTGTCCTTGCCAAGGTGCGCGATACCGCCCGTCAGCGGTGCGACGTGGCCGATCTTGACCGTTTCGTCAGCGCTCGATGCCGTTGCAAACGACGCGAACAAAACGACTGCCGCGCTAATCGGCAACAGCTTGTGAAGCTTGATATTCATGTAAGTCTCCGGTTTCGAACCAACAGCAACGTAATCGCCCAGTGCTCCCGCGCCCCGAACGTGTCGCTCCCCGTGCGGACGACCACGCGGATGCATCCTTGATGCACCTGGCCCGTATGGCGAAAAGCCCGCTCATGGCAGACCGCCCATCCATACTTGCGCGCAAGTGTAGGTGATCAAATTAATTTGGAGTATTTTTTTCAGATATCGGGGCGAGTACCAATAGTCTTTCACCCGAGTACTTCAAAACCCTGATCAATCGGCCCGCCAGCCTTGTCCTGCAAGGGTCTTCGAGGAGGTTTGCAATCTTTTCGAAAGCATTTTCCAGGGTGCGCCCGAATATTTTTCGGGATTTTTGGCGAGTTACGCGAGGCATGGTAAATGCGCTGCCGGCCACGATAACGTTTGCTTTTCGAATTCCCGCACTCGCTTCCGGATTAGCTGAAATTAAAGTCAGCTTTCGATTAATTCGCAGCACGCACGAATCGTTGCGCAGTCCAGGATCTGCCCGGATCAAAAAGGCCGCAGGCGCCAAAAGCGATTAATCGCGATCGTTACGATCGGCTTGCGCACGGCGCGCTGCAAGCCGCGCGCCGCCATGGCAAACTGGCTCCCCGTTTTTGCACCACCCCATTCGCGTAGAAGGAGAGCAATGTGAGCGTTTCGACCAAGTGGATCGACATTTCCGCCGGCAAGGACAGTTTCGGCGCATATCTCGCCCTGCCCAAGGGCGGCAAGGGTCCGGGCATCGTCATCATTCAGGAGATCTTCGGCGTGAACGGCCACATTCGCGACGTGGTCGAGCAATACGCGCTCGACGGCTACGTGGCGATCGCCCCCGACATCTTCTGGCGCACCGCGCCGCGCGTCGAACTCGACTATGTGGGCGCGGACCGCGAGCGCGGCATCGAGCTGATGAAGAAGACCGACATGAATCTCGTTGTCGAGGACATCGCCGCGACGGCCGCCACGTTGCGCAAGCTGCCCGAGTGCACCGGCAAGGTCGCTGCCATCGGCTATTGCCTGGGCGGCCGGCTCGCGTATCTGGCCGCGGCGAGCGGCTCCGTGGATGCGGCGGTCTCGTACTATGGCGGCGGCATCCACACGCAACTCGATCTCGCCGACCAGATCAAGCAGCCGATGCTGTTCCATTACGCCGAGCTCGACCACGGCATTCCACTCGACGCAGTGGGCCAGGTGAAGGAGCGCTTCGCCGGCCGCGACAACGCCGAATTCCATCTCTACCCGGGCGCCGATCATGGCTTCAACTGCTCGGTGCGCGCGTCGTACAACCAGAATGCGTCGGCGCTCGCGCACGGCCGCACGCTCGCGTTCCTCGCGCAAAACCTGTAAATAAACCGCCGGGGCGCGCAAGCGCGGCACAGGAAGCGGCCATTGCGGCAGAATCGTTGCAATGGCCGCTTTCGTTTCAGTGCGCCCCATCCCACGATGCCCCCAAGGAGTGCGCGCCTTGCAGTCCGACTATCTGGAATACGACGCCATCGGCCTGGCCGAACTCGTGCAGCGCCGCGAAGTGAGCGCGCGCGAGCTGCTCGACACCGCGATCGCGCGCGCCGAGGCCGCCAATCCCGCGATCAATTCGATCGTGCTCAAGGACTACGATGCCGCGCGCAAGCGCGCGCTGCGCATCGAAGCGGGCGGCAATGGCGTCGATGCCCTCGCGCAAGGGCCGCTCGCCGGCGTGCCGTTTCTCGTCAAGGACCTGGGCGCGGCGGTCGCCGGTCTGCGCATGACGCTCGGCAGCCGCCACTATCGCCATTACGTGCCGGCAGCGGACGCGCCCGTGGTCGAGCGTTTTCGCGCCGCGGGCCTGAATCTGTTCGGCAAGACGAGCGCCTCGGAACTTGGCCAGATGCCCTACACGGAGCCCGAGCTGTTCGGCCCGTGCCGCAACCCGTGGAATCTCGATCACACGCCGGGCGGCTCGAGCGGCGGCGCGGCCGCCTCGGTCGCGGCCGGCATCGTGCCGCTCGCACACGCCTCGGACGGCGGCGGTTCGATCCGCATTCCCGCCTCGTGTTGCGGGCTCTTCGGCCTGAAGCCTTCGCGCGGCAATCAGCCGCCTTCGGATCTGCCGCCCTCGCCGGGCGGACTGGGCGTCGACCTCGCCGTGTCGCGCAGCGTGCGCGACAGCGCGCTCATGCTAGATCTGCTCGCCGGCGACCCCGCGATCGCGCCTGGCGCGCCGGGCACTTTCCTCGCGGCGGCGCGCGAACCGCTCGACGGTGGCAAGCCGCTCGCCGTCGCCTTTATCACCGATCCGCTGTTCGCCGATGCGCTTTCGCCCGACGTGCGCGAAGCGCTCGACGGCGCTGCCGCGCTGCTCGCCTCGCTCGGCCACAACGTGGAGCCGGTGCAGCTCAAGGTAGATTTCGTGGCGGCGCGCGAGGCGTTCCTGATGCTGTGGTCGGTGGTGGCCGAGAAGTACGTGCTCGACGCCGACACGATCACGGGCACGAAGCCGCGCCGCCAGAACTTCGAGATCGCGACATGGGCGATGGCGCATATCGGCCGCAAGCTGGGCGAGCAGGCGCTGCCCGCCGCGCTCGAGACGCAGCAGCGCATCACGGCGCAAGTCGCCGACTTGATGACGCGTTTCGACGTGATTCTGTGCGCGACGCTGGCCGCGCCGCCGGTGAAAATCGGCGCACTGAAACCCACGTCTTCGGAACGCATGCAGATGCGCGCCGTCACCGCGATGCCGGTGGAAGCGCTAATGAAAAAACTATTGACGGAATCCGCGAACAAGGCGTTCGCGTGGGCGGGCTGCACCGAGCTGTTCAATATGACGGGGCAGCCTTCGATGTCGGTGCCGCTCGCGTGGAATGCGCGGGGCCTGCCGATCGGCGTGCAATTCGCGGCGCGTGAAGGCAACGATGCCTTGCTGCTGCGCCTCGCGGCTCAGCTCGAAGCGGCGCGCCCGTGGTTCGGACGGCGGCCGCCTCTGCTGATGGCGCGTACCTAGGCCAGCGCAAATCCGGCTTGGGTGAAACCGGTGCGCGCGCATCGATCCGCGCAATGCGCGGCGCGACCTGCTTCGAGCCTGCATGACCTCCGAGGCTCGTGCGCCAGGGCCTATCAGGCCTTCTTGTTGTAGGCGCTGCACCAGCCCTTGCCTGCAACCTGCTTGCCCGGGAACATCGGGCACGGGGCGTAGGCGTCGGTGGGCTTGCCTTGATAGAACGTGCAGTTGCTGCAATCCTGGCCGGCGGCGTACTTCGCGAACTTGGCCTTGTCGACCTTGGTTGCGTCGGCCTTGTAGCCGAGAGCCTGGGCGGTGGGTTCGGATTCACCAAGCTTCGGCGCGTCGGCGAAAGCCTGACGCGACAGCGCAACGGTTGCGGCAACGCCAACACTCGTGATCAGAAAGCTGCGGCGGGACGATTTCATGAGCAGTACTCCAATATTGTGGGCACACCGTTCTGCCGACGGCGTGGCGTGAAGAATAACAACGAAGCCGCCCTGCGTGCATCATGAATTCCGGACATAAGCAATTCGCATCCTGGCAATAAGGGGATGCGAGCCGGGTGTGCCGGGTGTGCCGGGTGTGCCGGGTGTGCCGGGTGTGCCGGGTGTGCCGGGTGTGCCGGGCGTGCCGGGCGTGCCGGGCGTGCTGGGCGTGCTGGGCGTGCTGGGCGTGCTGGGCGCGTTAGGCGAGCCCGGCCACCTCGCACACGCGCTGCGCGATGGCGAGCGATGCCGTGAGCCCCGGCGACTCGATGCCGAACAAATTCACGAGCCCACGCACGCCGTGCGCCGCGCCGCCCTGAATCACGAAATCGGCAGCATTCTCGCCCGGGCCCGAGAGCTTGGGCCGGATGCCGGCGTAGGCGGGTTGCAGCGCGCCGTCAGGCAAGCCCGGCCAGTAGCTGCGGATCTGCGCGTAGAAGGCGTCGGCGCGGCGCGGATCGACGTCGTAGTCGATCGAATCGATCCACTCCACGTCGGGACCGAAGCGCGCCTGCCCGCCGAGATCCAGCGTGAGATGCACGCCGAGCCCGGCCTCGTTGGGCATCGGATAGATGAGGCGCGAAAACGGCACGCGCCCCGAGACGCTGAAGTAATTGCCGCGCGCGAGATAAAGGGGTGGAATGTGGCGCGGATCGAGCCCGCGGATGCGTTTCGCGATCCGGGTGGCATACAGGCCCGCGCTATTGATGAGGCACGCCGCGCGGATTTCGGTGGGGGCCTCGCCGCCGGTCCTGATCACGAAGCCGTTCGCGCTCGCGTCCACCGATTCGACCGGCGACTTGAGCGCGATCACGGCGCCGTCGCGTTCGGCGTCGCCTTGCAAGGCCAGCATCAGCTGATGACTGTCGACGATGCCCGTCTGCGGGGAGTACACCGCCGCCACGCATTCGAGCGCGGGCTCGAGCGCCAGCGCCTCGGTCTTGTTGATGCGTGTGAGATCGAACACGCCGTTTTCCTTGCCGCGCGCCTGAATCGCTTCGAGCTGCGCAACCTGGGCGGCCGTCGTGGCCACGAGCAGCTTGCCGCAGCGCGCATGTGCGACGTTGCGCGCTTCGCAGTACTCGTAGAGCATCTCGCGCCCGCGCACGCACAGGGTCGCCTTGAGCGAGCCGCGCGGGTAGTAGAGTCCCGCGTGAATCACCTCGCTGTTGCGCGAGCTGGTGCTGGTGCCGATGGCGTCGGCGGCCTCCAGCACGATCACCTCGCGTCCGCGCGCCGCCAGCGCGCGCGCCACGGCGAGGCCGACCACGCCCGCGCCAATCACCACACATTCGATCTGATC
The DNA here is from genome assembly GCF_051125215.1 of Paraburkholderia sp. A3BS-1L. Lineage (NCBI taxonomy): Bacteria > Pseudomonadati > Pseudomonadota > Betaproteobacteria > Burkholderiales > Burkholderiaceae > Paraburkholderia > Paraburkholderia sp. A3BS-1L. Next base: position 109,631 of record NZ_CP120442.1, on the reverse strand, counting down.
CATGTCGCTGCGTCCGCATCCGGCGAATTAGGCGGCGGCGCCTCCCTGACGCCCCCATCAGAAAAATTGTAGACCGAGGGCGGGGTGGGTTTAAATCGAATAGATAACGAATATGCGGGCAAATCCACTGATCGCGCATGCGCTCGGGCCGCGGCACACCCCGGCTATCGATGGGCGTTGGCGATTAAATACTGCCCATCGTTGCGAAAAAAATAATAATTGGTTCCTGAACCGACCTCGAAATGCCCCACTGTTGCCTCTATATTGCAAATAGTTACACACGCCGCGATTGAAGCTGCGCGGGGTCTGCGCATTTGAAATGCATCGTTGCGGTCCAGTGTTTGCGAACCCGGTATAGGATCGAAGGTCTCAAGGAACCCGCCCCGCTATTGGGAACCGGCACAACCGGTTCGCACGGCACGCGTGCATGGAGCCTGCCCACATGACGTTGTTGAAGCATTGTCTCGCCGCTACCCTGGTCGCCGCTGCTGCCGCGTTCGTGACTGCAAGCGCGCAAACGCGAACAGAGGGCGTGATCCAGCCCGCGACTCCGGCCTCGCAGCCGGTCGTCCACGCCGTTCCAGCCCCGTCTTCCGGGACCGCCCAACCACCGGCGGCGCAGCCGGCGCCACAATCGAAATCACAGCCCGCCCCGCAGGCTGCTCCGGCGCCCCAGGCAGCACCGAAGCCCGCGCCAAAGCCCGCTTCAAAACCCGTGCACAAGCCCGCGCATAAGCCCGTTCACAAGCCGGCTTATGAGCCAGCGTATGAACCGGCTCCGCAGAACAATGCGCAGCCCATCGCCCAACCGGGGCCTGCGGCAGAACCCCCGATACTGCATACGCCAGCGCCGCAACCCACCGCGCAGCCAACGCCGCAGCCGGCCGTGCCGCCAGCGCCGACGCCACAACCCGTCCCGCAACCCGCACCGCGCCCTGCGATGCCGCCAGCGCCCGCTCCGCAACCGGCCCCGCTGCCCGCTGCGCAGCCAGCGCCGGCCACCCCGCTGCCGCCCCATGCTCAGCCTGCGTCCGCGCCGCAGCCGTACGCGCAACCGGGCGTGCAGGCGGTGGTCACCTGGACGCTGCAGGTGATCCGCGACGGCCAGCTGATCGACTCGTTCGACGGCACCACCACGGTGGGCCAGGCGCGCACCGATACGCATCACAATGTCGTCTCGCACCGGGTCGGCTGCAAGGACGAGGTCGCAGGCAGCATCGACCTGCAGCGCACGATCACGGTCTCGCCGTTGCGTGCGAACGCGACCCAGTCGATCCTCTCGATCGAAGCCCAGGAGACGCTCGAAGACGACTCCGCGCGGCAAAGCCCGTCCGGCTGCAAGTTGCCGCCGCAGCCGCGCCAGGTGAACGCCAGCCATCCGGGGCTCGTCGTGCCGGCCGGCCAATGGGTCAGCTGGCCGATCGTCGACAAGGATCCCGCGCTGGCGTACCGGGTGCGCGCAAGCCTCGCACCGCCGTCACAGCAGCCCTGAGAGGCTGGCCTGAAGCTCGCGCCGCTCGTCGGCGCCGGTCTAAACTGAACTGAACTGAACTGAACTGAACTGAACTGGGCTGGGCTGAACTGAAGCGCGATGCGCCGGCCGCAACCCAAAACCGCACGAAACTGTCGTAAGAACCCGTTGTAACAAGCGCATGCGAAACCTCGAACAACCCCTCATCGACGCAGTGCCGGCCAATACCCGGGACTTCGTCGCGGTGAGCTGGAACCTGCACAAGGGCCGCTCACCGCTCGGCTTTCAGGCATGGCAGGCCATGCGGCGCTGGGTGCAGTCCACCCACGCCGACGTCTGGTTCCTTCAGGAGGCGATGGCGCGGCGTCTGCCGCAGCCGGTGCTCTCCACGGCTTTCGGCGCGGAGCTCGGCGACCCGCTGGCGGACGTCTGGCACTGCCAGGCCACCGAAATCGCCGACGCGCTCGAGCTGCAAATCGCGCTCGGGCCGAATGTGTTCAAGCCTTCGTGGCGGCACGGCAATGCGATCCTGTCGCCGCATCCGCTCGATCTGGGCGGCCGCTGGGACATCTCGGCACATCGTTTCGAACGGCGCGGCCTGCTCGTCGCGCGCGCCAGCGTGGCGGGCCAGTCGGTCACGCTGCTGTGCGCGCACCTCGCGCTCACGCGCAGCGCGCGCCTGCGGCAAATGAACTGGATCGCGCACTGGATCGCCAAGGAAGCGCCGCAAGGGCCGCTCGTGCTCGCGGGCGACTTCAACGACTGGCGCAACGACTCGGTGCCGATCTTCGCGGAGCATGGCCTGCACGAAGTCGCGACGCTGCTCGGCGAGCCGGCGCGCACGTTTCCGGCGTTCTCGCCCGCGCTCGCGCTCGACAAGATGTTCGTGCGCGGCCTGAAACCGGTCGAGCTGATCCAGCCCGCGCAGGAGACGGCCTGGCTGTCCGACCACCTGCCGTACATGGCGCGGCTGCGGCTCGAATAACTCGAATAACGCTCCGGGCGCCAGGAACGCCACACCACATCGCGCCGCGAACGCCCGCACAGCCCCACGAGTTGCGAATGCAATCGCGCAATCGCGCTAATATGTCGCGTCGCGCGCCCTCGGAGTGCGCCCTTCCCATTCGGCTTCATCCGGCTGCTTCACATGCACCTCTTCGCCACGCTGCTCCAGATCGCCATCGTCTATTTGTTCGCGCTCGTCAGCCCGGGACCGAACTTCTTCATGGTGACGCAGCTTTCGCTCGCGGGGCGGCGCAGTCTCGGCATTGCCTCGGCGTTCGGCGTGGGCACGGGCTCCACGTTGTGGGCCGCGCTCGCCATGCTGGGCTTCGCCGCGGTGCTCCAGCATATCGAGTGGCTCTATCACGGCGTGCGCGTCGCCGGCGCGCTGTATCTGCTCTGGTTCGGCATCAAGCTGCTGCGCTCGGGCGCGCGCCGGGACTCGGACGCGGCAAGCGCCGCAAATGCGGCGGCCGATGCGACCGAAGCCACCAATGCCGCCAACGCCACGCTCGCGGCCCCGCTGCCGCCGCCGGACCGGCGTGCCTGGCTGCGCACATGGCGCGCGGGCTTTCTCACCTGCCTCACGAACCCGAAATCCTGCGTGTTCTGGACCAGCGTGTTCGCGGCGATCTTTCCGGCGCATCCGCCGGCATGGTTCTACGGCGCGGCGCTCGCGCTCGTGGCGACGATGTCGTTCGGCTATCACTCGAGCCTCGCGCTGCTGTTCGCCGACCATCGCACGCAACGCAGCTACAAGCGGCTGCGCCGCCCTATCGACGCATTCTGCGGCGCGGCGCTGATCGGCCTCGCCGCGAAGCTCGCCGCCGATCGCTGAGGTCCTCACGCGCGCCGAAACTGCCCCGCCAGCAGGGTCTCTGCTGCGGTGCGTCGAACCTTCCGGTATCATTCGAACCAACATTCGAGCCTGCCCCAACGGGCGAACCAGCCCGTCCGAAGGGCTGCGGGACTCCCAGGCGGGACTCCCGGTTTTTCGCGCCCTTGCGCCGCACCCCGCCGCAGCCGGTTTTATCGCTTCGCGACATCTTGCCTAACGCAGGTCACCGCTCCCGTTAGACGCGGCGCAGCCCATAAGGCACGCTCGCGTTAAAATGGCAAACTGCGCCTCGTTCGCAATGGGACGGCCAACAAGCTGGCAAAAACGGGGCACGAATTCGAATCAAAGCGGGAATTCAAGCGGAGCGCCCACCAAGGCGCACGCCGCGCATCGTCAAACCGAGCCCTACATGCACTTGTCATGCGTGGCCGGAAGGAACGCCCCGTCCGGCGGACCTTGTTTCGCATCATCAGGAACCATGAGCAAACACACCGAAGAAACCGTTCTGAGCGTGCATCACTGGACCGACACGCTTTTCAGCTTCACCTGCACGCGCGACCAGGCCCTGCGTTTCGACAACGGCCAATTCACCATGGTCGGCCTCGAGGTCGAAGGCAAGCCACTGATGCGCGCGTACTCGCTCGCGAGCGCGAACTATGAAGAGCATCTCGAGTTTCTGAGCATCAAGGTGCCGGACGGCCCGCTCACGTCGCGCCTGCAGCACCTGAAGGTGGGCGACAAGGTTCTGATCGGCAAGAAGCCCGTTGGCACGCTGGTGGCCGACAACCTGCTGCCCGGCAAGGTCCTGTGGCTGCTCTCGACCGGCACGGGCCTCGCGCCCTTCATGTCGATCATCAAGGACCCGGACATTTACGACCGTTACGAAAAGATCGTGCTCACTCACACCTGCCGTTTCGTCGACGAACTCGCGTACAAGGAATTCATCACCGAAGAACTGCGCGAGCACGAATACCTGGGCGAGATCGTTCGCGAGAAGCTCGTCTACTACCCGACCGTGACGCGCGAAGTGTTCGACAACCGCGGCCGCATCACCGAACTGATCGACACCGGCAAGCTGTTCAGCGACCTCGACCTGCCTGGGTTCACGCCCGAGCGCGACCGCATCATGCTGTGCGGCAGCACGCACATGCTGCGCGACACCGTCGCACTGCTCGAAAAGGCCGGCCTCAAGGAAGGCAGCAATAACGCGCCGGGCCACTATGTCGTGGAAAAGGCGTTTGTGGGCTAAGTCGTGGGCTAAAAACCGCTACTCGCGGTCTTTGCCAGACACAGGAACCGGAGCCTCTCGCTCCGGTTTTTTTTGGCCCTGACAAATCGCAGCACCGCTTTCCAAACCCTGCTCGCCCGTTACATTTCGGGAGGATTTCGCGCCATCCCCGTGTCAGCCTTTTTCCTACACCGCGAGCCCCAGCCAACTTCACACGGTTTCTCAGCTTTCGCCGCTAAGTATTGTCCTGACTGAAGTTTCCCGATTTTTCAGTTATCATCGCGGCGCACCATCGGTCATGTCGGAGGGCTTGGCAGGGGCCAATCCATGTTGTTACTGGATGTAAATTTCGTTACGCCCCGCCGCGCCAGCCAGAACAGAAAAGGACCGATTCCTGAACGGGAAATCACGGGGGATGGATGGATACGTCGAATCGCGCGGCGCTTGATGCCAGCGCGCCTCGCGCGAATGCGCCGGGCGCGCGTGCCCTCCACGCGGCAGGCGGCCTCCCCTTCCTCGCCAGCGCCGAAGGCACGCGCGCGACGCTCGATGCCATCGCGCGCGTACAGGAGCGGATCGCCGCAGCCGGCGCGGCCCGCGTCGACGCCGACGAAGCCGCGCGCCACCGGCTCGCGCGGGAACTGCACGACAGCGTCGGCGCCGAACTGACGGCCACGCGTTTCGCCCTTGAGAACGTCCACACCTGGCTGCCCGCCGATGCGCCGCCTCAATGCGCCGAGGCGCTCGCACTCGTCATGCGCTCGCTGGACTGCGCCACCGACGCCGTGCGCCACGTGCTCGACGGGTTGCACGCCCCCGAACTGCACGCGGGCCTCGTCGACGCGCTCGCGAACTGGACACGCGACTTCGCCTCGCGCACCGGCCTTGCCGCGCGCTTCCTCGCGAGCTCGTCGGTCGACGCATCGGTCGACGCATTGACGCCTTCGACCGCCGCGCCCCACGCCACCGGATTCGCCCGCGACGACGAAGCGCGCCTCGCGCGCCTGCCCGCCGAGGCGGCGCTCGCGGTGTTCCGCGTCGCGCAGGAAGCGCTCACTAACGTCGCTCGCCACGCCCAGGCCACGCAGGTCGAAGTGCGCCTGACCAGCACGCCGAGCGAGCTGATTGTGAGCGTGATCGATGACGGCGTCGGCCTCTCGCGCGAAGCCGCACGGTGCGCCAGGCGGCAATGCGGGCAAGCCTCGTCGAGCAGCCAGGGAGGTCCGGGCAGCGCGAACAGCCGCAGCGCCTATGGCATCGCCGGCATGCGCGAGCGCTGCGCCGCCTTCGGCGGCACGCTGCGCACCACCCCGGCTCGCCACGCCGCCGCCCGCCGCCTGGCCGCCGACCCGGCACGCCCCGGCACGACCGTCGAAGCACGCTTCCTTTGGGAGACGCTGCTCTCGCGCCCGTGCGCCGAACCCGTGGCAGACCAACTGAAGGGCATCCGCTCATGACCCTGCGCATCCTGCTCGTCGACGATCACGCCGTGGTGCGCCAGGGCGTGCGTCAGCTGCTGCTCGACCGTGGCGTCGCGAGTGAAGTGATCGAGGCGCCCAGCGGCGCGCAAGCGCTCGCCGCCGTCGCGAAGCACGCCTTCGATGTGGTGCTGCTCGACATCTCGCTGCCCGACATGAACGGCATCGAAGTGCTCAAGCGCGCGAAGAAAAAGGTGCCGCGCGTGCCGGTGCTGATGTTCTCCATGTATCGCGAAGACCAGTACGCCGTGCGCGCGCTGAAGGCGGGCGCGTCGGGCTATCTCTCGAAGACGGTGGACGCCGCGCAGATGATCGCCGCGATCCAGCAGGTCGCGAGCGGCCGCAAATACGTGAGCCCCGCGATGGCCGAAGCGCTCGCCGAGTATGTGCTCGTCGACGGCGAGCAGCTGCCGCACGAAAAGCTCTCCGACCGCGAGTACCAGACGCTATGCATGCTCGCCTCGGGCAAGCGCCTCACCGACATCGCGCGCACGCTCTCGCTCTCGGTGAAGACCGTGAGCGTCTACCGCACGCGGCTGCTCGAAAAGATGAAGCTCACCAATAACGCCGAGCTCACTTTCTATGTGATGAGCAACCGGCTCGTCGATATCGCGCCCGCGCCGGCGCTCTGAGCCCGCGCCTCGCCAGCGAGGCGCTTCGCGATTACGTCACGATCGGACGCCCCCATGCATGGCGCAAGGAATGCGTTACTAAAACGCGCTCCCGCCATAAGCCGTTGATCCGGAAATGAACCGCGTCTATACGGTGAGCTTCGTGCAAAGAATGCACGCGCTTGCGCCGCTTTGCAGTGGAATCGACCTCCTCCCCCACGCCGAATCCATGCCACGCCTGTGCGGTTGGCACAGCCGCCAAGCTCCGATCCACTAAAATTCAGGGTTTCCTCGCCAGTGCGTTTTACCGGCGTTTTACCTGGAGTTCTCCGCCCAATGTCCCTCTTTCGCAAGAAAAACGTCGAACACATGCTGCAGGCAAGCGCCAAGGGCGCCGGCCTGAAAAAGACGCTCGGCGCACTGGACCTCACCTTTCTTGGCGTCGGCGCAATTATCGGCACCGGCATTTTCGTGCTGACCGGCACCGGCGCCGTGCAGGCCGGCCCCGCGCTGATGCTCGCGTTCATCATCGCCGCCGTGGCCTGCTGCTTCGCGGCGCTCGCCTACGCCGAGTTCGCCTCGACCATTCCCGTGGCGGGCTCGATCTACACCTACTCGTACGCCACGCTCGGCGAGCTGGTCGCCTGGATCATCGGCTGGGACCTGATGCTCGAGTACGGGCTGGCCACCTCCGCGGTCTCGGTGGGCTGGTCGGGCTATCTACAGTCGCTGCTCTCGGGCTTCGGCGTGACGCTGCCCACGGCCCTCACCGCCGCGCCCGGCGCCGTGCCCGGCGCGTTCACGCTGTTCAACCTGCCCGCCTTCCTCGTGATGATGGTGATCACGGCGCTGCTCTCCATCGGCGTGCGCGAATCCACCCGCATCAACAACATCATGGTGGCGATCAAGGTCACGGTCGTGCTGCTCGTGATCGCCGTGGGCGCCTTCCACGTGACGCCCGCAAACTGGCATCCGTTCATGCCGCACGGCTGGGACGGCGTGTTCGGCGCCGCCGCCGTGATGTTCTTCGCGTTCATCGGCTTCGACTCGGTGTCCTCGGCCGCCGAAGAGGTCAAGAATCCGAAGCGCGACCTGCCCGTGGGCATCATCGCGTCGCTCGTGGTGTGCGCGGTGCTGTATGTGGCCGTCGCGGCCGTCGTCACGGGCATCGTGCCGTGGCAGCAATTCGCCGGCATCGCTCACCCGGTTTCGTATGCGCTGCAGGTGGCTGGCCAGAAATGGGTCGCCGGTTTCATCGACCTGGGCGCCGTGCTCGGCATGCTCACCGTGATTCTCGTGATGAGCTACGGCCAGACCCGCATCATCTTCGCCATGTCGCGCGACGGCCTGTTGCCCGCCAAGCTCTCGAAGGTGCATCCGCGCTTTGCCACGCCCTTCTTCACCACCTGGCTCGTGGGCATCTTCTTCGGCCTGATCGGCGCGCTCGTGCCGCTGAACGTGCTGGCCGAGCTCATCAACATCGGCACGCTCGCCGCGTTCTCGATGGTCTCGATCGCCGTGCTCGTCCTGCGCCGCACCCACCCCGATCTGCCGCGCGCGTTCCGCTGCCCTGGCGTCCCTGTCGTGCCGGTTCTCGCAGTGGCTTCGTGCCTGTTCCTCATGCTCAATCTCGCGTGGATCACGTGGGTCGCGTTCGTGGTGTGGCTGGTGATCGGTCTCGCAATCTATTTCCTCTACTCGCGCCGTCATTCGCGCCTCGCGCATCATCCGCACGAGCACTGAAAGCCGCTCGCGTTAGCGTCGATTTCGCGACACTGCAACGGCCCGTCCGGTCTCCGGCGCGGGCCGTTTTGCATGGTACGCAGGAGTAAAAGCGCGGGCTGCGCGAAATGGGAAAGTATGCTTTACTGTCCGGGCATCGCTTTCGCCGCACCACGCATCGCGCATCACGCACCATCCAGGCAGTATCCAGGCATCACTGAACAGCAAAGCACCAGCCGGACCCTCAAAACCCCGCTTCCGTCCAGCCTGCCCGCCATCGCGCGCGGCAAACGCCTCGCGCCCGCCGCGCGGCGCAACCTGGGCGAAAGACAGCAGGCGGCAAGAACGGGGCAATTGGTGAATGCGGGCCCAGGCCGGTCCCTATTATCCATAGGAGACAGTCAATGGCGATCAGTCTCAGCCTGACGGTCAACGGCAAGCCCGTGACCGCCGAAGTCGAACCCCACACGCTATTAGTCCAGTTCCTGCGCGAGCAGCTACGCCTCACCGGCACGCACGTCGGCTGCGATACCGCGCAGTGCGGCGCCTGCACCGTCCACCTCGACGGCCGCGCGATCAAGTCCTGCAACCAGCTTGCCGTGCAGTGCGAGGGCATGGCCGTGACCACGATCGAAGGGCTCTCGACGAATGGTGCGCTCCACCCGATGCAAGAGGCCTTTCGTGAATGCCATGGCCTGCAGTGCGGCTTCTGCACGCCGGGCATGGTGATGAGCGCCACCGCGCTCGCCGCCGAAAAACCGGATCTCACCGAAGCCGACGTGCGCGCGGGTCTCGACGGCAATCTGTGCCGCTGCACGGGCTATCACAACATCGTGAAGGCCGTGCTCGAAGGCGCCGAAGGCATGCGCGCCGGCGCCGCTGCCACCTCGACGGCAGCGTAAGGGGAGAATCGCCATGAACGCACCCGACTCCCAAACGCCGCGCATGATCGGCGCCCCGGTCAAGCGCAAGGAAGACTATCGCTTCCTCACCGGCGCGGGCCAGTACACCGACGACGTCGTCCTGCCCGCCCAGACTTACGCCGTGTTCGTGCGCTCGCCGCACGCGCACGCGCGCATCAAGAGCATCGATACCAGTGCCGCCAGGGCTGCACCCGGCGTGGTGGCCGTCTTCACCGGCGCGGACCTCGCCGCCGGGAACGTGGGCGGCCTGCCGTGCGGCTGGCTGATCCACAGCATCGACGGCACGCCCATGCACGAGCCGCCGCATCCTGTGATCGCGCATGAGAAGGCGCGCCACGTGGGCGACCAGGTCGCGCTCGTGATCGCCGAATCGATGAAGGCCGCGAAGGACGCCGCCGAGCTCGTCGAGATCGACTACGAGGAGTTGCCCGCCATCGTCGACACCGCGCATGCTGCCGACGCAGGCCAGCCGCTCGTGCACGACGGCGTGCCGAACAACACCTGCTACACGTGGGGCCACGGCGACAAGGCCGCCACCGACGCCGCCTTCGCCCAAGCCGCGCACGTCACGACGCTCGACATCGTGAACAACCGGCTCATCCCGAACGCAATCGAGCCGCGCGCCGTGAACGCGAGCTACAGCAAACACGACGACAGCTACACCGTCTACGTTTCGAACCAGAACCCGCACGTCGAGCGCCTCCTGATGGCCGCGTTCGTGCTCGGGCTGCCGGAGACGAAGCTGCGCATCGTCGCGCCCGACGTGGGCGGCGGCTTCGGCTCGAAGATCTTTCTCTATGCCGAGGATGTGGCGCTCACCTGGGCCGCGAAGAAAATCGGCCGTCCCATTAAGTGGACCGCCGAGCGCAGCGAGTCGTTCGTCTCCGACGCCCATGGCCGCGACCACGTGACGAAGGCCGAGCTCGCGCTCGACAAGGACGGCAAGTTCCTCGCCATGCGCGTGCACACTACGGCGAACATGGGCGCGTATCTCTCGACCTTCGCCTCCAGCGTGCCGACGATCCTCTACGCGACGCTGCTCGCGGGCCAGTACACCACGCCCGCGATCTACGCAGAGGTGAAGGCGGTGTTCACGAACACGGTGCCCGTGGATGCGTATCGCGGCGCGGGCCGCCCCGAGGCGACCTACGTGGTCGAGCGCCTGGTGGAGACCGCCGCGCGCGAGATGAACCTCGACCCAGCCGAGATCCGCCGCCGCAACTTCATCACGAGCTTCCCGTACGCCACGCCTGTGGGCCTCACTTACGACATCGGCGATTACGAGGCGTGCCTGTCGCGCGCGCTCGAACTTGCCGACGTGAAGGGTTTTCCGGCGCGGCGCGATGCCTCGAAGGCGAACGGCAAGCTGCGCGGCCTCGGCCACTCGTGCTACATCGAGGCGTGCGGCCTCGCGCCGTCGAATATCGCCGGAGCGCTGGGCGCACGCGCGGGCCTGTTCGAAGCGGGCGAGATCCGCGTGAATCCCACAGGCTCGGTCACCGTCTTCACGGGCTCGCATAGCCACGGCCAGGGCCATGAGACGACCTTCGCGCAGGTGGTGTCCGAGCGTCTGGGCGTGCCCATCGAGCAGATCGAGATCGTGCACGGCGACACCGCGCGCATTCCGTTCGGCATGGGCACCTATGGCTCGCGCTCGATCGCGGTGGGCGGCTCGGCCATCATGAAGGCGCTCGACAAGATCGAAGCGAAGGCGAAGAAGATTGCCGCGCATATGCTCGAAGCGGGCGTCGAAGACATCGAGTTCGCCGATGGCGTGTTCCGCGTCGCGGGCACCGACCGCACCAAGGCCTTCGCCGAAATCGCGCTCTCGGCCTACGTGCCGCACAACTATCCGCTCGAAACGCTGGAGCCCGGGCTCGACGAAAGCGCGTTCTACGACCCCACCAACTTCACCTATCCGTCGGGTGCGTACCTCTGCGAAGTGGAAGTCGATCCCGACACGGGCGAGACGCGCATCGAGCGCTTCACCGCCGTGGACGACTTCGGCAACGTCATCAATCCGATGATCGTCGAAGGCCAGGTGCATGGCGGGCTCGGCCAGGGCATCGGCCAGGCGATGCTCGAGCGCTGCGTCTACGACAACGAGAGCGGCCAGCTGCTCTCGGGCTCGTACATGGATTACGCGATGCCGCATGCGTCGGACGTGCCGTCGTTCACCGTGGAAACCGCGAAGGGCACGCCATGCACGCACAATCCGCTCGGCGTGAAGGGCTGCGGCGAGGCGGGCGCGATCGGCTCGCCGCCGGCCGTCATCAACGCGATCCTCGATGCGCTGGCCCCCCTCGGCGTGAAGGACCTGCAGATGCCGGCCACGCCGCATCGCGTGTGGTCAGCGATTCAAACTGCGCAAGCCGCACAATCCACGTCGGCGTCACAACAACCTTGAGCGGAGGCGCACCATGTATTCATTCGATTACCAGCGCGCCAGCGACGCGCAAGGCGCGGTGAAGACACTCAATGCCGACCCCGACGCCAAATTCCTCGCGGGCGGCCAGAGCCTGCTCGCGGCGATGAAGCTGCGCCTCGCGCAGCCTTCGACGCTCGTGGACGTCACGCGCATTCCCGCGCTCAAGGCCGTGCAGGTGGACGGCAAGGTGGTGAAGATCGGCGCGGCGGTCTGCCATGCCGATGTCGCAGCGAACGCGCAGATCCTGGCCACGCTGCCGGCGCTCGCACAACTGGCCGCCGGCATCGGCGACCGGCAGGTGCGCGCGCTCGGCACGCTGGGCGGCTCGCTCGCCAACGACGACCCCGCCGCCGACTACCCCGCGGCCGTGCTCGGTCTGAACGCCACGGTGGTGACGGACCGCCGGCGCATCGCCGCTGACGACTTCTTCCTCGGCATGTACGAGACCGCGCTCGAACCCGACGAGCTGATCGTCGCGGTGGAGTTTCCGGTGCCGCAGCGCGCCGCCTACGAGAAGTTCAACAACCCGGCCTCGCATTTCGCGTTGACGGGCGTGTTCGTCGCGCAGTCGGCAGATGGGTCCGTGCGCGTGGCCATCACGGGTGCGGCGTCCTCGGTGTTCCGCGCTACCGCGCTCGAGGACGCGCTCAAGGCGAGCTTCACGCCCGCCGCGGCGCGCGCGGTGAGCATCGCGCCTGACGAGCTCAACACCGATCTGCACGCGAGCGCCGCTTACCGCGCCCACCTGATCCCGGTGCTGGCTGCGCGCGCGGTGACCAAAGCGCTCGGTTAGGCCCGCTGCCCACGGCCGCTCGCCCGCGCGACGCGTGGCGCGAGCGGCCGCTTATCGCCGACGTATTGCTCGCGTATCGTCCACGTATTTCCGGCCCCATCCAGACCCGCCATGCTCCCCGCCACGATCGACCACACGCTCTCGCAACTCGAAGCGCACGGCTATTTCGCGAGCCGCGAGCTGGCCACGACGCTCTTTCTCGCGCTCAAGATGGAGCGCCCGCTGTTTCTCGAAGGCGAGCCCGGCGTGGGCAAAACCGAGCTCGCGAAGGCCGCGGCCGCGCTCACCGGCACGACGCTGCTGCGCCTGCAATGCTACGAGGGGCTCGACACGGCCAGCGCGCTCTACGAGTGGGACTATCCGCGCCAGATCATGGCGCTGCGGCTGGCCGAAGCCTCGGGCGAGAAGCCGCGCAGCGACACGCTCTATCGCGACGAATTCCTCCTGAAGCGCCCGCTGCTGCAAGCGCTCGAACCGGACCCGCATCATCCCGGCGCGCGCCGCGTGCTGCTGATCGACGAAATCGACCGCGCCGATGAACCCTTCGAAGCCTTCCTGCTCGAGCTTCTTTCGGATTTCCAGGTATCGATTCCCGAGTACGGCACGGTGCGCGCGAGCGTGCCGCCGCTCGTCGTCGTCACGTCCAATCGCACGCGCGAGGTGCACGACGCGCTCAAGCGGCGCTGCCTCTATCAGTGGCTCGGCTACCCCGAGCGCGCACGGGAGCTTGCCATCGTCGCGGCGCGCGCGCCTGAAACCAGCGCGGAACTCCAGCGCCGCGCCGTGGCGTTCGTGCATCAACTGCGCTCGATGGATTTGTTCAAGGCGCCCGGCATTGCCGAAACCATCGACTGGTGCCGTGCGCTCGCGGCGCTATCGGTCACCGAACTCGACCCGCAGTCGGTGCAGGACACGCTGGGCGTGCTGCTCAAGTATCAGGACGATCTCGCGCAGCTCGACACGCAGCGGATCGCCCAAACGCTTGCGCTTGCGGAGTGATGCCGATGGTGCACGCGCCGAACCGCTCGAACGCCACACCGGAAACACCGGAAGCGCAGGCGGCGCCTCGGACGCCCGCCCGCCCCGCTGCACGCGGCGCACCCGCATCGCACGAACCGCCGCCGATGTTCGCGCGCAATGTGGTCCATTTCGTGCGTGTGCTGCGCGGCGCGGGCTTGCCGATGTCGAGCGCGCGCGCCGTGGATGCGCTCGAAGCGCTGAGCTTCATCGACCTCACGCGCCGCGACGATGTGCGCGCCGCGCTGGCCGCCCTGCTCACCGCCGCGCCCGACGAGCGCGAGCTCTTCGACGCCGCGTTCGAGCTGTTCTGGCGCGACCCCGACTGGGAGGGCAAGCTGCGCGCGCTGCTGCTGCCGAAGGTGCAGGGCGCATTGCCGCCGCCGCGCCGCAACAATCGTCTTGCCGACGCGCTCGCGGCCCGCGCGGCCTCGCGCCCGGCCACTCAGGCGCCGCCGGCCCACGAGGAGCACGAACTGCGCGCGCATGCGAGCTTCAGCGCCGAAGAGCGCCTGCGCCACCGCGACTTCGATACGCTTTGCGCCGACGAATGGCGCGCGCTGCGCCACCTGATCCGCGCGCGGCGACTGCCGCTCGCGACCGAGCGCACGCGGCGCCTCAAAGCGTCGTCGCACGGCACGCATGCGGATTTGCGCGCGAGCGCGCGCCATGCCGTGCGCGCGGGCGGCGACTGGACCGTCTGGAAATACCGCGCATGCGTCGAGCGCCGCGTGCCGCTCGTGCTGCTGCTCGACATCTCCGGGTCGATGAGCAGCTATTCGCGCGCCGTGCTCTACTTTTGCCACGCGCTGCTGCAATCGCGCGAGCGCTTGCAGGTGTTCCTGTTCGGCACGCGCTTGACGCACGCCACGCGGGCGCTGCGCGAACGCGACCCCGATGTCGCGCTCGCGCAACTCGCCGCGCAGGTGGCGGACTGGTCGGGCGGCACGCGCATCGGCGAGACGCTCGCGCAGTTCAACCGGCGCTGGGCGCGCCGCGTGCTCGGCGGGCGCGCCACGGTGCTGATGGTCACCGACGGCCTCGATCACGACCCGGGCAGCGCGCTCGCCGAGGAAATGGCGCGCCTGCACCGCTTCGCGCATCGCGTGGTGTGGCTCAATCCGCTGCTGCGCTATCGCGGTTTCGAGCCGAAGGCACGCGGCGTGCAGGCGATGCTGCCGCATGTGGACGCGCACTATCGCGTCCACAATCTGGAGAGCCTGGAAGCGTTCGGCCGCAGCCTGCAGGACCCATCGCACGGATCAACGCACAGATCAAGACAAGGAGCGAGACAATGGAGCTGAGCGAAAGCCACACGCTGCCGGTGCCGCAGCAGCACGCGTGGGAAGCCCTCAACGACACGGCGATACTCAAGGTGTGCATTCCGGGATGCGAGAGCATCGATGCCGATGGCGAGAACGCGTATGCTGTGGCCCTTACGGCCGCGATCGGGCCCGTGAAAGCGCGCTTCAAGGGCCGCATGCAGCTCGCCGACATCGAAGCGCCGCGCAGCTACACGATCCAGTTCGAGGGCCAGGGCGGCGCGGCGGGCTTCGGCAAGGGCGACGCGCGCGTGACGCTCGAACCCGCGGGCGAGGACGCCACCACGCTCAGCTATACGGCTAGCGCGCAGGTGGGCGGCAAGCTCGCGCAAATCGGCTCGCGTCTGGTGGACGGCGCGGCGCGCAAGATCGCCGCCGAGTTCTTCAAGCGCTTCACCGAGCAGCTTGGCCAGGGCGCGCAAGCCGGCGGCGCGCAAAGCGATGAAGCCGCCGCGCAACAGACAGCCGAAACGACTGACAAAACACAAGCCGCCAGCGACGCCGAAGGCACGGGCGGCGACGAACCGCAAAAGAGGAAACGATCATGGACAGCGTGGATCTCGAAGTCCTGAAATCCAGCGAACGCTGGCTCGAGGAAGGCCACCGCGCCTTGCTGGTGACGGTGGTGAAGACATGGGGCTCGTCGCCGCGTCCGGAAGGCGCGATGCTCGTCGTGCGCGACGACGGCCTCGTGGTGGGCTCGGTCTCGGGCGGCTGCATCGAAGACGATCTGATCGACCGCGTGCGCCGCGAAGGCATCGACATCGTCACGCCCGAGGCCGTGAAGTACGGCATCACGGCGGAAGAGGCGCATCGCTTCGGACTGCCGTGCGGCGGCACGATCCAGCTCGTGCTGGAGCCGCTCACCCTGGCGTCGGGCATCGGCGCGCTGCTCGCAGCGGTGGAGCGCGGCGAGCTGGTGGCGCGCACGCTCGACATCGCCAGCGGCCAGGCGTCGCTCGGCCCCGCGAGCGCCACCGACGGCGTGGATTTCGACGGCAAGCGCCTGCTCACGATCCACGGCCCGCGCTACCGCATGCTCGTGATCGGCGCGGGGCAGCTCTCGCGCTATCTGTGCCAGATCGCGGTGGGGCTCGACTATCACGTGACGGTGTGCGACCCGCGCGAGGAATACACCGACACGTGGGACGTGCCCGGCACCACGCTCGTGCGCACCATGCCCGACGACACCGTGCTCGACATGAAGCTCGACGAGCGCTGCGCCGTGATCGCGCTCACGCACGACCCCAAGCTCGACGACCTCGCGCTCATGGAAGCGCTCAAGACGCGCGCGTTCTACGTGGGCGCGCTAGGTTCGCGGCGCAACAACGCGGCGCGGCGCGAGCGGCTCAAGGAGTTCGATCTGAACGATGCCGAACTCGCGCGGCTGCACGGGCCGGTGGGCATCTACATCGGCAGCCGCACGCCGCCCGAAATCGCCGTGTCGATCCTCGCCGAAGTCACCGCGGCGAAGAATGGCGTTTCGCTGCCCACCCTGCTCCAGGTCGAAGGCGCGAAGGCCGCGCGCGAGCAGGCCGCGAGCGCCGGGTCGAGCTGCGACGTCTGAAGCGCCCCGACCGGCAGGCGTGACGCTGCGCGTGCGCCCGCTTCAGGCGCCGCGCGAACCCGCGCCGCGCTCATCCTCGTGATTCTTGCTGCGCTCGCGTGCGCCGCACGGCTTGAGCCACTGTCCGAGCCGCGTGCGCACCAGCCGCATCGCGCGCGTCCATCCCGCCGGGCGCGGGTCGGCGAGCATGCTCAGCGCCCGCGCATAGTCGAGCGTCAGGCCGGGCGTCCACGCCATGGTCTGGCCGCGCTTGCGCAGCTGCGCGGCCACCCAGAGCTCCGGCGTCGCCAGCATGCGCACAAAGGCGAGCCAGCCGCCGCCCCACACGCGCGGCGTCGCGCCTTCGAGCGCCGCCTCCAGCGCATGCGAGACCGTGCTCGAACAGTTGCGATGCGTGAGGTTGTAAGTCGTGTCGGCGCGATAGTGCTGCCAGAAGCGCGCGAGCCGCTGCGCATCGTAGTTGCGGATGCGCACCTTGCGCGTAGACGGGCACCATGCTTTCGACTCAGTCGCGTAATCGGGCTGGAACAGGCCCGGCACGTCGTTCTCCGCGGTCGCCCGCAAGAGGCGCGAGAACTCGTCGGGCGAGCGGTCGATCTCGACGGCGGGATACAGGCTGATGTACAGGTTCTCGGGCGCCTCCAGCGCCGCGTGGCCGGTCGATATCACGCCGTCGCGGTCCACGGCCGCGATATAGCGGTCGATCAACGGCTGGCGCCGCGCCTCGGCCTTCGAGGTGCCCACGGGCGTCCACACGTGCACGGTGAGTGCGTGCTCGTGGTCCTCGGGCGGCCCGTCGAACACGGTGTGCGTCAGCCGCGCCTCAACTCCGTCCTTCCCGGCCTTCGTGCCCACGGCGCTCGCCGCGAGCGCCGCCGCGCCGCTCTGCGCCATCGCCGGATTCACGCCGAGCCGCCGCGCGCGCAAGGCGAGCAGCAACAGGTTCCAGCCGGTGAAGATCAGGGCGAGGCCAAGGCAATACGGCACCGTGCCCCTGTAATGCGTGGGATACGGCTGATACAGAAAGATCGCGATGGCGATTTCGAGCACGCCGCCCGCCACCGCGAATTTCCAGGTGCGGTAGCGCACGACCCAGGCGGAAGCGATCTGCAGCAGGCCATCGGCAAGAAAGAGCGTCGCGAACACCATCGAGAGGATGAACGGCGCATGCCGGTAGCCCGAGAGAATGAGCCCGGCGGTGAGGCAGAACGCGAGCCCCTTCACGTAGCGCAGCGTACGCTGGCCACCCATGCCGGTCCACGCGACTGCGAGCGTCGCGAGCCCTTCGACGAGCAGCAGCCAGCCGAACGGCGCGACGCGAAAATACAGCACGCCGTCGAGCGCATCGACGAAGAGCCCGGCGCCGATCGCAGCGCTCACCGCGCCCGCGATCAGCACCCCGCGCCAACGTGCGCGCAGGTAATCGACGCCCAGCAGGATGATCATGAGCCGCACCATCGTTCACTCCGCGTTGGCGGTTTTCATGGGTGCGATGCTACGCTCCACCGACGCGTGTCCGCCCTCAAGGTGCGCAGTACGTACACGCGAAGCGGGTTTTCGGTTGCGCGCGCAAGTGTGCGAAAGCACATGCAGCCAAGCGCAAATGCGCGCTAGAGCAGCCCGAACGCCAACGCAGCCGCCACCGACCCAGCCACCAGCGCGACGCCCGTGATGCGGCGGCGATTGAGCTCGGTCCACAGCAGCACGCCAGTCAGCGAAAGCAGGATGAGGCTGCCCGCGATGGTGTCCATGAGCAGCACCCAGCCCATGCTCATGCCCACGCCTTTGTGCAGATTGGTGAGCGTCGCGAGGAATGCGCTCTCGGTGCTCCGCACGGCGACGGTGCTGTCGCCCACCCAGTACTCCGCGGCCACGCTCTGGCGCGGCCCCATCAGCATGAGCTGCCAGAACTCGGGCTGCACGACGCTGCGCGCGCCCCACGCGACCGGATGCGCGCGCTCGCGGCGGATCTTGCCGGGCTTGCCGTCGAACACGAGTTCGTGCTGGAGCCAGCGCGCGAGCGCCTCGGGCGTGGCGGGACGCTCGGCGGGCAGCGCGAGCCGCAGCTGCGTGACCTGCGGCGCGCCCGTCGAAATATGCATCGGCCCGGCGCGATGGTTGAGCAAAAAGCCCGTCACGCCGAATAGCAACCCCAGCACGGCGCCCCATAGTCCCACCCAGCCATGCACCTTGCGCAGCCATTTGATGAAGTTCGCGCGGCGCGAGCGCTTGCGCCGCGCGGCGAATTCGGCGGCATCGAGGGGCTGGGCGGCGCGGTGCGGGGGATCGATGCGAACGCCAGCGCCAGCTTCGGCGCTCGGGGTTTCGATCAGGGGCTCGTCGAGACGGGCATTCAAGACACGACTCCGGATACGGCACACCAACGTCGTGCGCCGGATCAATAATTGACAATGAGAATAATTATTATTACACAAACGGAAGGCGAGACGTAAAGGCAAGGCGTGCGCAATGAGCGGCATCCGCTTGACAAGGAAATTGCGTGACTTTTAAGTGAAGGTATTGCGCCGAATACCTGCGAGAGCCGTCTCATAACCACAACGCCGCTCACGGAACGCCGCCATGCGCCACGTCCTCGTTCTTTATCTGGCTGTCCTCGGTTCGGCCTGCGGCGCACGAGCGGCGGAAATACCCGCGCCTGGCGCGGCCCCTGCGCAGACCGCGGCGCCCACGGCCGGCAACGCTGCCGACCAGGCGCCCTACACCAACGAGTCGGAGACGCAGACCTTCGCCATCAACGCCGACGGCTCCTTCACCAAGGTCGACGCGCTCACGCTGCGCATCAATACCGAGGCGGGCATCGCGCGCGCGGGCCAGTACTACGTGTGGTTCAACCGCGGCATGGCGCGCGTCGATGTGGTGGAGGCATGGACCGAGGACGCCCAGGGCCAGCGCCACGACGTGCGGCCCGAACAGATCCGCGACGTGCAGGAAGTACGCTCCTTCGACGCCCCGATGTTCCAGGACGTGCAGGACAAGGTCATCGTGTTCCCGGCCGTCGAGCCCGGCGCGCGCGTGCATCTCACGTGGCGCAAGACCCAGCGCGTGCCGCTCGTGCCCGGCTGGTTCAGCGACTTCACGCCGCCCGACATGGCGCCCACGCACAATTTCCGCGTGATCTACGACTTGCCCGCGAAGGTGCCGCTCCACGCCGACGCGCGCGGCTTCACCGTGCTCGAGCCGGTCACGGCGAACGGCCGCACGCGCTACGAATACCGCTATGACAAGACGAATTTCGCGCGCCTCGAATATGGTTCGGTTTCCTACGTAAGCTATGGCGACCGGCTGATGGTTTCCACCTTCCCCGATTACGCGGCATTCGCGAAGGTGTACCGCGAGGCCTCCGCCGACGTGGCCGCGCGCGACGCGGACGTGGTGCGGCTGGCGCACACGCTCACGGCGCACGATGCCACGCCGCGCGCGAAAGCTCAAACGCTCTACGACTGGGTCCGCCGCAATATCCGCTACGTGGCGGTCAATGTCGGGCGCGGCGAGATCGTGCCGCATCGCGCGACCGAGGTGCTCGCGAACCGCTACGGTGACTGCAAAGACCACGTCGCGCTCTATGGCGCGCTGCTCGACGCGGTGGGTGTGCGCAACGTGCCCGCGCTCCTGAACAGCGGCACGATCTACACGCTGCCTTCGGTGCCGGGCTTCGG
This sequence comes from Paraburkholderia sp. A3BS-1L, assembly GCF_051125215.1. Classification (NCBI taxonomy): domain Bacteria; kingdom Pseudomonadati; phylum Pseudomonadota; class Betaproteobacteria; order Burkholderiales; family Burkholderiaceae; genus Paraburkholderia; species Paraburkholderia sp. A3BS-1L. The sequence continues at coordinate 89,554 of NZ_CP120442.1, read as the reverse complement.
TGTGATCAACCACGTCATCACATGGTTGCCCGACCTCGAGCTTTTCGCGGACTCCACGGCGAATAACGTCGAGTTCGGCTATCTGCCTTCGACGGACATGAACCGCGAGACCGTGCTCGCCGGCGACGGCACGCTCATGCGCACGCCGGCCACCGAACTGACCGCGCGCGACAGCGATCTCGACATCACCGTCGCGCCCGATGGCTCGGCGCGCTTCGTCTATCGCCTCGAGTCCAAAGGCTGGGCCGCGGAGCAGACGCGCAGCGTGCTGCGCCTGCAAACGCCCGCGCAGCGCGAGGAATCGCTGCAGTGGGAACTGCGCAACGCGAACCTGCGCGGCAGCGCCCTGCTCGCGTCGAGCCCGCTCGACGCCACCTCAGGACCGCTCGTGGTGACGCTCACGGGCACGCTGGACGGTTTCGTCGACCCGCTGATGACCACGCCGGTACCCACGCTCACGAGCCTCGTGGGCGGCATCGAGGCGAATCTGCGCTACTGGCTCGGCGAGACGCGCCGCACGCAGCCGTTCGTGTGCCGCAACGTGGCCGTGACCGAGCGCACGCGCATCGAATTGCCGCCGGGGCTGCGCGTGCTCGACATGCCCTCGGCGCAGCACGCCGCCACGACGCTGATCGACTACAGCTCGCAATACACGCTCGATACTCACGCCAACGTGCTGCGCGTGATGCGCACGGGCCGCACGCATTTTCCGAGCGACGTGTGCAGTCCCGCCGATTTCGCGCAGATGCGCGCCACCTTCGAGACCATGGCGCGCGACCTGCGCGCCCCGCTGATCGTCAAGCCCGTTGCGGCAAAACCGGCAGCGGGCGCGCTGGAGATCGAGGCGCCGCAGGCCTCGGTGCCACGCATGTAGTGATTGCGGCTCAAACGGATGATCAAACCGGCCAGAGCGGCCCTTCCTGCATCGCGCCGATCTGCTCGCGCAATTCGAGAATGCGCTCTTCCCAGTAGCGCTGCGTGTTGAACCATGGGAATGCCGCCGGAAAGGCGGGATCGGACCAGCGCCGCGCGAGCCAGGCCGAGTAGTGAATGAGCCGCAACGTGCGCAGCGCTTCGGTCAAATGCAGCTCGCGCTGATCGAATTCGCAGAAGTCTTCATAGCCGGCGAGCAGATCCGCGAGTGCGCGCGAGGCGTCCGCGCGGTCGCCGGGCAGCAGCAGCCACAAATCCTGGATAGCGGGACCCATGCGGCTGTCGTCGAAGTCGACGAAATGCGGCCCCGCATCGGTCCAGAGCACGTTGCTCGGGTGGCAGTCGCCGTGCAGACGCAGCTTGCGCACGTCGCCAGCGCGCTCGAACGCGGCCTCCACGCCTTGCAGCGCGAGCGCGACGACCGCTTCCCACGCTTCGCGCACGTCGGCGGGCACGAAGCCGTGTTCGAGCAGGTACGCGCGCGGCTCGTAGCCATAGCTCGCGATATCGATCGATGGGCGTGCCCGGTACGGCTGGGTCGCGCCCAGCGCGTGAATGCGTCCAATGAAGCGCCCTATCCATTCGAGCGTATCGCTGCGGTCGAGGTCGGGCGCGCGGCCGCCGCGCCGCTCGAAGAGTGCGAAGCGATAGCCCTCGTGCTCGTGCAGCGTGCGGCCCTCGAGCACGAGTGCGGGCACGGCGGGAATCTCGCGCGCGGCAAGCTCGGCCACGAACGCGTGCTCTTCGAGAATGGCTTCGTTGCTCCAGCGCTCGGGACGATAGAACTTCACGACGAGCGGCGCTTCGTCCTCCACGCCGATCTGGTAGACGCGGTTCTCGTAGCTGTTGAGCGCCAGCATGCGGCCGTCGGTGCGGCGGCCCGCCGGCATCAGGACGCCATCGACGGCGTCGAGCACGCACTCGGGTGTGAGGCGGGCGTAAGGTGCGGCCGAACCCGCTTCCGGAGGCTCGCCCGATGCAAATGTGGTTGGATCGTTCATCTGCGCATTGTGCATCGTGCGCGCCGCGGCGGCGAGGTCCGGTCAAACTCGCAGGTCAAATCCGGCACAAGTTCAGGCTGAATTCAGGGCGCGCTCAATGCAGATTCGCGCCGGCGGGCATGACGTGCTCGCCCGTGTCTATCAGATCCACCAGAAAAAAGGGTTCGGTGTTGAGCTGCTTCGACGCGCCAGGCTCCCCCACGTACCAGGTAACCATGGCCATGTCGCCGAGAATGCGCATCACGATACCGCGCGCGCCATGAGGCACTGCGATATGCACGGTGCGGACGATAGAACCGACTTGCATGATGTTTCCCCGTTCCCATTCCATTGCCGGCCTCCCCGCAAGAAAGGCCAGTCAGTGTGCTGACAAAAACTGGTGCGCATTCGACGTTGCGCACACATCCAACCTGCTCCGGCGAGCCGCGTTCGCGCTTGATTCGCGCGTGATTCGCGCTTCTTTCACACTTCTTTCGCCCTTGAGACGTGACACGGACCCGACACGGACCCAACCGGTTTACGCATTTTTGCCTCATTTCGGCTACTTGCGCAAAGCAAAAATAGAGGGGCGGCTCGCGCCCCCATTCGACTTACGAATTCCTGACTGTAACAGATGGTAATCGCCACCCGGCGCGCTTGTGGAGCGCTGGCTGCAAAAGTACTCTGACTATTACTGGCAGGCGTTATAGTCCTGCCAAAAGGCGCAAGCTTGGCACGAACGGATAAAAACGCAGACAAACGGCGCGTAATCGATGCACCAGCCGCCGCCCCAAACAGCCACATGAGCAGCCACGCGCCCCGCGCGAACGCTCGCCGCCCGATCCGGTAACAGCATGACAACTGCGCGGGCACCGCGCGATAGCTGCGTGCTGATATCGGCCATAACACCGCCACCCGCGAAGGAAGCTGCCGTTTCATGTGGATCGTCAGGCTCGCACTCAAGCGCCCTTACACGTTCATCGTGCTGGCGCTCCTGCTCCTGATCGTCGGCCCGCTGACGATCCTGCGCACGCCCACGGACATCTTCCCGAACATCGACATTCCCGTGCTCTCTGTCATCTGGACCTACACGGGCCTGCCCGCCGACGAGATGTCCAGACGCATCGCCATCAACTACGAACGCGGACTCTCGGTGGCCGTCAACGACATCGAGCACACCGAGTCCACCTCGCTCAACGGCGTGACGGTCGTGAAGATCTTCTTCCAGCCGCATGCCAACGTGCAGGAGGCGCTGGCCGAAGTCACCGCGCTCTCGCAGGCTCAATTGCGCTCGCTGCCGCCGGGCATCAACCCGCCGTTCATCCTGCGCTACAACGCCTCGACGGTGCCGATCCTGCGCCTTTCGCTGTCCTCGCCGCTGCTCACCGAGCAGGAGTTGTTCGACTACGGCAACAACTTCCTCAAAACGCAGCTCGCCACGGTGCCGGGCGCCTCGGCGCCGCTGCCCTATGGCGGCAAGCAGCGGCAGATCATGGTCGATATCGACCAGCGCGCATTGCAGCAGCACAACCTCTCGCCGATGGACGTGGTGAACGCCATCAGCGCGCAGAATCTCATCCTGCCCTCGGGCACGGCGAAGATCGGCGCGTCCGAATATTCGGTGCTGATGAACGCGAGCCCCAACACCATAGCGGGCCTGAACGACATCCCCGTGAAAACCACGGCGGCGGGCACGATCTATATTCGCGACGTCGCGCACGTGCGCGACGGCTTCGTGCCGCAGACCAACATCGTGCGCGTGAACGGCCAGCGCGCGGCGCTGCTCACCATCAACAAGAGCGGCAACACGTCCACGCTCGAAATCGTCGGCCGCATCAAGGCGATGATGCCGGTGCTGCACAATCTCGTGCCGCCCTCGTTCAACATCGACCCGGTCGCGGACCAGTCGCTGTTCGTGCGCGCCGCCGTGCAGGGCGTGCTGCGCGAGGCGCTCATCGCCGCCGCGCTCACCGCGCTCATGATCCTGCTGTTTCTCGGCAACTGGCGCGCGACGCTCATCATCGCGATCTCCATTCCGCTGTCGATGATCACCTCGATCATCGTGCTCGCGGCGCTCGGCGAGACCATCAACATCATGACGCTCGGCGGTCTCGCGCTCGCCGTCGGCATACTCGTTGACGACGCAACGGTCGCCATCGAGAACATCAGCCAGCAGCTCGAACAGGGCAAGACGCTCGAGCAAGCGATTCTCGACGGCGCGCACCAGATCGCGGTGCCCACGCTCGTCTCCACGCTCTCGATCTGCATCGTGTTCGTGCCGATGTTCCTGCTCACGGGCGTCGCGCATTATCTGTTCATTCCGCTCGCCGAAGCCGTGGTGTTCGCGATGCTCGCGTCGTACTTCTTCTCGCGCACGCTCGTGCCCACGCTCGCGAAGTATCTGCTGCGCTATCACCACAAGCCCGCCGACCTCCATCACATGCATGCGGGCACGCGCAATCCGTTCATGCGCCTCCACCTTGCGTTCGAGCGCGGCTTCGAGCGCATGCGCGTGCGCTATCGCGCGTTTCTCGCGGCGCGCGTCGCGCATCCCGTGTGGTTCGTGGCGGCGTTTCTCGCCTGCTGCGGCGCCTCGCTGCTGTTGCTGCCGTTTCTCGGCCGCGACTTCTTTCCGCAAGTGGATGCGGGCACGATCGCGCTGCATCTGCGCGCCAAGACCGGCACGCGCGTGGAGGAAACCGCCGTCATCACCGATCGCATCGACAAGCGCATCCGCCAGCTGATTCCCGCGCGCGAGCTGCATTCGATCATCGACAACATCGGCCTGCCGGTCTCGGGCATCAATCTCTCGTACAGCAACACCGGCACGATCGGCACCTCGGACGCCGACGTGCTGATCTCGCTCGCCGAAAACCACCACCCGACGGCGGATTACGTGCGGCTGCTGCGGCGCACGCTCAACGACGAATTCCCGGGCGTCCAGTTCGCCTTCCTGCCCGCCGACATCGTGAGCCAGACGCTGAACTTCGGCATGCCCGCGCCGATCGACGTGCAGATCACGGGCCGCGACGTGGATGCCAACCGCGCATACGCGGCGCGCCTGCTCGCGAAACTGCGCAGCGTGCCGGGTCTCGCCGACGCGCGCATCCAGCAGCCAGCCGACCTGCCGCGCCTCTTCATCGACGTGGACCGCACGCGCGCGCAGCAAGCGGGCTTCACGCAGAAGGACGTGGCGAGCGACCTGCTCATCACGCTCTCGGGCAGCCAGCAGACCACGCCCACGTTCTGGCTCAACCCGATGAACGGCGTGAGCTACAACGTCATCACCGAAGCGCCGCAATACACGATCGATTCGCTGCAGTCACTCGCGAACATTCCGCTCACCGCGAACGGGCGCAGCAACATTCTCGGCTCGCTCGCGAGCATGCGGCGCGTGTCCGGGGACGCGGTCGTCACGCACTACAACGCGCAGACCACCATCGACATCTACGCGAGCGCGGACCGCCGCGATCTGGGCGCGGTCTCCGACGACGTCCAGAAAATCATCGCCGGATCGCACGGCGACCTGCCCAAGGGCTCGACGCTCAGCCTGCGCGGCCAGGTCGACACCATGAACAATTCGTTCTCCGGATTGCTGGGCGGCCTCGTGTTCGCCATCGTGCTGGTCTACCTGCTGATCGTCGTGAACTTCCAGTCGTGGCTCGATCCGCTCATCATCATCTCGGCGCTGCCCGGCGCGCTCGCGGGCATCGTCTGGATACTGTTCCTCACGCACACCACGGTTTCCATTCCCGCGCTCACGGGCGCCATCATGTGCATCGGCATCGCCACGGCGAACTCGATTCTCGTGATCAGCTTCGCGCGCGAGCAGTTGCGCGAGCACGGCGACGCCGCGCGCGCCGCCATCGAGGCGGGGTTCACGCGCTTTCGCCCGGTGCTGATGACGGCGCTCGCGATGGTGATCGGCATGGTGCCGATGGCCATTGGACTCGGCGAAGGCGGCGAGCAGAACGCGCCGCTCGGGCGCGCCGTGATCGGCGGGCTCACGGTGGGCACGCTCGCGACGCTCATCTTCGTGCCCGTGGTGTTCTCGCTCGTGTACCGCAAGCTCGGCGAGCACCGCCAGCGCGCCATCGAAAACGTAGTGCCCAAATCATGACGACGATGCTCTTTTCTCCAACGACCCGGAGCCGCCATGCATCCCGGCCACGCTGACACGCCGCCGCCGGATCCACGCGATCCGCACGGTCCACGCCGGGCACGGCGCTGGCCGCTGGTGCTCGCGGCGCTCGTGGTGATCGCGCTTGCCGTGCAAGGCATCTGGTCGCGTTTGAACGCGCACGCGGCGCTCGAGCGCGAAGCACAACGCGCGAGCACACTGAGCGTGCAGGTGGTCACGCCGCAACGCTCCGCGCATGCGCTCGACCTCGTGCTGCCTGGCAACGTGCAGGCGTTTCTCGACACGCCCATCTATGCGCGCACCAATGGCTATCTGCGCAAGTGGTATGCGGATATCGGCGCGCACGTGAAGGCGGGCCAGCTGCTCGCCGAAATCGACGCGCCCGAAGTTGACGACCAGTTGCGCGCTGCGCGCGCCGATCTCGCGAACGCCGAGGCGAACTACGCGCTCGCGAAAACGACCGCCGATCGCTGGACGCAGATGCTCCAGACCCGTTCGGTGGCGAAGCAGGACGCGGACGAGAAGCAAGCCGACATGCTTGCGAAAAAGGCGACGCTCGACGCGGCGCGCTACAACGTCTCGCGGCTCTCGCAGTTGCAGTCGTACGAGAAGGTGAGCGCGCCGTTCGACGGCATCGTCACGGCGCGCAATACCGACGTGGGCGCGCTGATCGACGCGGGCAGCTCGGGCGGCCAGCAAAAGGAGCTGTTCCATGTCGCGCAGGCCGACCGCCTGCGCGTCTATGCGAACGTGCCGCAAGCCTACGCGCAGCAGATCCGACCGAACCAGCACGCGTATCTCACGCTCAACGAGACGCAAGGCAAGCGCTACCCGGGCGTGGTCGCGCGCACGGCGGGCGCGGTCGACCCGCAGCAGCGCACGCTGCTCGTGGAAGTGGACGTCGACAATCCCAACGGCGACCTGCTGCCCGGCGCCTACGCGCAAGTGCATTTCGCGCTCGACGGCAGCGCCACGCCGCTCACGCTGCCGGGCAACGCGTTCCTGTTCCGGCCCGATGGCGTGAAGGTCGCGACGGTGGGCGAGAACGGGCACGTGAAGCTCGTCGATGTCACGCTCGGCACCGACTTCGGCACGCGCGTAGCGGTGGCCGCGGGACTCACCGGCAATGAGCGCGTGATCGTGAATCCGCAGGATTCGATCGTCGATGGGACGCCGGTGCGCATCGTCGGGAAGGCGGCATCGTGAGGCGAATATTGCTCTGCCTTGCGCTTGGCGCCGCGCTCGCGGGCTGCAAGGTCGGCCCCGACTACGTGCGCCCGCAGATCGGCGTCGCCGCCACCTACAAGGAACTCGAAGGCACCGGCTGGACCAGCGCGCAGCCCGCCGACACCGCGCCGCGCGGCGCCTGGTGGTCGATCTACGGCGACGTGCAACTCGATGCGCTCGAAGCGCAGGTCGAGCGGGCGAATCAGAACGTGCAGGCCGCCCAGGCGCACTTTCGCGCCGCACGTGCGAACGTCGCCCAGCAACGCTCGACCTTTTTCCCGACCGTGACCGCGGGCGTGGGCTTCACGCGCACGCGGACCTCGCAGAACATCGAGTTCAAGTCGACGGCGGGCCGCACGATCAACGACTACCTCGTAGGTCTCGACGCCACCTGGGAGCCCGACGTCTGGGGCCGCGTCGCGCGCGGCGTGGAAAGCGCGCAGGCCAACGCCCAGGCGAGCGCCGCCGACATGCAGGCGGTGCTGCTCTCGGTGCAGGCCGAACTCGCGACCGATTACTTCGAGCTGCGCGGCCTCGACCGCGAACGCCAGTTGCTGGAAGACACGCTCGCCGCTTACCGCGAGTCACTCGCGCTCACGCAACACCGCTACGAAGGCGGCATCGCCACCGACGCCGACGTGGGCCAGGCGCAGACGCAATTGCAGACCACCGAGGCGCAGGCGATCGATCTGGGCGTGCAGCGCGCGCAACTCGAACACGCCATTGCAATCCTCACGGGGCAGTCGCCCTCCACCTTCGCGCTGCCCGTGCTGCCCGGCGCGCCGCTCACTGCGCAGGCGCTGGTCGCGCCGCCGGGCGTGCCGTCGACGCTGCTGGAGCGCCGCCCCGACATCGCCGCCGCCGAGCGCCGCGTGGCCGCCGCAAACGCGCAGGTGGGCGTGGCCACGGCAGCGCTCTTCCCGAGCCTCGTCCTTGCCGTCACGGGCGGGCTGGAGGCGACCAACTACAGCCAGTGGCTCGTCGCGCCCGCACGCTTCTGGTCGCTCGGCCCGGCGCTCGCCGGCACGCTGCTCGACTTCGGCGGCCGCGCCGCCGTGCGCGACGCGGCACGCGCGCAATACGACGAGAACGTCGCGCAGTATCGCGAGACCGTGCTCGACGCGTTCGGCCAGGTCGAGGACAACCTCGCGGCCCTGCGCGTGCTCGAACAGGAGGCCGTCGCGCAGGACCGCGCAGTGGACGCCGCGAAGCGCACGCTTGCGATCGTCGAGAATCGCTACAAGAGCGGCGCGATCACCTATCTCGACGTGGTGGCGGCGCAAACCACGGCGCTCAACAACGAGCGCCAGGCCGTGAGCATCGCGCGCCGGCGCCTCGCGGCGAACGGCGGCCCGCCGCCATAGATCGGCGCGGCGGCGAACCTGCAATCGGGCAAGGCATGGATCGTGCGGAAGGCGTATCGTTGCGCCTTTGCCAGTTCTCCCAGGAGTTCGAGCCGTGACCGCATCACCGGGCGCTGGGCGTAACACCACCACGCCCAGCGCCGCGCCATCCACCCTTCCCTTTATCGAGCGCGGCACGCCCGCCTTCTGGCGCGCGAGCCTCGCGCTGCTGTTCGCGGGCTACGCCACCTTTTCGCTGCTCTATTGCGTGCAGCCGCTGCTGCCCGCGTTCTCGCAGGCGTTCGGCGTGAGCCCCGCGCAGAGCAGCCTCGCGCTCTCGTTCACCACGGCGGCGCTCGCCTGCGCGATCTTCGTGGCGGGCTTCGTCTCCGAAGGCTGGAGCCGGCGCGGCATGATGACCGCCTCGCTCAGCATCTCCTCGCTGCTCACGCTCGCGGTGGCGTTCGTGCCCCACTGGCACACGCTGCTCGTGCTGCGCACGCTCGAAGGCGTCGCGCTCGGCGGCGTGCCCGCGGTCGCCATGGCGTGGCTCGCCGAAGAGATGCACCCCGACGGCCTCGGCCTCTCGATGGGCCTCTACGTGGGCGGCACGGCCATCGGCGGGATGGCGGGGCGCGTGATCACCGGCATCTGCACCGACCTGTTCGGCTGGCGCGTGGCCGTGGCCGTGATCGGCGTGCTCGGGCTCGCCTCGATGTTCGCGTTTCGTGCGCTGCTGCCGCCCTCGCGCCATTTCGCGCCGAGAAGCGGACTCGGCTTCGCCCATCACCGTGCGGCGCTCATGCGCCATTTCGCGCGGCCCGGCTTGCCCGTGCTGTTCGCGCTCGGCTTCGTGCTGATGGGCAGCTTCGTCACGCTCTACAACTACATCGGCTACCGGCTGATCGCGCCGCCCTACAACCTGAGCCAGGCCGCTATCGGCGCGATCTTCGTCGTCTATCTGACCGGCGTGGTCGCCTCGCCGTGGTCGGGCCGCATGGCCGACAGGCTCGGCCGCTCGCCCGTTCTGATCGCCGCGATCGTGCTGATGCTCGCGGGCGTCGTGCTCACGATGTTCGCGCCGCTCGGCATGATCGTGACGGGCATCTGCTGCCTCACCATTGGCTTCTTCGCGGGGCATGCGGTGGCCAGCGGCTGGGTCGGCCGCCTCGCGCGCGAAGCGAAGGGCCAGGCCGCGGCGCTCTACCTGCTCGCGTATTACCTCGGCTCGAGCATCATGGGGTCGATCGGCGGGCACTTCTGGGCCAGTCTGGGCTGGGGCGGCGTGGCAGGGCTTGTCATGGCGCTGCTCGTCGCGGGGCTGGCCGGGGCGTGGAAGCTGCGTGAACAGGAGCGCGCCGGAGCGGCCTGAAACGGCAGGCGCGCCATGCGGTTGAGTCACCATGCCATCGACGAAAGCTGAACGTAATGTTGACGGACTCTCCACGAATTGCGCGCTGCATCGCGTGCGTCGGCGCAAAGCGCCGCCAGGCGGGACTGCGGGCCGCAAAGCCTGCGCCGCGGCTGGGCATGGGTTCCGCCTTGTTCGCTAGCCTCTCCTATACTCGATTGAGGCCCGCAGCTGCAGTGGCGCACAGCGCCCGATTACTGCGATGGCCGACATGACCCACTTGCATGGGACAGGAGACGAGCATGGAAGGCTATTTCACGATCGGCGACTTCATCATGATCATCCCGATGGCCCTGGCCGGTGCGCTCTTCCTCGGCGCGGTGCCCTGCGCAACCGAATTCAAGCACAACACGCTGCGGGTGATCGGCGCGCTGATCGGTGCGCTATGCGCCGTTGCGCTGGTGGAAACACTGCCCGCGCTGATGTAGCGCCACGACGCTTCGCGGCTATTCGCTATTCGCTATTCTCAATGCGTTTGCGTTCGCTGCCGGCCGCGCGCTTCTGCGGCCACCGTCAGCACGCTCCCCCTGCCTGGCTGCAACCCCTTGAATTGCCGCAGCGCCGCATGCCAATACGGTATGCGCGCATGCACTGAGGCGGCGTCTTCGGCGCGCGTGAGCGCGGGCAACGCCACCCATGGCAGCGTCGGATGCAGATGATGCTGTCGATGCAGATGATGATTCATGAGCAGCACGCCCACCCCGCGCGGCACCCGAAAATCGCGCGCGCGGCCGGGTTCGTCCAGCGCCACGCCGTAATGCGGCAGGTTGTCGGCGAGCGACAGCCATAGCCCGCGCAGATACATCGTCACCAGCAGCACCGGCCAGGCCTTTCCGTAGAGCGCGAAGGCGAACCCATAAAGCGCGAGCGCACCAAGCCCGTCGCGGCGCGCACGGCGGCGCCTCACGGGGTCGGCAGCGTGGTTGCTGAAGAGCCGCTGCACGATCGGCCCCTGCGCCCCGTGTGCGCCCACGCCGCGTGCAACCAGTGCCTGCGCCATGCGCGCCGGCACGAACGCCAGCAATGGTGCACACAACTCGGCCGCGTAAAGCCCGCCCAGCAGCCTCGCATACCACGCCATGCAGCGCAGCCAGCGCGGGCCGCGCGCATCGTCGACGTCGGGGCGATCGAACGCCTCGCGCGTGAAGCGGTGATGCATCAGGTGTCCGAAACGTACCGCGTCGAACGGAATCGCCAGGCTAATCGAGAGCAGGCGTGCAACGGCTTCGTTGGCGCGCCGCGAGGCAAGCAGCTGCCCGTGGATCCCCTCGTGGATCAAACCCCAGTGGATCGGCGTGGCGAGCACGACAAGCACGACCGGCAAGAGCGAGACCCAGAGCGCGAGCGACGCTCCCCCCGCCGCACGCAGAAGCAGCGGCAAGCCGAATAGCTGATACGCGAGCGCCAACCCGGCCACGGCAATGAGCGCGGCATTCGCTCCCAGATGCGGCGTGCACCGCGAAGCCTGCGCAGCGAAGCGCGCTGCGGACGGCGCTTCGGCATCGGCAGATACGGGGCGAACGGCGCTCGTGGACTCCATCGGCACTCCTTGGGGCCAAGACTGCCGCGACGTTAGCAGCGCCGCATGACAGGCCGAAGACGTGCCGAACGGGAAGACACGAAACCTGTCGACGAAAAAAAACCGCCTCGCATGAAGCGAAGCGGTTCTTCAAGACGCTGCCGCCCAACGAACGGGACTGCGGTCTTCAGATGTGCTGATCCGTCGACGGCTTCTCCCACAGATTCACGCCGCCTTCGGTCGCGTTGCGGTCGATCTCCGCGAGTTCCTCCTGCGAGAATTCGAGGTTCTTCAGCGCAGCGACGTTCTCGCGCACCTGCTCCGCGCGGCTCGCGCCGATCAGCGCCGAGGTCACGCGGCCGCCGCGCAGCGTCCACGCGATCGCCATCTGCGCGAGGCTCTGGCCGCGCCGCTGCGCGAGTTCGTTGAGCTTGCGCACGTGCTCGATGTTCTGCGCGCTCAGGTGCTCGCTCTTGAGCGAGCCGCCGCCCGGCCGGTTCACGCGCGCATCTTCAGGCACGCCGTTCAGGTACTTGTTCGTCAGCAGCCCCTGCGCAAGCGGCGTGAACGCAATGCTGCCCGTGCCGAGACTGTCGAGCGTGTCTAGCAGCTCGTGCTCGATCCAGCGGTTGAGCATGTTGTACGACGGTTGATGGATCAGCAGCGGCACCTTGTATTCGGCCAGCAGCTTCGCCATCTCGCGCGTCTTCGCAGCTGAATACGACGAGATGCCCACATAGAGCGCCTTGCCCTGCTGAACCGCGGTAGCGAGCGCGCCGGCGGTTTCCTCCAGCGGCGTCTCCACGTCGAAGCGGTGCGAGTAGAAGATGTCGACGTAATCGAGACCCATGCGCTTGAGGCTCTGGTCGAGGCTCGCGAGCACGTACTTGCGCGAGCCGCCGCCCTGGCCGTAGGGGCCCGGCCACATGTCCCAGCCGGCCTTCGACGAGATCAGCAGCTCGTCGCGATAGGGGCGGAAATCGTCCCGGAAAATGCGGCCGAAATTGGTTTCGGCACTGCCGTAGGGCGGGCCGTAATTGTTCGCGAGATCGAAGTGCGTGATGCCGAGATCGAAGGCCGTGCGCAGTATTTCACGCTGCGTCGCAATCGGCGTGGTATCGCCGAAGTTGTGCCAGAGCCCGAGCGACAGCGCCGGCAGTTTGAGTCCCGACTTGCCGCAAAAGCGGTATTGCATCTCCGAATAGCGTTCAGCAGCGGCTTCGTAGGCCATGGTTCGAATCCTCGACGAAATGAGGGGGTAACAGGGTCCGGCAATGCGTCCGGCCAGTGCGCGGGGTTGTCATGGTAGCCAATCCCCACGCAGGCTGCAGATGCCCACCATGTGGGACTCGCGGATGGACGCCGCAGCGACGCTCGCCTACACTGCGGCGTTCGTCATACCCCGGGAGGTTTTCATGGTCAAAGCGATTTCGTGCGCGCTGATCGCCTGCGGCGTCGTGCTGCTCTACTTTGGCGGCCAGTCGTTTCACTCGTTATCGAACGACGTCTCGCGCCTCGTCACCGGCGCGCCCACCGACCGCACGATGATCCTGATCGCGGCCGGCGTGGCCGCGACCATTGCCGGCATTACCGGTCTCGCGGTTTCCGGGCGCCGGCGCTAGGCGCGCGGCGCGCCCCGCGCGCTCACACCAGCTTCACCTCGGGCAGCGAGGCCGAGCGCGTGCCCGGCAGCGGTACGTTGCTCGCGCCGTGGTAGGTGAACACCAGCGAGAACTTCACGTCGCCGCTCAGGTTCTGGCCCGCCGAGTGCAGCGTGTTGCAATGGAAGAACACGACGTCGCCCGCCTTGAGCGTGGGCGACGTCGCGCGCTCGATCCATGCCTGGTTCTCGGGCAGGTCGGCGCGGAAGAATTTGGCGGCGTCGAAACGCTCTGAGGTAAACGGCTCCGTGTGCGAGCCCGGCACCAGCCACAGCCCGCCGTTTTCGACCGTCTCGTTCCCCAGCGCGAGCCACACCGACACCAGATCGTCGCGCTCGAACGACCAGTAGCGCGAATCGCGATGCCAGCCCGTGAGGCTGCCATACATGGGGTGCTTGGTCATCATGCAGTTGTGATGGGCGCGCGAGAGCACTGGCTCTTCGCCGAAATACAACTCCATCCAGCCTGCGATCTCGGGCGAGGTCGCCCACTCGCGAAAGCGCGCATGGCGCGCGTACGCATCGAGCAGGCGGCGCACCGTATGGCCGCCAGGCGAGTCTTTCGACTCCGGCGCGCCGGGATAACGCAGATCGGCTTCGAATTCGAGCGGCACGGCGGCCGCCTGCAACTGCTCCTGCGCCACGCGCTTGAGTTCGTCGCACCGCCCAGGCGAGACGAGCCCCGGCACGACCACGAAACCGCGCTCGCGCAGCGCCTGCACCTGTTCCTTTTTGGATTGGACTGACATAGGACTTCCGTTGTTCGAGGCCTGCGAGGACCGCATCCATGAAAGGCTGCGGCAATGGCGGCGCCGGTTCAACTTGTTCTGACTTCGCGCGCGCCAATCGCTCGATTGTAAAACGTGCGCGCGCACGCGGAAGGGGGGGCCGTGCACAAACCTGATGCAAATGCACCGCGATGGCGACAAGGGCCACGATGGCGCAACTACAACGCAACTGCGGCGCAACCCCGGCGACCTGCCACGCACATGATCAAGCGCGGGTATTAACCGACTTTCGGGCGTCATGATTCGCGTGTAGTCTGCGCGCATGCAGTTTCATCACCCAGAATATCGATTGCGCGCGCGGGCCGCCACCGAAGCCCTGTCCATCGGGGCCGCGCGATACCCGAACATGCGCCAGCCATGCGCGATGCCTGAGCCCGCGGTCCGCTCCGATGCGCCACCGTCTGCTTCACGCACCCCGTACGATCCATCCCGTGACTTGCATCACCGTGACCGTCGTGAAGACGGGCACGTTTGCTGCTCGAATCGATGTGCCGCGCGAAACCTCGCACAAGGCGCACTTTGAACCCGACACCACACACGCCATGCATACCCTTTTCAGCACCCGCCGCATGACCCATGCCGCTCTGAAAGCGGCACGCCCCGCTCGTCGTCACGTCATGCGCGCCCTGCGCCATCACGCCGCGCGCACGCGCGCGCTTGCGCAGCAGGTGCGCGACGCCCGCGCCGTGGACGGCATGCGCACCTGGTTCCATTCGTTCTTCTCGGTGCTGCGCCTGCGCGCGGGCGCACGCCACTTCTCGCTGCGCACGCTGCTGTACCGTCCCAACTCGACGCTGCGCGCGCTCGCGGCACCCGCCACCGTGCATACGGCGCGCAACGCCCGCCGCCCGCGCCGCATGGGTGCCAGCAGCACGGGCTGGTTCGGCTTCGCCATGCGCTGACAACAACCCGCGCCAGATAAAAAACCCCGCCAGGGCGCACGCCCAGGCGGGGTTTTTCTTTCTTCATACGCGCCCGACAAAGCCGGCGAGCGCCGGCCTGCGTGCGGCGTGCTTACGCGAGCGCGCCCACCGGTTCCGTGCCGGCCGCCTCGGCCAATGCGAGCGCCTTGTCCGTGGCTTCCCACGAGAATTCCGGCTCCTCGCGACCGAAATGACCATATGCCGCGGTCTTTTCGTAGACCGGACGCAGCAGGTCGAGCATCTGGATGATGCCCTTCGGACGCAGATCGAAGTGCTCGCGCACGAGCTTCGTGATGGTGGCGTCCGAGACCTTGCCCGTGCCGAACGTGTTGACCATGACCGAGGTGGGCTCGGCCACGCCAATCGCGTACGAGACCTGGATCAGGCAGCGCGAGGCAAGCCCGGCGGCCACGATGTTCTTGGCCACGTAGCGGCCCGCATATGCGGCCGAACGGTCGACCTTCGACGGATCCTTGCCCGAGAACGCACCGCCGCCGTGCGGCGCTGCGCCGCCGTAGGTATCGACGATGATCTTGCGGCCCGTGAGACCGCAATCGCCCTGCGGACCGCCGATCACGAAGCGGCCGGTCGGGTTCACGAGGAACTTGATGTCGCCCTTGATGAGCTCGCGCGGCAGGACCGGCTTGATGATCTCTTCGATCACGGCTTCGCGCAGCGTGGCGAGGTCGGTTTCCGGCGAATGCTGCGTGGAGAGCACGACGGTATCGATCGCATGCGGCTTGCCGTCCACGTAGCGCACGGTGACCTGCGACTTCGCGTCCGGACGCAGCCAGGGCAGGCGGCCGTCGCGGCGCAGGTTCGACTGGCGCTCGACCAGACGGTGCGAGAGGTGGATCGGCAGCGGCATCAGTTCGGGCGTTTCGTCGCACGCATAGCCGAACATCAGGCCCTGGTCGCCCGCGCCCTGATCGAGGTTGTTGTCGTGCGCGCGGTCCACGCCCTGGGCGATGTCCGGCGACTGCTTGTCGTAGGCGACGAGCACCGCGCAGCCGCGGTAGTCGATGCCGTAATCGGTGTTGTCGTAGCCGATGCGCTTGATCGTGTCGCGCGCGACCTGGATGTAGTCGACGTTGGCCGTGGTGGTGATTTCACCGGCAAGCACGACGAGACCCGTGTTGCACAGCGTTTCAGCCGCTACGCGCGAGTATTTGTCCTGCGTGAGGATGGCGTCGAGGATCGCGTCCGAGATCTGGTCGGCGACCTTGTCCGGATGGCCTTCGGAGACGGATTCGGAAGTGAAGAAATAGTCGTTTGCCACGTGTCAGGCTCCTTGTAGCTGGTGACGGTTATATTCACGTAGCCAACTTCGGGAGCTTTGAAGCGGCGACGCTTTAGCGGATTACCTGCCCGGTTGGCCCACGCAGCAGCGCCCGAAATATCCGACGCTGATGGCTGCATGGCAACCGGCTTCGCCCCGCAAGTTGTCTATTAACTCGGCGAAGCCCTTATTATAGCGACTTCCCTAATTTGCCGCAGAGTCATACCGCGTGCCAACCAACGCAACGTTCCATTTATCCGCGCATGCCATGAGGACGGTGCATGCTCGCTAAGCTCGGCTCCCGCCTCGCTATTGGCTTGCTCAAGCTGTTCGCGATCCTGCCCTATGGACTCATCGCCCGTTTCGGCGACGGCCTCGGCTGGCTGCTCTACCAGATTCCGAGCAGCCGCAAGCGCGTCGTCCATACCAACCTGCGCCTGTGCTTTCCCGAGTGGAGCGAGGAAAAGCGCGAGGAAGTCGCCGGCCTGCATTTTCGCCACGCGATCCGCAGCTACATCGAGCGCAGCGTGCAGTGGTTCGGCACCGCGCAAAAGCTGGAAAAGCTGATCGAGCTCGACAGCGAAATCGACCTCACCGATCCCGATCTGCCGCCCACGCTGTTTCTCGGGCTGCACTTCGTCGGCATCGAGGCGGGCTCGATGTTCCTCAATTACTCGCTGCACCGCCCGTGCGGCTCGCTCTACCAGCCGTTTTCGAACCCCGAGTTCGAAGCCGCCGCGAAGGCGGGCCGCAGCCGCTTCGGCGCCGAGATGGCAAGCCGCGCGGACGCCGCACGCATCGTGCTGCGCTGGCTGCGCGACAAAAAGCCCGTGATGCTCGGCGCGGACATGGACTATGGCATGCGCAACTCGACCTTCGTGCCGTTCTTCGGCGTGCCCGCGTGCACGCTGACCGCCGTGGGACGTCTCGCCAAGGTGGGCCGCGCCCAGGTCGTGCCGTTCATCGGCGAGGTGCTGCCCAATTACAAGGGTTATCGGCTCAAGGTCTTCAAACCTTGGGGCCACTACCCCACCGGCGACGACGAGCAGGACGCGCGCCGCATGAACGCCTTCCTCGAAGAGCAGATTCCGCGCATTCCCGAGCAGTACTACTGGGTTCACAAGCGCTTCAAGACGCGCCCTCCCGGCGAGCCGGGCGTGTACTGACGCTCGCGGCCAGCGCGCGGCATTCGGGCGCGCGTCGCTTACAATGACGGGATGAAACTCAAGTTCACCAAGATGCACGGCGCCGGCAACGACTTCGTCGTGCTCGACGGCTATAGCCAGCCCATTGCGCTCACGCCCGAGCGCGTGCGGGCGCTCGCGAACCGCCACTTCGGCGTGGGCGCCGATCAGCTGCTGCTGGTCGAAAAGCCCACTGTCGAAGGCGTCGACTTCCGCTATCGCATCTTCAATTGCGACGGCGGCGAGGTCGAGCACTGCGGCAACGGCGCGCGCTGCTTCGTGAAATTCGTGCGCGACCGCAAGCTCACCGACGCCAACCGTGTGCGCGTGCAAGTGCAAAAAGGCGTGATCACGCTCGTCATGCAGGACAACGGCGAGGTCGTGGTCGACATGGGCAGCCCGGTATTCGAGCCGTCGGACGTGCCGTTCGACGCAAGCGGGCTCCAAGGCCGCCGCGAAGGCAACGACACGCTCTGGCCGCTCGAAGTGAACGGCCAGACGCGCTGGATCTCGGCGGTGTCGATGGGCAATCCGCACGCGGTGCAGGTGGTCGACGACGCCGAGGCGTTTGCCGTGCTCGCCGACGGCCCCGTGATCGAGGCCCACCCGCGCTTTCCGAACAAGGTGAACGCGGGCTTTATGCAGATCGTCTCGCGCCACGAGGTGCGGCTGCGCGTCTACGAGCGCGGCGCGGGCGAAACGCTCGCGTGCGGCACGGGCGCGTGCGCAGCGGTGGCGGCCGGCATCCGCCGCGGCCTGCTCGATTCGCCCGTGAAGGTGCATACGCACGGCGGCATGCTCACGATCGCCTGGGACGGCTCGCGCGACGAATCCGCCGCGCTGACGATGGCGGGTCCAGCCACGACCGTTTTCGAAGGCGAGATCGAACTCGCCGACGCGTTGTCGAACTGACGTTTGCCGGGCGGCCCGCGAGCCACATCGGCGCTGCCCCAACCCCGCATGGCGCGCTCGCCGCGCGCCGCCTCTTCATCGAACGCGCCACCAACATGAACGATCGCGAAGTCGCCGACTACCTGCTCGCCAATCCCGATTTCTTCGTTGAGCACGCCGAACTGCTGGCAACCATCAAGCTCGGCAATCCTCACGGCAAGGCAGCCGTGTCCCTGCAGGAGCGCCAGATGGAGATGCTGCGCGAAAAGAACAAGCATCTGGAACTGCGCCTTTCCGAATTGCTGCGCTACGGCCACGAAAACGACACGCTCTCCGTGAAGACGGTGCACTGGGTCGCGCATGTGCTCGCCGAGCGCGACCCGCACGCGCTGCCGCGCCTGATCGCCGAACAACTGCGCCGGGAGTTCGACGTGCCGCAGGCGGCGTTGCGCCTGTGGGACGTGGCCGATGCCTATGCACAAGCAAGCTTCGCGAAGCACACGGGCGAGGAAGTCCGCCTCTTCGCCAACAGCCTCGAAGTGCCGTATTGCGGCGCGAACACCGGCTTCGAAGCGGCGCAATGGCTCGATGGCGACGCGGGCGCGCCGCAGTCGGTGGCGATCATCGCGCTGCGCCGGCGCGTGAGCGCCGAAGAGCGCGATCCGAGCGGCGAGGCGTTCGGCCTGCTGGTGCTCGGCTCACCCGATCCGCGCCGCTTTCACGACGGCATGGCCACCGATTTGCTGCGCAAGATCGGCACGCTCGCGAGCGCAGGGCTCACGCGGCTGCTGCCGCATTAAAGCGACCGCTCCCACGCGCAGGCCGCAACAGTGAACCCAACCGACCCGATCGCCGACTATCTCGATGAACTCGAGCACGTGCGCCGGCTTTCGGCGCACACGTTGCGCGGCTATGCGCACGAGCTCGACGAACTCAAGAAGCTCGCGAACGGCAGTCCGCTCGAAAAAGTCACGTCCGTCGAAGTGCGCGGCGCCGCCGTGCGCGCCCATGCGAGCGGCCTCTCGGCGCGCTCGATCGCGCATCGGCTCTCGGTCTGGCGCGCGTTCTACCGCTGGCTCGCGGGCCGCATCGCGCTCGACGCGAATCCGGTGGCGGCAGTGCGCGCGCCCAAGCGCGAGAAGACGCTGCCCAAGGCGCTCTCCGTCGACGACACCATGAAGCTCATGGATGCGCCCAGCGCGGCGGCCCAAGCCGGCGAAAATGCCGCCGGCAGCGTCGAGGCGCTGCGCGATCACGCCATGCTCGAGCTGTTCTACTCGTCGGGGCTGCGCCTTGCCGAACTCGTGGGGCTCGACGCGCGCTACGTGAAGCGCGACGGCTATGAATCGGCAGGCTGGCTCAAGCGCGACGCCGCAGAAGTGGAAGTGCACGGCAAAGGCGGGCGGCATCGCATCGTGCCCGTCGGCAAGAAGGCGCTGGAAGCGCTCGACGCCTGGCTCGCCGTGCGCGGCGCCTGGATCAAGCACGACGACGCCCCGCTCTTTCTCTCCGTGCGCGGCAACCGCATGGCGCCGGGCGTCGTGCGCGAGCGCGTGAAGCGCGCCGCGCTCGCCGCCGGCATTCCGGCGAACGTCCATCCGCACGTGCTGCGGCACTCGTTCGCGACGCATCTGCTGCAGTCGAGCGGCGATCTGCGCGCCGTGCAGGAGCTGCTGGGGCACGCGAGCATCGCGGCCACCCAGGTCTATACGTCGCTCGATTTCCAGCATCTCGCGAAGGTTTACGACACCGCGCATCCACGCGCCAAAAAGCGCGACTGAGCGCGAGCCTTGCCTTGCCTCGCCCGGTCGTGTCATCGCTGCGTCACCGGGCCTCGCCCTTGTATCGAACCCATCATGAATATCGTCACTCTCAAGCCGTCGAAAGAAAAATCCCTGCTGCGCCGCCATCCGTGGGTCTACGCCAACGCCATCGAGCGCGTCGAGGGCAAGCCAGCACCGGGCGCGACCGTGATCGTGCGCGCGCATGACGGCCGCTTTCTCGCGCGCGCCGCCTACAGCCCGCATTCGCAGATCCGCGCGCGCGTCTGGAGCTTCGACGAAAACGAGCCCATCGATCACGCGTTCTTCAAGCGCCGCGTGCAGCGCGCGCTCGCGCATCGTCAGGCGATGGTGAGCGGCACGGGCGCGGTGCGCCTGATCTTTGGCGAGGCGGACGGCCTGCCCGGCGTGATCGTCGACTACTACAAAGAGGACGCCGCAGGGGAAAACGCACGCGGACAGCTCGTCTGCCAGTTCATGGCGGCAGGCGTCGAGGCATGGAAGGAAGCAATCGTCGCGGCGCTCACGGCAGCCACCGGCTGCCCGAACGTGTACGAGCGCTCGGACGTCTCGATCCGCGAAAAGGAAGGGCTCGAGCAGATCACGGGCCTGCTGGCCGGCGACGAGCCGCCCGAAACCATCGTGACCAGCGAGAACGGCGTGCGCTATCACGTGGACGTGCGCAACGGCCACAAGACCGGCTTCTACGTCGATCAGCGCGACAACCGCGCGCTCGTGCAGACCTTCGCGCAAGACCGCGACGTGCTCAACTGCTTCTGCTACACCGGCGGCTTCTCGCTCGCGGCGATGAAGGGCGGCGCGAAGCGCGTGGTGTCGATCGACTCGTCGGGCGAGGCGCTCGCCACCGCGCAGAAGAACATGGCGGCGAACGGCTTCGACGCAGCCCGTGCGACCTGGCTCGACGCCGACGCCTTCAAGACGCTGCGCCGCTTGCACGAGGAAGGCGAGCGCTTCGATCTCGTGGTGCTCGATCCGCCCAAGTTCGCGGCCTCGCGCGAGCACGTGGACCGCGCCGCGCGCGCCTACAAGGACATCAACCTCACCGGCTTCAAGCTGCTGCGTCCGGGCGGCCTGCTGTTCACGTACTCGTGCTCGGGCGCGATCGATGCGGAGCTGTTCCAGAAGATCGTTGCGGGCGCGGCCGCCGATGCCAAGGTCGATGCGCGCATCCTCAAGCGCCTTGGCGCGGGCGTCGATCATCCGCTGCTCGCGGCCTTCCCCGAAGGGGAGTATCTGAAGGGGCTGCTGCTGCAAGTGCTGTAAAAAACCCGCGCGGAAAATACAACAGGGCCCCGGCCGGAAGGCCGTGGACCCTGCATTTCGCTGCATTTTGTGTTCGCCGGCCTTGCGGCCGGCTCGCACTAGCGAGGCATTACCACTGATAGCCCGCGCCGACCACCACACCGGTGTTGCCGGTCGTGCTGGTATTCGCCGACAGCTTGCCGACCCACTTGTTGTTCTCGGTCACGTACGAGACACCGAGCGCGCCGCCCGTCTGGCCACCGTAACGGCCGCCGGCCATGGCAACCATCATCTTGCCCGGCTGCGTCGGCTGCGGCAGACCCGCGACAGCCATCGCCGCCGCCGTGCCGGCGTAGGAGCGGCGCAGCACGTCGTGCACCAAATCCTGCAGCCCCGAGAGACTCTGCGACATGTTCGACATGCTCTGCGAGATACGCTGGTCGGCGTAGTTCTCGGCCTGCTTCTGCGCGTCGTTCAACTGGTTCACGTTCACGGCGTCGGTGCCCGCGGTACCGGCGGCCACGTTCGTCACTTGACGCTCGCTGCCCGCGGCGCCCACCGAAACCGTGTTGGCGCGATCAGCCACCGAGCCCGCGCCCAGCGCGACCGAGTTGTCCGCCGTTGCCGACGCGTTCACGCCGACTGCCACCGCATTCATGCCGCTCGCGCTGGCCGCTTCCGTGTTCTTGTCGCCATAGGCGGCGAACAGCGGATTGCGCGCATTTTCCGCGGCGGCTGCGGCAAACGCCATCGAACCGGCGCCGGAAGCCAATGCCTTCGAGCCCATGGCGACCGACTCGTCACCCTCGGCGCCTGCACCGTTACCCGAAGCAACCGCATTCACGCCGCTAGCCGCGGCGCTCTCGCCGAACGCCATCGAGCCTGCGCCCGAGGCCGTGGCCTGTGCGCCCATCGCGACCGAATTGTCACCCTCGGCGTTCGCGCCGTTGCCCGTTGCCGTAGCGAGCGTGCCCAGCGCGATCGAATCATCACCGGCTGCCGTGGCGGCGATGCCCGATGCAAACGAACCCTGGCCGGTAGCCGCCGAGTTGATGCCGAACGCCACCGCGCCCGCGCCGTTCGCAACCGCGCCCCAGCCTTGGGCCACCGTGCCCAGGCCATTGGCGTGCGAGCCGCAGCCCATGGCGATCGAATTCATGCCGTAAGCCTGGGTCTGCGCCACGCCGCTGCCGCTTTCCGTCACGTAGCCGGCGGTCATCGAGGTGAAACCCTTGATGCCGGCCTGGCCCGCGCCGGCGTTCGACAGGTCGTCGTAGTTGGCCGCCGCATTCTGCACGCCGAAGCCGTAGATGCCGTTCTTATAGCTGTTGGCCAGACCGTCGCCGTACACCTTCTGGGCGTCGATGTCGGTGAGCAGGTTGCAGTCGCCGTCGCCGACCATGGCGAGCGAGTTGGCCGATGCCGCTGCCCCCTTGCCACCCGCGCTACCGCCCATGGACGACGTGCCGGACTGGACCGTCTGCATGCCGTTGTCCGAAATCGACACGGATGCCTATGCCAGCTCGGACATTGCGCCCGTCGAGACAAGGAGTGCGCCCGCTACGAGCATGGCGCCCGACTTCGCGCGCGCCGGCTTGCGGCGCGCAGCGGTCAATTCCGATGCCGCCACCCACGTACCCAGCACCTTGTTATAAACGCTGCGATAAACCTTGCTCATAAAATCCTCAATAATGTTTCAACAAAGCAAGCAGTTAATCCAGATTCCCATTAATTGGAGAAACGGGGAAACACGATCAATCCAGCATTCGCCAACCAATTAATGAGACATAGAGCCGATCGTCTATTCCCGACTCCGGCACGGCGCGCGCTAAAAACAATCTCCGTGAGTGCTGCTTATCAGCGACGCGCACGCCGGATCAAACCGGAGGGTTTCGTTGGTAATTGCTGTCGGCAGTTGAATTAAACGCGGCTTGCCAGGCTGAAACACTAGGGCGATTTCCAAACTCAAGGATTTGCTGCAAAGATGTGAATCTATAAGACCATTGATTAAATTGAGATGGTTGAAATTAATGAGATAAACCGCTTCGACAATCCCGGCGCAGCCGCCCGACCCGAACGGTTACCTCCTGCAGCGCAAGGCTGGTGCAAGCGCGAGCCGGCCAGATATGTTCCAATACGTCGTTATCTTGTAACGCTCAGCTCCCGCGCCGCATCCCACCCCGATTCCAGGCATTCAAGGCACATAGCATGATTCCAGTCACCATCCTGACCGGCTTTCTCGGCAGCGGCAAAACCACCTTGCTCAAGCGCATCCTGAACGAGCAGCACGGCATGAAGATCGCCGTGATCGAAAACGAATTCGGCGAAGAGAACATCGACAATGAAATCCTGGTGCAGGACAGCCAGGAGCAGATCATCCAGATGAGCAACGGCTGCATCTGCTGCACGATCCGCGGCGACCTCGCGCGCGTGCTCGGCGATCTCGCCCAGCAAAAGCGCGACGGCAAGCTCGATTTCGACCGCGTCGTGATCGAGACCACGGGCCTCGCAAATCCGGGCCCGGTCGCGCAGACGTTCTTCATGGATAACGAGATCGCCGGCGAATTTTTGCTCGACGCCATCATCACGCTCGTCGACGCCAAGCACGGCAACCATCAGCTCGACGAGCACGAAGTCGTGCAGCGCCAGGTCGGTTTCGCCGACCGCCTGTTCGTCACGAAGGCCGATCTCGTCGACGCCCGTGAACTCGACGACCTGCGCCATCGCCTGATGCACATGAATCCGCGCGCGCAAATCCGCGAGGTGAATTTCGGCGAGGCGGACATCAAGGAAGTGTTCGATCTGCGCGGCTTCAATCTGAATGCCAAGCTCGAGATCGACCCCGACTTCCTCGCTGAAGACGATCACAATCATGCGCATCACGACCACGATCATGATCATGATCACGAGCACGCCGGATGCGACCACGATCACGGCAAGTGCAATCACGAAGGCCACGACCATGGCCACCACCATCATCACGCGCATCACGACGACAAGATCAAGTCGTTCGTGTACCGCAGCGACCGTCCGTTCGATCCGAACCGCCTCGAGGACTTCCTCGGCGGCATCCTGCAGATCTACGGCGAGCGCCTGCTGCGCTACAAGGGCGTGCTCTACATGAAGGGCGTGGACCGCAAGGTGGTGTTCCAGGGCGTGCACCAGTTGATGGGCAGCGACCTCGCCGCGAAGTGGCTGCCGATCGAGAAGAAGAGCAGCAAGATGGTGTTTATCGGCATCGAGCTGCCGCAGGACCTCATCACCGACGGCCTCGACGCCTGCCTCGCCTGACGCGCTGCACTGCAGCACGGCTCGTTCGTCAGGATGCCTCCAACGCCCGGCCCATGGCCGGGCGTTGTCGTCTGGCGAGCACGGCTGGGTAAAATCGCCTTTCTCCGCTGCGCATGTCAAATAACGTACCCGACCATCGCTTTTTCACGATGGGCGCGTTATATTTTCTGGATATCGAACGTTGACGAGAGCCGCCAACTTGGGATTTTCCCGCTTGCGGCGCGAGTTTGCGGTTCGGTTACAATACGGCCCCACTGGAAAGAGAGGCGCCCCGGGATTTCCCTTTCAGCGGATTCCGGCAGGAGATGGCCTCCCCGGCCGCGCATCGCGTCGCAGCGCGCAGCCGGTACGAAATATGCCTCAGGAGCATCTAAAAACGGTTTCCAGAGGAGTTCGGCCCCGCAGCGGCGCTTAGGCGTCACGACAGTTCATCGTCCCGTCTCGCCGGCGCGCACATTGGCGCGATACAGCGCGCGGTAAAGTGGGAGAAGCCACTGCGGGCAACACAAAAGTGCAGGCAAGATGTGCCAGTTTTGCCTCACTCATTGAAGAAGCAAGCCAGATGACGACGAAACGACTCTTGACCGAAGCCGAAATCCTGAAGATGAGCGACAAGGATTACATGAACGAGGATCAGCTCGCCTTCTTCAAGAACCGGCTCGAACAGCTGCAGGCGGAAATCCTCCGCAATGCGGGCCAGACCACCGAGAATCTGCGCGAAACGGTCATCGTGCCAGATCCGGCCGATCGCGCGACGATCGAGGAAGAGCATGCGCTCGAACTGCGCACGCGCGACCGAGAGCGCAAGCTGCTGAAGAAGGTGCAGCAATCGATCGCGCGCATCGAATCGGGCGATTACGGATGGTGCGAGGAAACCGGCGAGCCGATCGGCATTCCGCGTCTGCTCGCACGCCCGACCGCCACGCTCTCGCTCGAAGCGCAAGAGCGCCGCGAACTGCGCCAGAAGCTGTTCGGCGATTGATTGGCTGCCGGCGCCGCCGCGCGGCGGGTGCCGGAATTTTCTGCCTTCCTAGTCGAAGCGCACGGAGTCCCGTGCGCTTTTTTATTTGCATCTGACGCTGCGCAGGCGTTCGCGCCCGACTTTCTCCCACGCTTGTCTCACGGTTATCTCGATTTCTGCGCCGCGAGCCCTTGAACTGCCCGCTGCCGCCCTAAACTCCATTCGATACGCCCGCTCGCGCGCCCCGCGCGAATAGAGCGGCGTGTACCGAATCCGACAATGCGGCACGGCTGCAAAGGCCGCGTCGCACCAGCCTCTGCCTGGCATCAACGGTAAAAAGGAACGCACATGGAGCAATTTCACGGCACGACGATCGTATCCGTGCGGCGCGGCGACAAGGTCGCGCTCGGCGGCGACGGCCAGGTCACTCTCGGCAACATCGTCATGAAGGGTGGCGCGAAGAAGGTCCGGCGCATTTACGGCGGCAAGGTGATGGTGGGCTTCGCGGGCGGCACGGCTGATGCGTTCTCGCTGCTCGACCGCTTCGAAGCCAAGCTCGAAAAGCATCAAGGCAATCTCACGCGCGCGGCCGTCGAACTCGCCAAGGACTGGCGCACCGACCGCATGCTGCGCCGCCTCGAAGCCATGCTGATCGCCGCCGACGCCAGCACCACGCTCGTCATCACCGGCAACGGCGACGTGCTCGACCCCGAAGAAGGCATCTGCGCAATCGGCTCGGGCGGCGCGTATGCGCAGGCCGCGGCCCGCGCGCTCGTGGAGAACACTGAACTCTCGCCGCGCGAGGTCGTCGAAAAATCGCTCCAGATCGCGGGCGACATGTGCATCTACACGAATCACAACCGCGTGATCGAAACCATCGAGTAACCCGCCGCACAGACGAGAAGGAATCAGGATGAGCACCATGACCCCCGCCGAGATCGTCTCGGAACTCGACAAGCACATCATCGGCCAGACGAAGGCGAAGAAGTCGGTGGCCGTCGCGCTGCGCAACCGCTGGCGCCGCCAGCAGGTGGCCGACCCACTGCGCCAGGAAATCACGCCGAAGAACATCCTCATGATCGGGCCGACGGGCGTCGGCAAGACCGAAATCGCGCGGCGTCTGGCCAAGCTCGCCGACGCGCCCTTCATCAAGATCGAAGCAACCAAGTTCACCGAAGTGGGCTACGTGGGCCGCGACGTGGACAGCATCGTGCGCGACCTGATCGAAATCTCGGTGAAGCAAACGCGCGAGTCGGAAATGCGCAAGGTGCGCAGCAAGGCCACCGATCAAGCGGAAGACCGCATCCTCGACATCCTGCTGCCGAGCGCGCGCCCGGTGGGCTTCGGCTCTTCGTCGGCCGAACCGGGCCAAAGCGAAGGCGACAACGCCACGCGCCAGACCTTCCGAAAACGCCTGCGCGAAGGTCAGCTCGACGACAAGGAAATCGAGCTCGACGTCGAGCAGCCGCAAGTGGGCATGGACATCATGGGGCCGCCGGGCATGGAAGACATGACCGAGCAAATCCGCTCGATGTTCGCCAATCTCGGCGGTGGCAAAAAGATTCGCCGCAAGCTCAAGGTGAAGGAAGCGCTCAAGGTCCTCACCGACGAAGAAGCGGCCAAGATGCTCAACGACGAAGAGGTCAAGACCAAGGCAGTGCAGAACGTCGAGCAGAACGGCATCGTGTTTCTCGACGAAATCGACAAGATCGCCTCGCGCAACAACGAAGGCAGCGGCGGCGAAGTCTCGCGCCAGGGCGTGCAGCGCGATCTGCTGCCGCTCGTCGAAGGCACGACCATCAACACGAAGTACGGGATGGTGAAGACCGATCACATCCTGTTCATCGCGAGCGGTGCGTTCCATCTCTCGAAGCCGAGCGATCTGATTCCCGAACTGCAAGGGCGCTTTCCGATCCGCGTCGAACTCGATTCGCTCTCCGTGAAGGACTTCGAAGCGATTCTGGTCGCCACCGACGCCAGCCTCGTCAAGCAATATCAGGCGCTGCTCGCCACCGAGGACGTGCAACTCGATTTCGCCGACGACGGCATTCGCCGCCTCGCGGAAATCGCTTACGCCGTCAACGAGAAGACCGAGAACATCGGCGCGCGCCGTCTCTATACGGTCATCGAAAAGCTGCTCGAAGATGTGTCGTTCGCGGCCGGCAATCATGCGGGCCAGAGCGTGGTCATCGATGCGGCCTATGTCGACAAGGCGCTCGGCGAAGTCGCGCAGGATGAGGATCTCTCGCGCTATGTGCTGTAACGGTTTGTGGGCGCGCGGGTAAAACGCGCGAACTTGATCGAAGCCCGCCCGTGTGCGCGCGCACAACGAAAAAGGGGCTCCGCACACTGGCGGAGCCCCTATTCTTTTACGCGTGGCTTGCGTGGCTTGCGCGCGCTTTTGCGCTTACTGGCGCACCGGCCGCTTCGCGAGTTTGCGCTGCAGCGTGCGCCGATGCATGTTGAGCGCGCGCGCCGTGGCCGAAATATTGCCGCCGTGCTCGGCCAGCACGCGCTGAATGTGCTCCCATTCGAGGCGCGCGACCGATAGCGGCGCGGGATGCTCGATGGCCGCCTCGGCCTGTAGCGCGCTGGCGTCGCCTTGCAGCGCGGTGAGAATCATTTCCACGTTCGCGGGCTTGGCGAGATAGTTGTCGGCGCCATCCTTCACGGCCTGCACCGCCGTGGCGATGCTCGCGTAACCCGTGAGCACGAGCATGCGCGCATCGGGCTGCAGGTTGCGCAACGGCGCGATCAGCGAAAGACCCGAGTCGTTGCCGAGATGCAGGTCGACGGTAATCTGCGAGAACTTCTGCTGATTCGCGAAACGAATCGCTTCTTCGGCATTGTGCGCCTGCTGCACCTGGTAGCCGCGTCGCGTGAGGCCGCGCGTCAGGATGTCGGAAAACACCTCGTCGTCGTCGATCACCAGGAAATTCATATCGCTCATACTGCTTCTCCGTGTTATCAGGCGGCGTCGGGCCGGCCTGGCCCTTCGCCAATTTCCGAACTCTGCGCCGCCGCACCTGCGCTAGCCGCCTCGCCCGCCCGGGTCTCTGTCTTCGCCGGCACATGCAGCACTGCGCGCGTGCCGCGCCATTTGCGCGGGCGCGCAGCAGCCTGGCCCGCGCCCGGCACCTCGCGCGCGCCTGCGTCAGGCTGCCCGGCGTCGAGCGCGGCGTCTTTCCCGGCGACGGCGCCCGCATCGCCGAGATCGATCGAACCGCCCAACCGCGCCGCCGACGAAAACGCGAGATACAGCCCCACGCCGTGACCGCCCTGCGTGCTTTCCACGGGCGCCGCGCCAAGCGACGCGCGCAGCGCCGCCGGGATGCCCGGCCCCGCATCGCAAACCTCGAAATCGATGTAGCCGGCGCGCGTCGTTGCGCGCAGCGTGACGAAGTCGCGGCTCGCGCGCGCGGCGTTGTCGAGCAGGATCGTGAGGATCTGGCCGACCGCAACGGTGTCGTCGAGACACAATTCGGCAGGCGCATTACCAAGGAGTTCGAACTTTACGTGCGGATGGCGCAGCCGCCATTGCTCGACGAACGGCCCTAGCCATTCGCTCACGGCCTGGCGGCTGCCCGCCGAAGACGCGCGACTGCGCAGGCGCGCGAGCGCCGAGGTGCACAGCGTGATCTGCTTGTCGAGCAGTTCGAGGTCGGCGCCATACGGCTGGAGCCCTTTGTCAGTGCGGGCGATGTCACGCAGCTCTTCGGTCAGCATCGCGATGCTCGAGAGCGGCGTACCGATCTCGTGCGCGACCGTGGCTG
Organism: Paraburkholderia sp. A3BS-1L; assembly: GCF_051125215.1. Classification (NCBI taxonomy): domain Bacteria; kingdom Pseudomonadati; phylum Pseudomonadota; class Betaproteobacteria; order Burkholderiales; family Burkholderiaceae; genus Paraburkholderia; species Paraburkholderia sp. A3BS-1L. The sequence continues at coordinate 60,206 of NZ_CP120442.1, read as the reverse complement.
CCTGCACGCCGAGCGCGACCGCGCGTTCGTCGCGCAGGAGGCGCTGCTGCGCGTCAGCGAGCGCGGCTTCGCGCTGGCGCAGCGCGCGCGACATGCGCGCGACGAACCACACGATGAGCGCCACGCTCACCATGAAGTTCACCCACATGCCCCCGCGGTAGTAATCGAAGAGATTCGCGGGATTGTCGAGATTGAGCGGGACGTTGTCGAACCCGAGCAGTATGTAGCAAGCCACGGCGAAGCACGCGAGCCACGCGGTGAGATACCACGGCAGCACGGCCGCCGCGATGGCGAGAGAAGGCAGATAGAGCGAAACGAACGGATTGGTCGTGCCGCCCGAAAGGAACAGCAGCGCGGAGAGCGCGCCCAGGTCGACCCAGATCTGGCCGAACAATTCGAGATTGGATTCAGGGCGATCTTGCGTGACGCGCAGCCAGGTCACGCCGTTGAACGCCACTTCCATGGCGATCACGAACAGCATCGCGGGCAGCGGCAACGTCACGCCGAACATGAATTGTACAAAGGCGATCGTGCAGAGCTGGCCGATGATGGCGAGACTGCGCAGCCAGAACAAATGGCTGAGATTGACGCTAGCACTGACGGTTATGCGATGCATCGTGCCAGTTTACCTGTTCGGACTCGTCTGATTCATTATCGTGAAAAGGTTTGCTTCAATCTAAGTCATCCTCTGGCTACATTCGATGTGACATTTTCCGACAGGGTGACTTGGTCAAATGCAAACTCTTCTTCCTGGCACGCTTGCACACGTGCGCGACCTCTTTCTCGATTTCGTCGATGCCGCAACCGTTGAAGCAACCGAAGCCTCGACCGATGGCGAAACCGAAGTGGCCCGCGAACTGCTGGCGAAAATGCGCGCCTCGCTGCGCGGTCTCGACGACGATGCGCTGATGCTCATCGCAGCCAGCGCCCGGGAGCCCGCACTGGCCAGCGAGGCCATCCGCCTGAGCGCCGCGATCGCGAGACTCGAACCGCAGCGCGCCGCCGCATGGTTCGCCGCCGGGCTTGCGCTGCAGTTCGCCAACCGCCACGCAGAAGCACTCCCGCCCTACCGCCATGCACTCGCGATCCAACGAACGTTTCCCAGTTTGCGAAACAATCTTGCTAGCGCCTTGCTACAAGTCAATATCGAACGCAATAGCCGGGAAATCCTGGCATTGCTCGAAGAGTCCGTCGCGGCAAACCCGGAGGACATCAATGCCTGGATCAATCTCAGCCGGGTGCTGCCCACCGACACCGACATCGCGCGCCCGCTAGCGGCGGGTCGTAGGGCACTTGCACTCGCGCCGCATAGCGCGCTGGCCGCGAACAATTACGCGATGGCGTGCCGGGAAGCCCAGCAATGGGACGAAGCCGAACTGGCCGCGCGCAACGCTTGCCAGTATGCGCCGAACGACGCATCGATGCGCCTTAACCTGTCGATGATCCAGCTCATGCGCGGTAACTTTGCCGAGGGCTGGCACGGACACGAGGTGCGCTGGCAGGGGGCGAGCGAGCTGGCCAGCGGCCGCCCGGCCTTCCCCAAACCCGAATGGCGGGGCGAGCCGCTTGCCGGCCGCACGCTGCTGGTGTGGGGCGAACAAGGCAAGGGCGACCTGCTGCAGTTCTGCCGTTATGTGCCGATGCTCGCCGAGCGCGTGCATCGCGAAGGCGGCCGGCTGGTCTGGAATTCGTTTCCGGAGATGGGCGCGCTGCTCTCGCGCAGCCTGGGCGGACATTGCGATCTTTACTGTGCGGGCGGCCCGGTCGCCACGCTGCCGCCCTACGACTGCGAAGTGTCGCTGCTGAGCCTGCCGTTGATTTTCGGCACGCGCGAGGACACGATCCCAGGTCCGGCGCGCTATCTCGCGCCGGACCCCGCCGCAGCGGCGCGCTGGCGCGAGCGGCTCGCGGGCGAGCGGCGCCTGAAGGTCGGGCTCGCGTGGACGGGCAGCCTCACGCACAAACGCAATCCGTTCCGGCGCATTGGACTCGGGCACTTCGCAACACGGTTCGCAGCAAATTTCGCAGCGGCCCTACCTGAGGTGGCGTTCTATTCACTGCAGCCTGGCGCGGGCGCCGAGATCGAGGCCGTGCGCAAGGCAGGCTTCGAGATCGCGGATTTCAGCGCCGAGTGGCGCACCTTCGAAGACACCGCAGCGTTCATCGACTCGCTCGATCTCGTGATCTCGGTCTGCACGTCGAGCGCGCATCTGGCGGGCGCGCTGGGTCGGCGCACGTGGGTGCTGCTGGACGTGAACCCGCACTGGGTCTGGGGACTGGAGCGGCGCGACAGTCCGTGGTATCCGCACACGACGCTGTACCGGCAAAAGCGGTTTCGCGAGTGGGAGCCCGTTCTGGACGAGGTGAGCGCCGACCTCGCGAAACTCGCCGGCGAGCATCGGGCAAAGCAGGCACGATGACGGCGTATTGAATGGCTCAGCGGCCCGGCGACTCAGCGGCTTTCGCCAGCGCCCCGGGCCGCCGCCCCCGCGGCAACGGCAGCGGCCAGACACTCGGGACACAGACAGCGTCCGCGCGGGTCGAGCTGGCTCGCCGGCGCGGCGGGCAGCGTCTTGCACCAGCAGTCGAAGGGGTCGGTGTCCCTGCCGCAATCGAAGACACTGCCGCAACGCGGGCAACGCGCGCGCTTCACGGCATGGGCAGGGCTTGCGGGGGCGGTCATGGCGGCGCGCTCCTGGCGAGGCCGGATTCAGTGATGGGAAAAATGATGCCACAGGACCGCACAGCCGCCTGTGGCCCACTCATCGTACGCATTTTAGTGAAAATAGCGTGCGATCGCTTGAAATTCGCTTCAATTGTGCGCAACCCAACGCCCCGGCGCCACCTTGTTGCACGCTCGTGCGCCGCCGTGCCGAAAACCCTGTTGCACCGCGCCAGTCCTGTACAATTCGCCCTGTTTCAACCGCGCTTTCGCGAGCGCGCCTATTTTCACCCGTTTTCCGCTCCGTTTTCCTGTCCAGTCCCGCCGCCATGTCCGAGCCCATCGACCTCTCGCAGATCGCGCCCACCCTGAAAGCCGAAATCCTGGCTGAAGCGCTGCCCTACATCCGCCAGTATCACGGCAAGACCGTCGTGATCAAGTACGGCGGCAATGCCATGACCGAGGAGCGGCTCAAGCAGGGCTTCGCGCGCGACGTCATCCTGCTCAAGCTCGTGGGCATCAATCCGGTCATCGTGCACGGCGGCGGCCCGCAGATCGACACGGCGCTCAAGAAGATCGGCAAGCAAGGCACGTTCATCCAGGGCATGCGCGTCACGGACGAAGAAACCATGGAAGTCGTCGAGTGGGTGCTCGGCGGCGAGGTGCAGCAGGACATCGTCACGCTCATCAATCACTTCGGCGGCCACGCGGTCGGCCTGACCGGCAAGGATGGCGGCCTGATCCACGCGCGCAAGCTGATGATGCCGGACCGCGACAACCCCGGTCAGTACATCGACATCGGCCAGGTGGGCGAAGTCGACGCGATCAACCCGGCCGTCGTGAAGGCGCTCCAGGACGACGCGTTCATTCCGGTGATCTCGCCGATCGGCTTCGGCGAGGACGGCCTCTCGTACAACATCAACGCCGATCTGGTGGCGGGCAAGCTCGCGGTGGTGCTCAACGCCGAGAAGCTCGTGATGATGACGAACATCCCCGGCGTGATGGACAAGGCAGGCAATCTGCTCACCGACCTTTCGGCACGCGAGATCGACGCGCTTTTCGAAGACGGCACGATCTCGGGCGGCATGCTGCCGAAGATCTCGTCGGCGCTCGACGCGGCCAAGAGCGGCGTGCGCTCGGTGCACATCATCGACGGCCGCATCGAGCACTCGGTGTTGCTCGAAATCCTGACCGAGCAGCCGTTCGGCACGATGATCCGCTCGCACTGAATCGGCTTCGGGCGCCGCACGGGCGATTCCGCCACGGCGCCCTCCTCCCCTCGCGCGGCGCCTGCGCAACGCCAACTTTCGCATGATGAACGTCTCACGCCCGCTTCGCCGCCGGCCGTCGCATGCCGGGCAGCGCAACTGGAGCGCCGGCGACAGCGCCCCGAGCCATGGCGCCCCCGTCTGGCTCTTCGACCTCGACAACACGCTGCACTGCGCCTCGCACGCGATCTTCCCGGCCATCAACCGGGGCATGACGCAGTACATCATCGACGCGCTCGGCGTGAGCCGCGACGTCGCGAACCATCTGCGCACGAGCTACACGCATCGATACGGCGCGGCACTGCTGGGCCTCACGCGCCATCATCGAATCGATCCGCACGACTTCCTGAAGGTCGTGCACACCTTCGACGACCTGCCCGCGATGCTGCGCGCCGAGCGCGGCCTCGCGCGCATGCTCGCGGCGCTGCCCGGTCGCAAGATCGTGCTGACCAACGGCCCCGCCGACTACGCGCACGCGGTGCTCGCGGCGCTCGGCATCGAGCGGCAGTTCGAGCGCGTCGTGGCGATCGAGCACATGCGCACGCGCGACCGCTGGCGCGCCAAGCCCGACCACACGATGCTGCGCAAGACGCTGCGCGATGCGCGCGTCGCGTTCGCCGACGCGATCCTCGTCGAGGACACGCGCGGGCATCTGAAGCGCTACAAGCGCCTCGGCATCCGCACGGTCTGGATCACGGGGCATCTACCCGCACACGTGGCGAGCGGCGGGCGGCCCCACTATGTCGATCATTGCGTTCGTTCGCTAAAATCGCTCGGACGCGGTCTGCGCAGCGGGGCATTGCGCAGCAGGCGACAATAAACGGCAGGACCAACGGCAAGACTCAAGCGGCCGGGCGCATTCGCAGCCTGCGGGCCGCACTCAGGGGGCGACCTTCATGCAGCCGACCGAAACGCGTGACGCCGCCGTGGCGGCAAGCGCAGCAGCCGAATCTCCAGACGCCGCGCCTCGGCGCGGCAGCCGTCCAAAGCCGGGCGAGCGCCGCGTGCACATTCTCCAGACGCTCGCCTCGATGCTCGAAGCGCCGCGGGGGGAGAGGATCACCACCGCCGCACTGGCCGCGCGCCTGAACGTCTCCGAAGCCGCGCTCTATCGCCATTTCGCGAGCAAGGCCCAGATGTTCGAGGGCCTCATCGACTTCATCGAGCAGACGCTGTTCCAGCTCATCAACCAGATCGTCACGAAGGAGCCGAGCGGCGCGCTGCAGGCGCGCGCGATTGCCTTGATGCTGCTTCAATTTTCGGCGAAGAACGCCGGCATGACGCGCGTGCTGACCTGCGAAGCGCTCGTGGGCGAGCATGAGCGCCTCGCCGAGCGCGTGAACCAGATGCTCGACCGCATCGAGGCCACGCTGCGCCAGTGTCTGCGCGTGAGCCTGGCTGAGCAAGCGCAGGCCGAAGGCGGCACGGCCGACGGGCGCGTTTCGAAAACCGGTTACGATCCCGCTGTTCGCGCCAATCTCCTCGTCCGCTATGTCATCGGCAGTTGGCACCGTTACGCCCAAAGCGGCTTCAAGCGCTCCCCCAGCGAGCATGCCGACGAGCAGATCCGCGTGATTCTTCAATAGCCGGACTGCGCCCACGAGGCGCGGTCTGGCCGACAAGGAAAACACGCATGAACCGACCGACGCCTCCCGCCGCCCTGCCCATTCTCGCCAGCCTCTCCGCCCATTGGGGCTGGCTGCTCGCACGCGGCATCGCCGCCATTCTGTTCGGCGTGCTCGCCTACGCCTGGCCCGGCCTCACCGTGCTCACGCTCGCCCTCGTCTGGGGCGCTTACGCAATCGTCGACGGCGCCTTCGCGCTGCTCTATGGCGCGCGCGGCGGCGGCTCGCGGCGCTGGTCATACGTGTTCGTGGGCGCGATCGGCGTGCTCGCGGGGCTCGTGGCATTCTTCTGGCCCGGCGAAACCGCCATCATCCTCGTGATGATCATCGGCTTCTGGGCGCTCGCAGTGGGCTTCTTCGAGATCGTCTACGCCATCCAGTACCGGCATGCAATTGCGCATCCGTGGGTGGTCGGCCTCTCGGGGGTGCTCTCCGTTGCACTGGGCATCTTTATCGTCATGTTCCCGGGCGCGGGTGCACTTTCGCTCATCTGGCTGATCGCCAGCTTTGCGGTTCTTTACGGCATCTTGATGATCGTCGCGTCGCTCCAGTTGCGGCGCTGGCACAACGCCCATCCGCGCGGCGTCTGAGCCCGCGAGGCATACGCGCGGGCGGGCGGCGGCGGGAGCGCAGGTTCGTCCGCGTCATTGTGCCCAGGCGTTTTCCGTTATACTTTGCGCTCGTTGTGCATCACCCACGCGCCGATTTGCTGACTCGATTGCGGGCGCGTGAACTTCAGGCATTGGCCTGAGGTTCGATATAAATGCGGCTAAAGAGGTCGTCAGCTGCGCCCGCACCGCGCGCCCGCCGACGCCGTTTAGCCGCCCAGAAACCCAGGCGGAACGAATGGAATCGATCGGCATCGTCGCTCCTCAAACACTGCATTTCGACGAGCCCCTGCAACTGCAGAACGGCACGGCGCTCGCCGGGTACGACCTCGTGGTCGAAACCTACGGCACGCTCAACGCCGCGCGCAGCAACGCGGTGCTCGTCTGTCACGCGCTCAACGCGTCGCATCATGTCGCGGGCGTCTACGCGGACAACCCCAAAGACGTCGGCTGGTGGGACAACATGGTCGGCCCCGGCAAGCCGCTCGACACCAATCGCTTCTTCGTGATCGGCGTGAACAATCTGGGCTCGTGCTTCGGCTCGACCGGACCGATGAGCGTCGACCCCGCCACGGGCAAGCCGTGGGGCGCGCGCTTTCCGGTGGTCACGGTGGAAGACTGGGTGGACGCCCAGGCACGCGTGGCCGACCGCTTCGGCATCGAGAAGTTTGCCGCGGTGATGGGCGGCAGCCTCGGCGGCATGCAGGCGCTCGCGTGGAGCCTGCGCTATCCCGATCGCCTCGGGCATTGCATCGTGGTGGCCTCCACGCCCAAGCTTTCGGCGCAGAACATCGCGTTCAACGAAGTGGCCCGCTCGTCGATCCTCTCGGACCCCGACTTCCACGGCGGCGACTACTACGCGCACAACGTGAAGCCCAGGCGAGGCCTGCGCGTGGCGCGCATGATCGGCCACATCACCTATCTCTCGGACGACGACATGGCCGCCAAATTCGGCCGTGCACTGCGCCGCGCCGAGGGCGCCGTGAACGACTACAACTTCAACTTCGATGTGGAGTTCGAGGTGGAGTCGTATCTGCGCTACCAGGGCGACAAGTTCGCCGATTACTTCGACGCGAATACGTATCTGCTCATTACGCGCGCGCTCGACTACTTCGATCCCGCGAAGGACTTCGACGGCGATCTCACGCGCGCGCTCGCGCACACCAAGGCGAAGTACCTCGTGGCGAGCTTTTCCACCGACTGGCGCTTCGCGCCCGCGCGCTCGCGCGAACTGGTGAAGGCGCTGCTCGACCACAAGCGCCAGGTGACCTACGCCGAGATCGACGCGCCGCACGGCCACGACGCCTTCCTGCTCGACGACGCGCGCTATCACGGCGTCATGCGCGCTTATTACGAACGCATTGCCAACGAGGTGGGCGCATGAACCAGAGCGCATTCGACAGTCTTTCGGCCCGTCCCGACTTTCGCACGATCGCGCGCTGGGTCGAGCCGCGCTCGACCGTGCTCGACCTCGGCTGCGGCGACGGCGCGCTGCTTTCGCTGCTCTCTGAAGAGCTCGAATGCACGGGCTACGGCATCGAGCTCAACGACGCGGGCGTGCTCGCCTCGGTGAGCAACGGCATCAACGTGATCCAGCAGAATCTCGAGGACGGCCTGCGCCTGTTCGAAGATGGGAGCTTCGACTTCGCGATCCTCTCGCAAACCTTGCAGACCATTCACCAGACCGCCGCGATCCTGCGCGAGACGGCGCGCGTGGGCAAGGAGTGCATTGTCTCGTTCCCGAACTTCGGCTACTGGCCACACCGCCTTTCGGTGCTGAACGGGCGCATGCCGGTTTCGAAGTCGCTGCCTTACCAGTGGCACAACACGCCGAACGTGCGCGTGCTCACGGTGAAGGACTTCGAGGCGCTCGCGCCCGAGGTCGGCATCGAGATTCTCGACCGCGCCGTGCTGCACGGAGGCCAGACGGTTCGATGGGGCGTGAACTGGCGTGGTAGTCTTGCGGTCTATCGCGTGAAGAAAGCGTGAGAAAGCGGCGACACCGGCAGCGGTGTCGCGCACCCTTCACGGATCGCCGATCAGCAAACCACGCTGGTCACCCGCTGGTCACCGCGCCGCCGCCCTCCGACGACACTCCGCCGATATCCCGGACCCCATGCAGAATCCGCCCCAAGAGGCCGCCACGGACACCCCGCAGACGTCCCAGGCGTCCGATGTAACCCAGACGCCTCTGGCATCACACAACCTGGACGCACACGAAGACCACCCCGGCTGGCGCGCGTACCTGAATACGCACATGCTGATCTGCGTGTTTCTCGGCTTCACCTCGGGGTTGCCGCTCTTTACGCTCGTCTATCTGGTGCAGGCGTGGCTGCGCTCGGAAGGCGTCAACCTCAAGGAAATCGGCCTGTTCGCGCTGATCCAGTTCCCCTATACGTGGAAGTTCGTCTGGGCGCCGCTCATGGACCGTTACGTACCGCGTCTGCCCGGCTGGCGCCCGGGGCGCCGGCGCGGCTGGATGCTCGTCACGCAGATTCTCGTGGCGGGGGCGATTGCCACGCTCGGCTTCGTTTCGCCGAAGGAGTCGATCTGGACCGTGGCCGCGCTCACCGCGCTCGTGGCGTTCTTCGGCGCGAGCCAGGACATCGCCATCGACGCCTACCGGCGCGAGTTGCTCAAGGACACCGAGCAAGGCCTCGGCAATGCGGTGCACGTGAACGCGTACAAGATCGCGGCGCTCGTACCCGGTTCGCTCGCGCTGATTCTCTCCGATCATCTGCCGTGGAGCACCGTGTTCGTCGTGACGGCGGTGTTCATGATTCCCGGCATGATCATGTCGCTGGTGGTGAGCGAGCCGGAAGTGCACGGCGCGCCGCCGAAGAACCTGCGCGAAGCCATCGTGCAGCCGTTCGCCGAATTCGTGAAACGCGACGGTCTGGGCGCGGCACTCTTCGTGCTCGCTTTCATCTTCCTGTACAAGCTCGGCGACACCATGGCCACGACGCTTTCGACGTCGTTCTTCCTCGATATCGGCTACTCGCGCACCGAGATCGGCGTGATCGCCAAGATGACCGCGTTCGGCGCGAGTCTCGCGGGCGGCATCATCGGCGGCGTGGCGCTCGTGAAGATCGGCATCGGACGCGGTCTATGGATCTTCGGCTTCCTGCAGATGGTCTCGACGCTCGGCTTCGCCTGGCTCGCGCAGCTCGGCCCGGGCTCCCCCACGCTCGCGCTCATTCAGGACGCCCTCCATGGCGTCGCGCAACTCGCCAGCGCCGTCGGCCTGCACGCGCAGCTCGCGCTGGACCCGCGCGCCGCCGCGCTCGCGCTCGTCTACGGCCTCGAGACGTTCGCGACCGGCCTCACGCTCGCCGCGTTCACCGCGTATATCGCCAGCACCACCGATCCGCGCTATACGGCGACGCAATTCGCGCTGTTCACGAGCCTCGCCTCGGTGCCGCGCACGCTCGCGTCCGCAGCCAGCGGTTATGTGGTCGCGAAGATCGGCTGGTTCGATTACTTCATCGTCTGCACGGTGCTCGCGGTACCGGGTATGCTGCTGCTCATTCGTATCGCCCCGTGGAGAATCCGGAAGTGAAGTCCCGCCAGCATGCCGTGCCCGCCCGCCACCCGACGCATCACCGTCCGGGGTGGAGCAGCACGCTCGCGCGGGCGCTCGCCGCAGCGCTGCCCATGTGGGGAGTCCTGCATGCGGGTCTTGCCGGCGCCGCTGAGGCCGCTGCCGGCAGTTCTAGCGCGAATGGATCCGCGAGCACATCGGCGAGCGTCCCGGCCAATTCGACCTCGGTGCCCTCCACGCCGGCCGCGCTCGCGAGCGCGGCCGAGGCCATCGGCACAGCTGCGGCTACTTCCGGCGCGAATGCGCAGCCAGCGCAGGCGCAGGCCGGCAGTGCTTCTGCGTCCGCCAACGCCACGTCCGGCGGACCGAACACGGGCCGCGTCGTGCGTTTTGGCAACATCGCGGCGTTTCGCAACCTGATCCCGTCGCCGATGCTCGAAGCGCAGGCCGCCGCCGAATACACCGAGATCGTGCGCGGCGCAGCGCACTCGAAACTGCTCTACCCCGACTCCGATCCGCACGCGCAGCGCGTGCGCCAGCTCGTCGACCGGCTCGCGCCCTATGCGCTCAAATGGAGCGATCGCGTGAAAAACTGGAAGTGGGAAGTGGCGGTGATCCGCTCGCCGGACATCCGCATGTACTGTCTACCGGGCGGCAAGCTCGTGGTGTACGGCGGCGTGCTCGATCGCGTGAAGCTCAACGACAACGAACTCGGCATGCTGCTCGGCCACGAGATCGCGCATGCGGTGCGCGAGCATGTGCGCGAGCGGCTCGGCGAGCAGCAGGCCGCGCAGATCGAGGCGGGCGTGGTGCCGCAACTGTTCGGGCTCGCGGATCTCGGCATGTTCCCGCTCGGCATCGGCTCGCGTCTCGTTGAGATGCATTATGGCCGCGACGACGAAACCGAAGCCGACGTGATCGGCAGCGACATCGCCGCCCGCGCGGGCTTCGATCCGCGCGCGGCGCTCACGGTCTGGGACAAGCTCGCCACGGCCACGCGCGCCGACCGCGACCAGGGCTTCATCTACGTGCATCCGTATCCGCCGGCGCGGCGCGCGGACATCGCCAAGCGGCTCGTCGACATGATGCCGCTCTACGCGAAGGCAATCGGCAAGCCATTGGCCAGCTTGCCCGACTATCAGGGCATTCCGGTGCCGAAGCGCTCGAAGGTAACGGCCACAGCTGCGCCCTGACGAGCGCGCGAGGCGGCCTCGAGCCGCCCGACGCGCGCTCAGCGCTTCTTGATCTTGTAGTCGTAGTCGATGGTCAGCGGCGCATGGTCGCTGAACTTGATGTCCTTGAAAATGGACGTGTGCTTCGCTGTCGCCGCGATGCCGGGCGTCGCGATCTCGTAGTCGATGCGCCACCCCACGTTCTTCGCGTAGGCCTGGCCACGGTTGCTCCACCACGTGTACTGCTCGGGGCGCGGATCGAGCGTGCGGAACACGTCGACGTAGCCCACGTCGTCGAAAAGCTTGGTGAGCCAAGCGCGCTCTTCGGGCAGGCAGCCCGAATTCTTCTGGTTGCCCTTCCAGTTCTTGATGTCGATTTCCTTGTGGACGATATTGACGTCGCCGCACAGGATCACCTCGCGTTCGCGCTTGAGGGCTTCGAGATGCGGCAGGAACGCATCCATGAAGCGGTACTTCGCCTGCTGGCGTTCCTCGCCGCTCGAACCCGACGGCACGTACACCGAAATCACCGAGAGCTTGCCGAAGCGCGTCTCGACGTAACGGCCTTCCACGTCGAACTCCTCGCTACCGAAGCCGATGATCACATCGTCGGGTTCATGGCGCGTGTAGACGCCCGCGCCGCTATAGCCCTTCTTCACGGCGTGCTGGAAATAGCCCTTGAAATCGTGCGGCGCCATGAATTCGGGCGTCATGTCGTCCTGCGAGCACTTGATTTCCTGCACGCAGAGCACGTCGGCGTTCTGCTCGCCGAACCATTCGAAGAAACCCTTCTTCGCCGCGGAGCGGATGCCATTGAGGTTCGCGGTGATCACACGCAGCATGTCTTCAGTCCTTTTGATTTGCGCGGTTGGGAGATGGGAGCGCATTGAGCCGCCCTGGCGTCGCTCTGGAGTCGCTCCGAAGCGTCATTCGACCTTCACGCCCGCGAGCTCGGCCTTGGCCGGCGGAAACTCGAGCTTCAGTCCGTCCATCAGACGCAGCAGCAACTCGGCCACCATCACATTGCGATGCGTCTTCGAATCGGCGGGAATCACGTACCACGGTGCGACTTCCGTCGACGTGGCCGCGAGCGCATCGCGATACGCCGCCTGGTAGGCGTCCCAGTGCTTGCGCGCCTCGATATCGGAAAGATCGAATTTCCAGTGCTTGGTGGGGTCGTCGATGCGCGCCTGGATGCGGCGGCGTTGCTCGTCTTTCGAAATGTGCAGCCAGCACTTGATGATGGTCGTGCCGTTCTCCACGAGCATGGCCTCGAAGTCGCGGATCTGCCGGTAGCGGCGCTCGCATTCGTCCATGTCGATCTGGCGCATCACGCGCGGCACGAGCACGTCTTCGTAGTGGCTGCGGTTGAAGACGGCCAGTTCGCCGGCGGCGGGCACCTGCATATGCACGCGCCAGAGGAAGTCGTGCGCCGACTCGATGGGCGTAGGCGCGCGAAACGGCACGATGCGCAGCCCGAGCGGGTCGACCTCGTGGAACACGCCGCGCACGGTGCCGTCCTTGCCGCTCGTGTCCATGCCCTGGAGCACGAGCAGCACGCGATGGTGACGCTGCGCATGCAGGCGCTCCTGCAGCTCGTCGAGCCTTGCGCCGATTTCCGCGAGGCGTTCGCGGTCGCCATCCTTGCTGCCGGTCGAGAACGGCTTCTCGGTCGGGTCGATCGCCTCGGGCGCGAACTTCTCCGCTTTCTTGTCGCCGGCATACGGCACACGGTAATCGTCGAGACTCGGGGACTTCGCCATGCGCTGCACTCCTCCTTGTTGCTGGACCCTGAAACGGCAAGGCGGCACCGCACGCCATGCGCGCGACGCCGCCCCACAACGACTTGCGTCAACCCGAACGCCAGCCCGGCTCGATCAGCCCAGCTTCTTCTTCAGCAGTTCGTTGACTTGCTGCGGATTGGCCTTGCCCTTGGTGGCCTTCATCGCCTGGCCGATCAGCGCGTTGAACGCCTTTTCCTTGCCCGCGCGGAATTCCTCGACCGACTTCTGGTTCGCCGCGAGCACCTCGTCGATGATCGCTTCGAGCGCGCCCGTATCCGAAATCTGCTTGAGGCCCTTCGCTTCGATGATGCGATCCGCTGCGGCAACGTCTGCGGCCTTCTCGTCCCACATCGCCTGGAACACTTCCTTGGCGATCTTGTTCGAGATCGTGCCGTCGGCGATGCGCTGGAGCAGCAGCGCGAACTGCGCGGCCGAGACCGGCGAGGCGCCGATGTCGAGGCCTTCGCGGTTCAGCTGCGAGGACACTTCGCCCATCAGCCAGTTCGCGGCGGCCTTCGCCTGGGCAGCGCCGGTCTTCGCCACGACCGCTTCGAAGTACGCCGCCATCGCCTTGCTCGACGTGAGCACGTTCGCATCGTACGGCGTCACGCCGTACTGCTCGACGAAGCGCGTTTGCATCGTCGCGGGCAGCTCGGGCATCTCGCCCTTCACGCGCTCGACCCACGCCGCATCGATCACGAGCGGCATGAGGTCGGGGTCGGGGAAATAGCGGTAGTCGTGCGCGTCTTCCTTGCTGCGCATCGAGCGCGTCTCGCGCTTGTCCGGGTCGTACAGACGCGTCTCCTGCACCACGGTGCCGCCGTCTTCGATCAGCTCGATCTGGCGGCGCACTTCGTACTGGATCGCTTCTTCGAGGAAGCGGAACGAGTTCAGGTTCTTGATCTCGGCGCGCGTGCCGAATTCCTTCTGGCCGACCGGGCGCACCGAAACGTTCGCGTCGCAGCGGAACGAGCCTTCCTGCATGTTGCCGTCGCAAATGCCGAGCCACACGACCAGCGTGTGCAGCGACTTCGCGTATGCCACCGCTTCGGCGGCGCTGCGCATTTCAGGTTCGGTGACGATTTCGAGCAGCGGCGTGCCGGCGCGGTTCAGGTCGATGCCCGTCATGCCCGCGAAGTCTTCGTGCAGCGACTTGCCCGCGTCTTCTTCGAGGTGCGCGCGCGTGAGATTGATGGTCTTCTCGTACGCTTCCTTGCCGGCCTTTTCGTTGGCGGGCACCTGGATCGTGATCTGCCCGCCCTGCACGACCGGAATCTCGTACTGGCTGATCTGATAGCCCTTCGGCAGATCCGGGTAGAAGTAGTTCTTGCGCGCGAAGATGCTGCGCGACGCAACCGTCGCGTTGATCGCGAGGCCGAAGCGGATCGCGCGCTCGACCGCGCCGCGGTTCATCACCGGCAGCACGCCCGGCAGCGCGAGATCGACGGGGCAGGCCTGCGTGTTCGGAGCCGCGCCGAATTGCGTCGATGCGCCCGAGAAGATCTTCGACGCCGTCGACAATTGCGCGTGCGTCTCGAGACCGATAACGACTTCCCATTGCGTGCTCATGCTTTACACCCCTGCCGGCGCCTTGCGATGCCATTCGGTCGCGCGCTGGAAAGCGTCGGCGACCTGCAGCATGCGGGCCTCGTTGAAATAGTTGCCGACGATCTGCAGACCGACCGGACGTTGCGCGTTCGCACCGGCGCCGAAGCCGCACGGCACGCTCATGCCGGGCAGGCCCGCGAGGCTCGTGGAGAGCGTGTAGATGTCGGCGAGATACATCTGCAGCGGATCGTCGCCCTTCGCGCCAAGGTCCCACGCCACGCTCGGCGCGACCGGCCCCATGATGACGTCGCACTGCTTGAACGCTTCCTGAAAGTCCTGCGCGATGATGCGCCGGATCTTCTGCGCCTGCAGGTAATACGCGTCGTAGTAGCCGTGCGAGAGCACGTAGGTGCCCACCAGGATGCGGCGCTTCACCTCGTGGCCGAAGCCCTCGGCGCGCGACTTCTTGTACATGTCGAGCAGATCGGTGTACTCGGCCGCGCGATGGCCGAAGCGCACGCCGTCGAAACGCGAAAGGTTCGACGAGGCTTCCGCCGGCGCGATCACGTAATAAACGGGGATCGAGAGCTCGGTCTTCGGCAGCGTGACTTCCACGAGCGTGGCGCCGAGCGATTCGTAGACCTTGAGCGCGGCGTCGATGGCGGCGCGCACCTCGTCGGCCAGACCCGCGCCGAAGTATTCCTTCGGCAGGCCGATGCGCAGGCCCGCGAGCGGCTTGTCGGCCGTTGCGCTGGCGCTCCACGTCTGGCCGAGGTGGCGCGTGTAGTCTTCGTCGTCGCGCTGGAGGCTCGTGGAATCGCGCTCGTCGAAGCCCGCCATCGCGTTGAGCAGGAGCGCGCAGTCGGCGGCGCTGTGCGCCATCGGGCCGCCCTGGTCCAGCGACGACGCAAACGCGATCATGCCGTAGCGCGACACGCGGCCATAGGTGGGCTTGATGCCCGTGATGCCCGAGAACGACGCGGGCTGACGGATCGAGCCGCCCGTGTCGGTGCCGGTCGCGGCCACGGCCAGGCGCGCGGCCACGGCAGCTGCCGAGCCGCCCGACGAGCCACCCGGCACGGCCTGCTTGTCCCACGGGTTCTTCACCGCGCCGAAATGCGAGTTCTCGTTGGACGAGCCCATCGCGAATTCGTCCATGTTGGTCTTGCCGACGCAGACCATGCCCGCGCGCTCGAGACGCGTCACGACAGTCGCGTCGAACGGGCTCACGTAATTGGCGAGCATCTTCGAGCCGGCGGTCGAGCGCCAGCCGCGCGTGACGAACACGTCCTTGTGTGCGAGCGGAATGCCGGTCAGCGGGCCGGCGTTGCCGCCCGCGATGAGCGCGTCGGCGGCTTTGGCCTGCGCGAGCGTGAGCTCGGGATTGACGTCGACGAAGGCATTCAGATCTTGATTCGCATCAATTCGGCTCAAAAAATGCTGAGCCAGTTCGACGGCGGAGCATGCCTTTGCGGCCAGTGCGGCGCGCAATTCGGTCAAACTATTGTCATGCATTGCGTGATTCCTGGAAGAACGTAACGGCGCGTCCACAACGTTTCGCGCCGCCGGGGGCGCCTCGCACGCGTGTACGGGCTGCGCCGGATTCGGGTTTCCGTATTCGTGAAGTTAAGGTTATCTAACTCGAACTTCATCGAAAATGACGGGAAATGAGCGCGTGTTTACTCAATCACGCGCGGCACGAGGTAAAGTCCGTCCTGTACCGCGGGCGCGGGGCGCTGAAAGGCGTCGCGGTCCACGATTTCGGTTACCGCGTCCTCGCGCAGTCGCAGCGCGACGTCTTCGATCTGCTCGATCGGATGTGCGAGCGGCGCGATGCCCGTCGTGTCCACGGCCTGCATCTGCTCGACGAGCCCGAAGAAGTTATTCAGGCGCTCGAGCGTATTGCCGGCCTCGGCTTCGGCCAGTTCGAGGCGCGCAAGATGCGCGATGCGCTTCACATCGGTCAGGGTCAGGGCCATGCGGTCACCGGAAAAAAGAGGCTGAGGCAGTGCGGAAAAATCAGTGCTGCAACAGCGGTTTATCGCACCGGATCCGGGGGTAGAGAAAAGCTTCGACGAAGTCAAAAACTGCCCTTCGGATCCTGCAAAACAGGCAAAATTATAAGGTATCATTACGCGTTCGACTCAAACCCGGACCGCCTTGCGCCCGCCTTTCATCCCTGATCGCTGCAATGAGCGCTCAGGCGGCGCCCAGCGTGGCCAACTCCGGTAACCATTCCCGCAGTTTCAGGCTCCTCGCGGCGGCGCTTTCCGCCCGTCCTGAGGCTGTTATTTTTTCCGCTGCCGCCCCGTGACCCGCTCGTCCCAAGGTCGGCCACAAGCGAGACAGGATTTTTGAATGTTCGGTTTTCTGCGTAGCTATTTCTCCAACGATCTCGCGATCGACCTCGGCACCGCCAACACCCTGATCTACATGCGCGGCAAGGGCATCGTCCTCGACGAACCCTCGGTCGTGTCCATTCGCCAGGAAGGCGGCCCCAACGGCAAGAAGACGATCCAGGCGGTCGGCAAGGAAGCCAAGCAGATGCTTGGCAAGGTGCCGGGCAACATCGAAGCCATCCGCCCGATGAAGGACGGCGTGATCGCCGACTTCACCGTCACCGAGCAGATGATCAAGCAGTTCATCAAGACTGCACACGAATCGCGCATGTTCTCGCCGTCGCCGCGCATCATCATTTGCGTGCCGTGCGGCTCCACCCAGGTCGAGCGCCGCGCGATCAAGGAAGCCGCGCACGGCGCCGGCGCCTCGCAGGTCTATCTCATTGAAGAACCCATGGCCGCCGCGATCGGCGCGGGCCTGCCGGTTTCGGAAGCCACCGGCTCGATGGTCGTCGACATCGGCGGCGGCACGACCGAAGTGGGCGTGATCTCGCTCGGCGGCATCGTCTACAAGGGCTCGGTGCGCGTGGGCGGCGACAAGTTCGACGAGGCCATCGTCAACTACATCCGCCGCAACTACGGCATGCTGATCGGCGAGCAAACCGCCGAGGCCATCAAAAAGGAAATCGGCTCGGCGTTCCCCGGCTCCGAAGTCAAGGAAATGGAAGTGAAGGGCCGCAACCTGTCGGAAGGTATTCCGCGCAGCTTCACGATTTCGAGCAACGAAATCCTCGAAGCGCTCACCGACCCGCTGAACCAGATCGTCTCGTCCGTGAAGATCGCCCTCGAGCAAACGCCGCCGGAACTGGGCGCCGACATCGCCGAGCGCGGCATGATGCTCACGGGCGGCGGCGCGCTGCTGCGCGACCTCGACCGTCTGCTCGCCGAGGAAACCGGCCTGCCGGTGCTGGTGGCAGAAGATCCGCTCACCTGCGTGGTGCGCGGCTCGGGCATGGCGCTCGAGCGCATGGACAAGCTCGGCAGCATCTTCTCGTACGAGTAAGCGCGCTGCCGCGTTGCATAGCCGCAGTGCCCAGCCAGTGCCCGGCTACGGGCAAAGGCTGCGCAATTGAAGCACACTTGGCTGCGGCGGCACGCACACCGCCGCACCGTCCGCAACGCGGCGCCGACCAAGGCGCCGCTGTTGCGTTTTACGTCTCATCGTTAGTTTCACCGAACCGCACACGCGCCCGGCGCCGACCATGGAATACAGTCCGCCGCCTTTATTCAAGCAAGGCCCCTCGGCACTCGCACGGCTAATCTTCTTCGTCGTTCTGTCGATTGCGCTGCTGATCTCCGACGCCCGCTTCAAGACCCTCGAAGTCGTGCGCGGCGTGCTCGGCGCAGGTCTTTACCCGCTGCAACGCGCCGCCCTCGTGCCGCGCGACCTCTTCATGGGCGCGGCCGACCTCGCCGTGACGAGCGCCGCGTTGCGCCAGGACAACGCCAAACTGCACGCGCGCAATCTACAGCTCTCGCAGCAAGCCAACGACGCGGCCACGCTCGCCGCCGAAAACGCGCATCTGCGCGCGCTGCTGCAGCTTTCACAGCGCATCGGCGCGCAAACCACGCCCGCCGAGATCCAGTACGACACACGCGACCCGTTCACGCAGAAGGTTGTGATCGGCGGCGGCACCCAGCAGGGCGTGCAGGACGGCGCGCCTGTGGTAAGCGAAGACGGCGTGATCGGGCAGGTCACGCGGGTGTTCCCGATGCAGTCCGAGGTCACGCTCGTGACCGACAAAGACCTGGCAGTGCCGGTCGAGATCGTGCGCACCGGCCTGCGCAGCGTGATCTACGGCACGGCCAAGGGCGATCTGCTCGACCTGCGCTTCGTGCCGATCAGCGCCGACGTGCAAGTGGGCGACGAACTCGTGACGAGCGGTCTCGACGGCGTGTATCCGCAAGGGCTGCCGGTCGCGAAGGTGCTGCGCATCGACAAGCAGGCCGACACGGCGTTTGCGCGCGTGATCTGCGTGCCGCTCGCGGCGGTTCGGGGCGCGCGCGAGGTGCTGGTGCTGCATTTCGTGGCGCAAGTGCCGCCCAATCCGATCGAGGCCGCCGAAGCCGCTTCTGCCGCTGCCGCCGCCGAGGCCAAGGACGCGAAGAAGAAAAAGTCGAAGGCTGCGGACAAGAAGGCCGACGACAAATCGAAGCCTGCTGGAGCCAAGCCCGCCGCTAATGCATCAACCGGCGCACCCACCGGCGCGCCGGCGCCCCAGGCGAAGACCCAGGCGGCGGAACATGCGAGCACTGCGGCGAAGGCGCCTGCAGCCGCGCCCGCGAAGCCGCAGGGGGGGCATTGATGACGCGCCCGCAATACATCCTGCAGCCGGTCAACCCGTATTTCATCGCGTTCAGCCTCGCGGCCGCGTTCCTGCTAAACCTGCTGCCCTGGGGCAAGCTGCCGGGCATTCCGGACTTCGTCGCGCTCGTGCTGCTGTTCTGGAACATTCACCAGCCGCGCAAGGTCGGCATGGGCATCGCGTTCTGCCTCGGGCTGCTGATGGACGTGCACAATGCGAACCTGCTGGGCGAGCACGCGCTCGCCTACACGCTGCTCTCCTATGGCGCGATCACGATTCATCGCCGCGTGCTCTGGATGTCGCTCGGCGTGCAGATGTTCGCCGTCATGCCGATGCTCGTCGGCGCGCAGATCGTGCCGTTCGTGGTGCGCCTCCTGATGGGCGCGCCGTTCCCCGGCTGGGGCTATCTGATCAGCGGCTTCGTGGAGGCCGTGCTCTGGCCGCTCGCCAGCATCGTGCTGCTGCTGCCGCAGCGCCGCCCCGTCGACCCCGACGACACCCGGCCCATTTGAGCGGCGCGCACGCCGCTTCCCGTTGAAGACGCAATCGATGACCCATCCTTACCACCGGCACGATCGGCCCGCCGCAGCGCCTGAGCGAGGCGCGGGCCCCGCTGCTCCGAGCGCATGACCGAATTCAAGGACACCCAGCAGCAGCTCACGAAATTCCGCCTGCGCGTCGCGGCTGCGGGCGTGTTCGTGTTCGTCTGCTTCGGGCTGATCGCGTTCCGGTTCCTCTGGCTGCAAGTCTGGAACCACAACAAGTACTCGCTGCAGGCCGACGAGAACCGCATCTCGGTCGCGCCCATCGTGCCGAACCGCGGCATCATCACCGACCGCAACGGCGTCGTGCTCGCGAAGAACTACTCGGCGTACACACTCGAAATCACGCCCTCGAAGCTCACCGACACGCTCGACAACACCATCGACGAACTCTCGACGGTGATCCCGATCGACGCGCGCGACCGCCGCCGCTTCAAGAAGCTGCTCGAGGACTCGAAGAACTTCGAGAGCCTGCCGATCCGCACCCGCCTCACCGACGAGGAAGTCTCACGCTTCACCGCGCAGCGCTTTCGCTTTCCCGGCGTGGAGGTGCGCGCGCGCCTGTTCCGTCAATACCCGCTCGGCACCACGGCCGCGCACGTGATCGGCTATATCGGCCGCATCTCGCAGCGCGACCAGGAGCGCATCGACGACATGAGCGACAAGAATGACGAGGATCCCGAGCATTACGATCCGCGGCTCGACGCGAACAACTACAAGGGCACCGACTACATCGGCAAGATCGGCGTCGAGCAGAGCTACGAAACGGAGCTGCACGGCCTGACCGGCTTCGAGGAAGTCGAGGTGACCGCGGGCGGGCGCCCCGTGCGCACGCTCAAGCGCACCCAAGCCACGCCCGGCAACAATCTCGTGCTCTCGCTCGACATCGGCTTGCAGCAAGTGGCCGAGCAGGCCTTCGCGGGCAAGCGCGGCGCGCTCGTGGCGATCGAGCCGTCCACGGGCGACATTCTCGCGTTCGTTTCGGCGCCGAGCTTCGACCCGAACTCGTTCGTGGACGGCATCGACCAGCAGACCTGGGACGCGCTGAACAACTCGCCCGATCACCCGCTCCTGAACCGGCCGCTGCACGGCACCTACCCGCCGGGCTCGACCTACAAGCCATTCATGGCGCTCGCCGCGCTCACGCTGCACAAGCGCACGCCGGGCTGGGGCTTCTCGGACCCGGGCTTCTACATGTTCGGCGGCCATCGCTTCAACAACGATGTGCGCTCCGGCCAGGGCTGGGTCGACATGAACAAGGCGATCATGGTGTCGAACGACACCTACTTCTTCATGCTCGCGCACGACCTGGGCGTGGACAACATCGCGAACTTCATGAAGCCGCTCGGCTTTGGCCAGTTGACCGGCATCGACATCGCGGGCGAGGCGCGCGGCATCCTGCCCTCCACCGAGTGGAAGCGCAAAGCCTATCGCCGGCCCGAGCAACAGCGCTGGTACGAAGGCGAGACCATCAGCCTTGGCATCGGCCAGGGCTACAACTCGTTCACGATCCTGCAACTCGCCCACGCGACGGCCACGCTCGCCAATAACGGCGTCCTCATGAAGCCCCACCTCGTGAAGGAGATCGAAAATCCGATCACGAAGGCGCAGCACCTCACCGTGCCGAACGAAAGCGGCCGGCTGAACGTGAAACAGTCCGATATCGACGTCGTGAAGCGCGGCATGGAAAACGTCGACATGAACCCCTCAGGCACGGCCTACGCGGTCTTCAAAAACGCGCCCTACACCTCGGCGGGCAAGACCGGCACGGCGCAGGTGTTCTCGCTGCAGGGCGGCAAGTATCAGGCGCATGCGCTCGCCGAGCATCTGCGCGACCACGCGCTCTTCATTGCGTTCGCGCCCGCCGAAAAGCCGCAGATCGCCGTCGCGCTGATCGTCGAGAACGGCGGCTGGGGTGCGCAGTCAGCGGGTCCGATCGCGCGGCGCGTGCTCGATTACTGGCTCGTCGACCGCCTGAAGCCAGGCGTCGAGCAGGCTGCCGTGGCCGAGGCGGCCTCGGCCACGCAGGATGCGTCCGCGCCCACCATCGGCGGTGCGCCGCTGGCCAGCTCGGGGACCACAGGAACAACGCCGGTCAGGGTTGCGGCGGGCTTCACGCCACTGCCGATTCCCGGCGCGGCTTCGGCAGCCGAAGCGGCTTCGGCCGCGGCGGCGGCTTCGGCTGCTGCGGCGGCCTCCGAAGCTTCTGCGGCTGCGGCCACATCGGGCACCTCCGCCGCGACCGTGCCCGGCGCCGCGCCGGCACGAGCCGGTGCATCCAGGCCCGCCAGCGCGAGCGCCCGCGAGAAAACGCACAAGCCGAGCGCCGGGCCGGCCGCCCCCGAGGCCCCCCAGGGCACCGATGCCGTGAGCGGCGGCACCGCGACCACCACGCCAGGCACTGCGGCGCCGGACAACGAAGCTGCGGCCCAGCGGCCCGGCGCTGCCTCGCTGCCCCGCCATTTCGGCCCAGGTCCGCATCGCCCGCGCCGCCCCGCCAGCGCGCCCGACGCGGCCACGCTCGCGCCGCAGCCCTTGCGCGCCACGGGCGGCATCGACGAGTAAGGAATTCCCATGCCTTTCTTCCAGTTCGAAAAGATCGACAAGCGCGCCGTGCTGGACGCGTTGCGCAAGATGTTCGTGGGCTTCGATCGCCCGCTCGCGCTCACGGTGTTCCTGCTGCTGTGCGTGGGCATCGTCACGCTGTATAGCGCAACCCTCGACATGCCGGGCCGCGTCGAAGACCAGCTGCGCAACATCATGTTTACCTTCGTGCTGATGTGGGCGCTCGCCAATGTCCCACCCACCACGCTCATGCGCTTCGCGGTGCCGGTCTACACGTTCGGCATCGCCCTGCTGATCGCGGTCGCGCTATTCGGCCTCACGCGCAAGGGCGCAAAGCGCTGGATTAACGTGGGGGTCGTGATCCAGCCTTCCGAGATTCTCAAGATCGCCACGCCGCTCATGCTCGCGTGGTACTACCAGCGCCGCGAAGGCGTGATGCGCTGGTACGACTTCGTGGTCGGCTTCGTGATCCTGCTCGTGCCGGTGGGGCTGATCGCCAAGCAGCCGGACCTCGGCACCGCCGTGCTCGTGTTCGCTGCGGGCTTCTTCGTAATTTATTTCGCGGGGCTCTCGTTCAAGCTGATCGTGCCGGTGCTCATTGCAGGCGTGATTGCCGTGGCGTCGATCGCGGCGTTCCAGGACAAGATCTGCCAGCCGCAGGTGAACTGGCCGCTCCTGCACGATTACCAGAAACACCGCATCTGCACGCTGCTCGACCCGACTTCCGACCCGCTCGGCAAGGGCTTCCACACGATTCAGGCGGTGATCGCCATCGGCTCGGGCGGCCCGCTCGGCAAGGGCTGGCTCAAGGGCACGCAGTCGCATCTGGAGTTCATCCCCGAGAAGCACACTGACTTCATCTTCGCGGTGTTCTCGGAGGAGTTCGGCATGGCGGGCGGGATCGTGCTGCTCACGCTCTACATGTGCCTGATCGCACGCGGGCTCTATATCGCCGCCAACGGCGCGACGCTATTCGGGCGATTATTGGCCGGCTCGCTCACGATGGCGTTCTTCACCTATGCGTTCGTGAATATCGGCATGGTGAGCGGCATCCTGCCCGTGGTGGGCGTGCCGCTGCCGTTCATGAGCTACGGCGGCACCGCGCTCACGACGCTCGGCGTCGCCATCGGGCTGATCATGAGCGTCGGGCGGCAGAAGCGGCTGATGCAGAGCTAGGCCTGCCGTCTTCCACACCCACCGCACTCATTGCGGCGGTGCCGCCTTCATCAGTTGCGCGCTCAACTGCTTGTACTTGAGCAGCGCCACCTGGTCGCCCTGCGCGGCCGCCGCCGCATAGTAGGCGCGCGCGACGTTCAGGTTCTTCGGCACGCCGTCGCCGCCGCGCTCGTAGAACGAGCCGGTCACGTACTGCGCCGTCATGTCGCCGCCCTCGGCGGCCTTCTTGTACCAGTAGAACGCCTGCTTGTTGTCTCGCGACGTGCCGCGCCCATCGAGGAACTGGTTCGCCAGCGCGAGCTCGGCCTGCACGTGGCCCTGCTTCGCGGCCTTCAGGAACCACTGATGCGCCAGCGCCGGGTCGCGCTCGACGAAATCGCCGTCGTCGTACATCTTGCCGTAGACGTACTGCGCATGGGACATGTTCGCGTCGGCGGCCTTGCGCAGCCACTTGCGGCCCTCGCCCACGTCGGCGCCGCCGCCCTCGCCGTTGATCAGCATCATCGCGTAGTTGAACTCGGCGAGCCGGTTGCCGCGCTCGGCGGCGGCCTTGAATTCGGCGCGCGCGCCCGCGAGATTGCCGGCGTTGTAGTCGGCCACGGCGTTGGCCGTCTGCGGATCGGATTGCGCACCTGCAACGGGTTTCGTGACGGCCGCGCTTGCACCCGCACTTGCACCTGCACTTGCCCCTGTACGTGCACCTGCACTCGCGCTCGCTGCCCCCGCGGCACCAGCCGCCATCGTCTGGCCGCTTGCGCCAAACGCCGCGCCAGCGACACAAGCCGCCGCCACCACGCCGACAAACTGCGCGCGCAACGCTTTCGGACGCTTCATGACCTCGCCTCCTGGAGCGCCTGGCGCGTCGCGCGCATGAGCCAGATGACATCGGCGGCGAGCGCGACGAAGTTGAAGCCCATCTCGCGATACTGCTTCGCCTGCGCGGCATCCATTGCAAAGATGCCCGCCCCCACGCCTGCCGCACGCGCTGCGGCAACGATGCGCGTCATCGCGGCAACGACGTCAGGGTGCTTCGAATCGCCCAGATGGCCGAGGCTTGCGGCAAGATCGGCAGGCCCGGCGAAGAGACAATCGACGCCCGGCACCACTGCGATTTTCTCGACCTCGCCGAGTGCCGCCGCCGATTCGATCTGGATGATCGAGGCGACTTGCGCGTTCGCGCCATGCAGATAATCGCGCCGCATGCCGTAGGCCGCCGCGCGCACCACGCCCGCGACGCCGCGCTGGCCGCCCGGCGCATCGGCATCGGGATATTGGGTGTAGCTCACCACACGGGCGGCTTCGTCGGCGGAGGTCACGTTGGGAAACATCACCGTGCGCACGCCCGCGTCGAGCACGCGCTTGACGAGCCACGGCTCGTTCGCCTGGATGCGCACGACCGGCTCGGTCGGCAAATGGGCCGCCGCGATCGCACGTAATTGCGCGATGACGTCGCTGCTGTCGTTGGGCGAATGCTCCATGTCGATCAGCAGCCAGTCGAAACCGGCGTGCGCGAGCGCCTCGGCGGCGGTCTCGCTGCCCATCGAAAGCCACAGGCCGTAAAGCGGCTCAGCTTCCTTGAGGCGTTCCTTGAGGGGATTAGTGAAGGTGCTCATTGCCGTGCTCCCGGCGAGTTGCGGGACGCGCGCGTCCCGCGCGGGCCTGGCGGCCCGGCAGCGCCGCAGCCGGCATGTCTCGCTCCGTTGTGTTGTCGGGCCGCGCGGACGCGGGCCTTGCCGGAACGATCATACCGCGACAAAAGTTTGAGGGCCGGGCGGAAAACCCGGCCTTAGGGCTCGGCGCGGGCCTCGATGCCGGCGCTCAATCGCGCGTGACTTCAGCCCAGCAATTCGGCGTTTCGTACAGACGCAGCTTTTGCAGTTGCAGATTCACGCCGTAATGCGCGTCGTAAACGTTAGCGAGGATCTCGAACGCGATGGCCGCGAGATTTTCCACGGTCGGAATGCGGTCGATCACGACCGTCTTGTGACCCGGCAACGTTTCGAGAAAACCGCGCACCTGCGCGTCGTCTTCGAAGACGATGAACGCGTGATCCCACAAATCGACGAGATGCTGGTTCGCGAGCGCCTTCACGTCGGCGAAATCCATCACCATGCCGCGGTCGGGCGCGCCTTCCGTTTCGACGGTGTCGCCTTGCAGCGTGACTTCCAGCACGTAGCGATGGCCGTGCAGGTTGCGACACTGGCTGCGGTGGTCGGGAATGCGGTGGCCCGCGTCGAATTCGAGTTTTCGGGTGATCGTCAGCACGGCGCTTTTAACCAGTCAGGCAAGGAATCAGGGGATGCTCAGGGAATGTTCAGGTACTTGTGAGTCTGCATCGACAGGCGCCATTGCGGATGGCGCTTGCACCAGTCGATCGCGAGCTTCGTGTTCAGGTCGCGCGACGGGCCGTCCATCGGCTGAACGAGGAAATACTCGAAATCGAGCTTCGCATAGTCGGCGAGGCGCTGGTTGTCCTGGGGCACCACCACCTTCAACTCGTTGCCCTTCGTGACGACGAGCGGCGCGTCGGCCTTCGGGCTCACGCAGATCCAGTCGATGGTATCCAGCACGGGCAGCGAACCATTGGTTTCAATGGCGATCTCGAAGCCGGCGGCATGCAGCGCATCGACGAACGGCTGGTCGATCTGCAGCATCGGCTCGCCGCCGGTGCACACGACGAAGCGGTTGCCCTCGCCTTCGGGCCAGAGCGACGCGATCATCGCGACGAGTTCCTCGGGCGTGCGGTACTTGCCGCCGTTCTCGCCGTCGGTGCCCACGAAATCGGTGTCGCAGAAACGACAGACCGCCGTTTCACGGTCTTCCTCGCGGCCCGACCACAAGTTGCAGCCGGCGAACCGGCAAAACACGGCCGGACGTCCGGCGTTCGCGCCCTCGCCCTGCAATGTGTAGAAAATTTCCTTTACTGCGTACGTCATGCTTACTGCCTGATCATGTTCAATGCGCGCGTTCACTGCGCATGTTCCCTGCGTGTCGACGCGCTGGGAGCGGGTTATTTCGGGCGCTGATTGTCTTGCTGCCTTCGTTCGGCGGGACGCGCCGCCCGTGCGCCGCCCCGCTCATGCTGCCACGCCATGCAAAGCGCGTGGCGCGCGCCCGTCATCGGTTCAGACCGGCGCTTGCGTCACCTGCTCGCCCGCGAGGTACGCTTCGTAGCCGCGCTTGCGCAACTTGCACGCCGGGCATTCGCCGCAGCCGAAGCCCCAGTCGTTGAGCTCGGCGCGCTCGCCCACGTAGCACGTATGCGTTTCCACGCGCACCAGTTCGACCAGCGGCTCACCGCCCAGTTTCTGCGCGAGACGCCACGTGTCGGCCTTGTCGAGCCACATGAGCGGCGTTTCGATCACGAGGCGGGTTTCCATGCCCAGATTGAGCGTGACTTGCAGCGCCTTCATGGTGTCGTCGCGGCAGTCGGGATAGCCCGAGAAGTCGGTTTCGCACATGCCGCCCACGAGGAACTTGAGCCCGCGCCGGTAAGCAATCGCCGCGGCGATCTGCATGAACATCAGATTGCGGCCCGGCACGAAGGTGTTCGGCAAGCCGTTGGCCGCCGTCTCGATCTCGATTTCGCGCGTCATGGCCGTGTCGCTGATCGAGCCCAACACCGAAAGATCGATCATGTGATCGTCGCCCAGGCGCTCGCCCCACTCGGGGAAGGTCTGCCCAACGGCCGCGCGAAAGCCTTCACGGCATTCCAGTTCGACGCGATGACGCTGGCCATAATCGAAGCCGAGCGTCTCGACAGTGTCGTAGCGGTCGAGCGCCCAGGCAAGGCACGTAGCCGAGTCCTGGCCGCCGGAAAACAGCACCAGCGCGCCGTTCCTGGGTTCTGTTCGAGTCACCGTGAAACTCCGTATCAAGAGGTTCCGCGCGGTCGCAAGCCTTGAAAACCCGCCGTGCGGACCCGCGCGGGTCTTTCCCCTGCGCAGGCCAATGCAGTATAGGCCGCTGTATTTTTGCGAATATCGGCGCTACTTTATACCGCTGATATTCCATCCGCTGTGTTCGGCACGACAGGACATGCCGTGCCGCCAGAACAACGAAAAAGCCCCAGGAATCGTACGATCTCCTGGGGCTGCATTCTGGTGGCCTGGGACGGAATCGAACCATCGACACGCGGATTTTCAATCCGCTGCTCTACCAACTGAGCTACCGGGCCAACGAAGAAGAAGAATTATAGCGACACTGACAGGACTGCGCAAGCGCTTTCGCAAAAAAATCTGCTTACTCGCCCTTGCTCTTGCCCAGGTCCACACCGAGCTGCTTGAGCTTGCGGTACAGGTGCGTGCGCTCGAGGCCGGTCTTCTCGGCCACGCGCGTCATGCTGCCGTTCTCGCGCGCGAGGTGGTACTCGAAGTAGGCGCGCTCGAATGCGTCGCGAGCGTCGCGCAACGGGATGTCGAACGAAATCGACGCCACGCCCGCCGCGGCCGCGCCGCCCGACGCGCCGTCGGCGCCCAGCACCGGCAGCGCCGCCGCCGACGCCACCACGGCCGGCCCGCCCGCAGCCGGCTTCGCGGCGCCCGCGGCCGTCGCGGGCACAGGCGCGGCGCTCCCGCGCGCGAGCCCCTGCTCGACCGCCTTCAGCAGCTTTTGCAGCGCAATCGGCTTTTCGAGGAAGTTGAGCGCGCCGATCTTGGTCGCCTCGACCGCCGTGTCGATCGTCGCATGCCCCGACATCATGATGACGGGCATCGTCAGTTGGCCATGCGCGGCCCATTCCTTGAGCAGCGTGACGCCGTCGGTGTCCGGCATCCAGATATCGAGCAGCACCAGGTCCGGCACCTGGCGCTGACGGAATTCGCGCGCCTCCTGCGCGTCCTCCGCAAGCTCCACGACGTGTCCTTCGTCGCTGAGGATCTCCGAGAGCAATTCCCGGATGCCCATTTCATCGTCTACCACCAGGATGGTTGCCATTTACGCTGCCCTTGTCTGCACTGTTGCTTTTGATCCCTGCTCCGTTGCCGCGCGCACCGCCTTTGCGGTGCCGCGCGTGGCGGCATCCGACGAAGCGCCCGGGTGGGTGTCCGGGTTGGCGTCATCCGCCAGTTGGAGAAAGAGGATCGAGATCTGCGCGCCCTCTATCACATCGCCCGCTTTCATGCGATTGCGGATGTCGATGCGTGCGCCGTGCTCGTCGATGATCTTCTTCACCATCGCGAGCCCGAGTCCTGTTCCTTTGGCCTTGGTTGTCACATAGGGTTCGAATGCGCG
This sequence comes from Paraburkholderia sp. A3BS-1L, assembly GCF_051125215.1. Lineage (NCBI taxonomy): Bacteria > Pseudomonadati > Pseudomonadota > Betaproteobacteria > Burkholderiales > Burkholderiaceae > Paraburkholderia > Paraburkholderia sp. A3BS-1L. Next base: position 31,778 of record NZ_CP120442.1, on the reverse strand, counting down.
CGTGAGAATGCGCGCCGGGAAACCGGGCCCGTTGTCCGACACCGTGAGCCGCACCGCGACGCGCGTGCGGCCGTCCGCGTCCGGATCGCCGTATTCTACGGCCCGCGTCTCCAGTGCCACGCGTGGAGTCTCAACATCGGCCACCGCGTCTTGAGCATTTTGCAAAAGGTTGTGAATCACCTGGCGCAATTGCGTTGCGTCGCCGCGGATGACCGGCAGCGCGGAAAGCTCGACCTTGATCGTGCTCTTGCCTTCTTCCGCGCCGTACAGCGTGAGCACTTCGCTCACGAGGTCGTTCAGTTGCAGGCTCGCGAGCACCGCCGGCGGCGTGCGCGCGTAGTCGCGGAAATTGTCGACCATCTGCTTCATCGCCGCGACCTGGTTGACGATGGTGGTCGCGCCGCGCTTGAGCACCTCGGCGTCCGAAGGAGCGAGCTTGTCGGTGAGCTTCATCTGCAAGCGCTCGGCCGAAAGCTGGATCGGCGTGAGCGGATTCTTGATCTCGTGCGCGAGTCGCCGCGCGACTTCGCCCCATGCCACCGAGCGCTGTGCCGAGATCACGTCGGAGATGTCGTCGAACACCACCACGTAGCCCGAGGTCTGCATGTCGCCGGCGTCGCGGCCCGTGTCGGAGACGAGGCGCGCGCCGCGCACGAGCAGCGTGAGCGGATCGGTCTCGCCCGCCACCGGCACGGAGAACTGCTGCTGCCAATGGCCGTGATCCACGTCGCTGCCTTCGCGATCGGTGCGCGAGGCTTCCTGGTCGGCGAACGCCTTGCGCACCATCGCCGCGAAGTCGCCGAGCGCGGCCACATGATCGATGGGCAAGCCCAGCTGCGCCTGGAACGGATGGCGGAAGATGCGCTCGGCGCCGGGGTTCGCCGTCGTCAGCCGGAACTGGCGGTCGAACACGAATACGCCCGCCGTGAGATTCGCGAGGATGCTCTCGAGATACGCCTTCGAATGCTCGAGCGCGACGCGGTTCTTCTCCACGGCCTGGCGCGCTTCGGAAAGCTGACGCGTCATCGCGTTGAACGACTGCGTGAGGAAGCCCAGTTCGTCGCGCGACTTGATCTCGCGCTTGGGCGTGTAGTCGCCCTCGGTCACTTCCTTAGTGCCCTGCGCGAGCAGGAAGAGCGGACGTGCGAGCTGGTTGCCGAGCGCGAGCGCCAGCATCATCGCAACGAAGGTGGCGAGAAAGAGCGCGAGCGTGAGCGTGCCGATATACATCTTGCGCAAGCCGGTGCGGCCCAGCGCCTTTTCCTGGTACTCGCGATAGGCGCGCTGCACGGCGTCGGCGTTGCGCGCAAGCGCGGCGGGCACCGGCTGCTCCAGTTGCAGGAAGCGCTCGACCGGTTGCAGGTCGGTGGTGTTCGCATCGGGAATGCGCGTGACGACGCGCAGCCGCAGCGCGCCCTTCGGACCGTGCAGACGCGGGTCGCCATCGACTTCGCCTTCGATCGCCGCGTAGCCGCGCCCGCGCGCCTGATCGATCATGAGCGCGGTGGGCAGGTCGGCCGGCATCAGCGAGGAGAAGTTGCTCGAAGCCTGCGCGACGACGTGCATCTCCGGCGCCGCGCCCGACATGCTGCGCACCGGCTCGACGATGGTGGCGTCCTGCACGCCGAACTGGTCACGCGCGCGCAGCAGCGTGAGCGTGGTGCCCGCAGCCTGGCCGGTCGCGATCTGCTCGGCCATCAGACGCGCCTTGGTTTGCAGATCGGAGAGCGAGGCGTCGAGCATGCCGCGCCCGAGATTCAGGCCCGCCGTGAGCGCCGTCTCCACGTTCACGTCGAACCAAGACTCGATCGAGCGCGAGACGAACTGATACGAAACGACATAGATGATGCCGCCCGGCACCACGCCCACGAGCGCGAAGAAAAACGCGAGCTTGGCCAGCAAACGCGTGCCGAACTTGCCGCGCCGCAAGCGCACGACGATCACGATCACGAGCGCCGTGACCACCGCGAGGAAGATCAGCGCGACGCCGATGTTGGCCGCATAGAGCCAGCCGTAGTAGCGGTCGAAGAACTCGGTGTTCGCGCTCGCGGCGGCAAGCAGCACGAGCAGCAGCGTCGCGGTGAGCGCGACAGTGGACACGAGCAGTCGGATGACGATGCCGCTGACACTGGTGGCGCGGCGCACTTTATTTAGCACGTTCGGTCACCGTGAAGTTAAAGCGCTTCCAGTCGGAAGCGAGATTCCAGTCGCGGTTGTTGACCGCATCGATCTGGAAGGGCTTGGGCATGAGCGCGACGTCGAGTTGCATGCGCACGGACGCCGTATAGGTTTCGCCCGCATGCACCTGCTTGCTGTCGATCACGTGCCACGACGTGACATGCTTGATGACGGCGAGCGCGTCGGCCAGCGTCGAAAAGCCGAGCTGCAGGCCGCCGCTCGACACGCGGTACTCGCGCGTGAGCGGCTGGAACGAGAGACGAATGCTTTGCGAGACGCTCGCGGGCTGCTCGTCGAACCAGTACCAGCGTGGGCGCGTGAGTTCGAAGTCCGTGGTGAAGTAGAGCGGAATGCCCTTGTTGACCGCATCTTCCAGGCTGCTATTGAGCTCGAAGTCGAAGCGCGCGTCGAGGCTCCAGCCGGAGCCGTCGGCCTGCAGCGACGCCCGTTGCACCGAGATCGAATCGGCGCGCGCCGGCTTGACGGCCAGCAGGCCGAAAGCCAGCGCGATCCCGATCAGGATCGCAAAGCGTAGCGGGAAGAAGCGTTTGATGATCACCGTTTCTGGAAGCGCGCGTAGAAGAAGCCGTCGTGATCCGCGGTGCGATCGGGAACGGGGCGGGCGTCGTTCTGCACTTGCGCATCGCGCCGCGCCACGCTGGCTGCGCCACTCTGTGCCCCCCCGGCCGGCGCGCCGTCGGTCGCCGGCAGCAGTTGCCCCGGCGCGTCCAATCGTACCGCATCCGCGTGGGTGCTTTCAAACCAGCTCGCCTGCGCCTCGCCTTCCTCGGGGAAGATCGAGCACGTCACGTAAAGCAACTCGCCGCCCGGCTTGAGCAAGGCCCACAGCGCCTCGGCGATGCGGCGCTGCTCCTGCACCAGCGCAGCGATGTCGCTTTGACGGCGCAGCCAGCGAATGTCGGGATGGCGGCGCACGATGCCCGAAGCGGAGCACGGCACGTCCGCGAGAATGCGGTCGAACGGCACGCCGTCGAACCAGCTTTCGGGCGCACCCGCGTCGCCGATCACGACGCGCGCGCGCCAGGCGGGTGGGGGTGCATCGTCATCGGCTTCGTCGTCAGCCTGGTCGTGCACCTCCTCAGCCGAAAAACCCAAACGCGCAAAGTTTTCGCCGATGCGCGCCGCGCGCGTGGCATCGCTTTCGAGCGCGATCAAGTCGATGTCGGCGAGTTCGAGCAGATGGCCGCTCTTGCCGCCGGGCGCCGCGCACGCGTCGAGCACACGCATGCCGTCGCGCACGCCCATGATTTGCGCGGCGATTTGCGCGCCGGCGTCTTGCACCGAGGCGTCGCCGGCCATGAAGCCGGGAATGCGGTCGACCGGCAGCGGTGCGGCAAGGCGCACGGCGTGCTCGCCGATCCGCGTCGCGGCGATGTTTTCATCGGCCAGACGTTGCAGATAGTCGGCCGTGCTCGCGCGGCGCGCGTTCACGCGCAGCGTGAGCGGCCCCTGCGTGTTGCCCGCTTCGAGAATCGCCTGCCAACGGTCGGGCCACGCCTTGCGGATCGCGTCGATCCACCATTGCGGATAATTCCAGCGCGCGACCTCGTCGCCCTGGGCGGCGGCCAGCGCGCTCTCGCGCTCGCGCAGGAAACCGCGCAGCACCGCATTCACGAGGCCTTTCGCGAAGGCGATGTCGCGGCGCGCGCCGATCGCGCGCACGGCCTGATCGACGACGGTAAAGGGCGTGTAGGCGGCGTGCGCCTCGTCGTCGACGAGCAGTGCGAGCGCGCACGCGAGCAGGTTCGTCACGGGCGGCGGCGGCGCCTTGCTCACACGCTGCTTGATCAGCCAGTCCACGGTGCCGAGGCGTCGCATCGTGCGATACGCGATGTCCTGCACAGCGCCGCGCGCCGTCGCTGCGAACTCGTGCGGAAGCGCGCCGAAAGCGCTCGTGAGCGCCGCCGGCAAAGCCGCGCCCGCGCGCACCGCACCCACGATATGCGCCGCCGTGTCGAGCGCGAAGCCGAGCGATTCGGGAGCCAGATGGACGGCTTGATGCGCGGCGGCCTTGCGCGGCGTGGCCTGATCCGACCGGCGCGCCGGCGAGGCGGGACGCCCTGCACGCTTGGCACGTGGCTGGGCAGACGGCGATGAGCCGGACGGGCGGCGCGAGGAGCTGGATGTCATGGAAAAACCGGGAGCGGGCCGCGCCGGGGCGCGGCGAATCGTGCAAAAAGCAAACCACAAGCGAGCCATTGTAGCGTGGCGCGAACGCAACGCTGCTCGCCGGGCCGAATCGGCAAGGCACCGCACTGCTGCGCGCCCGCCATGCACCAATAAAAAAGGCAGACCGTGGGGACTGCCCCGGGTCTGCCTTTCTCCGCCTTTCGCTCGCGCCGCGCTGTTTCAGTCGAAGCGGCCCGTGCGCGCCATCTCCATAAGACGCGCGATGCGCTCCTCGGTGGCGGGGTGCGTCGAGAACAAATTCGCAACGGCGCCGCCCGAAAGCGGATTCATGATCATCATCTGCGCCGTGGACGGATGCTGCTCGGCCGCCGGGAACGGAATGCCCTGCGCGTAGCGATGGATCTTGTCGAGCGCCGATGCAAGCGCCTGCGGATCGCCCGAAATCTGCGCGCCGCCGCGATCGGCCTCGAACTCGCGCGCCCGCGAGATCGCCATCTGGATGAGCGCGCCCGCGATCGGCGCGAGCAGCGCAACCGCAATGCTGGCGATCGGGTTCGCGGGACGGCCGTTCTCGTCGCGGCCGCCGAAGATCATCGCGAAATTGGCGAGCGCCGAGATCGCGCCGGCCATGGTGGCCGTGATCGTCGAAATGAGGATGTCGCGGTGCTTCACGTGCGCGAGCTCGTGGGCCATCACGCCGCGCATCTCGCGCTCGGAAAGCACGCGCAGGATGCCGGTGGTGGCGGCCACTGCCGCATGCTCGGGATTGCGGCCCGTGGCGAACGCGTTGGGCGCGTCTTCGTTGATCAGGTAGACGCGCGGCATCGGAATGTTCGCGCGCGTGGCCAGCTCGCGGACCATGCGATAGAACTGCGGCGCCGTGGTCTCGTCGACTTCCTGTGCGTTGTACATGCGCAGGACCATCTTGTCCGAGAACCAGTATGAGAAGAAGTTCATGGCGAGCGCGAACATGAGCGCGAGCATCATGCCGCGCTGCCCGCCCATCATTCCGCCAATCACGATGAAAAGGGCCGTAATCGCGGCCATCAACATCGCGGTTTTGACCCAGTTGAACATGTGCTGTGCTCCTTCACCCAATGGGAATCAATTCGGGGATCAAATCGTCAAACACCCGCCAACAGCGGCCGGCGAGCGCATTGTAAGCGATTTGTTAGATATGGGCGGATCGGAAAAATTCAATCTCAGCGCGTGGCCGTGGCGAGCCGCAGGCCGAGCCCGACAAACGCAGAGCCCACCGTGCGGTCGAGCCACTTTCTGATGCCGGGCTTGCCGGAGAAGCGCTGCGTCACGCTGCCCGCGATCCAGGCGACGAAGCTGTTCCAGATCGTGCTCATGACGACGAACACGACGCCGAGCGCGAGGAACGCGAGCACCTTGTGCGGGCTCGTCACGCTCACGAACTGCGGGAAAAACGACACAAAGAACAGCACGACTTTCGGGTTGAGCACGTTGGTCCAGAAACCCGAGAGGAAAAGCTGGCGCAGCGGACGCGGCGCAGCGGCGCGCGGGGCGAACTCCGTGGTGCTAGCCGGGGCGCTTTGCTTCGCGAAGATCAGGCGCACGCCGAGGTACACCAGGTAGCATGCGCCCACGAGCTTCATGACCGTAAACGCCGTGGCCGAGGCCGCGAGCAGCGCGGTCAGCCCGAACGCGCAGGCCAGCGCATGCACGCAGCAGCCCGCGGAAATGCCCAGCGCCGAGACGAGCCCGGCGCTGCGGCCTTGCGCGACGCTGCGCCCGACGATGTAGGCCGTATCGGGGCCGGGCGTAACGTTCAGGAGAAAAACGGCGACGAGGAAGAAGCCAAAATGAGTAATGCCAAACATGACGTTTTTCCTGCAAAACGACTCGGGAAAAGGGTTCGAGCCGTCCTGTGCAGCCGTCTCGACAACGCTCCTGAATTCTAACGCGCGCGGCGGCGCGTGTATCGCCCCGCCTTCAGGTTGGGCGCCTACGCGGCCCCGGCGCCGGTGTCAGTCAGCGCGAAGCGCTGGCCAGCCGCGAGCGGCATGCCGGCGAGGAATTCGCGCGCCGGCAGGCGTTTCCCACCCGGCTTCTGCAGCTGCGTCACGCGCAGCGCGCCCTCGCCGCACGCCACGACGACGCCGCCAGGCGAGGCTTCGAGGATCTGGCCCGGCACGGCTGCGGCGGGCACCTTGATGCCGTCGGCCGGCTCGGCCGACCACAGCTTGAGCAGCGCGCCATCCAGTGTGGCCGCGCCGCCCGGGAACGGATCGAACGCGCGAATCTGCCGTGCCAGCGCCTCGGCGGAACGGCGGAAGTCGAGTGCGGCCTCCTGCTTGCCGATTTTCTCGGCATAGGTGACGCCCTCGGCCGGTTGCGGGACCACGGGCAGAACGCCATCGCGCTCGAGCCGGATCAACCCCTCCACCACGAGTTCCGCGCCCAGCTTCGCGAGGCGGTCGTGCAGCGTCGCGGTCGTGTCCGTGGACGCGATGGGCGTGCGCACTTCCGAGATCATCGGGCCGGTGTCGAGGCCCGCATCCATCTGCATGAGGGTGATGCCGGTCTCGGCATCGCCGGCCTCGATCGCGCGGTGGATCGGTGCCGCGCCGCGCCAGCGCGGCAAGATCGATCCGTGAATGTTGATGCAGCCGCGCGGCGGAATATCGAGCACTTCCTGCGGAAGCAACAGGCCATAAGCAGCCACCACCATCACGTCGTGCGGCGTCACGCGCAGCAGTTCCAGCGCCGCGGCGGCTTCCTCGGGGTACTTGCCCGCGCGCCGCAGCGAAGGCGGCTGCGCCACGGCGATCCCGTGCTCCTGCGCGTAGCGTTTAACCGGACTCGCCTGGAGCTTCATCCCGCGACCCGCGGGCCGGTCGGGCTGGGTCAGCACGAGCGGCACGGCAAACCCCGCCTCGTGGATCGCGGCGAGCGCGGCGGCGGCGAATTCCGGCGTACCGGCAAAAATCACGCGAAGAGAATGGCTCATGGGCGCTGGAAGAAGATCGGCGAATGAAGAAAAGGACGGTGCGGCGCGCGAACCTTACATCGCGCGCTCGAGCTTCTTCATCTTGCTCCTGATGCGCGTCTGCTTGAGCGACGAGAGGTACTCGACGAACACCTTGCCCATCAAGTGATCCATTTCGTGCTGGATGCACACGGCGAGCAGGCCTTCGCAGTCGACCTCCCAGGTCTCGCCCTTCTCGTTGAGCGCCCGCACGCGCACCTTTTCGGCGCGCTCGACCTCGTCATAGATGCCCGGCACCGAGAGGCAGCCCTCTTCGTGCACTTCGCGCTCATTGCTCGCCCAGACGATTTCCGGGTTGATGAACACGAGCAATTCGTTGTGCGTGTCGGAGACGTCGATCACGACGACGCGCTCGTGCACGTCGACCTGGGTGGCGGCAAGCCCCACGCCAGGCGCGGCGTACATGGTCTCGGCCATGTCGGCGACGAGCTTGCGGATACGGTCGTTGACCACCTCGACGGGCTTGGCAACCTTGTGCAGGCGCTTGTCCGGGTAATGAAGAATGTTCAGTAGAGCCATGGTTTGACAGGTTCCTGGTTGGGCGCCGCGAGCCGCGCGCTCGCGCGCGAACTGGCCATTCGGCCAACTGGTGCGCCCCTCGCGGAATACAGAAGATAGACGGTCAGATCGACGTGCGGGCAACTGGCGGCGGGCAAAAAGCGCGGTGCCAGCAGCACGCCGTGACGATGCGTCACAGCGACGCAAACAAATTTCGGATGGTGAAAATTTTAACACGACGGGCTTGACTTCGCCCGCCGACGGAGAATCGCCGATGCTCGCTACCTTGCCGCTCGGGGCCGACGAACTCAGCGCCTGGCTGCGCCTCGCGAACGCACGGGGCCTGAAGCCGGCTGCGCTGCGTGCGCTGCTCGGCACGTTCGGGCTCCCTCAGCGCGTGCTCGCGCAGCCGTTCGGAGCGCTTGCGGCCGCTGCCGGCAACGAGGCCGCCCGCGCCGTGCTTGCACCGCCGGCTGCCGGCTTCGCGCAACAAGTCTCCGCCGTGACCGCATGGTGCAGACAACCGCGCAACGCGCTTGTCACACTCGCCGATCCCGCGTATCCGCCCCGCCTCCTGACGATGCCCGACCCGCCGCCGCTCCTCTACGTGACAGGGCGGCTCGATCTGCTGCATGCGCGCAGCGTGGCCGTGGTGGGCAGCCGCAGCGCCACGCCGCAAGCGCTCGAAGACGCCGCGCGCTTCGCGCGCACGCTCGCCGCGGCGGGCGTAACGATCGTCTCGGGCCTGGCGCTCGGCGTCGACGGCGCGGCGCACGAGGGCGCACTCGGCGAGCCCGGCGGCACCGTCGCCGTCACCGGCACGGGCGCCGACCTCGTCTATCCCGTCGCACATCACGCGCTTGCGGCCCAGATCGCCGAACGTGGCGCGATCGTCACCGAATGGCCGCTCGGCACGCCCGCGCGTTCCGCGAACTTTCCGCAGCGCAACCGCGTGATCGCCGCGCTGGTGGAGGGCGTAATCGTAGTCGAAGCGGCCATGCGCTCAGGCTCGCTCATCACCGCGCGCCTCGCCAATGAAATGGGACGCGACGTGTTCGCGCTGCCCGGCTCAGTCCACGCGCCGCTTTCGCGCGGATGTCATCGGCTGATCAAGGAAGGCGCGCAGCTGGTCGAGACACCGGAGGAAGTGCTCGAAGCGCTGCGCTTCACGCAACCGGCGCCGCGCGCCGCGCGAGCCAGGGCGTCGCGCAAACAAACCACAGCATGCGCGGCGACGCTTCCATTGGAATTCGAAGCGCAGCTCGACGGCCTCGCGCGAGACCGCGCCCCAACCGGTCCGCTGGCCGAGGCGAAACCCGCCAAGGCAGCGACGGTCACCACGCTCGGGCCCGAGGCCTCCTCCCTGCTCGCCGCGCTAGGCCACGCGCCCGCCACGCTTGAAATCCTCGCGCAGCGCACCGACATGACCGAAGCGGTCCTGCAAGCCACGCTGCTGCGGCTCGAACTGGCCGGGCACATCAGCACGCTGCCCGGCGGGCGGTTTATGCGGACGTCCCACTGCTAGCCCGCCGCCGTGTTACATTCGCGCCAAATACCCGCCCAACGTCCACACTCTATATATAAGAGAACGCAAGGAACGATCATGCCCGCGCTTGACCTCGACACCGACGCCGACCAGATCGCCGAGCGCGTCGCCAACCGCGACACGCTGTTCGTCGCCTGTCTATGCGCGCAGTGGTGCGGCACCTGCCGCGATTACCGGGCCACCTTCGACCGTATCGCCGAGGGCCATCCCGAGATCTGCTTTGCCTGGATCGATATTGAAACGCACGCTGACCGCTTCGACGACCTCGACGTGGAAAACTTCCCGACCATCCTCATCGAGGACAGCAAGGCCACGCGGTTTTTCGGCACGGTGCTGCCGCACGCCGCGGTGGTCGAGCGCATGCTCGCCGATCTCACCGCGCTGCCAGGCGTCGCCGATGCACCGAAGCTGCGGCCCGCGCTGGCCGAGGCCTAAGGCGCGCCTCGCGAATCGCCAACGCCGGGACCGCCAGGCGCCGTCCGGCACTTGTTCCGACCCCATGCTTGCCCGCCACCGCGCCGCGCCCTTATGATGGGCGCCCGGAGACGCCCCCAAGGCTCCATGCAAGCAACCTCGCTCCGATGACAAGAAAATCGCCGTCTGCGCGCCATGTGCTATAAAGCGGTCGTTAAGCGAGAGGCGAAACGCGCCGCGCCGGCCACGCAGCCGATTCAGACCGGATAGCCGCGGGGCGCGATTCATGTCCAAAGCCCGGATCAACCACACACAGCCAGTCATGTCCAAAGCCCTGATCATCGCCGAGAAGCCATCTGTCGCGAACGATATCGCGCGCGCTTTGGGCGGATTTACCAAGCATGACGAGTACTTCGAAAGCGACGACTACGTGCTTTCCTCGGCGGTTGGCCACCTGCTGGAAATCGCCGCGCCCGAAGAGTACGAGGTCAAGCGAGGCAAATGGAGCTTCGCGCATCTGCCGGTCATCCCACCGCATTTCGACTTGAACCCGATTGCCAAGAGCGAATCGCGGCTCAAGGTGCTCAACAAGCTGATGAAGCGCAAGGATGTCGACCGTCTGATCAACGCATGCGACGCGGGCCGCGAAGGCGAGCTGATTTTCCGCCTGATTGCGCAGCACGCGAAGGCGAAGCAGCCGGTCCAGCGCCTGTGGCTCCAGTCGATGACGCCACAGGCGATCCGCGACGGCTTCGCGAACCTGCGCAGCGACGACGACATGCAGCCGCTCGCCGACGCCGCCCGCTGCCGCTCGGAAGCCGATTGGCTCGTGGGCATCAACGGCACGCGCGCGATGACCGCCTTCAACAGCAAGGGCGGCGGCTTCTTCCTGACCACGGTTGGCCGCGTTCAGACGCCAACTTTGTCGATCGTCGTCGAACGCGAAGAGAAAATCCGCCGTTTCGTGCCGCGCGACTACTGGGAAGTGCGCGCGGAGTTCGTCTGTGCGGCTGGCTTCTATGAAGGCCGCTGGTACGACCCGAAATTCAAGAAGGACGAGCTCGACCCGGAAAAGCGCGACTCGCGGCTCTGGAGCCTGCCGGCCGCCGAAACCATCGTGGCCGCCTGCCATGGCCGCGAAGGCACGGTCACGGAAGAATCGAAGCCGTCGACCCAGCTCTCGCCCGCGCTCTTCGATCTGACGAGTCTGCAGCGCGAGGCCAACGGCCGCTTCGGCTTTTCGGCCAAGAACACGCTCGGCCTCGCCCAGGCGCTGTACGAAAAGCACAAGGTGCTCACCTACCCGCGTACCGATTCGCGCGCGCTGCCGGAGGATTACCTCGGCACCGTGAAGGAGACGCTGGAGATGCTCAAGGAGAGCAACAACTACCTGCCGCACGCCAAGCAGGTGCTCGATAAAGGCTGGGTGAAGCCGAACAAGCGCATCTTCGATAACTCGAAGATCAGCGACCACTTCGCCATCATCCCCACGCTGCAGGCGCCGAAGTCGCTCTCGGAGCCCGAGCAGAAGCTCTACGACCTCGTGGTGAAGCGCTTCCTCGCGGTATTCTTCCCGGCTGCGGAATACCGCGTGACCACGCGTATCACCGAAGTGGCCGGCCATCACTTCAAGACCGAAGGCAAGGTGCTGGTCGAGCCGGGCTGGCTGCAAGTCTACGGCCGCGACACGGGCGGCGACGACGCCAACCTCGTGCCGGTGCAGAAGGACGAGAAGGTCAAGACCGAGAAGATCGCGGCGCATCAGCTCGTGACCAAGCCGCCCGCACGCTACAACGAAGCGACGCTGCTGTCGGCCATGGAAGGGGCCGGCAAGCTCGTGGACGACGAGGAACTGCGCGAGGCGATGGCCGCCAAGGGCCTCGGCACGCCGGCCACGCGCGCGGCGATCATCGAAGGCCTGCTCGGCGAAAAGTATCTGGTGCGCGAGGGCCGCGAGCTGATTCCCACGGCCAAGGCGTTCCAGCTCATGACGCTGTTGCGCGGCCTCGACGTGAAGGAACTTACCGCGCCGGAATTGACCGGCGAGTGGGAATACAAGCTCTCGCAGATGGAGCGCGGCAAGCTTCCGCGCGACGCGTTCATGCAGGAAATTGCCCGCATGACGCAGACCATCGTGAAGCGCGCGAAAGAGTACGACTCCGACACCATTCCCGGCGACTACGCGACGCTGGAAACGCCGTGCCCCAACTGCGGCGGCCAGGTTAAGGAAAATTACCGCCGTTTTGCGTGCACGAAGTGCGAATTTTCGATCTCGAAAATCCCGGGAGGCCGCCAGTTCGAAATCCCGGAAGTGGAAGAGCTGCTGCAGAACAAGACCATCGGCCCGCTCTCAGGCTTCCGCAGCAAGATGGGCCGGCCGTTCTCGGCGATCCTCAAGCTCTCTTTCGACGACGAGGTCAAGAACTTCAAGCTCGAGTTCGACTTCGGCCAGGACACAAGCGGCGAGGACGGCGAGGCGCCCGACTTCTCGCAGCAGGAGCCCGTGGGCGCGTGCCCGAAGTGCAAGGCCCGCGTGTTTGAGCACGGCATGAGCTACGTCTGCGAGAACTCGGTTGCGAATCCGAAGACCTGCGACTTCCGCTCGGGCAAGGTGATCCTGCAGCAGGAGATCGCCCGCGAGCAGATGGCGAAGCTGCTGTCGGAAGGGCGCACGGACTTGCTGACGAACTTCAAGTCGTCGCGCACGGGCCGCAACTTCAAGGCGTTTCTGGTGAAGCAGCCTGACGGCAAGATCGGCTTCGAGTTCGAGAAGAAGGAGCCGGGCGCCAAGACTGCGGCGAAGACCGCTGCGAAGAAGTCCACCGCTAAGGCGGGGACCGACGAAGCCGCCAACGACGCGGCCAGCGAAAACGACGCCGCAGAAACGAGCGCAAAACCAGCGCGCAAGACGGCTGCCGCCAAGACCGCGCCTGCGAAAAAGACCGCCGCGCGCAAAACGGCGGCGCGCAAGACCGGTTCGTAATCGCAGGGACCTGCGGCAGCCGGGCGGCGGCACGCATCAGCAAAAAAGCGCAGCTTCTCACGAAGCTGCGCTTTTTTATTTCCGTTCCAAAGCAAACAGAGCGCCCAATCAGGCCCTTCTGGCCCTTGATAAGCGAAATACCGCGCTTATAGCGGTGACAACGCCGTCGGCCGCGTGCGCGCGGCCGCGCGCGGCGCCTTCGAGGGGCGCTCGCTTTGCACGCCGTGGTGCTCGCCGTCGAGCAGATCAGAAATTGGCTCCGAGCCGTCGAACGCCTCGGGCGCCGTTGCGTGCGCCGCGCTGTTCACCGGGCGCGTAAGCCCGTCCTTGATCCATTGCTCGCCGAGCTGGCTGTTCGGCGTCTGGCTGAAATGCTCGACAAGGTGGTCGATGAAGGTGCGCACCTTCGCAGGCAAGTGGCGGCGGCTAGGGTACGCGACGTTGATCTCGACCTGCGGCAGCCGATATTCGCCGAGCAGACGCACGAGACGCCCGCGCGTCATGTCGCGCCCGATCAGGTAGCTCGGCAGGATCGTGATACCCATGCCGAGCAGCGCGAACTGGCGCAGCATCTCGGTGTTGTTCGCGATGATCACGTTGCTCGGGCGCACGCGCACTTCGCCTTCCGGCCCCGTGAAGACCCGTTCGTCGCCCCAGTACTCCGAGGGCAGGGAAAGCGACGGATGCTCCATCAGGTGCTCGGGGCGCGTGGGCGTGCCGTGCTTCTCCAGATAAGCCGGCGTGGCGCACACGGTCATGCAGCCGGTCGTGAGGCGGCGCGTGACGATGCTCGCGCTGCGCATCTGGCGCGCGGTCACGACGCCCAGGTCGAAGCCTTCTTCGACGAGATCGACCTGACGGTCGACCAGCGTAACGTCGGGGACCACCTGCGGGTAACGCTGCGTGTACGTCTGCAACACGGGCGCGAGATTGTGCAGCCCGAACACCACCGGTGCCACGATGCGCAGTGTGCCGACCGGCTCATGATTGCGCGCCACCACCATCTGCTCGACGTCTTCGAGTTCGTCGAGAATCTGGCGAGCCCGTTCGAGATAGACTTGGCCCGATTCAGTGAGGGAAAGGCTGCGGGTCGTGCGGTTGAGCAAACGCGTGCCGAGCCGCCCTTCGAGGTCGGCGACGTGACGCGTTGCAACCGCATTGGAGATATCCATCGCGGAAGCCGCCCGGGCAAAACTGCCGAGGTCGGCCACCTTGACGAATACTCGCATCGACTGCAAATGATCCATGTGACAACTCCTGCCTGTTACTTGGCTGCCAGAAGACGGCAGCGGAAGCCGCGAATTCTCCTACGACACGAGAATTCGTGCAGAAGTTGCCTAAGATTGTCGGAATTTCTTTACGATTTTCTCGACTTTCACTTATTACGCATTGTTACAGCGGCGATTGTTTCCAGAATCGAAACAACACTGGTGAATACTCACCCTCACTTCGCCTGAAATTCAAAGACGCGTCTCCAGCGCCGTACGCGCATCGTTCAGCGCTGGCGGCAAGCCGTGGGCGAGCTTGGCGAAAAGCTCGGCGTGCAACGCGAGTTCGGCGCGCCACGCCTCGGCGTCGACCGAAATCACCTGTTCATACTGTGCAGGCGTGAAATTCAGGTCGTGCCAGTTCAAATCGTCGTAGCGCGGCGAAATGCCGAACGCATGATCTTCGCCCTCGGCCTTACCCTCGATGCGGCGCACCATCCATTCGAGCACGCGCGCGTTCTCGCCGAAGCCCGGCCAGACGAACTTGCCGTCCTCGCCCTTGCGGAACCAGTTCACGCAGAAAATGCGCGGCTGCGTCGCGCCCAGCTTCGAGAGGCGCTCGCCCACCTTGAGCCAGTGGCCAAAGTAATCGGCCATGTTGTAGCCGCAGAACGGCAGCATCGCGAACGGATCGCGCCGCACCACGCCCTGCTGCCCGGCAGCCGCCGCGGTGGTCTCAGAGCCCATGGTCGCGGCCATGTACACGCCCTCGGTCCAGTCGCGCGCCTCGGTCACGAGCGGCACCGTGGTCGAGCGGCGACCGCCAAACAGGAAGGCGTCGATGGCCACGCCCTTCGGATCTTCCCAGGCGGGATCGATCGACGGACACTGCGAGGCGGGCGCCGTGAAACGCGCATTCGGATGCGCAGCCTTGCGACCGGTCTCCTTGCCAATGGCCGGCGTCCAGTCGTTGCCCTGCCAGTCGATCACGTGCGCGGGCGGCTCGTCGGTCATGCCTTCCCACCAGACGTCGCCGTCGTCGGTGAGCGCGACGTTCGTGAAGATCACGTTCTCCTTGAGCGTCGCCATGGCATTGAAGTTGGTCTTTTCGCTCGTGCCCGGCGCGACGCCGAAATAGCCGGCTTCCGGGTTAATCGCGTAGAGACGGCCATCGGCGCCCGGCTTGATCCAGGCAATATCGTCGCCGATCGTGGTGATTTCCCAGCCGTTCATTGCTGCCGGCGGAATCAGCATGGCGAAGTTGGTCTTGCCGCACGCCGACGGGAACGCCGCCGCGACGTGATATTTGCGCCCTTCGGGCGAGCGCACGCCGAGAATCAGCATATGCTCGGCGAGCCAGCCTTCGTCGCGGCCCATCGTCGAGGCGATGCGCAACGCAAAGCACTTCTTGCCGAGCAGTGCGTTGCCGCCGTAGCCCGAGCCATAGCTCCAGATTTCGCGCGTTTCCGGAAAATGGACGATGTATTTCGTATCGTTGCACGGCCACGGCACGTCTTTGTCGCCCGTCGCCAGCGGCGCGCCGACGCTGTGCACGCATGGCACGAACGCGCCGTCCTCGCCGAGCACGTCGTACACGGCACGGCCCATGCGCGTCATGATGCGCATATTCACGGCCACGTACGGGCTATCCGAAAGCTCGACGCCGATATGCGCGATGGGCGAGCCGAGCGGCCCCATCGAGAACGGCACCACATACATCGTGCGTCCGCGCATGGAGCCGGCGAACAGGCCGTCGAGGGTCGCGCGCATCTCGGCGGGTGCCATCCAGTTGTTGGTCGGGCCGGCATCTTCCTTCTTCTCGCAGCAGATGAAGGTGCGATCCTCCACGCGCGCCACGTCCGACGGATCAGAGCAGGCTAGATACGAGTTCGGGCGTTTTTGCGGATTGAGTCGGCGCATCGTGCCCGCGTCGACCATCTGCTGACACAGGCGGTCATACTCCTCCTGCGAACCATCGCACCAGACGATGCGCTCGGGTTGGGTATGGGCGGCAACCCTCTGAACCCACTCGACCAGTTTCCGGTGCCGGACCCAGGCCGGTGCTAGTACAGCAGCCTGAGCGGGGAAGTCAGGATGATTCATCGATATGTCTCCATGGGGGCTTATGAAAATCGATTCTGGCCCTTTCGACGCTGCATGCGAGAGGCTGGGCTGCGCTAACCACCATCTTCATTCGCGCAGCCAGGCAGGTCGTCAAGGCCCTGACAGCGAGGGTTCGCAACCGTCTGTAAAGCGGCTTGCATCAGAACCCTTCAAGCTGATAAAAGGGGGAAAATTCTCACTTAAACCCGATCTGGCTGTACCGGGCGCTATTGCCTGAAACATCAGCAGTGGATAGCAAATGGAATACCCGCCTGTTCCGCGTGCCGGAAGGCACCCTTGTATTCATACCAGCCTACTGCACGCTGCATAGTGGGATAACCACCAGATAAACATCGAGTCGCACCGAGATGTGCGCCACCACCACCCAAGCTGCCATGAAAATTGCCATCCTTGACGACTACCAGGACGCCGTCCGCAAGCTCGACTGCTTTCAATTGCTTGCCGATCACGATGTCAAGGTCTTCAACAACACCGTGCGCGGTCTCGGCCAGCTCGCGAGCCGCCTCGCGGAAGTCGACGCGCTCGTGCTGATCCGCGAACGCACTCGCATCCCCGCGCAATTGCTCGATAAACTCCCGCATCTGCGCATGATCAGCCAGACGGGCAAAGCCGGCCCGCACATCGACATTGCAGCGTGCAGCGAGCGCGGCATCGCCGTGCTCGAAGGCACCGGCTCGCCGGTCGCACCCGCCGAACTCACGTGGGCGCTCATCATGGCCGCGCAGCGGCGCATTCCGCAGTACGTGGCCAATCTCAAGCAAGGCGCGTGGCAGCAGTCAGGCCTCAAGACTTCGGCGATGCCGCCCAATTTCGGCCTCGGCCAGGTGCTGTGCGGGCAGACGCTAGGCATTTGGGGCTACGGCAAGATCGGGCGCCTCGTGGCCGGCTACGGCAAGGCGTTCGGCATGCGCGTGGTCGTGTGGGGCCGCGAGCACTCGCTCGAAGCGGCGCGCGCCGACGGCTACGAAGCGGCCGCCAGCCGCGAGGCGCTGTTCGAGGAGAGCGACGTTCTCTCGCTGCACCTGCGCCTGCACGACGACACGCGCGGCATCGTCAAGCAGGAAGACCTGTTGCGCATGAAACCGACTGCATTGCTCGTCAATACGAGCCGCGCGGAGCTGCTGGAAGAAAACGCGCTGCTTGGGGCGCTCTCGCACAACCGGCCGGGCATGGTCGCCATCGACGTGTTCGAGAGCGAGCCGATCCTCCAGGGCTACAGCCTGCTGCGCATGGAAAACGTGATCTGCACGCCGCACATCGGCTATGTGGAACGCGAGAGCTATGAGCTCTACTTCGGCGCGGCGTTCCGCAACATCCTCGCGTTCGATGCGGGCGATTACTCGCACGTCGCGAATCCCGAAGCGCTGCAAGGCGTGCGCCGCCGGTAGTCACACAAGCGGCGAAAGAACGACAAGGCGGCCCAAGCCGCCTTTTTTCATGATGCGCGCAACGTTCGCGCCTTTACGCGTGCTCGGCGGCCTCGAACACCTCGGGCAAACGCTCGAGGAAACGCTCGCCGTCCTCGGCGCCCAGGTTGTAGGCATGCTGCATCTGCTGCGGGCTCGTGTAGTCCCAGCTCGAAATCGGCACCCGGGCCGAAGGCTGCACATACAGGCGCTGCTGCTCGCCGCCAGCTTCACCGCCCGCCCCGCGCGTGCGGTGCTTCACGACGAACATCTGCGGACGCGGATATAGGCGCGTCACCATCACGAGCACGCGGCCCGGCGTGTCGTCGAGCGCGCCCACGGGGACATTGTCGACCATGCCGCCATCGAGCACTGGCCGGCCGTTGCGGCGCAGAACCGGCGTGAAGGGCGGCGTGCAGGAGGACTGCAGCACGAGATCGGCGAGGTCGTCCACGCGCTCGCAATCCTGCGCGACCACGAATTCTGGATGAAAGCCGAGCTTGCGCCCGAGCGTGGGATGCAGCGTCTTGCGGACGTGCTTCTCGATGTTGTACGCAATGAGCCCTGCCGCGACGGCGCTACGCGCGCCGAGCCAGCGCGGCAGATGCGAAACGCCGATGCGGATCTCGGGCGCATCCTGCAGCCTCGCGAAATGCGGGCCGTAGATGTCGAGCAGGGCCTGGCGATAAATGCGGTAGTGCGGAAACACCGACTCGCCGCGCAGCAGGTTGCCCCAATAGGCATTGCGCGTGTTGTGCTTGAGCGCTTGCGCGTAATAGCACATGACCCATTGCGAGTCGCGCACGTAGAGCATGCAGGCGGTGGCCGCGCCCGCCGAAATGCCGGTAATCACGCGCGGATGAATCCGCAACTCGGGCTGCACGACGTCCCAGAACCCCGCCTGCCACCAGCAACGATTGCCGCCGCCAGCAAAGACCACTTGATCGAACATGCGCCCTCTATCTTTCAGATCGTGCCGAAGGCTAGAGCTTAGTCGAGGAGTGCGTAAGTCGAGGTCGCGTGGACGGCCATACGACCCTCTTCGTCATAGAGTTCTATTTCGCCAAACACCAGATTGCGGCCCATGCGCAGCACCCGTGCAGTGATTGTCACGTCGCCCTTGCGCACGGCGCGCATGAAATTGGTGTTGAGCGCCACGGTGGTCATGGGCTTGAACTCGCCGAGCGCTGCGGTAATGGCGACGATCATCGCCGTATCCGCGGCCGCCATGAAGACCTGACCGCAGATCCCGCCGCCCGAATGGCGCAGCTCGCCGGAAAATGGCAGCCGCATCGTGGCGCTCTCCTCCGTGACCTCGACCGGCCTCATCCTGAGCGCCTTCACCCACGGCGCCAGCACGCGCTCGAGCAGCGCGTCGATTGCCTTTTCGTCCATCGTCTTATGCCTTCTGGTCTGGAATTCATGCCGCGCGGCAAGGTCGCCCGATCGGGTCCGCCGGGCGGTTCAGACAGCGGGATCGGTTAGCACGACGCGGCTCGCCGGCTGCAAATCAGCGCGACGTGGCGACATCATACCGGGAGGCATCGCCCATGGCCCAACACGACATAATTTCGGCACGACACCTGAACCGCGCCCGCTCTTCGCCGATGGAAGCGCCAACGGCCCAACGACGACTTTTCAGGAATTTTGCAAAAAAGGCTTGCCAACTCTCAAAAAGCCATGCATAATCTTTCTTCTGTTGGGGGCGTTAGCTCAGTTGGTAGAGCAGCGGACTCTTAATCCGTAGGTCGAGTGTTCGAGTCACTCACGCCCCACCAGCGAATTCATGTAAAAAGCCCGGTCTCTGACCGGGCTTTTTGCTTTTCCGCGCCTGCCTCGGCACGGAGCACACGGCTAACAACGGCTTCAAACCACCGCCAACCGCGCTTGCCTTGTGCGCACAGCGAGGCGTGCCGCCACCTTCGATTGCGGCAGCCAGCGACCCAGCACCTCGAAACCGTCGAGCTGACGCAAAAGCGTATCCACGGTCGCAAGCTGAGCGTGAGTCAAATGATTTTGCTGGAGCAAGGCATGCAGCCGATTGCGCCAGTATTCGATGCCCATGACCGGCTCTTCGAAGTCGCCCGCGAGCGATAGCGGCATCACGCGTGCAATGTGCGCGATTTCTTGTTCGACAAATGTCATGGTGCACCCCGTATGGACGACTGCGTTTCTAATCGTATGACGGTACTGTAGGACGGCCACGGGGCGGCGCCAGCCTACTCGAACGGATAGGTGTAAATCCAATGCAAAATACACGTGCATGGCACGGACCATGCTTAGCGCATGCGCCGCGACAACCGTTGTGCAAGCGTTTTAGGACTGCTCCGATGGGGGTTTTCTGACATACGTCAGATGATGGTGCCATCGAAAACACTCTTGGGCAGTTGTCATGCACGGGCATCCCACCGACAAACTCGTCGCCGGCGCAATCGTCGGCGCAATCATCACCGCGCTTCTCGTTGTGCTGCTGGTCTGGGCCGATTTCCCCTCTGATCGCCACTACGGCGCACTCGTCCGGCTAGCCGTGCCGGCCATGATTTCGGCCTGTCTATTGTTCCCGCGCCCGCTGCTGCACCGCACAGTGCTGCGCGAGCGGCGCGACGCCGGCATGCTCGACGAAGACCTGAATCTGCTGCTCGTCGGCCGCGCGCTCGGTCTGATCGGCGGCCTGATCTTCGGCATCTCGCTCGCGTCGGAAATCCTCTGACGCATCGCGCGGGCGCGCCCGGCTTAGAGAAACGGCTTGCCGTCCACCTGCTCGTAGACGGCGTTGCCGTCGTCGTCTTCGAACTGCTCGAGGTAATTGCGGGCGCCGCACAGCGGGCAACGGAACAGAGGGCCTTGGCCCTCGTTCTTGATCACCACCTCGTTTTGCTCCCACGGGGTGCCGCACGACTGATTGCGGCAGACGAATGTACTCGACATGCAAACTCTCCTTGCTGTTACGGGTGCAAAGCCTACAGCATGCGCGCCGCCCGCGCCGCTTTTTTCCGCGCAGCTCACCCGCGTTGCGCCCCTGTTGTTCCTCTACTGTTCCTTTTCTGAACAGCGTCGCACCGTGCTGCTCCGCCAGGGCACAGCTGACGCATGCGTCCTCACATCGCGGAGCAGCGCACGACGCCCTTTTTGCACCCCGACAATCCCTCAAACGCCCGCCACACGGTGATTGCGTGCTCATTGGCATGGTTCTGGCGTTAATGCGCTCCGGTTGCGCGGCGGTCAGCATCATCAGGACCGCGCCCGTCCATATCGATAGACACAAGCGAGGAGCACACAGATGAATCACGCGGACATGCAGTTTCTGAGCACCGAATTCCCCTACAAGAAACAGTACGGCAACTTCATCGGCGGCGAATGGGTGGCGCCGCTCGGCGGCGAATATTTCGACGATATCTCGCCCATCACCGGCCATCCGTTCACCTCGATTCCGCGCTCGCGCGAAGCCGATGTCGAGCTCGCGCTCGACGCCGCGCACAAGGCCAAGACTGCGTGGGGCAAGACCTCGTCGACTGAGCGCGCCAACGTGCTCAATCGCATCGCCGATCGCCTCGAACAAAACCTGCAAAAGCTCGCGATAGCCGAAACCATCGATAACGGCAAACCGCTGCGCGAGACGCTCGCCGCCGACATTCCGCTCGCCATCGACCATTTCCGCTACTTCGCGAGCTGCGTGCGCGCGCAGGAAGGCGGCATTTCGGAGATCGATCACGACACCGTCGCCTATCACTTTCACGAGCCGCTCGGCGTGGTGGGCCAGATCATCCCGTGGAACTTCCCGATCCTGATGGCCGCCTGGAAGCTCGCGCCCGCGCTCGCCGCCGGCAATTGCGTGGTGCTCAAACCCGCCGAGCAGACGCCCGCATCGCTACTCGTGCTCGTCGAACTGATTCAGGATCTGCTGCCGCCGGGCGTGCTCAACGTGGTGAACGGCTTCGGTCTCGAAGCGGGCAAGCCGCTCGCATCGAGCCGCCGCATCGCCAAGATCGCTTTCACCGGCGAGACCACCACGGGGCGCCTGATCATGCAGTACGCGAGCCAGAACCTCATTCCCGTGACGCTGGAACTGGGCGGCAAGAGCCCGAACATCTTCTTCGCCGACGTGCTCGACCACGACGACAGCTACTTCGACAAGGCGCTCGAGGGCTTCGCGATGTTCGCGCTCAACCAGGGCGAGGTGTGCACCTGCCCGTCGCGCGTGCTGATCGACGAGAAGATCTATGACCGCTTCATGGAGCGCGCGCTCAAGCGCGTGGCCGCGATCCAGCAAGGCCACCCGCTCGACCCGAAGACGATGATCGGCGCCCAGGCCTCCCAGGAGCAACTGGAGAAGATCCTCTCGTACGTGGACCTCGGCAAGCAGGAAGGCGCTCAATGCCTGATCGGCGGCGAGCGCAACAAACTCGCGGGCGAGCTCGGCGACGGCTACTACGTGAAGCCCACGGTTTTCCGCGGCCACAACAAGATGCGCATCTTCCAGGAAGAGATCTTCGGCCCGGTCGTTTCCGTGACGACCTTCAAGACCGAAGAGGAAGCGCTGGAAATCGCCAACGACACGCTTTATGGCCTCGGCGCCGGGGTGTGGACGCGTGATGGCACGCGCGCGTATCGCTTCGGCCGCGAGATTCAGGCGGGGCGCGTGTGGACCAACTGCTATCACGCATATCCGGCGCACGCGGCGTTCGGCGGTTACAAGCAGTCGGGCATCGGCCGCGAAAACCACAAGATGATGCTCGACCACTATCAGCAAACGAAGAACCTGCTCGTCAGCTATAGCGATAAGCCGCTGGGCTTCTTCTGATTCCGATCCGATCGCGATCGTGATCGCCGGGTAGCCAGGCCGACCGGGATGAGCCGTCTTCCCGGCCGCTCTGGCGCCGATTGACGGAGGACCGCCATATGGTTGCACGCGTTACCGCCACGCCGGCTGCGCTCGCATTGATCGGGCAGCTCGAACGCGAGCACGGCGCTCTGCTGTTTCATCAATCGGGCGGCTGCTGTGACGGCAGCGCGCCGATGTGTTTTCCTGCCGGCGAGTTCATGGTCGGAAGCGCCGACGTGCAGCTCGGCGAGATCGGCGGGATGCCGTTTTATATGACCGAAGCGCAGTTCGAGTACTGGCAGCATACGCAGCTCGTCATCGACGCAGTGCCCGGCAACGGCGGCATGTTCTCGCTCGAGCGGCCGACGGGGCTGCGCTTTCTCACGCGTTCGCGGCCTTACGACGACGACGACGAGCGCGCTTGGCTCGATACCCACCCGATGAGACGGGTCGCCCTGTGAGCCTCCGGGAGCTTTAGCGGCGCATGCATCTGAGGTGCCTGATCCGGGAAAGAACGTCTCTCCAAACGCGGTGCTATCTTGGAGCGGATGAACCTGCGCGGCCGGTGCGGCCGCCGAACCTGGAGACTCCATCATGCAACACCGCGAAGTCAAGCTAGTCACCCTGGATCAGCTCGATCTGCTTGCCGTCAGCCACGTGGGCCCGTACATGAAGATTGGAGACGCGTTCTATACGCTCGCGCAATGGCTCAGCGAGCGCAAGGTGCGCACCTCCGGCGCGCGCATGGTCGGCATCTACTACGACGATCCCAATCAGGTCGAGGCATCGAAGCTGCGCTCGAAAGCGGCCATTCATCTGGAGCAGCCGACGGATGTCGACATCATTGCGCCCGTCGAGAAAATCCATCTGCGTGGCGGCGAGCACGCAATGCTGCTGCACAAGGGGCCGTATGAGGGTCTCGGCGACGCGTGGATGTGGTTTTACAACGACTGGCTGCCGAAGTCCGGGCGCAAGGCCGATTTTTCGACGCCATCGTTCGAAGTCTATTTGAATACGCCGGATGAAGCGGCACCCGATGATTTGCGCACGGAGTTGTATATCCGGCTGATTTGATCGGCGTGGTTCTATGCCGCCGGTCCAGGCTGTTCCGGCGGCTGAAGCCACTTCCGGTGCGGGGGTTCTAAGGTTTTTTTAATTTATGTATACGTAAACGTAGTAATAGTTAACAAGCCCCTGGGTTTCCTGTGGATAACCGGGAAAAACCGTTGAGTAAACAAGGTTGTGGGGAATTCATAACCCTGCGGGCGTTTCAAGGACAACGCTGGACTGCTGCTGGCAACTTTTCCCCGTTTTTCAGCGCTGTAGAGTTATCCCCGATTCGTGCACAGTGATTTCCAGGGCTTTTCCTTGGGTTATCCGCAGAGGTCTGTGGATAGTTGCTCCGCAGGGGAGGAGCCGTTCCCCAGGCGTTGAGCGCTTGTTCAAAAACTGTCCGAAATCAATTCGAGAGCGCCGCTACGCCGCGAAAATAGCGAGCTACGCATCTTCACGTCTCGTTGTGTCCGGCCTGCGTCGTCAGGCGGTCCGCAGCGGCGCTTCCTACCATGGCAACCTCCGACACCGGGGCTCCCGGCGCGCTTCTCCCCGGCGACACGTTCGCAACTGCCGAGACCGCCTGGCACCGCGGCAAATCTGAAGCCGCGCGCGCGATGTGCAAGCGGCTTGTTGACGCGAATCCTCAAGATGCCGATGCGCTGCACCTTGCCGGCCTGCTCGAGTTGGATCGTGACCGTTCGGCAGCACGTGCACTGATTGGCCGCGCGCTCGCGGTGCGCGAGAGTCCGGTTTTTCTCGTCAGCCTGGCCCTGACTTGTCATTCCGCAGCCGAGCGAGGCATTGCGATTCATGCACTGAACCGCGCGATCGAGTTGCAGCCGGATTTCCCCATCGCGTTAAATAATCTTGGCCACCTTTACGGCGAGCAGGGAGAGACCGATCAAGCATCTCGGCTGTTCGAACGCGCGATCGCACTGGCGCCCGATCATGCGGGCATCCGCTTCAATTACGGGACCATGCTATTGAACTCGGGTGAGCCGGCGCGCGCCGAGGCCGTGCTGCGGCGCACGGTGGATATCGCGCCGGCCCACGCGAATGCATGGAACAACCTTGCCAAAGCCCTGCTGGCGATGAATCGCAACACCGAAGCGCGCGCTGTTCTCGAACGTGCCCGCGCGCTCGCGCCGGATTCGGTTGAAGTGCTCACGAATCTGGGCTGCGTCTTGTGGGGCGCGGGCCACCTCGACGAGGCGAAGTCGACACTCGAACGCGCGCTCGAGCTTGATCCGCTGCGGGTGTCGGCATGGAACAATCTCGGCAACGTCTTCATGAGCCGCGGCCACATCGACGAAGCGCGGGCGGCGTTTTCCCGCGCCATCGAACTGAAGTCCGATTTCGCCGACGCACACCTCAATCTCGGCAACGCCATGAGCAAGAGCGGATGCATCGAGGCCTCCATCGCGTGCTATCGCCGGGCGATGGAATGCGACCCGGCCAATCTCGGCGCGAATAGCAACTTGCTATTCGCGCTGATGTTCGCTGCCGACGATGCTCACGCGGTTCGCGCGGAGGCCGAGGAGTTCTCCGCGCGGCACGAGGCGGCGCTGCTTGCCGCAAGTGCGACCGCACACTATGCGAGTGCGCCGGAGCCCGAACGACGGTTGCGCATCGGCTATGTCTCGCCCGATTTTCGCAACCACTGCCAGTCGCTTTTTACGATGCCGCTATTGCGTCATCACGATCACGCAGCGTTCGAGATCGTCTGCTATGCGTTGAGCGCGCAGCGCGACGACGTAACCGCGCGTCTCATGAAGCTCGCCGACGTGTGGCGCGACGTGCGCGATTTCGACGACGCGCGCCTTGCACAGCAGATTCGCGACGATCGCATCGACGTACTCGTCGACCTCACGATGCATATGGGCGGCGCCCGGCGCCTCTTGTTCGCGCGGCGGCCCGCGCCCGTTCAGGTCGCGTGGCTTGCCTACCCGGGGACGACCGGCAGCCCGTCGATCGGATGGCGCCTCACCGATCCGTGGCTCGACCCGGTGGACATGCCGCACGTCGACGACCAGTACACCGAGCGATCACTGCGCTTGCCCGACGCGTTCTGGTGTTACGACGCACTTTCCCCGGGGCTGGAACCGGGTGCGTTGCCGGCACTTTCAACGCCTTCGGCTGGGCACATCACGTTTGGATGCCTGAACAACCCCTGCAAGCTCACTGATGCGACGCTGGCGCTCTGGTCTGGTGTGTTCGCTGCGCTGCCCCAGGCGCGCCTCATACTGATGGCGCCGCCCGGCAGTGCGCGCGAACGGCTTGCGACGTGCCTCGCGGCACATGGCATCGGTGCCGCGCGCGTGCGCTTCGTCGGCTTTCAGTTGCGCGAGGACTATTTGCGCACGTATCACCAGATCGATATCGCGCTCGACACATTTCCGGCCAACGGCCATACCACGAGTCTGGATGCTTTCTGGATGGGGGTGCCGGTGCCTACGCGCTATGGACGCTCGGCGGTGAGCCGTGCGGGGCTCTGCCTGCTCGCCAATCTGGGTCTGCCGGAGCTTGCCGCGCAGAACGACGCCGACTACGTCGCTATTGTGATCGCACTTGCATGCGACCTGCCGCGGCTCGCTGCGCTGCGCGCGGGGTTGCGCGAGCGCATGCAACGTTCGCGGCTCATGGACGGAACGCGTTTCGCGCGGAATATGGAGGCGGCGTATCGGAGGATGTGGGAAGCGTGGTGTGTGGATGCCAGCTTCAAACGTCTGCCGAACGGGGATTAAAAAAGAAACAGACCCATAGGCTTTTCAACTTATGAGTCTGTTTTCCGCTGCTTATGCGTCGATCAACAAAGCAGCCGATCAAACATCAATATTCCCCGCACGCAACGCATTGCTTTCAATAAACGCGCGACGCGGCTCCACATCATCGCCCATCAGCGTCGTAAAGATGCCGTCGGCAGCAATCGCATCTTCAATCTGCACGCGCAGCAAACGCCGCACCGCCGGGTCCATCGTCGTTTCCCAAAGCTGCCCGGGGTTCATCTCGCCGAGCCCCTTGTAACGCTGCTTCGAGACATTGCGCTCGGCATCTGCGATCAGCCACTTCATTGCGCTCTTGAAGTCGGTCACCGCCATGCTCCGCTCGCCGCGCTTGATGAACGCGTTCTTGCCGATCAAGCCCTTGAACGTATTGGCCGTGTTCACGAGCTGCTGATAATCGGCGGTGAGCTGGAATTCCTCGTCGATGACCGAGACCTTCACGTTGCCATGATGACGACGCTCCACGCGCAGCGAACGTTGCTCGCGCACCGGGTCGTACATCGGCACCACGGTGACTTCGGGCTTCAGCGGGTCGTCGCGCAGTTGCGCTTCGAGCGCGCGCGCCGATGCCTCGGTCGATGCCTCGCTCGACAGGTCGATCGCCACGCCGTCCATGATCGCTTCGAGCGCACGCACGTCATATAGGCGGCTCAGGCGGTCCACCACGCCACGCGCGAGCTGGTACGAGCGCGCGAGTTCTCCCAGTGCGTCGCCCGAGATCGGCGTCGCGCCTTCGCTCGGCACGAGTTCGGAGCCTTGCAGCGCGAGACGCAGCATGTGCGCGTTGAGATCGGCGTCGTCCTTGAGGTAACGTTCGTCCTTGCCCGCCTTGAGCTTGTAGAGCGGCGGCTGCGCGATGTACACGTAGCCGCGCTCGATCATGTCGGGCATCTGGCGATAGAAGAACGTGAGCAGCAGCGTGCGGATGTGCGCGCCGTCCACGTCCGCGTCGGTCATGATGATGATGCGGTGATAGCGCAGCTTTTCCAGGTTGTAGTCGTCCTTGCCGATCCCGCAGCCGAGCGCGGTGATCAGCGTAACGATCTGCTCGCTGGAGAGCAGCTTGTCGTAGCGCGCCTTCTCCACGTTGAGCACCTTGCCGCGCAGCGGCAGGATTGCCTGGAATTTGCGGTCGCGGCCCTGCTTGGCCGAACCGCCTGCCGAGTCGCCCTCGACGATATAGACTTCCGACTTCGCGGGATCCTTTTCCTGGCAGTCCGCGAGCTTGCCCGGCAGGCCCACGCCGTCGAGCACGCCCTTGCGGCGCGTCATTTCACGCGCCTTGCGCGCGGCGTCGCGCGCACGCGCGGCGTCGACGATCTTGCCGCAAATGGTCTTGGCGTCGTTCGGCGTTTCCAGCAGGAACTCTTCCAGCGCCTTCGCCACGACTTCCTCGACCGGCGCGCGCACTTCGGACGACACCAGCTTGTCCTTCGTCTGCGAACTGAACTTCGGCTCAGGCACCTTCACGGAAAGCACGCACGAGAGGCCTTCGCGCATGTCGTCGCCCGAGGTCTCGACCTTGGCCTTCTTGGCGATTTCGTTATCGGCGATGTACTTGTTGATCACGCGCGTCATGGCCGCGCGCAAGCCGGTCAAGTGCGTGCCGCCGTCGCGCTGCGGAATGTTGTTCGTGAAGCACAGCACGCTTTCGTTGTAGCTGTCGTTCCACTGCATCGCGACTTCCACGCCCACGCCGTCCTTCTCGCTTTGGATGTAGAAGATGTTCGGGTGCAGGACCTGCTTCGCCTTGTTGATGTACTCGACAAAGCCCTTCACGCCGCCCGCGAACGCGAAATCGTCTTCCTTGCCGGTGCGCTGGTCGGTCAGGCGGATGCGCACGCCGTTGTTCAGGAACGAAAGCTCGCGAATGCGCTTGGCGAGAATGTCGTAGTGATATTCGACGCTGCCGAAGATGGTTTCGTCGGCCATGAAGTGCACTTCGGTGCCGCGATTTTCGGTGTCGCCGAGCAACTGCATGGGCGAGACCGTCACGCCGTCGCGCTCTTCGAGCACGCGGTTCTGCGGCACGCCACGGTGGAATTCCATGAAGTGCTTCTTGCCGTCGCGGCGCACCGTGAGGCGCAGAAAGCTCGAGAGTGCGTTCACGCACGACACGCCCACGCCGTGCAGGCCGCCCGAAACCTTGTAGCTGTTCTGGTCGAACTTGCCGCCCGCGTGCAGCTCGGTCATCACGATTTCGGCGGCGCTGCGCTTCGGCTCGTGCTTGTCGTCCATCTTCACGCCCGTGGGGATGCCGCGGCCGTTGTCGGTAACCGAGATGGAGTTGTCCGCGTGGATCACCACGTGAATGTCGTTGCAGTAGCCGGCGAGTGCTTCGTCGATGGAGTTGTCGAGCACTTCGAAGACGAGGTGATGCAGACCGGTGCCGTCCGACGTGTCGCCGATGTACATCCCGGGCCGCTTGCGCACCGCCTCCAGTCCTTCGAGGATCTGGATCGACGAGGCGCCGTAGCTGTTGTCGGGTTGCGAGTTGTTCGTATCAGTCATGGATTTTTTCCGGTTCTGCGTACTGCCTGTGTTACTGCTCGAGACTTTTTCGAAAAGCCATAAAAACGCCAAAGGGGCGCAGCGCCCCCTGGTGTTCTTCTTCTGTCGCGTTTTTTAGATGCGCATCGGCATCACGACGTATTTGAATTCCTCGTTCTCGGGAATCGTGATGAGCGCGCTGGAGCTGGCGTCGCCAAGGCTCACTTCCAGCGTGTCGACCTTCAGGTTCGCGAGGACGTCGAGCAGATACGTGACGTTGAACCCGATGTCGATGGTGTCGCCCTGGTAGGCGATTTCCAGCTCTTCCTGCGCCTCTTCCTGGTCGGCGTTAGTCGACATGATCTTGAGCTGGCCCGGCTCGATGATGCAGCGCACGCCCTTGAACTTGTCGGACGTGAGAATCGCCGCGCGTTGCAGCGAGCGTTGCAGCTCTTCGCGGCCGATCTGGAAGGTGTTCTTGTGCGCCTTCGGAATCACGCGCTGGAAGTCGGGGAACTTGCCTTCCACGAGCTTCGAAACCAGTTCAACCTGGCCGAACGTGAACTTCACCTGCGTGGAGCCGATGTCGATCTTCAGCGAATCGTCGATGTCTTCAAGCAGGCGCTGGAGTTCGAGAATGGTCTTGCGCGGGATGATGACTTCCTGGCGCGCGAACGAGCCTTCGATCTTCATCGACGAGAAAGCGAGGCGGTGGCCATCGGTGGCGACAGCCATCAACTGGTCGCCATCGACGACGAGCAGCATGCCGTTCAGGTAGTAACGGATGTCCTGCTGCGCCATCGCGAAGTAAACCATGCCGAGCAACTGGCGGAAGGTCTTCTGCGGCACCGAGAGGTTCGCGCCGAAGTCCTTGGCCTGCGCCACCGTGGGGAACTCGTCCGCGGCGAGCGTTTGCAGGGCGAAGCGGCTCTTGCCCGACTGCACCGTGAGGCGCTTGTCGGCGAGCGTGAGCGTGACCTGGCCGTCGGGCATCGCGCGCAGAATGTCGAGCAGCTTGCGCGCGGCGACGGTGGTGGCCACCTGGTCGTTGCCGACGCCGAAGTCGGCGGTCGTGGTGATCTGCAACTCGAGGTCGGTCGACAAGAACGAGACGTCGGAACCGGTTTTGGTGATCAGCAGATTGGCGAGGATCGGCAACGTATGGCGGCGTTCGACAATGCCGCTCACCGTTTGCAGCGGCCTCAGCAGGTTATCGCGTTCGGTCTTGACCAGTTGCATAGAGTTCCTTCGTTGATGTGACGGTCTGCGCACCCCGTCCAGGGCTGGCATTCGGCGCTCGCTTGGTGTTCAGCCGGCGCCACAAGCCCTGGAGCCGCCCTGCAGCGCAGGCCGCGGCGTGAAAGCCGCGCGACGGCCTGGCCGCCGCGCGGATAAACCCATATTGTGCCTGAAAACGGACCGCTCCCCTAAATTGGGGGCGATCCGCAAAATAAACAGGTGGCGCGGCCGAGCTCGGCCGCGCCGGTGTTGCTGCGCCTGACGAGCCCAATCAGCCCTTGAGGGTCTGCTCGAGCACGTGCAGCTCGTGGTTGAGCTGGGCGTCTTTGGTGCGCTCGTCGGCGATCTTGCGCACGGCGTGCAGCACCGTCGTGTGATCGCGCCCGCCAAACAGCTCGCCGATTTCCGGCAGGCTTTTCTGCGTGAGCTCCTTGGCCAGGTACATGGCGATCTGGCGCGGCCGCGCGATGTTCGCGGGACGCTTCTTCGAGTACATGTCCGCGACCTTGATGCTGTAGAAGTCGGCCACCGTCTTCTGGATGTTTTCCACCGAGATCTGGCGGTTCTGCACCGTCAGCAGGTCCTTGAGCGCTTCCTTGGTCAGCTCGATGGAGATTTCGCGGCCGTGGAACTTGGAGTACGCGAGGATCTTGCGCAGCGCGCCTTCGAGCTCGCGCACGTTCGAGCGCAGATGCTTGGCGACGAAGAACGCCACGTCCTCGTTCAGGCTCACGCCTTCCGACTGCGCCTTGCGCATCAGAATCGCTACGCGCATTTCCAGCTCGGGCGGCTCGATCGCCACGGTCAGGCCTGAGTCGAAGCGCGAGATCAAACGGTCGTCGATACCCGAGATTTCCTTCGGATAGGTGTCGCTCGTGATGATCACCTGCGCCTTGTTGGCGACCAGCGCCTCGAATGCGTAGAAGAACTCTTCCTGCGTGCGCGACTTGCCCGAGAAGAACTGGATATCGTCGATCAGCAGCAGGTCGAGCGAATGGTAGTAGCGCTTGAAGTCGTCGAACGCCTTGCGCTGGTACGCCTTCACCACGTCGGAGACGTACTGCTCCGCGTGGATGTAGCGGATGCGCGCGCCCGGCTTGTCGATCAGGAGCTGATTGCCGATCGCGTGGATCAGGTGAGTCTTGCCGAGGCCCACGCCGCCGTAGAGGAACAGCGGGTTGTACGAGATGCCCGGGTTGTCGGCCACCTGGATGGCCGCCGCGCGCGCAAGCTGGTTCGCCTTGCCGGTCACGAAGTTGTCGAACGTGAGCACCGGGTTGAGCTTGGAACGCTCGTAAGTGGGGTCGGGCTCGCCACTCGCTGCGGCTGCGGCGCTTTGGCCGGGCCGCCAGCCACGCCGGCCTGCCGCGGCTTCGTTGGCGTCGAGGCTGGGCAGATCGAGATCGGCAGCGTCTTCAGCGGCTTGTGCGGCAGCGCGCGACATACTCGCGAGGCTCGCCAAAGTCGCCGCGCCCGGGCTTGCCTGGGACATGACGGCTTGAGCGGCGGCATGACCGGAAACATGGCCGGCAACATGAGCGGCTTCGGCCTGCAGGGCGGCCGCCAGCGGCGCGCGCGGCGCCGGCGCGCTTGCCGCCTGCGGAGCACGCATGCCTGCCTTCGGGTCGAGGACGAACTGCACGTCGACGGGCGCTTGCCAGAAATCGCGGGCCAGATCGGTGATGCGGCCCGAAAACTGGCTCTTGACCCAGTCGAGCTTGAAGCGGTTGGGAGCGGCGATCTGCAGCGTGTTTGCCGCAGCATCGAAGGCAACCGGGGCCAACGGTTTAATCCACGTCACGTACTGCTGGGGCGTCAGCTCGCGCTCCAGCAGTGCGGAACAGTGTTGCCAGAATTCGTTCAT